>NZ_JAXHCI010000002.1:555000-3025035 GCF_042466455.1 Loktanella sp. R86503
TTAAGCCGTTAGGTGTAGGCGCAGCGAAAGCGAGTCTTAATAGGGCGAATGAGTTCGTGGGATCAGACCCGAAACCGAGTGATCTAGGCATGTCCAGGATGAAGGTTAGGTAACACTAACTGGAGGTCCGAACCCACACCTGTTGAAAAAGGTCGGGATGAGGTGTGCCTAGGGGTGAAAGGCCAATCAAACTCGGAGATAGCTGGTTCTCTGCGAAATCTATTTAGGTAGAGCGTCGTCCGAATACCCTCGGGGGTAGAGCACTGGATGGGTAATGGGGCCTTACCGGCTTACTGATCCTAACCAAACTCCGAATACCGAGGAGTACTAGACGGCAGACACACATCGGGTGCTAACGTCCGGTG
Organism: Loktanella sp. R86503; assembly: GCF_042466455.1. Lineage (NCBI taxonomy): Bacteria > Pseudomonadati > Pseudomonadota > Alphaproteobacteria > Rhodobacterales > Roseobacteraceae > Loktanella > Loktanella sp. R86503. The sequence continues at coordinate 555,366 of NZ_JAXHCI010000002.1, forward strand.
TGAAGAGGGAAACAACCCTGACCTACGACTAAGGCCCCTAATTCATGGCTAAGTGGGAAAGCAGGTGGGACGACCAAAACAACCAGGAGGTTGGCTTAGAAGCAGCCATCCTTTAAAGATAGCGTAACAGCTCACTGGTCTAAATAAGTTGTCCTGCGGCGAAGATGTAACGGGGCTCAAGCCATGAGCCGAAGTCTAGGGTGTATAGCAATATACGCGGTAGCAGAGCGTAGTGTGACATAAGACTTTGTCTTATCCTGATCTCTTGATCCTGGCGCAGACGATTATGAGAGGGTTCGCCCTCAAGTAGCCGAAGGCGGTAGGGCATAAAGAGAGGTCAGAAAAGACGAAGTCTTTTCTGTGAAGCCCCCCTGTGAGGGATGGGGTGGAGAGATCACTAGTGAGAATGATGACATGAGTAGCGACAAAGGGAGTGAGAGACTCCCTCGCCGAAAGTCCAAGGGTTCCTGCTTAAAGCTAATCTGAGCAGGGTAAGCCGACCCCTAAGGCGAGGCCGAAAGGCGTAGTCGATGGGAACCAGGTTAATATTCCTGGGCCGTGGAGTGGTGACGGATCTGAGACGTAGTTCATCCTTATCGGATTGAATGGGCTGCCAACAGGTTCCTGGAAATAGCCCTCCTTTAAGATCGTACCCTAAACCGACACAGGTGGACTGGTAGAGAATACCAAGGCGCTTGAGAGAACCACATTTAAGGAACTCGGCAAAATACCTCCGTAAGTTCGCGAGAAGGAGGCCCGTTCAGAACGCAAGTTTTGGGCGGGGGCACAAACCAGGGGGTGGCGACTGTTTACTAAAAACACAGGGCTCTGCGAAGTCGTAAGACGACGTATAGGGTCTGACGCCTGCCCGGTGCCTGAAGGTTAAAAGGAGGAGTGCAAGCTCCGAATTGAAGCCCAGGTAAACGGCGGCCGTAACTATAACGGTCCTAAGGTAGCGAAATTCCTTGTCGGGTAAGTTCCGACCTGCACGAATGGCGTAACGACTTCCCCGCTGTCTCAAATGTGGACTCAGCGAAATTGAATTGCCTGTCAAGATGCAGGCTACCCGCGGTTAGACGGAAAGACCCCATGCACCTTTACTACAACTTTACACTGGCATCAGGTACAGCATGCGCAGGATAGGTGGTAGGCTTTGAAGCCGGGACTCTGGTCCTGGTGGAGCCTCCCTTGAGATACCACCCTTGCTCTGCTTGATGTCTAACCGCGGTCCGTTATCCGGATCCGGGACCCTGTATGGTGGGTAGTTTGACTGGGGCGGTCGCCTCCCAAATTGTAACGGAGGCGCGCGAAGGTTGGCTCAGAGCGGTCGGAAATCGCTCGTTGAGTGCAATGGCAGAAGCCAGCCTGACTGCAAGACTGACAAGTCGAGCAGAGACGAAAGTCGGCCATAGTGATCCGGTGGTCCCGCGTGGAAGGGCCATCGCTCAACGGATAAAAGGTACGCTGGGGATAACAGGCTGATGGTGCCCAAGAGTCCATATCGACGGCACCGTTTGGCACCTCGATGTCGGCTCATCTCATCCTGGGGCTGGAGCAGGTCCCAAGGGTACGGCTGTTCGCCGTTTAAAGAGGTACGTGAGCTGGGTTTAGAACGTCGTGAGACAGTTCGGTCCCTATCTTCCGTGGGTGTAGGATACTTGAGAGGAGTTGCCCCTAGTACGAGAGGACCGGGGTGAACGATCCACTGGTGGACCTGTTGTCGTGCCAACGGCAGTGCAGGGTAGCTATGATCGGACAGGATAACCGCTGAAGGCATCTAAGCGGGAAGCCCCCCTCAAAACAAGGTATCCCTGAGGACCGAGGTAGACCACCTCGTCGATAGGCCAGAGATGTAAGCGCAGCAATGTGTTCAGTTGACTGGTACTAATGGTCCAATAGGCTTGATTTGATCCAGTAGAAGCTAGACTTCAAAAGAACAAATCAAAATACATACACACCACAACATCAGTTGTGCTAACTTGAACAACGGTCCGCGTAAATACGCAGGCCGCTGATGTGAAAACGCGGGAAAACAAAAAACCCGCCGTCTGTGTTTTTTTGGTGTGGTGATCATAGCGTGAGCAAAACACCCGATCCCATCCCGAACTCGGCAGTTAAGTGCCACTGCGCTGATGGTACTGCGTCTTAAGACGTGGGAGAGTAAGTCATTGCCACACCTAATAAACACAGACACCTATCTCTCGACGATCTAAAAACAAATAATGCATCATACGGACAAAAAACGTCCAAAATGGCGCGGGATGGAGCAGCCCGGTAGCTCGTCAGGCTCATAACCTGAAGGTCGTAGGTTCAAATCCTACTCCCGCAACCAAATATACCTAATAACTACAACACGTTACACGCCACCTTCGGGTGGCTTTTTGCGTTGCCGTTTTGAACGGTGCTACGCTGGTGCTACAATGGGAAGGGGTGGTCCTCCAGGTGCGCAAATAAACATGGTGCTCAAATTCTAAGGTAGATTGCATAACGTTTATTCCAAAGTTATTTGGAAGAAGTGCACGTCGTCTTTCGCTTGATTGGTGCGCCATGACGAGGCTGAAGCTAAATCATAAAGCATTATTTCCTTGAATACCCATCTAGCTATTCTCTAGCGAAGCCCCGTCTCGAAGGGATATACACAAAAACGTTCTTTAGTAATGAGTAAGTATGCTCAGAGATAAACCTCTAAGCATACGATGGTCTTGCTGTATTACCTGTTCAACTAAATGCGCCTTCGATGTAGATCAGAAGAAGTTACCCTATCCGAATGGGGATTTGCGCTCTGAAGCTAAAACGAAAGATATAGCTAAAAATTGGTTCTTACGGGCTTTCCAGTTCAGTAAGTTTGTGAGTCAAAGTAAGAGTTAGATCTGCTAAATAACCAAGAGTCTCAGCATCAGCTTTTAAGGTCGCGGTGCCATATAGGTCCTCAGAAAAGGCCATTGAAATTATTTTCTTCTGATTTTTGTTGCCTGATCCATACCTTTTAAATATCTGATTTTGCATATCAGAAGAAATTAAATTTTCGATTTCTTTTTTTCCGGGAATGATCTCCCCTATTTGAGTGACCTGTTTTTCCCGAATTGGTAGTCGATTGATATAGTTTAGTTTTTCTTTGTCTCCAGCGGCGTCGCTATCTAGAAGAACTAGGAAGTTTTGAGCTGTTCCCAAATAGAGTGAAATTAGCGCGCTTGCATTGCCTGAGCTTTCGACAGGTACAAAGTTGATATTTAAGTGTGGAGCATGATGTTTTTTATACCAGTTTAATATATAGAAATCAGACTTGCCTTCGACTAAAACTCCACCCTCTCGTACTTCTAGCGGTACAGGCTGAATCTGTAATTTATCCAAGATAGGTTGGAAGTAGTGCTGGCGTTTAGCATTTTGGCCCACAAACGTTTTGTATTTTTGAGCTACAATATCTGCGTTATTGTCATCGTAATCTACATTCACCGCGTCGGTATTAGATGCAGGCGTTCCGTTGGACACGATAAATGTATTTTCAAGCCACAGCGGATTTATCATGTGGTGACTGTGTGTTGTGTATATAATAATATTTTTACTTCCAGCGATGTCCTCTAAGCTATCAAGGAGTTTATTTTGTGCCATTGAGTGAAGATTTGCCGCGGGTTCATCGAATAAAAAGAGGCTCTCGCCATTTAAATTCCCTCTGAAGTACTTAGTAAATAGTAGGAAGCTGAAGAACCAACGAAATCCAAGAGAACGTTCCGATACTTTGTATGAGTCATTGCCGTCTTCTATCTCAAATCTAAGGTAGATATCTCGTGTATTGTTTTCTCCCTCTTCAATTATTGGTTCAAGTTTTAGCTTTTTCCCGCTTATGTTTGAGCCAAGGACAGTTTCCCAGCGATCAAATACCTCGCGGGTGATTGATCTTGTCAGTTCATTTAAAGTTGCCTTAACTTGAGAGTTTGCATCGGACTGCAAAAACTTTGGAAGCCAGGATGCAAAGGCAGATTTCGAATCATGGTTGAGGATGCGGTCAACAATATGAGTTTTTAAATCAAATCCTTTGTCGATTGATATAATCGCTTCTTCCAGCATGCTTTTAAAGTATGGGTTCGATTTTCCGTTTTCAGATGGGGTGCCTTCAGAAATAAGAACCCTATCAGGAAAGTCAAAAAGAAAAGTTGGAAAGTATACGATCCGTGGTAGTCTTTGTGCTACAAACGCTATAATTCTTTGCACTTCGGCATTTGGCGGCACTGTTACTGAAAACTTTCGGGCTGGCGGTTTTTTTATTTTTGGACGAAAGCCAAACCACTTATTTCCCGCCCCTACAAACTCTGAGTTTTCATAGTTAATCCATCGTTGTATTCTAAAGTTGTTGGGTAGACTTTCTGGATCAATGTGGAAGCTATCTTTGCTGAGCCCTTTAAAATGAGCAACGATTTCCTTTTTGTCATCGTCACTAAGTTCAACGGTTGCGCCAACTTCAACGGTATCATTGAAATTAGCTTTATACTTCTTCGGAACAAGTTTTTGTTTGTCAGTCGTATCTAGCCCTTCTTGAGCAATAGCATGTACCCCGTCTAAGTCGGGTCGAAAGCTATTAATGGCCTCAAGAATAGTTGTTTTCCCACTTTCGTTTAATCCAACTAGTGTATAAACTGACCCTTTTCCGCTGCTGAGTGTTATGGTTGTATCGACGATGCCCTTGTAGTTCTTTATGCGAAATGACTTGATCTGCAAGTTTTTTCCCTCTGGATGTTTATCTAACTGAATTCATCGTATTACTATGAGAATTTTAAGTTTTTTTGCTAAGTGGTCCCATTTCAGATATTTGTATCCGTCATTTCCTTTGTCAGAAAGCCATGAAAGTTATTGAGGCTGCAAGTGTAAATTTTTCGATGAGTCTGGGCAATGGTTTGGGTGCCTCGTTTGATAAAACCCTAGCCGCCACTTCTGCCGTCCGCCCTGTCCGCCGCTGTCCGCCGCCAAGCCCTGTTGAATATGATGGCGGACGGGGGCGGACAGGGCGGACAGCGATTTAGCTCAGCGTGACTTCAATAACGCGGCGGCGTTCCTTCCCGGTACGGGTGTGTGTAACAATCACGCCCCGCGACCGTAGCAGGGGTGCGATGCGGCGCAGTTCGGTCCCAAAGGCTGCGGGCTGGCGCGGGAAGGCGTCGCTGCCTTCAGTGATCGCCGGATAGCGCTTACGTAGATACGTAATGAGATCGGCAGTTGTCCCTTCCCAGCTGCCTTGCGCCTGGTTCATCGTCAGGATCGCGCTGGCGACAGCGTTGCATTCGAGCGCCGCTTCCTCTGCCTCTTTGCGATTGGCGCTGTAGGCGCTCAGAAAGCTCCCCTGAGGCCATCCAAGCGTTTGTTCGCCAGCTGTGACCCATTTCGCGAAGTCGGCCATCCTGGGCCGCTCTGTGAGTCGTACAGAGGGCAGGGCGGCCATCGCCTTTGATACGGCGTTCAGCAATGCTCCCAGGATCGCAGGGCGGGCCGCCTCAAAGCGCTGCCAGAAGTCGATCTCATATTCACGGCGGGTTTCAGAGATCACGGGTAGATTGAGGCTGATGGCCCGGTCTGCCAAGTCAGGCCGCTCTGCAAGTTCCGGAATGCCGTTCAGAATGATCGGACGGGTTGCCTTGAACAGCACCTCATCGGCATCGCTGTGCAGCTTACGTGTCGCAAAGCCGCCACCTGTCGCCAGGCGGCACAGGGCATCCGCCATCGCGGGCTTGATCCGCGATAGGTTATCAAATGCCAGCACATGCCCGTTCTGTGCCGCGATCATTAAATCCCGCTCGTCGCCTGGGAAGCTGCGGCTATCCAGCTCTGCCGGATCGATCAGGCGGCGCAGGACTTTGGCCGTCGTACTTTTGGCGCTGCCCTGCTCTCCCGTCAGGATCAAAAGCGGGTAAGGGCCTTCAGGTCGCAGTGCGCCCAGGAGCCAGCCAACGATCAGTTTAAAGTCATCATCGTTGCGCACGTTCACGAAGGGCCGCAAACATTCCAGGTCAGCTCCGTGGCGAGCAGGGCGGGGCAGCGCCGCCATACCAGGCGAGCGGCGGAAACGCGGGCTGCCCATCGGCCTCTCGCGCCAGCCCTCGGCGTCAATATCGATCACCGACCAATCAGCCCCGCCCAGGTCCAGGGCAAAGCCCTCATCGGTTTGTCCCATCCGAAAGAATACCGGATGAGTCTCGCCCTCAAACAAGGCCTGGCCGATGTACTGCCGCGACAGGTCGTCCAGCTTGGCAGCGGCGGGCGTCTTGCCCTTGGCTTGAAAGTACTCATACGCCAGCAGCCGTTTGAAGCCGCCACTGCCGAGGGCGAAGGTTTCAAAATGGTTCCCGCGCCGGATCGTGGCGAAGGGCGTCTTGTCGGGACTGTGCCACAGGTCGGCGTCCTCAAAGAGAGGCACGTCAACGCTTGCTTCATCCGCTTCAGGCGGTGGCGGGCCATCATCTAACGTAAGGGCGATCAGTCGATTGATCTCGGTCACGCCCCAGCCGCCTGCGATGGCGTCAGCAGCGTCCCATCCCTTATGTAAGGTAACAGGTTGTACCGCCGGATCGGCTGAACTCTGTACCATTACCTTACATAGGAGCGCGTCAGAGATCGGGATCACCTTCGCCGGGGTCTTAAATTCCCTATGTAAGGTATCAGCGATTTGCGCGGCGTATTTCTGCCCTGGCTCGTCGTGGTCGGGCCATATGATAACGCGCCGCCCTGTAAGGGGCGCAAGGTCGGTTTTGCGAGCTGCGTTCGATCCGCCAAAGGTCGTCGTCGCAATAAAGCCAAGTGTCGTTAAAGCATCGGCGCATTTCTCGCCTTCGGTCACGATGATCGGGCGATCTAGGTTTGCGGCCTGAAGCTCAGGCAAGCGATACAGCGGGCGGCTGTCCAGGGCAGTCCAGGTTTCAGCGGCCACGTCAAAGGGGATAAAGAACTTTTCACCGCCGCTGCGCTCAAAGCGATTGGCGATCAAGACGGTGTTGCCCTGTGCGTCACAGTAGAGGTGCTGCGTTGTCGGTGCGCCTGCTTTGGGGTGGCGCAATGCCTTGAGATTGTCGCGCATTATTTCAGCCCCCATTCGTTGGCGAGGGCGCTGGCCGCGTCACCCTGCTTCAGTCCGTTTATGTAAGCGTAAAGGCTGACAGGATCGCCGCCTGCATCGCCTGTGGCAAAGTCTGCCCAGCGTCCCGTCACGGTGTTCACCTTGAACGATCCAGCGCGGCGGTCTGCCCTGGTCGGATTACGGGCCACCCATTCTTGGCCGCAGCGTCGCCCATCGGGCAGCCAGGCTGCCAAGAGGTCAGGGAAGCGGTTCAGGCAGGCCATATTGACCACAACGAAAGACACGCTGCGCCATTTGGTTTGAGCGCTCATAGCCCCACCTCATGTTCGCGGGACGCTTCAAAGGCTTCCAGGTCTGCCAGGCGATACCGCACAAGGCGTCCGACCTTGATGTAGGTCAGAGCGTAGCGTTTGGTGCAGCGCCACGTCGCAAGCGTTGTCGTGGACACGCCAAGCCGTTCTGCCACGTCTTGCGGCGTCAGGAGGTTCGGTTTTTGCAGTGGATAGTTCATATTATAAGGCTTTCTCAGCTTAAGTTATCGATGCTGAGAAAGTCGCAGATATGTAGGGCTATCCGCTATTGCTGTCGCCCGGCGTCAAATCCCTTACATAGGAAAAAGTGGTGCGCCAATCGCTACGCTAAACAACCTAAAGGTGTGTTCGGATATTTTCGATAGCGGTTCCAACCAGGCTTTCCGCCACGGTGGAATCAAGTTCCCGGATGATCTGGTGCAGCGCTCTACCAAGGGCGCAGTCGTAGCCGCCGATCTCGTGTTTGTAGCGGCCCCGGATATAAGCGACTGTAGAGAACTCCTCCCAAAGCGGCTGGAAGGCTCGCGCGGCCTCATCTAGCGCGAAGTTCTTCGACAGCACTTTGACTTTGGTGCGGTTAGCTACTTCAACATAAGTTAAAGCCCGCTGCCGTGTCTCCGCCGCATCATCATCCTCTAAGGGCAGGGTGATGATCTGATCGATTGCTTCTTCGAGGGCTAAGGCCAGCTGGTGGATCACATCCAGCCTTGATTGGGGGCCGCTGGAGGAAGCGAGAGAGAGGCAAGCTTTCTGAGACTGTCCGGTGCTGGCGTCGGCTGCCAAGACCTTCGCGAGCCGCGAGCTGACCATCTGGTTCGCAAGATCGCTCTTACTCAGTTGCTGCAACGATTTGGCCAGCTGCCGCGCTGCATCCCCCGCGCCCATCATGTGAACGCCAGAATACTGGAGGAACTTGCTCTTCTCGGCCTTCTTTAACCATTTGCCGCGCACGTAGGCATGGCCTGTATCAATCACGCCCTTAAATAGTTTGACGGCCTCCGGGCCGCGATCAAAGTGCGTAACAAAGTCCTCAAAGAATGCAGCCGGATAGATTTCGCAAAGATCGCGGTAGGTGTCGGTACTTTTCAACAGGAGTTGCCACGGTTCAGGGTGTTTCTTCGGCGTCCTGCTCATCTGCTGGCGCTCCTACATATCCAAACATTGCATCGGTGGCCTTGTTGACCGACTCCCGTACAGGATCAAGGTTCAGACGGGCATAGACTGCCGTGGATTGCTGGCTGCGATGGCCTAAGGATTTGCCGATGATGTAGCTATTGGCTCCGTGGGCGGCCTGCCAGCTGCCTAAGGTGCGGCGTAGGTCGTGAATACGCAGATCGGCTATGCCTGCCTCTTTTAGAATCCGCGCCCAGGCTTTTTTTGGGTCTGCCAGATGGCCCTTTGCGCCGTTGCCTGGAAAGACCCAAGGGCTAAGCGAGTGCAGCTTGCGTTCTTGTAGGATCGTCATGGCCTGCGGCGACAGATGCACGATTTGCGGGTCGCTATTTTTCGTGAGCGCAATCCGCCATGTCGCCGCGTGGAAGTTGATCTCTTCCCATCGCATCGCAAGCGTATTGGATTTACGCGCCCCGGCCAAAAGCGAGATCATAAAGAAATCTCGCGCGGCCTCATTGGGCTCATTCGCCAGGGCCGCAAAGAAGCGGGGCAATTCGTCAGGCTGCAAAAACCGATCCCGGCTTTGTTCGCGGAATTTCTTAATCCCCGTTGCCGGGTTCACGCCCTGCCAGCCCCAATCCGCTGCCTTGTTGAAGATTGACCGGATACGCTCCAACAGCCGATTGGCCTGATACAATCCGCTGTCTTTGCCCACCTTGGCGTGAAGCCGCTCCACCTCCGGCTTTTCGATGCTGGAGATTTTGCGTTTGAACCAATGCCGCAGGAACTTGTTCACCTCCCGCTCGTCATAAACCCAGGAGCGCTTATGCACCTTCGAATGCTTTTCCAGGTATTCCGCGAATAGCGCTTCAAAGGTCATTTCATCGCGGATCGCCCGCTTGGCCTTTTGTGGGTTCTCGCCCATCGCGATCTCGCCCTTGGCACTTGCTGCCAGCTTGCGGGCGTTCTCTACCGTGAGGTCAGGGAACTTGCCCAGCAATAGCCGTTCAGGGCGTCCGTCGATGCGCTTGTACAGGTAGAAGGTTTTGCTGCCTGCCGCAGTGACCGCCAGCACCAAGCCCTTTTCCTTGCCGTCGTAATAGTAATCCCGCTTGCCCTTTTCAGCTGCCTTGGCTGCCGAAAGGGCCGCCTTGGTGAAGTTGATCTCAAAGCTTGCCATATGCCTGTCCTCAGATGCGGTGCTACACTGGTGCTACACTAGAGCGCAAAAATGGACAATCAGAAGTTGTCTTGAGCAAAGCCAATATGGGCTTAAAATACTGTTTTAGATAGGTTAAAAGATGTTCAGCAATGCAGCGCAAACAACGGACCGTTAGACTCATAACCTGAAGGTCGTAGGTTCAAATCCTACTCCCGCAACCAGCAATCTCGAACAAGACAAAGCCACCCTCGGGTGGCTTTCGGCGTTTCTAGGACTCCCCAATGACAGCAGCCCCGCCAATGCCCCGACCAGTTCAATCGCAAGAACACCGGCCTGCGGGATGAGCCGTATCTCCGTCAGAAGGCTGCGGATGATCGACGTGGCTTCGGCCTTGGTGGTGTCGCTCTGCAATGCAGCGGTTAGGTTAGCCACCTGTGCCTGATAGCGGTCGGCAAGTCCGGGATGCAACAGGACAGGGGCCTCGTCAGACGTATCCCGCAGTTTGGCTGTCAGTGCTTCCTTGGAGGACTCCAGCGAAGTCATCTTGTCCTTCATACTCGGATGAAACATGCCCTCGGCGATGGCGTTCACCATCTGATCGATCTGCCGCGTTACCTTGGCCAACTCGCGCTCATTGGCCAGCCGGTCCGCTCGGATCGATCCGGACAACTTATTGAACTCGGCCTGATAAGCGCGGACGTATTCTGCGATGAGGTCCGGGTGCAGCAGCTGGTCCTTGAGGCCGGACAGGACGCGGGTCTCGAAGTCCTCGCGCTTGATCGTCAGGCGGTTGCCACAGATGCCCTTGTTCCGCGTATTGGCGCAGCCGTAGTACTGCTTGCCGACCTGAATAAAGCCGCCGCAGCAGGTCCCGCACTTCAGCATGCCTGTGAATAGGTGGGTGGCCCGCTTCATGCGCCCCACGGCTTTGATGCCATCACGGATGGCCAGACTGCGCGTCGCCGTCTGACGGGCCTTCACGGCCTCCCAGAGAGTGTCGTTGACGATCCGCAGGTCCGGAACCTGTTCAATGATCCAACCCTCCGGCTTGTTCATGCGCGCCTGACGCTTGCCGGTATCGGGGTCCTTGATGAACCGCTGCCGGTTCCAGACCAGACGGCCCAGATAAAGTTCATTGTTAAGGATGCCTGTGCCGCGCTTGTCGTTACCGTAGATTGTGGATGACCCCCAAGTACCGCGCGGTCCGGCGATGCCTGCCTTGTTCAGGGCGGCGGCAATGGCACGCGGGCTAATGCCGTGGCTGTAGTCGGTGAAAATACGCCGGACCACGTCGGCTTGCGCTTCATTGATGATCCGTTCGCCTGTGGTGATCGTGCCGTCCGCCATCAGGTCGCGAACGACATCGTAGCCATAGGTGGCGCCGTCTGCCGACTTGCCCTTACGCACGCGGCCTTCAAGGCCCCGGTGGGTCTTCTGAGCGAGGTCCTTCAGAAAGAGGCTGCTCATCGTGCCCTTCAGGCCGATATGCAGTTCGGAAATCTCGCCCTCGGCCACCGTGACAATCGGTATCCCCTGAAACCGCATCTGCTTGAAGAATGCAGCGATGTGTTCCTGATCCCGGCTGAAACGGTCGAGCCCTTCGGCGACAACGACATCAAGGCGGTTGTCGCGGGCATCTTGCAGTAGACGCTGGTAGGCGGGGCGTAGGTGCGGCGCCACTCTGATGCCGCGATCAGCGTAGGTCTCCGCCTCCTGCGGTAATCCCCCCCCGAAAGTGAGGGGCTGCATAAGTAGAGTTTTCTCGGCACGATGAACGAGGAGATTTTGAATGAAGATGACCAGATATAGCGAACCCCAGATCCTTGCAATCCTGCGCCAAGCCGCAGGCGGTGTCCCTGTGGCCGAGCTTTGCCGTGAACATGGCATGAGCAATGCATCATTCTACAAGTGGCGGGCGAAGTATGACGGGATGGATGCATCCATGGTCAGCCAGATGAAAGCCATGGAGGAAGAGAACCGCAGGCTTAAGCAGATGTATGTCGATCTGAGCATGCAGAACGATTGAGGTGCCCCTGGTTTCCTAGACGCCTGCTTCGTTCATTTTCTTCGGTTTCATTTCATAGTCAATGGGCGACAGCATGCCGTTGTTCGCGTGTTTGCGTTTCGGGTTGTAGAACATCTCAATGTAATCGAACACATCCTGTCTTGCAGCATTGCGCGTCAGGTGCGTCCGCTGCCTGATTCGTTCCCGTTTCAATAGCTGGAAGAAGCTTTCTGCGACGGCATTGTCATGGCAGTTTCCACGTCTGCTCATACTGGCATCCAGCTTGTGTTTGCCGAGAAACGATTGCCACTCTTTGCTGGTGAACTGGGAACCTTGACCGGAGTGGATCATAACTTCGGTCTTTGGTTTGCGCCACCATACTGCGGCCAGTAGTGCCTGTAAGGCAAGGTCAGTCGTCACGCGCGATTGCATTGACCATCCGACAATCCGTCTGGAGAACAGGTCGATCACGACAACCAGATATGACCAGCCCTCATGGGTTTTGGTATACGTGATATCGGTCACCCGCGCCAGCTCACGCTTTAGGTGTTTGATCTCAGCAGCCTGCTCTGCCACCTCTGATCTCACGCGTGGCGACTTCGAAAACTGCGCCTTCCATGAGTATAGAGACTTAGTGCTGACCCCCAGTCGCTCCGCTACCTCGCTGACCGCGTTGCCACGTTCAACAACCTGCGCCGCAGCGTCCTGCTTGAACTCGTCCGTGAACCGTATTCCCTTGTTCATATCCGTCTCTCCTTGGTTCCAAAATTACCAAGCAAAGCGGCTACAGATCTAGGGGCACCTCACATCGCTGTTATGATCGCCGCGCCCAACACCCTGTTTGCTGAAGCGCCGAACATCCAAACCGCTGGTCCGTTCCAGTCGCGCGATCTGATTGTTTCCGCTTGCGCCGACCTTGAACCAGCTGTCAAGCAATGGGTTGTTCGCGACTCAGAACGTCACGAATGGTGTCGGGGCCTGCCTGCATGCTCCGGCACTTTGCTGCTCGGCTGGCAGCAAGACACAAACGCAACAGCGTAAAAGAAGAATATCAGGAAAATAAACATCAAGGTGCCCTCAGTTGCAGCCGTGTTCGTTTCGGTGATGGCACCGCAAGCCAAGGCGCATGACATCACCGATGCATTCCTGACAGAACGTTCTGCAAACTGCGCGGATTTTGTGGCCGAATATACAGCCTTTGCCACGGAACTATTTACCAAAGCGCAATATGACGCCGCAGTTAAGGTCACGACAGACGGGCAGACCTGCACGATTGCATCGAACGCCGTGCCCAACCATGATTTCAATACTGACGGAGGCTTCTTTCACGGGTTCGCCAAGCATGAACAGGCCTATACGGTCACAGCGGCACCGACCGCAGCGCAAGCCCCCACCCCGCTATCACTCGGGATGGATAATGCTGTGTTTCTGAATGGTGTAAAGCTCGATCTGGTCGCGGCCGGATGCTACGGTGTCGATGATGGACTGTTCGGATGTTTCGACATGTCCACGCCCTATCGATTTGATCCGATGGAGGTCGAAAGCAATATGTTTGGTGCAGATGCCCATAATGCGCATACGCAGCCCGACGGGCTTTACCATTATCACGGCAATCCGATGGCATTATTCGATCAGGTAAACCCGCAGGCGGCGTCACCTGTCATCGGCTTCGCGGCCGACGGTTTTCCGATCTTTGGCAGTTTTATCAGTGACAACGGCACAATCCGTGCTGCCACTACAAGTTATCGCCTGAAGGCGGGGACGCGGCCAGACGGCGACGATGGCCCCGGTGGCAACTACGATGGTACCTATGTCGACGACTGGGAATTTGTTGAAGGTCTGGGTGATTTGGATCAGTGTAATGGCATGGTTCAAGATGGCGTTTACGGCTATGTGGTGACCGAAACCTATCCACATGTCATGGGCTGCTTTACGGGCACGCCTGATCCGTCCTTTCAAAAACCGCGCTCCTGAAAGGCGCAGCAGATATTGCATCGGTTCGTCCCGGAATAAGCGCTCGTCCAAAAGCGCCGCTTGCCAGCCGGACACAGCACAGACCTTACAGGTCTTCCTGGTGCGGCGAATGACATCCGCGAAACTTGCCGTCACCTGTCTGCCGCGTTTCCGCGCGAACCTGCCCTGATCAGAGTCGGTTCTGGATGTTTCGGTTACGGATTAATTGAAAATATCGGCTGTAATCGCTTTTGCGAATGCAGCATCAAGCGTTCCGCGATTGAGCAGTCTATACCAAAATGCACCGTGAATGAGGCTGGAGACCAGATCCGGGTCCCGGTCCGTGGCCAGTTCGCCCTGCTTTTTTGCGCGATCCAGCAACTCTGTGATCATTCGCTCTCTTGGGTGAACGAACTTGCTGTAGAATGTCGTCTGGAAAGATGCGTCCAGTTGAGCGGCGGCGATGAGCGCCCGCAGGATATCCCCGTTGGCCGTCAGATGGCTAAAAACACCGATCAAAAATTCCTCGATCAGATCGCGTGCGCTGCGTGGGTCGTCCTCTCTTGGGGGGGCAGCATAGTCTTGCGTTTCTTCAAACACCGCATCAAGAACAAGGTCGGCCTTTGTATTCCATCTGTTGTACAGCGTTTGCCGCGCGACACCGGCCTCTTTGGTGATGGCGGTTATTGATACCGAATCGTACCCGTTCAATCGCACAAGGCGCAGCGCGGCAGCTTTTAGCGCGTCGCCAGCATGGGCATTCACCGGGCGTCCACCCGTCGTATCCGTTTTCATGCACACCTCCTGTTTGCGCGTGCAGATCCACGCGCAACTATTTACTGGACTACAGTCTAATAATGCGCAAGTAGACTGCAGTCCATTACAGTGCACACAGGAGCGATAATGTCCTCAATCACCCTTTCAGCCAGACGTGCGGCGGCCATAACAGCCACGTTGGGTTTGCTATCGTTGTTTCCGCCACTTGCGACGGATATGTACCTTGCCGCGCTTGGTGATCTGGCCACATCGATGAACGCAAGTCATGCCGCGGCAGAGTTTTCGTTGTCCATCTTTTTCCTCGGGCTTTGCCTCGGGCAGCTTCTGCTGGGACCGCTGACCGATACCTATGGCCGCAAGGTGCCGCTGTTAATCGGAACCGCGCTGTTTACCGTGACATCCATCGCTTTGCCGCTGGTCAATGACATTCATTGGTTCAATGGTTTGCGGTTTGTTCAGGCAATTGGCGCAAGTGCTGGCATGGTCGTCGGCAGGGCAATCGTGAAAGACCTGTACGACGGGCGGCGAGCTGCCCAGGTGATGACTGTGCTTGTCATGTTGCTGACGATCGGGCCAATTGTCTCGCCCACGCTGGGCGGCCTCTTGCTGGATGCGTTCGGCTGGCGTTCTATCTTTGTGACGATGGCTATCATCAGCGTTGTTGCCTTCGCCCTGTCCACTGTGATTCTGCCTGAAACGCTTCCGGCTGCGTCTCGCACGCCCAGACCATTTGTGACGGGCTGGCGGGCTGCATCGATGCTGTTGTCACAGCGCAAGTTCGTCATCATGGCCCTTGTGTCCGGTTTCGTTCAGGGCGGAATGTTCGCCTTCATTACGGGATCATCTGGCGTATTTCAGGGCATTTTCGGTTTAAGCGCGCTGCAATTTGGCGGCATGTTTGCTGCTATTGCTGCCGCGCTGATCATTTTTGGCAAGGTCAACGGTGCTTTGCTGAACCGTTACGGACCTGAACAGATCGTCACGGCGGGGCTTCCCATGTTTGTCGGCGCAACGCTGGTTTTAGCGCTGGTGTCGGGTACCAATACGCTTTGGGTGTTCGTTGTGCCGCTGTGGCTGTCGATCGGGCTGGTCGGATTGCTGTCGGCGAATGCGATGTCGATCACGATGGAATTGGCCGATAAAGGGGCCGGAATGGGGTCTGCCTTACTGGGTGCCATACAATTCGCCATCGCCTTTTCGGTGTCATCCTGCGTGGCGCTGGTCGGAAACGATACCGCGCTTCCGATGAGCTTTGGTCTGTTCGTGCCCGCCGGTATTGCAGCAATTCTGTATTTCGGATGCGGCGGCCGGGCACGCAGTACGGCCCTTGGTAACGAAATGGCCTGAAAGGGCCGGCAGTAATGCGACCGCATATCAAGGCGGTTTTGCGACTGCCATGACGTAGTTTACCCTGTGGTTAGAACGACAGTCGTGCTTGCCGCAGGGGGCGATGCAATGGATCCCAGCGAAATCGGTATTGCAACCACGCTTCGAATGTGATGGTTATGTTATAACGTAACACAGCTAAGCTGTCATTCACATCCCTATCAGCAAGGTTATAAATGCTTGCAGACCATGGGCATATTCGAAGAAGGATACATCATGAAAAAACTGGCAACCGTTGTTCTGGCAAGCTGCATCGCCATTCCTGCCCATGCACAGGATACGCGCCAAATGGATGCGCATGTCCATGGCGTCAGTGCGCTACAGGTCGCGGTCGAAGGTGGTACGTTGACTTTGGATCTGACCTCTCCTGGCATGGATGTTGTCGGTTTTGAATATGAGGCGTCGACTGATGCGGACAAGGACGCTGTCGCAGCAGCGATCGGTCAGTTTCTGACACCAGGTGACATTGTGGCGCTGCCCGATGCCGCAGGCTGCCGTCTTGTCGCTGCCAGTGCGCATTTGCACCTTGGTGATGATCATGGCGACGACCATGACGATCATGACAGCCATGATGACCATGCCGAAGAGCATGATGACCACGACGATCACGAAGGCGAGGCTGGAACGCACAGCGCGTTTCACGCCGCCTATACCTATGAATGCGACACCCCCGATGCCCTGACATCCTTGTCGTTCCCGTTCTTTGACCAGTTCGCCAACGCTCAAGAGATCGAGGCCGAATATGTCACCGCAGCCGGTGCTGGTCAGGTTGAAATCTCTCGCGATGTTGCGCAGCTGGATCTGAACTGATCGTGACGGACGCCCCCCTGACCCTGGCAGATGTGCAGTTCGCCTGGCCCGGCAAGGGGGGATTTTCCCTGTCTTGTCCGTCTTTCGTGTTGGCCCCGAAAGAGCGTGTTTTGCTGCTTGGGGCCAGCGGGTCCGGGAAATCCACCTTACTATCGCTGATTTGCGGCATTGCGGCACCGCGGCAGGGACAGGTTCGGATTGCCGGAACGGATATGGGGGCGCTGCGGGCAGGGGCGCGGGACAGATTTCGTGCCGCGCGGATCGGCGTAATTTTTCAGCAGTTTAATTTGCTACCCTACGCAAGTGTTGCCGACAACATCCTGCTTCCGCTGCGGTTCGCGCCGGAACGCCGTGCGCGTGCCGCTGACGCGATGACCGAAGCACGCCGACTGTGCCGGGCAATTGGCCTGCCCGGCGACACGCTGAATCTGCCCGCCGGGCGGTTAAGCGTCGGACAGCAGCAGCGTGTTGCCGTGGTGCGTGCCCTGATCGGGGCGCCGCCGCTCATTGTCGCGGACGAGCCGACATCGGCGCTTGATGCCGCGACACAGGATGCGTTTCTGGAATTGCTGTTCGATCAGGTCGCACAGGCCGCATCATCGTTGCTGATGGTCAGCCACGATGAACGGCTGGGCGCACGTTTTGACCGTGTCGTAAGACTGGAAGATATCGTTACGACAAAAAGGGTCGCGGCATGATCCTGCGCCTTGCAACCGGATCGCTGCTTGCGCGGTCGCTGACTGTCGGGATGACGATCCTGTCGATTGCCTTGTCGGTCGCGTTGTTTCTGGGGATTGAAAAGGTGCGGACTGGCGCGCGTGCCAGTTTCGCCGATACGATTTCAGGCACGGACCTAATTGTCGGCGCACGGTCCGGGGCGGTGCAGCTTTTGCTCTATTCCGTGTTTCGCATCGGTAACGCCACTAACAACGTCACCTGGCAAAGCTATCAGGACATTGCCGCACGGCAAGAGGTCGACTGGATCGTGCCCATATCGCTTGGGGACAGTCACCGTCAGTTCAGGGTCATGGGTACGACGAATGAATTCTTTGACCGCTACAAATTTCGCGGTGACCGGGCGCTGGAATTTGCGCAGGGGCAGGGGCTGAATGACCTTTATGATGCCGTCATCGGGGCCGATGTGGCGCAGGCGCTTGGCTATGCCGTCGGTGATCCGATTGTCGTGTCCCATGGACTTGCATCCTTTACACAGCACGACGATCAGCCGTTTCGCGTGGCCGGCATCGTCGCCAAAACCGGCACGCCAGTGGATCGCACTGTCATCGTCAGCCTGGAGGCGATCGAGGCTATTCATGTCGACTGGCAGGGCGGCGCGCTTGCACCCGGTCAGGCAACGCCGGTCGATACGATCCGGCAGATGGATCTGACCCCCACCGCCGTAACAGCCGCAATGGTCGGACTGTCGTCGCGTCTGGATGTCTTTGGACTGCAGCGCTGGATCAACGAATATCCGGAAGAGCCCTTGCTCGCCGTCCTGCCCGGTGTCGCATTACAGGAATTGTGGCAGATCGTCGGCATCGCCGAAACGGCCCTAGTCGCCGTATCTGCCATGGTCGTGGTCACAGCGCTTTTGGGGATGATGGCGATGATCTTCTCCAGTTTGAACGAACGCCGGCGCGAAATGGCGATCTGGCGCGCCATGGGGGCAAGCCCGGCGACGATCCTTTGCCTGCTGGTGCTAGAGGCAGCGTTGATGGCGGCGATAGGCGCTGCCTTGGGCTTTGCGCTGCTATATGCGGGTCTGTGGATTGCACAGCCGATGGTTGACGCAGCTTTCGGACTTTGGCTGCCGATCAATGCCCCAAGCGGGCGGGAATTTGCCGTGCTTGCCGCCGTTGTATTGGCGGCCGCGGTGGCCAGCCTTGTGCCAGCGCTGCGCGCTTATAGATTATCTTTGGCCGACGGCATGATGGTAAGGATATAACCATGATTACACTAAACCGCCGACAATTCGCACTGACCGGTGCCAGCAGTTTGTTGATGCCCGCCGCGGCCCGCGCCGCAACCTATCAGGAAATTACCTGGGACGATCTGGTACCCCCGGGCGTTCCCTATGCAGAGGTGATCGGCGAGGGGGAAATGGACGAACAGGCCGACACCTGGCGACCCATATTCGACGAAAACGGCGTCAAACTGAACGATGCTTTGAATGGCCAGCAAATCAAGATGCCCGGCTATATCACGCCGCTTGAAGTCACGTCAGACGGGATGACAGAGTTCCTGTTGGTGCCATACTTGGGGGCCTGTATCCATGTGCCGCCTCCGCCGCCCAATCAGCTTGTGTTTGTCAATACGGACACCCCCTGGCCCGGCGACGACATCTGGGATGCGATCTGGATCTACGGCACGTTGCAGACGCAGTTGCAAACGACCGACCTTGCGGAAATCGGCTACGCCCTGACCGCCGACAAGATCGAGCTTTATGAATGGTAGTCGCAGCGCCGACCCGCCGGGCAATGCTGCTGGCCCTGTCCGCATTTGCCGTGGCGCGCCCCGGCCATGCCGAAACAATCGTTGATCTGGATTGGAAGGATCTGCTGCCCGAAGGCAACCTTGCCATCCCCAACGAGATGCAGGGGCTGCTGCCTCATGACGAGGCTGATATGGCGTCGCAGCAACCCAGGTCTACAGGCAGCCGGCCAGACTGGAACGGGCAAACGGTTCGCCTGTCAGGCTTTGTCGTGCCGCTTGATTACAAAGGCACCGGGCTGACCGCATTCATGCTTGTCCCCTATGTCGGTGCCTGCATCCATGTCCCGCCGCCGCCCGCGAACCAGCTCGTCTTTGTAACGACCGAAAAACCTTATCAGCATGGCAGGATGTTTGATGCTGTGACAATCACGGGGATGTTCGGCACGGTATCCATCCAGACGCATCTGGCCGAAGTTGGCTATGCCCTGTCAGCTGACCGGATCGCACCCTACGAAGGGTGAAGGTTGCTGCGCCCGCTTTTCCAGCCGGCGCAGCACATGGTTATGACAATATCCGCCGCAGGGCGGGGATGCGGGAAATAACCAGAACATCCAGCGCCAGAACCGCAAGCAACGTCAGTCCCGCCATTGGAAAGGCAAGCGAAACTGCAAGTCCGACAAGCATGGCACCTTGCCAAAGCGGCATATCGCGCGGCATCGGTGGTGCCGCTATGCGACCAGCTTTGGCCGGGCGGCGCAGCCACCACATCACACCGCCGCTGACGCTGACGAAGATGACAGACAGGCAAAAAAGCGTGTTCAGGGCGATATTCCACCACCCCATATCACCTTCATGAAGGGCGATCCCGACGGCCATGCCTTTGCCATAGACAGAATAATCAGCGAATTTCACGTCAGCCAGAATCTTGCCGGTATACTGGTCGATATGCACCGTTCTGTCGTCGGTCGGGTGGGCACTGTCATTGCTCATGGAATCGCGGCTGATCGTCCAGACGCTGCTTTCGTCTTTCGGGACATTCAGCTGGAACCGTTGGGCGAAGCCGATTTGCCGGGCAAAGGCGACAACGGAATCGAGGGTGACAGGCGCTTCACCGGCTAGTCCGGTTGCCCCCGCATCAGAACCGGAGGCTGGCATCGGTGCCTGTTCCAGCACCCAGGGCACCTCTTTTGTGGCGCTATGGTTCATGCTGGCATGGGTGACGTCGGACAAGGGCGCACCCCATTTTTCCGCTGGAAACGTATTCCATGCCTGTACGAATTTCTCGCCCCATATGCCGGCCCAGGACAGGCCGGATACAAGGAACAGCACCAACACAATGGAAATCCACGCCCCAATTGTCGCATGCAGCGTTTTCCAAAGCGACCGGCCACGGGCCGCGATATTCGGGACCAACACGCGCAGGCCTTGCCCATTGCGCGGCCACCAAAGGTAAAGGCCGGACGCAATCATCACCATCGTCAGCGAGGCGGCAATTTCGATCATGCGGTCGCCGGCGGTGCCTAAAAGGAATGTGCCGTGGATATTGCTGGCAAAGTCATACCATCCGGCGCGGCGCGACATTTCGGTCAGTACCTCGCCAGAGTATGGGTTCACTGCCACCATGATGGCGTTATCGCCTGCATCGACGCGAAAAATTGCCGCAAGATCGGCCGCGCGCGGGGCGATATACTGAACCAGTGTGCCGCCTGCGACGGCATCAACCGCCGCCTGCGACAGCGTGGATACGGCCATTGGCTCGCCGGTAGGCACAACCTTGATCCATTCGCCATCACGGCCGGACAGGACGCTGATCCACAGCATCACAAGGCCAGTCAGGGCCAGCATGGTCAAAAACGGAATGACATAAAGTCCGGCATAAAAGTGCCAGCGCCAAGCGGCTAGATAGAGTTTATTTGTCGTAGGGGCAGGGGTCGTGACCTGCGACACCTGAGAGGGGTCGATAGAAACCATTCTGGCTCTCCAATTGGAGCACACGCGCGCGGCGAAGTGCTTTTGATCTGAACGCTATTTTACGGAAAAGCTCAGACCACCGGAGGCGCACGGGGAGCCCGGGACATGTCGAATGTCGCAGACTGAAAGTAGAGATCGGCTTTTGAGGCATGGACCGCAGAAAGCAAGCCAAAGGGCGCGTCGCAGGCCGGATCATGGCTTGGCACGACAGCAGCATTGACGAGTTGGCAGGCTTCGCAGCTTTGCAAGCTGTGGTGCGACGATCCATCTGTCTGTCCGCAGATATCCGCAAGCGATCCGCCTGCTGCAACATACGCGGTCAGCGCCGGATCAAGCGGTTGGCTGACAAAGCGATGCGCAAAGCCCGTGCTAGCCATCGCAATGATCACTGCGATGACGACGAAAAGTCCGGATGTTTGTGCGGGCGTGCGGCGCATGATGGCTGCTGTATAGGTCCGCTTCACTCGCTTGGATAGATGGCAAACAAGCACCTTTGGCCAGCACACGCCGCAATCGCAATTTCGGTGGCGCCGGCAGGGGCCAAGTTGCCTGAGTTCCGACCGCCTGACCGTGCTTGCGGAAGGTTCTGCCAAATCATTCACAAATATGAATAAAAACCTTCACATTCCTGTTACGCCCCGCCGCCATGTCGGGCGCATTGATCGGCGCGGGGCAGGCCAAAGGGGTTTCGTCCACGATCCGTCATCTTTGGTGGACCACCAAGGTTCATAAAACGCGCAGACGGTCCGTGCCTTGGGCTGCTGCGTTATCGCACGTGTCCGGCAAGGACACATACAAGACCGGAGCTAACACATGACCCGAATTTCACTCGCCTCGGCCGCCGCGCTGGCACTTTTTGCCAATGCGGCATCCGCCCAGACCGAAATCAGCTGGTGGCACGCCATGGGCGGCGCGCTGGGCGACACGGTCAATCAGATCGCGACCGACTTTAACGCCAGCCAGTCCGACTATGTCATCACCCCCGTGTTCAAAGGCACCTACGAGGAAGCCCTGACCGCCGGTATCGCCGCCTTCCGCGCAGGCGAGCAGCCGAACGTTCTGCAGGTGTTTGACGCTGGCGCAGCGACTGTGATTGCCGCCCAAGGCGCGACCATTCCGGTGCAGGACCTGCTGATCGACAACGGTGTCGATTTTGACATCGAAGACTATATTTCCGGCGTGCGTTACTTCTACGCCGACAGCGACGACAAGATGATCGGCATGCCGTTCAACTCCTCCTCGCCCATCATGTATTATAACGTACAAGCGCTGGAAGCTGCTGGCGTCACACCGCCCAAGACCTACGAAGAGTTCGAGACCGTGACCGCCCCCGCGCTGGTCGAAGCGGGCTATATCCCGCTGGCACAGTCCCACTCGCCCTGGATCTGGATCGAGAATTTCATGTCTCGTCATGATCTGCCCTTTGCCACCAATGACAACGGCTACACCGGACTGGACACCCAGATTCTGATCAACACGCCAGAGTTGAAAATGCATTGGAACAAGGTCAAGGAATGGCGCGATGCTGGCTTTTACGAATGGTACGGTGCCGCATGGAACGACAACCAGAAGCCGTTCGAAGACGGTAAAGTCGCAATCTGGATGGGCTCGTCTGGCTCTTTTGGCGGCCTGAGCAAGCTGGACCTGCCATTCGATTTCTCGGCCACCATGTTGCCCTATTGGGAATCGATCACCACAGAGCCAAAGCAGACCTTTATCGGTGGTGCTGCCCTGTTTGCCATGTCCGGCAAGTCCGATGAGGAAAACGCCGCAACCGCCGCTTTTTTCCAGTACCTGACCGCACCTGAAACACAGGTCATGTGGCACAAGGAAACCGGCTACGTGCCCGTCACGACTGCTGCCTATGACATGGCCAAGGCTGAAGGCTACTATGACGAAGCCCCCGCTGCCGAAGTCGGCATCCAGCAGCTGTCGCTACCCGCTGGCGAGCACACCAAAGGGTATCGCATGGGCTTTTACGTGCAGATCCGCGACGTGATGAACCGCGAGTTCGGCCGCATCCTTGCCGGTGAAACCACCGTCGACGACGCCTTTACCGCGATCGAGACCGAGTCGAACGAGCTGCTGGCGAAGTTCGCCCAGACCCAAGGCTAATTCACACAAAATCGCCGAAGGCCCCGCGGCCTTCGGCACCCCTTTGGAAATATCTCATGAAACGTGCCGGATTCACCTCAGCATGGCTGCCAGCCATGCTTTTGCTGCCTCAACTGGCGGTCATCGCAATCTTCTTCTACTGGCCCGCAGCTCACGCACTGCGATCTTCGTTTTACCTTCAGGACCCTTTCGGGTTCGGTGAAACCTTTGTCGGTTTGTCGAACTTCACATCCCTGCTGACCTCTGCCGCTTACAGCCGCGCTGCATGGTTTACTGTTTTCTTTACGCTGATTGTGACCTTTGGATCGCTTGCTATCGCACTTCTGCTGGCAGTCAAAGCTGACAAGGTTATCCGCGGGGCCAAGACCTATCGCACGCTGCTGATGTGGGTCTATGCCGTTGCCCCCCCGGTCGCCGGTGTCATCGGGCTGATCATGTTCAATCAAAGCTGGGGGCCGTTGGTCGAATTCTTTGCCTTGTTTGGCTGGGACTTCAGGCTGGGGGTCGATTACTTTGATACCGCATTTGCGATGATCGTCGTGTCGATCTGGAAGCAGGTACCGGTCAATTTCATCTTTTTCCTGTCTGGTCTGCAGTCCATTCCGAAATCGGTGAAAGAAGCGGCGCTGATCGATAACCGGTCTGCCTCTGGCCGGTTCTGGGACATTACCTTTCCGCTGCTGGCACCGACAGGATTTTTCCTGCTGATCACCAATATCACCTATGCGATGTTCGATACCTTCGGCGTGATCGACACGGTGCTGAAAGGGCAGCCGGGCAACAACCCGATGACGCTGGTCTACAAGGTCTATGTCGACGGCTTTCGTGGCAACGACCTGGGCGGATCGTCGGCGCAATCCGTGGTGCTGATGGTGCTGGTGCTGGCGCTGACCGTCTTCCAGTTCCGCATGATCGAACGCCGCATCCACTACACCTGAAGGACAGAGCAGATGACAATTCACAAACGCCGCCTGCGGCTGTCCACGGTTGTGGACCACGCCATTCTGATCGCCGGATCGTTGCTGATGATCGTGCCGGTGCTGGTGCTGGTGCAGATGACATCCATGCCCGACCTGATCAACATGAAGACGGGACCAAGTCTGTCGATCGGTGATCAATGGGTGCCGAACTTTGAAAAGGCGATGTTTCAGGCCGACGGCTTTTCTGGCATCAATACCGGCACGCGGATGCTTATGAACTCTTTGATCCTTGGCGTCGGCTTTGCTTTCGGCAAAATCCTTGTCGGCATGCTTGCTGCCTATGCGATCGTTTACTTCCGCATGCGCTATGCCTCGCTCGCGTTCTGGATCATCTTTACCACGTTGCTTTTACCGCTCGAGGTGCGCATCCTGCCGTCCTACGAAGTTGTGCAGCGACTGGGGATGCTGAACACCTATCAGGGTTTGATCATTCCTCTGGTCGCCTCGGCCACGGCGACATTCTTTTTCCGCCAATACTTCCGGTCCATACCGGAAGAGCTGGTCGAAGCCGCGCGTATTGATGGCGCTGGGCCCGTGCGGTTCTTTTTCGACATCTTGATCCCGCTGTCGCGCACCATGATCGCGGCGATGTTCATCATCATGTTCGTCTACGGCTGGAACCAGTACCTTTGGCCCACCATGGTCACGACAGAAGAGGGAATGTTCACCCTTGTGCGCGGCATCAAGCAGATCACCCAAATGCTTGAAGGGAACCAGATCCCCGAATACGGCCGCGCGAATATGCTTGCCCTCATCGCGATCCTGCCGCCCGTCATGATCGTCATTTTCTTCCAAAGCTGGTTCGTCAAGGGCCTGACGGAATCCGACAAGTAAGGACCACCCCCATGTCTCACGTCACACTGACCGCTCTGCGCAAGGTTTATCCCAACGGCTTCGAGGCCGTGAAACCCGCCAGCTATACGATTACACCCGGCGAATTCGTTGTGCTGGTCGGCCCGTCGGGCTGCGGTAAATCTACGATGCTACGTATGATTGCGGGGCTTGAAGATATCTCTGACGGTACGTTGGAAATTGCGGGGCGGGTGGTCAATACGCTTGACCCCGCAGACCGCGATATCGCGATGGTATTCCAGAATTACGCGCTCTACCCGCATATGACGGTGCGGAAGAACATCGGTTATGGCTTGCAGAACCGCAAAATCCCCAAGGATGTTATTGCCGCCAAGGTGGCAGAGGCATCGGCCCTGCTGAACCTTGACGACTATCTTGATCGCAAGCCAAGCCAATTGTCCGGGGGGCAGCGTCAACGCGTTGCCATGGGCCGCGCCATTGTGCGTGACCCCGCGCTGTTCCTGTTTGACGAGCCGTTGTCGAACCTTGATGCCAAGCTGCGCAACCAAATGCGGATTGAAATCAAGGCTCTGCAAAGACGCCTTGGTGTCACCAGCATTTACGTCACCCATGATCAGGTCGAGGCGATGACAATGGCCGACCGCATCATCGTCATGAACGCAGGGCGGATTGAACAGATCGGCACCCCGGCAGAGATTTACCATCAGCCCGCCACGACCTTTGTTGCATCCTTCATGGGGGCACCGCCTATGAACCTGCTGGACGGTCAGATCGCGGGCGGTGCGGTGCGTGTTGGTGACAGCCTTGTCATGACCGATGCCACCGTTGCGCCGGGCCCGGTCACCGTTGGCATCCGGCCAGAGGATATTGTCGCCGACCCTAATGGCCCGCTGACGCTGGATATCGCCATTGTCGAAGAGCTTGGCGCACACCGTTTGCTGCACGGCACCTTGGCGGGCCAGCAACTTAGCGTTCATGTCGGCAAAGATAGTCCCGCCACGACCGGGCCCTTTCGCGCTGCGCTAAAACCCGGCGCTGTTTCGCTATTTGATGCCGGTACAGGGGCGCGGCTGTGATCGCGACCTTGCCTGAATTACCCCTCGTTTCGCAGGACCAGCGCAGCGCGATCCTGTCCAGCCCGCGCACCGCCGCAGGCCACCGCGCCCTGATGCAGGCGATCCCGGCGATGAACGCAGTGCAATGCGGTGGCACGGCATCGGCCGCCGTTCTGCCGGACACGCTGTCCGTTGCGGCATGGAATGTCGAACGCTGCTTGTTTCCGCAGGCCAGCGCCGACCTGCTGCGCGCCTACGCCCCCGATATCGTGCTGCTGTCGGAAATGGATTGCGGCATGGCCCGCACCGGGCAACACCACACGGCAGCGGACATGGCGATGGCGCTGGGCATGGCCTATGCCTTCGGGGTGGAGTTTCATGAACTTGACCTTGGTGGCCCGACAGAGCGTCATTTTTGCACTGACGATTTTAATGCCTGCGGCTGGCACGGGAACGCAATCCTAAGCCGCGTGCCTTTCACAAAGGTCACGCTGGTCCGGCTGGACGATCATGGACACTGGTTCGCCTCTGACGAACGTGACGCCGACCCGAACCAACCGCGTGTCGGCGGACGGATGGCCTTGCTTGCTGTCGTCGAAACGTCGGGCGGGCCAATCTGCATCGCGTCGACGCATCTGGAAAGCAATGCGGATGATGTTCACCGCGCGGCCCAATTTGACCTGCTGATGGACGCTATTGACGCTTTTGCGCCTAATGTGCCGGTCATTATCGGCGGCGATCTGAATACCGGAAACCACATGCCGCCTAATTTCGACTGGCAGCCAGAGCCGTTGTTCGACCGTGCCAGAGCGCGAGGTTATGACTGGTCTGCGACACCAAAGGGCCTGACGACGCGGCCAAGCCTGATAACGCCCCACCCGGACCGGCAAATGAAGCTTGACTGGATCGCGCTGCGGGGCGCGGTTCCCATGTCCACCGCACTTATCCCGGCGCAAGATCCGGCGGGCCGCCCGTTGTCGGACCATGACGCGGTGTGGTGCCGGGCAAAAATAGACGGCTAGTTGCCTGCGGGGCCCGTCATAAGCAATGACGGCCGTAAATGGGCTGGTACGGGGGCCGCGCCATAGCGATAGCGTTCAGGTGCTCCTGACGCGCAGGCCATCGCCGCCTTGCGCGCCGGATGCATCTGGCCGCGCTGATGCATTTTTCGACATCTTCGTGATCCTGCCGCAATCATGATTGTTGCCCTACGGACGATAGGGCAGTGTCAGCCGCAACACCCAGACTGCATTCATGCGCAAAAAGGGTTTATATACTATCCGCCCCCAAATTAGGGGAAAGCCGGGGGTAATCTTGACCACCAGGCGGCAACCCGCCGCCAGCGCCGCGCCATAGCCGCAAAAGGACCAAGCCATGAAAACCGAGCGTATTACATTCAAGGGCCATTCGGGCGACATGCTGGCTGCGCGGCTTGATCTGCCGGACGGGCCTGTGGCCGCGACCGCGATTTTTGCGCATTGTTTTACCTGCTCAAAAGATATCGCCGCAGCCCGCCGTATTGCCGCCCGACTTGCTGGCAACGGCATCGCGGTACTACGCTTCGATTTTACCGGGCTTGGCCATTCGGAAGGCGAATTTGCCAATACCCATTTTTCGTCAAACGTTGACGACCTTTTGCTTGCTGCTGCCTATCTGACAGATCGCGGTATGGCCCCATCGCTGCTGGTCGGTCATTCCCTTGGCGGTGCCGCCGTGGTGAAGGCCGCGCCGCAGGTAGCTGGGCTGCGGGCTGTTGTCACAATTGGTGCCCCCTTTGCGCCTGGTCATGTATCGAACAATTTCGGCTCCAAGCTGGATGATATTCAAGAGCATGGGGCCGCAACGGTCAGCTTGGCCGGACGTGATTTCACGATCCGCAAGTCATTTATTGACGATATCAGCACCGCATCATTGCGCGACGCCTTGCGCAATTTAAATGCTGCCTTGCTGGTTTTGCATGCGCCGCGGGATGCAACGGTCGGGATCGACAACGCGAGCGAGATTTTTATTGCGGCCCGGCATCCGAAAAGCTTTGTCTCGCTGGATACGGCAGACCATTTGATCACGTCAGAGGCTGATGCGACATATGCCGCTGATGTCATCGCGACATGGGCATCCCGCTATCTGGACACGCCGGCGGCGCAGGGCATGCCGCTAGTCCCGCAAGGGGTGACACGCGTATCCGAACGAAGCGCCAGTGGGTTGCTGCAGGATATTTCAGTCGGCCAGCGGCATCAGCTTGTTGCCGACGAGCCCGTCAGCGTGGGCGGCACCGATCAGGGGCCGACCCCTTACGAATACCTGGCCGCGGGATTGGGGGCCTGCACCGTGATGACCATCCGCCTTTATGCCCGGCGTAAGGATATCCCGCTGGCACATGCCGAAGTTGACGTTACACACGACCGCGAACATTTGGCGGACTGCGAAAACTGCGAGGATCGCAGCAACAAGACAGATGTCTTTACCCGGCATTTGCGGTTCGAAGGTGATCTGACCGAAGAGCATCGTGCAGCATTGCTGCGTATTGCGGACAAATGCCCGGTGCACCGCACCTTGGAAGCCGTAGCCGTCATTCGGACCCAGCTGATCGGTCACTGATATTGTGTAAGGCGAGCTTGCTTTTGCTGGTTTGTGCACAAAGCTACAAAGAGGACTGGCAGATTCTGTCAGTTGGCAGGTGTCAATTGACCTGCCGACTGAACTTTTATCCAGCTGCGGCCTAAGCTGCGGACGGATTGTTGGCTGCCTCGCGCAGGCGCGATGTCGTGCGTGTTGTTTGCAAGCGGCGTAGAAGGGCCAGAATGAAAATTGCCGTCAAAATTAAGACAATGGTCGGTGCAGGGGCACTGTCGATGTAGAAACTGGTATAGGTGCCGGCAAACATGGAAATCACACATGCCGTGACCGATACGATCAGCATCGGCCCGAAGCTGCGCACAAGCAGAAATGCAATGGCCCCCGGCGTGACCAGCAAAGCCACGGCAAGGATCAGCCCCGTCGC
This sequence comes from Loktanella sp. R86503, assembly GCF_042466455.1. NCBI lineage: Bacteria > Pseudomonadati > Pseudomonadota > Alphaproteobacteria > Rhodobacterales > Roseobacteraceae > Loktanella > Loktanella sp. R86503. The sequence continues at coordinate 584,311 of NZ_JAXHCI010000002.1, forward strand.
TGTCAGCGTGGCGACGATTGTCAGCGAAAGGACTGACAGCAAGCCGTAATGTAGCCAACCGGTCCGTAGCCCGCTGGCCTGGGCTTGGGCAGGATCAAAGGCGTGCAGCAGTAGGTCTTTCCATTTCAAAATAAGAAAACCCGAAACGCCCAGCGAGATCAGCCCCGCCGTCCAGAGATCCTGTGAACCAACCCCAAGCATGTTACCAAACAGGATGTGGTCAAGATGTTCATTAGTGGTAATCGAGGTGTACATGATGATGCCGACACCGAACATCCCAGAGAACACAACCCCCATCACGGTATCCTGTTTGACGCGGCTGTTGTGGGACAGGTATCCGGTCAAAAGGGCACAGGTCATACCCGCCCCGAAGGCACCCACGATCAGTGGCAGGCCGGTCATCCAAGCTAGCACGACACCTGGCAGCACGGCATGGCTGACGGCATCGCCCATCAGCGCCCACCCCTTAAGCACCAGAAAGCAGGACAAAAGGGCGGTCGGCGGTGCGACCAGCAGGCATATCCAGAAGGCATTCTGCATGAATGGAAACTGGAACGGTTGCAGGGCGGCTTCAATCATGTGCGTGCCTCTTTTCGGGGGGCGGAGCGTACCAAGGCTTGTGCGGCCTTGCGCTTGACCGCAAGGGTGCCGTGCTTGGGGGCAAACACAAACGCGATCAGAAAGATCGCAGTCTGCAAGGTGACGATGATACCGCCCGTAGCGCCATCCAGAAAATAGCTGGCATAGGCCCCAAGAAAGCTGGTCACGGTCCCGATCAGCACGGACACAACGATCAGTCGCGGGAACCGGTCGCACAGCAAATATGCCGTGGCCCCCGGCGTGACGACCAGCGCAATCACCAGAAACGCGCCCACCGTCATCATCGCCGCAACGATAGCCGCCGAAAGCAGGCCAAAGAACACGGCCTTTAGCAGATCCGGGTGCAGTCCGATGGTCCGGGCGTGGGTTTCGTCAAAAAAGACGACCATCAAATCTTTCCACTTCGCCAGCAAAACTGCCAATGACACGAAGCCGATAATGGCAAGCTGCAACGTATCCTCTGGTGTAATGGCCAGTATGTTGCCCATGATGATGGTCTGGATGCTGACAGACATTGGGGACAGGGACACCATGAATAGCCCCAGTCCAAAGAACGATGTAAAAATGATGCCGATGATGACGTCGATCTTTAGTCCGGAACGCCCGGACAGAAGCAGCATCGAACCGGCCGCAAGTCCGCCTGCAACGAACGCGCCCAGGGCGAACGGCAGGCCAAGCATATAGGCCCCCGCAACCCCCGGTACAACGGAATGGGACAGTGCGTCGCCGATCAGCGACCAGCCCTTTAGCATCAGATAGCATGACAAAAAGGCACAGACACCGCCCACCAGTGCCGAGACCCACATGGCATTGAACATGTAATTATAGCCGAACGGCTCTAGAAGCGTGTCGATCATGATCCGGCCTTCGGCTTGGACTGATCGCCGTAATGCACGAAAGGCCGCTCGTCGTCGGTGATGATGCGGACCTCTCTGGAATCGTCGTCGTTGTGCAATTCCCGGCCGCCCAGCGTAAAGTGCCGCAGGACACCGCCAAAGGCCAGTTCAAGGTTCTCGCGTGTAAAGGTCGTTTTGGTGGGGCCATAGGCCAGCACAGTACCCTTGATCAGCACTGTCCGATCGCAGAAGTCGGGCACCGATCCAAGGTTGTGAGTGGAGACCAGCATGACCCGGCCTTCGTCGCGCAATTCGCGCAAAAGCTGCGTAATCTGCTCTTCGGTCTTTACGTCAACGCCGGTGAAGGGTTCATCCAGAAGGATGACGCGCCCGTCCTGCGCCAAAGCGCGCGCCAGAAATACACGCTTGCGCTGTCCCCCCGACAGCTCTCCGATCTGGCGGTGGCGGAAGTCAGCCATGTTCACCCGGTCAAGCGCCTGCGCCACCGCCTTGTGATCGGCAGGGCTGGCGCGGCGCAGAAAACCCATGTGGCCATATCGGCCCATCATGACGACATCTTCGACCAGTACCGGAAAAGCCCAATCGACCTCCTCTGACTGGGGGACATAGGCCACCAGATTTTCACGCAAGGCTTCCTTGACGGTGTTGCCTAACAGTCGGATTTCGCCGCGCGCAGCCGGAACGAACCCCATGATCGCCTTGAACAACGTAGATTTGCCAGCGCCGTTCACCCCAACCAGGGCCGTTATGGTGCCAAGCGGTATTTCAAAGCTGGCATCGTGCAGTGCCGTATGGCCATTGCGGTAGGTGACAGTCACATCTTGCGCAAAGATGCCGGAACCGCCTGTTTCGGTTCTGGCGGCCGGTTCGGTAGGCGCGTCGGACAAGGAATGTTCCTTTGGTAGGTCGAGCATAGTCTGCCCCTGATCAAGTCGTTTTCTGTCTGATTGCCGGATACGGATTGACCTTTGGGTTCTGTGAAGCCCAAAGATCAAAGACACCTGACAACTGTAGCGCTTAGTTCATATTCGTCACCAGCCCGTCCGCGACGGTCTGGGCAGTGACGCGCAGCAGATCAAGGTAGGTCGGAACTTCACCGTCTGCTTCTGTCAGGCTGTCGACATACAGAACGCCGCCATAGGCAGCCCCTGTTTCGCGCGCGATCTGCTTGGCGGGCGATGTGTTCACTGTGCTTTCGCAGAATACGACAGGAATGTTATTTTCGACCACGCCGTCGATTACGCTGCGCACTTGCTGCGGCGTGCCCACCTGATCCGCGTTCATCGGCCAAAGGTAAAGTTCCTTCATGCCAAAATCGCGGGCCAAATAGCTGAACGCACCTTCACAGGTCACAAGCCAGCGGCGATCGGCGGGAACCTGGGCGATTTGGTCGCGCAACGGGTCAATCGTGTCACGAATTTCGGTTTTATAGGCTTCTGCATTAGCCATGTACGTTTCAACGTTGTCCGGATCGTATTGGGCAAAAGCCGCAGCAATATTATCAATATAGATCATCGCGTTGTCGGTCCCCATCCAAGCATGGGGGTTGGCTTTACCTTCGTAAGAGCCGGAGGAAATCGAGATTGGATCGATCCCATCTGTCAGGGTTGCGGACGGAATGCCGTCAAGATTGGACAGAAACTGTTCGAACCAAAGTTCCAAGTTTAGCCCGTTCCACAGGATCAGGTCGGCATCGCTGGCGCGCACGATGTCCTGCGGTGTTGGTTCATAACCGTGAATTTCCGCACCCGGCTTGGTGATAGAGACGACTTCGGCGGCATCCCCGGCAACGTTCTGCGCCATGTCGGCCAACACGGTAAAGGTGGTGACGGCTTTGAATGGCTCGCCCGCATTCTGCGCGCTGGCCGCAAAGGCAAGCATTGAGGTCGAAGCCATTGCCGCACCGAAGAGCAGGAGAGAGAGTCGTGTCATGTCAGCCTCTATGTCTGTTTCATAACGTATGCTAATGCGAATTATTCGCAAGTAAAGTGTTATTGCGAGGCAGTCGCATAAATGATGCTATTGAGAATAAGTTGCATCTTCTTGCCGCAAGGGGCGACTTCCCGTAGATTGAGACCCTGATACGGGTTGAACGGCTGGGCGATGATCACAGACCATACAGAGGTTTTACGAGAGGCGGGGCTGCGTGTGACGCAGCAGCGAATGTCGGTCATTGCCATTCTGGCAGGTGCCGATGACCACCCAAGTGCCGACGATGTGTTTGCGAAGGCACGGCTTCTTGACGATTCTGTGTCGGTCGCCACGGTCTACCGGACCCTGGCCGTGCTGGAATCCGCCGGGTTGGTCCGTAAGCTATCGTTCGAAGATGCGCCTGCGCGCTACGAGATGATGCCGCAGAGCGATCATGATCATCTGGTCGATATCGACACCGGTGAGCTGATCGAAATCCCGAGCGACGAAATCGAATTGCTGCGCAAGCGGATTGCAGCAGAGTTGGGCTACGAAATTGTCAGCCAGCATACGGTTCTACGCGGGCGGCGAAAAAAAGGGCGGTAACGCCAGCGCTCGGCGGGTCCTTTAGCGCGGGTCCTATCGCTCGGGTTAAAGGCGCACCGCCCTGAAAAGCCAACGGTCGAAAACCCGATGTCTTGCTTGCTTGTTCCAACGGGCAAGGGGTGCTGACGCAAAGCGGGCACCCGCTGCACCGATGCCTGCCTGAAAAGCACCCTGCGGCAGCGGGGCATAAAGCGGGCTGCGGTCAAGGGGGCTAGAGATGCCCCGATGGGCAGCAGTTGTTGGGTACTATTTGCGCCCAAACCCACAGCGAAAAACGCGATGGCCAGAACGAAAAAGCTGGGTGCCGCAAAAACGGCAAGCAGGGTTAGCGTGAGCAGGATCGACAGATAGCCAATCAGGCTGCGGCGGCTCATCACATCGCCCGATGGCGAAATTAACAGGATCGCCGCAGAATAGCCCAGCTGTGACGCTGACGGGATTAACCCCACCGCTCCGTCATCAAGATCGAAACTATCCTTGATCGAAGGAAAAAGAGGCTGGTTGTAATAAAGATTGGCCGCCGTAGCTGCGATGGCCGTGGCCATAGGCAACAACAACGAACGCGGCAAAGGTGCCGATTGGGGTGTGTCGGACATGAAAGCGTCTCTTGGTTACAGCTCAAGCATCTGGCTTGGCGGTGGGCGCGTCGCTGGCGTTTTCGCCCTTGCGCCGTCCAAGCTAGAAATCTTGGCAAAGTTCCGTTCAGTGCAGATCAGAACGCGATCAATCCCCACCGTCGCTGTTTCGCGCGTTTCGGGCAGAGGATGACTATCTGTGTCATGGGCGGTTTTCGTCAGTCTTAACGGCCAGTTGCCGTGGCCTTTTCGTGCCAGGACCTGAATTGAGGTGACGCCACACATAAGAAAAATGTTCACAATTGGTTGGACCTATACTTTCACTGCATAAGTCATCTTATGGAAAATCAAACCCTTAAGACCTTTGTCACCGCTGCGCGCCTTAAATGCTTTTCCGCCGCCGCCCGGGCGTTAAACATTGTTCAGCCTGCCATCAGTCGTCAGATATCCGACCTTGAACAAGAGTTGGGCGTCAGCCTGTTCTGGGGCACAACTCGCGAGGTTTGGATTACCACTGCCGGAGAAACGCCGCTGCGCGAAGCCGCAGAGATTCTTGCCCACGAGGAACGCGCCAGACAATTGGTGCGGCAAACAGGCGAGGGATAACCAAGGCGACTTCGCATTGGGTTTTTAAGCTCGGCTGTGCAGGCATTTCTGCCGGGCGTTGTAAGCGATTTTACATAGCGTTTCCCGCAGATTCAGGTTTCGCTGTTCGAGATGACCGCTGCCGAACAACGCGAGGCAATAATGGCGGGATAGATAGACATCGCCTTGTCCAGACCGTTGCCGGCAAATGCGCCGGACGATCTGGAAGGCGCGTATCTATACGCCGATCACCTTGTTGCGTTTCTTCCTGATGGGCATCCGCTGGTGTCGAAGCCGTAACTTACGCTGAGTGATATGTCGCCGCACCCCTTCGTCCTGTTCCAGCGCGAAGGCGGGCCGGATCTATTCGATCAGGTTGTCAGCGCCGGCCTGCGCGCCGGTTTTTCGCCAAAAACAGTGGCACAGCTTAATGCGATGCAGGCCGTGTTGACGGCGGTGGGTTCGGGCCTTGGCGTGCCCCTTGCCCCGGCCTGCAGCGGGCATCTGAACCTGGCGGGCGGCATCACACGCCGGGTTGTCGACGTCACCAAGACCATTGCCTTGCAATTTCACTTTCGCGGCGATCAGGCCGATGCAACGATCAGGGGCCTTTGTGACGCTATTCACGGAAAAAAGCAGCGCCATCGGCAAAATGATGGGGTCGTAAGGCCGTTATGCCATGCGCTGTAAAACGTCGTCGCGTTTGATGACCTGATGCCAAATCACGGCCGCGCTGATATGCCCAAGCACAATAACGGCAAGGACCCACCCCAAAGTGCCATGCCATTCCGAAATTGTGTTGGTCCAGCCAATCGCGGTTTCGCGGGCGGGAAAGATCTGTAGCCCCAAATAGCTGAAGCCCCGCGTGCTGCCCGCTGATCCGATGATTTTCAGCGCAGGCACAGTGATCATCAGCGCGTAAAGCGCAGCATGTCCGGCCTTAGCCGCAGATCCCATCAGGCCGGATTCTGACGGCCTATGCCTTAGATTCCAAAGCCCCCAGACGCCGCGGAGCAGAACCAGAAGCAACAGGGTCGCCCCAAGATTGAAGTGGTATGACCAAAGGGTGTCGCGCAAGGTGCTTTCACGCGGTAATGCCCAATGCGCAGCGGCGGATGCAAACTGCGCGGCAAATAGCAGTGCCATACCCCAATGAAAAATGCGGGTCACAAGACCGTAGCGGTGCGGGCTGTCGGCGAATTGGGTCATCGAGTGTTCCATCTTTTGGGGTGCTACACCTAAAACTGTATAAGGCTAGTAAAATAATCGATAGTGACTTCAGAAAAGGTCGATCGGCTGCGCGCTACAGCGTCGGACCTGTTTCTGGATAGGTAGACCCTAAATGGGGGCACGGGGATGCACGACGACCGTATTCACTGGATCGGTGTTGAAGGTTTGTATGCTGGCTCGGCGGGCCCGCGTCATACCTTCTGCGGTGCAGGCCACTATGAATTGATCTGGATCAGCCCTATCAGGCGCGCATGAAACGCATGTTGAAAACCCTTGCCGCGTTGGCCGCCTCTTTCGTTGTTTTTGTTGTTGTGGCGCGCACGCTTTTCCCATTGCCAGATATTTCGGACCGTCCGGTCAGTGCGGCAATCCCGGCTGATCCGCAAACGCAACTTGGCGCGTCTTTCGCAACCGCAGCTGAAGAGCAGCCCGGGCTATCCGGGGTCATGGCCTTGCAAAGCGGGCAGGATGCGCTTGCAAGCCGGCTTGAGCTTGCCGCCGTTGCTGAACAGTCGATCGATGCCCAGTATTATATTTGGCAGGATGACACATCCGGGGTCATGTTACTGAACGCGCTGTATCAGGCCGCACAGCGCGGTGTTCGTGTGCGGCTGTTGCTGGACGACAATGGCGTTCCAGATATGGATAGCTATATGGCGGCCCTGAATGCGCAGGATAACTTTGAAATACGCCTGTTCAATCCATCGACGGTGCGCAGCCCTAAACTGCTTGGGTATGCATTCGATTTTTTCCGCATGAACCGGCGGATGCACAACAAATCGTTTACCGTTGACGGGGCCGCTGCAATTGTCGGCGGTCGTAATATTGGCGACGAATATTTCGGCGTTGGCGATGATGACTTTTACATTGATATGGATGTGCTGGCCGCGGGGGCCGTGGTCGCGCAAACTGTCGATATGTTCGACGCCTATTGGAACAGCGCATCAGTTTTTGAGGTCGAAAGGATCATTGACGGTCAGGGCAATCTACCCGCATTCGAAGATCGCGTCGCGACCGTTCTTTCGTCTACAGAGGCAAGAACGCTCCTCGGCGATTTGCAAAGCAGTGTAGATCGCCACGCGAAGGGCAAAAGGCCGTTTGAATGGACAACTGTCCGCCTTATCGCGGATGATCCCGCCAAAGGGCAAGGCACCGCGACGCTTGACCAGTTGATGGCTACGCAATTGGGGCAGATCATCGGCACTGTGGAAAACGGGATTGATTTGGTATCAGCCTATTTTGTGCCCGGGCAGCAGGGCACCACATATCTAAGCGATCTGTCAGACGCAGGAACCGAGGTCCGCATTTTGACAAACGCGCTAAATACCACCGATGTCTTGATGGTTCATGCCGGATATTCCAAGTATCGGCGCGAATTGCTAGAAGCCGGCATTTCGCTTTTCGAGTTGAGACTGCGTGGTGATACGGCATCCGAAGCGGGCAATCAGATTTTGCCGTTTGGCCTGTCGGGGGCCAGCCTGCACGCCAAAACCTTTGCGATTGATGGAAAACGCGTCTTTATCGGATCATTCAATTTTGATCCCCGTTCAGCCATGCTGAATTGCGAAATGGGCTTTCTGATCGATAGCCCTACACTTGCATCGGAATCGAGCGAGCGCTTTGACAACCGCGTTCAAACCGTCAGCTACCAGCCGCAATTGACGCCTGAAGGCAAGATGATTTGGCTTGAACCTGTCGAAGGCGGAGCGACCGTAGTCTATCAAGAAGAGCCTGATGCGAGTTGGTTTCAGCAAATCGTTATCGTCCTGATCGGGTTGCTACCGATAGAGTGGCTACTTTAGGTCTAAAACAAATGGCAATCCATGTCGTGGATGAAACATAATCGCTAAATGGCGCAAGCGACTGGCCCCCTGACATCGTATCAGGTCACGTAAAGGTTGATTTGCAACAATGCGCAAAAGCGTCACAAGTTGTTGCAGCTGCAATCAGGCTCTATTCGATAATGCCTTATCCTGTAGTCTAGCTTGAGCTGTAGCTAATTCGGTTGTTCACCCACGATCCAAAGCCTCAATAATGCGGCAATTGGAAATTGTAGTGTTGCCGTGGCACTGTGCGCCGATTTTGCGCAATTCGGCCGCAAGTGCGTTCAGATCGGCAATTTTTGCCTCGACCTCGATCAGATGGGCATGCGTCAAGGCATCCACCTCATCGCAAGGTTTCTGGTTGTCAGAAGAAAGGGCAACAAGCTCTGCAATCTGTTCCAGCGAAAAGCCAAGATCGCGGCAGCGCCTGATAAAGCGAAGTCGGTCCAACTGCGCTTTTTCATAGACGCGGTAATTCGCTTCACTGCGCTTTGGGACCGGCATTAGGCCGATGCTTTCGTAGTAGCGGATAGTCACGACTTTTGTGTTCGTCAGGCGGGCCAGGTCACCGATGCGAAAAACGTCAGACATAGCTTGACCCTATAGTGACTATAGGCCCTATGTGTAGAGGCAACTGGATTATAAAGCGAGTCAATCATGCCCTGTTGCGCCTCAGATAGCTGTGCTTCCTCCGCCGGAAGCTCACCACGTTTCCGGCGCGTTCTTTGGATCGCTCTTGCCATCAATGCCGGAATGTTTCTGGCTGAAATCGTGGCGGGTATGCTTGCCGGCTCTGCCGCGCTTCAGGCAGATGCGCTGGATTTCTTTGCTGACGCGACAAATTACGCCATCAGTCTGTTCGTCTTGGGCATGAGCCTGCGGTGGCGGGCAGGGGCCGCCTGGATCAAGGGCGCGTCCATGGGGCTTTTCGGGATGTGGGTGCTGGTCACTGTTGTCTGGCACATCGCAAACGGGTCGGTCCCGCATGCCCCGACGATGGGCGTGATCGGCACCTTGGCTTTAGTGGCAAATCTGATCTGCTTGTTCCTGCTGATGGCATTCCGCGACGGCGATGCAAACATGCGTTCGGTCTGGATCTGTTCACGCAATGACGTCGTCGCCAATGTCGCGGTTCTGTTGGCGGCGCTTGGTGTTTTCGGCACCGGGACCGGTTGGCCTGATTTCATCGTGGCGTCGCTGATGGCTGTGCTGGCGTTGCAAGGTGCCGCTGCGATCCTGCGGGATGCCACCCGCGAATGGCGCAGCACGGCAGGCCATTCTGGTGTGCCAGTGCTGAAGTAGCCTTTGGCCCTACAGGTTGGCCGGCAATAGAGTTGGTCCAACAGCCGTCAGATCAGTGTCCAAGCGGCAAAGCTTCGCGCCTGAATTGGACAAGCCCACGAAGCAGCAGGTAACCTCCGTTTCTCTATAGATCGTGCGCCGCGAGGCGCGGCCCCAAGGCCCCGAGGGGCGATGCAGGTGCCTGCTAAATCACATGGGCTGCATCAAATGACGGCTGGCGGGATGTCAAACCCATGTCAACGCTGCGGGCTGCGCAAGAGGCGTTACAATAACCGCCAAACTTGCTATCCGCATCGCATGGATATTGTTTTGATCACCGCGGTCATCGCATCGCTTTTTCTGGTTATCGGCGCGGCCGAGCCTTTGGCTGCGCGTTTGCGGTTGCCCTATAGCGTGATCCTTGCGCTGCTGGGTATCCTGATCGCGTCGGGCGCGCTGTTTTTTCTGCGTACCGACCTGACCGATGCGCTGAATCCGGTGGCAGAGGCCATCCTAGGGTTACCGATCCGGTCCAACGTTTTTCTGTATGTCTTTTTGCCGACGCTTTTGTTTCAGGCAACCTTGGGCATGAACCTGCGCCGCATGGTTGATGACTGGGTTCCGATCCTAGTGATGGCGGTGGTGGCGGTGGTCGTTGCGACCCTGTCAGTCGGCTATGCCCTGTCGTGGGTCAGCGCCTTGCCACTGGCGGCCTGCTTGCTGATCGGCTCTATCGTTTCGACGACTGATCCTTCTGCTGTTGTCTCGATCTTTCGCTCCATCTCTGCGCCGCGGCGGCTAGCCCGCCTGATCGAAGGCGAAAGCCTGCTGAATGACGCTGCTGCCATTGCGTTGTTCGGTTTGTTCATGGGCTATGTCATGCTGGGTGTGCCGGACCCCGAGCTTGGGGCAGCCTTGACGCAGTTCCCCGTGCTGATCGGTGGCGGTGCGCTGACCGGCTGGCTTGCGGGGCGGGCTGCGGTTTGGATCATGGCGCTATTCGGGCGGCATGAACTTGCGCTTATTTCTGTTTCGGTCTCGTTGCCCTATCTGGCCTATGTCGGGGCAGAACAAATGGTCGGCGCTTCAGGTGTGATCGCTGTGGTCGCGGCGGGACTGACAGTAAACCTAACTGGTCCTGGCCGTCTGCCGCCGCAGGCCTGGGCGAACCTGCGCGATGTCTGGGACCTGCTTGCGCATTGGGCTGGTGCCTTAATCTTTATCCTGGCCGCTTTGCTGATCCCGCGTTTGCTAGAAGGCGTCACTTGGAATGACTTTGCCCTGATTGGCGTTGTCGTTGTGGCAGCCATCGCATCGCGTGCGGTGGTGTTGTTCGGCCTGCTGCCATTGCTGACGTTGCTGCATCTGTCGCCGCGGGTCGATCGGCCCTATCGCACTGCGATCCTGTGGGGCGGATTGCGCGGCGCTGTCACCCTTGCACTGGCGCTTGCGGTCACCGAAAGTTTCCGTGTTCCGGTAGAGGTGAAGCGCCTTGTTGGTATTCTGGCGACCGGATTTACCCTGTTCACCCTGATCGTGCAGGGTACGACGCTGCGGTCGGTGATCGGGTGGCTCAGGCTTGACCGTTTGTCCCCGATTGACGAAGCGCTGTCGCGGCAGGTGGTAGCCGTAGGGCTTCAAACCGTTCGAGAGGAGCTTGCCCGCACGACCGAGGCCTATGCGCTGACCAAGGAAACCGTTCGGTCCGAAGCGAAAACCTTTGGCGAACGGCTTGATGCTGCTGTCGACGCAGCCGAGGACGCGGATGACATTCTGGACCGGGACCGGATTACGCTGGGTCTGATCGCACTTGCGGGCTTTGAACGGGACACAATCCTTGCGCGGGTCAAGGAACGTACCATTTCGTCGCGCATGGCGGATCAAATCCTGTCGGACGCCGATCAATTGATAGAGGCCGCACGCGCAGGTGGACGCAGCAGCTATCAGAAAACCGCGCGCCGCTCTGTCGCTTATGGCCGCGCGTTTCGGGCTGCTGTCGTGCTCCACAACCGTCTGGGGCTGTCGCGGTGGTTGGTGCGTATGACCGCTGACCGGTTTGAACGGCTTCTGTCGCAGCAGCTGATCTTGCGCGACATCGACACCTTTATTGATGGCCGTATCCGTCGCATCCATGGCCGCCGCGTTGCTGATCTGTTGCATGAATTGATCGTCCGCCGTGCTGAAGGCGTGACCAAGGCTCTGGAAGGGCTGCGGCTGCAATACCCCGGATATGCCGAAGAGTTGGAACGCCGGTTCATTCGCCGCACAGCCCTGCGACTGGAAGAGCGGGAATACGCGATCATGCGCGACGACGGTCTGATCGGGGCAGAGGTTTATGCCACCTTGATTGCAAAGCTGTCAGATCGCCGTGCAGAGGCCGAAGCGCGGCCGCGACTTGATATTGCCGTGCAGCGGGTTGACCTGATCCGCCAGTTCCCGATCTTCGCCGATCTTGACGATGGCGCTCTTCGTGCGCTTGGCCGGTCACTCAAGACGATTTACGTCGATGCGGGCAGGATCGTCATGCGGAAAGACACGCCCGCGAAAAGTGTCTTCTTTATCGCATCAGGCGCAGTGGAACTGGAAAGCGCCGGTCAGACATGGCGACTGGGCCGGGGTGATATGTTCGGTCAGATGGCATTGCTGCTGAGCAAGTCGCGCCGGGCAGAGGTGCGCGCGATCGCACCGTCCACGCTGATGGTGCTGGACGAGGCGCGGTTCCGTTCCCTGCTGTCCCGCAGCGCCGCCTTGCAGGACGCCGTGCGAGAATCAGCGGTGCAACGGGGGATCAGTCTTGATCTGCTTCCGATTGATAACGCAAAATCTAGTTAATTTCATGCGGCAAGGCATCGCAAAGAAGCCTTGCCGCATGGTGTCAGTCTAGGCGGCAAGATCGGGGGCCTGCTTTGCGCCTGTCATAAAGGCGACAGCGTCGGACATGGTGTAGTCTTTGGGGTCTATCACGCAGAGCCGTTTGCCAAGGCGGTGAACATGAATGCGGTCCGCGACCTCGAAGACGTGAGGCATGTTGTGGCTGATCAGGATGATCGGAATGCCCCGCGCCCGTACGTCCTGGATCAATTCCAGCACCCGGCGGGATTCCTTGACGCCAAGTGCCGCTGTCGGTTCATCAAGAATGATGACCTTGGACCCGAAAGCCGCGGCGCGGGCAACGGCAACGCCTTGGCGTTGACCGCCTGACAGTGTCTCTACCGCTTGGTTGATGTTCTGGATCGTCATGAGGCCCAGCTCTGTCAGCTTGTCACGGGCGATTTGTTCCATGCGCGGGCGATCCAGCTGACGCAGGACCTTGCCGCGAAAGCCGGGTTTGCGCAACTCGCGCCCCATGAACATATTGTCTGCGATTGACAGAGCAGGAGACATGGCAAGCGTTTGGTAAACCGTCTCGATCCCTTCTTTGCGCGCATCCGTGGGAGAGGTGAACCTGACCTTGCGCCCTTCGACGAAAACATCGCCTTCATCCGGAATGACGGCACCGGATACGGCCTTAATCAAAGACGATTTGCCAGCGCCGTTATCACCAATGACGGCAAGGATTTCGCCGGGATACAAATCGAAGTCGCAGTGATCAAGCGCGGTCACACGTCCGTACCGTTTCACCAGCCCGCGCCCTTTAAGGATGGGTTCAATCATGCCGATACCTTTCTGATCCACTGGTCCACTGCCACCGCGCCGATAATCAGCGCGCCGATCAGCAGGTAAGTCCATTGCGCGTCAGCCCCGGCCAGACGCAAACCCAAGGTGAAGACCCCCACAATCAGCGCCCCGAACAGCGCACCCAAAATCGATCCGCGCCCGCCAAAAAGTGAAATACCGCCGATCACCACAGCGGTGATGCTTTCAATATTCGCAAGCTGGCCAGAGGTCGGCGAGACAGATCCGATGCGTCCAATCAGGGCCCAGCCGGCAAAGGCGCAGATCAGGCCGGATAGAACGTAGACCGAAATCAACACGCGCTTTACATTGACGCCGGACAGCTGCGCCGCTTCGGGATCATCGCCCACGGCATAGACGTGGCGCCCCCATGCCGTCTGCTTAAGCACGTAGGACAGCAGCAGCATCAGCAGGACCATGAAAGCAACGCCAACAGTAAAGACGGCGCCGCCGATGTTGAATTTGACGGCAAACACCTGCAGCAGGGGGGCAGTTGCCTCGATTTCCTGGGCGCGGATGGTTTCATTGGCGGAATACAGGAAATTTGTGGCCAAAACGATCTGCCACATACCGAGTGTGACAATGAACGGCGGCAGCTTCATCACGGCAACAAGCCAGCCATTGATATAGCCGCAGACCATGCCGCACAGCAGCCCCAGTCCGATCGCCAGCTCAACGGGCAAGCCGTAGCGAAACGTGAATTGTCCCATCACAACAGAGGACAGCACCATGATTGCGCCAACGGACAGGTCAATCCCGGCCGTCAGCACAACAAGGCTTTGCGCGGCGGCGACAATGCCGACAATCTGGACTTGTTGCAGGATCAAAGTCAGCGCGAAGGGAGAGAAGAATTTCGACCCCAAAAGCACGCCGAACACAGCAATTGACGCCAGAAGCACGAACAGCGGCACCAGCGCGGGATTGATGTGCAATGCATGTTGCAGCTTGGATATCGCACCTTTGCGATGCGCGGCAAATGCAGCGATGTCTTCGGATTTCGTCGTCTTTATGACGGACTCATAGTCATCGGCATGACCAGCCATATTCAGTGTTCCCCCGCTTTGTAGAATGATGCCGGCCACATGTGGCCGGGGCGAAAGGGGCAGGGTGATCCCGCCCCTTTCTGAAGGCGCGCAGGCCTAACCTGCGAAATTTGCGGGGCGTTTCAGCCCCAGCACAGATCCGTGCCTTCGGCGACCGAAATGCTGTCGACGCCGTCAGCAGGTTCGTCCGTGACAAGCGCGACGCCGGTGTCAAAGAAGTCTTTGCCTTCGGTGTTCTGGGGCTTGGTGCCGTCAGCGGCGAAGGCGGCAATCGCTTCGATCCCCTTGGATGCCATCAACAGCGGATACTGCTGGGACGTCGCACCGATTACGCCGTCAGCGACGTTCTGCACGCCGGGACAACCGCCATCGACGGACACGATCAGCACATCGTTTTCGCGGCCAAAGGATTTCAGCGCCTCGTAAGCGCCGGCCGCGGCAGGTTCGTTGATGGTATAGACCACGTTGATCATCGGATCGACGGCCATAAGGTTTTCCATCGCCTTGCGGCCGCCTTCTTCGTTGCCGGCAGTGATGTCATTGCCAACGATGCGCGCGTCTTCTTCGTCGCCGATAACGTTGGGATCGCCCAGTTCAATGCCGAAGCCTTGCAAGAAGCCCTGATCGCGCAGCACATCGACCGACGGCTGGCTGACAGCCAAATCAAGCATTGCGATTTTCGCCTCTGCAGCCGCGTCGCCCAGCTTGGCGGCGGCCCATTTGCCAATCAACTCTCCGGCCAGAAAGTTGTCGGTGGCAAAGGTCGCATCAGCGGCGTCGATGGGGCTGAGCGGGGTGTCCAGCGCAATGACAAGCAAGCCGGCATCGCGCGCCTGTGTCACGGCCCCGACAATCGCGGCTGTATCGGATGCGGTTAGCAGGATACCTGACGCGCCATCGGCGATGCAGGTCTCAATAGCTGCGACCTGGGTTTCGTGATCGCCGTCAACTTTGCCCGCATAGGACCGCAGCGTGATACCGGCTTCAGCGGCAGCAGCCTCTGCGCCTTCGCGCATTTTGACGAAAAACGGGTTGGTATCTGTCTTTGTGATCAGGCAGGCAGAGGTGCCGTGCGCTTCTGCCGACGCCATGCCAGCAGTTGTAATGGCGGCCAAAGCGGTGCCGATAAGCAATTTCTTCATGATGTCCTCCCTAGGTATTCCTCCGGTCGAAGCCTCCACTTCGACCGACAGAGCGACTCGCATGTGCAAGTATCTGTGCTTGTTACAGACGACATTCACCGGGCCCTGTCAATTAATTAATTAGGTTACTTTATTAAAGTATGGGCATATCCTGCAGCCCATAAGGCAGCTAGGTAGCGGTTATGGAAAACGCATTGATCCAAACGATTAGCACGGGCCTCAGCCAAAGCGGCGTGCGGGACCACAATTCGCGGCTTTTGCTGTCGCTGGTGCAGCGCAATACTGCTTTGCCTGGCACTGATATCGCGCGCCTGTCCGGCTTGTCTGCGCCAACCGTGTCCAGCATCTTGCGCAAACTGGAATCCGACGGGCTGGTCGAACGCGGCGATGCCGTGCGCGGCAAGGTCGGCAAGCCGTCGATTCCTATGCGCCTTGCGCCGACGGGGGCTTATGCCTTCGGGCTGAAAATCGGACGGCGGTCAGCGACCCTGTTGCTGATGGACTTTGTCGGCGAAGTCCGGGCCGAACTTCACCTCAGCTATGACTACCCGCTGCCATCAGAGATCTTTGTTTTCCTTGAGGATGGAATCAACGCATTGACGGCCGGTCTGCCCGTCGATCAGCGCACGCGCATTTGCGGCATCGGCGTGGCCGCGCCGTTTGAATTGTGGAACTGGCACAATCTGGAAGGTCCGCGCGCAAAGACTTTTCAAAGCTGGAAAGATGTCAGCATCACCGCCGAGATTGCCAGATTCAGTCCGTTGCCGGTGATGGTGACGAACGATGCGACAGCCGCCTGCCAGGCGGAACACATCTATGGCCGGGGCAAGGCGTTTCGGGACTATGCCTATTTCTTTATCGGGGCCTTCATCGGCGGCGGTGTCGTGCTGAACAATTCGGTGTTCGAAGGACGGCAGGGCAATGCCGGCGCGCTGGGGTCATTGCGCAGCATCGGGCTGAACGGCGAAAGTATGCAGCTTGTGGATGCTGCCTCGCTTCATCTGCTTGAGGCGCGGCTGCACGAAGTCGATCAGGATACCCGCCAGCTGTGGAACGATCCGACCAGTTGGAAACGGCTGTCGCGCTATGTCGATCCTTGGTTAAGCCAGACTGCGCAGGAACTGGCCAAGGCCAGCCTGTCCACCTGCGCTGTCATCGATTTCGAGGCGATTCTGATCGACGGTGCATTTCCCGATCACATCCGGCATGAATTGGTGGCACGCGTACGGCGCTACGTTGCAACCCAAGATACCCGCGGGCTGATCACGCCAGCAATCGAGGCTGGCAGTATTGGGGCCAATGCCCGTGCATTGGGGGCCGCCTGTGGCCCGATCCGGGCCAATTTCTTTTTAAATACCCATCAAGGTCTGTCGGTCGCCTGACGAACGGCGCACACAAACGCAGGTGATACGCCGGTCAAGGATATTTCCGGCGTTTTATCGCCAACTTATTGGCGGCGTATTGAAAGTTCCCGGCAAACCATCATATTCTGCAGCGCAGCAAGAATCGGAATTCCCACATGACTTTATCGCGCCAAACAGCGCATCTTTCGCGGCGGTCCTTTCTGTTGCGCGGTGCCTCATCCTTTGCAACCATCGCGGCTGCGGCGCATATCGCCACGCCCGCCTTTGCGCAGGACACCGCCCAGCCGGTTCCGTTTTCATTTGAAATGCTGACCGAACGGGCCCGCCAGACGGCGGCTGCGGATTATGTTCCGCCAAAATCCGTCGGTGCCCCATTCACCAATCTGGATTACGATGATTATCGCAATGTCCAGTTCAACGAAGACAGCGCATTGTGGGCAGGTCCGGAAGCGACTGGCGTGCTGCACGCCTATCATCCCGGTTGGTTGTTCGACAGCACGGTTTCCCTGTTCGAGGTTGTCGACGGCGTTGCAACGCCGTTGACGTTCACCTCTGATGACTTTGTCTACTACGGCGATGCCGGTGGCAAAGTGGGCGCAGGCACACCGCTGCCCGGTGTTGCCGGCTTCCGTATCAATATGCCCTTAAACGCCCCCGATCGTTTCGACGAAGTGGTATCCTTTCTTGGCGCGAGCTATTTCCGCGCCTTGGGCAAGGATAACCGCTACGGACTAAGCGCGCGCGGGCTTGCCGTGAACACGGCCACGTCCGAAGCCGAGGAGTTTCCACGCTTTAGCGCATTCTGGTTGGAACGTCCTGCTTTGGGCAGCGATGCCATTACGTTCTATGCTCTGCTTGAAAGCGAATCCGTGGCCGGTGCCTATCGGTTTGTGCTGAACGCGGGCGAAACGACGACCGTCGATGTGACGACGCAGCTGTTTTTCCGTCAGGATGTCGCGCAGCTTGGCATTGCGCCGCTGACGTCGATGTTCCTGTTCGGCCTGAATGACCGCGGCAATTTTGACGATTACCGCACACGCGTCCACGATAGTGAAGCGTTGGTCATTAATAGTGCCAACGATTCGCTATTCAGGGTTCTGCACAACCCTGAAACTCTGGCGAATTCGTACTTCAGTGCGCAGTCGCCAAAGTCGTTCGGTCTGGTTCAGCGTCACCGCGCCTTTGACGATTATCTTGATGCGGGGGCTCACTATGAATTGCGCCCAAGCCTGATGGTTGAACCGCAAGGCGAATGGGGCAACGGGATGATCCGCCTGATCGAAATCCCGTCTGATCTGGAAGGGAACGACAACATCGTCGCCTTCTGGGTGCCGCAGGACAGCTTTACCGCTGGCAGCAGCGTCAACATGTCCTACCGCCTGCATTGGGGCATGGATCCAGCCGGGGCGCGTTCCGAACTTGCCCAAGTTTCGCGCACTTTGGCCGGACATGGCGGTGTTGCTGGCGTAAAACCGCGCACGGACCAGCGAAAATTCGTGATCGACTACGAAGGTGGTCCTTTGGCGGAACAGTTTGGCGAGCAGGTGGTTGAGGCGCAGATAACGATCAGCGGCGGCAATGTACTGCAGCAAACGCTGCAGCGCATCGAAGGTCATGACGCAATGTGGCGTCTTGTTCTGGAAGTCGCGTCAGATGATGACGCCACCGTCGAACTGCGCGCGAAACTTGCTGCAGGCGACCGGCAGCTGACAGAGACTTGGGTATACCAATGGCGAAAAGCATGAATCACGATTCCCGCGACATTGTCGCTTTTCCATTCGACCTGAAGGACCTAGAGCCGCCATTTGCACCGCTGGATATGCCGCGGCAGGTGCTGGAACATGCTGAACGCCCGTCCATCATGAACCTTGTCAGCCGCCTCTTCTTGCGGAACGCCTGATTTGCAACCGCATCTTAGACCGCTGCGCACGCGGCTGACCCGCGTCGGCGCTTTGGCTTTTGCTGCGCTTTGCACGGCAGCCGCTGCGGCGACCCTTGCGCAGGCTGGTTTGAACACCGGTTTTGATGGATGGGATGCGGCGGCCGTCTTTTTGATCGCGATCACGACAGGCTGGCTTGCCTGGGGTGCCGGGCAAGCCTTTGTCGGGCTGCCTGGCCTGGCACCCTTGCCGCGTGTTGGGTTGAACATGCAGATGTTTCCGCCGACAGCGATCCTTGTGCCGATCTGCAACGAAAACCCTGTCGAAGTCTGTGCCCGCGTTCAGGCTATGCGCCTGTCGCTGCAAAAGGCTGGGGTGCCTGCGGATTTCGCGATTTTGTCAGATACATCCGACCCAGACGCACTCATCGCAGAACGCAACGCGCTTGCGCCATTGTTCGGGGGTGATGACGGGCCGAACCGCGTTTATTACCGCGTGCGCACCGAACGCTATGGCCGCAAAGCTGGCAACGTTGAAGATTTTATTCGCAAGGCCGGTGGAAACTATACCTACGTCGTGATGCTGGATGCGGACAGCCTGATGGAAGGCGAAACCATTCGCCACATGATCGCCCGCATGGAAGACAATCCCGGCATCGGGCTGCTGCAATCTCTGCCCAAAATAGTCGGGGCGGGGTCTGCGTTCGGCCGGGCCATGCAATTTTCCGCAAGCTTCCATTCGCCGGTCTTTGCCCGCGGTCTTGCGCGGATGCAAGGGCAGGCGGGCCCGTTCTGGGGGCATAATGCGATCGCCCGTGTGCGAGCCTTGTCGCAATGCTGCGGTTTGCCTGAACTGTCCGGACCGCCCCCCTTTGGCGGCACAATCCTAAGCCACGACTACGTCGAGGCGGCCCTTTTGGTGCGCGGCGGCTGGCAGGTCGAAATGGACCCCCGGATCGAAGGATCCTACGAGGAAGGCCCCGACAATCTGCTGGCCTTTGCCCGCCGCGACCGCCGCTGGTGTCAGGGTAACCTGCAGCACATCCGGCTGGTGAATGCCCCCGGTCTGCGGGGGTGGAGCCGGTTTGTCTTTGTGCAGGGTATCCTGTCATACCTTGTGTCGCTGGCTTGGGGCGCGTTCCTGATCGTGTCGATGCTGTCGGCAGCAACGGCCGGTGCGCCGAATTATTTTCCCGACGCCTATCAATTGTTTCCCAAGTTTCCCGACGATAAGACCTTTCAGGTCATTGCACTGGCGGTTGGGGTCGGCGGTCTGCTGCTTCTGCCGAAGCTGGCCATCTTTGCGGAATCGGTTGCTGCACGGCGGACGGCCGGGTTTGGCGGGACGGCGCGTGCTTTTACCTCTGTCCTGTCAGAGACATTGCTGACCGCACTGATCGCGCCCTTGATGCTGATGTATCAATCTCGCGCCGTGGCCGAGGTTCTGTCAGGCCGTGATGGCGGCTGGCCAGCCACCGCCCGCGGAGAGGGGCGCCTGACCTTTGTTGAAGGATGGCGCGCAGGCCGCTGGATCACCTTGTTCGGTGTCGCCGTGACTGTTTTTGTAATGCAGGCTGCGCCCGGTCTTATTTTATGGCTCTTGCCTGTTACTGTTCCAATGATTATCGCACCCTTGCTGATTACGGTCACATCCTGGCCGATTTTAACAAGTGTCTTCCGCGTTCCGCAGGAAATGACGCTGCCCCCCGTTGTCGCGGATTATCGCAAGCGGATGGCATTGGGGGCCGGAACAGAAGGAATTCCAGATGGCGCGATCTCTCGCTCGGCCTGAGGCGCAAATTACCCAGGCTCGGCAAGGACTGATCGCACCATCCCGCACGCGTGATCCCCGGATTGATGCGTTCCGGGGCCTGGCGTTGATGATGATCCTGATCGACCACATGCCTGGCAATCCGTGGGAAGTGACCACTGTGCGCAACATCGGTTTTTCCGATGCGGCAGAGGCGTTCTTTATCATGTCCGGCATCGCCGCTGGCATTGCCTACTCTCCCGGTATTGCCCGCTGGCTGAACGGCGGGTCACGGTTGTGGGACGGCATGGCGCCGATGTGGCGGCGCGCCTGGACGCTTTATGTCGTGCAAATCGTGCTCAGTGTTATCGCGATTGGCCTGTTCAGCTGGTCTGCTGGCGTGTTCTATCGTTCCGCCTTCAGGGAAATGCACAATCTGGCCGTGATTTACGACAGCACCGGCAGCGCGCTGATTGGGCTGCCGATCCTGACCTACCAAATCGGCTATGTGAACATTCTGCCGTCTTACATCGTCCTGCTGGTTGCGGCACCGTTTCTTTTAATCGGCGGGGTCAAGGCACCGTGGTTAACCCTTGCCGGGTCTTTCGCGCTTTGGTTTGTTGCCGGCGCGATGCGTTGGAACATTCCAATCTATCCGGGTAACGGCGGTTGGTTCCTAAATCCGCTGACCTGGCAATTTATCTTTGTAATAGGTCTGTTGATCGGTATTCGTCATCGCCGCGACGAACGGTTTGTGCCTTATTCTAAAGCGCTGTTTACGTTGACCCTCGCGTTTCTGATTTTCGCTTTCGCATGGCGGCATGTGCCTGCTTTGGCGGCGGTCATGAACCACAAGATGGCACAGTTGGGTGCGCTGGGTGCACCCGGCAATATTGTGTCCCATAACAAGACGATGCTTGCCATGCCGCGCCTGCTGCACATTCTTGCATTGGCCTATGTCCTCTCATGCCTGCCGTTCGTAACGCGTATGTGCGCCCACCGCTTTGTAGCCCCACTGCGATTGATGGGGGGGCATGGCCTGTTGGTATTCGGACTGGGTACGGTTATTGCGCTTGTCGGGCAGATTCTGATGGATGTCGAACCCGCCGTGACTTGGTTGCCTTGGGTGTTGCCGGTGATCGGTGTCTTGATCTGCTACATCGCAGCCCGCATTGCCGACATCGCCCGCAGCCCTAAGCCCGCGGCAAAGACCGCGACGCCCGGCTAGTCGAAACACAGTCTGATCGACCAGTGCCGCGGCGAGCCGTGGCATTTCCATATTCGCAAGGGCTGACGTCCGGCCGTCGCAGGTCGGCGTTCCGGTTATCGTTGCCACCGCAAATATTTGGTTCCCTCTGCCATTTTCCCGATCGCCCAAAAAGCGGGCCATCCCCCGCAATTCTGCTTTCGAATTGAGCATTCGAGGGTGAGGGACCATGCGAGCCGGGATTCCACTGGAATGTGATCAAACCCGATGCACAAGATTTGAGCGTGCCGCAACGGCATCATCGCTGCGCGGCGCGCCGGACCAAACTGTCCCGATGCTGCTTGGCGAGGCAACAAAATGCTGCGGTCCGGCAGATGCCGCGCGCAGGCTTCGGCCCGCTCGGCGCACTGGAACCCGGCAGACAACAGGGGATGACCATGATTAGACCAATGAAAACCGCAGCCCTCACGCTTGCCGCCCTCGCGGCGTCGACCACGCTTGCTTCCGCACAAGACTGCGCAGACCCGATCAAGGTCGGTGTGCTGCATTCGCTTTCCGGCTCTATGGCAATTTCGGAAACCACATTGAAAGACGTCATGACAATGCTGGTCGAAGACCAGAACGCCAAAGGCGGCGTATTGGGCTGCCAGCTGGAAGCTGTCGTCGTCGACCCCGCATCCGACTGGCCACTGTTCGCTGAAAAAGCGCGGGAGCTACTGACCGTAGACAATGTCGACGTGATCTTTGGCAACTGGACATCCGTGTCGCGCAAATCTGTCCTGCCGGTGATCGAAGAATTGAACGGTCTGCTGTTCTACCCCGTCCAGTACGAAGGCGAAGAGTCCTCCAAGAACGTGTTTTACACCGGTGCGGCCCCGAACCAGCAGGCAATCCCGGCCGTTGACTACTTCCTCGAAGAGCTCGGCGTTGAAAAATTCGCGCTTCTGGGCACTGACTACGTCTATCCGCGCACGACGAACAACATCCTGCAGGCCTATCTGATGGATAAGGGCATCGCCGAGGAAGACATCTTCGTCAACTATACCCCCTTCGGTCAATCTGACTGGGCCACCATCGTCGGTGACGTCGTGGCGCTGGGCGAAGACGGCAAGCAGGTTGGCGTGATCAGCACGATCAATGGCGATGCGAACATCGGCTTTTACAAGGAACTTGCCGCCGCTGACGTCAGCGCTGACGATATTCCCGTCGTTGCCTTTTCTGTTGGCGAAGAAGAGCTGTCCGGTCTGGATACATCGAACCTTGTCGGTCACTTGGCTGCTTGGAACTACTTCATGTCCGCTGAGACACCCGAAAACGCGGAATTCATTGAAAAATGGCATGCCTTTATCGGTGATGATTCCCGCGTGACGAACGACCCGATGGAAGCGCATTACATCGGGTTCAACATGTGGGTTCAGGCCGTCGAAGCCGCCGGCACCACCGACGTTGACGCCGTGTCCGATGCAATGATTGGCCAGACCTTTCCGAACCTGACCGGCTCGATGGCAGAAATGCTGCCGAACCACCACCTGACCAAGCCGGTCCTGATCGGCGAAATCCGCGCCGATGGTCAGTTCGACATCATTAGCCAGACAGAGCCGGTTGCCGGCGATGCATGGACCGACTTCCTGCCGGAAAGCGCTGTGCTGACCAGCGACTGGAAGGACCTGAAGTGCGGCATGTACAACACCGAAACGCAGACCTGCGTGCAACTCACCTCTAACTACTAATCGCAACGCCCGGGCGCGGGGATCCCCCTTGCGCCCGGTTTTTCCGTGACTGAAAGCCTACCATGCTGCGCATTCTGGCCGCTCTCATCTTTTCGCTTAGTCTCGCCTCCTCTTTGCAGGCTCAGGATCTACAACCGGTTCTGCAGGCCCACGCAGACGAAATCGCAAAGCCGTCACGCAGCAGCGTGCCCATCGCCCTTGATGCGGTGGTGGCTTCAGGACTGCCGCAAGTCACACCCTTTCTGGAGGCATGGACTGACAAAGGTATCTGGCAACGCGACGCGGACGGCATATTTTTTTACGGCCGCGCCAATGGCGGCGACCTGACTCTGCGCGATATTGATACGAACGCCGAAACTGTCGTCACCACAAACGGTTACACCGAACTGCGCCCCAACGGCGGTGTGCGCCGGGTCATCGGCACGGCTTTGGTGCAATTTCAACTTTCCGACCCCGACATCACCCGCCGCTTGTCGGCCATCGATTCCCTCGCGCGCCGCCCGGACGCCGATCAACTGGAACCGCTTCTGGCATCCATCGACGGCGAAACCGATGCCGCGCTTAAAGCCCGCAAAATCCAGCTTGCAAACTTTCTCTCTGCCAGCTTTGCCCCGGACGTGGCGGACCGTATCGCGGCAATCGACAGCCTCTCTCGTGATACTTCGATCGAGGCGCGCGCCGTCCTGAACCAGATCCTGTCGACGCGCTTTGATGTGGCAACAGCCTTGCCGGCTGGTAATATTGCCCGGACCCTGACCCCCGGCGATGACCTGACCATTGCGCAGGCCTACGCACGCCTTGTCGACGCCGACCTTGCACCGGCTGTCATTCCGGCCACAATCATTCGCGACACCCTGGCCGCACATATCGTGGACGGGCGGGTTGGCGGTGTGCCGGTTGCGCAGCTCGGCACCGATGCCGCTCGTGCGCAGGCCTATACCGCTTTGGCCGCGGCGGGGACGGTGCCGCCCCTTGTGACAGAAGCAGACCAGCGCGCCGCTGTCGACAGCCACGTCTACTACGACATCTATGACCAGGATGATGTTGCGATTACCGATGCCGCCCGCGCCGCGCTGGTGTCGGTTGAAACGCGCGTCGCGGCCGCGCGCTTTGCCGATCTCGCGCTTGATGCGCTATCGCTGGCATCCATCTACTTTCTGGCGGCCATCGGCCTTGCCATCACCTTTGGCGTCATGGGCGTCATCAATATGGCCCATGGCGAATTCATCATGATGGGGGCCTATACCGGTTATGTCGTCCAGCAATTTGTGCCGGACTATACCCTGTCGATCATCGTCGCCTTGCCACTGGCCTTCGCCGTGACCTTTGCGGCAGGCGTGACGATGGAACGCCTCGTCATCCGCCACCTTTACCATCGCCCGTTGGAAACGCTGCTGGCGACCTTCGGTATCTCCATCGCGCTGCAGCAGCTGGCCAAGAATATCTTCGGCACGCAGGCCCGCCCCTTGACGTCGCCGGGATGGCTCGACGGGGCTTGGGTCATCTCTGACGTCATCCAGATCAGCTACATCCGCATCGCGATCTTCGTGCTGGCGCTGTTGTTTCTTGGCCTGATCCTTTTGATCCTCAACCGCACCCGGCTGGGGCTTGAAGTCCGCGCCGTGACCCAGAATCCCGGCATGGCGGCTTCCATGGGAATTGATCCCGACCGGATCAACATGATGACTTTCGGTCTCGGATCCGGCATCGCGGGTATCGCAGGCGTCGCCATCGGCCTCTACGCCAAGGTGACATCCGAAATGGGGGCCGACTATATCGTCCAAAGCTTCATGACCGTCGTGGTCGGCGGCGTCGGGAACGTCTGGGGCACCCTTGCCGGTGCCTCCATGATCGGTTTCCTGCAAAAAGGGATCGAGTTCCTGAACCCGTCCAACACCCTGGCCGCACAAACCTACATGGTTCTGTTCATCATCCTTTTCATCCAGTTCCGGCCCAAGGGCATCGTCGCCCAAAAGGGTCGCGCGGCCGCTGACTGATGCGCGCGTCCTTCCTTCTTCTGGTCACAAATATCCCGGGGGGGTGCGGGGGGCTGGCCCCCCGCAATCGCGGCGCGCACCGCGCGGCGCAAGTCCCGGGCACAAAGGCACAGCACATGACCCAAGGCTTCCTCGTCACAAATCGCTCTGTTCGTTGGTTCCTTCTTGCATTGGCGCTGTTCACCGCAACCATCGCCTTCGGCTCAGAGGCATCGGGCGCGGGCCTGTTTTCGACCTCGCTCGTCAAAACGCTCGGCAAAACGCTCTGCCTGTGCCTGATCGCCGTGGCGATGGACGTTGTCTGGGGCTACTGCGGTATCCTCAGCCTTGGCCACTTTGCCTTTTTCGGCATTGGTGGCTACGCCATCGGGATGTGGCTGATGTATGCCCGCACCGAAGGCATTGTCATGTCCAGCCTGCAGTCGCAAACGATCCCGCCCACCCCGGCAGAGGTGTCCGACGCCATCGGCAGCCAGATATTCGGCGTCGTAGGCAGTTCCGACTTTCCGATGATCTGGGCCTTCGCCCACAGCCTGCCGCTGCAATTGCTGATGGTTGTCCTTGTGCCGGGGCTTCTGGCGCTGGTGTTCGGCTGGCTTGCCTTCCGCAGCCGGGTCACGGGCGTGTACCTGTCGATCCTGACGCAGGCGATGACTCTCGCGCTTTCGCTTTATCTGTTCCAGAACGATTCCGGTTTGCGTGGCAATAACGGCTTGTCCGGCTTGCAAAATATTCCCGGGTTTGAACAAACCTCGCAAGCGACAATCAGCCTTGTATTTTTCCTTGCCTCGGCACTGGCGCTTGGCCTTGGCTATATCCTGTTTGCTTGGGTCGTGGCTGGCAAGATGGGCAGTGTCGTCAAAGGGATCCGCGACAACGAGGCGCGCGTGCGCTTTCTTGGCTATCGTGTCGAAGGTTACAAGCTCTTTGTATTCACGCTGACGGCCGTTGTGTCCGGTATCGCCGGCGCGCTGTATTATCCGCAGGCAGGCATTATTAACCCCGCTGAAATTGCGCCGATTGCCTCGATCTATCTGGCCGTTTGGGTCGCCATCGGCGGGCGCGGCCGGCTTTACGGGGCGGTGATCGGGGCGGCGCTGGTGTCGCTATTGTCCAGCTGGTTCACCGGCGGCGGCGCGCCGGATGTGAACCTTGGCTTCTACCGCATCCAGTGGACTGATTGGTGGTTGGTGCTGCTTGGCGTCTCTTTTGTCTGCGTCACACTGTTCTTTCCAAAGGGCATCGGCGGGCTGTTCGACTACATCGTCAGGAAACCATCATGAGCAGTCTGCTTGAAGTCTCTGGCGTCAGCAAAACATTCGACGGCTTCCGCGCGATCAACGATCTGTCGATCCAGATCAGTGAGCCGGAGCTGCGCGCCATCATCGGCCCCAACGGTGCGGGCAAGACCACATTCATGGACATCGTGACCGGCAAAACCAAACCGGATGTCGGCCGCGTCGTCTGGGGAGAGCGCAACGAATCCCTGCTTGGCCTGTCAGAGGCCGAGATCGCGAACAGAGGCATTGGCCGCAAGTTCCAGAAACCCACCGTGTTCGAGGACCAGACCGTTCGCCAGAACCTTGCCATGGCGCTGAAAAATCCCCGCGGCCCTTTTGCCGTGCTGTTCCACCGCAAGACCGAGGAAGGGGCGGCAAGGATCGAAGAGATCGCGGCAGAGATTGGCCTGTCAGACCAGCTGACCCGCACCGCAGGAGAGTTGAGCCATGGACAAAAGCAGTGGCTGGAAATCGGAATGTTGCTTGCCCAAGACCCGCGTCTGCTGCTGGTGGATGAACCCGCGGCCGGCATGACGGCGGAAGAACGGGAAAAAACCACCGATATCCTGCGCCGCGCGGCCCAGACCCGCGCTGTTGTCGTGGTCGAACACGATATGGAATTTGTCCGCCGCCTTGATTGCAAAGTCACCGTCCTGCACGAAGGGCATGTGCTCGCCGAAGGCTCTCTTGACCATGTCACCGCCGATCCCATGGTTATCGACGTTTATCTGGGACGCTCTGATGCTTGAAGTTACTGATCTATCGCTGAAATACGGGCAAAGCCAGATATTGTATGACGTGTCCATGACCGCCCCCGTCGGGCAGGTTACGACCGTCATGGGGACAAATGGCGTAGGCAAAACCAGCCTACTGCGGGCGCTGTCGGGGCGGCACGGCTACAGCGCCGGCACCATCACGTTGAACGGCGATGTTTTAGACCACCCCACCCCCGCACAGGCTGCAAAGGCGGGAATCGCTTATGTACCGCAGGGGCGCGAAGTCTTTCCGATGATGAGCGTGGCCGAAAATATGGAAACAGGCTTTGCCTGTCTGCCCAAGAGCGAACGGCAGGTGCTCGGCTGGATTTTCGATCTGTTCCCCGTGCTGGCGGAAATGCAGCATCGCCGGGGCGGCGATCTGTCCGGCGGGCAGCAGCAGCAACTGGCGATTGCCCGTGCCTTGATTACGAAACCCCGCGTTTTGCTGCTGGATGAACCCACAGAAGGCATTCAGCCCAATGTTATCCAGCAAATCGGCCAGGCCATCGCACAGCTGCGGGAACGGGGCGATATGGCGATTATCCTTGTGGAACAGAACGTCGACTTCGCATGGCGTGCGGCGGACAGCTTTGTCATGATGAAGCGCGGCGCGGTCTGGCGCAGCATGGCCAAGGTGGATTGCACCCGCGAAGATGTCGTCGCGGCCCTGGCCCTATAACTGTTCGCTAGAGAAGACCTACTTACCTCTCTGCGGACGCGTCTTGAACTCACGCCCCTGCGGGGCGATACCCCTTGGACGGCGGCAAGGGGCTTGGCATGACGGATGCAGACAACAGCGAACATGGCTGCGCGGTTCTTGCGTTGGATGCTGTCAGCCTGACACGCGGCGACCGGCAGGTGCTGCGTGACGTGACTTTGCAAAGCCGCGCCCGGCGGATCGGGATCGTAGGGCGCAACGGATCAGGCAAAACGACCCTCGCGCGGGTG
Source organism: Loktanella sp. R86503 (assembly GCF_042466455.1). Classification (NCBI taxonomy): domain Bacteria; kingdom Pseudomonadati; phylum Pseudomonadota; class Alphaproteobacteria; order Rhodobacterales; family Roseobacteraceae; genus Loktanella; species Loktanella sp. R86503. The sequence continues at coordinate 612,552 of NZ_JAXHCI010000002.1, forward strand.
ATCAGCGGCCTTGTCCCGGTGGACAGCGGCACGCTGAAGGTCTGCGGCGTTGATGTCGTCCGCGATCGCAAAGCAGCGTTGCGCACCGTTGGCATCCTGTTCCAAAACCCCGACCACCAGATCATTTTTCCCACTGTGACAGAAGAGCTGTCCTTTGGCCTGACGCAGATGGGTCATTCCAAAACCGAAGCTGCGCAGCGGGTAGCCGCGATCCTGTCCGATTTCGGCAAATCCCACTGGGCCGATGCCGCCACCCACAGTCTGTCCCACGGGCAAAAACAGCTTGTCTGCCTTATGGCCGTTATCGCCATGGCACCCCGCGTGATTGTGCTGGACGAGCCGTTCTCTGGTCTTGATATCGTCACGGTGATGCAACTTTCGCGCTATCTGTCCCGCATTACTGCGGCGGTCGTGCATGTGTCGCATGATCCGGCAAGCCTGCGGAATTACGATCATGTTGTTTGGCTGGACGCGGGTCAAATCGTGCAGCAGGGACCGGCGCAGGATGTGCTGGCCGCCTATGTTGCGCAAATGACAGCACTGGGGGCGGGCGATGATCTCTCTGACCTCGCCGGTTAAGACGCGCGCACACCGCTGGCCTGCCGGGGTCAAGCTGGGGCTGCTGTGTGCCGCGACTGTCATCCTTTTCATGCAGCAGAATATCGCGTTCCAACTGGCCGCTTTCGCCGGGACTGCGGTGATCTATTGCTTGCCCGGCGCCGCCTTTGCCCGCGCAGGCGGGCGCACGGTGTGGCGGCTTTGGCCGTTCGTCGTTCTGGTCATCATCTGGCATCTGGTCACCGGCGCGGCAGAGCAGGGGGCAATCATCGTTCTGCGAATGCTGACGGCAGTGGCGCTGGCAAACCTTGTCACCATGACCACCACCTTGAACCAGATGATCGCTGCCGTGATGTGGTTGGCGGCGCCGCTGGCAAGGGCCGGCCTTAACACGCGCGCTTTGGCCCTTGGCATTGCGCTTGTCGTGCGCTTTACACCTGCATTGGCAGACAAGGGAACGGCGCTGACCCAAGCCTGGACCGCGCGATCACCGCGCCGGGCCAGCTGGCGGATCATCTTGCCGTTTGCCGTGCTTGCCATAGACGATGCTGAACACGTGGCCGAGGCGTTGCGCGCCCGCGGCGGTACAAACCCCTGAAAGGGCTGACCCATGGAACGAAATCTGACTTTGATCGCGCTGTTTGCTGCGCTGATCGCGGCGCTGGGCCTGATCCCGCAATTGACGCTGGCGTTTGGTGTGCCGATCACGGCACAAAGCCTTGGCGTCATGCTGTGCGGCACTGTTCTGGGGGCAAAGCGCGGGGCGCTTGCGGTGTTGCTTTTCGTATTGCTGGTGGCGATCGGCCTGCCACTGCTTGCGGGGGGTCGCGGCGGCCTTGGCGTTTTTGTCTCGCCGACTGCTGGTTTTCTGATCGGCTTTCCGTTCGCCGCATTCATCACCGGTCTGATCGTCGAAAACTGGCGCAACGGCCCGCTGGCTTTGGTCGCGGGGGCTGCTTCGGTTTTCGGGGGTATCGTTGTGCTTTATGCTTTTGGTATTTCGGGCCTGGCCTGGGCATTGCAGAAACCGCTGACCGAAGCGGCATTGCTGGTTACGGCCTTTATCCCGGGCGATCTGATTAAAGCAGTCCTTGCCGGTGCGATCACCGCAGCACTCGCACGGGCGCGCCCTGACAGTGTATTGTCCCGCGCATGACCCAGACAGATGTCGACAGGTTACTGGCGCAGCGCCAATCGGTGCGCGCCTTCCTGAAGACACCTGTGACGGCCGCCGATGTCAGCGCGATCCTGACATCGGCGCGCCTTGCCCCCAGTGGCGGCAACTTGCAGCCGGGGCACTTTACGGCACTGACCGGCGCGGCGCTGGACAGCCTTAAGGGTACCTTGGCCGCTGCAATTCAGCAGGGTCGCCCGCAGATAGACGGCTATTCCTATTTTCCAAACCCCATGCCGCCGCACCTGAAGGCGCGTCAGCGCGATGCGGGTTATGCCTTGTATAATGCGCTGGGCATCGCGCGGCGTGATCTGCCGGGACGACGGGCGCAATTTGCCCGCAACTATGCTTTTTTCGATGCCCCCGTCGGCATTGTCGTTTCCATCGAACGGGGCATGGGAAAAGGGTGCTACATGGATCTTGGCATGGCACTTATGGCACTGTTCATGGCCGCGCAGGGGCGGGGACTGGCCACCACCGGTATCGGCGCGCTGGCCAGCTACGGCGATCTGGTGCGCGGGCATCTTGGACTACCTGACGATCACACCGTCGTTTGTGGTATTGCCTTGGGTCATGCCGACAAGGCCGCTACTGTGAACAATTTCCGCACACAGCGGGCCGCGTTTGATGAATACGCCGCACTGCGCGGGTTTGACGATTAGACACGCAGCAACAGCGCGGTCCCGTTGCCGCCCGCCGCCGCAATAGCGGCAAGTCCATCGCCTTTGGCCGATTGCAGCGTATGAAAAAGCCGCACGACATTGATCGCGCCTGACGCGCCAATCGGATGCCCCCGCGCCAGTGCGCCCCCGCCGATATTGACGCGCGCAGGATCCAGCCCGATGCCCTGAACGCAGGCGATAGCCTGAACGGCATAGGCTTCCATGATGTCGGCCGCTTGGATGTCGCTTGCGGAAAGGCCGGCCATTTTTATGCTATCTTTTGCTGCGGCAATTGGCGCTATGCCGGGAAGAGCGGGATCGCCGCCAAGCGTCCTTCCTGCAGTGATCTGCGCCTTTGGCCCTGTAAGGCTGGCGGCGATGTGATCGGCCACGACAACAACAAAGCCCGCGGCATCCGCAGAGACAGCAGCGTTGGCGGCGGTGATGGTGCCTGCAACGGCGGTCGCGCGGCTACATGTCTTTTGCGACAGACGCCGGGTAAAGGCATCCTGCACGACCCCGGCAAGGGGGACAATTTCCTGCGCGATCTGCTGCCGGGCTGCCAGTGCCTTGGCATGGCTATCTACGGCCCATCCATCCTGCGCCGCGCGGTCGATACGCAGCAATTGGCCCAGATTGTCTGCCGCCTGTGCCATGTCGGGATCGCGGTCCGGCCAGGGCGTAAAGGCGGCCTGATCATAGGCGACCGGGCTGCGGTTGTCGGCAAAGGTCTGCAGGCGCACCGGGCGGCGCGATGTGCTTTCGGCCCCGCCAGCGATGACAACATCAGCGCGGCCTGCGGTGATCAGTGCATCCGCCAAAAGGATCGCATCCATTCCGCTGACACATTGCCGGTCAAGACTGAGCCCCGCGACCCTATGGGGCAGTCCGGCCGCCAAGGCGCACAGACGCGCAGGATTGCCGCCCGCGCCAAGCGCGTTGCCGACGATAACTTCGTCCACTGCGGACACGTCCAGTCCGGCGTCCGTCAGGCAGGCCTGTATCACCGGCGCGGCGAGGTCATGGAAAGACAGCGCCACAAAAGCACCGCCTGCGGGGACGACGGCCGTGCGGCGTGCGGCGATGATCACGCTCATTTCAGGCTCTGTATAAGTTCGGTGATTGCGGCGTAGTCAGGTTTGCCTGCAGGCAACATCGGCATAGCGCTTATGCGATGGGCGCGAATTGGTGCTGCATTGGACCCAAGCTGCTGGCGGCAACTGCGCAGGATGTCGGCCTCTGGCAGGGGGCAATTGCCGCTTAGGACAGCGACCAGCCGCGCACCGCGGCGCGGATCAGGCAGGGCGACGACAGCAACCTGCGCCATCGGCAAAAGCGAGGTTAAGAACGCTTCTACCGCTTCGGGAAAGACGTTGTGGTCGGAAACGGTAACCATTCGGTTCTTGCGGCCAAGCAAAAAGAGGTTCCCCGCCGCATCCAATTGACCGACCTCTCCGACGCTTAGAAAGCCTTCGTCCCAGCGGGTGTCATCGCTGCCGCCCAGTGCGTAATCGTGAAACAGATAAGGACTGCGGACCCAGATTACGCCTTCCGGATCAAGGCGCAATGTAACCTCGGGATATGGTTTGCCGACTGAACCTGCCGGGGTCGCCGCATCTGTCCAAGTGATGAAACTCGTCTCTGCTGCGCCATAAAACTGGACCAGCTTGCCATTGGGACAAGCAGACAAAGCGGCGGCCATTGTCTGCATCGAAAGCCGCCCGCCGCCGACCACGATATGTCGCACCGCGGGCAGGGGCGCGCCTGATGCGCAAAGCAAATCAAGTTGCACCGGCGTCAGGTAAAGCACGGTGGCCCCCTGCGCGGCCAACGTTGCCGCCCAGCGGTCGGGGCGGACCTGCGCCAGACTGATGATCGCTGCCCCGTGATGCGCCGCCTCCAGCGCCGCATAGAGTGCGAGCGAAGCACCAAAGCCGGAGAAAATCGCAACGCACGCCTGCGTGTCCAGCCCGAATGCCGCGCCGTTTACGGCAAAGCTGGCCTGCCACGAGTTCGGCGTCCTGCGGATCACCTTGGGCGCGCCCGACGACCCTGACGTCTCGCACAGCAGGTCCGCCCCTGCGTGTCCGGTGACGCCGTCCCGACCTGCGCGCAAACCTGTACCCGACTGCACCAGTGCAGCCAGCGCAATCAATTCAGCTGGCGCAGCGATCAGGCGGGTGCCGGTGTGCCAGCGGAATGTATCGTTCATCAGGGGCAGCTTTCATGGGCATTCGATCCTGATGACAAACCGCAAATGATCTATGTACGCAATCTCTCCGTCAGGGGATTGCTTGCCAGCCGGTGGTCGTTTGCTGGTAACTGTGACGGCTTGCGCGCACAAATTCCAGTCTGTCTGCCAGCGCTGTCATCCGTTCTGCGATGATTTGATCGCCGTCCAGATCGATGATCGCATATTCATTTGCCTCGCCGCGCAGGCGGGTTGATAAACCGGTGCCACAGTGGATCTGTAGCGTCATGGCGTCACTTTTCTGCGCCACGAACGGTTCTACCGTCCATGTATGCAGATGCCCTGACAGGATCACATGCGGACCGCAGGCGGCCCACTGGGTCAGGGCATCAGCGGCACCTTTCATCACCTTCTTTTCGACCTCTGGGCGATGGTGAAACGGGTGGTGTGCCATGATGACAACGGGCTTGCCCTGCGCTTGGTCGATTATCTTGCACAGGCGGTCAATCTGGCGCGGGCGGATCAGGCCGCGTTGATGGCTCCACCTGTGGGTCGTATCAAGGCCGACGATAATGGCATCATTTGTTTCGATCATGGGTTCGGTATCGGGGGCGATCCAGCGCCGATAGGCCGCGCGGGGCGCAAAGGCGCGCGCAAACAGGTTATAAAGCGCAATGTCGTGATTTCCCGGCACAGCAATCCAGGGGTGCTGCAACTGGTCGATAAAGGCGCGGGCCTTGCGGAACTGACCGGCGCGGGCGCGTTGCACAAAATCGCCGGCAATAGCGATCAAATCGGGATTCGCGGCTGCAACCGATTCAAGAAGTGGCGGAACAAGATCTGGCCGGGCACGGCCAAAATGCAGATCGGTCAGCAGGACAAGTCGCATCAGATCGTTTCCTTTGCGGCCCTGTCCGGCACGCGAACCTGCAGGGCAGCTGCACGCATCTTGAAATGATAGGGTCCGACCATTTGCGCGTTTTCACCGTCCCGTGCGACCAGACGCCGCTTTTTGCGGGCAGAAATCGTAATCTTATGCCCGGTATACATCAGATAATCCTCTCCTCGGTGGATACCGCCCAGCAGGATTTTAGCCGCGCGCCACAGCAACTGCACCCGGTTGTTGTCCGGTGCAAGAATCAGCGCAAGCTGTCCTTGCCGCACGGCATCGGCGCCATCAAAGTCATATTGTTCAAGCTGGTAGGCGCTGCTGGCCACAAACGCCATCGGAGAGCGGACATGCATCGCCTTGCCATCCACCGTGATTGTCAACTTCAGCGGATTATAAAGCGTCAGCATCGCCTTTATGACCGACCAATAAGCGGCGATGCGGCTGCGGCCCCACTGCTTGTAGACACCTTCGCGTACGTCCAGCACCGTGGCATAGGCACCAAGACTGGCGTTATTCAAAAAGATCTTGCCGTTTACGTCGCCGACAGGGACGGAAACGATCTGTCCCTCAAACGCGGTCTCCAGCGCATCGGCGGGATTATCCGGAATCCCCAGCCCGCGGGCAAAGAAGTTGAAGGTACCCATCGGCAGCACCCCTAGCGCGACACCTGTATCGACCAGCTCGGCGCTGACCCCGCAGATCGTCCCGTCGCCGCCCGCTGCGACAATAGTGGTATATCCGGCGGCAACAGTGTCCCGCACAACGCGGCCCAGATCGCGCGGATGGTCCAGAAGCGTCAGGTCAGCGCGCGGGTCATTCCGAATCGTGTCAATCAAGGCAGTCGTGGCTGGCGCATGTTTCTTTTTGCCGGAGGCCGCGTTCAGGATGACGCAAATCTTGGGTTTTGTCATCGCATGCCCTATCGGTGTGTTACGTTGCAAAATGCGCAAGGCCGGCAAGTTGTTCCGCGTGGCCTGTATTTCAATCGAACCCCCGGCAATCGCACGAACGTGAGAAAATTTCCCCTGCCGTGGCGACTAAGCTTATGTTAATCACTGCGCGGGCTATGTGCCGTGCGGGCGCAGAACCCCGGGCAGCGAACAGGAATACGTTATGACACAGAAATTTTCGCGCCGTACGGCGCTTGGCATCGCAATCGGCAGTCTGGCCGCGCCGTCACTGCTGCAGGCACAAACCCTTGCTGGCGGTGTGACCCGCAACGTGGCGGCGTTCCGCACCTATAGCTGGCAGGATCACTATGACACCCTCTCCGGCGTGCCAATGCTGGTTGCAGATACGCAGGCCCGTGCACTGCACTACTGGAATGCGCAGGGTGCCGATTACCGCGTTTACCCGACATCAGTTCCAAAAACGGACGAGCTGACAAAGCGTGGATTTACCGAAATCGTGCGCAAAAAGGTCGGCCCTGACTGGACGCCGACCCAGTCGCAACGCGAACGCTTTGGCTGGGAATACATTCCCCCCGGTCCCGAAAGCCCCATGGGTACGCATGCTATGTACCTTAGCTGGCCTGCCTATGCGGTTCACGGAACCCATGACACGCGCAAGATCGGTCGCCCGTCGTCCGACGGCTGCATCGGCCTTTACAACGAAAAGATCGCAGAGCTGTTCGAGCTTTGCCCGATCGGGACCAAAGTCCGCATCCTTTAAGGCGCAACAGCGTCGTGAACAAAGCCGCCGGGGTGACCCCGGCGGCTTTTGCGTTTCAGGGCAAATAGGTTTCTATCGCGCGCCCCTTGCCGCTGGCGTAATCGCGGCCGACCTGCATCCAGTCTATGCGCCCTGCTGCGGTCCAGTCGGGTTGTTTTGCCCCAACCGGCATTGCCGCAGTATGGCTTGGCCCATGCTGTGCCACCACGCCGCTGCGATAGGTCACAACCCGCTGGCCTTCGGCAAAATCATCCATGGTCTGTGCCCAGACACCGCCCGGCAAGATCAGATCCAAGGACTGCGTTTTTGGATCGTAGGCGGCGGTGAACAATGTGCCAAAGCCTTCGGTATAGCGGTCCTGCAGCAACGGTGCGCGGCGGAACTGGTGCGACAAGGACCGCGGGGCGCCGCGCAACCCGCGCAAATGGGCATGGCGTTCATGGGTGCGGGTAAAGGCGGGACGATCCGCCTGACTGCCATCGCTTTGGTGGTTCGTCGCAATGGCGTGCGGCATCTGCCGCGCGCCGCCTCCGGGATAAAGCTCGACACTCGCCGTCTGCCCCGCCGCATCGGCGATGACGACGTTGTAGGCCATGTGAGACGGCACGCGGTCCAGTACGTTCAGCGCCTGTTCCACCGTGTCGCAGGTTTCCAAAACATAACGCAAAATCGTGGTGATCCCGAACCCTTTGCCTGTCTGGGTCCGGCCGCCATAGGCCAGCGCGATCGACAGGCCAGCGTCATTGATACCGTCCGACAGCCCCCACAGGAATTCGACCATCCCCATCACGCGCCGTCCAGTCCAGGCGGTATGCAGCATCAGCCCTTCGTTCAGGTCGGGCGACAGATCATAATTGCGCACCAACCGCACGTCGTTCTCGTCGGACACCGCTGCCAAAGAACAGCCGCCAAGGTATTGCGGCGGGCACCATGTAGATAGGAACCGCGCCGCCCGATCCCCGCCGCCAGCGAGTGTAACAAGGCGGTCATAGGTGGGGATCAGTTCGGGCATGTGCCGTTGCAGCGCCGCACGGCAAACGGCCCGGCATGGGCCATTGTCGCCGCCGCGGGCGACGAACCATGGCTCGTACGCTGGCCATGACCGCGCCCAGCGGGCAGCCCATTTCGGGCCGGGGGATGCCTCTGATACTGCGTCAAAGGTCAGGGACATATCGGTCATTTCGGTGCCTTTCCAGCAAGATCAAAGAAGAAACGCACCATTTCGGCGCTCGCATCCGGGCCTTTGGGGTCGGTATAGCTGCCAGCGGGCTGGCCGCCGGACCATGTATGACCCAGCCCCGCGATTTCCCAATGTTCCAGCAAGGCGCGGCCATCGGTGTCGCGCGATGTGCGCAGGGTCCAGTCGCGCCCGTTGGTGGTGCCGTTCGTGTCCAGTTCTACAGTTTGGGCGGCGTGGTTGATCGCATGGGCCGCGATGCGGGTGCCGTTTACGGGGGCGACAGTGTTGTCGCTGCTGCCATGAAAAACGATTGTCGGCGGCATCGGGCCGGGGGCGGCAGGCTCTGCCGCTTGGCCGTTCATCGCGGCAAAGGCTGTGGGTACATCGCGTGCGGCTGAATAGGGCAGACCGGAATGCGCGCCGACAGCGGCAAAGACGTCGCCATAGGTCTGACCAAGGATCACTGCCATGGCCGCCCCGGCGGACAGGCCAGCCACAAAGGTGCGATCTGCCGTGATGCCATAGTCTGCCGCGATCTGTCGGGTCATGGCCGCGATGATGGCAGGCTCTCCGCGACCGCGCAGTTGATCGCCCCGGCTGAACCAGTTCCAGCAAGACTGCGCATTGTCGCCCCGCGATTGCTGTGGATACAGTACGATGAAACCGTCACGATCGGCATAGGCGTTCATCCCCGTGCCAGCGGCAAAATCATTCGCGTTCTGCGTGCAGCCATGCAGCATAACGACCAATCCGGTCGCGCCGTCTTTGGCGGACTCTGGCACATACAGCAGGTAATCGCGTGATCCTGCGTCGCAGGTAAACTGGTTCATGCCCGGCGCAGCAGAACCGGCATTGGTACCAAAGCCGGGCATCTGCGGCATAGTCCAGTTGGCTATGGGGCTTACCGCATTCCCGCCCGGCATCAGCCCGTGTTGCGACAGAGTGCGGCGGACAAGGTCGTTGGCGGCGATCAGACGTGCGTCGTCATGCGCCCGGCGCGGTGCGCCAGCGTGAAAAGGAAACATGTTATCGGTCCTTGTGATGGGGCTTGCCGCCCCGAGAAATTTAAAAAATGCGGTCTGCCAAAGCGGCCTTGACCTCTTTACTGGCCTGCAGCGCGCCCAGAACGGTGATCGAACCGATTGCGGCCACTGCCAGATCCGGCGTCACATCCGGTGCAATGCGGGCCAGACCCACGACCTTGACGTGCAAGACTTCGCCGGCGCGTTGCAGGCTTTCCAGGTCGGCACGGGTATAATCGCGCAGGCCCAGTTCCATCGTGTGGCGTTCAATGGACTTGCTGACCGCTTCTGTATGGGTGCCAAGCTGATTGCGGATCGCGGTGCGGATGAAATCGGTGCGGTTGGAATAGAACCCCTCCTGCACCAGCAAATCGATCCGGCCCAGATCGACATAACCTAAATTGATCGTGATCTTTTCGCTGTCTGGCGTCTTTTCCCGCAGCTGTCTGACATTACTCATGATGTTTCTCCATCCATGTGGATGGTAAATGGATGTTATTTGAGGGCATACAAGTCCATCGTCACGCTTTGATAAACTATCGGACGACATCTTGCGGTCGCGCAACTTTATCGGTTCTATCGCCGCACGCGGTTAAGGACTGCGTCTGACAAGGAATGGGCGACATGGATTTTCTGGCAAGGGTTACGGCGATGGTGGGCGGCACGATGGTGCTGCTGCGGCGCATGTCAGCCCCGACCCTGCAAGCGGTCGGCGCGGCCCCCAGCATTCCGCAGGCGAAAAAGCAGGGTTTGATGACGCTGAAGATGCCGACAGCACAGGGCTGGTCAGACGGCCACGTGCCCACGGCCGCGCCGGGGCTTAAGGTCAATGCCTTTGCCAGCGACCTTTTGCATCCCCGCTGGATAGAAGTGTTGCCAAACGGCGACGTTCTGGTCGCAGAGGCGCTGCAGGAAGCCAGCAAGCCCAAAGGTCTGATCGACCGCGCCGCGCAGGCCACCATGCGCCGCGCCCGGGCACTGGGCGTCAGTGCGAACCGGATTACCCTGTGGCGCGACGTCGATGGTGACGGCATCGCCGAAGAGCGGCACGTCTTTTTGGAAAACCAGCGCCAGCCGTTTGGTATGGCTTTGGTGAACGGCAAATTCTATGTCGGCAACACCGACGGCATCGTGGTCTTTGACTACACCGAAGGCGTGACCAGGCTAGAAGGGCCGGGGCGCAAGCTGGTTGAATTCAAACCCGGCGGTCACTGGACACGCAGCCTGATCGTCTCGCCTGATAAAACGAAAATCTACGCAGGTGTCGGATCGCTGACCAATATCGCGGACGAAGGGATGGAGGCCGAAGAAGGCCGCGCCTGTATCTGGGAACTGGACCTTGCGACCGAAAAGGCGCGCATCTTTGCTAGCGGATTGCGGAACGCTGTCGGCACCGCGTGGGAGCCTGTGACAGGCAAGCTTTGGACCGTAGTGAATGAACGTGACGGGTTGGGGGATGAAACGCCCCCCGATTACCTGACCAGCGTGCAGGACGGCGGCTTTTATGGTTGGCCGTTTTGCTATTGGGACCGCATCGTCGATGACCGTGTGCCGCAAGACGCGGCCAAGGTGGCCAGTGCGATCACGCCGGATTACGCGCTGGGCGGGCATACGGCGTCGCTTGGTCTGTGCTGGGTGCCAGAAGGCACGCTGCCGGGCTTTGGCGCAGGCATGGCGATTGGCCAGCACGGATCGTGGAACCGCTCAACCCTGTCCGGCTATCGTCTGATCCATGTGCCCTTTGCGGACGGCAAGCCATCGGGACCGCCCCGCGATATCCTGTCAGGCTTCCTCGCGCCGGATGAAAAGGTGTCTTATGGCCGCCCCGTAGGGGTCACTGTCGGGGCCGATGGCAAGTCGCTGCTGATGGCGGATGACGTGGGCGATATCATCTGGCGTGTGACCGGGGCGTAATTGCTTCAGGTTTCACCCAGCGGGATTACATCGACGGACTGGCGGCTTTTCTGGCCGCCACTACCGCGCAAAATCCCTCGGATGGGCGAAACATCCGCATAGTCGCGGCCATGTGCCACGATGATATGCGACTGATCAGCAACACGGTCATTGGTCGGGTCAAATGCCAGCCAGCCGGCATTCGGGCCGCACCAGGCCCGCACCCAGGCATGCATTGCATCCGCACCCTCTAGCCGGGGCATGCCCGCTGGTGGCTGGGTGCGCAAATAGCCGCTGACATAGCCGGCAGGAATACCGATGCCGCGCAGGCAGGCGATCATGATGTGTGAAAAGTCCTGGCACACGCCATGCCGTTTGGCAAAAGCCTCGCTTGCGGGGGTGTCAACGGTCGTGGCGGCGGCATCAAAGCGCATGATGCCGTGCAGCGCGCTGCCGATTGCGATGACGGCCTGAGCCACTGTCATGTCGGGCCTGACCTGCGCTATGGCAAAGCGCGTCATACCGGCATCTAGCGGCACGCGGGGCGAGGCGGCGGTAAAGTGAACCGGACTGTCTGGCCCCATATCGCGACATCCTGCAACTGCCGCAGCCAGTTCGGAGATAGTCAATGATGGTGCTGGACGGGAAAGTGGGGCCAATTTTTCGATCCGGGCCTGAACCGAAACCTCCACTCCCTGATGCGGCGCGTTAATCGCAAATTCGACGACAGGATTACCAAAAAAATCGACGCGGTCGTGCCGGTCTGTCGGGGCTGGGTGCAGGTTCAAAAGTCCCGCTATCAACCGCTGCTCACCGCCAAGATCGCGCGGCATGACACAGACCAGATGCCGCCCGGCGGAAGCAAAACCGGCGTAATCTGTCGCGATTGTCAGGCGGATGTCGTAGATCATTGCAGGAAGGCGCTGTTCAATGTGATGGACAGGGCCAACACCTCTGCCAGGGTCGTCTCGAGCGCTGCGGTGTTCAGCGTTTCGACCCTGTGCACGGCGATGCTGGTCTGCAGTGTCCGCACCCCGCGTTCAAAATCAGTCATATGGCCAAGTGGCGCGGTCGCGGACAGGCTGGTTACACGGTCCAGCAGCACATCAAGCTGGAAACGCACCGCCCGCGGGTTTGCCGGGTCCAGTGCCAGCAGGTCGATCACGGACTCGCGGTTGGCAATTGTGGCATAGCGCTGGCGATGCATGATCTTGCTGTCGCCAATTTCCAGTGCCAGATCCAGCGCGCCGTCCGGTGCGGCGGGGTCGGCCCAACGCGCCAGCAGGCTGGTCGTCATCGCAGCGCGTTCCAAGGCGCGGCCCATGGTCAGGAAATGCCAACCTGCGGTACGATACATATTGTCCTGCGTCAGACCTGCAAATCCCACAGCCTTGCGTAGCAGCACACCGGTTGCCAAAGCCGCGTCGTCGCCAAAGCGCGCGGATTTCTGCATCTGCTGCAGGGTCATTTCCATATCGGTCAACGCAGCCCATCCATCAACGCTGAACCTGTCGCGGATCTGGCTGGCGGCGTTCACGGCGCTGGCCAATGTCTGGCGCAACCCCTGCGGCAGTGGTGTGTCGACCTTGACGCCTTGGGTCAGCAGCTGGGCCGCAATGGTCGCCAGCAATACGGGCAAAGCCCCTTCGGACCGGCGGCCGTGATAGGCACGAAGCAGGCGCAACTGGCCTTCGGTACGTTCAATATAGCGGCCCAGCCAGAACAGGTTGTCGGCGGCGCGGCTTGGCAGGGCTTCGATGCTGGCACGCTGAAAGGGGGTGCTGGACGGGGCGGGCAGCAGCGTTGGCGTGGCAACCGGGGTGTCGGCGACGACCCAGACGTCAGCGACCGCACCGCCGCGCCGCATCGACACGGCAGAGGCATCTTGCCCCGCACCAATCCTCGCAAAGCCGCCGGGCATGACGTCCCAGCCCTGCGGGCCGCGCGCCAGAAAGACGCGCAGCGTCATGGGGCGCGGCACCAAAGAGCCGTTTTCGTAAACGGGCGTTGTCGACAGCGTGACCAGCTCCTTGGCCATCAGGTCGGGTGCGTTCGCGGCCAGCCATGTGCTGACATGGCTATCGTCACTATTGAACAAAGTGCCGCCGATAGCATGGGGCGCAGTGCCTTCGTGCGGCATCCGTGTGGCTTGCGCAGGTCCGATCATCATGCGCGAGGCGTGGCGTTGCACATGGTCCAGCTGTTCTGCCCCGCCGCACCACCATGTAGCGACATTGGGCAATTTCAGGTCGGCACCGGTCAGCGCCCGGCTGATGGCAGGCAGAAACGCCATCAGCGCCTGCGTTTCCAGCACACCCGCGCCCAGCGCATTGACCATGGTGACATGGCCGTGTCTGATTGCCGACATCAGCCCCGGCGTGCCAAGCTGGCTGTCGCTGCGCAATTCCAGCGGATCGGACCACACGCTGTCCATCCGGCGCCAAAGCACCTCTACCGGAAGGGGGCCATTGACGGTGCGGGCATTCAGCTGGCCGTCTTGCACGGTCAGATCGCCGCCTTCCAGCAGCGGTAGGCCAAGATAGCGAGCGATATAGGCCTGTTCATAATAGGTATCGGTCAGCGGGCCGGGCGTCAGGATTGCAGCGGCGCTGTTGCTGCCGGTTTTCATCCCCGACAGAGTCGTGCGGAACGTATCAAAGAAACCGGCCAGCCTTTGCACGTTCGCATTTGCGTAAAGATCGGGAAACACATGCGTCGTCGCGATGCGGTTTTCCAGGGCAAACCCCGCGCCAGAGGGTGCATCGGTCAGATCCTGCAGCACCCACCAGCGCCCGTCAGGACCGCGACCCAATTCAAATGCGCAAAAATGCAGATAAGGCGTGCCTTCAGGCTGCGCGCCAACCATCGGGCGCAGCCATTCAGGATTGGATGCAATTAGTTCAGCAGGCAGGTGCCCTTGAGCGATCAGGTCGTTATCGCCATAAAGATCAGCGGCAATCTGTTCCAGCAAATTGGCGCGCTGCATCAATCCTTCGGTGATGGTGTCCCAGTCCGACTGGGCCAGGACCACAGGCACAGGGCTATAGGGCCAGTCGCGTGTGGCGGCATTGGCGTCGCCATACTTGCGAAAGAACACGCCGGCATCCGCCAGATGCTGTTCGCCCCGGCCAAAGGCTTCTGACACATCCTGATCGGTCATTGCCGACAAATGATCGATCAGCGGTGCCCAGACCGGGCGCATCTGGCCGTCTGCGGTGCACAATTCGTCCGAAACGCCAGGCAGGGGGCGGTAGCTGTCAAACAACGACCGCGGGGGGGTCACAGGCCGGGTTTGCGGCGCAGATCCAAAGTCATCGGACATGAGGGGTGGGGCGTTTCTGAAACTGGTTCATAATTCCCCGCACTATGGCCATGCGGTTCGAACCGGGCAAGGCGGCGTGCTTCAGCCTCGTTACCATTGACGGGGAATGTATCATAATTGCGCCCGCCCGGATGTGCGACATGATAGGTACAGCCGCCAATCGCGCGGCCTGTCCACGTGTCATAGATGTCGAACCTTAGGGGCGCATTAACAGGCAACTTCGGATGTAGCGCAAGCGGAGGTTGCCACGCCTTGAACCGCACAGCAGCAACAGTTTCGCCATTCCGGCCGGTTGGCTGCATCGGCATCATCCGCTGGTTGCAGGTCACCGTATAGCGGCCCGGATCGGTCGCCGTCAGCTTGGCCTGCAGCCGTTCAACCGAGCTGTCGGTATAGCGCACGGTGCCACCAATTGCGCCGGTTTCGCCCATGACGTGCCAGGGTTCCAGCGCTTGGCGAATTTCCAGATTGACGCCTTCGACATTGACTTCGCCGCAAAAAGGGAAGCGGAACTCTGCCTGCGCTTTGAACCATTCGGGATCCAGATCAAAGCCGTGCTGTTTCAGGTCTGCCAGCACCTCTAGGAAGTCCTGCCAGACCATTTCCGGCAGCATGAATCGATCAAGCAAGGTTGTGCCCCAGCGGGTCAGATTGCCTTTGATCGGCGCCTTCCACATGCGGGCAATTAGGGCGCGGATCAGCAGCTGCTGGGCCAGCGACATGCGCGGATTTGGCGGCATTTCGAACCCGCGGAATTCCACAAGGCCAAGGCGCCCCGTGGGGCCATCAGGGGAGTAGAGCTTGTCGATGCAAATCTCGGCGCGGTGGGTGTTGCCGGTGACGTCCACCAGCAGGTTGCGCAGCAAACGGTCCGTCAGCCAGGGGGCGGGCACATCGCCTTCGTCTGGCGTCTTGATCTGGTCCAGGGCGATTTCCAGCTCGTAAAGGCTGTCCATCCGCGCCTCGTCGATGCGAGGGGCCTGCGATGTCGGGCCGATGAACATGCCGGAAAATAGATAGGACAGGGATGGGTGCCGCTGCCAGTGCAGGATGATCGAACGCATCAGGTCGGGGCGGCGCAGGAACGGGCTGTCAGCGGGCGTGACGCCGCCGACGACGACATGGTTGCCGCCGCCGGTGCCGGTGTGACGGCCGTCGATCATGAACTTGTCAGCCCCCAGGCGCAGCTGCCGCGCCTCTTCATAGACGACCTCGGTCGTGTTCACGACGTCGTCCCAAGTGTGGGCAGGGTGGATATTCACCTCGATCACGCCGGGGTCAGGGGCAACGCGAATGACGTTCAGGCGGGGATCGGATGGCGGGCCGTAACCTTCGATATGCACAGGCACGCCCAGCTTTTTCGCGGCGGCCTCGGCGGCACCGACCAGTTCGAGGTAGTCCTCGACCTCCTCCACGGGGGGCATAAAGATGCACAGGCGGCCATCGCGCGGTTCTACGCTGACTGCGGTACGGACTTTGCCCCTTAAATCGCTGATGATTTGCTCGGTCCGGTCCTGCACCGGCTCTGATGCTGTAAAACTGGCGCGCATCTGTTCGGCGGCATCATCGCCGGGGTGTTCGGCGACGGGCGCGACCGTTGGTTTGGGCAGGGGGCCGCGATCCTGCATCGGATCGCCGACGGTAACGTGGGGATAGGATGCCGCTGGGATATGTTCCAGCGACCCAAGCGGCAGGCGATAACCGACGGGGCTGTCGCCAGGCACAAGAAACAGGTGACCGCGCCGCATCTCCCAAACTTCTGAAAGCCATTGCGATTTGGCGCGGGCCTGCCATTTCTGCACGGGCAAAACGTAGCCAGATGGCACATTCAGGCCGCGGGCAAATACACGGGCCATACGGTTGCGCGCTTCGGCGTCGGCAAGCTCGTTGTTTTCGGGCGTGACGTTGACGGGCAGGTTGCCTTCTTTCAGTACCCAGTCGGCGGGATCCTCGAAGGCGGGAATGACATTCGCTGGCGGCACGCCCAGCGTTTCCGCCATGCTTTGCAGCACCGCCTCCGCCTGTTCCTTGGTCGCGCCTGTTGCATCCTCTGCCGCAATCAGGTCGGGGTCGGTCCAGATCGGTTCACCATCGCGCCGCCAGTAAAGCGAAAAGGTCCAGCGGGGCAGGGTTTCACCGGGATACCATTTGCCCTGGCCATAGTGCAAAAAACCGCCGGGCGCGAAACGCGCTTGCAGGCGGCGGATCAGCTGGTCAGCAAAGATGCGTTTGGTCGGACCGACCGCGCCGGTGTTCCATTCTTCTGCTTCGAAGTCGTCGATGGATACAAACGTTGGCTCGCCGCCCATGGTCAGACGCACGTCACCGTCATTCAGTGCCTGATCAACCTTATCACCCAGCGCATTCAGCCTGTCCCAAGCGGCATCCGAAAACGGTTTGGTAATGCGTGGATGTTCGGCGACACGGGTGACGGTCATGTCGAAATCGAATGTCACCTCGGCATAGCTGGCCATGCCGGAAATCGGCGCAGCGTTGCTGTAATGCGGTGTCGCCGCCAGCGGGATGTGGCTTTCGCCCGTTAACAGTCCGGATGTAGGATCAAGGCCGACCCAGCCTGCGCCGGGCAGATACACCTCGCACCAAGCGTGCAGATCGGTGAAGTCGGTATCGGTGCCTTGCGGGCCGCTGACGGCCTTCAGGTCAGGTTTCAGCTGGATCAGGTAGCCGGACACAAAGCGGGCGGCCAGTCCCAGATGCCGCAGCAGATTGACCAGCAGCCAAGACGTGTCGCGGCACGATCCCTTGGCCAGTTGCAAGGTTTCCTCTGGCGTTTGCACGCCGGGTTCCATGCGGACGATATACCCGATGTCGCGGGCCAGACGCGCATTTAGCCCAACGACGAAGTCGATGGTGCGCTGCGTGTCGCGGGAAATGCTGGCAAGGTAATCGCGAAACAGCGGCCCCTCTTCAGCGGTGCGCATATAGATCGACAGGTCGTCGACAATGGCGTCGGGGTAGGTAAAGGGGAAGTCCTGCGCGCTATCCTCGACGAAAAAGTCGAAGGGATTGTAAACGCTCATATCGGCGACCACATCGACTTCGATCTTGAATTCGGTCACCGGTTCGGGGAACACGTATCGCGCCTGCCAGTTGCCATATGCATCTTGTTGATAGTTCACAAAATGGTTCGCCGGCGTGACTTTCAGGCTATGCGATAGCACGGGCGTGCGGCTGTGCGGCGCGGGGCGCAAGCGTATGATCTGCGGGCCAAGCGTGACGGGTCGGTCGTATTTGTAATGGGTCAGGTGGCGGATCGCGGCGTTGATCGACATGGGCAACCTTTCGACAGAGTTGTGCAACTGTTCCACGATGTCGGCGACACCTCCAGCCGCATTCGGGATTCGGGCTGGCGTGACCGGATAAGCGCCTATTAATTAGGCGCGGTTGACGGGTGGATCAGATCGTTGATGAACTGCAGCTTGGCCATGACACTTTTGTTCAGCACAAAGGGATAAAGGTCCGGCTGCCCCATTGCGCGGTTCATATTGTTCAGCGCGACAGTGACAGGCACCCAGGCTTCGATCACGAGGGCGATGTCACGGGCCTTGTAGCCGTCAATGCGGACCTGGCAATCATCAAGCGACAACGCATAAGAGGTTGCTGTTTCGACGCCATCGGCGATGTGCATCCAATGGGCCCAGGTTTCGGCGAAATCTTCCCATGGGTGGGCGGTGGCATAGGCGCTGATATGGGTCTGCCGCCAATCTTGCGGGGCACCGTGGTCGTAATGCCGCTGCAGCGCCGCACCATAATCGACGCGTTCGTCACCGAACAGGTCGCGGTAACGGTCAATGTGCGAACTGCCGTCCACAAGCATCGCCCAATAATAATGTCCGATTTCGTGCCGCATGTGGCCGATCAGTGTGCGGTAGGGTTCGTCCATGGCCGTGCGGCGGGCGACACGCACGTCATCATCGCTTTCGGCGATATTGATGGTAATCAGACCGGAAGCATGGCCGGTCATGACCGGTGTGACGCCATTCGGCCCTTCGGCATCCGCCAAAAAGTCAAAGGCCAGCCCCATGACCGGATCCTGCAGGCGCGTCGGGCGAGGCAGGTTCCAACGGATCAAGGCATAGATCAGCTGACGCTTTGCCAATTCCACGTCGCGCCAGCGCGAAAGATTTCCCTTTGCCTGCGCGTCGGGTACGAGGTGATTGTGCTGACAGGCCAGGCAGAAACTGCCCGGCCTTGACGTCATCGCCATCCAGTTGCATCCGGCCGCGGCCGCATTGACGCAAAGCACAACACCATTTCCAAGGGATCGCATGACCAGCGCGTTGGCATCGAATCCAAGCTGGGTTCCGCAGTTGACACAGGACTGATTACGAAAATGCACCTCTTTTGCGCAGGTCGGGCAGGTGAAGCGTTTCATGGAGGTTACCGATCAATTGCAGAGCACAGAAGATAGCCTGCGCCAGAACCTTGGCAATGATGACCGTATCGCCGCGGTAAACCGGCGTCAGGCGCGCCGGCCAAAGTCATGTTGCAATATCGCCGCCTCGCTGACGGACAGGACGCGGCGGGCATAGCCGCCATAGGCATCCGTGCCATCGCGCAGGTCTGGCAGGCGTGCATACAGGCGATCCATATCGGGGGCTGATATGGTCGCAAGCGCGGCGGACGCAGGGTGGAAGCTTTCTGTGGGGACGTTATTGGCGAAAACAATCTGATGTTGCGCCAAAGCCATATGGACGTAGGTCACGGCCGCTGTGCCACGTTCACGCAGGATAGCTGTGTCATCAATAAGGTCGCGAGCCGTCACAAGGACTTCGCCCGTGTTGAACAAGGCACGCGCGCGCGGACCGCGCAGGACAATCCGGTGGTCGGGGGATACAAGCAGGCCGGCGTCCGGGACATCACGATCCAAAGCCCCGGCGCGCAGTCTGACAGGGCGCAGATCGGGCATAGCCAACAAGCGCGCGCCGGTCACGCGGCGGCGCCCGATCCACAGGATCTCGGCGGGGCCATTGTCCTGCGTCTGGACCCGGTCACCTTCACCCAGGCTGGCAACATCGCGCGGGCCGTCCGGCGTCAGGATCATGGTGCCGGGGGTAAAGCAGATCACGCCTTTGGGCACCTCTTCTGCCTCTGATCGGGTGGCCGCATCAATATCGTGCCTGACAATCCACAGATCGGTGCGTCGCGGTGGCATGTCATTCAGGAACATCAAGAGCGGTTTGCGTCCTGCACCACGCGGGATCAAGGTCACATCCCAAGTGGCGTGCCCGTTGGTCACGGTGAAGGATTTGTCGAAAAGGGGCCCTTGCAGTACCATCGGGGCAACACGCGGCGCAACGTGCGACGACGCAAGCAGTCGGCGCACGGTGAGTGCGGCGCGCTTGCGCAGATCTGCCTGTCCCTCGGACGGTCCCAGCGGAAGGATGGCATTGGGGCCATCCACGCGCACCGGCTCTCCGGTCCATGACCAGACGGCACCTGTGCGTATGCAGCGAACCGGCGCAGAACTGCGCCCGTCCAATTCCGTTTGCGACCAGGGGATGACGAACGTGCCGTAAAAGCCCGTTTTCATACCTGTTTACTTTACCTCATCTGCCCCGCGTCATTGAACGCGCAGGGTCATGTGCAAAAGGTAGCAAGCTGTTAGGGCTGCAATCAAGCTAACTCCGCGCGATGCCAGTGATTTTTGTCAGAAGTTAAAATTGAGCTTCAGTGATCCGACAACCTGACCTTCGTCCTGCGCTTCGAATTCGCGGCTAAGATAGGTCGCGCCGTAAAAGAAGGACATACCCGGTACGGGCTGCCAATTCACACCAGCCCTAGCGCGCGTGCGGGTCGGTGACACAACATATCCGTCAGACGACGGAAGGAACAGGCTGTCCTTTACGGCAGCCACGTCGCCGCCAAGCACAAAACTGACGCCGGTTTCACCGCCCTGCGTTCCACGATAAAGTTGCCCTGTTACCACATCGCGCAGCAACACATCGTTTTGTCCGATTGCACCGACAAGCAGGTCAGCACCGGCGCGGACCATGTCTTCTGCCCCGGCCTTTGCCTCGACAAATGGGCGAAGGGTCGCGCCGGGCGTTACGTTATAGGTGTAGCGGGCCTCTCCACTCCCCTGAAAGGCGAGCTGGTCCGGCAAGGCATTGCGGGTTGTCGGGCGCGGCAGGCTAAATGCGCGGTGATAAGCTTTCTGAAAGTCGTCCAGCCCGGTTTGCGGGCCAATTGCAAGGACATCGCCGCCAAGGCTGATGTCTGCGGGGCCCAGCGCGTAATGGGTGTGCGCGCCCAGACTGACCATGCCGACATAAGGGCGATCGCGCGTGCGGCGGGTTGGGGCGATTATTTCTGTTCGAAAGCGATATTCCATCACTTCCCCAATTCCGCGCAGGCCGCCGTCGTCGGGGTCTGCGGCACGCAAATGGCTGAAAACATAGCTTCCCGTGCGCCAGCGGTCATGGCCGTCACCGAAAAGATCATTGTTGAACAGTCTGCCGTTCCCAATGGACTTTTGCGCAAACAGATTGCTTTGCGCATCTGTCTGGCTGGCTGTAATGCCTGTAAATAATGCGCAAAAAAGGATCAGGGCCAAGTGGCGCATGTCGTGTCCTATCGTTCGGCCCCCGCCGTGTTCAGCCGTAATAAAGCAAGCGGGCAGGCCTGCACCAGCATTCAAAATCCGACAAGGAGAATCATGGCGCTAAGGCAACACCCGTTGTTTTGTCATCGTGAACCAGCATGGCGGCAAATGGGTTAAGCTCGTGTGAATAGCTTGCGTTTGTTTGCGGAAGCGGTTGGTATGACATGACGCATCTGCAGGCCATCAGGCCGACTGATCCGATGAAAGGGGCCTTCATGCCATCGATCCAGACCCAAGCGCCCGACGCACTGGTCGACCACAATGCCGCCCGCGCCATTGTAGCCGGCAATTGTGCCGACCCGTTCGCGCAATTGGGTTTGCAGGATCGCGGTGCCGCCTTGCTGTTGACGGTTTTTGTGCCGGGCGCTGATACTGTCAAAGTCCTGACCGACAAGCTAGAGGCGGATATGACCGCGCTGGCAGACTACCCTGGGCTGTTTGTGAAAACCTTTGAAAAGCGCCCGAAATCCTATCGCGTGCGGGCCAGCGCGCAGGGCCATACCTGGGAGTTTGACGATCCCTATGCTTTTGGCTCGGTGCTGTCGGATGACGACATCTACTATATCGGTGAGGGGACGCATCGCCGCCTGTGGGATGCGCTGGGCGCGCGCGTCATGGAACATGAAGGCGTGCGGGGAACACGATTTGCGGTCTGGGCCCCCAATGCGCAAAGGGTTTCCGTCGTTGGCGATTTCAATCTTTGGGACGGGCGACGCGCACCCATGCGTAAACGCGGCAGCGGCGTCTGGGAAATCTTTATGCCGGGCGTTGGTGCCGGCGATGTCTACAAATACGAAATCATCAGCATGAGTGGCGCGCGCCTGCCCCTGAAAGCGGACCCCATGGGCTTCGGGTCAGAGCATCCGCCGCGCACCGGATCGGTCGTACGGGATCTATCGGGTGCCACGTGGCACGACGCGGATTATATGAAAACGCGAGCGGCGGCACAGAACATCGATGCACCGATCAGCATCTATGAGGTCAACCTTTCGAGCTGGAAACGTGCCCCCGGCAATCGCCCACTGTCTTATGTCGAACTTGCGTCCGACCTTGTGGACTATGCGGCCTGGATGGGCTTCACGCATATCGAACTGATGCCAATTTCCGAACATCCCTTTGACGGATCCTGGGGGTACCAGCCGGTTGGCATGTATGCCCCCACCATTCGCCATGGAACGCCGGACGAATTTCGTACCTTCGTCGACGCGGCGCATGCAAAGGGTCTGGGTGTGCTGCTGGACTGGGTGCCGGGCCATTTCCCGATCGACGAACATGGCCTTGGCAATTTCGACGGCACGCATCTTTATGAACACGCCGACCCGCGCGAGGGGTTTCACCAAGACTGGAATACGCTGATCCCGAACTTTGGCCGGAACGAAGTGGCGAATTACTACGCCTCTAACGCGCTGTACTGGCTAGAGGAATATCACCTGGATGGCATTCGCGTCGATGCGGTCGCGTCGATGCTATATCGCGATTACAGCCGCAAGCACGACGAATGGGTGCCCAATCACGACGGTGGCCGCGAAAATTATGAAGCCATCGCTTTGCTGCAAAACATGAACACCCTTACCTATGGCGAAGTGCCGGGCATCATGACCGTGGCAGAGGAAAGCACCGCCTTTCCAGGCGTGTCGCGCCCCGTAGAATATGGCGGGCTGGGCTTTGGGTTTAAATGGAACATGGGATGGATGAACGATTCCCTGCGGTACATGGAACTCGACCCGATCCATCGCAAACACCACCATCACGAAATGACCTTTAGCCTGCACTACGCCTTTGGTGAAAACTACGTCCTGCCGATCAGCCATGACGAGGTCGTGCACGGCAAAGGGTCGATGCTGCACAAAATGCCGGGCAACAGCTGGGAACGCTTTGCCAATCTGCGCGCCTATTACGGGTTCATGTGGACCCATCCGGGCAAAAAGCTGCTGTTCATGGGACAGGAGTTCGCGCAATCGCGGGAATGGAACCACAACCAGTCGCTGGACTGGCACGAATGCGACAACGGCCGTCACAAGGGCGTTCAGATGTGGGTACGGGATTTGAACGCGTTCTATCGCGCGACGCCCAGTCTGTATCTGAACGACACCCGCCCCAGCGGTTTCAGCTGGCTAGAGGCGAATGACGCGGACAGATCAGTGTTCGCCTATGTGCGCCATGGCGGCGCAAATGATCCCAAGGTCGTCGTTGTTATGAATATGACGCCCGTAGAGCGCCCCGATTACCGCATCGGCCTGCCAGCAGGGGGACGCTGGCGCGAAACGCTTAATTCGGACGCAGAAGCCTACGGCGGCGGCGGCCGGGGCAATATGGGCGGGGTGTTTGCGGAAAATGTTCCGTGGATGGGGCAAGAATATTCAACACTCGTGAACATTCCGCCGCTGTCGACAGTTATGTTCATGCAGGACGTACATTAGGTTTTTTGGGAGGAAAACAATGAAACCCACGCCGAACACTCGCTTGTCCAACCGCGCATTGGCCTTTGTGCTGGCGGGGGGGCGGGGAAGTCGCCTGAAAGAGCTGACCGACAATCGCGCCAAACCTGCAGTCTATTTCGGCGGTAAAACGCGTATTGTCGATTTCGCGCTGTCGAATGCTTTGAATTCCGGAATCCGGAAAATGGCGATTGCGACGCAGTACAAGGCGCATAGCCTGATCCGCCATTGCCAGCGCGGGTGGGGGTTTTTACGGGCGGAACGGAACGAATTTCTGGACATCCTGCCTGCGTCCCAGCGCATGGGCGAAACGAAGTGGTATGTCGGTACCGCCGATGCAGTGACGCAAAATATTGATATCATTGATAGTTATGATATCGAATACATTGCAATTCTGGCGGGTGATCATGTCTATAAGATGGACTATGAAATCATGCTGCAGCAGCATGTCGATACAAAGGCGGATGTAACCATCGGGTGTCTGACCGTCCCGCGGATGGAAGCCACGGCCTTTGGTGTTATGCACGTCGATAAAGACAACCGCATCACGGACTTTTTAGAAAAACCCAAAGACCCGCCAAGTATTCCCGGCGATCCTGATCACGCGCTCGCCTCTATGGGGATTTACATCTTTAATTGGAAATTCCTGCGCGAACGGCTTCTGGCCGATATGGAAGACGCCAATTCCAGCCATGATTTCGGCCACGACATCATTCCGCATATCGTCAAACACGGCAAAGCTATGGCCCACCGTTTCAGCGACAGCTGCGTGACGACCGGCCTGGAAACAGAGCCCTATTGGCGCGACGTAGGGACGATCGATGCCTTTTGGCAGGCGAACATCGATTTAACCGAATTTACGCCGCCGCTTGATCTGTATGACAATGCCTGGCCGATCTGGACCTATTCAGAAGGCGTGCCGCCCGCCAAGTTCATTCATAACGAGGATGGGCGCCGCGGATCAGCCGTATCGTCAATGGTCAGTGGAAACTGTATCATTTCCGGGTCCGAAGTCAGCGAGTCCCTGCTTTTTACAGGGGTGCGGACCCATTCCTACGCCTCCTTGTTCCGGGTTGTCGCCCTGCCTGATGTGCGGGTCAACCGTAACGCGCAGCTTCGCAATTGTGTCATCGATCGCGGCGTAGAAATTCCCGAAGGTCTGGTTGTCGGGGTCGACCCGGACGATGACTGCGCCAACGGCTTCCGTGTGTCCGAAGGCGGTGTCGTGCTTGTGACCAAAACGATGATCGATGCTTTGAACGCCAAGAGGTAACCTATGCCAGGTCGCGTCCTATCTGTTACATCCGAATACGTCCCGCTGGTGAAAACCGGCGGGCTTGCCGATGTGGCGGGCGCGTTGCCCGGCGCGCTGCGCGGCCAAGGGTGGGACATGCGCACGCTGATCCCCGCCTATCCCGGCCTGATTGCAAAAGCGGTGGCAAAGACGGTGGTCTGGTCTGATCCCGATGTGTTCGGCGGCCCTGCGCAGGTGCTGGCGGGAAAAGTGGCAGGAACTGATGTGCTTCTGCTGGATGCCCCACATTTGTATGATCGCAAGGGTGGCCCTTATGGCGATCCGGGTGATTTTCCCGATAACGCGAAACGCTTTGCCGCGTTGTCCTGGGTCGCAGTCCAGATTGCACAAGGTGGTCTGCCCGACGGCTGGTTGCCGGACATCTTGCACGGTCACGACTGGCAAGCAGGCTTCGCCCCCGCATATCTGCGCTTCAGCGGCGATACGCGGGTCAAAACGGTGATGACAATCCACAATATCGCCTTTCAGGGCAACGCCCCGGCCGCAATGCTCGGCGCGCTGCGCTTGCCAATCGAGGCGTTCAACCCTGACACCCTTGAATATTATGGCCATTTGTCCAGCCTTAAGGCTGGCCTTGCCACCGCCGACGTTATCACGACTGTCAGCCCCACCTACGCAGAAGAGCTGATGCGCGGCGATTTCGGCATGGGACTGGAAGGGCTGCTAGCCCATCGCAGTGCCGATCTTTACGGGATTTTAAACGGCATTGATGACACTGTCTGGAATCCCGAAACCGATCCAGAGGTGAAGCCATACAGTAAGACAACCTTGAAACGTAAACTCGCTAACCGTGACGCCTTGCTTGCGGAATTCGGGCTGCAGGCCAACAGTGGCCCGCTGGCTATCGTTGTCAGCCGGATGACGGATCAAAAAGGGATCGACATGATTGTCGATACCGCAGCGGATTTCGTCGGTATGGGCGGCGCTTTGGCCATCCTTGGATCGGGCGAACAACGTCTGGAGGAGGCGCTTAAAGATCTGGTCAAGGCGCACCCCGGCAAGATCGGTCTGCGCATCGGCTATGACGAAGGATTGTCGCACCGTATGTTTGCGGGGGGCGATGCTGTGCTGGTACCGTCCCGGTTTGAACCCTGCGGCCTGACCCAGCTTTACGGACTGCGCTATGGCTGCGTGCCAGTTGTCGCGCTGACAGGGGGCTTGGCCGATACGGTGATCAACGCCAATGCGATGGCGCAACAGACAAATGTTGCAACCGGAATCCAGTTTCACCCCGTGGATGCGCTGGCCTTTGGTCAGGCGCTGCGCAAGTTGATGGAATTGCATGCCGATCCCAAAGGCTGGGCCGCCATGCAAAAACGCGGGATGTCACAGGCGCTGGGATGGGATACATCTGCTTTAGCTTATGCCCAATTATACGAGTCTCTGACCGCGTGAATGCAAACCTGAATACCGGTATCCCGACGAAACTGCGTGAATATGCGCTGTCCGCCGGGCGTCCCAACCCGCTTGGTGCCACTTTTGACGGGCAGGGTGTAAACTTTGCCGTGTTTTCGGCGCATGCGGACTCGATCGACTTGTGTCTGTTCACCGACGATGGCCGCAAGGAACGCGCGCGTATCCCGCTGTTGGAACGCGATGGTGATATTTGGCATGTATACGTGGCCGGTGTAACGCCGGGAGCGAAATACGGGTTTCGCGTGCAGGGCCCGTACGAGCCAGAAGCCGGCCATCGGTTCAATTACAACAAATTGCTGCTTGATCCCTACGCCAAACGGATTGCGGGCCGGCTGAAATGGTCCGATGCGGTCATGGGGTATCGTGTTGGATCGCCCAAGGCGGATTTAAGCTTCGATAACCGTGACAGCGCTTTTGCTATGCCGCGGTCCATGGTTGTGGACCCTTCGTTTAATTGGGGCGACGATAAGCCGCCTGCCATCAGCGCCTCGGATACCTTGCTGTACGAGGCGCATGTCAAAGGTCTGACCGCCCGCATGCCCGGTGTATCACCGATGACGCGGGGCCGCTTTTTGGGCATGGCGTCGCAACCGGTGCTGGATCATCTGACAAAAATCGGCGTGACGACCGTGCAGCTGATGCCGGCGCAGGCGTTTGTCGACGATCATTTCCTGATCAAACAAGGGTTGCGCAATTATTGGGGCTACAACTCCATCGGCTTTTTCGCGCCGGAACCGCGCTATATGACGGATCAGGGCATTTGGGAATTCCAGACGATGGTTCGCCGCTTTCATGCCGCCGGGATCGAGGTGGTGCTGGACGTCGTCTATAACCACACCGCCGAAGGCAACGAGATGGGGCCGACCCTGTCGTTCAAAGGCTTCGACAACCTGTCCTATTATCGGCTGGCCGAAGACCGGCGCTATTACGTCAACGACACAGGCACCGGTAACACGCTTCGGGTCGAACACCCGATGGTGCTGCGTATGCTGATGGATTCCATGCGGTACTGGGTCGAAGTCATGCACGTCGACGGTTTCCGCTTTGATCTGGCCACCATTCTGGCACGTGAAGAATCCGGCTTCGACCGGCAGGGCGGCTTTCTTGATGCGTTGCGGCAAGATCCGGTGTTAGGCAATGTTAAACTGATCGCAGAGCCTTGGGACCTTGGCCCCGGCGGCTATCAGCTGGGCAACTGGCCGCATCCGTTTCTGGAATTTAACGACAAGTACCGGGACAATGTGCGTAAATACTGGCGCGGCGATAGCGGACTTGTCGCCGATCTTGCCAAACGCGTGGCCGGCAGCGCCGAACAATTTGACCATTCTGGGCGGGCTGCGACCTCTTCTATCAACTTTGTCACAGTGCATGACGGCTTTGTTCTGGACGATCTGGTCAGCTATAACGTCAAGCACAACGCGGCTAACGGCGAAGACAACCGAGACGGCAAGGACGACAACTATTCCGATAACATGGGCGTCGAAGGTCCGACGGACGATCCGAAAATCCGGGCGGCCCGCGCCCAGCGTAAACGGAACCTGTTGGCGACCGTCTTTCTGTCGCAGGGCACACCTTTGCTGTTGTCCGGGGACGAAATCGGAAACTCTCAGTGGGGTAACAACAATACCTACGCGCAGGATAATGATCAGGGCTGGGTGAATTGGAACAAGCCCGATCACAAATTGCTGGCCTTTGTCGAAAAGCTGGCCGACCTGCGCCGCGCACACCCAGTGCTGCGCCAGTCACGCTTCCTGCATAGCCGCGCGCGCCGCACGGACGGTAAGCCTGACCTGTTCTGGCGGATGCCCGATGGCCGCGCCCCCAGCGCCGAAGACTGGCAAAACCCGAACTGGCGCGCCTTGTCAGTCGAAGTGCGCACGTCATCTGACACCCCAGAATACGCGGCATCGAACGATGTGCTGTTCCTGACCTTCAACGCTGGGGACGAGGTGACGGTCAAAATGCCGGATCTGCCGCCGGACTGTTTGTGGGAGCTTATCCTCGATACCGCCGCGCCAGAGGATGGACCCCAGTGCATCACCGGGACCTCTGCCAAGATTGCCGCGCAATCTGTTTGCGTATTTGCCCAAACGCCCGCCTGATCTAGCTGTCACGCGTAAGGAGGAACTGTCATGCATACCGTCACGACCCAACCGATCGAGGGGCAAAAGCCCGGCACATCCGGCCTGCGCAAAAAGACCCGCGTCTTTATGCAGGCGCATTATCTGGAAAACTTCGTGCAGTCCGTTTTTGACGCGATTGGCGGGGCTGCGGGTAAAACCTTTGTTGTCGGCGGTGACGGTCGGTATTTCAACGACCGCGCGGCGCAGGTCATCCTGCGAATGGCCGCCGCCAATGGCGCGGCCCATGTGATCGTGGGGCAGGGCGCGTTGCTGTCCACGCCCGCCGCATCGCATCTGATCCGTCTGAACCAGACCGATGGCGGCCTGATCATGTCTGCCAGCCATAATCCGGGCGGTGAAGACGAAGACTTCGGTATCAAGTTCAACGGCCCCAATGGCGGTCCGGCACCCGAAGGTCTGACAGACAAGATATTTGCCCGCACGACCGAGATTACAGAATACCGGATCATGGATGCGCAGGACGTTGATCTGGAAACGATCGGCACCACCGCGCTGGGCGATATGAAGGTAACAGTTGTCGATCCCGTCGCGGACTACGCCGCCCTGCTGGAAACCCTGTTCGACTTTGACGCGATCCGCGCGATGATCAAAGGCGGCTTCCGCATCAGCTTTGACGCGATGAACGCGATTACCGGTCCCTACGCGCGGGAGATTATCGAAAACCGCCTTGGCGCGGCCAAAGACAGCGTCGTTCACGGCACCCCGTTACCCGATTTCGGCGGCATGCATCCCGATCCCAACCCGACCTGGGCGCACGAGTTGATGGCAACGATGAACGGTGCCGATGCGCCTGATTTTGGGGCCGCCAGCGATGGTGACGGCGACCGCAACATGATTGTCGGCCCGAACGTCTATGTCAGCCCGTCAGACAGCCTTGCCGTGCTGGCGGCCAATGCGCATCTGGCCAAAGGGTATACCAAGGGCCTTGCCGGTGTGGCGCGGTCGATGCCTACCTCTGCCGCCGCGGACCGCGTGGCGGAAAAGCTGGGTATTGCATATTATGAAACGCCAACGGGCTGGAAGTTTTTTGGCAACTTGATGGACGATGGCCGCGTCACCCTGTGCGGAGAAGAATCGTTCGGCACAGGCTCTGACCATGTGCGGGAAAAGGATGGCGTCTGGGCCGTGCTGATGTGGCTGAATATCTTGGCCAAGCGCAAGATGAGCGTTGCGCAGATCATGCAGGACCACTGGCAGACCTACGGGCGCAACTACTATTCGCGCCACGATTACGAGGCAATCGACAGCGACACCGCCAATACGCTGGTCGCCGATTTGCGCGCCAAGCTGGCTGAATTGCCGGGGCAGACTGTACAGGGCCGCACCATCGCGATGGCCGATGATTACGCCTATACCGATCCGGTGGATGGCTCTGTGTCCAAACATCAAGGTATTCGCGTGATCTTTGACGACGGTGCACGTTTTGTAATCCGCCTGTCCGGCACTGGTACCTCTGGCGCGACGCTGCGGCTGTATCTGGAAACGCTGGAACTTGATCCCGCAAATTTCGATCACGACCCACAAGACGCGCTGGCCAGCATCATTGCCGCGGCCGAGGATATCGCCGGTATCAAGGCCCGTACCGGTCGCAGCGGCCCTGACGTGACCACCTGATGCGAGAACGCCGCCCCCTGCACCGGGGGCGGCGTTTCGGTCAGCGTTGCATTGCGCAGGCTGGCTGGTCAGCCGACGTATTTCTTGTACTCGCCTTCGCTCAGGAAATCGTCCAGTTCATCGATATCCTCTGGGATGATCGCAAAAAGCCAGCCGTCTCCAACAGGATCATCCGTGATCAACCCGGGGTTCTTGACCAGCGCTGTGTTCACTTCGGCAATTTCACCGGCGATGGGTGCCAGAATGTCGGAGGAAGTTTTTTCGCTTTCGATGACGGCACAATCATCGTCCTTAACCACGGCGTCGCCTTCTTCTGGCAATTCGACAAAAGAAATTTCGCCCAACTCTGCGGCGGCAAATTCGGTGATGCCGATGACAACCATGTCGTCATCGATACGCATCCAAAGATGTTCTTCTGTGAATTTCATGGGGCGATCCTTTGTCAGCAGCCGATTTCTGGTCAAAGAATAGGGACTGTTCGCGGGCGTTCAAGGACTTGCGCAATGCGGTGCGTCACGCAAAGCTGTCAGTAACGACGGGGCGGAGGAGGCCACAATGACCGACATCTATATTACAGGCGCGGCGCGCACACCGCTGGGGGCCTTTCAGGGCGCGTTTTCGAACGTCACAGCACCGGAGCTTGGCAGCGTTGCGATCCGTGCCGCGCTTGCGCGCGCGGGCGTTGATCCGGCGATCGTCGAGGAGGTTTTGATGGGCAATGTCCTGCCAGCAGGACTTGGTCAGGCACCGGCGCGTCAGGCATCGCTGGGGGCGGGGATCGGCGTGGCGACGCCTTGTACCACAGTCAGCAAGGTCTGCGGGTCAGGGATGAAGGCGATCACGCAGGGCATGGATGCAATCCGCGCAGGTAATGTCGCGACGGTTGTAGCGGGCGGGATGGAAAGCATGACAAACGCCCCATATTTGCTGCCCAAGGCGCGGGGCGGTGCGCGGATCGGGCATGACGTAATGCTGGATCACATGATGCTTGACGGGCTAGAGGACGCCTATGCCCGCACGCAGAGCGGCGCGCGCCGGTCCATGGGCACTTTCGGAGAGGACTGCGCCGCAAAATACGGGTTTGACCGCGCCGCGCAGGACGCCTTTGCCATCGCCAGCGTGACGCGAGCGAAGCAAGCAGCGGACGCGGGGCTGTTCGATTGGGAAATTGCCCCGGTGATGGGGGGCCGCAAGGGCGATGTGCAAATCAGCCGCGACGAAGGGCCGGATCGTATTGATACGGGCAGGATCCCAGGTCTGCGGCCAGCTTTTGCCAAGGATGGCACGATCACGGCGGCCTCTGCGTCGTCGATCAATGACGGTGCCGCAGCCTTGGTGCTGATGTCGGGCGATGCGATGCGCGCGGCTGGGGCCACGCCGCTCGTACGGATCGCGGGTCACGCGGCATATGCAGGAGAGCCGGGCTGGTTCACCACGGCCCCTATTTTTGCCAAGCAAAAGCTGGCAGAGAAGATTGGTTGGGACCTGAAAGAGGTCGATCTGTTCGAGATCAACGAGGCCTTTGCCGTCGTCCCCATGGCCGCGATGGCCGACTGCGGTATCAGCCATGACCGCGTCAACGTGCATGGCGGGGCCTGTGCGCTGGGCCACCCGATCGGCGCATCTGGTGCGCGGATCGTCGTGACCTTGCTGGGCGCTATGCGGGCGCGCGGGGCAAAGCGCGGGATCGCCAGCATCTGTATCGGCGGGGGCGAAGCGCTCGCCCTCGCGCTGGAGGCTTAAAGGATCGCCAGCCGGATCACGTAGGCGACGACGGTCAGGGCGGCAACGCTTGCCACCCAGATCGCCACGAACCACGCGACCCGCTGCCAGACAGGACCGGTTGCCATCAGTGGTACCCGGCTTCTGGGTCTAGCTTACCGCGGAACACCCAATAGGCGTAGGCGGTGTAGCCCAAAATCAGCGGCACAAGAAACAGCGTTCCGACAAGCGCGAACTTGAGGCTCGAATCCGGTGCGGCCACGTCCCAGATCGTCAGGCTGGGCGGCACCATCATCGGATAAAAGCTGATGCCGATCCCGACAAAGCTAATCACAAACAACGCCATCGACGCAAGGAACGGCACAACATCCCGTCCGTTCGCAATCCCATGGAACAGCTTGTACACGGCAAAGGCCATGAACAGCGGGACGGGCAGGGTGACCAGCATGCCGGGCATGGTGAACCACCGCTCGAAATAGATCGGGTTCTGGAAGGGCGTCCAGATGCTGACCAGTGCGATAAAGACCAGCGTCGCAATTGCCAGCGGCTTGGCCAGATCGCGCATGCGATGATGCACAGCGCCATCGGTTTTCATCATGATCCACGTCGCGCCCAGTAACGCATAGCCGATCACCACGGCGATGCCGGTCAGTATCGAAAACGGTGTCAGCCAGTCCCACCAGCCGCCGGAGTAGTGACGGTCCGTCACCGCGATGCCCTGCACCAGCGCGCCAAGGGCAATGCCCTGACACAGCGCCGCCACGGTCGAGCCGCCAAAGAAGGCTAGATCCCAGACCCGTTTCCAACGCTCTGTCCGCCAACGGTATTCAAAGGCTACGCCGCGAAACACCAGTGCCAGCAGCATCAATATGATCGGCATATAAAGCGCCGACATGACCACCGCATAGGCCAGCGGAAAGACAGCGAACAAACCGCCGCCGCCAAGCACAAGCCAAGTCTCGTTTCCGTCCCAGATCGGCGCGACAGAGTTCATCATTGTGTCGCGGTCTTTTTTGGTGTGGGCAAAGGGAAACAGGATGCCCACCCCCAGGTCAAAGCCGTCCAGAATGACATAGGTCAGCACGGCAAAGGCGATGATACCGGCCCAGATGAATGCAAGATCGAATTCCATTGTGATCGCTCCTTATTCGGCCGGATGGGCTTCGTGGGTTTGCTGGACCGGGGTGATTCCCGCTGTGCGGATCGGCCCGTCCCGCAGGCCAAGTCGCGGCGACGCCGGGTTTTTACTCATCATGCGCAGGATATAGAATGTGCCCGCGCCGAACACGAAGAAGTAGACGATGATAAAGGCAATCAGTGATGCTGCGACAGCCGGCGCAGCAACCGGACCAAGGCTTTCAGAGGTGCGCAGCAGGCCATAGACAGTGTAGGGCTGGCGGCCGACCTCTGTCGTGATCCAACCGGCCAGCACGGCGACAAAGCCCATTGGCCCCATGACAACCGCAGCGCGGTGCAGCCATGTGGTGTCGTAAAGCCGCCCGCGCCAGCGCTGGATGCCGCCCCACAGGCCGATCCCGAGCATGGCAAAGCCGATCCCGACCATCACGCGGAAGCTGTAGAAAACGATCGCGACGGGCGGCTCTTCTTCGTCCGGGACGGTATCCAGTCCATCCAAGGGCGCGTTCAGGTCGTGTTTCAGGATCAGGGACGACAGTTTAGGGACTTCGATCGCGTAATCGACACGCTTTTCCGCCTGATTGGGGATGCCGAACAGGATCAGGGGCGCACCATCGGGGTGGCTGTCAAAGTGACCTTCCATTGCCATGATCTTGGTCGGTTGGTGTTCCAGCGTGTTGATACCATGCATGTCGCCTGCGCCGATCTGCAGCGGGGTAACGATCAAGGCCATCCACATCGCCATCGAAAACATTTTGCGGGTCGCCTTGTTGTCGCGGTCCTTCAGCAGGTGCCAGCCGGCGACGCCGGCGACGACAAAGGCAGTCGTCAGATAGGCGGCCAGAACCATGTGAACCAGACGATAAGGGAAAGACGGGTTAAAGATGATTGCCCACCAATCCTCTGGCACGAACTGGCCAACCTCGTTCATGGAATAGCCCGCTGGTGTTTGCATCCAGCTGTTGACCGACAAGATCCAGGTCGCCGACATCAGCGTGCCGCCCGCAACCATGGCCGTCGCAAACATGTGCAACCCGTTGCCGACCTTTTCGCGACCAAACAGCATGATGCCAAGAAAGCCCGCCTCTAGGAAAAAGGCGCTTAGGACTTCGTAGGCCATTAGCGGGCCAAGTACCGGGCCGGTCTTGTCGGCGTATTCGGACCAGTTGGTTCCGAATTGGTAGGACATGACGATCCCCGATACGACGCCCATGCCGAAAGCCACGGCGAAAATCTTTTTCCAGTAATCGAACACAACACGGTATGTCGTGTTGCCGGTGTAAAGCCAAGCGGCGTTCAGAACCGCCAGAAAGCTGGCCAGTCCAATCGAAAACGCCGGAAAGATGATGTGGAAAGAGACGGTAAAGGCAAACTGGAAGCGTGCCAGGATCTCTGCTTCGAAGCTGCTAAGCATGAGCCTTGTCCTTAATTTAAGCCGCAAATGTGTGGGCAATCGCGGTATTTCATAGCGAACGCATAGACGCGATAGGACACAAAGGCGCAGCGCGCTTTGCATGATTTGTCGTGCCTTTGATCCAAGGTTTAGTCTATGACACTCCACAAATCTGGCAAGGCTTGTCGCCGAAACGGGGGCAATGTTTTGTCCATCGCAAGCCGTAACGAACATTAACGCCGCGCTTTGCGCGAACAGGGGTAAGAAGATGATCAACCGCAAGACAGCTTTAGGCGCTGCAGGTGCAGCAATGTTGCTGGTTTTGGGGGCGAATGCTGCTGCCGCGCAGGATGTGACCCTGAAGCTGCATCAATTCCTGCCCGCGCAATCGGCTGTACCTAGCCAAATCCTGGATGTCTGGGCCGATAAGGTAGAGGCGGATTCGGACGGGCGTATCAAAATCGACCGCTTCCCATCCATGCAACTTGGCGGCACACCGTCCGAACTGGTGGATCAGGCCATTGACGGCGTCGCCGATATTGTCTGGACCGTCGTTGGCTATACCCCCGGCCGTTTCCCCAGCACCGAAGTGTTCGAATTGCCGTTCTTTGTCGCAGATCCAAAAGCTGCATCCTACGCTTATTGGAAAATGTACGAGGATGGCATGCAGGACGAATTCAAGGGGCTGCATATGCTAGGCACATGGGTCCACGGCCCGGGCCTGTTCCATACCACCGATCCGGTAGATGCACCCACCGACCTGCAAGGTATGAAAATCCGTGGCGGTTCCCGTTTGGTGAATGAAATGCTTGCAGCCGTTGGCGCAACCCCCGTCGGTATGCCGGTGCCCGCGGTTTCTGAATCCCTGTCCAAAGGTGTCATCGACGGCGCAACACTGCCGTGGGAGGTAACGTCATCCCTAAAGGTCGCCGAACTGGTCGGCAATCACACTGACTTCGAAGGAAACGGTCTGTATACGCTGACCTTTATTCTGGCGATGAACCAAGCGTCTTATGATGGGCTGCCCGATGATATTCAGGCCGTGATTGACGCAAATTCCGGTCTGGATTTTTCGATCCGTGCGGCAGAGGTCAATCTTGCGGCCGATGCCCCTTCCAAGCAGATTGCCATCGATCTGGGGAACGCGTTTCACACCATTGACCAGGCCACCGTTGAAACCGTCTGGATGCCGCTGGTGGCCCCGATCTATGACAACTGGGTGGCCGATATGGATAGCAAGGGCTATGACGGTCAGGCCATGATTGACCGGGCGCGTGCACTTATGGCGGACTACTCCGCTGCGCAGTAAGCTGCGGGGCAATTAACCCGGGGCCTGTGCCCTTTGCCAAGCCAGCACTGCGGCGGAGCCTTGATGCATTCTTTTTTTCTTACGCTTTCAAAGCTCATGGCCTGGCTTGGCGGTGCCATGTTGACCGCATTGATCCTGATGGTCTGCCTGTCGGTGCTGGGCCGAGAGGTGAACGGCATTGCGCACACAGACTGGTTCGTGGCCGTAGCCCCGGGCCTGTCCCGCTGGTTGCTGGACCTTGGTGTCGGTCCGGTGAATGGCGATTTTGAATTGGTCGAATCCGGTATCGCATTCAGCATTTTCGCCTTTTTGCCGCTGTGCCATTTGACCGGCGGCCATGCGACCGTAGACGTATTCACCAACTATATGTCTGAACGCGTCAACAAGGCGCTGCGGCTGGTGACAGATATGACATTTGCCGGCGTCATGGTGCTGATTGCGTGGCAGCTTTGGCTCGGAATGGTATCCAAAAGGTCGTCGGGCCAGACGACGTTCCTCCTCGAGATGCCGGTGTGGTGGGCCTACGCCTTGTCGATGACCGGTGCTGTGGTTTCAGCTGTTGTGGCCTGCTATATCGCCGCAGCGCGGCTGCGCGAAGCAACGTCGGGCAGGGTTGTTCTGACGTCCGATCTGGGGGCCGACCATTGAGCGATCTTGCCATCGGGATTACGTCCTTCCCTGCCCTGCTGCTGCTGATCTTTTTGCGGGTCCCGATTGGTTTGGCGATGTTTCTGGCCGGATTGGCCGGGCTGATCTTAGTTACCGGCGACACGACGATCGCATTTGCGCGGTTGAAGTCCGAAACCTTCACCACCTTTTCCAGCTATTCGCTGTCGATTATCCCGATGTTCCTGCTGATGGGGCATTTTGCGACGCTGGGTGGTATGTCGCAGGCGCTGTTCAAGGCTGCAGAGGGGTTTCTGGGCCACCGCAAAGGCGGTGTTGCCATGGCGGCCATTGGGGCTTGCGCCGGGTTCGGTGCCATCTGCGGTTCGTCCCTGGCGACGGCCGCCACCATGAGCCGTGTGGCCCTGCCGGAATTGAGGCGATCGGGCTACGCCGGTGGTTTCGCGACTGCGACACTGGCGGCAGGCGGCACGCTTGGTATCCTGATCCCGCCGTCGATTGTTTTGGTTATTTACGCAATCCTGACAGAGCAAAACATCGCTAAACTTTTTCTGGCGGCTTTCATCCCCGGCATCATCGCAGCCTTGGGCTATGTTGTTGTCATTTCGATTTATGTCCGCCTTTACCCTGGTAACGCCGGCGTCCGCCCGCGTGTACCGTGGCGGGGGCGGGTGCGCGGTATTTGGAATGTCTGGCCGGTCCTGCTTGTTTTCGCGCTTGTCGTCGGCGGTATTTATGCGGGGTGGTTCACCCCGACAGAAGGTGCCGCTGTCGGCGCGTTAGGCACGGGCCTGATTGCCTGGGTAAATGGCGGACTGACATGGGATACGCTGGGCGAAAGCTTTATGGTGACTGCGCGGTCCACTGCCATGATCTTTTTCATCGTGCTAGGTGCTGCATTCTATAACGGCTTTCTAGCC
The DNA here is from genome assembly GCF_042466455.1 of Loktanella sp. R86503. Lineage (NCBI taxonomy): Bacteria > Pseudomonadati > Pseudomonadota > Alphaproteobacteria > Rhodobacterales > Roseobacteraceae > Loktanella > Loktanella sp. R86503. The sequence continues at coordinate 649,777 of NZ_JAXHCI010000002.1, forward strand.
CTGACGCAGGTGCCACAGGAAATTGCAGTATGGGTCGTCAATCAGGGATTGTCACCGCTTCTGGTTTTGACGCTGATTTTGATCTTCTACCTTTTGTTGGGGTGCCTGATGGACAGCCTGTCAATGATCCTGCTGACGATCCCGATTTTCTGGCCGGTTATGCAGGGCCTGGATTTCGGCATCGTTAGTCTGGTTGACCTGCAATCTGCACGGCTGGCTGACCTGATCCAGACCGGCACACAGGTTGCACCTAGCCTGTTGAACGAAGCCCATGCCGCCTTGAGCCAGGGGATTGAGCTGACACGGGAGCAGATGAACGACATCGGTCTGCGCGGCGCAACCGAGGGTGCGCTTTCACGTATCAATACCGAATTGGTCGCAATCTGGTTCGGTATCCTTGTGCTTATCGTCGTCGAGGTAGGCCTGATCACGCCGCCCGTTGGTATGAACCTGTTCATTATCAACACGATGGACCGCGCGACGCCTATGGCCGAAACTTATCGGGCAGTGTTGTTTTTTGTGGCGTCAGATTTGATCCGCGTCGTTCTGCTCGTCCTTTTTCCAGCTGTAACGCTTTCTTTAATTTCCTGGTAAAGCGCCCATCGGCAATACGTCGAAGCAGCGGGTTACCGTGCCATGATGATGAGACGACTCAAAACGCTGTTTTTTCGGCCTGTGACCGTATGACGGCCGTTTTGAACAGGTTGAACACACCCTTTAAGGCCGGCTTGGGCGGCGCTATCTGCCGGGCATAGAAATATTGGCTTGGTTCAGTCCAAATTAATAAATGTGCCCGATGCTTTCGGCAAGGACGACTGATTGTCGTCAGCTTAATGGGGCGTTCGCCGATGAAATCCTACTACGCGATTGTGGCCATCAGTCTGGTGACCAGCACTGCTCCTGCGATTGCAGGCGGCGCTGACTATGCCGCTTTTGTTGAAACACAGGTCGCAGCTTTTGCTGGCAACCCTTTAATTCAGGACGCGCTTGCCGCAAGCAGCGCAGCCCATGCCACTTACACTACGACCGAAATACTGACGCTGGACGCGGAATGGCGCGACCAGATCGATAACACGAGCAAGCCAGTGATCGTACCAGTCATCGACGCGCCGGTTTCTGCCTTCTTAAGGCAGATCGTATCTGACTCTGGCGGTTCAATTGTAGAGGTTATCTTGATGGATCAATATGGTCTGAACGTCGGGATCAGCTCAATCACATCTGACTTTTGGCAAGGTGATGAGGACAAGTTTCGACAAACCTATGCTCGCGGTATCGGTTCGATCCACGCAAGTGATGTGAGCTTGGACGAATCCACCGGTATGTATGTCGTCCAGGTTTCGTTTCCGGTTCTAGATGCGGACGGCCAAATGGTCGGTGCCGCCTCATTCAGCTTGGATGCAGAACAACTATAGCCCCATCCCGCAGACTACTTCTAACGAAAGCGTAAGGGCCGATAATGGTATCCAGCTTCATTAATAATACTTCGCTGACAGCCAAAGTAATTATACTTTCAATCTTCTCTGTCCTTGCGACAAGCGCGACGCTGATTGTTATGTTTGGGGTAAGTAGCGCGAGCCTTACACAACAATTGGTAACAGAAGCCGGTGCGAGCGAAGCAGAGCTTTTGGGCAACATTTTATATGGCCCGACCCGATTCGATGATTCGGCTACCGCACAAGACCTGTTGGAAGCGACGCTGAACCGGTCAGACGGCGCGGCCGGTGCGGCCATAATCGTTAAAACTGATGGCACCACATTTGCAGTCGCAGGCACGTCGCCTGCGGAAATAGAAGAGTTTGTACAAAGCGAACTTCGCCAAGATATTGGCGACCGGTTAGTGCGCGACAATTTTATCCTAGTTCCAATTCGCAAAAGTGGATCAGAACAGGACGCTGCCGTCGGCTTCTTAGGCCTAGACTGGCGCGCAGATAACGCAATTGCAGCGCTCAATGACGCCGAAAAACAGGCACTTTTCTACGCAGCATTTGTGGCCTGTGTCGTACTGGGCCTAGTTATCCTAGGCTCTCGGCTACTGATTATCCAACCTCTGAACCGCCAACGCGAAACAATCCTTAAAATTAGCTTGGGCGATCTTGAAGCGCAAACAAAGCAGGATAACAGAAAAGATGAAATCGGTGCGATCGCGCGCTCTACCGATAAGTTACGGCAAAAGCTGTTGAGCGCAGCCGCGGATCAATATGATGCGACTTACAAAGGTGCCGCTTTTACCTCGGCATCCTCTGCGATCATGGTGACGAGCGCTGATTATCAAATCATCTACGTTAACCCAGCAATGGTCGAGCTTCTAAAGAAATTCAAAGAATTTATTCCTCAGTTAGCTGACGGCGTATCATCAGAAAAAGTTACAGGGATGAACCTCGATAACTTTCACGACAATGGTTCGATGATTCGCGAAAAATTGCAAGCCATGGGTGCTAATCCAATTAAAGTACTAATACCCTTTGGCGAATCCCGCGTATCCCTGCAAATTTCTCAAGTGCTGGATGGCGTGGGCGCTGAGATCGGCGTTGTCATGGAATGGTCCGATGTTACGGAACAATGGCTAAGCAATGCAATATTGAGAAGCTTGGACAGCCAGCAGTTGCGTGCTGACTTTAATCGAGGTGGTGATTTAATCTATGCCAACGAAAATCTATACAAAGTGCTCGGACTTTCGGGGGACGGAAATAACACTCTCAGTATATCGTCCATTATCAGTGACAACACGAGTAAAGAGTCTTCTGTTTCTGATATGATTAATATTTCTACTGAAACAGGTCTATTTGCCGGGAAGCTGGAACTCATTGGTGTAAATAAGTCGAAGGTAATCGCTGAAGGCACGCTAAGTTGTGTCAAAGATGGCGTTGGAAAACCTGTTAGATACATTCTCATCGTTCGAGACGTTACCTTGGTCGAAAATGAAATAGAGACGACAAGAGTATTGCGCCAGCGTGACCAACGTGACCAAACAGCGGTAGTCGAAGCGCTTCGAATTGGTCTTCGCCAACTCAGCAATGGTGACCTAACGGCCTTAATCGATAATAAATTTCCAGATATGTACGAAGACCTGAGGGGCGATTATAATAGTGCGGTGGATACGCTATCACGTGCCATAAAGGAAGTCGTTGATAGAGCAGATAGTATATCAAACGAGGCACGCGATATCTCTAGCAATACCGACAGTCTTTCCCGTCGTACAGAATCAACCGCAGCAACATTAGAGCAAACGGCAGTAGCGTTAAATGAACTGACACTGTCCATCAAGGGCGCGGCAGAGGGCTCGAAGGATGCCGACACGTCTGTATTCGAGGCTAAAAAGAACGCTGAACAGAGCGGCTTGGTTGTTTTGGAAGCCGTGGCTGCAATGGACCAAATCTCCGAAAGCTCAATGCGAATTACTTCTATTATAAAAGTTATCGACGATATCGCTTTCCAAACTAATCTCCTCGCCCTGAATGCTGGTGTAGAGGCTGCAAGGGCGGGTGACGCCGGGCGGGGTTTTGCAGTTGTTGCTTCCGAAGTTCGCGCTTTGGCGCAGCGGTCGTCCGACGCGGCAAGAGAGATTAATGGCCTTATTGAACAAAGTAGTCGCCAAGTGAATGTGGGTGTCAATCTAGTTGGAAAAACGGGAGATGCACTTCAGCAAATTTTAAGTTCAGTTACAAAAATATCGGATATGGTTTCAGAGATCGCTGCTTCTTCTGTTGTTCAGTCTGAAAGTCTTACTGAGATTAATAACTCAATAATACAATTGGATCAATCGACGCAGCAAAACGCCGCCCGTCTTGAAGAAACGACCGCTGCAAGCGGAAGTCTCCGCGAGAATGCTGTCGCTTTAGTAAAAACCGCCTCATACTTCAAATTAGCTCAGCGAAATATAGCGTTCGAAACATCAGATACAAACTTGGATGGCCAAGTTGTGCGATTTAAATCGAAGGCGAAAGGGTCGAGTGATCTCAATATCTTATCAAGCTCCGTACCGAGGATAAATATAAATTTTGAATCCGAGGCTGCTGGCTGGGAGGATTTTTGAGAATGATACATTATTGCAGGTTCGTGATATTGTTGGCAGTTGTAAATGAATGAGTCACGATCGGAGTGTATCAAAAACGAAAAATCTACCCATCATGTGATCCAGGGATCTCATTTTGTTTCCTCTGATCCTGCGATTGTGCTCGCAACGATACTTGGCTCATGTGTTTCTGCCTGTATGTGGGATCCAGTCGTAAAGGTTGGGGGAATGAACCACTTTCTATTGGCTCATGGAGGGCATGTCGGCACTGATGGGCATCGATATGGATCGCATGCTATGGAGCTGCTAATTAACGATATTTTGAAGCGGGGGGGCGTGCGAGGGCGCCTTCAAGTGAAATTGTTTGGAGGAGCTATGATGCAGAGCGCGTTCTCGCATATTGGAACTCAGAATGCCGAATTCGCTTTAAAATTCGTCTATGATGAGGGTTTTAATTTGGTCTCACATAGTCTCCTCGGTGTTCGGGCACGGCGTATAAAGTTCAATCCGACGAACGGTAAGGCGCAGCAAAAATACGTCGAGAATACCGAGGTGCCGGTATTTTCTAATGTTTTGCTAGCTCCTTATAGTGATGTCATTCTATTCTAGGGTCTTAAAGTGTTGCGCACAGTTAAGTTACCAAAAAATCTCGATACTTTAGCTGCGGCTTCGGTTTTGGCTGATATCCAAGGGGGCAAGGGAGGGGGCTTAATACTCGACGCGTCAGGCACCCAGATGATTGGGGCGATCTGTGCATCCATAATTATATCCTCGATAAAAACATGGCGCAACGATGGGCATTATATCGCATTGCAAGGATTTGAAGCTGTAAGCAATGATCTTAAAATTCTCGGATTAACCGAATTATTTGAAAAGAAAGACGAAACACTATGAGTAGAAAAATCCTTGCAATAGATGATTCTAGGACCATTCGCGAAATGCTTCGGTTTTCGCTGCAAACGGCTGGTTTCGACGTGCAACTGGCAAGCGATGGCCGGGAGGGAGTGGATATTCTTGAACGTGTAAGCCCAAATATAGTAATCACAGATATAAATATGCCAAGAATGGATGGGTTTGAGGTGATTGAACATATTAGATCATCTAAAGGATTTCGTGCATTGCCAATATTAGTATTAACAACCGAAAGCGCCCAAGACCTAAAGGATCGAGCTAAAAAAATTGGAGCAACTGGATGGATTGTTAAACCATTCGATGACGTGAAACTGGTCAACGCAATACGCCGTATATCTCCGAATTGAGAATGCTATGACAACACTTGATGATATCCGTCAAACGTTTTTTCAAGAGTGCGATGATTTTCTTGAAGCCCTAGATGATGGGTTGGAGACTTTAAGGGGTTGTCTTGATGAGGAGCAGGCTATCGATGTCGAGGCTATTAATTTAGTTTTCCGCTCAGTCCATTCGATAAAAGGTGGAGCTGCGGCATTCGGTTTAGATGACTTGGTGAAATTCGCGCATCAATTTGAAACTACGCTCGATGAATTGCGCGCTTTACGCGTTACTTTAGATATTGACGTGCTCGAAGTTTGTTTTCGTGCTGCCGATCAACTTGTTGAATTGGTTTCTGCATGTCGCGACGGTAGCGTGGTGGCGGTCGATTCTTTAGCGCATATTGTATCAAGGCTATCGTCGGTAAAATCTGCGAAGGCCGATCAAAAGGAATCGTTTGTTTGTACCGATGAATGTTCGTTGGCCTATGCGCCTGTGCCTTTAAGTTTTGAGCCAGCGCCTATAGATCAACGCGCCTGTTTTGCAAATTCGCAATATGAAGTGGATTTTACTCCATTTCCAAAACTTTTTGAGAACGGTCATGAGCCTCTCTATCTACTTCGAGAGTTGAGCGTTCTTGGTGAAGTGGCTGTGTTCGTAGATTCATCCTTAGTTTCAAATATCGAAGGTCTTGATGGTTACGATTGCGAGTTGAGCTGGAAGGTAATTATTAACACAGATCAGCCGGAGTCGGCTATATGGGATGTCTTCGATTTCGTCACGGGCTTGTGTCATCTATCAATTGTAAATTTGCCGCTGATGAGCATTTCGCCTTCTGCACCTGAGGAAATCAGCTGTTGCCCTAGAGGTGCCGCTAATGGAACAATTATTTCTGAAACGCCTGTTTCATTGCGCTCTACGCCCATTGGGGAAGGTGCTGGTCCTGTTATTGACCGTGCGATGAAGGCGTCGCCAACGCCGGCTAAGGCAACGGTCCGAGTGGACTTAGATCATGTTGACCGTCTTATTAACGTAGTCGGTGAGCTCGTTATTAATCAAGCGGTACTCACCCAAAGCATATCGGCAGCCGACATTCCCATGACAACTGCGCTATCATCTAGCCTTGATGGGTTTATGGCGCTTGCGCGAGAGATTCAAGAGGGTGTCATGGCTATTCGTGCTCAATCCGTCAAGCCACTGTTTCAACGTATGGCGCGTATTACGAGAGAAGCTGCTGATATCGCCGGTAAGAACGTGAAATTTATTACAGAGGGCGAGTCAACTGAAGTAGATAAGACGGTTATTGAAAGCCTCGTGGACCCCTTGACCCATATTATTCGGAACGCCGTCGATCATGGTCTGGAATCCGAGGCCGAGCGGGTCGCTGCCGGAAAACCGGATTTCGGCATCGTTACACTAAGAGCGGCCCATCGTTCAGGTCGGGTGCTTATCGATATATCGGATAATGGTGCTGGTATAAATAGGCCGCGCGTTCTTAAGATTGCAATGGACAGAGGGCTTGTCCCACATGATGCAATTTTATCAGATTCAGAGATTGATATGTTATTATTCATGCCTGGATTTTCGACTGCGTCTGTGGTGACTAATTTATCAGGCCGTGGTGTTGGCATGGATGTTGTTAGGGCTTCTATACAGAAGCTTGGCGGAAGAATAAATATTATATCAGAGCCTGGCATTGGTACTACGATGTCAATTAGCCTTCCGTTAACACTAGCAGTTTTAGATGGCATGGTTGTCGATGTTGGCGGGCAGACGATGGTCATCCCAATTACGACTATCGTTGAGACGATAAGGCCGGGAGCGAAGGATCTGCATAGGCTTACGGATGGCATGAATGTTCTTGCGGTAAGAGGGAAATTTGTTCCAGTGATTGATTTGGGGCAGATTTTTAGATTTAGGGCCACTGAAAGGGGCTGTAATGATTTGGTCTATATACTAGTTGAGGGCGATCATGAGAAAATGTGGGCACTTGCGGTCGATTCAATTCACGATCAAAGGCAGGTGGTAATTAAGGGGCTTGAAAGCAACTACGGCCATATTGCAGGTGTGGCAGCCGCAACGATACTAGGCGATGGTAAGGTGGCTTTAATCGTAGATCCCGAGGAGGCGGTAAAGTGCGTTGATACTATTTGGCAGTTTCCCGGTTGTTCTAATTTGATGGATGTATAGATTATGTCAGATTTAGAAAGGGTGGTATCTGGGGAAGAACGAGAACTTGTGACGTTTCGCGTCGTTGAGCAGGATTTTTGTTTAGATATTATACATGTCCGCGAAATTAGAGGTTGGACTCCAGCTACCGTTTTGCCTCACGCGCCAAATTATGTCTTAGGTGTGATTAACCTTAGGGGGGCGATCGTTCCAATCGTTGACTTAGCTTGCAGGTTGGGTTTCGAAAATGCTGTTTTAGGGGACAGGCATGTGATCGTCATTGCAGTCGTCAATGAGCAGACGGTGGGACTTCTGGTTGATTCAGTGTCTGATATTATCGGTGTCGCACCCAGTGCGATACAACCGACACCTGATGTAACGTCCCAAGTGACGCAAGCTTTTATTCGTGGGGTTATTGCGTTGGAGGATCGAATGCTTCGACTAATTGATATTGGTGCGTTATTGCCTTCAATGCCAGAGTCGGTTATTTAATGACATTTAGTACTCCATTCTACCCCGGGGCCGAAGTCGCGCTTGCATGTGATGATGTCAATTTTTGCGCGATAGCGAGCATATTACGGCAAGAGACGGGTATTATCCTTCCGCCTGGCAACAACTCACTCGTAGTTTCACGGCTGATTAAACATTTGCGTAAATTGAAAATTTCTTCATTTCGCGAATATGTCAGCTGGGTTGAAGATCCTGCAAACGAGCTGGATCGAGCGAAGATGATCTCATCTCTTACGACAAATACGACACATTTTTTCCGCGAGGAATATCATTTTGATTACTTAGCTGAGCATGTAATCAATGATCTTAAGAGAATTGCGGGGGTAGGGGGGCGAGTTCGTCTGTGGTCTGCCGGTTGTTCGAGTGGTGAAGAAGTTTACAGCCTTGCGGCGACGTTATTATATCACTGGCCAGAGATTGTGCTTGCTGATGTACGAATACTTGCAACCGATATAAGTATTGATGCTTTGGCTGCAGCGAAAGAGGCAAGGTATTCACGCGAAAAGCTTGCCTCGGTGCCAGCAGCGATCCGATCGCTTATGTTGCAGGATGCTAGTCCAAGCGATGATACTGTGACGATGCCCGATGCAATACGTAAATTAGTATCCGTCCGGTATCTTAATTTTATGGAGCCGTGGCCGACTAAAGGTCCGTTTCATGTCATTATGTGCCGTAACGTGGCGATTTACATGGATGATGTTGTTCAAGAACATATTTTTACCGGACTCTTCGATCAGTTGGCACCGGAAGGGGTTCTATTTATTGGTCACTCAGAGAGGTTGCCGTCTGAGCTTTCTAAGAAAGTTGTCCTTGTGGACCGTACAACATTTCGTCGGGTTTAGCATTTGCACATTTTGATATGGAAATCTGATGTCTCTTAAATCAACTTTATCGATTATGGTCGTAGATGATATGTCGACAAGTCGCGGTCTAATTACCATGGCGCTGGATGAAATTGGCATTAAGAATGTCGATTTTAAAGGTGACGGCCAGTCTGCGTTGACTGCCTTGGCTGCCCGCCCTGTTCATCTTGTGATCTCTGATTACAACATGCCTGGGCTGGATGGCTTGCAGCTTTTGCATGGGCTGCGCACTAATCGCAGCACACAGCGTATTGGTTTCATTCTCGTCAGTGGCCGCCTGGATGATACTATCGTCGCAACAGGGCGCAAGCTCGGCATGAACAATTTTATCGCGAAACCATTCAATACCCAACAAATGCGGAAATGTATTGAAGCCGTGGTTGGTCCTCTTTGAAAGTGCAGGCAAGCGATATCATGGTCCGCCTCTCTGCCGAACTGTCGCGGGCCTCTGATCTGGCAGCGTTGATCGAGGAGACGATGGACCATGGCGTTATGGGGCAGAATCTCGATCTTCGAGTTATCCAGCAACTTGATCTGCTTGCTCAGACCCTCGTTGACCTAAGTCGGTTTACGCAGGCGCTAGCGCCCCATCTCGATTCTTTTGCTGTGCGCCCTGATATTGCAAGGCAGGTCATGACACTTCGTGCGATTGCAGACCGCTTGGATGGAAGGATATCAGATATTTCAGACATAGATGGAGGGGAGGTTTGCGTGTTTTAGGTGGGGTCGACGGGTGTTGCGCCATGCAGCGTCAGTGCCGTCGTTCGAATCTTGGCGCTAATTTGAAACAATTGTTTGGCCATGGGCGTGCTGCGCCGCCATACCATCCCGATAGTCCGCGAAGGGCAGGGCTGTGAAAATCGCGCAATGCTGACGGGCGCATTGCGTGTTTCAAGCGCTACGGCCATGTCTGGTATCAGTGTAACACCAATCCCTGCGCCAACCATCTGGACAAGTGTGGTCAAGGCGGATCCGTCCAGCCATTCCCGCGGTCGAGAGGAGCCAGTATCACAAAACGCAAGCGCTTGATCGCGAAAACAATGGCCCTCTTCCAAGAGCAACAGTCGCATTTGCCGTAATTGCCCGGCATCCGGCACTGGTTTGGCGTCATCTGATCGCGGGCGAATTAGGACAAACTTCTCGGCCATCAGGGGAACTTCGGTCAAGGATGGTTCTGATACAGGCAGTGCGACAATCGCGGCATCCAGCTGCCCTTCGCCAAGTTCGGCAATTAGTCGTGGCGTCACGCTTTCGCGAACCTGCAGATCCAATCCGGGATAAAGTTCAGTCAAATCAGCAATCAGCCGAGGTAACAGATAGGGCGCAACCGTTGGAATCACACCAAGCCGCAATCGCCGTATCATGCCGTCCTTCGAAACCTTCGCAAGGTCGCCAAGATCATCGACTGACTGTAGAATGGTGCGCGCCCGTTGCAAAAATTCATCGCCAAACGATGTCGGGCGAACCGTACGGGGGCCGCGTTCAAACAAAGGTTGCCCAAGCCGCTCCTCCAGATCCTTGATCTGCATAGAAAGCGCAGGTTGACTGACAGACTGTACATCCGCTGCGCGTCCGAAGTGACCCTGATCGGCGACGGCACAGGCATAGCGCAAGTGTTTTAGCGTTATATGTTTCATAAGCTAAACTTATTGCAATAATCAGAAGATACAAGTTCCTCTAATTACAATTGCCGGTTAAAAAGGCGTCACAAAATCAGATTACACGACAAGAATGCTGTAAGGAGCCTAAAAATGGATGGAAGTACGACAGGAACTGGCGGCGGTTGCCCGATGGGTCACGCCCGCCCCAATACGACAAATAGCGCGCGTTCGAACCGTGACTGGTGGCCGAACCAGCTGAACCTGAAAATTTTGAGCCAGAACCTGCCCGGCTCCAACCCGCTTGGCCCGGATTTCGATTACGCTGCTGCCTTCGCAACGCTCGATCTGGATGCGCTGAAAGCAGACTTGTTGGCGTTGATGACGGACAGTCAGGATTGGTGGCCTGCCGACTACGGTCACTATGGCCCGTTCTTTGTCCGCATGGCGTGGCACGCAGCAGGTACCTATCGCACGGCGGACGGTCGCGGCGGTTCTTCCTCTGGCACGCAGCGGTTTGCGCCCCTTAACAGCTGGCCAGACAACGGCAACCTTGACAAGGCGCGCCGCCTGTTGTGGCCGATCAAGCAGAAATACGGCAACGCGATCAGCTGGGGCGACCTGATGATCCTCGCCGGTACCACCGCCATCGAAGATATGGGCTTGCCCGCCTTTGGTTTCGCAGGCGGCCGTGTCGACAACTGGGAACCTGAAGAAGATATCTATTGGGGTGCTGAAGACACCTGGCTGGACGACAAGCGCTATTCTGGCGACCGTTTGCTGGAAAACCCGCTGGCCGCAGTGCAGATGGGCCTGATCTACGTCAACCCGGAAGGTCCGAACGGCAATCCGGATCCGCTCGCCTCGGCGCGCGATATTCGTGACACTTTTGGCCGCATGGCGATGAACGACGAAGAAACCGTCGCTTTGATCGCGGGTGGTCATACCTTTGGTAAGGCGCACGGCGCGGGCGACGCGGCTCATGTTGGGGTAGAGCCCGAGGGCGCAACCATCGCCGAACAAGGCTTTGGCTGGACCAGCACATTTGAATCGGGCGTCGGCGTTCATGCCATTACCAGCGGATTGGAAGGGGCCTGGACGCCCAAGCCGACTACATGGGACAACGCATATTTCGATATGCTTTTCGGTTTCGACTGGGAACTGACCAAGAGCCCTGCCGGCGCGCACCAGTGGCGTCCGACGACCCGGGATGCTGATGATCTGGTCCCTGACGCGCATGATCCGAACAAGCGCCATGCGCCGATGATGTTCACCTCTGATCTGGCCCTGAAGCAGGACCCGATCTACCTCGAGATCAGCAAGCGTTTCCACGAAAACCCCGACCAGTTCGCCGATGCTTTCGCCCGGGCGTGGTTCAAGCTGACCCATCGTGATATGGGTCCGGTTGATCGTTACCTTGGGCCGTGGGTTCCGCAGGAAGAACTGATCTGGCAAGACCCGATCCCTGCCCGTGATTACGATCTGATCGACGCTGCGGATGTGGCGACGTTGAAATCTGCGATCCTGAAAACCGGACTGTCAGTCAGCCAGTTGGTCAGCACCGCTTGGGCCAGCGCCAGCACTTTCCGCGGCAGTGACAAGCGTGGCGGTGCCAATGGCGCGCGCATCCAGCTGTCCCCGATGAAAGATTGGGAGGTGAACAACCCTGCCCAGTTGGATGACGTCCTGCGCATCCTGCGTGACGTGGTGCGCGGCTTCAACGACAGCCAGACAGGTGGCAAGCGTGTCAGCTTGGCTGATGTCATTGTGCTGGGCGGCGTTGTTGCGGTCGAAAAGGCGGCAAAAGATGCGGGTCACGATGTGACAGTGCCGTTCACGCCGGGTCGCACTGATGCGACGCAAGAGCAGACGGATATCGAATCCGTCGACATGCTGCAGCCTGCGTCCGATGGTTTCCGAAACTACCAGCGGGCCGACTACACCGTATCACCGGCTGAATTGCTGATCGACAAGGCGCAGTTGCTGACATTGACGGCAGCTGAAATGACGGCGCTGATCGGCGGGATGCGCGTGCTTGGAACCAACGCGGACGGATCCAACCATGGTGTATTCACAGATCGTCCCGGTGTTTTGACGAACGACTTCTTCGACAACCTGCTGTCGATGGCAACCGAATGGCGTGCTGTCGACGAAGATGATCGCATGTTCGAAGGTCGTGATCGCAAGACCAAGGAATTGCGCTGGACTGCGACCCAGACGGACCTGATCTTTGGCTCCAACAGCCAGTTGCGCGGTCTAGCCGAAACCTATGCCGGCGATGCGGCAGAGCATCGTTTTGTTGATGCTTTCGTTGCGGCCTGGGCCAAGGTGATGGACCTTGATCGTTTCGACGTAAAGTAAACGACTGCGCCGCGGCCCTGCATTGGGGCCGCGGCGCTCCTAATTTGCCCAAGACTTGTTCAGGGTCCGGCTTGCAGCACTTGCAAGACCCCGCCACTTTCCGCCAAGCTGCGGCCTATGGTGACACTTAAAGATATCAGCCGTGACGTTGGCCTGTCGATTACACAGGTCAGCCGCGCCCTGGGCGGGCACGCGGATGTAAACGCCGACACACGTGAACGCGTCCGGCTTGCCGCCGCGCGTTTGGGCTATCGTCCGAACGCTGTTGCGCGCAGTTTGAAAACGGGGCGTTCGGGCATTGTGGCCATGATCGTCGCCGGGTCGCGCGATCCGGATTTTAACGCGCATTTGTTCGAAATCGTTATGGGACTGTCAGCTGAAATATCAGCGCTTGGCCTGCAATTTGTCCTGCATGTTGCCCAGCCGGGCGATGATGTGGTCAAACTGCATACCGACCTCTATCGCAGCGGCGGCATTGATGGTTTCGTGATCATTGGCCCGTCGCCGGCGGACCCCCGGATCAAATGCCTGACCGACCTTGGTGCCCCCTTCATCGTTCACGGCCGCGATCCTGAACAGGCGCATCCCTTTGTCGATATTGATAATTTTGAAGTTGGTCGCAGGATGGCAGAGCATCTGTTGTCGCTGGGGCATCACCGCATTGCCTTTCTGAATGGCCCCTTGGGCGAATATTTCGCCATTCAGCGCCAGCGCGGGGTAGAGGCCGCCTTTGCCGCCTTTGGCCACAAGATTGATCCTGCGCTTATGCGCAGTATTCCCATGATTGAACCGCAAGGCCGCGCGGTCGCACGCGATTTACTGGACCGGCCTGATCCGCCTACGGCCATCATTGCATGCAATACGATGATTGCGCGCGGAGTTTATCGCGCCGCTGCCGATACGGGTGTTCGAATTCCGCAAGATTTGTCTGTTCTTGCCCATGATGACGGGTTGGAACTTTTCCCGGCGGATGGATTCTTGCCGCCTTTGGGGGGCACGTCGGCCCATCTGGGTGCGGCATGGCGCAGCCTGTCAGCTGACTTAAAGCAGATCATTACCGCGACAGAAATGCCTATGCACAACCGTATACTTGACCTAACCTTCGATAAAGGCAGCGCGACACAGCCAATTTGAGTTGACAGATCGGCCTGTGTTAGACCTTATTCCGAAACGTTTCGGATGTCCGAACAAGACCTACTCTGGGAGGAGACCACCAATGATCCGCACATTTTCCGGCGTCAGCGTTGTTGCGCTGTTAGCCGTTTCCGCCAGCGCCGCTTCGGCGCAAGACCTGATGTTTCCAAAGGGCGAAGGCGATTTTAGCTGGGCCGCCTTGGATGCCTTCGCCGAAAGCCATGACTATATCGGCGAAAAATTGATGGTCACCGGTGCGACTACCGGCGACGATGCACAGCGTTACCGCAACCTTTACGCCTATTTCATGGATGCGACCGGGGCAGAGGTGGAATATTCCGGTTCTGAATCCTTTGAGCAGGATATCGTCATCGCGTCCCAAGCCGGCGGTCTGCCTGACGTTGCCTTGTTTCCGCAGCCCGGTTTGGCCAAGGATCTAGCTTCTAAGGGTGCGTTGGTGCCGGTCGATGATGTTATGACCGATTTCATGACCACGAATTACGCTGCCGGTGACAGCTGGAAACAGCTTGCGACCTTTGCGGGTTCGGACGGCAGCGATAATGTTTTCGGCCTGTTCTTCGGGACCGACGTCAAGTCGCTGGTCTGGTACGTGCCAGAGCAGTTCGAAGAAGCGGGATACGAGATTCCCGAAACCCAAGAAGACCTGTTCGCCTTGTCCGAGCAGATTGTCGCAGATGGTGGCACCCCCTGGTGCGTCGGTCTGGGGTCAGGCGCTGCAACCGGCTGGCCCGCCACGGACTGGGTCGAGGATATGATGCTGCGCACGGCCTCGCTTGAAGATTATGACCGCTGGGTCAGCAATGATCTGAAATTCAACGATCCCATCGTCGTGAACGCGATCGAGCAATACGGCAAGTATGCCCTGACCGAAGGTTTCGTTGACGGCGGCCAATCTGCTGCGGCCAGCACCGATTTTCGCGACAGCCCCGACGGCATGTTCGACTTTCCGCCTAAGTGCTACATGCACAAGCAGGCATCGTTCATCCCGATCTTCTTTCCCGAAGGTGTAGAGGCGGGAACGGACGTCGAATTCTTTTACTTCCCGCCATTCGCCTCGGAAGAGGCCTTGGGCCGTCCGGTTCTTGGCTCCGGCGGTTTGGCTTCTGTCACCAATGACCGCGATGTGACCAAGGGTTTCCTGGAGTTTCTGGGCACCCCCATCGCGCATGAAATCATGATGGCGCAGGGTCAGTTCTTGTCGCCCCATAAGGATGCAAACCTGGATATCTATACCTCTGATGTGCAGCGCGCCTTGGGCGAGATCCTGACAACGGCGACTTCGTTCCGCTTTGACGGATCGGACCTGATGCCTGGTGAAATTGGCACGAATGCCTTCTGGACGGGCATGGTTGATTACACCACGGGCAAACCCGCGCAGCAGGTCGCTGACGAAGTGCAGGCCCGCTGGGACGCAATCCAGTAAAACGACATTTGCGCCGGCCCTTTGGGTCCGGCGCATCTCACTCGCGGGCCTGGCCCGCCTTGTGTTTTGCAACCTTAGAAGGGGGCGCGCGTGAATCCGGTCTTTCAAGGGCTTTTGACGATCCTTATCGGCGTCGGAGGCATCTTTGCCTACTTCGTGCTGTCGAACATGTTGCTGGACAAGGTGCTGTTTCCGGCAAAGGGTCCGAACGCATCGCGCAATATTAACCGCGCCAATCTGATCCGGCCATGGCTGTTCCTTGCCCCGACGATTGTCGCGCTGTCGCTATATCTGGTTTACCCGGTCATCGGCTCTTTCATCCGGTCGCTTTACAACCGTTCCGGCGACCAGTTCATCGGCCTTGGCAATTATACCTCCTTGATGGCGTCGGGCGATTTCCGGACCGCTTTTGTAAACAATGTTCTGTGGGCACTGTTTGTGCCGGCCGTTTCGACATTCCTGGGGCTGGTGATCGCCCAGCTGACGGACAAGCTGGTTTGGGGCAATATCGCCAAATCGATCATTTTTATGCCGATGGCCATTTCCTTTGTCGGGGCGTCGCTCATCTGGAAATTCGTCTACGCCATTGACCCGAACCTTGGCATTATCAATGCGATCCGCGCCGCTATGGGGTTGAACCCCTTGGACGTGCTGCAGCTGGCATTCTGGAATAACTTCTTTTTGATGGCCATCCTGATCTGGGTGCAGACCGGTTTCGCAATGGTGATCCTTTCTGCCGCACTGCGCGGCATCCCCGAAGAAACGATCGAGGCTGCGATCATTGACGGTGCCAATCCGTTTCAGATCTTTATGAAAATTCAGGTGCCGCAAGTGACCGGCACCATCGTCGTGGTCTGGACGACGACGACCATCCTCGTGCTGAAAGTTTTCGATATCGTTTACGCCATGACGGGCGGCAACTTTAACACGCAGATTTTGCCTAGCTACATGATGCAATTCATGTTCCGCGATGACGGGCGCGCCACGGCCGTGGCGATCGTCATCATGCTGATTGTGACGCCGGTGATGATCCAGAACATCATTCAGGCGCGCAAAGAAATGCGATAGGGGAGGCTGACATGGACAATATCGTCGGCAAGAAAACCGGCCTTGCGGTTGCGGCCAACCTGACCGTCGCGGTGCTGGTGGTGCTGTGGCTGATCCCGACCGTCGGCCTGCTAGTGTCGTCCTTTCGCGACCGTGACGCGATTTCCGCCACCGGCTGGTGGCGCGCGCCCTTTTCCACTGAACAGACGTTCCGGGGCAGGGGGGGTACAGAATCCGTTACGCAGGACGGTGCCCTTTATATCCTGACCGGCAATGTGTTTGACGACCCAGAGGTGGCACCCAATTTCCCCAATGGTCCCGCCACGATCAGCGCCTTTGGTACCCGTGGCAACAACCCAGGTGAATACAGCGCCGGAACCACCGCCGATCTCGGAGACGGAGAGGCGCTGACCATCAATGCGAACGGCACCTATAGTTTTACGGTAACAGAGGACCCCGGTAACCGCGGTCCGCGCTACTATATTCAGGCCAAGACTCCGCCTAAATTTACGTGGTCAAACTATGAAACCGTCATTACGGCGGGTGGCATGGGGCAGGCCTTTATCAATACGCTGACCGTGACAATTCCGGCTACGATCATCCCGATCCTGATGGCGGCCTTTGCGGCCTATGCCCTTGCGTGGATGGATTTCGCGGGCCGGTCATGGATCATCGCCGCGATCATTGGCCTGCTGGTGGTGCCGCTGCAGCTGGCGCTGGTGCCGATGTTGCAACTGCACAACCAGGTTGGCATCGGGCAAAGTTTCCTTGGGATATGGCTGGCGCATTCAGCATTCGGTCAACCACTCGCCGTTTATCTTTTGCGCAACTACATGATTGGTCTGCCGCGCGACATTATCGAATCCGCCCGTGTCGATGGCGGCACTGATTTCCAGATCTTCACAAAGATTGTCTTGCCGCTGTCCTTTCCGGCGCTTGCCGCGTTTGCGATCTTTCAGTTTCTGTGGACTTGGAATGATCTGCTTGTCGCCAAGGTCTTTTTACCCAGTGGCGAAGCGACAAAGGTCATGACCGTCAAAATTGCTGATGATTTGCTCGGCTCGCGTGGGGGTGACTGGGGTATCCTCGCCTCTGCCGCTTTCGTGTCGATTGCCGTGCCGCTGCTCGTCTTCTTCTCTTTGCAACGCTACCTCGTCCGCGGCCTGCTGGCCGGGTCCGTGAAATAAGGAACTCTTGCCATGGCTACCCTTAAATTGACGAACGTCGGCAAGACCTATGGCGGCACGATCGACGTATTGAAAAATATCAACCTTGATATCGAAACTGGAGAGTTGATCGTCTTTGTCGGCCCCTCCGGTTGCGGTAAATCCACGCTTTTGCGCATGATCGCAGGGCTGGAACGGATCACGCAGGGCGAGCTGCAAATCGACGGGCGCGTCGTCAACGATATTCCGCCCGCACAGCGGGGCATCGCGATGGTGTTCCAAAGTTATGCGCTTTACCCCCATATGACCGTGCGCGACAACATGACCTTCGCACTGAAACTGGCAAAAAAGAGTAAAGAGGAAATCGACGCCGCCGTCACCAAGGCGGCGCGTATCCTGCAACTCGAACCCTATCTTGACCGCCTGCCAAAGGCGCTGTCCGGCGGTCAGCGTCAGCGCGTTGCCATCGGCCGGTCCATCGTGCGCGACCCCAAGGTTTACCTGTTTGACGAACCGCTGTCGAACCTTGACGCCGCCCTGCGCGTCGCCACCCGGATCGAGATCGCGCAGCTCAAGGAAACCATGCCCGAAAGCACGATGATCTACGTCACCCACGACCAGGTAGAGGCGATGACGCTGGCCTCTCGCATTGTCGTGCTGGCCAACAAAGGCATCGCGCAGGTCGGCACGCCGCTGGAACTGTACGAGCGCCCCGAAAACGAATTTGTCGCCCAGTTCATCGGCAGCCCCGCCATGAACCTGCTTGCTGGCGAAATCGTCGAAACCGGCCCGCGCACCATGGTCAAGCTGGCAGGCGGCGGCACGGCCATCGCTGCAGTCGAAACCCAAGCTGCCGACAAGGGGCTCAAGGTCAATGTCGGCGTCCGCCCCGAGGATCTGACCGCTGTGCAAGACGGCGCACCCTATATATTCGAAGGCAAGGTCAACATCACCGAAGCCCTTGGCGAAGTGACGCTGCTTTACTTTGACCGTGTCGGCGACAACGATGCCATCATCGGTAAACTGCCCGGCATCCACAAGGATTTACGCGGCACATTCGTTCGCATGACGGCAGAGCCGGACAAGGTGCAGATTTTTCATAACGGTCAGTCCTTGCATTACCGCTAGGAACGTCGCCGATTTTTCGGCGAAAAATCGGACCTCCCCGCCGCGCCTGTCCCGTGCTAGAGCTATGTCATGAAAAGCATTCTTGTCCTTAACGGCCCGAACCTGAACCTGCTTGGCAAACGCCAGCCTGACATCTATGGCCATGCCACTTTGGATGATGTGGCGGATCTGTGCCGCGCCGCCGCCGGCGATGTGACGATCCGGATGGAGCAATCAAACCACGAAGGCCAGCTGATCGACTGGATTCACGAAGCGCGCAGCGCCCATGATGGGATCGTGATAAACGCAGGGGCCTACACCCATACCTCTGTCGCGATTTTCGACGCGCTGAACGCTTTCGACGGTCCTGTGATCGAGGTGCATATCTCGAACGTGCACAAACGCGAAGCCTTCCGTCATCATTCCTACATCTCGCCTCGCGCCGACGGGGTGATCGTGGGCTTTGGTGTCAACGGCTATGCCGCGGCGGTGCGCCAAATCTGCGTTCTAATCAACGCCAGCTGACCCGCCAACCAGCACCCCCTTTCGCACCGCGATCAAATCGGCCATCTTCGCCGCGAAACATCACAGCCGCACCAACTGCCAAAGGGACGCCATGACCCATATTCTTGCGATCGACCAAGGGACAACCTCTTCTCGCGCCATTATTTTTGACGCGGACATGGTCCCCATCGCCAGCGCGCAAGAAGAGTTTGACCAACATTTTCCGCAGTCGGGATGGGTAGAACACGACCCGTCCGACCTTTGGGCTTCTACCGCCGCGACTTGCCGTGCGGCGATTGAAAAGGCGGGCCTTGGCGTTGATGCGATCACGGCAATCGGCATCACGAACCAGCGCGAAACCACGTTGGTCTGGGACCGTGCCACCGGGCAGCCGATCCACAACGCCATCGTCTGGCAGGACCGCCGCACCGCTGATATCTGCCGGGATCTGGCGGAACACGCCGACCTTGTGACTGCAAAAACAGGCCTTCTGCTCGACCCTTATTTTTCGGCGACCAAGGTGAAGTGGATCCTTGATCACGTCGAAGGCGCCCGCGAGCGCGCCAAAGCCGGAGAGCTTGCTTTCGGCACAGTTGACAGCTGGCTGATCTGGAAGCTGACCGCAGGTGCCGTCCATGCGACCGACGCCACCAATGCCTGCCGCACGATGCTTTATGACATTCACAACGGGCGTTGGTCGTCCACGATCTGTGGCCTGCTCGATATCCCGATGGAAATGCTGCCAGAGGTGAAAGACTGCGCCGCAGATTTCGGCACCACGCGCCCCGATCTGTTCGGCCGCGCCATTCCCATCATGGGAGTCGCGGGCGATCAGCAAGCGGCCACCGTGGGACAGGCCTGTTTCAAGCCCGGCATGATGAAATCGACATATGGTACCGGCTGCTTTGCCTTGCTCAATACTGGCGACACCCCCGTCGCCTCGACCTCTCGGCTATTGACCACAATCGCATACCAGCTAGACGGCAAGCCGACCTATGCCCTTGAAGGGTCAATCTTTATTGCCGGTGCGGTCGTGCAGTGGCTGCGCGACGGGCTCAAGATGATCCGAGAGGCGAAAGAAACGCAGCCCCTTGCCGAAAGCTCTGATCTGGACCAGCCCGTCATTCTTGTGCCCGCATTCACCGGGCTTGGTGCGCCTTATTGGAACGCCGACTGCCGCGGCGCCATCTATGGCTTGTCGCGCAACTCCGGTCCTGCGGAACTCGCCCGCGCGGCGCTCGAATCGGTCGGCTACCAGACCCGCGATCTGCTTGATGCCATGCGGGCCGACTGGGCCGGCGACGCGGGTGACGCATCCTTGCGGGTTGACGGCGGCATGAGCGCGTCCGACTACGCAATGCAATTCCTGGCCGATATCATCGACGCACCTGTCGATCGCCCCAAAGTCCAGGAAACCACCGCCCTTGGTGCGGCATGGCTTGCGGGCCACCGGGCCGGTCTGTACCCCGATCAGGCTGGCTTTGCTGAAAAATGGGCGCTGGACCAAACGTTTAGCCCGGCGATGGTCCCGAAAGACCGCGCAAAGAAATATCACCAATGGACCCGCGCGGTGCAGGCGACCCTTGTTTTTGCTGGGGCGGACTGACCTGACAGGTTTCATCTGGCCAAAAATACTCATGCTGCGGTTCGTCTACAAAGCGGGTCTTGCCGCAGAAGCGACCGAACATCGGACCGGGGGCAACCATTCCCGTTGACACCCCCCGCCTGATCCCCTAACTGGCCCCTCTATTGGTGTTGGTGGCCCCCGCAAGGGGAACGCCTGTCAGGGCCTCGGCCCAAAGGACAACGCCCTTCACGCGCAACTGCGCACAACCGAAGGAGATCAGCCGTGACCAAACGCACAGCTGCCAAGTACAAAATTGACCGCCGCATGGGCGAAAACATCTGGGGTCGCCCAAAGTCCCCCGTCAACCGCCGCGAATACGGCCCCGGCCAGCACGGTCAGCGCCGCAAGGGCAAAGTTTCTGACTTTGGTCTGCAGCTGCGCGCCAAGCAGAAGCTGAAAGGCTACTACGGCGACCTGACCGAGAAGCAGTTCCGCCGCATCTATACCGAAGCCGAGCGCGTCAAGGGCGACACCGGCGAGAACCTGATCGGCCTGCTGGAGCGCCGCCTGGACGCTGTCGTCTACCGCGCCAAGTTCGTCCCGACCGTCTTTGCTGCACGTCAGTTCGTGAACCACGGCCACGTGACCGTGAACGGCCAGCGCGTGAACATCCCCTCCTACCGCGTGAAAGAGGGTGACGTCATCGAAGTTCGTGCGAAGTCCAAGCAGTTGGAACTGGTTCTGGTCGCATCCCAGCTGCCAGAGCGTGACGTGCCCGACTACATGGAAGTCGACCACTCCAAGATGGTTGCGACCTTCACCCGCACTCCAACGCTGGGCGATGTGCCGTATCCCGTCACGATGGAACCGAACCTGGTCGTCGAATTCTACGCCAAAAACTAAGCCTCTTACCGGCTTGTTCTGCCAAGGCCGCCCTTCGGGGCGGCCTTTTGCGTTTCGCGCCGCCGCTGCCGATTTTTCGGCGAAAAATCGGAAATGTGCCGGAATCACATCGCGCCGTATGTCCGGTTCAACTTGCGCATGCCGCCGATCCAGCGATCATAATCCTGCGCCTTGGCCTGCATGTAGCCGCGCACCTGGGGGTGCGGCAGCACCAGGAATACCTCGTCGCGGATCGCCTCTATGCAGGCCCGGGCCATGACGTCAGGTTCCAACACCCCGTCAATTCCTGCGATATTGTCACCCATACCGTCCGTCATCGCAGACCGCACCGCCTGCGGACACAGGACGGACACCTTGATGCCTGCGTCCCCATGCGTCATGGCCAGCCATTCCGCCAGACCCACAGCAGCATGTTTCGTCACGCCATAAGGGGCCGCGCCGATCTGGTTCAGCAAGCCCGCGGCGCTGGCGGTATTCAACAGATACCCGCCGCCGCGTGCGATCATCAGCGGCACAACATGGCGCGCGGCCCAGACATGAGCCATCACATTGACCGTCCAGATCCGTTGCCAGTCGTCATCGGCAACCTCCATCCCGCCGGGGGTAAAGATGCCAGCGTTGGAACAGAACAGGTCAATCGGCCCAATCTGTCCTTCTACCACCGCTACCAGTTCAGCAATCTGCGCCTCTTGCGTGACATCGACGCGCAGGCCCGTTCCGCCAATCTCTGCTGCCAGCCGCCGCACGCCGTCCTCGTCCAGATCCGCGCAGACCACATGCGCCGCGCCAGCCACAGCAAAGCCTTGCGCCAGCGCCCGCCCGATGCCGCCCGCAGCCCCCGTGACCACCACGATCTTGCCTGCAATCTCCATGCCCCGCCTCCCTCTGCGTTACTTTGCCAGAAATCAGGCTAGACAGATCCTCGTAAAATCAAAAGCTCTACCGCGCGGAACCGGTGCGCGTCAGCTTGCCACTGGTCAGACGGCGACCGGGCCGCTAGAACACCGCCAAGCGTCTTACATATGGAACCTCGACCGATGACGATCACGCCTCGCCCCGGCATCATGGATATTGCTCTTTATCAAGGTGGGGCGAGCCATGTGGACGGCATGTCGAACGTGCTTAAGCTGTCTTCGAACGAAAATCCCTTTGGCCCCTCGCCAAAGGCCAAGGATGCCTTTCAGCGCGCGGTCCACGATCTGCACCGTTATCCGGTCACCGATCACGCTGCCCTGCGGCAGGCGATTGGCGATGTCTGGCACGTTGATCCGGGCCGGGTAATCTGCGGCGTGGGTTCCGACGAAATCCTGCACCTGCTTGCGCAGGCCTACGCTGACGAAGGCGACGAGGTCATCTATACCGAACACGGCTTTGCGATCTATCGCATCGTGGCTTTGGCGGCTGGCGCCACGCCTGTCGTCGTGCCAGAGAGAGAGCGGGTCATTGACGTTGACGCCATTCTTGCCGCCTGCACCGACCGCACCCGGCTTGTCTATATCGCCAACCCCGCCAACCCGACCGCCACGATGATCGGCCAGGCAGAGGTTGCGCGCCTTGCTGAAGGTCTGCCGGACAAGGCGATGCTGGTCCTTGACGGGGCCTATGCCGAATTTGCCGAAGGCTATGATGGCGGCCGCGCTTTGGTGGAAATGCGCGACAATGTCTTTATGACCCGCACCTTTTCCAAGATTTACGGTCTGGGCGGTTTGCGCGTCGGCTGGGGCTACGGCCCGCAGGCGGTGATTGACGTGCTCAACCGTATTCGAGGCCCGTTCAACCTGTCCGGCGGCGCGCTTGCCGCGGCAGAGGCGGCGGTGCGCGATACGGATTACACCGAAAAGTGCCGCGTCGAAAATGCCCGTTGGCGTGACTGGCTGTCTACGTCGCTGGCCGAAATGGGCGTGCCGTCCGACACCTCTACCGCGAACTTCATTCTGGCCCGCTTTACCTCCGAAGAAGAGGCGCTGGCCTGCAACGCACACCTGTTGTCCCAAGGCATCATCGTGCGACACCCCAAAAGCTATGGCTTTCCGCAGTGCCTGCGTATCACGGTCGGCGACGAATCCGCCTGCCGCCGCGTCGTGCATGCCATTGGCCAGTTCAAGGGCGCACGATGACCGTCATCTACAACAAAGTCGCCCTGATTGGCCTTGGCCTGATCGCGTCGTCGATGGCGCATGCGATGAAACGTGGCGGCCTTGCGACCACGATCACCGGTTATGCCCGCAGTCAGGAAACCCGCGACATCGCGCGCGAGTTGAACCTGTGCGAAGTGTGCGACACCGCAGCAGAGGCTGTGCAGGACGCCGACCTTGTCGTGCTTTGCGTGCCCGTCGGCGCGATGGCCGCTGTCATGGCTGACATCAAGCCTGCGCTGAAGCCAGGCGCAACGCTGTCCGACGTTGGCTCGGTCAAGAAGGCCGTGATCGACGCGGTCGCCCCCTTTGTGCCGGAAGGCGTGCATTTTGTCCCCGCGCACCCGCTGGCCGGCACCGAGCATTCGGGCCCCCGGTCCGGTTTCGCCACGCTGTTCGACAACCGCTGGTGCATCATCGTCCCGACCGAAGGGTCGGACCGCGCCGCTGTCGCGCAGCTGGAAAAGCTGTGGCAGGGCATCGGTGCCAACACGGATGAAATGGATGCAGATCACCACGATCTGGTCCTTGCTGTCACCAGCCACACGCCGCACTTGATTGCCTATACCATGGTGGGTGTGGCTGATGACCTGAGCCGCGTGACCGATAGCGAAGTCATCAAATACTCTGCCGCTGGTTTTCGGGATTTCACACGTATCGCGGCGTCTGATCCGACGATGTGGCGCGATGTGTTCCTGACGAATAAAGAGGCAACGCTGGAAATTCTGGGCCGTTTCACAGAGGAACTCTTTTCCTTGCAACGCGCGATCCGCACCGGCGATGGCGAGTACTTGCACGACTACTTTACCCGCACACGCGCGATCCGGCGCGGCATCATCGACGCGGGCCAGGATACAGCTGCCCCGGACTTCGGGCGCATCCCGGCGGCGCGCTGATGCGTTTGGTTGCGCTTGCGCTGCTGCTGGCCGGCACGGCCGCGGTGGCAGAGCCACTGTCGAATACCCTGCGCCCTGCGGTGCGTCCTTCGGATGGGATGTTCGAGGACGGTGATGTGCCAGAGCATGAAATTCTGGCTTTCCGTCCCGTCCTGCGGCCCGGTGGCAGTATCGCTGTGCAGGCAGAGGCGGCAACCCAGGTTACCGCACCCGCGAATGCCACCGCGCTTGCGCCTTTGGTAACAGACAGGCCAGCCCTGCGCCCGGCTGTCATCACCCAGCGGGCCGTGCAGCAACAGCAGGAATTGGCGCGCGGCCAGATCTGCGGCGATCCGGCGATCCAGGGCGAGGACATGGCCGATATCAACGGACCCGGCGGCTGCGGCGTCACTGGCGCGGTCAAGGTCAAGTCGGTGGCGGGCGTGCGCCTGACGTCTCAGCCAACGATGGATTGCAATACGGCCAAAGCCCTGCGCCGCTGGGTGTCTGATGGCGTCATTCCTGCTGTCGGCGATACGGGCGGGGGCGTGGCATCCTTGCGCGTGGTGGGCAGCTATACCTGCCGCAACCGCGTCGGCGGCAGTGCGACAAACAACAAGCTGTCGGAACACGGCCGCGGGCGGGCTGTGGATATCGCAGGCGTCCAGCTGAAAAACGGCCGAGAGCTGACCGTGCTGACCGACTGGAACAAAGGCCGCGCGGGCGAGCAGCTGAAACAAATGTGGCGTGCAGCCTGCGGCCCGTTTGGCACGGTGCTGGGGCCCGCCGCTAATGCCGCTCACCGGGATCATTTCCATGTCGACACCGCGCGATATCGATCGGGCAGTTATTGCCGCTAAGGCCGGGTTTTTGAGTTTATCTAGCCAGATGAAGGGGCGGCCATCGGCTGTCGCGCCGTCTTTACCCCGGCCGCGGGGCTGCCTATAACGCGGGCATGAATATGCGGGTCCTGATACGAATTATGTCCCCGGCGCGCTGACCGTCAGCGCCGCCGGGTCAAGGTGCGCTGCGCCGCCCTCTTTTTTCCTGCCAAATTCCAGATCGAAGGACGCTTTTCATGTGCGCCGACACCCCCGATACAGTCGTTGATTACAAAGATACCCTGAACCTGCCGCGCACGGATTTTCCGATGCGTGCGGGTCTGCCCAAACGCGAGCCGGAATGGTTGGCCCGGTGGGAGCAGATCGGCGTTTACGACACCCTGCGCGGCAAGGAAGGGCGCACGCCTTTTACGCTGCACGACGGACCGCCCTATGCGAACGGTCATCTGCACATCGGTCATGCCTTGAACAAGGTGTTGAAGGATATGGTTGTGCGCAGCCAGCAGATGATGGGGCGTGATGCGCGGTATATCCCCGGCTGGGATTGCCACGGCTTGCCGATTGAATGGAAGATCGAAGAGCAGTACCGCGCCAAGGGGCAGAACAAGGACGATGTGCCGGTCAATGATTTCCGCGCCGAATGTCGCAAGTTTGCCGCCGGTTGGGTCGACATCCAGCGCGAGGAATTCAAGCGTCTGGGTGTGACCGGCAACTGGGCCGATCCTTACCTGACGATGAACTTTCACGCCGAGGCCGTGATCGCCGCCGAGTTTCAGAAGTTCCTGATGAACGGCACGCTTTATCAAGGATCCAAGCCTGTGATGTGGTCGCCGGTGGAAAAGACTGCCCTAGCCGAGGCCGAGGTCGAGTATCACGATAAGGAAAGTCACACCGTCTGGGTGAAGTTCAAGGTGCGCGATACCAGTAACGATGCGCTGAAAGGGGCATCGGTCGTGATCTGGACGACAACGCCCTGGACCATGCCGTCGAACAAGGCTGTCGTTTATGGCGAGGCTATTTCCTATGGCGTCTACGAGGTAACTGACGCGCCCGAGGGGAACTGGGTTAACACCGGCGAGCGCTATATCCTGTCGGACAAGCTGGCTGCTGATGTATTTTCCAAGGCGCGGATCACCGAATTCACCCGCGTTTGCGATGCAGGCGATTTGTCCGATACCAGCCTGTCGCATCCGCTTGCAAATGCCGAGGGTGGCAATGGCGAATGGGACCAGCCCCGCGATTTCCGCGCCGCCGATTTCGTGACCGACGATGAAGGCACCGGTTTTGTCCACTGCGCCCCAAGCCACGGTATGGAAGAGTTTGAACTCTACCGCGATCTGGGTATGCTGGAACAGGTTATCACCTATAACGTAACCGAAGACGGGACCTTTCGTGCTGATTTGCCGTTCTTTGGCGGTAAGGCGATCTTTCGCGACAAGCCCAAGAACAAGTCTTGGGAAGGCGATGCCAACACCGCCGTTATCGACAAGCTGGTCGAGGTGGGTGGCTTGTTTGCGCGGGGCAAGATCAAGCACAGCTATCCCCATTCGTGGCGGTCCAAGGCTCCGGTCATCTTTCGCAACACGCCCCAGTGGTTTGCCGCGATCGACCGCCCCGTCGGCGACGGGCAGGACACCTATGGCAAGACGATCCGCGAACGGGCGCTGACCTCTATCGACGAGCTTGTGACATGGACACCGCAGCGCGGCCGCAACCGCCTGCATGCGATGATCGCGCAGCGCCCCGATTGGGTACTGTCACGTCAACGCGCCTGGGGTGTGCCGCTGGTCTGCTTTACCAAGAAGGGCGCATTGCCCACCGATCCTGATTTCCTTCTGCGCGACGAGGGCGTCAATGTCCGCGTGCGCGAGGCGTTCGAGGCGGAAGGTGCGGATGCGTGGTATGTGGACGGCGCGAAAGAACGCTTTCTTGGCAACGACTACAACGCGGACGACTGGGATCAGGTCTTTGACATCCTTGATGTCTGGTTCGATTCTGGTTCGACCCATGCCTTTGTGCTGCGCGACCGCGCTGACGGGTCGGAGGACGGCCTGGCCGATCTGTATCTGGAAGGCACCGACCAGCATCGCGGTTGGTTCCATTCGTCGATGCTGCAAAGTTGCGGCACGCAGGGCCGCGCGCCTTATCGCGGCGTGCTGACCCACGGCTTTACGCTGGATGAAAAAGGCATGAAAATGTCCAAGTCCGTCGGCAATACCGTGTCACCGGAAACAGTGATCAAGGAATATGGCGCGGATATTCTGCGCCTGTGGGTTGCCCAGTCCGACTATACCAATGACCTGCGGATCGGGCCGGAAATCCTGAAAGGCACTGCTGACAGCTATCGCCGGCTCCGCAACACCATGCGCTTTATGCTCGGCTCGCTTGCCGATGTGACTGAAAGCGACCGTATCGCCCGCGCTGATATGCCAGAGCTGGAACAATGGGTGCTGCACCGTCTGGCAGAGCTGGATGGGGTCGTGCGCAAGGGCTACGCAGCTTATGATTTCCAAGGCGTCTTCCGGGCGATCTTTGATTTCGCGACGCTGGATCT
Source organism: Loktanella sp. R86503 (assembly GCF_042466455.1). NCBI lineage: Bacteria > Pseudomonadati > Pseudomonadota > Alphaproteobacteria > Rhodobacterales > Roseobacteraceae > Loktanella > Loktanella sp. R86503. The sequence goes on from NZ_JAXHCI010000002.1 coordinate 677,798, forward strand.
GTCGGCGTTCTATTTCGATATCCGCAAGGATGCGCTGTATTGCGACGGCGATACGCCCCGCCGCCGCGCGGCGCGCACGGTGCTGGAACTGCTGTTCGACCGCCTGACGACATGGCTGGCCCCGATCCTTTGTTTCACCATGGAAGAGGTCTGGTTGGAACGGCATCCTGGCCCGGTGTCATCCGTGCACTTGCAGGACTTCCCCGAAACGCCGGTCGAATGGCTGGACCCTGCGCTGGCGGCGAAATGGTCAACGGTGCGCCGTGTGCGCCGCGTCGTCACTGGTGCGCTGGAAGTGAAGCGGACGGAAAAGGTCATTGGCGCATCGCTAGAGGCGGCCCCTGTCGTGCACGTCACGGCCGATGACGCCGCGACGCTGAAGACCTTGTCCTTTGACGATCTGTGCATCACCAGCGGGATCGAAATTACGACAGATCCGGCCCCGGCAGAGGCGTTCCGCATCGAAGATATCGCTGATGTGGGTGTCGTGTTTGAACGCGCGGACGGCAACAAATGCCAGCGCTGCTGGAAGATCCTGCCGGACGTAGGAACGCATAGCCTTGCCGGCGTCTGCGCCCGCTGTGATGCGGCGCTTGCCAAATAAGATGCGGGGCCGGAGAGATCCGGCCCCGTTTTACATCAGGTAATCAGCACGGGGCAGGTCGCATGGGCGATCAGCTTTTGTGACACGCTTCCCACCAGCATTCCACGCAGGGTGCCATATCCGCGGCGTCCTGCAACGATCAGGTCGGCATTGGTCAATCTACCATGTTCAAGGATCGCCTCGGCAGGGGTGCCGCGCAGGATATTGGTCGCAGGGGCGGCATAGCCTGCCTCTTGGGTTAGCTTGGCCGCGTTTTGCAGGATGGCGGCGGCGTTGGCTTTTGCCTCTTCTTCGTGGATCGGAATCATCACGGCGCTGCCGCCAACAGCGATAGCATTCATGTCGATATGCATGACCGTGGCCACATCGAGCGTCGCCTGATATTTCTGTGCCAGATCCGCAGCATTCAGCAAGGCGGATAAAGCGTGGTCAGAGCCGTCAAAGCAAACCATGACTTTGGTAATCATTTCGGGTTCTCCTTTTTGCTGTGTTATGGGTGGCATGATCCATGGGGGGCGTCTTTGATATGGAACAAATATGCATCACCTTTCATCCGCAATGAAATGCGTCCGGATAGATGGCGCGCCTTGCCAAAGGCCAGTTCATGACTGATGCCGCTGCCAATCGCAGGTTCGGGGTTTTGCTGAACACGCCTCTTGGTCCGCTTGGTGCTGATAGTACACAGGCAGGCATCACAGCGCTGCGGTGGGGGGCTGGGGGGCTGACCGACGGCCCGATGGCGCGCACACTAACCAGCGAGCTTGCGGAATATTTTGCAGGATCGACGGCCGGTTTCACAGTGCCAATTGTCCCGACCGGTCGCCCGTTTCAGCGCGCGTTCCTGCAGGCCTTGATGGCAATACCCTACGGTGAAACTCGCACCTATGGCGATCTGGCGCGGCAGCTAGGCGTGAGTGCGCAGGCTGTCGGGCAGGCGTGCGGGGCAAACCCTATCCCGATCGTGATCCCCTGTCACCGGGTGCTGGGGGCCAGCAGCCTTGGCGGCTATTCCGGCCCCCGCGGGGTCGAAGACAAGATAGCATTACTTAAACTAGAAGGTGCGGCTGGCTTGCTGATCTAGCGGGCCGGTTCAACCATCGCGGCCATACATGATCTGCTGAACCGCCCCCGCAAGCGTCAGGTAGACCGATGTTACAATCAGCCCGTAATGCGCCCAGCTGCCCGGATCGAAGTTCACCCACGCAGCCCATCCTGCGAATACGACCCACGCCAGCGCCATCGGCAACGTGATGGAGCGCCAGCGCCGGGTGCGGACCGGGTGGACGAATTTGACCGGCACAAACATCGTGATCGCCAGCGCCGCGACAAGGCACAGACAGACCCACCAGTCAGGTTTCAACGCAAAAAGCACCAGCACTAGCATGTTCCAGCAGCCCGGAAAGCCAGAGAACGAATAGTCCTTGGTCTTCATCCGTGTGTCGGCGAAATACATCGCCGAGGCATATGTAATGATGATGATCGCGGCCCAGCCTGACCAGCCGTCCATCAGGCCAGACCCGTAGAGGGCATAGGCCGGAATAAAGACATAAGTTAGATAGTCGATGATCAGGTCAAGCAGGACGCCGTCGAATTCCGGGGCATTGGTTTCCACGTCATATTTCCGCGCCAGCGGACCGTCGATCCCGTCCACAAAAAAGGCCACGATCAACCACAGAAACATCAGCGCCCAGTCGTGATTGACGGCCGCCAACATCGCGAGCATGGCGAAAACGGCACCGGTCGCAGTTAAGAGATGGACAGCCAAGGCTTTGTTGGTGGTGGTCATAAAGGCGGCTTTCGATTTGGCACAACGTTAAGTTTAGCGCTTTTCAGACAGGGAGTAGCCCGTTTGGGCAATTATTTGGAAAAAGGCGAAATGCTGTGCGGTAGGCAAAGGAGTTTGCCTCCGGCGGGAGTTTATCTGGCCAGATGAATGGGACCCGTCAGGCACGGGGGTGGGCGGCGTCGTAGACTTCCATCAGGCGTGCAGCGTCGACGGAGGTATAGGCCTGCGTCGTTGACAGGCTGGCGTGGCCAAGCAGTTCCTGGATGCAGCGCAGGTCGCCGCCTGCGGTCAGCAGGTGGGTGGCAAAGCTGTGGCGCATGGCGTGAGGTGTAGCCGTGGCAGGCAGGCCAAGCTGCAGGCGCGACAATTCCATGACCTTTTGAATGGCGCGGGGGTTCAGGGCACCGCCGCGCACACCGCGAAACAGGGGGCCGCCGTCCGTCAGATCATGCGGGCAGAGCTGCACATAGGCGGCAACGGCGTCGCGGGCGGCGGGCAGGACGGGGACGATGCGCATTTTGCCGCCTTTACCTGTGATGCGCAGAACATCTGGTAAAGGGGACTGGGCGGTGGTCAGCGACAGCGCCTCTGATATGCGCAGGCCAAGGCCATAAAGCACGGTGACCACGGCGGTATCGCGGGCGGCGACCCAAGGCTCTGGCGCTTGGCATTCGACGCGGTCGATCATCGCGCGGGCGGCGGATTCTTCCAGCGGGCGGGGAAGTTTTTTTGTGAATTTGGGGCTGCGGATGGTCAGGACGGCGGTGGGCTCGAAGCCTTCGCGCTCTGCCAGCCAGCGATAGAAGGTTTTGACTGCCGACAGGCTGCGGGCGAGCGAGCGGGCACCGACGCCGCGGCCGCGTTCATGCGCCATCCAGGCGCGCATATCGCCTGTTGTGATCCGGGCGATGGGGCCAAGGCCGACCCCGCCACCGTTGTGATTTTGCATAAAGGCTAGAAAGCCCTGCACATCGGCGCGGTAGGCGGTCAGTGTGTGGTCCGCCGCGTCGTTCAGGGCGGCGCAATGAGCCAGCCAGCCGTTTAGCGCATCGGTCAGCTGCGGGGCGATCATACGCCTGCCGCAAGCCACCGGCGCATGCTGCGTTCAAACACGCCGCCGAAGAATGTCAGCAGGTCAGTGCCTTGCTGCGGGGTGAACAGATGGGGATCCTCTGACCCCATGACCAGCATGCCGGGCAGGCGGCCCGCGCCGAGGTCAAGCTTCAGGCATGCCTCTGAGCGGACGTAGTCGGATTTGTCGCCATAAACCTCTGCGCCGTGGTTTTGCACCTGCCGCAGGGTGACGGCGCGGACGGGGATGTCGCGGCCGTGGGTGATGTAGGTGTCGCAAAAGCCCGGGCCGCCGACGGACAGGACCTCGCCAAGCTGGCGGATCGCTGGATCGTCGCCGTCGCCTTCGCTTTCGAGCACAAGGCGCATAACGTCGACGCGCAGGGTGTCGGCAACATCGCCGGCCAGATCGCGCAGGAACGTTTCAAACCGGGTCGCGTCCATCAGGCGCAGAATAGCGCGGTGAACTTGGTTCGTGCCAGCGAGGTTTTCGTAGGCTGCGGCGATGACGCTGCGATGCGTGTCCTCTAGCCGGTCGAGACGGGATTCGAGCCGTTCCATCGCGATGCCGCGCAGATCGACGATATTCCCGCCCATGGTTTTTTCGTTTGCGGCCACGAGTGCGCGCATGATGTCCTGGTCTTCCAGCAGAAGATCGGGGTCCGCAATGATACGATCACGGACGGATGTGTCCATCAGGGGTGTTATGCTCATGTGCCTGCTCTTTTTTGGTTTTGTGCAAGGCTAGCAGGTCTGACGCCTGATTTCGCCTTAAAATTGTTCGATACGTGGAAGGGGCCGCACCTGTTGCAGGTGCGGCCCAGTTGGTCTGGCTTACAGGATCTTGATACCGGCCTTTTTCACGTCGGCCATAAAGCCATCAAGGCCCTTGTCAGTCAGGATATGGCTGGCCATGCCTTTGATGACGGCGGGCGGCGCGGTGGCGACATCAGCGCCGATTAGGGCTGCGTCCTTCATGTGGTTGGCGGTACGGATCGACGCGACAAGGATCTGTGTGTCAAAGCCGTAATTGTCATAGATCGTGCGAATGTCGCCGATCAATTCCATGCCGTCGATGTTGATATCGTCCAAGCGGCCCACGAAGGGGCTGATGAATGTCGCGCCGGCCTTGGCGGCCAGCAGCGCCTGATTGGCAGAGAAGCACAGGGTCACGTTAACCATGGTACCTTCGTCAGTCAGCGTTTTGCAGGTCTGCAGGCCGGCCCATGTCAGCGGCACTTTGACGGCGATGTTCGGAGCGATCTTAGCCAGCTTGCGGCCTTCGGCCAGCATCGTCTCGGCGTCCAAGGCGACGACTTCGGCGGACACGGGGCCGCTGACGATGTCACAGATTTCCTTGGTCACTTCGAGGATGTCACGGCCGGATTTGGCGATCAGGGACGGGTTGGTGGTGACCCCGTCGACCATGCCCAGTGCATGCAGTTCTTTGATGGCGTCGATATCTGCGGTGTCTACGAAAAACTTCATCGGCTCGTTCCCTTCGGGTTGGCGTTTGCTTGGTCAGCGTTTACCTGATGGGGGAAACCCTGAAAAGGCCGTTATGGTTCAGTCACATTTCAACGAAGGCGAATTGGTCGGTGTGCTGACCACCCAGCCGCTTGGGCGGGTGTTGGATTACAAGGCGCCGCAGGGCGGTTGTTTTGCCGGGGCTTTCGTCGAAGTCCCGCTGGGGCCACGGAAAATTCTGGGCGTGGTCTGGGGCGCGGGGGCTGGCGATTACGACTATGCCAAGGTGCGCAGCGTGATGCGTGTGCTTGATGTGGCCCCGATGCGGTCTGAAATGCAGACTTTTTTAACGCGGGCCGCCGATTATACCCTGACGCCGCTGGATCAGATGTTGCGGCTGGCGACGCGGGCACCGGGGATGGGCGATGCGCCGGGCACGCGCAAGGTTTACCGGCTGGGTTCAAGTGAGCCCACGCGGATGACAGAGGCGCGGCAGGCGGTGCTAGATGTGCTGCGCGAATATGGCGGGCTGGCGTTTACGCTGAAAGAGCTGGCCGAAATGGCCGGGGTGGGGACCACGGTTGTTAAAGGCATGGTCAAGCTAGGGGCGGTGAGCGAGGAAGACGCGCCGCGCGATACGCCCTATCCGAAGCTGGATCCGAATTACGGCGGCAAGGAACTGACGGCAGATCAGGCGGCGGGGGCCGCGGTGCTGGCCGAGGCTGTCGCGAGCGGGACCTATGGCACGACCTTGCTGAAAGGTGTGACCGGGTCTGGCAAGACCGAAGTTTATCTGGAGGCCGTCGCCGCGTGTCTGCGGGCCGGACGGCAGGCCTTGGTTCTGTTGCCGGAAATCGCGCTGACGGGCGAATTTTTGGACAGGATCGAGGCGCGCTTTGGCCAACGGCCTGCGGAATGGCATTCCGGTGTGACGCAGACGGAACGGCGGCGCTGTTGGCGGATGGTCGGGCTGGGGGACGCGGATGTTGTGGTCGGGGCGCGGTCTGCGCTGTTTTTGCCTTACCGCGATCTGGGGCTGATTGTCGTCGATGAAGAGCACGATACATCCTATAAACAAGAGGATGGCGTGCTGTATAATGCCCGCGACATGGCTGTGCTGCGGGCGGCGGGGAACGGGGCGCAGGTGGTGCTGGCGTCCGCGACGCCAAGCCTTGAAAGCTGGGCCAACGTCGAGGCGGGTAAGTATCGGCGGTTAGAGCTGAAAAGCCGCTTTGGTCCTGCGGTGATGCCGAAGATGTCCGCAATTGATATGCGGTCAGAGGATTTGCCGAGCGGGCATTGGGTGTCGCCGTCCTTGCGCGCTGCCATGCAGTTACGGATTGAGCGGGGCGAGCAGAGCCTCGTGTTTTTGAACCGCCGTGGGTATGCGCCGGTGACGCTGTGCCGGGCCTGCGGGCATCAGATTGCTTGCGACGATTGCGATGCGCGGATGGTGGAACATCGCTTCCTCAAGCGGCTGATGTGCCACCAATGCGGCGCGACCAAGCCGATGCCGACGGTCTGCCCGCATTGCGCGGTCGAAGACAAGCTAAGCGCGGTTGGCCCCGGCGTAGAGCGGATGGGCGAAGAGGTGCAGGCGCTGTTCCCTGATGCCCGGGTCGTGGTGCTGTCGAGCGACCTTTATGGCTCTGCCCGCGCGATGAAGGCGCATATCGCAGATATCGCGGCGGGCGGGGCGGATATTGTGATTGGCACACAGTTGGTGGCGAAAGGGCATAACTTTCCCAAGCTGACGCTGGTCGGGGTGATTGACGCGGATTTGGGCCTGCAGGGATCCGATCTGCGCGCGGCAGAGCGGACGTTCCAACTGATGCGGCAGGTCGCGGGGCGTGCTGGGCGGGCAGAGGCACCAGGAGAGGCCTTGCTTCAGACCTATCAGCCGGAACATGCGGTGATCCGCGCAATTGTGGCTGGCGACGAAGAGGCGTTCTGGTCCGCCGAGGCGGCGGAGCGCAAGGCTGCCGGCGTGCCGCCCTATGGCCGGATGGCGGGGATCGTGCTGAGCGGGGGCGATGTACAGCAGGTTTTTGATCTGGGCACTGCGATGGCACGGCAGGACGCGGCGTTGCGGCGGATCGGGGCGCAGGTCTTTGGTCCGGCGCCAGCGCCGATTGCGCGGATCAGAGGGCGGCACCGGGTGCGGTTGCTGGTGAAGGCGGACAAGGCTGCGCCATTGCAGCAGGCGCTGGCAGAATGGGCGGCGCAGTTCAAGTTGCGTGGTGATTTGCGGATGGCGATCGATATTGATCCGCAGAGCTTTTACTAGGCAAAAATACATTTCAAAAACTAAATGTTTCGCATGCGATACATATTATGTAATATTTTACAGTTATTTAACGGCTGCGCGCGCCGGGTGGGGCTATGGTGATGCGGCGCTGTTCGGGCTGCGGCCCGAAGACGCCCCGCCCACCATCCCGTATTGCTTAGGCGGGTCGCGGGGCCTAAGCATTCGGCCATGAATACTGTAAAATTGTCCGACGCCCGCAACCTGCCGTTCTGGCGCAGGCCATTTACATTGCTTTTCGTGATGGCGATGGCGATGCCTGTCGCCTTTGCGACGTGGTCGGCGCTGCTGAATAACTTCGTCATTGATGTCGCGGGCTTTGACGGCGGCGATATCGGGCTGCTGCATACGGTGCGGGAAATTCCGGGTTTTCTGGCCATCGGGGTGATCGGGCTGATCATGTTTATCCGCGAGCAGGTGCTGGGCCTGATTGCCCTGCTGTTGCTGGGTGTGTCGACGGCGGTCACGGCCTATTTCCCGGATATGGCAGGAATTTTGACGGTCACCATGCTATCATCCATCGGGTTCCACTACTTTGAGACGGTGAACCAAAGCTTGCAATTGCAATGGATTGACCGGGCGCGGGCACCGCAGATGCTGGGCTGGCTCATGGCTGCCGGGTCGGGCGCAACGCTGGTCGCCTATGTGCTGATCGTGATGACCTGGGAACGGTTCGATCTGTCCTATGTCTTTGTCTATCTGGCATCCGGCGGGTTTTGCGCGCTTGCAGCGCTGTGGTGTCTGGTTGCCTATCCCCAATTCGAGGCACCGCATCCGCAGTTAAAGACCTTTGTGCTGCGCCGTCGCTATTGGCTGTATTATGCGCTGCAATTCATGTCGGGCGCGCGGCGGCAGATATTTGTCGTTTTCGCCGGCTTCATGATGGTCGAACGGTTCGGCTTTCGCGTGGACGAGGTGACGGCGCTGTTCCTGATCAATCTGGTTGTGAACATTCTGCTGGCCCCGCTGATGGGCCGCATTGTGGGGCAATTTGGCGAGCGGCGTGCGCTTTTGTTCGAATACCTGGGGCTTGTGGCGGTGTTTCTGGCCTATGGTGGTGTCTATTTCTTTGGCTGGGGCGTGGCGATTGCGGCGATGCTTTACGTCGTTGATCATATCTTTTTCGCACTGGCCTTTGCGCTGAAGACCTATTTTCAGAAAATCGCCGATCCGGCGGATATTGCTCCGACGGCTGCCGTCGCCTTTACGATCAACCATATCGCGGCGGTATTCTTGCCGGTCCTGCTGGGGCTGCTGTGGCTGGTATCACCGGCGCTGGTATTCGGGCTGGCCGCTGGCATGGCGGCGGTGTCGTTCGGGCTGGCGCTGCTGATCCCGCGCCACCCCGTGCCGGGTCACGAGACGGTGTTTGCCCGCCCGCCCGCGCCGGTGCCGGCGCAGTAGTAATGCCGCACCGGTCACCTATATTAACCTGATACCCCGCTTAGGAGATTTTACATGCTGTTCATGTCCCGCGATAAATCCGAAATGGTCAGCCCCGAAAACGCCTTGCCCGGCCGTGATCAGGCGCTGCCGACGGAAAAGATGCATTTTGTGCTTGAGACGCCGATCAAGGATGTCCCCGAAGGTCATGCCGTTGCCCTGTTCGGGATGGGCTGTTTTTGGGGCGTAGAGCGGATGTTCTGGAAGCTGGACGGCGTGACCACCACCGCTGTCGGCTATGCCGGCGGCTATACGCCGAACCCGACCTATGAAGAGGTCTGCACCGGCAAGACCGGCCACAACGAGGTGGTGCGCGTCGTCTATGATCCCGCCGTTATCAGCTATGACGCGCTGTTGCAGGTGTTCTGGGAAGGGCATGACCCGACCCAGGGGATGCGGCAGGGCAATGACGCGGGCACGCAGTACCGGTCCGGCATTTATGTGATGGACGCAGATCAGCGTGCTGCGGCAGAGCAAAGCAAAACCGCCTTTCAGCCCCGTCTGACGCAGGCCGGCTATGGCGCGATCACGACCGAAATCGTCGATGCGCCGGCGTTTTACTATGCCGAAGGCTATCACCAGCAGTATCTGGCAAAGAACCCGAATGGTTATTGCGGGATCGGTGGCACCGGAGTGACCTGTCCGATCGGCGTCGGTGCCTGATCGGGCCGCGATATCGGTGCAGAATAACAAGGCCCCGGCACCGCGCCGGGGCCTTTGCGTTTGACGGCTCGGCTGCTTGGTTCTAACTGGGCCGGCACAAAGGGGATCGCCATGACCACGTTTACCGCATTGACCACGACCATGGGACGCAGCATCGCAGAGGGGCTTGCGCTTGCGCTGGAGGCATTGGAGCCGGAACCCACAGGGATCGGCGTGTTCGAGGTCGAGGACGGGTCCGGCCTGTTCGAGGTTGCGGCATATTTCACCGTAGAGCCGGACCGCGCGGGCCTTGCAGTGCTGGCGATGGTGCACGGCGTGCAGGATTTCAACGTCTCTGACGTGCCGGACGAAGACTGGGTCGCCAAGGTGCGCCGTGATTTGCCGCCCGTCGATGCGGGCCGGTTCTTTGTCTACGGCAGTCACGACGCGGATAAAGTGCCAGAGGGCAAAATTCCGTTGCTGATCGAAGCGGCCATGGCCTTTGGCACCGGACACCACGGTACGACGCTGGGCTGTCTGCGGGCCTTTGATCGCATGGTAGAGTCAGGCTTTGTTCCCCAGAACGCTGTTGATATCGGCTGCGGCACGGCTGTCCTGGCGATGGCGGCGGCGCATATCAGCCCGAACGTCGTGCTGGCCTCTGACATCGACCCCACAGCGGTAGAGGTCGCAGCGGCCAATGTGGCGGCGAATAATTTGACCGGACAGGTCGATTGTCTGATTGCGGCAGGATTCGATGCGCCTGAACTGGCACAGGCGGCACCTTTTGATCTGGTGTTTGCCAATATCCTGAAAGGACCGCTGATCGCGATTGCAGAGGATATGGCAAAGGCGACTCAACCGGGCGGGACTGCAATTTTGTCCGGAATCCTGAACGAGCAGGCCGATGCGGTTGCGCAGGTCTATGCACAAGCTGGATTTAATGAGTCCCGCCGTGACTGTATTGTTGACTGGACGACGCTAACTTTAACGAAATCTGTCTAAAATGAGTGTGATGCCGTCGTTCTGCCTTGGCTTAGCCATTTTTTAACGTTATTTTCAACTTCAGGAAGTGGGGGCTTCTGGAGTTTTTCATGTCTGCGCATCGCGACTCTTTTTATAAACGAATTCGCCGTATTACGCGGCAGCACAGCAAGTTGAGCGGTGGGTATAGCCTGCGGCTGAACAAGCAGAACCTTATTGTTGCACAACCGCATTTCAATGCGCTGGCTTTTCCGTGGAAGGCGCTGTTTGTATCGGCGCTGATCGCCTTGGTGCTTAAGGCCTATATCATGGCGGCCATGGATGCACCGACCTACGCAGGCAAGCTGGATACGCTGTCGCAAGGGCATATGTTGGAACAGGCGGGTGCATGGGTGATGCAACCTGATCCGGCAACTAATGCCGTGGCGCGGGTCATGCGGATGATGCACGGTTAATCATACAGATCTGACCGTCTGCACCGATCCCCGGTCATGGGCGGGGGCAACATAATACTGGATAGCAAAACGCCGCGCCAAAGGGTCACTTAGGCGCGGCGTTTTTGTTGTTGCTTGCGCCATTTAGCGGCGGAACGCGCCTGCTGCGACGTCGTTGATATCGCCGTAGCACAGACCGATATCGTCGAGCTCGCGTGCGGTCAGCTGGGACAAGGACTTGCGCGTCACACGCGCGTCATTCCAAGCCGCCAGACGAGAGATGGTAGCCGTGAAAAGGCCGGATGCGAAACCGCCGGTCAGTGCCGGATTGGTGCGGGTTGCGTTGATCGATGCCATGGGAGTGGCTCCTGAGAATGTGCTGCATTAACAGCGTTTGACTTGATGGCTGGCACGTAGCTACGGATCGGCGATGCCACTACCCCCGATTTTTGCAGAGCTTCCATGTGTTTTTATCATGCCTGCAAATTGTGCGATTGGCATGTTTTTTCATCGCAGGGTTTGAAGACTCAATTTGCGTAAATCGCAACAGAATAAGGCTATTCGTATGACGGTGACGATGGGCGCTTGGTTTATGTTCGCGCTTTGTGCTAGCCAAGGCGCAATCAAAAGAAACGGACGAGGGTGCGATGCGGGTGTTGGGAATTGATCCGGGGCTGCGAAATATGGGGTGGGGGGTTGTCGATGTTCAGGGCAGTCGAATCACGCATGTGGCCAACGGCGTCTGTCACGGACTGGGTGACAATCTGGCCGAGCGGCTGTTGTCGCTTTACCAAGGCCTTAGCGCGGTGATGATCGCCCATGCGCCGGACCGGGCGGCGGTCGAACAGACCTTTGTCAACAAAGACGCGGTTGGTACGCTGAAGCTGGGCCAGGCGCGGGGCATCGCGTTGCTGGTTGTCGCGCAGGCGGGGATCGAGGTGGGTGAATACGCGCCCAATGCCGTCAAGAAGGCTGTCGTCGGTGTCGGCCATGCTGCAAAAGCGCAGATTGACCATATGGTGCGGTTGCAACTGCCGGGCGTGACGCTGGCGGGGCCTGATGCGGCAGACGCACTGGCAATCGCGATCTGTCATTCGCATCATTTGCAATCGGCGGGGCATCTGAACAAGGCGCTGGCCAAGGCCACCGCGCGGGCGGCATCATGATCGGGCGCATCGCCGGGCGGCTGGATTATCGTGCTGCCGATCATGTGCTGATCGACGTGCGCGGCGTGGGTTATCTGGTCTTTGTCAGTGATCGTACCATGGCTAGTCTGCCCGGAAACGGCGAGGCGGTCGCGCTTTATACCGATCTTTTGGTGCGCGAGGATAACCTGCAACTGTTTGGCTTCACATCATTGGTGGAAAAGGAATGGCACCGCTTGTTGATGGGCGTGCAGGGCATTGGGGCCAAGGCATCGCTGGCCATTCTGGGCGCGCTTGGGCCAGAAGGTGTGTCCAAAGCGATTGCGCTGGGCGATTGGAACGCGCTGGCAAAGGCCAAGGGCGTGGGGCCAAAGATCGCGCAGCGTGCGGCGATCGAATTAAAGAACAAAGCCCCCGCCGTGATGGCGATGGGCGGCGACGGGCTGGATCGCGACGATATCGTGATCGAAGATGACGCGCCCGCTGCGCCTGCAAAGGCCCGCAAGGCGCCGGTCAAGGCAAACCCGGCACAGGGCGAGGCATTGTCGGCGCTGGTGAACCTTGGCTATGCGCCTGGCGACGCGGCGGCAGCAGTGGCCGAGGCGATGACGCCGGGGGCTGCGACGGGGGAGGTGATCCGCGCTGCCTTGAAGCTGTTGGCACCGAAGGGGTAAGGCAGGGGTATGACTGAACCCGATCCCCTGATGCGGCCAGAGCCGCTGCCCGAGGATGCGGACCGCGCGATGCGGCCGCAGACGCTGGAGGCGTTTATCGGTCAGGCCGAAGCGCGCGCCAATCTGCGTGTGTTCATCGAAAGCGCCAAGATGCGCAAGGATGCGATGGATCACGTGCTGTTTCACGGCCCGCCCGGTCTGGGCAAGACGACGCTGGCGCAGATCATGGCGCGGGAACTGGGGGTTGGATTTCGCATGACCTCTGGCCCGGTGCTGGCGCGGGCGGGGGATCTGGCGGCAATTCTAACGAATCTGGAACCGAACGATGTGCTGTTCATCGACGAGATCCACCGCCTCAATCCGGCGGTGGAAGAGGTGCTTTACCCCGCGCTAGAAGATTTCGCACTGGATCTGGTGATCGGAGAGGGGCCAGCCGCGCGCACGGTGCGGATCGAATTGCAGCCTTTTACGCTGGTCGGGGCGACGACACGCATGGGGCTGCTAACTACCCCGCTGCGCGACCGTTTCGGGATTCCGGTGCGGCTGGAATTCTATACCGAGGATGAGTTGAACGAAATCGTCACGCGCGGTGCCCGCCTGATGGGTGCACCTGCGACGCCGGAGGGTGCGCGTGAAGTGGCGCGCCGCGCCCGCGGTACGCCGCGAATTGCCGGACGGTTATTGCGGCGGGTCGTGGATTTCGCCCTTGTCGAAGGTGACGGCACCGTCGATCACGCCATCGCTGACCGGGCGTTGACGCGCATGGGCGTGGATGACCTGGGCCTTGATAATGCGGACCGGCGGTATTTGCGTCTGATCGCAGAAAGCTATGCCGGCGGACCTGTCGGGATCGAGACGTTGAGTGCGGCGCTAAGCGAGAGTCGAGATTCGCTGGAAGATGTGATCGAGCCCTATTTGCTGCAAAAAGGTCTGATCCAGCGTACACCACGCGGGCGGATGCTTGCGCGCGATGCCTGGCGGCACCTTGGACTGGCGGCGCCCAAGCGGGACAGCGATCTGTTTGACTAGGTTGGTGCCTTTGACGGGCTCATATTGCACAGGAAACGAGGATGAGGCGGTGACGATCAAAGCAGAAGAGGTGGCGGCGAAATTCACCCGCAGCGATGGCAGCTATCTGTGCGCGCGCTGGGGGCGGCCGATCGCGCCCGTTATCTTTGGCGTCGATGAGGCGACGCTGGGCGTGTTTAAAAGCGCCGTTGAGGCGGTTGTCGTGATGGCTGGTCACAAGATGGCGGAGACGGACGGCGAGCTTGGCGCGAACCTGATGGTGTTCTTCTGCAGCGACTGGACCGAATTGGCAGAGGTGCCACATCTGGACCGGATGGTGCCTGATCTTGTGCCCCTGGTCGCGCGGCTGCAGGCCGCAGACGCGAACCAGTACCGGATATTCCGCTTTGATCCGGCCGGTACGATCAAGGCTTGTTTTGTGTTTCTGCGCATGGATGCGCAACTGGAAGCTGTCAGTGCGGATACACTCGCGCTGGGGCAAGCGGTGCAGACGATTGTACTATGGTCTGACCGGGCGTTCACAGACGTCTCTCCATTAGCGTTGGTGGATGGTCTGGCGGTCATTCGGCCAGAGGTCGCGGCGATTGTGCGCGCGGTCTATGATCCCGTGATGCCAGCGGTGGCACAGGATGCGAGCCATGCGCTGCGGGTCGCGGCACGGGCGGGACGGATTCAATGAGCCATGAGACGCCGGTCAGGGTGTATTACGAAGATACCGACATGGGCGGGATCGTTTATTACGCCAACTATCTGAAATATATCGAACGCGGGCGGTCAGAGCTGGTGGAGTTGCTGGGCATGAACCAGCTGGACATGCGCGACAAAGAAGGCATCGTCTTTGTTGTCACGCGGGTGGTGGCGGATTACCTGGCCCCGGCAAAACTGGATGACCGGTTGGTCGTGCACACAAGCCACCGGGCCCAAAGCGCGGTGCGCTGGGTGTTCGACCAAGAGGTGCGACGCGGCAATGATGTGCTGTTTCGGGCAGAAGTCACAGCCGTTTGCATGACGCTGGAGGGTAAGCCGACACGGCTGCCAAAGGCGCTGCGCGGGGCGGTGCACTAGCGGCATCGGCGGTCTGGCGCAAACGTGTGCACAATGACATTGGCGTTTTCCAGCGATTCAGATAGAATCACCTGTAATCAGACCGCGCAAGCGGCCAAATGTCAGAGCAGGCACCATGGAAACAGTTCCCGATATCACGATGTGGTCGATGTTCGCCCACGCGACCATCCTTGTGAAATTCGTCATGTTCGCGCTGGTAGGCGCCAGTATCTGGTGCTGGTCCATCATCGTGGACAAGACGATACAGTATCGCAAGGCCCGTGCTGCAGCCGATCTTTTTGATCGCGCATTCTGGAGCGGCGAACCGCTTGATCAGCTGTACGACCAGATTGCGGGCCAGCCCCGTGGTGCGGCAGAGGTGGTCTTTAGCGCGGGCATGACCGAATGGCGCCGCAGTCACAAGCAGGATGGCGGTTTAATAGCAGGTGCGCAGGCGCGCATCGACCGCAGCATGGATGTGGCCATCGCAAAAGAGGCGGCGACCCTGCAAAAGGGCCTGTCGGTGCTGGCGACCACCGGATCGGTCGCGCCCTATGTCGGCTTGTTCGGTACGGTTTTCGGTATCATGAACGCCTTTATCGAAATTGCGCAGGCGCAAAATACCAACCTTGCGGTTGTGGCACCGGGTATTGCAGAGGCGCTGCTGGCCACGGGTCTGGGCCTTATGGCGGCTATTCCGGCGGTTATTTTCTATAACAAGCTTAGCGCGGATGCGGACCGGATTATCGCAGGCTACGAAGCCTTTGCCGATGAATTCAGCACAATCCTGTCGCGCCAGTTGGACGCCTGAACCATGGCAGAGGCTGGCAACCGGCGGGGGCGGCGGCGCGGGCGGGCGCAGCCAATGGCCGAAATCAATATCACGCCCTTTGTGGACGTCATGCTGGTGCTTTTGATCATCTTTATGGTCGCGGCCCCCCTAATGACGGTTGGTGTGCCTGTGGAATTGCCCAAGACTGCCGCAAATGCGTTACCAAGTGATGAAGAAGAACCGCTCACCGTCACGATCAAGGGTGACGGTACGCTTGCGATCCAGAATACCGATACGGCCGAGGCTGAACTGGTCACCAAGTTGCAGGCGATTGCGGCAGAGCGGACCAGCGACCGCATCTTCTTGCGCGCTGATGGCGGCAACGCCTGGAACCGGGTGGCAGAGGTGATGGGCGCGCTGAATGCAGCAGGCTTTTCCAACATCGGACTTGTTACCGATATCGGCGGGACGGCGCTGAACGCGCCTGCCGCGGAGGCGGGCAACTAAATCATGGAACGCACGACCGGCACATATGTCTCGGCCGCCGGACATCTGGCGCTGCTGGTCTGGCTGATCGGCGGCTGGGGGTTTGATTCCGAACCCCTGCCGTTCGAAGTCAGCGAAGTGTCTGTCGTCAGCTCTGAAGAGTTTGCTGCCATCGTCGCGGCGACGACGCCTGATCCGACTGAAGCGCCCCCCGAAGCGCCTGAAACCCCCAGTGCCGAGGCGGCGCCGGACGTGCCGGTGCAGGAAGAGGCCGCTGCGACGCCCCCGCCGCCTGATACGGTGCAGCCGCCAACCCCGGATCTGCCGCCGCCCCCCGCGCCGGAACCACCAGAGCCGGTGCCTGTGATCAGCGATTCGCCAGCAACACCCGGCCCGCCGGCAGAAGAGGTTGTGGCTGCGCCCAATTTGACGGCAAGCCCGCGCCCTATTCCGCGCCCTGCGCAGCGGATCACACCAGATCCAGTCGCGCCGCCGCCGCCCGATGCGGCCCCGGCAGATGTGGCGCAGGATACCGCCAGCCCCGATGCGGCCCCCGATGCCCCTGTCGTGGAACAAGCGCAGGAGCAGACCGCGCCCGAAGAGGCGGCCACCGAAATCGTGACCGAGGCCGAAACGCCGCAAGGTCTGCTGACAGAAACGCCGCGCCCGCGCACGCGCCCGAACCGCCCGACACCGGCCCCCGCGCCTGAGGTGGAGCCCGAAACGCAGACGGCAGAGGCACCAACCCCGCAGGTGGATGAATCCGCCGTACAGGCCGCATTGGAGGCCGCAGCTGCCGCCGCTGCACCTCCGTCCCAGGCTGCGAATGTGCCGCAAGGCCCGCCCATGACCGGATCAGAGCGGGAAGGCTTCCGTGTGGCCGTCAATCGGTGCTGGAATGTCGATCCCGGCAGCCAGGCCGCGCGGGTGCAGATGACGGTTGGCTTCAACCTAGATCAGAACGGTAAGGTGACGGGCGATGTGCGGCAGGTCGCGGCCAGTGGCGGCGATGATGCAGCCACGAAGATCGCCTATGATGCAGCCCGCCGCGCCATTCTGCGCTGTCAGGGCACCGACGGCTATGATCTGCCGGCGGACAAATACAGCGAGTGGCAAGAGGTCGAAATTACCTTTGACCCGTCGGGTATGCGTCTGCGCTAACGGCGAAATACCGCCTGTCGGGCGTAGCAAGTCACATCCACACTTGATAGTGTGGCAACAACAGGCAAACGGGCGCAAAGCCCTGCGAGTGAGGACGAGAGTGATGAAGAACCGGTTTATGATTGCCGCTTTGGCCGCCGCTTTGGCGTTTGGCTCTGCCGCCCCCATGCTGGCGCAGGGCGGTCCGCTGCGGTTGACGATTACCGATGGTGTGATCGAACCGCTACCGTTTGCTGTGCCGACCTTTCAGGCGGAAACCGCCGGGGCAGAGCAGGTCGCAAGCGATATCAGCCGACTTGTTGCGCAGGATCTGGCCGGCACCGGCCTGTTCCGCGAAATCCCGCAAGAAGCGTTTATCAGCCAGATGGGTGCTTTTGGCGCGCCTGTCGCCTATCCTGACTGGCGGGCTGTGAATGCGCAGGCGCTTATCGGCGGCGCAGTCAGCGTCAGTGGCGATCAGCTGGTTGTTAAGTTCCGGTTGTATGACGTCTTTACCGGCGCAGAACTGGGCGAAGGTCTGCAATTTGCAGGCACCGTCGGCGGATGGCGCAGGATGGCGCACAAGGTGGCAGATGCCGCCTATAGCCGGATCACGGGCGAGGGCGGCTATTTCGACAGCCGCGTCGTTTACGTGGCCGAGCAGGGGCCAAAGGATAACCGCCAGAAGCGGCTGGCAATCATGGACTATGACGGCGCAAACACGCAGTTCCTGACCGACAGCAGCACGATCGTGCTGGCACCGCGCTTTTCGCCAACCGGCGACCGGGTTCTGTATACATCCTATGAATCCGGTTTCCCGCGCATCAATTTGCTGGACGTGGGATCTGTGTCCAAGCGGCAGGTGCAAACGGCAGAAGGCGAGATGGCGTTCAGCCCGCGCTTTTCCAAGGACGGCAGCCGGGTGGTATATTCCATCGCCAACGGCGGCAATACGGACCTTTACATCTCTGACCTCAACAGCGGTGCATCGACGCGGCTGACGAATGCGCCAAGCATTGAGACGGCACCCAGCTTTAGCCCTGACGGCAGCCGCATCGTTTTCGAAAGCGACCGGTCCGGCGGCAGCCAGATCTATATCATGTCCGCAAGCGGAGGCGAGCCGCAGCGCGTGTCCTTTGGCGCGGGTCGTTACGGCACCCCCGTCTGGTCGCCGCGCGGTGATTTGATTGCGTTCACCAACCAAGAGGGCGGACAATTCCACATTGGCGTCATGCGCACGGACGGGTCGGAAGAGCGTATTCTGACGACCTCTTTCCTTGACGAAGGACCGACCTGGTCGCCAAATGGCCGCGTGCTGATGTTTACCCGCGAAACGCAAGGTGCGGGCGGTACATCCGCGCTATACACGGTCGATATTTCCGGCCGCAACCTGAAGCCGGTTCCGGTGCAGGGCGGGGCATCCGATGCGGCCTGGGGGCCGCTTCAGCCATAAGGCCAAAGATTTCCCTGTTACGGAAACCGTGATAGATTAATACGAACAGCAGTTCATAGGGACGAATTGACAATGAAGATGACGACAAAGGCGATGCTGGTTCTGCTGGCCCTGTCCACCGCAGCCTGTACACGGCCTGACCGTTTTGGCGGTGCCGATGACCTGAACGCTGCCGCAGGCAATGGCGCGCCTCTGGGCAATGCCCTGCCGCAGGGCGGTGCCTCTGACCCGCGCAGCGCGGAATACTTTCAACAGACGGTCGGCGACCGGGTTCTGTTTGTCGTGGACAGCAGCAGCCTGACGCCGCAGGGGCAGGCCACGCTTGACAGTCAGGCGACTTGGCTGACGACCAACAGTGATTACCTTGCCATCATCGAAGGCCACGCCGACGAGCAGGGCACACGCGAATATAACCTCGCGCTGGGTGCACGCCGGGCGAACGCTGTGCGCGAATACCTGATCTCTCGCGGGATCCCGTCGTCGCGTCTGCGCACGATCAGCTACGGCAAAGAGCGTCCGATCGAAGTGTGTTCGAACGAGGCTTGCTATGCCAAGAACCGCCGTGCTGTGACCGTTATCTCGGTCGGGTCGCTGAGCTGATGCGGGGCGCGGCACGCTTCGGGGCGCTGCTGGGGCTGGCGGTCATGACCGCAACGGGTGCCACTGCGCAGGATGCAACGCTGGCAGATATCCGGCAGCAGCTAGGCACGCTTTATAGCGACGTGCAAAGCCTGCGGTCGGAACTGTCGACCAGTGGCGGTTTGTCGGCTGGCGTGGTGGGCAACACTCCGCTGGACCGGCTGAACGCGATTGAAAGCGAACTGACCCGCCTGACGGGCAAGACCGAAGAGCTGGAGTTCCGCATCAACCGGATCACCACCGACGGTACAAACCGGATCGGCGATCTGGAATTCCGCCTGTGCGAAGTCGAGCCCGGTTGCGATATCGGCAGCCTTGGCGACACGCCGTCGCTGGGCGGCGTCGATAGCGCATCCAGCGTGCCCGCCCCGGCGGCGGCGCTGCCGGAACAACCCCAACTCGCCCTTGGCGAACAGCAGGACTACCAGCGGGCGCAGGAGGCGCTCGCATCCGGTGACTTTCGCAGCGCCGCGGATCTCCTTGCGACCTTTAGCGCGACCTACCCGGGGTCAGCCCTGACAGAGGAAACGGCCCTGATGCGGGGTCGTGCCCTGGACGGTTTGGGCGATACCGCCAACGCGGCCCGCGCCTATCTGGAAGCGTTTTCCGGCAATCCCGAAGGTCCGTTTGCAGCCGAGGCGTTGTTCCGTCTGGGAAATGCATTGGGCGGCGTTGGGCAGACGCAGGACGCTTGCGTCACCTTGAACGAGGTCGGAGTACGTTTTCCGGCATCCCCGTTCGTGACAGAAGCTGCGAATGCGCGCGTCGCGCTGGCATGTCCGTAAACACGGGCGATCCTTTGCAAACCGGCCTGCCGCAGCGGTTCGCGGACCGTATGGGGCAGTTGCTAGGGCCTGATTTTCCACAACGTTTGTGCCTCGCCGTGTCTGGCGGCGGGGACAGTATGGCGATGCTGCATCTGGCCGCTGGCTGGGCGCGTGTCTATGGCATCGCGTTGCGGGTCGCGACCGTCGACCATGGTTTGCGCGACGCAAGTGTCGATGAAGCTGCAATGGTCGCGGCAGAGGCGCAGGGCCTTGGTTTGCCGCACGACACCCTGCGCTGGCAGGGGTGGGACGGCCGCGGCAACCTGCAGAATGAAGCGCGGCACGCCCGGCGGATGTTGTTGCACGACGCAGCGGACGGCGCGCCGGTCCTGATGGCCCACACCCAGAACGATCAGGCCGAAACAGTCTTGATGCGCTTGGCGCGTGGATCGGGGGTCGATGGCCTGGCCGGCATGTCTGACGATGTTACCGCCAATGGCATGCGTATTCTGCGGCCACTGCTGACCGAAACGCGGGCGGCGCTTCGGCATTATGTGACGACTTTAAAAATTCCTTTTGTTGATGATCCTAGCAACGATGACGCCGATTTTGCCCGGGTGCGTATGCGGGCCATAATCGGGCAGGAGGGGCTTAATACAGCGACGCTTGCGGCAACGGCCACGCATATGGCGCGGGCTCGTCAGGCGCTGGACGTTCTGGCGCAGGCTGCCTTGGGCAATTTGTCGCGGACCGATCCGACTGCCCCCGGTGCCGTTGTTTGGGACCGGGACGAATTTGGCCGACTTGCCGCGGATACGCAGTTGCGAGTGGCCGCAGCCGCCGTGATGGCCGTGACGGCTGCGACCTATCGTCCACGCCTTGAACCGCTGTCAGAGGCGGTTCATCGCGCATTGTCAGGCGGCGCGGCGGTGCTTGCGGGGGCGATCATTGTCCCGCACCGGGACCAGCTATACGTCGCAAGAGAGCCGAAGGCCGTTGCTGGCTTGTGTGACATCGCTGGACCATCGTGTCATTGGGATACGGGATGGCGGCTGGAGGGGCCGGATATCAATGGCTTAACCGTGCGCGCCCTGGGTGAGTCGGGTTTGGCCCTGATTGCGGACAAGCCGAAGCCCCGGGCGCCGCGGCATGTTCTGGCCGGGCTGCCTGCGGTGTGGGACGATACACGGCTTGTGGCGTTTGCGCCGCTGAATTTCGGGGTGCGCCATCGTCTTATTCCGCCCGGCAACGGCGAAGAATTGACCCTTGCGCGGCTTGCGCATTGAAGATTGCGGCGGAATGTCTATTTTGGGTAACAACACACGGTATGTTAATAAACTTCCGTCATTTTCCGATGCCAAAGGAGCCTCTCATTGGGCAACGCACGTAATATAGTCTTTTGGGTCGTCTTGTTCCTGTTGGTTCTGACGCTGTTCAATTTGTTCAGCGGCGGCACCGGTAGCGGGATGAGCAATGCGAAAAGCTATTCGGAATTCGTTTCCGCTGTTGAATCTGACTCCGTGTCCAGCGTGACACTTGATGGCGAACAGGTCCGCTATCGCGGGACTGATGGTCGCGACTATGTCAC
Source organism: Loktanella sp. R86503 (assembly GCF_042466455.1). Classification (NCBI taxonomy): domain Bacteria; kingdom Pseudomonadati; phylum Pseudomonadota; class Alphaproteobacteria; order Rhodobacterales; family Roseobacteraceae; genus Loktanella; species Loktanella sp. R86503. The sequence goes on from NZ_JAXHCI010000002.1 coordinate 699,271, forward strand.
GATCAAACCGCAGGACGCAGAAGTCACCAACCTGCTGATCGCGCAGGATATTCCTGTGACGGCGCAAAGTCAGGAACAGTCGGGACTGCAAAGCTTCCTGATCGGATTGTTGCCGTTTGTGCTGCTGATCGGTGTCTGGGTTTATTTCATGAACCGCATGCAGGGCGGTGGTAAAGGCGGCGCGATGGGCTTTGGTAAATCCAAGGCCAAGTTGCTGACGGAAAAGCATGGCCGCGTCACCTTTGACGAAGTGGCCGGCATCGATGAAGCCAAGGACGAGCTGGAGGAAATCGTCGAATTTCTGCGCAATCCGCAAAAGTTCTCTCGGCTTGGCGGCAAGATTCCTAAAGGCGCTTTGCTGGTCGGTCCTCCGGGTACCGGTAAAACACTGCTTGCCCGTGCGATTGCAGGCGAAGCTGGCGTGCCGTTCTTTACCATCTCGGGCTCTGATTTTGTGGAAATGTTTGTGGGCGTCGGGGCAAGCCGCGTTCGGGACATGTTCGAACAAGCGAAAAAGAATGCGCCTTGCATCGTCTTTATCGACGAAATCGACGCCGTTGGCAGATCGCGCGGCGCTGGCTATGGCGGTGGCAATGACGAACGCGAGCAAACGTTGAACCAATTGCTTGTCGAAATGGACGGCTTTGAGGCAAACGAAGGCATCATCATCATCGCGGCAACCAACCGTCCCGATGTGCTTGATCCCGCGCTGTTGCGCCCGGGCCGATTTGACCGTCAGGTACAGGTGCCTAATCCGGATATCAAAGGGCGCGAAAAAATTCTGTCGGTTCATGCCCGTAAGGTGCCCCTGGGTCCCGACGTCGATCTGCGCATTATTGCACGTGGCACCCCGGGGTTTTCCGGCGCCGATCTGGCCAATCTCGTGAATGAATCCGCTTTGATGGCTGCACGTGTGGGACGCCGCTTCGTGACTATGGTCGATTTCGAATCGGCCAAGGATAAAGTCATGATGGGGGCCGAACGCCGCAGCATGGTCATGACCGAAGATGAAAAAAAGCTGACCGCCTATCACGAAGCAGGCCATGCAGTCGTTGGCCTAAACGTCCCGCAGCATGACCCAATCCACAAAGCGACGATCATTCCTCGCGGCCGTGCTTTGGGGTTGGTGTTGTCCTTGCCGGAACGCGATCAATTAAGTGTCAGCTATACGAAGTATACGTCTAAGATCGCTATGGCGATGGGCGGGCGTGTTGCCGAGGAGCTGGTATTCGGAAAGGATCAAGTCACCTCTGGGGCATCGTCGGATATTCAGCAGGTTTCCAAAATTGCGCGCGCTATGGTGACGCAATTCGGATATGCGGAAGAGCTTGGGTTTGTAGACTACGCAAACGAACAAAGCTCTTATCTGGGTAATTACGGCGGCGGAACGAACCACTCTGCCGATACGCAGAAAATCATTGATGACAAGGTCAAGGCCATCGTTCAGGAAGGCTATGAGACTGCAAAGCGTATCCTGACTGAAAAGCGCGATGATCTGGAAAGACTGGCGCAGGGTCTGCTGGAGTATGAAACGCTTACAGGAAGCGAGATTACTCGTGTCATTGCGGGGGAGCCATTGAAGCGGGGCGACGATCTGGATGATACGCCACCTTCTGGTGGAAATGCGATCCCCACGGTGCCCAAGACGCGCAAGTCGCCGCAAGCTGATAGCGGGTTGGAGCCTGAACCGTCGGCCTGATGGCGGACGAAGTCAAACTGGACCCCGCGCTGGAAAGCGCGGGGTTTTCTATGTGAAAGTACAAGATGCCAGCACTTGTCAAAACGGAACATACAGGTCGCGTCACTTGGCTGGGCCGCGTCCCGCACCGCGATGCTTCTGAAATTGTGGGCGAACATGTTCAGTCCATGACCTTGGGATTTGCCGGAATGTCCGGTGAGTTCCACGCGGGGCTAACCCGTCCGTCTTGTAGCCGTGTGACGACGCAGCATCCAAAGGGAACGGAAATCCGCAATGTGCGCCAGTTGAGCATCGTCAGCGCCGCAGAACTTGCGATCATTGCGAAGAAGTTGGAACTGGACGTCATCGACCCGGCTTGGTTGGGTGCAAGCATTGTCATCGACGGTATTAATGATCTTACCCATGTACCGCCGTCGGCGCGATTACAGGGTCCGGATGGCGTTACGCTGACTGTGGATATGCTGAACCAGCCTTGCCATCTTGTATCAAAAACGATCGAAGCATCGCGGCCAGGGCATGGTAAGGCGTTTAAGGCGGCGGCTAATGGCCTACGCGGCGTTACAGCTTGGGTGGAACGGCCGGGAACGCTGACGATTGGTGATACTTTGGTTCTGCACGTTCCTGATCAACGGGCTTGGCGCGGATAAAACTCTTGCGAACTATCGCTTTTTTGGGATGCCTATATTTCTTTAGCATTTAGGGCATTGTACAGCATCCGCGCGCGCCGCATTGGTGCCAGAATAGCGGACATGGAACGCGGTGGCAGGTCAAATTGTCCAGGGCAGCGCGATTTTACACGATGGAAAGGCAGCACTGATGACAGCCACGATTATCGACGGAAAGGCCTTTGCTGGCCGCGTTCGGGAAAAAGTTGCGGCGCATGTCGCGCGGCTGAAAGAAGAACACGGGATCACCCCGGGACTTGCTGTTGTGCTGGTCGGCGATGATCCGGCATCAGAGGTCTATGTGCGCTCAAAAGGCAAAATGACCAAGGCGGTCGGCATGTTGTCGCTGGAACATCGTCTGCCGGCAGATGCGGCACAGGACGAGGTGATGCGACTTGTCGCCGAGTTGAATGCAAACCCCGAAGTGCACGGCATTCTTGTGCAACTACCGCTACCGCGCCACATGGACGAGGCAGAGGTTCTAGCCGTGATTGATCCGGCCAAAGACGTGGACGGGTTTCATATTTCAAACGTGGGTCTGTTAGGCACGGGACAGCGGGCAATGGTGCCATGTACGCCGCTTGGCTGTCTGATGATGCTGCGCGACCACCATGGTGACCTGACGGGCATGGATGCCGTTGTAATCGGGCGCAGCAATATTGTGGGAAAACCGATGGCTCAACTGCTTTTGGGTGAGAGTTGTACAGTTACGATCGCCCATTCGCGGACACGTAATCTGGCGGATGTCGTGCGCCGGGCCGATATTGTTGTCGCAGCCGTAGGGCGGCCCGAAATGGTGCCAGGCGATTGGATCAAGCCAGGCGCAACTGTAATAGACGTAGGTATTAACCGTACCGAAGCTGGTTTAGTCGGAGATGTCGATTTCGCCAGCGCGGTCAAAGTCGCTGGCGCGATTACCCCCGTTCCTGGTGGCGTAGGCCCCATGACAATTGCCTGCCTGTTGGCGAATACAGTTACAGCCTGTTGCCGCGCAAACGATTTGGCCGAGCCGGATGGGCTGACGGTTTGACTGGCACGCATATTGCGCGATGACCGGTTAAAATTGCGAAAACCGCGCCTTGAAAAAGGCAGGTTAGCGCGGGGTCGGTCGCGCGCAAACCGCCCGTATATGCGCCGTAGGCGGGCAGGATCAGCCGATTGGCATCCGTCATAAAGCAGGGGCGGGCACTGCCTGTACCGGGGATCGTGTGTTTGGGGTGATAATGACCTGATACCTCTGGCGCTGTTTCGCCTGCAATATGGCGGAAGGTCAGGCCGCCGCTACGATAACACGACAGATGGGTGCCACCCAATGCCAAGGGGCCGGGGTCGTGGTTCCCTTCGAGCCAAAGCCAGTGACGTCCGGCCTGAAGGCTGGCAAGCGTCAGGTAGTCCGCTTCGCACAGGCTTTCTGCGGCCATCAGGTCATCGAAGCTGTCCCCAAGGCAGATTACGGTTTGCGGGTCGGTTAGGGCAATATCCTGGGACAGTTTGGAGAGTGTTTCCTGTGTTTCATACGGAGGCAGCATAATACCCGAGCGGCGGGCGATCCGATCCGATTTGCCTAAGTGCAAGTCAGAAACGCAAAGCAGCCGCCGATCGGGCCACCATAATGCACCAGATGGCAAGGCTGTCAGGCTTTGTTCACCAAATTTAAAGCTATGAGAGTTCATAGTTTGTTCTGTAGCAAATTCATAAAGAGGTGCAAGTATTACAAAGCGGATAGACCGGCTTCTTCCATTAATTGGGCAGCCATTTCTTCCATCAGGCGTTCACGACCTGCGCCGACGACTGGCACGCGGCCGGGTTCAAGCAGCATGGGTGCGGCAAGGGGGCTGACGCGCGGCAGAATGACATGATCGACCCGGCCGGACGTGCGGATCAGCATTTCTTCGATCCGGCCAAAATCGACAAGTCCGCGCAAGGCCTCTTCTTTGGTGACCTGCATAATCAGGTGGTCGGGGTCGTATTTGGCCAAGGTATCGTAAAGAATATCGGACGAAAATGTAGCTTGGCGGCCGGACTTGCGAGCTTGCGGCAGGTTGCGTTGAATAAGTCCTGCAATCGTCGCCGAGGCGCGAAAGGTTCGTTTCATGACGGCGTTGCCTGCAAGCCAGTCGGCAAAGCCATCGTGCAGCGCGTCCGGATCGAAAAGTTGTGCGGCATCGTCAACAGGTGTCAGACCCCAGACGAGGGTCGCATAATCGGTCGCAACAAAGCCAAGTGGATTAAGGTCGAGTTCCTCCATCCTTTTGGTAAGAAGTAAGCCCAGGGTTTGTTGCGCATTGCGTCCTGCAAAGCCGTAGAAACACGTATTGGCGCGGCCATCATGGTAGAATGATTCGACAAGGATGCGATCGGCTTGCGGAAGCTTTGACCATTCGCGTTGCAAGTGAAGCCATTCCGCAGTGTGTGTCGGAAGTTCCGGCCAGCTGTCCTGTTGAAACATACGCAAGATACGCTGTGATAATTGCGTGGAGGTCGCAAATTTCGTGCCCATGAAGGTGGCAATTTTCGGGGTCTTGTCCGCGCGCCGCGTGACTTCCACCGCCATATCTTTCAGGGATTCGTAGCGCACGATCTGACCGCCGATCAAAAAGGTATCGCCTGGGGTAAGGGTCGCCGCAAAGGATTCTTCAATCTCTCCTAAGGGCTTGAAGCCACCGCGCAGGCGGACCTTTAGGGTATCGGTGTCCTGGATCGTGCCGATATTCATGCGAAGATCGCGCGTTGCACGTGGATCGCGCAAGTGCCATAGGCCATCGCGCAGGTGAAGCCGTTTCCAGCGATCATAGGCGCGCAGGGCATATCCACCGGTGGCGCAAAAGTCGAGGCAGGCGTCGAAATTGGCGCGGGTTAGGGTGCTGTAAGCTCCGACGGTACGAATCTGGTCAAACAATTCATCGGCACAAAACGGGCCAGCGCAGGCGCGGATCAGGATGTGCTGGCAGAGGACATCACGCGGGCCGGGACCGGGGGGATCGCCGTCAAGTTCATGGTCGCGTGCAGCCTGCAGGGCGGCCACACATTCGACCACTTCAAAACGGTTTGCGGGCACCAGCAATGCCTTTGACGGCGCGTTGTAGCGGTGGTTGGCACGGCCGATCCGCTGGATCAGCCGCTTGACGTTTTTGGGGGCACCGACCTGAATGACCAGGTCAACGTCGCCCCAATCAATGCCAAGGTCGAGGCTGCCGGTGCAAACGATCGCACGAAGAGATCCGGCAACCATTGCAGATTCGACTTTCTGTCGCTGGTCGCGGTCCAGACTGCCGTGATGAATCCCAATCGGCAGGTCGGTATCATTCGCAAGCCACAGGTTGTGAAAGAAAATCTCTGCCTGCGCCCGGGTGTTGTGAAAAATCAGGGTCGTTTTGTGCTGTTTCACTTGTTCCAGGACGGCCGGAATAGCGTATTTGGCACCGCCGCCTGCCCAAGGCGGGCGTTCATCAGTGACCAGCATGGAAATGTCCGGATCGGGACCGGGGTCCGCATAAAGGATGTCGCAGGGGTCAGGATGACAGGCCAGCCCGCTGGCAATACGGGCCGGATTTTCGACGGTTGCGGACAGACCGACGCGGCGCAGGCCGGGTGCCATGGCCTGCACACGCGACAGGGCCAGCATCAATTGGTCGCCGCGTTTTGATTCTGCCAGCGCGTGGATTTCATCAACGATGACACGCTGCACGCCCGCAAACATACGGGGCGCATCCTCGTAAGAGGTTAAGAGTGCAAGGCTTTCGGGCGTTGTCAGCAGAATATGCGGGGGATCGGCACGCTGCCGCTTTTTCTGGGTGGCGCTGGTATCGCCGGTCCGATCCTCGATCCTGATCGGCAAGTTCATATCCGTGACGGGTGTCGTCAGGTTGCGTTTGATATCCGCCGCCAACGCCTTGAGCGGCGAGACGTAAAGCGTATGGAGCCCCTGATGCCGGCCATCTGCCAACTCGGCCAAGGTCGGCAAAAAACCGGCCAGCGTTTTGCCGCCGCCCGTCGGGGCAATCAGCAAAAGCGCGGGCTCATCGGACCGGTCCAGCATGGCCTGCTGGTGGGGATGGATCGACCAGCCGCGCGCTGTGAACCAGTCGTGAATGACAGGGGGTAATTTCATCCCCCTGATGTGTGGCGGCAGGGCCCCTTGGTCAAGCGATCAGCGCACGATCTCTTCTTCCTTGACGAACATATTGGCCCAGGCCCGATCAATCATATCAGGGGTCATTTGATACGGAATGCCTTCGAATTCGCAGATCGAGATCATCTGATCAATTAGAAAGATCGGCTGGTAATTGGCGTAGACGTTGTCGATCTGAGGGTAGAGGTTGTTCAGAAGGTGCACCAATGTCCGCTCGTCTAAGGGCATCTTTTTCTTGCGCGCTACAAGGGCAAAGATCTTTAGAAAGTCGGCTTGGGTGGGGCCATCAATCTTGATTTTGTAGAAAATCCGGCGAAGGGCCGCCTGGTCGAAAATTGCATTCGGATGGAAGTTTGTCGAAAAGATAACCAGCGTATCAAAGGGTACTTCAAACTTTTCGCCCGATTGCAGGGCAAGAATATCTTTTGATTCTTCTAGCGGTACGATCCAGCGGTTGACCAGCGACTGCGGAGGTTCCGCCTGACGACCAAGGTCGTCGACGATAAAGATGCCGCCTGTCGATTTCATTTGCAGCGGTGCCTGATAGGTCCGCGCCACCGGGTTGTAGACAAGGTCGAGCATAGACAGCGAAAGCTCGCCCCCGGTGATGACCGTGGGACGTTCACAGCGCACATAACGGGTATCGAACCGACCTGTCGTGCGGCGCAGGGAATTCGGGTCCTGTTCATCATCTTCGGCGCTGGAATGAACAATCGGGTCATAAACGGTTATGACCTGACCTGAATATTCGATAGCGCGGGGCACATATATCTTGTCCCCCAATGCATCGCGAATACCGTTCGAAATCGAAGATTTACCATTTCCCGGCGGGCCATACATTAAAATGGAACGGCCCGAACTGACCGCAGGGCCAAGGTTGGAAATCAGGGCAGGGGGCAGGATCAGGTGCCCCATTGCGGTAGTCAGCTGATCGCGTGTGATCTGGATGTTGCGGATCGACTGCCGCTTGATCTGTTCGCGGTAGACGTTCAGCGGTACAGGCATTGCGCCGTAATATTCGGACTGCGTCAAAGCATCATTGGCCCGGTTGCGGCCTGCGTCCGTCAGTTGATAGCCCATTTCGGAACTACCCGATGCAGACAGGCTGCCCGTCGCTTCCAGCAGCAGCTGGCTGCGCGCCATATCCACCAGCTCTTGCGTGACATTCACAGGAAGACAGACAGCGCGGGCAAGTTGGGTGACCATGGTCAGGTTCATGCGGAACATGGTTTTCACCAGAATGTCGCGCATCATAGGCAACGGCAAAGCCATCGCTTCCAAAGACCGCGGGCTGGGCGGGGCCATGACCCCTGTGTTTTGCATGTTCAAGTCGTCACCCCATCAAACCAACGCGGGGCGGACCCCCGGTGCCGGTTTCGTATGAGGGCGGTTTATGGCTAAAACATGGACAAACGGTTTCGCTTCGGTGGCATTGTCCGCGCCTATGGCGTCAGTGTCCGCGGTAGATGACCAACCCAAGGTACGCGATCAAGGTCATGGCAAGCGGCAAGCCCATAGGGAAACGCCGCCCTGATGTCCAACTGGCCCAATCCGGTGCCAGGCGGCGCAAGGGCGTCAGGCGGGCAATACGATGGATCGCCCAGCCGCCAAGCAGGCAAAGCGAAAACAGGTATAGCAAAGGCGCGATGTCACCGGTGGCGACCATTGGTGCTGCAGCAGCGGCAAACTTCGCGTCGCCCGCCCCCACAGCGCCCACCGCGTTCAAACCGATGCCGATCAGCAATACGACGATCAGGTGCACATAGCCCCAAAGGTAGGTTTCCAGCGGAAGCGCGACGAAGCCGAGCACGACGTAGCCGGCAAAAAGCGTCATGACAGCGGCATTGGTAATCTTCATCCGGGACAGGTCGGTGTAGGCAACCCAAAGCCCGACCGGAATTGCGACGATCAGGAACCACCAGGCAGCAGAAGCAGACAGGACCATGGGTTAAGCCGCTTCCAATGCGCGCAATGCGCGGGTGGCTTCTTCGAAGTGCTGGGGATGGGTGTCGATGGCTTCGCGCAAAAGCCCCTTACCAGTCGTTACGTCGTTTTGTTTGATCGCGGTCAAGGCCATGGTGTAAAGCAGCTGCGCGCGTTCGGTCTGGGTCATCGGCACAACTGGCAGATCGTATTTGCGCTGTGCACCGCGCGCGAGGATCAGGTTGTTCTTTGCCGTAAACATGGAACTGTCCTGACGCAGCGCATCGGTAAACAGACGTTCCGCGCCTGGATAATCGCCGCGTGTCAGCTTTGAATAGCCCCAATTGTTCATGGTGTTCGCCGGCGTAGAGGTCAGCCCGACAGCCGTCTGGTAAAAGCTGTCAGCTTTCGACCACTGCTGTTTGCTATCGGCGATCATGGCTTCCAGACGATAGCGGTCAAAGGTTTCATGCGTCGGCGGAATGGCGTTCAGCGTGGCGGCGGCATCGTCCCATGTGTTCGCACGGATCTGCGCCTCTGCCATCTCGACGCGGTCATCCAGATTGGATTCGGGGTTGGACACGACAAGTTTCCAGGTCGTCACGCCCTCTGACGCGCGGTTTGCGCGGACCAGTGATTTGGCAAGGCCGCGCTGCAAGTCGATCCGGTCGGGGTTACCTGCCAAGGCACCATTAAAGTATTTGACGGCCTCTTCCGGATCGCCAACTGTCAGCATGACGTCGTTCAGGCTCGCACTTTCGATAGAATTCAGATCCTGCATCGCGCGTTGCACTTCGGCATCGCCGTTGCGCGAACCACATGCGGCCAGGGCCAGCGTTCCGGCCAGACATAATATGACGGTATGGCGCATCGTTATGCGTCCTTTCCTGCTACTACCTCAAAGCGGCTCGATGGTGTCGTCATCGGCGCGTCGGACCAGTTCAAAATTCTGGTTCTCTTGTGCAGGATCGTAAATAATGGCGTCGCGTTTGGATAGTGCCAAGCGCAGGTTCTCTCGGATCTCGTCGGAATTCCCGTTGTCCGTGGCAAATGCGCGACGAAAAATCTCTGCGGCTTCGGCAAACTCACCTTTTTCCATCAGCAAAACGCCGAGGTTGTTCCAGGCGGGGGCGAAGTCAGGCGCTTCTTCGGCTGCGCGGCGCAGCAGGCCTTCGGCCTGTCCCAGCCGGCCAAGACGCAGGTTCGCCGATCCCAGCGCAGACAGGGTGTCAACATTGAAACCCTGCACGACGGCCGCGCGGGAATAGGCATCCAAGGCCAGTTCATATTCGCCGGCCGCCATCAGGCGGTGACCGACGACAAGATTGTCGACTTTGGCTTTGCCGGCAACGCCGGGTGCAAAAACGCCATCCCCGGACGCAAGCGGGCCGCCTGATGAACAGGCGGCCAATGCAAGACAGATTGCGGCAGCGAGGGCGCTGCGAGGTGGGGTCATCGGTTCAGTTTCCGCCCCCCATAGTTTGCGTGATACCGTAGATGGAGGGTCCGATCAAAATGAGCAAAAGCGGCGGCACGGTCAACATCATCGTGGCAAGTGTCATCTTAGTCGGAAGCTTATTTGCGGCTTCTTCCGCACGCATCACGCGTTTGTCACGCATTTCAGCTGCGTAAACCCGCAAGGCGTCGGCGATCGACGTACCGAACTGCTGGCTTTGAATGAGGACGGTCGTAAAAGAGGAAATGTCCTGCACGCCGCAGCGTTCCGCCATGTCGCGCAGCACGGCCTCTTTGCCTTTACCGGCCTTCATTTCCTGACTGACAAGTTCGAATTCAGACGACAGGTCCGGGAAGCCTGATTTCAACTCTCTTGCAACGCGCAGAATGGACTGGTCCAGCGATTGGCCCGCTTCTACGCAGACCAGCATCATGTCGAGGCTGTCGGGAAAGCCGTATTCGATAGCCTCTTTGCGGGTGGCGACACGGCGCGTGACCCAATATTTCGGCAACATGTAACCGACCAGTCCTGGGATCAGCAGCGTCAGCATCATGGATTGCTGCGTCACTTCGCCAGTTTGTGATTTCAGCAGTGCATAAAGGCCGCCGAAAACGAGGCCGGAAATCCCCAAGGCGAACTGGCTGAAGTGAAACATACGGACCGCATTTTTCGACTTATAGCCTGCCTGCAACAGCGTCAGCCGGGCGGCAGAATAAGCGACCGCATCTTGCGGTTCCAGAAAGTTGGCGTACTTTTCCAGCTTGTCCTTGCTGGTCGGTGCGCGCAGGCGCTCTGTCTTTCCTGATGACTTGACGGTGTAGGCGCGGTTTGCGGCCTTTAATTTGTCCAGCGGATCACTTTGCTTTTTCAGCAAGACAGGCAAGGTGACAAGGATCATGACCAGCCCGACAAAGCCCATCACCATGACGCCGCCAAACGGGCCCAGGATGTCAGTCAGCATCGCGTTGATGTCGTTGATGATAGACATAATTCGACCCTACACCTTAATATTTACAAGAGCGCGCATAACGATCAGGTTCATCACCAGAAAGCCGGTCACAACCAGACAGGCCGGAATGAAAATCGGCTTGTCCATGACTTCGTCAAAATAGTTGGGCTGGATCAGGTTGATGACGATCAGCGCCAGAATTGGAAAGGCCGAAAGCAGTTTGCCGGACCATTTCGCCTCTGACGTGATGGCTTTGACACGGCGGAACAGGCGGAAACGGGATCGGATCACCTTGGCCAGACCGTCAAGAATTTCAGCCAGGTTACCGCCAGAGGTTTGTTGGATCGTGACCGCGACGGCGAGGAACCGCAAATCCTGCATATCAAGCCGTTCTGCCATCGCCTTTAGCGTTTCACCCATATCGCGGCCATAGGCAGCTTCGTCCGAGATGACGCCCATTTCAGTGCCCAAAGGATCAGGCAATTCTTTTGCGACGATCTGAATGGCCGACGAAAACGGATGGCCAACGCGCAGCGATCGCACCATCAATTCGACAGCTTCGGGCAGTTGTTCTTCGAACAAGGCCATGCGCTTGTTCGCCTTGCTGCTAATCCACATGAATACACCGCCCACACCCATGCCAACCGCGACGACAGCGCGGGTCGGGGGGGCCACTTCGGTCATGACGGTCAGGCCAAAGAACGCCATGACGCTGACGCCTGCCATCAGCATGATGATCTGCGGCGGAGTAAAGGCAATGTTCGCACGCTGTGCCTTGGCAGCCAGAATCGAATAAAGCGGGATGCTTTGCGATTTCATGTGCTGCGTCATCTCCTTGCGGAGTTGTTCCAGCACCTGTTCACGATTGCCGCCTTTTTCAAGCAGTTGCAAACGGCGATTGACCTTGCCGTTCATGGTAATGGATTTGCCAAAAAGCACCAGATAAATGCCCTGCACCACAAAGATGACAGAGGCAAAGATCGCAATATAGATAAGCGGCTCGGCGGAAATCATGGTGCGTTACTCCGCAACAAGGGGTTCGAAAATCTGCGGCGGCAAATCGTAGCCCCACAGTTTGAAGCGGTCAGAGAAGTGGCTGCGCACGCCGGTCGCCGTGAAGTGGCCGATAATCTTGTTGTCGGGGGTCAGGCCAACACGTTGAAATTTAAAGATTTCCTGCATGGAAATCACGTCGCCTTCCATGCCGGTGATTTCGGTGATCGACGTCATGCGGCGCGAGCCGTCCTGCAAGCGCGAGGCCTGAACAATCAGGTTCACAGCAGATGAAATCTGGCTACGCATTGCTTTGATCGGCATTTCGATCCCGGCCATGGCGATCATGTTTTCCAGACGCGACACGCCATCACGCGCAGAGTTGGCGTGGATTGTCGTCATTGACCCGTCGTGACCGGTGTTCATGGCCTGAAGCATGTCGATGACCTCCTCGCCGCGCGTTTCGCCGACGATGATGCGGTCAGGACGCATCCGCAAAGCGTTTTTCAGACAGTCGCGCTGGCTAACCGCACCTTTGCCTTCGACGTTAGGCGGACGGCTTTCCATCCGGCCCACATGGATCTGTTGCAGCTGAAGTTCGGCCGTATCTTCGATCGTCAGGATGCGTTCGTCGTTATCGATAAAAGAGGACAGGGCGTTCAGTGTCGTCGTTTTACCCGAACCCGTACCGCCGGACACGATGACGTTCAGGCGCGTGGCGACGGCTGCTTGCAGATAAGCTGCCATTTCCTCTGAAAAGGCACCGAATTTGACCAGATCATCAATACCCAGTTTGTCTTTTTTGAATTTACGGATCGACACCAACGATCCGTCGACCGCAATCGGGCCAACCATGGCGTTGAAACGCGAACCATCGGCAAGACGGGCGTCAACGTAGGGATTGCTTTCGTCAACGCGGCGACCCACGGCGGACACGATCTTGTCGATGATCCGCAGCAGGTGTTTTTCGTCTTTAAAGGTGATGTCCGTCAGTTCGAGCTTGCCGTTGCGTTCGACAAAGATCTGCTGCGGCCCATTCACCAGAATATCGTTGACCGTATCGTCCTTAAGCAGCGTTTCGAGGGGGCCAAGACCCTTTACCTCGAAAAACAGATCCTGCCCGAGTGTGACGCGTTCGTCCCGGTTCAGGACGATCCCCATCTCTTCCAGGGTTTCATTGGTAATTGCGTTGATTTCGTTGCGTAAATCGGTTTCGGTCGCATTTTCAAGCGCGGCAAGGTTCAAGTTGTCCAGCAGCGCCTTGTGCAGTTCCAGCTTGATTTCGCCCAAGCGTTCCTTGCGCTTTTTATCGCGGTCACCCGGCGCGACTTCGGCCGCGCGGGTGGGCATGGTTTTCATCAAGGATTTGCGCGGCGCCTCTTCGGCGACCATCGCGGTGACGGCGGACATAGAGGGTTTTGCGTTACCCTGCGCAGGTGCCGCCGTATTGCCTGGCTTTTTATACTTGGAGAACATGGACGTGCCTTTCCCTAACCGCGTGCTTCGGCGTTTTCAGCCTGATTGACGGCATGGACCGATGCCGCAAGTTTTGCGATTTCCTTGCGCATGGTGTTCTTGGGCGCATTGACTGCCAACGGCGTGCCGTGATCGCCGGTTTGCGCGACCTGCTTGCCGCCGTCTGGCAATTGCACCTCAATCGAAATACCTAGGCTTTCACCCAACCGTTTGACCCTGGCCTTGCCGGATAAATCGGTAAAGCCCGGGGCCCTGTTCAGAACAAAGCGCAGTTTGTCGAATGGCAAATCTTCGGATTGCAACGCGCGTTTCAGACGCAGCGTGTTTTGCGCAGATCGCATATCCATCTCTAGCGTCGCGAAATATACGTGGGTCGCTTCCAATACGGTTTGCGACCATTCAACCATGACGGAAGGCATGTCGATGACGACATAGTCAAAGTTCGTGCGCGCCAGTTCCAGAATGCGCGACACATCGGCGCTGGTGATCAGATCCATGGGGATCATGTCAGTCGGCGCGGTCAGGACGTGCAGTTTCTGGTCATAAGATAAAAGCGCCTGCATAAAGGCCGTGCTGTCCATGGCTTCGGTGTCGGACATCAATTCCAGCACCGCTTCTCTGCGGGGCAAATCAAGGTAGGTGGAAACAGACCCGCACTGCAGGTCCAGATCAATGACGCAGACCCGTGGCGGATTGTCCTTGTCCTGCAGTGCCAGTTCCCAGGCAAGGTTCACGGCAAGGGTTGTTGCGCCGGTGCCGCCGGCCATGCCGTGCACCGCAATCAATACGCCGTCATGGGTCCCTGTTGCCTTCAGCTTGTTCTGAAGCTCTGGTGCGACTGGAATTTCGGCGGGCGGTGTCAGAACGCGTTCGATTGCATTGGCAAGTTCGTTTTCCGGCAGCGGGTAGGGCACAAATTCATCGCCGCCTTCGCGCAACAGCTTATGAAGCGCGGCAGGGCTGACATCTTCGGTGATGAGGATGACTTTGATTTCCTGCTGTTTGGCCGCGCCGATGATGGCTGCGATTCGGTCTAGGTTCGTCTCATCCTCTGCGTCCATCGCGACGGCAATGAATTGTAATTCGGTCGCGTCGGGTTGGCGCAAAAAGGCAAGCGCGTCGTCAAAGCTAAGGTCACCCCAGTTTTCGCCCAAGGCCGCTTCCATGTCTTCGATCAGTAGATCAAAGATCTGCACATCACGACTGACAGTGCACGCCACCAAGGCGGGGCTATCGGTTTTCGAAACTGCGTTGCTACTCATTCCGGACGTCCTCTTTCGATTGGGCGCCACGCGGGTATATGAGGGATATCTTAAGGTCCCGTCACGATCACCCGGTGCCTGCATCTGCCCTGCATTGCGCAGAGCAAGATTGACCCGTTGGATCGCTTTTGACGGTTAATCTTGTCGAGAATGGGACCAAAAACGATTGATTGTGCGGTCTGATGCCTCAATCATGTGATTTTAGGGGCACTGTTGACGCGCATCATGGGATGCGCGTCACGTTGTAGTGAACGTTAACTCAGGGCTTTGCGCTTTATTCGATGCGGTCCACTGTGCCGGTCGAATTGTCCGACAGGGTCGACGGCGGAACAGCACTGGCAACATATTCGCGAAAGATAACTTCGGCGTATTTGCCGTTTAGCAGCATCGGTGCGCCTTTGACGAAGCCAGATACTTCGGTAACGGTGCGGCGGTTTTGCTGTTCAGGTGCCTGAGTGGCGATGACCGGACGGGTTTCGCCATAAGATACCAGCGCTTCGAGCCGCGAACGGCTAATCCCTTGGGTCGACAGGAAGTTCACGACCGCGTTTGCACGCGCCAGCCCTAGGCGCTTGTTGTAGGACGCGCTGCCGACAAGGTCGGTGTGGCCGTAGACGTTAAAGCGGACTTCGGGGAACTGGCGGATCCAGTTTGCTTGGGTAATCAGAACAGACTGCGCTGCCGCGTCCAGCTGACTGGAGTTGAAGGCAAAGGTGACGGTTGTGTCAACTTCTGCAGCAAATCGCTGGCCAAGCTGAACCGTCGCCTCGCCAGGGTTGGTCATCGCCTGATGATTGGCCGCCGTCGCCGCGCCAAAGTCGGCGTCTGCGGTCGTTGCACCGGCGGGCAGGGCGGCATCGTGGTGGAATCCGGCTTCCTGCGCGCAGCCCATCAATGTCAGGGCCGCGGCGGTCGCTGTTAAAAGAGTCTTCATCATTGCGCCCCTATCATTCCATCACGTAGCCGTAGGACCCGCTAAAGTCCTGACGTGCCACTTCACCCGCACCACCGGTTTTGGGGGCATTCGATGCCGCAACGCGGCCAAACAGGAACAAGTCCTTTTCGGATGGTGGTTGCACGCGATCCGTAGGCAGGGCCAAGGCTTGACCACGGGTCGGTGTGACAAGGTGCGGCGTGACGATGATCACAAGCTCTGTCTGTTCGCGGCTGTATTCGACGCTGCGGAACAGGGCGCCAAGGACGGGCACGTCACCCAGCCATGGCACCTGACCTTTCAGGTCGGTGAAGTCGTCAGACAGCAGACCTGCGATAGCGAAGCTTTCGCCGTCACGCATTTCAACAGTTGTAGATGTTTCGCGACGCTTGAACGCGTTGATGGTAAAGCCGTTTGCGGTAAAGCCGTTTGCCGAATCAATAGACGACACGGCCGCCACCAGTTCCAGATTGATAATGTCACCATCGACAACCCGTGGCGTGAATTTCATCTCTACGCCGAAGGGTTTGTATTCGACCGAAATCTCGCCGTTATCCTGGCTAACAGGCACGGGATATTCACCGCCGGCCAGAAACTTTGCCTCTTGCCCTGAAAGTGCTGTCAGGTTCGGCTCTGCCAAGCTGCGGACGACGCCGCGCGCCTCAAGTGCTTCGAGCAGGATGCCAACCTCAAGGCCGCCAGCGTTGAACCCGAACAGGAATGCGCCACTGTTGGAGTTTGTGCTGGGGGTGGACCCGCTGAAGGTATTGCTGATCGCGCCAGATGTGACAAGCGACCCGGTGCCGCCCGTGGTGCCAAGGTTGCCGCTCAGTGCGGTGCCCTGCGCTGCGATAGATGACGCCAGTGATTTGCTGACACTGCGCTGCATTTCAGCAAAGCGGACTTTCAGCATGACCTGCTGGGTGCCGCCAACGCTCATGAGGTTTGAAACCCGGTCGGGCGCATAGCGCTGGGCCAGCTCCAAAGCGCGATCAAGCCGCGCCGTGCTGCTGACGGTGCCAGATAGCACGATACCGTTGTTTGCTGTGCGCACTTCGATCGGCTCGCCCGGCAGGATCTGTTCAAGGCGTTCCTTGAATTCGGCGATATCGGGGGTCACCTGCACTTCGACGTTGCTGATCAGACGGCCATCCGGCCCCAGAATCGTCATCGTTGTGCGACCCGGTTCCTTACCCAACAAATAGATGCTGCGGTCCGACAATGACGAAATGTCGGCAATTCCCGGGTTTGCAATGGAAATTTCCGCGAAGGGTTCGTCGCTTTCGACCACGATTGCCCGGTTCATGGGGACCGCCAAGGGGGCGGACGCCGAACCACGCACGACGCGTAGTGTCTCTGCCGATGATGCCATCGGAATGCTGGCGATCGCCAGCGAAAGGCTCGCAACCGCGGCCTTTATAAATCTGTCATAGCTCATTGTGACCTGCCTCTCCGATCACGCCTTAGCGGAAATTATTTTCCGTCATTGCGACCACCATGACCGGACCGCGTGATTATTGCAAGAATCAATGGTTTGCAGGTCGATCTTGTTGTGGACAAATCGCAACAGCCGCCCGTTTTTCGCAACGCTACTTGGTTTTGCGCGCAGGCAAAGGGCACCGGATCACGGGGATCCGGTGCCTTTTGTTGATTGTGATCAGTTCGTGCAGGCGATTTCCATCTGCACTTTTTCGGTGCCGCGGCGCACTGTTGTATAGCAAGCCTGCGGGGCAGGGGCGACTTCGACCGGGGCTTCGGCAACGACCACCGGTGCCTTCGGGGGCTCTGGCAAAGTGATAGCTTGCTCGCCATCCGGCACGGCGTTCATGGCAGAATCCGACCCGACAAGCGAAAGGCTCAATTTGCCTTCGGACTGGGCCTGCGCGAGGCGTGCCACGTCAGATGGGCTGACCTGAACCGTTACGGTGCGGGGAACAACGGTTTGCGTGCTGTTGCGGTCGGTGCTTTGGTCAATCGCGATCAGCTCGATGGACGATCCGATCAAAAAGGTCTCGTCCTGCTGCGCAGATGGGTCGACCGAGCCAGTCCAATAGATGTCGACGCGGTTTCCAGGGCGCAGAAAGCCTGACACACCGGTGCCTGCATCAACGTAGATGGTGAAGGCTCGCATCATGGGGCGCAGCGTCTGGGTGATACTGGCAATCTGGCCTTGCGGTGTCACCTTTGATGCCAGGACGATTTCATTGGCATCCATCGACACAAGGACCGACCGGCTGATGTCCATGCCTTCTGGAAAGAGGTCTTCTTTTGTTGCAAAGGAGCCTTCGGGAAGAAATTCTTTGGCATATTTCACTGTGATCAGGTCGTCAGGCATGATGACATCGCCAAAAACCTTTGGCGTGCTAACGGCCAGAACTTCGACGGTTTCAACAATGGACGCCGCGCGCTGGCGTTCTGCGATCAACGCGGATTCCGTATCAGCGACATAGCCTTTGACCATGTAGACGGCGAAGCCTGCAAGCGCCATTCCCAGCACCAGCACTAATCCAAATACTGTACGCATGATTTATCCTTTCGTGGTGTCCGTATCATCGACGGAGGGCGGGGCGGCAGGTGCTGACGCGAAAAAACTGACCTTAAGGGTCAGTTGCTGCAATGACATCCGAGATATTATCAGCCTTAGCCAAGGCGGATGGTTTGATAGCTACGAGGATAATCAGGCCAAGGCCGACAGTGGCGGCCGTCAGCACGACCCAATCGACGGTAATGGCACCGTCTTCGGCTGAAACGAATTTCTTAAAATACTGCAACATTATCTGCATGCTCCAATTTGATGGCGACAGCTTTGCATCGCAGTATATTGCGGCAAACTTGCGGCGGGGCTGTGGTGCTTTCATGCCCGAAAAGCAAAAAAGCCGCGCCAGTAAGGCGCGGCTTTCTTGAACGATGCGGGTTCGGATTAGGAACCAGCAGTTGCCTGGATGTCGGTAACGATAGTTGCAGTCTTGGCAACTGCAGCGTTACGAACAGTCGTACCGACCAGCAGGCCCAGTGCAACGATGGCAGCGGTCAGAACGACCCAGTCAACAGTCACAGCACCGTCTTCGTCGTTGCGGAAGTTTTTGATGAAGTTCAGCATTTAATTCCCTCCTCAGGGTATCGCTAGTGTTTCAGTATCCCTTGTCGGATCGTAGCGACCGGCCTCTTGTTGGCCGCTCCCCGTCTTGGATGACCTATGTTTGACGGGTGATTGCGTCTGAAATTAGGCCCGTTTCGCACTATTTTGGACAGGGGCCAATAATTGTGAATAAAATTTGCAACCCATTGATTTATATCTATATATCTACGGTCTTCTAAACTATTTGTTAAAATTTGCGTTGCGCTTTTACGTCGAATATTGGCGAAATTGCCGCATTGTTCACGTCCAAGTGGCAATCAAACGGGAATCCTGCGACGCTTTCGGCAAAACAAGCGTCGAGCAGGACGGACAAATTATGAAGATATTTACGGTGGGCTGCCTTGTCGCGGCCGCTCTGGCAATTGGCAGCGCCGATTTGCGGGCCGAAAGCCGGTTGCAACCCGACTTTACCTTCAAACGAATAGGCGTGCCGAAGTCTGGTGGTTCGCGCATAACCGTGCAGGTTGATCCCAACGCCCCCTCTGCGACGATGTTTGCGCCCAAGCCCGAACAGACAGTTGCCGCGGCTGCGGTAATGACGCCTGACGGAGCTATTGCGCGCGTACCGCAATCGTCCGGTCTGGACTGGTTCTGGTCGACCATCTCTCCGGCAATGGACGATAGCGGGCCAGGCCGCCTGCATGATGCGCTTACGGTGATTTCCCAACCGCCAGAAGGCAAGTCGGTCCCGGCTCCGCGACTTCAGACATTGCAGGATATCGCAGCCCGGCACGGAA
Source organism: Loktanella sp. R86503 (assembly GCF_042466455.1). Taxonomy (NCBI): domain Bacteria; kingdom Pseudomonadati; phylum Pseudomonadota; class Alphaproteobacteria; order Rhodobacterales; family Roseobacteraceae; genus Loktanella; species Loktanella sp. R86503. The sequence continues at coordinate 718,636 of NZ_JAXHCI010000002.1, forward strand.
TTGATATCTTAAAGGCAACCGTTGGCACCAAGGTCAGTCCGGCACTGGTGCTGGCGCTGATCAGTGTGGAAAGCGCGGGGAATGCGCAGGCAGTTAGCGGGGCTGGTGCGCAAGGGTTGATGCAATTGATGCCCGACACGGCTGCGCGCTTCAACGTGACAGACAGCCTGTCGCCTGAACAGAATATCAGGGGCGGGGTCGCCTATCTGGATTGGTTGATGAACAAGTTCGAAGGGGACCCGATTTTAGTGCTGGCGGGTTACAATGCCGGCGAAGGGTCAGTGCGCGACAACAACGGTGTACCGCCCTTTGCCGAAACTCGCGGCTATGTACCAAAGGTGTTGGCCGCTTTCGCCGTGGCCAAAGGGCTATGCCTGACGCCGCCGGAACTGGTCAGTGACGGCTGTGTCTTCGCGGTCAACAGATCGTAAGTAAGTAGGGGCGAGCCTGTTCGGCCCGCCCGCTGCAATTAGTTGACGATTGTTGCCTCGGTTGCGGCGCGCAACTCGTCCATCGTCACGCCCGCCGCACATTCAACGATCCGCAGGCCGCCTTCGACGACGTCCAATACGCCCAGATTAGTAATGATCCTGTCCACAACGGCAGCACCGGTCAGCGGCAGGGTGCAGGACTTCAGCACTTTGGATTCGCCGTACTTGTTGGCGTGATCCATGACGACAACGACGCGCTGCACACCGGCGACAAGGTCCATCGCGCCGCCCATGCCTTTGACCAGCTTGCCGGGAATCATCCAGTTGGCCAGATCACCATTTTCAGCCACTTCCATCGCGCCAAGAATCGCCATCGCGATCTTGCCGCCGCGGATCATACCAAAGGACATTGCGGAATCGAAAAACGCCGTTTGCGGCAGTTCGGTAATCGTCTGCTTTCCTGCGTTAATTAGGTCGGCGTCTTCTTCGCCTTCAATCGGAAAGGCACCCATGCCAAGCATGCCGTTTTCTGATTGCAGCGTTACCTCGATCCCGTCGGGAATATAGTTGCTGACCAGTGTGGGGATGCCTATGCCAAGGTTGACGTACCAGCCGTCCTGCAGTTCCTGCGCGGCGCGGGCGGCCATCTGGTTGCGGTCCCAGCCTATTTGCGTTCCGGCCATTATGCAGACTCCTTCTTGCGTGTCGTGCGCTGTTCGATCCGCTTTTCATGCTCGCCCTGAATGATGCGGTGCACATAGACGCCGGGCAGGTGGATGCTGTCAGGGTCAAGGCTGCCGGTCGGAACGATCTCTTCGACCTCGACCACGCAGACCTTGCCACACATGGCGGCGGGCGGGTTAAAGTTGCGGGCGGTCTTGCGGAACACAAGGTTGCCGGTCGCGTCCGCCTTCCAGGCCTTCACGATTGCCAGATCCGCGACGATGCCGCGTTCCATGATATAGGTCTGGCCGTCAAAATCCTTGTGCTCTTTGCCTTCGGCAATCTGGGTGCCAACGCCGGTTTTGGTGTAAAATCCGGGAATGCCGCAGCCACCAGCGCGCATCCGCTCGGCCAGCGTGCCTTGGGGATTGAACTCCACTTCAAGCTCGCCAGCCAGATATTGGCGCATGAATTCGGCGTTTTCCCCCACATAGGAAGAGATCATTTTCTTGACCTGTCTGGTTTGCAGCAAGATGCCGATCCCGAAATCATCAACCCCGGCATTGTTGGACGCAAAGGTCAGCCCCTTTACACCAGAGTCCCTGATTGCGCCCAGTAGCAGTTCGGGGATGCCGCACAGGCCAAAGCCTCCGGCGGCGATTAGCATGTCATCGGTCAGCAGACCGTCCAACGCTTCGGCGGCAGAGCCATAGACTTTCTTCATCTCGCACCCTCACATGAATTGCCCGGCAAGCCTGCTAGGCACGCCGGGCATTGTCAATCTGGTGCGGACGATCAGCGGCTATTCCAGAACGTCGCCGTCATCATCGGCCGCTGCTGGCTTGGCTTTTGGCGCTGCCTTTTTTGCTGCAGGCTTTTTTGCCGCCGTTTTGGCAGCGGGCTTCTTGGCTGCAGCCTTGGTCGCCGGCTTTTTCGTGGCGGGCTTTTTGGCTGCCGCCTTTTTCTTTGCCCCCGGCTTTGGCTTGCCGGATTTTGCTGCCCGTTCGTCGAGCAAATCCACCGCTTGCGCCAGTGTCAGATCCTCTGGCGTTATGGTGTCGGGGATCGTCGCATTCAGCTTGTCCCATTTCACATAGGGACCGTATTTGCCGTCATAGATATTGACCGGACCGCCCGCAGCCGGGTGTTCTCCCAGTTCGCGCAGGGCAACAGCTGCTTTGCCGCGGCTACCTCGGCTGGCAACCTTTTCGGCCAGTAGCTGCACCGCGTGGTTCATGCCAACGGTCCAGACGTCGTCCAGCCCTTCCAGGTTGGCATTGGTTCCGCCACGGTCGGACGTGGATGCTGCATGTTTCAGATAGGGGCCGTAGCGACCGATATTGGCCCAAACGCTGATCCCGTCTTCGGGATGAGGCCCGATCAGGCGTGGCAGAGCCAGCAGGCGCACGGCCTGTTCCAGCGTAACATCTTCCGGCTCCCATGCTGCCGGAACGGACTGGCGGGGCGGCTTGGGATTTTCCTCTGTTGCGGCACCGCGCTGGGCAAAGGGGCCAAAGCGGCCTTTAAAAATGCGGATCTCGTCGCCCTGATCCTCGCCCAGTAGCTTGCCGTCGGGGGGAATTGCAGACTTTTCCGCCTCTGGATCGGGGGGGCCGAAGGGGCGGGTGTAGCGACATTCGGGATAGTTCGAACAGCCGATGAACGCCCCCCCGGACCGGGCTGTGCGCATCGACAAACGCCCCGCGCCGCAGTTCGGGCACAGGCGCGGATCGGTGCCGTCGCCGGGATCGGGGAACAGATGCGGTTCCAGCACCTCGTTGATCTTGTCCAGCACCTCGCCGATGCGCAGATCTGCGGTTTCCGCAATTGCGGCAGAAAAGTCGCGCCAGAACCGTTCAAGCAGCTTTTTATAATCGCCTTCGCCTGCACTGACCTTGTCGAGCTGATCTTCAAGGTCGGCCGTAAAGTCGTATTCGACATAGCGATGAAAATAGTTCGACAGGAAAGCCGTCACCAGACGCCCCTTATCCTGCGGGATCAGGCGGTTCTTGTCCTTTTCGACATAGCCACGATCCTGAATTGTCGTGACGATGCTGGCATAGGTGGAGGGCCGGCCGATGCCGAGCTCTTCCATCCGTTTGACCAGTGTCGCTTCGGTGTAGCGGGGCGGGGGCAGGGTGAAGTGCTGTTCACTATCGACCGATTGCTTTTTGGCAACCTCGCCCTGTTCGATCTGCGGCAGGCGCTTGTCGTCTTCGTCCGTGCTGTCGTCGCGGCCTTCTTCATAGACGCGCAAGAAGCCGTCGAACAACATGACCTGACCATTGGCCCGCAGCATGACTTGCCCGTCCTTGCTGCCGACGTCCACGGTCGTGCGTTCCATCCGCGCCGCTTCCATCTGGCTGGCCAGCGTACGCTTCCAGATCAGATCATACAGCTTGCGCTGATCGGCGTCCTTGATGTCGGCTTGCGCAGCATCGACCATCATATCCGTCGGGCGGATGCATTCGTGCGCCTCCTGCGCATTCTTGGCCTTGTTTTTGTAAATGCGCGCCTCCTTGGGGACATAGCTGTCGCCAAATTTGGACTTGATCGCATCGCGGGCCCCGCTGACCGCCTCTGGTGCCATGTCGATGCCATCGGTCCGCATGTAGGTGATCAGGCCGGCTTCATACAGGCGCTGGGCCACGCTCATGCATTGCTTGGCACCCATGCCAAACTTGCGGCTGGCTTCCTGCTGCAGGGTCGAGGTCATGAAAGGCGGGCTTGGGTTGCGGCTGGCGGGCTTCGCCTCCACGCTTTGCACGGACAAATCGCGGGACGTGATCGCCTGAACCGCCATTTCGGCCTGCGTCGCATTGCCCAGATCAAATTTATCCAGCTTTTTGCCGCCCAAAACCGTCAGCCGCGCCTCGTAATTTGCGCCGCGGGGGTTTTCCAGAACCGCGCGGACAGTCCAGTATTCCTGATTGCGAAACGCTTCGATTTCCATCTCGCGTTCGACGATCAGGCGCAGGCAAACCGATTGCACCCGGCCTGCGGATTTCGCGCCGGGCAGCTTGCGCCACAACACGGGCGACAAGTTGAAGCCCACCAGATAATCCAGCGCGCGGCGCGCCAGATAGGCATCCACCAGGGGCTGATCGACTTGGCGTGGATTTTTCATCGCCTCGGTCACGGCGGTTTTTGTGATCGCGTTGAAAACAACGCGGCTGGCGGATTGGATTTTCAACCCGCGTTTGCCCTGCAGTTCCTCTTGCAGGTGCCACGAAATGGCCTCTCCCTCTCGGTCGGGGTCGGTGGCAAGGATCAGATGCGGGTCGTCTTTCAGTGCGTCGACGATCGCCTTGATGTGTTTTTTAGAATCGCTGGCGACTTCCCACAGCATGTTGAAGTCTTCTTCTGGCAGGACCGATCCATTCTTTGGCGGCAGGTCGCGGACGTGACCGTAAGAGGCCAACACAGTGAAATCCTGTCCTAAATACTTGTTGATCGTCTTGGCTTTCGCCGGGGATTCGACAACGACAACTGGCATTGAAAACCTTGCTTTCACTAGAGGGCACACTGGCCGCGCAACATGGTCGGCTTGTCCCTAAGTTGTCAATCCGGCGGCGTAGCGCCAGTGCCAAACCGAATAAGAAGCATCATTGCACTGATTTTAAACGCAAAATATTTTCGCGGGTGGGGCGCTGATCAGTTTGTGCGCGATAATAGTCCGCCTGCCGAACGGGCGATAAGCCCCTCAAGCTCCAGATCGACAAGGGCTGGTGTCACGACAGGGGCCGCCCCGCCAAGGTCGCGGATAAGCTGGTCTTCGGCCATTGGCGATACGCCAAGTCGGTTCAGAATCAAGTTGTGCAGCGCCGCCGTTTCCCGCAAGCCGCGCAGCGGTTTCGGGGGGTGGTCGGGGGCCTGTGGGCGGTCCGGCATTTGTAGCGGCAGTTCGGGGGCGACACAGGGCAGGGTGCCGACGGCTTCGATCACGTCGGCTGCGCTGCGGATCAGTGTTGCACCGTCGCGGATCAGCATGTTGCAGCCGGCGGCGCGGGCATCAAAGGGATGGCCCGGCACCGCAAGCACGTCGCGGTTGGCATCCAGCGCATTGCGGGCGGTGATCAAGCTTCCCGATTTTGCCGCGGCTTCGACAATGACCACAGCGCGCGACAATCCGGCAATGATGCGGTTGCGCGCGGGAAAATGCCGCGCTTGCGGCTGCAGCCCCATGGGCATTTCCGACAGGCGCAAACCCTGCGCCCCGATCTGTTGCGCCAAGGCATTGTTTTCCTGCGGATATACGACATCGACCCCGCCAGCCTGCACGGCCACAGTTCCCCCCTGCAGCGCCGCATGATGGGCGGCTGCATCAATACCGCGGGCAAGGCCAGACACCACGACAAACCCCGCTGCCGTCAGATCGGCGGCCAGCGCCTTTGCCATGCGGGTGCCAAGTGAAGATGCGTTGCGGGCCCCGACCATGGCGATCATGGGCCGTTGCAGTAATTCAACCTGGCCGATCCCCCAAAGCAGAGGCGGTGCGTCAGGCAGATCGTCAATGACCGCAGGCCAGTCCGGATCGCCTTGCATCAGCAGTCTGGCACCGGCCTTTTGCCCGGCCTTCAGTTCTGCCGCGACGACGCCTTCCGGGCAGATGCTATAGTCCGAAACGCCGGCGGCGGCGGCAATATCCGGCAGGGCGTCAAGCGCGGCGCGGGCGGTTCCGTGTTCCGCCAGCAGCCGCCGGTAAGTTGCTGGCCCCACCCGGCGAGAGCGCAGAAGACGAAGATGATGGAACTTGGGGGCATCCTGGGGGGGGATGTGGTGCGTGGTCGGGGAACGTTCCACTGTGAACCATACCTTCGTCTTGCTGCCCGGTCAGGTTAGAATCAAAACGGTTAACAGGTTCTGAATCTTTCCCGTAATTTATGACGTTTTTGAACGGTTACGCTGATCCCCCGACCGTCAGCCCGCCAATCATCAGGCTGGGCTGACCAACGCCAACCGGCACCCATTGGCCGGCCTTGCCGCAATTGCCGATACCGGGGTCCAGTTTTAGATCGTTGCCGATACCGCGAATATGCTTCAGCGCCGTTGCGCCGTCGCCGATCAGTGTTGCGCCCTTGATGGGCGCACCGACGACACCGTTTCTGACGCGATAAGCCTCTGTGCAGGAAAACACGAACTTGCCGTTGGTAATGTCGACCTGTCCGCCGCCAAAGCCGACGGCGTAAATTCCGTCCTTCAAATCCGCGACCAAGGCTTCGGGCGGGGTATCGCCTGCCAGCATGTAGGTATTTGTCATGCGCGGCATCGGGGCATGGGCATAGCTTTCGCGCCGCCCGTTGCCTGTCGGGGCGACGCCCATCAGGCGTGCGTTCTGCCGGTCCTGCATATACCCCACCAGCACCCCATCATCGATCAGCACATTCCTAGCGCTGGGCGTGCCTTCGTCATCTACGGTAATTGACCCGCGGCGGTCGGGTATCGTGCCGTCGTCCAGCACTGTCACACCCTTGGCGGCAATCTGCTGGCCCATCAGACCCGCAAAAGCGCTGCTGCCCTTGCGGTTAAAGTCGCCTTCGAGCCCGTGGCCGATCGCTTCGTGCAGCAGGATGCCTGGCCAGCCCGGTCCCAGCACAACGTCCATCACGCCGGCGGGGGCGGCCTCTGCCGTCAGGTTGACCAGCGCGATGCGCAGCGCCTCTCGGGCGACGCTCTGCCAGTGGTCCGGCGCAATAAGCCCGATCAGCGATGCGCGGCCGCCGCCGCCCATGTTGCCGCTTTCGCGTCGCCCGCCGTCTTCGACGATGACAGAGATGTTGATGCGGCTCATCGGGCGGGTATCGGTCACGACAGTGCCTTCGGGTCGCAGAATCACAACCTCTTGCAAGGATGCCCCCAAAGAGGCGCTGACCTGCACGACGCGCGGGTCCAGATCGCGGCAGAAAGTATCAATCTGGCGAAGCAGGTCGATTTTTGCAGGAAACGTTGCCTCTGCGACCGGATCGACGTCGCTGTACAGCTTGGTATTCGTCCCCTTCGGTCCCGCTGCCAGTGTGCCGCCGCCATCGCCCACGGCCAGCCGTGCAGTCGCAACGGCCCGCCGCAGCGCCTGTTCGTCGATGGTCGACGCATGGGCATACCCGGCCCGCTCGCCCCGCACGGCGCGCAGACCAAAGCCTTCGGATGCATCATAGCTGGCGTTCTTGACGCGCCCATCATCCAGAACAAGGCTTTCGGACCGGCGGCGTTCGATGAACAGTTCGCCATCATCGGCACCCTGAACGGCATCCCGCAGCAGGCCAAGGGCTGTATCCTGATCCAAGTGCGTCGTGAACGGGCGGAAGGCGTCAGCGGTCATTTAAGCATCCTTAATCGGGGCAAGTTAAACACACTGGTTGCAGCAAAGCGTCCCTTTGACGCAATCGTGGTTCTTGAGTTGTCCTTCAGGATATGGGACACGCTGGCCAGGATACAACGGGATTCCGTGTTGGCCGCATTGCGCGTGCCCCCGCGCAATCGTCACGCCGCGGGGGGAAACCCTGCGCCGGAGCAAAAGGGAATGATATGCGAGTGAGCAATTTCGCCAGGACTGCCTGGACCACAATGGGCCTTATTCTTGCCGGTGCTGCGGCTCGTGCGCAGGATGTCGATGTCGAATTGCCGGTCATCGGTGCCCCGCAGCCTGGCGGAATCGGCTTTCAGGAAGCTGTCACCAGCATTGCAAACGATGTGCACTGGTTGGACGGGATGCTGCTGTGGATCATCACCGCAATCGTTCTGTTCGTATCCGGCCTGATGATCTGGTCTTTCTGGAAATTTAACCACAAGGCCAACCCCAAACCCGCCGGCTTTACCCACAACAGCCCGCTGGAAATCGCCTGGACCGTGGTGCCGATCATCATTCTGGTGTTCATCGGTGCGTTTTCTTTGCCGGTTCTGTTCAACCAGCAGGAAATCCCCGAAGGCGACATCACCATCAAGGTGACGGGCTACCAGTGGTATTGGGGTTACGAATACGTCGACGAAGACGTAGCTTTCGAATCCTTCATGCTCGCCCCGGAAGAGCTGGCCGACTACGGTTACACGGATGATCTGTACAAGCTTGCAACCGATCAGGCGATCATTCTGCCGGTGGGCAAGACTGTCGTGATGCAGCTGACCGGCGCTGACGTGATCCATTCCTGGACGATCCCCGCCTTTGGCGTAAAGCAGGACGCCGTGCCTGGCCGTCTGGCCCAGCTGTGGTTCAACCCTGAAAAAGAAGGCGTGTACTTCGGCCAGTGTTCTGAACTGTGCGGCAAGGACCATGCCTATATGCCGATCACCGTCAAAGTCGTCAGCCAAGAGGCATATGACGCATGGCTGGTCGAGGCAAAGGAACAGAACGGCGTCTGATCGCTTTTGCGAACAGAGCCTGCATGACCCTACGGCGCGATCCGGTGATCCTACCGGGTCGCGTCCATTTTATCTAAGCTGCCAAAGGCGCGATACATGTCTGACATGAGCCTGCACGAAACCGCACCGGAAACCGCGTACGAAGCGCAAATGGGCGATTATTTCGCCCTTTTGAAACCGCGTGTCATGTCGCTGGTCGTGTTTACCGCCCTTGTTGGCCTGCTTGTAGCGCCAGTGCCAGTGCATCCCTTCATCGGTTTCGTCGCCATATTATGCATCGCGGTTGGGGCAGGGGCGTCGGGCGCGCTGAACATGTGGTGGGACGCCGATATTGATGCGCGTATGCGGCGCACGGCAAAACGCCCCATTCCTGACGGCCGCGTCCAGCCAGGAGAGGCGCTGGGCCTTGGTGTGACCTTGTCCTGCTTCGCTGTTGTTCTGCTTGGCCTTGCTACGAACTGGGTGGCCACGGCTTTGCTGGCGTTCACCATCTTCTTTTATGCCGTTGTCTATTCCATGTGGCTCAAGCGGGCGACGCCGCAGAACATCGTAATTGGCGGTGCTGCGGGGGCGTTTCCTCCGATGATCGGATGGGCTGTCGCAACTGGCGGTGTCAGCATCGAATCCGTGCTGATGTTTGCACTGATTTTCATGTGGACCCCGCCGCACTTTTGGGCGCTCGCGCTGTTTGTAAAAACTGATTATGGCGATGCGGGCGTTCCAATGCTGACGGAAACCCACGGTCGCCGCGTCACCCGTAACCACGTACTAGCCTATTGCCTGCCGCTGGTCGCCGTTGCCATCGGGCTTGGCTTTACCTCTATCGGGGGGTGGGTGTATCTGGCGGTCGCGATATTTTTTAACGCCTGGTTTCTGAAAGGCTGCTACGACATTTGGCAGCGGGACGACGCCGAGGCCGAAGCCGACAATTACAAAGTTGAAATTAAAACCTTCAAAGTGTCGCTTTATTACCTTTTCGCGCATTTTGGGGCCCTGCTGATCGAAGCTGTCCTGCGCGCCACTCAAACCGGAGGCCTGTAAATGGCAATCCAAGTCGAGCACGAGATTCACAAGCGTCGCCGCGGTCGTAACTTGGGCGTTGGCCTGTTGCTGGTCGCGTTTATCGGGATCGTTTTTGGTCTGACCGTGGTCAAGGTTCTGCAACTTGGCGATCTGCGCAAGTTTGAGACATTTGACCACGTTGTGCGTCCGCAGATCCTGCCGGATAGTGCTGAAACAACTGACCAACAACCAGAGGTTTCAAACTAATGCTTTTCCCGCGGCTTACCGGTGCCAACCGGACGCTTGCACAGACGGTCGCTGTCGTTGCGGTGATGGTCGGCCTCGCGTTTGCATCCGTCCCATTCTATTCGTGGTTCTGCCGGGTCACAGGATTTTCCGGCTACACCAACGTCGCGTCCACAGGGTCCGACACGATCCTTGATCAGACAATCAAGGTTCGTTTTGACGCGTCCCTTGACCGCGATATGCCTTGGACTTTCAAACCGGTGCAGCGGGAAATGACCCTGCGCCTGGGCGAAACCGGTCTTGCCTTTTACGAGGCGCACAATCCGACCGATCGCCCTGTGTCCGGGCAGGCTGCCTACAACGTCACCCCCTACGAGGCGGGCGGCTTTTTCGACAAGATCGAATGTTTCTGCTTTACCGAACAGACCTTGCAACCAGGTGAAACGGTCCAGATGCCCGTCAGCTTCTTTGTCGATCCAGCGATTATCGAGGATCGTGATGCAAAGTATGTCCATACGATCACATTGGGATATACCTTCTACGAGATTGACCCACCTGAAACGACACAACAGGCCTCGGCCGACGCGAATCTTTTGACAACCGCGCCAGCCAACGCCATAGACACCAACTAACGACCGCGACCAGCAGCACGGGAAAACAACAACATGGCTCACGAGAAGAACCACGACTTCCACATCCTCGCACCGTCGATCTGGCCATTCGCCGGCTCTTTGGGTGCCTTTATCATGCTGTTCGGCAGCGTGCTGTGGATGCACGACCACGGGCCATGGGCATTTCTGGTCGGCTTAGCGCTGGTGCTTTACGTCATGTTCGCATGGTGGTCCGAAGTTGTGCACGAAGGACAGGTTGGCGATCACACACCCGTCGTGCGGATCGGTCTGCGCTACGGCTTCATCATGTTCATCATGTCCGAAGTCATGTTCTTCGCGGCATGGTTCTGGTCTTTCTTTAAGCACGCCATGTACCCGATGGGCCCCGACTCGCCTTCTGTTGATGGCGTTTGGCCGCCCGCAGGGATTGAAACCTTTGACCCGTGGCACCTGCCGCTGATCAACACGCTGATCCTGCTTTGCTCTGGTGCCGCGGCCACTTGGGCACACCACGCGCTGGTGCATGAAAACAACCGCCAGGACATGAAGTGGGGCCTGATGCTGGCCGTCGCCCTGGGTGCGCTGTTCACCGTGTTCCAGATCTATGAATATTCTCACGCAGCCTTTGGCCTTGGCGGCAACATTTATGGCGCGAACTTCTTTATGGCGACCGGCTTTCACGGTTTCCACGTTCTGATCGGCACGATCTTTCTGCTGGTTTGCCTTGCGCGCGTTTACAAGGGTCACTTCACCCCCGAACAGCACGTCGGCTTCGAAGCCGCAGCCTGGTACTGGCACTTCGTTGACGTCGTGTGGCTGTTCCTCTTTGCCTCGATCTACATCTGGGGCGCATAAGCGCGATTCACGTACCCAATTTGCAAAGGCGGCCCCGGCGGGTCGCCTTTTTGCATAAGACCGGACCTTCACCCCGCGGGGCAAACGCGGTAAGGCAAGCCCGTCTGATCCAAGGGGCGACATTGATGCTGCGCAAGATTTTCTTTCCCCTGCTGTTGGGCGTTGCCGGTTGTGCCGTCCTGATTGCCTTGGGGACGTGGCAGGTGCAGCGCCTGACGTGGAAAACAGCAATTCTGGATCAGATCACGGCGACCATCACCGCGCCGCCCGTGGCCCTGCCTGCGGACCCCGATCCCGTTGCTGACGAATATCTTCCCGTCGCCGTCGCTGGCCAGATCATTGGCGCGCCGCTGTCGGTGCTGGTCAGCACGGCTGACAATGGCGCGGGCTATCGCACGATCACGGCGTTCGAGACCGACACAGGCCGCAGGATTGCGGCGGATTTCGGATTCTTGTCGTTGGATGATCGCGGCGCGGCGCTGCCCACGGGGCTGGTGACGCTGACGGGTAATTTGCTTTGGCCGGACGAGTTGGACAACTGGACGCCGGAACCCGATGTCGCGACAGGCATCTGGTTCGCCCGTGATCTGCCCGCCATGGCCGCGGCCCTTGATACAGAACCAGTCTTGCTGGTCGCCCGCAATATCGAACCCGCTAGCCCCACCGTGCCCATGCCGGTCGGGATCGAGGGGATCCCCAACGACCACTTTGGCTACGCCATCACGTGGTTCATGCTGGCCGTCGGCTGGGCGCTGATGTCCGGCCTTCTTATCATTCGCACACTTCGCCAAAAGGACGCCTGATATGCGCTATATTTCGACCCGCGGGCAGGCCCCGATCCTGTCGTTTGAAGACACGATGCTGACGGGCCTTGCCCGGGATGGCGGCCTTTATGTGCCTGAAACGATCCCGACCCTGAGCCTTGATCAGATTGCCGCCATGGCCGGGCAAAGCTATGAGGACGTGGCCTATACCGTCATGCGCCCCTTTATCGGTGACACCTTTACCGACGCGCAGTTCCGCGAGTTGATCGCAAAGGCCTATGCTGGATTTGGCCACGCCGCCCGCGCGCCATTGGTGCAGCTGGCACCGAACCATTTCCTGCTGGAACTTTTTCACGGCCCGACGCTGGCGTTCAAAGACTTTGCAATGCAGTTGATCGGCCAGATGTTTCAGGCCGCGCTTGCCCGTTCAGGCGACCGCGTTACCATCGTCGGCGCAACCTCCGGCGATACCGGCTCTGCCGCGATAGAGGCATTTCGCGGTCTTGATGCTGTCGATGTCTTTATCCTGTATCCCCACGGCCGCGTGTCCGAAGTGCAGCGCCGCCAAATGACCACGCCGACCGAATCCAACGTTCACGCGATTGCAGTAGATGGCGACTTCGACGGGTGTCAGGCACTGGTGAAGGATATGTTCAACGACTTCCAGTTCCGCGAAGATGTGCGGCTGGCGGGCGTGAACTCCATCAACTGGGGGCGGGTGCTTGCGCAGGTGGTGTATTACTTTACCTCCGCCGTGTCGCTGGGTGCGCCGCATCGCAAGGTCAGCTTTACCGTGCCGACTGGCAATTTTGGCGACATCTTTGCAGGCTATATCGCCAAGCAGATGGGCCTGCCGATTGGCGAGTTGGTTGTTGCGACCAATACGAACGACATCCTGCACCGCACACTGGAAACCGGTGCCTATACCAAGGACAGCGTAACCCCGACGATCAGCCCGTCGATGGATATCCAGGTGTCGTCGAACTTTGAACGCGCGCTGTTTTATGCCTACGGGCAGGATGGCGCGGCGGTTGCCAGCCAGATGGACGATCTGAAACAAGGCGGTTTTACCATTTCACAAGGGGCGATCGACGCGTTGCGCGACACCTATGCCTCTGGCCGCGTGTCGGAAAGCGACACCTCCGGGACGATTACCCGCTATCTGGCAGCGCATGGGGAATTGCTATGTCCGCATACCGCTGTGGGTGCGAATATCGGTGAAAAGCATTTGGGTGCGACCCCAATGGTCACATTGGCCACGGCGCATCCTGCAAAATTCCCGGCCGCGGTCGAGGCAGCGACAGGTATCCACCCCCCCTTGCCCCCGCGCATGGCGGACCTGTATGACCGCCCCGAACGGATTACGCGCAGCACGGCTGACCTTGCTGCGATCCAGAAAATCATCAAGGACCGGATTACGTCTTGACCATTGAACTTCACACGCTGTCCAACGGCTTTCGCATCGTTACCGAACATATGCCGGGGTTGGCCAGCGCCTCTGTCGGCATTTGGGTGAACGCGGGCGGTCGCCACGAAGCCGAAGAGCAGAACGGCATCGCGCACTTTCTGGAACACATGGCGTTCAAGGGCACGGCCACCCGGACGTCGCTTCAGATTGCCGAAGCGATCGAGGATGTGGGCGGCTATATCAATGCCTACACCAGCCGCGAGGCGACAGCCTATTACGCGCGCGTTCTGGAATCCGACGTCGGGCTTGGCCTTGATGTCATCGCGGATATCCTGCTGAACCCGCTGTTCGAGGACCACGAGATCGAGACAGAGCGCGGCGTCATCTTGCAAGAGATTGGCCAGGCGCTGGATACGCCAGACGACATCATCTTTGACTGGCTGCAAGAGGTTGCCTATCCCGACCAGCCGATCGGCCGCACGATCCTGGGACCGGAAGAGCGGGTGGAAAAGTTTACCCGTGACGATCTGACCGGCTTTGTCGGCACGCATTATGGCCCTAATCAGATGATCCTTGCCGCCGCTGGCGCTGTCGATCACGACGCCTTGGTTGCGCAGGCCGAAAAGCTGTTTGGCCATCTGCCGGCGCGTCCGCGCACCGGCTTGATTCAGCCTGCGAAATTCGTCGGAGGAGAGCGGCGCGAGAGCAAAAAGCTGGAGCAGGTTCACTTTGCGCTGGCCTTCGAAGGGCCGGATTACCGCGACCCCGCGATTTATACCGCGCAAATCTATGCCAGCGCGATGGGTGGCGGCATGTCGTCCCGCCTGTTTCAGGAAATTCGCGAAAAGCGCGGGTTGTGCTATACCATTTTCGCGCAGGCCGGTGCCTACGAGGATACAGGCCTGACGACGATCTATGCGGGCACCAGCGCCGAAGAGATCGAAGAGCTTGCCAATATCACCATGGACGAGATGAAGCGCGCCGCCGACGATATGACCGCGGCAGAGGTCGCACGGTCGCGGGCGCAGATGAAGGCCGGTTTATTGATGGGGTTGGAAAGCCCGTCGAACCGGGCAGAACGTCTGGCGCGGTTGCTTGCGATCTGGGACCGTATCCCGACAGTTGCGGAAACGGTGGAAAGCATCGACGCCGTCACCACGGGTGATGTGCGCGACTTTGCCGCCCGTACGGCGCAGGCTGGCGCGGCGCTGACGCTTTATGGCCCTGCCGATGCAGCTCCCTCTCTCGAGGCGCTGCGCGCGCGACTGGTCGCCTGATGCTGGGGCGGGCGCGCAAGGTTCGGCTAGATACCGAACGCCTGATCCTGCGCCCGCCAATACATGCCGATTTCCGCCCTTGGTGCGGATTAAGAGAGGCAAGCCGCGATTTCCTGCAACCGTGGGAGCCGACCTGGGCGGCCGATCATTTCAGCCGCAAGTCATTCACCAACCGTGTGTATTGGTCGCAGCGGTCGATCCAGCAGGGCAGTGCCGTGCCGCTTTTCCTGATCCGCCATAGCGACAACCAGCTGATCGGGGCCATTACGCTTGATAACATCCGCCGCGGCCCGGCGCAGGCGGGGACGACGGGGTATTGGATCGGGCAACCCTTTGCGCGCCAAGGCTATATGCGCGAGGCTATTGAGGCGCTAGTGCACTACGCCTTTACCGCGCTGGACCTAAGCCGGATCGAGGCGGGATGCCTGCCTGAAAATACGCCGTCGCGCCGGCTTTTGGAAAACTGTGGGTATAAATACGAGGGCGTTGCGCAAAGCTATCTGCAGATCGACGGACGCTGGCGCAACCATGTGCTTTACGCGAATCTGCGGAACGACCGGCGCGGTCGTACCGACGTCGGCTAGGCGCCCTGCCACTGATGCGCGATTGGGTACCTTGACGGCAGGTTACAATCGCACAATGCATGGCGGCATGCGCTGGATTTTTCTTTTGTTAATGTGCGCCGGGTGTAGCCCGGCCTTGTTGCGAACCACAGGGACGCAGGATCCTTTTGTGTATGACGCAGCTGCCGTGGCGCAGTCGGACAAGGTCGCCTTGTTTATTCCTGGTGCCCTATCGTCAATTGAGGTTTTCGGTCCGTCAGAAGACTGGGAAGCCGCCGGCTATACCCGCGCGTTCTATCGCTATCCCGGTCTTGATGGTCTGCCGACAGATCATCGCCTGTCGCCGTCAGTGGCGGCAGCAGAGGTCGTCCGTTTCGCCAATCAACTGCCACCGGACGCGCAACTGGTCCTGGTTGGCTATTCGACAGGCGCGTTGATCGCGCTGGAAGCCGCACCGGACATTGACCCGGCCCACCGTGTCCGGGTGGCTGCCATGTCGCCATCAGTGGAACATGCGGGCGGTTTGCAGACGATCCTGTCCGGCGCGGGGGATGTCGTGCGGGCTGTGACAGCGACAAAATCGGTCGCAAAGGAAAAGGTCTGGCCGCGTTTCTGGGCGGGCCTGCTGTTCGGACGAGAGGAACTGGCCGCGCCCACGCCTTCGCCCGAATTGCAGGAGGCGATGGCACGGGGGGCCAAGATCCAGACGCAGCTGGATACGCAAATCGCCTTTGCCCATATGCTGGCGTTGCCGGGCTGGCGGCTGCCTGAGGATCTGGATCTGACAGGCATCCCGGTGGCGTTTTTTATCGGATTGAACGATCCTGTCTTCTCGACCCGCCAGACAACCGATTTTTCGCGAAAAATTGGCGGAGTTCCGATTCTTGGCTATCCGGGGCAGGGGCATTTGCTGTTCTTCACGCGGCCGGACGTATTCGACGATATGCTCGATTTTGCCGAAGGTCGCCCGCCCCGGCTACGTTAGGCACGGTGCCTTCCGATTTTTCGCCGAAAAATCGGGGGCCTTTGCGCTGGACACGGCCCGGTGTGTCCTTACCTTTGGCTGAACAAAAAATGGAGCCGCCATGCTGACCCCGGCCACGACCGATACCCTTGCCGATCTGCGTGCAGCCTTGCCCGCGGATAGCTTTCGCGACGATAGCGCAACCTATCTGACCGAACCGCGCGGTCGCTGGACCGGAGGTGGGATCGTCGTTGCGCCCCGCACGACGGACCAGGTCGCACAGATCGTACGTTATTGTCACGAGCGGCGCATCGCTGTCGTGCCTTACGGCGGCGGCACCGGATTGGTCGGCGGGCAGTTGATGGGGCAGGGGGATGTGCCGCTTGTGCTGTCGCTGGAGCGTATGAACGCAATCCGCGCAACCTATCCCAGCGAATCCGTTCTGGTGGCAGAGGCCGGGGCGATTCTGGCCGACGTGCAGAAGGCTGCCGAAGATATTGGGCGGATGTTTCCGCTCTCGCTCGCCTCTGAGGGGTCGGCGCGCATTGGTGGGTTGCTGTCCACCAACGCGGGCGGCGTGAACGTTCTGCGTTATGGCAACGCGCGTGCCCAGTGTCTGGGGCTGGAAGTGGTGCGCCCGGATGGTACGGTCTGGAACGGGTTGTCGCGCCTGCGCAAGGATAACACCGGATACGATCTGCGCGATCTGATGATCGGGGCAGAAGGCACGCTTGGCGTTATCACGGCCGCCGCCCTGCGCCTTGTTCCGCAGCCTGCCGCAGTTGGGGCCGCAGTGCTGGCCGTGCCATCCCCTGCCGCGGCGCTGGATTTGCTGGCGCTTGCGCAGTCGCGTTTGGGCGACGGAATTTCCGCGTTCGAGATGATCCACCGTCAGGGCCTTGATTTTCTGGACGAGGTTGGTCCGGCGTTCAAGGATCCCTTTGCAGACCGGCCCGACTGGATGGTGCTGATCGATATCGGCATGCCTGCCGGTCTGGCCCCTGACGCGGCGCTGGAAAGCCTGTTCGAGGCTGCGGCAGAAGCGGGACTTGTCACCGACGGCGTGATTGCCCGGTCCGGCGCGGACCGCGATGCGCTATGGCATATCCGCGAAAGCATACCAGAGGCGAACCGGCGTATCGGGTCCATCTCGTCTCATGACATTTCGCTGCCCCTAAGCCTGGTGCCGGAATTTATCGTCGAAGGCGGCAAGCGGTTGGCGCAAGTCGGCCATTTCCGGATCAATTGCTTTGGTCATCTGGGGGACGGCAACCTGCACTATAACGTGTTTCCCTTGTTCGGAGAGTCGCGCAGCGACCACGAGGACAAACGCGCCGCCGTAAAGGATTGCGTGCATGACCTGACCTACGAGATGGGTGGATCGGTCAGCGCCGAACATGGGGTCGGGCGGCTAAAGGTCGGTGATCTGGAAAAATACGGCGATCCGGCAAAGCTGGCGATGATGCGCGCCATTAAAACCGCCCTTGATCCCCATGGCATTATGAATCCCGGTGCTGTGCTGCGCAATTTAACGGATGATTAAGCTTCGCGCTGCATAATAACCGCAGTAAGCCGGTGAATCACCGGACTTCCTCCCGGGTCAGAAGGCCTACGCTGCGATCTTCGAAAGAGGTCTTGCCGGAAAATCCGGCGCAGCCGGTCTGCGGCTCTTGTAGTGGCGGCGTGGGTCAAATGCCAACGCCGCCGCAGCGCATCAATGCCCGTCGTAGGCACATAGCGCATGGACATCCATGCCAAGCGCTTCCAGTTTCGCCCGTCCGCCCAGCTCAGGCAGGTCGATGACAAAGGCACAGCCCGTCACCTGTGCGCCAAGGCGTTCGATCAGCTTGATCCCCGCCTCTGCCGTGCCGCCGGTTGCAAGCAGATCGTCAACCATCAGCACGCGTTCGCCCGGCTTCAGCGCGTCGTCGTGGATTTCGACAATCGCCTCGCCGTATTCCAGTGTATAGGCTTGCTCGATGCATTTGGCGGGCAGTTTGCCCTTTTTGCGGATCGGTACAAAACCGACGGACAGCTGGTGCGCAATCGCACCGCCCAGGATAAAGCCGCGCGCTTCCAGCCCGACAACCCGGTCGATGGGCTGGCCTGCATAGGGGTGAAGCAGCTGGTCGATCGCCATGCGAAACCCGCGGGGATCGGCGAACAGCGTAGTCACATCGCGGAACATGATCCCGTCGTGCGGGAAATCGGGGATCGTGCGGATATAATCCTGAACGGTTTTCATGCGGTGTCCTTTGGGTTCAGAACGCGGCCCGCGACCGCGCCCAGTTTTGCCACCAGCGCAGGGTCGCGCTGATCGGGGGGTGTCATAATCGCATGGGCCAATGCCTGATCGCAGCCGCTTGCGCAAGCTTTTGGCAACATTGACGCCAGCGCCATGACCATGTCGCGCGCCTTTGTGCCGTTGCCTTGCAGGGTGCGGATGACCTCGGCGACGTCGACGGCATCATGGCCGGGGTGCCAGCTGTCGTAATCGGTGATCATCGCGACAGAGGCGTAGTGCAGCTCTGCCTCTCGGGCGAGTTTCGCTTCTGGCATGTTTGTCATGCCGATCACGTCGCAGCCCCAGCCGCGGTACATCAGGCTTTCGGCGCGAGTGGAAAATTGCGGGCCTTCCATCGCCAGATAGGTGCCGCCGTCGTGCACGCGGATGCCGGACGCGCGGGCCGCCGCGACGCAGGCGGCCGACAGGTCCGGGCAAACAGGGTGGGCAACGCTGACATGCGCGACACAGCCGGTGCCAAAGAACGACTTTTCCCGGGCAAAGGTCCGGTCGATGAACTGGTCGACGACAACGAAGTCACCGGGGGCCATGTCTTCGCGGAATGATCCGCAGGCGCTGATGCTGACCAGATGCGTCACGCCCAGCCGTTTCAATGCGTCGATATTGGCCCGGTAGGGGACCGTTGTAGGACTGTGCAGATGGCCGCGGCCATGGCGCGGCAGAAACGCCAGCGGTACCCCGTTTAGTGCGCCGGTCAGGACCGCATCAGATGGTGCGCCCCAGGGGCTGTCCACCTGCGTCCACACCGCGTCCTGCAGTCCGGGAATGTCATACAGGCCCGAACCGCCGATGATGCCAAATCTGCCCTGCATGGCTGCGCCTTTCGCTAATGCACCACAGCCTTGTGGCCCCTGCGCCGCGGCGGCGCAACTGTTCACCGCGGGGCGGGGTGACAATCGGGCTGGTCTGGCGTAGGGGCGACACAAACCGTTTAGCATTAGGATGTCCCATGGCCCCCCGCGCCCTTCTGGCAAGTTTTGCCGACAGTATTGCCCTAACCGATCCCAGCGCGCCCTTGAACGCGGGGCGTCTACGGATCGAGCTTCTGTCCGGCCTGACCGTCGCCCTTGCGCTGGTGCCAGAGGCCGTGGCCTTCGCCTTTGTCGCCGGCGTACCGCCGCTTGTGGGCCTCTATGCTGCATTTATCGTGGGCCTGATCACCGCTGTGTTCGGCGGGCGCCCCGGCATGATCTCTGGCGCGACGGGGGCGCTTGCGGTTGTGATGGTCAGTCTCGTGGCGACGCATGGGATCGAATATCTGTTTGCGACGGTCGTTTTGATGGGGCTGATCCAAATTGTGGTCGGCGTCATGCGCTGGGGCAAGTTTATCCGGCTGGTGCCGCATCCGGTCATGCTGGGCTTTGTGAACGGTCTGGCCATCGTCATCTTTCTGGCGCAGCTGGGTCAGTTCAAGGTGCCCGGCACAGCAGAAGCGTCAGGTCACGGTGTCGGCGGCGGCGAATGGTTGTCCGGTCTGCCGCTGATCTGGATGCTGGGGCTGACCGCGCTGACGATGTTCATCATCTGGGCCGCGCCAAAGGTTACAAACCTGATCCCCGCGCCACTGGCCGGGATCGGCATCGTGGCAGCCATTGTTATCATCTTCGGCATTGATGTGCCTGTTGTCGGCGATCTGGCGTCCATCGAGGGGACACTGCCGCCATTCCATGTGCCGATGGTGCCTTTCACGGTAGAGACGTTTCAGATCATCCTGCCTTATGCATTGATCCTTGCTGCCATCGGCCTGATCGAAAGCCTGCTAACCCTGAACCTTGTGTCTGAAATGACGAACCAGCGCGGCGGGGCCAGTCAGGAATGTATCGCGCAAGGCGTTGCGAATACGGTCACGGGCTTTTTCGGCGGCATGGGCGGTTGCGCGATGATCGGGCAATCCATGATCAACGTGAAATCCGGCGGCCGCACGCGCATCGCCGGGATCGCGGCGGCGCTGTTCTTGCTTGCCTTTATCCTGTTTGCATCGGGCCTGATCGCACAGATTCCGCTGGCCGCGCTGGTTGGCGTGATGTTCATGGTCGTCATCGGCACCTTTGCGTGGAACAGCTTCAGCATCCTGCGCAAGGTGCCGCGCACCGATGCGGTCGTGATCGTGCTGGTGACGGCTGTCACCGTGGCAACCGATCTGGCCACCGCGGTGCTCGTGGGCGTCGTTGTCTCGGCGCTGGCCTATGCCTGGAACAACGCGACCCGCATCCACGCCAGGACGCATACAACGCCAGAAGGCGCAAAGGTCTATCAGATCCAGGGGCCGCTGTTCTTTGGTTCTGCCGAAGGATTTAACGAGCTGTTTGCCGTGAACGACGACCCATCGCTGGTCATTGTCGATTTTGAAGGCAGCCGCGTCGTGGATCAGTCAGCCCTTGCCGCTATCGAAGGCATCGCGGCAAAATACGAGGCGGCAGGCAAGTCGCTGCAGTTGCGCCATCTGTCCCGCGATTGTCACCGTTTGCTGTCGAAGGCGGGCCACCTTGTCGTCGATAGTGACGATGACCCCGATTATGCACTGGCCGTCGATTATTCGGTGCGCACAGGCGTGCTTGGTGGCCACTGACGCTTATTAATTAAGCAAATGCACGGAAACGGGGCGAAAATTCCCGTTTCCGCCTAGCCAAGGGGCGCTGCGGGTCCAATACTACGGTTCAACAATAAACCGTTGACGGGGACCTTTATGTTTTATCGCTCACTGACTGCTGCCGTTCTGATGGCATCCGCCGCACAAGCGCAGACTGATCTGCCATTTGCGCTGGACTGGAAATTCGAAGGGCCTGCTGCGCCTTATTTTGCAGCCATCGACAATGGCCATTTTGCCGCCGCTGACCTGAATGTCACGGTCGAAGCTGGCAACGGCTCTCTTGATGCGATTCCAAAGGTTGCGACGGGGGCCTTCCCGGTCGGCTTTGCCGATATCAACAGCCTGATCAAGTTCCTTGACCAGAACCCCGGCGCGCCGGTGATTGCGGCGATGATGGTCTATGACAAGCCGCCATTCGCCGTGATTGGCCGCACATCGCTGGGTGTCAGCGATCCCAAATCGCTGGAAGGCAAGGTGCTGGGCGCCCCGCCGCCCGATGGCGCATGGGCGCAGTTCCCGATCTTTGCCGCCGAAAACGGCCTTGATATGGATGCGATCACTGTCGAACCTGTCGGCTTTCCGACGCGCGAGCCGATGCTGGCCGAAGGCAATGTCGCCGCGATCACCGGGTTTTCCTTTACGTCTTACCTGAACGCTGCCCGCCTTGGTGTGCCAGAGGATGATCTGGTCACAATGCTGATGGCCGACTACGGCGTCGATCTGTATGGCAACGCGGTTATCGTGAACACGGAATATGCTGCCGCCAACCCAGAAGTGATCAAATCCTTCCTGAGCGCTGTCGCGATGGGCTGGGCTGACGCGGTTGCCGATCCGGCTTCGGTCATTCCCATGCTGATCGAACGCAACCCCGCCGCCGATGCAGAACTGGAACAGCGCCGGCTGGAACTGTCGATCCGCGACAACGTGGACACCGATTGGGTCAAAGCGAACGGCTTTGGCGGCATTGATGCAGACCGTATGGAAAACAGCCTGGCCCAGATCGCGACCACCTATGAATTTGCAACAGCGCCAGATGCGTCGCTGTATTTTACCAGCGATTACCTGCCCGAGGGCGGCTTCAAGTTGGCGAAATAAGGTTTGGAAAACCTGATTGAAATAAAGGGGGTGCGGCATTCCTACCGCACCGCTTCCGGCCTTTTGCCGGTGCTGGACGGGCTTAACGTCACGGTGCCAGAGGGTGGCTTTGTCGCCGTCGTCGGGCCGTCCGGCTGTGGAAAATCGACGCTGACCCGCCTTGTGGCGGGTTTGCTGATCCCGGACGAAGGCACGGTCAACGTTCATGGTACCCGCATCACCGCGCCCCGCAGCAATGTCGGTATGGCGTTCCAGAACCCGGTGCTGCTGGAATGGCGCACGATCTTGGACAACATCATGTTGCCGTTGGAAATAGTACCAAACAAGCTGACCAAAGCCCAAGGCGAGGCGCGTGCGCGCAAACTACTGGCGCTTGTGGGGCTAGAAGGGTTCGAGGCAAAACGCCCGTCAGAACTGTCTGGCGGTATGAAGCAACGCGCATCCCTGTGCCGCGCGCTGATCCACCAGCCAGAGGTGCTGATCCTAGATGAGCCGTTCGGTGCCCTTGACGCATTTACCCGAGAAGACCTGTGGCAGACCATGCACAAGGTCAAAGCAGAAGAGCCATTTACCGGCGTGCTGATCACCCATGATCTGCGCGAATCGATCTTTCTGGCCGATCAGGTTGTCGTGCTGTCTGGCCGACCCGCCAAGACGCAGTTCGTCATGGACATTCCCGATACCGGCCTGCGCACTCTCGAAGACCTTTATACGCCGCTGGCCGCTGAACGCCTGAACGTGCTGCGCCACCAGATCGAGGTCGCCCAAGGGCGGGTTGAGGCATGAAGGCGCGTCAGGTTCTTGTGCCACTGGCCGCCGTCGTCGTGTTTTTGGTCCTGTGGGAGGCGCTGGTCTGGATTATGGGCTGGCCAAACTACAAGATGGCCAGCCCGTCTGATCTGATCCCGGCCTATGAAAAATACTGGTCTTTGTTTCTGGTCATGGGGTGGCAAACCCTGTGGCGGACGGTTGTCGGCCTGTTGCTTGCGGTGGTTTTCGGTATCGCGCTTGGTATGGTCATGGGCTTTTCGCGCACAATGCGTGACGCGCTCTATCCGCTGCTTGTAGGCTTTAACGCCGTGCCCAAAGCGACCGTGGTGCCCATCGTGGCGCTGATGTTCGTCGGCTGGCACGATTTCAACACCGTGCTGATTGCATTCATGATCAGCTTTTTCCCGATCGCCGTTTCTGTCAGCATTGGCCTGTCGACGCTAGAGCCAGAATACCGCGACATCCTGCGCAGCCTTGGTGCAAGTCAGGCACAGGTATTCTGGAAAATCGCCTTGCCCAAAACGCTGCCGGAATTCTTTGGCGCGCTCAAGGTCGCGGTCACCTTGGCCTTTATCGGTACCAACTTGATGGAGATCGTGTCGCCCCATGGCCGCGGCCTTGGGGCGCTGTTTGATAGCGGCAAAACCAATTCCGACTATCCGCTGATGTTTGCGGTGCTGATCGCCTTGGCGTTTCTTGGCATCGTTTTGTATTACATCGTCGTTGCGCTGGAAAAGATCTTTGCCGGTTGGGCCGACCGGACCGTTTAGGACTGGCCGGGCCGGTTCAGGCTGAACACCTCGGTTATAGTGGCATAGTCACGATAACCGAGGCGCGACAGCGGGTTGAACCGGGTTACGTCGAACATGCCGTCCACGATGCAATCGTCAGACATGCGGATGCCGACGACTTCGCCGATGACCATGAAATTGTTTGCGCCTTCCAGTGTCACGATCTGGGTCATCTTGCATTCCAGCGTCGCGGGACTGGCGATGACAAAGCCGCAGTCAATGGTCTGGCATTGGCCCTTTTCCAGACCCGCCTGCGCAAATTCGTCCACATCGCGCCGGTATGGCCCAGAGGTTTGGTTCATCGCATCCCGCAGCCCGTGGCTGACGATGTTCACGGCAAAAACGCCGGTTTCGCGGATATTGGCGACCGAATCCTTGGTGTCGCCCCGGTCCGGTTTGGCCGAGGTAGAGGCAAACATGACTTGCGGCGGGAAATAGCTGACCGCGTTGAAAAACGAATAGGGCGCAAGGTTGTCGGACCCGTCACTGCCGCGCGTGGAAATCCAGCCGATGGGGCGGGGGGTCACGATGGCATTGAACGGGTTATGCGGCAGGCCATGGCCTGCGCCGGTGTCGCGATCTGGTTGATAGAACATGGCGGTCATCCCTTTTATCCAGCTTGCGCAACAGCTAGCGTGCGCACACGCGCCGGACCATACGAAAGACACGCACAGCATGGATATCACAACCGCACGGGAACGCCCCGACGACTGGTGGGAAGTCGAGGCGCTGTACGACACATGCTTTGCACCGGGCCGAACGGCGCTGTCGTCCTATCGCCTGCGGGACGGTGTCGATCCGATTGAACGGCTATGCATCGTGGCCCGCGCCGGCGACGGCCAGATTGCCGGCGCGATCCGCAATTGGCCCGTGCGCGTTGCAAATAAAGAGGTTGTTCTGCTTGGCCCGGTTGCCGTGCACCCCGTCCACCAAGGCGAAGGTATCGCGGCCCTGCTGATATGGCGCTGCCTAGAAGTTGCGGCAAAAGACGGCTGGCCACGGATCATGCTGGTCGGAGATGCCCCGTACTACAGCCGTTTCGGCTTTGTGCAGCTGAAGAATGTGATTATGCCGCCGCCGACAAATCCTGACCGCGTTCTGGGGATCGCCCTGCGCAAAGGGGGATGGGACGGCGTGACCGGGCCGGTCGAACGTGCTCATGATTGAAATCGCCGCAGGGTTGCATATGTTCAGGCTAACCCAAAAGGTGCGGTCCCGATGAAGACAATTAACGCTGATTTATCCCCTAAGGCTCCACTAGGCGAGGCGGAACGCGCGCGCATTCGCGCCCTTGCCGAACGACAGCGCCGCGCCAATGGTATTCTGATGCGCGCCATCAATTTTGTCGGCTCGCAAGTCGAAGATACGATGAAACTGCTGCCCAAAGGCGCGCGTGGCCAGATCGACGCCGCAGCGCGTTCGGCCCTGGCGCAAAGCTATGAAGTCGCGGCAAAGTCCCGCTCTGGCTCGCTTGGGCAGGCGGTGAATACCGACCGGATGCACAAGGTCATGGCGACCCTGTCCGGGGCCGTTGGCGGTTTTGGCGGCCTGCCTACCGCGTTGGCCGAACTGCCTGTTGCAACCACGATGATTTTTCGTGCGGTTCAAGGCGTTGCCGCTCAATACGGGGAGGATCCAGCCGATCCCGAAACCCGCCTGCACGCGCTGGCGGTCTTTGGTGCGGGCGAGGCAGGCGAAGACGGTGTCGATACATCGTTTCTAGGTGCGCGGCTGGGGCTGTCAGGGGCAGCGGTTCACACGCTGATTGCGCGTGTCGCGCCGCGCTTTGCTGCTGTCCTGACGCAAAAACTAGCCACGCAGGCCGTGCCAATCCTTGGCGCTGCCGCCGGGGCAGGTACCAACTATGCCTTTACCCAATATTACGTCGAAATGGCCCATGTGCACTTTGGTCTGCGCAAAATGCTAAGGGAGCATGACGCGCAGGAAGTGGAAAACATCTTTCACACGGCCCTTGAAAAGCATCAGGTCACGGCCCGCGGCGATTGATGGTTTTCGACCAGCCAGGCGTTGATCATCTCTCTGATATCCTGCTCGCCGGATTCAAGCGCCTCTGACACCGCTTTGCCCGCCGCAACAAGATCCACTTGCCGCAGCAGATGTTTCACAGGCCCGACCGAGGCTGGGCGCATGGACAGGCTGCGGAACCCGATTGCCGCCAGCACCAGCGCCTCGAGCGGGCGGCCAGCGTCCTCTCCGCAGAATGACACCGGCGTGCCGACCGCGTCACAGCGGTCGACAACCGTTTTCAGGAACGACAAAAAGCTGCCATTTAACGTGTCATAGCGGCGGCGGACCAGTTCGTTTTCGCGGTCCGCCGCATAGAAAAACTGCTTCAGATCGTTGCCACCGACCGAGATGAAGTCGACCTCCCTGAAAAACTCGTCAGGGGCGTAGGCAAGGGATGGCGTTTCCAGCATGGCACCGACTTCCAGATTTGATGGAAGCGGATTGCCTAATTTGGTCTCTCTCGCGAGCACCTTATCAAGCTCGGCCTTGGCCGCGCGGAATTCGGAATGAAGCGTGATGAACGGAAACATCACAGCCAGGGGACCGCCGTCTGCCGCCCGGATCAGGGCCTGTAGCTGCATCCGCAGAATGCCGGGCTTATCAAGCCCGACACGGATCGCGCGCCATCCCATCGCAGGGTTCGGTTCATCATTGGCCTTCATGTAAGGCAGAACCTTGTCGGACCCGATGTCGAGTGTGCGGAAGGCAACGCGCTTGCCATGCGCTGCGGCGATGACGCGGGAATACAGCGCCGAAAGCTCTGACCGTTTTGGCATCTGGCTGCGGATCAGGAATTGCAATTCGGTGCGGAACAGGCCGACCCCTTCGGCGCCGGATGACGGCAGGGACGGCAAATCAGCCATCAGACCTGCGTTCATGTGCAGGGCAACCTGAGTGCCGCATGTGCCTACGGCGGGCAATTCACGCAAGGATGCATAGCGTTCCTGCGCCCGCGTTTGCATCGCAAGTTTGTCGCCAAATGCAGTCGACACGCTGTCATCTGGCCGAAGATGCACAACACCCTGTTCGCCGTCGACAAGGATCGTATCGCCGTTCAAAGCCTCTGTTGTGATGCCCTTGGCATTGATGACCAGCGGAATGGCCCAGGCCCGCGCCACAATGGTCGCATGGGATCCGACAGAGCCTTCCTCTAATACGATCCCGCGCAGCGCCTTGCCGTATTCGAGCAATTCACCGGGGCCGATATTCTTTGCGATCAGAATCGGGTTTTCTGGCATTTCCGCGCCGGTGTTCGATCCTTGGCCCGTCAGGATGCGCAGAAGGCGGTTCGACAAATCATCCAGATCATGCAGCCGGTCGCGCATATAGGCATCTTCTGCCTGACCCAGACGGGACCGGGCCAACGATTGCTCTTTCTCGACCGCTGCTTCGGCGGACAGGCCGTTGCTGACGTCTGCCTCCATCCGGCGCATCCAGCTGCGCGAATTGGCGAACATGCGATAGGCTTCGAAAATCTCGACCTGATCGGGGGTCATGGCACGATCGCCGCTCAGAAGTTCATCGACGGACACACGCAGCGTTTCCACCGCGCCGCGCAGCCGTTCCAATTCCAGATCAGGATCGTCAGAAATGGGGTTTGTGACCACAACGCGCGGTTCATGCAAGTAAACCTTGCCCGCACTTGCCCCCTCTTGCGCGATCGATCCGCGGAACAGAACAGGTTGTTGGTGCCGCGCCGACAAGGCCGCACCTTCGCCGACAAACGCGCCAAGCTCGGTCATTTCTGCCAGCACCATGGCAACGACTTCAAGGGCATAGACCTCGTCCGTGGTGAAGGCGCGCGAATCCTTGGACTGCACGACAAGCACGCCAAGGGCATCACCCAGCCGCTGAATGGGGACGCCGCAGAAGGATGAATAACGCTCCTCTCCGGTTTCCGGCATATAGCGAAAACCGGGTGCAGATGGCGCGTCGGCGGCATTCACCACGCGGCGTGTCCGGGCCACCCGGCCGACAAGGCCTTCGCCCAGCCGCATCCGCGTCTTGTGAACCGACTCCGCCTGCAGACCTTCGGTAGCACATAGTTCCAGGGTGTCGACATCCCGGAACAGATAGATCGAGCATACTTCGGTCTGCATAGACGTCGCAATCAATTCGACAATCCGGTCCAGCCGTTCCTGACCGGCGGAATCCTCGGCCAAGGCGCGGCGCAGACGGCCAAGCAGCTTTCGGCTTTCGGTTTCGATCCTGTCGCTCATGGCTCCCCCGGCGTGTCGTCTTTTCCCCTGTCTATGCGCTTTACATCCAGAAGGGGAGGGCCAATGCGCCCGCGCATCCCGCACCCGGAATAATTCCGGCAATAACCCGGCAAAGTCGCATAGCGCTTAAGCGGATATTCACTTCGTCGATGCAGTCTGCCCAAAGATTTTCCATTTGCCATAGGACTGTCCATGACAACCTTCCGTACGGCTTTACTTTGTTTAATTCTGACCTGTGTCGGATGGTCAGCTGCCTATGCAGCAGATTGGTCTTACACTGGGGAACACGGACCGGATCACTGGGCGGATTTATCAGGCGATTATCAAACCTGTGCGGCAGGCCATTTCCAGTCGCCGTTCAACATCGTTCCCGATATCGACGCTGATCTGGCAAATCTGGATATCCGGTACAATCCCATGCCGGTGGCCGTGACGAACAACGGACATACGCTTGTGGTCAATGGCGGGATTGATGACGTTCTGCGGATTGGCAGTACAGATTTCAAACTGTTGCAGTTCCATTTCCATACGCCCAGCGAATACATGATCAGCGGCAAATCCTTTCCGATGGAACTGCATTTCGTTCATCAGGCAGCCGATGGCCGCTTCGCCGTTCTTGGCGTCATGATCGCCGAAGGGCCGGCAAACCCGGCGCTGACGCAGTTGTGGAACGTCGCGCCTTATGATCAGGGTGAAACCGGCACCGCCGATGCCCTGTTTGACCCGCGCGATCTGCTGCCCAGCAATCAAAGCTATATGCGGTTCATGGGGTCATTGACGACACCGCCATGCACCGAAGGCATCAACTGGCATATGCTTATGTCGCCAATCACGGCATCTGCTGACCAGATTGCCGCGTTTCAGTCGGTTTTTCCCAACAATGCCCGTCCGATTCAGCCGCGGAACGGGCGGCTTGTCGTGGCGGAATGGTGACCGAACCTTTGTTCTTGTTTTAGCATCCGACAAAAAAAAGCTGGATCGGCCCAATTTGCGGACCGATCCAGCCATGCTTAGGAAAGAATCTTAAGCAGATTTTTCCAGTTCAAAGGCATCGTGCAGCGCCTGCACCGCCAGTTCCATGTATTTGCGATCAATCAGAACGCTGACCTTGATTTCAGACGTGGTGATCACCTTGATATTCACGCCTTCGTCGCGCAGCACGGCAAACATCTTGGCGGCCACGCCGGCATGGCTGCGCATACCGATACCGACGATGCTGACCTTCGCCACACCTTCGTCCGCGACCAGATCGTGAAAATTGATCGTTCCGGCCGCTTTGGCATCTTCCATCGCTTTCTGCGCGCGGACGACCTGATCGACCGGGCAGGAAAAGGTCATATCGGTACGACCCTCTTCACTGATGTTTTGAACGATCATATCCACGTTCACCCCGGCATCCGCCAGTGGACCAAAGATCGCGGCTGCGATACCTGGACGGTCAGCGACCGAAATCAGTGTCATCTTTGCTTCGTCACGCGAATAGGCCACACCGGCCACGACATTGCTTTCCATGATGTCCTCCTCGGCGCACACCAGCGTGCCCGCATTGTCTGATGGTTCCTCGAACGATGACAGCACCCGCAGCTTGACGCCAAAGCGCATTGCCAGCTCGACCGATCGCGTTTGCAGCACCTTCGCCCCCAAGGACGCCAGCTCCAACATCTCTTCAAAGGCGATACGGTCCAGCTTGCGCGCTTTGCGTACGATACGCGGATCCGTCGTATAGACGCCGTCTACGTCCGTATAAATATCGCAGCGCTCTGCATCGAAAGCGGCGGCAAAGGCGACAGCGGTTGTATCTGATCCGCCCCGGCCCAGCGTTGTGATCCGGCCTTCCGGGCTGATGCCTTGAAAACCGGCGACCACGGCAACCTTCATGCCTTCGGCGAACTTGGCGTTGATATTGTCTGTCGGAATACCTTCGATGCGCGCGTTGGCATGGGCAGAGGTCGTCTGCACCGGCACTTGCCAGCCCTGCCAGCTGCGGGCCGGAATATCCATTTCCTGCAGCCGCAGGGCCATCAGGCCCGCCGTCACATTCTCTCCGGATGATACGACAGCGTCATATTCGCGCGCGTCATACAGCGGTGATGTCTCGTTCACCCAGCCGACCAGCTCGTTCGTCTTGCCAGACATGGCTGACACGACGACGATGACGTCGTAACCATTTGCCACTTCCAATGCTACGCGTTTGGACGCGCGCGCGATCCGGTCAAGGTTTGCGACGGACGTGCCGCCAAATTTCATCACAAGTGTGGGCATGATATTTCCCCGTGCTTCCGCGCGCCCTTTACGCGACGAATGCCGCAAGAGCAATCCACCTGGCTCTTGGGTCCACATTCTTCTGGTCAAAAATATTCCGGGGGGCCGCGTAGCGGCGGGGGCAGAGCCCCCTTCACGGGTCAGTAAGGGTGATCCTGCCCGTCCCAGGTTTTGAAACAACCCGTCGTAGCCACCGAAAGCTCTGCGAAACGATCCAGTAGGCCGTCCGCAGCCTGACCGGGCGTAATCGCAGCACTGCTGCCGCCCATGTCCGTTTGCACCCAGCCGGGGTGATAGATCCCCACAGCGATCCCGTCATCCTTCAGGTCCGCGGCAAGGTTCAGCCCAAAGTTCAGCGCCGCCGCCTTGGAAGCGCGATAGACGTAGTTTCCGCCCGCAGCCTTGGTGTCAGAGCCAAGTTGGCTGCTGATGATTGCAATCTTGCCGCCCGCAGCCTTGATATTCGGTAAAAGTGACTGAACAGTTAGGAACACACCGGTTACATTGACCGCGAATTCCTTTGCCCATGTGTCGGCGGTCAGATCCGCCACCGATTGGCCGCGATCAAGAAACACGCCTGCGTTGCACACCAGCAGGTCAATGGGCGTGTCCACAAGGTCCTTTGCCATCTGCGCGGCGGAACCGGGGTCGGTTACATCCAGCCGGATCCAGTCGGTAGATGGCGCATCGCGGTGCGTGCCAATCACCTTCTCGCCGCGGTCGCGGTACCCGTCGAACATGGCCCGGCCAATGCCGCGATTCGCGCCGGTAATCAAAATTGTCATGTCGTACCCAGTTCAGTTGGTGCGGCGGCGCGGCACAAAAGGCAGCGGCAGCACGGGAATGTCATCAGCCAGCAACGCACGTACGTCCGCGCCGGTCGCTTCACCCCAGATAGCGCGCTCTGGCGCATCGCCCAGATGCATGGCGCGGGCTTCCCGGGCAAAGTCGGCTCCGACATCCTCTGCGTTGCTCTCGATGTGCTGGCGCAGCTTTTGCACGGCTGCCTGCTTGTGACGATCCGCCGCGACGGCAGGGGCCATGACGGTTTTACTGACCTTTGCGGACCCGCAGGTCGTACATGTCAGCTGCCCGGATGCGGCAAGCGTCGTAAAGGCATCGGCTGACTGGAACCAGCTGTCAAAGCGGTGATCGTTATCACAAATCAGGGTATAGCGGATCAAGGGTCATATCCGTTTCGGGGTGGGGCAAAGATAAGCTGACTGCGCCCGGATGCAACGGTTTACCTGCGTAATGGACTAAAGGCTATCAGGGTCAAACGCTTCGACGATGCGCCGCAGCGCGGGTTCGGCAAGTTTCGATGCCGCCTTGCGCCGGGAAAACCACTTGCGGCGGCGCTCTGCTTTTTCCGGCCAGTCGCTGGCAATTTGCAGAACTTCAAGCGGATAGACCATCACGACGACCGGCGTCGTGCGTTTCGACAGCGGTTTAACGTAGGAAAACACACCAAGGCAGCGATCGACAGGGTGGCCGGTCAGGCCCGCTTCTTCCCAAGCTTCGGTTGCTGCGGCCTCTGCCGGGGTCTGTTTGTGCATAGGCCAGCCCTTTGGCACGATCCAGCGCTTTGTGCGGCGCGAGGTGATCAGACAGATTTCGACCTCTCCCGCGGTATCACGGCGCCAGCACAAGGCCGCAAACTGGCCGCGCACATCCGTTTTGCTGCCGCGCAGTTTCAGCGGAAGCTGGGCACGTGCAGGGATCGGCTGGTCGGGGGTGGTGTCGGCTGGCAAAGGTCTTACATCCTGTTGATATGCACCCCGTCGTCCCACACCCCCATGACGTCTGCAAGACGCAAAGCCCGCCCTGGTTTATCGGGTCGGAAATATACCGCCATTCATCTTATGGACCATTTCACCCATTGCGTGTGCCGCGGGTATCGACTGTCATGGATCTGTGCCGCGCCATGGGCTGGATCGCCCCGGGGCAGTATCTGAACAGCCCCCGCGCCAAGCCTGCGGCGCTGCTGTCCTATCATACGCCTGAATATGTCGCCGCGCTGCATCGGGCAGAGGCAACGCAATCCGTCAGCGATCTGGACCGCACGCGTCACGCGCTTGGCACGTCGAACAATCCCGTTTTCGCTGAAATGTATCGCCGGCCTGCCACTTCTGCCGGGGCAGCTATGCTGGCAGGAGAGTTGTTGCGGGCCCCCGGCACGGTATTCACCCCTGCGGGCGGCACGCATCATGGCTTTCCCGATCGGGCTGGCGGGTTTTGCTATCTGAATGATCCGGTGCTGGGCATTCAGTCGCTACGCCGCAACGGGGCCGCGCGGATTGCCTATGTCGATATCGACGCGCACCATTGTGACGGTGTCGATCACGCCTTTCGGAATGATCCCGACACGCTGCTGATTTCCACGCACGAGGCGGGGCGTTGGCCGCGCACCGGGCCGCTTGATGATGTGGGCACCGGCAACGTGTTGAATTTACCGCTGCCCAGCGGCGCGCATGACGATGATATGGCCCTTGTGCGCGACCGGGTGATCCTGCCCGCGCTGGCGCTGTTTCGCCCGGATGCCATCGTGTTGCAATGCGGCGCGGACGCCGTGACCGAAGATCCGCAATCGCGCTTGTGTTTGTCCAACAACGCGCATTGGGCCATCCTGCGCGCAATCCGCCCGCTCGCCCCTCGGCTGATAGTCCTTGGCGGTGGCGGCTATAATCCGTGGAGCGTCGGGCGGCTTTGGTCGGGCAACTGGGCAATTTTGAACGATTACCCTATTCCTGATATCTTGCCTGATCCGGCGCAGAAGGTACTGGCCGCGCTGCGCTGGGACGGTCAGCGCCGTATCACAGTTCCGCCGCCGCATTGGATCACAACCCTGCGCGATGCACCGCGCCCGGGCGCGATCCATGACGCGGTGCGTCACGCCTGCGATACCCTTTCGGCGCGTCTGCTCTCTTGGACGTAAAGGTGACTTGCAGCGGCTGCGCCTGCGCGGGATAGTCTTTTCATGAAACACATCGCCCTTCTTCTTTCGCTGCTTTGTGCAAGTTCTGCGCAAGCCCGCGATTTAACCATTTTTGCCGCCGCAAGTTTGAAAGAGCCGCTCGACCAGTTGCTGCAGACCCAGACAGGCGTCACCGCGACCTATGGTGGCAGTGGCACGCTGGCGCGGCAGGTCATGGCGGGCGCCCCTGCGGATCTGGTGTTCCTGGCGCACCCCGACTGGATGGAGGCGATGGATCAGGCCGGCGTACTGACCCCGGGCACGGTGACCGACCTGCTGGGCAATCAGATTGTGATTGTCGCCCCTAATGGCAGCCCTGATCTAGCGCTGACGCCCGATGCGTTCGCCGCTGCGCTTGGCCCGGATGGCCGCCTTGCCATTGGTTTGACGACATCCGTGCCCGCCGGGATTTACGGCGCTGAATCCCTTACTGCACTGGGGCTTTGGGACGCGGTGAAGGACCACTTGGCCGAGGTCGACAGTGTCCGCGCCGCCCTTGCCTTGACTGCGCGGGGCGAGGCACCGCTAGCGCTGGTCTATCGCACGGACGCGCGTGTCGAATCCGCCGTCAGCATCGTCGCGACCATGCCAGAGGATAGTCACACCCCGATCCTGTACCAAGCCGCCGCCGTCGGGCCCGCCAATCCCGAAACCACCGCCTTGCTTGATTTGCTCAAATCCCCCGCCGGGCAAGCCGCCTTTGAACAGGCGGGCTTTATCCCGCTGGCCGGGCAGTGATGTCGCTTGACGCAGCCGCCTGGGCCGCCGTTGCGCTGTCGCTGCGCGTGGCGTTGGTCGCGACCCTGCTGGGGTTGCCCCTTGCGATTGCCGTGGCCTGGCTACTGGCGCGCAAGCAATTCTGGGGCAGGGGCCTGCTGAACGGGGTGGTGCACTTGCCGCTGGTGCTGCCCCCCGTCGTGACGGGGTATCTGTTGCTGCTGGCCTTTGGAACCCAAGGGCCGATTGGCGGCTTTTTGCGTGATTCCTTTGGGATCACGCTGGCTTTTCGCTGGACCGGGGCCGTGTTGGCCGCGGCTATCATGGCCTTTCCATTGACCGTTCGCGCAATCCGGCTGGGGTTCGAGTCAGTGCCAAAAGGTCTGGAAGACGCCGCAGCGACCCTTGGCGCGTCGCGAGTCCGTGTGTTCCTGACCGTCACCTTGCCGCTGATCGCCCCCGCTGTGCTGGCCGGGGCTGTGCTGGGTTTTGCCAAAAGTCTTGGTGAATTCGGCGCGACGATCACCTTCGTTGCCGCAATCCCGGGCCAGACGCAGACAATCCCTTCGGCGATCTATGCGCTTTTGCAGGTGCCGGGGCAGGATGGGGCGGTGGTGTCGCTGGTCGTAATTTCGATCGTTTTGGCCATGGGCACGCTGGCGCTGGCCGAGTGGTTGTCGCGCCGCATGACCGCCCGGATAGCCGGATGATTGATGTCGCGGTCACGAAACGGTTGGGCGATTTTACCCTTGATGCCGCATTCACCGCGCCGGCCGGTGTGACCGCAATTTTTGGCCGGTCCGGTTCTGGCAAATCGTCACTGATCAATGCCATCGCCGGTCTGTTGCCGCCGGATTCAGGGCATGTACGCATTGGCGGTGCCGATCTGACGCAGCTGCATGTACACAAGCGTCGGATCGGCTATGTCTTTCAGGATGCCCGGCTTTTCCCCCATTTAACTGTATTGCAAAACCTGACCTACGGCGGCAGCCATGACCGCGGCGCTGTGATCGATATGCTGGGGCTTAGCGATCTGCTTGATCGCCGTCCGGCGTCCCTGTCCGGCGGGGAGAAGTCACGCGTGGCCATCGGCCGTGCCCTGATGATGGGGCCGCAATTGTTGCTGATGGACGAACCTCTTGCCGCGCTTGATGCGCCCCGCAAGGCAGAGGTGCTACATTATCTTGAACGGCTGTGCAGCAACGCGCAGATCCCGATCATCTACGTCAGCCACGCCATGTCAGAGGTTGCGCGCCTCGCCACGACCCTTGTTCTGCTGGACGCGGGCCGCGTGACCCGCGCTGGCCCGCTGGATGATATCCTGTCCGATCCCGCTGCTGTCCCGCTAATCGGCGTCAGGGAAGCAGGCGCTGTCCTGACCGGAACCGTGCGCGGATTGAACACTGCCGACGGCCTGACAGAGGTAGCCCTGTCCGCGGGTCGCCTGATCCTGCCCGGTCGCCTTGGTACGCCTGGTGCGCGCATTCGCCTGCGCATTCCGGCGCAGGATGTGATCCTGTCCACGGCCAAACCTGCCGGGCTGTCGGCCCTGAACGTGTTGCGCTGCCGGATTGCGGCGATTGAAATCGGGCAGGGGCCGGGTGTCGCCGTTTCGCTTGTTTCTGGCAAGGACAGATTGCTGGCGCGGATTACCCGGCGATCTGCCGCGCTAATGGGGCTTGCCGTCGGGCAAGAGGTGCACGCCATTCTGAAAGCCACCGCCATGGCACCACAAGATATCGGAGGCAGCGCATGACGGACGCCGCACCATTGATCATTGTCATGGGGGTGTCCGGCTGCGGCAAATCCCATATCGGAGCGGCGCTTGCGCAGCGCCTTGGGCTTGGATTTCTGGACGGGGACAGCCTGCATCCGGCAGCCAATATCGCCAAGATGGCGCAGGGGATCCCGCTGGACGACGATGACCGCGCGCCTTGGCTTGATGCGGTCGGCCGCGCGCTGGGCACCGGGGCAGAGGTCATTGCCTGCTCTGCCCTCAAGCGCCGTTATCGCGATCGCATCCGGGCCGCCGCGCCAGGCGTTGTTTTTGTGCACTTGGACGGCGCGCGCGATGTGTTGGCGCGGCGGGTCAACCAGCGACCCGGCCATTTCATGCCGCCTGCGCTGCTGGATAGTCAGCTTGCCACGCTAGAGCCACTCGCGGCGGACGAGACCGCGGTCGTCGTCAATCTGGACCAGACGCCAGAGCAGATTATCGCAGCGATTATTTCAACGGGTCAGTTCGAAACAGCGTAACCTTTAGCCCGCCGTGTGGCACCTGAAGCCGGTCTGGCACAAAGGGCAGACCTGTTGCCTTGGCCAGCCCAGGCTCGCTTGTGACAAGGCCGACACGCCAGCCGCGAAAGCGGTCTTTCAGCGTCGCACCCAGTGCGCCATATAATGGAAACAGCAGATTACGGTTGCCGATGCGCGCACCGTAGGGCGGGTTGACCATGACCAGGCCCGGCGGTCCGGCGGGGCGCGGCAGATCGCTGATCGCGTGGTGGGCAAAAGTCGTGATATCGCCAACGCCCGCCCGCTGCGCGTTCGCCGTCGCATTGCGCACAGCGCCAGTATCACGGTCCGAGCCGTAGAATTGCAGATCGGTGTCGCGCAGGGCAAAGCTGCCGCGCAGCGCATCAAAGGCAGCGCGGTCAAAGCTGGCGAGTTGCATGAAGGCGAAATCGCGCGAACGTCCGGGCAGCATCCCGCGCGCGATCTCTGCCGCCTCGATCACAAAGGTGCCTGACCCGCACATCGGGTCCACGACGGGTTCGGTCCCGGTGTAGCCGCAATGCGCAAGAAACAGCGAAGCCAGCGTTTCGCGCATCGGTGCCTTGCCGACAGCTTCCTTGTGGCCGCGTTTGTGCAGGCTTTCGCCGCTGGTATCGACGGACATCGTCACCGTATTGTCGTCGATCCGCACCTTCAGCGTGATCGGGGCATCGGCGGCGATGGTGATCCCGGCCTCTTCTTTCAAAGCGGTTTCGATGCGCTGCTGGGCGGCACCAGCATGGTAGATTTTTGATTTGTGGCAGGTGACCTCGACGCGCACAGGGACATCGGTGCGCAGGGTGTCGGTCCAAGGAAACTTGCGGGACCGCTTGTCCAGTTGGGCCAGATGGAACGCAAGAAAGCTGCCGAACCGTGCCAGCACACGCCCCGCGCCCCGCAGTTCCAGATTGGCCCGCCACACGTCCGGCCAGCCGCCCGGAAAACTGACGCCCCCCGGTACGGCTTGCGCCCCTGCAAAACCAGCGGCTTGCACCTGCACCAGCAACAATGGTTCTAGCCCCGGCGGCGCGGTCACGAAAATGTCGAATGAGGTATCAGTCATGCGCCCGTCTAGCGCGAAACGCAGGCCTGCGCATCTGGAAAAGCAAGTTCGCCAGATGCGTCAGAGCGACATTTAAGGATTAGCTGGGTCGAAACCGAAGCGCCGTGCCGTTGATGCAATGCAGCGGCCTGTTGCCAACGATCAGATGATGACCCAGATGGCTGCCACAGCGGCGGCAGTGGATTTCGGTCAGGGCAATTTCTGCGTTTGGTCGCATGCCATAGGCCGGGTTCGGGCCGTCGATATCGGTCATGACTGCGTTGGGTTCTGAATGAAAGAAAAACGCGAAACCTTTGTCCACAACAGTTTTCCAGCGGGAATCGTAAACCTTTAGGTCACACCCCTTGCAATGGTATTCGCCGTCCTTGGTTTCCTGCCATAGAAAACTGGACTTGGGGATTTCAGTTTCACCCTCGCGCATGATGGAATATTCGGTTTCGGTCAGCATCGCGCGCCATTCGGCATCGGTGCGGCGCACTTCGTAAGGATAGGACCGGTCTGGCTGATAGCGACGATTGACGCCCCCCAGATCGGCTGCGGCACCGGGGGTGATATTCGCGCCAGCGCAGCCAGCAGCGCCGACGGTCAAGGCTGCGACACTGCTGGCCGCGAAAAAGCGGCGACGTGTCAGGTTTTCTGTATCGGCGTCCATGGCTTCCCTATGCGTTAATTTGTGCCGCTTATTTATCTATCGCCAAGGTCTTACGTTTTGCTAAATCCACATCTGGCGACATCCAGCGGCAATGGTGACTTGATCTATATTATAAATCGCCAAGAAAATGTAGGTTTTTATGTCCGGTTTGACGCGTTTGTTAGCTAACTGATGCAGTGTCCAGGCCCTGCGGCGCGGGAATTCGCGCGGCAAATGCCTGCGCGATCTGGCCTGCCGTCGTTATCCATATGTCGTCCCTGTGGCGCAAAATATGGCCAAGCGCACGCCGCAACTGGCGCAGGCGAAAAGGCTGGCCAACGATATAGGGATGCAGTGCAATGCCGAACACCAGCGGCTGCGCCGCGCTTTGATCCAGCAATTCATCAAAGTTGTCGACAATCATATCGGCAAATTCGGCCGCGCCGGTTTTGCGTCCGACAATTGCGGGAATATCGTTGATTTCCTGACCATAGGGCAGTGATAACAACAAACCGGACCGCGTGCGCATCCAGACCGGCTGATCATCCATGCACCAGTTCATCGTGTAACCATATCCAGCTTCAACCAGCAAATCAGGCGTCACCGTCGTCTCTGCGATCCAGGGGCTTAGCCAGCCTTTTGGCCGCTCGCCCGTATGCGCAGCGATCACGTCAGAACAATGCGCAATCATCGCGGCCTCTTCTGGCTCTGTCATGTTGCTTTGGCTTTCGGAATTGGTACGGCCATGGCCTGCGATTTCGTCCCCGCGGTCTGCATGGGCGGCCATAAGGGCCGGGGCATAGTCATACATTTCGCTATTGGGCAGGACGGTTGCGGGCAGGTTCAGCTCGTCCAGCAGGTCGATCAGTCGCCACGCACCGACCCGGTTGCCATAGTCGCGCCAGCCGTAGTTAAGCACGTCCGGTTCCGGTTCGGCATTGCCGATCTGCGCGCCTTTACCCGCCCCAAAGGCAAAGTGTTCATGGTTCACACCTAGATAAACCGCCAGACGCTTGCCGCCGGGCCAATCGAAATCGGGGCGCTGCGTGATCGGGCTGTAATCATAGCGCCCGTGCGTCGGCAGGGTCATAAGGGTGCCTCTGCCAGAGCTGCACGGTCCAGAAGGATTTCCGCGCTGTCGTTCCAGATTTGCGTTTCCACAATCACACCGCCGCGCACTATGAAAATGTCGATATAGCGGTTGCCGTCGAACAGCGTTCCATCGGGCCAAGCACCATATAAATGCCCTGTATTGTAAACGTGCACGTCCCCCGTCACCGGATCAAGCACAGCATCGGTGCGGATGAACCGCTTTTTAACCCACGCATAGCGCCTGGCGTTAAATGCGGCCGTCTGCGCCGGCTTTGAAAAGGCGCGGCCACCGGTAAAGATGATCTTTAGATCGGGCGAGACATATTTCGCCGCCCCAACTGGATCGGGGATCATGGACCGTTCCAGATAGGCCTCGACCACTTGTTTGGCCTGCGTGGCGGGGTCGGTCATGACAGTGTCCTTTCCAGCGCGGCGCGCAATCCGTCGATCATCGGCACAGGGAAATCAGGCGCATTGGCCGCGACATCCACCATGCCCGCGCAGCCCAGAACGATAGCGCTGATGCCGTCTTCGGCCACGGCCTTTTGCGCCTCTGCCAGCACGCGGGGGATGGCGGTGGCGGGTTCGGTATCAAGGTCCAACACCGGCACGTCGCTGGCCCGCACGCGCGCGCATAGCGGGGTCAGGCCAAGGGCTGCGATGTTCGATTCCAGCACCGGGATCGACACAGCGAGCGTCGTAACCACACTGAAGCGGCCCAGCTGCGCGGCCTTGTCATATGCAGCCTGCCCGATCCCGATCACGGGGCGGGGGACCAGCGCGCGCGCCTCTGCCAGACCTGTGTCGTCAAAGCAGCCGATGATGATAACAGATGCGCCGGCGTCATAGGCTTTTTGCACCAGCTTCAGCAGGGGCGGGATGCAGGCAACACCGTCGGCTGGCCCCTGGATTGCGGGCGGTCCGTCATGGGATGTCCAGCCTTCGATCTGGGCGTCGGGGTACTTCCGGCGGGCGGTGGTCAGCAGGGTTTCGGTCATCGCAACCGTACTGTTGGGGTTGATGATGACAATCACAGCACACCCTTACCCGCGTCTGATCCCGCTCGCGCCCGGCGGCGGTTGCCAATCAAGGCGATGGTCAGGAATACGCCGATGATTGCCAATGAAAACAACGTTGTCAGTGTACCCAGCGCATAAAGGACCGGCGAGGTGACATTCGTCGTCATCCCGTAAA
The DNA here is from genome assembly GCF_042466455.1 of Loktanella sp. R86503. Classification (NCBI taxonomy): domain Bacteria; kingdom Pseudomonadati; phylum Pseudomonadota; class Alphaproteobacteria; order Rhodobacterales; family Roseobacteraceae; genus Loktanella; species Loktanella sp. R86503. The sequence goes on from NZ_JAXHCI010000002.1 coordinate 758,782, forward strand.
TTTCAAGCGGGAGGGTATTGTAGCTGCCCGCGGTCAAAAGCGTGCGGGCAAATTCGTCATAGGACAGGGTAAAGCCGAACAGCGCGACACCGATCAGCGCGGGCGCAATAATCGGCAGCACGACATGGCGCAGGGTTTGCCACGGGCTGGCACCAAGGTCGCGCGCCGCTTCTTCAAAGCTTTTGTCAAACCGATTGAAGACAGCGAACATGATCAGCAGGCCAAAGGGCAGCGTCCAAGTCAGCTGCGCCCCGAAGCCTGACGTTGCCCAATGCACGGTCAACCCTGTCTGGCTGAACAACAGGCCAACGCCCAAGGAAATCAGGATCGACGGGATCACCAGCGCGGTGATGATCAGATAGAACAGGATGCCGGATCCTTTGAATTTCGTCCGGAACGCCAGCCCGCCCATGACAGATACAGTCACGGTCGTGACCATGACCATCAGGCCCAGCACAATGCTGCGGCCAAAGCTGCCCCAGATGTCACCGACGGCCTGTTGCTGGAACAGGTCGCGGAACCAGTAAGTCGACACGCCCTGCATTGGAAATGTCAGCCCGCCGCCCTCGCCCTGGAATGACAGGATACCGATTGTGATGGTCGGGCCGTAAAGAAACAGCATGAACAGCGCGAAAAATGCCGTCAAAACGTAAAAGGATTTGGGGCGAGGTTCCATTACAGCTCTTTTCTGATGTCAACAAAGCGTAGCAGGATGGCGATGGTGATCAGCACCGTCGCCAGAAGCACGATCGCCGTGGCCGAGGCGCTAGGATATTGCAGCAGGGCAATATCATTAGAGATTAGTCGCCCGACGTTGGCAGACTGTGATCCGCTCATGAACCGCACCGTGATGAAATCGCCCATAACAAGGGTCACGACAAAAATCGTGCCGATCATGATGCCGGATTTGGTCAGGGGCAGGATCACGTTCCACAGGATCTGCCGGCCGTTTGCACCGGCGTCCCGCGCCGCCTCGATCAGGGATTTGTCGATACGCATCATGGTGTTGAAAATCGGGACCACCATAAACAATGTATAAAGATGTACAAAGGCCAGAATAACCGCAAAATCGCTGAACAGCAGCCATTCAACTGGCTCGTCAATCACGCCCCAGCTGATCAGCGCAGAGTTGGCGATGCCGTTGCGGCCCAGGAACGGAATCCAGCTGATCATGCGGATGATGTTGCTGGTCCAGAAAGGGATCGTGCACAGCAGGAACAGAGCAATCTGCCAGGTCTGGCTGCGGATGTGAAAGGCTAGGTAATAGGCAATCGTGAACCCGATACCAAAGGTAAAGGCCCAGGTGATGATGGCGTATTTGAAGGTGTTCAGAAACACGCTGTAGGTCACAGGTGATCCGAACAGAAAATCGTAATTTTCCCATGAAAAGGCGGGGATGATGCTGAACTCCGTCGCGGTCCAGAAACTGACCACGGCAATCAGGATGATCGGCAGCACAAGGAACACGGCCAGCACAACGGCCAGCGGTGACACCATCAGCCAGCCGATAAGGTTGGGTTTTGCTTGCATCACTATGCCTTTTGGTTGGGGGTGCGGCGCGCGCTGATGGGCGCGCCGCGGATTTCATCACGCGGCGATGAATTCGTTCCATTTGCGGACCATGTACTGGTTTTCGTCCATGACAGAGTTCCAGCAGGCGACCGATCCCATGCGATCGTTGAACGAGCCGCCGTCGCGTACATCGCCGGCTTGCGCCAATGCGTCGCCCGTGGGGGATGTGATCACATCGGTCGCGGCCTTGCCTTCGAACCAATAGCCCCATTCGTTTTCGGACATGAAGTTTTTGGACGTTTCAGGCACGGCGGAATAATAGCCCTGCCGCATCAGATAGCCGCCGACCCAGCCGTCCAGATACCAGTTGATGTATTCATAGGCTGCATCCCGTTCCAGCCCGGACAGGGATTTCGACAGGCCGATGCCGCCGCCCCAGGATCGATAGCCTTCTTCCAGCGGCTGATAGACACATTCGATCCCGCGGGATTTGACGGCGGTGATCGCAGGCGACCACATAGACTGGATGACGACCTCGCCAGAGGCCATCAGATTCACGGATTCGTCGAAGGATTTCCAGAACGACCGGAACTGGCCGTTCTTCTTGGCCTCTGTAAAGATGGCCAGCGTCATGTCAATTTCGTCGCGGGTCATATTGCCCTTGTCGGGGTAAGTGTATTCACCCATCGATTCCACGACCATGGCCATGTCCATGATTCCGATGGAAGAAATATCGAGGATCGAAGCCTTGCCCTTGAATTCGGGGTTCAGCAGTTCCGACCATTTGCTGATCGGACGCCCGATCAGATCGGGGCGGATGCCCAGCGTGTCGGCGTTGTAAATTGTCGGGATCAGCGTCATCCAACCGGATTCTTCCTGCACGAAATCGGTGCCGTCCGGGCCAGAGGTAAAGCCCACGGTATGCGGTGCCGTGCCCTGCGCAATCGTGCTGTCCGGGGTCAGCAGACCATTGCGGAAAATGCCGACGATCTTGTCGTAGTTCTTGATCTTGGATGTATCCATCGCCTGCAGGTTTCCGGCGGCCCAGACCTTTTTACAGATGAAATATTCGATATCTGCGATATCGAAACTGTTCGGCTGTGTGGCCGCCCGCTGGGTCACGCTGTCCGTATCAAGCGCTGTCATTTCCAGCGTAAAGCCAAGGTCCTCTTTCACCTTGTCGGCGACGTCGTTCAGATTTGACACGCCGGTTCCGAACTGGCGCAGGGTAATATCTTTGATGTTCTGCGCCCATATCATTGGTGCGCCCAGCGTGGTGCCAGCGGCAAAGGCGGCGGTGGCGGCCCCGCCTTTCAGAACGGAGCGGCGGGAAAGTGTGGTGGCTTTAGTCATGGCATCTCTCTGTGTTGAGTTGGGACGCGGCGGTTCACGCCGTCAATTGGTGAAGGTTCTTGGCATCCCAGGTCAGACCGATGCGGTCGCCGGGGTGGTGCGGGGCGTCGAAATAGGCGGCGTCGGGGACAAGGGCCGTGACCTCTTGGTCGCCTGCGATGCGAGACATGACACTGACGTAGGTGCCCTGATATTCGATGGCGGTGACGTGGCCTTCCATTTGGCCGCTGCCCGCGGGTGTCACCCCGACGGCGTCGGACCGGATGGCGAAATGGCCTTGGGGCAGGGCGATGACGTTATGGCCGCCCATGAATTGCGCGACAAAGCGTGTTTTGGGTGCATTGAACACGTCGCGGGCAGGCCCGGCCTGTTCGATGACCGCATTGTTCATCACGACAATTTCGTCCGCCAGCGCCAGCGCCTCGTCCTGCCCGTGGGTGACATGGATAAAGCTGATCCCCAGCTCTTTTTGCAGGTTGCGCAATTCGGTTCGCATTCTGACCCGCAGGAAAGGATCAAGCGCGGACAAGGGTTCGTCCAGCAGCAACACCTGCGGTCTGGTAATCAGCGCCCGTGCCAGTGCGACACGCTGTTGTTGCCCGCCGGACAGCTGCGCAGGCAGGCGGTCTGCAAGGGCGGTCAGGTCGACCAGTTCCAGCATCTCGGCTGCTTTGGTGCGGCGTTCCTTGACGTCGACACCTTTCATTTTCAGGCTGAAGGCTACGTTGTCCAGCACGCTAAGATGCGGAAACAGCGCGTAGCTTTGAAACATCATCGCGGTGCCGCGTTTGGCGGGCGGCAGGTTCGAAATGTCGCGGTGGGCCAGCAGGATCGACCCTTCGGTCACGCTCTCATGCCCGGCAATCATCCGAAGCGTCGATGATTTCCCGCAGCCGGACGGTCCTAGAAGGCAGGTATAGCTGGCAGGGCGGAACCTGTGGCTAACAGCGTTGACCGCAAGCGCCGTGCCATACCGTTTCGTGACGCTGACTAACTCTAGATCTTGAATAATGCCGTTCATAAGGCCCCCGTGGCTGCTGCGCCCAGCTAAGGGCCGGGGCCTTGGGGCAGTAAATGAACGGCCGCTAGCAGAAAGGGGGGTAGGCGTAAGGGTGCCTTTTATTCTGGCAAAATAAGTCGCGCTTGCACAAAAATGAGGATCGTTAACGCTTTCGGCGCGTCGCGGCAGCCCCAAACAGAGGCAAAAGCTGCGATTCTTTAGGTCAGGGCGACCCCGGCACAGGCGGCGGTGTTGCGAATATGCGCAGCCATTGCGGCGGCGGCTTCAGCCGGATCGCGCTGGCGCAGTGCCTTTAAAATGGCGCGATGTTCGCTGATGGAACTGCTCATGCGGGCGACGGCGGTGTTTGGAATAGGGACGCGCTGGCTTTCGGTCATCTTGTCGCGGACCGACTGATAAAGTTGCCGCAACATCGCATTTGGGCAGGCTTCCATGATCAGGCCATGAAACGTCAGGTCGGCTTCGACGTGGGTGACCAGATCTCCAGCCGTCCAAGCATCTTCGAACTGCTGCGTTGCAAGGTGCAACCGGTCCGTTATTGCATCATCCATATGCGGTGCGGCCAGACGACAAAGCTCTGTTTCGATCAGCAGACGGGACTGGAACACATCACTGATGGTGAACTCTCCGTCAAAGCGCCAGGACTGCTGGCCTTGGTCCGTCGACACGGTGGTGCCGGTCACAAAAGTGCCGCGGGCGGGCAGGGTGCGGACCAGCCCTAGCGTTTCCAGCGTCAGCAATGCCTCGCGCAGCGAAGCCCGAGAGACCTGCAGCTGCTCTGACAGGATCCGCTGAGAAGGAATCTTTTCGTCCTGCGACAATTCTCCGGACTTGATCATCTCTTGCAGCCGGCGGGCGACAGTTTGGGTAACGCTACTCTTGCCGCTCATGTGGTTCATCCTGCAACTTTCGACTTGGCGCATTTTTATGCGTATAGCGCCTGATTTCCGATTTCCCCAGTACCAAGCCTTGCCAGATGCCGGCATGTGTGCTTGCTATTGGTCAGACCGGTCTGACCGGTCAGACCAATAGTGAAGCAATAATCACATCAGCAACAGGAAAATCGCATCATGCTTTCATCAATTAGCAAGATTACCGCTATTGCGCTGGCCGCCGCTATGGGCACCGCCGTCGCAGCACAGGACTTGCAGGTCGGCGCGAACATCGGCAATGTGCCATGGGAATTTCAGGACGACACCGGGGCCAACGTCGGCTTCGAAGTTGATCTGGTCAATGCCGTCGCCGAAAAACTGGGCCGCGGCGTGGAAATTGTGAACATTCCGTTCCAGGGCCTGTTTTCTGCCGTGCAGTCGGGCCGCGTTGACATCGCCATGTCTTCAATCACCATCACGCAGGAACGGCTTGAGTCCGTGACCTTCGCCCAGCCCTATTATGACAGCGATCAGTCGCTGACCGTGGCCGCAGACGGCCCCGCGTCCTTGGACGAGATGTCGGGCAAGGTCGTCGGTGTCGATACCGGTTCCACAGGCGACATGTGGGCGACTGAAAATGCGGCTGAATACGGCTTTGCCACGATCAACCGCTACGAGGGCCTTGCGCCTGCCATGCTCGACCTCGCGGCTGGCCGGATCGCTGGCTACATCTCTGACATTCCGGCGCTGCAGTATTACGTCAAGGACAAGCCAGAGCTGAAGGTCGTTCAGCGCATCGCCACCGGCGAAGCCTATTCCATGATGTTCGCCAAGAACGTGCCGCTGGCCACCGAAGTGAACGACGTGCTGAGCGCGTTGAAAGAGGACGGCACCGTCGCCGCCCTGCATGAAAAGTGGTTCGGTGCGACCCCAGAGGACACGACATCGACCGTGACCGTCATGGATATGCCCACCTTGAACTAAGCGCCAAAAGCACGGCCCTAACCGGGGCCGTGCGACCTTGACTGAAAGACGCTCATGGACTTTTTCGACACCTTTTTGAACATGGCGGTGCTGCGCCGCAGCCTGCCGATGCTGCTGGACGGGCTGTGGCTGACGCTGCAACTGGGCGCTGCCAGTATCATTGCCGGGCTGGCGCTGGGATTAGTTGTGGCCTTGTTGGGCCTTTACGCCGTCAAGCCTGTGCGCCTGCTGATGCGCCTTTATATCGACATCTTTCGGTCAATCCCGCTGTTGGTGCTGCTGATCGTCATCTATTACGCCCTGCCCTTTGTGGGTCTGCGCCTGTCGTCATTCGCCTCTGCCATGGCGGCCCTGACACTTGTGTCCGGTGCCTATACCGCCGAAATCTTCCGCGCCGGAATCGAGGCGATCCCCCATGGCCAGTTTGAAGCCGCCGAGGCGCTGGGCCTGAACCAGCGGCAAACCATGTTCGATGTAATCTTGCCGCAGGCCGTCCGCATCGTGATCCCGCCGCTGACGAATAATGCGATTAACGTCATCAAGGACACCGCGCTTGCCTCTGTCGTTGCCATGCCGGACCTGTTGAAGCAGGCGACCCAAGCACAGGCGCTGACGGCGAACCCCTCGCCGCTGATCGGGGCTGCGCTGATCTATATCGCGTTCCTATGGCCGCTGGTTTTGTTCGTATCCTACCTTGAACGCCGCTATCACGGGGGGCGCCGGGCATGAGCTATGTCAGCATTCGCGATCTGCACAAATACTACGGCACCTATCACGCCCTGCGGGGTATCAACCTTGACATCGCAAAAGGCGAAGTCGTCTGTGTCATCGGCCCGTCCGGTTCGGGCAAATCGACCCTGATCCGCTGCATCAACCGGCTGGAAGACTTCGATAGCAAAAGCGAGATCCGCGTCGATGGCACACCCGTCGTGCCGGGCCGCGCACTGGCCAAGGTTAGGGCAGAGGTTGGCATGGTCTTTCAAGGCTTCAACCTGTTCCCGCATCTGACTGTGCGCGACAACGTCATGCTGGCCCCGCGCCGGGTGCGCGGCACGTCCCGCGCGGATGCCGCTAAGCTGGCGGATCAGCTGCTGGCCCGCGTCGGCATTGGCGAACAGGCGGACAAATACCCGCAGCACCTGTCTGGCGGTCAGCAACAGCGCGTCGCCATCGCCCGCGCATTAGCGATGGAGCCGCAGGTGCTGCTGTTCGACGAGCCGACCTCTGCCCTTGATCCAGAGATGGTGGGCGAGGTGCTGGACGTAATGAAATCCCTTGCCGGAACAGGCGTCACGATGATCGTCGTCACGCATGAAATGGGCTTTGCCGCCCAAGTCGCCGACCGCGTTATATTCATGGACGGCGGCGAAGTGATCGAAACCGGCACACCGCGGCAGGTGCTTGAACATCCAACAGAATCCCGCACGCGCAATTTTCTTGGCGCCGTGCTGAACCACTAAAGACAGGCCACATTATGACAGATACACAAGACGCGCTCGACATGGGTTTCGTGCAATCCCAGTTCCCCGGCCTTGCCGCGGACTGGGTGTTCTTTGACAATGCGGGCGGCAGCCAGATTGTCGGCGGCGTGGTGGATAAGATCAGCGAATTCCTGATCCATCGCAACGTGCAGATCGGCGGCAGCTACGCCGTATCCCAAGCCGCTGCCGAAGGGCTGATGCTTGGCCGCGTTGCCGCGCAAACGCTGGTGAATGCGGCCCGCCCCGAAGAAATCGTCTTTGGCCCGTCGACCACGCAACTGATGCGCACCCTGGCCGCATCCATGCGCCGCCAGTTCCAACCGGGGGACGAGATTATCGTCAGCCATGCCGACCACGAATCCAACATCGGTCCTTGGAAAGAGCTGGAAGAGTTCGGCATCGTCATTAAGAACTGGCCGCTGGACCAAGCCAGTATGACCATGCGACTAAAGGATCTGGAACCGCTGATGACGGACCGCACAAAGCTGGTGTGCGTCCATCACGCGTCCAACATCCTTGGCTGGATCAATCCCATCCGTGACTTCGCCGATTTCGTCCATGCGCGCGGTGCGCGTCTGTGTGTCGACGCCGTCGCCTATGCCCCGCACCGGGCGATTGATGTGCAGGCAATGGACGCCGATTACTATGTCTTTAGCCTGTATAAATGCTACGGCCCGCATATGGCGATCATGTATGGCAAATACGATCTGCTGGGCGAGCTGGATGGCCAATACCACTGGTTCTATGGCAAGGACAAAATCCCCGGCAAGCTGGAACCGGGCAATCCGAATTACGAACTGGCTTACACCACCACGGCGGTGGTGGAATACCTTGTCGCACTGGGCAGCCGCCTTGGGGCCACGGGCAATGATCGGGAAAAGCTGGAAGCTGCCTTTGACGGCATCACCGCGCAGGAAAACCTGCTGGCGGATCGTCTGCTGTCATGGCTGTCGGCCCGCAACGATTGCCACATCGTCGGGCGCGGGTTCGAAGGCGCGCAGCGCGTTCCGACCATCGCCTTCCGCTTTGACGGCACGGACTCTGGCGCGATTGCCCGCGCGATGGACGACTACGGCATTGCGATCCGCTTTGGTGATTTCCATTCGCGCCGCCTGGTCGAGGATCTGAACGAAAGCCACGACAGTGGCGTACTACGGGTGTCCATGGTGCATTACAACACGCTGGCGCAGGTCGATAAACTGACCGCCGCGCTGACCGAGGTCGTATCAGCCAAGGCGCTGGCATCATGAGCGCGCCGCACGATCTGGCCATCCGGGGCGGCACCATCGTCACTGCATCTGACCGTTTTCGCGCCGATATCGGCGTGCGGGACGGGCGCATTACCGATATTGCCGCCAGCATCGAAGGCGCGGCAGAGGAAATTGACGCCACTGGGCTGTTGGTGCTGCCCGGCGGCATCGACGCCCATGTCCATCTGGCGCAGCCGACCTCTGACGGGACGGTCATGGCCGATGACTTTGAAAGCGGCACGCGGTCGGCGGCAGCGGGGGGCAACACCACGGTCTTGCCCTTTGCCATGCAGGTGAAAGGCACGTCCCTGCGCGACTGCGTGACGGCTTACCATGAAAAGGCGGACGGCCAGTGCTATACCGACGTGTCCTTCCATCTGGTGATTTCCGATCCCACGCCGCAGGTGCTGGGGCAGGAACTGCCTGCTTTGGTGCGCGACGGATACACTTCGTTCAAGGTCTTCATGACCTATGACGATCTGGTGCTGAACGACGCCGAATTGCTGGACGTGTTCGACGTGGCCCGCAGGGAAAAGGCGTTGGTCATGGTCCATGCCGAAGGCCATGATGCGATCAAATATATGACGTCCCGGCTGGAATCCGAAGGCAAAACTGCGCCCTACTATCACGCCGAAGCGCACCACCAAGTGGCAGAGCGCGAAGCGACCCACCGCGCCATCAGCCACGCACAGCTAACCGATGTGCCGGTGATGATCGTTCACGTGTCTGGCCGCGACCCGATGGAGCAGATCCAGTGGGCGCAAAAGCGCGGCATGAAGGTCCACGCCGAAACCTGTCCGCAATACATCGCCCTGACCCGCGACGACCTGAAGGGGCTGAATATGGATTTCGAGGGGGCAAAATACGTCTGCTCTCCTCCGCCGCGAGACGCGGACAGCCAAGCTGCGATCTGGGAAGGTTTGCGCGACGGCACCTTCGAGGTGTTTTCATCCGACCACTGCCCGTTCTTCTACGAAGGCTCGAATGGCACCGGTAAGGACAATCCAAAGGCGCGGACATCGTTCAAATGGGTGCCAAATGGCATCCCCGGCGTTGAAACCCGCCTGCCGATCCTGTTTTCCGAAGGTGTCAGCAAGGGCCGCATTTCAGTGGAACGCTTTGTCGCGCTGACATCGACCAATCCGGCAAAGCTATACGGTCTTTATCCGCAAAAGGGTGCACTGGTCATCGGGGCCGACGCCGATATCACGCTGTGGGATCCGGCAAAGCAAGCCGCGATCACGCAAGACAATCTGCACCACGGATCGGACTATACCCCGTACGAGGGGATGCAGATTACCGGCTGGCCGGTCCGTACGATCCTGCGCGGCCACACGATCATGCAGGACGGCGTGATTACCGGTGCCAAGGGTGGCGGCCGCTATCAGACGCGCGGCACCAGTCAGGCGATGATCTAGGGGGCAGGGGCCCGGACGGCGCGGGTGCGGTTGGCCAACATGACGCCCGCGCAGATCAGCATGACTGCAAGCGCAGCACCAAGCGGCAGCGCCTCGCCCAGAATTGGCACGGCCATCACGGCGGCAAGGGCAGGGGCCAGGGATCCGATTGTCGCTGCCTTTGCCGCGCCCAAGCGGGCAATCGCAATGGCATAGGTCAGGGTCGCAACCAGCCCGGCCCCGACCCCTTGGGCGAGGATAAATGGCAGCGCATCGCGCAGGCTGATATGGGCCAGATTGCTTGGCAGAACTCCGGTGGCCAGCAGCGGTGGCAGTATAACTGCTGATGGCAGCGCCAGAACCAGTGCGCAGCCTATCGGATCAAGCCCGCTGCCCCGCACGCCAAGCGTATAGGTCGCCCAGAACAGGCTGGCGCCCAAAAGCAGCGCCATGCCCGTCATGCTGCCGGCTGTCAGATTGTCAGAGGCCGCAATCAGACCTGCAACGCCCAGCAGGATCAGGGCCAAAGCCACGACAACCATGCGCTTTGGCCGTTCATGGTATAGGAGCCATGACAGAATGGCGACGGACACAGGCACGGTCCCGGCGATCAGAGCGCTGACATAGGTGGCCGATGTCTGCACACCGCCAGAGGCAGCCAACCAAAAGAAAGGTGCGCCCGCACCGATTGCGATCATCGCCCAATTGCGCAGGGGAAGCCGCCGCAACATCCCGATGCGCTTGGGCAAAAACGGTAGGAACACCAGCGCCGGAATGCCCGACCGGATGATCGCGACATCGCCGATCGTCAACTGCGATGCCGCCGCTGCACGGGTTGATAAGGCGAAGCCGGCCCAGACCAGAACAGTGACAGCAATCGCCGCATATCCGGTCACAAGCTGCAAATGTGCTTCTCGAATGTTGACAGGAGGAAGGCCGATAGGGTGAGGGGCGCTGTGCATGGTGGTCCTGCGTGCAGAAGATGCCGCAATCTACGATGAAAGCCCCGGCAGGTGATTGCTAATAATTGCGATAATGATCTAATCTTTGGCAGAATATGCTAAGGATTGCGAAAAATGGACCGTAAAGACCGCCAAATCATTGCGGCGTTGCAACGTAACGGACGGCTGACCAATCAGGATCTGGCCGAGCAGGTGAACCTGTCACCATCGCCTTGCCTGCGCCGTACCCGCGCGCTGGAAGAACGCGGCGTGATCAAGGGGTATACGGCGGTCATCGACGAAAAGGCCTATGGCCTGCCCGTGACCGCGTTAGTGCGGATCAGCCTGGAACGGCATACCGGCGCGGTGGTGGATTTGTTCGAAAAAAAGGTGCGCGAGACAGCGCAGATCCTGGATTGCTACGTTATTACCGGAAGCGAAGATTATCTGCTGCGCGTCCTGGTCGAAGACCTGGCGGGATACGAGGCGTTCGTGCGCACTAAACTGCATAACATCCCCGGCATTGCCTCGATCGATTCCAGTTTTGCCTATGGCATACTCAAGCAATCGACAGTCTTTCCCGTCTTGGACTGACGGAACTGATGCGCGGCGGGGTCCATGACCACGCCGCGCATCATGCAAGCGTCACGCTTGCGCGGCTTTGGCCGCTGCGCGTTTGAAGAACAGAAAATACAGCACCGGGGCCGCGATCAGCGTCAGCACCGACGCGAAGGCCAGCCCCCCCATGATTGTCACGGCCATCGACTGGAAAAACGCGTCGCCGATCAGGGGAAGCATACCCAAAATCGTGGTTGCTGCCGCCAGAAACACAGGCCGCAAACGCGAGGTTGAGGCGGAAACGATAGCTTCGTCCAGTGGCATGTCGGGATAGGCGGCGCGCGTCAGGTCGATTTCTTCGACCAACACGATGCCGTTCTTGATCAGCATGCCCGACAGTGACAGCAGTCCCAGCAAGGCGGTAAAGGTAAACGGCATGCCCGTACCCAACAGCGCAAGGCTGACACCGTTCACGGACATCGGAACCAGAAGCCAGATAATCACCGGCTGCTTGACCGCATTGAACAGCAGCACCGAAATCAGGACCATAATGATCAGGCTGATCGGCAACTGGCCACCCAGCGATTCCTGCGCATCGCTGGAGCTTTCAAGCTCTCCGCCCCATTCCATTGTGTAACCATCGGGGATCGGCATCGCCTCGATTGTGTCCTGCACCTCGGCCATGACTTCGGTTGCGGTCATGTTACGGGGGATATCGGCACCGACGGTAATGACGTCAGCGCGGTCGCGGCGGTGAAACAAGGTATCCTGCGGTTCGAAAACAAAGCCGTCGATGACCTGCACCATCGGCACGTTCACATTGCCGCTGTCGGAATAGATTACGTGATCCGACAAAGCCATGTCACTGCCGGGCGGGGCGCGCAGAACGATTGGCACCTGACGATCACCTTCGCGGAAGGTTCCGGCCGTCAGGCCTTCAACGGCGAATTGCAGGACCTGCGTAATATCAGACCGGGAAATGCCGGCGTCCTGCGCGCGGTCGTCGGCATAGATGGGCCGCAAGACAAGCTCCCGCTCTCGCCAGTCGTGACGCAATGCGCGGACGTTGCTGGACGCATCCGCCATCCGTGCCATCGCCTCGTCTGCAAGGTCGCGCAGGGTGTCGGGGTCAGGGCCGGAAAACCGCACTTCGATCGGGGCACCGCCGCCGGGCCCGAAGGCCAGACGTTGCACGCGAATTTCGCCCTGCGGAACGGTGGAATTTGCATAGGCTTCCAGCGCGTTCATTTCATCTTCGATGACATCAAGAGAGCTGACGCGCACGATCAGATGCCCGTAGCCCGGGTTCGGATCTTCGGAGCTGTAGGTCAGCATGAAGCGCGACGCACCCTGGCCGACAAAGGCAGAGTAATCCGTGACTTCAGCGCGGTCAGAAAGCCAGTTTTCCAATACTGCAATATCATCGGATGTCTGGTGGATCGACGCACCCTGCGGCAGCTTGTAGTGCACAAAATAAAGCGGCGTATTGCTGTCCGGAAAAAACTGCTGCTTGATCTGGCCAAACAGGCCATAGCAAACAACCGTCGTTGCGACCAGTCCGGCCACGACGATCCAGCGGAATCGCAAGCAGACCCGCAATACAGCGGCATAGCTGCGAAACAGCCCGCCGTCGTATCCGCCGGTTTCGTCACCGCTGCCCCGTTTGAAAAAGTAGTGGCCCAGCAATGGTGTTACAGTGATGGCCAAGATCCACGACAGCAGCAGCGAAATCGCGATAACGGCGAAAAGGGAAAACAGGAATTCGCCCGTCGCATCGGGGCTAAGCCCGATCCCCGCAAAGGCCATGATGCCGATAACGGTCGCGCCAAGCAGCGGGATCTGCGTCTTTGACGCGGCGTCGGATGCGGCCTCGCGCGACGATTGACCGCCGCGCATGGAAATCTGCATCCCTTCTGCCACGACGATAGCGTTGTCCACCAGCATACCCATGGCGATGATCAGCGCACCAAGAGAGATCCGCTCCATCTCGATCGCGGCAAGGGCCATGAACAGCAATGTGCCGACAACGGTCAGCAGCAGGGTCGTGCCGACAACGATGGCCGCTTGCCAGCCCATGAATACAGCAAGGACCACCACAACGATGACCACTGACATCGCCAGATTGACCAGAAACGCGTTAGAGGCCTCTTCGACGACTTTATGTTGCTGATAGATCGGTTCGATCGATACGCCGAGCGGAATATCGACGCGCAATTCGGCCAGACGCGCCTCGACCCGTTTGCCGACTTCAACGATGTTTTCGGTTGCGATCCCGGCAACGCCAAGGGTGAACGCGTCGACCCCGTTGTGGCGGATGATCAAATCGGGATTGGTTTCGCGCGCCCGGTAGACGTTGGAAAAGTCCGCCAGATTGATGACTTCACCGTCGACCCCGACAGACAGGGCGGCAATTTCCGCAACACTGTCAGATCCTTCGGGGCGTTGGACGATGGTGCGGCCTTCGGGGCTTTGAAGTGTGCCGCCATCGACCATTTCATTGGCACCCGCCAAAGCGCCTTGGATCACGGCAGGAGAAATTCCCATCGTCGTGCTAAGCGCAAGATCGGGTTCTACGAAAATCACCTCGTTCGGGACACCGGACAGCGCGACGTTCGACACACCATCCACAGCCAGCAACTGCCGGCGCAGATAGGTCGACAGGTCGTTGATTTCGTCGTCTGAAAAGCCGGGTGCGGTCACGGCAAAGTACAGGCCATACACATCGCCAAAGCTGTCGTTGATGAACGGAGTCGAGGTGCCGCTGGGCAAGGCTGCCTCTCCTACGCGGTTGCGCAATTTGGTCCAGACCGCAGGCAATTCCGATCCGTCATATTGGTCACGCATATTGACGGTGATCCACGACAGGCCGGGCTGGTTCATCGTTTGAATGTCCTTAACCTCGCCCATCTTCTGGATTTCGGACTCGATCGGCTCGGATACTTCCAGCGCCACTTCTTCTGCAGAAGCACCGGGGTATTGCGTAATGACGATTGCGGTCTTGATGGTGAATGCGGGGTCTTCCAGCCGTCCAAGGGTGCTGAAACCCCAGATCCCGCCTAACAGGCAGATCAACATGATGATCCAGGTATAGACAGGCCGGTCGATCGAGGCGCGTGCGATATCCATAGCGATTTAGTTCCCGAAACCGGCAAAGCGGCGAACGCTGTCGCCGTCTGTCAGCGCGCTGCCCCCGACGACCACGATTTCCTGCCCGGCGGTCAACCCGTCAATAACCATGACATCGCCGTTATCCGTCGGCGCGATGTTGACCGGCGTTTTCATGACAGTGCCCGCGTTGGCACCGGTGGGTGTAAACACCATGACGCTGGTGCTTTTGTCATTTTCGACGATAACCGCCGAGCTTGGTACGATGATACCGGATTTTCCGGTTGCCAGAATGGCAGTTACCTTGGCGGATGCTCCGGGCAGCACGCTTAGGTCATCGGGCGGCGTCATGCCAAGTGTGATGCTGTAGGTCTGGCCGATTTGCGCGGTTTCGGCGTTGTATTCGCGCAGTTCCAGCGGATAGGTTCCGTCATTGGATGGAAACTGTGCGAAAATTTCCATGTCCGCGTTGCGGTTTGCACTTTGGAACAGGGTTTCGGGCACATCAATTTCGATGCGCAGGTCGGACATATCGTGCAGGCGCACAACCGAACTGCCTGCAGCGACGGTTGAATAATTTGGAACAGTCCGGGCGGCCACGATGCCGTCGAATGGCGCATGAAGCGTGGCATTGGCCAGATTGCGCTGCGCATCGCGGACAGCGATGTCAGCCAGTTCGGCCTGCGTATCCGCATCTTGCAGCGTTGTTTCGGAAACAGAGCTGCCGACCAGTTCGCGATATCGGTTCACTGTGCGATCGGCCTGCGCCTTTTGCGCGGTGGCCTGGGCCAGCGCCAGTTCGAACGGCACCTGATCCATGCGGGCGACAAGATCACCAGCCTTGACCGTGGCCCCTTCTTCGACAGGGAATTCTTCGATTTGGCCGCCGACCTGAAACGCCAGATCAACCGTTTCGCGCGCAACGACCCGGCCGAAAAACACACGCTGTTCCGTCGCGGCGCGCGAGGTAACCGTTTCCAATTTGACGAATGGTGCCTCTGACTGGGCCGCAACGGGCATAGCCAAGGTGCAGGCCAAAAGCGCGGTCAAAATCTGCTGTCTCACTGATCATTCCTTTGTCGTGCGTCTGACGGCGGATGCAGTCTACGCGTGTCGCCTTATCAATTCGCTACGATCGCATTGCGCATGCCCGGCCCGGGCAGGTCAAGGATCAGGCAGAACATGGCCTGCCGAAGTTCGCAGCTGAAATGACATTTGTGTCAAAATGATGCAAGTGTCATTATAGTTCACGCACGAATGTGTTAGCTGCGCCGGGAAGGGGACAAAAGTCATGCCGACCAAACAGATACCTGATCACCGCACCCGCACCGCCGCAAACCGGCGTGAAAAGACTCGCGCGCGGCTTGTGCAAAGCGCCATTCCGGTCTTTGCGGATAAAGGCGTGGATGCTTCGGTGATTGACGACGTCATTGCGGCGGCTGGGGTGTCGCGCGGCACCTTTTACAACTATTTCCAAAGCAATCGCGACTTGCTGGTTGCGGTCAATCACCAGCTTGGCGATGAATTGATCCTTGTCGTCAAGGAAACGGTTGCGGAACTGGCTGACCCGGCAGAGCGGGTCGCGGCGGGGATCGGTTTGCTGATCCAGGTCGCAAGAGACTATCCGTTGCTTGCCGCTTTCGTTGCGAAATGCGGTTTGGATTCGGCGGGGCCAAGCAGCCTTGTCTATCAGTATCTGGCAGGGCAAATCCAAGAGGGAATGGATCAGGGCCGGTTCCTGCCGGGCCCATTGCCTATTGCTTTGGATATGCTGGCCGGGTCGACGTTATGTGCCGTACTACGGATCAGTCAGGGCGGCATCAGCGACCAGCACGGACCACAGGTTGTGACGATGATCCTGCGCGGTCTGGGGCTGAATGCGCAGGACGCTGGCAGGCTTGCACATAAACCCTTGCCGCATCTGGATGTCCAATCAGCCTGTGCGCTGATGTGCAGCACATCGCAGGCCTAGGGGGCAGGTGCCATCGTCATGCGAAAAGCAAATGTCGTCTGTTGATCGGTCGAGGTTACTAACAAGGTGCCACCATGACCTTTTGCAATTTCCGACGCGATGAAAAGACCCAAGCCCAAACCTTCGCGACTTGGGCGGTCGCCGCCGCGCTGGAAGGGTTCGAACAGGGTTGGCAGCATCTGTTCCGGAATTTTCGGCCCGCCGTTTGTGACGGCCAGCACAAAGTCACCCCCTTCGATATTTGCGCTGACCGTGATGGGGATACCTTCGGGGCCATGAGTGACTGCATTGGCCAGCAGGTTTGAAAACATCTGCGAGATGCGCGGCGCATCGCAATTTATCGCGACGGGCAGGTCGATCGTCGCATTGATTTGCTGATCCGGTGCGACGGCTTGCAGTTCGGCGATGATCTGTGCCAGCGCTGCATCCAGATGGGTATTTGCTTGCCGTTCGATGATAATGCCGCCGCCGCTGCGTTTACGTGCCTGATCCAGCAGGTTTTCGATCAGCAAGGCCATACGATTCACCGAAGCCCGCATCAGTCCGACAAGTTGCGTCGCCTGTGAATCATCGATCCGTCGTTCGATCATGCGCAAACCGGCCGTGAGCGCATTGACCGGATTGCGCAGGTCATGAGCCAGAATGGCGATAAACTGTTCCTGCTGTTCGGCCAGGGCGCGTTCCTGTGTTAAGGCGGCGTTGCTTTGCGTCAGGGCCGTGTCGTTGTCCAGAACCTCTCCGATCATGCGGGCGAAAAGGCGGAACATGGACAAAATACGGTCCTGTTTCAGCTGCCGCGGCGCAGGGTCGATGGCGCAAAGCGTGCCGAAAAACGACCCGTCCGCCTGCCGGATGGGAATAGATATGTAGCTGCGAAAACCGTATTGGGCCGGGCAACGGTGGTCCACGTAATGTGGATCGCTGTGCACATCGTCGATGACGATTTCTTCGCCGTAGTTGCGCACCTCGTGGCAAAGCGTGGTTTCAACGTCAAGCTCGTCACCCGGCCGCAGACCGAAATCGATATGGTCGACCGCCTGGCAGGTGATCCAGCGTGCGTCGGTGACCCGGGCCACGGTGGCAAACCCCATGCCTGTTGCAAGCGTGATCGTTTCAAGCAACGTCGCAACTGTCGTACTGCGCACAATCGCAGCGATATCTTCTTCGAATTCGGACGCGGTCGCCAAAGTTCCGGTGCTTTCATCGCAAGGATACAGCCCAGCCGGACTGATGGATATGCCGCAGTTTAAACGAGACTAGTCCATCATTCCATAAACTATGACATATGCTATCGCACTGATTGGATGATGCTGTCTGTCGGCCTTATTCTGCCGTAACGAACTCTAAGGCATCGCCGGGCTGCGCGGATTGCGCGGGGCCGCAACTACCATTTCAGTGTGACGCGCCCGGCGATCGCACCAACACCGGCCACGCACAGGATCGCAAGGGTATACCACGTACCATAGAACAGCGGCGAGTTTTCAATGCAGTACAAAGAGTAGACCGCAGCTGCAAAGCCGGCTGCAGTCAGTCCAGCAACCATGCCGCAGCGCATGGGATGTTCCGGCGCGCCGCGGCGCAGCGCCACCAGAAGGCCGGCCAGGATTGGGGCAGACAAAACGGGGATGGAGACGAGGCAGGTCATGATCGATTTGCCCTGTAACGCCATCGGCCAAGCGGGCGCAGGTGTCGCAATCAGCGTGGCCGCCACCAGCAGGACCAGTACAGCGGGCAAGGCCCAAAGCGCATGCCGCACCCGGCTTTGGCCAGCAGGACGCGCTTGCGCCAGCATCCAAGGCAAAGCCATCGTACCAAGCGCCAAAGGCAGCATTGTTTTGGCAAACAATGCCATGTCGCTGTAGATTGCGGCAGGATCAGACCGCACGCCCCATAATGCGGCAAAAAGCATGACCGTCAAAACGGCCCCACTGGCAAGTCCAAGCATTACGCCATTTGTAAGCAGGCCGGGACGCACCGGATTCATATCTGCACCAAGACTGGCAATCAGGTCATCAGTATTCATGTCGGGGCCTTCTGTTTGGCCATTTCAGTTTCGTCGTCGTGCACTGTCGCACTAAGCCGTGTCATCGCCCTGTGCAGAGATACGCGCACTGCACCGGGGGTCATATTCAACTGGGCACCGACCTCTTCTGCGGTCAGGCCCTGCAGTTTGATTTGCCGCACGATCGTGGCGGCGGTATCGTCGAGCTGGCCCAGCAGCTGTTCCAAATCACGGGCCGCAGTCGGGTCGATAACGCTGTCGTCGACAACATCCGACTCTTCACCGTCAAAGGCTGCGGTCTGGTTGCGGCCCAGTTTGCGCAGTGCATCGACAGTCTTGTAACGGGTGATGGCATAAAGCCACGCGGTCACCGGTTCTGTGTCGCGCCATGTATGGCGCTTTTCATGAATGGCAATCAGGACGTTCTGCAAAATGTCCTCGCTTTCTTCGGGACGCCCGCCGCTGCGGGCCTTGATGACGCCCCGCAAAACGGGGGATATTTCCTTAAGAAACGCAACATAGGCGGCGCGGTCCCCAGCATTGGCTTGCCGCAAAAGCTCTGACCATCTGGCGTCTCTCATAGAATTCATCTTTCAGTTCGTTCCGGATCCGCGCTTCGTTACAAAACGCGCATTAATTAATTCATATCAACTTTCAAAGCCACATCTTCGGGAGTGGCGATTGTTACAGTCCATCACCTAAACGCGATGGGTGTAACACATCGGCTGCGGCCGGCGAATTGCCTAGCATCGGACGCCAACAGGGTGCCGAGTGTTAGACCGGAGAATTGATATGACTACGAAGACAACAACCCTTGCCCTCGCAATCCTCGGCGCATGTGCCACCGTGACCGGCGCCAGCGCGCAAGACATGGAAAAATGCTTTGGTGTAGCACTGGCCGGTGAAAATGGCTGTGCAGCTGGCCCCGGCACCACCTGCGCCGGCACCTCTACCATCGATTACCAGGGCAACGCCTGGTCCCTGGTTCCTGCCGGCACCTGCGAAGACATGGTCGTCCCTGCTGCTGCTGACGGCACAGAGCGTATGGGTTCGTTGGAAGAACTGAAGCGCGACATCCCCATGTAATCGCGCCCTGCACCGCGCGGCCCCAGTCCGCGCGGTGCATCTTTTGACTGCACAAGGATTCCCGCCATGACCCAGCTGCCTGACACCGCCGGTATCGGCTTTAAACGCTCTCACTTTGATGCCTTGCTCGCTACGCCAAATCGCTTGGGTTTTTTGGAAGTTCACGCAGAAAACTACATGGGCGATGGTGGTCCACCCCACGCCCAACTGATGAAATTACGTGCCGACTATGCCTTGTCGATCCACGGTGTCGGCCTGTCCATCGGCGGTGCTGGTCCGCTGGACCGCGACCACCTGACCCGCCTTAAACACCTGTGCGATCGCTATCAGCCGGAAAGCTTTTCCGAGCATTTAGCCTGGTCCAGCCACAGCGATGCCTTTCTGAACGACTTGCTGCCGCTGCCCTATGACGATGAAACGTTGGCAACGGTATGTGCGCATATCGACCAGGTGCAAAGCGCGATTGGCCGCCCCATGTTGCTAGAAAACCCGTCGACCTACGTCACATTCGAAACCTCGACCCTGGCCGAGACGGACTTTTTGCGCGCTATCGTTGATCGCACGGGGTGCGGACTGCTGCTGGACGTGAACAACGTTTTTGTCAGCTGCACCAATCACCGCGCCGATCCGCGCGCCTATCTGGCGGCCTTTCCCACGCAGGCCGTTGGCGAGATCCACCTTGGCGGCCACGATGAAGAAGAGTTGCCGTCTGGCCCGCTGCTGATCGATTCCCACGGTGCCCCCGTCGCCGATCCTGTCTGGACCCTTTATGCGGAAACCATGCACCGCATCGGTCCACGGCCGACACTGATCGAATGGGATACGGACGTGCCTGCGCTGTCCGTATTGCTGGACGAAGCGATGCGCGCTGCGGATATTCTGGACGGGGCGCGCCATGCCATCGCATCTTGATACCCAGACCGCGTTTCGCGCGGCGTTGAACCACAGCGATCTGCCGCCGGGTATCACGGCTGTCGGCGATCTGGACCGGCGGTTTTCGGTTTATCGCAACACAGTCGCCCATTCCCTGTCAGAGGCGCTGGGCCAGCGGTTCCCCGTCGTGGCCCGCATTGTAGGAGACGCGTTCTTCAAGGCTGTGGCGCGGGTTTTCGTGACTGCACATCCGCCGCGTTCCCCTGTTTTGCATACCTATGGCGATGCGTTCCCCGATTTTCTGGCCAACTTTCCGCCCGCTGCGACGCTGCCCTATCTGCCTGATGTTGCCCGGATCGAATTGCTGCGCGGAGAGGCTTATCACGCCGCCGATGCGGACCCGATGGCAGCGCAAGACTTCGCCGCGCAAATCGGTGCGGACCCGGATCGTGCGGTTCTGACACTGCATCCATCTGTACGGGTCTTCGTGTCGGACAGCCATGCGGCGGTGTCGATCTGGGCGATGAACCAGCCCGGCGCGACCGCAGCGCGGCCACCATCAGAGGCAGAGGCTGCATTGGTGTTTCGCCAGGGTGACAATGCCGCCGTGCTAAAAGTAGACCCGGACGCGGCGCGGATTGTTGGTGCATTAATGCGTGCTGCCCCGCTTGGGGTGGCCTGTGCCGAGGCGGCCCCTGACCTGGCGGCCAGCGTCTTTTCGACCCTTTTGCAACACGGGCTGATCATCGGCCTGTCCCAAGCCAAGGAAGGTGGGACCCATGACTGATTACACCGCAGTGCAGATGAACCAGACCAAAGGCGGCACGATCCGCTATGCGTTCCGCCGGTTGAACACCTTGGCCGGGCGCTTGCCGTGGTCGGTGCCCGCATTGCTGGCCCGCCTGATCCCGGCCGCCGTATTCTGGGCATCTGCCCGCACTAAGGTTGACGGGTTCGCCATCGCAGACGGCACGTGGTGGTTGTTTGAAAACGAATACGCCCTGCCGATCATCCCGTCCGCGCTTGCCGCTGTATTGGCGACGCTGGCAGAACATATCTTTGCCGTCACCCTTGCACTTGGCTTTGCAACGCGCCTGTCAGCCGCGGCGCTGCTGGGGATGACGCTGGTTATTCAGGTGTTCGTCTATCCGGATGCGTGGATCACGCATGGGCTGTGGGCTGCGTGTTTTCTGGTGCTGATCGCCAAGGGGCCGGGCGCGATATCGCTTGACCGGGTGCTGCGGCTTGATGACTGACGCGGGTCTGCAGGCACAAAAAAGCCGGGGCGCATCGCTGCGCCCCGGCCTATGTCACACCTGAATTAGTTCCAGGATGCGACCAGTTCGTCGTAGCCGATGGTCATCGGCTCTTCGTCTTCGTTTTCCAGCTTGGGCTTGGGCGCGCCCGGCTGCTCGTCCAGCCAGTAGGACGCTTCCTGCGGCTCGTTCATGACCGGACCCAGATCACCCTGGATGCCGGAACGCTCGATCCGCTCCATCACGCTTTCCATATCGGCGCAAAGCTGGTCCAGCGCTTCCTGAGAGGACTTTGCACCAGACATTGCGTCGCCGATGTTCTGCCACCACAGCTGCGCCAGTTTGGGATAGTCAGGCACGTTGGTGCCGGTTGGCGACCACTGTGTCCGCGCTGGCGAACGGTAGAATTCCACCAGACCGCCCAGCTTGTCAGCGCGCTGGGTGAAGTGATCGGAATTCACGGTCGATTCGCGGGCAAAGGTCAGACCCACATCGGATTTTTTCACATCGACGGTCATCGACGTGACGAACTGCGCGTAAAGCCATGCGGCCTGTGCGCGGTCCACCGGGGTGGATTGCATCAGCGTCCAGGAACCCACGTCCTGATAGCCGACCTTCATGCCGTCTTCCCAGTAAACGCCGTGGGGGCTTGGGGCCAGACGCCACTTGGGTGTGCCATCCTCGTTCATCACTGCATCCGATGCGACCAGCGGGGCCACAAAGGTTGTGTACATGAACATCTGCTGGGCAATGTTGCCTTGCGCAGGGACCGGACCGGCCTCTGAAAAGGTCATGCCGGCAGCGGCGGGCGGAGAGTATTCCTGCAGCCACTTGATCGCCTTGTCCACGGCATAGACCGCGGCAGGAGAGTTGGTTGCACCGCCACGTTCCACACAGGCACCGACGGGCTGAGAGTTCTCGTTCACGCGAATACCCCATTCGTCGACGGGCAGGCCGTTCGGCTCTCCCTTGTCGCCCATACCGGCCATGGACATCCATGCGTCGGTATAGCGCCAGCCAAGGCTGGGGTCTTTCTTGCCGTAGTCCATGTTGCCATAGACCGCATCTTCGACACCCATGCGCGACAGATCGCGGCCGGTAAAGAATTCGGCGATATCCTCATAGGCGGACCAGTTCACCGGAACGCCCAGATCGTAGCCGTACTTTTCCTTGAAGTCGGCCTTGTTCTGTTCGTCGTTGAACCAATCGTAGCGGAACCAGTAAAGGTTCGCGAACTGCTGGTCAGGCAGCTGGTATAGCTTGCCGTCGGGGGCAGTCGTGAAATCCAGACCGATGAAGTCTTCAAGGTTCAGGGTCGGGGATGTGACATCCTTGCCCTCGTTTGCCATCCAGTCGGTCAGGTTGCGGACCTGCTGATAGCGCCAGTGCGTGCCGATCAGGTCGGAGTCGTTAACATAGGCGTCATAGATATTTTCGCCCGACTGCATTTGTGTTTGCAGCTTTTCGACAACGTCGCCTTCGCCGATCAGGTCATGGGTGACCTTGATGCCGGTGATTGCCGTAAAGGCAGGGGCCAGCACCTGGGATTCATATTCGTGTGTTGTAATCGTTTCGGATACGACGTTGATTTCCATGCCCTGATAGGGCTGGGCCGCGTCGATGAACCACTGCATTTCCGCTTCCTGATCCGCGCGGGACAGGGTCGAAATTTCGCCGATTTCCGCATCAAGGAACGATGTGGCCGCTGCCATATCGGCCCAGGCCGGTTGGGTCATGGCAAGTGCCAGCCCCAGCGCGGTGGAAGATTTCAGAAGAACGTTCATTATAGGTTTCCTCCCTTTAGGTTGAACGTAGACGATCCAGCGCGGTGGTCTGCGCCGGGTTTTGACATGGCCTAGACCCAGCGGAAAACCGCGGCGGCATAGACCAGACAGACGATCAGCGCATAGGGCTGCGGGCCAAAGCCCGCCCACAGCCACGCCAGATTGATAAACGCAGAGCCAAGCAACGTGATGAACAAACGATCACCGCGTGTGGTTTCGATCCGCAGCACGCCTTTGCGGGGCACCTCTGGAAATTTGATGGCCAACGCGGTGAAGGTCACCAAAAGCGCGGCGATGATCAGAAAGAATGACGCAGTGGGCCACGTCCATGCCATCCAGTCAAGCATTGTAAGCTCCTTTCAGGGTCCGCATCACACCCGCCCCAGGGCAAAGCCCTTTGCGATGTAGTTGCGCACGAAATAAATGACCAAAGCGCCCGGCACGATGGTCAGCACACCGGCGGCGGCCAGCACGCCCCAGTCGACACCCGCCGCACCGACGGTGCGTGTCATGGTGGCGGCAATAGGCTTGGCATCCACCGATGTCAGCGTCCGCGACAGCAGCAGTTCCACCCAAGAGAACATGAAGCAGAAAAACGCCGCGACGCCGATACCGCTGGCAATCAGCGGAGTGAAGATTTTAACAAAAAACGCCGGAAAGGAGTAGCCGTCGATATAAGCGGTTTCGTCAATTTCCTTGGGCACGCCGCGCATGAAACCTTCCAGGATCCATACCGCGAGGGGCACGTTGAACAGGCAATGGGCCAGTGCCACAGCGATATGCGTGTCGAACAATCCGATGCTGGAATACAGCTGAAAGAACGGCAGTGCGAAAACGGCAGGCGGTGCCATCCGGTTGGTCAGCAGCCAAAAGAACAGGTGCTTGTCGCCCATAAAGGTATAGCGGCTGAACGCATAGGCAGCAGGCAGCGCCACGGCCAGGCTGATGGCCGTGTTAATCACGACATAGATCAGGGAATTGATGTAGCCCATGTACCAGCTGGGGTCGGTCAGGATCGTGGCATAGTTTTGCAGCGTAAAGTTACGCGGCCACAGGCTGAAGGCCCCAAGGATTTCCGCATTGGTCTTCAGGCTCATGTTGATCAGCCAGTAGATCGGCAGCATCAGAAACAGCAGATAAAGCGCCATGATCACCGCCCCGCCGGACGGGCGCAGGTTGCGCGCCGCCTTGCGGGATGGCTGGATCTTCATTGTGTCGCTCGCGACGTTAGGCATTGCGGTATCGGTCATTTACTTACCATCCCGTTTATCAAGGGTCGTCATGACCGTGTAGAACACCCAAGAGATCGCCATGATCACAAGGAAATACATCAGGCTGAACGCCGCTGCGGGGCCAAGGTCGAACTGTCCCAGCGCCATCTTTACAAGGTCGATCGACAAGAATGTCGTCGCATTGCCCGGACCGCCGCCTGTCACGACAAAGGGCTCTGTGTAGATCATGAAGCTGTCCATAAAGCGCAGCAGCACCGCAATCATCAGCACGCCTGCCATCTTTGGCAGCTCGATATAGCGGAATACGGCCCAGCGGCTGGCTTGGTCGATCATGGCCGCCTGATAGTATGCGTCCGGAATGGACCGCAGACCGGCATAGGCCAGCAAGGCGACCAGCGACGTCCAGTGCCAGACGTCCATGATGATGACCGTGATCCAGGCGTCCAGAATATTCTGGGTGTAGTTGTAATCAATGCCCAGCGCGTCCAGCGTATAGCCCAGCAGGCCGATATCGACGCGGCCAAAGATCTGCCAGATCGTGCCGACCACGTTCCACGGGATCAGCAGGGGCAGGGACATCACGACAAGGCAAAAGGACGACCAGAATCCCTTTTTCGGCATATTCAACGCGACGAAGATACCCAGCGGCACCTCGATTGCCAGAATGATCGCCGAAAACATCAGCTGGCGGCCCAGCGCGTTCCACATCCGGTCCGAATGCAGCATGTCATCGAACCAATCCAGACCGGCCCAGAAAAACTGGTTGTTTCCGAACGTGTCCTGCACGGAATAGTTCACGACGGTCATCAGCGGGATGACGGCGGAAAAGGCCACAAGGATCAGAACCGGCAGAACCAGAAACCAGGCCTTTTGATTGACGGTCTTGTTCATGCGGCGGCCCCCTGCGGTGTGATGCGCCAATCATCGGCGTAGACATTGATCCCGCCGGGCGCAAAGGTGATGCGGCTTGTGTCGGCGGCGATATTTTCGCCCTCTGCTGCGACGGCGCTGATTTCCTTGCCGCCCACGTCAAGGCGCACGATCTTGTGGCGGCCCACATCCTCGATCCGGCGAATCTTGGCAGGGATGCCATCGGTGCCCGACGACAGACGGATAAATTCGGGGCGCACGCCAAGCTGCGTTTTGCCCGTCGCGGCATAGGACCCGTCCAGCGGCACGACAGCATCGCCGATGCGCGCCATGTTGCCGTCGATCTGCGCGTCGAACAGGTTCATGCCAGGCGAGCCGATGAAATAGCCGACAAAGGTATGCGCGGGACGCTCGAACAGTTCCTGCGGCGTGCCGATCTGGACAACGCGGCCATCATACATCACGACGACCTTGTCGGCAAAGGTCAGCGCCTCTGTCTGGTCATGTGTCACATAGATCATCGTGTGACCGAAATCTTGGTGCAGCTTTTTCAGCTGGGTGCGCAGTTCCCATTTCATGTGCGGGTCGATCACCGTCAGCGGCTCGTCGAACAGCAGCGCGTTCACGTCCTCGCGGACCATACCGCGGCCAAGAGAGATCTTTTGCTTGGCGTCAGCGGTCAGGCCGCGCGCCTTGTGATCCAGTTGCGCTTCCATGTCGATCATGCCGGCGACCTTTTGCACGCGGCGGGTGATTTCTGCCGTATCCATTTTGCGGTTCTTCAGCGGAAAGGCCAGATTTTCGCGCACGGACATCGTGTCGTAGACGACGGGAAACTGGAACACCTGCGCGATATTGCGGTCAGCGGTGGGGGCGGTCGTGACGTCCTTGCCGTCAAACAGCACGCGGCCTTGGCTGGGGATCAGCAGGCCAGAAATGATATTCAGCAGCGTGGACTTGCCGCAACCGGATGATCCCAGCAGCGCATAGGCTTCGCCGTCGACCCAGTCGTGGTTCAGTTCCTTCAGCGCAAAGTCGGATTCCTTTTGCGGATGGGGCAGATAGGAATGTGCCAGATTATCAAGGGTGATCTTGGCCATGCTACGCGGCCTCCGCATAGGGGGCAGTGGCGGCAAGGGTACCGTCCTGCGCAAACAGATAGATGTGTGACGGATCAAGATAGACCTTAAGCGCCTGACCCGGTTTCAGATCGCGCACGCCGTGGATCAACCCGACCCAGCGGGCATCGCCATGGGCCAGGTGGACAAAGGTTTCGGACCCAGTGATTTCAACCACGCTGAGCGTTGTATCGAATGCCATCGCGCTCGCGCCGGGTTCCAGCGTCAGATGGTTCGGTCGAAAGCCGACGGTATAGTGCCCGTCGATAACATCCGCGGTGGCAGGCATCGTTTCGCCTGCGCCGAAATGCATCAGATTGCCGCGCTTTTCGACCTTCAGAAAATTCATCGGCGGGTCAGAGAAGACACGCGCTGTCGTCGCATCGGCGGGCTTGCGGTATACATCGGCAGTTGGGCCGAACTGCGTAACGCGGCCTTCCCACAAGGTGGCGCAGTTGCCCCCCAGCAGCAGGGCCTCTTCCGGCTCTGTGGTTGCGTAGACAAAGATAGAGCCGGATTCCGCAAAGATACGCGGAATTTCGGCGCGCAGCTCTTCGCGCAATTTGTAGTCGAGGTTTGCCAACGGCTCGTCCAGCAAAACAAGGCCGGCGTTCTTGACAAGCGCCCGCGCCAAGGCGCAACGCTGTTGCTGCCCGCCCGACAATTCCAGCGGTTTGCGCTGCAACATGGGCGTCAGTTGCATCAGCTCTGCTGTTTCGCGCACACGGCGGTCGATCTCAGCCTTGTCCAGACCCATCAGCTTCATCGGAGAGGCGATGTTGTCGTAGACGGTCATTGCGGGGTAATTGATGAACTGCTGGTAAACCATTGCGATCTTGCGGTCCTGCACGCGCTGGCCGGTGACATCGTCGCCATTCCAGAAAATGCGGCCCTTGGTCGGTGCATCAAGACCAGCCATCAGGCGCATGAGGGTCGTCTTGCCTGACGATGTTGGCCCCAGCAGCACGTTCATCGTACCCTTTTGCAAGGTCAGTGTTGTGGGGTGGATAAACGTCTGCGCCCCCACGACATAGCTGACGTCTTTGAATTCCAGGGTCATGCGATGTCCTTTTTCTTGCCGCGTGCCGCAGCCATGTAGGTGTCAAGCGCGGCAGCATCGGTCTGGCGAAGCCCCAGCTTGCTGCGGCGCCACAACACATCCTCGGCTGTGCAGGCGAATTCATGTTCCATTAGCCAGTCGACCTCTGCCGCGGTCAGGGTGCCGCCAAAGTCTTGGCCCAGATCGGCAGGGGTGGTGGCATCGCCCAACATCAGGCGTGCATCGGTGCCATAAGCGCGGATCAGCCGTTTCGCCCAGCGTTCATTCAGGAACGGATAAGCAGTCATCAGGTTGGCGATCAGCTTTGCCACATCGCCAACCGGGAAATCACCGCCGGGCATTGCCACGCCAGCGGTCCAGGGGCCGCGTTTGACGTCCAGACGTTCGCCGATCTTGTCCAGCGCGCTTTCAGCTAGGCGGCGATAGGTCGTGATCTTGCCGCCAAAGATGTTCAGGGCAGGGGCGCCGGCACTGTCGTCCAATTTAAGCGTATAATCCCGCGTGGCCGCCGTGGCAGAGCTTGCGCCGTCGTCATAAAGCGGGCGGACGCCGGAATAGGTCCAGACAATGTCGTCGGTGCTGATCGGCTCTTTCAGGTAGCCGTTCACAAAGTCGATCATGTATTGCTGTTCTTCCGGGGTGCAGACTGGTTTGACCGATGCGTCGGGGTGTTCCTGATCGGTGGTGCCGATCAGGGTAAAGTCCGTCTCATAGGGGATCGCGAACATGATGCGCCCGTCGGTCCCTTGAAAGAAATAGCATTTGTCGTGGTCGAACAGGCGGCGCGTCACGATGTGGCTGCCGCGGACCAGCCGCACGCCGTCCTGGCTGTTGGACCGGATCTGCTGGCGCAGGATATCGCCAACCCAGGGGCCGCCCGCATTTACGACCATGCGGGCGCGGATCGTGCGGGTCGCGCCGGTATCCGTGTCCTGCAGTGTCACAGTCCAGATACCGTCTGCTGCATCAGCAGAAACGACCTTTGTACGGGTCAGGACCGTGGCCCCGCGCAGCACGGCGTCGCGGGCGTTCAGGGCGACAAGGCGCGAATCCTCGATCCAGCAATCGCTGTATTCATAGGCTTTGCTGAACTTGTCATTCAGCGGTGCGCCTTCTGGCCCATGTGTCAGATTGACCGTGCTGGTCGACGGCAAAATCTGCCGCCCGCCCAATGTGTCGTACATGAACAGGCCAAGACGGATCAGCCAGGCGGGGCGGCGCCCCTTCATCCAGGGCATCACAAAGGACAGCAGCTTGGACGTGGGTGTATCACCTTCAAACCGCATATCGGCGTGATAGGGCAGCACAAAGCGCATGGGCCAGCTGATATGCGGCATGGCGCGCAGCAGGGTTTCACGTTCGATCAGCGCCTCGCGGACAAGGCGAAATTCGAAATATTCCAGATAGCGCAAACCGCCGTGGAACAGCTTGGTCGAGGCGGAGGATGTGGCCGAGGCCAGATCATTCATTTCGGCAAGCGTTACTGTCAGGCCGCGCCCGACGGCGTCGCGCGCAATACCGCAGCCGTTTATGCCGCCGCCAATGACCAAAAGGTCACTGACTTTATTGTCACCGCTCATGTCGGATCCTCCCAAACCCTATAGGTTAATGTTACAAATCTTTCCTTAAAAGAAAAGAACTAGTTTCGTAAATGTTCGTTTTGATGATTTTGCGCATGTATTTACGGTAATTTCGCAAAATTACTTGTGATGTGATGACCTTGGCGTGATACCTGACAGTCAATAAATTGTACCGGAACAATATGGGCCCGCGCAGGGCACCTGATCCGCGACAGCGGCACTGGGCAAAGGGTGGGGTTGATACGATGTCGCAGACGATACGTTTTCCAGAGATACTTGATATCGCGCGCCGTGACGGCAAGGTCACCGTAGAGCATCTGGCAGAGCATTTGGGCGTCACATTGCAAACCATCCGCCGCGATCTGGCAGAGCTGGCAGAGGCCGGAAAGCTGGAACGTGTGCACGGCGGTGCCGTCCTGCCGTCAGGCACGATCAATATCGCCTACGAGGAACGCCGCCGCCTGAATGCGGACAACAAGACAGCCATGGCAAAGGCCTGCGCCGCGATGATCCCGCAAGATTGCGCAATCTTTCTGAACATCGGCACCAGCACAGAGGCCGTCGCGACAGAGCTTTTGCATCATCGCAACCTGATGGTCGTGACCAACAATATGAACGTCGCCAACATCCTAACCCGCAATCCAGATTGCGAGGTGATTGTCACGGGCGGATCCCTGCGCCAATCTGATGGCGGGTTGACCGGTGATATCACCACATCGACCATTCGGCAGTTCAAGTTCGATATCGGGGTGATCGGCTGTTCAGCCATCGATGCCGACGGCGACATTCTTGACTTCGATCTGCAAGAGGTCGGCGTCAGCCAGACCATCCTGCGCCAGTCCCGCCGCGCTATGCTGATTTCGGATCATACCAAGTTCAAACGCAAGGCACCGGCGCGGATCGCATCCCTGTCTGCAATTGATGTTTTCTTTACAGATGCGCCGCTTGCCCCATCTTTGGCGGAACGATGCGCGCAGTGGAACACCCAGATCAGCGTCAGTCGCGCCTGACAACCAAGAAAGCAGGCAATGTCTGATGCCATCGATCTGATCCTGCCGTCCGCATCTGCATTCGGCAGCAGGACCTACGGGCTGCTGGTTCTTGCCGCGCTGCTGGAAGGATTCGTGCTGACGGGCGTGTTGGTGCCCGGAACGGTCATCATCATCGCAGCGAGCATGTTGGCGCAGCGCGGCGTGATCGACTTTGCCACGCTGGTCTGGTGTGTCGCGCTCGGGTCCTTTGCCGGGCATCAGGTCAGCTATCATCTGGGCCATCTCGCGGCCAGCCCGCTGCAAGCGCGACACGGCTTTTCAGCCTCGCGCTACGGGGGCAGGGCGCACAACGTGCTGCGCCAAAGGGGGGCAGCCGCGATGCTGCAGGCGCGGCTGATGGGGCCGGTGGCCGGATTTGTGCCATTTGCGGGCGGCGCGGCAGGCCTGCGCGCGGGGCGATTCACAGCGTGGAATGCGCTTGGCGCGCTGCCATATGCGCTGCTTGTTCCGGCGCTGGGCTATGGGCTTGGTGCACTGATTAGCCCTTTGACGGCAACCGCCCCGCGTATTGCTGTTTTCGCTGCGATGATGACCGCAGCGCTGATCGTGCTGGCGGTTATTCTGCGCCGGTTGCGCATGGCTTATCCCACGCTGCGGTCTATTGCGGTCGCTTTGGTGCGCGCTGTGCAAAACCTGCCGCATGTCCGCGCGTTTCTGGCTCGCCACCCGCAGATTTTTGCCCGGATCCAAGCGCTGGTCGCAGCACGGTTTGGCACGGACCAGTTTTTGGGGCTGACGGCGACCGTCTTGGGATTGCTTTTGATCTATGTCGGTTTTGCCTATGCGGATTCCGTTTTCGATTTTCTGGGCGATCAGGCCACCGTGTCCACGGACAGGCGCATAGCAAACCTGCTTTATGCCATGCGCGACGACCGCCTGATCGCCGTGTTGGGCTGGATCACCGATCTGGGCGGACGGCATGGGCTGCTTCCTTTGCTGGCTGGGGTCACTTTGGCCTTGGTAGCGCTGCGCCGCTTTGATCTGCTTGGCGGGCTTTGGATTGCAGCGGTTGGCAATCAGTTAACCGTGACGCTGTTGAAAAGCTTTTTCGCGCGGCCCCGGTCCGACCTGGGGTATTTCGTGGAAACCTCTGGTAGCTTTCCTAGCGGCCATGCCGCAGGCGCAATCGCGGTTTGGGCGATGTTGTTCTATCTGGGGTGGCGTGTGCGTGTGCTGCCGCTGAATATCGCGGCCCCCGCAGCCGTGCTGACGGCCTTTGCGATCGGTGTCAGCCGGGTCTATTTGGTTGAGCACTATCTGTCGGATGTGGTGAACGGCTATCTTGTCGGCGCGCTTTGGCTGATCCTTGGCGTTGCGTTTTGCGAATGGCGCCGGCCGATGCCGCGCACGGGCGCGGGCCCTTTGCGCAAGGGTCTTGCCGCCGCATGCTTTGCCGTGTCTGCCGCGGCTGCTGTTTATGCGGCAAGCACGATGTCGAACTCCT
This sequence comes from Loktanella sp. R86503, assembly GCF_042466455.1. Classification (NCBI taxonomy): domain Bacteria; kingdom Pseudomonadati; phylum Pseudomonadota; class Alphaproteobacteria; order Rhodobacterales; family Roseobacteraceae; genus Loktanella; species Loktanella sp. R86503. Next base: position 790,585 of record NZ_JAXHCI010000002.1, read on the forward strand.
TGAACCAGATTGCGGATCGCAGCACCGGAGTGCTGGATGATCCGGCCGCGCTGGTCGATACGGACCTTCCGGTCATGACAGAGCTGCTGTCCGGGGCACCGCGGCAGCCCGTCAACCTGATCATCGTGGCCCCTGATATCGCGGCCATCACGCGGGCGCTTGACCCCGGCTGGCAAGCTGCGCCGCGCCCAAGCCTTCCGGTGCTGATCGCGGCAACCTTTGACGACTGGACCGGGCGCGAACTGCCGCAGCCCCTGGTCATCCCGACGTTCTGGGATAACCGCCCCTCGGCCATGGGATATGCCAAGGCGGGCAATACGAAAGATATGCGCCTGCACTTGCGGATCTGGGACAGCCATTTGCGAACGCCGTCGGGGGATGTCATCTTTGCTGCGACCATAACGGAAGAAGACCCGCTCGACTGGGCCGGTGCAGAAAATGCCATCACCCGCCAAGGTCCACATGTCGATCAGGCGATCAGCGATGTGATCGCCGCGTTAAGTGGCGCCGGATTAACCGGTCAGCGCCGGTGAATTGCGCGGCGGAGGCGATCCTTCTTTGCGCGTTCAGGTTGAACTGATCTATCGCAATTTTTGATGCCGCAAGAGGCAGATTGTCGCTGATGCCCCTAGGTTAACACTTGCATCTTGCGCGTTTGCTGGTTTGACTAAAGGATCAATTATCGATCCCCACAATAATAATATCGACCCCAAGGGAGCTTACCCATGAACATGAAAACCCTGCTGGCCACTTCGGCAATTGCGCTTAGCCTGTCGTTTCAGGCGCAGGCCGCATCCGTACCGGAAGGCGTCACATTGGCTGACGAGCAAAGCTATACCTTCTGGTTGCTTGACGCGATCAAGTCGATGGACCCGCAGATCAACACCGACGTCGAAGGTTCCGACGTGCTGCGCAACCTGTTTGAAGGCTTGTACAACGAAGACAGCGACGGCGCACTCGTGCCGGGCGTTGCCATCGACCACACCGTGTCTGACGACGGCCTGACCTATACCTTCAACCTGCGCGACACCGCGAAGTGGTCGAACGGCGATCCGGTTACTGCCAATGATTTCGTCTATGCATGGCGCCGCCTGGCTGATCCGGCGACCGCGTCGGAATATGCTTGGTACATGGAACTGATGCAGTTGGAAAACGCCTCTGCCGTTGTGGCGGGCGAAATGCCGACCGACGCGCTGGGCGTCACAGCGATCAATGACCACACGCTAGAAGTGAAAATCACCACGCCGCTGCCCTATTTCCCGCAGATGATGGTGCATGCCTCTACCTTCCCGGTGCCGCAGTCCGTGATCGAAGCCAATGGCGACAACTGGACCGAAGCTGGCACGCTGGTCGGAAATGGTGCCTATACGCTGACGCAGCACACGCTGGGAGAGCGGGTGGTGATGGAAGCCAACGACACCTATTGGGATGCCGAAAACACTGTCATGAAGACGCTGACCGCGCTGACCATCAACGATCAGAACCAGGCGCTGACCCGCTATCTGGCAGGAGAGCTTGACCGCGTCGATATTCCTGCCGGTCAGTACCCACGTCTGGCCGAAGAATACCCCGATCAGGCAACGTCGACTCCCTACAACTGTTCTTACATCTATATGCTGAACGTAGGTGAAAAGGGGCCGGAGGCGCTGAAGGACGTGCGCGTGCGTCAGGCTATGGCCTATGCCATCGATCGCGACATCATCGTCGACCGCATCCTGCAAGGCGGCCAGAAGGGCGCTTACAACTGGACCCATTGGGCCGTTGCCGATTTCGAACGTCCGCAGTCCGAATGGGCCGACGAAATGGATCAGGCGCAGCGCGTTGAAGCGGCCAAGGCCCTGATGGCCGAAGCCGGTTACAGCGCCGATAACCCGCTGGAACTGCGCCTGCAGTACAACACATCGGACGATCACAAAAAGATCGCGATTGCCGCGTCGCAGATGCTTAAGGCAATCAACGTGAACGTCACCCTGGATAACTACGAGTGGAAGATCCACACCGACCGTATGCAGAACCAGGATTTTGACATGGCGCGTTACGCATGGTGCGGCGACTATAACGAGGCGTCCACCTACCTTGATCTGATGACGTCCTATTCGGGTCACAACAACGGCCAGTGGTACAACGACCAGTACGACCAGATCATGAAGGATTCCAAGACGTCCGATGATCCTCAGCCGCTGTACCAGCAGGCCGAAACCCTGCTGACCGACGAAATGCCGATCATTCCGATCTATCACTATGCGAACGTCGACATGATCGCGGCAGACATCAAGGGTCTGCCGCAGAACAACGTCAACAACACATGGTACGGCAAGGATCTGTACCGCGTTGCGGAATAATTCGCGCCGCGCGTCATTGACGCCGTGACACCCGGACTGGGCCGCTATAAGGGCGGCCCAGTCTTTTTCCATCAGACGTATCCTTCCCTAAGCCCGGACGCCCCAAGCTGTGTTCTCATATATCCTCAAGCGCCTAGCGATCGCGGTGCCAACATTGCTGTTGCTGATCGTGATCTCTTTTCTGCTGATGCACTCCGCCCCCGGCGGCCCTTTCACGGCAGAGCGTGAATTGCCGCCGCAGGTGCTGGCGAACCTGAATGCGAAATACGGGCTGGATCAGCCCTTGTGGCGTCAGATCACCAGCTATGTCTGGGGTATCGTTGCGCATTTCGATTTCGGTCCCAGCTTTGTCTACAAGGACCGCACGGTAAACCAGATCATCGCGCAGGGCTTTCCGATCACGCTGACCTATGGCCTGCTGTCCTTTGCGCTGGCTGTGATTGTCGGTGTCTCGCTTGGTGTTGCGGCCGCGATCCGTCATAATTCTGTGCTGGACTATATCGCTGTTGGCGTATCCATCGGTGCGCAGGTGCTGCCGAACTTTGTCATGGCGCCCATTCTGGTGCTCGTGTTTACCCTGTGGCTGGGCTGGTTGCCCGGCGGCGGCTGGCAGGGGCCGGAATACTGGATCCTTCCTGTGATCGCCTTGTCGACGTCCTTTATGGCATCTATCGCGCGGATTACGCGCTCTTCCATGCTCGAAGTGCTCACGTCCAACCATATACGCACCGCCCGTGCCAAGGGTCTGCCGGAACGCCGGGTGATCCTGCGCCACGCGCTGAAACCCGCGATGCTGCCGGTGATCTCCTACCTGGGGCCAGCTTTTGTGGCGATGATCACCGGTTCGGTCGTCGTGGATATCTATTTTTCCACGGGCGGCATCGGCAAAGCCTTTGTCGATAGCGCGCTGAACCGCGATTATGCGGTAATGATGGGCGTGACGATCCTGATGGGCGCGCTGACGATCCTGTTCAACCTTGTCGTGGACATCCTTTACGGATGGATCGACCCGAAAATCCGGTATTGATGATGGTCGCTACAACCGAAAATAACCCCGCCACCCAAGGCATGGCCGCCCGTGGCCGGTCCCCTTGGGCTGACGCCCGCCGCCGGTTTCTGCGCAACAAGGCCGCAATGTTCGGCCTGATCATTCTGCTGTTCGTTGCCGCCTTTGCGATCTTTGGCGGCCTGTTCGCCCAGTGGTCGAACGAGGAGCTGGATTATAACGTTATGGGGCAGGTCGAACAGTTGGGCGGTCCGTCATTTGCCAATGGCCACTACTTTGGCACCGACGATCTGGGCCGCGATTTGTTCGCCCGCACCGTGCAGGGCACGCAAATCTCGCTTGCCGTGGGTGTTGTCGGCGCGATCATCGCGATGGTCGTTGGCACGCTTTATGGCGCAACTGCCGGCTATGTCGGCGGACGTGTGGATGGCATCATGATGCGGACCGTCGATATCCTGATGGCCGTGCCTTATATGTTCGTGCTGATCCTGTTGTTGGTCATGTACGGCCGATCCATCACCATCCTGTTCGTCGGCGTCGGCCTGATCTCATGGATGGATATGTCCCGCATCGTGCGCGGCCAGACCCTTTCGCTAAAGGGTCGGGAGTATGTCGAGGCTGCCCGCGCCACCGGTGTATCGGCCCCGATCATCATCCTGCGCCATATCGTACCGAACCTGCTGGGCGTGATCGCAGTCTATGCCACGCTGCTGGTGCCGCTGATGATTCTGACGGAAAGCTTTATTTCCTTCCTTGGCCTTGGCGTGCAGGAACCGATGACATCCCTTGGGGCGCTGATTTCCGAAGGGGCCGGCACGATCGCCTATGGCACCACCTGGCAGCTTGGCTTTCCGCTGTTGTTCTTCTGCCTGACTTTGTTCGGCTTTTTCTTCGTAGGCGATGGCCTGCGTGACGCCCTCGACCCCAAGGACCGCTGATATGGCGCTTTTGCAGATCAAAGACCTGTCGGTCACATTCGACAGCGAAGACGGCCCGGTCCACGCGGTCAACAACCTGTCCTTGTCCATCGACAAGGGGCAGACGCTTGGCATCGTTGGGGAATCCGGGTCCGGCAAATCCCAGACAGCTTTCTCCATTATGGGCCTGCTGGCCGGGAACGGGCGTACATCGGGGTCGATTAAATTCGACGGTCAGGAGATCCTTGGCGCACCGCCAAAGGTGCTGAACAGCCTGCGCGCTAAACGGATCGCGATGATCTTTCAGGACCCGATGACATCCCTGAACCCCTATATGAAAATCGCCGACCAGATGGCAGAAGTGCTGACCCTGCACCAAGGCATGTCCAAGCGGGACGCCGTGGCCGAATCCGTGCGTATGCTGGACGCGGTAAAAATCCCTGCGGCGGCAGAACGTATCCGGCTTTATCCGCACGAGTTTTCCGGCGGGATGCGCCAGCGCGTGATGATCGCGATGTCGCTGCTTTGCCGGCCCGACCTGCTGATTGCGGACGAGCCGACGACGGCGCTGGACGTGACAGTGCAGGCGCAGATCATGGATCTGCTGAATGACCTGCAGCGCGAATTCGGCATGGCGACCATCCTGATCACCCACGATTTGGGCGTCGTTGCAGGCTTTTGCGAAAAGGTGCTGGTGATGTACGGCGGCCGCGTGATGGAATCCGCGCCGACCGATCCGCTGTTTGCGCAGCCGACCCATCCTTATACGCGCGGCCTGCTGGGTGCCGTGCCCCGCGTTGACGACGAAGACGCCAGCATGACCGCCATTCCTGGCCACCCGCCAAACATGGCATCCCCGCCCGCCGGCTGTCCGTTCCGCCCCCGCTGCGACTACGCAGGCGAGGATTGCCACGTCATGCCGCCCCTTGCCGAATGGGCGCCCGGCCATGCCCGCGCCTGCCACCGCCCCGTTGAAAAGGTGATCGCATGACCGCCCTTGTCTCTGTCCGCGACCTGAACGTGACTTTTCCCATCACCCGCCCCGGCGACATGCCCTGGACCGCGCCGCGTTTGCTGCGGGCGGTCAACGGCGTCAGCTTTGATCTGGAGCCGGGCCAGACCCTTGGCGTGGTTGGCGAATCCGGCTGCGGTAAATCGACGATGGCCCGCGGCCTGATCCAGATGGTGCCCGCTACGGGTCAGGTGATCTGGGAAGGAAAGACCGATCTTTTGTCGCTATCGCCGCGCCAGATGAAACCGCACCGCGCCGATATCCAGATGGTGTTTCAAGACCCCCTGGCATCCCTGAACCCGCGCATGACGATCGGTCAGATTATCGCCGAGCCCCTGCGCACACACCGCCCGTCCATGTCCGCCAAAGACCGCCGCGCCAGTGTCGCCCAGATGATGGAACGTGTCGGTTTGCTGCCGCAGATGATCAACCGCTACCCGCACGAGTTTTCGGGCGGACAATGCCAGCGCATCGGCATCGCCCGCGCGCTGATCGTTGGGCCAAAGCTGCTGATCTGCGACGAACCTGTGTCCGCCCTTGATGTGTCGATCCAGGCGCAGGTTGTCGATCTGCTGAAAGAACTGCAGCGCGATCTGGGCCTTGCGATGATTTTTATTGCGCATGACCTCAGCGTGGTGAAAAACATCTCTCATGACGTCATGGTTTTGTATCTGGGCCGCGTCATGGAAAAGGCCCCGCGCCGCGAACTTTATGCAAACCCCCAGCACCCCTATACGCAGGCCCTTCTGTCCGCTGTGCCCGTACCCGACCCGGTGATCGAGCGGGCCAAAAAGATCATCGCGCTGGACGGCGATATGCCATCCCCGATGTCGCCGCCGTCGGGCTGCGTGTTCCGCACCCGCTGTGCCCGCGCGATGCCGGATTGCACGACAATCGTGCCCCAGCCCGAAGGGGGCGATCACCAGGTGGCCTGTCTGCACCCCGGTCCGGTCCGGGACGCAGAATTGGTCTAAGCCGGCTGGCACAAAACAGTGGCGGATCGTGCAGGCGATCCGCCACAATCACGGCACCGTCGTCGAAGTTTTACAAAACCGCAGTCAAACCGTCATGCTGCGATCCTTTATGGGCGATGCCTCATTCAAGGATCGGACATATGTCATTTAAACTGGTCAGCCTGACCTCTGCGCTTGCGATTGCCGCCACTGGCGCTGCGGCGGAACAGAACTTTAATCGTATCGCCAGCTTTGCGACGACCGCAAACAACGCGGACACGAGCGCTGAATCCTCGGCCGAGATTATCAGCGCATCAACCGATGGCATGACGCTGGCCTATTCCGACAGCCCGCTGGGGGTTGTTGGCCTGATCGACATCACCGATCCCGCAGCCCCCGCCGCGCTGGGCAATATCGACGTCGGCGGAGAGCCGACCGCCGTGTCCTTGTCGGGCACCACCGCGCTGGTCGCCGTGAACACGTCGCCGTCCTATACTGCGCCGTCCGGCATGCTGAAGGCCTATGACGTTGCTGACAAATCAGAGCTGGCCTCCTGCGATCTGGGCGGTCAGCCTGACAGCACCGCTGTGGCACCCGATGGCAGCTTTATCGCCATCGCGATTGAAAACGAACGCGACGAAGACCTTGGCGATGGACGGGTCGGCCAGATGCCCGGCGGCTTTGTCGTGACCCTGCCGCTTGTAGACGGGTTGCCCGACTGCGCTGGCATGGCGACCATCGACGTGACCGGCTTGGCCGACATCGCGCCCGAGGACCCAGAGCCGGAGTTCGTCGACATTAACGCCGCAGGCGAGATTGTCGTGACCCTTCAGGAAAACAACCACATCGTCATCATTAAGGATGGCGCGGTAACGGCAGACTTTTCCGCCGGGTCCGTCGATCTGGACGGCATTGATGCCACGGACGAACAGGCTGCGTTGACCTTTACCGAAAGCCAACCCGCCCGCCTGCGCGAACCCGACGGCGTGCAGTGGATCGACGACACCCACTTTGCCATCGCCAACGAGGGCGACATGGACGGTGGATCGCGCGGCTGGACGATCATGTCCACGGACGGCACGCAGATTTACGAATCCGGCGCAGACTTTGAACATGCCGTCGTGCAGACTGGCCATTACCCCGACCGCCGTTCCGACGCCAAAGGGGTAGAGCCGGAGGGGATGGAGTTTGCCACCTTTAGCGGCACACCATATGTGTTTTTGCTTGCGGAACGTGCCTCTGTCGTTGGCGTTTACGACGTGACCGACGCAGCCGCGCCACGACTGCACCAAATGCTGCCTTCTGGCATCGCGCCGGAAGGGGCCATCGCGATCCCGTCCCGCAACTTGTTCGTTACCGCGAACGAGGCGGATTTGGGTGCCGATGGCGGCGGGCGCAGCCATGTTATGATCTATGAATATCAGGACGCCCCCGCCGCCTATCCGCAGCTGACCTCTGCCGGTGCGGACAGCCTGATCGGATGGGGCGCAATTTCCGGCATGGTCGCCGGGGAAGGCGCGATCATCTATGCCGTGAACGATAGTTTTTACGGCTACCAACCCACGATCTTTACCATCGACGCGGGCCAGACGCCGGCGCAGATCACCGCAGCCTTGCCGGTGACCCGCGGCGGCATGCCCGCGCAAAAGCTGGATATGGAAGGCATTACGCTGGACGGGCAGGGCGGTTTCTGGGTCGCCTCTGAAGGGCGCACCGACCGCATGACGCCGCACGGCATCTATCACGTTGAAGCGGACGGCAACATCGATCGTGAAATCAGCCTGCCTGCCGAACTGCTTGCTGTCGAAGACCGCTTTGGTTTTGAAGGGGTCACCCTGATTGGTGACACCCTGTGGATGGCGGTACAGCGCGAATGGGGCGACGACGCCGAGGGCCACGTCAAGCTGGTCGCCTATAACCTTGATACCGAAGACTGGGGCGCTGTGTCCTATCCGCTGGACGCCGCAGGCGCGGGTTGGGTTGGCCTGTCAGAAATCACCGCGCATGGGGATTACGTCTATGTCGTGGAGCGCGACAACCAGATCGGCAGCGCTGCCGCCTTGAAAAAGGTCTACCGCATCCCCGCCGCCGACATGGTCGCCGCCCCCCTTGGCAGCGATCTGCCAGTCGTGGCCAAAGAGGAGGTTCGCGACCTGATCCCTGACCTGGAAGCCAAGGGCGGCTATGTTGTGGACAAGGTCGAAGGGCTGGCGATCATGGCGGATGGTACCGCTTGGGCCAGTACCGACAACGACGGCGTCGATGACAGCTCGGGTGAGACGTTCTTCTGGTCGCTGGGTCAGTTTTAAGTTCCCGGCGCACTGCGATTGTCAAGGCAAAGGCCGGTCCCGGATACGGGGCCGGATATTCGTTGCCAGCATGTTCAGGGTATCAGCCGATCAACCTGTATTCGCGCTGGTCACGGCAGGGCCGCGGTTAATGCGCGGGGCCCTTGATGTGATGTTTCAGGATATGACGATATAGCCCGATCCCCAGCCGCGACATCTGCCCCGACTGGTCCGTGCCATCAAGTTTGCCAAAGCCGCGAATATCCCGGTCCTTGCGCGCGATGCGAAAGCCGGCACCGATTTCTGACATGTCGCAAAAGGCGTTCAGGCGGGTCGCGGCCTCTGCGTTGCTGTCCGGATCGATACCGGTCATCAGCAGCATATGCGCAGGCAGTTTGCTCCGCCCGATGCGGCCCCGCAGCTGGTGTAGCTGCGACAAACCAAACCGGTCGGCATGCCAGACAACCATCGTATTGGCGCGGCCGTTGTCCAGCCCGCTTTCGATGATAGAGGTGGACAGGAGCACGTCTACTTTGCCGTCCATAAAGGTCAACATCGCCTGGGACATCTCATCATCCGCCATCTGACCGTGGGCAACGGCAAAGCTAAAAGACACGCCGCGTTTTCGCAAAATGGCCTCCAGTTCCTCTACATCGGACACGCGCGGGCAAACGACATAACATTGCCCGTCGCGCGCAACCTCTGTGGCAATCGCCTGCAGCAGGGCGTCATGATCCAGTTCGCCCAGCCGCGTTTCGACGGGCTTACGGCTTTTCGGGGCGGTGGCGACAACGCTGACATCCACCAGCCCCACCTCTGCCGCAGCCAGTGACCGGGGGATCGGCGTTGCTGTCATCGACAGCACATGCAGGCCGGGCACCAGATGGCGCAGCTGGTCCTTTTGGTCCTCGCCGAATTTTTGTTCTTCGTCGATGATGACCAGCGCAAGGTTTTCAAATGCAATATCATCGTCCAGCAGGGACTGCGTGCCGACAACGACCTTGATCTGCCCATTTATCAAACCGGCAAGCGTTTTGTTATAGTCATCTGCTGGCGTCAGGCGGGAAAGCTCTGCAACCTTAATCCCGAGTTGATCAAAGCGGCCGCGAAAACTGTTCAGATGTTGCCGCGCCAAAACGGTGGTCGGCGCAGCGACGATGACCTGATGCCCGCTAAGCGCAGCAGCGGCGGCGGCGCGCAGAGCGATTTCGGTCTTGCCAAAACCAACATCACCCACAAGCAGGCGGTCCATAGGCGTGTCCAGCGCCAGATCCTGCAAGACCGTCGTGATTACCCTGTCCTGATCCTGCGTGGGTTCATGGGCAAAGCCGCTGGCAAAGGTGGCCTGGTCATCGGGACCCGGCAGCAGTGGCCTTGCGGCGTGGGCACGGCGTGCGCGGCTCATTTCAATCATGTGATCGGCGCTTTCGCGCAATTCCGCAATCATCTCGTCCCGGCGTTTTAGCCAGTCGCCGGATTTCAGCCGGTCCAATGTCAGATCATCTGCAGGTGCGCCGAAGCGCCAGAAATCCTGCCCCTCGACCGCTGGAAGCATCAGCTTGCCACCGTCACGATATTCGAATGTCGTCAGGATCTGGTCCGCGTCACCCAAATCACAGGACATTTGCCCGTCATAGCGGGCCAGCCCGTGTTCAAGGTGCACAACGGCATCGCCGGGCTCCAGTGCGTCCTCTCCGAACAACAGGTCATGGTCGCGGTCGTCCAAATGTTGCTGTGTCATGGGGTGTCCTGCATCATGTCTGTCACTGAACGCCCGGGCGCGGCTTTTGATCCGCGCCTTGCAAATTGTTAAGGCACCCCGGTCATTCGACTGCGACCGCCAAGTGCAGCGCGGACGCCGCCGACCGGATCGCGGCAACCAGTCGCTCGCGGCTTTGATCTGCAGGTTGATCGGCTGGAAACATCAGGCTGATACCCCGGTTTGCATCCGCCATTGCCAGCGGCCTGACCGCAACCTCTTCGCGGTGGATGGCCTGGCGGCGCGCGAACAGATCCGGCAGCACGGCAACGCCGGCCCCCGTCGCGGCCATCAGCAGGATCGAATCAAGGCTGGTGCCTTCGTAATCATCGCTGACGATGCCGCCGCTTTGCCCTGCAAGCGCATAGACGATACGTGCCAGCCGGTGCCCTGTGTCCAGCGTCAACAGGCGTTGCCCCGCAAGATCCGCCGCTGCAACCTGCCCAAGCGCGGCAATAGGGTGATCCGTCGCGACCGCAACCCAAAGCGCCTCGGTAAACAGGGGACGTTGCCAGGTGTTCGGATGATCTTCTGGCGTAGAGATGACGGCGTCGAAGCGGCCATTGCGAATACCTTCGTCAAGGCTCAGGGTATTTTCCTCGCGTACGATGACCCGCAAGTCCGGTTGGTCGCGGTGCATGGCCCGCATGACCTGCGGCAGCAGATATGGCCCGATAGAGGGCAGCGTGCCCAGCCGCAGCCGCCCGCCAAATGGCAGGTCTGACGTCATGACGCTGCGCAGGTTCGTAACCTCTGCCAGAATACGGCGGGCACGGTGAATGAATTCCAGCCCCTTGGCCGTTGCCTGCGCGCCGGTGCGCCCGCGCGTGAATAGGCGCACGCCAAGGTCGGATTCGACTGCGGCAATCTGGTTAGACAGGCTGGGTTGGCTGACATGCAACAAGTCAGCAGCCAGACCAAAGCCGCCAAGCTGGTGGACAGCCACAATATATTCAAGCTGGCGCAGGGTAGGTCTCATGTATAGCCTTTGGCTATGTTTGGGGCGGATACAAAGTATTTAAACTATAGGTAACTTTGCGGCAAGCAGCGGCAACCGAAATGGAGACCGCCCATGCCCGCCTTTATTGATACCCTTGTCGGCAACCTGATGGTGCCGACAATCCTGTTCTTTGTCCTTGGCCTGATCGCCGCCTTTGTGCGCAGCGATCTTTCGATCCCCGAAGGGGCGGCCAAGTTCATGTCGCTTTACCTGTTGCTGGCCATCGGGTTCAAAGGGGGCCACAGTTTGGCCCAGCACGGGCTGCAGGGCGATCTGGCCCTGACTGTCTTGGCGGGCTTGCTGCTGTCTTTTGCCATTCCTTTCGTGGCTTTTGCGCTGCTGCGGATCATGACGCGGCTGGACGCGATGAATGCCGCGGCTGTTGCCGGTCACTACGGATCAATTTCGATCGTGACTTTTGTCGCCGCATCCAGCCTGCTGGAACTGTCGGGCATCGCCTTTGACGGCTACATGGTCGCCGTCGCCGCCGGCATGGAAGTGCCGGCAATCCTGTCGGCGCTATGGATCGCGCATCGGTATGCGGGTGGGCAAAATGCTGGCCGTGTTCCCGCGCGCGAGCTTTTCGCGAACGGTTCCGTTCTGTTGCTGACCGGTGCCTTTGTCATTGGCGCACTGACGCAAGATAAGGGCATGCAGATGATCGCGCCCTTTGTCGTCACGCCCTTTACCGGCATTTTGTGCCTGTTCCTTTTGGATATGGGCCTTAACGCCGGGCGCAGCATCCTGAACAACCGTCATATGCTGACGCCCGGGTTGTTCTGCTTCGGCTTTGTCATGCCGATGATCGGCGCATCCCTTGGCTGGGCGGCGGGCGTGATGATCGGCCTGCAAACAGGCAGCTTGTTCCTGCTAATGGTGTTGTCGGCTTCTGCCTCTTATATCGCCGTGCCCGCTGCCATGCGAATTGCGCTGCCCAAGGCTGAGTCGGGCATATACCTGACGCTGTCACTTGGCGTGACGTTTCCCTTCAACATCACGATTGGTCTGCCGCTTTACCTGTGGCTGGCAAGCATCGGGACCTGAAGTATCAGGTGGAATGAAACGGTGACTGCCTTTGTATGACGGTCGGGCACAAGCAGGGCGTGCACATTGGTCACAGACCAAACACGCAAAAGGTGTAGGCCGCCGCAATACTTGACGGGCGCGGCGCAGGTTGTCTCATATGTAATTGAATTGAAATTATTGTTGGTGCTTTCTGTTATATCCCGTCGATCAGTCCACATCGTTCCTGACGGATTGCCTGTCTGTAGATTTGGAAGTCGATCCCAGAACCGCGCGGGTTTTCGATCTGGCGGCCGTATCGTGTGATGGCGGTTGCGTGATACAGGCAAGGCGCGGGCAGGTTGACGCTGCACTCGATCAAATGGAGTCCGCTGCAGGCGATTTGCGGCATCTGATCGGCCACAATATCCTGCGCCACGATCTTCCGCACCTGCTGGCGATCCGCCCACGCCTTGCACGGATCGCAGAGGCACCGATCGACACGCTATGGCTGAATCCATTGGCGTTTCCGCGCAAACCCTATCACCGTCTGGTCAAACACTATCACGACGGGCGATTGCTGTCGGGCCACGTAAACGACCCAGAGGCGGACGCGCGTCTGGTTTTTGACGTGCTACGCAACCAGATAGAGGCGTTTCACGCGCTTGATGCCCAGTCGCCGCAGATGGTGGCTGCCTATCACTTTCTGACCGCCGGCGGGGTGCAGGGGGCCGGTTTCGACGCGGTGTTCCGTCATGTCCGCGCTGCCGCCGCCCCCACACCATCCGAGGCACAGCACGCCATCGGGCGCGTGCTTTCGGGGCATAGCTGCACCGAAGCATTGGGCACTGTCCTAGAGAATGTTGGATCGCCTTTGCAGCGTTGGCCTTTGGCCTATGCAATGGCATGGATTTCGGTTGCGGGGGGCGATTCCGTCATGCCGCCTTGGGTGCGAATTGCATTTCCGGACGCGGCCCGCATGGTCAGACGTCTGCGCGATACGGCCTGCGATTCCGCCGACTGCGCCTGGTGCCGAGAGAAGAGCGATCCGGTCAAGGCGCTGTCGCGCTGGTTCGGGTTTGATGCCTACCGCGCGCAGCCAGCAGATGAGGCGGGCCGATCGCTGCAGGAACGCATCGTCGATGAGGGGATGCGCGGGCAGAGCCTTTTGGGGATTTTGCCGACCGGCACGGGCAAGTCGGTGTGCTATCAGATCCCGGCGCTTGCCAAGTTCGACCGCACCGGCGCGCTGACCATTGTAATCTCGCCTCTTGTGGCGTTGATGGCTGATCAGGTCGCTGGCATGGAACGGTCCGGTATTTCCGCCGCGGTCACCGTGAACGGCATGCTATCGTTGCCCGAACGGCATGACGCACTGGAAAGGGTGCGAATGGGCGAGGCTGCGATGCTGCTCATCTCGCCAGAACAGCTGCGCAGCGTCGGGGTTCGCAATGTGCTGAAACAGCGCGAAGTCGGCCTTTGGGTGCTGGACGAGGCGCATTGCGTATCAAAATGGGGCCACGATTTCCGGCCTGATTATCGCTATGTCTCTCGCTTTATCAAAGAGACGGCGGGCGACATGGACCCCGCGCCGGTGATCTGCCTGACCGCGACTGCAAAGCCGGAGGTGGTCAAGGATATCCGAGACCACTTCCAGCAGCGGCTGGGCGCGCACTTGATGCTACTGGATGGCGGGGCGTCGCGCACCAACCTGAGTTTCGAAGTGCGCACCACGGGGCGCAGCACCAAGCTTGGCGATATCCTGGATGTCATTGAACAGCGCCTGCCGCAGGAGGGCGCATCCGGCGCGGTCGTTTATTGTGCCACCCGGACTGCAACAGAGAAGGTGGCCGAATTCCTGCAACAGCAGGGGCTGGCGGCGGAACGTTATCACGCTGGGCTTACCCCTGACGAAAAGAAGACCATCCAAGAACGCTTTCGCACCGGCAACCTTCGGGTCATTGCTGCCACAAATGCCTTTGGCATGGGCATTGATAAGCCGGACATCAGGCTGGTGGTTCATGGCGATATTCCCGGATCGCTGGAAAACTATCTGCAAGAGGCGGGCCGCGCTGGCCGGGATCGCGACCATGCCAGTTGCGTATTGCTGTTTGCACAGGACGATGTGGAACGACAGTTTTCCCTGTCCGCGCGGTCCCGCCTTGCGCGGCACGAGATCGGCGCAATTTTGAAAGCGGTCCGGCGGATGGATGCGCGGTCCCGCAGCTCCGGTACAGTGGTGGCAACGGCGGGAGAGATCGTGCGCAACGAACGTGATCGCGAATTCCAACGCGAAAGCGCGACGGACGACACACGGGTCAAAACGGCGCTGTCATGGCTAGAGGAATCAAACCTTCTCTCGCGCGAGGAAAACCGAGTACAGGTCTTTCCGTCCTCTTTGCGGATTCGCAAAATTGAGGAGGCCGAGGCGCGACTTGATGCGGCGCAGATGACCGGAAGCCGCCGCACCCAGTTGATGGACATCGTGCGCCATCTCATGAATGCGCCCATGGACGAGGGTATCTCGACCGACGAGCTGACAGGAATTAGCGGCTTGACCGGCGGTCAGCTGACCAAGGCGATGGCCGATCTGGAAACCTTCGGGATTGCGCGTAACGACACCGCCGTGACTGTATTTATTCATGCGGGCGTGCGTGACGATTCCCGCGGACGTCTGGCACAGGCGACACGGCTTGAAACCGATCTTGTCGCCCTGATGCGCGAACAGGCCCCAGAGGCCGAGGACGGTATGAGCCTGCCGTTCAGCCTGCAACAGGTCTGCCAGACCCTGCGTGACGGCGGCCATCCGGATGTGCGCCCTGATGTGGTCGAAAAGTTGCTGCGCGGCATGGCGAGCGATGGCAGGGATATCGACGGCGGCAAGGGCAACATCCGGCTACGCAAGGCCAACCGCCAGACGCTGATTCTGGCGCTACAACGGTCATGGTCGGTGCTGACCGCAACGGCTGATCTGCGGCGGCAGGCGGGCGGTGCGCTGCTGGATCACCTTCTAGGCAAGCTGGAGAAGGGCGTCAAAGGCAAGGATCTGCAGGTTGAAACGACACTTGGCGACATGCTGGCCAGCCTGAACGGCGATGCCCTGCTGCGCGGCCAGGTCAAGGACCTAACTCGTATGATGGACCGCGCGTTGATGTGGCTTCACGAACAGGGGGTGGTCACGTTGGGTAAGGGCCTGACCGTGTTCCGCCCCGCGATGACATTGCAACTGGCACCAGGCAGGGCGGGTTTTCTGGTCAAGGATTTTACGCCGCTTGAAGAGCATTACGCCGAGCAGACCGTACAGACGCATATCATGGCAGCCTATGCGGAACGCGGACTTGCTTCTATGGATGAGGCGGCAAGGCTGTCGCAGGATTACTTCACCCTTGATCAGGACGCCTTTATGGGCCGCTGGATGAAGGGAAGGGCGACCGAGGTGAAACGGCAGACCACCGGCAAATCTTGGAAAGCCGTGGTGGAGGTGCTTGATAATCCGGTGCAGCAGCGCATTGTGGCCGATGACCGAGACGCCACTAACGTGCTGGTGCTGGCCGGGCCGGGGTCCGGCAAAACCCGCGTTCTGGTGCATCGCATTGCTTATCTGATCCGCGTGCGCCGCGAAGACCCGCGCAGCATCCTGGTGCTGAGCTACAATCGCCATGCGGCGGTCGAGATCCGGGCCCGTCTGCGCCACCTGATCGGGGACGATGCGTTCGGTGTGACGGTTTCGACCTGCCATGCACTTGCCATGCGGCTGGTGGGGGCAAGTTTCGCAGGTGGGCAGGCCGAAACCCGCGACTTTGATGGCATGGTGATGGAGGCGGTCCGCCAGTTAAATGGCGAAGGGCTAAGCAAGTCAGAGGCCGAAGCGCAGCGCGAGACTTTGATCGAAGGCTACCGTTGGATACTGGTTGACGAATATCAGGACATCGGGCCCGAAGAGTACGCCCTGATTGCCGCTGTGGCTGGCCGCACGATCGAGGACGAGGACATGCGACTAAGCCTGTTCGCGGTCGGTGACGATGATCAAAATATCTATGCTTTCGCCGGAGCCTCGATCCGCTACATCCGCCAATTCGAACAGGACTATCGTGCCAAGCCCGAATATCTGATCGAAAACTACCGCTCTTCAGCGCATATCGTCGCAGCCTCGAATACTGTGATTGCAGGTGCTTCAGACCGGATGAAGCGTGATCACGACATTACTGTGAACCGGGCGCGACGGCACGATCCACCGGGCGGTGCGATGGCGCAATTCGATCCGGTCGGGCAGGGGCGCGTCCAGTTGTTGCAGGCGGGTCCGGGCGACTGGGCGCAAGCTGCCGTCGCAGTTGGGGAGTTGCAGCGCCTCTCGGCCCTTGATGCGGGGTGGAACTGGGCGCGCACAGCGATCATTGCGCGCAACTGGCGACAACTGGCCGCCGTGCGGTCCTATGCCGAAGCGCAGGGTATTCCCGTCGAGATGGCGAACGAAAGCCTGCCAAGCCTATGGCGCATGCGCGAGATGCAAACCTTCATCGCTAATATCAGTGCCGACCGGACAAGGCTTCTGGATGTGAGCGACTTGCTGGACATCGCGAACAGGCTGCCGCGCAACCGGTGGACGGATATGATCGCGGTCGGTGTGGCGGCCCTTGCGCAAGAGGTTGGCGCAGGGGCGGTGTCGGTGCCCGATCTGGTGGAATGGTTCGGAGAATGGTCACGCGACGCCCGTAGCGAACAGCAGGGCCTGATGCTGATGACTGCACACCGCGCGAAAGGGTTGGAATTCGACGACGTGGTCATCCTTGATGGCGGCTGGGACCGGCCATCGCAGGGCGAAGATCCGGACGCGCCGCGCCGTCTGTTCTATGTGGCGATGACACGTGCCCGCCGGAGCCTGTCAGCCGTCTCGCAAGGCGCGCATCCGTTTCTGCGGTCGGGCACCGACGGCATTTTGCAGCGACGCCCGCCCGTGCCCGACCTGTCGGACATGCCACCAGAGCGGCTTTACCTTATGCCGGAACTGGCGCAGGTCTTTATCGACTGGGCCGGGCGGTTGCCGGACCGCGACGCATCGGTCACCGCAATCAACGAGGCAAAAGTTGGCGATGCCGTGTCACTGACGGACGACGGCGGCCGCTGGTTTGTGCGGGACGCCAAGGGGCGAAAATTGGGTGCTATGAAAGGCGGATGGGCCTTGCCTGCGGGACGCCGGATCGTTTCGGCAGAAGTCGGAGCGATTGTGGTCCGCCATGCCCATGAGAGCGGCGAGGAACACCGCCCGAAGCTTCGCCGACCCAGTTGGGAAATAATCCTGCCGGAAGTCATCTTGGAATAAAGGCTGTGCGCAGGTTCCCGGACTGCGTAATTTGTCCGGTAAATGGCAGCCGTTTCCAGACCACACTTTGTCGCGCTGGGCATAAAGCGTCGCCTGTGCTTGACGAGGATAATCTGAACCGCGGGGGCAGAGTCGTGCGGTTGGCCTGAAGCTGCGTCTGCAGGTCCACGGCTGGCAATAAGGCGACCTATCTCGGCACGGTTGCCGTCAGGACGTCACCGATCAAGGCGAATTGTGGTAGGCGGCATTGATCTGCAGATGCAGGTCTGGATCGCGATCCTGTTGACCATTGTTCGTAGAATGTGTCGCGGCATCCCGCACTTTATCCACGGTACTGAATGGGACGAACCGCGTCGGTTCAGTTGGGGTGGCATGCCGCCTTTGATCAACGCCACAAGACCGCCTGCCGCGTACGATACGCCGCATGGGGCGGTGATCAGTGATTAAGCATCCATTCTGTACACATCTCGCGCCGCAGATCGTCAATAATCAATAGCATTTATATCCGCGTGCATCATCTGCAGGCATGTTCGTCAAAAACAACAAATCTCAGCTGTTGCGGTTATCTTGCCAAATCAACACTATGCGGGGTGATTGGCTCCGACGGTAGGGATCGAACCTACGACCAATTGATTAACAGTCAACTGCTCTACCGCTGAGCTACGTCGGAAAACCTGTGGCGTCTATAGCGGTCGGTTTTGGGGGCGTCCAGACCAAAATGTAACGATTCTTGCACAAAATTTCCAAGATCAGATAACAAGCGATTTCGGACCCTCTGGCGGTAGAATGTTAGCGCTGACAATTTGTTTTTGTACGAATGCTGCGCGGTTTTGGTAAAATGAATTGACCACCGTTGATCTGTGTTATTAGTTTGGTGTCAGGCAAGACCGATAAGATGCGACTTTGCCCAACAGGAGGATAAAAATATGAAACGCAGACAATTTCTGACGTCCGCTGCCGTTGGCACCGCTGCCACAACGCTGGCGACACCGATGCTGGCGCAAAGCCGGATTGAAATGAATATCGTATCCACATGGCCGCGCGACTTTCCCGGTCTGGGAACAAGTGCGCAGCGTCTGGCCGCCCGTATCGAAGAGCTGACGGAGGGCCGCATTGCGGTTCAGTACTTCGCTGCAGGCGAGCGTGTGGGGGCATTCGACAGCTTCGACGAAGTCGCGTCCGGCAACTCTCAGGCCTATATCGGCGCTGATTACTACTGGAAGGGCAAGCACGCCGGCTGGTCCCCCTTTACCGCGATTCCCATGGGCCTGACCTTTACGGAAATCGACGCCTGGATGAAGTTCGGCGGCGGCCAGGAGTTGTATGAAAAGCTGGGCGACGAATTCGGCGTCATCGGCTTTCCAGCAGGTAACACTGGCGTGCAGATGGGCGGTTGGTTCAACAAGGAAATCGAATCCGTTGACGATATCCGCGGCCTGAAAATGCGTATCCCCGGTCTGGGCGGCGACGTCATGGCAAAGCTGGGCGCGTCCCCTGTGTCCGTGCCCGGCGGTCAGATCTACGAAAACCTCGTTTCCGGCGCGATCGACGCGACCGAATGGGTTGGTCCGTGGAACGACTACTTCCTCAAGCTTTATGAAGCTGCCAAGTATTACTACTGGCCCGGTTTCCACGAGCCAGGCTCGCAGCTGTGCATGGGCATGAACAAGACCTGGTGGTCGACCGTTCCGACCCTTGACCAGACCATGATCAAGATCGCCTGCGCCGAGGAAAACGCACTGTCGATGGCGGAAAACAACGCCAACAACGGTACGTACCTGAACAAGCTGATCGACGAATACGGCGTCGAGCTGCGCGAGTTCAACGATGACGTCTACGAGGCGTTCGGATCCGCATCCGCAGAAGTCATCGAAGAGGCGCGCGATCACAGCGCGCTGGCAGCCGAAATTATCGACAGCCATCTGAAGGCACGCGCAGACATTGGTGCCTGGACCGCCTTGTCCGACGCCGCCTATGTCAACAAGCGGAACCGCGTGCTCGACATCTAATTGCCGTCGGGGCATATCCGGGCCGAATGGTTCGGCGCGTTCGGGGCGGGCAATGCTCGCCCCGTTCAGCGTTAATAAAAAACGACTAACATCCGGGGGGAACGGGATGGAAACGCAATTCGCGTCGCGCGCGTTATTGGCGCGGGGATTTGGCTGGATGGTTCTTGCCGTCCTGGCGGCCTATATGATCAACGTTGTTCTGCAATTCTGGTTCGGCTTTCCCGGCGTGACTGCGACCCTGTCCGGGCAAATGTCCGGTCTTGGGCTTGTGCAGGTTGCAATCCTGCTGGTCGCTGCGGCCCTTGCCGTTGGATACGTCCTGCGTTCACCGGATACGACGTTGCGGGTGGATGCGGCGCGGATCAGCGCGTTTAACCGCTTTCTCGTGCGGGCCGCGTTCTTTGTCGTTTTGCTGGTCGGGATGGGTGATGCAATCCTGTCCTTCTTGCGCGTGCAGAACATGCTGGACGGCATCGTCGGCAGCGATCTGTCATCCAATCTGGGCCGCGCCGATTTTCGCGGCGTTTATTTCCACGTCCCCCTGATGCTGGTGGGAATTGTGCTGGCGGCGGTGACGCGGGGCCTTGGCTTTATCTGGCTGTCCCTGCTTGTGGTCGGCGCAGAGCTGCTGATCGTTTTGTCCCGCTTCGTCTTTTCCTACGAGCAGGCTTTTATGGCCGACCTTGTCCGCTTCTGGTATGGTGCGCTGTTCCTGTTCGCGTCGGCCTACACGCTGCTGGAAGAGGGCCATGTGCGTGTCGACCTACTTTACGCCTCCATGCGACGTGAAACCAAGGGTCGGGTGAACGCCGCCGGGTCTGTCGTGCTGGGTATGGCCCTGTGCTGGACGATCCTGATCCTAGGATTCGGCACATCATCTTCTATCATTGTTGGCCCGATCCTGGTGTTCGAGACGACGCAGTCGGGCTTTGGCATGTATGTCAAATACATGATGGCCGGCTTTCTGGCGGTTTTCGCCATTACGATGATGATTCAATTCGTGGCCCAGTTTCTGGAAGCCATCGCCGACAAGCGCGGCGAACCAGGCGCGCGCGAGTCGCACGCCGACATGATGTAATCGGGGACACGACATGGAACTTTTCTTTCTACTCATGCTGCTTGTCATCATGGCAGGGGCGCTTGGCTCTGGTTATCCCGTGGCCTTTGCCCTTCCGGGTTCTGCCATTATTACGGTCGGTCTGGCGGCAGCTGCTGGCTACCTTCTTGAAGGTTCAACATCTGCTTATTTCGCCAACGGCGGCCCGTCGCAGTGGCTGTCTGCCGGCGTCACCAACCTGCGCGGGGTCTATTGGGAACCGGAACGCGATACCCTGATCGCCATCCCGCTGTTCATCTTTATGGGCATCATGCTGCAGCGGTCCAAGATCGCAGAGGATCTGCTGGTCAACATGGCCCAGCTGTTTGGCCCGATCCCCGGCGGCCTTGGCATTTCGGTCATCGTCGTTGGCGCACTGCTGGCCGCAACGACCGGTATCGTCGGCGCGACCGTGGTGGCGATGGGCATGATTTCCCTGCCTGCCATGATGCGAAATGGCTATTCTAATTCGCTGTCGTCCGGTGTGATCGCCGCCTCAGGCACCTTGGGGCAAATCATTCCGCCGTCGATCGTGCTGATCATTCTGGCGGACCAGCTTGCCTCTGCTGTCGATCAGGCCGGTACATCGCGTCAGGAACTTTACAAAGTCGCCACAGGCGAAATTTCGATGCCGTCGGAATTTGCCATCGTTTCGACCTCTGCCGGTGACATGTTTTTGGGTGCTTTGGTGCCGGGCCTGCTGCTGGTGGGTATCTATATCCTTTACGTTCTGGCGATTGCGATCTTTCGCCCGAAAATGGCACCGGCTGTTCCTTACGAAGGCAAGTATGACGCGGCATTCCTTGGCAATGTGCTTTTGGCCATGGTGCCGCCGCTGGCCCTGATCCTGCTGGTTCTGGGGTCCATCATCGCGGGTATCGCCACGGTGAACCAAGCGGGTGCTATCGGTGCTGCTGGTGCCCTGATCATGGCGGGCTACCGCCTGCATCCCGAAGGGCGCGGTGGTCGCTTTATCCCCGCAATCATCGGCGCCGTGGGTCTGGTCGTCGTCGCCTGGACCGTGTCCAACTACAACACCAATGTGCTAAATATTCAGACCGCATCCGACAAGGTGGGTGTCACCATTGCCGCCATCGGCGTGGGACTGATTATGCTGTCGATCATCTGGTCCGGTGTGCGCGCCTTCTATAACGAGGATGCGCTGACCGGCGTCATGGTGGAAACCGCCAAGACGACGTCCTTGGTGTTCATCATCCTGCTGGGGGCCGCCATGCTGACTGCCGCCTTCCGCGCCTTTGGCGGCGAGGAACTGGTGAAGCACTTCCTTGAAGGGTTGCCGGGCGGTTTCTGGACCAAGTTCATGATCGTCATGGCAGTGATCTTTGTTCTTGGCTTCTTTCTGGACTTCATCGAAATTGCCGTGGTCGTGGTGCCAATCGTTGCCCCGATCCTGCTGGCCGACCCAGAGGCAAACGTTTCCGCCGTCTGGCTGGGCGTGATGATCGGTTTGAACCTGCAAACATCGTTCCTGACACCGCCGTTCGGCTTTGCGCTGTTCTATCTGCGCGGGGTCGCACCGGCGGCGGTCAAGACGATCCAGATCTACAAGGGGGTCATCGCCTTTATCGGTCTGCAAATCGCAGCCCTTGTGATTGTGGCCTTCAACCCGCCGCTGGTGAACTATCTGCCGGCACGGACATCGCTGACGGCTGACACCGCACCGCCCCCCGTCAACCCCGCGCTGCAATACTGCATCGAGGAATATGTGACCGAAACCTTTGACACACGGGGCGATCAAATCGCCGCAGCCATCACCGCCGCTGGCGGGCTGGATGTGTCCTATCTGCCCGAAGACTTGCAGGACGACTGGGTCGAAGGGCTGGAAAAGGCGCAAACCGTGCCGGGCCTTGTGCTGGAAATCGAAACGACGCGGGATTTGCAGATTGCCGGTGCCGTAGATTACCGGCCAGAGCATAAGATCGTGCGCGCCCTGCAGCGTGACATGCTAATCCGCACCAAGGAAATCGATGATCTGCGGCTTCGGGCCTCGCGCGGCTTTGGCGATAGCGAAGGGCAGACCGCCCGGGCTGACGAACTGCAGGCCGAAGTAGACGCCCTGCAGGCACAAATTCCCGCAACCTGGGAAGAGACGCAGGCCACCTATAATGCGATCAACAAGCAGAACGAAACAGCGCGCAACATCTATCGCCGCACCGTTGATCAGGCCTATGCCCCCGTGTTGGAATTAAAAGCTGTCATCGCCAGCACAGAAGCGCTGGCACCGCTTGGCGCGCCAATTGATGCGCTGGCGGCAGATGCCGCGACGATGGACCGCGACACAGCGGATGCGCGTTTCAAAGAAGTCGAATCCATGTTCGGCGGCATTGATGGCGGCCGCGAAATTCGCGGTCTGCTGGCCGATGCCCGCAAGGAAATCGATGACCGGTCCCCCGATCCAGAGCGGGCGATGGAATACATCGTAGAGGCGCAAGAGCTTTTTGCATCGGAAATGGAATGGCGCACCCGCGCTGCAACAGAGCTGCTGCCGGGGATAGAAGCCTATGATGCTGCCATCAGCGACACCATCGGCCTGCGCCAGCAACCGCGTCTGCCACGGGCGCAGGCATTGCGGGTTGCGGAATGTTCGGCGCATCACCGCGATATTTCGCTGAACTTCTAAGGCGATCAAACGCTTGGAAAAGGCCGGGACCCGTTCCCGGCCTTTTTGCATCGCAATCGCGCCTCGCCTGTGCGCTCATGCACCTATCGCCAGTGAGTTGTGCGGGCTATGTTCTGCGCGAACACAGATCAGGGGTGCCATATGACTGCCATCGTGTCCGTCACGAACCTGCGCAAATCCTACGACACCGGATTCGAGGCGCTGAAGGGGATCAATCTGCAGATTGCAGAGGGGGAAATCCTTGCTTTGCTTGGGCCGAACGGTGCGGGCAAAACCACGCTGATCTCCACGATTTGCGGCATTACCGTGCCGACCTCTGGCATCATCACCGTCGGCGGCTTTGACACCGTCCATGACTACCGCGCCGCGCGCAGCCTGATCGGCCTTGTCCCGCAGGAAATCAACCTAGAGCCGTTCGAGACGGTGCAGAACACCGTCCGCTTTTCCCGCGGCCTGTTCGGCAAGCCGCGCGATGACGCCCGCGTCGCCGAGATCCTGAAATCCCTGTCGCTGGACGATAAGGCAACCGCCAAGATCAAAGAACTGTCTGGCGGGATGAAGCGCCGCGTGCTGATCGCCAAGGCACTGGCGCACGAGCCGCGCGTGCTGTTCCTTGACGAACCTACCGCCGGCGTTGACGTGGAATTGCGCAAGGATATGTGGAACGTCGTCGCCGACCTGAAACGCCAAGGCGTCACGATCATCCTAACAACGCATTATATCGAAGAGGCAGAGGCCATCGCCGACCGCGTCGGGGTCATCAGTAAAGGCCAGATCCTGTTGATACAGGATAAGGCCGAAATGATGAGCCAGATGGGAAAGAAACAACTGCGCGTCGATCTGGCCCAGCCTGCCGCAACGATCCCCGCCGCGCTGGCGCATCATGATCTGGCGCTGGAAAAGGACGGCACTGTCCTTGTGTATACCTATGACACCCGCAAGGACCGCACTGGCATCCGCACACTGTTGAACGACATGGCGAATGCGGGCCTGACCATGACCGACCTGCAAACCCAGCAAAGCAGCCTCGAAGACATCTTTGTTGGCTTGGTAAAGGACAACGCATGAACCTAACCGCGATCAAATCCATCTACCGCTTTGAAATGGCGCGATTCTTTCGCACCATCACCCAGTCGCTGATCAGTCCCGTGCTGTCGACGTCGCTATATTTCGTGGTCTTCGGCACCGCCATCGGCAGCCGGATCGAAACGGTCGAGGATGTCAGCTATGGCGCATTCATCGTCCCTGGCCTGATCATGTTGTCGGTCATGACGCAGGCGACCAGCAATGCCAGCTTTGGCATCTACTTTCCGAAATTTATCGGTACGATCTACGAACTCCTCTCTGCCCCGGTGAACTTTATCGAAATCACTATCGGCTACGTAGGGGCGGCGGCGACCAAGGCGCTGTTCATCGGGACGATCATCTTTATTACGGCCTTCTTCTTTGTTGATATTCAGGTGGCGCATCCGTTCTGGATGCTGTCCTTTCTGATCATGACGTGCATTAGCTTTTCGCTATTAGGCTTTATCATCGGCATTTGGGCCGGCAATTTCGAACAACTCCAGCTGATCCCGTTGCTGATCATCACACCGCTCGTCTTTCTTGGCGGTTCTTTCTATTCAGTCACGATGCTGCCTCCTGTCTGGCAGACGATCACCATGTTCAACCCGGTCGTGTACCTGATCTCTGGCTTCCGCTGGGCGTTCTTTGACACCGCAGACGTCCCCGTTGGCCTGTCGCTGCTGGCAATCAGCCTGTTTATGGGGGCCTGCCTGACGGCAATCTGGTGGATCTTCCGCACTGGCTGGCGCATTCGGCAATAACCGGGGCGGCAACGGCACCGCCAACCCTTGCCCCGCGCGGGCAGGGGACCTAGATCGGAAGGATGAAAATCAAACTTCCGTTCCTGAACCGTGACCCGGTCGTTAATGTCGTCCGCCTGCAGGGCGCAATCAGCACCTCTGGCCGCGGGCTCGATGATGCCTCGTTGGCGCCTGTGCTGCAAAAGGCATTTACCAAAGGCAAGCCAAAGGCTGTCGCCTTGCAAATCAACTGCCCCGGGGGCAGCCCTGTGCAATCCTCTTTGATTGCCGCACGCATCCGCCGCCTGTCGCAGGAAACCAACGTTCCCGTTATTGCCTTTGTCGAAGACGTCGCAGCCTCTGGCGGCTATTGGCTCGCCTGCGCCGCGGACGAGATTTATGCCGACGTCGGCTCGCTTGTCGGCTCGATCGGCGTCATTTCCGCAGGCTTCGGCTTTCACGAATTGATCGACCGCTACGGCGTTGAACGCCGCGTTCATACTGCTGGCACTAGCAAATCCATGCTTGATCCGTTCCGTCCGCAAAAGGCCGAAGACGTGCAAAAGCTCGAAGGCTGGTTAACCGACCTGCACGAGATTTTCATCGCCTACGTCAAATCCCGGCGCGAGGCGCATCTGGACGACGATCCCGCCATCTTTTCAGGCGAAGTCTGGATCGGCCAAAAGGCACAGGCCAAGGGCCTGATCGACGACATTGGCCACCTCATCCCGGTGATGAAGGCCGTGCATGGCGACAAGGTCAAATTCCGCCGCTTTGGCCCGAAAAAGTCCCTGCTGTCCCGCTTTGGCGCGCGCGTGATGGGCGAGGCCATTGGCACGGTCGAGGATCGCAGCGCCTTTGCCCGGTTTGGCCTGTAAATGCTGATCAAGATCGCCGCGCTTTTCCTTGTTTTCTTTTTTGTGCTGGGACTGTTTGGAAAATGGCGGTTCCCCGGTCACAAGCAAATGGCGGCGGCCAAATGCGCCAAATGCGGGCGCTACAACATCGGTAAAGGCCCCTGCGCCTGCGAAAAAGGAAACCCCTGAATGGAATGGTTTTTTGTTGCAGCGGGCCTTGCCCTGCTGATTTTGTCAGGCGATTCACTTGTAAAAGGGGCGGTCAACCTCGCCTTGCGCCTCGGCGTGCCCGCGCTGATCGTGTCGCTGACGATTGTCGCCTTTGGCACCTCCGCTCCGGAACTGCTGATTTCTGTACAGTCCATTCTGGACGGGGTTCCGGGGCTGGCGCTGGGCAACGTCGTAGGATCGAACACTGCCAATGTGCTGCTGGTTCTGGGCGTGCCCGCGCTGCTGGCGGTGATGCATACATCGCAGTGTGATGTGCGGTCCAGCTATCTGCAAATGCTTGCAGCTTCCGTCCTATTTATCGGCCTATGCTTTGTTGGCACGCTGAACTGGATCAGTGGCCTGATCCTGCTTGCGGGCCTTGCTGCGATGCTGGGCAGCGCCGTCATGGCCGCCCGTCGCAGCCCGACAGAGGCAGAGGTCGAAGGTGCCGATCCGTCGATGTCTTGGGTCAAGATCATTCTGTTTTTAGGGCTTGGCCTTGTTGGCCTGCCTATCGGGTCGCACTTGCTGATTAACGGGGCCACGGTCATTGCGCAAAACTTTGGCCTGTCAGACAGCGTCATTGGCCTGACGCTTGTCGCTGTGGGCACGTCGCTGCCCGAACTGGCAACCACTGTTATGGCCGCCCTGCGGCGGCAGGCCGATGTCGCCTTGGGTAATGTCATCGGGTCCAACATGTTTAACCTGCTGGGCATCATGGGTGTCGCCACGCTGGTGGGTCCGGTGCCGGTGGATACGCAGTTCCTGACATTTGATCTGTGGGTCATGCTGGGGGCGGCGCTGCTGATGGTCCCGCTGGTGTTTTTCCGCCGCGACATAACCCGCATCTGGGGCGTCGGCCTGACGGGTGCCTATGCTGCTTATGTCTGGACACTGCTATGACCGCGCTTGTCACCGGGGCAGGGGCGCGGCTTGGCCGGGCTATGGCGCTGTATCTGGCGGATCGCGGTCACGATGTCGCCGTGCATTACGCCACTTCTGCAGACGGCGCAGAAGAGGTTGCAGCGGCCATTCGCGCCAAAGGGCGGCAAGCGGTAACGCTGCAAGCCGATCTACTGGATGAAGACCAGACTCAATCCTTGGTTGACCAAGCGGTAGACGGTTTGGGTCCGCTGACCGTGCTGATCAACAACGCGTCGATCTTTGAATATGACAACATCGCATCGGCGACGCGCAGCAGTTGGGACCGGCACATGGACTCCAACCTGCGGGCCCCCTTTGTGCTGACCCAGCACTTTGCCCGGCAGGTGCCCGACCCCGCGATTGATCCACAAGGAGAGCCGGTAGCCCAGGGCCTAATCGTCAATATGCTGGATCAGCGCGTGCGCAAACTGACCCCGGAATTTGCAACCTATACCCTTGCGAAAATGGGGCTTTGGGCGTTGACCCGCACGGCCGCCCAAGGGTTGGCTCCGCGGGTGCGCGTCAACGGAATTGGTCCAGGTCCGACCCTGCAAGGCGCGCGGCAGTCGGCTGATCATTTCAGCCGCCAGCGGGCCGCCACTGTGTTGCAACGCGGCGCCGATCCTGATGGCATCTGCGCGGCACTTGGCTACCTTTTGGATGCCAAGGCGGTGACCGGCCAGATGATTGCGGTGGATGGCGGACAGCATCTGGCGTGGCAGACTCCGGACGTTCTTGGGGTTGAATAATGCGAACTGGTTTAAGTTGTGCACCTTGACATTCCGCAGGCCGCATTTCGCGAAAACACAGGGCTGATACAACCCGTTTACAAATTGTTCATAATTTAAATGTTTAAATTCAGTGACTTATTGGTATTGCCCAAATAGTAAGCAAACAGATGAACCCCCCGAAGTATAAGGACAATTTAGACCTCACAGGCTTTTGTCCCCGCAGTTATCCACAGATTCCGTGGATGCCTTTCGTCTTGTCCCAGCCGCGTTAACATTGCAGCCACCCAGAATCACGGACCTTCCATGACTGACGCCCCAGACACGACCCCAGATGCTGGCCCAGATGCGAAACCGGGCGCTGCCCCGCTGACTGGATACGCCTATATCGCCAGCTTCGTAAAAACGCTCGACAGCTCTCCTGGGGTATACCGGATGCTGGATGGCGAAAGCCGGGTTTTGTATGTCGGCAAGGCCCGTAACCTTAAAGCGCGGGTGAGTAACTATAGCCGTCCTGGGCAACATTCCGGCCGCATCGCCCGCATGATCCGCGAAACGCAGGCGATGATGGTCTTGACCACGCGGACCGAGACAGAGGCGCTGCTGCTGGAGCAGAACCTGATCAAGCAGCTGAAGCCGCGTTACAACGTGTTGCTGCGCGACGACAAATCCTTTCCTAATATCCTTGTGACGACCGGCCATGACTGGCCCCAGATCAAAAAACACCGCGGCGCGAAGACGGATAAGGGGGACTACTACGGCCCCTTTGCCGGTGCGGGCGCAGTAAACCGGACGCTGAACCAGCTGCAGCGGGTGTTTTTGCTGCGCAACTGCACCGATCAGGATTTCGAGACACGGACACGGCCTTGCCTGCAGTACCAGATCAAGCGTTGTTCCGGCCCGTGTTGCGGGCTGGTGTCGGCAGAGGATTATAAAGCCTCTGTCCGCGATGCGCAGGCGTTTCTGTCCGGCCGTACTAAGGGTATCCAGCAGACACTGGCCGCAGAAATGGCCGCTGCGTCAGAGGCGATGGAGTTCGAGCGCGCCGCTGCCATGCGCGACCGGATCAAGGCGCTGACGCAGGTGCAGACGGCGCAGGGGATCAACCCCAAGCATGTCGAAGAGGCGGATATCATCGGTCTGCATATCGACGGCGGGCAGGCCTGTGTGCAGGTCTTCTTTATCCGAGCTAACCAGAATTGGGGTAACCACGACTATTATCCCCGGATCAGCGGAGAAGAGGACCCGTCCGAGGTGATGGAGGCTTTCGTCGGCCAGTTTTATTCCGACCGCGAACCGCCAAAGATGGTAATCCTGTCCCACGGCCTTGATAGCGACGATCTGATGGCGGACGCGCTGGCCGAAAAGTTGGGCCGCAAGGTCGATATCATTGTCCCCCAGCGCGGCGAAAAGGCCGAGCTGGTGCAAGGCGCGCTGCGCAATGCACGCGAAAGCCTTGCCCGCAAGATGAGCGAGACCGCAACGCAGGGCCGTTTGCTGAAAGGGGTGTCAGAGGCGTTTGATCTGCCCAAGGTGCCCCAGCGGGTCGAGGTTTATGACAACAGCCATATCCAGGGTGCCTTTGCCGTGGGCGCGATGGTGGTTGTCGGACCGGACGGGTTCGAAAAGAACCAATATCGCAAATTTAACATCCGCGGCGATGACCTGACGCCGGGCGATGACTTTGGCATGATGAAAGAGGTGCTGACACGTCGTTTTCAGCGGCTTCTGAAGGAAGACCCGGATCGCAAGGCGGGCACATGGCCGGATTTGCTGCTGATCGACGGCGGTGCGGGGCAGGTCAGCGCGGTGCGCGAGATTATGGAGGCGCTAGGCGTGGGCGACGTGCCCATGGTTGGCGTGGCCAAGGGCATTGACCGGGATGCGGGCAAGGAAGAATT
The DNA here is from genome assembly GCF_042466455.1 of Loktanella sp. R86503. NCBI lineage: Bacteria > Pseudomonadati > Pseudomonadota > Alphaproteobacteria > Rhodobacterales > Roseobacteraceae > Loktanella > Loktanella sp. R86503. Next base: position 820,355 of record NZ_JAXHCI010000002.1, read on the forward strand.
CCACCGCACGGGCAAAAGCGTCATGGCGTTGCGCCATAATGATCCGGTGTTGTATTTTATCCAGCGGATGCGCGACGAGGTGCACCGCTTTGCGATCGGCACGCACCGGGCGAAGCGTGCAAAGGCCATTGGGGCCACGCCGCTGGATGACGTGCCGGGGGTCGGGGCTACCCGCAAACGGGCGCTGCTAGCGCATTTCGGTTCTGCCAAGGCGGTGGCGCGGGCCAACCTGTCGGACCTGACGGCCGTATCAGGGATTAGCCAGAGCATGGCGCAAAAGATCTATGACTATTTTCACGAAAATGGTTGAGCCTGAGCGGCCTTCCGATTTTTCGACGAAAAATCGTGATGGGGGCGCTGCCCCCACACCCCCGGGATATTTTTGACCAGAAGAAGCATAGGGACCACGCGTCGTCTGGTTTATCCCAATTGCACTGGCTAAGGTGCGGTCATGACAATGAATGTGCCCAATATCCTGACGATCTTGCGGTTGCTGGCGGCCCCGGCTGTTGCGATCATGTTTTTATTCTTTGCGCGGCCCTGGGCCGATTGGTTTGCGCTGGTTCTGTTCGTGGTGGCCGCCCTGACTGATTTTGTCGACGGGTATCTGGCGCGGGCCTGGAAACAGGAAAGCAAGTTCGGCGCGATGCTGGACCCGATTGCCGACAAGGCCATGGTGGTGATTGCGCTGCTGGTGATCACGGGGTTTTCAGGCATGAATGCCTGGATTTTGCTGCCTGCGACATTCATCATCTTTCGCGAAGTTTTTGTTTCGGGGCTGCGCGAGTTTCTGGGTGCCAAGGCGGGGCTGCTGAAGGTGACGCAGCTGGCCAAGTGGAAGACGACGGCGCAGATGATCGCTATCGCATTTCTGTTTGCCGCAGGCGCGTTCGAACATTATTTTGTCATGCAATCCATCGGGATGGATGAAGAGATGATTGATGCGATCTTCTCTGGGCAGGTTTCGGACGAGATGGGGTTGATCTGGAAAAGCTGGGGCGCCTATCTGACATGGTACACTGGCGTTGTTGGTTTGTGGCTGGCCGCTGTTCTGACACTCGCAACGGGCTGGGATTATTTCCGCAAGGCGTTGCCTTATCTTAGGGATAGCTGATGGATGTGATGTATTTTGCCTGGGTGCGCGAGCGCATCGGTCTGCCGCGCGAGCGGGTCGAGACGCAGGCGGTGACGGTGAACGATCTGGTGGCAGAGCTGGTTGCGCGTGAGGAGCGGTATGCCGCTGCTTTTGCCGATACCTCTGCCCTTCGGGTGGCTTTGGATCAGGTATTGTCGGATTTCGATGCGCCTTTGGCCGGCGTGCGCGAGGTTGCATTTTTTCCGCCAATGACGGGCGGCTGATGCCGGTTCGGGTGCAAGAGGGCATTTTTGACGCAGGTGCCGAGCTGAACGACTTTGCCGCGCGGGCAGAGGGTGCGGGCGCTGTTGTCAGCTTTACCGGCGTTGTCCGCGATGTCGCCGGCGGTTTGCAACACATGATGATCGAACATTATCCTGGCATGACCGAAAAGGCGATTTCAGCGATTGTGCAAGAGGCGCGGTCGCGCTGGAGCCTGGCGGATGCCTTGGTGATTCACCGGTTTGGTCAACTTGCACCCGGCGCGCCGATTATGATGGTCGCGGCAGCCTCTGCTCACCGGGCGGATGCCTTTGCCGCGGCGGATTTTCTGATGGATTATCTGAAATCCCGCGCGCCGTTCTGGAAGAAAGAAGTCACCGCAGACGGCGCTGACTGGGTCGCCGCAAAGGATGATGACGAGGCGGCACTGACCCGCTGGGACTGACCTTATCCGCCGATAAAACGGGCGTTGCGTTAAGGTTTTGCCAAGGGTGCGTGGCGGTGGCAGGTCACAATGTGATCGTTAACCAGACCGCAGGCCTGCATGAAGGCATAGACAATGGTCGGCCCGCAGAACTTGAACCCTGTCTTTTTCAGGTCTTTGGAAATCTGCGTCGATAGGGGGGTAAAGCCGGGCACGTCGGCCATCGTCGCGCGGTAGGTTTGCAGCGGAGCACCGCCGACGTAATTCCACAAGAAGCGGTCAAAACCCTGATCGCACTCAATCTTTTGCCAGGCTTTTGCGTTCGTAATGGTTGCCGCGATCTTGCCCCGATGGCGGATGATACCGGGGTTCGCCAGCAAGCGGGTGATGTCATCCTCGCCCCATGTGGCCACGATATTGGGGTCGAAATTGGCAAAGGCCGCGCGGAAATTGTCGCGCTTTTTCAATATTGTGATCCATGACAGGCCGGCCTGAAATCCATCAAGCACCAGTTTTTCCCACAAGGCGCGGCTGTCGTATTCCGGCACGCCCCATTCGGTGTCGTGGTAGGCCTGATAGATCGGGTCATCCCCGGCCCAAGCGCAACGTTTCAGGGTCATGGGGCCACTTTCCTGCTAGGTCTTAACGTGGTGTTAGGGGCGTGCGTCCAATGTGGCAAGGCCCGTGCATGGAACCCGCCAGATGCTTAAACCCCGCCGCGATGCTATCCCCGATCCAGAGGAGCAATTCGAAGATCCGCTGCAATTTGCTTTTGCTAGTCGGGACGCGGATACGCCTGCGCTGGTGACACATGCGCTGGACCGGGGGCGGGCGCGACTGGCGTTCCAGCCGGTTGTTGTGGCGCAGGATCCTAAAAAAGTTGCCTTTTTCGAGGGGTTGATTCGTTTGCTGGATGATGCCGGACGGGTCATTCCGGCGGCTAACTTCATGCCGCTGGTCGAGGATACGGAAATCGGGCGGCGGATTGACGTGCTAACGCTGGAACTTGCGCTGCGCATGTTGCGGCAACACCCGGGAATGCGGTTGTCCGTCAATGTATCGGCGAGGTCGCTGGGCGATTGGCGTTGGCGACAAAAGCTGGAGGCGGGATTGTCGGAACGCGGGGCGCTGGGAAACCGTCTGATCTTTGAGATTAGCGAAACCTCTGCCATGATGCTGCACGAGGTGGTGATGCGCTTTATGGAAGATATGCAGCCGCGCGGTGTGGCCTTTGCGCTGGATGGCTTTGGCGGCGGCATGACCGCATTTCGCCATTTGAAAGATTTCTTTTTCGACATGGTAAAGGTGGACAAGACCTTTGTGAAAGGCATTGCCGATGACCCTGATAACCAGGTCCTAGTCGAAGCATTGGTCACGGTCGCGCATCAATTTGAAATGTTCGCGATTGTCGAAGGCGTCGAAAACGCGCGGGATGCGGCTTGGCTGCAAGGCATCAACGCTGATTGTCTGCAAGGCTATCATATCGGTGCACCGAAGTTCGATATTGCCTGATACTTGTCGTTGCCCTTGAAAATTTAGCGGCCTACATTTGGATCAATCGCGCAGGGGGGTGCGCTGGATTGTGCCCGATTTGCGCCTTGTAACCGCTAGAAAGGGTTAACATGACCAACGTCGTGATCGCGTCCGCCGGGCGCACAGCTGTCGGCAGCTTTCTTGGATCGTTTGCCGCAACGCCTGCCCATGATCTGGGCGCTGCCATGCTGGAAGGTATCGTCGCACGCGCGGGCATCGATAAGTCAGAAGTGAGCGAGACGATCTTAGGACAGGTGCTGACCGCGGCGCAGGGTCAAAACCCCGCGCGTCAGGCGCATGTCAATGCAGGTCTGCCGATCGAATCGGCGGCTTGGTCAATCAATCAGGTTTGCGGTTCTGGCCTGCGGGCTGTGGCGATCGCGGCGCAGCATATCCAGCTGGGTGACGCAACGATCGTCGCGGCGGGCGGGCAGGAAAACATGTCCATGTCGCCCCATGCCGCAAATCTGCGTCAGGGGCATAAGATGGGCGATGTGTCCTACATCGATACGATGATCAAGGACGGCCTTTGGGATGCCTTCAATGGCTATCACATGGGGCAAACTGCTGAAAACGTGGCGGAAAAATATCAAATCAGCCGTGATCAGCAGGACGAATTTGCCGTTGAATCCCAGAACAAGGCCGAGGCTGCGCAGAAGGCTGGCAAGTTTAAAGACGAGATTATTCCTTTCACCATTAAAACTCGCAAAGGCGAGACGGTGATGGATTCGGACGAATACATCCGGCATGGCGCAACGATCGAGGCGATGCAAAAACTGCGCCCGGCCTTTGCCAAAGACGGCTCTGTTACAGCGGCCAATGCCTCTGGTCTGAACGACGGCGCAGCAGGTTGTCTTTTGATGACGGCAGAGGAGGCTGAAAAGCGCGGCATCGAACCTTTGGCGCGGATCGTGTCCTATGCCACCGCCGGTTTGGACCCGAAAATCATGGGCGTCGGCCCGATCTTCGCGTCGCGCAAGGCGCTGGAAAAGGCTGGCTGGAAAGCCGCCGACCTAGAGCTGGTCGAGGCGAACGAGGCATTCGCGGCGCAGGCTTGCGCTGTGAATAAGGAAATGGGTTGGGACCCGGCGATCGTCAACGTGAATGGCGGCGCGATTGCGATCGGTCACCCTATCGGTGCCTCTGGCGCACGCGTACTGAACACGCTGCTATTTGAAATGCAGCGCCGCGGCGTGAAAAAGGGCCTGGCGACCCTGTGCATCGGCGGCGGTATGGGCGTCGCCATGTGTGTCGAGCGTCCATGATCCGAATGTCGCAGCATCCCGGATTGGGGGTGTTGCGACATAAAGTTGCGTAATTTGTGGGTTAGTCTTTTGACAAATGGCGCAGAGCTGCGCAACATGAACGCTCCAACCTGAGGAGGAGGATAAACCATGGCGAGAGTTGCACTTGTGACGGGCGGGACGCGGGGGATTGGCGCGGCGATCAGTCACGCTTTAAAGGCCGCGGGTTATACCGTTGCCGCGACCTACGCCGGGAACGACGAAAAGGCGAAAGCCTTCACCGACGAGACCGGTATCAAGACCTATAAATGGGACGTCGGCAATTACGACGCCTGCAAGGCCGGTATTGCCAAGATTGAAGCCGAAATCGGCCCGGTTGAAGTGTTGATCAACAACGCAGGCATCACCCGCGACGCCCCCTTTCATAAGATGACGCCGGATCAGTGGAACGAGGTGATCGGCACCAACCTGACGGGTGTTTTCAACATGACGCATCCGGTCTGGCCGGGTATGCGCGAACGTAAGTTCGGGCGTATCATCACAATTTCATCGATTAATGGTCAGAAGGGGCAGTTCGCACAGGCCAACTATGCCGCTGCAAAAGCCGGCGACATCGGCCTGACCAAATCGCTGGCCCAGGAAGGTGCACGCGCCGGCATAACCGTAAACGCTATCTGTCCAGGCTATATCAACACCGATATGATGGCGACGATCCCTGAAAAGATAATGGATTCAATCGTCGGCGCGATTCCCGTGGGGCGCTTGGGCGAACCGGAAGAGATTGCCCGCGCTGTCGTATTTTTAGCCTCGGACGATGCGTCATTTATCACGGGCGCAACGATTACAGCCAATGGCGGTCAATACATGGCGTAATCCTGCGGGAATACAGATAACGCAAAGGCCGGGATATACTCTCGGCCTTTTCGTTTTGGGGAAAGTATGACGCGTAACGTAGCGACATTGATTGGCTTTGTAGCGGTGCTGTTATGGTCGCTGTTGGCGGTGTTGACCGTGGCGACAGTGCCCGTGCCGCCATTCCAACTGACGGCGCTGACCTTTGCGGTCGGGGCGGGTGTCGGGCTGATCTGGGGGGCGGCGACGGGTAGCTTGCATCAGTTGCGACAGGTGCCGCCGCGGATCTATGCGGCGGGAACCCTTGGGCTGTTCGGCTATCACGCGCTCTATTTTTCGGCTTTGCGACTGGCACCGCCGGCAGAGGCAGGATTAATTGCCTATTTGTGGCCCTTGTTGATCGTACTGATGTCGGGACTGCTACCGGGCGAGGTTCTGCGCCGCGGCCATATCATGGGCGCCGTGCTGGGCTTTGCAGGGGCGGCGCTGATCATTTCAGGCGGGCGCGGCGCGGGACAACCCGGCGCAATGGCAGGCTACGGATTGGCGCTGCTTTGCGCGCTGTTCTGGTCCAGCTATTCCGTGCTGTCGCGCCGGATGAAGGCGGTGCCGACGGTCAGCGTGACGGTATTTTGCGCCGCAACGGCCGTGCTGTCGGCCTTGGTGCATGTGGCGATAGAAGTCACGGTCTGGCCGGGTCTTGCCGGATGGTGCGCCGTCATCGCCTTGGGCCTTGGTCCGGTGGGGGCGGCGTTTTTCGTGTGGGATATCGGCGTTAAGCGCGGCGATATCCAGTTGCTTGGCACAGCGTCCTACGCGGCACCGGTGCTATCGACATTTGTGCTGATCGCGGCCGGACAGGCGGTGCCAACGCTGGCGCTGATCTGGGCGACGGCCTTGATCGTCGGGGGTGCCGCACTGGCCGCACGGGCCAGCGCGGGAAAAGGTGTCAGTGAGACAGGCGGCTAATTTCTTCTTTCAGCATCAGCTTTTGCTTTTTCAGGCGCGCGATTTCCATGGCGTCTGTCGCCGGGCTGCGCTGCAGGCTTTCAACCGAATCGGACAGGGTCTGGTGTTTCTTTTTCAGTTCCTTAACGTGCGAACTCAAGCTCATGGTCGGCTCCTTTTGCTGTCATTGAACAGTTACATTGCAGCATATGGATTAGGTTGTGTCACCTGTTTTACTGCGATGGGGTCGTTTTCCCATCCTGCGGCGCAATTATTGCTAAGTTATTAACCGCCCAGCGGCAATTTTTCGCCGTCACGCAGGATGGCGCGGATAGCGGGGGTGTAATCGTCGCCATCGTGATTATGTATCGCGCCGGCGTGCAGGATCAGCGGTTCGGCCAGTTGGAACGCGGCGCGTCCCCCCAATTTCGCTTGAACGATGGCTAGATTCGGCGCGCGGCCGGTGCGCGCGGTCAGCGGCTGGACGATGACGCTGCCAAGCCTGCCATAAAGCGCAGCCAGAATGTCATGCAGGCGGGCAATCTGCTGGATGATGGTCAGGGTTCCGCCGGGGGCGGTGCGGCGGATGCCGGTGTCCAGCCAATCGGCAAGGGGGGTCGCACCGCCCCGCCCAGTATCGCGGCCTGTATCGCTGGCAGAAGCACCGCGGGCGCGTTCGAAATAGGGCGGGTTCATGATGACGTGGTTGTATTGGCTTTGGCGGATATCAGGCGGCAGATCGCGCAGGTCGGCGGTGTGCACGGCGGCAGGAATGCCGGCCTCTGCCGCGTTGCGGCGGGCAAGGGCGGCGTAGCTGTCTTGTAGTTCGATCCCTGTGCAGATCAGGCCGGGCACGCGCGTCGCCGCGCATAGCATGGCGGCACCCGCACCGCAGCCAAGGTCCAGCAGGCTTTGCCCCGGCGTCGCGGGCACGGCAGCTGCCAGCAACACGGGATCAACGCCGGATCGATAGCCTTTGCGCGGTTGCCACAGGTGCAATCGCCCGCCCAAAAAAGCGTCGCGCGTCAGATCATCGGTCAAGGGTGATTTCAATATCCGCGTCTTTCATCACGGCGCGGGCGATAAACAAATCGCGGTCGGCGACCATGACGCGGCGCGGCAATATGCCAAGGCTGCCGTCGAGGATGCTCATGTTTACGTCAAACTGAAAGCAGTCTATATCCTCGGCGTCCAGAAGGGCGGTGGCGAGGGCGATGACTGTCGGGTCGTTGGTGCGCAGCAGTTCTTTCATGGAACCTTATTTAGGGCGCTGATGCGGCCCTGTCCATTCAGTGCTGGAACGACCATGAGCCTTGATCACGCCGCCACCAAACCTCACGAACGTCTGGCTGCAGCCTTGGCCGATGATATGGCCGCGGTGAATGACATGATTGCGGCGCGGATGGCGTCGGAACATGCGCCGCGCATTCCCGAAGTCACCGCCCATCTGGTCGGTGCGGGTGGCAAGCGACTGCGCCCGATGCTGACCCTAGCCGCGGCGCGGATGTGTGGTTATGACGGCCCGTTCCATGTGCATCTGGCAGCGACAGTGGAATTTATCCACACCGCGACTTTGCTGCATGACGATGTAGTTGACGAAAGCGACAAGCGGCGCGGGCGGCCCACCGCGAACCTGTTGTGGGACAATACATCCAGCGTGCTGGTCGGCGACTATCTGTTTGCCCGCAGTTTTCAGCTGATGGTGGAAACCGGATCGCTGCGGGTGCTGGATATTCTTGCCAATGCCTCTGCCACGATTGCAGAAGGCGAAGTGCTGCAACTGACCGCGGCCCGCAATATCAAGACAACAGAAGACACCTACCTCAAGGTCGTGCGCGGCAAGACCGCGGCGCTGTTTTCTGCCGCGACGCAGGTGGGCGGCGTCATCGCTGCCGCGCCAGAGGATCAGATTGCCGCGCTCTATGCTTACGGCGACGCGCTCGGGATTGCGTTTCAAATTGTGGACGACTTGCTGGACTGGCAAGGCGGCGCCGGCATCGGCAAGAACATCGGCGACGATTTCCGCGAAGGCAAGATGACCTTACCCGTGATCCGCGCTATTGCGGCAGGCGGTGCTGCTGATGCGGCGTTCTGGTCGCGTACGCTGGAAAAGCGGGCGCAAGAGCCGGGGGACCTGGACCAGGCGCTGGCATTGCTGCAGCAGTACGGCACATTGAACAGCACCCGCGCTGATGCGTTGTCATGGGCCGAACGCGCCAAAGTTGCACTAGGCGTTTTGCCGGATCACGAGATTAAAGGCATGTTGACGGATCTGGCTGACTACGTCGTGGCCCGGCTGATCTGACCTTCAGGCGCCGCGCAGCAGCGCTGCGGGCGCAACCCACCAGCCCATTTCGGCAACCTGAATTGCGCGGGCGGCAAGGCGGGCGGCCGCCATGTCGGCGACCAGCGCCCAGCAGGTGGCACCCGAACCGGACAGGCCTGCGGCCTTGATGTGCGGCAGCTTGCGCAGACGAGCCAGAACGGCGTCGATATCCGGAGCAATCTTGCGGGCCGGGTCCAGAAGGTCGTTGCGTTGCTGCGATAGCCAGCTGGCGAAACCATCCAGATCAAGATTTTCGGGCAGGGTCGCCATGGCAGGATGATTGCGCATCGCCAGCCCCTTGAACACGGCAGGGGTCGGGGTGTCGACCTTGGGGTTGATCAGCACAAGGGCACAATCGGGCAGCGCGGGGGCGGGGGTGACATGATCGCCGATACCCTGCATGCGCAGCGGGCCGGGACCGGACAGGCAGACCGGCACATCTGCGCCCAAGGCCGCGACGGCAGGGTGATCGGCTGGCAGGGGGGCAACATGCCAGAAATCGGCCAGCAACCGCAGCGCCGTTGCAGCGTCGGATGATCCGCCGCCGATGCCTGCGGAATGGGGCAGCGATTTGTCCAGCTTGATCGCCGCGCCTTGGGTGACCCCGCGCAGATCAGCCAAGGCCCTTGCCGCTTGCATGACAAGGTTGCGATCATCCGTCGGCACGCCCATGGCAAAGGGGCCGCCAACGGTGAGGCGCAGGTCGGGGCTGGGCGTTACGGTCAGCTGATCGCCCACGTCCGCAAAAACCACAAGGGAATCAAGTAGGTGATAGCCGTCGTCCCGCTGCCCGGTGACGTGCAGGGTCAGGTTCACCTTTGCCGGTGCTGTAGCCGTCAGGCGGGTCATGGCCGGGCGTCGGTCAGTTCGGGGCGGGTCGCGTCCAGGCCTTCATCCCGGCGGACAGCGTCCAGACCGCGTTCCAGTTTAGCGCGAATACGCTCTGCCAGCTTTTCTTCGGGGTCGAAAGACTGGGCCCGCAGCCATTGAAAGCGTGCCTCTCTTTCGCGGCCAACGGCCCAATAGGCATCACCAAGGTGATCATTGACGATCGGGTCTGTCGCCTCTAGCACGGCGGCGCGTTCCAAGGGCGCGATCGCTTCGTCATAGCGTCCCAGCTGGAAATAGACCCATCCCAGCGAATCGACGATTGCACCGCTTTCAGGCTCGTCTGCTACCGCCCGTTCGATCATTTCTAACGCTTCATCCAGCTTTTCGCCGCGTTCCACCAGCGAATAGCCCAGATAGTTCAGCACCTGCGCCTGATCGGGATTGATGGCAAGGGCCGCGCGAAAGTCGGCTTCGGCCTGATCCCAATCACCGATATCGTGGGCCACAATGGCACGGGTGTAATAGACGACCCAGCGGTTCGGGTCGGTTTCAGGATACAGGTCCAGCGCCGCGCTATAGGCCTTGATCGCGCCATCACTGTCGCCGTTATCGCGCAGCACATCGCCAAGGCGGGCCTGCACAAAGGCTAGATCGGGGCGGGCACGGGCAAGGGATTGGGCTACCTCTGCCGCGACATCGATTTGATCAGACCGGCGCAGCGTGTCGATGCGCCCGATTTCTGCATTCACAAAGCTCGGATCGTCTTGCGGCACGGAAGCAAAGGCGGTCGCGGCCAGATCGTAGCGCCCCATGTTCTGCAGCAGGCCGGCCGTCAGCATCGCCGCATCGGCGTTGCCGGGGGCCAGGTACTGGGCCACGCGGGCGTATTGCAGGGTGTAATCCTCTCGGGCCTCGGACGACAGCAGGGCCGCAATCATAAAGGCAACCTCTGCCACACCTTCGCGGGGGCTGGTAACCAGATCAAAAGGGACAGGTTCAGCGCTGTCCAGCCGGGCCTGCAGCGCGGTGATGGCAGGGTCGATGGTGTCGCCAAAGGTCGTGGTCAGCAGGGCGCTGGCATCTTCGTTGCGGTTCAGTTGCGATAGGATCTGCGCATGTGCGACCGCGGCACGGGGGCCAAAATTGGCAGAACCAAGCGTGCTGTCGGACAAAATTGCTTCTGCCCCTTCGAAATCGCCGACAGAGGCGAGCGCAAGCGCTTTGTGAAACAGACCGTAGCCGGCCATACCTTCGGTTGCGATCACCGCGTCGAAACCGGCGAGCGCCCGGGTCATGTCGCCAACGCCCTGCATCGCCCAAGCCTTGACCAGCCCGTCAAGCAAGGGGCTGACAGAGCGACCTTCGTCGAAATCCGCGATGACCCTGTCCCAGTCGCCCTGCACGATAGCATCGCATATCAGGACCATATTGCTGACCTGACTGTCGATCCCTGCTAGACGCATTTGCTGCGCGACCGGCACGGCGCTGGCAAAATCGCCCAAGGCGACAAAGGCAATCGCGGTATTTTCCAGCAGATATGGGTTTTGCGGATCGCCCGTCAGCGCCTGCCCGAAATAGTCGGCGGCGACGGCAAAATCGCCAGCAGAGGCGGCATTGCGGGCGGCCAGATAGGCACCGGACTGGCGGTCCTGCAGCTCGGGCGCATCGCCCTCTTGCGCAATGCCCATGCCAGCGCAAAAAAGGCCAGCCAGAAGGGTGCCGGTCGAAATAAGTCGTTTCACGGATGTGCGCCTGTCTATTTATTCAGACGTCAGCCTAGGCCCCTGCCCAGACATGCGCAATCACGTGAGGGTCACAGGCGCTTGAACGGGCGGACCTTTGCCCGCCCGCGGCCCATGTCCGCTTACATATTCGGATAGTTCGGCCCGTCGCCGCCCTGCGGGACGGTCCAGTTAATGTTCTGGCTGGGGTCCTTGATGTCGCAGGTTTTGCAGTGGACGCAGTTCTGGAAGTTGATCTGGAACTTCGTGTCCTCGCCCGTGCCGACAAATTCGTAGACACCTGCCGGGCAATACCGGGCAGAGGGACCGGCGTATTCGGGCAGGTTCACGTTCACTGGGATCGAAGGGTCCAGCAGTTTCAGGTGCGCCGGTTGGCTTTCTTCGTGGTTGGTAAAGGAAAACGCGACGTTGGTCAGGCGGTCGAAGGACAGTTTGCCATCCGGCTTAGGATAGGTGATCGGCGTGTGCTTGTCGGCCTTTTCGGTCGCTTCGGCGTCTGATTTGCCGTGGCCAAGCGTGCCAAGCAGGCTGAAGCCCATCGTATTCGTCCACATGTCAAAGCCGCCAATCGCCAGCGACGGGAACAGGCCATACTTGGACCACAGCGGTTTGACGTTGCGGACTTTTTTCAGGTCTTTGCCGACGGGGCCGGATTTCAGCTCTTTGTCGTAGTCGGTCAGCGTGTCACCGGACCGGCCTGCCTTGATCGCGTCATGGGCGGCCTCTGCCGCGTGGATGCCAGACAGCATGGCGTTGTGGTTCCCCTTGATGCGGGGCACGTTCACAAGACCGGCAGAACAGCCCAGCAGCGCGCCGCCGGGGAATGCAGTTTGCGGAATCGACTGGAAACCACCTTCGGAAATTGCGCGCGCGCCGTAGGCGACGCGTTTGCCGCCTTCCAGCAGGTCAGCGATCATCGGGTGATGCTTGAAACGCTGGAACTCCATATAGGGGAACAGGTAGGGATTTTTGTAGTTCAGGTGAACGACAAAGCCGACATAGACCTGATTGTTATCAAGGTGATAGATGAACGATCCGCCGCCGGCATTGCTGCCCAGCGGCCAGCCCATCGTGTGGGTGACGGTGCCGGGCTTGTGCTTGGCGGGATCGATTTCCCAGATTTCTTTCATGCCAAGGCCGTATTTCTGCGGCTCGGAATCTTTCGCAAGGTCATATTTCGCGATGACCTGCTTGGACAGCGACCCGCGCACACCTTCGGACAAGAAGACGTATTTGCCCAGCAGTTCCATCCCGGGCTCATATCCCGGACCTTCGCTGCCGTCAGCGTTACGGCCAAATTCACCGGCAACGACACCGGCCACGCGGCCATCATCGCCCCAGACCAGTTCAGAACAGGACATGCCGGGGAAAATTTCGACGCCAAGCGCCTCTGCCTGTTCGGCCATCCAGCGGCAGACATTTCCCATCGAGACGATATAGTTGCCGTGGTTGTTCATCAGCGGCGGCATGGGAAAGTTCGGCACGCGAATTTTGCCTGCTTCACCAAGCAGGTAAAAGTTGTCTTCCTTCACGGGCACAGTGATTGGCGCGCCGCGTTCTTTCCAGTCAGGCATCAGGCGATCAAGACCGCAGGTATCCAGCACGGCACCCGACAAGATATGCGCGCCGACTTCGGACCCTTTTTCCAGCACGACGACGTTCAAATCGGCATCAAGTTGTTTCAGTCGGATCGCCGCCGACAGGCCTGCCGGGCCTGCGCCCACGATAACGACGTCGTATTCCATTGCTTCGCGCTGCGTATCGGCCATGGTCGTAATCCCTTTTGACGGTCGTAAAATAATCTTGCTGAACGGGTTACAGGACGCCGCAGCGTCCGGCAATCACGACACCACGTTAAAACGCTGCAGACAAGATCAGTTGCATAAGCGGCAGGCGGTCGCGTCTTGCGCTTGACTTTGCACTGCCCCAATACGGTATGAACGTCCGATTGATGCAACCTGCCGCCAAAGGGGCCCCACGCACATGGAAAAGATCCCGCTGACCGCAGCCGGCTATAAAAAGCTGGATGACGAGCTAAAGCACCTGAAGTCGGTCGAACGTCCGGCCATCATCCGCGCCATCGCCGAAGCGCGCGAACATGGCGACTTGTCCGAAAACGCCGAATACCATTCGGCCAAGGAAAAGCAGTCCTTTATCGAAGGCCGCGTGAAAGAGCTGGAAGGCGTCATTTCGCTGGCTGATGTGATTAATCCGGCAAAAATGTCCGGCAGCGTCAAATTTGGCGCAACCGTTCATCTGGTGGATGAGGATACGGACGAAGAGAAAATCTATCAGATCGTCGGTGAATACGAGGCTGATATCGAAAAAGGCCGCCTGAACATGAAATCGCCGCTGGCCCGTGCCCTGATCGGCAAGGACGAGGGTGACAGCGTTGAAGTGCGCACGCCGGGTGGCGATAAATCCTACGAGATTACGCAGATCGAATTTAAATAAGTGGCGAGCGGACCCATGGCCCAAGGCCAGCGCAATACCTTCGTTGTAAATGACACCGGACTAACCACGGTGGAGCTGCTGGCTATCGGCCTTAGCGCTGTCTGGGTCGTGGCCGTGGGGCTGTTCGCCTTTTTCATGCCGCCCGCACCAGAGGGGGCGGGGCCGCTTCAGGTGCTGGTGCTGATCATGGCGATATTTTTGCCTGTCGCCATGTTCTGGGTGGCTGCGACGGCGGCCCGGACGAATCGCGTGATGAAGGATGAATCCGCGCGGCTTCAGGCTGCGGTTGATGCCCTGCGCGCGGCCTATGTCGCTGATCGCAAAAGCAGCGCCGCCGCCCCCACGGTAGAAGCGAAGCTGAACGAGATCGCGCAGACGGCGCGCAAGACCGAATCGACGCTGGCGACCTTTACGACTTCACGTGATGCGTCAAAGCCGAAGGTCATGATCACCTCTGTGCGCCAGATCGGGTCCGACAACCAGACCACCCTTGCGCTGGGCACACAGGCCGAAGATACTGCGCCGCCCTTGCCGCGCATCGACTTTATCCGGGCGCTGAATTTTCCCGACAATGACAAGGACGTGCCGGGTTTTGACGCATTGCGCCGCGCCCTCAAGGATCGCACGGCGCGCCAGCTGGTTCAGGCCGCGCAGGACGTGCTGACGCTGTTGTCGCAGGACGGCATCTATATGGACGATCTGACGCCCGACCGTGCGCGGCCCGAAGTCTGGCGCCGCTTCGCCATGGGAGAGCGGGGCCGGTCGATGGCTGCGCTAGGCGGAATCCGCGATCGCAGTTCGCTGGCGCTTTCGGCGGGCCGGATGCGCGAAGATACGATTTTCCGCGATGCCGCCCATCATTTCCTGCGCTTGTTTGACAAGGGGCTGGTGCATTTTGAACCGGAAGCCAGCGACGAGGAAATCGCGCAGCTTGCCGATACCCGCTCCGCCCGCGCATTCATGCTGCTGGGCCGTGTGACAGGGGCGTTCGACTGACGTGATTGCGATCTTCCTGCAGACCCTGCCGTTTTTTGCGATCATCGGCCTTGGCTATGGCGCGGGGCGCACAGGGTTCTTTTCGGAAGAAGCCACGGCCTATCTGACCAAATTCATATTCTACTTTGCCCTGTCGGCGCTGTTGTTCAAGTTTTCCGCGAACCTGACGCTGTCAGAGGTGTTCGATCTGTCCTTCGTGCTGGCATATCTGTGCGGCACAAGCGTGATCTATGTGTTGTCCACTTTGGTCGCGATGATCCGCAAGCTGTCCGTCGCAGAAGCGGCGGTCGAGGCGCAGGTTGCCGTGATCGGCAACGTCGGTTTTCTGGGTATCCCGATGCTGACGCTGCTGCTGGGGGCGGACGCAATCGGCCCGATCATGATGGTGCTGTCGGTCGATCTGATCGTCTTTGGCAGCTTGATCGTGATTCTGATCACCGGCAGCCGCGACGGGCGGTTGCATGTCGGTGTGTTCAGGACGGTGGCGCTGGGCTTGGTCAAGAACCCGATGATCGTGTCCATCGTTCTTGGCCTGTCTGTATCTGCCTTGGCCTTGCCAATTCCCCGGCCCTTGAATGAATTTGTTTCGATTCTGGGCGGGGCGGCCACCCCGGGCGCGCTGTTTGCCATCGGTGCCTCCCTCGCAAGCAAAACGACAGAGCGCATGTCCGTCGCGCTTTGGCTGTCTGCGTGCAAATTGACGCTGCATCCGGCGGCCGTAGCGTTTTTCGCGCTTATGGTCTTTGCCGTCGACGGTTATGCCGCCGGCGTGATGATCGCGGCAGCGTCGCTGCCTGTGGCTGGCAACGTCTATATGCTGGCACAGCATTACCGGGTTGCACCAACGCGGGTATCGGCGGCAATTCTGGTGTCGACAGCCTTTAGTATCTTGACGGTATCTGGCGTGATCGCCTTGATCGCACATCTGCCCTAAGGCTTGCGGCGCGGGCTTCACAGGCGGGCAGGACTGCGATAGCCCTTTTGCAATGATTAAAAAGGCATTGTGATGGAAACCAAATCCACAAGCCGCTGTTTTGGCGGGACCCAAGGCGTTTATACCCACGCCAGTGCGGCGACGGGGACCGATATGACCTTTGCCCTGTTCCTGCCGGAAGAAGCCGCAATCGGCCCTGTGCCCTTGCTGTGGTTCCTGTCCGGTTTGACCTGCACGCACGAAAACGCCATGACCAAGGCAGGCGCCCAGCAGTGGTGCGCGGCGCAGGGAATTGCAGCCGTATTCCCCGATACATCCCCGCGCGGGGACGGTGTCGCCAATGACGACGCTTATGACATGGGGCAGGGTGCGGGATTTTACATCGACGCGACCCAGGACCCGTGGAAGCCACATTTCCAGATGGAAACTTATATCACCCGCGATCTGACCGACCTGCTTGCCGCAGAGTTTGCGCTGGATATGGACCGTCAGGGCATTACAGGCCATTCCATGGGCGGCCATGGCGCACTCACACTGGCGATGAAGTATCCGGGGCGCTATCGCTCCGCTTCGGCCTTCTCTCCGATTTGTCACCCGACGGCGTCGGATTGGGGCCGCAAGCAGTTTACCGGCTATCTGGGTGCGGATGCGAATTGGACAGCGCATGATGCGACTCTGCTGATGCAATCCAAAGGGTTTAACGGCCCAATCCTGATCGACCAAGGCACTGACGATCAGTTTTATGATTTGCTCAATACCTCCGACTTTGCCGCTGCCTGTGCGCAGCGCCGTCAGGATGCGACGATTCGCTTACAAAAGGGTTACGATCACAGCTATTTCTTCATTGCGTCCTTTATCGAAGATCACGTCGATTTTCATGCGCAGGCGCTTTACGCATGACCCGTAAGATAAGGGCGAGCTTATGATCTACGTCGACGCGGATGCTTGCCCGGTAAAGGCGGAAATCGAACGCGTTGGCACCCGTCACAAGGTGCAGATGTTTGTCGTATCAAACGGCGGCATTCGCCCGTCGCCCAATACGCTTGTGCAGACCATCGTCGTGCCTGACGGCCCGGACGTGGCCGATATGTGGATCGCGGACCGCGCTACAAAGGGCGATGTTGTTATCACCGGCGACATCCCCTTGGCGGCGCGCTGCGTGGAAAATGGGGCGCAGGTGCTGAAACACAATGGCGAACCGCTAACCAGCGCGAATATCGGTAACGTACTGGCCACGCGCGATCTGATGGCCGATATGCGCGCCGCTGATCCGTTCCGCCAAGGCGGCGGCAAGCCGTTTTCCAAGGCCGACCGTTCCCGCTTTCTTGACGCCCTCGAACGCGCGCTGCGCGCAGCCAAAGGATAATTCATGCCCGTCACCGCTACTGTCAAAGCTGTCGTTTTCGATATCGGCAACGTCCTGATCGAATGGCAGCCAGAGCGTTTTTATGATGCCCGGGTCGGCGCGATACGTCGGCAAGAGATGTTCGCAGCCTTGGACCTGCACGGGATGAACGACGGCGTGGACAGGGGTGATCATTTTCACGATGCGGTGACAGGCTTTGCAGCCAAACACCCCGATTTCCATGCCGAAATCATGATGTGGCACGACAACTGGGCCGACATGGCCAGCCCGTCGATCCCCCATTCGGTACGCCTGCTGCACGCCCTGAGGGCACAGGGCGTGCCGTGTTTCGCCTTGTCGAACTTTGGTATCCAGACCTTCGAGATTGCCGAAGAGCGTTATCCGTTTCTAAAGGATTTTGATCGACGCTATATCTCGGGCCATATGGGGGTGATCAAACCGGACGCAGCCATCTACCAGATGCTAGAAGATGATTGTGGCACCGACCCTAAGGGGCTGCTGTTCACTGATGATCGCACCGACAATATCCGCGCTGCCGATGCGCGCGGTTGGCAGACGCACCTGTTCGATGGTCCCGCCGCCTTTGCCGACCGGCTGGTGGCCGAAGGATTGCTGACGCCAGAGCAAGCAGCATGATCCGGACAATTCCATTCGCCGCGGAACAGCACCTTGACTGGCTGGCGCTAACAGACGCACTGGCGGCTGGCCATGAATTGCCACCTGCCAAGGTAGAGGATGTCTTTCTTTACCAAAGTGAAAACACCTTGCTGAACCGATCTGCCTGGATTGCGGGGATGGGGGTTCTGGTCAAGGCGGCGACCGTCTTTCCCGGGAACCCGGCCAAGGGCAAGGCGATGGTCGGCGGCGCGGTGAACCTGATGTCAGATGATGACGGCAGCCTGCAGGCGATCCTTGATTTCGCGCTGGTGACGAAATGGAAAACAGCGGGCGACAGCCTGCTTGCTGCGCGGCGTCTGGCGCGGCCTGACAGCCGTAATATCCTGATTGTCGGCGCAGGAACCGTGGGGCGCAGTTTGCTGGCGGCCTATCGCGCGGCTTTTCCGGATGCACGCTTTACCGTGTGGAACCGCTCGTTATCCGGTGCAGAGGCGTTTGCCGCGGCGCATCCCGATGTGCAGATCGCCGAGGATCTGGAATCTGCAGTGCGCGCAGCGGAGATCGTGACCAGCGCTACGATGTCGACGACACCGATCATTATGGGCGACTGGTTGCAACCGGGGCAACATATCGACCTGATCGGGGCCTACCGCCCCGATATGCGCGAGGCGGACGATGCCGCGATTGCGAAATCTCGGGTCTTTGTGGACAACAAGCACACCACCATGGACCATATCGGAGAGTTGAAGGCACCGTTAGCAAGTGGTGTCATCGACCCTGCCCATGTCATCGCGGATTATTACGAATTGTCATCGTTCCGGCGCGGCAACGACAAAGAAATTACCTTGTTTAAGAACGGGGGCGGCGCGCATCTGGACCTGATGACCGCCGATTACATTCTAAAGGCAGTCGGTAATGCGTGATATGATCCACGATACGCCGCAATTCAGGGGGGGCGCATGATGGTTGCCGCTTTTATCCTTGGGCTTCTGGCTGTTTTTGCCTGCCTTCCCATCTATTACGAATCCCGGCGCCAGTTGGTAAGCGACGCGGACCGCAGGGCCGCGCCCGGCCAGATGGTCATCCTGACGCAAGGACAGACCTATATCCGGTGGTATGGTCCTGTGCGCGGCCCGATCATCGTTGCGGTGCATGGGCTGACAACGCCATCGCAGGTCTATGACGCGCTGGCCGAAAAGCTGGGCACGCTGGGGTATCGCGTTCTGGCCTATGATTTATACGGACGCGGGCTGTCGGACGCTGTGCGCGGGCCGCAGGATACGGCGTTTTTCCTGCGCCAGCTTGATGACGTGCTGACTGATCAGAACATCGGGGATGACGTGACCCTGATGGGGTATTCCATGGGCGGCGCGATTGTGTCCGCTTTTGCGGCAGCGCAGCCGCACCGTGTGGGGCGGCTTGTTTTGCTGGCCAGCGCGGGACTGCGGATCAATGAATCGCGCTTTTGGCAAATTGCCCGCCGCGTGCCTGTTTTCGGCGATTGGCTGGTTGGCGCATTCGGCGCAAACCGTGTGCTGGCCGAAATCGAACCCGGTAATCCGTTGGAACAAATGCAGCGCGCGCAATTGAACAGACGCGGCTATCTGGCCGCTGTTTTATCCAGTCACCGGCATTTTCTGTCCGAAAGCCAAGAGGATGCGATACGCACTGTCGGGCGCGAGGATATCCCCGTCACCGCAATCTGGGGCGGTCTGGACCGTGTCGTTCCGCTACAGGCACTTGGCCTTTTGGCGCAGTGGAACCGCAACGCCATTCAGGATGTGGTGCCGGGTGCCGGACACGCCTTGCCGCGAAGTCACGCGACAGAAGTGGTGAACATCCTGCGCCAAAAGGACTAGCCGGCGGCCCTGTGCCATGAATTGTCAATCATCGGCGCAGGCCCTAAGTCTTGGCCTATGAATATGACAGTAACCGAGGCCTATGAGGCCGCCGTAACCGAAGGTCGCCTGACCCGCGATCCAGCGCAGCAGCGCGTTCTGCCGGAACTTGACCGTATCCGCGCCGCACTTGCCGCGCCGGTTAAAACGGGCCTGTTTCGCAAGGCACCATCGCCGGTGCCGGGGCTTTATATGTGGGGCGGGGTCGGGCGCGGCAAATCGATGCTGATGGATCTGGCCTATGGACTTATCGATGTGCCCAAACGGCGTCAGCATTTTCACGCCTTCATGCAATGGGTTCACGCTGAAATTGCCGAAGCGCGCAAGACCGGCGTCAACGATGCGATCAAACCCGTCGCCGCAAAGCTGACTGCCGATATCCGCCTGCTGGCTTTTGATGAAATGCAGATCACCGACATCACTGACGCGATGATCGTGGGCCGTTTGTTCGAGGCGTTGTTCGCGGCAGGCGTGACGGTCATCACCACCTCGAACAGGCCGCCCGATGATCTGTACAAGGACGGATTGAACCGGCAACTGTTCCTGCCTTTCATTGCCTTGCTTAAGGACCGGATGGTCGTGCACGAGCTGGCCGCCGATACGGATTATCGGCAGGGACGACTTGCCGGAACGGCGACGTATTTCACGCCCGCAGATGCCGAGGCGCGCGCGCGGATCAAGGCGATCTGGGACGATATGAGCCATGGGAACAGCGCGCCGCTGACGTTGCGGATCAAGGGCCGCGATGTGGTGCTACCGCAGTTTCACAACGGGGTGGCGCGGGCCAGCTTTTATGATCTGTGCGGCAAGGCTTTGGGCGCGGCGGACTACCTTGCGCTGGCCGATACTGTGCGGGTGTTGATCCTGGAGGATATTCCGTCCCTTGGACGCGACAATTTCAACGAGGCCAAGCGATTTGTCACGCTGGTCGATGCCCTTTACGAGGCAAAGACGCGGCTGATTTGCTCTGCCGCTGCGGCACCGGAATACCTTTACCGCGAAGGCGAGGGGTCGTTCGAGTTCGAGCGTACCGCAAGCCGTCTGCGCGAAATGCAGGCGCAAGGGTGGGGCGCTGAAACACCCGCGTAGGGTGAATTAAGCGTCGTTACAAATACTTAACCAGTTTAATGTCGATACGTAAAAAAGGCAGGTCATCGACCTGCCTTTTTTCCCTGCCCCTGCTCGCCGAAGGATGCGGTGGTTGATCCACCCGTTCTCTTCTTTGGTTGATAGGACCTTAATGTGTGAGGTGATTCGGGGTCAATCCCCTGATTCGCGAATCGGTGATTTGCTTGTCAGATTTGCTGCGCTGCAGTCCGGTGTGACCGGCGAAAACGTCGCGACCAATGGCGTTGCCGGGTCGATGCTGCTGGCCTGAATATAGGTCCCGTTGACGCAGATATCCTGCGCGTAGTTGCCCGAATTGAACCCGAAACCGGGGGTCCCGCAATCGACAACATCGCCATTCGCATTCCAGCCCTGCGAATGCGGCCCCTGAAAGCTACCGCCCGTCAGGAACGTCATTCGCTGCGGATCAAAACGCATGTGCCAGGTCGTACGCGCGGCTGCTTGGGTCATGTCCCATGCCCCAAGAAACTTGCCGTTATGGTAGCCAGAGATTTTGAACCGGGTCACATCATCTTGGGTGACGACAGGTGCGTTCATCCGCGCGTCAGGCAGCTGCATCCGGCCTGTCATGGTATAGCCGCCTGCGCCGGTCCAGCAAAAGTTCAGATTTGCCGCAGCCACGCAGGCTGGGGCAAAGGCAGCGATCAAGGCGGTACACAGCGCGGGTATGCGGGGCATGTCAGGGTCCGATAAGGTGATGCGATATTCTAGCGATTTGCACGCGGCCCGTGAACTCGAAACCTTAACAGATCGTTAATGCCAAACAGTTACCGGAAGGTTCGGCGGGCGCGGCAGTCAGGCTAAACCGGCCCGCCGCTGCCATTCAGGCGCAGCACATGCCCGGCCAGATAAAGCGATCCGCAGATCAGCACACGCCCCGGGCCACGGGCAGACAGGGCGCGCAACGCCGTCTGCACGTCAGGGGCCGTGGTGGCGGCAATGCCTGCATCTGCTGCAATCCGCGCGGTTTCGTCCGCCGGAATTGTCGCCGTCTCGCCGGGGATCGACACGGCTGTCAGCGTGATCGCCTGCTGCGCCAGTGGTGTCAGGTAGCCGGTGATATCCTTGGTATTCAGCATGCCGCAAATCAGGTGGGTGGGCTTGGGCGGCAGCGACTTTAGCGTTTGCGCCAGCATACGTCCGGCGGCTGGGTTATGGCCGCCGTCCAGCCACAGCTCGGCCGGGGCGGCCAGATCGACAAGGTCTCCTTCCGTCAGGCGCTGCATACGCGCGGGCCAGCTGACGCGGGTCACGGCGGCTTCGCAGGCCTCTTCTGCCGGATCAGCGGTCAGGTGACGCAGGGCGGCGATGGCCATGCCGGCGTTGCCGATTTGATGCGGACCGGGCAGGACTGGCAGGGGCAGGTCCAGCAACCCGCGCTCGTCCTGATAAATCAGGCGGCCGCGTTCCTCGCTGGCCTGCCAGTGCTGGCCATGCGTTAGCAAGGGCGCCCCCAGACGGGCGGCGCGGTCCTCGATAACCTCTAGCGCGGCTTCATGCTGCGAGCCGACGACGCAGGTCACGCCGCGTTTGATGATGCCTGCCTTTTCGGCCGCGATCAGCGGCAGGGTGTCACCCAGAAAGCTTTGATGATCCAGATCGACGGGGGTAATGACTGTCAGCGCGGGTGTGTCTACGACATTGGTCGCATCCAGCCGCCCGCCCAGCCCGACTTCGAGCAAGGTGTAATCCGCAGCGGTATCGGCAAAGGCCAGCAGGGCGGCGACAGTCGTAATTTCGAAATAGGTGATCGGCACATCGCCGTTCGTTTGTTCGACCCGGTCCAGCAGGGCGGTCAGCGCATCCTCGTCGATCAGCTTGCCTGCCAGCCGGATACGTTCGTGAAACCGCGCAAGGTGGGGCGAGGTGTAGGCATGCACGCTTTGGCCCTGCGCCTCTAGTCCGGCACGGATCATGGCCTGTGTGCTGCCCTTGCCGTTGGTGCCCGCTATATGCACCACGGGCGGCAGGCGATCCTGCGGATTGCCAAGCTGTTCCAGCAGCTGCCACACACGGTCCAGCGTCAAATCGATTACCTTTGGATGCAGCGACATCATCCGGGTCAGGATGATGTCAGAGGTTGGCGTCACGGCCGGACCGGAGTCTTTTCCGCGCTTTCCAGCGCATGGCTGTCGATATGCGGTGCCGGAAGATCGCCCGCTACGGCGGGGGGCAGTTGCATCAACATGCGGATGATCGTTGTCAGTTCTTCTTTCAGGTCGGTGCGCTTGGTCACGCGGTCCAGCATACCATGATCCAGCAGGTATTCGGCGCGCTGGAACCCTTCGGGCAGTTTTTCACCGATGGTCTGTTCGATCACGCGGGCCCCTGCAAAGCCGATCAGCGCGTTAGGTTCGGCAATCTGCACATCGCCCAGCATAGCGTAGGACGCGGTGACGCCGCCCGTTGTGGGATGGGTCAGCACGACGATATAAGGCAAACCCGCTTCTTTCAGCATTTGCACCGCGATCGTGGTGCGCGGCATTTGCATCAGGCCAAGGATGCCTTCCTGCATGCGTGCGCCGCCGGCGGCGGAAAACAGCACCAGCGGGCGGCCCAGCTTTCCGGCCTCTTCTGCGGCGGCGACGATGGCATTGCCGACATACATCGACATGGACCCGCCCATAAAGCTGAAGTCTTGCACAGCGGCCACGATGGGCGTGCGGGTGATCTCTCCGCTTGCGACCAGCATTGCATCACGCTCGCCCGTCTTTTTGCGGGCGTCTTTCAGGCGGTCGGTGTATTTCTTCTGGTCGCGGAATTGCAGCGGGTCGGTGACGGGTTCCGGCACCTTCACCTCTGAATAGATGCCGCCATCGAACAGGGCTGTCAGCCGGTCGCGGGCGGTGATCGGCATGTGGTGGCCGCAGTTGGTGCAGACGTTCAGATTGTCCGCCAGTTCGCGGTGGAACAGCATGGTGCCGCATTCCGGACATTTCGTCCAAAGGTTGTCCGGGACTTCGCGCCGCGAAAACAACGAGTTGATCGTTGGGCGGACGTAGTTCGTGATCCAGTTCATATGCGACACCTTTTTACCTTACGGCACTGATTTAGGCCGGTGCGCGGGCGAATGCAATCAGGCCCTGACCGCGACCCGCGCAGCCAGCCACATCACCAGCACGCCTGATGCCGCATAGGCCAGATCAACCAGCGTCATCGGGGACAAAAGTGCGGCGAGTCCCGCAGTATTTTCAACATAGGCGCTTTCGGGCAGCACAAACAATGTCAGGCCGACGCCGGGCTGTCCGGTAAAGCCAAGGATCAGGGCCGCAAACAGGTTGTTACCCAGATGCAGGCCGATCGCCGCACCAAGGTTGCCTGTGCGGGCGGTCAGATCAGCGCAGGCCGCACCGAGCATGGCGGCCCAGATGGCCCAAAGCGCGCCTTCGGCGAGCCCGGCGCCGTTCAACAGGTGGCTGAACCCGAAATAAAGCGACGGGATCACCAGCCAGACCCGGCGGCGTAGATCGACAACGGCCAGTTGCTGGGTCAGGTAGCCGCGGAAATAGACCTCCTCCGTCGTAACCTGCAGGGCGATGGCAAGCACGGCGGGGGCAAGCCAAGCCAGCCAGTGCCCCAGCGGCGCAAGCGTCAGCGCCCCCGCATCCCCGGCCAGATCAAAGGGTTGCTGGATCAGCAGCACAAAGCTGACCGCCAGCAAACTGCGCCGCAGGTCGCGCCAGAAGGCCTTGCGCGGGCCGATCAGGCTGGCCAGCCCGCGGTCATGCAGCAGTCGCAACAGGATCAGGATGACCACCAGATCAAGGCCGAAACCCGCGTAATTCAGCACCTCGAGCAGGGCGTCGGGCCAGCGGTCGTCGATAAAGGGGGCCAGCAGCAGCGGCGTGATGGCAAATCCTGCCTCGAACCCCATCCAGACCAGAAACACGCGCCAGACATCGGCGCGCGCGCGGGCGGGGCGGATAAAGGCCAGCAGCGGCAGATAGGCGTCGGGCAAGCGCGTCATGCGCGCGCCATCAGGATGCGGCGCAAGACCAACCAGATGCCGACCTGCGTGACAAGATCCGCGATGATCGGCAGTGGGGGCATGTCGGTAATCGCATAAGGCGTGGCGTTCAAGGCAAAGGCATCCAACTGCCCCATATTGCCCAGCACGATCATTAAAAAAGCGTTGTTCGCAAAATGCCAACCCCAGGCGGCGCCGATGCTGCCACTGATCCGCGTCAGGTCTGCCCAGGCAAGGCCGGTAAAGCCGATCATCACGACCACCAGCAAATTAAGCGATCCGTTGGTCGCGCTATCCCAGTGCAGCACGGCAAACAGCACCGGCGGCAAGGCGAACCAGATCAGCGGGCTGCGAAACCGAGCGGCCAGCTGTTGCAGGATATAGCCGCGAAAAACGACCTCTTCGGTTCCGGTCTGGACCAGCACCAGCAGCACAGCCCAGGGCAGCCATGACAGCACATGGGTCAGCGAATGCACAGGCACCGCGTCATAAATCAGCGCCCACAGGCACAGGTTCAGCCCCTGCGCGACGGCGAAAATGCCAAGGGCCAGGGCGAAATCACGGACCACGCGGGGCAGGGGGCCGAAAAGGGTCAGCGGCGATCGTGCGTGCAACAGCCACGCCGTCAGCGCCGCCCCCGCCAATGCCCCGGCAAAGGTGCCCATCATCAGCGACATCGACAAAGGCGTCGTGCCTTCCCACGCGATATCGCCGGGCATGGGCGGGGCATAGGAAAAGGCGGCGATAACAACGGCCGCATAGACACCAACAATCAGCGCAAGACCCAGCAAAAGCCGCCACAGGGCCGGGCGGGCGCGGGCGGGGGCCGCGAAATCGGCAAGGGCAGCGGTATGGAATGGCATCGGGCGTCCTGCATGGTGGCTATAGCCTGACATGACGGCCATAAGTGTCCCGCGCAAGAGTTTGCATTGCGACTTGTGTCGCGGGGGCGGCCAAATTAGACCGTTCCTAACACGAAAGGATCATTTTCCATGGCAACGAACCGTCCCGACAAATCCAAGCTGCCCAGCCGTCACGTCACAGAGGGGCCAGCGCGCGCGCCGCACCGGTCCTATTACTATGCCATGGACCTGACCG
This sequence comes from Loktanella sp. R86503, assembly GCF_042466455.1. Lineage (NCBI taxonomy): Bacteria > Pseudomonadati > Pseudomonadota > Alphaproteobacteria > Rhodobacterales > Roseobacteraceae > Loktanella > Loktanella sp. R86503. The sequence goes on from NZ_JAXHCI010000002.1 coordinate 846,071, forward strand.
AAGAAGACATCGCCCAGCCTTTTGTCGGCGTCGCGACCTGCTGGAACGAGGCTGCGCCCTGTAACATCGCCCTGAACTGGCAGGCCCAGTCGGTCAAGCGCGGCGTCAAGGCCGCGCATGGCACGCCCCGCGAATTCACCACTATCACCGTCACCGACGGGATCGCCATGGGCCACGAAGGCATGCGCTCTTCGCTGGCATCGCGTGAAGCCATCGCCGACTCGGTGGAACTGACGATGCGCGGTCACAGCTATGACGCGCTGGTCGGCCTTGCGGGTTGTGACAAATCACTGCCCGGCATGATGATGGCGATGATCCGTCTAAACGTGCCGTCGGTATTCATGTACGGCGGCTCTATCCTGCCGGGCAAGGTGCCAGAAGGTGCGAACGTCCCCGAAGACTTCGCGCACCGCGACCTGACCGTGCAGGATATGTTCGAAGCCGTCGGCCGCTATCAGTCCGGCGACATGACGGACGAACAGCTTGCTATTCTGGAACGCGTCGCGTGCCCCTCTGCCGGTGCCTGCGGTGGCCAGTTCACTGCCAACACCATGGCCTGCGTGTCCGAAGCCATCGGCCTTGCGCTGCTGAACTCGTCCGGCATGCCCGCGCCGTTCAAGGATCGCGCCCAGTATGGTGAAGCGTCCGGCCATGCGGTCATGGATCTGATCGCGCGCAACATCCGCGCCCGCGATATCGTGACGCGCAAATCGCTGGAAAACGCAGCCCGCGTCGTGGCCTGCACCGGGGGGTCCACCAACGCGGGTCTGCACTTGCCTGCCATGGCGCACGAGGCCGGCATCGATTTTGATCTGTGGGACGTCTGCGATATCTTTAAGGACACGCCTTATTTTGTGGACATGAAGCCCGGCGGCCAGGCGGTTGCCAAAGATCTGTATGACGCTGGCGGCATCCCTGTCGTGATGAAGGAACTGCGCAAGGCAGGCTTGATCCACGAAGACTGCATGACTGCCTCTGGCCGCACCATCGGCGAAGAGCTGGACATGATCAAAGGCGAGCCCGACGGCAAGGTCATCCATTTCATCGACAATCCGATCACCAAAACCGGCGGCGTCGTCGGTCTACGCGGCAACGTGGCCCCTGATGGTGCCATCGTAAAGGTCGCCGGCATGACCGAAGAGCAGCAAGTCTTTACCGGCCCCGCCCGCGTGTTCGAAAACGAAGAAGAAGCCTTTGAGGCGGTCAAGGCGCGCACTTACAAAGAAGGTGAAGTGCTGGTTATCCGCAACGAAGGCCCCGCTGGCGGCCCCGGCATGCGCGAAATGCTGGCCACGACGGCAGCCCTGTCCGGTCAAGGCATGGGTAAGAAAGTGGCGCTGATCACCGACGGCCGCTTCTCTGGTGCGACTCGCGGTTTCTGCGTGGGCCATGTCGGGCCAGAAGCGGCCCGCGGCGGTCCGATCGCATTGCTGAAAAATGGCGATATGATCACGATCAACGCCTTGACGGGCGAGCTGTCGGTCGATGTGTCGGACGAGGATATGGACAAGCGCCGCGCCGCTTGGGCCGGTCCGCGCTCGACCATGTACGAATCCGGCGCGATCTGGAAGTTCGCTCAGTTGGTCGGCGGCGCGCGTCAGGGCGCTGTCACCCATCCCGGCGCGAAGGCGGAAAAGCACGTCTACATGGACATTTAAGTCTATGTGGCACCGCCTGTTCCTTGGCATCATCGCAGCGGCCGCCCTGGCCGCCTGCGAGCCGATGCCTGATCTGTCCGGCCCGCCCACCAATACGGTGCGGCTGGCCGGCGCAGTCACCTTGACGGGGCCGGCGGGCTATTGCGTCGATCCGGTCGTCACCAAGCCACGTCAGGGCTTTGCCCTGCTGGCGGCTTGCGCGGCGATGACAGCGGACGAAACCGACACCTATCCTGATATGATCGCGCTGATCACGGTGCAGGTCGGCGCGGACGGCAGCGGCGCTGTCGCCGGGCAAGAGGAAGCCTTTGGCGCTTTCATGGAAACACCGCAAGGCGCGGCCCTGCTGTCCGCCTCTGCCATCGGCGGTCCGGTTGCTGTGCGGGTCACGCAGACGGCCGCCAATACCGTCGCCGTCTATACCGAAGACATCGCAGACCCGGGCATTAGCGGCACGCAGAAACAGGCATGGCGGCTGTTTACCGATGTGCGCGGCCGGCTTGTCACCATTTCCGTGCGCGGACTGGAAGAGGTGCCACTGTCGCAATCCGCATCGCGGGGGCTGCTGGATGCGGTTGTCGCAGCGTTGCGCGCCGCCAACGGTCTGTCATCCTCTGCAACGTGATGGCGCGTGGCTGTTTCCTTTCGCGATGCAATTTGCCAAATAGACCCAAAGCAACTTTGATACAGGCAAGGCCAACCATATGGGGCGATTGACCGAAGGGGTGATGAGTGCCTTGCTGCACGCCCGTGTGCTGCGCCGTTGGTCGCGGGCCGCACGCAAGGCCCCGACGGCCGAACTGCAGGCCTTGCGGACCCAGCGGCAACAGGCGCGTGATTTGTCCTCGCGCCTGGCTGAACTGATCTTTGTTGCCGACAGCCGACTAGCCCTGCCGCGGATCGGATCCAACGCCTTTGTCCGGCCCGGTGGTACGCTGTGGTCGTGGCGCCCGCAGGTCTGGCGCGGACCCTTGCCGCGCAAGGGCATGACCGCCGTCGAAAGCCGCACGGAACTGGGCGATGAAGTCACGCTGTTTCATGACTGCAAGGTCAGCGAGCTAACCCTGCGCCAGCTGCGCAATACCCGCATAGAAGATCTTGCCCCTTTCGGGATGCGGCTTGACGTGTTCGGCTTTGACGGCACGTTCCTGTCGCTGGTGCTGGACCTGCCGCCAGAAGCAATTGTCGGCATGACGCGCAAACAGATCCTGCGCGTCAACACTATCATCGAAGTTGAAAGACCGATCGAAATCTTTGCCCGACTGAATATCAAACACGGCCCCAATACCGAAGTCATGGTGCAGGAGCTGCCGCGCAAAAGTGGCGAAGCGGTCGTCGAATTCGACCTTGCCTATTGCGACCTGAACGAAAAGCGGATCGAACAGGCTTGGCTGGACCTGATCTTTGAAGAACCCGCCATGAACCAGATCACCCTGCGCGATGTGACGATGTGCCGTTACCCGCGCGCCGAAATCTAAGCCAAGGGGGCCGCGATGTCTGACCTGATCCTGACAAAGACCCGGCTGATCGGCGGCGTCTGGCACGGCGTCCTGAAAGGGGCCACGTCAGAGCCGAAACTGATCCTGACCCATAAGGGCGAGGCCGTGGCCGGTCTGTCCCTGACTGCCCGTGACGATGGCACCTGGGATGTCGAAGCTGCGGTGCCGGTGCAGCGGCTGGCGGACGGGTTGCAGACCTTTGTGATTTCCGATGCGGGCACGGACGCCGTGCTGACCAGCTTTGCTTTTCTGGCCGGTGACGCCCTTGCAGAGGATATTCGCGCGGAAATGGATTTGCTGCGCGACGAGCTGGACATGCTCAAGCGCGCCTTTCGCCGCCATTGCGCACAAACCGCCGCGCCAGAGTGACGCCGCGTTGGGGGTGACGCCGCCGCGCCGCTTTGGCAGATTGCCGGCAGGGAGGCCACCAATATGACCCATTATCCGAAGCTTTTGTCGCCGCTTGACCTTGGATTTACCACGCTGAAAAACCGCGTGTTGATGGGGTCCATGCACACCGGCCTGGAAGAAACCCGCGACTGGAACCGCGTCGCGGAATTTTATGCCACCCGTGCGCGGGGCGGTGTCGGCCTGATGGTGACCGGCGGCATGGCCCCCAATGTCGAAGGCGGCGTATTTCCCGGGGCCGCTGGCCTGTTCAACGAACAGGACATCGCCAACCACCGCATTGTCACGGACCGCGTCCACGGTGCAGGCGGTAAAATTGCGATGCAGATTCTGCACGCTGGCCGCTATGCTTACGGCCCCAAATGCGTTGCGCCCTCGGCGATTAAATCGCCCATCTCTCCTTTCGTGCCGATCGAATTGGATGCGGAAGGGATCGAAAAGCAGATCAGCGACATGGTGACCGCGGGCGCGCGGGCGCGCGAAGCGGGCTATGACGGCGTCGAAATCATGGGGTCCGAGGGGTATTTCCTGAACCAGTTTCTTGTGACGCATACCAACAAGCGCACGGACGAATGGGGCGGGTCGTATGAGAACCGCATGCGCCTGCCGGTCGAAGTGGTGCGCCGCATGCGCGAGGCGGTCGGCACTGATTTCATCATCATCTACCGTCTGTCGATGATCGACCTGATCCCCAACGGCTCGACCTTCGACGAAGTCGTGCAACTGGCCAAGGCCGTCGAGGCAGCAGGCGCGACCATCATCAACACCGGCATCGGCTGGCACGAGGCCCGCGTGCCGACGATTGCCACATCCGTGCCCCGCCGCGCCTTTGCATGGGTCACAAAAAAGCTGATGGGGCAGGTGAATATTCCGATCATCACCTCTAACCGGATCAACACGCCGCAGGTGGCCGAGGACGTGCTGACCGATGGCTGCGCCGATATGGTCAGCATGGCTCGCCCGTTTCTGGCCGATCCCGATTTCGTCGCCAAGGCTGCGGCGGGCAAGCCAGACACGATTGCCCCTTGCATTGCCTGTAATCAGGCCTGCCTTGACCACACCTTTGGCGGCAAGATGACGTCCTGCCTTGTGAATCCGCGGGCCTGCCATGAAACCGAACTGACGCTGCCGCCCGTGGACGCGGCGCAAACTGTCGCTGTCGCTGTCGTCGGCGCTGGGCCTGCGGGCCTGTCAGCGGCGCTTGCCGCATCGGGCCGCGGCCATGACGTTACCCTGTTCGATGCCGCTGACGATATCGGCGGGCAGCTGAACATGGCGCGGCAAGTGCCGGGAAAAGAGGAATTTCACGGACTTGTCGACTGGTATCGCACCAGTGTTGCCAATTCCAATATCACCCTGCGCCTTGGCACCCGCGTCGCGGCGGCCGATCTGGCGGGCTTTGATCATGTCATTGTCGCGACCGGCGTGCTGCCGCGTGATCCCGCCATTCCCGGCCAGGACGGCGCGAATGTGGTGACGTACATCGATGTGCTGCGCGGTAAGGTGCCTGTAGGCGAACGGGTTGCGATCATTGGGGCAGGGGGCATCGGCTTTGACGTGGCCGAATACCTTGTCACGGGCGACAGTCCGACACTGGATCTGCCCAGCTGGATGGAAGAATGGGGTGTCACCGATCCCGGCATGCAACGCGGCGGGCTCGCCCCCGAAGGGCCGGAACCGGATGCCCCAGTGCGTCAGGTTACGCTGCTACAGCGCAAGGCGACCAAGGTCGGCAAGGGGCTTGGCAAGACGACGGGCTGGATCCACCGCGCCGCGCTCCAAATGAAAGACGTCACCATGATTGGCGGCGTCAATTACGAACGCATCGACGCGGACGGTCTGCATATCACCTATGGCGAGGCGCGGGAAAACCCGGCGCTGATCGCTGCCGACACCATCGTGCTTTGTGCAGGTCAGGTGTCCGAACGCAGTCTTGCCGATGATCTGGCGGCCATCGGCATGACCGCCCATGTCATCGGCGGCGCTGATGTCGCCTCGGAACTGGACGCCAAGCGTGCCATCGATCAAGGCACCCGGCTGGCAGCGACGCTGTAGGCCGGCACTGAAATCGGCAACTGATCCGGGCGCAGCGCCGGATCGGTTGTTTCGCTGCCTGCATCAGTCCTTGGCAAAACCCCCTTATTGTCAGGCCATCGCCCCAGTCCTGCCGCGATTGGCATCCAAAACGTATCAAGAGATTTGAAGCGTTAGGACATTGGCATGGATCGCCTTACCGAAATGGAAGCCTTTGCCACCGTTGTGGATCAGGGCGGTTTTACTGACGCAGCCAAGAAAATGGGGATTTCCAAATCCGCCGTTTCCAAACACGTCTCCTCGCTCGAGGCACGCTTGGGCGCACGTCTGTTGAACCGCACGACCCGCCGCGTCAGCCCTACGGAAATTGGCCTTGCCTATTATGACCGCGCCCGCCGCGTGCTGAACGACGCAGGAGAGGCGGACGCCCTTGTCACGTCCATGCAATCCGCGCCGTCCGGTCTGCTGCGCATTTCGGTCGCGACGGATTTCGGCGTCAATCATTTGTCGCCGGTGCTGGGGGATTTCCTGTCGGAATTTCCCGATATCACCGTGAACATGGTGCTGAATAACCGCTTTGTTGAACTGATCTCTGAAGGCTTCGACATGGCGATCCGGATTGGAGAGCTGGAAGACAGCACCCTGCGTGCCCGCAAGCTGACCGACACCACGCGGCGGATGATCGCCTCTCCGGGGTATTTTGAAAAGCATGGCCGCCCTGAAAAGATCGACGATCTGAACGATCACAAGCTGCTGCACTATTCCAACGCTGCGAACTCTGCCGTGTGGAAGCTGACCGCGCCGTCAGGCGAAAAGCGCCAGGTGCGCACCGCAGGCTGGCTGACCGTGAACGACGGACAATCCTTGCTGAACGCCTGCGTTGGCGGGCTTGGCATCGCTTACCTGCCCAGCTTTCTTTATGGCGACGCGCTGGCCAAGGGGCTGGTCGAGGAAGCCATTCCCGATCTGCCCGTTGAAACTCAGGGCATCTATGCGGTCTATCCGCCGGGCCGTTTCACCCAGCCCAAGGTCCGCGCCTTCATCGATTTTCTGGTTCACGCCTTCGCCGACAAAGGTCCCGAAGCCTGGTAACCACACCCCTCTTTCTGCCCCGGAGCGTCCCGCTCCTACCTTGCGCGGCCCCTTGCGGGCCGCGTTTTTTCTTTGCAGGGGCGGCGCAGAATGCTTTGATGCAGGCAATCAAAAGGAAGCCTGCCATGTCCGATTTTCCAACCCGCATTGATTACGTCGAACTATCCTCGCCCAAGCTCGAAGAAACGCAGGCGTTCTTGTCGAAAGCCTTTGGCTGGTCATTTATCGATTATGGTCCCGATTATCGCGATGTGCAGGATGCAGGTCTTGGTGGCGGCATCGAACGGGGCGATACGCGCGCGCCGCTGGTGATCCTTTATGCACACGATCTGGAATCCGCTTTGGCCCGTGTGAAAGACGCAGGCGCAACCATCACGAAAGAAATTTTTACATTTCCGGGGGGCCGCCGGTTTCAGTTCCTCGAACCGGGCGGCACGGAAATGGGGATCTGGACAAAGCTTTAGTCAATCGGCCCGGTTACAACCGCCTCGACCCGGCGGTTCGCCTCTCGCCCCTCGGGCGTCAGGTTACTGGCAATGGGCGCCAGATACCCCATGCCTGCAGGCGTCAGCCGTGCGCGGGGGGCACCATAGTCGGCAACAAGACGTTCAATCACTGCGGCTGCCCGTTGCTTTGAAATGGCGATATTGCCATCAAGGCTGCCGCTGCTGTCGGTATGGCCAACGATACTGACCGTGTGTTCGGGGTTTTGCGCCATGTAATCCGCCAGCGCCCGCAAGGCAGGCATGTCGGTGTCCATCAAAGCGACAGCGCCGGTTTCAAAGGCAACGCCGTCCAGCAGGGCATGCCCTGTATCCATCAGCGCCTGAGCCAAGTCGCCCGCCTGTGCCTGTGCCGGTACGGCGGCACGGGCCGTGGGGGCGTCGGCGGTGGTCAGGGCAGGGGCATCTGCCCCGGTGGGCACAACGCGGATGATCTGGACAAATCCTGCTTGCGGGGTGCGGCTGACCATCAGGCTGACGGCACGCAGGCCGTCATCGCCTTGTCGGATTGCAGACAAAAAGCGGTAATCGTTCAGGTCCACCTGCATCGCGGGCGCGGGCGCAACCGGCGTGCCAAAGCGGAAATCGAAACCGCCACAGTTTAAGGTGTCACATTCGAAAATCACCTCGTACCCCGCCGCGCGTAGCTGGTCGCGCAGGGGGCGCATCAGTTGCAGGCTGGCCAGACCGGTCGCCGCAACGCGCCAGACTTGCCGCGTCATCGCGCCTTCGACCATGCGGGTCGGCACGGCGGTGCCGTCCCATGCGCCCGTGGGCAGGGGATAGCTGTCCAGCGGCACGTTTTTCTCAACCTCGATCGCGGCGTTGCCGGGCAGGGTCAACACCTGCGCGGACAAGGCACCGGGCCACAGCAGGACCAGGGAAAGCCACCGGATCATCGTGCCTGCGCGTGGTATTCGGGGGTGGGCCGCATATCGGTGGCGGATAAGGCAAGCTTGGTCATGTTGAAAAAGGCCCCGCCCGATGCGGCGTGCCAGACGGCCCCGTCGTCAGCCGGTCCACCTGCGACAAATTTAGGGCTGCCGGGCGGCCTGTTACGGTGTCGATCATGAACTCTCCTGCGGGGCAGCGCGGTAATGGTAGCGGCCAGCTTCGCCCAAGCCGAGCCCTGCGTAAAGGGCGTTGGCACCCCCGTTGGCGGCGGTCACCAGGAGCGCGAACTGATCTGCCCCTTGCCGCTGTGCCCAGCGGGCGGCGGCGCGGGTCAGGTGGCGGGCAAGCCCCTTGCGGCGATGATCCGGCGCGATATCCAGCGCGTGCAGCATCGCCGTGCCATCATGGATTGCAACGAACAGCGTGCCCGCGGGCCGGTCGTCGATCCGCCCAAAAAGCGTGGTTTTCGGCCCCTGCACCCGGTCCATGATCGCTAGCCTTGCGGGGCCAACGCCGCAGCCCGCCCAGATATCGCGCTGCGCGGCCAGCGGCGGCCAGACGGTAAAGGCGGTGACGGGGGGCACGGCATCGGCGGTCAGTGCGGCAACAGGGCAGGCGCGGATCAGGGTTTCGTCCCGCTTGATATAGCCAGCGTCCGCCAGCAGCGCGTCCAAGGCATCCTCGCCGGGGCGGACCATAAACAGCGCCTCTTGCCCCGCTGCGCGCATGGTATCTGCCGCGACGCTGATGTCTTGCGCACGAACAGGTCCATTTGCGGTCGCTGCACTGACGCGGTTGCCGCCACCCGCGCCGCTGCGCAGGGTCCAGGGGCCGACCTGCCGCACCGCAGCGGCAGGCCAAGTGGCGTCAATCACCGCGCCCCAGTCGGTCATGCGGGAAACAGGGCCTGCAACTGGGCCATTGCCGCTGACACGCGGGCCTGATCGGTGCCGCGAATAACGATATTGGTGCCATAGATCCCGTCCTTTTGGAACGGGTATGACCCGAGCGACAGGTCAGGATGATCCGCCGCGATCTGCGCCAAGGGGGCGGCCACGTCGCCTTCACCGCGCATAATTCGCCAGTTTTCTGACAACAGCGGTGCACCATGCGCCAGCTTGCTGATGACACTTGCCACCATCGCCTCGAACACGGACGGCACGCCGGCCATGACGTTGACGTTCTTGATGGTAAAGCCCGGTGCGGTGCTGACGGGATTGTCGATCAGGGCCGCGCCGTCGGGAATACGCGCCATGCGCAAACGCGCTTCGTTCAGGGTCGTGCCAGCGCGGTCGTAATGCGCCTGAAGCAGCGCGCGGGCATCATCGCGCACGCTGACATGCGCGCCAAAGGCCGCGCCGATGGCATCCGCTGTAATGTCGTCATGCGTTGGCCCGATGCCGCCGCTGGTAAACACGTGATCATAGGCGTCAGACAACGCCTTTACGGCCGCGATGATGGCAGGCTGATCGTCACTGACGACGCGGGCCTCTTTCAGGTCGATGCCGACTTCGGTCAGCGCCTTGGCCAGATAGTTAGTGTTTGAATCGCGCGTGCGGCCTGACAGGATCTCGTCTCCGATGACCAACATGGCGGCGGTGGGGTTTGACATGGACTTCTCCTTGGGTTCGCCTATTGGTATAGCCCGCCGCATGGACTTTGCCACGCCCTTGATCCCTGCCACACTGATCCGCCGCTACAAACGGTTTCTGGCGGATTGCATCCTGCCGGACGGCCGCGAAGTCACGGCCCATATCCCCAATCCCGGCGCGATGACCGGCACCGCTGTGCCTGGCAGCCGCATCTGGCTGGAACCGAACGACAACCCGCGCACCAAGCTGGATTACGGCTGGCGCCTGCTGGAACTGGGGGGCGATTTCGTTTGCGTCGATACCGCGCTGCCCAACCGCATCGTCGGTGAAGGTTTGCGGGCGGGAAAGGTTCCGGGGCTGGAAGGCTATACCGAGGTCAGATCAGAAGTGCCCTACGCTGAAAAATCGCGAGTGGATTTCCTGCTGACGGGCGGCGGCCCCGATCTGTATCTGGAAGTCAAAAGCGCCAATTTCGCCCGCACCCCGCCACTGGTAGAGTTTCCCGACAGCAAAACCCTGCGCGGCGCGCGGCATATGGCTGATCTGGCGCAAATGGTGGCGCTGGGGCACCGCGCGATGGTGTTTTACCTGATCACCCGCACCGATTGCACCCGCGCCGGCATCGCCCGCGACATTGACCCGGCCTATGGCGCAGCCTTTGACGCCGCCCGCGCAGCAGGGGTGGAGGTGCTGGCAATGGATTGCAATATCACCCCGCAGGGCATCACATTAGGCGAAGTGCGCAGCGTGAATCCCTGACGGGGTGGCCGTGCGGCATAAAAAGCCCTATGTGGGCGATAGACAGCAAGTACAGGTATGACGCGATGACCGACACCACACAACTCACCCGCGACGGCATCCGGCTGCACGCGCTTTCGGACTTTGGCGGCATGAACCGCGCAGGACGCCTTGCCGCGCAAATCCTTGACGATATTGCCGATCACGTCGTGGTCGGCCAGACAACAAGCAAGCTGGACCAGCTGATTACCGAATGGGTAGAGCAGGCAGGCGCGACCTCTGCCACCATCGGGTATCGCGGCTATCAGCACGCTAGCTGCATTTCGGTAAACCACGTCGTGTGCCACGGCATCCCCGGCGCGCCGATCCCCAAGGCCAAAGACGAGACGATTTCCAAAAACCTTGAAAAGCGCCGCGACGACGACAAGCTGAAAGACGGCGATATCCTGAACATCGACGTCACCGTCATCGTCGATGGCTGGTACGGCGACACCAGCCGCATGTATGTCGCCGGAACCGCGTCGCCCAAAGCGGCCCGCTTGATCGAGGTGACGCATGACTGCCTGATGCTTGCGATCGAGGCGGCAAAGCCCGGCAATACCTTTGGCGATATCGGCCATGCGATCCAAGCCTACGCCGAATCCCAGCGCTGTTCGGTTGTGCGCGATTTCTGCGGTCACGGCCTTGGCCGCGTATTCCATGCGCCGCCGAACGTGCTGCACTATGGCCGCGCTGGTACCGGCCCCGTGCTGGAAGAAGGCATGTTTTTCACGATCGAGCCGATGATCAACCTTGGCCGCCCCGAAACGCAGGTGCTGATCGACGACTGGACCGCTGTGACCTTCGACAAGTCGCTGTCTGCTCAATTTGAACATTCCATCGGCATCACCGCGCAGGGCTGTGAAATCTTTACGACCTCGCCAGCTGGCCGGTTCTACCCGACACAATCGGAATGAAGTTCCTGCGCCGGTCCAATCTGGCGCTATTGGTGATCAAGGCGTAGCTGATCAAACCCTGCAGGCGGAGGGTTTGGTGCTGCCTTGCGGGGGCAGGGTATGGGCGGCGGGCGGGGCGCCAAAAGTACAAAATCCGCAATCTTACTTGCAATTCATTCGCAACTGGCCCATATGTTAGGCACCACTAGCGGTGGCCCCCCCGACATCACCAATTCAAGGATGCAGTTATGCACCAGTCTTTTGCTGCCGCTTTTGCGGCCACGCTTGCCCTGTCCACACCCCTTGCCGCGCAAGAGGTCACGCTGCGCTTCCAGCACTTCGTATCCCCCGCCAGCGCAAACCCGACCTATTTCATGCAGCCTTGGGTCGACGCGGTTCAGGAACAGTCGAATGGCCGCATCAAGGTTGAGCTTTATCCCTTCATGCAGCTTGGCGGGTCCGCGACCAGCCAGTATGACCTGATCCGCGATGGTGCCATCGACGGCGGCTGGATCATCCCATCGTATGAACCGGGCCGTTTCCCCGAAGCCGAGGCGCTGGAACTGCCCTTTATGACGCCTAAATCGGGCGAAGAGGCGTCGGATGCGGCCTGGCACTATACGCAAAAGCATCTGATGGATGACTTCGCCGACATCCACCTGATCGCAGCCCATATGCATGGCCCCGGCATCATTCACAAAAAAGGCGCAGCGCCCATCACGGTCGAAGAAATGGCTGGCGTCAAGCTGCGCGGCCCCTCGCGTCCTGCCACGGACCTGCTGACCGCCATGGGCGCACTGCCCGTCGGCATGCCGGTCCCGTCCTTCACCGAGGCGCTGTCGCGCGGCGTGGTCGATGGCGGTGTGATCACATGGGAAATGGCCCCCAGCCTGAAACTGGACGAGCTAACGGACAGCCACACCGACGTCGCCGGCGATGACGCGCTGTATAACCTGTATTTCCTGTGGGCGATGAACAAGGACGTCTATGACGCGATGCCTGCCGATTTGCAGGCCGTGATCGACGCCAATTCCGGCCTGATGGCCAGCCGCTGGGCCGGCAAGGCGCATGACATCGGCGACGCCGAAGGCCGCATGGTGATGGAAGATGCCGGCAACGAAATTGCCGTGCTGTCGCCCGAAGAAACAGACCGCATCAAGGCGCTGGGCGAGGATGTGCGCGCAACCTGGATCGCCGACATGGACGCCAAAGGCTTTGACGGCGCGGCCTTGGTTCAGGACGCCACTGACGCCATGACAGCCGCGCGCGGCACAGCGACAGAGTAATGCAAACATGCGCCGCCCGTGTCTTGCGGGCGGCGCTTTTCTACAGGTTCAGCGCCGCTGTAATCTGATCTATATGCGTCACGGGCACTGCCGCATGGCCACCCGCGCGCGCAGCGCCGCCTTCAGCGACATAGGCGAAACAGTTGCATCCCGCTGCAGCCGCTGCATCCCAACCCGCAGGCATATCGTCGATCATCCACGTTGCCACTGGCGCGGCACCTGCCACATTCATGGCGTGCAGCAACATCGCGGGGGCGGGTTTGGGCGCATAATCGTGGCCCGAATAAATCCGCCCGGCAAAGCGGTCCAGCAGGCCAGACGGCGTCAATGACACCTTCATCTTGGCCAGCGGCCCGTTCGACGCGATGGCCGTCGGGATCCCTGCGCCGTCAAGCTTGTCCAGCAGATCCACCACGCCGGGCATCACATCAACGCCAAGCGCGAGCGCTGCAAACACCTCGTCATAGGTCTGGTCGAGCCAGTTGCCGGGCAGGTCCGCACCCATGCGCCGGGCCTCTTCACCGATGCCCATCAGGGTGCCGCCGCCAAACATTTTGTGCACCATGTCGGGCGCTATGGTCAGCCCATAGCGCGAAAGGTTGGCCGAGATGACGCGGTCCGTCGTCGGCTCTGTGTCCACCAGCACGCCATCGCAATCGAAAATTACCAGCTCGGGTGTCATATCGCCTCCAGCAGCGTAATCCATGTGTCGCCATAGCGACGTGTATCAAGCGATTTAAACCCTTGCGGCGCGATCTGGGCGCTGCGTTCCTCCCAGACCACGACCGTGCCCGCTGCGATCCAACCCGCCGTGCGCGCTGCGCGCAGGGCAGGCAGACCAAGGTTCTGGTCATAGGGTGGATCAAGGAACACCAGTCCGCACACTTCGCCCTTTGGCAAAGTATCGGCGCGGCAGCGCAGGACGGTGCAATCCGTCCCGCGCTTTACCCTGGCGATATTGCCTGCGATCAGTCCCTGCGCGACCTTGCCATCATCCACGAATGTGACGTGGGATGCACCCCGCGACAGAGCCTCTAGCCCCAGCGCGCCGGTGCCTGCGAACAGATCCAGCACCCGTGTGCCCCGGACCGGATCGCCAAAGCGCCCGCCTTGCAGCACGTTGAACAGGCTTTCGCGCACGCGGTCCGTGGTGGGGCGCAGATGCGCGCCTGCGTCGCCTGCGCCGACGGGAACCAGCGCCGTGCCGCGGTGTGTGCCTGCGATGATCCTCATGCGCGCAGCAAGGCCTTCATGTCAGTAGCCGGATCGATCACGACGCTTGGCGCAGGGCTGATGCCGGCTTCGATCAGGCGCTTGCCGACCATGTAATTGCGCACGTCCGACATGGCGTCGATGGCGATCAACTGATCGCCCTTGTAATACCAATGCGACCGGGCCGGCCCGTCACCCGGTTTGACATAGACGTTCGTATAGCCGGTGTTCAGCCCCGCAATTTGCAGTTTGACGTCATACTGATCCGACCAAAACCACGCCGCAGGCTGATAGGTCACACCATGCCCCAGCAGGTTTTGCGCAACGATTTCCGCCTGATCAATCGCGTTGCCCACGCTTTCGATCCGCACGCGTCCACCGGAAACGGGCGTCGATGCGCAATCGCCCGCCGCCCAGATATGCGGATCCGAAGTGCGGCCATGGGCGTCGCAGGCGATGCCGTTATCCAGCGTCAGCCCGGCCCCGTCTGCCAGTTCCGTCGCCGGCGCAATCCCGACGCCGACCACGGCAAAGTCGATCTCCAGCACGGTGCCATCCGCCAGTTCGGCCCCCGTGACCGCACCGTCGCCTGTCAGCCGTACAAGGCCGGTGCCTTCGCGGATATCGACACCGTGGCTGCGATGCAGGTCGCGGAAATAGTCAGATGTTTCGGGGCAGGCGACGCGCTGCAAGATACGCTCTGCCGCCTCAACCAGCGTGACCTTGACGCCGCGCTTGGCCGCCACGGCTGCCGCCTCTAGCCCGATATAGCCGCCGCCGACGATCAGACAGCGCGCGCCTTGCTTGAAATGCGGCGCCATCGCATCCGCATCCGCCAGGTCGCGCACCGCAAAGACATGATCCAGATCACCGCCAATGCTTGCGGGCAGGGTGCGCGGCCATGCGCCGGTGGTCAGCACCAGATCGTCGTAGTCCAGCACATCGCCGCTGCTGAGTGTAACCTGACGCGCCGCCGCATCCACGTCGACAGCCCGCGTGCCAAGCCGCAAGGTCACGCCGTTGTCGCCGTACCACGCCGCTGGCCGGAAAAAGAGCCGGTCCTGCGCCATGTCGCCCAGTAGATATGCCTTGGACAGGGGGGGGCGCTGATAGGGGGCATGCGGTTCTGCACTGACCAGCGTGATGCCAGTGGTCACGCCCTGCGCCACCAGCTTGCTAATCAAGGCGGCCGCCGCCTGACCGCCGCCGATCACCAAAATCCTGCGCATATCGTGACTTCCTTCTGCTGGCCCTGTCGCTGCGCACCCTATATGCCTATGCGTGACAGAGGCAATTCAGATAGGGAAACGCTTTATGACGATTACAACAGGCGACACGCTGCCGGATGCCAGCGTTCTGACGATGACCCCGGACGGACCGAAATCCGTTGAAATTGCAGGCAAGCTGAAAGGCCGCACTGTCGTGATCTTTGGCCTGCCCGGTGCCTATACCGGAACCTGCACCACGGCCCATGTGCCCAGCTTTATCCGCACGATGCCCCAACTGATGGACAAGGGCGTGGACGAGGTGATCTGCATTGCCGTCAACGATCCATTCGTGATGAAGGCCTGGGGCGATGCCACCGGCGCGATCGACGCTGGTATTACCATGCTGGCCGATGCCGAGGCGACGTTCACCAAAGCCATCGGCATGGACTTTTCCGCGCCGCCCGTCGGCTTTGTGAACCGGTCCAAGCGTTATGCGATGCTGGTGAAGGACGGTGTTGTCACCATCCTGAACGAAGAGCCAAGCCCGGGTCAGTGCGATATTTCTGGCGGGGAAACCCTGCTGGACGCCATGGACTAAGCCTGGGATACAAAGCTCGCCGATGGGGCCGCGCTATGTGCGGCCCTGTCGTGCCAGCGGCAGATCGCGAAAATCAGTGACAGGGCAAAGCCGAGTTCCAGAATTTCCTCGATCGCGGTCCAAATCGCGGATTCCGCATGCGGTAGCGCCACACCGATCGCCGCCAGTTGCCGGTCAGCACCATCGACCAGCACCGATGCAACGGCAAAGGTAACGCCCGCGACAATGGACCAAGCCCAGCCTTGGCGCCGCCACAGCCCCGACAGCAGCGGCCGTGTGCCGCGTACCATAAGCAAAACCAGCGTCAGCAAAATGCCGGACATGGCCGCGGCTGATACAGCCTTTTGCCACAGCGGCACGGGGCTGGTGAAAATGCGCGTCTGCAATACACCCGGCGTGAAAAATGCATTGTGGAAATCCAGCTCGCGCAGACAAAACAGGACAAAGACGACGGGAATGGGCCACCATTTTCCCAGCGCCCCTTTTGGCATCCATGCTACAGACAGCACAGCCCCCAGTGCAAAGACCATCAGCCCGGCCAATTCCACCAGCCCGCTTTCGGCCGTAAAGGTCTGTTTCCATCCAACCATCAAGCTGGAGACAGCCAAACCAAGGCTGATGAAAATGCAAAGCAGGTGAAATAGACGCATTGGTTTCGTTCTTTGAATAAGGCCATGGATCACGGGCGCACTAGTCCTTGCGATGACCGCACAGGATATGATCTGCACATCCGGATCGTTTGCAGGTAGGAGCGCAGAGCCTGCAGGGCCAGTGTCCCGTCACGTCAGTTCGCATCACCAACCCGTGACAAGCACCAGAAATGAAAAGGGACCGTGCATCGCACGGCCCCCTTTTTCGGCGCAAAAAATTGCGTCAGTCGTCGGTCTTGGCCATGACCATTGTACGGGTCGGGAAGGGAATATCGACGCCTGCGGCATCCAGCGCCTCTTTGACCTTGCGGGTCATGTCGGCCTGATACTGGAAATACTCTGCACGGTCACACCAGACGCGGACCAGAAAATCGACCGAGGAATCGTTCAGGTTGCTAACCTGAATGAACGGCTCCGGATCGGACAGGCTGCGCGGATCGGCCATGATTGTGTCGATGATCGTTTGTTCGGCGACGGCCAGATTGGCACCATAGCCGACCCCAATTGTCCATTCCGCCCGGCGCTGCGGATAGACAGAGTAGTTGACGATCGTGTTGCCCCAAACTTCAGAGTTCGGGATGATGATCTGCACATTTCCGACGCTGGCCATTTCAATGTAGTTCAGGTTAATCGCCTTTACCGTGCCGCTTTGGTCATCAATGGTGACAAAGTCGCCCAACTTGATGGGCCGGAAAAAGATGATCATTACACCGGCAGCGATATTGGACAGCGTCCCTTGCAGCGCCAGACCGATTGCCAAACTGGCTGCACCGATGATGGCGACAACGCTGGTCGTCTGTACGCCAAAGGTGTTGAGCACGAACAGAAACGAAAAGCCGATGATGATATAGCGAACGATATTGCCCAAAAAGATGAACAGCGTCTCGTCCAGATGCTTGTGCTTGCGGCCGATATTTTCCACCCGGCGAGAGACCCAGCCGCCGACGGAAAAGCCGATGATCAGGATGATAATCGCTGTCAGCACCGACCCCACGGCAGAGGCGATGAATTCGATCGTCAGCACATCCATGATCGATGTGCCGTTGATGATGGGCGTATTCAGCAGGTTTTCCATTTAACTCTCCGCCAGTTGGTCCATGAGGGCCGCCAGCTTGGCGTCAAGAACGGTCAACCCGTCCGCATCATGTGTGGTCAATGCGACCTCTACAGTTTTGTAAACGTTGGACCATTCGGGGTGATGGTTCAGCTTTTCCGCGTGGATGGCGACTTTTGTCATCCAACCAAAGGCCTGCACGAAATTCTTGAATTCGAATGTCTTGGTGATGGCGTCGCCGTCATCGGACAAAACCCAGCCCGCTGCCTGAAGCGGCGCGATGTCGTCTTGGGTCAGTTTGTCGGTCATTGCTGTTCCTTTCGTGTGTCGCGCTTGAACGGGCCGTAGGCGGTCAGCACTTCGATTTCTTCGTCCACCGCGCGGGTTTCCGCGACCAAGTAACGCGCAATCGCGTCACGGAAAGCTAAATCCCTGATCCAGTGCAAGGAATGGGTCGCAACCGGCAGATATCCTCGGGCCAATTTGTGTTCGCCCTGCGCACCGGCCTCGACCCGGGATAGGTTGTTTTCTATCGCATAATCAATGGCTTGATAATAGCACAATTCAAAGTGCAGGGACGGATGGTATTCCGTGCTGCCCCAGTAGCGGCCAAAAAGCGTATCGCGCCCGATAAAGTTCAGCGCACCCGCCACAGGGCGGCCATCCTCCTCTGCCAGCACCAGCAACATGTCATCGCGCAGCGTATCCTGCGCGCGGTCAAAGAACGCCCGCGTCAGATAAGGAGTGCCCCATTTACGGTTGCCGGTGTCCTGATAGAATTGCCAGAACGCATCCCAATGTGCGGGCTGGATGGCTTCGCCCGTCAGCGCAAGGATTTGTCCGCCAAAGCCCTGCGCCTCTGCCCGTTCGCGGCGAATGTTCTTGCGTTTGCGGCTGGAAAGCTCGGCCAGAAACCCGTCGAAATTGGCGTAATCGCGATTCACCCAGTGAAACTGCTGCCCCACGCGGGACATCAGGCCCATTTCTGCACCCGCCAAGGCTTCGTCTTCGGTGCAAAAGGTGATGTGCAGCGACGACAGTTCGTTGTCGGATGCGACCTGCACCGCGCCTTGGATCAACGCAGACATGCCCAGCGCCTCGAACCCCGGCCGGGTCAGGAAACGGCGGCCTGTGGCAGGGGTAAATGGCACAGCGATCTGCAGCTTGGGGTAATAATCGCCGCCGGCGTTTTCATAGGCCTGCGCCCAGTTGAAATCAAAAATGTATTCGCCCTGGCTGTGACCTTTGGCATACATGGGCGCACAGGCAATGACTTGCCCGTCCGCCCGCGCGACCAGATAGCGGGGCTGCCAACCTGACCTGCCACCAACTGAACCGCTATCTTCCAGCGCTTTTAAAAAGCGATAGGTTGTAAAGGGATCTATGGGTCGCCCTGCGCCCGGACTGGCGCAGGCGTCCCAGTCGCTGGCGGAAATGTCGGCCAGCGACGGGTGCAGGGTAATTTCAATCGCAGGGGTGTTCATGTCGCCTTAACTGGTGGCAAAGCGCCGGGGGTCAAGCGTCATATCCCTCGAACGTGATGTTGTCGGCATATTGCCGGGCGGCGGTTGCGGCTTCGGCTGACCGGATCGTCCAGCACAGCACGGCTGCCCCGCGGGTGCGCAGCTCTGCCACGCGGGGGTGATCCAGTTCCTTGTGGTAATGACTGATAAAGCTGGCCCCGACATGATCGTAATCCGGAATCAGGCTTAGCCGTTCCAAGGTCGGCTGGGCAATCGTCGGCCAATCGGTCGGGTTGAACGACCCTGTCGTCAGGCCGCGCGGCACATCCGGCAACAGCCGCGCCATTTCGGCCATGGCGTGCGGGTTAAACGACATCACCGCGACGGGGCCTTTGTAGGACTCCAGCATTTGCGCCACGGCCTTGCCCATCGGGCCGGTATTGGGGCCAAGGCTGCCGTCCTGATCCTTCAGCTCGATCAGCAAGGGAACGCGGCCTGCGACCAGTTCCAGCACCTGCGCCAGTGTCGGAATTGTCGTGCTGTCGCCCATCAGCGGGATCATCGCCAACTGCGCCGAGGAACGCTGCGCCACCGGACCCTGTTCGATGGTCAGCCGCCGCAGGTCATAGTCGTGAAACACCATCGGCACGCCGTCGCTGGCCATCTGCACATCGATTTCGATGCCGTAACCATGCGTGATGGCGGATTTGATCGCCGTCAGGCTGTTTTCCACACGCCTATGCGCCTTGTCGTGATGGGCGCGGTGGGCCAGCGGACGGGCCAAAAAGGACTTTGGCAGCATTAGGCGATCTCGAACACGGCTTCGATTTCGACCATGACGCCCATCGGCAACCCGGCCACACCCACGGCAGAGCGGGCGTGGTGCCCTTTTTCGCCCAGCGCTGCGACCAGAAAATCGCTGGCCCCGTTGATGACCTTGGGCTGGTCGGTAAAGTCAGGGGTGCAGTTGACCATGCCGACCAGTTTGACGACGCGCACAAGACGGTCCAGATCGCCGCCGCAGGCTTTTTTCAACTGCGCCAGCAGGCTGATCGCACAGGCCTTGGCCGCCGCCGCGCCGGTGTCGATATCGACGCCGTCGCCTAGTTTGCCCACCATCAGGCCATCCGGACCCTGCGAAATCTGGCCGGACACCCAGACCTGATTGCCGGTCTGGACAAAGGGGACGTAGTTCGCCGCAGGGGCAGGGGCGTCCGGCAGTGTCACACCCATTTCGGTCAGCTTGGTTTCGATCATGCTCATGGCTTCGGCCCTTGTCTGATGAATTTGCCAGACCCTAGGCCGCAGCGCGGGCGGCGTCCATCTAGGACTCGCGAAATGCCTTGGCAAAATAATCTGCAAACGGTTTTAGAAAGTAATTCATCGGCGTGCGATCTGCCGTGCGGACATAGGCCTCTACCGGCATACCGGGGATCAGGGTCATGCCGTCTGGCAGTTTTTCAATCTCTCCTTCGTCCATGCGCACTTCGGCGCGATAAAAGGATGCACCGTTCGTTTCGTTTTGGAACGCGTCCGCGGAAACCTGCGTGACATGGCCGGTCAGTTCCGGTGTGCGGCGTTGATCGAAGGCGGAGAAGCGCAAGATGACGTCCTGACCCAGATGGATCTGGTCGATATCCGTCACCTGCACCTGCGTTGCAATCACCAGGGGGCGGTCCTGCGGCACCAGATACAGCAGCGGATCAGCCGGGCGAATGACCGATCGCGGCGCAAAGACGTTCAGCCCGTAAACGACCCCGCTTAGCGGTGCACGAATATCAAGCCGGTCCAGTTGCTGGCGCAGGGTGCGGCGGCGTTCGGACAGTTCCAGCTCGTTATACTGCAGATCGCGCAGGCGGGTGATTGCCTCCTCTCTGCGGGTGCTGGTCAGGCCAAGCACCTGAATTTCAATTTCGGTCCGGCGTTCTGCGGCTTGGGCGGCCTGGGCGGCCAGTTCGCCAACCTGACCTTTCATGTTGGACGCCTCGCGCCGCAGCGCCAGTACGCGGCTGGCCTGCGCCAGCCCGCGATCAAACAGGCTTTGCTGGTCGGCCAGTTCTTCTTCGATCAGGGCGGTCTGTTCGGTCATCGCCTGTTGCTGCGCCTTGATCCCGTCGATCTGGCTGGCAATCTGCATGTCCTGCTGTTGCAGCTGGTCCGTCGCTTTCAGCAGGCTGTCCAGACGCGCTTCAAACAGGCGGGACTGGCCTTCGGTCAGGCCAGCCGCGGCGTCGCCCGCCTCTTGCAGTAGCGGGTCAAAGGTCAGCTCGGTCGCGCCGTCACGCTCTGCCTCGAACCGGGCGCGGCGGGCCATGATTTCGTAAAGCTGGCCTTCGACGACGGCCAGTTCGCTGACGATATTGGACGAATCCAGTTTGATCAGCAGATCGCCGGCCTGCACCTCGTCGCCTTCGTCGACAAGAATATCCTCGACCACGCCGCCATCGGGGTGCTGGATGACCTGCCGGTTCCGGTCGACTTCGATCTGTCCATGCGTGATGACAGCGCCGGTCAGATTGGCGAAAACGGCCCAGGTGCCAAAGCCCCCGATCAGGATGACAAGCGCCACAAGGCCCACCGTCATTGGTCTTGTCGCCGACCAGCGGGCCCGCGGATCTGCCTGTGTCATTGCACGCCCCCCGCATAGCCCGTTGTGGCCGTGATCTGCTGGGCATTGCGCAGCACGTCCTTCAGCACCTCATCCTTGGGGCCAAAGGCGCGGCGGGTGCCGTTTTCAATGACCAGCAGCATGTCGCATTCCTGTATTGCGGCGGGGCGATGGGCCATAATGAACACAGCCTTACCTTCCGACTTTGCGATTTTGATCGCGTTGTTCAGCGCAACAGATCCGTCGTTATCCAGGTTGCTGTTCGGCTCGTCCAGCACAAGGATCACCGGATCGCCATACATCGCCCGCGCCAGGCCGACGCGCTGGATCTGCCCCCCGAAAGCCGCCCGCCGTTGGCCGTGACACGGGTGTCATAACCGTCGGGCAGCTTGAGGATCATGTCATGCGCTGCCGCCTTTTTTGCGGCGCTCACCACGGCGGCATCATCAGGGGTCATCGACATGCGGGCAATGTTTTCCTTGATCGTGCCGTCAAACAGCTGAACCCGCTGCGGCAGATATCCGATATGCCGCCCCAGCGTATCGGCATCGTATTGTTCCAGCGACGCACCATCGAGGCGGATTTTCCCCCCGCAGGCCGCCATACGCCGATCAGCGCCCGGGCCAGCGTCGATTTGCCTGCGCCGGATGTGCCGATGACACCGACCGCCTGACCCGGTTGCACGTCGAAACTGATCAACCGCAAGCTGGCTTGCTGTTCACCCGGCGGTACTACGGTCACATTTTCCGCCGTCAGGATCGCGCGGGGGGCGGGCAGGGCGGTGCGGGCCTCATCCTCTGGGATAGAGCCAAGCAGACGTGACAGCCGCGTCCAGCCTTCGCGGCCTTTCTGAAACACCGCCCACTGGCCGACGATCATTTCGATCGGGGCAAGTGCACGGCCCATCAGGATTGATCCGGCAATCATCGCGCCGGGTGACAACACGCCTTCAAGCACCAGCAGCGCACCAAGGCCCAGCATGGCGGACTGCAAAAACAGGCGGAATGTGCGGGTCATCGCGGTGAATGTGCCCGCCGAATCCGCAGCGCCGATGGTTGCATCCAGTGACGCGCCGCGCGCAATCTGCCAACGGTCAAAGGCCGCGCCGCGCATACCCAAAGCGTGCACAAGTTCGCTTTCGCTGCGGATCTGCGCACCCAGCGCCTCTGACTGGAACGACGCGGCATTCGCATCCTCCAGCGGTTTTTTCGTGCTAACCTGGTTTGCAACCGCGACCACGACAAGCACCGCACCCCCCACAAGCGCCAGGATCCCCAGCGCGGGGTGAAAGATGAAAATTCCAAGAAAAAACAATGGTGTCCACGGGAGATCAAACAGCGCCATCAAGGCGGGCGATGTGATCAGCCGCTGCACTGCTTCCAGATCGCGCAGGGCGGTGCGCGCCTCTTCGGGGGGGCGGCTTTGGTTACTGGCGCGCAGGGATGCGGCAAAGACCCGGCGGTCAAGGCGGGCCTGAAACCGCGCGCCCAGTCGACCCATGACACGGCCGCGTACGAAATCCAGAATGCCCATCATGCCGTATAAAAACGCGACCAGAACAGACAGTGCGATCAACGTTTCCAGACTGCGGCTGCCCAGCACGCGGTCATAGACATTCAGCATATACAGCGGGCCGGTCAGCATCAGCAGGTTCACGAAAAAGCTGAATACCGCGACAGCCCAATACAGCGCACGCCCTTCGCGCCGCACTGCGGCCAGTTCTGCTGCGCCGCGTGTGGCAGCCTGATCATTCCTACGCATCGCGTCCCACCCACAATAAGGCCGTTGCACAGCCTGTCTGCTTTTTAACCCGCAAACGCCGTGATCACACCTGAATTCTGGGCGGGTGTACGCCCGCGTGATACCGCTGCCACAACCTAAGCCTGCGAGGGTTAACAATTCGCTGCCGCAGCCGAGAGGTGACAGGCGCACATGCGGGCGCTAGGCTTATTGCCGCAGCAATGGAAACGCGCGGGAGCAGCGATGAAGACGAACCTTACGGCGACACTCTTGATCCTTATCGGGGCGCATGCGGCTGGCGCGGGGCCTTATGACGGCGTCTACAAGCAGGCGGCGAATGCCGAATGTGCGCTGGTCGGGGTGGATGGCGGTGCGGTTCGGATTGCGGATGGCATCTTTTACGGGGTCGAGGTTGAATGCCGTATGGCAGACCCGGTGAACGTGCTTGATATGGACGCGCTACTTTACACCATGCAGTGCAGCGGTGCGGATCAGGTCTTTTCCGAACGGGCGATGTTGATGAACAAGGCGCAGGGCGACGGCATCATCATGGTCTGGGACGGCTATGCCTTTGTCTACGACCGTTGCCCTGAACCGGGTGCAGTAGCGGTGGACACTCCGGCAGAGCCCGCGGCGGCAGCGTCCGTAACAGACGCCGCCGCAAACGAATAGGGCAGGCCTAGTTCCCCAGACCGCCCAAGATGTTGCTAAGCACGTCCATGATTTCGCCATCCGCCACGATGCCCGTATCCTCCAGCACGCCGCCGGTGGTGCTGGGGCCGGGGACATCCATGGGCAGAGGCTTTGGCGTTTCGCCGGTGACAACGCGGGCCATGGTCGCCTGCCAGATTTCCGCAGGCAAGCCGCCGCCCGTGACGCCTGTCATCGGGCTGTTGTCATCGTAACCCATCCAGACACCGATAACATAGTCGGCGTTGAAGCCGATGAACCACGCGTCGCGGGCGCTGTTCGTAGTGCCGGATTTACCCGCAAGTTGCCAACCGGGGATTTGCGCGCGCGTGCCCGTGCCGCGCTCGACCACCTGCGACATCATGTAGGTCAGCTCGCGCGCAGCACTTTGCTGGATCACCCGTTCCTGCAGGCCTGTCCCGACGTTGTCCATCAGCGGCTCGGACTCGCCCTTCAGCCGCAGATCGATCAGCCCATAGGGCTGCACGGCGGAGCCGCCGTTCAGGATCCCGGCAAAGGCACCGGACATTTCCAGCAGGGTACTTTCCGACACGCCAAGCGCCAATGCCGGGCCAGAGGCAAGGTCGCTTTCAATGCCGAATTTCTGCGCCACGGTCCGCACCAGATCGCGGCCAACTTCCTCTGACAGCAAGATCGCAGGAATGTTGCGGGATTCGTATAGGGCTTGCGTCAGGGTGATCGGGCCCTTGAACTTGCGGTCATAGTTTTCGGGGACCCATGGGCCAGAGCCGGGCACGTTGATCGTTAGCGGGGCATCGTCGATCAGGTCATTCGGGCTGAAACCAAGGTCAAGCGCCGTGGCATAGATAAAGGGCTTGAAGGCCGATCCGGGCTGCCGTCGCGCCTGCGTGGCGCGGTTGAATACGCCTGACGCCCGGACATCGCGCCCGCCGACCATGCCGCGCACTGCGCCGTCCGCGCTCATCACGATGACAGCGGCCTGCGCCTTGGAGCTTGGCTTTAGCTTGGTTTCAAAGATACTTGTCAGCGCCGTTTCCGCAGCTGTCTGGATGCGCTGGTCCAGCGTTGTGCGGATCACCACGTCTTCGGTCGTATCGCGGGTAAAGAAATCGGGGCCCTGTTCCATAACCCAATCGGCAAAGTATCCACCCGCACGCGCCTGCGCCGCCTGGCTAAGCTGCGCCGGATTGGCACGGGCATCGCTGGCCTGCTGCGGCGTGATATAGCCCTGCGCCGCCATCAGGCCGATAACGATATTCGCCCGGTCCACGGCGCGCTGCATGTTGTTGGTCGGCGCATAGCTGGTCGGCGCTTTCAAAAGTCCTGCCAGCATCGCGGCTTCCGCCGGGTTCAAATCAGCAGAGGATTTGCCGAAATAACGATTTGCGGCGGCCTCGAAGCCGCGGCTGCCCGCACCCAGATAGGCACGGTTAAAGTAAATGGTCAGGATGTCTTCTTTGGAATAGGCGACTTCCATTCCCATAGAATAGACCGCCTCTTTGACCTTGCGCCAAATCGTGGTGCGGCGGCAGTCGTCTTCATAGGCGGCCTCTGTCTTCCAGGTCGCCGGGTCATAGGGCACACCAAGGCACAGCAATTTCGCCACCTGCTGCGTAATCGTCGAACCGCCGTTGCCGGACAGCGGGCCGCGCCCTTCGCTCAGGTTGATGCGCACAGCGCTGGCGATACCGCGCGGGCTGATGCCGAAGTGGCCATAGAAACGCTTGTCTTCGGTCGCGACCACGGCGTCGTGCAGGTATTGCGACACAGAGTCCGCCGTCACCATCCCGCCGAACTGATCGCCGCGCCAGGCAAAGACCGCACCATCCCTGTCCAGCAGCGTCACCGATCCTTTAGTGCGGGCGTCCACAATGGAATCGATCGGCGGCATCTGCGAGGCGAAATACAAAACGCCGCCGCCAATCAGCAGCGCGAGGACAACCGCCATTTTCCATGTCAGCCGCAGGATCAGGCGCAGCGTCCAGGTAAAGGGAAACAGGATCCATCCCACCAGACCACGCTTGCGCGGCGCTGCCTTTCGGCGCGGCGCGCGCTTTTTCGGCGCAGGCTTTGCCCGCTGTTCGGCTTGTGGATTATAACGCCGCTCTGCCACGAGCGGTTTACCTGTTTTTGGTGGTCGTGCCATCGGCTGCCCGGTCCGTCTTTTTGTGTTCTTTGCCGTTTATACCGCCGCTGGCCGCCATTGTCCCGCGCTGACACCGATTCTGTTTGCGCTTTTTTATGTGGCCCAATAATCGGGCAGTTTAGATAATTTGTGCAAAAATTGTGCAACTTTGCCCGTTTTCATTGCCACCTCCCCGCCGGTTTGCTTGTCACTTTGCCCGGGTTGCGCCCTTTTCTTAGGCATCCGCATCGCCGGGGGCTGGGTCTCCGCCATAGGGAACGAGGGAAACAAGACGTGAAACTGATTATTGCAACGATCAAACCGTTCAAGCTCGAGGAGGTCCGCGAGGCGCTGACCTCGATCGGCGTGCGCGGCATGATGGTGTCCGAGATCAAGGGCTTTGGTGCCCAGTCCGGTCACACCGAGATTTACCGCGGCGCGGAATACGCCGTGAACTTCGTGCCAAAGGTCAAGCTGGAAATCGTCGTCTCTGACGCGATGGCAGAGCAGGTCGTCACCACGATCGCACAGACCGCCAAGACCGACAAAATCGGCGACGGCAAGATCTTTACTCTCGACGTCGAAGGCGCCCTGCGCGTCCGCACCGGCGAGCTGAACGACGACGCGCTGTAAAAGCCGCTGCAAAAAGGGACATTTCATCCGATGAACAAGACACTTCAAAAAGCACTTCTGGTCGGGGCCGCATTTGCCGCCTTGCCCGTGGTGGCCTTTGCGCAGGATACGACTGCCGCAGAAGCCGCCGCCGATGTGGTAGAGGCCGCGGCCCCGACCTTTGACGAAATCGGCCCCTACATCATGACCACGCTGCTGTTCCTGATCGGCGGCTTTCTGGTCATGTGGATGGCCGCCGGTTTTGCCATGCTCGAGGCAGGCCTTGTCCGGTCCAAGAACGTCACGACGCAGCTGACTAAGAACGTCGCGCTGTTTGCCATCGCGGGCATCATGTATTGGCTGATCGGCTACGGCATCATGTATCCGGGCGACGACTGGACGATCACCGGCTACCTTGGCAACCTGTGGTCCCCGGCTTCGCTGGAACCAGTCGGCCTTGCTGCGGCTGACGCTGATCTGGGCTACGCCTCTGTCGCCTCTGACTTCTTCTTCCAGCTGATGTTCTGCGCCACCACCGCGTCGATCGTGTCCGGCACCCTGGCCGAGCGCGTCAAGCTGTGGCCCTTCCTGGCCTTCACGGTTGTCCTGACCGGTATCCTCTACCCGATCGAGGCATCCTGGCAGTGGGGCGGCGGCTGGTTGTCCGAAATGGGCTTCTATGACTTCGCCGGCTCTACCCTGGTTCACGCCGCTGGTGGTTTCGCAGCACTGGCCGGTGCGCTGGTCTTGGGTCCGCGGATTGGCCGTTACAAGGATGGAAAGTCCTTCCCGATGCCGGGTTCCAACCTTGCACTTGCCACGCTGGGTACGTTCATCCTGTGGCTGGGTTGGTTCGGCTTCAACGGCGGCTCTCAGCTGGCTGCTGGCACCGTGGGCGACATCACGGACGTTGGTCGCATCTTTGCAAACACCAACATGGCAGCGTCTGCCGGTGCCGTGACCGCGCTGGTCCTGACGCAGCTGATGTATGGCAAGGTCGATCTGACCATGGTGCTGAACGGCGCGCTGGCTGGTCTGGTGTCCATCACCGCAGGTCCGCTTGACCCGTCCCTGTTCGGCGCACTGCTGATCGGCGCTGTCGGTGGCGGTATCGCAGTCGTGGTCGTACCGATGCTGGACAAGATGAAGATCGACGACGTCGTTGGTGCGATCCCGGTCCACCTGGTTGCCGGCTTCTGGGGCACAATGATCGTGCCATGGAACTCTGCTGACACCTCTTATGTCACGCAGTTCGTCGGCTTCGCATCGATCGGTATCTTCATGTTTGTCGTATCGCTGGTCGTCTGGATGATCCTGAAGGCAACCGTCGGCATCCGCGTCAGCGAAGAAGCAGAGATCAACGGCCTCGACATGCACGAACTGGGCATGGAAGCCTACCCGGAGTTCTCGAAGGGCTGATCCTCCCACAGACCTTTCGGGGTGGCCCGGGCAGCAATGCCCGGGCCATTTTCGTTTATCGCAAGATGAGAAGAGGGGCATGGATGCGGGCTGACCTGCAATAAGTGGGCGGCTTGGTTCTCCCACCACCGTCAGCTTGGCCTGCATAGCGGGCGCGCCAAGTGTCCGTCATTGCGCCTTGGACCGGCGGTGCTGCCTGCACTTGATCAACTTTTTAGATCGCCCAAATTCGCAGCACATCGCCACATAACCAAGCGGCGTTAACCCATTTTGTTGTAATTTTAGGCACCCTGACAATCAAATCCCTTGTCCGCCAGCCTGCCGGGGCGGTTGCTACGCGCAAGGTGCATGGGACAAGGGAGTCTGTCATGAAACTGATTATCGCCGTCATCAAACCATTTAAACTCGACGAAGTACGCGTCGCGCTGACCGCTGTTGGCGTGCGCGGCATGATGGTGTCCGAAGTCAAAGGCTTCGGCACGCAGTCGGGCCACACCGAAGTTTACCGCGGTGCGGAATACGTCGTGCAATTCGTGCCTAAGCTACGGCTTGAAATTGTCGTACCCGATGATCTAGCCGACCAAGTTGTCGCGACCATCGCCCAGACCGCTAAAACCGACAAGATCGGCGATGGCAAAATCTTTACCCTCGATGTTGAGGCCGCCATGCGCGTCCGCACCGGAGAGACGAACGACGACGCGCTGTAACGCGCTTTTGGGAAAAACCGGGATATGAAACGCAATACACTTATCGGTGCCAGCACCTTGGCCTTGCTGCCCACGCTCGCACTGGCCCAGGATGTGACCGAAACGGTCGACAAGGGCGATGTCGCCTGGATGATGACGGCGACCTTGCTGGTCCTGTTCATGATCCTGCCGGGCTTGTCGCTGTTCTATGGCGGCCTAGTGCGCACGAAAAACATGCTGTCCGTGCTGATGCAATGCACGCTGATCACCGCGGTGGTTATGGTGATCTGGGTGGTCTGGGGCTACTCTTTTGCCTTCGGCGGCAGCACATCGCCCTTTTGGGGCGGCATGGGCAAACTGTTCCTGGCGGGCGTCACGCCCGACAGTCTGGCCGCGACCTTTACCGATGGCGTGATGATCCCTGAATATCTGTTCATTGCCTTCCAGATGACCTTTGCCGCGATCACCCCGGCGCTGATCGTCGGTGCCTTTGCGGAACGGATCAAGTTTTCCGCGCTGCTGGTCTTTGTCCTGCTGTGGGTCACCATCGTTTACTTTCCTGTCGCCCATATGGTCTGGGACGCGAACGGCCTGATCTTTAACATGGGTGCTATCGACTTTGCCGGCGGCACGGTTGTGCACATCAATGCCGGTATTGCCGCGCTGTGCGGCTCTATCATGATCGGCAAGCGCGTGGGCTTTGGCCGTGACAACATGGCACCCCATTCCATGACACTGACCATGGTTGGCGCAGCCATGCTGTGGGTTGGCTGGTTCGGCTTTAACGCCGGATCCAACCTAGAGGCGACATCGGGCGCGACGCTGGCAATGATCAACACCTTTACCGCAACGGCTGGGGGCATCCTTGCCTGGTGCGCGATCGAAGGTATGACCCGCGGCAAGGCATCCATGCTGGGGGCTGCATCGGGCATGGTCGCAGGCCTTGTTGCCGTGACACCGGCTTGCGGTACCATCGGGCCGGTCGGTGCGATTGCGCTTGGCGCGATTGCCTCGGCGGTGTGCTACTTCTTTGTCGCGGTGATCAAAAGCAAGGCAGGTTATGATGACAGTCTTGACGTCTTTGGTGTGCACGGCATCGGCGGTATCGTTGGCGCCATCGGCACTGGCATCTTTACCGCCCCCGGTCTTGGCGGCACAGGCGGCGACGATTATTCCCTGCTGGGGCAGACATGGATCCAGATAGAGGCTGTCGTGATCACCATCGTCTGGTGCGGTATCGCGTCCTTGATCCTGTACAAGCTGATCGACATGACCATGGGCCTGCGCGTCACCGAAGAAGAAGAACGCATCGGCCTTGATCTGTCGTCCCACGGCGAACAGGCTTATCACGGCTGATTTTTTACCGAAGATTAAAAAACGGGCGGCGTGCCGGGTGGCGCACCGCCCGTTCCCGTTCTAGGCTTTCCCCATCCCAAACCGGAGACGATCCGATGATCCAGACCCCCTATCTTTTGTTCCTTGGCGATGCGCCTGATATGCTGGCCTGCAAAGTGGCCATCGGCATCCGCGACTGGCGCCCCGATCACGCCGTCGGCCAGCTGCGCCTGCCTGAATGCCGCGCCGATCTGGGGCTGACCGATATGACGCTGCAGGACGGTCTGGCCGCTGGTGCCAAAACGCTGGTCATCGGCGTTGCGAACCGGGGCGGTGTCATTTCCCCCGCGTGGCGTTCCCTGCTGATCGAGGCGCTGGCTGCCGGCTATGACATCGCGTCCGGCCTGCATAACCTGCTGCGTGACGATGCCGAACTGATCGCCGCTGCCGTCCACCACGGCCGCATGTTGCACGACGTTCGCGTTCCCACAGTCGCTTATCCTATCGCAAACGGCATCCCGCGCAAAGGCAAGCGCGTGCTGACCGTCGGCACCGACTGCTCTGTCGGTAAGATGTATACGGCGCTGGCGATGGACGCAGAGATGAAGGCGCGCGGCCTGAAATCATCCTTTCGCGCCACGGGCCAGACCGGCATTCTGATCACCGGCGAAGGCGTGCCGCTGGATGCGGTGGTCGCTGATTTCATGGCCGGTGCTGTCGAATGGCTGACCCCTGACAACGACGACGACCACTGGGACCATATCGAAGGGCAGGGCAGCCTGTTCCACGTCAGCTATTCCGGCGTGACGATGGCGCTGGTCCACGGCGGCCAGCCCGATGCGTTGATTCTGGCGCACGAACCCACCCGGACCCATATGCGCGGCTTGCCGGACTATCAGCTGCCAACGCTCGAAGCCTTGCGCGATACGGCGCTGCCACTGGCCCGCATCGCCAACCCCGAGTGCAGGGTGGTTGGCGTATCGGTGAATACCCAGCACCTCTCTGATGACGAATTCGAAGCCTATCTGGATGAGGTTGAGGCGCGCATGGGGCTACCTGCAGTTGATCCGTACCGTCAGGGTGCGGGGCGTTTGGTCGATGCGCTTTTGGCGGTTTGAATGCAGCTTTGCGGTGCAAAGCAGCAGGCCTCCGGCGGGAGTATCTTTAGCAAGGTGATAGGCTGAAAGAAGGCATGGGATGAGGATAGAGGTAACGCGGGACGTGTTCGCGCTGGCGCAGGTCTTTACGATCTCTCGCGGGTCGCGGACGCAGGCAGAGGTTCTGACCGTCACGGTTCGCGACGGGGGGCTGGCGGGGCGGGGCGAATGCGTGCCCTATGCGCGCTATGACGAAACGCTGGATAGCGTGACGGCGCAGATCGCAGGGCTTCCTGCGGATCTGTCGCGCGCGGCCTTGCAGGATCTGCTGCCCGCCGGGGCGGCGCGCAATGCTGTCGATTGCGCGTTATGGGATCTGGCGGCGAAACGCGCCGGTGTCCGCGTCTGGGAATTGGCCGGTGTGCCTGTGCCGCAGCCCGTCGTCACCGCCTATACGCTGTCGCTGGATACGCCAGACGCGATGCAGGCGCAGGCTGCCAAGAACGCTCATCGCCCGCTTCTAAAGATCAAGCTGGGCACCCCTGACGACATGGCCCGGCTGGAAGCTGTGCGCCGGGGGGCACCAGATGCGGTGATCATCGTCGACGCAAACGAAGGGTGGACGGCCGAGGTTTACAGCGATCTTGCGCCGCATCTGCTGCGCCTTGGCGTTGCTATGGTCGAACAGCCGCTGCCGGCGGGGAGCGATGATATGCTGGGCGAAATCGCCCGCCCGCTGCCGGTGTGCGCAGACGAATCTTGCCACGACCGTGCCAGCCTGGCCGGTCTGCGCGGCAAGTATGATATGGTGAACATCAAGCTTGATAAAACCGGCGGCCTGACAGAGGCGCTGGCCTTGCGGTCCGAAGCCACCGCGCAGGGGTATGACGTGATGATCGGCTGCATGGTCGGATCATCACTTGCCATGGCACCCGCGACCCTGCTGACAGGAGGCGCTGCCTTTGTCGATCTGGACGGCCCCTTGCTGCTGGCCGAGGATCGCGACCCGCCGTTGCAGTTCGACGCCGCAGGCGTGCATCCCCCGCTGGCTGCGCTTTGGGGATAAGCGCCCTCTGGACAAGCGGCACCGCAGTCTTGATAGATACCGCCACCCAACACCGAAAGGCCTGCCCATGACCCGCACTGTCTATCTGAACGGAGAGTATCTGCCCGAGGACGAGGCGAAAATCAGCATCTTTGACCGCGGCTTTCTGATGGCCGACGGCGTTTATGAGGTGACCTCGGTGCTGGGCGGCAAGCTGATTGATTTCGAAGGCCATGCCGTGCGCCTGCAACGCTCGCTTGACGAGCTGGAAATGCAGCACCCGTCCAGCCGCGATGACCTGCTCGAAGTCCACCGCGAGTTGGTTCGCCTGAACGACATCACAGACGGCATGATCTATCTGCAGATCACCCGTGGCAGCGCCGGGGATCGCGATTTCGCCTACCCGTCCAAGGATACACCGCCGACAATCGTGCTGTTCACCCAAGCCAAGCCGGGCATGGCCGACAGCCCCATGGCCAAGACAGGGATGAAAGTGATCAGCATCGCCGATGAACGCTGGGGCCGCCGCGACATCAAGACCGTGCAGCTGCTTTATCCGTCGATGGGCAAGATGATGGCTAAAGCTGCCGGATGCGATGACGCTTGGATGGTCGAAGACGGCGCCGTCACCGAAGGCACGTCCAACAACGCCTACATCGTCAAAGGCAACACAATCATCACGCGCCAGCTTAGCCATGATATTCTGCACGGCATCACCCGTGCTGCCGTCCTACGCTTTGCGGCAGAGGCGCAGATGCAAGTCGAAGAGCGTCCCTTTACCATCGAAGAGGCACAAGCTGCGGACGAAGCGTTTATCACCTCTGCCAGCACCTTTGTAATGCCGGTCGTCGAAATCGACGGCGCGGCCATCCGCGCGGGCACCCCCGGTCCGGTGGCCGCCCGCCTGCGAGAGATCTATTTGGACGAAAGCCGTAAAGCCGCTCTTTGACTGGGTAGGGAAGGGAGGGCGGCGCTGCTGCGCCGTTCCCATTTCACGGATGCAACATGGCGGATACGTCCGCAGCATGCTGTCAGCGCGAAAGACCGCATGGTGCGCCGCGCTCAACTGACCCTTGGCGATGATATGCGCCGGGTTGCCGATCTATCGCAGTGCGTTTTACCGCACTGACTGCCCCCTTTCCCTTTGCTTCGATGAGGCGTAAGACCCGCCGGGTCGCAACCAAGGAGCCTGACAGATGGGTTACAAGATCGTCGTCGTTGGCGCCACGGGTAACGTGGGTCACGAAATGCTGAACATCCTGGCGGAACGCGAATTCCCCGTGGATGAAATTGCCGCACTCGCCAGCCGTAAATCGCTGGGGACCGAAGTCAGCTTTGGCGACCGAACTTTGAAAACCACCGATCTGGACACCTTTGATTTCACCGGCTGGGACATGGCCCTGTTCGCCGTCGGATCCGAGGCGACCAAGAAATACGCCCCAAAGGCCGCCGCTGCCGGCTGCGTCGTCATCGATAACTCTTCGCTGTATCGCTATGACGCCGATGTGCCGCTGATCGTGCCAGAGGTGAACCCCCAGGACGTGCACGGCTACGCCAAGAAGATGATCATCGCGAACCCCAACTGCTCGACCGCGCAAATGGTTGTCGCGCTCAAGCCGTTGCATGACCGCGCCACGATCAAGCGCGTCGTCGTCAGCACCTACCAGTCCGTATCCGGTGCCGGCAAGGAAGGCATGGACGAGCTGTGGGATCAGACCAAGTCGATCTATAACCCCACCGATTCCAAGCCTGCGACGAAGTTCACCAAGCAGATCGCGTTCAACGTGATCCCGCATATTGATGTGTTCCTCGATTCCGGAGAAACGAAGGAAGAGTGGAAGATGGTCGCCGAGACCAAGAAGATCCTTGATCCCAAGGTAAAGGTCACGGCCACATGTGTGCGGGTTCCTGTTTTTGTGGGCCATTCGGAGTCGATCAACATCGAGTTCGAAAGCCCGCTGGATGCAAACGAGGCGCGCGATATCCTGCGTGAAAGCCCCGGCATCATGGTGATCGACAAGCGAGAGGACGGCGGTTATGTCACCCCGATCGAATGCGTCGGTGATTATGCCACCTTTATCAGCCGTATCCGCGATGACAGCACTGTCGAAAACGGCATCAACCTGTGGTGCGTGTCGGATAACCTGCGCAAGGGCGCTGCCCTGAACGCAGTGCAAATCGCAGAACTGCTGGGCCGCGAAGTCTTGAAAAAGGGCTGAACGCGGTCAGCACGGTAAACCAGGAAAGGTGGGCCATTGGCCCACCTATTTCGTATCGGTCACTGCTTGTTTCAGCTCGCGCCTAGGCAACCGGGACACCAGCCGCGGTGGCGGTATCTTCCGCCCCGGCCTCGGCAATTTTGAACTGGCGCGTCATCTGGGTCAGCGTTTCCGCCTGCGTCGACAAAAGATGCGACGATGCGGTCACTTCTTCAAAGGATGCCGCCTGCCTTTGTGATCGATCATCGATGTGCTGGATCGAGGTGGCAATGGACTGAATTCCAACTGACTGTTCGGCGATAGCGATTGTCACCTCGTCAAAGCTTTCTGAGATGTCGATGACACTTTGCGCAATAGCTTGCAAAGATGCGCGTGCCTCTGCAACGGTACGGACACCGTCGCTGACATCCTGATCACTTTGTTTAATCACCTTGGTTATCTGGCGCGCCGAATCCCCGACGTCCTGCGCCAGCTTGCGCACCTCTGCCGCAACGACGGCAAAACCGCGCCCTGAATCCCCGGCGCGCGCAGCCTCTACGCCGGCGTTCAAGGCCAGTAAGTTGATCTGAAAAGAAATGTCGTTAATGACGCTGACGGCGCGTGCAATTTCCTTGGACCCTTCGGCAATGCGGTCCATGGCAATCGTCGCTTCGGTGGCAACGGTTTCGCTGGCGGTTGCGGTGTTGCGCGCGGTCTGGGCACTTTGATTAGCGTCGGTGATGGCTTGATGTATCGATGTGACCCGCCTGGAAAGTTCGGTCAGGGCCGCACTGGTTTCTTCAAGGGCGGCGGCATTTCGTTCAGCCTGCTGCGACAATACACCGGATGTCTGGCGCAATTCCCGGGACGATGCGGTCAGTGTCGTACTGCTCTCGGTAATATCCTCGACCAGATTGCGTAACGAATCCACCATAACATTCATGCTGTCCTGCAAATCTGCAAAGTCACCATGGAACGTACCATCCAT
The DNA here is from genome assembly GCF_042466455.1 of Loktanella sp. R86503. Classification (NCBI taxonomy): domain Bacteria; kingdom Pseudomonadati; phylum Pseudomonadota; class Alphaproteobacteria; order Rhodobacterales; family Roseobacteraceae; genus Loktanella; species Loktanella sp. R86503. The sequence continues at coordinate 881,420 of NZ_JAXHCI010000002.1, forward strand.
ATAGTGGGTCAAATCCCCCTCTGCGATGCTTTTCATTACTGATCGTGTGCGGCTAAGGTTGTCATCGATCGATGCCATTAACGCATTGATACCGCCCGCCAGAGTGATCAGTATTGCATCCTCGAAGTCCGCCTCCACGCGGGTGGAAAATTCGCCTTCGCGAGCGGCTTCAACAACGCGGCCAAAAGATTCGCCAAGTTGCTGCATCATCGCCTCGCGCTGGGCGACGGCGGCGTGGTCGGTGGCCTCTCGCTTTTTGATAAGTTCGAATTCGCGTAGGCTGGCCGCTTCGCGTTCGGCGGCCATGGATTGCATGGCGCGATTGTTCTTGTCTTGCTCGGCGCTAAGTATCCTGATTTGCAGGGCGTTTTGGCGGAAAACTTCCGTTGCGCGTGCCAGCTGCCCAATTTCGCAGGTGCGGTCGGTTTCCGGTACCTTCGTATGGTTGTCGCCTCCGGCGATCTGACTGACGGTCGTCGTCAGGTTCCCCAAGGGACGGGTGATGCTGCGGGACGTGATGATGCCGATACCAATCGCAATCGTCAGGATTGTAACACCCAGAATTTGTTGCAACGCCGCTGCCGTATTCAGGCCGCTGAGCAAGGCACGCTTGCTGATCTGTACAACCGCGACGTATTCCGTACCCAGAAAGCGAATTGGCACAGCATGTCCCATAATGCTGCGTCCTGATCGATCGATGCCTTTATAGCTTTGCGCCGTGCCGCCCAAGGTCGATAGAATGTAAGGCGATTCAATCTTTGTGGCCAGTATATCGTTCTTGTCCGATTGAAGTGAGTCGGTCCGTAGATATCCATCGCTGCCGACCAGGAACCCATCTGCCGTATCCGGCAGGCTTAAAAGGTCGCTCATCGCAGTATTGATTTCGCCAATTGGCATCTGATAGGCAATCACGCCCAGCCGTTCGCCAGTGTCTAATATGACGGGCCTTGCGATAAAGGCAGCCGGTGCAAAGGCGCTTGGCTCATAAGGGGTGAAGTCGACAAAAACAGATTCTGCGTCCTGATCGCTTTCACGGGCCTGTCGAAATGCGTTGCCCAACCCGGTATCGGCCCATTCGCCAGTCATCAGATTGGTCGCAAAATCGGTTTCCTTAAAGACGGAATAAACCACGTCGCCATCGTTATTGATCAGGAAAATATCGTAATAACCCATCTGCTGTTGCAGCAGACGTAGCCCTGGATGGTGGGTCCGGTGAAGAAAGCCATAGCTTGACCCCGTGACGGCGTTAACAAGATTGTCCTTCTGTCCCGGCGGTTCCGGATTGTCGGTAATATAGGCCCGCTGCAACGTGGTCTGCGCATCCGTAGTCGCCTTGAAGGCATCTGACAGGGCGACCAAAGTACGTGCCGTTGACGGCGTCGTGGCGCGCGCCTTGATGTCGGTGTCAATGGCATGCAGCAAGCCGTCGACTTGTTTAGCATGGCTGTATGCCGCGCCTTTCAGGTTGTTTGCGGCCTGGTTTACGATCAATGAACGCGACATCATGTAGGATGCGGCCGACAAAGTGGCGACTGCCAGCGTCAGCAACAACCCGATGGCAAGGGGCAGCTTGCGGCCGATTGCCATGTTCCGAAACCAGTTCCGCATTGATAGTCCTACCTTGTTGACGGGCGGACTACGCGTAAAAACGCAGGCTCCGCTTGTCCGGGGCCAATGCTTTGACCCGGATTACAAACGAAGCTAATGCGCAGGTGTTACCGGAATATTGATATTGCCGGCCGGCGAGCGGCTAGACGGCAATAAAGGCTTTCTCGGTTGGGTCATAGCATTCCAGCGACCCTTCACCGATGTGGTTCCACAGCCCGTGAAGCGAAAGCATGCCATCCTCGACCGCGGATTTTACAAACGGGAATGTCATCAGGTTTTCCAGCGACACCAGAACGGCCTCTTTTTCCAGGGCCCGCAACCTGTCTTTCGGCTCTCCTGGGGCAAGACGCTCGTATCCGGGGCGCAGAATATCCATCCAGCGCCCGACAAAACTTGTCTTTTCATCCAGCTGTGGTGCGTGACCTTCGCACATATCGAAACAGCCCTGTACGCCGCCGCAGGACGAATGCCCCAGAACAACGATATGCGCGACCTTCAGTGCCGTTACGGCATATTCCACAGTCGCAGAGGTGCCGTGCTGTTTGCCGTCGGCAGCATAGGGCGGCACTAGGTTGGCGATATTGCGGTGAATAAAGAATTCACCCTGATCGGCGCCGAAAATAGATGTGACATGAACGCGGCTGTCGCAGCACGAAATGACCATGGCACGCGGGTGCTGGCCATCTTCGGCCAGGCGTTTGTACCAGCTTTTGTTTTCGGCATAAGTCGTAGCTTTCCAGCCCTGATAGCGTTTGACCAGATATTCGGGCAGGGGTTTGGCAAATTCCACGGGGCGCGCTCCTTGCGATTTTGTGCCAACGTTATGCTGAATTTGAAAGGATTTCGAGCGATTTTGTCGGTTTGCGTCAACCAAATGGTGACCACGTCCCGCCTAGAACAAGGCGCAAGAACACATCCATCACAAAGGTCTATCGAATGAACACTGTTACTGTCCTTGAATGTAATCAGAACCCGCTGATGGACCCGGCACCCCTGTCCGAAATCTACCGTGATCTTGGTGACAAAATGGCAGAGGAAACGATTTGCCGCGCTTTAGAAGATCTCGCAATCCGGCTGAATCGGTTGCAGGATATGCGCGCGGCGGCCCAATACGATGAACTGGCCCGGCAGTCGAACCGTCTGGCCGCCGTCGCCCAGGGTATCGGCCTGACAGAGGTGTCGACCGCCGCCCGCCATGTTGCCACCTGTGCGCTGCAAAAAAGCGCAGTCGCCTTGGAAGCGACGATGTGCCGGCTGGAACGGGGGTTTGATCTGGCCATAACACAGGTTTGGGACTTCCGCGACTTCTGATCCGGGCTTGCTGCCGCGGGACAAGACGTTAGGCTGCGGGGGACTAGAATGGACCTCCGACATGAATGATACTTCCTTTCCGACGTTCGCGCCCGCAGGCACGACTGCAACACCGCTGCATGTCATTGATGCCGATAATCTGGACGCCATCCCTGCTGCCGCGCGCACTTGGGCCGACAGCTGCGGGTTCAAGGCTGCCGCAGGCGCGACCCTGTGCGTGCCCGGGCCGGACGGCGCAATTGCCATGGCGCTGGTGGGGCAGGGCACTGCCGCCAGTCGCAAACGCACCCGCTTTGCCGTCGCCGCTGCCGCGCGCAAATTGCCTGCTGGCACTTATGCCATCGCATCCGGCCTTACCGGTCCCGACTTGGCCGAGGCTGCGCTGGGCTGGTTGCTGGAAACCTACGACTTCGCCCGCTATCGCAGCGCCAAACCCGCCGCAGCCCAGCTTGTCGCGCCGGACGGCGTTGACGCGGAACGTTTGCAAATTATCGCCGCCGGCGAGGTGTTGACCCGCGATCTGATCAACACGCCCACCAACGACATGGGTCCTGCCGATCTGGAGGATGCCGCCCGCAGCCTTGCCGACCGACACAGCGCCCGCATCAGTGTCACTGTGGGCGACGACCTGCTGACCCAGAACTTTCCCATGATCCATGCCGTTGGCCGCGCCAGCGCCACGCCGCCCCGTTTGATCGACATGACCTGGGGCACCGCCGGACCGCGCCTGACGCTTGTTGGCAAGGGGGTCTGTTTTGATACCGGCGGCCTGAACATCAAACCCGGATCATCCATGGGGCTGATGAAAAAGGATATGGGCGGCTCTGCCACGGTGCTTGGCCTTGCTCATATGATCATGGCGCTGAACCTTCCGGTCCGCCTGCGCGTCCTGATCCCTGCAGTGGAAAATGCCATTTCCGCCAATGCCTTCCGCCCGCAGGATATTCTGACATCGCGCAAGGGCCTGACGGTCGAGATCAACAATACCGACGCCGAAGGTCGCCTAGTTCTGGCCGACGCACTGGCCTTGGCAAGCGAAGAGGACGCGGACCTCGTCATCTCTATGGCGACGCTGACCGGGGCTGCCCGTGTCGCCGTTGGCACCGATATATCGCCCTTTTTTACCGACACCGACGATCATGCTGCTGCCCTGACGGCCGCCGCATCCCGGATCAAGGATCCAGTCTGGCGCCTGCCGTTTCACGACCCCTACGAGGATCTGATTGAGCCCGGCGTCGCGGATCTGGACAATGCGCCAGCGGGCGGCATGGCGGGGGCGACGACCGCTGCCCTGTTCCTGCGCCGCTTTGTGGACCGTCCCTATATCCACTTTGACATCTACGGCTGGAACGCTGCGGCCAAGCCCGCCCGCCCCAAAGGCGGTGTCGGCATGGGCGCGCGCGCAATCCTTGATGCACTGCCGGACCTGCTGGGCCTATGACTGCCGCTTCCCCTGATCGCCGCCTTTGGCCTGCTAACGCCCGGATCGCCCTGCGCAGCCTTGGTCCGCAGGCGGGCCTGACGGCGGTGGACGGCACCCCCGCTACCCTGTCGCGTCCCGTCACCGACCTGATGACCGCGCCGGACGGTCGCCGCGACCGGCAGCTGTTGCTGGGCCATCCGGTCACAGTGATCGAGGAACGCGCTGGTTGGTCCTTTATCCAGGCCAGCGATGGCTATGTCGGCTATGTTCCCTCGGACCGTCTGACAACGGGTGCCGTGCCAACCCACCGCACCGCCACTTTTGCCACCCACGCCTATGCAGAAGAGGATCTAAAGTCGCCAGACGTCATGCAGCTTCCCTTTGGCTCGCGTCTACAAGTGCTGGACGAGCGGCGGCATTTTTACGAGACGCCGCAAGGCTTTGTTCCGAAAAAGCACCTGCGCCCACTGGATCGCCCCTTTGCCAGCCCCGCGACGATCGCGCAGCTGCATTTCGGTGTGCCCTATCTGTGGGGCGGCAATTCCACACGCGGGATCGATTGTTCGGGCTTGATCACCGCCGCACTGACAGCCTGCGATATTTCGTGCCCCGGCGACGCGGATCTGCAGGAAATCGCGCTTGGCGACGCGCTGGCCCCGGATACCCCCTTGCAGCGCGGTGACATCATTTTCTGGCGTGGCCACGTTGGCATGATGGTAGACGAAGACACCCTGATCCACGCCAACGGCAACGCCATGGCAGTTACCTACGAACCCTTTGCCAACGCGGTGCTGCGCATCCGCACGGTCGAGGCGTCAGAGGTGACATCCCGCCGGCGCATCCCCGGACTGGCCGTTTAGGATTTGCGCACCAAGGTTAAGTATATGTTTAAGTTTACATAATATGTATCGCATGCGAAACATTTAGTTTTTGAAATGTATTTTGCGGACGCGGGTCCGGTCGGTGGCTCAGTCAACCGACCGGATCAATTTGCGTTCCAGCACGCGCAGCACCGCCGACAGATCGTTGCCCCGCTTCAGCACCTGACCATCCATCCCGACAACAGCATAAAGCTGCTGTTTCAATCGCAGCTTTGGCCGTTTTTCAATCCGGTATATGGGATGCTCTGCCGTGCGACGAAAAATGCTAAAGACCGCCATATCGCGCAGCGCGGAAATCCCGTAATCGCGCCATTCACCGGCGGCGACCATACGGCCATAAAGGCTCAGGATCGGGGCAAGCTCTGTGCGGTGAAACGATACCCGGTCATCGGGCCCGGTGGAAAACGGCAGGGGATCTTGTATGCTCATGTGCAAGATTTGCGCACTGCCGGGTGTAAATCAAGGCGTTGCCACAATTTCGCCGCGAAACAACCTTGCCATTGGCACATCCCGCCCATCTTTGCGCCGCGCGGAGGGGGTATCCAGATCGCATTGCAAGACTTCGGCGGTGCGTGCGATATTGCCCCCACCCAGTACGCGCCGTCGGACCTTGCAATAATTCCCCTAAATTCAGCCGCAAGTGATGTTCGTGATCGTGTCAGACGGTCCGATGATGAAATTGATCCGGTCGGCCTGAAAATCCTGTGCCGCCCGGCCGCCCGGTCGCAATACCTGCACCGGTCCTAGGATCAGCGTCCGTTCCAGTGCCGTAGCATCCTGACCCAGCAGGCCGGCATGACGCGCGGCACCGCAGGTATTTTCCGGCGACCCTTCGGACGGGACGGTCGGCGCGGCGGCGGGGGTCCCACCTGCGCTGGGCACTGATGTACGCAGCGCAGGGCTGCCGCCACAAGCTGCCAGCAAGCCAAGTGCACCGGCAACAAGGATCAGCCGCATGTCACAGCAATCACGCGGCCAGCCGTGTCGATTTCGATGTTAAGGCGATCGGGATTAAATTCCATTGTCACCATCTCACCGGGATTGATTAGCCTGACCTCCTGATCGTCCGGATAACGCAGATTGCCAAATGGCCCGCCCACCTGACCGGCATATTTCGCGGCGTCGCAGGCATTTCCGCCAATGGGCCGCGCGCCGGGGCCAGCGGCATCAGGTGCCGTCGGGGCAGGTTGGCATGCCGCAAGCAGCGGTAAAACGAATAGGAAAGATGTATGTTTCATGGGTCCGATACTGCCGCGAGGTTCCTGCGCTTCGCAAGAGGCGGGCTTGAACATTTGCAAGATTTCGCAGAGCGTGGCACCAAGTTTTTTTCCAACGAAGGCAATCATCATGCGTACCCGTGCAGCCGTGGCCCTGAAGGCCGGACAACCGCTTGAAGTGATGGAGGTCAACCTCGATGGCCCCAAGGCCGGAGAGGTTCTGGTCGAAATAAAGGCCACTGGCCTGTGCCACACCGATGAATTCACCCGTTCCGGCGACGATCCCGAAGGTGCCTTTCCCGCGATCCTTGGTCACGAAGGCGCAGGCGTTGTGCTGGAAGTGGGCGAGGGTGTCACATCGCTGAAGCCGGGCGATCACGTGATCCCGCTTTATACGCCGGAATGCCGCGAGTGTGATTACTGTCTGAACCCCAAAACCAACCTGTGTCAAAAGATCCGCACAACCCAAGGCGCGGGCGTTATGCCTGACGGCACGTCGCGGTTTTCCATGCTCGATGGCACGCCGATCCTGCACTACATGGGCTGTTCGACCTTTGCGAACCATACTGTCCTGCCGGAAATCGCACTGGCAAAGGTCCGCGACGACGCGCCCTTTGACAAGATTTGCTATATCGGCTGCGGCGTGACTACGGGCATCGGTGCCGTGATCAACACGGCAAAGGTGGAATACGGCAGCCGGGCGATTGTCTTTGGCCTTGGCGGGATTGGCCTGAATGTGATCCAGGGTCTGCGGATGGCAGGTGCCGCGCAGATCGTGGGCGTGGATATCAATCCGGACAAGGTCGAGATGGGCAAGCGGTTCGGCATGACCGATTTCGTAAACCCCAAGGATGTGAAGGGCGATCTGGTGGGCCATCTGGTCGAACTGACCGGCGGCGGCGCTGATTATACCTTCGATGCCACAGGCAACGTGAATGTCATGCGCACCGCGCTAGAGTCTGCCCACAAAGGCTGGGGCGAAAGCATCATCATCGGCGTGGCCCCTGCAGGCGCAGAGATCAGCACACGGCCTTTCCAGCTGGTCACCGGACGCAGCTGGCGCGGCACAGCATTTGGCGGTGCGCGCGGGCGGACGGATGTGCCCAAGATTGTCGATTGGTATATGCAGGGCAAGATCGAGATCGACCCGATGATCACCCACACGATGCCGCTGGAAGACATCAACAAAGGCTTTGATCTGATGCACAAAGGCGAAAGCATCCGCGGCGTTGTGATTTACTGATATAGTTTGATATTGCATGAAAGCCCCGGTCGGTTCGGCCGGGCTTTTTAATGCGCAGGCAGCACCTCGACGAAAAGCCAGCTTCTTATTCTGCACAGTCCACGTATACTTTCATAAGATGGATGGAGACTGGAATGCGCAAAACGATCCTATTTTCGGCAATTGGTGTTGCCGGCTCTGCGGTGACGGCACAAACTGCCGAACAGATGGCACGGTTTGATCAGCTTGTCGCGTTTTATCAGGACGCAAACCTGTTGACGCCGCCTGAAATGGTTCCTTGCACCTTGTCAGGAGGTGCCGAAAGCATGTGCATCAGCCTTACGACCGGTGCCTCTCCTTCAAACCACGTGACCGGACCTTATTGTCCGTCAACGATTGAAACGCCCGCCGATGAGTCAGGGACGTGGTTTTTCAACAGCGAGGTTGTTGATGCAGACGGGCCATTCATCAAGAACCTTGCTGTGCTTTTTCAAGATGATGTCTGGCAGATGTATGATCCGGCTACCGGCCAGGTCATCAAAGTCGACGGCGCGCTTGGCTGCGAGGTCGCTGGCGATCCTGATAGTGCGGCGGATTACGAAAACTACTGCGTCGAATGTGCAGTGCAAGATCTGAACGCGAATACGTCAGAGACTTATGTGATACCTTTGGTGCCCGTCCCGGCGCAAAGCGAAGAAGGCCGGATCGGGCCGACGCCCGGTGTTGGTCTTGCATTTAATGGCGTCAAACTGGATGCGCCTGCGCCTCTCGAATTGATTGAAGGTAATCACACCCTTGGCCTGATGGACGACTGTGTCGGACATGTGAATCCCCATACTGGCTATCATTACCATGGCCTTGTCGGGTGCGAGCCACACCTAGACGCAGGTGTTGATGGACACGAACCTTTGGTGGCGGTCGCAATGGACGGGTATGACATTTATGCAGCGTTGACCGACAACGAAGCCGAAATGCTGGATGAGTGTAATGGTCACGATACAGCAGGGTTGGGGTATCATTATCATGTAGATCAAGCCGGTACGAACCAGTTCATTGGCTGTTTTACCGCACAATACGGGTGCACTTCAGAAGATGCAGGTACCGTTTGCGATGCGTCTGCCGATACGCGCCGTGGTCCGCCACCCGTTTCTGAATAGCACGCTGATGTCATAGCGCTCCTGTCGGACTGAGCCAATTTTGGCGGAACTCTATTTCAGTCGCGTTTTGCCTCGCGCGCGATCCTGCGATGGAACAGCGGGCGATCCATGCCGTTGTGTTGGTGAAACGACATAGCGAAGGATAGATATCATGCCCAAGACACTGACACCTGGTGCCGCTTTTCCGAAACAGACCGTGCAGACGGTGGACGGCAGCGAAGTTGTGCTGGGAACGCCCGATGCGGCGAAGGGCGACTGGCAGCTGGTCATCGTTTACCGCGGCAAGCATTGCCCGATCTGCAAAAATTACCTGACAGAGCTAAACGGCATGCTGTCCGATTTTAATGCGATCGACGTGGACGTCGTCGCTGTCTCGGCCGACCCGCTGGAAAAGGCCAAGGCAGAAGTGGATGACATTGGCTACAATGGCGTTGTCGGGATTGATCTGAGCATCGCGCAGATGAATGACTTGGGGCTTTTCGTGTCCGATCCGCGCAGCCCGGAAGAAACGGATCGTCCGTTTGCGGAACCCGCTGCCTTTGTCGTGCGCGGTGATGGCACTTTGCAGATCGTCGATATCTCGAACGCGCCCTTTGCGCGGCCTGCGCTGAAGGGTCTGCTGGACGGGCTAACGTTCATTCGCAAAAACGACTACCCCGTGCGCGGCACCCACGGCGTCTAAGCAGCGGGCTGGCGGCACCGGGCGCTGTGCGCTAGGTCAGGGGAAAGATTAAAGGATCCTTTCCATGCCTGAACAACGCCCGTTGCTGGCCGTGCTGATTGACGCGGACAATACCTCTCCGAAATTTGCGGCTGCGATCTTTGAAGAGGTCGCAAGTTTCGGTGAGGCGAGTGTCCGGCGCATCTATGGTGATTTCGCCAGCCCGCAGCTGGGGGGCTGGAACAAGATCCTGCTGGAACACGGCCTGAACCCGCAACAATCGCCCGCCTATACGACAGGAAAAAATTCCAGCGATATTGCATTGGTGATTGACGCAATGGACCTACTGCACACGGGGCGGTTCCAGGGCTTTGTACTGGTCAGTTCCGATAGCGATTTCACATCCCTTGCCAGCCGGATCAGGGAACAGGGGCTGGATGTTTACGGCATCGGACAAAAGAAGACGCCCGATGCATTCCGCCGGGCGTGTAAACGCTTTATTTTTGTCGAAAATTTGGGTGCCGACGCGGTAGAGCCATCTGCGCCGACTGATACCGCGGCCCCTGCCCAGCGTAGCAATGCGGATGGCGTAAACGTCAAGGAACCACCAAGCAAAGTCGTGCCGCTGGTCATTCAGGCAATGAACAGCATTGATCCGGACGGGGATTGGTATTCGCTGGGCCAGCTTGGGCAATACATGGTCAGCGCCCACCCCGAGTTCGATCCGCGCACCTACGGCAGTGCCAAGTTAAGCGATCTGCTGCGTAAGTCAGGCCGGTTCGAAGTGGCGCAGCGGCAGGGTGGCAATCATCTGGATGTGCGCAGGTTAGACTAGATCAAGGTGGGGCTTGGCAGCGGTGCAAACTGGCTCTAACTTGGAATTATTCTAAACTAGAGGGCCGCTGCCATGATTCCGGGATTTGCCAACCGCCGCCGGTTTTCCGACCTGAGCGAGCAGGAGGTGCTGGCGCTTGCCATTTCGTCTGAAGAGGATGATGGCCGCATTTACCGCAGCTATGCCGAGATGCTGCGGGCGGACTATCCTGCCTCTGCCGCCGTGTTCAACGGAATGGCCGAGGAAGAGGACGGGCATCGCAAGCGCCTGATCGCGCTGCATCAGGACCGCTTTGGCAATGTGATCCCCCTGATCCGGCGTGAACATGTGTCGGGGTTTTATGCGCGCAAGCCGGTGTGGCTGACGCAGAATCTGGGGCTGGAGCGGATCCGCGAAGAAGCAAGCCAGATGGAACGGGACGCGGCACGGTTTTATCATGCGGCGGCGCAGGCGACATCGGATGCCGGCACCCGGCGGCTGCTGGGGGATCTGGCGCAGGCCGAAAGCGGTCACGTCGAAAAAGCCGACCAACTGATGGCGCATAATCTGGGGTCAGAGGCGAAGTCCGAGGAAGAAGCCGCCGCTCACCGCCAGTTTGTACTGACCTGGGTGCAGCCGGGGCTTGCGGGGCTGATGGATGGATCGGTCAGCACGTTGGCCCCGATCTTTGCCACCGCCTTTGCCACGCAGGATACGCATACGACGTTTCTGGTGGGGTTGGCGGCGAGTATCGGTGCGGGCATCTCGATGGGCTTTACCGAGGCAGCGTCGGATGACGGTGCGATTTCGGGCCGCGGATCGCCCGTCAAGCGCGGGATTGCTGCGGGGGTGATGACGACAGTCGGCGGGCTTGGGCATGCGCTGCCCTATCTGATCCCCGACTTTTGGACCGCGACGGTGATTGCGATGATCGTGGTCTTTGTCGAACTGTGGGCGATTGCCTGGATTCAGAACCGTTATATGCAAACGCCCTTTTTGCGGGCGGCATTTCAGGTGGTCGTGGGCGGCGCGCTGGTCTTTGGCGCGGGTGCTTTGATCGGGGCGGGATAGCCGATTTTTCGTCGAAAAATCGGGTTGGGGCGCTGCCCCAAACCCCGGGATATTTTTGACCAGAAGAAGGGGTGAACCTGTCAGACCGGCCGGACCATCGTGATCGTCCGGCGGTAGCCGAAGATGTGCCGCAGCGGGCCGATTGTCGTGGTTTTGGTTTCGGTGAAGCCGAGGCGGGCGTAAAGCGCCTTTGCGCGCGGGTTGGTGTCGACGACGTCGAGGCGCAGGGCGGGATAGTGGCGGCGGCGCGCCTCGGCTGACAATGCGTCCAGAAGCGCTGTGCCGGTGCCCTGGCTGCGGGTATGGGCCGCAACGGCGAGGCCGTCGATCAGGAAGTTCAGGTTTTCGGTGTCGCGCGACAGGAGCGAAAGCAAAGCGCTGCGCCACAATGCGCCGGGCCAGCCATAGTGACGGGCAAGGTCGCGCAGCGTGCCGCCGACGAATGCGCCGCGGTGGGTTTTAAAGCCGGCGATACCGATGAGGTGGCCTGCCTCATTCGTGGCGCTGATGACGTGGCTGGGGTCGATGACGCCCGCAATAAAGTGCAGGGCGCGGGGCGCGGGGCCGAGGACGCGGCCGAGTTTGGGGCCGAACGCATCCCAATAGAGGGCGGCGGCCTGCTTGGTTTGGCCTGCGGGGATGCCGGGGGCGATGATCACAGATCGAAACTGGTAAAAGGGATGTAGGTCACGGGTGCGCCGGGTGTGATCTGCGCTGCGGTGTCTGGCAGGACCACAAGGCCGGTGGCCCATGACAGGCCAGAGACGCGGCCGGAGCCTTCGGAGGGGAAAACCTGTGCTGCGCCGTCTGTGATGCGGGCGCGCAGGTATTCGCGGCGGCCTGCCTTTTTCGATTTGGTAAAGGCGGCAGGCAGGGTGAAGGCTTGGGGGGTAGGCCAGTCCGCACCGGCAAGATGGGCAAGCGCGGGGTGGGCGAAGATCAGGGCGCAGACCTGGGCGGCGACGGGGTTGCCTGGCAGGCCAAAGACCGGCCTATCCTGCCAGAGGCCAAGAGCCAGCGGACGGCCCGGTTTCATCGCGATGCGCCACAGGGCGAGGGTGCCGGTGCCCTGTAGCAAGGCAGACATGTGATCCTCGTCCCCGGCTGACGCGCCGCCGGAGGTGAGGATCGCGTCGCAGCGCAGGGCGGCATCGTTCAGGATGCCCTGAAGTGCCGGGCGATTGTCTGGAGCGATGCCAAGGTCGATGGCGTCATGGCCCCAGCGGCTGATGTCGGCCAGCAGCATGGCGCGGTTGGCGTCGAAGATCTGCCCATCCGTGGCAGGCGCGCCGGGCGCGCGCAGCTCGTCCCCGGTGGATAGCACGCCAACGCGCAAAGGTCTGTGGACTGTAACCTGTCCCGTGCCGCAAGCGGCAAGGGTGGCAAGATCGGCCGGGGTGAGGCGGCGACGGGCGGGCAGAACGTCATTGCCGGCGGTCATATCCTCGCCTGCCTTGCGCGCATTGGCGCGTTGTTTGAGGGGGCCGTGCAAGGCGATATGGGTGGCGTTGACTGTTGTATCCTCTTGCAAAACCACGGTGTCGGTGCCGGCCGGAATATTCGCGCCGGTCAGGATGCGTAGCGCATGACCGGCAGGGACGGTGCCGGAAAACGGCGCGCCCGCGGCCGCGCGGCCGGGGTGCAGGGGCAGGGTGTGCGGGCCGTCCGGCAGCGGCCCGGCAAAGGCATAGCCATCGACGGCGGCATTGGCGTGGGGCGGATGGCTGCGCAGCGCGGCGACGGGGGCGGCAAGTATGCGGCCAGCAGCTGCGGCGAGGGGAATCGTTTCAGTGAGTGTCACAGGGGACAGGTGGGCGCGCAGATGGGCCAGGGCATCGTCCACGGGGGTCCAATGCGCGCCTTGAGGCATAGCAAAGCAGTCGTTGCGCAGGGGCGGCGGGGTCAGATCGGGCATGGCGGCGGCTTTCAGAAGGTCTTGGTGGCCAAGGCCCAGCACCCAGCCTTCGGCGGTTGGCGCGACATTGAGGACGGCGTGCCACTGGTCCGGTGTAAGAGCAGAAAAGGCACGGGCGTAAAGCGCGACCTGCGCTGCGTCGCGGATGGCGTGATCCGTCAGAAGGTCCACCGGAAGCAAGGAAAAGTAGGTTTCCGCAAGGATGATATCGCCAGAGGGGGCCTGAAACGGCCAGACCGAGAGCGCCGCGCCGAAATGGTGGCGCAAGCGCGACAGCATGGGCAGGCCCATGATGACCTGGCCGCCGACGGCACCCGCGCCAGAGAGCTGCCAAGGCGAGAAGGCACCGGGGGCGGCGAGGTCGGTGGCGCGGTGTTCGGGCAGACCATGGTCCGCGCGGTCGCGGCCTTTGCGCGGTAGGTGCGGGACGTCGTGATTGGGTCTTCCATTGCCCCAGAAGGGGCCTGTGCCGGGAAATTGTGTGTTTATTTGACCTGCAAGGTCAAAGCGGTTGTTAAGGTTCGGGGTGTCTTTGACGCGGGCGGCGAACCAGTCCCACAGGGTAAGGGGGTCGTCCGATCCGGTCAGTTTTTCGGCGAAGCCGGCCGGGTAGGCAAAGCATAGATCAAAGGCGGCAAGGGTGCGGCGACCGGCGGTTTGTTCTGCTGTCAGGGTGTCTTGCAGGTAGGCTTCCGCGACTTGGCGGTTGCGGTGGTACAGGGGCGGCTCTGCTTGTCCGACCCGCGCGATGCAGGTCCAGATCGCGTCCTTTTTCGGCGTGGCACCGCGATCATTGCCACCGGACCAGTCGACCATGATGACGGTATCAAAGCTCATTTGTGCAGCGGCAGGCCAAGTTGGCCGAGGATGAAATCGGCGATGGCTGCGGTATCATCGAGGTCAAATTGCGGGTGGCCTGTTGTCAGGGGCGTGTCTGTGGCAATGGCCTTGATCGTGGGATCATGCGTGGCAATCAAAGGATTGCCGGGTTCGGCGCGGTACGCCTCGACCTTGGGGTGGGAGTCGCGTTTGTAGCCTTCGATCAGGATCAGATCGACGGGATCGAGTTTGCCAAGCAGGTCGGTCAGGCTGGGTTCGGGGGCACCGCGAAGTTCGGTCATCAAAGCCCAGCGGGTGCCGGAGGACAGCAGGACCTGCGATGCGCCCGCAGTGCGGTGGCGGTGGCTGTCCTTGCCGGGATGGTCGACGTCAAAGCTGTGGTGCGCATGTTTAAGGGTGGAAACCGTAAAGCCGCGTGCTGTGATATTGGTTACGAGGCGTTCCATCAGGCCGGTCTTGCCTGCGTTTTTCCAGCCAGTGACGCCGAAGATGTTCATAGCATGGCCTTTGCGGTCAGGAGGTCTTCGGGTGTGTTCACGTTGAAGAAAGCGGTGTCGTCCGGAAATTCCGCCGTGCCTGCGCCGTGCGCGCGGGTGAACTGGACGATTTTCCGCAGCCCATCGTGAAGTGCCGCGCGCAGCGGCGCGCGCAGGCTGACGGGCCAGAGGCCGAAGGTCGGCTGGCACCCCGACGGTGATGCGGCAAGGGCAAAGCCGGTGTCCCCGCCTGCGAGCAGCAGCTGCGGGACTAGATCGCAGGGCAGGAACGGCGTATCAGCGGCGGCGGTGACGATATGGGTTGCGCCAAGGGCGGCGGCCCAGTCGAGACCTGCAAGCGTGCCGGCCAGCGGGCCGGGGTAATCGGGGATGCTGTCGGGAAGGATTGGCAGGTTCAGGTGCTTTAGCCGGGCGGGATCGCCGTTGGCGTTCAGCGCGGTGCGGTCAACCTGCGGCGTGAGGCGATCCAAGACGTGAGACAGGATTGTGCTGTCACCCAAGGGCAGCAACCCCTTGTCACCGCCGCCCATGCGGGTGGCTTGCCCGCCCATCAGGATAAGGCCGAAGGGTTGCATCATGGCGCAGTGCCTTTTGCGGTGGCATTTGCGCCGGCGTTGCAGGGGGCGCTGCCCCCGCGGCTGCGCCGCCCCCCGGGATATTTTTGACCAGAAGAAGGGCGGCCATGCCGGCGGGTGGGCCAGGATAGGAGAGGCGTTGCCGCAGCGCCTGCGTTGCCGGCAAAGATATCGGGGTGGAGTTGGAGGGCGCGCATAGGGAAGGTCAATGTCATGGGGCAGCCTTGCGAGCGTTTTTGCGCGGCTCGTCCGCAACGGTGGCGGGGTCGGCGTCGCGGATCAGGCGGTGATCACCGGCAAGGCAGGTAAAGCGTTGGCCTTTCATACGGCCAATGAGGGTCAGGCCGACCTGGGTTGCAATTTCAACACCCCAGGCGGTGAAGCCTGAACGGGAAACGAGGGTTGGGATGCCCATCAGCGCGGTCTTAATCACCATTTCAGAGGTGAGGCGGCCCGTGGTGTAGAGAATTTTGTCATCGGCGCTGACGCCTTCGGCGAACATCCAGCCGGCGATTTTATCGACGGCGTTATGGCGGCCGACGTCTTCCATGTACACCAGCGGCGTGTTGCCCTGACATAGGACGGTGCCGTGAATGGCACCGGCTTCGAGGTAGAGGCTGGGTGTGCGGCTGATGGTGGCGGCAAGGGCGTAGAGATCGGACGTTTTGAGGGGCGTTTGCGGCAGCTTCAGGTCTTCGAGGCCTTCCATCATGTCGCCGAACACGGTGCCAACGGCGCATCCTGAGGTGCGGGTTTTCTTTTGCAGCTTGGCCTCGTGGTTGGTTTCAACCTTTGTGCGGACGACGACGACGTCGAGTTCCTCGTCATAATCGACGGCAGTGACAACGTCAGTGGCGGACAGCATGCCCTGATTGCGCAAGAAGCCCAGTGCCAGATAGGCCGGGTAGTCGCCGATGGTCATGGCGGTGACGATTTCGCGGCTGTTGAGGTAGATCGTCAGCGGGCGTTCCTCGACCACGCGCAGGTCGACACTGGCACCGGTCTGGTCGGTGCCGGTCACGGCGCGGGTTAGCCGCGGCAGACCGGGCTGCGGCGCGATCAGATAGGGCGTGTCTGTCAGGGTGGCCAATTGTCAATCCTTGGGCGCGGGGGTAGGCAGGTCGCGATCAGTCAAAGCTAGGCCAAACCTATGACCGCTGCCACCGAGAAATCCGTCTATCTGCGCGGTCTGCGTGCGGGTGCCCCATTCGTGATCGTCGTCGTGCCGTTTTCGCTGTTGTTCGGCGTGGCCGCCACGGATGCGGGGCTGACGCTGGGGCCGGCGATGGGGTTTACGGTTCTGGTGATTGCGGGGGCGTCACAGTTTGCAGCGCTGCAAATGATGGTGGATCAGGCGGGCATTGCCTTTGTTCTGCTGGCGGCGTTGGCGGTAAACCTGCGCATGGCAATGTATTCGGCGGCGCTTGTGCCGCATATCGGCGCCGCGCCGCTGTGGCAGCGGGCGTGCGTGGCGTATCTGCTGTTCGATCAGACCTATCTGGCAAGTGTGAAGGCGTATGAGGAAGAGCCGGATTTGACCTTGCGGCAGAAGGTTGCATTCTTTTTCGGGGTGGCAACGCCGATCACGCCGGTTTGGTGCGCGATGACGGCGGTGGGCGTCTTGGTTGGGGCGACGATCCCAGAGGCGGCGGCGCTGGATTTCGCCCTGCCGATTACATTTCTGGCGATGGTCGCGCCGATGCTGCGCACGTCGGCGCATCTGGCGGCGGCGGCCACCTCTGTCGTGGTGGCACTGGCGCTGAGCGGTTTGCCGTCGGGCTTTGGCCTGCTGATCGCGGCAGCCTGCGCCATGGCGGTCGGTGTTTTGGTAGAGGACAGGGTATGAGTTATTCCGCGTTCCAGATTTGGGGCATTATCGGAACGTTGGCGATCGGCACGTTTCTGATCCGGTTTTCGTTCCTGGGGCTGATTGGCAATCGCAAAATGCCGGACATCGTGTTGCGGTTGCTGCGCTATACGCCGGTGGCCGTCTTGCCGGGGCTGGTCGCGCCATTGGTGCTTTGGCCTGCAGCGACGGGCGGGCAACCGGATGTGGTGCGTCTGGTTGCGGCGGCGGTGGCGCTGGCGGTCGGGCTTTGGACGCGGCAGGTGATCTATGCGATCCTTGCGGGGTTCGGGGCGCTATATGCGGGCCTAGTCGTGGCGCACGTGCTGTAGGCAGGCTGGAACAGTCCGATCTTTCGTTGAAAAATCGGGGGCCGG
Organism: Loktanella sp. R86503; assembly: GCF_042466455.1. Lineage (NCBI taxonomy): Bacteria > Pseudomonadati > Pseudomonadota > Alphaproteobacteria > Rhodobacterales > Roseobacteraceae > Loktanella > Loktanella sp. R86503. The sequence goes on from NZ_JAXHCI010000002.1 coordinate 898,835, forward strand.
GCCGCCGGTTTAGCGAAGTTGCATTTCGATTTCCGCAAGAGCGAGAGCCTTGTTGTCGGGGTCGTTTTCGCGCCATTCGCGCGAGGTGACACCGGGCAGCTTGCCAAAGCGGTTTGCGAGCGTGTTAGGAAAGAATGTCTGCGGCAGGCTGTCAAAGCCTGGCAGCTGGCGCAGCAGGCGGGCCGTTGAATTGGTGCAGAAGGATTGTGCGACAGGACCATTGGTCAGCGCCAGGTTCAGCGCTTGTTCGGCAACTGCATCGCTAACCTGAATAGTCTGGCCAAGGACGTAATACGTCTCTCTTGCGTGATAGGAGACATAGTATGCCTCTACCTCTGGCGTGATACCGAACAGGACATCGTTGCGTTCCGCGATGGTGGAATGGCGAAAGCTGCCTGCGGGATCGAAAATCACGCGTTGGCTGGGCGCGTCGATCAGCAGGCTGCTGTGGGCACCGCTGCCTGTGGACACGCTGCGCATTGTGTAAAGGGTCAGAATGCGCGGACCCGGCCCGGCGAATCGCTTTGCGGCAATCATGGCGGGCGGGGACGAGGTTTGCGGCGCAGAGCAGGCCCCGGCGGCTGCCAATGGCAGGCCGAAGACCAGCGCCCGGCGAGAGATCATCAGGCGCCGACGAGCGCGAGAAAGATCAGGAAAACGATGATCGCGATGGTGCCGCGGGAGACAAACCAGATAAAGCTGTCGTAGGTCTTTTCCTGCGCCGTGATGTCCATTTCACCGTGCTTGTGGTCTGCCATGGGATGCGTCCTTGCTGCGTGTTTGGTCATGTCCTAGCCGATTGCAGCAGGGCTGTCACGCCCTGCCTGTGCCTTGGGGGCTAGGATGCCGATTGGAAATACCACGTATTGTCCGGACCCAAGGTGCGGGTGGCGCGGCCGGTCTGGTGCAGGTGGTTCAGGTGGGCCACGGCCTCTGCTAGGGCCAAGCCATAGACTTGCGGTCCGATGGCGCGTTTGAACAGCGGGGCAAAGCAGTCGCCTGCGGTGCGCGGGGTGGCGATGTGGGCTTGCAGCCGGTCCAGTGCGGCATGGTGGTTTTCGATCATCTGCGACAGGCGCAGAGGCAAGCCGGTGTAGGGCAGCTTGTGTCCGCCAAGAACCAAGTGATCGCGGCGGGCATGGGCCTGAAAGCGTTGGCAGCTGTCGATCCAGTCGCCCACCGGGTCGGCGTCAGGCTCTGTTGGATAGACGCCAAGATTGGGACTGATGGACAGCAGCAATTGGTCACCGCCGATGACAAGGTTATCGTCGCGTGACCAGAAGGTTGCGTGTTCCGGCGCGTGGCCGTCGCCCATACGGATGTCCCACGTGCGCCCGCCGAAGTGGATGGTGTCGCCGTCGGTCAGGCGGGTGAAGCCAAGCGGCAGGGGGTGGACGCAATCGGCGAAGTTGAACGGCTTTTCCGTGCGGCGGGCGGCGAGGGTGTCCGGGTCCATACCGGCGCGCTGCCAAAAGCTGATCTGCGCATCGGTGGCCGCGTGCTGCATATCCAGCGTCAACATCCGTGCCATCAGCCATGCGGTGCGGGGCATAAGCAGTTGGGCACCCTGCGCGATGAACCAGCCCGCAAGGCCGACATGGTCGGGATGATGGTGGGTGACGATCAGGCGGGTGACGGGCTTGGCTGAAAGCGGGCCTGCCATCAGGTCGGCCCATTGGGCGCGGGTGACGGCGCTGTCAAAGCCGGTGTCGATCACGGTCCAGCCGTCCCCGTCGTCGAGGGCGTAGATATTGACATGATCCAGTGCCATCGGCAGCGGCAGACGCATCCAAAGCACGCCGGGGGCGACGGTGATCGCGTTGCCGGGGGCGGGCGGATCGGGGAAGGGTGTTGTGATCTTCATGGGGTTGGGGTGACGGAATTTTCCGGTATGGTAAAGGGGCGGCGATCTGGCGCTGTTGCCCCTGCGGGGCAAGACGCCCCGCCCGCCGCCCCATCCGCCCGCGGTGCCGGGCGCAAGATGGATGCTATTTGGGAAAGTTTGCAATTTGTTAAGCCTGCCGGACGATACTTGGCCCAAGGAGGCTTGGACGCTGTCCCCACTGGGGCAGGATGGTATTGTTGTGCGCTTTGGTGACGGGCACCAGGCGCAGACCACTGCAGCGATCAGCTTTGGTGCAGCGGTGCGCGCGGCTGCGTTGCAGGGCGTGGTCGAGGTTGCGACGGCGCTGACCTCTGTTCTGGTGCGCTTTGATCCGGTGTCGGTGGCGCGGGCGGCGGTGGATGCGTGCCTGCGCGATGTACTGTCGTCGCCGCATGTTGCCGGGCCGGCGCAGGGCCGGTTGTGGACGATCCCTGCGTGTTTCGGCGGGGAAAGCGGCCCGCAATTTGCGGATGCAGCGGCGCTGGCAGGGCTAAGCGAGGAAGCCGCGCGGGCAGAACTGGCCGCGGCAGAGGTGTCCGTGCTGGCAATCGGCTTTGCGCCGGGGCAGCCGTATCTGGGGCATTTGCCGCAGGCGTGGGATTTGCCGCGCCAGCAGGCGTTGACGCCGCAGGTGCCCGCGGGCGCATTGGTGGTCGCGCTGCGGCAATTGGTGCTGTTTGCGAACCCCAGTCCGACCGGCTGGCGCGGGGTCGGGCGCTGTGCCTTTCGCCCGTTTATGGCAGAGCGTGCGGTGCCGTTTGCGCTTCGGGCAGGGGACCGGGTGCGCTGGGAATTGACGGACGCGGCCACGATTGCCGCGCTGGCTGAAAAGCCGGACGGGCTAGGCGGCGCCCTGTGCGAGGTGGCGGAGTGACGGTGCAGCTTTTCGTTGACGCGGCCGGACCGCTGATGTCCGTGCAGGACCTTGGGCGGCCGGGGCAAATGGATGTGGGCCTTTCACGTGGCGGAGCCATGGATCGTAGCGCGCTGCTAGACGCGGCGGCATTGTTGGGCGGCAGCGTGCGGCCCGGGATCGAGATGGCAGGCATGGGCGGTACGTTCCATGTCGATGCGCCGCTGCGTTTTGCCCTGACAGGGGCAGTCATGCGCGCGACTGTGGATGGACAGGCCTTGCGCTGGAACGCCTCTCACTCGCTATTGCCGGGGCAGGTGCTGGTGATCGGTGCGGTGCGGGCGGGCAGCTATGGCTATCTGGTGCCTGCAGGCGCTGTGCTGGGGCGCGATGTGCTGGGAAGCGCGGCGGCGCATTTGTCGGCAGGTCTTGGCCAGCGGCTGCAGGCTGGCGATGTGGTGCAGATCGACGCCAGCGGGGCGGGGGCAAGCCAGGTGCTGCCGGACCGGGCCAATCTGGACGGCGGTACGCTGCGGCTGATGCCGGGGCCGCAGACGCAGATGTTTAGCGCGGCAGAGCAGGCGCGTTTTACGCAAACGGTGTTTCACCGCAGTCCACAGGCAAACCGCACGGCACTGCCGCTGATGCAGGATGGGCCGGGCTTTGCGGCGTTGGCGGGTCATCCGGTGTCGGATTTCATCGCGCCGGGGGATGTGCAGATCACCGGCGATGGCACGCCCGTTTTGATGATGGCGGAATGTCAGACCGTCGGTGGTTATCCCCGGATCGGTACGGTCATTGCCGCCGACATGGCGCGGGCGGCGCAGGCCCCTGTGGGGGCCGCGTTGCGGTTTGAATGGGTGGATGTGGGGCGGGCGGATGCGCTGTTCGTGCCAGAGGCGCAGCAACTAGCGACGCTGAAAGCTGCGGTGCGCCCATTGGTGCGCGATCCGCGGGACATTCCGGATCTGCTGTCTTATCAAATGATTAGCGGCGTGACAGCTGGCCGCGATTTGGAGCCCTTGCTATGAAGACGATCGATCTGAACGCCGATATGGGCGAAAGCTTTGGCCCCTGGGTTATGGGACAGGATGCGGCGCTGCTGAAAATCGTAAGCTCCGCCAATATCGCCTGCGGATTTCACGCAGGCGACGCGGATACGATAGCGCAGACCATGGACCTTGCGCTGTCCGCGGGGGTCGCGCTGGGCGCGCATCCTGGCTTTGCGGATTTGCAGGGGTTCGGGCGGCGGCGGATCAAGCTCAGCACGGCGGAGCTGACAAACTTGGTACAGTATCAACTGGGCGCAGCAATGGGCATGGCGGCAGCGCGCGGGGCGCGGCTGGCGCATTTCAAACTGCACGGCGCGCTGGCGAATATAGCGTCAGAGGAAGAGGGCATTGCCCGTACCTGCTATGCCGCGGCGCTAGCCCTGCAGCCGGATTTGCGGCTGGTGGTGATGCCGGGCACGGCGCTGGAACGGGCCGCCACGGCCCTTGGCGCTGCACAGTCGGCAGAGGTTTTCGCGGACCGGACCTATAATGCCGATGGCACGCTGACCGACCGCAGCCTGCCTGGCGCGGTGATCCATGACCCGCAGGTTGCCGTTCGTCATGTGCTGGACATGCTGGCGGCAGGCGGAATTGTCACGCCGCAGGGCGAGGTGCTGCAAACCCGGATCGACACGATTTGCGTCCACGGTGACAGCGCAGAGGCGCTTGATATCGCGGGGCAACTGGCCAGTGCCCTGCGGGATCAAGGGTATCGGATTGCAGCGCCGGCCTAGCTGGGCAGGTATTCGGCTGACCAGCTTTCGCTGATCTGGCCAGAGGCCAACATTTTTTTGATCGCGCTGTCGCCGTAGCCCAGATCCCGCAGGATCGCGCGGGTCGAGGTGCCGAACTTCTCCGTCGGGGTCGGCGCGATGACCGGCGTGGCAGCTGTGCGCACCGCGTAGGGGTCAAGCTGGGTAATGGTATGTCCGCTGGGGTGGTCCGCGAAAGTGGAGAACGCATAGCTGCCAAGGGCCGTGCCCGGTGACCCGTCGGCGGGGCGGCTGTTTTCGGCGCGCAGCGCTTCAAGGTTTTCGCAGATTGCGCAGGCGATATCGGCGGCGCGCAGGCGGGCCATCCATTCGGTCGCGGGCTGGTCCTGGAACGCAGTCGCGAGGTAGGTCGCGCGATCCTCTTCAGGCACGTCTGGCAGATCAGACAGGCCTTCGACGCTGGCAAAGCGGGGCAGGTCGGCTTCGTAGGCGCTAAGCAGAATATAAACGCCGGATGCTGTGCTGTAAAAGCGGGTCAGGGCGTCATAGCCGTTCGCCTCTGGCCCGGATGGTTCGTCGAACAGGCCCCGGCGGCGGTAGTCAAAGCAGAACGGGATTTGCAGCAAACCGCTGTTTGCCGACAGCGATGTGCGGCCCCGGCCAATGCGGCCAAAACGGTGTTTTTGGTAAAGCGCGGCGGCCATGCCAAGCGCGCCGCCAAAGCCGCACATCACGTCGATGGTGCCGACATGGGCGTGTTCCTCTGGCCGGTGCATCGCGCCGCCAAAGCGCAGCATGATGCCCGTCGTAGCCTGCACCAGATCGTCATAGCCGATGTAATCGGTGCGCACGCCGCGCCGCACGCCGCTGAAGCAATCAAGTTTGCAAAACAGCGCTTCGGGGTTGATGCGGCGCAGGCTTTCGGCGTCAAGGCCAACGGATTTGATCTGGCTGTCGGTGGCATTCCAGACGATCAGGTCAACGGATTTAATCAGGTCTTCGAACAGCTTGCGCCCGTGGGGGGATTTGATGTCGGCAAGGATCGACCGTTTGCCGCGCCCTTGGCTGATGCCGTAAAGCACGGTGTTCCAGCTGTCATACAGCGGCTGGGCAGGGTCGAGTTTGATGACCTCTGCCCCGAAGCGGGACAAATAGCTGACGGAATGCGGCCCGGCGATGACGTTGCACAGATCCAGCACGCGTAGGCCGGACAGCCAGCCTGTGCGCGGCGCGTCTGTATCGGCGTCGGGAATGGTTGTCGGCATCTTGCGCAGGGTGCGCAGCGCCTCTTCCACGGTGGTCCAAGCGCGGGGGGCGGGTGTCAAGGCTTCTTCGCCGCTTTCTTCCATCCAGACGACGGGGCCGGGTTGGATCATGTCGCCGTAAACGGGGTCGGCGACGTCGATCATTAGGCCCGCAGTGGCGGCATATTCGTCGGTGATCCATTCCTGCAGCCAGCGCTGCGGGGCCGCGGGGATGCCAGCGCGGCCAAACATGCGCTGCCATTCGACAGAGGTGCGGGTGATGAAGACATCCTTCATCCGCGCGGCAATGTGGTCGGCCCAATCCTTTGGCATCGGGTAGACGCCAAGCGAGGTTTTCGATTCCCATTGGTCATGGGGTTTGTAGGTGTCGTCCTCTTCCGTCAGCCCTTCTGCGACTAATTCGTCATAGATGCCAAGCACCTCGAGGCAGCGGCGCGCATGGTGTTTGTGGCTGGGGCAGACGACATAGAACATACGCCCGTCCTTGCACATGTAGTTGCGATAGAAAGGGTCCATTAACTCTTGCAGGTCATCATAGGTCAGGGTCATGGGTAGCCCCTCGATCCGGCGGCGGGTGATTTCCGCCTCTCGCTGGGTGACATAGCGGGCGGGCATGTTGTCCACCTTAAGGGAGTTATAACACAGCCCTTCCATCACGGCGGCGGCAAGGGGAACTTCGATTCCGTCGCCAAGGCCGGTTTGCTGGCGCGCCTGCAAGGCAAGCACGGCGGCGGATGCGGCGATCTGAGAGGCGTATGCAGAGGCGAGAGGGAGTGGAGAGAAAGAAGGCGACAGACCCATCAGAACGCGGTTCTGGCCCATGTCGGTAAAGACGCCAGAACTGGCAGCGATGACGGATTCGAACGCACGCCAGTCGCGGCGTTCGGCGTCGTTGGATGCGAAGCCGGGCAGGGATACGGTGATCAGCGCGGGATGCTGCGCGCGCAGGGCGGCAAAATCGACGCCCAGTTTAGCCAGTTTGCCGGGGCGGAAGTTTTCGATGACAATGTCAGCCTCTGCGCACAGATCGAGCGCTTGGGCAAGCCCTTCGGGCGTTTTCACATCAATGTTCACGATCAGCTTGTTGCGCATCAGGGTCGCGTTGGCCGGGTTGTCCCACATCGGCCCGGTGGGCGGGTCGATGTGGATGACTGTCGCGCCCAGATCGCCCAAAAGCATCGCAACGGCGGGGCCAGCGATATACTGGCCGAAGTCTATGACCTTGACGCCGCTTAGCGGCAGTTGAGAGAATTTCGGTGTCATATCGTGCCTTTCAGACGCCGCTCAACACCCAGGATGCCGCCTTTTCCGCGATCATCAGGGTGGGGGAATTTGTGTTGCCGCTTGTAATTTCGGGCATGACGCTGGCGTCCACGACGCGCAGACCCGCCACGCCTTTGACCCGCAAGTGGGGGTCCAGAACGGCGGTGTCGTCATCAACGTGGCCCATTTTTACGGTACCGACGGGGTGAAAAATCGTGCTGGCGATATCGCCGGCCAGTTTGGCAAGGTCGGCGTCGCTTTGGTATTGGGGACCGGGTTTGTATTCATGCGGCGCGTATTTATCCATGGCGGGCTGGGCCATGATGTCGCGCACCTGGCGCAAGCTGTCCGCGGCGACCTTGCGGTCGTCGGCGGTGGACAGATAATTCGGGGAAATCAGCGGCGCATCGCGGAAATTGTTCGACCGGATCTGCACCTGGCCCCGGCTGGTGGGGTTCAGGTTGCAGACGCTGACGGTGATCGCCGGAAAGTCATGCAGCGGATCGCCAAACGCATCAAGGCTGAGGGGTTGAACGTGGTATTCAAGGTTGGCATGGGTGCGGCTGGGATCGGACCGGGTGAAAGCACCCAGCTGGCTGGGTGACATGCTCATGGGGCCGGATCGTTTGAACAAGTATTCCGCGCCGATTTTGGCTTTGCCAAACAGGTTTGCAGCGAGTTTATTCAAGGTTTTGGTGCCCGCAACCTTGTAAACGGCCCGGATTTGCAAATGGTCCTGCAGGTTCAGGCCAACGGGGGCGTCTTTGGCAACGTCGATGCCATGGGCCCGCAGTGTGGCGGCGGGGCCGATGCCGGACAGCTGCAGGATCTGGGGGGAATTGATGGCCCCGGCGCTGAGGATCACCTCTTTGTTCGCGGATGCGGTCACGGTCTGGCCATAACGGTTAACGCGCGCGCCAGTGCAGCGCAGCGCGCCGTCGTCGCTCCGCGCAAGGGTCAGCTTTTCGACCTGCGCCTGAGTCCAGATCGTTAAATTGGGGCGCGATTTGGCAGGGCGCAGAAAGGCTTTGGATGTGTTCCAGCGCCAGCCAGAGCGTTGGTTGACGTCGAAATAACCCACGCCCGCATTATCGCCGCTGTTGAAATCATCGGTCTTGGGGATGCCGTTTTGCACCGCCGCATCGGCAAAGCTGTCCAGAACATCCCAGCGCAGGCGTTGCTTTTCGATCCGCCACTCGCCGCCCGATCCGTGCAGGTCGGAAAAGCGGCTGTTGTCGCCGGTGACCGGGTCTGCGCCGCCGTCGAGTTTATAGTGATCTTCATGCGCCATGAAATCACGCAGTGATCGGTCCCAGTTCCAGGCATCTTCACCGGTCAATTTGGCCCAATTGTCATAGTCGCGGGCCTGACCGCGCATATAAATCATGCCGTTGATCGATGAACAGCCGCCCAGCGTTTTGCCGCGTGGATAGCGTAGGGCGCGGCCGTTCAGGCCTGCGTCGGGCTCTGTCTGATACATCCAGTCGGTGCGCGGATTGCCGATGCAATATAGATAGCCAACGGGGATGTGGATCCAGTGATAGGTGTCGGGTTTGCCCGCTTCCAGCAGCAGAACACGGTTTTTGGGGTCGGCGGATAGGCGGTTGGCCATCAGGCACCCGGCCGTGCCGCCGCCGATGACGATATAATCAGATGTCGTGGTCGGGGTGGTCATGAGGCAGGCTCCGATGGTTTTGAGGAGCGTATGAAGGCTGAGGGCAGAAATCCAATGACATTTGACGCGCAGTGATATTAGGTTTTGTAATATGGATAGACTTGCAAACATCACGACGCTGCGGGCTTTTGTCACCGTGGCGCATCTGGGCAGCGTGTCGCGCGCGGCAGAGGCGCTGCATTTGACGCAGCCTGCGATCAGCCATCAGATAAAGCGGCTGGCCGAGGATACGGGCGTGACCCTGTTCCGCCGAACCCCGCGCGGGCTAGAGATTACGGCCGAAGGCGCAGAGATTGTCACCAAGGCTGAGGCCGTTCTGGGCGCGATGGCGGATTTCCAGCGCAGCGCGCGGCAGCAGGGCGGGCGGATCAGCGGGCGGTTGCGGATTGGCACGGTTGTCGACCCGGAGTTCATTCGTCTGGGCCGTCTGCTGGGCCAGCTGCGCACCAGCTATCCCGGTATCGCGACAGAGCTGGCGCATGGCGTCAGTGGCGATGTGGTTGCGCGATTGCGGCGCGGCCAGATTGATGCGGGCTATCATTTGACGGTGCCAGAGGCCGGGGCCGAGGTCGGGCAAGAGGCGCTGCATACCGTGCGGCTGGCGGATGTGACGTACCGCATCATCGCGCCTGCGGGCTGGGATGCTTTGGTCGAAACGGACGACTGGGGCGTCTTGGCCGCGCTGCCTTGGATCGGCACGCCAGAGGCGTCGGTGCATTCGCGGCTGCTGGCGGGGATATTGGTGCAGGCGGGCTGCACGCAGAACGTCGTCGCGATGGTGGACCAAGAAGCGTCGATGCTGGAAATGGTGCGGGCGGGCGTAGGGCTAAGCCTGTGCCGCGAGTCGATTGCCTTGCACCAGCGGCAGACCGCGGGACTAGCGATGTGTTCGGGCATCAGCGTGCCTGCGTCGCTGAGCTTTTCAACGCTGGCACGGCGGGCGGATGATCCGCTGATCGCCGTGCTGTTCGATCTGCTCGGTTCGCATTGGCGTTGACCTTTGGCGCTAGGCGACCAGCGCAACTAGGCCATCTGGCGGCAGGCTGATCGTGACCTCCTCGCCGATCTGAGGCGGGGGGGTGGCGGCGCGGTTGAAGGTGTCCAGCGTCAGGTCATGCCCGCCCAAATCGGCGGTGATGCGGATGATCGCGCCAAGGAATTGCACCTCTGTAATGCGGCCCATCAGCGTGACGTCGCCGGGGTTGCCCGTGCCAAGGGTTGCGGATTCGGGGCGCAGGGCAAGGGTGATGGCCGCGCCGCTTGCGGCCTCGACCGGGCGGTTTAGGACCACGGTGCTGTCGCCAAGGCGCACGGTGCCCGTTGCGGGGTCGGTAACGGTGGCGTCAAACGTGTTCAGCGTGCCGACGAAGCTGGCGACAAAGCGCGTGGCGGGACGGTTATAGACCTGATGCGGCGTGCCGATCTGGTCGGCGCGACCGCCAGACATGACGACAACGCGGTCGGACATCGACAGCGCCTCTTCCTGGTCGTGGGTGACGAAGATCGTCGTGATGCCAAGACGTTGCTGGATGCTGCGGATTTCGCGGCGCAGGCTGGCACGGATCTTGGCGTCAAGGGCCGACAGCGGCTCGTCCAGCAGCAGCACCTTGGGGCGCACGGCCAATGCACGGGCCAAGGCGACGCGCTGTTGCTGGCCGCCGGACAGCTGAAATGGATAGCGGTTGCCCAGATCGGCAAGTCCGATGAGCGAGAGCATCTCGGTCACGCGTTCGGCGGTTTCGGCCTTGGATACGCCAGCAACCTTAAGGCCAAAGGCAACGTTCTGCGCGACGGTCAGGTTGGGGAACAGGGCGTAGGCCTGAAACACCATGCCGATGTTGCGCTGGTTGGATTTGAGCGATGTGACGTCCTGCCCGTCTATATGGATACTGCCGGCAGAGGGCACTTCGAACCCGCCGACCATGCGCAGCACGGTGGTTTTGCCGCAGCCGGACGGCCCGAGCAGGGATACGAACTCACCCTTTTCAATCGCAAGGTTGAAGTCTTTGACGACGTGGTTTGCGCCATAGGATTTATCGAGGTGGGCTAGGTCCAGAAAGGCCATTCGTTACGCTCTTTTATGTTTGGACAGTCGGCTGACCATCTGGATCAGACCCATACAGGCCCAAGTGATCGCGAAGGCAATCACGGCCAGTGCGGCAGGCTCGTAGGCTTTGTTTGCGCCAAGGATTTGCATGTAGGGGCCAAAGGCGGGCCGGTCGAGCAGGGCTGCCATGGTGAATTCGCCAATGACGATAGCAAGGGTCAGGAAGGCACCCGACAGCACCGCGCCCAGCACGTTGGGCAGGATCAGCGTGGCCATAATGCGCAGCCAGCCTGCGCCAAGGGACTGGGCGGCTTCTGTCATGGTGGCGACGTCAATGGTGCGCAGGCCGGTGTCAACAGCGCGGTACATATAGGGCAGGGCAAGGGTCGCGTAGCCGAACATCAGCAGGATGTTGGTGCCCATCACGGACCCGGTCATCGGCAGCCAGCCAGAGGTGTTGTAAAGGCGGATATAGCCGAACACGACAACGATAGCGGGGATGACAAGTGGCAGCAGGGTGACAAATTCGACGACAGGCCGCATGCGCGGCATTTTCAGCTGCACCCAATAGGCTGTCGGTACAACCAGCAGGATGCCGAACAGGATCGTGAAAAAGGCCATGACCAGCGAAAACACGAATGTCGCCTGAAACTGCGGATCGGCAAGGACTACGCGGTAGGCGTCGAGAGAATAGACGCCCCGGCGCATGGACAGGGAAAACTCTGCCATGCCGATCATCGGCATGATGAAATAAAGGCATCCCAGAAGGATGGTGCCATAGGCGGCGATGCGGGTCATTTCAGCCACCTTTCAGCGCGCAGGCGCAGGACGATATAGATCGTGTTTGCGGCCCCGGTGATGATGATCATGCCAAAGGCCAGCGCATAACCAAGGTTGGGGTTGCCCAGAACGTCGCCTCTGATCTGCGCATAAAGCAGGATCGGCGCGATGTTCAGGGACGGCCCCGTCAGCGCGATGGCGGTGGCGACAGCGCCAAACGCATTGGCGAACAGCAGCGCCATAGTCCCAAGGATCGACGGAAACAGGATCGGCAGGGCGACCATGCGCCAGTATTGCAGACGGGTCGCGCCAAGGATGTCGGCGGCCTCCCTCCATTCCTTTTTCAGTCCCTCAAGCGCGGGGGTGATGATCAGGATCATCAGGGGGATCTGAAAGAACAGGTAGGTGATAATCAGGCCCCATGTGGACAGCAGGTTCCAGCCATACATCCGCAGATTGATGCCAAATTCCGTGCGCAAATACATGGTGATCAGGCCCGCAGGGCCGATGGTCGCGATAAAGGCAAAGGCCAGCGGCACGCCGGCAAAGTTGGACGCCACGCCGGAAAAGGTCATCAGCGGGCTTTTGACGCGGTTACTAATCCCGCCCAGTGTCATGGCCGCGGCCATGGCAAAGCCGATCAGGCAGCCCAGCAGCGCGGACAGAAAGCTGACCTTGATCGACACCCAATAGGCCGACAGGATCGTCGGCGTATTCAGGTCAAGGATGTTTTGAAAGGTAAAGCCGCCCTGCGGTGTGCGGAAGGCGCCGATCACGATGAACAGCGTGGGGGCGATCAGGAACAGCCCGGTAAAGGCGATGAATGGGACCAATCCCACCCAACGCTGCGCTTGCGCGACGATTGCCGATTGCTGCGCCATGAAACCCCGTGAACTGGACTTGCGTCGAAACGAAAAGCGTTCCCCGGGTGGTCCGGGGAACGCGCTGTCATGTCAAGGACTTATTGGACGTTTGCGCCGACGATGCTGTCCCATTCCGCCACAACAGCAGCAGAGTTCGCGTTCACCTGATCAAGGGTCGGGAACACGGCAGCTTCGTAGCTGGCAGCAGGCGGCAGGGCGTCCAGCAGGTCCTGCGGGATCGATCCTGCTTTGGCCAGATCGTTAAAGCGGATCGGGTGGCAGTAGCCCGCCAGCCAGCCCAGCTGACCTTCGTCGGAGTACAGGTATTCCATCCAAAGCTTGGCGGCATTCGGCTGCGGCGCGTGGGCGCTGATGGCCTGAACATAAACGCCGGCAAGGACGGCATCGGATGGCACGACGACCTCGACCGGGGGGTTGCCCTGCAGGGTGTCACGAGAGGACAGCGCGTTATAATCCCACTCGATCACGATGGGCGTGGTGCCCTGTGCCAGCGTGCCGGCCTTGCCGATCACGGGGACGAAGTTGCCGATCTTGTTCATTTCGGCAAAGTATTCCATGCCGGCCTTGGCAGCGGCTTCGCCCGGTTCTGCACCCTGCGCCATGCCAGCAGCCATGACGGCCAGGATCGCCTGGTTGGACGCGCGCGGATCACCGGCCAGCGCGACAGAGCCGGCGTATTCAGGCTTGAGCAGGTCTGCAAAGGATGTCGGCACGTTGTCGACCAGATCGGTGTTCACAAGGAACGACATGACGCCGTAATAATCGCCATACCAGTTGCCATCAGCGTCTTTTGCGCCGTCCGGGATGCTGTCCCATGTGGTGACCTTATAGGGCTGAACCAGACCTTCTTCGGTGGCGGCGGGGCCAAAGGACAGGCCGACGTCGATCACGTCAGGCGCTTGCGGGCCGGTGTTGCCAACGTTGGCGCGGATGGCTTCCAGCTCGTCTGCGGAACCGGCATCCGGGTTCAGTTCGTTTACTTCGATATCGGGGTATTTCGCCTTGAAGCCGGCAATCACGTCGCCGTAGCCGCACCAGCTGTGGGGCAGGGCGATGGTGGTCAGGCGGCCTTCGGCGTTCGCGGCGGCGATCAGCTCGTCCGATTGGGCGTGGGCCATCGGCGCAATCAGCATCGACAGGGTGCTGACGGTTGTCATCAGGGCAGTTTTAGAAATCATGGGATACTCCGATTATGATTGCGGGTGTCGTACCGGCTGCGGTTAGACCCGCCCGATGACATTCATGTGACAGAGGTTAACGGCGGATTTTTCGAAAGCAAGACGTTTGGATCGGCGCTGCGCTTTGCCGGCGCTGGGGGCTTTTCGTTTCCGCTTTCCTGCGTAGGATGGCAGCGAACAGCCAAAGGATCAGGCCATGCAAAGCCGCTATCGCACGACCCTTGGGGGGCAGGTTTGGCATTACGACACGCTGGCGCAGGTGATGGCGCGGGCAACGCCGGACCGGGCGGGGGACCGGCTGGCCGGTGTCGCGGCGACCAGTGCGCAGGACCGGGCCGCAGCGCAGGCGGTTCTGGCGGATGTGCCGCTGCAACGTTTTCTGGACGAGCCGCTGGTGCCCTACGAGGATGACGACGTCACCCGGCTGATCATTGATACACATGATGCCGCGGCCTTTGCACCTGTGGCGCACCTGACGGTGGGCGATTTTCGCGACTGGCTGCTGTCGGATCTGGCGACACCTGCGGTGCTGGCGGCCCTGCGCCCCGGTCTGACGCCAGAAATGGCAGCGGCTGTTTGCAAGATCATGCGCAATCAGGATCTGATCCTTGTCGCGCAGAAGTGCCGCGTGACGACGGCGTTTCGGGATACCATCGGCCTGCCCGGACGGCTGTCGACGCGGGTGCAGCCGAACCATCCGGTGGACGATGCGAACGGCATTGCGGCGTCCATTCTGGACGGATTGATGTATGCGGGTGGTGATGCGGTGATCGGGATCAATCCTGCGACCGACAATGTCGCGCAGGCAGGCCGGTTGTTGCATCTGATGGCGGATATCATCGAAGGCTACGCGATTCCGACACAGTCCTGCGTGCTGACGCATGTTACCAATACGCTGGATTGCATCAACGCAGGCGCGCCGGTCGATCTGGTATTTCAAAGCGTTGGCGGCACGCAGGGCACCAATGATGCCTTTGGATTTACGCTCGATCATCTGGCGCAAGCGCGCGATGCCGCCCTTGGGCTGGGGCGCGGGACGGTCGGGACGAACGTGATGTATTTCGAAACAGGGCAGGGATCGTCCCTGTCTGCAGGCGCGAATCACGGCCTTGATCAACAAACCTGCGAGGCGCGCGCCTATGCCGTGGCGCGGCATTACGATCCGCTGTTGGTGAACACTGTCGTCGGCTTTATCGGGCCGGAATACTTGTATGACGGGCGGGAAATCGCGCGGGCGGGGCTGGAGGATCATTTCTGCGGCAAGCTGCTTGGCCTGCCGATGGGCTGCGATATTTGCTACACCAACCACGCCGAGGCGGATCAGAACGATGTGGACAGCCTGATGACATTGCTGGGTGTCGCGGGCGTTAGTTTCATCATGGGCGTGCCGGGGTCCGACGATATTATGCTTAATTATCAGTCAACATCGTTCCACGACGCCCTTTACTTGCGCCGCGCTTTGGGGCTGAAACCCGCGCCAGAGTTCGACGCCTGGCTGGCGCGCATGGGAATCATGGACAGCGCGGACGGATTCCGGCTGGGCGATGGTATGCCTGATGGTTTTGCCAAACGACTTGCGGGGGCGGCGCATGGTTGAACGGGTCACAGACAATCCCTGGCGCAGTCTGCGCCGCTTTACCGATGCGCGGATTGGGATCGGGCGGGCGGGCGTCAGCCTGCCCACGGCAGAGCTTTTGGCATTCCAGATGGCCCATGCGCAGGCCCGCGACGCGGTGCACCAGCCGCTTGATGTGGCGCGGCTGACGGCGGATCTGGGCAGGATTGACGGGGCCTTGCCCGCGCTGACCGTGCAATCGAAGGCAGCGGACCGCGCCGATTACCTGCGCCATCCGGACAAGGGGCGGCGGTTGGCGGCAGGGACCACATTACTAAGCGATGCGCCGGATCTGGCGATTGTGATCGCCGATGGGCTGTCGTCGCGGGCGGTGCAGGATCATGCGCCGGCGATGCTTTCGGCCCTGATTGCGCAGATGCGGGGGGTGCGCCTGTCGGCACCGATCATTGCTGTGCAGGGGCGGGTGGCGATAGGCGATGACATTGCGGCCGCAATGAATGCAGCGGCGGTGCTGGTCCTGATTGGCGAACGTCCGGGGCTATCCTCGCCCGACTCGCTGGGGCTTTACTTCACGCAAAACCCCGGTCCGGGGCTTAGTGATGCGCGGCGCAACTGCATTTCCAACGTGCGTCCCGCGGGGCTGTTGCCGGACCACGCCGCGGCGCGGTTTGCCTATCTTTATGCGCAGGCCCAGGTGCTGGGCACATCCGGTGTGGCGCTAAAGGATAACTCTGCCCCTTTAGATGGGCTGGCACAGAACGCAGCGACCAGTTTCCTGTCCTTGCCTGCAGGACACAATCGCTAGGTTTTGCAAACCTTGTCTGCAACTAAAATCCGCAGCACGCCGCCACAGGTCGGTTGGTCAGGGGCGGCCTAAGACCGGCCCTGATCTTTTGTTTCAGGCGGCCAAATCTTCTGGCGTGATCGCCAAAAGATCATCCGCACCTTCGCGCACATGGGCCAGCAGGCCAGACACCTCTGGCAATAGGCGGCGGATGTAAAAGGTCGCCAGCCGCGCGCGGGCGGCATCACCGTGGATCACGGCGGCAAGGTGGGCATGCCCGCCCAGCACACGAGCAAAGGCCGCCAGATACGGAACAGCCCCCGCAAAGCGCTGGTTCAGATCAGTCTGCGCCACAAGCCAGTCAGTGGTTTCGCGCAGGTCTTCTGCGGCTTGCCAGACAGCTTCGGCCAGTTCCTTGTTGCTGCTGCGCGCAGCTTCCGATCCGGCCTGAACTTCCTCGATCAACAGACGGGCGGCTTCACCGCCGTCCATCAGTTTGCGTGCGACAAGGTCCATCGCTTGGATGCCGTTCGTGCCTTCATAGATCGCGGTAACGCGCACGTCGCGCAGGTACTGGGCCGCGCCGGTTTCCTCGACAAAGCCCATGCCGCCGTGCACCTGCACCCCGGTCGATGCGACCTTGATGCCAGTGTCAGTGCCAAAGGCCTTGGCAATCGGGGTCAGGAACGCGGCGCGGGCGCGCCAGGTGGCGTCGCCGGTCGCGGTGGTCATGTCGATGGCGCAGGCGCACATCATGGCGATGGCGCGGGCGGCAAAGATGTCGGACTTCATCTCGGCCAGCATGCGGCGCACATCGGCATGTTCGATGATGCTGCCGGAGCCGCCGGCTTTGCCTTGCTTGCGGTCTTGGGCGTAGTGCAGCGCGTGCTGATATGCACCTTCCGCAACACCGATCCCTTGGGTGCCGACCCCAAGGCGGGCGTTGTTCATCATGGTGAACATCGCCGCCATGCCGCCGTTTTCCGGCCCGACCATCCAGCCGGTCGCCCCGTCGTATTCCATCACGGCCGTCGGGCTGCCGTGCAGGCCCAGTTTGTGTTCCAGGCTGACGACGCGCAGGCTGTTCTGCTGGCCGGGATGACCATCCGCATCG
Source organism: Loktanella sp. R86503 (assembly GCF_042466455.1). Lineage (NCBI taxonomy): Bacteria > Pseudomonadati > Pseudomonadota > Alphaproteobacteria > Rhodobacterales > Roseobacteraceae > Loktanella > Loktanella sp. R86503. Next base: position 915,904 of record NZ_JAXHCI010000002.1, read on the forward strand.
GGAATGAACTTCGGCACCAGAAACAGGCTGATCCCCTTGGTGCCGGGCACACCGTCCGGCAGACGGGCAAGGACAAGATGGCAGACGTTTTGGGTGAAATCGTTATCAGCCCAGGAAATATAGATTTTCTGGCCGGAGATCGCATAAGTCCCATCGCCGTTGTCCATAGCCTTGGACCGCAACGCACCAACGTCCGAACCGGCCTGCGGTTCGGTCAGGTTCATCGTGCCGCACCATTCGCCTGAAATCAGCTTGGGGATATACAGATCGCGCAGTTCTTGTGATGCGTGATGCTCCAGCGCCTCGATCTGGCCTTGTGTCATCAGCGGGTTCAGCTGCAGCGACAGGCAGGCGGCGGACATCATGTCGTTTACCGCTGTGGTCAGCGTCATCGGCAGACCCATGCCGCCGTTGTCCGGGTCAGCGGACATGCCAATCCAGCCGCCGTCGGCAATCGCCTTATAGCCATCCGCAAACCCCGGCGAAGTACGCACGACACCATTTTCCAAACGGGCAGGGTGCAGATCACCGCTGCGGTTCAAGGGCGCAAGTATTTCCTCGCACATCTTGGCGGCCTCGGTCAGGATGGCCTCGGTCATATCGGGCGTCGCTTCGCTGAATTTATCGGTCGCGGTGACGGCCGCAAAGTCGGTGACGTGATTCAGCAAAAAACGGAAATCGGAAACGGGGGCGCGGTAGGGCATGGGTCGGCTCCTCCTGAGGCGTGCTTGGCAAGGGCGTGGCGCGGCGGTATGCAGGCGCGATCCTGACCAAGGTAGCCACACCATGCAATCACGCAATGACAACGCCACGTCAGAAACAATCGTCTTTGATTCGGATGATGCAGGATTGGCAAAGGCCGCAGATATCCTTGCCCATGGGGGTTTGGTCGCCTTTCCAACCGAAACCGTCTACGGCCTCGGGGCGGATGCGCGACGCTCTGACGCGGTGACGGGGATCTATACGGCCAAAGGGCGACCCAGCTTCAACCCCCTGATTGTGCATGTTGCCGATCTTGCCGCGGCAGAGGAACTGGTCACATTTACCCCACAGGCTTACTGTCTGGCGCAGGCTTTCTGGCCCGGCGCGCTGACATTGGTGCTGCCGCTGCGGGCAAATGCGGGGATTTCATCGCTGGTGACGGCAGGCCTGACGACACTGGCGGTGCGCGTGCCGGATCACCCTGTCGCGCAAGGGCTATTGCGTGCCTTCGGCGGTCCGGTCGCGGCCCCCAGCGCAAATCCCTCCGGCCGGATCAGTCCGACCACGGCGGCGCATGTTGTCGCAAGTCTTGCAGGGCGCATTGGCGGCGTCGTCGATGGCGGGGCCTGCGGCGTCGGACTTGAATCGACTATTGTAGACGTCACTGGCGATCCGATCCTGCTGCGTGCCGGCGGAGTCGCGGCAGAGGCGCTGGAGACAACGCTGGCGCATCCTTTGATCCGGCAAAGCGGCGTTGCCACGATTACCGCGCCTGGTATGCTGGCCAGCCATTACGCACCGCAAGGCACGGTGCGCCTCAATGCAACGCAGGCACGGGCTGGTGAAGTCTTGCTGGGATTCGGCTCCGTCACAGGTGATCTGACCCTTTCCGCCTCTGGCGATCTGGCAGAGGCTGCCGCGAACCTGTTCGATCGGCTACATCAGTTGGACGCCATGGGGGCAGTGGCCATCGCTGTCGCGCCCGTACCGGAACATGGTCTGGGCGCGGCCATCAATGACCGCCTGCGCCGGGCCGCGGCACCGCGTCACTAGCCAGCCTGTCGCCGGGTCTTCCTTCTTCTGGTCACAAATATCCTGGGGGTTTGGGGGCAAAGCCCCCAAGGGGTCGGCTTGGCAAAGCCAGGCCGAAACAGGCGGCCAGCACGAAGGGGCCGCAAATGCGCGGCCCCTTCGGTATATTGGCAGGTTCAGACCAGCGCCAACAGCTTTTTGGCTGCTTCTTCGGACGATGCGGGGTTCTGGCCGGTGACAAGCTTTCCATCGGTTACGACAAAAGATCCCCAGTCGGGCCCCTTCTCGTAATGACCGCCATTTGCTTTCAACATGTCCTCAACAAGGAACGGCACCACGTCCGTCAGGCCGACGGCTTCCTCTTCGGTATTGGTGAAACCAGTAACGGTCTTGCCGGTGACAAGCGGCTTGCCGTCGATCCTGGTATTCTTGAAAATGCCCGGCGCGTGGCAGACAGCACCAAGGGGCGTGCCGGCGGCGGTGACGGTTTCGATCAGCCTGATGCTGTCAGCATCGTTGGCCAGATCCCAAAGCGGTCCGTGACCGCCGGGGTAGAACACCGCGTCAAAGTCAGCAGCGTCAATGCCAGATAGTACTTCGGTCTGTGCAAGCGCCTTTTGCGCGTCAGCATCGTCCTTGAAACGGTCGGTCGCAGGGGTCTGCGCGTCCTTGGTATCGGACGACGGATCAAGCGGCGGCTGGCCGCCCTTGGGCGACGCGATGGTGATCTGGGCCCCTGCGTCCTTAAAGACGTAATAGGGGGCGGCAAATTCCTCGAGCCAGAAACCGGTCTTCTTGCCGGTGTCGCCCAGTTTGTCGTGTGACGTCAGAACCATCAAAATTTTCATGGCGTGTCCTTTCAAAGTGACGAGCCCCGCGACCGTTTCGGCGCGGGGCGTCTATGGGGACTAAACCAATTAAGTGTTCTGCGGTTCCAGACGAGGCTACATGTCGCAACGTCACGTATTCAGCTACCGGTCAAGGCGGCTGCGGTATTCTTCCGCCTCTTGGCGGGCGTCGCGCAGGCCGTCCATGGCCGCGCGTAGTTCTGCTTCGGTTTGCGACAGCTGGTTGGTGATTTCCGCTTCGCGTTGCTGCAAATAGGTGATGGCCTGATCGCGGGTTTCTTCGGCTTCATGCAGGGCCTGCGCCATGCGATCAAGCTCTCCGATCTCGGCTTTGGTGACGCGTGTGGCGCGGTTGACCAGCCAGCTGGCGAACCAGCCAAGGGCAAAGGCGACGAAAAGGATGATCGCTGTGGCGACGATGAATTCGGTGCGGTTCACGGGGCGGTCCTGACTGTCATTCGTTCGTCTCGTTGTCTGTTTGCGATGTTTCTTCGGCGTCTGCCGCGTCGTTATCTGCCGCTGCTGCTGCTGCCGCTTCTTCTGCGGTCTGGGTCAGTGAAAATGCGATCCGGCGGTTTGCCTCACGCCCGTCGGCGGTATCGTTGTCGGCGATCGGATCAGCCTCTCCATAGCCGATGGCGGTGAAGGTGGCGATGGGAATGCGCCGCACGCGCAGGGCGTTCAGAACTGCATCTGCGCGGGTCTGGGACAGTTCCTGGTTCATTTCCTCGCCGCCCTGGCTGTCGGTATAGCCTGCGATCTGCAGGCGGATATCCGGGCACCGCTGCAATATTTCGGCAATGTCATCGACAATCGGCTGGGAATCCGATGTCAGCGTCGCAGAGCCGGGATCAAAGACGATCTTGCGCCCGTCGGTGACGTTTTCGATATTGGCGATGCACTCGTCCGGGGTCGGCAGACCCGCAGCGGGGTCGAGTTCCTTGACATAGGTAATATCAAGATCGGCCTCTGCGGTCTGGCCGAGTTTGTCGATCAGCAGATTAGTGACGATGGCTTGGGCATTAGCGTTGCCCGTCTCGCCCTTGACGGTGACCAGATCCGGTGTGACGGCGACGCTGCCGTTTTGCAGTTGGGCCAGGACTTCCAGACCCGCAAGCACGCGCACGGACCAATCCTGCGGCAGATCACCGGTCACGCGGGTGCCCATATTGACATTGCCGGCGCCGAATTTGGCCGCGGCATAGTTCTGCGCCGTCATATTGGACAGATCGTCCACGACGCGGCCCGAAAGCTGCACAGCACCGTCGCTGCTGCGCTGCGCGGTAAAGGTCGGCGGGCCGTCGGCGCTTGCCTCTGGCGGGCGGGGCAGGTCTGTCGACAGGGCGTAGACGTCGGGTAAAGCGTTTTCCAGAACGCCCGCCACCCGTTCAAAGGTATCCTGATCGGTCGTCTCTAGCCCGACAAGCGTGATGTCGGTATCGGCCAGCGTGACTGTGCCGCCACCAATATCACCCACCGCCTTGATGGCCAGCGCCGCAGCACGGCCCCATGTGCGCGACGGCACCCCCAGCGCCTGCACGCAAGACGACCGCCCTGAAAATCCGGCAGCGATGGCGGCTTCCATGATCTGCTGTTCTGTGGCGGGGCTATCGGCGGCGCAGGCGGCAAATCGCGCGCCGTCCGCGTCCTTTGTAAAGCGGATGGTGTAGGGCGAAATCACCGGACGCGGTGCTGTGATACGCACCTGCCGGCGGATGCCCTGGGGCACATTGCGGGCAAGCGAAGTTTCGAAATCTGCCTTTTGTCTTGCGCTGTCTGCGATGGCGGTGATCGCGATACGGTTCGCTGTCACAGATATCTTGGACCGCGGCAGCAGATCCAAGGCCCGCAAGGCATAGGTCATGGCGTCGCGCCAGGTGTCCGGCACGGGATAGTCGGCCGTTTCCAGCAGGTCGGTAACCGTCAGGCCGCGGGCGATCTGCGTAATGCGGGCATCCAGCGCCTCGCGGTCGGTGGCGGCGGGGATCAGGCCGATGATTGACACGCCGCTATCGCCGCGCAGGATTTCGACTGCGAAATCGGGGGCGGCTATGCCGGCAGTATCGACGACAGACATGTTGTCGATCACGCGGCTGGCGTCCACGACACGTCCGGCAGTGGAAATGGCGCGAAAGCGTGCGGCCTCGGTCGGGGCCTCGCCTTCGATGATGACTTGCAGCCCGTCACCCAGCACGCTGGCCCAAGGCATCTGCGCATCGACAAGGTCCTCTTGCACGGACATGACCGACACATCCTCGACGATGGCGACGGTGGCACGCGCGGCAAAGGTGCAGGCGATGGCGGCGATAACGAAAACGCCAATGCGTAAAAACAGCTGTGACAGACGCATGGGTCGTGGAATCCTTGGGCTTGGTCTTGCGCAGGTCTAAGCGTCAGGACCGCTGGGCGCAATCATGCCAGAAAAGCGATGGCGAAAAACGGCAAGGGCAGCAGGCCTGCGTTACGATTGGACCGGAACAGTTTAAGCAGGATGTTGGTGTCGTCGGATCGAAACTGCGTCAGTTGCCAGGTCAGGTGCCAGGCCATGGCCCAGGGCCCCAGCAAGGCAATCAGCAGCGACGGCACACTGCGGTCCAGCGCGGCCCCGATGACCGCAAGCCCCAGCAAAAGAAGGGTGCCGACCAGAAAGCCGCGCAGCCACACCGGGCTGTTGTTTCCAAACAGGCGGGCGGTGGATTTTACGCCGATCAAGGCGTCGTCCTCTGTGTCTTGGTGGGCATAGATGGTGTCATAAAACAGTGTCCAGCTAATGCCGGCCACGTAAAGCGCGACAGCGGGCCACCCAAGTGATCCGGTATGGGCCGTCCATAGCAGCAGCGCCCCCCAGTTGAACGCAAGGCCAAGAAAGACCTGCGGCCACCATGTAAAGCGCTTGGCAAACGGATAGATCGCAACCGGGATCAGGGCCGCAACGCCCAGCGCGATGGCAGCCGGGGGCATGGTCAGAAGGATGCCCAGGGCAATCAGGCATTGCGCAATCATCCAGGCCAGCGCCTGCTTTACCGTGACCGCACCAGATGGAATGGGCCGCGAGCGGGTGCGCGCGACAGAGCCGTCGATGTGGCGGTCGGTGATGTCGTTCCAGGTGCAGCCCGCGCCGCGCATCAAGGCCGCGCCGATGGCAGAGCCTATGATCAGCCAGACGTCGAAAGCGGTAAAACTGTTCGTCGCCAGCACCGCCAGCGCAATCGCCCACCAGCAAGGCAGCAGCAGCAGCCATGTGCCGATAGGGCGATCAAGGCGCGACAGCCGCAGATAGGGCCGCCAGCTTTGCGGCGCACGGGTGTCAACCCAGTTTCCGGCGCTGTCTGCGACACGGCCAGCAGCATTGCTGTCTGCGGGCTCTGGTGTCCGGGTGGTCTGGTGCATATGTTCTGCCCATGGCATCAAAAATTCGCCTTTTTGTAGAGCACCCCTTGGGGGAAGGGCAAACGGTTCCTCTGGATAAGGACCGTGCGCTGTATATTTTTGCCGTGATGCGGTTGTCCGTTGGTGATGTGCTGACACTGATCAACGGGCGTGACGGGGCGTGGGATGCGCAAGTCATCGAAGGGTCCAAGCGCGGCGGCGTCCTGCTGGTGCAGGCGCAAACCGCGCCTCAGATCGCGCCGCCGGACCTGTGGCTGATCTTTGCCCCGATCAAAAAGGTGCGCACCGATTTCATCGTCGAAAAGGCGGTAGAACTGGGCGTGGCGCGTCTTTTGCCGGTCGTGACGGATTTCACGAATGAAAAAGCGCGTCAGGACAAGTTGCAGGCCCATGCGGTCGAGGCGGCAGAGCAATGCGGCGGCACATTTGTGCCGCAGGTGGCCGAGGTCACGAAATTGTCAGCGGTTCTGGATGGTTGGGGCGACCGGCGGATTTTGTTCTGCGATGAACGTCTAGTTGGGACGGCCGCCAATCTGGCCAGCCTGACGCCCGGCCCCTGGGCCGTGCTGATCGGACCAGAGGGCGGCTTTTCGCAAAGTGAACGCACAAGGCTGCACGAGATGCCGCAGGCGCAAGCGATCAGTCTGGGGCCCCGGATCTTGCGCGCCGATACGGCGGCGGTCGCGGCCCTGACGCTGTGGCAGACGACGCTGGGGGACTGGCAGTGACGCGGCGGGCAAGCCGATTTTTCGACGAAAAATCGGATAGCTGCAAACGCGGGGGGCCGCGTAAAACAGAAAGGGCAGGCGCATGGCTGAATTCCTGAGGCCGCAGGCGCGAGCGACCTTGTGGCGCTGGCGAGAGGTCTTGTTTGCAGGGGCCTTGGCCGTTTTGGGCCTATGGTGGGCGCTGGGCAGCTTTGGCGTTGTGAAATGGATTGGCGTGACACTGGTTGTGCTGGCGGCGGCGATCGGGGCGGCAGGCGTGCAGCGGGCGCGGTTTCGCCAGGACGGGCAGGGGCCGGGGATTGTCATGATGGACGAACGGCGCCTGGTCTATATGGGACCGCTGACCGGCGGCGCGATGGATGTTACCGATCTGACCCGGCTGGAACTGGAACCTGCCGCCCTGCCAAGCCCGCACTGGGTGCTGACGGGGGTGGGCGGCCAGGCGCTGGCCATTCCAGTGAATGCGGAAGGGGCGGAAACCCTGTTCGATGTTTTCGCCGCCTTGCCCGGCATTCGCAGCGGCGCTGTTCTGGCTGTGCTGGAACGCACACCGGGTGCGCGGGTCACAGTGTGGGAAAAGGAACGTACGCTCTTGCATTGACGCGTGGGGTGGGTCACGCCAGATAGTCTGTGAAACGCGCACGATAAAAAGGCTGCCCTTATGTCCATTCCTCAATCCGGTGGCGGCCCCATCGAAAGCCACGACCAGCTGGCAGAAATGCTGTCCAAGGGCTGCAAGCCCAAGGATCAGTGGCGGATTGGCACAGAGCACGAGAAATTCGGCTATATCAAAGCGACCAACATGCCGCTGCCCTATGAGGGCGAAGTCGGCATCAAGGCGATGCTGGAAGGGCTGGAGCAGCGATTCGGTTGGGACCGCGTTGAAGAAGGCGGCAAGATCATCGGCCTAACCAAGGACGGCGCGAATGTGTCGCTCGAGCCGGGGGGGCAGCTGGAACTGTCGGGCGCACCGCTGGAGACGATCCACCAGACCTGCGACGAGGTGAACCTGCATCTGGCGCAGGTGAAGGAAATCGCCGACGAGATGGGCGCAGGCTTTATCGGTCTGGGTGCCGCGCCGGAATGGTCCCACGACGATATGCCGCTGATGCCCAAAGGGCGATACAAGCTGATGGACGCCTACATGGGCACCGTTGGCACCCATGGCACGCAGATGATGCGGCGGACCTGCACGGTACAGGTGAACCTTGATTTTTCATCCGAGGCGGACATGGTTCAGAAGCTGCGGGTGGCGATTGCCCTGCAGCCTGTCGCGACGGCGCTATTTGCAAATTCGCCCTTCTTTGACGGCAAGCCGAACGGGCACAAATCCTGGCGGTCGCGCGTCTGGCGGGGGCTGGACGATTCGCGCACCGGCATGCTGCCTTGGGTATTCGAGGACGGTATGGGGTTCGAGCGCTGGGTCGACTGGGTTCTCGATGTGCCGATGTATTTCGTTTACCGCGACGGTAAGTATATCGACGCGCTAGGCCAGTCGTTCCGCGATTTTCTGAAGGGCGAGCTGCCGGCCCTGCCAGGCGAGAAGCCGTTGCTGAGCGATTGGGCTGACCATCTGACGACGGTCTTTCCTGAGGCGCGGATCAAGCAGTTCATCGAGATGCGCGGTGCCGATGGCGGCCCCTGGCGGCGGCTTTGTGCGCTGCCGGCGTTCTGGGTGGGTCTGACCTATGATCAAGGTGCGCTGGATGCGGCATGGGACCTGTGCAAGGACTGGACCGCAGAGCAGCGGCAAGCGCTGCTGGTGGCGTCAAGCGTTGACGGATTGCAGGCCAAGGTGGACGGCATTGATATGCACCAGTTGGCGAAGGCTTGCGTAGATATTGCCCACGGCGGATTGAAAGCCCGGGCCAGGCCCGGCGCGGGCGGTCTGGTTGCGGACGAGACGCATTTCCTGAATGCGCTGCAGGAAAGTGTCGAGACGGGCCAGGTGCCTGCGGACGAGCTGCTTGCCAAGTACCACGGTGAGTGGGGCGGTGATTTGAGCAAGATCTATCCGGAATATTCCTATTGAGCGGTTGGCTGGGGGCTCTGCCCCCGGCTGCGCCTCCCCCGGGATATTTTTGACCAGAAGAAGAAGGGGCGTGCGGGTTCGGGCGCGCCTTTATTTTGCCGCAATTGGGGTGAAAGTGGCGGGATGATTGCAGGATTTTTGTTCAAGCGGATTGCACCGGTCGCCTTGATTGCTGGCCCGCTGGCGCTGGGGCTGCCGATAAAGGCGGGCGGTGCCTTTGTGCTGGGTGCCTTGGCCGGGCTGGCTGTGGTGTTGCCGTTTGCGATTGTGTTGCGGCTGGTCAGCCTGCGCATGGTGCTGGGCTGGCCGCTGTGGCTGTTGGGGGCTGCGCTGCGTCTGTTGTGGCGCGGGCGCAGGATTATTTAGCTTTTGGCGCCGATCCGCGGCTCTGTCCCGTTGCGAAGCCGGCCAATATTTGCCCAGTGGCGCAGGTAGATCAGGATCGCAAGCACGCTGGCGAGGGCGAAAAGATCACCCCGGCCAATCAGCACCAGCACGATGGGCGTCCAGCCTGCAGCAAGGAGCGCTGCAAGGGAAGAGATTTTGCCGAACTTTGCGGTCAATCCCCAGATGGCGCAGGCGATCAGGCCTGCCAGTGGCACCAGCGCAAGCATGATGCCAAGGAATGTGGCCACACCTTTGCCGCCGCGAAAGCCGAGCCAGACAGGAAAGCAGTGGCCGATAAGCGCGGCCAGCGCGGCCAGTTGGACGGCATCGTAAGGAGCAAGGGCGCTGGCCAGCAACACGGCGATGGCCCCTTTGAGTGCGTCCCCCAGCAGCGTCAGTGCCGCTGCGCGTTTGTTGCCGGTGCGCAGCACATTTGTGGCGCCGATATTGCCGGAACCGATTGTGCGCAGGTCACCAAGACCCATGACGCGGGCAAGTATAACGCCTGTCGGAATAGAGCCGAGAAGGTAGCCGATGGCCCCCCATAGCAGCAGAACGGGAACGGGTGACGACATATCAGGCATCGGCGCCTCTTTCACTGTGGGGGGGGGCGATGCGGTTGCCCTTGACCCAGGTTCCAATCACGCGCCCTTGGAGGCGGGCGCCGTCAAAGGGCGTATTCTTGGACTTGGACAGAAGTGTGGCACGGTCGAGCACAAAGGGTGCATCAGGGTCGAAGAGCACCAGATCGGCTGGCGCGCCGGGAGCCAGGCGGCCGGCTGGCAGGTCTAGCAAGCGTGCGGGGTTAAGCGTCAGGGCGCGGAACAGGCGTGGCAGGCTAATCTGGCCTGCGTGCACCAGCCGCAGCGCCGCGGGCAGCAGTGTTTGCAATCCGACGGCGCCTGCGGCGGCGTGTTCGAAGGGCAAGCGTTTGGATTCTTCGTCCTGCGGAGTGTGCATGGAACAGACAACGTCGATCAGCCCGTCGGCCAGCGCGTTGATCACGGCCTGGCGGTCATCCTCTGACCGCAGTGGAGGGGTCAGTTTGAAGAAGGTCCGGTAATCAGCGACGTCCATGTCGTTCAGTGTGAGGTGATGGATGCTGACACCTGCCGTGATGTTCAGGCCGTTGCGTTTTGCCCGTTCCAGCGCCGGCAAGGCGCGGGCGGTGGTGATTTGGTCGGCATGATAGCGTGCGCCGGTCATTTCCAGCAGAGCGATATCCCGGTCGAGGCCCATGCGTTCCGCCATGGGCGACACGGCGGGCAACCCGCGCAGCGATGCGAATTTGCCGCTTGTGACGCAGGCACCGGCTGACAGGCCGGGATCCTGCGGGTGGCCGATGACCAATGCGCCAAGGCTGCGGGCATAGGTCAGGGCGCGGGAGAGGACTTTGGTATCGGTGACGACGTGATCGCCATCGGTAAAAGCGACGGCGCCAGCGTCGAGCAGAAAGCCGATTTCGGTCATCTCTCGGCCTTCGCGGCCTTTGGTCAGGGTCGCCATGGGCAGGACGTTGACGCAGGCTTCGACCTCGGCCCGGCGGCGGACGAATTCCAGCGCCTCTGGTGTGTCGATGGCAGGGGTGGTGTCGGGGCGGGTGACGATGGTGGTAACGCCGCCCGCGGCCGCGGCACGGCCGGCAGAGCGGAAGGATTCCTTGTGCCGCTCGCCCGGCTCGGACACCTTGACGCCGATGTCGATGATACCGGGGGCGAGGCATGCGCCGCCGCAATCGACCACGGTGGCCCCCGCTGGGGCATCGGCGCTCAGGGCCGTGATCAGGCCGTCCTGCACGGTCAGGCTGCCGGTATCATCGGTCAAGGCGACCGGATCGATCAGGCGGGCGTTGGTAAAATGAAGGGTTGTCATGCGATCCTGCGTCTTGCGGCGGTCCGGCAAGGTGTAGGGAGCGCAGGCGGCAGGGTCAATCTTTGCCGCATGTTTTGCAGACTATGGTTAGCTTGCAATCCAGATCATCAGGGCGACAAGGGCAAAAAGGACCAGCAGTGCGATGGTGGCGACGCGGCCTGACATGGCGGCATTGCTGGGCGGTGCCTTGCCGCCTGTCACAGTGCCGGTCGCGGCGTCTGATGTCAGCGGTGCGGCCGGTGCCGCCAGGCGGGCAGGCGCGCCCGTTGTCGTGACATGCGCCACCTGCGGCGCAAGGTTCAGGGTCACATCGCGGCCTGCGCTGGCGCGGGACATGATCAGGACGGCGATGCCCCGCAGATCGCGCAGGGCCGGATCGACAGTCGCTTCTTGCGGGATGTCATAGCCCTGGTTCAGGTAATCAATCAGGGTCAGGCCGGACAAATCGCGGGTATCGACGACGTCGATGTAGGTTGGATCAAGGGCATCGGTGCCGAAAAGCGCCAAAATCGCATCCGGCGTGCGATCAGAGAGGCCTTCGGGCAGGGGGCCTGTGATCTTGAAGACGCGGATCAGGCCGTGGTCATTGGCAGGGATGGTCAGGGTCATGCAGCAAGCTCCGTTGATCGTGCAAGGGGCCAACAGCGCAGGGGCGCGGCTGGTTCCCGGTTCAGGCGGCGGCTTCTGCGCGGGCGGCGCGCAGGTTGCGGGCCAGCAGGTCCATCGCCGCCATACGGACTGCAACGCCCATTTCCACCTGTGTCTGAATGACAGAGCGGTTGATGTCGTCAGCGATGGTGCCGTCGATTTCAACGCCGCGGTTCATCGGGCCGGGGTGCATGACGATGGCGTCGGGTTTGGCCAAGGCTAGCTTGTCCGCATCAAGGCCGTAGCGGTGGAAATATTCCCGCTCCGAGGGGATAAAGCCGCCGTCCATGCGTTCTTTTTGCAGGCGAAGCATCATCACGACGTCAACGTCCTGCAGACCCTTTTCCATATCATCGAATACCTCGACCCCGAATTCACCGATGCCGGCGGGCATCAGGGTCGGCGGGGCGATCAGGCGGACGCGGTTTTCCATTTTGCCAAGCAGCATGATGTTGGACCGGGCGACGCGGGAATGGGCGATGTCGCCGCAGATCGCGATGGACAGGCGGTGCAGGCGCCCTTTGGCGCGGCGGATGGTAAGGCCGTCAAGCAGCGCCTGCGTGGGGTGTTCGTGGCGGCCGTCGCCCGCATTCAATACCGCGCCGTTCACCTTTTGCGCCAACAGATCGACCGCGCCAGAGGAGGGATGGCGCACAACCAGCAGGTCGGGGTGCATGGCGTTCAGGGTCAGGGCCGTGTCGATCAGGGTTTCGCCCTTTTTGACGCTGCTGGACTGCATTGCCATGTTCATCACATCCGCGCCCAGCTTTTTGCCAGCGAGTTCAAAACTGGCCTGGGTACGGGTGGAGTTTTCGAAGAACATGTTGATCTGGGTCATGTCCGCCAGCACGTCGCGGTGGGTTTTGCCGGCGCGGTTGTCGGTGGCGTAGGTATCGGCCAGATCGATCAGGGTCGTGATTTCGTCCGGGGCCAGATGTTCGATGCCCAGCAGGTGGCGTGCGCGGAATGACATGATGGCTCTCCTTCTTGATGGCGATGGTTATAGGCGGGTGCGGGATGGGGGGCCAGCCCCCCCGGCTGCGCCGTCCCCCCGGGATATTTGTAACCAGAAGAAGGGGACTGCGTTCCGCCCCCGGCTGGGGTAGAGTGGGCGGTATGGAATCAAGTGAGACATATTGGGACGAGGTCGCCTTGCTCGACTGGCAGGTGGCCTTGGGCGCGGATGAGGCGATCGGCGATGTGCCCGTGGACCGCTATGCGCTGGAGGCTGTCCCGGCAAAGGCTGCGACGGTGAAGCAGGCACCCGGTACGCGGCCGCCGCCACCGCCGATCCCGGTGCCGGAAAAATTCGATGCCGTGGCGCTGGCGTACGAGGCGGCCGAGGCGGCGGCGGATCTGGCAGCACTGGAGGCGGCGCAGGCAGGGTTCGAGCTGTGCGCGCTCAAGCGCGGTGCGCGCAACTTTGTCGGGGCCGAGCGGCACATGGCGGCGCGGGTCATGGTAATTGGCGATGCGCCGGGCCGGGCAGAGGATCTTGCCGGGCGGCCCTTTGTCGGGGCGCAGGGCGCGTTGCTGGACCGGATGCTGGGGGCGATCGGGCTGGACCGGACGTCCGAGAATGAGGCGCGCGCTGCCTATGTCATGCATGTGATGCCCTGGCGCACGGCGGGGGCAGGCATGCCGCTGGCGGATGATCTGGCCATGATGCTGCCGTTTGTCCAGCGGCATATCGCGCTGGTGCAGCCGGATGTTATCGTCTGTATGGGCAATGCGGCCTGTCAGGCCTTGCTGGGGCGCGCCGGAATTACGCGGATGCGCGGTCAGTGGGCCGAGGTGATGGGCCGCCCCGCGCTGCCGATGTTCGCTCCGGACATGCTGCTGGGCCAGCCGGCGGCCAAGCGCGAGGCTTGGGCCGACCTGCTAGCGCTGAAGGCGCGGTTGCGGGGCTAGTTTGCCGGTTCCGGATCCGCCGGGGCCGTGTCCACGTTGACGGGGGCGTCGCCGTTGACGGGAGCGTCGGCTGTTGGCGCAGGCGCTGCTTCGGGGGCGGGTGTCAGTAAGGCACCGTCAGCCCATTCCCCTGTGGTTTCAGTTCCGGAGGCGTAGCGCATGGTACCGGGGCCTTCGCGGCGGCCGCGGACGAATGCGCCCTCGTACACGTCGCCGTTGGCGTAGGTCGCAACTCCTTTGCCGCTGATTTCGCCGTCCTGCCATGAGCCGGCATAGACAAAACCGTCGGGCAGGGTGATTGTGCCGGTACCGTGGCGCTGGCCGTTCAGAAATTCGCCTTCGTAGACAGTGCCGTCGGCATAGGTCGCTGTCCCCATGCCGTTACGTTGACCGTCCGACCAGCCGCCTGCATAGGTGTAGCCGTCGGGGTAGGTCATGGTGCCTTGCCCTTCGTTCTTGGCGTTTACGAAGTCGCCGTCATAGACAAGGCCATTGGCATAGGTCGCAACACCGCGTCCGTCGATGACGCCATTGGTCCAGCCGCCGTCATAGGTCGAGCCGTCGGCGTAGGTGATCTTGCCCTTGCCATTCGCCAGATCGGCGGTGAATTCACCGACATAGATCGCACCATCGGGATAGGTGACTTCGCCTGTGCCGTCGATCTGGCCGTCTTTCCAGTCGCCGCTGTAACGATAGCCATCGGTGCCGGTAAAGGTCCCCTTGCCATTGCGGCTGTCGTTGGAAAAGCCGCCCTCGTAGATGTCGCCGTTGGCATAGGTGACCTTGCCTGTGCCATCGCGTTTGCCGGCAACAAGGTCGCCTTCGTAGATGTCGCCGTTGGGCTGGACCAGTTTGCCGGTGCCCTGGATTTGACCGTCGACCCAGGTGCCTTCGTAAATCAGGCCGTCTTTCATCGTCAGGGTGCCTGTGCCGTCGCGTTCGCCGGCTTTCAGCGCGCCTTCGTAGATCGCGCCGTCGGGATAGGTGACGCGGCCAGTGCCTTCCTTGACGCCGTTGATCCAGGGGCCGGTGTATTCATAGCCGTCGGGGCTGCGCATGGTGCCGGTGCCGTGGTGCATGGCGTTGCGGAATTCGCCTTCATAGACCACGCCATTGGCGTAGCGGGCGATGCCGCGGCCGGTGATGTTCCCCTCAAGCCAGTCGCCTTCGAAGGTGCCGCCGTCGGCAAAGGTGATCTTGCCGGTGCCATCGGGTTTGCCTGCGGCAAATGTGCCTTCGTAGACTGACCCATTGGGGAAGGTCGCCTTGCCGGTGCCGGTGATTTCGCCCTGCGCCCAGTTGCCGGTATAGCTGTAGCCATTGGGCAGGGTGTAGGTCCCCTGACCGTGCTGTTTGCCGTTCAGGAATGCGCCTTCATACACGCCGCCGTCGTCATATTGCTTGGTTTCCACGGTCTGTGCCGTCGCTGCCCCGGCAAGGGTCATTGCCAAGAGTGCTGCCGTTGCAAAACGCGTCATGGGAAGTCCTGATCATTGCCTCAGAACCGGAGGGTAAAGAAACTCTTTGCCACAGGCAACGGGGCAAGGGTGGCGGCGGCGGGTTTCCCTTGGGCGGATATCTGCTATTTGCAATCCAAACCCGGAGATAATGCCCATGACCGACACCTACCGCATCACCCTGGCGCAGCTGAACCCAACCGTTGGGGACCTTGCAGGCAATGCCGCAAAGGCGATGGATGCTTGGCGGCAGGGGCGTGATGCGGGGGCGCAGATGGTGGCCCTGCCGGAAATGTTCATCACGGGGTATCAGACGCAGGATCTGGTGCGGCGTGATGCATTCATTCTGGACGCCGTCGCGGCGATCGAAAAACTGGCGGCGGATTGTGCCGACGGTCCGATCCTGATGATCGGCGGGCCGGCGGTCGAGGGCGTAAAGCTGCACAACTGCTATTACATGCTGCAAAGCGGCAGGATCGCAGGGCGGGCGGACAAGTTTTTTCTGCCCAACTACAACGTCTTTGACGAAGTACGCCTGTTCAGCCGGGGTGCAATTCACGGCCCCTTTGCCACGCAAGGCCCCCGCATCGGCACGCCGATTTGCGAGGATGCTTGGTATCCAGATGTGGCAGAGGCGCAGGTCGAAAGCGGGGCAGAGGTGCTGCTTGTTCCCAACGGCAGCCCCTATTTCCGGAACAAGTTCAACATCCGTCTGAACAATATGGTCGCCCGCGTGATCGAAAACGACGTGCCGCTGATCTATGTAAATATGGTCGGCGGACAGGATGACCAGATGTTCGATGGCGGATCGTTCGTGTTGAACCGGGGCGGCAAGCTGGCGCTGCAGATGCCGATCATGCAAGAGGCGATTGCCCATGTCGATCTGATCAGCGAGGGCGGCATATGGGTCGCGGCAGAGGGGGCGAAAGCGCATCACCCGGATAGTCTGGAGCAGGATTACCGCGCGATGGTCGAAACCCTGCGCGATTATTGCGGCAAGACCGGTTTCAAAAAGGTGCTGCTGGGTCTGTCCGGCGGGATCGACAGTGCGATCGTTGCTGTGATTGCAGCTGACGCGCTGGGGCCGGACAACGTGCGCGGCGTGATGCTGCCTAGCAAATACACCTCTCAAGCGTCTTTGGATGATGCGCAGGGAGTCGTGGACGCGCTGGGCTGCAAATTCGACACGGTGCCGATATCGGGGCCGGTTGACGCGGTAAGCGACACTTTGGCCCCGCTGTTCGACGGTCTTGCGCCTGATCTGACCGAAGAAAACATCCAAAGCCGGATGCGCGGGCTGCTGCTGATGGCGCAGTCGAACAAGTTCGGCGAGATGCTGCTAACCACTGGCAATAAGTCCGAGGTCGCAGTGGGCTATGCCACGATTTACGGTGATATGGCGGGCGGTTATAACCCGATCAAGGATCTTTATAAAACGCGGGTGTTCGACATTTGCCGCTGGCGCAATGCCAACCACCGTCCGTGGATGAAGGCCCCCGCAGGGGAAATGATCCCCGTCAGTATCATCGACAAGCCGCCCAGTGCAGAGCTGCGGCCGGATCAGCGCGATGATGACAGTCTGCCGCCCTATGACATCCTTGATGGCATCCTGACGATGCTGGTGGATGACGAAGCCAGCGTCGCGGACTGTGTGGCTGCGGGCTATGACCGGGCGACGGTCAAGAAGGTCGAACATCTGGTTTATATCAGCGAATACAAACGCTTTCAGTCCGCCCCCGGCACGCGGTTGTCGCGGCGGGCGTTCTGGTTGGATCGCCGCTATCCCATCGTGAACCGCTGGCGCGATAACGGGTAGGCTCTGCCGCCCAGCCAGCGGCTTGATGCGCCGCCGCTTGGTGACAAGGGGCGGCGTCAAAGGTTTGCGATCATTGCCGAAACCCGTGGGGCGGCTGGGCAATTCTTTGCCAGTGTGTCTGGCAGGTGCGGAACGATTGTCAGCCGCCCGGCATTTCATCATCAGAACGCCGCTTTATTCAGCAGCACCGACAACCGGTGCGGCGGGGCGGCATGAAGGATGACCAAGATGAAACTGACGACATTTAGCATTGCCTCTGCCCTTGCACTGACTGCGGCTGCACCCGCCTTTGCGCAGACCACCTCTGCCAAGGCAGGTGCAGAACTGACAGTGCGCACAGAGCCGACAATCGCAGCGCCCGTCACCGGCGTGCTTGCGGTGAATGAAGAGGTCACGGTTGACGGCTGCCTGGAAGATGTCAGCTGGTGCAAGGTGACGGCCGCGGATGCTTCGGGTTGGGCTTCTGGACAGTATCTGTATGTTGAGGAAAACGCCAACGCCGTGCCGCTGATCGACATGGCTGGCAATCCCGAAGAGCTGGTGATCATCACCCAGACTGAAGAAGGCGTATCGCAGGGTGACCAGAACGGTGCAGCGGTCGCAACCGGCACCGTGGGTGCATTGACGGCTGTTGCGCTGGGCGGACCCGTGGGCGCGATTGTGGCAGGCGGTATCGCAGGGACGGCCGTGGGGGCCGCGGCGGTGGAACCCACACCTGATACCCTGACCTTTGTTCAGGCCAACCCCGTCGATACGGTCTACCTTGATGGCGAGGTGGTCGTCGGCGCGGTGGTACCGGCCGAGATTGAAACCTATGAGGTGCCACAGCCGGAATACCGTTATCTGAACGTTAACAATCTGCCAGTTCTGATTGACGCCGAAACCGGCGCAATCGTTCAGATCATTCGTTGATAGCTGCCACCTGACGTCAGGTCCGGGCCCCGCATGACCGTGCGGGGCCCTTTTTCGTCAAGCACAGTAGCATGTTTGGACATTGGGTGACGCGGGGCTAGATCGAGCTTGTCACTGATCAGGAACTCAAGATGAACGCCACAAATGATGATACCCCGCTGGCCCGTCGCTGGATTGCCATGGCGGCGCTGCTGGTTGCGGGGTTCATGAACCTGATAGACGTGACCATCGTCAATGTCGCGATCCCATCACTACAGGATGCCTTTGCGGCAACGGATAGTCAGATCGAATGGGTCGTTGCGATCTATATCCTGACCTTTGCGCTGCTTTTGCTGCCGATGGGGCGGCTAGGTGACCGCCTGGGGCGGAGGCGGATGTTTATCGCGGGTGTGTGCGTGTTTACCTTTGGTTCTGCGCTGTGCGGGCTGGCACCTTCGATCAACACGCTGGTGGCCGCGCGGGTCGTGCAGGGGATTGGCGGCGCGATGATGACGCCGCAGACGCTGGCTATTGTGCCCGCGCTTTTTGCGCCAAAGGAACGCGGGCTGGCTTTCGCGCTGTTCGGGCTGTCAGCAGGTCTTGCCAGTGTGACAGGTCCGGTGCTGGGCGGGTTCCTGATTGGCGCTGATATTCAGGGGCTTGATTGGCGGCCGATCTTTCTGGTCAACGTGCCGGTCGGCATTATCGCGATTATCGGCGCGCTTCAGTTCGTGCCCAATCTGCCGGGCAACAAGGGGCTGGAGGTCGATTTTATCGGCATTATCCTTGCAGCGATTACGACGCTTCTGGTGATGTTTCCCCTGATCGAAGGGCGTCAGGTCGGCTGGCCGCTGTGGATTTTCGCGATGATGGTTGCTGCCCTGCCGATGCTGTGGATCTTTGTCTGGTGGCAGCGCCGGCGCGCCAAGTTGGGGCAGGCGCAGCTGCTGCCGGTTGCCTTGTTTCGCAATCGTAATTTCATGGTCGGCACCGGCATCATCATGCTGCTGTTTTCAGGCATCCCCGGGTTTTTCCTTGTGCTGGCGATCCTGCTGCAAATCGGAAACGGCTTTACGCCGCTGCAGTCCGGCCTGACGACAATTCCGTTTTCCATCGGCGTTCTGGCCGCCTCTGTCGCCGCAGGGCGGATGGGAAACCGCTTTTTGCGGCCTCGGATCAGCACGGGCGGCGCATTGCTGGCCAGCTGCATGATCTTGCTGCCGTTTATTACCCCGCAAGAAGCGGGGGAAATCAGCCGCAGCGCATTCATGATCCCGTTGTTCATGGGCGGGCTGGGGCTGGGTACAGCCATATCGCCACTGTTCAACACGGTGCTGGGGCAGGTGGACGAGGCGGATACCGGCTCTGCCTCTGGTGCGTTGCAGTCGTTCCAGCAGCTTGGCGGGGCCTTGGGGCTTGCGGTCATGGGACAGATCTTTTTTGCTCATATCGCCAGCGGACTTCAGGCAGGGGAGGAAAAGGTCGCGGTCTATTCGGACGCGCTGCAACTGGCGCTGATCTTTTCGACGACCTCCTTCATCACTCTGGCGCTTTTGGTGTGGCGTCTGCCGGCACCGCGGCCCGCAAAACTGGACAAACCGCAGGCGGCATGACAGAGCAGGGGCAAAGATAAAGGACGCCGCCCCATGACCACGATCACTCGTTTCGCCCCGTCGCCCACCGGCTGGATGCACATCGGCAACCTGCGCGCTGCGATGTTCAACTATGCCATCGCCCGCCAGAACGGCGGCACCTTCATTTTGCGGATCGACGACACCGATCAAGAACGGTCCAAACCAGAGTACGAGCAGGGCATCCGCGATGTGCTGACCTGGCTGGGGATCACCTGGGACTATGTGCAAAAGCAGTCCGACCGCCTTGCCCGCTATGACGAGGCGCGCCAGCAACTGCTGGACGCGGGGCGTTTGTACGAATGCTTTGAAACGCCGGTCGAACTGGATTTGAAGCGCAAAAAGCAGCTGAACATGGGCAGGCCGCCGGTCTATGACCGCGCCGCGCTGTCGCTGACCGATGCGCAAAAGCAAGCCTACCGCGACGAGGGGCGCAAGTCTCACTGGCGGTTCAAGCTGGACCTGGAACGGGTCGAATGGGACGACGGGATCATGGGGCCGATCAGCATCGACTGCGCGTCGGTCAGCGATCCGGTGCTGATCAAGGAAACCGGCCAGATCCTGTATACCTTTGCGTCCCCCGTCGATGACGTGGACATGAAAATCACGGATATTGTCCGCGGGTCCGACCACGTCACCAACACCGCCACGCAGATCCAGATCATGAAGGCGCTGGGTGGCACTGTGCCGCGCTTTGCGCACCATTCCCTGTTGACCGGCCCGCAAGGCGAGGCGCTGTCAAAGCGTCTTGGCACGCTGGCGCTGCGCGATCTGCGCGCGCAGGGTATCGCGGCAGAGGCGGTTTTGTCGTTGATGGCGCGCCTTGGGTCGTCCCAGCCTGTCGTGTTGGTGGATGGTATCCAGCAGGTCATCGACGGTTTCGACATTAGCACCTTCGGATCTGCGCCAACCAAGTTCGATTTTGAGGACCTGTGGCCGCTGACGGCGCGCCACTATGCCACGTTGGACTCCGCTGCGGTCAAAACCGAGCTGGATGCCGCTGGGGTGCCCGCTGACCTTCAGCCCGCGTTCTGGGCCGTGGTGAAGGAAAACATCGCCAAGCTGGACGATCTTGGACCCTGGTGGGCCCTGTTCCGCGATGGCGGGCAGGCGGTTGTCGCGGACGAAGATCGCGACATGGTCGTGCAGGCTTTTGATTTGTTGGGCGAGCCGCCCTACACGGATGCGACCTGGGGCGAATGGACTAATGCTGTCAAAGAGGCGACCGGCCGCAAGGGCAAGGGTCTGTTCATGCCGCTGCGTCTCGCAGTAACAGGGCAGGCCCGGGGGCCGGAAATGGCACAGGTGATGCCGCTGTTGCAAAAGAAGCCGTCGCTGTAAGTAAGCAGGCCTGAGAAGACAAAAAGGCGCAGGTGGTGATCCACCTGCGCCTTTTTTGTCGGGTGCCAAGCCTTGGTTAGTCGCGCGAACGCAGAACTTGCGCCGGGGCGGCCTGCAGCGGGCGGATCGCAAAGGCAAGGCCAGCCAGCAGCGATACAAGAACACCACCGCCGATGATCCATAATGCATTGGCCCAGATGATTTGATAGTCGCCTTCCATGATAAAGGTTTGCACCGCCCAGCCGCCAAGGATGCCTGCAACCAAAGCAACGGTGCCTGCGGCAAAGCCTAAAAGCGCGGCGCGTAGAGCAAAGCTGGCCACGATGGTGGCGCGGGTCGCGCCAAGGGTTTTTAGCACAGCCGCCTCGAAGGTACGGGCACGCTCGCCCGCGGCGGCAGCCCCGATCAGAACAAGGAAACCAGTCACAAGGGTCGCCAGCGCGCCATAGCGGGTGGCGGCGGTGACGCCTTCGATCAGGGTGGCGACGCGGTCGATGGCATCTCGGATACGGATGGCCGTGATGTTGGGATAGGCCGTAGCAAGATCGCGCAGGATCTGCGCCTCTGATTCCGGGGTGGCATAGACGGTCGAAATCCAGCTGTGCGGCGCACCTGCTAGGGCTGCACTGTTGAGCGTCAGCACAAAGCCAAGGCCGGCGCTGTCCCAGTTCACTTCACGAAAGCTGGTGATTGTGCCGGTGATGTCGCGGCCAAGTACGTTGACGGTGAGCGTATCGCCAAGGTTGAGGCCGATTTCGGCCGCCTCTTCAGCGGCAAAGCTGATTTGCGGGTCTCCGTCGTAGCCTTCGGGCCACCATTCGCCGGCGCTGATGGTGCTGCCTTCTGGCAGGGCATCGGCATAGGTAATGCCGCGATCACCGCGCACGACCCAATGGCCGCCAGCGACCTCTTCTGCGTCCTGATCGTTGATACGCGTGATGATACCGCGCAGCATGGGGGCGGTGTCGACGCGGCTGACGGCGGGAGTGTCTGCCAGGATCTGTTGGTAGCCGTCGATCTGGTCAGGTTGGATGTCGACGAAAAAGTAGCTTGGCGCGCGCTCTGGCAGCTCTGCCGTGAAGGCGCGGCGCAGGTTGCCGTCGATCTGGCCGATGGCCGCCAGCACAGCAAGGCCAAGGCCCAGCGACAGCACGACAGAGGTCGATTCGCCACCCCGTGCGCCAATGCTGGCCAGCGCCAGACGCAGCGCAGGTTTGCCGCGTGCCGCACGGCGACAGATGCGGGCAATCCAGCGGATCAGCGCCGCAGCGAGCACAAGGATCAGCAAGGCCCCGGCGATGCCGCCAGCGGTCCAAAGCGTAAGCCAGGCGGTACCAGAGAACCAGATCGCAAGGCCAAGCAGAAGCGCGATCAACGCGGCGGTGATGGCCAGATAGGGCCAGCGGGGCAGGGCAGTCCCGCCAGCAAAGGCATCGCGGAACAGCGTGGCAGCACGGATTTGTTCCGTCCGCGCCAGTGGCCAAAGGGTAAAGATCGCAGCGGCAAGGATGCCGTATATCGCCGCCTCAATCAGCGGTGCGGGGGCAAAGCCGAAGTTGGCGGGGATAGGCAACTGCGCCTCGATCACCGGGGCAAGGGCGATGGGGATGCCGCCGCCAAGGATCAGGCCAATCGCGACGCCAAGCAGAGTCAGAGCGCCGATTTGCAGGGCGTAGGTTGTAAAAATGGTTCCGCGCGTGGCGCCAAGCGTTTTCAGGGTCGCGATGGTGCCAGTCTTGTTGCCCAAATAGGCGCGCACGGCAGCGCTGACGCCGACACCGCCAACCGCAAGGCCCGACAGGCCCACAAGGATCAGGAAAGCGCCGATACGTTCCACAAAACGGGCGGTGCCGCCCGCACCTTCGCGGCTGTCGCGCCAGCGCATTCCGGTGTCGCGGAATTGACTGTCGGCGCGGTCCTCTAGCGCTTGCAGATCTGTTCCGGCGGGCAGCAGCATGCGGTAGTCGGTGTCGAAAAGCGTGCCTTCGGAGAGCAAGCCCGCGTTCGCCAGATCCTTGGTCAGCACGATGCTGCGCGGCCCGAGCGAAAAGCCGCCCGCACCATTGTCGGGATAGCTGGTCAGCACCGCGGACATAACGAAATCCTGCGTGCCCAGGCGGAATGTG
Organism: Loktanella sp. R86503; assembly: GCF_042466455.1. Classification (NCBI taxonomy): domain Bacteria; kingdom Pseudomonadati; phylum Pseudomonadota; class Alphaproteobacteria; order Rhodobacterales; family Roseobacteraceae; genus Loktanella; species Loktanella sp. R86503. The sequence continues at coordinate 938,716 of NZ_JAXHCI010000002.1, forward strand.
TCGCCGGGAATCAGGCCAAGGCGGTCGGCAAGAACGCGTTCCATCACTCCGCCCGGCAACGTGCCATTCCCAGCCAGCGCGTCCGGCAGGGGCATGAGCGGATCAAGCGTGACATTGCCAACAAGGGGATAAGCATCATCGACAGCGCGCACCTGCGTCAGGGCGCGATCATCGCCCACGGTGATCATAGAGCGGAAATCGACGGTTTCGGACAGGGTGGTCGATACCTCTTGCATGAACGCAAGCTCTGGCGCGGTCGCATAGCGATAGGTCAGCGTGGCCTGCGCGTCGCCGCCAAGCAAGGCGCTGCCCTGTTCGGCAAGGCCGGCTTCTATCCCGGAACGGACGGTGCCCACGGCGGCAATCGCCGCGACGCCAAGGGCAAGGCAGGCGAGGAAGACGCGAAATCCGCGCAGGCCGCCGCGCAGTTCCCGGCGGGCAAAGGTTGTCGCAAGGCGCAGGCTCATGCGGCGTCCAACCGGCCGTCACGCAGGCCAATCACGCGGCTGCAGCGCGCCGCAAGGTCGCGGGCGTGGGTGACCATGATCAGCGTCGCACCGTGGCGGTCGCGCAGGCCAAAGAGCAGGTCGATAATCGCTGCGCCGTTGGTTTCATCTAGGTTTCCCGTCGGCTCGTCCGCCAGCAAAATGCGCGGGCGCGGGGCAGAGGCGCGGGCAAGGGCGACACGTTGCTGTTCGCCGCCCGACATTTGGTTGGGGTAGTGATCGACACGGGCGCCGAGGCCGACAGCCTCTAATTCGGCGCGGGCGCGGTCAAAGGCATCCGGCGCGCCGGCCAGTTCCAGCGGGGTCGCAACGTTTTCCAGTGCGGTCATTGTCGGGATCAGGTGGAAAGATTGAAACACGACCCCCATATGTGAACGGCGAAAGCGGGCCAGCTGGTCTTCGTTCATCGCGGTCAGGTCTTTGCCCATGGCGGTGATCGTGCCCGCGCTGGCCTGTTCCAGCCCGCCCATCAGCATCAGGAGAGACGATTTGCCAGACCCGCTTGGCCCGACCAACCCCAAGGTTTCACCGCTTGCCACGTCGAGCGTTATATCATGCAGGATATCAACCTTTCCCGCATTGCCGTCGAGGGACAGCGCCACATTGCGCAGTGACAGGACGGAATCGGGCATGGGCAAGTCCTTTGATTTGTTCGCCTTTGCATATGGTGCTGCACGGGCAGTTCGCAACGGGTTAACTGTCAGCCTTTTTGCAACTGCGGCATTTGCCGCACCTGTTACGATTGCCGCTTTGGGTGACAGTCTGACCGCGGGCTACGGGTTGCCGCAGGATGAAGGTTTCGTGCCGCAGATGCAGGCCTGGTTGGATGAACAGGGCGCAGAGGTAACGCTGCTGAACGCCGGTGTATCGGGTGATACGACAGCGGGGGGCTTGTCTCGGGTGGATTGGACGCTGACGCCGGACGTGGACGGCGTGCTGGTGGCGCTGGGCGGTAACGATTATTTGCGCGGTTTGGACCCCGCCGTATCGCAGGGCAATCTAAATCAGATTTTAAGCAAATTGGATGCAGCAAATGTGCCGGCCATGCTGATCGGCCTGCGGGCGGGCACGAATTATGGCACCGACTATGCCCTGAGTTTTAACGGGATGTTTGAGGCTTTGGCGCAAAGCTATAACGTGCCGCTTTATGCTGATTGGTTTACGGGCCTGCGCGCTGTAGATTTGCAGGCCAATCTTCAGGCAGATGGCATTCACCCCAACGCTGCCGGGGTGAAGCTGATTGTCGCTGATATGGGGCCGGTTGTTCTGGAATTTGTGAACAGCCTGACTGCAGATTAGGCGAGCGACAGGTTTACGGCGCTTTCGCGGCCGTCACGGCCGGCTTCGATATCAAAGCTGACTTTCTGATTGTCAGCGAGGCCGGTCAGCCCCGACCGCTCTACCGCAGAGATGTGGACGAAGATGTCTTTCGATCCGCCATCGGGTGCGATGAAGCCGTAGCCTTTGGTGGTGTTGAACCATTTCACGGTGCCAGTTGCCATGGCATGTCTCCCTTGTCTCACCGCTCGCGGAATGCAGCGGTACGGCTCGTCAGTGCTTGATCGATGCACAGGGCCGGATAGGGGCCGTAGTCGATAGAGATAACGCAGCAACACCAGTATCGGCGTCACGTTTCCAAAATCAACACAATTTTTGGGAAGGTTTTGTGACGCATGTCCCGCGTCAGGGGAAGGGAAGGATGCGCGGTTCCGCGCACCCAAATCTTGCAGAGGCAGCTTATGCCAGCGACAGGTTCACAGCGGATTCACGACCGTCACGGCCGGATTCGATGTCGAAAGTCACTTTCTGGTTGTCGGCCAGGCCGGTCAGGCCGGAACGCTCAACAGCGGAGATGTGGACGAAAACGTCCTTGGAGCCGCCATCGGGAGCGATGAAGCCGAAGCCTTTAGTTGCGTTGAACCATTTCACGGTGCCAGTAGCCATCGTGTTATTCCTTTTAGTCATGCCACCCACGAAATTGCGGTAGCCCGGCGTAGTCAGTGCAATGTCGAGCGCTGTAGCCTAGAAAGGAACACAGTGGGTCGAGATGGATAACGTCTGCAACACTTCGATACGTGATGCCAGCGTCAAATGCAAGGCCGACGTGTGCGGCCGATCAATAGGCGCGGGAATCTGCCGGCGGCGAAACAAGCGTCAGAGCAACTGAAAGTGCGACGCTGGCGCATACCATAATGACGTAGATTGCGCCCGTTTCCAGCAACGAGATTCCGGGTACGAACAAAGATGCCAGGGCCGAAAACAAACCGATGAGTCCGCTGAGTAAACCGATCGCCATGATGCATGCCTTTCAACTGATTTTCTAAAGGTACCACCGGAATGAGACCTGAATGTGGCAATGCCTAAAGAAAATTGTTCAATAAAGCGTGAATACGAAACGAAGTTTTGCAGTAGTGCGGCGCTGATGGTGCCGCACTACGGCCAGACAGGATGTTAGCGCACGAACTTCTTGTGCTTCATCCGCTTCGGTTCCAGAGCATCGGCACCAAGACGGCGTTTTTTGTCTTCTTCGTAGTCTTCGAAGTTGCCCTGGAACCATTCGACATGTGCGTCACCTTCGAATGCCAGGATATGCGTGCAGATCCGGTCAAGGAAGAAACGGTCGTGGCTGATGACGACGGCGCAACCTGCAAAGGATGACAGCGCATCCTCTAGGGCGCGCAGCGTTTCAACGTCCAGATCGTTTGTCGGTTCGTCAAGCAGCAGAACATTGCCGCCAGATTTTAACAGCTTGGCCATGTGCACGCGGTTGCGTTCACCGCCGGATAACAGACCCACCTTTTTCTGCTGGTCGCCGCCTTTGAAGTTGAAGGCCGAACAATAGGCGCGGCTGTTCATAGAGGCATCACCCAGTTCGATGATCTCTGCTCCGCCGGTGATTTCCTCCCAGACGGTTGCCTCCGGGGACAAGGCGTCGCGGGATTGATCCACATATGACAGCTTGACGGTGTCGCCGTATTCAACGGTGCCTTCGTCTGGCTGCGCCTGACCGGTCAGCATGGAAAAGAGCGTCGATTTACCTGCACCGTTCGGGCCGATGACGCCGACGATTCCGCCGGGCGGCAGGTCGAAGGACAGACCTTCGACAAGCAGTTTGTCGCCCATGGCCTTTTTCAGGTCGGTCACCTCGATCACCTTGGACCCAAGGCGGGGACCGTTCGGAATAATGATTTGAGCGCGGCCCATTTTTTCGCGTTCAGATTGGTTGGCCAAGTCGTTGTAGGCGCTGATTCGCGCCTTTGACTTGGCTTGACGGGCCTTGGCCCCCTGGCGCATCCATTCCAATTCACGTTCAAGCGTGCGCTGCTTGGACTTGTCTTCTTTCGCTTCCTTCTCAAGGCGTTTGGCCTTCGCTTCCAGCCAGCTGGAATAGTTGCCTTCGTGCGGAATGCCCGACCCGCGGTCAAGTTCAAGAATCCATCCGGTGATGGCATCAAGGAAATAGCGGTCGTGGGTGACGATCAGGATCGTGCCCTTGTAATCGATCAGGTGCTGCTGCAGCCAGGCAATGGTTTCTGCATCCAGGTGGTTGGTCGGTTCGTCGAGCAGCAGCATGTCAGGCGCCTCAAGCAGCAACTTGCACAAGGCGACGCGGCGCTTTTCACCGCCTGACAGGGTGCTGACATCGGCGTCATCCGGCGGGCAACGCAGGGCTTCCATGCTGACGTCGATCTGGGCATCAAGATCCCAAAGGTTCTGCGCGTCGATTTCGTCTTGTAGCTTAGCCATCTCGTCAGCGGTTTCGTCGCTGTAGTTCATTGCCAGTTCGTTGTAGCGATCAAGAACGCCTTTTTTGTCCGCCACGCCCAACATGACGTTTTCACGCACGCTCAGGTTCGGGTCGAGTTCGGGTTCCTGCGGCAGATAACCGACTTTGGCACCTTCGGCGGCCCAGGCTTCACCGGCGAAATCCTTGTCCTGGCCGGCCATGATGCGCATCAGCGTTGATTTGCCGGTACCGTTCACACCGACAACGCCGATTTTCACGCCTGGCAGAAAATTCAGCCGGATATTTTCAAAAACCTTCTTGCCGCCGGGATAGGTTTTGGAGACGCCGTCCATAAAATAGACGTATTGATAGCTGGCCATGAAGATGCTCCGCTCGGACTGAAATTTTGTCTTCTTTATCGGTCTGCCGGCCGAGGAGCAATCGGCGACTATCCGGTATCGCGCAGGCGGGCGTTGGCTTGGCGCTGGCGCAGCCAGTCAATGACGTCACCGGACGGCATGGCGCGCGCAAAGAAATTACCCTGGCCGACAGATCCACCGTAGGATCTGGTTTTGTCAGCCTGGTCGGCGGTTTCTATCCCGCAGGCAACACAATAGATGCCTTTTTCCTGTCCAAATTGTAGCAGCATGGATGTAATTTTTTCACATGCGGGCGTGCAATCCAGATGTCTGATCAGGGCCTTTTCAATTTTGATACCGGCGACTTTCAGCCGCTCTATATGCATTAGGCCCGCATACCCAGAGCCAAAGCCGTCAATCAGGACATTGAACCCCATATCCACAAGGCGGGTCGCCGATCGCATATTTGCATCGATCATGGCGGCGTTCCCAAAGATATCCCGTTCGTTAAATTCCAATACAATGTTACGGGTCTGGACGCCGACGCGGGCAAGTTCGGCGGGCAAACGATCAGCGTGTTCTTCGTCAGACAAAAGGTGCCGCGAACCATTGATGCCAACCTTGATGTCGTTGAAATCGTTCTGTTGCAGCCGCTTGCGCAGATCAGCGGCTGCACCGACTGCGGCGATATCGATGTGACGCAGTAGGTTCAGCTCTGCCGCGAGGGTTAAAAATTCAGAGGGGTGAAGCAAACCGCGCGTCGGGTGTTGCCAACGCACCAAGGCTTCGAACCCCCGGATCGCGCCGGTATGCAGATCCACGGTTGGTTGGAAGTAGAACGTCAGCTTGTTGCATTCGATGGCGTCACGCAGCTGCAGACTGAAACGGTCGCGGCGCTGCGCCTCTTCGTGGAGTGTCGAATCATAGACGGCAACGCTTCCACGACCGGCGCGCTTGACTTCGTACAAGGCGAAATCGGATTTCTGAAGAAGGCTGTCAGCGCTATTGTCGTCCTTTCCCGCAATGGCGGCGCCAATACTGATCGAAACGTCAATCTGTTTGCCATCGTAAATCAAGGGTGCCTTTACGGCCTGGCCAAGCGCCTGGCCGATCCGCAACAATTCTGAATCCAGGGATATGCCCGGGCAGACAGCCACGAATTCATCACCCCCAAGCCGCGCCAGCAAGTCGGTCTGTCGCAGGCTGCGACCAAGCGTTGCCGCCACATGCTGCAAGGCTGCGTCACCGGCGGCATGACCGTGACGGTCGTTGATGGCTTTAAAATGATCCAGATCGATCTGTAATACTCCAAGGCCGGCCCGCGTTTCCGGATCGCCGCCAATGGCCGAATTGATGAAGGCGTTATATTTGTTGCGGTTGGCAAGGCCCGTCAGGCTGTCGTGTTCCGCCATATAAGCCAGCGACTGGGTCGATTCGCGTAGGGCCCGCTCTTGCTCGACCTGTTCGGTCACATCGCGGCATACTAAAATGACAAGATCCTGCTGCCCTTCAATTTCGTGCATACTGGCACTGATCTGGTTCCAGAACAGGGTGCCATCGCTACGTCGGTTGCGAACGATATATAGCTTTCCCCAGATCGGATCGGCCCGGTCATACCGAAATGCGTCGATTTGCGCGGGGGACTGCTGCTCTTCGCTAGGTAGACAGAAGCTGAGGGGGTTTTGACCGATCACGCGACTGGCCGGCAGCCGGAATATGCGAAGATATGCTGGATTGGCCCATATAATCTTACCGTCCAGCGTCTGGACAACGATGCCATCGTTGGTACTGGCGCATGCGATGGCGTTGAAATCAGGCCGTGATGAACGTCGCAGTGCCTGTTGCAGCCGAGGATAAAGGGCGACAAGTGCCACAAGCGTACCGGCAATCAGGGCGGTCAGGGCGATCAATAACATGGCATGCTCGGACAAATCATTTGGGTCAGCGTAATGCTAAGGGTTTATCAAACAGCTAACGCGTATTTGGGTTTGCACCCGCAGGTCTGTTTCGGGTTTACAGTAGGCAATGACGAAGGGACCGGACATGCAAGGATGGCCGCAGGCGGGGCGGGGGCAGCGGGTCGGGTTGCTGGGTGGATCATTTGATCCGGCACATGAAGGGCATGCGCATATCACCCGTGTCGCCATGCGGCGGTTCGCCCTTGACCGGGTCTGGTGGCTGGTCAGCCCCGGAAACCCGTTAAAGGAAGTCGGCCCCGCGCCAATGGCAGACCGCCTGATGCGCGCAAAAGACCTGATGCAGCATCCGCGCGTGCAGGTTACAGACGTCGAAACACAATTGAAAACGCGCTATACCGCGCAGACGTTGCAGCGGCTGATGACGCGCTATCCCGGCGTGCATTTTGTCTGGCTGATGGGGGCAGATAATCTAAGTCAGTTTCACCGCTGGCAGGACTGGCGCTGGATTATGGATCATGTTCCGATCGGCGTGCTGGCGCGTCCCGGCGATCGGCTGGCGGCCGGGTTCAGCCCGGCGGCGCGGATCTATCGCGGCGCACGGGTGCCGTCACGGGCCTCTGCTGCGGTGGGGCTGACAGCGCCGCCAGCGTGGTGTTTCATCAATTTGCCGCTTAGCAAACAGTCGTCCACGGCGCTACGCAATGCGGGAACATGGCGCAAGCGTGATACGGCTGCGATTGATCCAGCTTCGCTGGCATGATTACGGTACCGGAATGAGCCAGGATAATTTGACCCGCCTAAGCCGTCGCAGCCTTTTGGCTGGTGGCACCGCTTTTTTCGCCAGCGCTGCACTGGCAGGGCCGCAGCAGACCCTGCGCCCCGTTGCGCGGGGCGGGGCCAGTTCCGAAAGCGCGGCGGTGCCGGCAAATGCCAGACCCGTCGCGCGACAGGGCGCGGTCGATCTGATTGCTGCGGCGGGGCTGGCGGGACAAGTCGGCTTTGTCATTTCCGATGTCGCGACCGGCGAGGTGCTGGAGGTCGTCGATGGCAGTCTGGCCCGCCCACCCGCAAGCGTGACCAAGGCGCTGACTGCCGTTTACGCGATGGAAATACTTGGCGGTGATTATCAGTTCCAGACCCAGGTTCTGGGAACGGGGCCTATTGTGGACGGTGTGCTGGATGGCGATCTGGTGCTGGCTGGCGGCGGCGATCCGAACCTCGTGACGGACGAGCTGGCGCAGTTGGTGACGCAACTGGCCGACGCAGGGTTGAAACAGGTCAACGGGCGTTTTCTGGTTTGGGGCAACGCCCTGCCGGGCGAGAAGGAGATTGAGCCGGGGCAGTTGGATCAATTGGGTTATAATCCGTCGCTGGGCGGGCTGAACCTGAATTTTAACCGCGTCTTCTTTGAATGGGCGCAAAGCGGTGCTGATTATACGGTCAGCATGGATGCCCGGAGCGAGACTTTGCGGCCCGTGGTCAAGATGGCCCGGATGCAAATTGTTGACCGCAAGCTGCCTGTCTATGCTTACGCCGAAGGTGCCGGCACCGATGACTGGACCGTGGCCAAGGGTGCATTGGGGAAGTCGGGATCGCGCTGGTTGCCGGTGCGGTTTCCTGCGCTTTATGCCGGTGATGTTTTTCGCACGCTGGCGCAGGATGCCGGGATCACACTGCCTGTGGCGGCGCTGGTCAATGACTTGCCCGCAGGCACACAGCTGGCGCGGTTTGAAAGCGTGCCACTCACGCAGATGGCCCGGGATATGCTGCTGTATTCCACCAACCTTACGGCGGAAGTCATCGGCATGATGGCGACGGCCAAACAAGCCGGTGTGCCGCAAGATATGCGAAGCTCTGCCGCGACGATGGCGCAGTGGCTGACGGAACGGACGGGAATGGTGCTGCAGCTGTCGGATCATTCGGGGCTAAGCGATCAGAACCGGGTGTCCGGGTTGGATATGGTCAAACTTTTGAATGCGGCACAGGTGCAGGCCGAACTGCGGCCATTGCTGAAGACAATTGCGATGGTTGATGAAAACCGGCGCGCGATCAAAGATTTTCCCGCACGCGTTCGCGCGAAAACGGGGACGTTGAATTTTGTCAGCACTCTGGCGGGTTATCTGGATACGGACACGGGCCGCAGCCTGAGCTTTGCGATTTTCGCATATGATCCGGCGGCGCGGGAAGAGTCGTTATCCTCGCAAGATGAGCAGCCGCGCGGGGCGTCGGGTTTTAACAGCAAGGCCAAAAAGCTGCAGCAGGATCTGTTGCAGCGCTGGGCTATGCTGGGGCGGATCACCGGATAGAAAAAAGGGCGCAGCATCGTGCTGCGCCCTGTATTTTGCATCCTACGACCGAAGAGTCAGACCCGGACAGACGACCCGCGCGGGCCTGCCACAAGCCATGCCAGAAAGCCGATGATCGGCAAGACCAGGATGCCAAGGGTCCAAAGAACCTTGGACAGGGTCGTCGTGCCGGATGTCAGCACCTGGTAAATAGCGTAGAGATCCGCAATCAGGACAATGAGTCCGAAAAGGCCGTATTCCATGGGATGTCCCTTTGAGGCAGTCATCAGTTGTCAGGACAACCGGATGCGGGCCGCAAAAGTTCCCAAATGGTTAAAGTGTCATATGGCGCGCACGCGATCCGCGTTCGATGGCGGCGGCGTGCAAACGGTCAAGTTCCAGTTCGTCGCGAATTTCCTCCAGCATGCGCCCTTCGGTCGTGCCGATTTTGCCGTCGGCGGCGGCCACGTCACACGACAGCGCATAGGCGGTTTCAAACAGACGCTCTGGCAGGGTGTCGCGGATCAATCCAAAAAGCGCCTCTAGTCCGTCGTCCTGGTCCAGAAGGTCCATGACCATACTGGTGACCCGGGGCAGGCGATCGGCGTCGTAATCGGAAAAGACTGGCAGGTTGTTGATCGTCGAATTGATTTTTATCAATTCGGAGGTGCGCATATTGCCGTCAGAGGCAGAGACCGTAATCATCAGGGCTGCGAGCGCGTCCTGCGGCGTCATTGAGTCGGTGACCATATGCCTCGTCCTTTTTTGTCAGGTTACATCCCATTTATTGACGGGCCTGCGCTGTCGCAATAGGGATGCGCAAGATCCGGCCAATGGGGGCCGTATACCATGAAGTGAGTGAAAACATGAGCACATTGCGTGACGCAGCGATGACATCGAAGGCCTGGCCATTCGAAGAGGCGCGCCGCGTGCTCAAACGTTACGAAAAACAGCCCCCAAAGAACGGTTATGTGTTGTTCGAAACCGGTTATGGCCCGTCCGGCCTGCCGCATATCGGCACTTTTGGCGAAGTTGGGCGGACGACGATGATCCGCCGTGCTTTCGAGATTATCAGCGATATTCCGACCAAGCTTTTGTGCTTTTCCGACGACATGGACGGGATGCGCAAGATCCCCGGCAATGTGCCTGATCCGGCAACGCTAGAGCCGTTCATGCAGCGGCCCCTGACGGCGGTGCCTGATCCGTTCGGCACGCATGCCAGCTTTGGCGCGCATATGAATGCGCGGTTGCAGAGCTTCCTTGATACCTTTGGGTTTGAATACGAATTCGCCAGCGCGACCGAATACTACCAAAGCGGCAAAATGGACGCGATCCTGTTGCGCGCGGCAGAGCGCTATGACGACATCATGGCGATCATGTTGAAATCGTTGCGCGAAGAACGGCGCGCGACCTATTCGTGCTTCTTGCCGATCAGCCCAACGACGGGGCGGGTGCTGTATGTGCCGATGAAGAACGTCACGAAGGATGGTATGATCACTTTCGATGACGAGGACGGGACAGAGCATACGGTCAGCGTCACAGGCGGTAATTGCAAACTGCAGTGGAAGCCTGATTTCGGTGCACGCTGGGCCGCGCTCGGCGTTGATTTCGAAATGTATGGCAAGGATCACGCGACCAATACCGCAATCTACGACGGCATTTGCCGCGTGCTGGGCGGGCGCGCGCCAGAGCACTTTACCTATGAATTGTTTCTGGATGCTGAAGGCCACAAGATTTCCAAGACCAGTGGCAATGGCCTGACGATTGATGAATGGCTGACCTATGCGGCGACGGAATCGCTGTCGTATTTCATGTATCTGAAGCCGAAAACCGCAAAGCGGATGCATTTCGACGTCATCCCGAAGGCCGTGGATGAATATCACCAGCAGCTGCGCGCCTATGAAACACAAGACGACGCCGCGCGGTTGAACAACCCGGTGTTCCATATCCATGGCCATAACGTGCCCGCGTCGGATATGGTCGTGCCCTTTGCGATGCTGCTGAACCTTGCCTCTGTATCAAGCGCGGAAAGCAAGGACAAACTGTGGGGCTTCATCCAGCGCTATGCGCCGGATGCCTCGCCCGAGGCAAATCCGCAGATGGATCAGGCAGCAGGCTTTGCGGTGCGCTACTACAACGACTTTGTGAAGCCGACCAAGGTGTTCCGCGCCGCAACTGATGTAGAGCGCGCCGCGCTGGAAGATCTGGTTGCACGGCTGAAGGCATGGGATGGCGGGCTGGATGCAGAGGCGCTGCAGTCCGAAGTTTTTGCTGTCGGCAAGGCGCATGGTTTCGAGCCGCTGCGCGACTGGTTTACTGCGCTTTACGAGGTGTTGCTGGGCGCAAGTCAGGGGCCGCGTTTCGGTGGCTTTATCGCGCTTTACGGTGTGGACGAAACGATTGCACTGATCGAATCCGCTTTGCGCGGCGAATTGCAGCAGGGCTGAGGGCGGAACTTTTTGCCTCTTCATCGCGTGACTGTTCATAATGGACAGCATATGATGGAGGGCAGCCATGCGTTTGATACTGATTTTGGCTTTGATCTGGGGGATGCCTGTGTCGGCGCAGGACATGCCACAGGCTGCGCAGGTGCAATCCGTGCCACTGCAGGATGTCATCGGGCAGCAGCTTGATGCCTTTAACGCCCGCGATGTTGATCTGGCGTGGTCCTATGCCAGTCCGATGATCCAGGGCATGTTCGGCAATCCCGGCAACTTTGGCACCATGGTCCGCGAAGGCTATCCGATGGTCTGGGATAACTCTGCCGTTAAATTCCTGACACAGCGCGAGGTGAGCGGTCGCATTTATCAACAGGTCATGGTGCAGGACACTAACGGTGCGCTGCATATGTTGGAATATGCTATGATCCAGACCGCACAAGGCTGGAAGATTGACGGCGTGACCTTGCTGCCGCCGCCCGACGTCGGTGTGTGATGGATGTTGCGCGCCGCGCCGGACCTGCGTGACGGTGCTATCAGCGGCGGTTCATCCCTAGACCATATCCCGTTTCGCAGTGCCCGGCGTGTGCCGGACAGCGATGAACGGGGTGGTGCCGCAGGGCAGGGCGTTTGGCCGGCACATCATCCCACCGGCAAAGGGGTGAATGATGAACAAGGCAATTACGGACGGAATCGTGTTTCAACCACTGCCATTCGCGGCAGGGCTTGGGGTATGGTCCAGCGGCGATGGCACGCCGGGCAGCGATACCTATGCAACCAGCGGTACTGGTGTTTTTGTAGCGTCAGATCAGGACTTTGGCGGCTGCCTGGAGGTGCAAAAGACCAGCACCGTGCAAAAGGTCCGCTATATGGGCGAAACGCCTATCCTGCCGGGCTGCTATCTGCGGATTACCGCGCGTGTGAAAGCGGTGGCCGGACCGCTGCCAAACGTGCGCATTGCCGGCTATGCGGCGCGCAATGGCGGTGGGGCAGCCTCTGTTCCTACGGCGGTCGGGCCGCAATCCACGCTGACAACCTATGGCGCGGTGGTGGAGGTCAGTGCGATTGTGGGGATCGGGGAACGGACAGGTGTCGATCTGGTCTGGCCTAATGCAAATTACGGGCATTTCGGTCTGGATCTGACGGGCCCAAGCGGCGGGCTGGTGCGGATCGATGATATCACGATCGAAGATTACACAATCGCTTTTATGCCCGATATGCTGGGAAGCGTCGACGTGCGCGATTACGGCGCGATTGGCAATAACGTGGCGGACGATTCAGCCGCATTCGAGGCGGCCGATACAGCCGCGCAAGGTCGGCAGATTGTTGTTCCGGATGGCGTCTATAAAATGGGGCAGGACGTTTCCATTCAAAGCCGTATTCGCTTTGTTGGCCGGGTGACACAAGCAGCAGACAAGCGGTTTATTCTGCAAAAGGATTTTAACTATCAAACCTATGTCGACGCGTTCGAAGACGAAGAGCTTGCGTTCAAGAAAGCCTATCAGGCGCTGATAAACTTTGCCGATCACGAGTCGCTGGATTTGAATGGCCGGCGCGTTACCCTGCGCGGCCCTGTCGATATGCAGGCCTGCGATCCATCGCGTACCAGCTTTGCAACGCGGCGTGTAATCCGCAATGGGCAGTTTCAGCCGGCTGCCGGGTCTGCCTGGAATACGCAGAACGTTACATCTGCAGCGACATACAGCCCGAGCAATCCCAATACGCTAACCAATGTCACTAATGTCGCCAATATCGCTGTGGGATCTTTGGTGCTTGGCAGCGGTGTCGGACGAGAGGTTTATGTAACTTCTAAAAACGTGGGCGCGCGGACGGTGCAAATCAGCAGCGGGCTTTACGATGCGGCGGGCACGCAGACGTTTACGTTCCGCAGGTTCCAGTATTTGCTGGATTTTTCCGGCTATGCCAGTCTGTCGCAGTTCGTTATCGATGACGTCGAATTTCAGTGTGACGGTCAGGCCAGCGCCATTATGCTGGCCCCGCAGGGCCTAACATTTCATGTGCGGGACTGTTTTTTCACCAAGCCGTTAGACCGCGGTATTACCAGTCCTGGCAATGGCTGTCAGGGCATGATGATCGACCGATGCCAGTTCATTTCGAACGAGCAATCGGCGCGCGTGCAGGATCGCACTACGATCAGTTTCAATGCCAATGCAAATGATGTGAAAGTCCGCGATAACCGTGCGGCATTGTTCAAGCATTTCGGCGTTATCCAAGGCGGCGGGAGCACAATTACCGGAAACCACTGGTTTCACGGTGATTCGGAAAACAACGGTGTGCGGCGTGGCGGTCTGGTCTTTACCCAGCCCAATTGCCGGGCAGCTGTGACAGGAAATTACATCGACAACAACTTTATCGAATGGACCAATGAATCGCAGTCAGAGCCTGCTTTTACCAGCGGGTATTCCTTTGGTGGCCTGACCGTGACTGGCAACCATTTCGTCTGCATCAGCGTCAACGCCGGGTTCAGCTATATCGTGATCAAGCCTTATGGCCCGAACCATTTTCTGCACGGTCTATCGGTCGTCGGAAACGTGTTTCGCACCTTTAATGGCAATATCAACCGGATCGAGGCAGTCGATACGACGTTTGCCAACTTGGATTTCGGCCGGACACGGCAGATCACATTCGATGCAAACACCTATCACGGTGTGAACGAGCCGGTGTTCAATCCGGCTTATCTCAGCCACTCTCAGGGGACGGTATCGAACCAATGGGTTGCATCGACCGCGCCGTCACTGCCCTTTTTGGGCCGGGCGCGGTATATCGAGGCGATTGCGGCCGATGGTCCGTTGCAGAACGCTGCAGGGCAGGTGGTGAACCAGATACCCTATGCGGACAACAACTATGGCGCAGATCAACGGTCTGTACGGTTCGTGTTCGATCAGGCGTTGCGCGGTACGATCCGCTATACCGTGCGCATGGACAATCCGACCTAAGCCAAAGCTGCTAAAATGTAAGCCAGGTTTCCAGTTTCAAGGCGCTGCCACCGTCACCCGACAGCGCCTTGACGGCCCCCAGGTTGATTTTGATCCGGTCGGAATAGGCGTAGATGATGGTCGGGCTAAGCTTGACGTATTCGTCGTCATAATAGCCGATCCCAGTTTGCAATTGCGCGGTCGTCGCCCAGCGATCCGACCAGATATGGCCGTAGGTGAAATCGGCCTTGGGCCGCCAGACCGTGTCCAACATGCCAACTGTCGCGCTTAGGTCCGCGGCAATCCAGCCATGATCCACCCCACGGCCAAGCGATATACCAAGACGCATCAGCGCCTCTGTCGTCGTGTCTGGGTTCAGGCGATATCCATAGCCCAGCGACACCATCGCGCGGTTCGCGCCAGTGATCGACCCGACAGGAACGGCGGCAAATCCAAAGGCCGATGCAATGCGGCCCTTATCAGCGGTATAGACGTCGAGGCCGAGTGTGACTCTTTGCGTCAGGCCATATTCCGCATAGACGGTGGGGTCATAGTGGACCGGCAGTTCAGCCCCGTCTGACAGCAGAAAATTGCCGCCAGCCGCAATGAATAGCGTGCCTTCGTCCCGCGCCCAGGCACCCGCATCCGCTGCGATGGGACACAGCGACAAAAGCGCAGGCAGCATTTTCTTCAGCATGGGATTCTCCGCAGCGTTTAAAAAACCTTGCGTTCACATGTCTTAATATCGCGTTAATCCAAACGCCCTGATTTTTGGATTTTCAGGCGAATTGCATAAAGCGGATAGGCACCCAGCTCTCTGGCCAATTGACGCAGGATCGTGCGCTTGCGGCCCCCCTTAATAGAAGGCGTGCTAACCCGCGGGTGCAGGCCAAAGTGCCGCGCCACGAGGGCGGCACGGGGGGCGTGGGTCATGTCGGTCACAATCAGCACGTGCCTGGCCTCTACCTGTCGTAGCAGCGGAAGCGCCATTGCGATGTTTTCATAGGTCGTGGTTGAACGATCCTCTTGCACGATCGCATCTTTTGGCACACCCAGTTCGATCAGCAGGGCTGCCATCGCTGCCGCTTCGGTCGGGGCATGCAGCCCCAGCCCGCCACAGACCACGATCATAGGGGCAGCGCCGCTGTGCCACAGTCGCGCCCCATGCGCGACACGCCGGCGCAGCGTCGGCGAGGGGCCAGTCGGCCAGACCGCCGCGCCAAGGATGATAATTGCGTCCATGTCGCCGGTCTAGGACAGCCCGGGGCCGACGAAAACCCCCGGCCACCGACAGGTAAGAAAGTTGACATGTCGCAGACGGGTTGTTGTAAACTATTTACAGATCCAACGTGTCCGACCTTTCGCCACCTTGGCATTTGGCGGAAAATCAAGCCCTATACGTATCAGGAGGCGGCAACCGGGAGGGTTGCCGTGCGGCGGGCATGCCTGCCGCAGGCTATGACGCAGTGGAGGAGGCCCAACGTGACCGACAAGATGTACGCACCAAGTGCGCAGATGGCCGAGCGGGCCCACGCGGATAAGGATACCTACGAGGCGATGTACGAAGCCTCGATCCACGATCCCGACGCGTTCTGGGGTGAACATGGCAAGCGTCTTGACTGGATCAAGCCCTATACCAAGGTCAAGAATACCAGCTTTGCCCCCGGCAACATCGACATCCGCTGGTTCGAGGACGGCACCCTGAACGTCGCTGCCAACTGCATTGATCGCCACCTGAAAGATCGCCCTAACCAGACCGCGATCATCTGGGAACCCGACAGCCCGACGGATGCCTCTGAACACATTACCTATGCGCAGCTGCATGAGCATGTTTCGAAATTTGCCAACGTGCTAAAGGAATTGGGCGTCGGCAAAGGTGACCGTGTCGTGATCTATCTGCCGATGATCCCGCAGGCCGCCTATGCCATGCTGGCCTGTGCGCGGATCGGGGCCATCCACTCGGTCGTCTTTGCAGGCTTTTCGCCTGATGCGCTGGCCGCCCGCGTCAACGGGTCAGAAGCCAAGGTCGTCATCACCGCGGACGAGGCACCACGCGGCGGCCGCAATACCCCGCTCAAGGTGAACGCCGACAAAGCTTTTGAAAAGATCACGACCGACACATCCATGCTGGTCGTCCAGCGTACGGGGGGCGAAATCACCATGAAAGGCGGCCGCGACCACTGGCTGCACGAGCTGGAAGCAAAGGTCAGCCCCGACTGCCCGCCGACGGAAATGAACGCCGAAGATCCATTGTTCATCCTCTACACGTCTGGTTCGACCGGGCAGCCAAAGGGCGTTGTGCATACAACGGGCGGCTATCTGGTCTACGCCTCCATGACGCACCAATATACCTTCGATTATCATGATGGCGACGTGTTCTGGTGTACAGCCGATGTCGGCTGGGTCACGGGCCACAGCTATATCATCTATGGTCCACTGGCGAACGGGGCGACCACGCTGATGTTCGAAGGTGTGCCAACCTATCCCGATGCGGGGCGGTTCTGGCAGGTCTGCGAAGAACATAAGGTCAACCAGTTCTACACCGCCCCGACCGCCATCCGCGCGCTGATGGGAAATGGGAACGAATTCGTTGAAAAATACGACCTCTCCGCGCTCAGAGTGCTGGGCACCGTGGGGGAACCGATCAATCCAGAGGCGTGGAACTGGTACCATGACGTCGTCGGTAAGGGAAAAGTGCCGATCGTTGACACCTGGTGGCAGACCGAAACCGGCGGCCACCTGCTGACACCGCTGCCCGGGGCGACATCGACCAAGCCCGGATCTGCGACACATCCGTTTTTCGGCATCAAACCCGTTGTGCTAGAGCCGGAAACCGGGAGCGAGATCAAAGAGATTGAGGCAGAAGGCGTGCTTTGTATTGCGGACAGCTGGCCCAGCCAGATGCGCACCATCTGGGGCGATCACGACCGGTTCGAAATGACTTATTTCAGCCAGTACAAGAACATGTTCTTTTCCGGTGACGGCTGCCGGCGCGACAAGGACGGCTATTACTGGATTACCGGCCGCGTTGACGACGTCATCAATGTCTCCGGGCACCGCATGGGCACGGCAGAGGTGGAAAGCGCCCTTGTTGCTCACCCTGCCGTGTCGGAATCCGCCGTGGTCGGCTACCCACACGATATCAAGGGGCAGGGCATTTATGCCTATGTATCCCTGATGGCAGGGCAAGAGCCGACAGATGCGCTGCGCAAAGAACTCTCTGATTTCGTCCGTGCGGAGATCGGCCCGATCGCAAAACCCGACCTGATCCAGTTCGCGCCGGGTCTGCCGAAAACCCGCTCCGGCAAAATCATGCGCCGCATCCTGCGCAAGATCGCCGAAAACGACTTTGGCGCGCTGGGCGACACGTCAACCTTGGCCGAACCCGAAGTCGTGGATGACCTGATCGCAAACCGGATGAACCGCTAACTAAAACCCGGACGCGGCTGCCTTGGGCCTGCCGCGTCCCCTTCTTCTGGTTAAAAATATCCTGGGGGTTTGGGGGCAAAGCCCCCATGACTTCAAACGCCCCCCGGCGGTTTGCTCACCATCACCCGCCTAAATCACTGCTGCCGTAGCGCAGGATCACAGGCACGATCAGGTCTTCCTCATCGCTCAGGTGCCGGTTCAACAGCCGCTCCATGTCGGTCAGCGCCGCGCTGAAGGTGGCCGCACTGTCCTGCAGGGCCGCGCGATCATCCAGCCGCGTCAGCACCCCGTTCGCGCTTCGCGCGAATGCAGCCAGATGCCCGTCCAGCGCGTGATGGTCCGCATCCAGTATGTCAAACCCGCGCGCAACGCGGCTGTCCTTGGCCTGCAGCTTTGGGAAATAATGCGTGTCCTCAATCGTGTGATGCTCGTGCAGGCCGTTTACAAACATACCGCCATAACGAGAGACCTGCCTGGCAAAGGCCTGCGGGTCGATATTGCGGTCCAGCAAACCTTCGGTCCCGGTCTGCATTTCGGCAAGCAGGCGTCGAAACATCAAGTGGCGGTCGAGCCAGAACCGGATTAACCCGTCAAAACCGGGGTCCTGCGTCCAGCCTTGGCGCGGATAGGCATCAAGCAGGACACGCAGGGCGTCCGGCAAACCGGTGCGGTGTTCAAGGGGCAGATCGTCCATCGTTGCGGGGTCCTTTGCACTGGCGTTGCCTTGCAATAGATGGCCCCCGCGCCGGCTCGTGTCCACGGCAGCATCCAGCTTGCCGCGCACAGCATCTGTGCAATACGCGCCCCGCCGCGCAGGACGGGGCCGTCTGATGGTCAGTAATCGCGTTCAAAGAAGATACCGACGCTGGTATCGCCATCCGCACCGGCGGTACCCTTGGCGGTAATTTCGTCAGTAATATCAAGGTTCAGGTTAATCTCTGTCGATCCATCGCTGCCGATGGTCACATCGGTATAGATGTTGTCCGACAGGTATTTGCCTGCCCGAACAGCAGCATTGCCGTCTTCGTCGGTGGTCACGTCAAAGTCGTCGAGCCCGATGCCGGACCGGAAGCCGTCAATCAGCCCGCCGCCCCCGCGCCCTGCCAGCTCGGCCACCGCGGCAGCAAGCTGCACCGCCTGCAAAGGCGAGATTTCAGAGATGTCGCGCCCAAAGATCAACTGCGCCAACACTTCATCCTGCGGCAGACTTGGGGTCGATTCAAACGTGACCTCTGGATCATCCGCCGGACCTTCGACGATGATGTTGATCACCGTGCCGGTTTCTGCCTGCGTCGTCGCGACAAGGCGGATGTAGGGGATGAAATCACCCTGCAGACTGGCCGAGCCTTCGGTCAGATCAAAGCGTTGTTGCAGAATGCTGATGCGGCCGCGCTGCAAATCAAACTGGCCGACCGGCACGATATTCGCCGTCGTCCCGCCCAGGGTCAGGGTGCCGCCCAGTTCGGCGTCCACCCCGCGACCGCGGATAAAGATCTGGTTCGGCGCATTGACCCGCACATCCAGCGGATAGGCGACACCGCCGGTGCTTTCATCCGCCGCACCGTCAGAGCCATTGACGGCGACGTCGGCCCGGTCCAGCGTCAGGCGCACTGCTGCGCTGGGGTTCAGGTGGGTCACGTCCGGCAATTCACCCAAGGCACTGGTGCCAGAGGACGGCACCTGGATGTTCGTCTCGTCCAGGTTCAGCACGCCGGCGATCCGGGCACCGCCGGTCAGGGCACCGTCGATGGTGATCTGCCCATCTATCGACGTCTCGTACAGTTCCGGGTCTACCAGTTCGACCGCGTTCAGATTCAACGTCAGATCGGCGTTATAGGGGGCCGACAGCGATACAGGACCGCTTAGGTCGATGTTGCCGCCGGACTGGACATTGCCTGTCAAACTGACCTGCGCCGTTGCGCCGTTCAGCGTGATGGTGGTGTTGATGTCCTCGAGCGCCTGTCCCAGTGACGGGGCCGACAGACGCGCACCTGCCGTGTTGATCTGGCCTGACACCGACGACAGGGCAGGGGGGCCATTGGCGGACAGATCAAAGGTGGTCACCCCTTCGATATTGCGCGGCGCAATAAACGGGTTCGCCAGCGCCAATGGTGCGCTGCCATTCACGTCGATATCCAAATTGCCGTTGCCTGCCACGGATCCGCTGGCCGTGGCGGCAATGCCCCCCGGGCCGGTGGCGTCGATATCCAGCGTGTAGCCGCCAGCCGCCGTGCGGCCGATCTGGCCTTGGGCCGTGACTGGACCGGACAGCGCGTCGGTGAACAGGCCGACGTCCGCCAGCCGGGCATTCACCGTGCCATTGGCCGCGCCGCCGCCGGCCGCAGTCAGATTGCCGCTGGCGGTCAGTTGCGGGAATTGCACATCAAAGCTGCGCAATGTGATGTCGCTGCCTGATTTTGCGGCGTCCAGCGTGATCCGGCCCTGGCCGCGCAACAGCTGGTCGACCTGTGCATTGCCGATCGCCAGATTGCCCGTCGTCGCATTCAATTGCGCATCAAGCTGGCTCAGGTCTGGCAGCAAGGTGCCATCCGCCGTCAGGTTCACGCTGCCCGACACCGGCTGCCCCGCCAGTGCAGCAAAACGGGCAAGGTTCGCAACAGAGGCGTCAAGATTGCCGGTGATGCGGTAATCGTCCTCTTGTGGGGCGATTTGCGCGTCCAGCGTCACATCCGCGCCAGACCCGTTGGCCGTCAGGTTCACCTGCGCCGTGCCTGCTGCATTGCGGTCCGCCGTCAGATCAATCGCCAGCGGCCCGTTCAACCCGCCAGCCAGCGCGCCTGCATCGTTCAGCTGTGCGGTGATGTCTGCGGCAAGCGGTCCCGTCAGCCCGCCATTGGCGCTGCCCTGCACGGTCAGCTGCGGTGTTTCGATATCTAGGTTCGTCAGCGCAAAGGCATCCGCGCCGGTGCGTGCGACACCCCCGCTGATAGTGCCGGGGCCAGCCAATAAGGCATCAACTTGTGCAATATCCACCTCCAGACTGCGGGTGGTGCCATCCAGCGCCACGTCAAACAGGCTCAGGTCCGGCAGCAGGCTGCCGTCGATGGCGATATCGAAACCGCCGCCCAAGCTGCGCCCGGCAAGGTTGGAGTAGGGTGCCAGTTCGGCAACGGCGGCGTCAATCTTGCCGGTCAGGCGATAGTCATCGACAGGGGCGGCAATCTGGACGTCGGCGTTTATACGGGTGCCGGGGCCATTGGCGGTCAGCACGGCATCCGTGATGCCGGTATCATCGCGGTCGGCGTTCAGCGCCACAGTCAATGGTCCGGTCAGGCCGGGAGCAATCAGGCCCATATTGGAAATACGTGCATTGGCAACGGCCGTCAGCGGGCCGGTCACGCCGCCGTCGGCGTTGGCCGTCAGGGACAGTTGCGGTGTGCGAACGTCCAGATCTTTGATGATATAGCGGTCATCGCCGATATAGCCGACTTCGCCAGCAATCGTACCAGCGCCGGTCAGCAAGGGGTCGATCTGCGGCGTGCCGGTTTGCAGGCCTTGGGTCGTGCCGTTGATTTCAGCGGTGTAGCGGGTCATATCCGACAGCATCACGGCGTTGACGGTGACATCCACCGCACCCGCCAGATCGCGTCCCGCGATCTGCGCGAACTGCGACAGATCGCCTGCCTGCGCGTTCAGCGTGGCATTAATCGTCTGCCCTTCATCCGAAGGATCGACGGTGCCTGTCGCATCGAATGTCGTGTCCGGACCGGTGCCGTTGACGGCAAACGTCACATTGCCCGCGTCGGTGCGGTCGGCGGTGCCTGTAATGCGGGCGGGGCCGGACAAGCCGTCGGCAATCAATCCCACATTCTGGACAGAGACGTCAAAATCCCCGGTGCTGACACCGCTGCTAATATCGGCATTGCCGGTCACCGTCGCTTCTGGCGTCCGGATCAGCAGATCGTTGATGCGGGTGCCTTCTGTGTCGCGCACGGCCTGCACCGATACGGTGCCGGTCCCCGCCAGCACGGGATCAAGCTGTGCCACATCGACAGCCAAATCCTGGGTTGTCGCGTTCAGCAGGACGTCGAACAACCCGTCCAGCGGCGTGATGTCGGCGGTGATCGTCGCCTGTGCGCCGCCACCCAGATCGCGGCCCGCAAGGGTCGAAAAACGCTCCAGCGCTTCGGCGTTCAGGATGATATTGGCCTGCGTACGAAAGCCGTCAGCGCCGCCTTGAACGACGGCATCCGCGTTCACCTCGATCCCCGGACCGGTCAGTGTCAGGGCGGTGATATTCGTTGGCTGGTCTTCGTCGCGGTTCAGTGCAATCCGGCCCGTCAGGCTGTCACCAAAGGCTTGCGCTGCGCCTGCGTCGTCCAGTTGCACGCCGCTGGCTTCATAGGTCAGATCCGCGGTCAGGGCACCTTGCGCATCGCCATTGCCGTTCACGATGATGCCACCGCCGTTCAGGGCAATGGTGTCGATCCCCAGGCCGGGGCGGTCAAACCCCGAAATATCGAACAGGGCCGTCCAGTCGTTGCTGACGCTTTGGTCATAGTTCAGCGCCAGATCGACGCTGTCGACATAGGTTTTCGGGCCGCTGATCGGCAAAAGCACTGGCGCGCCAGAGGCGTCGGCAACCGTGCCTGTCAGCGCAATCGTTTCGGGCCAGCCGGACGATCCGATTGTGGCCTGTCCTGTCAGTGTCAGGCTTTGCGCGGTCAAATCCAGCTTGGACAGCGAAAAGATGCCCCCGTCGCTGAGCGATCCCGCTGCGATCAGCGATACGTCTGGACCAAAGAAACCCTGATAGTCCGCCGCCAACAGCGGTGTCAGGTCGCCGCCGATATTCAAGGCAAAGCCGGTCTGGCCTTCGGTAGCGTTCAGCGCAAAATCACCGGTAATCCGGTCCTGTCCATCAGTGGCCAGCGCCATATCGGCGGCGAATTCGCTGATGGGGGCCTCGCCTGTGATTTCCAGTTTCAAAGAGGGGCGGTCCGGCAGGTTGATCAGCCGCGCCACGATGCCGTCTTCGCCTTCTTCCACATTCAGGTTCAGGCCAAGCACCTTGCTTTCGTTGTCATAGCTGCCATTCAGCGCGAAAACCCCCGTTTTACCGTCAAGGCGGGTCGCGGTTACGTCAGCCGCACCTTCGCCGCCCGCAAGGCTGGCCGAACCGGTCAGCGACAGGGCCAAAGCCTCGCCCAGGAACGTCTCGCCCAGTTCAATGCGTGCGATATCCAGCGTGTCCAAGCTGATGCCCACGGGCAAATCGGGAAGCGAAAAGGGTGTCGCCTCGGGCGAGGGGACATCGACTGCATTGGACACGGGCGCGCGGTCAAGCCTGACCAGTTCGGCCGTCAGTTCTTGCACATCGATCCGGCCGCGCAGCAAGGCGCTTCGGTTCCAGTCCAGCACGACGCCTTCAAGCTCGAGCCAGACGCCTTCGGTATCGGCGACCGTAATTTTGTCCACGGTGGCGCGCGACGACAGCGCCCCTTCAAACCCTTGAATATCGACGATGCGATCATCGCCGGACAGATTGTCCTGTATCAGGCGCGTGAGATAACCTTCGCCGTCGTCATCCTGTGCCACCGCGGCAAAGGGTAGGGTCAGCAGGGTCAGCAAAAGAAGGAAATGTTTCAAAACGCTTGTCCGATACCAATGTAAACTTCGACTGATTTAAACTGATCGTCGCCGCTGGCGGGCGTGCCCACGTCCAGACGGATCGGGCCGATGCCGGTGTCATAGCGCACGCCAAGGCCAACGCCCGATTCGTCGGCACCGTCGGTCAGCGGCGTTGCGCTGGCCCCCACATAGCCGTAGTCATAAAACCCCACGGCGCTGATGGCGTCGGTGATGCCGATCCGCGCCTCTAGCTGGGCACCGGCAAAGGATGTGCCGCCCGTCGTGACGGTTTCGCCGTCGATGGTCTGGTCAAGGCCAAGGGATTTATACCCCTCGCCGCGCACTGTGCCGCTGCCGCCGGAATAGAACAGATAGTCGGCGGGCGCGTCGGTTTCGTCCGCGCCGATCAAGGTGCCGACCTGCGCGCGTGCCGCGATGGTAAAGCGGTCATCGGCACCAAAGCTGTAATAGCCACGCCCGTCCAGATAGCCCCGCGCGCCGCTGGACCCGCCCGCAACGGACAGGAACGGCGTGCCGGTGGCCTTGATGTAGTATCCGTTCTTGGCGTTGGTTTCGCTGTCACGCTTGTCATAGGTCACAGACAGCGGTGCGGTCAGCAGGGTATAGTTGCGGGTGCCAAGGTCTGTGACCTCTTTGGCAGTCAGCAGGCCAAAGCCGCCTTCGATTTCCAGATCTTTCGTGATCAGGCGGCTGACCAGCACTTCGGTGCTGGCGCGGTCGATCAGGTAATCGGGCTCATCCTCGCGGCTGATTTCCGCCGTCGCTGTCAGGTCGGTGTCGGGGCCATAGATGGCAGGAATTTTCAAGGCGGTGGACAGACTGTAGTCGATGCCGCCCGTACCGCCGCCGATGCCGGCGACCTCTGCGTCAAAGCGCAGGTTCTCTGCGCCGCCAAAGAAGTTGCGGTGCATCCAATAAGCGGATGTGCGGATGCCTTCGACCGTGGAATATTCCAGACCGACACCGATGCGGCGCGGCTTGCTTTCAGCAATTGTTGCGGTGATCGGCAGGGTGTCATTTGGGCCGATGTCGTCAGCTTCGGTCAGGGCGACGCTGTCAAAGGCCCCGGTTTCGCGCAGGCGCCGGGCGGATTCCGTCAGCTCCTCGGGGTCATAGACCTCGCCGGTCGGCAGGCCTGCAATGCGCGTGATGGCGCTGGTGCGCACGTCTTCGTTGCCGGTGACGTTCAGCGCACCAAAGGTCAGCCGGGGACCCGGCGCGATGGTGACGCTTGCGTCCAGCTTGTTGTCATCATGTCGCGCGATGATTTGCTGGCCTGCGGCCTCTACCTTGGCATAGCCTTGGTCGCGCCATGCTGTGCGCGCGGTGCTGCTGGCTTCGCGGATAATATCCGCCTTTGCATCCTCGCCGGTGGCAAAGCCTTCGGGCAGTTCGGTGCCGGGGGCCAATGGCGCGACCGAGGCTGTCCCAAATGTGTAAAGCGGTCCGGGATTGACGGCGATGTCAATGGTATCAATGCGGTCAGGGGCTGCAAGCGGCGCAAGGTTCGCAGCTTCGGTTCCGTTCACCTGGATCGAAATGGTCCCGCTGTAATATCCAGCAGCATAAAGCGCCGTCAGCAGACGACGATAATCGGCGCGGGCGGCCGCGATATAGTCTTGCGGCTGGGGGTCTTCATCATCCCCCACGCTGCGCGACAATGACGCCTCTTTCAGTAGGGTCAGCAGGGTGTCATCGGCACCGGGGGCATCAATCGTGACCTCTTGCGCAGTCACTGTCGCAGCGGTGCTAAGAAATAGGACAGCAGTCCAACTGATCTGTTTCAACGTCACACTGCATCCCCTGTCGCCTTTGGACGCTGTTGTAGCGTGCCTTGAAACAAACGCAAACAAACCTGTGGATAAAACACCGATCTGGCGCAGGTTTGGGCGGCTTTGTTAACGTGGCGGCAACAGATTTGCGTCAGGCCGGGGGGGCGGGCAATAAGCCGCCTAGGCGAATGGATCATCCGGATAAGTCACGCCAGCCAGATAAAGACCTTGCGGCGGACAGACCGGACCGCAGGCCGCGCGGTCGCGTGCCTCCAGCGCGGTTTTCACCTGTTCGGGCGGCCAGTGTCCGCTGCCAACACGTTCCAGCGTGCCGACAAAGCTGCGGACCTGATTGTGCAGGAACGACCGGGCGCGGACGTGGATGTGGAACAACTGCCCGGCATGGGTGGGCATCTGTTCGATGCGCAGTTCATCCAGCGTGCGCACAGGGCTGTCGGCCTGGCACATGGCAGCCCGAAAGGTGGTGAAATCGTGCCGCCCCAGCAAATGATCCGCCCCGGCCTGCATCGCGGCGGCATCCAGTGGCATCCTGACCTGCCACATGCGGCCCGCATCCAGCGCCAGTGGCGCACGGCGGGCGGCAAGCCGAAACAGATAGCGCCGCTCGGTCGCGGAAAAGCGGGCATGCCAGTCGTCATCGACCCTTGCGCATGCGGTGATCGCCACCGGTGCGGGCTTCAGATGATAATTCAGGGCCTCTGACAGGCGAAAGGGCTCCCAGTCGCGGGTCAGGTCGCAATGGGCGACCTGTCCCGTCGCATGAACACCGGAATCCGTGCGCCCGGCGGCGGCGATGGTATGGGCACCGGGTTCGAGTTTGGCCAGCGCAGCCTCTGTCGCGCCCTGCACCGAAGGCTGGTCAGCCTGTCGCTGCCATCCGGCAAAAGGCGAGCCGTCATATTCAATTTTCAGTGCAAAACGGGGCATGGCGCGGGCTTAGGCCGGGCTTTGCGCAAAATCAATCCCTACCCAAGCGCCGCTTTGGGGCCTATCTGTCGCATGGACCAAAGCAAAGGGGGCAGCGCGTGGGCCTGTTTGACATCACCGAAGGCATTCTGCGCGGCGTGGGCCAGGCGGCAGGGGCGGTCACCCGGCCGATTACCGCGCCATTCAGCGATCCCGTGATCCGGCTTGGCGTCACCGGGCTGTCGCGGGCGGGTAAGACTGTGTTCATCACCTCGCTTGTGGCGAACCTGATGGACCGGGGCCGCATGCCGCAACTACGCGCTGCCGCCAGCGGGGCCATCCAGATGGCCTATTTGCAGCCGCAACCCGACGACACGCTGCCGCGCTTTGATTACGAGGCTTACCTTGCGCAACTGACCGCCACCGATCCGAAATGGCCCGATGGCACGCGCCAGATTTCGGAATTGCGGCTGTCGTTCAAAGTGCAGCCTACGGGCTTCATGGCGGGCCTGCAGGGCGTGCGCACCGTGCATCTGGATATCGTCGATTACCCCGGCGAATGGTTGCTGGACCTTGGCCTGCTGGATCAAACCTATGCCGAATGGTCCAAGGGTGCGCTGGCCCGCTGCGCAGGGCGCCCTTTGGGCGATGAATATCTGGCTTTGGTGGCACAGACAGACGCGGCAAAACCGCTGGAAGAGCTTGCCGCCAAGGCGCTGGCGCAGGCCTATACCGCGCACCTGAATGCATCGCGTGCGCAGGGGTATTCCGACTGCACGCCGGGGCGGTTCCTGTTGCCCGGCGATCTGGCCGGCAGTCCTGTGCTGACCTTTGCGCCGCTTCCAGCGGCGGATTTTGCACGCGGCAGCTTGGGCCGCGAAATGGGGCGCAGGTTCGAATCCTACAAGAAAAACGTCGTGCAGCCGTTTTTCCGCGATCATTTTGCAAGAATTGATAGGCAGGTCGTGCTGGTTGACGTTCTGGGCGCGATCCACAATGGCCCGCGTGCGGTGGATGATCTGCGCACGGCGATGGCGGATATCCTTGGTGCATTCAATCCCGGACGCAACAGTTTCATCAGCCGCATCTTCTCTGGCCGGCGGGTGGAAAAGATTTTGTTTGCCGCAACCAAGGCGGACCATCTGCACCACACCCAGCACCCGCAGCTGACCGCGATCACCCAGGCCCTGCTGCGAGAGGCGAAAGACCGGGCCGATTTCGCAGGGGCGCAGACGCAGGCGATGTCCATCGCAGCCCTGCGCACCACTGTCGAGGAAACCGTCGATCACCGCGATGGCCCGCTGGATGTTGTGCGCGGGCGGTTGCTGGATACCGGCAAACAGGCTGCGTTCTATCCCGGGGCCTTGCCGACCGATCCCCAGCACCTGCTGGCCCCCGCCCGCGCCGGTGCGGCTGATTGGGGCAGCGGTGATTACAAGATCATGCGCTTTGCCCCCGCACCGCTGACCCTGCGTCCCGGCGAAGGCCCGCCGCATATCCGGCTGGACAAGGCCGCAGAATTCCTGATCGGAGACTTGCTTTGAAACGTCCCGTGCTGATCGACCTTGAGGAAACCTCTGACATCACGCCCGCCACGGCGCCGGTCATCATGGATGAGGCACCGCAGGGGGCTGCGATGCAAAAGGTGGCCGCACTGGCAGCGCGGCGGTCTTCGCCGCTGGGCAAATGGTTCTGGTCGCTGCTGATCACCATCATCGGTTTTATGGTGTCGCTGGCGGCGTGGAATTTCGTCACCGGTCTGATCGCCAGCAACCCGTTTCTTGGCATGGCCTTCAGCGCGCTGCTGATCATCTTTTGCTGCGTCCTGCTGGCGATTGCCATGCGGGAACTGTCAGCTTTTAGCCGGTTGCGACGCATCGACCGCGTGCAGGTCGAGGCTGCAAAGGCGCATGCCGGCGCTGACCTGCCGATGGCGCGCAAGGTGGTGGATCATTTGACCGCGCTTTATGCAAAACGCGCCGATACGACCTGGGGCCGCCAGCAACTGGCTGAACGCGCAGCGGAAATTATGGATGCCGACGGGCTGCTTGATCTGGCGGAACGCAGTCTGCTGGAACCGCTGGACGCCCGTGCTGTGGCAGAAGTGCAGGCCGCCGCGCGGCAGGTTGCAGTCGTGACGGCTGTCGTGCCGCTGGCGCTGGCCGATGTGTTTACGGCGCTTGCGTCGAACCTGCGGATGATCCGCCGCATCGCCGAAATTTACGGCGGACGCTCTGGCACTTTAGGCAGCTTGCGACTGGTGCGTACCGTGTTGACGCATCTGGTGGCGACCGGCGCAGTGGCCGTGGGTGACGATCTGATCCATTCCGTTGCAGGCGGCGGGCTGTTGTCCAAAGTGTCCCGCCGCTTTGGCGAGGGTGTCGTGAACGGTGCCCTGACCGCCCGTGTCGGCATTGCCGCAATAGAAGTGTGCCGCCCCCTGCCGTTTCAGGCGCTCAAGCGCCCGTCGGTCACCGGTACGGTGCAACGGGCGCTAACAGGTCTGTTTGGAACGCCCTAGGACGCGGCGCAGTCCTTCAACTGCGTTGCAATAGCGGACAGCAAATCGCGATAAAGCGCGGGACCGGGGTCAAGCGTCATGCCGGTGTCGTCGATCACGGCAGTACGGGCATCAGTGCCTTCGGTCAGCAGTGTCGCATAATCGGTTGGCGCGTGCGTTTCTGACATCACGCAGGTGACGGTGCCTGCTTCGACCAAAGCGCGCAGTTCGGCCAGATGGGTGGGGCCGGGGGCTTCGGCGTCGCTGTCGGCCACGGCATCGGCTGCGGGCACATTATAGCGGTCCGAAAAATAGCCATATGCGGCATGCGGGGCGATCCAGCTTTCGGGCTGCACGCCGGCCAGATCGGCGGTAATGCGGTCGTGCAATGACATCAGACCGGCCAGCGCATCGCCGGCATTCGCCGTATAGGTGCTGGCATTATCCGGGTCAGAGGTGACCAGCGTATTACGGATCGCACGGACCCAGACCATGGCAATTTCCGGGTCCAGCCAAGCGTGGGGGTCAACCGCATGGTCGCCGTGCTCTTCTTCTGCGCCGTGGTCATGCCCCTCCGCCATTTCGCGGTGGGCCCAGCCGGGCACGTCCAAAAGCGTCAGCATCGCAGCCGCCGGGGCCAGCGTTTCCAGCGGATCCGACAGCCAGGGCGTCAGGGACGGACCGACCCAGACGATGATTTCTGCCTGCGACAGCTTGCGGGCATCGGACGGACGCAGGGCAAGGCTATGAGCGTCAGCGCCCGGCGGCACCAGCAGTTCTGGCGTGCCCACCCCGGCCATAACCTGCGTAACAAGGCTGTGGATTGGCGCAATATCGGTCACGACGATTGGCGCATCGGCGAAAGCCTGCGTCGCGCTCAAGACGAGTGCAGCGGAAAGTGAACGAATCATTTGGGCCTCTTGCAGTTGGAATAGTGGGGGGCTATAAATTGTATGTTATAACATAACAAGGCCGCCCATGACTGCCAACGGATTTGACCGCCACGATCACAACGCCTGTGTTGCCGATGCAATCAGTAGCGCAGAGCAGTATTGCGCCGATGCGGACCTGCGCCTTACGCCGGTGCGCCGCCGCGTGCTGGAAATTTTGCTGGAAAGTCACGTGGCGCTGGGGGCCTATGACGTCCTCGCGCGGCTGGATGCAGAAGGGCTTGGGTCCAAGCCGCCGGTCGCCTATCGCGCGCTGGGCTTTTTAGTGGAAAACGGCTTTGCGCACCGGATCGAAGGCCTGAACGCCTTTATCGCCTGCACCCACCCGGGTGCGGATCATGCGCCGGCCTTTCTGATTTGCCGCAGCTGTCACAAGGTTGCAGAAACAAGCACGGCTGCCCCCTTGGGGCAGATGGCGTCCCAGGCCGGATTTGCGATCGAGCAAACCGTGATCGAGGCGCAGGGCCTGTGCCCTGCGTGCCAGACACAGCCATGACCCTTTTGTCCGCCAAGGATATTGCCGTTACGCGCAACGGCAATACCATTCTGCAGCAGGTCGGGCTTGATATCAAAGCCGGAGAGATCGTCACAATTGTCGGGCCGAACGGGTCTGGCAAATCCACCTTGCTGCGTGTCCTGATCGGTGCCCTGACCCCGGATCGCGGGACGGTCACACGTGCGCCGCAGATACGGATCGGCTATGTTCCGCAAAAGCTGGCAATAGATGCCACGCTGCCACTGACGGCACGGCGCTTTCTGGATCTGCCGCACCGGGTCAGCAATGCCGTCGCTGCCAAAGCGCTGGAAAAAGCCGGTGTGCCAGAAGTGGCAAAGCGTCAGATGGCGGATTTGTCGGGGGGGCAGTTCCAGCGGGTTTTGCTGGCCCGCGCCTTGCTGGCGCGCCCGCAACTGCTGATCCTTGACGAGGCGACGCAAGGACTGGACCAGCCCGGATCGGCCAGCTTCTACCGCCTTGTTGAAGGTGTGCGCCGGAACCTGAACTGTGCCGTCCTGATGGTCAGTCACGAGTTGCATGTCGTCATGTCCGCCTCTGACCGGGTGATTTGTCTGAACGGACATATCTGCTGCGAAGGCACGCCAGAGGTCGTCTCTGCCGCGCCGGCCTATCGCGAATTGTTCGGCACCGGCACGGGCGGCGCGTTGGCATTGTACCGCCACGATCACGACCACGGGCATGATCACGGCCATGACCACAACCACGCCGATGGGCACCATCACAAGGCGCATGATCATGCTTGATGACTTTCTGGTTCGTGCCGCCCTGGCGGCAATCGGCACAGCGCTGGCGGCATCGGTTTTGGGCTGTTTTGTCGTCTGGCGGCGCATGGCCTATTTTGGCGATGCGACGGCCCATGCGGCGATCCTCGGGGTTGCGATCGCTTTGGCGCTAAACATCTCGATCTTTGCGGGGGTTGCGGCGATTGCCTTGATTGTCGCCTTTCTGATCCATCGTCTGTCCGACCGGGCGCAGGGCACCGACACCATTTTGGGTGTCATCGCCCACGGTGCCCTGGCGACAGGGCTTGTCGCCGTCACCCTGATCCCCGGCGCGCGTATCAACCTAGAGGCTTATCTGTTCGGCGATGTTTTGACCGTGTCCCGCATGGATATTGCTGTCATCTGGGGCGGCGCGGCGCTTGTGCTGGGCGTGTTGTGGTTTCACTGGTCCGCATTGTTGCTTGCAACGCTGAACCCGGACCTTGCCACAGCGTCTGGCGTTAATCCCCGGCGCGAAAACCTGATCCTGACGCTGCTGCTGGCCGGGGTCGTGGCCGTTGCGATCAAGGTTGTCGGCGCGCTGCTGATTACCGCGTTGCTGGTCATTCCCGCTGCGGGGGCCCGGCGGCTTGCGAACTCTCCCGAAGGGATGGCGCTGCGGGCTGCGATCATCGGTATCATGTCCGCAACGGGCGGTTTGATGATGTCGCTCAAAATGGATACGCCTGCAGGACCATCTATCGTTGTGGTGGCGGTCGTTCTGTTCACCTTGACCACAATTGGCGAAAAATTGCGTACAATAGGCGGGTCCGCGCCGTGATCTGGGCCTAAGGTTGCCTTAATCCCCCTGCAAACATACCCCTGCACCCACTTTCTTGCAGAGGTATTTATGATCCGGTCCATTCTTGCAGCCGCCTTTCTTGTGGTCACCGCTCAAAGTGCCGCTGCCGCAAACAGCTGCGCCATGCCGAGCAATGTGACGCAGATGGCGAACCAAGTCGCGGCGGGCGTGAATGCCCAGCGACAGGCAAACGGTTTGGCACCGCTGACATACAACCCTACGCTGGGGCGCGCGGCCACAGGCCATGCCTGCGATATGTCGACCCATGCCTTCTTTGGTCACAAGGGCAGTAACGGTTCGAACGTCGGGGCCCGCGTCCGCTCTGCCGGTTATGCCTACTGCACTGTTGCGGAAAATCTGGCCTGGGGCTTTCCGACGGCCGGGCAGATTATCGGCGGCTGGATGAATTCTGCCGGGCACCGCGCGAATATGTTGCATCCGCGGGTCAAGGAAATGGGCATTGCCATTACCCAAGGCGCACAAGGCCCGAACTGGGTGCTGGTGGTCGGGCGCAGCTGCTAGCAAAAGCTGCTGTGCCGCGCTATCTGCTGGGCTGATCCAAACGGGGAAGGCCAGTCAGATGCGTATTGTCTTTATGGGAACGCCGGAGTTTTCAGTGCCGGTCCTGCAGGCCCTGCATGATGCGGGTCACGATATCGCCGCCGTCTATACCCAGCCGCCACGCCCTGCAGGGCGCGGGAAAAAGGATCGGCCCGGCGCTGTTCATCAGCGTGCGCTGGACCTAGGTCTGCCCGTCCGCCACCCTGTTTCGCTGAAAGGTGCAGAGGCGCAGGCGGAATTCGCCGCATTGAACGCTGATATTGCCGTCGTTGTCGCCTATGGCCTGATCCTGCCGCAGGCTGTGCTGGACGCGCCGCGCCATGGTTGCCTGAACATTCACGCCAGCCTGCTGCCGCGTTGGCGCGGAGCCGCACCGATCCACCGCGCGATCATGGCGGGGGATGCGGAAACCGGCATTTGTATCATGCAGATGGAAGCGGGCCTTGATACCGGGCCTGTCCTGCTGCGGCAGGCCACCCTGATTACGCCGGATGAAACCACAGGCGGTTTGCACGACCGTCTGTCCGCGATGGGGGCCGCGCTGATTGTGCAGGCGTTGGACCAGCTGCCGGACTTGTCACCGCAGGTGCAGCCAGAGGAGGGCGTCACCTATGCCGCCAAGATCGACAAGGCCGAGGCGCGGATCGACTGGACCCAGCCTGCCGCGCAGGTCAACCGGCAAATCCGCGGCCTGTCTCCCTTTCCGGGGGCATGGTGCGAAATCGGAGGCGAGCGGGTAAAGCTGCTGGGCAGCGCCGTGGCCGGTGGCGCGGGCGAGCCGGGTCAGGTCCTGACCGGTTTGACCGTCGCCTGTGGCAGCGGCGCGGTGCAGATCACGCGGTTGCAGCGGGCAGGGGGCAAGGCGCTGGATGCGGATATCGCTCTGCGCGGCTTCGATCCCGGCCCGTTTGTCATGTAGCAATCTGAAACAATAAACGCCCGCAGACAGTGCCGCGGGCGTTTTGCCGATCAGCCCATCCGTTCCGAAACATAAGAGCCGGGCGAGGGCGGGAAGACGATGGTCTTGTTGCCGTTCAGAAACACGCGGCGGTGGATATGGGCATGGATGGCGCGGGCCAGCACCTGCGCCTCCACGTCGCGGCCAAGCGACACATAGTCACCTGCCGATTGCGCATGGGTGACGCGGACCGTGTCCTGTTCGATGATTGGACCCTCGTCCAGATCGGCGGTGACGTAGTGGGATGTCGCGCCGATCAGCTTTACGCCGCGCTCGAACGCTTGCTTGTAGGGGTTGGCCCCTTTGAAGCTGGGCAGGAAAGAGTGGTGGATGTTGATGATCCGGCCGGACATGGTCTGGCACATACGGTCCGACAAAATCTGCATGTAGCGCGCCAGCACGATCAGCTCTGCGCCGGAATCTTCGACCACGGACATGATCTGCGCTTCGGCCTGGGGCTTGTTTTCCGGCGTGACCTTTATGCAGTGGAACGGGATGTCGTGGTTCACGACGACCTTTTGGTAATCCAGATGGTTGGAAATTACCGCCACGATATCAATCGGCAGCGCCCCGATGCGCCAGCGATACAGCAGATCGTTCAGACAATGGCCAAAGCGGCTGACCATGATGACGACTTTCATCTTAACGCTTTCGTCGTGAAAGGCGTATTCCATGGCAAACTTTTCCGCCGGTGCGGCAAAGCCCTGATGTAATCCTTCCAGATCCCGCGTGCCGTCGTTTTCAAAGCTCATGCGCATAAAGAACTGGCCGGTTTCCGGGTCGTCGAACTGGGACGAGTCGGTGATGTTGCAATCATTGTCCGCCATGTAATTGGCGATCGCGGCGACGATCCCCTTGGAAGACGGGCAATTCACGGTCAGGGCATAGTTTGTCATATGGCTAACTTTTCTTCAGTGGGCGGGCAGGCCGTTGTTGGCCGTTGTCCCCTATCTTGGCCTGCCGGCACAAGTTGGAAACGGCGCTGCCGGGGGCGAAAACGACCGCGCAGCGCGGCAGGGTCAATCGATGGCCCCAAAGGCGGCGCTGGTCAGGGTGCAATCGCGGATCACATCGACACCGCATTCGCGTGGTTGCAGGTCGCGGGTCAGGCAAATGCGGGCTTCCTGAATGGCACCGTCCCGGCAGGTGATCGTTACGCCGTCGCGGGGCAATTGGGGATTGGCGTCGACAAAGGCATCCTCGATCAGGCTGGCAGGCAGGGTCACGTCGCGGGTCAGTTTGCTGAACGCCTGCGGAATTTGGATGCTGTCAAAGGCCTGCCGCGCCGTGCGATAATAGGATTGCGGTGACAGACCGGTGCAGCTGCCGTGCTTGTTCCACTGATACCAAGCCAGGCCGGATGTCCCCATGATATCGGCCATGCCTTCGGTGTCGCGGCGGGACGGGGGCGCATATGTGCTGTGGCAATCCTGCGGATAGCCGCGATCGTATTGCGGCCAAAGCCCGTGCAGCACCCAACCGAAATCCGCGTCTTGCGCACATTGAGGCGAATTGCGCGCACGCCCCGTCTGGTCGCACCAGTTGGGCGACCACGACAGCGACATGACATAGTAATCGAATTCACCCGCCTTGTCCTGTGCTGCGGTTGGTCCGGCGATCATCAGCGCAAGGGCTGTCAGGGCGGCTTTCATGTTTTTCATCTTCCCAATTTCGGCTGGTTCACCTATATTACATCCAAGTTCCCCGACAATGTGAACCCGGCCCCAGCGGTCAGCCCCTTCAAGGGCGCAGGGAAGGCTTGTCGAATTGATGGATAGGAGTGAAGACGATGTCCGATAAACCGATCATGGCCAAGGCCACCGCAGTCTGGCTGTGCGACAATACGACGCTGACCTTTCAGCAGATTGCAGATTTCTGCGGCCTGCACCCGCTAGAGGTGCAGGGCATTGCCGACGGCGATGTGGCCACGGGCGTCAAAGGGTTTGATCCGATCAGCAACAACCAGTTGACCCAAGAAGAGCTGGACCGCGCCCAGGCCAATCCGCAGCACAAGCTGAAGCTGAAGTTCATCGCCTCTGCCCAGGGCGAGGAAAAGCGCCGCGGCCCGCGCTATACGCCCCTGTCCAAGCGTCAGGACCGTCCGGCGTCGATCTATTGGCTGGTGAAATTCCACCCCGAACTGGAAGATGCGCAGATCAGCAAGCTGGTCGGCACCACCAAGCCGACGATCGCTGCAATCCGTGACCGGACGCACTGGAATATTAACAATCTGGAACCGATTGACCCCGTCGCGCTGGGTCTGTGCAAGCAGTCCGAACTTGACGCTGCCGTGCAAAAAGCCAACGCAAAGCGCGCCCGCGAAGGCACGGCGATGACCGATGACGAACGCCGCAAGCTGGTGTCGACGGAAAGCAGCCTTGGCATGTCGGCCGACCCGAAAATGCCGGCCTCTATGGCGGGGCTGGAAACCTTTACCCTGGCCGATGATGCCCCGGTGGAGGAGGAAGAAGTCGAAGACAAGCGCGATATCCGCGATGCGGACAGCTTCTTTAACCTGCCCGACGACATTGACGCGACCAATGATGATGACGACGACGACCGTTAAGTCGTTCGCCCGATGACGAAAAGCCCCGGCCATTGTGCCGGGGCTTTTGCGTTTCAGGGGTCAGACGCGGTCTTCTTCGTCCAGCAGGATGCGGGCCGCATTGCCGCTGTCGTCGTCATATTGCTGCGACCGCACCGTCCAGATGAAGGCAACAAGCCCCGCACTGCCAAGGATCAGTGAAATTGGGATCAGGACGACAAGAACGTTCATTTTACCCACCGCATCCGCTGCGCATTCAGCAGCACTGTCAAAGACGACACCGACATTGCCAAGGCCGCCATCAGCGGCGTTGCAACACCTGCCAGCGCGATCGGGATCGCGACGGCATTATATAGCGCGGCGATGGCAAAGTTTTGTTGCGACAGCCTGCGTGTTGCGCGGGCGATATGCAACACCAGCGGCAGATCTTTAAAGCTGTCCTTCAGCACAACGACATCGGCAGCATTGCGCGATGCCTCCAGCGCGGTCGATGGCGCAATAGAGGCATGCGCCGCCGCCAGAACCGCGGTGTCGTTCAGACCGTCACCGATCATCAAAACACGCTGCCCGTCATCGGCCAAAGCGTGCAGACGGTCCAGCTTGTCTTGCGGCGACGCGCCAGCGATATAGGGCACCGACAGACATGCCGCCAGCCTTTGCGCCGAAAGTTCAGCATCGCCGGTCACGATTTCGCAGGGCAGATCAAGGGCGGCGATGGCGGATTCCACGCCGGGGCGCACGACCTCTGGCACCTCAAGCGGGTAGGGGGCATCGTTGCCGATGGCCAGGCACAGGCCCGGTGTCTGTGCGCCAATCCACCCGCCCCGGCCCAGACGGGCCATGACTTTGCCGTAGTAGCCCATGACGCCGTTGCCCGGGACTTCGCGTACATCTGTCAGCTCTGCCGCTGGTGTATCGCCCAGCGCCGTGACAATCGCCCGCGACAGCGGGTGGTTCGAACTTTGCGCTAGCGCCTTTGCGATCTGGCGGTCTGTCGCGCTCAGGTCTTGCGGCAGTTCGACAAATGGCCGTGTCAGGGTGCCTGTCTTGTCGCAAATGACATGGCTAACCTCGGCCAGTCGTTCCAGCGCAGTGGCGTGGCGCACCAGATAGCCCAATGAAAACAGGCGGCTGACGGCAGCCGTGGATACCGCAGGCACCGCAAGACCAAGGGCGCAGGGGCAGGTAATGATCAATACGGCGGTCGCCACGTTGACGGCAAAGCGCAGATCGCCGGTGGCAAACCACCAGGCGGCAAAGGCCACCAGCGCCAGCCCGTGCACGGCGGGGGCATAAATCTGCGCCGCGCGGTCAGCCAGCGCGGTATAACTGTTGCGCGCATTTTCCGCCGTTTCAACCAGCGTAGCCATGCGGCGCAAGGACGTATCGGTGCCATCGCAGACCGATCGCAGGCGCAGGGGAGCGGTCAAATTGACCTCTCCTGCTTGCAGGGTCGCGCCGGCGTCCAGACTAACCGCGTCGCTTTCGCCCGTCAGGATCGACCGGTCGATCAGGGCCGCCGTCGAAAGCAGAATGCCATCAACAGGCACGCGCGCGCCGGTCGGCACCAAGACGATATCGCCCATGCGCAGGTCTTCGGCCGGCACTGTTTCGCTTTGGGTACCGCTGATGCGCGTGGCGGTCTGCACCTCTAGCGCGGCGAGCTCGCGCGCGGCGGACCGGGCCGTGGTGCGGGTGCGGTGATCCAGATAGCGACCGATCAGCAGGAAGAATGTCAGCGACAAGGCGGCGTCGAAATAGGCGTGCTCGCCCCCCGACAGGGATTCAAACAGTGACATGCCAGAGGCCAGGAGGATCGCAAGAGAGATCGGCACATCCATGTTCAGCCGCCCCGCCCGCAGCGCGGTCATGGCCGAGACAAAGAACGGCTGCGCCGCATAGGCGACCGTCGGCAGCGCAATCATGGCAGAGATCATGTGGAACATGTCCCGCGTCGCGCCCTCTGCGCCGGACCAGACCGCGACGGACAGCAGCATCACGTTCATCATGGCAAAGCCCGCGACGGCCATGCGCAGCAGCAGGGCGCGCCCCTGGGCATCGCGCGCCGCCTCTAGCCGGGCGATATCAAGGGGGTAAATCTCGTATCCCATATCGGCCACGGCGGTTTGCACCGCCTCGGGGTCGATCTGGCCGGCCACGGAAAGCCGTTTCATCGACAGGTTCACGCGTACCGATGCGACGCCGTTCAGGTGCGACAGGCCACGTTCGATTTTTCCGATGCACGCGGCGCAGGTGACGCCGGGGACGGAAAACTGCAGGGCAGGGCCCTGCGCTGTTTCCTGCGCCAAAGGGGCCGCAGCGCAGGCGGGGCAACCTGACATCATGGCAGCACCTTTACGATAACGCGTTGCTGGAACAGCGTGCCATCCTCGGCCCGCAGCTTGACGCGCAGGTTCCAGTTGCCATCGCCGCCGACAACCGGTGCACGCAATGCGCCATCCTCAAAACGGAAATGCGGGGTCTGGTCACGGGCGACGCTGGTGGCGCGGCCAAAGGTTGCATCCTCGACCCTCGGGGCGATGGGCTGGCCGTCCTGCGCGACAAACAGGGCAAGTTCGCTGCCTTGCAGCGTTGCGCTGACGTCCCAGTTCAGCCCCACCTGCGCATCACGGTCGGCGTCAAAGGTCTGGCTGGCGACATAGGAATTCTTGACCTCCAGTCCGGGAAAGGTGCGCACGGCCTGCACGGCCAAAGTCACATTGACCGCGATGATGATGCTGAAGGCCAGAACAAAGACACCAAGGACGTGCCAGCCGGTGATTTCACGAGTCATTGGACTCTCCCGTTGAATGTAGTGGATTGACTTGCGCGGTCGCCGGTTGCTGCATCCTCGACCCAGAAACGCAGCGGGGTGCTATGGGCGGTCGCGGCCGGATCGGACGGCCGGGCCGTGACATAGACGCGCTGGGTAAGACTGGTATCGGCGGGCACGGTGACGGTCACATCGCGGTCCGTCTGTCCCTCCAGGTCAATGCGCAGCACGGTATCGGCGGTCAGGCTCAGGCGGAATTCCGCATCATTTAGCGATTTGTTCCGCAGCCGCACGTCATAGATGTTGCGGATCGCACCATTGGACTGGACCACATAGGTCGGATTGCGAACCGGGCTGACGGTCAGTTCAATCGGAGAGCGGACAAACAGCGCATAGACAAGGCCAACGCCGATGGCCGACCAAAGCAGGGTATAGACGATCGTGCGCGGGCGCAGGATATGATGCCAGATCGGGCGCGGCGGCAGGCCGGCGCGTTCCCGCGGCTCGTCAGTCAGTGCCATGTAGTCGATCAGGCCGCGGGGCTTGCCGATCCGGTCCATCACATCGTCGCAGGCGTCGATGCACAGCGCGCAGGTGATACACTCCATCTGCTGCCCGTCGCGGATGTCGATGCCCATCGGGCAAACGTTCACGCAAGCCATACAATCGATGCAATCGCCCTTGGTCGCGACCGGATCAGTTCCGGCATGCAGGGCCTGCGCCAGATCGGGAACATGCGAATTGGGCACCTTGGGGTCGATGCGTTTGCCCTTACCGCGCGGCTCTCCTCGCCAGTCGCGGTAGGCAACGGTCAGGGTATCCGGGTCCATCATCGCTGCCTGAATACGCGGCCAGGGGCACATGTAGATGCAGACCTGTTCGCGCATGAAGCCGCCAAAAACAAAGGTCGTCGCGGTCAGGATTGCGATGGTGATATAGGCGGCGGGGTGGGCGCTGCCGTTCAAAAGATCAACCAGCAGGGCGGGGGCATCGGTGAAATAGAACACCCAAGCGCCCCCCGTGGCCATTGCGATGGCAAGCCACACCGTCCATTTCACGCTGCGCAGCCACGCCTTGTGCACGGACCATTTGGCCTTGTGCAGCCGCACCCGTGCGTTGCGGTCGCCTTCGATCCAGCGTTCCACAAGGATAAACAGATCCGTCCAGACGGTTTGCGGGCAGGTATAGCCGCACCAGACCCGACCTAGCGCCGAGGTGAACAAAAACAGCCCAAGGCCCGCCATGATCAGCAGGCCCGCGACGAAGTAGAATTCGTGGGGCCAAATCTCGATCCAGAAGAAATAGAAGCGGCGGTGGGCCAGATCCACCAGTACGGCCTGATCCGGCATGCCGGGGCCGCGGTCCCAGCGGATCCATGGCGTGATGTAATAGATTCCCAGCGTTAGCGCCAGAATCCACCACTTCAAACGGCGAAAGGTGCCGCTGACTCGGCGGGGAAAGATCGGCTCGCGCGGGGCGTAAAGGGACGGAGTAGACATGACAAACCTGTGCTATTGCCTGTCTGGCATAGGGGGGCCGCGGCGCGCGGGCTTTGATTTACATCAAAGCCGCCCCCGGCGCGGACCGGGGGCGGCGTTACGTCGCATCTGGCGTTACTGCTGCGGTGCCTGTTCGCCGCCGCCGAGGCTGTGGACATAGACTGCCACGGCATCGACATCGACATCCGACAGCCGCTGGCCCCAGGCTGGCATGACGCCAAAGCGGGCCTGCGTGATTGTCTGCGTCAGGCTGGCGGTATCGCCGCCATATAGCCAGATCGCGTCCGTCAGATTAGGTGCGCCCAGATCGCGGTTGCCTTTGGCGTCATCGCTATGGCACGCAGCGCAATTTTCGGAAAACAGGACAGCGCCTTGCGCGACCTGTTCCTGATCCTCGACCGGGGCGGACAGGCTGATGACATAGGTCACAAGCGAGGCGATTTCCGGCTTTGACAGGATATCGCCAAAGGCAGGCATCTGCGACCAGCGGGCGTCGGGATCGGTGTCGTTGCGAATGCCGTGGTCGATGGTCATGGCGATAGAAGCGACGTCGCCGCCCCAAAGCCAGTCATCGTCCAACAGGTTGGGATAACCCAGTGCCCCCGCCGCGCCAGAGCCATGGCACTGGCTGCAATTGGCCCGAAACACCGCGCCGCCGCGGGCGACGGCATAGCGGTGCAGCGGATCGCCGGGGGCCAGAGTTGGCAAATCGGCAGCGGCAAGATCGGCCACCAGCTGTGCGTTCTTTGCTTCGTGATCCGCGATATCCTGCGCCACAGCGCCGCGCGTGGACCATCCCAGCGTGCCGCCGGTGGCCCCTGAAATCATCGGCCAGGCCGGATATAGGATCGTGTAGCCGACCGCCCAGATAATGGTGGCATAAAGCGTCCACAGCCACCAACGGGGCAGGGGGTTGTTCAGCTCTGAAATGCCATCCCAGCTGTGGCCTGTCGTTTCGACCCCGGTTGCCGGGTCGATATTGTCGCCTTTGGCCGGGTTCTTGTCTGTCGTTTTCTCAGTCATGGGGCTGACCCTTTGGGTTGGGCGCATCCTGATCGGCGCGCGCGTCAGGGCTGGTTTTCGGGGCTGCTTCGTTGCGGAACGGGATCATGCTGGCGTCTTCGCGGGCGCTGCGCTGGCTGGGCAAAAAGGCCCAGATCGCGGCGCTGGCAAAAAAACCGAACATGGCCAGCAAAACCCAACTGTCCGCCAGTTGGCGCATGA
Organism: Loktanella sp. R86503; assembly: GCF_042466455.1. Taxonomy (NCBI): domain Bacteria; kingdom Pseudomonadati; phylum Pseudomonadota; class Alphaproteobacteria; order Rhodobacterales; family Roseobacteraceae; genus Loktanella; species Loktanella sp. R86503. The sequence continues at coordinate 979,717 of NZ_JAXHCI010000002.1, forward strand.
AGGTGTAGGTATCCATCAAAGCCTCCTATCGGCTGGCATCGGGGGTGAAGGTGGAAAAATCGACCATCGTGCCAAGCACCTGCAGATAGGCAATCAGGGCATCCATTTCCGAAATGCCGGGCTGGTCGTCAAAGTTTGCAACCGCCGCGCCGGGATAGCGTTCCAGCAGGCCAGAGGTGTCGGCATTGGGATCAGCCTGCGCGCGGAAATCCAGCTTGGCCTGCGTGATGTCTTCGTCGTCGTAGGGCACACCGACCAGGCGGTGGGTCGACATCAGGTCATCGACGTATTCGGCCTTGGCAGGCGTGGTTTCCAAAAAGGCATACTTTGGCATGACGCTTTCGGGAACGACGGCCTGCGGGTCGCGCAGGTGGTCCACGTGCCAGGCGTTCGAATACCGGTTGCCGACGCGGGCCAGATCCGGCCCGGTCCGCTTTGACCCCCATTGGAACGGGTGGTCATACATGGACTCTGCCGCCAACGAATAATGGCCGTAACGCTCTACCTCGTCGCGCATCGGGCGGATCATCTGGCTGTGGCAGCTATAGCAACCCTCGCGGACATAGATGTCACGCCCCGTCAGTTCGAGCGGGGAATAGGGGCGCACGCCCTCGACCTCTTCGATCGTGTTTTCCAGCCAGAACAGCGGTGCGATTTCCACGATGCCGCCGATGCTGACCACGACCAGCGAAAAGGCCAGCAGCAGCGTCGGGCTTTTTTCAAGGATTGCGTGTTTATCAAGAAATGCCATGGAATTAATCCTTATTCAGCCGCAACAGCGTAGCGTGCAGGGGTTGCGATTGTGGCAGGTCTGCCGGCACGGATAGTCATCCAGATGTTCCAGACCATGATCAGGGCACCGGACAGGAACATGACCCCGCCTAGACCGCGCACGACATACATCGGGAACTTGGCGCTGACGGTGTCGGCGAATGCGTTTACAAGGAAACCCTGGTCATCGACTTCACGCCACATCAGGCCTTCCATGATGCCCGACACCCACATGGAGGAGGCGTAAAGAACGATCCCCAGTGTCGCCAGCCAGAAGTGCCAGCTGATGGCGCGCATGGAATGCATTTCCTTTTGGCCCCACAGGCGCGGTGTCAGAAAGTAAAGACAAGCGAAGGTGATCATTCCGTTCCAGCCAAGCGCGCCGGAATGAACGTGGCCGATGGTCCAGTCGGTGTAGTGTGACAGCGAGTTCACGGCGCGGATCGACATCATCGGACCCTCGAATGTGGACATGCCGTAAAAGCCAAGGGACAGGACAAACATCCGCATGATCGGGTCGGTGCGCAGTTTGTCCCAAGCCCCTTGCAGGGTCATCAGGCCGTTGATCATGCCGCCCCAGCTGGGCATCCACAGCACGATGGAAAACACCATGCCAAGGGTCGCAGCCCAATCGGGCAGGGCGGTATAGTGCAGGTGGTGCGGACCCGCCCAGATATAAAGAAAGATCAGCGCCCAGAAGTGGATGATCGATAGCTTGTAGCTATAGACCGGACGCTCTGCCTGCTTTGGCACGAAGTAGTACATCATGCCTAAAAAGCCCGCGGTCAAAAAGAAGCCGACGGCGTTGTGGCCGTACCACCACTGGGTCATGGCATCCTGAACGCCCGCAAAGACTTGTACCGATTTGCTGCCCCAAAAGCTGACGGGGATCGACAGGTTGTTGACGACATGCAGCATGGCGACGGTGATGATAAAGGCCAGATAGAACCAGTTGGCGACGTAGATATGCTTTTCCCGGCGGCGCACGATGGTGCCAAGAAAGACCGCCAGATAGGCCAGCCAGATGACGGTCAGCCAGATATCGACGTACCATTCAGGCTCTGCATATTCCTTGGACTGGGTTGCGCCCAGCAGATAGCCGGTGGCCGCCAAAACGATGAACAACTGATAGCCCCAAAAGACAAACCAGGCCGTTTTGCCGCCCCAAAGGCGCACGCCGCTGGTGCGCTGCACGACATAGAACGACGTGCAGATCAGCGCGTTGCCGCCAAAGGCAAAGATCACGGCGCTGGTGTGCAGCGGCCGCAGACGGCCAAAGTTGGCAAAGGGTTGCGCCCAATCAAAGTTCAGCGCCGGAAAGGCAAGCTGGAAGGCAATGAAGGTGCCGACCAGAAATCCCGCGATTCCCCAAAAGGCGGTGGCGATCACACCGGCGCGAATCACGCCGTCATTGTATTCATCCATCGGAGCGGCAGGGGCGGGTGGCTCGTCCGTCTGGCGCAGCACCTGCACAAACAGATATGCCGAAATCAACATGATCAGAAAGGCATGCACCTGGTATGACAGGTCATGTGCCCAATTCGCCCCGAGCGCTGCGATCAGCGTCACGCAGCCCAATAGCGTCAGCTTGACGTAATTCATCAATAGTCCCTCAACGTGCCGGGGCGCATCGCATGGCGCAGCCGGTTCCAACTTTGGGCCTAGAAGATGAGGACGATCAAAACTTTGATCTGCATCAAAAATGCGTGTGTTTAGGCGACGACGCCGCCGTCTGCGTCATCGCCTGTCGCATTTTGCAGCCGGTCAATGTTGATGACGATCACGCTGCGCCGGTCTGGCACGTCAATGATCCCTTCGCGTTTGAAGGCGCTGAACTGGCGGCTGACGGTTTCCAGTGTCAGGCCAAGGTAATTGGCAATCTGGTCACGGGTCATTGGCAGATGCAGTGCTGCGCCGGGCACCGCGCCTTCGGCTAGCTGGGACCGGCGGACCAGCATATCAAGAAAAGTCGCGATCTTTTCCCGCGCGGTCTTGCGACCCAGCAGCAGCATCCAGTCGCGGGCGGCGTCAAGCTCGTCCAGGGCCAGTTCCATCAGGCGTTGGGCGATGTGGGGGGTGTCCAGTACCAGCGCCTCGAACGGGGCACGGGCAAAGCAGCAAAGGGTCACATCCGTTGTGGCGGTAACATCGAATTCGATCTTGGCGCGGCCGGGGCGGCCGATGAAATCCGACGGCAGCAGCAGTCCGACCATTTGCGTGCGCCCGTCTTCCAGCGTTTTGGACAAGGATGCCACCCCGGTGACGACCGATGCGACGAAATCCAGCGGTTCTCCGCGCCAGAGGATTTCCGTTCCGGCGGGAAAAGTGCGGTACGACTTCATCTTCTCCAGGCGCAACAACTCTTCCGTGTCACAGCGCGCACAGACGGCGCGGTGACGAATGGGACAGGCGCTGCATTTCACATCGACAAGATCAGGTATCATCATAGGTTTGATCTGTATCAAGGATCGGTCCGGGGATCACGTCTAATCGAATGGCATGACACAGATTGATTTGCTGCGCCGTCACGGCCTGTTTGATGCCAAGGTGCCCCGCTACACCAGTTATCCGCCCGCAAACCATTTTGGGCAAAGCGTCGGCGCTGATGTCCAGTGTGACTGGATCGCGGCCATCCCGCAGGGGCGGGCGGTGTCTGTCTATATCCATATTCCGTTCTGCCGCCGGTTGTGCTGGTTTTGTGCCTGCCGCACACAAGGCACCAGCACCATGCGGCCTGTTGACGCTTATGTGGACCAGTTGCTGCTTGAACTGGCGCAGCTGCGCCGCCTGGCCCCGGCGGGGCTGATGATGGGGCGGCTGCACCTGGGGGGCGGCACGCCGACGATCCTGCCCGCCAAAACAATGGCGCGGCTGTTGCGGGCGGTGTTTACCGCCTTTGACCGTGCCGACGATTTCGAATTCTCGGTCGAGATTGATCCCACTGATGCCGCACCCGATCTGCTGCAGACCCTGATCGACTTTGGCATGAACCGCGCCAGCATCGGGGTGCAGGATTTCGCACCTGCGGTGCAAAAGGCCATTGGTCGCCCGCAATCGCTGGACCAGACACAGAGTGTTGCGCAATTTTTGCGGGATGCAGGCCTGCGCAGCCTGAACGTCGATCTGCTTTACGGCTTGCCGCATCAGACGCCTGACAGCTTTCGCCGGACGCTGGACCATGTCGCGGACCTCTGCCCCGACCGGTTGGCGATTTACGGCTACGCCCATGTGCCGTGGATGTCCAAACGGCAGGTGATGATCAAGGATGACACCCTGCCGGACGCTATGGCGCGGTTTGAACTGGCAGGCATCGCCCATGACGCGATGACTTCGCAGGGGCTGCGTGCCATCGGGATCGACCATTTCGCCAATCCCAGTGACAGGCTGGCCCGCGCCGATGCGAACGGCACGCTGCGGCGCAATTTTCAGGGCTACACCGACGACCAGAGCGAAACGCTGCTTGGGCTTGGTGCCTCTGCGATTTCGGCCTTTGGGCAGGGGTTCGTGCAGAACGCGGTGGCGACCTCTGCCTGGCACGACCGGGTGGGTCAGGACGGGCTAGCGGGGCAAAAAGGCTATGTGCTGACGCCGCAGGACAAAGTCGTATCACAGATCATCGCCGATCTGATGTGTCGCTTCGCCTTTGATCGCGATGCCCTGCTGCAACAGTTTCCCGACCAATCCAACCTGATCGCATCGGCCCGCGCCATGCTGTCCGAACGGTTCGGCGACGCGATAACGGAGGATGGCAATTTGCTGCAATTGCGCCCAGAGGCAAAGCCGCTGGTGCGGATTATGGCGCGGCATGTGGACAGCTTTATCGGTGTGTCCGGCGGCTATTCCGCCGCAATTTGACCGCTAAGTAGGACGCAAGTAAATGGTTTGCCTATGAAACAGGCAAAGTCACAGTCTGGAAACGGTGCGCAACCGCACAGGCAATCGTTCGTTGCTCCGGAGCGCGCGTTGTGGCATCAGACATTCAATCATAGCGAACGGATGAGTGCAGATCGTGGCAAACTTCGAGACCCGCCGCACGATGATGGTCGACACGCAGGTGCGACCCTCTGACGTGACAAAATTCCCCATCATTGATGCAATGCTCAGCGTTCCGCGCGAACGGTTCGTTCCGTCCTCGCTGCGCGAAGCAGCCTATGTCGGCGAAAACCTGACCCTGCCGGGCGGACGCACCATGCTGGAACCGCGCACTCTGGCCAAGATGCTGGACGCGCTGGATGTCAAGCCGACGGACGTGATGCTGGATGTGGGCTGCGGGCTTGGTTACGGGACTGCCGTCGCGGCGCGTCTGGTCGAATTCGTCGTCGCACTGGAAGACGACGAAACCCGCGCCGCCGAAGCGCAGGCCAACCTATCTGAAGCAGGCGTTGATAATGCGGCCGTCATGACAGGCGATCTGACGGAAGGTGTCGCTAAATCAGGCCCCTATGATGTCATCGTGATTCACGGTGCTGTCGAATACATTCCCGATACGCTGCTTGCGCAGTTGCGCGACGGCGGACGCATTGCTGCTTTGTTCACCAAAGGCGCGCTTGGGACTGTGCGGATCGGTCTGAAATCGGACGGGCGTGTGGATTGGCGCGATTCCTTTAACGCAGGTGCACCGGTCATTCCCGGCTTTACCCAAGCGCGGGTTTTCGCGCTGTGATGTTGCGCAAGGTCCTGCGGCAGGGTGCCGCCATCGTCTGCCTTGCCATGGCATCGACGACCATCAGTGCCGAAACGATCGCCGAATCGCTGGCGGATGCCTATACGAATTCCGGTCTTCTTGCGCAGAACCGTGCGGTTTTGCGGGCCGCTGACGAAGGTGTGGCAACCGCCAATGCTGCGCTTTTGCCGGTCATTAGTTGGGCGGCAACCGCAAGCCGGGACTACCCGCGCGCGGCGACAACCAATGTGATCACGGGCAGCGTGGCGTTGTCCGCTGATCTGACGCTTTACGATGCCGGATCAAACCGGCTTGCCATCGAGTCGCAAAAGCAGCTGGTGCTTGGCACGCGGGAATCGCTGCGCGATGTGGAACAGCAGGTGCTGTACCGGGCCGTTTTGGCCTATACTTCAGTGCGCAGCACGGCCGAATTTATCAACCTGCGCCAGAACAACCTGCGCGTTCTGAATCAGGAACTGCGCGCGGCGCAGGACCGGTTTGATGTCGGTGAAGTCACGCGCACAGATGTGGCCTTGGCCGAGGCCAGTGTCGCCTCTGCCCAAAGTCTGCTGAGCGAGGCACAGGGCGATGCCCGTCAGGCTGCTGCCGAATTTACCGCCGCTGTTGGCCGCGCACCGGGCAACCTTGCATCGGTCGCCCCGGCCCCTGTCGCAAAAACGCAGGCCGAAGCGTCGGCCCTTGCTGCGCGGAACCATCCAACTGTGCTGCAGGCGCAATATTCGGTGGCCGCAAATGAAATTGGTATCGAACGCGCCAAGACGGCCTACAAGCCGCAAGTGTCGCTGGGTGCCGACATTGGCGTCGATTTCGAGGGAAACACGGGTAATTCTGTCAATTTGTCGGTCGGCGGCCCGATCTATAGCGGCGGTGCATTGCCATCTGCCGTGCGCAGCGCAATGGCGCAGCGCGATCAGGCCCGCGCCAGCCTTCATCTTGCATCCATTAGCGTGCAACAAGAGGTGTCGAACGCCTACGCCATCCTTGAGGTCGCGCGTGCATCGCTGCGGTCCACGGACGAACAGGTCCGCGCAGCGCAAGTTGCCTTTGAAGGTGTCAGAGAAGAAGCGACCTTAGGTGCGCGAACAACTTTGGATGTGCTGAACGCAGAGCAGACGCTGCTGAACGCCCGGGCCAATGTGATCACCGCACAGGCAGCAGAGGTTAATGCCTCTTACGCAGTGCTGTCGGCCATGGGGTTGCTGACCGCAGAACATCTGAATCTGAACGTGCAGCAGTATGATCCTGAAGCCTATTACAATTTGGTAAAAGATTCTCCGGCAGCTTTGTCGGAACAGGGGCAGGCGCTGGACCGGGTCTTGCGGGCTATTGGCCAGTAACCTGCTGCAAACAGTAGGTTGTTCGGTAGCGGTGTTGCCGCTACTGTAACCCAAGCGCGGCGAAACCGGGATGAATCATGTCTGATCCGATGACCAATGTCGAAATAGAGGATGTCTTGTCGTCCATTCGGCGGCTGGTCGCGGAAGGCACACCCGGTAAGGCCGGCATGGCCCCAAAAGCGGCCCGTACAATGCCAAAGCTGGTCCTGACCCCTGCGCTGCGGGTCGATACGACACCCACGGCCAAGCCCCCAACCGATGCTGCCAAGCCGGCAAGCGGCGGGACAGAACCTATCAAGCTGCAAGAGGCGCAGCGGGTGGATGCCTTTGCGCAGCAGTCTGTATCCTTGGTCAAACCGGTTGAACCGGGCGGCGAACGGCTGGACCTGCTTGCAACGATTGCTGAACTTGAAGCTGCGGTGCGCGATCAGGCGGATGACTGGGAGCCGGACGGCACCGGCACCCCCACAGAGTTCAGCTGGGCGCGCGCCGGCTTTCGCAGCGATGTGCCGGTTGAGGACGCGCAAGAGGTAACTGCTGCCCCGGCAAATGTGTCCGCTTGGCCCAGAACATTGGTCGAGGCGGCCAAACGCTATGGCGACACGGCCGAGACGGCCGGTGATGACACGCCCGACGTGCAGGCGGCTGACGAAAGCAAACAGCATGCGAACGCGCCAGCACAGAATGAACAGGCGGATGACATTCCATTCCGCCATCATGCCCCCTCTGCGCCAGACGATCAGGCTGCATATCATGACGACCTGATCGGCGGACCGGAACTGGGCGAAGATCCGGAAGCCATGCTGGACAGCTATCTGTCCGACGACGCCATAATTGATGAGGCGATGCTACGCGATATTGTGCGGGATATTGTGCGGCAGGAGCTGCAGGGAAATTTGGGCGAACGCATTACCCGCAACGTCCGCAAGATGGTCCGGCGGGAAATTCACCGCGCGCTGACAACGCAAAGCTTTGATTAACCGCCTATCGGCGCGGCCATGTCAAGCAGGGCATCCAGATCCAGATGTGCGGCGATATGGTCGGCAAGCGCATCCAGCGTTGCCTGAACCCCGGCACCATAGTCTGCCGCGCTGACCGGCTTGCCCAGCCGCGCCAGATAGGCTGCGCGAAAGGCGTCCGCTGCAAACAGCCCGTGCAGATAACAGCCCATGATCCGGCCATCAGCGCTTTGCGCGCCTTCGGGGCGGCCATCCAGTGTCAGCCACGGGGTTTGCGTGGCGGGGCCTCTCGTTTGCCCCAAGTGGATCTCGTAGCCACTGACCGGATCGCCGGTGGGGCGGTAAATCGCATCGCTGAGCGTGACCCGTTTCTGCCGGCCCATGACAGTCGTAATGTCCAGATGCCCCAGGCCCGGGACGCTGCTGGGCGGTCCTTCGATTCCGTCAGGGTCGGCGATGGTCTGCCCCAGCATCTGATAGCCGCCGCAAATACCCAGCACGTGCCCGCCCCGCCGGATATGCGCGGCAAGGTCGATGTCCCATCCTTGCGCACGGAAATGGGCCAGATCGGCGATCGTCGATTTTGACCCCGGCAGCAGGATCAGATCCGCATCTAGGGGCAGGGGGCGCCCCTCTGGCACGATGTCGACGCTGACATCAGGGGTGGCAGAGAGCGGATCAAGGTCGTCGAAATTGGCGATGCGGTTGAGGCGGGGAACCGCAATTCGGATTGGCCCACCGGGGCGGCTGGCGATGTCCATCACATCCTCTGCCGGAAGCCGCCAAGCATCGGCAAACCACGGCAGGATGCCCAGCGGCATCCAGCCCGTGCGATCGGCGATTGCGGTCATGCCGTCGGCAAAAAGGCTCGGGTCCCCCCGAAACTTGTTGATGGCAAAGCCTTTGATCAGCGCCTCGTCGCTTGGGTCAAGCACGGCATGGGTCCCGACCAGCTGTGCAATTACGCCGCCACGATCAATGTCGCCAACAAGCACGACCGGCACACCAGCCGCCGCGGCAAAGCCCATGTTGGCGATATCGCCGGCGCGCAGATTTATTTCGGCGGGGCTGCCGGCCCCTTCGACGATGATCAGATCGCAGGTTTTGGCAAGAGCGTGAAAACTGGCCAGTACTTCGGGCAGCAATTGTGCCTTCATCTGGCCATAGGCGCGGGCCTGCACTGTGGCGATGCGTTGGCCACGCAGGATTACCTGCGCGCCGATGTCGGTTTCGGGCTTCAGCAGAACCGGGTTCATATCAACCACCGGATCGCGCCCGCATGCCAGCGCCTGCAAGGCCTGCGCCCGGCCAATTTCACCGCCGTCCACTGTCACGGCAGCATTGTTCGACATGTTTTGTGGCTTGAAAGGCGCCACCCGCAGACCGGCGCGGGTGGCCGCGCGGGCAATGCCGGCAACCAACATCGACTTGCCGACGTTGGATCCGGCCCCTTGAATCATGATCGCCTTTGTCACGCCGTTTATCCTTGTTTCACCCGCCGCACATATCTGCCACGGCGCACAAAAAAACGCGACCCCGGGGGGGCCGCGTTCAAATGTAGGATCACCGGTGCAATCAGGCGGCGCGCACGTCCTGTTCGGCAGCATTGCGGCGTTCGCTTTCTTCGCGGGACAGCGCAACAGAGGTGCGGACACCCTTGCCGACGAATTCCATAAGGCCGGTCACAACCCGTTCGTTCGGGTCGATGCCGGCGCAGGACAGCACTTCGCGGCCATCACGAGAGCGGGCCCAGCGGGCAATCTGCTCTGGTCCGTTGCCGTATTTCTTGTCATCCGCGATGGCGTCATCCAGCGCTGCAAGGACCACTGCCGCAAAGAGCTTGCGGGCGCGGTTGCCCTGTTCGTTGTTGAACGCTGTGCCGTCGACGAAATCTCTCATAGTAGGTCCTTCTCGATTCTTTTTAGCTCTTGTGGTTCCGGCGTGAAGGCCCTTATGCCTCATCGCATCTGATTCGGGCGACCTGTTTTGGAATGGCTGCCATGCATATGGCGCATGGCTTGGCGTCGTTTTATCGCGTATATAGTTGCCTTGCCAGCGACCCACGCGCCAGATATAGACCGCGTTACGTTAGCTTCAACCTTTCGCCACATTTTTGACACGAAGTGAATCATGCCCAAAATCAACGGTAACGAAATCCGCCCCGGTAACACTCTGGAACACGACGGCGGCCTTTGGGTTGCAGTCAAGGTCGATCATGTAAAACCCGGAAAAGGTGGCGCATTTGCACAGGTCGAAATGAAAAACCTGCGTGATGGTCGTAAATTGAACGAACGTTTTCGGTCTGCTGACAAAGTAGAAAAGGTCCAGCTGGAGCAGAAGGACCAGCAGTTCCTGTTCGAATCCGATGACATGCTGACCTTTATGGACAGCCAGACCTATGAGCAGATCGCATTGCCTGCAGATATTCTGGGTGACCGCCGCCCGTTCCTGCAGGACGGCATGATTGTTCACATCGAATACTACGGCGATGAGGCCCTGAACGTTACTTTGCCCCTGCGTGTGACCTGCAAGGTTGTGGAAACCGAGCCGGTCGTCAAAGGTCAGACCGCTGCAAACAGCTTCAAGCCTGGCATTCTGGACAATGGCATCCGTGTCATGATCCCGCCTTTCGTCGGTACGGATGAAGATATCATCGTCAATACGGAACTGTTCGAATACGTCGAACGCGCCTGATTGTTATCCTGGCCTGCTGTTCCGGTAGGCCAGTATTTGCAAAACGGTCATGCGATCCTCCCTTTTGATCTGGGCAGAGGATCGCCTTCAAACCTTAAAAAAATGTTACGCGTTCCCGGGAATATCGCCGGGATGCACCACAAGCCGCGCGCCGGTTGTGCGCAGATCGCTGGCGCGGTCATAGCGCAAGTAGGCAATCGCTTGTTGGCCCGCAACCGTATGTACCGTTCCCGCAACACGTTCGCCTGATGCAATTTCGTCGCCGGGCTGCACTGTGCCGTCGACGGTTACGCGCACCAGACCTTTGCGCAGGGTGGTCTTGTGCTTCATCCGGGCAACAATTTCCTGACCGACAAAACAGCCTTTGCGGAAATCGACGCCGTGCAACCTCTCGAACCCGGCTTCAAGGATATATGTCTCGGGGTGAAGCTCCACGCCGGTCTGCGGGATCAGGTGGGTGACGCGCAAGGCATCCCAGTCGGTCTGGTCACTGATATCCTGCGCGCCGTAGTGTCGCCACCCCAGTGCGTCATGCCGCGGATCGCACAGCGCGCCATCAGGGGCGGGCCCCGTCCCGCAAGATACGATGATCCCGGTCTGGGCAATTTGCACATCGGCGCGCAGGCGATACATCGTCAGACGCTGCAACAGTGCCGCTGCATGGCTGGCCGCAACGTCGATCAGAATACGGTCCGGTTCGTTGCGAATAAAGAAATCCGACAGATACTTGCCCTGCGGGGTCAGTAAGGCGGCGTAGACAAGGTTGCCGTCAGACTTGGTGACATTGTTCGTCACAAGGCCTTGCAGGAAATCGATCCGGTCAGCACCGGTCAGGGCCAGAACCACGCGGTCAGTCATGGGCGTCATCTTCTTTACTCTTGAACTGCATGGCATACAGATCGGCATAGATACCGCCGCGTTCAAGAAGGGCGTCGTGGGTACCTTGATCGACCACGCGTCCATGATCCATCACGACAATGCTGTCAGCATTGCGCACGGTAGACAGGCGGTGGGCGATGACAAGCGTCGTGCGCCCGACTGACAGCTTTTCCAGTGCCTCTTGCACCAGCGCCTCGGACTTGGTGTCCAGCGCACTTGTCGCCTCGTCCAGCAGCAGGATCGGCGTGTCGCGCAGCAGGGCGCGGGCGATGGCAACGCGTTGGCGCTGGCCGCCCGACAGGTTCGATCCGCGCGGACCGGCGGGGCTATCAAGCCCGTTTGGCAGTTGCGGTAGGAAATCTGTCACATGGGCGGCGTCCAGCACGGCGTTCAGGCGGTCATCGGTGATGCCCGTACGGCCCAGCAGGATATTGTCGCGCAGGGTTTCGTCAAACAACGCGGCATCCTGCGTGACGACGGAAAACAGCCCGCGTAGGGCCGCCAGATCCATCTGCTCGACGGGGGCGTCGTCAATCATGACTTGTCCGCCGGCTGTGTCCACAAGCCGGGTCAGCACATTGAACACAGTGCTTTTTCCCGCGCCAGAGGCACCGACCAGCGCCGTTGTGCGCCCCGCCGCAGCGGTAAAGCTGGCACCGCGCAGCACGGGCAGATCGCCATAGTTCAGCGCCACGTCCCGCAATGTGATTTGCGGCGCATTTACGGGGGCAGGGGCACCGTCTGGCGGCGACAGCAGGGACGGACGTTCATTAAAGATGCTGCGCAAGCGGTCGATACTGGCGGTGGCGACCTGCCATTGACCGCTGGTCTGACCCAGCCTGCGCAGCGGATCAAAGACCAGTGCCATGGCGGTAAAGAAGGACATGAACTCGCCCACGGTCTTGTTGCCGGCAATAATCTCTCCGCCGCCAAAGATCATGACCGCCAGAAAGCCGACGCCCGTCATCACGTCGATCATAGCGGGCACAGCGGCTTGGCCTGCGACGGCCTTGACCTCTGCCCCGACACGGGCGTCGGCAAGCGTGTCGTAGCGGTCCGATTGATAACGTTCCAGCGCGTTCAGCTTGATCGGATTGATGCCGTGAAATACCTCGTCCAGGCGGGTCGCCATGCGGCCCGCCAGATCACGCGCGGTGACAGAGCGGCGGCGCACATAGGCCTGCGCCAGCAGGGCGGGCATGATCAGAAACGGCGTGCCGACCAGTGCGATCAGCGTCCAGCGCCAGTCAACGGACAGGGCCACACCGAACAGAACCAGCACCGTAACCGCATCGCGCCCAAGACCGACAAGGATCGCGGACCAGCTGGAACTGACAACGGTGACATCGCCTTGCAGCCGTTCGATCAACTGGCCCGGCGGGTTGATCTGGTGATAGGCACTGTCAAGCTGCATCAGATGCGACAGCAAATCGCTGCGCATGCCGGCGGCGGCGCGCTGACTGGCGCTTTGCAGCAAGATCCGCTGCCCGGCAGAGGTGACGGCGCGGGTCAGAAAAATGCCCATGATGACAAAGCCGACGATCCAAAGGGCGCCATTATCACCGCCGATAAACACACGGTCGAACATCGGCTGGATCAGATAGGACAAAAGCCCCAGCATACCGCCTTCGATCATCATCATGACAACAGCCAGCGCAATGACCCAGCGATGCGGGTGCAGGTAGCTGCGCCAAAGCCAGCCAAACGCCTGTGTGCTTGCGGACTTGCTCATATCGACAACGTGCGGCGGCTGGCAAACAAGGCGCGGACGGCATTCGGATCGTATTCATCGCGCACCCAGTCGCGGATGGCGATGGGACCCTGTTCCAGCCGCGCGGCATAAACGTCCAGAAAGGCGTCCTGAATGCCTGTCTTGGTCCACTTCAGGTGCAGATATTTCATCGACAGATGCTGCCGCGCCTCGGCCAAGGGTATGCCTTGATCCAGCAGATACAGCACCGACACCAATCCGGCGCGGTCGGCACCAGACTTGCAGTGCATCAGGAACGGGCGCTGGATTGTGTCGAAGGCGTCGAACAGTTCCAGCAACTTGTCCCGGATCGGGGCACCGCGGGCGGCAAATTTGACGCTGACCAGATCAAGACCAAGGGCGGCGCATGCCTCTTTTTCCATCAGATAGGCGGGGGCATCGTTTTCGCCGCGCAGGTTCAGCACGGCCTTGATCCCCATGTCGCGATAGGCGCGCAGGCGGCTTTCATGCGGGTGGTTCGACCGAAATACGCCGGGGGCCACTTCGTCAAAGTTGGTCCAAGAATAGCGCAGAAAACCGTGATCAATCATCTGGTAATGCCACCACGCGCGTCTGCGGCTTGCGGCGTCGGTCAGCCCATGGGCGCGGCCCGGCCCTGAAAATGTCGTAAGGAGCTTGCGCAGCATGCGGGGGCCTTTGCGGTCAGGGCGACTGTGGCGTTATACCTAACCCCTTGGGCGCGGCGCGGCAAGCAAGCGCGCAGGTTGACGCTGCGCGGCGGCAGCGTAGTGTTCGCGGCGAAACCAGAATACGAAAGTCTGCCGATGTCCCTGTCCCAAGGTCGCGCCTATCTTGCCATTCCTGGCCCCTCTGTCATGCCGGATGCCGTCTTGCGGGCGATGCATCGGGCCTCTCCCAATATCTACGAGGGCGAGTTGCACGACGTGGTGGCCAGCCTGATCCCGGACCTGAAGGCGGTGGCCCGCACCACAGGGGATGTGGCGATCTATTCCGGCAATGGTCATGCCGCATGGGAAGCGTCGCTGGCCAACCTGTGCGCGCCCGGCGACACGGTGCTGGTGCTGGCGACAGGCCGATTTGGCCACGGCTGGGGTGAAATGGCCCGCGGGCTTGGGCTGAATGTCGAAGTGCTGGATTTTGGCCAGCAGGATGCGGTCGATGCGGCCCGGGTGACGGCCGCATTGAAGGCCGACAGTCACGGCCTGATCAAGGCAGTGCTGGTATGCCAGACCGATACCTCGACCGGGGTGCGCAATGATGTGGCTGGCGTGCGGGCGGCGATGGATGCGGCCGGACATGATGCGCTTCTCATGGCGGACTGCATGGCGTCGCTGGGATGCGATACCTTCGCGATGGACGACTGGGGCGTCGATGTTATGGTCGCGGGCTGCCAAAAGGGGTTGATGACCCCGGCGGGCCTTGGGTTCGTGTTTTTCAACGCCAAGGCGGCGGCGCGGCAGGTGGACCGGGTGTCGGTCTGGTGGAACTGGCAGCCGCGTGCGCATCCCAAGATGTTCTATGAATACTTCAACGGTACCGCGCCGACGCATCACCTTTATGGTCTGCGGGCCGCGCTGGACCTGATCAAGGATGAAGGGCTGGACAATGTCATGACCCGCCATGCCGTGCTGGCCCACGCGATCTGGGCGGCCTGCGATGTCTGGGGGCAGGGCGGCGCGTTGCGGCTGAACGTCAAGGATCCGGCTAACCGGTCCCATTCGGTCACGTCCATTGGCATGGAACTGGGACAGGGCGACAAGCTGCGCCAGTGGTGCGAGCATCAGGCGGGCCTGACGCTGGGTATCGGATTGGGGCGCGAACCTGCGGATGCATGGTTCCGCATCGGCCATATGGGCCATGTGAACGCGCAGATGATCCTTGGTTGCCTCGCCACGATCGAAGCGGGACTGATCGCCTGCGATATCCCCCATCAGGCGGGCGGTATCCGGGCGGCGGCAGAGGTGATCGCCGCCGCCTAGACCTTATTGCGGATGAGCGGCAAGCCAGTCATTCATCTGCGCAATTTCAGCGGCTTGGGCGGCAAGGATATCTTCTGCCAGTGCCTTGATCTGCGGATCAGTTGTCGTTTGCAGTACAGTGTTGGCCATATCGATGGCGGACTGGTGATGGGGCACCATGCCGGCCATAAAGTCATAGTCGGGATTGCCCGTCATCGGCATGTCGCCCATCATGCCGGCATGATCCATCGGCATATTGCCGTGGTCCATACCCGACTGTCCGCCGTGATGCCAAAACATCATACCGCAGATCCCAACGGCTGCACCGATGGCCAGTCCGGCGATTGCGCCAATGGTCGTTGATATCATGTAAGCTCCTGATTGCGTTGAATGCAGGATTGGCGCTTTTCTGTCGCTGCCGCAAGCGGCGCGTTGCGCGCCTTCAGCTTTGTGAACGCGCGGTATCAAGGGCCTGCGGCAAAGCAGCGGCAAAGGCGGCGATATCCGCCTTTGACCCGCAACTGACGCGGATGCAGCGGTCATGCGGCGCAACGAAAGGCATGCGCACGAAAATACCCGCATCACCCAGAGCAGCCAGCACACGGCGGGCAAAGGTGCCGTCCTGCCCGCAGTCGATGGTCACGAAGTTTGTAGCAGAGGGCAGCGGCACCAGCCCGTTGTCGCGGGCAATCGCGGCCAGATCGTCACGGCAGGCGGCGACCTTGCCCTGCACCTGCGCCAGCCAGTCCTGATCCGCCAGCGCCGAAAGTGCCGCGGCCTGACTGCTGCGGTTCATGCCGAAATGATTGCGTACCCGGTCAAACGCGGCGATCAGCGGTGCCGGCCCGATCGCATAACCAACCCGCGCACCCGCAAGGCCGTAAGCCTTGGAAAAAGTGCGCATGCGGATGACGCGGCTGTCATGCGGCGCGACATAGGGCGCGGTGCCATCGGGTGCGAGGTCGATATAGGCTTCGTCCAGCACCAGCAGGCAGCCTTCGGGTACGGCGCTGATCATGCGTTGCAGTGTCGCGGCGTCGTGGTGGCTGCCCATCGGATTGTCGGGATTGGCGATGTAGATCAGCTTTGCGCCGACCTCTTTAGCCTTTGCGATCAGGCGGTCGGGGTCTTCGTGATTGCCGGCATAGGGGACGCTGTGCAGCACGCCGCCAAAGCCGGTGACGTGATAGTTGAAGGTCGGATAGGCGCCGGCGCTGGTCACAACCGTATCACCGGAGGCAACGATGAGGCGCACCAGATTGCCCAGCAGCGTGTCGATGCCTTCGCCCACCATGATGTGGTCCGGGTCGATATCGTGATGCGCGGCAAGGGCCTGGCGCAGGTCATGCGCCTCTGGATCAGGGTATTGCCAGATACCGGCGGCAGAAGACTGCAGCGCCGCGATGGCCCGCGGTGAGGGACCAAAGCCGGATTCGTTTGCCCCAAGGCGGGCGGCGAAGGCCGCGCCGCGCCTGCGTTCCTGAGTTTCGGGGCCGACAAAGGGAACAGTGGCAGGCAGGGATTGCGCCAGAGGGGTCAGGCGGGGGTCTGTCGGGTGTGGCAAGGGAGCCTCCGGCTGGCGTAAATCGGGAAAGGCGAGGGTGAGGCGCCGGAGGCGAGTGTTGATGCCTCCGGCGGGAGTTTATCTGGCCAGATGAATGCGGATCAATCGATTTCCGACAGGCGAGCAAGGGCGGTTTTGAGCTGCTCTGCTTCCGCTTCGCGGTCCGCGAGGTTCTGCTGCGTCTCGGCGACAACCTCTGGCGGGGCAGACTGCGCAAATTTTGGATTGTTCGCGCGGCCGGCGAGCCCTTTGATTTCCTTTTCGAGTTTTGCAAGGCCTTTGGCCAGGCGGTCCTTTTCGGCGTCGACATCGATGAGGCCTGCCAGCGGCAGGGCGAAGGTTGCACCCTTGACCGCCACAGTCAGGGAGCCTTTGGGCACTTCGGCGGCATCATTGATGTTTTCGATCCGGGCCAGGCGCTGGATCATGGGCAGGTTGCTGGCCTGTGCCTTTTGCGCATCGCTGTCAGCCTCGATCCGCAGCACGTCGATTTTCAGACCGGCGGGCACATTCATTTGCGCCCGGGCCGAGCGGACACCGTCGATGAGGGAAATCGTCCAGTCCATTTCGGCCTGCGCCTGCGTGTCGACCAGATCGCCCGTCAGCTGTTCAGGCCATGGCGTCAGTGCCAGCATCTGATCGCGGGTGCCGGTGAGGGACCACAGCTCTTCTGTGATGAAGGGCATGAAAGGGTGCAGCAGGGCAAAGCACTGGTCAAGCACCCAGGCCATGGTCTGCTGTGTTTCCAGCTTTTCGGCCGCCGCACCGTCAAGCAGCAGGGGTTTGGAGAATTCGACATACCAGTCGCAGACCTTGCCCCAGACAAAGGCATAGAGTGCGTTTGCCGCATCGTTGAAGCGATATGCAGTCAGGGCGGCGTCCACCTCGGCGCGGACCTTTGCCGTTTCACCGATGATCCAGCGGTTCACGGTTTGCGCGGCCTGCGGGATGCCGTCTGCACGCGGGGCGGTGAAGACATCGTTCATTTCCGCAAAGCGCGCGGCGTTCCACAGCTTCGTGCCGAAGTTGCGGTAGCCCTTGATGCGGTCTTCGTTGATTTTAAGCACGCCGCCGATGGCCGCCATTGCCGCATTGTTGAACCGCAGGGCGTCAGCCCCGTAAAGGTCGATCATCGCCAGCGGGTCGATGACATTGCCGCGGGTCTTTGACATCTTCTCGCCCTTGGCGTCGCGGACGAGCTGGTGCAGGTAGACGGTGTGGAACGGAATTTCATCCGTCACGGCCAGCGACATCATCATCATCCGCGCCACCCAGAAGAACAGGATGTCCTGACCGGTGATCAGCACATCGCCGGGGAAGTATTTCGCAAGTTCCGGCGTTTGTTCAGGCCAGCCCAGCGTGCCGAAGGGCCACAGGCCGGAGGAGAACCAAGTGTCGAGGACATCGGGGTCGCGGGTCAGGGATTTGCCGGGGGCCATCGCCTGTGCTTCGGCCTCGTTAATGGCGCAATACTGGTTGCCGTCCTCGTCGAACCACACCGGGATCTGGTGACCCCACCACAGCTGGCGCGAGATGCACCAGGGTTCGATGTTTTCCAGCCAGTGATAGTAAACCTTCTCTCCGCTTTCGGGAATGATCTGGGTGCGGCCGTCGCGGACCGCGTCAAGGGCGGGGCCGACGATTTGTGCCGTGTCCACGAACCACTGGTCGGTCAGGGCAGGTTCGATGACGACGTTGGAGCGGTCGCCGAATGGCTGCATGATTTTCTTGGCCTCGACCAGCGGGACCAGTTCGTCGGCTTCGGTGCGGGCTTCGCCGCCTTCCTCTGGCGCGGTGGGGGCCTTGACCGCCGCCTTGCCAAGGCGCGGGTCGGTGGCGACCGTCATCACGGCAAGGCCTTCGGCGGTGATGTCCGCGATGACCTTTTCGCGCGCCTCGAACCGGTCGAGGCCACGGTAAGCTTCTGGTACGAGGTTCATGGCGGCGATCTTGGCTTCGTCAAAGCTTTCGTCGCCGTTGGCGATGGCCTGCGCGGTTGCGGCTTCCTGGGCGTAGGGTCTGCCATCGGCGCGCATGCGGCCTTTGGTATCCATCAGGCTATACATCGGGATGCCGCCGCGCTTGGCGACCTGGTAGTCGTTGAAATCGTGCGCACCGGTGATTTTCACCGCGCCGGACCCGAAGGTCATGTCGGGATATTCGTCGGTGATGATCGGGATCAGGCGGCGGGATTCTTTCGGGCCGACGGGAATTTCGCACAAGTGCCCGACGATTGCGGCATAGCGGGTATCGTCCGGGTGGACGGCAACGGCACCGTCGCCCAGCATGGTTTCGGGGCGCGTGGTGGCGATGGAAATATAGTCGCGTTCTTCTTCGAACAACACTGCGCCATCCTCGTCCTTTTCGACGTAGGTATAGGTCGCGCCGCCTGCGAGAGGATATTTGAAGTGCCACATGTGGCCGTCGACTTCGCGGTTTTCAACCTCAAGGTCGGAAATCGCGGTTTCGAAATGCGGGTCCCAGTTCACAAGGCGCTTGCCGCGGTAGATCAGGCCCTTGTTGAACATTTCGACAAAGACCTTGAGCACGGCGTCATGAAAATTGCCGTGCTTTTCGCTGTCTGGTGCCGTTTCCGCGCCCGACATGGTAAAGGCAGAGCGATCCCAGTCCATGCTGTCGCCCAGACGCTTTGCCTGATCTTCGATCGTGCCGCCGGACTGCGCCTTCCATTCCCAGATTTTCGCGATAAAGGCCTGACGCCCCAGTTCGGCGCGGCCCGGCTGCTGGGCCGCAGCAAGTTGTTTTTCCACGACAAGTTGGGTGGCGATGCCGGCGTGGTCCAAGCCAGGCTGCCACAGCGTGTCAAAGCCCTGCATCCGTTTCCAGCGCGTCAGGATATCCATCAGCGTGTGGTTAAAGGCGTGGCCGACGTGCAGCGCGCCGGTCACATTAGGCGGCGGCAGCATGATGGTGAATGTTTCATCCCGGCGTTTGCCTGCGCCGGCCTTGAACGCGCCGGCCTCTTCCCAGGCGGCATAGATCGCGGCTTCGCGTGCGGCGGGGTCAAAGGTCTTATCCAGGGCCATGGGGCGTGTCCTTACATCTGTTTGGCTGTGGTTTACCCAAAGGGGGCCAAGGGGAAAAGGGGCAATGCCCTGCTCTGGACACTGGCGCGGTCTGGGTTAGGGTTTGGCAGGATGGATAAAGGTGGCTTTGCGATGGAAAAGTTCGGGAAACGTCAGCCGGTCACCCGGGTCGAGGATCAGCGTTTCCTGACCGGGCAGGGGCAGTATATCGACGATATTGCGCCAAAGGATGCCTTGTTTGCCGTCTTTGTGCGTTCGCAGGTGGCGCATGGCACGCTGACGGGGATCGATGCGGATGACGCGCGGGCGGCGACGGGTGTGCATGCGGTGCTGACGGCGGAGGATTTGCTGGCGGCAGGCATGGTACTGGATCTTGCCGGTGCGCAGATCAAGACGCGCGATGGCGGCAAGGGTGCGCATACGCGGCGGCCCGTTCTGGCGCAGGGTCAGGTGCGCCATGTCGGAGAGCCGGTTGCCTGCGTGATCGCAGACACGCTTGCACAGGCGCGCGACGCGGCAGAGCTGGTCATGGTGGATATCGACGATTTGCCCGCCAAGATCGACGTCGCGGTCGGCGGGCCGATGTTGCACGATACTGCGCCGGATAACCTTGCGTTCGATTACGGCCTTGGGGACGAAGCGGCGACCGATGCCGCCATCGCGGCAGCGGCCCATGTCGTGCAGGTGCAAGTTACCGACAACCGCATCATCTGCAACGCGATGGAGGGGCGCGGCTGTTACGCCGAGGTCACCGATGGCCGCCTGCATGTCGCGGTGAACGGGCAGGGCGTCTGGGTGCCAAAGGGCGATCTGGTCAAGCATTTCAACCTTTCGCCAGAGGATGTGCGCGTGACCACGCCGGATGTGGGCGGCGGTTTCGGGATGAAGGCGATGCGCTATCCCGAACCCTTTGTCGTGGCCCATGCCGCCCGTGCATTGGGCCGCCCCGTGCGCTGGATGTCGGAACGTACCGAAAGCATGTTGACGGACAATGCCGGCCGCGATCTGGTGACGCAGGCGACCCTTGCCTTTGACGCAGGTCACCGGCTGACGGGGTACAAGCTGGATACGCTTGCCAATATGGGGGCCTATAACAGCCAATTCGGGCAGGGCATCCAGACCGATCTGTTCAGCAAGGTCTTGACCGGCACCTATGCGGTCAAACACGCCTATATGCGCACCCGCGGTATCTATACCAACACCACACCTGTTGACGCCTATCGCGGGGCAGGGCGGCCAGAGGCGATATTTGTCCTTGAACGGTCCATGGACGAGGCGGCGCGCCAATTGGGCATCAGCGGCTGGGATCTGCGTAAGCGTAATTTTATCGCGCCTGACCAGTTTCCCTATACGACGGCCAGCGGCGTGACCTATGACGTAGGCGAATTTTCGGCGCTGCTGGACCGGGCGCAGGACCGGGCCGACACGGCGGGATTTGCCGCGCGCAAGGCGGCGTCGCTGGCGGCGGGAAAACTGCGCGGGCAGGGAATTTGTTACTATATCGAAAGCATTCTGGGCGATCCTTCGGAAACCACAACGGTGGAGTTTACGAAAGGTAGTGGCGCTTTGATCTATGTTGGCACGCAGTCGAACGGGCAGGGGCACGAAACGGTCTATGCGCAGTTTCTGTCGGACCAGACGGGCATTCCGGCAGACCGGATTGCCGTAATCCAGGGCGACAGCGACCGTATCGCGACGGGGGGCGGCACCGGCGGTTCACGCTCTGTCACGGTGCAGAATACCGCCACGCTGGCGACGGTGGATGCGATGATCGCAGCGTTCAGGACCTACCTGAGCGAGAAGGAGGGCGGCACCGTCAGCTTTGACGACGATCGCTTTCGCATCGCAGGATCGAACCTGACGCCAACCATGCTGGAGGTTGCGGAGATGGCCCGCGCGGACGGGCGCACGGACCTTTTGCGCTACAGCCAGCGGATCACACTGGATAACCGCAGCTTTCCCAATGGGGCCCATGTGGTCGAGGTGGAAATTGACCCCGATACTGGCGAAACAGCCGTTGACCGGTACACGGTGGTCGATGATTTTGGCAATCTGATCAGTCCTACACTTGTCGAAGGTCAGGTGCACGGCGGCGTCGCGCAGGGCCTTGGGCAGGCATTGATGGAGCGCGTCGTCTTTGACGACACGGGCCAGTTGCTGACCGCCAGTTTAATGGACTACGGCATGCCCCGCGCCGCGGACGTGCCGATGATCGACTTTTCGACCCGCGGAACCCCGTCGCTATATAATCCAATGGGCATGAAAGGCTGCGGCGAGGCGGGGACTGTCGGTGCGCTGGCCGCCGTCGCCAATGCTGTGCTGGATGCGCTATGGGACAGCGGCGTGCGGCAGATTGAAATGCCCTTTACACCGCACCGCGTCTGGGGCTGGCTGCAGGAGGCACGCTCTGAACCCGCGTAACTGGCTTCTTGGCCTTTTCGGCCTTCGACCGCGTCAGAAAAGCGGCGCACACCGCAAGCGCGGGCCGGCGACGCATGTCATCATTCTGGATGGCACGATGTCATCCCTGACGCAGGGCAATGCGACGAACGCCGGCCGCACCTTTAAATTGCTGCGCGAGGTCGGGCAGCGCGCAAACCTGACCGTCTATTACGAGGCCGGAATTCAATGGACGGACTGGTATCATACCTGGGACGTGATGACTGGCCGCGGCATGAACCGGCAGATCAGGCGCGCTTATGGCGTGCTCGCCTCGCGCTATCGGCCCGGTGATACCATTATTTTGATGGGCTATTCGCGCGGTGCCTTTGCCGTGCGATCGCTGGCCGGGCTGGTTGGCCGTATTGGTCTGTTAAAACATAACGAGGCGACGGTCAGCGCCGTGCGCACCGCCTATCGCCACTATCAGGCCGGTGGCGGGTCAGAAGCTGCCGCAGCCTTTCGGCGCCTGATGTGCCACGAATACGTCGCGATCGAGGCGGTTGGCGTTTGGGATACGGTCAAGGCGCTGGGCCGCCGCACCCCGCTGGACCGCGCTGACCGTCACGGGTTTCATGACCACCGGTTGGGCCCCCATGTGCGCCACGGTTTTCACGCACTGGCCCTAGACGAGCGGCGCAATGTCTATCGTCCCGTGATGTGGGACACCTCCTCGGGAAGCGACGCTATCGTCGAACAGGTCTGGTTTCGCGGCACGCATGGCGACGTGGGCGGTCAGGTCGGCGCCTATCCACCGGCGCGCCCGCTGGCGAATATCCCGCTGGTCTGGATGCTGGAAAAAATCAATGCCTGCGGTGTGCCGCTGCCCCAGAACTGGAAGGATCGGTTTCCCTGCGACCCCAGCGCACCTTCGATCGGGCAGTGGCACGGCTGGGCCAAGGTTTTCCTGCTACGCCAGCCACGTGCAATCCTGCTTGATCCGTCCGAAAGCCTGCACGACAGCGTTGCGCCGGTCGTGTTCGATCCGCCCCATGATGCCTATCAGGCCTAGGGTTTGGCGATCTGCATAATCAGACAGGTCGTCGAACCGGTTGCATAAAGCGTGCCATCGGTCCCTTCGATCCGGCCAGAGGCGACGCCAGTGGACCGGCCCGCGTGATCAACAAGCCCGGTCGCGATCACAGCAGTGCCGGGCGGGATCGCCCGCACAATATTTATTTTGTATTCCAACGTGGTATAGACCGATCCTTTCGGCACGGTCGTCATCACGGCGCAAGCCATGCAACTATCCAGAACTGTCCCATACCAGCCGCCATGGACGCCACCAACCGGGTTCAGATGGTCAAAGCCGGGGGTTCCGTGAAACTCTGCACGGCCGGGCCCTATGGCGTGCAGCAGAAAATTCATGCCCTGTGCGATGGGCGGGCCCGCCAGTTCGCCAGCCAGAATGGCCTGCATGAACTGCAGGCCCGACATGGACAGAACAGTATCGCGATCAGGCAGATCGGCGGGGGATCGGGCAATCGGCATCGCAGGCTCCGGCGTTGTGTCGCCTCAGGCTGCCGGGTCAGGCTACGTTTTGCAAGCGTGTCTGCGGCGTAATGCCAAGGGCACGGCAGACGTCATGGGTCAACTGCGGCTTGTTCAACGTGTAAAAGTGCAGGTGGTCCACGCCGCCTTTCAGCAGATCGTCGCACAGCTCTGTCGCCAGTGCGGTGGCCAGCAAGTCAGCATTGCCGTCGCGCAGCGCGTTTTCAAAGGCTTGCGCGATGACGGGCGGGATTGATGTGCCGGTTGCTGCGGCGAATTTCGACGCGCCTTTCCAATTTTCGACAGGCAGGATGCCGGGAATGATCGGCGCATCGATCCCCGCTTTCACGCATTTATCGCGGAAACGGAAAAACGTATCTGCTTCGAAAAAGAATTGCGTGATCGCGGCAGCCGCACCTGCGTCGATTTTGCGCTTCAGCCATGCCACATCGGCATCCTGGCTTGCAGCTTCTGGATGCTTTTCAGGATAGGCCCCGACCCGCAGCGTGAACTTGCCGGTTGCAGACAGCGCTTCGATCAACTCCACCGATGATGCAAAACCGTCCGCATGCGCAGTGAACTTTTCGCTGCCCTTGGGTGCATCGCCGCGCAGGGCGACGATGTCCGTGATGCCGGCCGCAGCATATTCGTCAGCAATTGCAAGAGTTTCCGCGCGGGTGGCATCCACACAGGTCAAATGCGCGGCAACCTTCAGACCAGAGGTCTTGTCGATCGTCGTGACCGCTTCATGCGTCAGTTTGCGTGTCGTGCCGCCGGCGCCATAGGTGACAGACACGAATTCAGGGGCCAGCGGGGCCAGCACATTCACGCAATCCCACAGCCGGAACGACCCTTCGAGGTTTCTCGGCGGGAAGAATTCAAAAGAAATCTTGGGGCGTGTCATGGCGGCATCCTGTTCTGCGGTCTTGTTATATATCTCATATCGCGGCATATGAGACAAATTCATAACGCTCACGATGATTATGAGGACAACTGCGATATGCATATCGAGTTCCGTCACCTGCGCACAATCAAGGCGATCCATGATACGGGCGGTCTGTCCAATGCCGCCGATCTGCTCGGGATCACCCAGTCCGCCCTGTCGCACCAGATCAAGGGGATCGAGGATCAGGCCGGAGTCGAACTGTTCGTGCGCCGGACGAAACCGCTGCGATTGTCGTCGGCGGGCATGAAATTGTTGGCGGCGGCGGAAAATATTCTGCCGCAGGTTACTGCACTGGAGGCAGAGTTTGAAGGGCTGATTACGGGCAAGGCGGGCCGGCTGCATATCGCGATCGAGTGTCACGCTTGTTTTGAATGGCTGATGCCCGTACTGGAAGCCTTTCGCAAAGCCTGGCCAGAGGTGGATGTCGATATTCGGCCCGGTCTTGCTTTTGACGCCTTGCCTGCCTTGCGCCGGGAAGAAGTCGATCTGGTCGTATCGTCCGATCCAGAAGAGCTGGACGGGGTCACGTTCACGCCGATCTTTGACTATGAGCCGGTCTTTGTCGCTGCCGCGGTTCACCCGTTGGCGCAAAAAGCCTATGTCGAAGCCGAAGATTTCAGGGGACAGAATTTGATCACTTATCCGGTCGACCGTCATCGGCTGGATGTGTTCAGCGAATTGCTCACCCCCGCAAAGGTGGAACCTGCAGCAGTGCGACAGGTAGAATTGACGGCCATGATCCTTTTGCTGGTGGCGTCGAACCGGGGAGTTGCGGTGTTGCCCGACTGGGTCGTGCGGCAGGTGCGTTACAATTCCGATTACGTCACCCGACCGTTGACAAGCACCGGGATCACAAAGCGGCTTTATGCGGCGACGCGGACAGCTGATGATGGCTTGCCTTACCTAAGCCATGTCATCCGGCTGGCGCGGCAGGAGGCGGTCAAGCTGCAGCGCCCCTAGGCTGCGACGGTCGCATCCCCCGCTTGCAGAAACGCACTTGTATCGTCTAGCGACAGCGCAGGTGAAAACAGGTATCCCTGCACCGTCTGGCACCCCATGTCGCGCAGAATGTCCAGTTGCGCGGTTGTTTCGACGCCTTCCGCAACGATGCGAACGTCAAGTCCCCGACCCATATCGAGGAAGGATTTGACAAGCACATCCGTGGCGCGGTCTGTGCCGAGCCTGCTGACAAAGCCTGTATCCAGCTTTAATTCGTCGAATTCGAGTTCCTGCAAATGCTGGAAGGTTGCAAAGCCGGTGCCAAAGTCGTCAAGCGATATGCGCACCCCGGCCATGCGCAGCATCGATATAGAATCCTTGATGGTCTGCCCCGCGCGAGCAATGAAAATATCCTCTGTCACTTCAAACATCAGGTGACCGCTTAAATTGGGGTGGCGGCCCACGACATCAAGCAAGCCATCGCGCCCGGCTGCTGTTGCCAGCGTGACCTCTGACAGATTGATCGATACCTGATCCGGTAACAGGTTCAGATTTTGTAATGTTGTCATATCCTTCAGGACGGCTTGCAGCATGTGGTCCTGAAACTCTGCCTGCAAGTTCACTTCGTTAATTGCCGGCAGAAAAGAGCCGGGCGTGCGCGGCTTGCCCTTGGGCTGCATCCAGCGCGCCAAAGCTTCAAGACCTATGATACGGTTCGTTGCGATATCGACCTGTGGCTGGTAAAATGGACAGATTTCGCCTTGTTGCATGGCTGACAACAGGCGCGCGCGGTCGTTCAGGTTTGATCGCTTTGGAATGATGTGCCTGTCATAAATGACAATTCGGGATTCCAGGTTGTTCTTGGCGTGGAACATGGCCTGATCTGCTTCGTTCAAGAGTTGATCAACACTTGCACCATCATGGGCAGGTGCGATGCCGATGCTGGCCGTTATTTGCAGCTTGCGATGGTTGTGTCGCATCGGTTGGTGCAGATGGCTTTGAATCATATCTGAAATGCTATGAAGCTCTGACGTATTCAGGGGGCCGGGCCAGGCCATTGCAAATTCATCACCGCCAAGCCGGGCGACCGCACCCGCACCAATACTTTCTGCGGTTAGTCTGCGGGCGACTTCCTTCAGCAGGGCATCCCCAGCCGCGTGGCCATAGCTGTCATTGATGGGTTTGAACCCGTCCAGATTGATCAGAAACAACGCGCCCGATGCGCCATGGCGATGGCCATCACCACGCAGGATATTGCTAGCCAGATCATCAAAGGCGCGCCGGTTCGGTAGTCTGGTCAGGGTGTCACGCAGGGACAGATCTTTAAGCTCTATCAGGCGGCGGGCAGCAAGTTCGCGCATGTTTTCATAGGCCGAAATTGAGTCCTTGTGCGTCTGCGTCGTTTGAACGGAGTTGGCGAAATAGACCAGCAGCAAGCCACCGACCGTGATTGCATCCATCGGATCAGGCGGGGCAAAGGACCGGGCGAACAGGTTGCTAATAACAACAGCGACGATGATGTAAGACGGAAGCAGCATCGACCAGTTGTAGATCGGAACTGCAACAAACGAATTTGACACATGCACAAGCGCGCCAAACATCCAGATGCAGGCGCAGATCACGGCGGCTGTCGTCGCGCCCGCCCCGAACAGGGCCCCGGCTGCCATATAAATTGCGGTCGTCACAATGGCGACGGTCCAGATCGCAGCACAGCGCCGCAGGGGCGGTGGCGGTGCGTCAATGCCCACACCGGCCCCTGCCAGATAGGCCGCCGCTTCTGATATCGTGACCGTGGCGGCGATGATGGCTGCGGATCTGTAATCTTCGCAATAGGCAAGGATGGCGCAGACCACTGGAATAACGCTCATGCGGGATAGCCGGTCGCGGCGCACGATATGCGCTGTCAATTGCGTTTCCAGAATGAATCGGTCTTTCAGACGGTCCAGCATTTGCTACCTTGGTGCCACGTTCCAAAGCGTTATCGGGGGAGCTTGCAAAGATTCCCTTAACATCAACGCGCCGCCGGACCTTGTATGGCGGGCCTTGCCGTCCTATACGCCGCCCTTGATCCATGGACGGAGGCCCCGATGGCTGGCAGTGCGAACCTCAATGTAATGATGAAAACCGCCCGCAAGGTCGGCCGCGCCTTGCTCAAGGACTTTGGCGAGGTCGAACAGCTGCAGGTCAGCACCAAAGGCCCGGGCGATTTCGTCAGCCGCGCCGACCGTCAGGCCGAGGAAACGATCCGCAACGAGCTGATGCACGCCCGTCCCAGCTACGGCTTTCTGGGCGAAGAAGGCGCAGAGATCGAAGGCGAGGATCCCACCCGTCGCTGGATCGTCGATCCACTGGACGGCACTACCAATTTCCTGCACGGTTTGCCGCATTGGGCTGTGTCCATCGCCCTTGAACATAAGGGCCAGGCCGTGGCCGGCGTTATCTATGATCCGGTCAAGGATGAGATGTTCTATGCGGAAAAAGGCGGCGGTGCATTTGTCAACGAATCCCGTCTGCGCGTGTCGGGCCGTCATCGCCTGATCGACAGCATTTTCGCCACCGGCCTGCCATTTGCAGGGCGCAGCGATCTGCCGGAAACGCTGCAGGATCTTGCGCGTATTTTGCCAACCTGCGCGGGTGTGCGCCGGTTCGGTGCGGCGTCCCTCGACCTCGCTTATGTTGCGGCTGGCCGTTATGACGGCTTTTGGGAACGTCGTCTGAAGCCTTGGGACATGGCCGCTGGCCTGATCATCGCCAAAGAGGCGGGCGCGATTGTCGAATTGATCACGCCGGATGGCGATCCGCTAGCCGATGGCACCGTGCTTTGTGCCAACAACGATATTTTCGCGACTTTCGCCAAGGTGATCCGCAAAGCTTAACGCTTGCGGCGCACTATCGGGATGCGGCTTGATCCGTCCATGTATGTCATGGGCGGATTTTGCGGCTCTCCATCTGTCGCGCGCCAGAATGTCAGGCCGCCCAGCCGCAACCAAAGCGGCACAGTCAAGATGATTCCAGCCACGAATCCCCCGATATGCGCCCAATAGGCGACGCCGCCGTCGCCTTGCGGTCCCAGCCCGCCAAAGGCTTGCATGGCAAACCACAGGCCTAGCATCAACCAGGCTGGCACGGGGAATATCTTGAAAAAGACGATCAGGATTAGGATGATATCGACCCGCGCGCGGGGAAATAACAGCAGATAGCCGCCCATGACCCCCGCGATCGCGCCAGAGGCTCCGACGGTCGGCACGGGGGATGACGGATCAGTCACGACCTGTGCCAGACCCGCTGCGATACCGCAGCAGGCATAAAAAACGGCAAAGGTCAGATGCCCCATCCGGTCCTCTATGTTGTCGCCAAAAATAAATAGAAACAACATGTTGCCGGCAAGGTGCAGAAACCCTGCATGCAGGAACATCGACGTGACAAGGCCGGCAAGACCCTCTCCGCCTGACAGGCGCGCGGGGATCAGGGCGTAGTTGTAGTAGAACCAGTTTAGCGCGTTATCGTCGGTAATGGCCGCGGCCGACCATAGCCAGACCGCGATATTGGCGATCAGCAGGGTATAGGTCACGTAGGGCGTACGCCGGGACGGGTTGTGATCGCGGATCGGAAACATGGCCCATAGGGGCAGCGGGGCAGGGCGGGGTCAAGGGCTTAGCTGAAGCAGGAAGGCAGTGGGGGGTGCCGATGTGTTGCGCCCCCCTTGGCCCCTCAGGGTGTCAGAACCGAAACCTCTGCCAGCAGGGCAGCGTTGCCGCCGGCTGCGGTTGTGTCGATGCAGACGTGGCGTTCGTGCATGACATGGGCGATGTCCGGCGTTGCAGTAATCAGTGCCGTGATCGGCCCGTCGCGATCTGCCAGCGCCCGCGCATAGGCGCGGCCTTGCACCGCGTCGCCCCACCAAATGGCGGCCGCCAGGGGTGCAAGTGTCGTCAGAACGCCGGGGGCCACGGTGCCCTGTGCCATCACGGGCTGTCCGCCCCATTGTTCGACCTGCTTGGCCTGCGCTGCCACGGCGGCAGGGCCGGGGCCAAGGCACAGCACGGGACCGCGCGGATGCAGGGTCAGCCTGTTGGATTCGCCTGTTGGCCCGGGCATGTCACGCGGCGGCGTCGCCAGGGGCTTGGGCGCATCGGTCAGGGCCTGCGCCAGCCGGGCCGGGCGATCTTGGCTTTCCCATTCCGCGGGCGTTGCGGTGGCGGGTCGCGGCGCGGTAAATCGGGGCAGATATTGTGGCCCGCCCGCCTTGGGCCCCGTGCCCGAAAGCCCTTCGCCTCCAAAGGGTTGAGAGCCGACAATCGCACCGATCTGGTCGCGGTTCACATAGATATTGCCGCAGTCGATGCGGTTGACCATCATTTCGACCCGGTCGTCAATGCGGGTGTGCAGGCCAAAGGTCAGGCCGTAACCCGTTGCGTTGATGGCGTCGATAACCTTGTCCAGATCTTGCGACTTGAAACGCACGACATGCAGGACAGGGCCAAAGACTTCACGCTCCAGTTGATTGATGCTGTCCAGCGCGATGATTGTAGGAGCCACGAATTCACCAATGCCGGGCACAGCCAGCTGATGCAAAACGCGCCCCTCTGCCGCGGCCAGCGTGATATGCGCGTTGATTCCGCTGCGTGCATCGGCGTCGATGACCGGGCCGATATCCGTGGACAGATCCCACGGATCGCCTAAGGCCAGCGTATTCATCGCGCCCTTCAGCATGGTCAGCAGTTTGTCAGCGATGTCGTCCTGCACATAAAGGCAGCGCAGGGCTGAACAGCGCTGACCAGCCGACCGGAATGCGCCGTTGACGATATCGCGCACCGCATCTTCGGGCAGGGCTGTGCTGTCGACGATCATGGCGTTCAGCCCGCCGGTTTCCGCAATCAGCGGTGTGCCGGGGGCGCAGTGATCGGCCATGCTCGACGCAATCTTGCGCGCTGTTGCGGTCGATCCGGTAAAGGCGACACCGGCAACGCGGGCGTCGGCAGTCAAAGCGGCCCCCACATCGCCGCCGCCGGGCAGGCATTGCAGGGCGTTGGTTGGCACGCCAGCCTTATGCATCAGGCGCACGGCCAGCTGCGCGATGGCGGGCGATTGCTGGGCAGGTTTCGCCAGCACGGCATTGCCTGCGGCCAGGGCGGCGGCAATTTGACCGGTAAAGATCGCCAGCGGAAAGTTCCACGGGCTGATGCAGGTCCAGATGCCACGGGCCTTGGCGTCTGGCATTCCCCGCGCCTCTGCCGCGTAATAGCGCAGGAAATCGACCGCCTCGCGAAGCTCTGCGACCGCGTCGGGCAGGCCTTTGCCGGCCTCTCGGGTCAGTATGGCAAAGATTTCGCCAAACTGCGCTTCGAAGGCATTCGCCGCCGCATCCAGAATATCGGCGCGGGTGCCCGCCGGTGCATCCCAAGGGGTTGCCGCGTCAAAGGCAGCCGTCACGACCGCAGGCGAGGCCGCGATTACGCGGCTGACCAGGTCGCCGGGGCGGGCGGGGTTCATCATCAAAGTGGCTTCGCTCTTGTCATCGTATCTGGCAACCTGCGGTGCCACATCCCAGACCGTATCCTTGTAAGGCGCACGCGCTTTGCCGATTGCGGCCAAGGTCGGTTCATGCGTCAGGTCGAACCCCATGGAGTTCACCCTTTCTGCGCCGAACAGTTCTGGCCCGCTTCTGATTGCATGACGCACGCCGATCTGATCGAACGGATCGGCGGCCACGGCCTCTGGCGTGACATCCTCGTCCACAATCTGGTTTACAAAACTGGAATTCGCGCCGTTTTCCAGCAGACGGCGCACAAGATAGGCCAGCAAGTCTTCGTGTGCGCCGACAGGTGCATAGATGCGGCAGCGGGTATGCTGATCGTTCAGCACGATGGTGTGCAGGGTTTCCCCCATGCCATGCAGACGCTGGAATTCATAATCAGAGGGGTTGCGATCCAGCTGCCCCGCAAGGTCCAGAATGGCCGCAACGGTATGCGCGTTATGCGTGGCAAATTGCGGATAGATGCGGTCTGTCATGCCCAGCAGCTTTTGCGCGTTCGCGATATAGCTGACGTCGGTATGGGCCTTTGCGGTGAAGACGGGAAAGCCGTCGATCCCCATGACCTGAGCCCGCTTAATTTCAGCGTCCCAATAGGCACCCTTGACCAGACGAACCATAATCTTGCGGTCCAGATCGGTGGCCAGCGCATGCAGGTAATCAATCACCATGCCCGCCCGTAAGCCGTAAGCCTGTACCACGACGCCAAAGCCGTCCCAGCCCGCCAAGGCCGGTTCGCGCAGCACGGCATCAATCACGTCCAGCGACAGGGACAGGCGGTCGGCTTCTTCTGCGTCGATGTTGAACCCCATGCCCGCCGCCTTGGCCAGGATCGCCAGCGCCGTCACGCGAGGCACCAGTTCGGCCATAACGCGGTCCGCCTGCGCGACTTCGTACCGCGGATGCAGGGCCGACAGCTTGACCGAAATACCGGGGTTTTCTGCGACGCTGTCGTGCACACAATGGGCGGCAATGGCGGAAATCGCGCGGGAATAGGCCAGCTGATAGGTGCGCGCGTCCTTGTCCGTGCGCGCGGCTTCACCCAGCATGTCGTAGGAATAGGTAAAGCCCTTGGCCTGCATCCCCTCGGCCCGTTTCATCGCCTTGTCGATTGTCTCGCCCAGTACGAACTGGCGGCCCATTTCGCGCATGGCGCGGCCAACAGCGGTGCGGATCACAGGTTCGCCCAAACGCTTGATCGCGCCTTTCAAATGCCGGGTGATACCGGGCTTTTCATCGTCCAGCACACGCCCTGTCAGCATCAAAGCCCAGGTCGAGGCATTGACGAGGGACGAGGCAGAGTGCCCCAGATGCTTGCCCCAATCGCTTGGCGCGATCTTATCCTCGATCAGGGCATCCATGGTGTCGGCATCAGGCACGCGCAGCAGCGCCTCTGCCAGACACATCAGGGCGATGCCTTCGTCCGTTGACAGGCCATATTCCGCAAGGAAAACCTCCATCAGGCCGGGCTCTGAACTAGCGCGGATGCGGCGCACCAGATCAGCCCCGGCCGCCGTGATGCGGGCGCGGTCAGCGGGCGACAGTCCCGCGCTGGCGGCCAGGTTCTGAACGACCGACATTTCCGGCGCATACATCTGCTGGTCGATGGCGGCACGCAGGGTTTCAAAAGGATCGTGAGGCATGACAGGCTCCTAAAGGTTGCGTCATTCTACCGCCTTGTTGAAAGTCAATCTGACCGCTAAACAGCGCATATCAGGCAAATACGTCTGCTTTTTACTGTGTTAGGTATCTGAAATGGCTGCAGCGCTCGACTCTTTCGATGCTAAAATACTTGACGTGTTGGCCGTCGATGGCCGTATCAGCGTCACCGCTTTGGCGGATCGAATCGGGCTTTCCAAGTCCCCTACGCAGGCCCGCCTACGCCGGCTGGAGGCGGACGGCATCATTCGCGGCTATCGTGCGCTGTTCGATCCAATCCGGTTGGGGCGCGATCACGTCGCCTTTGTCGAGGTGCGACTGACCGACACGCGTGAAATCGCGCTGCAAGCTTTTAACCGGGCCGTGCTGACCGTGCCGCAGATCGAACAGTGTCACATGATTGCAGGATCGTTCGATTATCTGC
This sequence comes from Loktanella sp. R86503, assembly GCF_042466455.1. Classification (NCBI taxonomy): domain Bacteria; kingdom Pseudomonadati; phylum Pseudomonadota; class Alphaproteobacteria; order Rhodobacterales; family Roseobacteraceae; genus Loktanella; species Loktanella sp. R86503. Next base: position 1,012,773 of record NZ_JAXHCI010000002.1, read on the forward strand.
TGAAGGTGCGCACGAAGGGCATGACCGATTATCGGCAAGTGCTGGCCGATTTCATTTCAACGCTGCCGCATGTGGCGGGAACATCGACCTATGTGGCCATGCAAACCGTCAAGGAAGAGGGCACAGCCCCCGTCGCGCCCACAACCTGACCCTTGCCCCCGCCCGCGCACGGCGTTACGAAAACGCCGTGCCCCCGTGGTGGAATGGTAGACATCGGAGACTTAAAATCTCTTGGCTTAGGCCGTGCCGGTTCGAGTCCGGCCGGGGGCACCATGCAAAAGGGGCGCAGGTTTGATCCTGCGCCCCTTTTCACATTCAAAAGACTGCGATCAGCCGTCGATTTGGCCGGCCATCTGGGCGATTGCCTTTTGATAGACGCCCGCAGCGTTCCACTGCTGGATTACGGCAAAGTTTGGTTGGCCTTCTTGATAGCCCGCGCCGCGCTGCCAGCCTTTTTGCGCCAGAAAGTTCGCGGTGGACGCAAGGGCATCGGACTGGTTTGTCAGATCGACGACGCCATTGCCGTCTGCGTCCACGCCATAGCGGGACACGTTACCGGGCAGGAATTGCGTGTGGCCGACTTCGCCGTGCATCGCGCCGATGGTGCCCGACGACAGGCTGCCGCGGTCAACTAGTTGTAGTGCCGCCATCGCATGCGGGGTGAAAAAATCGCTGCGGCGGCAGTCATAGGCCAGGGTCGAAATTGCAGACAGGACATTGCTGTCGCCCATGAAGTTGCCAAAGCCGGTTTCCATGCCCCAGATCGTCACGACGATGGACGCGGGCACGCCATAACGGTCCTCTAGGCCGGAAAAGAAATTCGGATTGTTGGCGATCTTTTGGCGGCCCTGCGAAACGATCGTGTCTGCGCCGCGGATGCGCAGGAATTCATCAAGGCTGTATTTGAACGACTTCTGATTGCGGTCGGCGCTGATCGTGCGGGTCGCGTATTGGGTCGCTGCCAGCGCGGACAATCCACGATCACCGACGCCTTGGGCGGCGGCTTCGGTCGCGAATTGCTGCTTCCAAGTATCGAACCCGCCGGCGTCATTGCCGCAGGTGGCGGCTCCTGCGGTAGAGGCGGCGGTGATCAAGGCGGCGGCGATGGCAAAAGGGCGCATATCAGGCTTTCCAGCTGGGAATGATTTGGCCGCTACATAGCACGAATGCAGCGTTATCCAATATCACGCCCCTGATAGCGCCCTTTCGCGCGACAAATGGCGATCAGGTGCGCACCCCGGCAAAGCGTTCGGCCCAGTCGTCGCGCTCTGCTTCTGTGATCTTGCGGAACAGGTTTTCCGGCACGTCAAAGGCGTGACCGGCGGGCAGGGCGTGCAGGGCGGCGGCGATATCGGTCGGCCAATCCGCAGCGTCGGCGCGGACGGCCACCAGCATCGTTTTCGATGCATCAGGGATAAAGGGCGCGGACAGGATCGCATAAAGACGGATCAGGTTCAGGCCCATGCGGACTTGGGCTGCGGCCTGTGCGGGGTCGGTCTTGAACGTGGTCCAAGGCGCGGTCGCCTGCAGGTATTCGTTGCCCGCGACCCAGATCGCGCGCAGCTCTGCCGCCGCTTTGCGAACCTCGATTGCGTCCATATGCCCTTCATAGGCTTTCAGACGGTGGGTCAAATCATCGATCAGCGCCGCCTCTGCCGGGCCTTCGGTGCCGCCGTCAGGGACAGTGTCGCCGAACTTGGACCGGCAGAATTTGGTGATGCGGCTGACGAAGTTCCCCAGAACGTCGGCAAGGTCCTTGTTCACGTCCTGCGTGAAGGTGTCCCAAGTGAATTCAGCATCCGAGGATTCCGGCGCATGGGACAGCAGCCACCAGCGCCAGTAGTCGGCGGGCAAAATGTCTAGCGCCTGATCCATGAACACACCGCGCCCGCGCGATGTGCTGAACTGGCCGCCGTCATAGTTCAGATAGTTGAACGACTTGATGTAGTCGACCAGCTTCCAGTTGTCGTCCGCGCCCATGATGGTCGCCGGGAACGACAGGGTGTGAAAGGGCACGTTGTCCTTGCCCATGAACTGGGTATAGCGCACGTCGTCAGCGCCTTTGTCGGTGCGCCACCAGCTTTCCCAATCGCTGCCTTTGCCCGCATCGACCCATTCCTGCGCGCAGGCGATGTATTCGATCGGCGCGTCGAACCAGACGTAAAAGACCTTGCCTTCCATCCCCGGCCAATCCTTGTCGCCATCCTTGACGGGGATGCCCCAATCCAGATCGCGGGTGATCCCGCGATCCTGCAGGCCGTCGCCGTCGTTCAGCCACTTTTTCGCGATGGAGGTGGTCAGAATTGGCCAGTCACCCTTGCTGTCGATCCAGTCGGCCAGCTGACCCTTCAGCTTGGACTGTTCCAGATACAGGTGCTTGGTCGTGCGCACCTCTAGGTCGGTCGCGCCGGAAATGGTGGATCGGGGGTTAATCAGATCGGTCGGGTCCAGCTGTTTGGTGCAGTTGTCACACTGGTCGCCGCGCGCATCCTCGAACCCGCAGTTAGGGCAGGTGCCCTCAATATAGCGGTCGGGCAGAAAACGGCCGTCGGTGACGGAATAGACCTGCTCTTCAGTCACTTCGCGGATCAGGCCCTGATCGTGCAAGCGGCCGGCAAAGGCCTGCGTCAGCTTGTGGTTTTGCGGGCTGGAAGACCGGCCGAAGTGGTCAAACGACAGCCCGAAGCCGCTGGCGATCTTTGCCTGCACATCATGCATTTCCGCGCAATAATCCGCGACTGGCTTGCCTGCCTTGGCGGCGGCCAGTTCCGCCGGGGTGCCGTGTTCGTCTGTAGCACATAGAAACAGCACCTCGTGGCCGCGACCGCGCAGGTAGCGGGCAAACAGGTCGGCTGGCAGCTGGGACCCGACAAGGTTTCCCAAATGCTTGATGCCGTTGATGTAGGGAATGGCAGAAGTGATCAGGTGGCGGGCCATAGGGGGACTTTCTGTTGCTTGACCGTCCTTCTAGCGCCGGGGCCGCGGTATGGAAAGGGCAGGGTTGGGCGGACAGCAAAGCGTTTTATCAAAGGCGCTTTGCCTTTGGTGCGGCATCGGGCTAGGTCGAGCGCAACAGCGAAAGGACACGTTCGATGAAAACCCTGACCCTTGGCCGCACCGATATCACTGTCACCGACTGGTGCCTTGGTACGATGACCTTTGGCAACCAGACCCCGATGGATGACACCCACCGCCAGATCGATATGGCGCTGGATGCCGGTCTGAATTTCATGGACTGCGCCGAGATGTATCCCGTGAACCCCGTATCCAAGGAAACTGTGGGCCGGTCGGAAGAATACCTGGGCGCGTGGTTTGAAAAGTCGGGCCGCCGCAATGACTGGGTGCTGGCGACTAAGGTCGCTGGCCCGAACCCCGGCTGGGCCCGCGATGGCGCAGGCTATGATGGCGCGACGATCGAAGGCATCATCGATGCCTCGCTTGCGCGGCTGAAAACCGATGTGATCGACCTTTATCAGCTGCACTGGCCGGACCGGGGCACGTGGTCGTTCCGTCGTAACTGGGGTTATGATCCCTCGGGGCAGAACCGCGCGCAGACGCTGGACCACATGCATGACGTGCTGTCGGCGCTGGACCGCGCCGTCAAAGCCGGCAAGATCCGCGCTGTCGGCCTGTCGAATGAAACGGCATGGGGCACGACCAAATGGTGCGATCTGGCCGAACAGCACGGACTGCCGCGCATGGCAACACTTCAGAACGAATATTCGCTGCTGTGTCGTCACATCGACACCGACCTGTCGGAAACCATGGTGAACGAAGACGTGACGCTGTTGTCCTACTCTCCCCTTGCGGCGGGTCTGCTGACGGGCAAATATCAGAACGGCACCGTGCCAGAGGCAAGCCGCATGTCGTTGAACGGCGATCTGGGCGGGCGCAAGACAGATCAGGCCTTTGCCGCGACGCAGGCCTATCTGGATATTGCGGCCAAGCATGGGCTGGATCCCGTTCATATGGCGATGGCGTGGCAGTCGACGCGGCCTTTTGCGGTCAGCGCGATCTTTGGCGCGACCACAGCGGACCAGTTGGCCCATATCCTGTCCGGCCGCGATGTCATGCTGCCCGATGCCGTGCTTGACGATATTGCTGCGGCCTACAAGGCCCACCCAATTCCGTATTAACGGACAACAAACAGCCGTATCGCACGCGGCGCTTGCCCTTGATCTGTAAATCGCACACCGTTGCGGTTGCCGGATCAAGGGCGTTTTGCTTTGGTCAGCCTCAGGAAAGCAACCATCATGAAACGCCTTGCCCTATTGTTGTTGCTTGCCGCCTGCGCCAAGCCGCTGCCCGATGAACCCGTCGGCCAATTGTTCGAAGTTTACCGCGACCGCAACGTGCCCATCGGCTCTGCGTTAAATTTTAATGCGGACCGTTATGCGGGCACCTGGTACGAAGTCGCACGCTTTCCCGTCCCGTTCGAGGCAGGTTGCGCTGGGGTTACTGCTGAATACGCGGCCTTGCCCGATGGCGGGTTATCGGTGCTGAATACCTGCCGGGAACTTGATGGCATGGTGCGCAGCACGATCAAAGGCCGCGCCGATGTCACCGGGCCGGGGCGGCTGAAAGTCAGCTTTGACACCTTGCCCTTTGCTTCTGACTACTGGGTGCTCTGGATCGACGAAGGCTATCGGACCGCCGTTGTCGGCACGCCGAACGGGCGGGCGGGGTGGATCCTGAACCGCGACCCCAAGATTCCCGCCGACCGGTTGCAGGCCGCTCGGGACGTGCTGGCGTTCAACGGTTATGACCTGACGAAGCTGGTCAGGGTGCCGCAGTAACCAAAGGGCGGCGGTTCAGATCAGCCGCTTGCCCGCCAGCCGCGTCACCAGATGCGCCTCGTCATCGTTGCGAAAAAAGGGAACGGTCAGGGGCGCGTCTGGGTCAGCTAGATGGGCAACCAGTTCGGCTAGCACCACTTCGGTGATAAAGGGCAGATCAAAGGTCCGGGCCTGAGCTAGCGGCACCCATTGCAGCAAGGACAGCTCGTCCTCTGCCCGGGTGAAATCATCGGGATCGGTGATCAGATCATGTGCATCGGCCAGAAAGAAGCGTGCGTCAAAGCGGCGGGGCCGGCCTTGGGGCGTGACGGCGCGAAAGAAATAGCGCAAATTCGCCGCGTTAGGCAGATGACCTGTCGCCGCAAATCCGCGCCAGCCGCGGGGTGCATCCGGCCAGTCGCCGGGCGCGCCGATGATATGGCCGGTTTCTTCCCACAACTCTCTGATTGCGGCGGCCGCCAGCGCGGCGGGGGGAAGCCGGCTGTCGGCTTGTAGGGCGGCGCATTGATCTGCCGGCAGACCCTGCACCGGCACCGTGTGATCAACCAGATCCACCGCGCCGCCAGGAAACACAAACTTGCTGGGCATAAAGGCCGCGGCGGCCCCGCGTTGCCCCATCAGCACGGAAGGCTCATCCCCGCGGCGCACCACGATAATGGTGGCCGCGTCGCGCAGCGCCGATTTGTCAGTTTGAATTGCCAAAGCCATGCATCCGGTTGGCCCATTGAATCCCGACAACCAGACCCTTGAGGCGCGGCAGCAGGAACAGCGACAGCGCCACCGTGCCCACAGTAAAGATTGTCGCCAGCAGCAAAGGGTCCGGGCGGTATTCAACAAAGCTGTAGATCAGGATCGGGGCCAGCAAATGTCCGACAATCAGGATGGTCAGATAGGCCGGGCCATCATCGGCCCGGTGCCCCGACAGGTTTTCCTGACACACAGGGCAGCGGTCCACCACCTTAAGGAATCCGGTAAACATGTGACCTTCACCGCAGTTGGGGCAGCGCCGGCAAAAGCCGCGCCACATTGCGTTTTTCGTTTCACGCTCTGTTGCGGCATGGTTTGGCGCAGAACGGGTTGGATCGGTGTTGGACATCATGACTCCTTCGCTGTCTTGGTCGCACTGAACGGCAGAAAATGAAAGAGCCGCGGTGCCCTTTGTGTCCAATGGTCGCGGGGGCCGGGAAAAACTTTGCCAGCCCGGCGACGGAAGTTTCAACGCGCTGCGTATTACCTGCATCGACGGCCAGACAAGGTCGTCGCTAATTAGAAAATACAAGGACGATGCAAATGAAAACGACCATGATCATGACGGCCCTGTTGGCCAGCCTGGCACTTTCCGGTGTTGCAGGGGCGCAGACAGCCGATGCAAATGACACGCAAACGACTGCCCCCGCAGACCGCCCCGACCGGCCGGAACGCCCTGACTTTGCTACGCTGGATGCGGATGGCAACGGCGCACTGACGCTGGAAGAACTGCAGGCGCAGGGCGCGGCACGTTTCGCCGAAGCCGATACAAACGGTGATGGCGGCCTGTCCGCAGAAGAGCTGACAGCACAGGCCGATCAACGCCGGGCAGAGCGTACCGCCAAGATGATCGAAGAGCACGACGAAAACGGTGACGGCCTTCTGCAAGCCGAAGAAATGGGCCCGAAGGGCGACCGGATGGAAAAGATGTTCGAGCGCATGGATGCCAATGACGACGGCACCGTGGACGCGGACGAATTCGCCGCCGCCGGTGACCGCATGGGTCACGGTGACCGCAAGGGTCATGGCGAGCGTGGCGGCAAAGGCCCCAAGCAGCGCGGCTAAACTGAACGACAACGGCCGGGGTGGTGCATCGCCCCCGGCCGTTGCGACCCCTTCGTGAACGGCGTAAGTTATGCGGGATATGATCGACTTGCCATTAGACGCGGACCAAATCCCGGACTCAGCCTTGCTGGTGGCCTATGCTAATGGTGATCCTGCCGCGGCACGCGATCTGTCGGCGCGCCTGTTGCCCCGCGTTATGGGGCAGGCTGTGCGGATGTTGCAGGACCGGACCGAGGCCGAGGATGTCGCGCAAGAAGCAATGATGCGCCTGTGGAAGATTGCGCCGGACTGGCGTCAGGGCGAAGCGCAGGTCAGCACATGGCTGTACCGTGTGGTCGCCAACCTGTGCACAGACCGCTTGCGGCGGCGCAAACGCAGCGGCGTCGGTTTGGACCAGATCGCAGAACCCGCTGATACCGCACCAGGTGCGGCGGCAGTCATTCAGGACGAAACACGGCTAAAGGCCTTGTCCGATGCTTTGGCGCAATTGCCGGACCGGCAGGCACAAGCGGTGGCACTGCGGCATCTGGAGGGGCTGTCAAACCCTGAAATTGCCGTGATTATGGATATTTCGCCGCGGGCTGTCGAAAGCCTGACGGCACGCGGAAAAAGGGCGCTGTCAGCCGCTTTGGCAGATCAACGTGAAGCTTTGGGGTATGATGATGACTGAACGGGACATGAATAATCTGGACCAACTGCTGAATACTGCACGGCGCAGGGCGGTACCCGCAAGCGACGACTTGATGGCGCGGGTTCTGGCAGATGCGGTTGCCCTTCAGCCGGCCGCCGGTACAGTGCGGCCGCAACAAACGGCCTCGCGCACGGGCTGGCTGCGCGATCTGATTGGCGGTTGGCCTGCGCTAAGCGGTGTTCTGGCGGCAGGTCTGACCGGCCTGTGGGTCGGTGTGGCACCGCCTACCGGCGTTGAAAGTCTGGCTGCCACGATGATCGGCACCACGCAAACCGTGACATTCCTACCTGAAACCGATTTTTCCCTGTTCGAGGATCCTTCCGATGGCTGATCCGTTTCCACCTTCGCGCCGCACCCGTATCATGCGGATTGCTTTGGCGATTTCTTTGGCCGTCAATCTGGCGGTTGCCGGTCTTGCGCTTGGCTTTGCCTTGCGGGGCCATGATGGCAAGCCGCCGCGCGATTTCGATATGAGCCTTGGTCCGGTCGCCCGCGCCCTGTTGCCAGAAGACAGGCTTGCGATCCGCAATGCGTTAAAGACTAATCCGGACATGCCCCAGCGCAGGCCGCGGGCTGATGACATTGCCGATCTTGTCGCGGCCTTGTCTGCTGACCCTTACGATTCGCAATCTTTGCGCGCCACCTTGGCACAGCCAGTGGGACGGGCGGCGAAGGTTCAGGATATTGCAGCAACGGTACTGGCGGACCGGATCGATGCCATGTCGCCGGCGGACCGGCTGGCGCTGGCGGGCCGCCTGCAGCAAAGCGACGACAAGCGGTCTGAAAGGTAACGGTCACGATCGCCGCATGGGCGATCCGGACCGGTTTTCATTCTACGCCGGTGCAGAGGCATCAAATGGCGCACCCTAGTTCAAAGGTGCGCCATTTTGACGTTTAAGCGGCAAAGCCAGAGCCTCGCGGCAATGTCTCGCTGCGGTCTGACTGACGGAAATTGCATCGCGCCCATTTGCTTTTGCCACGTAAAGCGCGGCGTCGGCCCGCTTGAATAGATCACCTAGGCTGGTCAGTTCGTCCGGCTTTTGCGAATCGACCGCAACTCCGACGGAAATTGTGACATGCAGGTCATTGTTGCCATCGCCGATGGGAAAGGGCCGAATGTTCACAAGGCGGCGCAAACGCTGTGCGGCGGCTTTCACCTCCTCCAGGGTGGTGCGGGGCATGGCGATCAGGAACTCCTCTCCTCCAATGCGGGCAACGAGGTCTTCGGGGCGGAAGTTCTGAAGCAGACGATCGGCCAGACCGCAAAGAACCCGGTCGCCCGCCGTATGGCCAAAGCCGTCATTGATCCGTTTGAAATGGTCGATGTCGATCATCATCAACCCGTAGTGGCATCCCGATGCATGCGCTTTTTCCGCGATCTGGCGCAGGTGGGTTTCGGCGTACCGGCGATTGTAAAGTCCTGTCAGCGGATCCGTCATGGCGGCATGGAACCCATCGCGCAGCGTGTCCCGCAGGCGATCCTGATTGAACTTGTGCCGTAGCAGGGACCGGACACGCAGCATCAGTTCGTCCGGGGTGACATCACCAAGGATTAGATCGTCCGCCCCCAGATCAAGCAACATCGCGGCTGTTTCCGTATGTTGCCGTGGCAGGAGGATAAGCTGGGCGGAAAGGCGCGTCGATTCACGCGCACGCAAATCGGCGACAAGCCGGAAAAGCTGACCCGCTGACAAATGCGCGGTGCTGCCGTCGATGATAAAAAGGTCGGTCTTTCCCGCGCGGTCGTCGTCGATCAGGGCGCAGTCAGATGTGCTGACGCGGATCCGCTGGTTCATGCCGGTTTGCAACTGCATCGTTCGGGCTGCCGCGGCATTGGGACAATCAGACAACAGGGTGATGGCGGCCGGTGCAATTCTGGGGGCGCGCGTTTCTTCCAGACCGAAATTTCGATTGGTGCCGTCGCGCATTTGCAGTTCCCGTGACAGGTTGCGGCGGCGCATCAGGCTGCGCACCCGGGCCAGCAACAAGCTATCACTAATCGGACGCGGCAAAACATCGTCTGCCCCGGCATCAAGTGCGCCAAAGCGGGACATGGTGGAATTGGTCGCGCCGACTGAAATGATGGCGATATGTCCGGTGTCCGGATCGCTGCGCAGGGTGCGGCAAAAACTGTGGCCGTCTTCGGACGGATCAGTCAGATTGATCAGGATAAGGTCAGGCAAATCGGTTGCAATCCGTGCAGCCGCTTCCGCGCAGGTCGCAACAGCCTCTACATCATATTTCGCGGCAAGCATCTTGACCCGCAGGACAATTCGGTTGGTCGAGACTTTGTCGACGATCAATATTTTGCCGGACATCTTGCAATCCTTATCTGACGGTTTCACCATCGCCCCATCAATGTGACTCTGATTGATTAAAAAAGTGTTCACCCTCTCAAAGGATTACGGATGACCCCCGAATATGCAGAAGTCCTTGCGCTGCAAGCACTTGGCCATGTCGCGGCCGATGACGAACTGTCAGGAGCCTTCATGGGGGCAAGCGGATTATCGCCTGACGACATGCGCCGGGGCGCGACAGATCCTGCGTTTCTGGCTTCGGTATTGGACTTCCTGACGCAGCGTGATGATTGGGTCGTGGCGTTTTGCGAGGCGCGCGCGCTGCCTTATGATGCCCCCTTGCAGGCTCGCTATGCCCTGCCTGGTGCAGAGCAGATCCATTGGACCTAGGCGCGCCGGCGAAAAGCCAGATCAAGGGGCTTGTTTTCGACAAGGACGGAACCCTGTTCGATTTTAATGCGACCTGGGGCGCGGTGGTCCGCCAGCTTTTGGTGGCCGAAGCAGGCGGCGATCGTGATCTTGTCGACCGCCTTGCGCAGGCGCTGGGCTATGATCTGGCGCAGAACCGGTTTCACCCCGGCAGTGTTGTCATCGCAGAGCCGACATATGTCGTGGCAGAGGTGATTGCAGAGCTGACCCACCAGACCGACTTGCAAGCCCTGACGGACCGGATGAATGACTTATCCGCAGGCGTGCCGCAGGTGCACGCGGCGGATCTGCCTGCGCTGATGACGCAGTTGCGCGCGCAGGGGCATACGCTTGGCGTTGTCACGAATGACGCGGTAACCCCCGCTATCCGGCATTTGAAAGATGCGCTGATCAAGGACAAGATGGCCTTTGTCGCGGGCTATGACAGCGGTTTCGGGGCAAAGCCTGCACCCGGTCAATTGCTGGCCTTCTGCACGGCAACGGGGCTCGACCCCGCGCAGTGTGCGATGATCGGTGACAGCACCCATGACCTTGTGGCGGGGCAGGCGGCGGGCATGGTGTGCATTGGCGTGCTGACGGGGCCTGCGTGTCGTGAAGAGCTGACACCGCATGCGGACGCGGTGCTGGGCAGCATTGCCGAACTGCCGCGATGGCTGGATTCCCGGCGGATGGGAACAAAGTTTCCGGCGGTGTGAAACTATTGCGGTGGCGGGCTCGTTACTTTGACATCGCAGGCCACAACGGGCTGCACTGTTTAGAAAGAGCTACGCATGTCGATGAAATCCAAGATGATGACCGCCGCCGCCGTGTTCGCCCTGTCCTCGGGCGCTGCAATTGCAGAATCCCACATGAGCGCCGACGGCAACCCGATGGTCGGCGGTGCAGAGATGCTGCCAGACATGACGATCGTCGAAAACGCATCCAACGCCGAAAACCTGACAACGCTTGTTGCAGCCGTACAGGCCGCAGGTCTGGTTGATACGCTGTCCGGCGAAGGCCCCTTTACCGTTTTCGCGCCGACCAATGACGCATTTGCAAAGCTGGACCAGGATCAGGTCGCAGAATTGCTGAAGCCTGAAAACCAGGCTGCGCTGGCTGAAATCCTGTCCTGCCATGTTGTCGCGGCGGATGCGAATTCGACCGCCATCATGGGTATGATCGAAAACGACGGCGGTATGCATCCGGTGACGACCGTTGGCGGCTGTGTGCTGAACGTTGAAATGTCCGGCCAGGGCGATGACACCGTTATCACGCTGACAGACGAGCGCGGTCAGGTTGCGACCGTGACACAGGCCGATGTGTTCCAGTCGAACGGCGTCGTCCACGTCATCGACACCGTTGTGCTGCCCGCTGAATAAGCAGGATAGATCTGCGCTTTGCAGGTCTCGTGTATTGCCCCCCGTGCCGTTGGCGCGGGGGGCTTTCGTTTTGGCCGGCCATGCCTATGGGCGGAGCCTTGCCGGTCGGCGCGCACATTGCGGTGAAGCGCATCAAGACCAGTAGATTTGACGCTGAAATCGCGATAATCTGCAAATAACAGCGCGAAAAAGCGTGAAACAGGTAGTTATCCCCAAAAACCGTCTTTACAGGGCTTCGCCTTGGTCGCACCATATGTCGTAGGGGACAAACAAGAACCATACCGTCACTAGAGCAGTGACATAGTGCTGGGGACACGCGTTCACCTTGGCACATGAGAGTGAGGCAGAGACGATGGCGCTGACAGAGCATTATTTCGAGACCGAAGATCTGCACCCGATTGATCTGGTGGAGTCGCTGGCAGAACACCATGCATGGGAATTTGACCGGCTTGCGGATAACCAGATTGCGATGCAGGTCGAAGGGCAGTGGCGCACCTATGCGATCACCCTGTCGTGGTCCGACCGCGACGAGACGCTGCGCCTGATCTGCACGTTCGAAATGGAACCGCCAGCGCACCGCACGCAGGCGCTGTACGAGGCGTTGAACACGATCAATGACGACAGCTGGGCCGGCACTTTTAGTTGGTGGCCAGAGCAAAAGATGATGGTCTATCGCTATGGGCTGGTACTGGCGGGCGAGCAGGTCGCAAGCCCCGAGCAGATCGACACCATGATCCATACGGCAGTCAGCAGCTGCGAGCGCTATTACCCTGCCTTGCAGCTCGTTACCTGGGCCGAGCGCACACCTGCAGAGGCGATCCGTATCGCCATTGGCGAAGCTTTCGGTCGCGCCTGAAGCGCCGAAGAGCGGGGGCCAGCCCCCGCACCCCCGGGATATTTCTGACCAGAAGAAGGGGACCGCGCTTTGGCGTGGATCGCGGCCTTTTTGCAATTAAAGCAAAAGGCCGTGCCTGGTGCCTGCAAGTTGTTGTGCCCGCTTGTTCGGCTGCCTAGTCTGGCGAAAAGTCGAGGGAATTTGCAATGGACATGAAAGATGTGGCGCGCCGCGGGCTGGTGCTGCTGGGCTGCGGCAAGATGGGATCTGCCTTGCTTGATGGTTGGCTGAAAGGCGGATTGCCTGCCGCTTCGGTTTGGGTGCTTGATCCGGCACCAAGCGCATGGCTGCAAGGCACCGGGGTGCATATTAATGCGGGCCTGCCTGACGATCCAGCGGTCGCCTTGGTTGCGGTCAAGCCGCAAATGATGGGAGATGCACTGCCGTCGATGCAGGCGCTGGGCGGTGGTGGCACCTTGTTTGTATCCGTTGCCGCTGGCACCCCGCTGGCCCGGTTCGAGGCGGCCTTTGGTGCGGGCACACCTATCGTGCGTACGATGCCGAATACACCGGCTGCCATCGGGCGTGGCATTTCGGCCTTGATTGGCAATGCCGCGGCAAGTGCTGACCACATCGCCCTGGCCGAGGCGTTGATGGGCGCGGTGGGGCAGACCGTGCGCCTAGAGCATGAGGCGCAGATGGATGCGGTGACGGCCGTCAGCGGATCGGGGCCGGCCTATGTCTTTCATCTGATCGAGACGCTGGCCGCTGCAGGCGTGGCGCAGGGTCTTGCGCCGGATCTGGCTATGGCGCTGGCCAAGGCAACCGTTGGCGGGGCAGGGCAGCTGGCTGAAGACAGCGCCGATGATCCGGCCCAGTTGCGGCGCAATGTCACCAGCCCGAACGGCACGACGCAGGCCGCGCTGGAGGTATTGATGGATGCGCAAACCGGGTTGCCAAAGCTGATGGCAAAGGCGGTTGCGGCGGCGGCGGCGCGCAGCGAGGCGTTATCACATGGCTGATATTACCTATGACGACTTTGCCGCTGTTGATATCCGCGTCGGCCGTGTGACGCAGGCAGAGCCTTATCCGGAGGCGCGCAAGCCTGCGATCAAGCTATGGATCGACTTTGGTGAAACTATTGGCATTCGCAAGACCAGCGCGCAGCTGACCGTGCATTACACGCCAGAGCAACTGATGGGCCGCATGGTCTGCGCAGTCGTGAATTTCCCGCCGCGCCAGATTGGCAAGTTCATGTCCGAGGTGCTGGTGCTTGGCATGCCGGATGCGCAGGGGGCTGATGTTCTGGTCGCGCCGGATCAAGATGTGCCATTGGGGGGGCGCCTGCATTGAAAACACTTCTTTTGACACGGGTATTTCCTGCCGCGACGATTGCGGCCGCGCAGGCCCGGTTCGACGTGACCGTGCTGGACCGCACCGACGGTCTGAGCATCGCAGAGGCCGGCGCTGCGCTGCAAAACTACGATGCAATTCTGTGCACGCTTGGCGATTGTTTCAGTGACATGGCGTTTGCGGTGCCGGACAAGCGTTGCGGCATGATCGGCAGCTTTGGTGTCGGTTTCAATCACATAGATATCGCAGCGGCGCAGGCCGCCGACATTCAGGTGTCCAACACGCCGGACGTGGTGACCGATGCGACAGCGGATATTGCCTTGACGCTGATGCTGATGGCCAGCAGGCGGGCCGGAGAAGGCGAGCGGCTGGTGCGGGCCGGTGCATGGACCGGCTGGCATCCAACGCAAATGTTGGGGGCCCATGTAACGGGTAAACGGCTTGGCATCATCGGCATGGGCCGGATCGGACAGGCCGTCGCGCGGCGCGGTCACTATGGCTTTGACATGCCTGTGATTTATTTCAACCGCTCGCCTAAAGAGGTCGACGTGCCGTCGCGGCAGGTCGGCGACCTTCACAGCGTTATGAGTCAGGCAGATATCATCGTCGTCACAGTACCGGGGGGCGGCGGTAATGCGCATCTGATCGATGCCGAGGCATTGGCGCAGATGAATGACGGTGCTGTTTTCGTCAACGTGGCACGGGGCGATGTGGTGGATCAGAACGCCTTGATCGCAGAGTTGCAGTCTGGGCGCATCCGGGCCGGGCTGGATGTTTATGACAGCGAACCGGCTGTGCCGGCCAGCCTGCGCGCGCTGGACAATGCGGTGCTGCTGCCGCACCTCGGCACGGCCGCGCTGGAAGTGCGCGAGGCGATGGGCCAGATGGCGCTGGATAACATCATGGCCTGGGCTGACGGGCGGCCGCTGCCGCAGGCGCTTTGGACGGCTTAACGGGTCAGCATGCGACGAAGCACAGATGTGTCACCGGCAATGAAATGGTGATAGGCCGCGCCCGCCAGATGTAGGGCAATCAGGGCAATCAGCAGCTTGCTGGCACCCGCATGGACTGCGCCAAGCGGGGCCGAGGGTATGAACCATGCGGCCGCCCCGAAAAGTGGCATGCCGATCAAAAGCGCGTAGAACAGCAGATGCGTCATGCGGGCGATGGCCTGAATGGCACCGGGGGCCGCAGGGGGCGGCGGAATGCGGGTCGTCTGGCGCAGGCCGAGACGCCAGATCATCAAGATGCCGATGCTGGTCCCCAAGATCGCGTGAAAAATAGCGCCGCTGGTCCAGCCAAGGCTGACATCGATGCCTTCGAATTTGGCGTCAAAGGTCGCCTGCATCCCGCCCGCAAGGGCGATCTGGACGACAACGAGGGCTGCGATGACCCAGTGCAGCAGCATATGGGGCGCGGTGTATTTCGAGTCGGACATAACGCTGATGATTGCCGCCTGTTGGGTCACAGGCCAACGTCATAGCAGCAGGTCTGGTTCCACATCTTCCATTGCGGCCCGCCAGTGCCGGCGGCACAGCGACACATAGCGGTCGTTGCCGCCAACCTGCACCTGATCACCGGCGCGCACCACATTACCCGCTGCATCCTTACGCACCACCATCGTAGCCTTGCGGCCGCAGTGACAGATCGTGCGCACTTCGCGCATGTCATCCGCTAAAGCCAGAAGCGTGGCAGAGCCGGGGAACAACTCGCCCTGAAAGTCGACGCGCAGGCCAAAGCACATGATCGGCACATTCAGATCGTCCACCGCGCGGGCCAGCTGCCAGACCTGTGCGGGTTCGAGAAACTGCGCCTCGTCGATGAAAACGCAGGCGCAGGGGCCTTGCGCCAGACGGCGTTGCACCATGTCGAACAGGTTGTCGCCGGGGGCGAAGGTTTCCGCCGCCTGACCGATACCGATCCGGCTGGCGATGCGGCCCTGGCCGGCGCGGGTGTCCAGCTGGGCCGTCAGTAGGAACACCTGCATCCCGCGTTCGATATAGTTGTGACTGGCCTGAAGGAGCACGGTCGATTTGCCCGCGTTCATGGTCGAGTAGTTGAAATAAAGCTTTGCCATGGGTGCCCTGATACGCGGACGGCACATTCGGGCGCAAGACGATCTTGCCTGTCAAAAGGCCATGACATTGCGCAAACTTGGGCTTATGCACTTTCGCAACGCTGCGAAAATGCGGTGGACCTTAAGGGATTTCAGATGACGCGTTTCCAGACTTACCTCAAGCGGCACACCGAAGCCTTGGTCAAGGACGTCGGCATCACGGCGGCGTGCGAGTTGACAGGCAAGTCAAAGGCGACATTGGGGCGTTATTATTCAGAAGATGACGAGCATAGCGGCCGCTTCATGCCCGTCGATGCTGTTGCCGCGCTGGAAGCGGCGGCAAGCCATCCACATGTCACAGCAGCGCTGGCGGAACTGCGCGGTGCTACGTTTTCGTTGGGACAAGAAGACGGCAGCGGGTCCGGCAACGTAAATTCGGATGTCGTCCAGTTAAGTCAGCGGTTCGCACAGCTGATGGCCGAATATCATGAAAGCATTCAGGATGGCACGATCAGCGCAAACGAGGCGCGGCGCCTGCTGGCTGAAACCACCCAGCTGCAAAAGGTGCTGATGCGCATGAAGCTGCATCTGGAAGGCGACGTCACCTACTGACGCCGCCCAGGGCGCGGGTTACGCCTTTTGCACCACCACGGATCCGACAGAGTAGCCTGCGCCAAAAGAGCAGATAATACCTAGATCGCCGGACTTCAGGTCACCGGAGTGTTGCGCAAAGGCGATAATCGATCCGGCAGATGACGTGTTTGCGTAGTCTTGCAGGATGTTCGGCTGCTCGCCCGGTGCGGGATCGCGGCCAAGCACCTTTTTCCCAATATAATCGTTCATCGACTTGTTGGCCTGATGCAGCCAAAGCCGCTTTAGATCATCGGCGACGATCCCTTCATCCGCCATATGTTCGGCCATGTGCTGACTGACCAGTGGCAGCACCTCTTTGAACACTTTGCGTCCGTTTTGCATGAATTGCATGTCGCGGCGGTCATCCATCTGGTCGCGGGCCATGCGCATGAAGCCAGCGTTGTTGCGGATGTTGTTGCTGAATACTGTGGCACAGCGGGTGGACCGGACGATGAAATGATCGCCTTTCGCGTCGTCTTCGCGTTGCAGAACAGTCGCCGTGGCCACATCGCCAAAGATGAAATGACAGTCCCGGTCGCGCCATTCCAGATGGGCGCTGGTGATTTCCGGGTTCACGACAACAGCGGTGCGCACGCTGCCGGTGCGGATCATATCGGCGGCGGTCTGGATACCAAAGGTGGCAGATGAACAGGCGACATTCATGTCAAAGGCAAAGCCGCCCGCACCGATCAGTTGCTGGATTTCCACCGCAACGGCGGGGTAGGCGCGTTCGATGTTGGACGCGGCGCAGATGACCAGATCAACCTGTTCGGCGCTGATACCGGCCTGCGCCAGCGCGGTGTTGATCGCATCAACGCCAATTTCCGCCATCAGGCTCGGCTCTTCATCCGTGCGGGCGCGCAGGTGGGGATACATACGGTCCGGGTCCAGCACGCCTGTTTTGTCGATCACATGGCGCTGTTCGATCCCGGATGCAGCGACGATGAAATCGACAGATGAATGGGCCTTGGCCGGCAGATCGCCCGCCTCGATTTCTGCGGCATGGGCGGCGTTATACTTGTCGGCATAAGCGTTGAACGCCGCGACGAGTTCTGCGTTGGTGATAACCTCGGACGGGGTGAACACCCCGGTTCCGGTAATTGCTGCGCGATACATGAAAAGGCCCCCGTTTGATCCGGCAGATTGTGACGTGACGGCACACAGAAGTCCATCTTTGCCGTGCTTTGCGCCTTTACGTCACTTTACACCAATACGCGATCTAAGGCAGCCTGCGCGCATGATCGCATGAAGGAATTTGCCAATGGCACAATGGTATTACGCAAACGAAGGCACGGAAGCCGGGCCAATCGAGAAAGAAGAATTTGTTGCTTTAGTCAGGGACGGCACGGTCGGACCCGAAACACTGGTCTGGACGAACACACTGGAAAATTGGGAACCGGCACACCGCCACATCGACGGGGTCGGCGCGCCGCGTCCTGCGGTTCCGGTGCATCCGGCCCTTGCTGGCACCCATGCCGGACAAGCCGCGATGGGCGCGCGCGATTATCGCCGCCAATCTGGGCTTAGTGACGCGTTCAAGCAGTTCTTTAACCGCTATGTGCAGTTCAGTGGCCGCAGCAACCGGGGTGAGTTCTGGTTCTGGCAGCTGGACAACATTCTGGTGGCGATTGTGCTTGGTATCCTTGACGGAATCATCTTTGGGACGTCTAGCGCAGGTGTGCTTGGCGGCTTATGGGCGCTAGCGACCATTATCCCGTCCTTCGCGCTCAGCGCGCGCAGGCTGCATGATATCGATAAATCAGGCTGGTGGATCTTGCTGAGTCTGATCCCGCTTGTCGGGTGGATCATCCTGCTGGTCTGGTACTGCAGACAGCCGGATACCCACCCGAACCGGTTTGGCTAGGCCTTAACCCTGAAGCGAGCGGACATCGATTGCGCCGCTCGCGCGTTCCTGCATCGCCATCACAGCAGCCTGTGCGGCGGCTGCGGTGGTGAAATAGGGGATCTTGTCGTTCAAGGCGACAGCGCGGATTTCGCGGCTATCCTCAACGGCTTGCGATCCTTCTGTGGTGTTCAGTACCAGTGCGATATGTCCGTCCTTCAGACGGTCCACGATGGTCAGGCCACCTTCGTAGATCTTGTTCACGATCTCGCAGGGGATGTCGTTTTCCTTCAGCCAGCCAGCGGTGCCGCGCGTGGCGGCGATGGTCAGGCCCAGTTCGATCAATCCGCGTGACGCGGTTGCCATGGCGTCCGTCTTGTCGTCATCGCGGATCGACACAAACACGCAGCCTTCTTCGGGCAAGATTGTGCCTGCGCCCATCTGTGCCTTTAGAAAAGCGCGGGCAAAGTTGCGATCCCAGCCCATGACTTCACCGGTGGACCGCATTTCCGGTCCCAGGATCGTGTCGACGCCGGGAAAGCGCGCGAAGGGCAGAACGGCCTCTTTCACGCTGAACCAAGGCGTTTTGGGGTCAGCCAGCGTGAACGCATCGCCCAGCGGCAGCACGTCCATCGGGTTTTCCGAATGGGGGTAGGGCGGACGCAGCGGGAAGTTCGACAGCGGCTCGCCCGCCATCAGACGCGCAGCGATAGAGGCAATCGCCGAGTCCGTTGCTTTTGCGACGAAAGGCACGGTGCGGGATGCGCGGGGGTTCACCTCAATCAGGTAGACTTCCTCGTTCTTGACCGCGAATTGCACGTTCATCAGGCCGACGACATGCAGCGCCTTGGCCAGCTTTTCGGTCTGGTCGCGGATTTCGGCAATCATTGCATCCGACAGCGAATAGGGCGGCAGCGAACAGGCGCTGTCGCCAGAGTGCACGCCAGCTTCTTCGATGTGCTGCATGATACCGGCGACATGGGTGTTTTCGCCGTCGCACAGGCAGTCCACGTCCACCTCGACCGCGCCGGCCAGATAGCTGTCCAGCAACACCGGGCTTTTGCCCGACACGACCACGGCGTCAGAGATATAGCGTTCCAGCTGGGCCTGATCGCGCACGATTTCCATCGCGCGGCCGCCAAGAACGTAGGACGGGCGAATCACAAGCGGAAAGCCGATGTCAGCGGCAATATCAAACGCTTGCTGATCGGTGGACGCGATGCCGTTGACGGGCTGCTTCAGCCCCAGACGATTCACAAGATCCTGAAAACGCTCGCGGTCTTCTGCTAGATCGATGGCGTCCGGCGTGGTGCCCAGGATCGGGATGCCCGCATCGTTCAGCGCATTCGCCAGCTTAAGCGGGGTCTGCCCCCCGAACTGGACGATAACGCCGTGCAATGTGCCGTTGTCCTGTTCGACACGCAGAATTTCCATGACATGTTCAAAGGTCAGCGGTTCGAAATACAACCGATCCGATGTGTCATAGTCGGTCGACACGGTTTCGGGGTTGCAGTTGATCATGATGGTTTCATAGCCCTGATCGGACAGGGCATAGCAGGCGTGGCAGCAGCAGTAATCGAACTCGATGCCTTGGCCGATCCGGTTCGGACCGCCGCCCAAAATCACGACCTTTTTGCGGTCAGAGGGGCGCGCCTCGCATTCCACATCGCCCATGACCGGGGATTCGTAGGTGGAATACATGTAAGGTGTCTGCGCCTCGAACTCGGCACCGCAAGTGTCGATGCGCTTGAACACGGCTGTTACGCCCTGCTTGATCCGGGCGTTACGAACCTCGGCCTCTGTCATATCTGTCAGGGTCGCCAGACGCGCATCGGTAAAGCCCATCATCTTCAGCTTGCGCAGGCCGGTATCGCTTGTTGGCAGGCCACTTGCGCGGACCGCAGCTTCGGCGTCGATGATTTCGCGGATACGGGCCAGAAACCAGGGGTCGAACATGGTGACAGCGTGAATGTCGTCATCGGTCAGACCGTGGCGCATCGCCTGCGCGATGACGCGAATTCGGTCGGGGGTCTGCTTGGCCAGCGCCTTGGTGATCGCGGCGGCGTCCGGTGCGCCGGGGATCGCGATTTCGTCAAAGCCGGTCAGGCCGGTTTCCAGCGAGGCCAGCGCCTTTTGCATGGATTCGTGGATCGTGCGGCCAATCGCCATCGCCTCGCCCACGGATTTCATCGCCGTGGTCAGATGCGGCTCGGAGCCTGCGAATTTTTCAAAGGCAAAGCGCGGAATCTTTGTGACAACATAGTCGATGGTCGGCTCGAAGGACGCGGGGGTCACGCCGGTAATGTCGTTATCCAGCTCGTCCAGCGTGTAGCCGACAGCCAGTTTCGCCGCGATCTTGGCAATGGGAAAACCCGTGGCTTTGGATGCCAGCGCAGAGGAGCGGGATACGCGGGGGTTCATTTCAATTACGACCATGCGGCCATCGGCAGGGTTGATCGCCCACTGCACGTTGGACCCGCCGGTTTCCACACCAATTTCGCGCAGCACCGCGATGGAGTGGTTGCGCATGACCTGATATTCTTTGTCGGTCAGCGTCAGGGCGGGGGCGACGGTGATCGAATCGCCTGTGTGAACACCCATGGGATCGACGTTTTCAATGGCGCAAACGATGATCGCGTTATCCGCCTTGTCGCGCACGACTTCCATCTCGAACTCTTTCCAGCCGAGCAGGGATTCGTCGACAAGGATTTGCGCCATGGGGGAGGCTTCCATGCCGGTACGGCAGTAGTGTTCGTATTGTTCGCGGTTGTACGCCACGCCGCCGCCGGTGCCGCCAAGGGTAAAGGCGGGGCGGATGATGGCGGGCAGGCCCACGTATTCAATCGCTTCGATCGCCAGTTGCAGGCCAGCCTTGATGTCGAACTTGCCGTTTTCTTTCTTGGGAGCGGTGATGATCGTCGCTTTGGGGTTTTCGATGCCAAGCCGGTCCATCGCTTCGCGGAACAACCCGCGATCTTCGGCCATTTCAATGGCTTCGCGCTTGGCACCGATCATTTCGACGCCAAACTTTTCCAGCACGCCCATATCGGCCAGCGCCAGTGACGTGTTCAGACCGGTCTGGCCACCCATCGTTGGCAGCAGGGCATCGGGACGCTCTTTTTCGATGATTTTGGCGACGACTTCGGGGGTGATGGGTTCGATGTAGGTCGCATCGGCCAGACCCGGGTCGGTCATGATCGTGGCAGGGTTGGAGTTGACGAGAATGACCCGGTAGCCTTCCTCGCGCAGCGCCTTGCATGCCTGGGCACCGGAATAGTCAAACTCGCAGGCCTGTCCAATTACGATTGGCCCCGCACCGATAATCATGATCGACTTGATATCATCACGTTTTGGCATGGCAGGCCCCCAAGATTTTGCAAATTCTCCGCCTTATAGAAGCGCAGGGACGGGGTGCAAGGGGCGAGTGCGGCTTTGTTGCAAAAGTAAGAGCCTCCGGCGGGAGTTTACCCGGCCAGATGAATGGGCGCCGATAAACAAAGGGCGTGCTGCGCTTGACTTATTCAGGGCAAAGGGGTGTATCGGGGCGACCCGTTTTGGACCGAAGGAACCGCCCATGCATGCCTATCGCACACAGACCTGCGCTGATCTGACCGCCGCCGACGTTGGCAAAACGGTGCGTCTGTCCGGCTGGGTTCACCGCATCCGCGACCACGGCGGTATCCTTTTCATGGACCTGCGCGATACTTACGGCGTCACGCAGGTGTTGTGCGATCCTGATTCTGCAGCCTTTGCTGCGGTCGAAAAGGTGCGGGCCGAATACTGCATCCGTATCGACGGTGAAGTGAAGGCGCGCAGCCCCGAGTTGGTGAACCCCAAGTTGCCGACCGGCGAAGTCGAAGTATTCGTGCGCGACATCGAAGTTTTGGGGGCTGCGAAAGAGCTGCCGTTGCAGGTCTTTGGCGATCAGGAATACCCCGAGGAAACGCGGCTGAAGTATCGCTACCTTGATCTGCGCCGCGAGGCGATGCAGAAGAATATGACGCTGCGGTCCAATGTGGTGCGGTCCATGCGCCAGCGGATGTGGGACAAGGGGTTCCGCGAATTCCAGACGCCGATCATCACGGCGTCCAGCCCCGAAGGCGCGCGCGATTTTCTGGTGCCGTCGCGTCTGCATCCGGGCAAGTTCTATGCCTTGCCGCAGGCCCCGCAGCAGTTCAAGCAGCTGATCATGGTGTCGGGCTATGACAAGTATTTCCAGATCGCGCCGTGTTTCCGCGACGAAGACCCGCGCGCCGACCGTTCGCCCACCGATTTCTACCAGCTTGACCTAGAGATGAGCTTTGTCGAGCAGCAGGACGTGTTTGACACGATCCAGCCAGTCATCGGCGGCATTTTCGAAGAGTTCGGCGGCGGCCGTAAGGTTGACCAGACATGGGAGCAGATCAGCTATCGTGATGCGGCCCTGTGGTATGGCACCGACAAGCCGGACCTGCGCAACCCGATCAAGATGCAGGTTGTGTCAGAGCATTTCGCAGGCTCCGGCTTTGCGATCTTTTCCAAGTTGCTGGAACAGGACGGCACCCAAATCCGTGCAATTCCCGCGCCGACGGGCGGGTCACGCAAGTTCTGTGACCGCATGAACGCCTTTGCGCAGCAGCAGGGTCTGCCGGGCATGGGTTACATTTTCTGGCGCGATCAGGGCGAAGGCATGGAAGCCGCAGGTCCGTTGGCCAAAAACATCGGCCCAGAACGGACCGAGGCGATCCGCCAGCAGCTGGGTCTTGGCGTTGGCGATGCGGCGTTTTTCCTTGGCGGCAAGCCAGAGGCGTTTGAGGGCGTTGCAGGCCGTGCCCGCACCGTTATCGGTGAGGAGCTGGGCCTGGTGGACAAGGACCGCTTTGCCTTTGCCTGGATCGTCGATTTTCCGATCTATGCCCGCGACGAAGAAACCGGCAAGATCGACTTTGAACACAACCCGTTTTCGATGCCGCAAGGCGGCATGGAGGCGCTGTCCGGCGATCCGCTGGATGTGCTTGGTTTTCAATACGATCTGGCCTGCAACGGCTATGAGCTGGTGTCCGGCGCGATCCGGAACCACCGCCCAGAGATCATGTTCAAGGCGTTCGAAATTGCAGGCTACGGCGCGGACGAGGTTGAAAAGCGCTTTGGCGGCATGGTCAACGCCTTCCAATACGGTGCCCCACCTCATGGTGGTTGCGCCGCTGGTATCGACCGGATCGTGATGCTGCTGGCGGACGAGGCGAACATCCGCGAAGTCATCATGTTTCCGATGAACCAGCGCGCCGAAGACTTGATGATGGGCGCGCCGAGCGAGCCGATGAATGAACAGCTGCGCGAATTGCGCCTACGCGTTCTGCCGCCAGAGAGCTGAAAAGTGATTGTTAAGCCTTCGGGCTTAGCGATGCCGCATACATAAAAAGACCGCGCCGGATTACTCTGGCGCGGTCTTTTTCGTTATAAGCCAGTCCCTTAGGTTGCGCGCGGCAGGAGGCCCTTTTCGTATAGATACACCGTCGTTCCCATCGGCACGCGGTCATAAAGGTCAATTGCCTGATCATTCACCAGCCGGGCACAGCCGTTCGACACATCCGTGCGGATCGTGTCGGGCTTGTTCGTGCCGTGGATGCGCAGGAATGTGTCGCCTACCTCTGGCTGGAACAGATAGAGCGCGCGGGCACCAAGGGGATTGTCGGGACCGCCGGGCATACCATCGGCGTATTTGGCATAGCTGTCCGGGTCACGTTCGATCATGTCTTTGGTGGGTGTCCAGCTGGGCCATTCCTTTTTGGCCCCGATGGTAAAGGTGCCGGAAATATACAGCGCATCGCGGCCGACACCGACATAATAGCGCAGCGCCTCTCCATTCGGGAGGGTCCAGTAGAGGGAATAAACGTCAGGGACGACGTGGATTTCGCCCGGCGGCATCGGATTGTCCAACCGCACCAGCTTGGGTGAAAAATCGAACGGCGGCGGCACATCCTCGACCGGGGTATCGGGGTTTGCGACGTCTTGCGCTGACAGCAAGGTCGGAAGCGCAAAGCCGCCAGCCCCCAAAAGCGAGGTTGTTAGAAAACGGCGGCGGTCAATCATGGCATACTCCAGTCGGTCGTATCATTGCGTGTAAAATGGCGATCAGGGGGCGGTCTTGCAAGCAAAACAGCGTCACAACTGCGCGTCCGGTTGTTGCAAAAGCATCGGCAGCCCGGATCGCAAAGGATCCGTTTGGGGGCAGTCGTAAAATGTTGGCCCTGTCGTCATTTTACGTGGCGCAACGTGCAAAAGCGTTCCAAAGTTCCAAGGACTTATGTGCTGCAGTCTTCGAAAGTGTGATGCGGTGGGGGATGGGCCAAGGCGCACGGACCGTGATAGGCTAAGGCGTCGCAGCCAGGGCTTTGTTCATCATGTTCGATCCAATTATCGCCGCAACCCGGTTCGGTACTGGCCTGTCGCCTGTGATCGAACCACCTTGGGACGCTGAAAGCATGCTGGGCAAGCTGGGCGGGCCGGATCAGGCAGCCGCCTTGCTGCCGATTGCCGGCTTTGACGCAACGGTGCCAACGCTTGTTTTTATCGCCGAGGTGCAAAAGGCTGCCCGAGAAGCGCGGGGCACCGACCAAGAGGATGCGGCAAAAGAAGCAGTGCGTCAGAAAAACCGCGAAGTCGCCGATGTGATCCGTCACAATACGCTGTCCACGCTGGCGCGCTGCGTCATGGCGCAGGACGGTCTGCGCGAACGGCTGACTTTGTTTTGGGCTGACCATTTCACAGTGATCGCCCGCAGTTTGAACCATCGCCACTTGGTCACGCCCTATATCGCCGATGCCATTCGCCCCCATGTCGCCGGCCGCTTTGCCGATATGGTAAAGGCCGTGGTCATGCATCCGATGATGCTGCTTTATCTTGAACAGACCCGCTCGCTTGGGCCGACCTCTGTGCAGGGGATCAAAAGCGGGCGGGGTCTGAACGAAAACCTTGCGCGCGAACTGCTGGAACTGCACCTGATCGGGGTGGGGGGCGGATATGACCAGACCGACGTCACCCAGATGGCTGAATTGCTGACCGGGCTTAGCTTTCATCCGACGCAAGGGGTGACCTATAAGCCGCAACAGG
Organism: Loktanella sp. R86503; assembly: GCF_042466455.1. NCBI lineage: Bacteria > Pseudomonadati > Pseudomonadota > Alphaproteobacteria > Rhodobacterales > Roseobacteraceae > Loktanella > Loktanella sp. R86503. The sequence goes on from NZ_JAXHCI010000002.1 coordinate 1,037,968, forward strand.
CAGAGCCAGGGGCAGAGGTGGTGATGGGCCGCCGCTATAGCGCCGATTCGGAGCTTGCGACGATCACCAGCGCGCTGGAGGATCTTGCGATCCGGCCAGAGACGGCCACCCATATCTGTCGCAAGCTTGCTGTGCACTTCGTGTCTGATACGCCGGACCCGGATCTGGTGGCCAGCATGTCGCGGGCTTTTATGGACAGTGGCGGCGATCTGCTGGCTGTGACCGGGGCGATGTTGCAGCATCCTGCGGCATGGGTGCAGACGCGCGCAAAGGTGCGGCAGCCGTTTACCTATGTCGCGGCCGGACTGCGGGCGCTGGGGGTGCGGGCTGACCGGATCATGCCGCTGGATGCCAAACAGTTCCGGCGTCATGTGACCGACCCTTTGCGCCTGATGGGGCAGCCCGTCGAACAGCCCGTCGGTCCGGACGGCTGGCCAGAGGATCCCGCCGCTTGGATTACACCGCAGGGCCTTGCCGGACGGATCAGTTGGGCCGTGGCAAGCCCGGCAGATTTTGTCGACACGCTGCCCGATCCGCGCAGGTTCGTGCAAACGGCAGTCGGTTCGACCGCTCCGGCGGACTTGATTTTTGCAGCCGAAGCTGCCGAAAGTTTGGCTGACGGGGTGGCGCTTGTTCTTACCTCGCCAGCGTTTCAAAGGATTTAGGCATGGATCGTCGTGGTTTCCTGTTGAGGGGTGCGGCCTTGGGTTGCTCGCTGGCTGCCAGCCCGTTCATGACGCCCGTGGCGCTGGCGTCCGGCCCCTGGGACAATCGCCTTGTGATTATCGTGCTACGGGGCGCGATGGACGGGCTTGATGCGGTGCGCCCGCTGGGCGATCCTGACTATGCGGCGCTGCGGCCGACGTTAAATGACGGCAAGGCCTTGGCGCTGGGCGATTTCTGGGGGCTGCACCCGGCGCTGTCTGACCTAATGCCGATGTGGAAGGCCGGGCAGATGGGAGTGATGCACGCCGTATCGACCCCTTATCGCGACGGGCGCAGCCATTTTGACGGGCAAGACATTTTAGAGGCCGGAAGCCTGCAGATCGATGGCGGTGCAGGTGGCTGGCTGAACCGGATGATGTCCGTCGTGCCGGGGATGACGGCCGAAACCGCTTATGCCTTGGGTCAGGAAAATATGGCCATCCTGCAAGGACCGGCACCCCACCTGCGCTGGGCACCAGAGGCAAAGTTCGATCTGTCACCGCAGATGCGCCGCCTGCTGGAACTGACCTTGCACGATGACGCCATGTTTCGCGATGCTGCGTTGCAGGCGGTGTCGATTGCGGATTCGCTGGCGACAGAGGCTGCGATGACCGAAGCCGGCGATTCCGACATGATGGCAACACCGGCAAAACCGGGGTCAGAGCTGGATCTGGCCCAGTTTGCCGCTGCCCGGCTGCGGGAAGAGACGCGAATCGCCAGCTTTTCCGTTAACGGATGGGATACGCATCAGACGCAGGCCAATTCCTTGCCAAAGGCGTTGAAGCGGTTGTCGCAAACGATTCTGACCCTGCGTAACGGGCTTGGTCCGGAATGGGACAAGACTGCGGTATTGTGCATGACGGAATTTGGCCGCACCGCGCGTGAAAACGGCACCCGTGGCACCGACCATGGTACGGGCGGCGCGATGATCTATGCCGGCGGTGCGCTGCGCGGCGGGCAGGTAGTGGGCCGCTGGCCGGGCCTGGCCGAGGCGGACCTGTTTGAACGCCGCGACCTGATGCCAACCGGGGATGTCCGCGCCGCTGCAGGTTGGGTCATGCAGGGACTATTCGGTCTGACCGCAACGCAGGTTCAGCAGATTGTTTTCCCAGGGCTTGACCTTGGCGATGCGCCGGGATTTTTGCTGTAAAGCGGCAGGGGCAGGGACGACCGTTGATGCCTTTGGCAGGGTCTGCCGCATGTGGGGGCTAAAAGCCGGATGCTGCGGATAGTCGGGTCTGCACCATATCGTTCAGGTCCTGTAACCCGTGCCGCGCATTGGCATCTGCCTGGCGTTCCGCAATCAGGCGGCGCACAACGTCCAGCATGTCGCGATCATGGGCGCTGTTAGCAACGCCTGACAGAAATTGTGTCACATAATCCAGTGTTTGCGGGCTCTCATCGTGCTGCAGAACATCGGCCACATGCGACAGGTCATCACGGTAGGCCACCATATCCGGTTCCACCTGATCAGCGTTCACCAAGCGGGGGCCCGGTGGTTGGCGATCTGGCGGCAGGTGGATCAGGATTGCGGCCTGAAATTGCGCCAGGCTGGCGATGGGTTTGGCGATAAAGCCGTCTGCCCCGGCGGCGATGACATTCGCCTCGCTCACGTGATTGCCAGAGGTTGCAAGAATCACATCGATTCGCGGCTGCGCATGTGACAGCTGTTCGATCAGTGCCAGACCTGATCCGTCAGGCAGGCCCAGATCCACGATCACCACAGTCGGGCGGTAGACCGACAGGTGTTTGCGGGCGCTGGCCAATGTGTCCGCCCGGCGAATACGCGCGCCAGAGCGCAGGCAGAGCATCCGCATGGCTTCGCAGGCGAAACGGCTGTCTTCGACAACCAATACAGTCAGGCCCAGTAAAGGCCGTTGCGCCGTTGGTGCGCGCGTGGTCATAAAGTCGTCAATGTTGTCCATCGGTCGGCGGCCCCCGTGCGTGTTTCAATTGCCCCTAGAACACCACCGCAACGTAAAGACCGGGTTAATACGCCTGCGACCAAGTGCCTTTATTGGCATTTGCATGGGCGCGCGTCATAAGTTGTCAAACTCAGGGGGAGGGGAAACATCATGATCGGACGCTTGAACCACGTCGCCATCGCTGTGCCGGATCTGGAAGCGGCGGCCGCACAGTATCGCGGCGCGCTTGGGGCAGATGTTGGCCCGGCGCTGGACCAGCCGGACCACGGGGTCACCGTGATCTTTATCACGCTGCCCAATACCAAGATCGAATTGTTGTATCCGCTGGGGGACGCATCCCCCATTGCGAAGTTTCTGGAAAAGAACCCCGCAGGCGGTATTCACCACATCTGCTATGAGGTGGACGATCTGCTGGCCGCCCGCGATCGCCTGACCGCCAGCGGTGCAAGGGTGCTTGGGGACGGTACGCCCAAGTTCGGCGCCCACGGCAAGCCGGTGCTGTTCCTGCACCCCAAGGATTTCAACGGCACGCTGGTCGAGCTGGAGGAAGTCTGAGGTTTCGGCTTTTCAAGAAAAGCCGATGCCTCCGGCGGGGATATTTGAAACCAGAAGAAGGCAGGCACGTCCTGCGAAAGGGTTAAGACTATGGGTATCACGTCAGCCATTGTGATGTTTGCCGTGATCTGGTGGATGATCTTTTTTATCGTCCTGCCTCTGCGCATGGTAACGCAGGGAGAGGATGGCGCGGTGGTGCCGGGCACGCATAAGTCGGCGCCTGCGAACCCTCAGCTAAAGCGCAAGGCCAAGGTGACGACGGTTTGGGCCGTGGGGGTCTGGATCGTCTTTGCCACGATTATCCTGTCGGGCGTGATTAGCGTACGCGATCTGGATTGGTTCAACCGGATGCCGTCCGCGCAGCAACCTTTGGCCGGGAATTAAGCCGGTGATACAGGTGCGTGAAGGTCGCCGCGCCCAGGATCGGCACGAAGAGGTTCAGTAACGGCACCGACAGGGGCAGCGCCATCAGGACGCCTGCGAGCCAGATCGTGGTGCCATGTCTGCGGCGCAGCGCCTTGGCCCCAGCGCGGCCTTCACGGCGCATGGCGGCGACCTGAAAGTATTCGCGGCCCAGTAAAAAACCGTTCATTGCGTAAAAGATCAGCGGCGCGAAGGGCGGAAACATTGCATAGGCGATAAAGGCAGCCAGGTTTGCAATCAGCATCAGCCCAAGAAAGCTGAAGGTATCGCGCAGCGCATCCGCGAGGGATGTACGCGGGGCAGGCGGCAGGGCGGGGTAATGTTTTGCTTCGACCGCGTCGGCCACATCGTCCAGAAAGAAGGACGTTATCGCCGAAGCCACGGGGATCATGAGGAACACCGACAGCACCAGCATCAGGCCAAGCGACCCCCAGCCTAGCAGATCGCCGATCCACGTGACTTCGCCAATCCAAGGCAGGGTCAGGGGGCCAGAGGCGGCGGCGTCAATCAGCAGCAGCACCCCCGCATAGATCGCCACCAACAGCGCGATCGTCAGGCCAATCCCGAGCCATAGCACGCGGCGAAAACGCGGGTCAGGCATCTGGCCCAGCGCCTTGGCAAAGTCTGTCAGAATCACAAGACAGACCAATCGGTGATCGCGTCGATGTCAGGGCGTGGCCGGTCCGACGGGATCGCGTCGCAGCTGCCGATATGCACGATGCCGGCAATAGTTTCATGGTCCGCCAGGTTAAAATGATCGCGGATAAAGTCGCGGTTATGGCTGAACCACCCTGACAACCATGTTGCGCCAAAGCCGCTTGCCAGCGCTGCGTTCACGAGGCCAAGGCAGACGCCGCCGACGGCAAAGACCTGTTCCGACTGGGGCACCTTGTCTGAGTCTTTGGGCGAGCAGACCACAACGACCGCTAGTTGCGCCCCGCTGTAGGTCATGACCGGCTTGTCGATCTTGTCCTGCGGGATGCCAATGCGCTTTCCTTCGGCGGGCAGGGCATCGGCGACTGCCTGCAGCGCATCGCGGCCCAGAACAATGAAACGCCACGGTTCCAGCTTGCCGTGATCGGGGCTGCGCGATGCGGCAGTCAGGATCGTCTGTAGCTGATCCCGGTTGGGCACCGGTGCCTTCAGCGCCTGCGCCGGATAGGACCGGCGGGTCAGCATGAAGTCGAGAGCAGCTTGGTTGGTCTGAGACATTTCGGCGTCCTTTGTGCAGGGGTTGACCAGCAGATAGGCGTGCGCGCCCCGCAGGGCAACGCGTCAGCGCAGGTTCTGCGGTAGCCCGTCGCCGATTTCATAATAATCGCCTTTGTCCGCAACGAAAATATGTAGGGCGAGCTGGGTCTGGGTCGGTTGATCAAAAGCCCCCATCGCCACGGCAGTCTTGTCGCCCTGCATCGGGTCCCAAAACAGGAACGCCCCGCAGGTGCCGCAAAAGCCGCGCCGTACCTTTTCCGATGACGCATACCAGTGCGGCGCACCGGTCAGGTGGAGCGCGCTGCGATCTACGTCGACAGAGGCCCAGTAGTGCCCAGATTGCTTGCGGCATTGTGTGCAGTGGCACGCATTGGGCGCAGGCAGCGGGCCTGCCACGGTAAAGCGCACCGCGCCGCAGTTGCAGCCACCAGAGTGGGTCATCTCGGATCCCGCCATGTCATCCAGGTGATAATGCATTTGTTCACGTTCACCCGCCTTACGCCTTGGCTGGCCCCAGCTGATAGGCCCCCTCTGGCAGATCCAGCGCAGCCCCAAGGTCGCGTAATTGCGCCAGCGACAGTGTAATCGTGTGCACTGCATTCAGTCGCGGATCGAACTGACTGACAGTGACGCAATCGTCAAAGGCGTTAATTGTCACGTCTTGCTGGCGGTGTGCGGCTGCATCGTCGATCAAGGTGACGACTGTCGCGTCGAATTCGTGTTCAATTGTAAACATAACGTCAGCCTAGCGCGGCAAATCCGCCGCGAAAAGGGCTGCTCTCTCGGAATCGTGCGCGGTTATGAGGGTGCGGGGCTGGCGCGGGCGGGCTGGGCTGTTAGATAGGGGTGCAACCATTCGCAATCAGGGCCGCCCATGTATCGCCTGACCTTCGGTATCATCGTTGCGGCCAGTCTTGCGGGATGCGCCGTATCGCCCGATGCGCGCCTGCCGCAGGTAGCCCCCGCCGCCGCGCCGCAGATGCCGGACACCATGCCCGCCGCCGTCGCCGCGGCAGAGCCTGATGCGAGGTCCTCTGTTCGCAGTCTGATTGCGGCTGTCGATGCGATAGAGCCGGTGGCAGAGGCCATGTGCCGTGACCGCTCTCCTGCTTTGAATTGCGATTTCGAATTCGCGATCGACATGAATCCGAATGCGCAGCCCAATGCGTTTCAGACGCTTGATGCATCGGGGCGCCCGCTGATTGCCATGACCGTTGCCTTGCTGGCCGAGACGCGCAATGCGGATGAAATCGCCTTTATCCTGTCGCACGAAGCTGCCCACCATATCGAAGGCCACCTTGACCGTCAGCGCCGCAATGCCACCATTGGTGCGGCGATCATGGGCCAGCTTGTCGGCCTGTCCGATGATCCTGACGTGGGGCGCCGGGCGGCAGAGTTCGGCGCGGCCATCGGCGCGCGCACCTATTCCAAGGATTTCGAGCTGGAGGCCGACACGCTTGGCACCATCATTGCCGCCCAAGCGGGCTATAACCCATTGCGCGGTGCAGAATTCTTTTTCCGTATTCCCGATCCGGGCAACACGTTCCTTGGCACACACCCTGCCAACGCCGACCGGGTGCGCGTGGTGACGCGCACTGCCGCGCAGCTGGGGTATACGAATTCCTAGGACAGTGCCGCGACGCTGAACCAGATCCCACTAAAGAAACACACGGCCGCCGCCAGAACAAATCCGTGCCAGATTGCGGTGGAAAACTTCAGCCCGTCCCACGTATAAAACACGACGCCGACCGTATACAGCAGCCCGCCGCTGGCCAGCAGGGCCAGCGCCGGCACGGGAAAGGTGCGGATCATCGCCGGGATCAGCAAGACGGCCAGCCAGCCCATCACCAGATAAAGCGCCGGGCCGAACCGCCCCGGTTCTTGCCAGAAAAACAGCTTGCGGGTTATGCCCCAGGCCGCCAGCGCCCAGACCAGCCCCAGAATGGCATAAGCAAAGGGCGTGGCGATCATTGCCGCCAGCGGCGTAAAGGTGCCCGCAATTTTCAGATAAATCGCCGCGTGATCGATCCGGCGCAGGGTGGGGCGCAGCGCCTCCCACGGGGTCAGGTGATAGAACGCCGATGCGGTAAAGGTGGCGATCATGGCCGCGCCATAGATTGCCAGCGCCGGAATATCACCCGCGCCGCGCATGACGGCCCAGACCAGCAGGGCCGCTGCACCCAGCAGGGCAAAGGCGACACCTAGCGTATGCATGGTGCCATCGGCGATCCGTTCGGACCGGGCGTAGACGGGATAGGCGGTTTTCGATCTGCTCATGCATGCACCATACCCGACCGGTGCCGCCGCGCATCCGTGACCTGCGGTCACATCGGCGTGAAACTTTTTTCGCGCCCGGCCCGTGGTTCACACTACATTCGCAGTTCACCCTGAACGACAGACCTTGATCGGAGACTTCTCATGCGCCTTGCCGTCCTTGCCCTGACCCTTGCCCCCACCTTTGCTTTTGCCGCCGGATCGGCCGACACCGTCCCGCCAAAGCCCACCGCCACGACGCAGCAATGCAGCGAAGGGCTGGTCTATGATTTGGCCACCAAGACCTGCATGACGCCAGAGCAGTCCACCAACGACGACAGCGCCCGCATGAACGACGTGCGCGAACTGGCCTATGACGGTCGCTATGCAGACGCGCTGGACGTGCTGGACACGATGCAGGACCAGTCCGGTGATATGGTCGCCACCTACCGCGGCTTCGCCACACGCAAATCGGGCGATATGGCAGGTGGTATGGCGTTTTATGAAACCGCCCTTGCGGTGAACCCCGACAACCTGTTGGCGCGGTCCTATATGGGGCAGGCGCTGGTGGAACAGGGGCAGGTCGATCTGGCCCTTGCGCAGCTGACGGAAATCCGCATGCGCGGCGGACGTGGCACCTGGGCAGAGGCTTCGCTGGCCAGCGCCGTCGCCACCGGCGTCACCTACAGCCACTAAGGCCGGACGCGACTTGCGGCAGGCCCCGGTCTGCCGCATCAAGGGGACATGAAGATTATCCCCAACGCCCTAACCGACCGCGGGTCGAAATACGCCGTCTCCGGAGGGCCAGTGGCGTCCGTGGAAGAGGCGAAAGCCTTTGTCAAAACCTTGTGCCGCAATAAGAAATTCGCCAAAGCCACCCATAACACTTGGGCGGTTTTGCTACCCGATGGCCCCGTCAAAAACGACGACGGAGAGGCCGGTGCCGGCCTCGTCATCCTGCGCATGCTGGAACGCGAAGGGCTGCAAGGCCACATCATCGTCGTCACGCGCTGGTTCGGCGGCGTTCATCTGGGTGGCGACCGGTTCCGCAGGGTGCAGGACGCTGTGCGGATTTATTTGGAGGATGTTTAGCGGCTAATGGGGGGCTCTGGTGGACTGAAAATGCATCAGATGAGTTGCCTTATCTTAAGCTAATTAGCCCTGCCTCGAGTTAGCTAAGAAATCGGTAACCGTATTCTTGGAATATTTTTTTCTGCTCGTCAGAGAGCCGTGCCGTTTCAATAGGTGTGGGTTGCAAAACAACGCCGTAGTCAGCGATTTTGCCTTCGGATTTCGCAATTACTGATAATAGGTTTTTTGCAGGTTCTACGTCGTAATTCGGACCGCTGGTGTCAACAGCGCGATAAAACGCACTTGCGACGACATCAGCAAACTGAAGTCCGGTGTTCATGTAATGGGGTAGATACTCGACAAGGTCGAACCGAAGGATTTGGTGTCGTATCTGCCTTTTTTTTAGGTACGTGGTATTGCCGATGGATTGCGCCTTAAGCTTTTCCCAATAAGCCTTCGTCTGACCATACGAGTGGCCGCCCCGTTGACTGAATATCACCTTTAGGTTTGTTGTTTTGCCAAACTTTTGATTGCTGTTGGTGAAGCAGTAGTCGGTGACTCTCTCCATGAGTAGTCGAACGCAGAAATTGTAGAACCATTGTGTACTACCAGCTTTTGCTGCCCGATCATTTTTGTGGTTCTTCATGTTTTTCTTATTCGAAACTACAACGAAGGCGCGGCATTCTAGCTTCGATAGCAAATCGCAAGCGCGTTTAGCTTTCGTAGCGCTAAGCTTTTTGAAGTGCATGACCGGACTTTGCGTAGAATTGATATCTTTTCGGATGGCATCCATCCAAGTATCAAGGCTTCCCTCATCCTGTCTGCGAATTAAGAAGCCGCTTATTACCAGCCATTCGCTAGAGCCGTTTGGGTCTGAAGGCCTGACAGAGCCGAGTCCATCGTCTCCTGCTTCATCAATGAAAAGGACGTATTCATAATCAGACAAAGAGAAATTTTACCTTGGAACTATTGCACCCCATAAATCGTACTCACTTGCTTCTTCAACTTCAACACGAACAATATCGCCAACGGACAACCCTTCGGTGCCCTCGTCGATGAATAGGTTGCCGTCGATCTCCGGCGCGTCGGCCCAAGTGCGGCAGGTGGCGATGCCGTCTTCGTCGATGTCGTCGACAAGGACTTCCAGCGTGCGGCCGACCTTGGCCTCTAGCTTGGCGGCGGAAATGGCTTGGGCCTTTTCCATAAAGCGGTCCCAGCGGTCCTGTTTGACTTCGGGCGCGACGTGATCGGGCAGCGCGTTTGACCGCGCGCCTGCAACGTTTTCATATTGGAAACAGCCGACGCGGTCCAATTGCGCCTCGTCCAGCCAGTCCAGCAGGTGTTGGAATTCGGCCTCCGTCTCTCCTGGGTAGCCGACGATAAAGGTCGACCGCAGGGTGATGTCGGGACAGATCGCGCGCCACGCGGCGATCTCTTCCAGCGTTTTCGATCCGGCGGCAGGGCGCGCCATGCGGCGCAGCACGTCGGGGTGCGAATGCTGGAACGGGATATCCAGATAGGGCAGCACGCCGTTCGACGCATCCGCCATCAGCGGGATCAGATCGCGTACATGGGGGTAGGGATAGACGTAGTGCAGCCGCACCCAAGCGCCCAGCTGGCCAAGTTCCCGTGTCAGATCAAGGATATGGCTACGCACCTCGCCATCTTTCCACGGGTTCAGGTCATACTTGCGATCAAGGCCATAGGCGCTGGTATCCTGAGAGATCACGAGCAGTTCCTTGACCCCCGCCTGCACCAGCTTTTCCGCCTCGCGCAGGACCGCATGGGCAGGGCGCGACGCCAGTTTGCCGCGCATGTCGGGGATGATGCAGAACTTGCACTTGTGGTTGCAGCCTTCGGAAATCTTCAGATAGCTGTAATGCCGCGGTGTCAGGCTGACGCCGCGGGCGGGCAGCAAGTCGATGAACGGATCGGGGCTGGGCGGCACCGCCAGATGCACGGCATCCAGCACCTGTTCGTATTGCTGCGGACCGGTGACGGCCAAAATCTTGGGGTGATGCTCGCGGATATAATCCGGCTCTGCGCCTAGACAGCCGGTCACGATGACCTTGCCGTTTTCCTGTAGCGCCTCGCCAATCGCATCAAGGCTTTCGGCCTTGGCGCTGTCCAGAAAGCCGCAGGTGTTCACGATCACAGCCTCTGCACCGTGGTAATCGGCACTGATGGCGTAGCCTTCGGCACGCAGGCGCGTCAGGATGCGTTCGCTATCCACAAGTGCCTTGGGGCAGCCAAGGGAAACCATGCCGATGGTCGGCTGGCCGGGGCGGGGGGCGTCCACAACGCGGGCGCGGGCAAGGTCGGGGCGAAGATCTGGCGGGTTCTGGGTCATCCGCCCTTCTAGCGCGGGGCGCGCCGCGCGGAAAGGGGTCGCGCATCACATAAAAGCAGCGCAGGATGGACCGAAACGCGCCCCTGTGCGTTCTATCGTCGCAACTTGGATGAAAGGGCGCCGCGCCACATGATGACATTTTCACTGATCACGATGTGGCTTGTTGCGGCAGTGATCGTCCTGGCAACGGTTATCCCTTTTTCCACAGTATCGCACGGCATGGTCCGCGGCGCGGATTTTCCACGGCAGCAGGTGCTGGCCTTTGCCATCGTGCTAATTGTGGTTGCGGCTGTGATGATGCCGCCGGGCTGGATGTGGGTGATCGGCCTGATGATCCCCTGTGTTCTGGCGCAGGGGTTTTATATCGGCCGCTACCTGCCGGTCTGGCACAAACAGTCCCTGCGTCCCCGCAAGGATGAACAGGTCGCGGACGACCGCAGTGTCAGCTTTCTGGCGGCGAATGTGAAAAAGTCGAACCGCGATTACACCCGCCTGATCGATGTCAGCCGCCGCGTGCAGCCCGATATTCTGATGGCGCTCGAGGTGGATCAGGACTGGGTCGACGCGCTGGACGTGCTGACCGACATCTATCCGCATCGTTATGCCCACCCGCTGGATACCGGTTACGGCATGGCGATCTATAGCAAGATCGCGTTTGAAGAGGCGGCGTTCAGAGAAAAGGTTGTCGACGGCGTGCCCTCCCTGCGGGCGCGGGTGCCGCTAGCGGACGGTCTGGCGTTTCGGCTTTATGTCGTGCACCCCGAACCTCCCGTGCCGCAACAGGACACCGAAGGGCGCGATGCCGAACTTTCCTCGACCGCGATCGAGGCGCGGGACGATCCGCTGCCGGCCATCGTGACCGGTGATCTGAACGACGTGGCCTGGTCCATCACCACCCGCCGTTTTCAAGAAGTGTCCGGCCTGCTGGACCCCCGCGTCGGGCGCGGGTTCTACAATACCTTCAGCGCCACAATGCCCTGGATGCGCTGGCCGCTGGACCACCTGTTTCACGACGCACAGTTCCGCCTGCTGGATATGCGCAGAGAGGCGCACATCGGATCGGACCATTTTCCGATGTATTTCAAACTGCTTCTGACCCCGATCGAGGCGGCCGAAGCCCGCCCTGACGCGGCGACGAAAGAAGAACTGGATGACGCAAAAGATATGATTGCGCGGGAAAAAGCCAACGACCGCGAAGCGATTGGCAGCGACTGGGAAGACGAGCATTAAGGCCTGCGTCAGGCCTTGGTTTGCATCCGTCGCGCAAGACCCAAGACCATGCGATGCGGCAGCACCGGAATGACCCAGTTCACTGCAAAGCTCAGCATGCTTTCGTTTACGACATGCAGCTTGCCTGCCATCATGCTGTCATAGCCAAAAGCTGCAACGCTTTGCGGAGTCTTGCCGCCACCTTTGACCAGCGCCGTGCCGCGCAGGTCCGCAGTGTCGGCAAACTCCGTCTCGACATAGCCGGGGGCCAGCACCGTCACCGTCACGCCGCGCGCGCGCAGCTCTTCGGCCAAAGCCAGCGAATAGCTACGCACAAAGGCTTTGGTCGCAAAATAAACGTTCTGCATGGGCCCGGGCATCATGCCGGCCGTCGATCCGACATTCAAGATCCGCCCGGTTCCGCGCTTGGCCATCTGGCCGCCGATGTCGTGGCACAGGGTGACCAAGGCTTTGACGTTCAGGTCGATCATCGCCATTTCTTTACCCAGATTGCGATCAACGTGGCTACCCTGACCACCAAATCCTGCGTTGTTGATCAACACCTCGATCGGTTGCCCGCGCAATTCATCGCATAGGGTTTGGACCGCCGCCGCATCAATCAGATCGGCAGCGACGACCTGTACGCTGATGCCGTGCGCGGCCTCAAGCTCTGCCTTCAGCGCATCCAGCGCGTCCTTGCGGCGGGCGACGACAATCAGATCACCGCCGCGCTGCGCATGAATGCGCGCAAACTCGCGCCCAATGCCAGAGGACGCGCCCGTAATCAAAGCCAGATTGGTCATACGTGGCGCATCCGATCATGTGGGGGGCAGGGGCCCGGTGCGCCGCCAACAGGCGCGCACCGGGATCATCGTTCGTTTACCGGCGACGGTCGCGGCGCGACGACATCGGCTGGAACGCCACGCCGACATGCGCTTCGCAATAGGGTTTGCCTTGCTGGCTGGGCAGGCCGCAGAACCAGAAATCCGGTGTTGCCGGATCGCCCACAGGCCATTTGCAGGTCTTTTCGGTCAATTCCATCAAGCCGATGCGCTTGGCGGATTTTTCCACCTCATTCACCTTGGCCAGTGCCTCTGGCGAAATTTCGTTCGCGCTGGGCTGCGGCGGCAGGGGCTGGCCGGCGGGGATGATCGCCCGGCGCGCCGCGCTGATCGGAATACCGTTTTCGTCCAGCTCCTCGACCTCGGCCGCGTCGGGATCAGGCTTGGGCTTGCGGGTCGGCGTCGCCGATTCCGTGCGCATGTGCGGCTTGTCTTCGACCACAGGTGCCTGCGTTTCGACCGGTGCGGGCGCGGCCTCGGCGGCAGGGGCCGCTGCGGGCTCTGCGCTCGCTGAACCAGCACGGTTTGACAGGCCCAGACGGTGGACCTTGCCGATGACGGCATTGCGGGTGACGCCGCCCAGTTCCTTGGCGATCTGGCTCGCCGACTGGCCTTCGCCCCACATCCGCTTCAGGGTCTCGACGCGTTCGTCTGTCCAGGACATATGGCTTCCTTCGCTCTGACCTCTTTCCAAGAAGAGGCCTTGTCTAATCTCTTGATCCCCTATTCTAAGCATTGGGGCACCAGAAGTGAAGGACCGCCCCGCTAAAGATAAGGAAAGCCGCAATGTCCGACCAATCAGCCACACACCCAGCGTCAAAGCCAGCCATGGGCGTGCGCCGTTTTGGCCGCGTGAACTGGGAAGGTACCCGCACGCTGGCCCTGCGTGAGGTGCGCCGCTTTATGAACGTCTGGTCGCAGACCGTCATGGCCCCCCTGATTAACGCAGGCCTGCTGCTGATGATCTTTACCATCGCCATCGGCCCGCAACGCGGCGATGTGATGGGTGTGCCGTTCATGACCTTCCTCGCGCCCGGCATCCTGATCATGACCGTGATCCAGAACGCCTTTGCCAATACTTCCTCCAGCCTCGCCTCTGCCAAGGTCGGCGGTAACATCGTTGACACCCTGATGCCGCCTTTGTCCGCGGCAGAGCTGCTGTTCGGCTATCTGTTCGGTGCCGTCGCCCGCGGCCTTATCGTCGCCGCAGTGATTGCCCTGGGGTCGTGGATATTCCTTGGCGTGCAGATCCAGAATATCGGCTGGGTTCTGACCTTTGTGCTGCTGGGGTCGATGTTCATGGGCGGGCTTGGCATGATCGCCGGCATTTTCGCGAATAAATTCGACCAGTTGTCCGCGATTTCGAACTTCCTCGTCACGCCGCTGTCGTTCCTGTCGGGCACCTTCTACAGCATCGACGCCCTGCCAGAGCCGCTGCGCATCGCGTCTCACGCCAACCCGTTCTTCTACATCATCGACGGTGTGCGCCGGGGCATGATCGGCGTCTCCGACAGCTCGCCTTGGCTCGGGCTGATCGTCGTGCTGGCCGCCAATGTCGTCGTGCTCTCGGTCGTCTGGCGCTGGCTGGACAAGGGCTACCGGCTCAAGGCGTAAACAGACTTCCCTAAAGTCACATCATCAGCTAACAGAGGCGCATGGATAACCGTGCGCCTTTTTTCGTTCGACGCCGACGCTAACAGCGTCCGTCCCTGCACGTTCCATTCTTCCCGCCATTATCGTTGACCCGGCGTCCCCTTGCGGGCATCAATCGGGCTTCACGTTTGCCATAAGGGCCGATCCTATGATCCCGACCGTTCTGCCGACCTATAACCGCGCACCACTTGCCTTCGAAACAGGGGCGGGCGCCTGGCTCACCACGACAGACGGCCGCCGCTTCCTGGACTTCGGCGCAGGTATCGCTGTGAACAGCCTTGGCCATGCGCACCCCGCGCTGATTAAGGCGCTGACGGATCAGGCAGGCGCCGTCTGGCACGTATCCAACCTGTACCAGATCCCGGCGCAGCAGGCGCTGGCTGACAAGCTGGTGGAACACACCTTCGCTGACACGGTCTTTTTCACCAACTCCGGCACGGAAGCCTGCGAGCTTGCGGTCAAAATGGCGCGCAAGCATTTTTATGACGCAGGCCAACCGGACCGCACCGACATCATCACCTTCTCCGGCAGCTTCCACGGTCGCTCTTCCGCGGGCATCGCCGCCGCCGGTTCGGAAAAGATGACCAAAGGCTTCGGCCCTTTGCTGCCCGGCTTTGTGCATCTGGACTTCGGCGATCATGACGCCCTGCGCGAGGCCGCAAAGTCCCCCACCGTGGCCGCCATCATGATCGAACCGGTCCAAGGCGAAGGCGGCATCCGCCCCGTGCCCGACCAGTGCCTGAAAGGTCTGCGCGATCTGGCGGACGAACACGGCATCCTGCTGATTTTTGACGAGGTGCAATGCGGCGTGGGCCGCACCGGCAAGCTTTTCGCCCATGAATGGTCGGGCATCACGCCGGACATCATGATGGTCGCCAAAGGTATCGGCGGCGGCTTCCCTCTGGGTGCCGTCCTGGCCACCGAAACCGCGGCAAGCGGCATGACCGCCGGCACCCACGGCTCGACCTATGGCGGCAACCCGCTGGGCTGTGCTGTCGGAAACGCGGTCATGGACATCATCGCCGACCCCGCCTTTCTGGCCGAAGTCAACCGCAAGGCCGCGCTCCTGCGCCAGAAACTCGAAGGCCTCACCGCTGCCCACCCGGATGTTTTCAACGGCGTGCGCGGCTCTGGCCTGATGCTGGGCCTGATGTGCAAGGCGAACAACACCGATATCGTCAAGGCCGGCTATGACGCCGGTATCCTGACCGTCCCTGCCGCCGACAACGTAATCCGTCTGCTGCCGCCCCTCAACCTGACCGATGACGATATCGCGGCCACAACCGATCTACTTGATCAGGCCGCATCATCCCTTTGACCTTCTTCTGGTCGAAAATATCCCACGGGGGTCTGGGGGTGTGAAACCCCCAGTCCAACGCCTGAACGAAAGACTGACATGACGCATTTCCTCGACATCCACACCACGCCCACCGCCGATCTGCGCGCCATCATCGACGATGCGCGCCGCATGAAAGACGCCCGCGCCGGCCTGCCCAAAGGCACCCCCGATACAGAACAGCCCTTGGCGAACCACATGGTCGCGCTGATTTTCGAAAAGCCGTCGACCCGGACCCGCGTCAGCTTTGACGTCGGTGTGCGCCAGATGGGCGGGCAGACGATGGTGCTGTCGGGGGCTGACATGCAACTGGGCCACGGCGAGACGATCGCCGACACGGCCCGCGTGCTGTCGCGCTATGTCGACATGATCATGATCCGCACATTCGAAGAAGCTACCCTGCACGAAATGGCCGAACACGCCACCGTGCCGGTGATTAACGGGCTGACCAACCGCACCCACCCCTGCCAGATCATGGCAGATATCATGACATTCGAAGAACATCGCGGCCCTATCAAAGGACGCAAGGTCGTCTGGTCCGGCGACGGCAACAACGTCTTTGCCAGCTTTGCCCATGCGGCGAAACAGTTCGACTTCGACCTTGTATTTTCCGGCCCGGAACCGCTTGATCCCGAACGCGCCCTCGACGGGCTCTATACGATCGAACGCGACCCGCAAAAGGCTGTGCAAGGCGCCGATCTTGTGGTGACCGATACCTGGGTCAGCATGCACGATCCGCAGTCCGCGCGGGAACGGCGGCACAACCAGCTGCGCGGCTATCAGGTGACCGAAGCCCTGATGGCGCAGGCAAACAAGGATGCCTTGTTCATGCATTGCTTGCCGGCGCACCGGGATGACGAAGTGACCAGCGCCGTGATGGACGGCCCGCATTCCGTCATTTTCGACGAGGCTGAAAACCGTTTGCATGCGCAAAAGGCAGTTATGCGGTATTGCCTGAAGTAACCGTAGCGTTTCGGTTCGTGCCGCGCGTAGTGGCGCGCGGCGCAGACTGTTCCTGCGATGCGCATAGCCTTGCCGCATTCGCGCGCATTGCAACCAGGCGGGCCAAACTGGCCCATGGATCCGAGACGGCTTCAAGGTCTCAGCCATCTAGTCCGTTACACATAACGCGGGCTGGTCAAAGGTGACCCTCTCCGGCCAAAACGATGACCCCAATCCCGCCTCCGCCATTCGTGCGGACCAGCTGGGCGGTCAGCCGCTGCCCTGCGCCGCGCCCTTGCCGGGGGCCAGTGATTTTCAAAGACAGTTCATCAGGTTTCAGCGATGCTGGGCTATCCATCGCAATGCAGGACACGGGGACCACGCGGCTGATCGTGGCAAGGGCCGCGATTGACAATTGCGTGCTATCAACCGTGCGCGCGGCGTCCGATCTGGGATTTGCCGTTGATCTGGTAACAGGCGCGGTGTTCAGCTGTTCCGCCACAGGGCCAGACGGCGCTGTGCTAGACCGAGGCATCGTGCTGTCAGTCACGCTTGCCGCATCCGGCGCTGACTTCGCGCGCCATGTCCCCGCCGACACAGTGGTCTGGCCTGCGGCACCACCGTGACGCGCAGCGCGATCAGATGGCGCGCAGCGCCTTCACATAGCCCTTTTCCGTCAACAACTTGGCAGCCTTGGCAAGGCTGACCCAGCGCCGCTCGCGCCGCTTATGTTCGGGAAATTTGCGCACTAGCTGGCGCACTTTAACACCATATACGCGCACACGGGCCGGAATTTCCTCGCCGCTGTCGAAACGCTTGACCCCGACAAATTTGGCAATCGGTTTTGCGGTCACACGACCATCGCGCACGCCAGCCTCTTCCCATGCTTCTTGCAGCGCGGCATCGCCATCGCTCAGCCCATCAATCGGCCAGCCCTTCGGCAGGATCCATCGCCCCCGCGAACTGGTGACAAGCAGAACTTCGCGCCCTTTTGCACCTTTACGATGGCAAAGAGCGGCGACCTGAACCCGCGGTTCGGGCGAAACGGCGACGTGATCGCCAAATTTCTCAGTTATCGACATACTCGGAACTCAATACGTAAATCGTTTCTTTTCTATGAATAACATAGGTCAATGCTGCGAAATCGCAACACAATGTGCTTTTATCAGCTCACTGGGCTTGCAGCTGCGTGATATTTGTCAGGTTCCGCGCGGTTTTGCCCGCAATGTGGGATCGGCCTTTGTCGGATCCTCTGGCCAAGGGTGCCGCGGATAGCGACCGCGCATGTCACGCCGCACGTCGGCATAACTGGTGGCCCAGAAACCGGGAATATCCTGCGTCACCTGCACCGGTTTTTGGCCCGGCGACAGCAATACAACGCGCAGCGGCGTATCGCCCACCATCGGATGCACGGTCTGGCCAAACATTTCCTGCAAACGCAACGTGATTTGCGGCGCATCACCGCTGTAATCAATGGCAATCCGCCGCCCCAAAGGCGTCGTGAAATGCCCCGGTGCCATGCGGTCCAATTGCTGCATCTGGTTCCAATCCAACATGCCACGCAGCGCGTCCAGCACATCGAACCGCCCCCAGTCCGCGGCAGAGCGGACGCCCTCCAGATGCGGTAACAGCCAGTCTTCCAGTGTGTTCATCAGCGCCTCTTCGCGCATATCCGGCAGACCCGGCACCAGGGCAACGCGAGCCAGAAACAACTGTGCAGCCTTGCCGGGACGCAGGCCAAGCTGGCGCACGCCGTCCAGCATCGCTAGTGCCACATCCTCTGGCGGCGCATCGGTCCAGCGCCGTGCGTCCAGCACCAGCGCGCCAAAGCGTTCCTGCCGTTCGGTCACGACACGCCCATCGCGCCGGTCCCAGCGACACACATTATGCCATACAATGGCGTCTTCATGCACGGCCCGCAGGTCCGCCAGCCCGATCACAGCGGCCTGCCTGATCCTGGCTTCGCGCGGGTTGCCGTCCGTATCGGTCACCACCAACAAGCGTTGATTTGCCAGCGGATCAGCCGCATCCAGCATCGCCCCCTTGCCACCCGACAGCAAATAACGCGGATCGTCTCCTGCCCGCCGCTGCGCGATACGGTCGGGATAGGCCAGTGCCGCCATCTGCCCAAGGCTGAACACAGGCCCTTGCGGCAGCCCTTTGGCCAGCCGCTTCGCCTCTGCGCGGATCTGCGCAAGGGCAGGGGCGTGCAAGGTGGCCGCCGTTGCCTCGCCGTTCAGCGCCGCCAGTCGCAACGCCAGGTCGCTGCCCGCCCCGCGCAGAGGATCACGCGCCTCCAGCAGCGCGGCCAAGGGGGCGGCCTGCGCGCCGGCGCGCGCCAGCATATGCCCAAGCCTCGGGTGCACCGGTAACAGCGCCAGCTTGCGCCCATGCGCCGTGATGCCGCCCCGGGCGTCAAGGGCACCTAGATCGCAAAGCAAAACGCGGGCCTCGGCCAGCGCCACCTCCGGCGGGGGCGTCAGGAACGCCAGATCATCACTGCCCCAAAGCGCCAGTTCCAGCGCAAGCGCGGTCAGATCGGCGCTTACGATCTCTGGCGGCGCAAAGGCGGGCAAGGCCCCGTCCTCGCCCTTGGTCCACATGCGATAGGCCGTGCCGGGGGCGACGCGGCCCGCGCGGCCAGCGCGTTGGTCGGCCTCTGCGCGGCTGACCCGTTCCGTGACCAGCCGCGTCATGCCGCTGCCCGGATCGAACCGCGCCCGCCGCGCGCGGCCTGCATCCACAACCACCCGCACATCCTGAATCGTCAGCGCCGTTTCGGCAATCGCTGTCGACAAAACGATTTTTCGCCCCTGCGTTACAGGCGCAATCGCGGCGCGCTGCGCGGCAATGGGCAGGGCACCATAAAGAGGCCTGATGGCGCAGTCATCCGGCACGCGGCCCTTCAGGGCCCCTTCGACCGCGCGGATTTCACCCTCTCCGGGCAGGAAAACAAGCACACCGCCCGTTGTCTGCGGTACGATTCGTACCAGCTGATCCGCCACAGCCTCCGCCAGACGCACGCGCGGCGGCAATGCGCGTTCCAGATAGTGCACCGCGACCGGAAAAGCGCGGCCCTCGGAAGTGACGATCGGGGCGTTGGCCAGCATCTCGGCTACGGGTGCCGCGTCCAGCGTGGCCGACATGACGATCAGGGCCAGATCAGGACGCAGCGCCGCGCGCGCCTCCCAGACAAGGGCAAGGCCCAGATCGGCATGCAGGGACCGTTCGTGGAATTCGTCAAAGATGACGGTCCCGATGCCCTGCAACTCCGGATCCGTCTGGACCATACGAGTCAAAATACCTTCGGTCACAACCAAAATGCGGCACTCTGGTCCCACCTGCGAATCGCCGCGCATCCGGTATCCAACCCGGCCCCCGACCGCCTCGCCCAGCTGCTGCGCAAGCCGCTCTGCTGCGGCCCGCACCGCCAGCCGGCGCGGCTCCAGCATGACAATCTGGCCCGCAAAGCCTGCCTCCAGCAGGGCCAGCGGCACCTTGCTGGTTTTGCCTGCCCCCGGCGGTGCCTGCAACACGGCGCGCCCATGACTGTGCAAGGCGGACACGACATCCCCAAGCACCTCGTCAATCGGCAGCATGTCCGTCATCAGGCAACCCTTTCATCTGGCCCGGTAAACTCCCGCCGGAGGCCTCATGCCGCAGGCATGACAAACACCGCCGCCGCAGGCGTGGATCATCCGGCAATGCAAAAGGCCCGGCGCTTGCGCGACCGGGCCTTTCGTCAACTTTTCAAAGCAAGTGCTTACGCAGTCGCGGCAGCAGCGGTTGCCTTGGCGATATCTTTCTTGACCTTCAGGGCCTCGGGGGACAGCTCGGCGTCCTTGGCTTTCTTCATGAAGGCGTCCAGACCACCGCGGTGATCGACAGTCCGCAGCGCCGCGTTCGAGATGCGGAACTTGAACGAGCGACCCAGCAGGTCGGACATCAGTGTGACGTCCTGCAGGTTCGGCAGGAACCGGCGGCGGGTGTGGTTTTTGGCGTGGGACACGTTGTTGCCCGACATCGGGCCTTTTCCGGTCAGATCGCAGCGGCGCGACATGGGCATCATCCTTCGTGGCTTGGCGGGGACCATGATGGTCCTGGCCGTCTTGGGGGACAGGTCTGAAAGAGCTGTCCGATTGGTTGAAAGCCCCTACATCAGAGGCCGTGAATTCAGTTAGCAGCGCCTACGCAGAATCCCCGCCCTCGTCAACCCCGTCCTGTGCGGCATCCGCCATATTCGCAGCACTTTGCCGTGCAATGCTGGACCAAAGCGGGTGCCGGGTGGCGGCGGCGTGCTGCAATCCGCGCCAATAGGCGGGGTGATTGGCGCGGGCGGCGCGGTGCGCGGATTGCAAGGCCGTTGGCCCGCGGGACGGGGTCATCGCCAGCGCCTGGATCAGGCCGGCACGCCGCACGTCGCGCAGAATCCGGGTGCACGGATGGCCGCCGCCGGGCAAGCGTACCAGCGCCACGCGGGGATACAGAACATGCAGCATCTGCGCATGGGTCAGATCAGAAAGGTTGAACGGGTCAAACAGGATATGACCCTGCAGGCCTGCATCGAAGTTGGCCGTCAAATCACCAAGCGCCGGATCAAAGCGGCGTGCTTCGCAGGTATATCGTGTTTCGAACGGAACCAGCTGCGGCGCTATCGACACCTGCGGCGATACGGCGACCACATGCGACAGCCCCAGGGCGCGCGAAAAACGAAACGCACCGAAACCGCCCATGGAATACCCCAAGGCCTGTGCGGTGCTGTACCGCCTGCGCAGATCGCGGCAGACAGACTCCAGCGCCGGCGTGTCAGAATTGATAAACCAGTCGTTATCCCGCGTGGCAATCATCAGCTGATCGAACCCGGCCTCGGCAAACTGCTCTGACGGCACAAAGGGTCCAAAACCGTCCCTGTCCAGCCGCCGGTAATCAAAGGTGACCATCAAACGGTCCGCGCCGCGCTGCGCCAGATCCGCGCGCAGGTGCGCACCGTCCAGCAGGCGCGTAATATTGACGGCTGCTGTCATGCGCCGCGCAAGGGGGCAAGGGCCGCGCGGGCGGCGACAGCGGGCGTCATCTCTCCGCGGGCGACGGCGTCTTCAAGCGTGGTCATGCGGGCCTTCAGGCCCGGATCGCTTGTCAGCAGGGCCATGACTTCCGCCCGCAAATCTTCGGTGAACCAGTGGCGGGCCTGATCGGCGCGGGTGCTGGCAAAGATGCCCGTTTGCCGGCGCCAACGCGCCAGCGCCTCCATCCGGTCCCAGGCATCTTGCAGCCCCGTATTGTCCAATGCCGAGACGGTCATGGCCAGCGGATAGCCATCCATGTCCTGAGGCCGCTTGCGCAGCAGGCGCAGGGCCCCCGCGTAGTCGGCGCAGGTGCGCAGGGCTTGCGGCTTGAGCGCGCCATCCGCCTTGTTCACAAGGATTATATCGGCCATTTCCATGATCCCGCGCTTGACGCCTTGCAACTCGTCCCCGCCAGCCGGCGCAAGCAGCAGCACGAACAGATCCGCCATCTGGGCGACGACCGTCTCCGACTGCCCGACGCCCACGGTTTCGATTAGCACCACGTCAAAGCCCGCCGCCTCGCACAGGCGCACCGCATCGCGGGTCCGGCGCGCCACGCCGCCAAGCTGCGTCTGGCTGGGGGAGGGGCGGATAAAGGCTTTCGGATCACGGCTTAGCTGTTCCATACGGGTTTTGTCGCCCAGGATGGACCCGCCGGACCGGGCGGAGGAGGGATCCACCGCCAGCACCGCAACCCGTTTGCCTTGCGCTGTCAGCATCAGGCCAAAGGTTTCGATAAACGTCGATTTGCCCACCCCAGGCGTTCCGGAGAGGCCAATCCGTAAGGCTTGCCGGTCGGTGCCAAGCTGGTCCAGCAAATCCAGAGCAAGGCTGCGGTGATCGTCCCGCCCGCTTTCGACCAACGTGATCGCACGGGCAAGGGCGCGCCGGTCGCCGGCGCGGATCTGTTTCGCCAAAGAAGGAATATCGAACCGCATGCCCTCTACATATCGGGCCTGATGCCTGTGTCCAGCATGTGTCTTGCCAAGGCGTGCCGGAATGCTTGCCCCTGCGGGTCAAGGTGGAGGCGCTGCCTCCACACCTCCGGGATATTTTTGACCAGAAGAAGGGGGGGCTTCAGCGGCAGCTGCGTTCGGCCTGGCCGGTAAATTGGCGGTAGCGGGTCCAGAAGGCTTCGTGTGTGCTCGAATCCGACTGGCGGATGTCCTGCGCCTTTTGCGGGTCTTCAAAGAACGTGGCGGCCAGCTTTTGGTCGCGGTTGGTCAGGGTTCCGTTTGCGGTTTTCTGGACACAGGAGCACAAGGCAGAGTTTGCCGCCGACCGGCCCGAGGCCATGCAGGCCTTGCCCATCTCGCCGCGCACGCCGGCGCCGCAGGAATTGAGGATCGCGAGGGCGAGGCCCAGAAAAATGATACGCATGAAATGTGCCTGTCTTACCTGACGCGCCCAGTTTACCCGGCGTCATCGTCCTTACTGCCGTGGCAACATCTTGCCAGAAAATGGTGCGCGCCGCAATTCCCGATTGCCTTTTTTCACAACCCGGCGTTCACGATTGCGTCCCCTGGTGCGGCGGATTGCACGGTATAAGGCGCAGATGTGCGATGCCCCTTGCAAAATCGCCCCCTTCGGGCGATGGACGGGTGTTGATTTCAGACCTTTTGGGGCCCCGCCATGACCGATCTTTCGCACATCCGCAATTTCTCGATCGTGGCGCATATCGACCACGGAAAATCGACACTCGCCGATCGTCTGATCCAGTCCACCGGCACCGTTGCCGACCGTGACATGAAGGCACAGATGCTGGATTCCATGGATATCGAGCGTGAGCGCGGCATCACCATCAAAGCGCAGACCGTGCGTATTGATTATGTCGCCGAGAATGGCGAGAAATATGTGTTGAACCTGATCGACACCCCCGGTCACGTCGATTTCGCCTACGAGGTATCCCGTTCCATGCGTGCGGTCGAAGGGTCGCTTCTGGTGGTGGACAGCACTCAGGGCGTCGAGGCGCAGACGCTGGCCAACGTCTATCATGCGATCGAGGCCGATCATGAAATCGTGCCGGTGCTGAACAAGATCGACCTGCCCGCGTCCGAATGTGACCGCGTCGCCGCCCAGATCGAAGATGTCATCGGTATCGACGCGTCCCAAGCGATCCGCGTCAGCGCCAAAACCGGCGTTGGTATCCGCGAAACGCTAGAGGCCGTGGTCCACCGTCTGCCCGCCCCCAAGGGTGACCGCGATGCGCCGCTGAAAGCGATGCTGGTGGATTCATGGTATGACGCCTACCTTGGTGTTGTCGTCTTGGTGCGGATCATCGACGGCGTGCTAAAGCTGAAAGACCGCGTCAAGTTCATGTCGAACGACACCGTCCACCTGATCGACCGCCTTGGCGTGTTTAAACCCGGCATGTTGCCGATGGACCAGCTTGGCCCCGGCGAAATCGGCTTCTTTACTGCCCAGATCAAAGAGGTCCGCGACACCCGCGTCGGCGACACGATCACCAGCGAACGCAAAGGCGCGACGCAGGCGCTGCCGGGCTTCAAGCCGGCCCAGCCTGTCGTGTTCTGCGGCCTGTTTCCCGTCGATTCGTCCGAGTTCGAGGACCTGCGCAACGCCATTGACAAGCTGGCGCTGAACGACGCCTCTTTCAGCTTCGAGATGGAAACATCCGCCGCCCTTGGCTTTGGCTTTCGTTGCGGCTTCCTTGGTTTGCTACACCTTGAAGTCATCCGCGACCGGATCGAGCGTGAATACAATATCGAGCTGATCACCACTGCGCCTTCTGTGGTTTACCACATATATATGAAGGACGGCACGCAGCAGGATCTGCACAACCCCGCCGACATGCCCGACCTGACCCATGTCGATCATATCGAAGAGCCGCGGATCAAGGCGACGATCCTTGTGCCCGATGAATACCTTGGCGACGTGCTGAAGCTGTGCCAAGACCGCCGCGGCGTGCAGCTGGACCTGACCTATGCGGGCAGCCGCGCCATGGTCGTCTATGACCTGCCCCTGAACGAGGTGGTGTTCGACTTCTACGACCGCCTGAAATCCGTGACCAAGGGCTATGCGTCCTTTGACTACAACCTGACCGGTTACCAAGAGGATAACCTGGTCAAGATGTCCGTGCTGGTGAACGACGAACCGGTCGACGCGCTGTCGATGATGGTCCACCGCGACCGGGCCGAGATGCGCGGCCGCGCCATGGTTGAGAAGCTGAAGGACCTGATCCCCCGCCACATGTTCAAAATCCCGATTCAGGCGGCCATCGGCGGCAAAGTCATCGCCCGCGAAACCCTGTCTGCCCTGCGCAAAGACGTGACCGCCAAATGCTACGGCGGCGACGCCACGCGCAAACGCAAGCTGCTGGACAAGCAGAAGGCAGGTAAGAAGAAGATGCGCCAGTTCGGTAAGGTGGATATTCCGCAGGAGGCCTTTATCAGTGCACTGAAAATGGACAGCTAAGCTGTTCATTTTTGGCGCTGATAAAGGCTGGTGCGGGGAAACGTTTGGCGCAGCCAAATGTGGCCGCACTCGGTTGCGTTTGAAGTCCTGCAACTTTAGCGTGACTTGAAATAACAAGGTGCTAGCTTGGGGCATAATCGAATGTCGAAATGAGTGCCAATTGTTGACGTCGTCATTTGGACTATATTCGTTGGGTTCGAAATAATAACGAAGCAAAATTTTTAGAAAGCTTATATGTAATGGATACATCTAAAAAGCCTCGGCGACTTCGTACCGTCAAGAATTTCCCTGCATCTACATTTTCTGACGCGGAAGAGTTTGCGCGTTCTGTTTTCGACGTTGGGGGCGGAAGTTCAGTCAAAAGGCTTACGCTTTTTGATCAAATTGGCAAAAGTCCTGATAGCAGCACGAGTCGTACGCTCGTGACAAATTCTGGTAAATATGGCCTGACCACAGGGGGGTATCAAGCCGAAGAAATTACCCTAACCGATGCCGGGCTTAAAGTTGCGTCAGATCAAATTAGTCGGCGGGAAAAGGAAAAAGCGAGGATCGAGCTGGCAATTTTAAATATTGCCCCATTCAGAGGTGTGTATGAGGCCTTAGTAGGCAACAAACTGCCAGCCACAGCAGTTTTAGAAGACCGAATTAAGGAATTTGACGTCAGTGCCGAAGGCGCCAAAGAAGCCATTGCAACTTTTATAGTTAATTTGAGAGATGTTGGCCTCCTTCAAACTCTATCTGGTGCCGAACGCGTAATTTCAGTTGATGCTCGGCTCGGCGAGTTGCCGGCTAGTGGTATTATTTTGGGCGATACCAGCAAAGATCACATTGCCACCAGTCTAAAGACTTCACCGATCATTACATCGCTTCATGCAAGTTTTGAGACAAGTTGTTTTTATATTACTCCAATTGGTCATCCAGGATCGCCTGAGCGTCGGCACGCTGATATGTTTGCAGCTTCTATTGTGGAGCCCGCAATAGAATTTTCACAACTTAAGCTCGTAAGAGCTAATGAGATTGAATCACCTGGATTAATTACCAAGTAGATTATTGAGTATTTAGTTCATGCGCGGCTTGTTGTGGCGGATTTGTCATTTCACAATCCAAATGTTTTTTATGAACTTGCCGTTAGGCATATGCTTCGGAAGCCAACCGTCCAGATTATGAGAAAGGTTGACAGGATACCCTTTGACGTGGCCCAGAACAGGACTGTGATAATTGATGAAGAAGATAAATACGATCTGATTGCAAAAATGCCGACTTTCATCGCTGATCTTAGCGCGCAAGCGAGACGCGCGCTAGAATCGGAAACGTCGGATAATCCGATTTCCGTGTTTGTTCCAGGTTTGCAGTCCGCGATCGTGCCATGACCTGCTCCCTCTGCGCCACCCCATCCACCCCGCTCATCCCCACACCCGTCCCCGGCGGCCCTGAAAACGCGAGCGTGGACCTCTGCGGGATTTGTATCGACCAGCATGACAGCCCGACGAACCCGGATCACTTCCGCAGCCTTGCCACCACCATGTGGTCCGAAGACCCGGCCGTGCAGGTCCTCGCTTTTCGCACGCTCCAGAAAATCGACGCGCCTTGGGCGGATGATCTGCTGGGGCAGCTATACCTTGACGACGACACCCGCGCTTGGGCCGAAAACGTCGCCGCTGACAGCCAGCACAAGGACGCGAATGGCGTCACGCTGAACACCGGCGATACGGTCACGCTGATCAAGGACCTGACTGTCAAAGGCGCGGGCTTTACCGCCAAGCGCGGCACGGCGGTGCGGCGGATCTCTTTGGTGCCTGACAATCCTGCCCAGATTGAAGGCCGCGTCGAAGGCCAGCGCATCGTGATCCTCACTGAATTCGTCAAGAAGTCCTGACACCGCTTCACATCCGCGCCAAACCCGTCATTCTGCCGCCAAAGCATCAACGGGAGAGACGACATGAAACTGGCATTCCTTGGGCTTGGCGTGATGGGCTATCCGATGGCCGGACATCTGGCCAAAACCCACGACGTCACAGTCTATAACCGCACAGCCGCCAAGGCGCAGGCGTGGGTCGATCAGCACGGCGGCGCAATGGCGGACACGCCAGAGGCGGCGGCAAAAGGCGCGGATATCGTGCTGGCCTGCGTCGGCAACGACGATGACCTGCGCAGCGTGACGACAGGGCAGGGCGGTGCATTCGCGGGCATGAAGCCGGGTGCGATCTTTGTCGACCACACCACCGTCAGCGCACAGGTCACGGCAGAGCTTTACGCAGCAGCCAAGGATGCAGGCCTGCACTTTGTCGATGCTCCCGTCAGTGGCGGGCAGGCGGGCGCAGAAAACGGCCAGCTGTCGATCATGTGCGGCGGCGACCAGGATGCCTTTGACGGTGCCGCACCTGTCATGCAGGTCTATGCCAAACTGTGCCGCCGCATCGGCGGATCAGGTTCCGGCCAGATGACCAAGATGTGCAACCAGATCGCCATCGCTGGTCTTGTCCAGGGCCTGTCAGAGGCGCTGCACTTTGCCCAGAAGGCGGGCCTTGATGGCGAAGCCGTGGTCGAGGTGATCAGCCAGGGTGCCGCCGGATCGTGGCAAATGGCGAACCGCTATCAGACCATGCTGGGCGACACTTGGGACCACGGTTTCGCCGTCGACTGGATGCGCAAAGACCTTGGCATCTGCCTCGCCGCCGCTGACGCGAACGGTGCCAGCCTGCCCGTGACCGCCTTGGTCGATCAGTTTTACAAAGACGTGCAAAAACTGGGCGGCGGCCGCTGGGATACATCCAGCCTGCTGAAACGCCTGCAGGCGATGGGCTAATTGGGGCCAGCTGATTTCACAACACCGCCCCTGCGGGCGCGAAAGGATCACATCATGAATATGACCGGCAAGAACTGCATCGTCACCGGCGCCGCCAGCGGCATCGGCAAGGCAATCGCTTTGAAATACATCTCTGACGGGGCCAATGTGGCCATCGCCGACCTGAAACTGGACGCCGCACAGGCCGTTGCGGCTGAATTGACCGCCATGGGCCCCGGCCGCGCCATCGCCGTGGAAATGGACGTCACAGACGAGGATGCGGTGAATGCAGGCGTGCAAAAAACCGTGGATGATCTGGGCAGCGTCGACGTGCTGGTCAGCAACGCCGGCATCCAGATCGTCCACCGGATCGAGGATTTCCCCTTTTCGGAGTGGAAAAAGATGCTCGCCATCCACCTCGACGGGGCCTTCCTGACAACCAAGGCCTGCCTGCCGCATATGTATGCCCAAGGCAGCGGCACCGTAATCTACATGGGCTCGGTCCACTCAAAAGAGGCATCGCCACTGAAATCCGCCTATGTTACCGCGAAACATGGCCTGATGGGCCTGTCACGCACTTTGGCCAAAGAAGGCGGCCTTAAAGGCGTGCGCAGCCACGTCATTTGCCCCGGCTTTGTGAAAACCCCGCTGGTGGAAAAGCAGATCCCCGAACAGGCGCGGGATTTGGGCATTTCCGAAGAAGAGGTCGTCAGCAAAGTGATGCTTGGCAAAACCGTGGACACCGAATTCACCACGATCGAAGACATCGCAAACCTCGCCTGGCTTTTCGCCGCCTTCCCAACCAATGCGCTGACCGGTCAATCCATCGTCGCCAGCCACGGCTGGTTCATGAACTAAGGGGTCCCCTTCTTCTGGTCTTAAATATCCCGGGGGTGCGGGGGCAGCGCCCCCGCGGGTCGGTCCCCGGACCGACGCACCTCTTCAATCACTCACGCTTGCGCCGCACGATCCCTGACACACCCCCCGAAATCAGCGTGTTGACCTCGTACAAGGTGCGGGCAGCGTCCAGGCGGCCGGGGCTGGCAAGGTAATTTGGCGACCAGATGGGATCGAATTTCTGCTTGAAACTGCGCAGACCTTCGAACTTATAAAACCGCTCGCCATGGGTATAGATGAACCCTCCGACCCGGTTCCAGACCGGCGCGTGCCTGCGATTTTCCAGCCCTGCCAAGGGTGCCGCGCCAAGCGAAAACCATGTATACCCCGCGTCCCGCGCCCAAAGCATCATATCCGCAAACAGCCCGTCCATCGCGGCGGGGGTCGTGGCAGGATCATAGCGCATCAGATCAATCGCAACCTCTGCCCCTGTGCCGCCGCGCAGCAGGGTGGCAAAGGACGCGATGCGCCCGGTTTCAACGTGGCGCAGCACGGCATGGTCAAAGTTGCACAGATACGCGGGGTCAAAGGCGCCAAGGGCAAATGCCTTTTCCGTGCCCGATTTCAGCGCCAGCCAGGTGTCGGACACAGCGCGCAGGGCATCGATATGATCCAGAACCTGCGCCGCGGGAATGATGGCAAAGGCGTAGCCATCACGCGCTGCCCGTGCCTTGGCGTGGCGCCAGTCCTTGCGCTTGGCCCCGTCCAGCGAAAAGCCTGCCAGCGGCACGCGGGCGATCTCTCCGATCTTGACGACCGACAGACCCAGATCGATGTAGGTCGGCAGATAATGCGTCTGCACCGCATAAAACGCGCAGCGCCGCCCCATGCGGTCGGCCTGATCCCGCAGCGCCCAGATCAGCGCCTCTCCGGCCTCTGGATCGCCGACAGGATCACCTTTGGCGATCAGGCTGGCACCGGTGTCGGCATAGGCCAGATAGGCATCCTGCCCGGGCGCGATCAGGAACCGCTTGTCGCCGGTCAGGGCCAGCGCCGCCTCTGTATCAGGGCTGGCCTTTGTCAGGCGGCGGACGATATCGGGGATCGGTTCAGGTTGCAGCCGCGTGGTAGACCGGCTGATCAGACTGTTCAGCGCCACGGCGATCAGGACGACAATGACTGCAATCGTGGCCCGCAGAAACCGGGGCGCATCGCCGTTCCATGCAAACTGCCACCACATCGCATCGCTGTAAGCGACGTTGCGATAGGCAAAAAAGCCGATCCAAGTGATCCCCGCCACAAGTAGTGCCACGCTGATCAGCCAGCGCATATTCAGCCGCAGCGCCGACCCCAGACCCACGCGGTAGAACGCGCTGCGAAACGACCACAGCACCGCCAGCGCCAAGGCAAGGGCCATGGCATTTCCCAACTCTGCTCCTTTAAGCAGCGATAACACCAGCCCGGCCGCCAGCAGGGACATCGTGATGAACCAGGCCCGCGCCATACGCCGGTAAAGCCCCCGCGCGACGATCAACAGCAGAACGCCGGCAACGCTTGCCAAAAGGTGCGACGTTTCGACCAGCCCAAGCGGCAAGACGTCATTCAGCACAGCGCCGCGCAGCCCTGTGGTCGGCAGATCGCCCCGCAGCAGCAGCGCCCCCCCTGACAGCAGCGCAAGCGCTGCCGACAGGATCGGCACGATGGGCCGCGTGGCCCGTAGCAGGGTCGCATGCGCCGCGCTGGCTTTGTCCCGGTTTGCAATGCCCCAGGCGATGGCCAGGCCGACGACCGCGATCACAAAGGGCAGCACCGTATAGATCACGCGGTAGCACACCAGCGCCACCAGCAGATCGGACCGCCCCGTGCCGCCAAGCCCCGCGATTATCGCCGCCTCGAACACGCCAAGCCCGCCGGGCGCGTGACTGGCCACCCCAAGGCCCAGCGCCCCGATAAACAGTACGAAAAACAGCACAAAGTTCTGCGCCAGATCGGGGGGCAACAGCACATACAGCGTCAATGCCGTGGCTGTCAGGTCGATCAGCGCGATGCCCATCAGCACAATCATCTGGCTTGCTGCGGGCAGGGTGACGGACACCGACCGCCACGCCGCCGTTCTGGGGCCGCGCGCGGTCCAGATCAGCACGCCCGCCACACCGGCAAGGATGGCACAGCCAACCAGCAGCTCTGATCCATCCGGCAGATGGATGACACCGCTAAGCCCTGCGGGATGGAACGCGAACAGCCCGCCCAGCAGCACCAGAAGCCCCAGCAGAAACGCCAGCCAGGACGTCGCAATCAGCTTGGCCACCGTTGCGATATCAACGCCAAAGGCGGCATAGATCCTGTAACGGATCGCGCCGCCCGTCAGCCATGAAAACCCCAGCAGGTTCGACACCGCCATGGAACTGACGCCTGTCAGCACCGGAACATAGCCGGGCATACTGTCCACCTTCAGGCTGCGCAGGATGACCGGATCATATAGCGCCAGCGCCAGATAGCTGATCCCCATCGCCCCAATCGACAGCGCGATCCGTTCCCAGCCATAGCCGGCCAGATCGCGGCGCAAATCGCTAAGGCTGATATCCCGGCTCAGATCGCGCAACACGATCAGCGCGATCACCATAATCGCCAGCGGCACGACAAGCCGCCAGCCGGACCACTGCAGGACCGCGCTGACTATCCCGGACCGTTGCGGCGTGTCGCTGTCTGACATGGCTGTCTCCTGTTGCGGGGGTGATGCGCGCCCGCGCGGTAGCGGTCAAGCGGTCAGACTCTGCGCGATTGCCGCGAAAGGCAAGGTATAGGCCGCGCCGCATTCGTAACATGCACCGCCGCGACCTGCGCGTGCGCTAGACGGCCCCGCAGCCATCGCCTAGCCTGCCCGCACCCACGACCGGAGCCATGATGACCCAGACCGAACTTCTACGCGCCATGTTTGCCGCAGGCGTGGCCGCCGCCCAGCCTGCGCTTTGCGTGCCGCCCCACCTGCCGCCGCCGCCCAAAGGGCGCACCATCGTCATCGGCGCAGGCAAGGCCGCGGCCGCCATGGCCCGCGCGGTCGAAGATCACTGGCCGGGTCCTCTGTCCGGTCTTGTCATCACGCGATACGGCCACGGCGTGACTTGTGACCGGATCACGGTGCGCGAAGCCTCTCATCCCGTGCCTGATGCTGCAGGGCAGGCGGCCACGGCTGAGCTTTGGGCGATTTGCGCTGATTTGACCGCCGATGATCTGGTGATCTGCCTGATCTCTGGCGGCGGGTCCGCCCTGCTGGTCGATCCTGCCCCCGGCATGACGCTGGCGGAAAAGCAGGCCGTGAACGCGGCCCTGCTGGCCAGCGGCGCAGACATCGGTCAGATGAACACGGTTCGCCGCCACTTGTCGGGCGTCAAAGGTGGCCGCCTTGCGGCCCGTTGCCATCCTGCCCGCGTTGTCACGCTGGCGATTTCCGACGTGCCCGGCGATGATCCCGCGGTCATCGCCTCTGGCCCTACGGTCGGGGATGCGACCACCAGCGCGGATGCGCAGGCCATCCTTGACCGCTACGGCATCACCGCGCCGCACCTGACGGAAAGCATCAAACCCGATGATCCGCGCCTTGCCGGCGCCAGTTACCACCTCATTTCCTCGCCCTTGATCGCCTTGCAAGCGGCGGCTGCCGTTGCGCAAACGCAAGGTATCCCTTGTCACATCCTTGGCGACGCAATCGAAGGCGAAGCCCGCGATGTTGCCCGCACCCTTGGCGCCATCGCCACCAGCGTGTCAGCCAACGGTTTGCCCTTTACCGCGCCCTGCATCCTGTTGTCAGGCGGAGAGACGACCGTCACCCTGCGCGGCAAGGGGCGCGGCGGGCGTAACGTCGAATTCCTGCTGGCGCTGGCCATTGCCCTGAACGGTCACGGCAAGGTGCACGCGCTGGCGGGGGATACCGATGGCATCGACGGGATCGAGGATATCGCAGGCGCGACCATCGGCCCGGATACGCTGGCGCAGATGCGCGCCCTTGGCCTTGATCCACGGGCACAACTTGATACCAACAACGCCCACGCCGTGTTCGAGGCGCTGGGCACCCAGGTTATCACCGGACCGACGCTGACCAATGTGAACGATCTGCGCGCGATCCTGATCGAGGCTTAGACCGGAACCCGCACGGCCCTTAAAAAGAACTGCAGCGCCGCCGGATCAACAGGCCGCTGCAACAAACTGACGCCCGCGGCCGCGCAGGCAGCCCCAATGCCCGGCGCGCGATCCGCGGTCAGCAGGCGGCAGGGGATCGGGCCGAACTGGGCGCGTAGGCTTGCGGTCAAGGCCAGCCCCGCCATGCTGTCATCGGCGGGATCGCCCAGCAACATCGCGTCCGGCGTCAGCTCGATCTCTGCCAAAAGCGCAGCCGCCTCAACGCCGCTTGCAACCTCCAGAACCTGCACCCCCCAGCGTTCCATCAGCGCCGCAAGCCCGCGCCGCGCGGCAGCGTCGGGTTCCACCAGCAGCACAATTTGTCCGCCCACATCGACGCCCGGTTCGGCCACCCAGTCCGGTACATGCGCGGGATCGCGGGGCAGGGCAGGGGCCAGCGGCACGGTCAGGTGAAAGCAGGTGCCGCGCCCCACCGCCGTGCGCATGCCGTGGTGATGGTCCAGCAGGGCGCAAGCCCGTTCCACAATCGCCAGCCCAAGGCCCAGCCCGTTGCCCGTATTGGCCACCGGATCAATGCGGTGAAATTCCTTATAGATATTTTCCTGCTCGATCTCGGGGATGCCGGGGCCGGTGTCCCATACCTCGATCCGGACGCCGTCACCGCAGGACCGCGTGCCGACAAGGATCCGCCCCTCTTTGGTGTAGCGGATCGCGTTGCCGATCAGGTTTTGCAAAATTCGCCGCAGATAGCTGGCGTCCGTTTGCACCATCGCAGTGCTGGGCCTGATCCGCAGTTCCAGCCCCTTGGCGCTGGCGGCCGGGCGCAATTCGTCGCCCAGCTGGCGTAGGATCCGCCCCAGATCCACGGCACCAAGCCGCACAGGCGCCTTGCCGCTATCAAGCTGGCTGATATCCAGCAGCGCCCCGATAATATCCTCGACCGATGCCAGCGCCGACAATGCCTTTCCCAAGGTATCCTGCTGACCCGGTGCCAGCGTGTCATCGCCAAGCGAGGCACAATAAAGCTTGGCCGCCGACAAGGGTTGCAACAGATCATGGCTGGCGGCGGCGACAAAGCGGGATTTCGACGCATTCGCCCGCTTGGCATCAGCGAGTGCCACCGCAATTTCGGCTGTGCGTGCCTCGACCCGCGCTTCTAGCAAGTCATTGGCCGCACGCAGCTTTTCTGCGGCCTGCCGTTCGGCGGTCACATCGGTGAAACTGATCACAAAGCCCCGGTCGGGCATGTCCTGCGCAAAGATATCAAATACCTTGCCTTGGCGCTGCCGGACCTCGAACCGCAGGGGCGGGCGGGCACCGGGGCGCTGGACCCAGGCCAGAATCTCTGCCGGGCGGGTGCCGGTCTGGATGCGCACTTCGTCCTGCAACCGCCGGAACAGAAAGTCGAAATCCGCACCGACCCGAAACTGCGCCAGCTTCAGCGACAGCATCTCTGCGACCTGACTGTTCCAGCCGACCAACCGGTTATCGCCGTTAAAGATGCATACGCCTTGATGGATATGATCTAGCGTGGCGCGGATCAGGGCGGTGTGATCGTCCATCATGCGCGACCGTTCTTCCCGTTCCAGCCGGATGATATCGGTGACATCGGTCTGCATGATCACGGTCTGCCGGTCCGGCGTGCGCTGTTCGGACACCTGCAGCCAGCGGTCGCCGGTCATATGCACGTTGAACACAACCTGATCGTCGCCGTGCCGCAGGGTGCGCTGGGCGACCCAATCGTCCGAAGTCATCCCTTCAGGCAGGCGCAGACTGGGGCTGCGCGACACCAGATGCACATATTGAGCAAAGGTCATGCCCGGCTTCAGCTGCGGCACAACGCCGGTGATCGCGCTGGCAAACCGGCTGTTGCACAGCACCATGACATCATTGGGGTCGAACAGGGCAAAGCCTTCGCCGATCGTTTCGATCGCGTTGGACAGATCGCGGCGGGCGGCGTCGGTGGTGCGCTTGGCCTCTGCCAGTTCGGCGTTGGACTGGTTCAGCAGGTCCAGCGCCTGTTCCAATTCGCGCGTGCGGGCGCGCACCGTGTCTTCTAGCAGGACGGCACGTTGGAACTGCGCATAGGCGGCGTCGGAATCGTTATTCATCTGCTCCACCCGGCGGATCAGCGCCGCCGAAATCGTGCGCAGCTTTTCGTTCTGCCGCAGCGTGCTGTCGGCCGGGTTGACCAGCGAGTCTGCCGTCATGTCACCACCGCCCCCGGCGGGTAGATCGCAACGCCGGTCATGGTCTGGTTGATATGCAGCCCACTGTATTGTTCGCCATAGGTGGAAAAACCGACGACATTATGATCCGCCAGCACGCGGCTGACCGCGCCGCTTTGCTGTTTTTGCTCTGCCTCGATCCGGCGTAGGATGCAGTCAAAGGCGATGATCGTGTCCGGCACTGCCTGCGCAGACAAATTGTCCAGCTCGCGCCCCAGATGCCCTGCCATCGGCTCTGACGTGGCCAGGGTCAGCACCATGCCTTCGTCGATGGCGGAAAAGAACACCAGCGCGCCGTCGTTGGTTACCCGCTGGATCGCCCGCACATGATGATGCCCGCCAAAGCGTACGACGACGGGATGCGCGGCAAAGGTAAAGGTGTCCATCTGCCCCGCATCCTTGCCCAGCAGGCGGGCATATTCGCTGGCGGCAGGTTCCGCGTTGATTTCGTGAACGATGCGGGCCTCTGGATCGGCGCGGGTCACGACCATGCGCCGTTCGGTCGGTGTCAGGTTGTCCAGGCTGAACACCTTGACGGGGCAGATCGTGCGCACGCAGGTCAGAACCGCCACATCGGGCATGACCTGCCCCTGATAGGCGACAGCGGTGCTGGCAAACCGTGTGCCATCCCCTGACGATCCGCCAAACAGCGGCACCTGGCCAAGGCCGTGCATCACCATCGCGACGACCGCATCTTCGCGCCGCGACAGCCCGTCCACCAACAGGATCGCGAATTCGTTCTGCCAGTGCGGTGCGGTCGCGGTCAGGGCTGCCCGGCGGCGGATAATGTCGCGCACCGTGGCGTCGGGGTTCAGCGCCTTCAGGTCGGGGATCAGGACGGTTTCGGTTTCAAAGTGACTGGCGGGCAGGGCAATAGCGACAATTCCGCCATCCTGATACCCGCCAAAGATTTCCCCCGCCGTGACACAGCCGATGATGCAGGTCCCGTGCAGCGCCGCCGACAGGTCCGCAATCAGCGCGGTAAAATCGGCCCCCGGCGCGGCAAAGACCGCAACCAGCGACAGCGGGCCATCCCCCAACCCTTCGCAAATCCGTTGCACGACATCCGGCCCTGGTTCTGCCACATGCATGCGGCGCACCAGCCCGGACGGCACAGCTTCACTGGCCAAAATCACAGGTATTCCCCTCCCAAGGAAACCTCAGCTTGCAGCGTTAAGGGGCCTTTTGCAACAGGCTGGAATAGCTTGCCTCTTGTGCGATCAACACCGCCTGCGTGCGGCTTTGCACCCCCAGTTTGCGCATGATCGCCGTGACATGCGCCTTGACCGTGGTTTCCGCGATCGACAGGTCATAGGCGATCTGCTTGTTCAGCTTGCCT
The DNA here is from genome assembly GCF_042466455.1 of Loktanella sp. R86503. Classification (NCBI taxonomy): domain Bacteria; kingdom Pseudomonadati; phylum Pseudomonadota; class Alphaproteobacteria; order Rhodobacterales; family Roseobacteraceae; genus Loktanella; species Loktanella sp. R86503. The sequence continues at coordinate 1,074,268 of NZ_JAXHCI010000002.1, forward strand.
TCGCAGATCAACTGCAGGATCGCGCCTTGCTGGCGCGTCAATTGGCCCAGCCGCGCCAGCGCGTCATCGCGGTCGGTCACGGGCACATCGGCCCCTTCGTTCATGTCGATATCATCGGGCAAATAGGTCTGGCCCGCCGCCACGGTCTGGAACGCGGCGCGAAACGTGTCGCGCTGGGAATGTTTGGGCACAAATCCCGCAGCCCCCGCCCGGATCGCGGCGCAAATAATCCGGTGATCCGCCATGGAAGAGACGACGACCAGCGGCACCTGTGGCACGGACCGGTGTAGCCGGATCAACCCGTCAAGGCCGGACACATCCGGCAAATTCAGATCTAGCACGATCACATCCGGCACCGGCCCGGCCTGCACGGCGGCCAGCGCCGGGTCAAGCCGTTCATAGGCGCTGATGTCCTCGATCCCTGTCACAGCCCGCAGGGTCAGGCGCAGCGCGTCACAGAACAGTGGATGATCGTCGATGATCATCGCACGGGCCTGTTGTCCGAAAGGGTGGCTGGGATCTGGGATCATGGCTATTCCTTTGCCGCCAAGGTGACGCAGCAACCGCTATGCGGCAAGTGCGTTCAGACGGAAAAAGGGCGCACCGGACCGGCGCGCCCCGATTGGCTTAGTTCGCCTGCGCGAACTGGCGCGGCAGCTTGAATGTCCACAGCATACCGCCCTGGTTCAGATAACTGACGGTCTGCGCAACTTCGCCGCCCCACAGCGGCACAGCGCCGCCCCAGCCAGACATGATCGCAACATACTGCTCGCCGTCGTCTTCCCAAGTGATCGGCTGGCCGACAACGCCGGACCCGGTCTGGAACGACCACAGCTTTTCGCCTGTTTCGTCGTCAAAGGCGATGAAATCGCCCTCCGGCGTGCCGGTGAACACCAGACCGCCTGCCGTCGACATTACGCCGCCCCACAGCGGGGCAGGGTTCTTGTATTCCCACTTGATCTCGCCGGTGTCGGGGTCCATCGCCTTCAGGCTGCCGATATAATCCTCGTACAACGGCTTGATGGTAAAGCCTGACCCAAGATAGGCCGCGCCTTGCTTGTAGGTCACAGGCTCGTTCCAGATATCCATGCCCCATTCGTTCGACGGGATATAAAAGTTGCCCGTTCTTTGGCTATAGGACACCGGGTTCCAGTTCTTGCCGCCCAGAAAACCGGGCACGGCAAAAACCGTCTCTCCCTTCGCGCCGTCAGCCGCCGCCGCCGGATCGCCGGGGCGGTTATCTTCGTTAAAGATAGGCCGGCCCGTTTCATCAATGCCGGACGCCCAGCTGATCTGCGTCACGAACGGATCGGCAGAGACAAACGCACCATCCTCGCGGTTGAGCACATAAAAGAACCCGTTCCGGTCCGCCGTGCCAAAGCGTTTGTTGCCTGCGCGGTCGGTATAGGCGACAACTTCGTTCACGCCGTCAAAGTCCCACCCTTCGCGCGGCGTGGTCTGGTAGTGCCACTTGATCTCTCCGGTGGCCGGATCAAGTCCGACGCGGGATGCTGCATAAAGGTTGTCGCCGGTGTTGCCTTCGGTCGGCGCACCCGCGCCGCGCAGATGGCTGTTCCAAGGCGACGGGTTGCCCGCGCCAAAGACCAGCGTGTCCGTCTCGATATCATAGGACCCACCAAGCCATGTGGCCCCGCCGCCGGTCTTCCACATATCGCCGGGCCAGGTCGCGTTCAGCTCTCCGGTCATGGTGGATTCTTCGCCGTTCAGCGTGCCCATGTGACCTTCGATCATGGGACGGGTCCAGACGATTTCCCCCGTCTCGGCATTGCGCGCCTGCACTTCGCCCACGATGCCGAATTCACCGCCCGAATTGCCGGTGATGACCAGACCGTTCACGATGATCGGCGCGGCGGTATAGGAATATCCGGCCTTATAATCCGCAATTTTCTGGTTCCAGACCACGTCGCCGGTCTTGCGGTTCAGCGCGACCATGCGCGCATCCAGTGTGCCGAAATAAATGTTGTCGCCGTAAATCGCAGCGCCGCGGTTCACCACATCGCAGCACGGTAAAATGCCCTCTGGCAGGCGGGCATCATATTGCCAGACTTCCTTGCCGGTCTGCAGATCAATGGCGTAAATACGGCTGTACGATCCGGTGATATACATCATGCCGTCGTAAACGATGGGCTGCGTTTCCTGCCCCCGCTGCTTTTCCCCGCCCAGCGAAAAGGCCCAGGCCGGCACCAAGTTGGCTACGTTGTCCTTGTTCAGGATTTCCAGCGGGGAATAGCGCTGCAAAGTGCGCCCCATCCCGTTGGTCACAACCTGCGTGGTGATCGTGGCGTCGTTGGCGATATCCTCTTCGGTCACCTGCGCCTGCGCCATCGTGCCGGCCATGATGATGGCCGTGGCGGCGGTTATGAATCTGTTCATCCGCTTGTCCTCCCTGTTGATGTGTCGCGTCACTCCCCGGCCTTTGCCGCGCCGGTGACGCAGGGTAAGACCTGCCGATACTATCCGCCCGATCCTGCCGCGACGAAATGACACCATGGTCGTAGTCGCGCAAGGATTGCGCCGCCAGCCTGGGTAAACCGCGCCTTTGGTCTTATTCCCCGCAGCGAATGACCCTATAAGCTGCACCCAAACAGGGGGGATCCACTAATGAAGTTCTACACCGCTATCGCCATGGCCGCATGGGCCGCCACGGCCGGTATGGCCGCAGCCCAGGATGCCACGATCCGCGCCGCCGTGCAGGAATCGGGCACGGTCAACTGGGAACTCGACACCATAAAGCACTACGGGTTTGACGCCGAAAACGGCTTTGCCCTTGATGTGCAGGGCATGGCAGGCGGGGACGCGGCGCAAATCGCATTTCAGGGCGGCGCGGTCGATATGATCGTCAGCGACTGGATCTGGGTCGCCCGTCAACGCGCCGCAGGAGAGGATTTCATTTTTATCCCCTATTCCCGCGCCGTCGGCGGCATGTTGGTCCCCGAAGGCAGCACCGCCCAAACGCTAGAGGATATGAGGGGCAAAAAGGTCGGCATCGCCGGGGGCCAGCTGGACAAAAGCTGGATTATCCTGCGCGCCTATGCCCAGCAGGAATACGGCTTTGATCTGGCCGCGGAAACCGAACAAGTCTTCGGCGCGCCGCCTCTGATCATGAATGCAGGCACCACGGGCGACGTCGACGGCGCCATCAACTTTTGGCACTTCATCGCCAAGATGAAGGCCGCCGGCATGCGAGAGCTGATCTCTGTCGATACAGCCGCCGCCGCGCTGGGCCTCGACCCCGCAACGCCGCTGCTGGGCTACGTCCTGCGCGGCGACATGTTGCGCGATCATCCCGAACTGGTCGCTGGCATGGCGAAGGCCAGCGCCGCCGCCAAGGCCAAACTCGCCAGCGATCCCGCCGCATGGGACCGCTTGCGGGACCGGATGCGCGTCGATGACGACGCCCAGTTCCTTGCCCTGCAAGACGGGTTTAACGCGGGCACTCCGGCGCCCGGTGCCGTCGATACCGCCGCCGCCGACAAGATGCTGCAACTGATGGCGGATCTTGGCGGCACTGAACTGGTCGGCGACGTGACCAGCCTGCCGGACGGCCTGTTTTATAGCCCGCCCGCTGAATGACCGCCGCGGTTGCCACCCTTGATCTGCCGGGGTTCTCTTACGGGGGGACCCCGGTGCTAGGCCCGGTCAAGCTAACCGTCCAAAAAGGCGAGGTTATCGCCCTCACAGGCCCTTCCGGCATCGGCAAATCCACACTCCTGCGCATCCTCGCCGGTCTGACACCAACCGCCGGCACGCGGGATGTGACGACCCGCACCGCCTTTGTGTTTCAGGAACCGACCCTGCTGCGCTGGCGCACCGCACGGCAGAACATCGAAATCGCCGCAAAGGTGACTGCGGAAAAAGCCGCACAATCCCTGGCAGAGGTTGGCCTCGGTGCTCTTGCAGACCGCTTCCCTGACCAGCTTTCACTTGGTCAGCAACGCCGCCTGACGCTTGCCCGCGCTTTTGCCTGCGATCCGGGTCTGATGCTGCTGGACGAACCCTTCGTCTCCCTCGACGCACAAGCCGCGTCAGAAATGATGACTCTGTTCCAGTCCCTTGCCAGCCGCCGCGCCATGGCCACTGTCATCGTGACCCACGCCCCAAACGAAGCCCGCCGCCTTGCCACCCGCACCGTGACCCTGTCAGGGAACCCGGCGCAGATTACCGCAGTCACCCTGCAACCGGCTTAGGGTCCCCTTCTTCTGGTCCCAAATATCCCGGGGGGCGTCCCGCAGGGACGGGGGGCTGGCCCCCCTGTTTGTGACAGTGCCTGAAAAAATCCACTCGCCCGCAGGTGTCAGTTCACCGGCGCATAGCGCCAGTTGTCCGCATCGGGTGTCACCTCTTCGAGGTCATATCCTGCCGCTTGCAACCGCTGCGCAATCGGCAGGCCCGCCCCGGCCGCCGCATCGATCAGCGCGCGTCCCGCAGCTGTATCCTGCGCCGCGCCATAGCCGCGCAGCAGCGATAAGCCATAGTTGAACTGCCCCACCGGATCGCCCGCTTCGGCGGCCCTGCGATCCCATGCGGCAGCGGCATCCGGGTCATATGCCCCGCCGAAGCCGTTGTTATCCAGATAACCCATCCAGGTCATCGCACCGGTGTAACCGTCATCGGCGCAGGCCCCAAAGGTTTGCCGCGCCGCGCCGTGGCGGCCCGATTTCGTCATCAGATAACCCGCCGCGCAATTCGTCATCGTGGTGCGCCCGGCGGCGATATCCTCCAGCACTTTGTTCATCGTCAGCTCTTCGGGATTTATCGTGCCAAAGTCTTCGGGCGCGGTGCCCTGGGCAAAGGCCAGCCCCGGCAGTATCGCAATCGCAAGGATCAACCGCATCGCCTATCCCTTTCTAGTCATCATCCCGCGTGCCGGATCATAGCCACGCAGCGCAGCCACCATGAACATCCCCAGCGCCAAAACCGTCCATCCCAGCGCGGGCGCATTGAACTGGGCGTAAAGCGCAAAGCGCACCAGTTCTACCCCGTGGGTGAACGGGTTCACCGCACATAAGCGATACAGCAATTGCGATGATTCCGCCATTTTCCACAGCGGGTACAGCGCGCTGGACAGGAAAAACATCGGGAAGATGACGAAATTCATCACCCCCGCGAAATTCTCTAACTGTTTGATAAGGCTTGATAACGCCAGTCCCAGGGCCCCCAGCATCAGCGCGGTGATCGCCAGCGCAGGCAAGGCCGCGATATAGCCCCAAGGCTTCACCGTGATCCCGAACAGCGCCGCGATCCCCAAAAACGCATAGACCTGCAGGACCGACATCGCCGCCCCCGCGACCAGCTTGGCCGACAGGATAAACCAGCGGGGCAGGGGCGCGGTCAGCAGCAGGCGCATCGACCCCATCTCTCGGTCATAGACCAAGGACAGCGACGACTGCATGCCGTTGAACAGCAGGATCATCCCGCACAATCCCGGCACGATATAGGTCTCGTAACTGATATAGGTCGTGTAGGGCGGGATAATCGCCAGCCCCAGCGCGGCGCGAAAACCTGCGGCAAAGACCAGCAGCCAGATCAGGGGCCGCACCAACGCCGCCACAAATCGCGCCCGCTGCTGTACAAAGCGCAGCGCCTCGCGCGCCATAATCGCACGCATGGCGATCCACCAGATCACGCCGCGACCTGTGTCATGATCAAAAACACATCGCGCAGATCCGTATCAACAGTCAAATCAGCACATGTTTCATCCGCTAAAATCCGCCCCTGGTGCAGGATCAGCACCTGATCGCTTGGCCAGACTTCATCCGTAAGATGGGTTGCCCAGAACACCGTCAGCCCGCGATCCGCGCACAATCGGTGCACGTGATCCACGATTCCCGCCCGCGACGCGGCATCAAGCCCCACCGTCGGCTCGTCCAGCAGCAGCACCGCCGGATCATGCATCAAGGCGCGGGCGATCTCGAGCCTGCGGCGGTGACCGCCGTTCAGATCGCGGGCGCGTTCACTGGCCCGCGCGCCCATGTCCATTACATCCAGCACCTCGTCCACCCGCCGGGTCGCCTGCGCGTTGCCAAGCCCGTGCAGGGCGGCGAAATACAACAGGTTGCGCCGCACGCTCAGGTCCAGATCCAGCGTGCTCTGCTGGAATACCACACCGATCCGCGCCATCGCGGCGCGCGCGTCGGTCTCCAAATCATGCCCTGCAATCGCAATCGTCCCGTTCCGGGTCGTAAACAGCCGCGTCAGTAGCGCAAACAGCGTCGATTTCCCCGCGCCGTTCGGCCCCAGCAAGGCGCAAAACCGCCCCGGTGCCACGGTAAAGCTGACGTCCCGCAACGCCTGCCTCTTGCCATAGGCGAAACTAACGCCGCTGACGTCAAGCCCGTTCAATCCGTCACCCGCAGCGCCGCGCCCCATGGAAAGCGGCCGACGGCAATCGTCGTCTCTGCCGCCTCGTCAGCCACGTCGATCACGGTCACATCGCTGCTGACGCCGTTGGTGGTGAACAATCTGGTTTCATCCGCGTCAAAGGCCATGTGCCAGACGCGGCGGCCCGCCAGAATGTAGCGTTCAACCTCGTATGTATCCGCGTTGACCACCGCGACATGGTTCGCCGGGCCAAGCGCAACAAAGGCGGTCTTTTCATCCTTCGTCAGCACAAAGCCGACTGGCTGGATCAATTCCGGCAGCACGCCGGGAATTTCGAACCTGATTTTCGACAGCTCTGTCTGATCCGCGGTGTCAAACACCGTCACCGTGCCACCGATTTCAGAGCTGACCCACAACTCCGCGCCATTTTTGACGAAATTGGCATCGCGGGGGCGGCTGTCCACCAGTGTATTGGCATAAATCGTCTGCGTTTGCGTATCGATCCAATGCGCCATGTTCGTCGTTTCCGAGGTTGTGATCACGGTTTTGCCATCCGGGCTGACGGCCATGCCCTCCGGCTCGATCCCGACGCTGATCTGGGCGACGACTGTGCGGCTTTCGACGTCCACCATGGTCGTGATCGCGTCATCCTCGTTGGCGATATACAGATGCTTGCCATCGGGATGCAGCACGAACTGTTCGGGGTCCTCGCCCGACGGCAGGTCGTGCAGGATCTCTCCGGTGTCGGGATCAATGACTTGCACCGAATTGCTGGCTGACGCGCAGACGTAAACGACGGAATAATCATGCGCAAAGGTAATCCCGCGCGGCCGTTCCCCGACGTTGATCGTGCGCGTGACCTGCAACGTATCCGCATCAATAACGCTGATCGTGTCGTCACGTTCGTTCGTCACCCAGATTTCATCCGCAGCGGCGGGGGTGGCGATCAGGGCCAGCAGGGCAAGCGTTCGCATCGTCATTCTCCAAAGGCTGTGCAGGTGGATTCCGGGCGATCGCCGCCCAGCGTGTCGAGTTCGGTGTCAGGGTGCAAAAATCCCTCTAGCGGGGCGACGGCCACGACGGCGCGCGCATCCACAAGCGGGATCGGCTGGCGCAACTGCCCGTTCCATGCGCGAAACGACAGGGCGCGTCCCTTGAACCCTGCCAGCGTAAATTCCGGCCCCAGCAGATAGCTGCGCAGCACCGCGGGATCGCTTGATCCGGTGCGCGTGACCGCTTCACCGATCGCGCGCAGGGCGGCCCATGCGCTGTAGTCACCCGGCCGCATACCGCGCCCCGCCGCATCGCGGAACCGGCTTTGCAACTGCTGCGCGCCCCATTGTTCCACCGCCGGAGACCAGGCAACAGGCGTCAGCCCTTCGGACCCGCCAACCGGCCGCGGCTCCCATGTGTTATAGTTCAGATAGCGGCCGAAATCGTGGATTTCATCGGCAACCAGAAGCATGTCGAAATCGCCCAGCTTTTGCGTAAAGCTTGGCACCTCGTCCCCCGTGGTGCGGCGTATGTCGCCGGTAAAACCCCAAGGGGCATCGCCCCGCAGGCGCAGGCCGAACTTTTCCGCGCTCCCCCGCAGAGCATTCGCAAAGCCCAGGTCGGCAGGCGCGGGGCCATGCACCAGCGCGACATCGGTCCAGCGTTTCGTCACCAGAAACTGCGCCAGCGCATCGGCGCGCATGGCATAGCTGGGGGCCGTGTGCAGCAGGTTTGCGCGGCAATCCGCCCCGCGCAGCGAATCGTCAGCGGCGGCGGCGTTAAACACCAACGCGCCGGGCATGGCATCGGCCACGGCCAGCACCATCGCGGCGGGGGCCTGCACGACAACCAGCCCAGAGGCACCCGCACTCGCGGCCAGCAGGTCGGCCTGCGTCGTGGCGACCACCTCTGTCAGCTCATAGGTGTGGTTCAGGAACTGCCCCGTCGTCGCAATATCCGCCAGCCCCACCTGCGCACCCGCAATGCCCAGATCCGCCGGATCAGGATCAAAGTCCGACAGGGTGGGCGGCTTGCGATCGTCCAGCCGCAGGTATGTCACGGCCACATCGACCTGCGCCGCAGCAACCCCCGCCCAGCCGATCAGACAGCCTGCAATGCACCATTTTATCATCGACCAGCTCCCCCCACGGCAAAGCCTAGCACCAGCCTTGCGCCGGAGGGCATACGACCAAGGTCGCCCTCCCCAAAGGCATGGCACAAAGGTCCAATACCGATCAGGCGATGCTTGGGTTTAAGTCGACTCAAACGCATCCGGGAGGAGAGACCGATGACACTTCGTACACCGCGCCACGCGTTGGCCGCAGCCTTTGCCGTCATGGCGGGCAGCGTTTTCGCCGCGGGCCTGCCGCTTGGCATCACAGAGGTCGACAATGCCGGTCTGCCCGACGTGGGCGAAGACTGGCTGGCGGAAAACCCGTATCGCGCCGCAGATCATGACGTCTGGACCCGCGCCATAGAGGTGGGCGAAAGCGCCTATACCCAGAATTGCGCACGCTGCCACGGGCTTGGCGCGATCTCTGGCGGGCTTGCCCCTGATTTGCGCGTGCTAGAGGCGTCGGATTACGACGACGAATGGTTTGCCGAACGCTTTCAGCACGGCATGACGCAGGACGGCATCACCAAGATGCCCGCCTTTGCCGATGTGCTTAGCCAGAAAACCGCCTGGGCAATCCGCACCTATGTCGAAACGCGCCCGGACGATCAGGCCGTCATGGCGGAAAGCGGCGCGCTGAAGGAATTGCGCGATGAACTGGCGCTTTGGGCCAAAGGCGAAGGCACGCCGGACGATGCAGCAATGAAGGCCAAGCTGGACGAGATTGCCGCTCGCATTCCGACCCTGTCCAGCGCACCCATTGCTGACAGCGTGGCGTTTCGCGCGTCAGAGCAGCTGGACGGCACCCCCGCATCCTATGCGCTTGCGGCGGAAACGCTGACCGTCGGCCTGTCGGTCCACAATTGATGACGGCGCGGCTTCCCTTTGCTTTGGCGGGCGTGACCTGTCTGGCGCTGGGCTGGGCCGTGCCTGCTTTTGCCGCCTGCGAAGACTATGTGCCTGAACCCAAGCCCCAGAACGCGAGCCGCGACATTGTTGGTCAGGATCTGGATACCATTCTGGCGCGGGACCTGATCACCTTTGCCGCCTATGAAAACTTTCCGCCCTGGTCATATCTGCAAGACGGCCAGCCCGCCGGCGTCGATATCGAAATCGGCCAGTTGATCGCGGACGCGCTTGGGGTTCAGGCCCGCTTTGACCTGCTGCCCGCAGGCGAGACGGTCGAGGCGGACCTGCGCAACTACATCTGGCAGGGCCCGCCCACGGGGGGCCCTGTCAACAACGTGATGCTGCACGTGCCCTATGACGTGAACTTTGCCTGCCGGATTGATCAGGTCGTCTTTACCGGGCAATACGCCAAGGAAAGCATTGCGATTGCCTATAACAGGGCGGATTATCCCGATGACCCGCCCGTGCCGGCCTATTTCCGCTATGACACCGTTGGTGTGGATAACGACACGATTGCGGACTTCTACCTTGCCTCTATCGGCAACGGGATGCTGGTCCCGCAGATGGCCCATTATCCCACCGTCGCCCTTGCCATGCAGGGGATGGCGAATGGCGAAGTCATGGCCGTCGCAGGCCCGCGCGCGCAATTGCAGGCCGGGCTGACAGAGGCAGGGGATCTGCACCAGCCTCCCTTGCCGGGGCTGTCGGTGGGCACCTGGACAATCGGTCTGGCCGTGCACACCCGCTATCGCTACCTTGGCTATGCGGTTGACGATGCGGTCCGCGCTGCCCTGACGGATGGCCGTATCGCGGCAATTTTTGCCGCGCATGGTCTGACCTTTGACGCGCCTTTGCGCTAATACCCGGAGCTTACCTATGGAAATGAAAGACGAACGCGACATCGCCGCCCCGCCAGAGGCGGTCTGGGCTGCCCTGCTGGACGCCGACGTGCTGCGCCAATGTGTGCCCGGTTGCACCGAAATGGACGGCAACGCCGATGACGGCTTTACCGCGACCGTGGTGCAAAAGGTCGGCCCGGTAAAAGCGACCTTTAAGGGTGAGGTCAGCTTGTCCGACATGAAGCCGCCCCATAGCCTGACCATCACCGGTGCGGGCAAGGGCGGGCCTGCGGGCTTTGCCTCTGGCGGGGCGGATGTGGTGCTGACACCGTCACAAACCGGCACGCTGCTGTCCTATGACGTGAACGCCAAGGTCGGCGGCAAGATCGCCCAGCTGGGCAGCCGCCTGATCGACAGCTTTGCGGCAAAAATGGCGGACCAGTTTTTCGACGACTTCAAAAAGGTGGTCGAAGGCGGCGGAGAGGATGCGCCCGCGGTGGATGCGCCGGAGGACGAGAAAAAAGGTTGGGTGAAGCGCCTGATCGGCCGTAAAGATTGAACATAAACGAAGGGGAGGAAAGCGAATGAAAGTATCAATGGAGGTAAACGGCCGCACCGTATCCGGCGACATCGAGGGCCGGACGTTGCTGGTGGATTTCCTGCGGGAAGGTCTGCATCTGACAGGCACCCATGTTGGCTGCGACACGTCGCAATGCGGGGCCTGCACTGTGCATGTCGACGGCGCGCAAGTGAAGGCTTGCACCATGTTCGCAGCAGAGGCCGAAGGCGCGAAGGTCACCACGATCGAGGGTGTCGCGGCACCGGACGGCACGTTGTCGGCGGTGCAGCAGGCGTTCCAGGACTACCACGGCTTGCAGTGCGGGTTCTGTACACCCGGCATGGTCATGGCAGCAACGAGCCTGTTGCATGACAACCCCAAGCCGACAGAGGCCGAAATCCGGCATCACCTGGACGGCAATATCTGCCGCTGCACGGGCTATCACAACATTATCAAGGCTATCATGGCGGCTAGCGGGCAGGAGATGCCAGCGCTGGCGGCAGAGTAGTTTTCGGGGGGAGGACCGGGGCTCTGCCCCGGACCCCGGGATATTTTTGACCAGAAGAAGCAGGGGGGAGAGGCGGCGACGCCCGGCCTTGCAGGGAGAGGAGCTTAAGATGCCCAAGGACAGTGGAATTGGTGCCAGCAGCAAGCGGCGCGAAGACGTGCGGTTTCTGACCGGCGCGGGAAATTATACCGACGATATTAATATTTACGGCCAGCTGCATGTGCATTTCCTGCGCGCGGATGTGGCACATGCGGTGTTGAACGGGGTCGATACCTCGGCCGCGGAAGGGATGCCGGGGGTGCACCGCATTTTTACCGGTGCGGACTTTGAGGCGGTGGGGTCGATCCCCTGCGGCTGGCTGATCACGGACCGCCATGGCGATCCGATGCAGGAGCCGCGTCATCCCGTGCTGGCCCATGGCAAGATCCGCCATGTCGGCGAGCCGATTTGCGCGGTCGTCGCGGAGACTTTGGCGCAGGCGCGCGATGCAGTCGAGGCCATCGTGCTGGATTACGATGTGTTGCCGGCAGTGATCGACATGAAGGATGCCATCAGTGCGGATGCGCCAAAGGTGCACGACGATCTGACTGGCAATCTGTGCTATGACTGGGGCTTTGTTGAAGAGAACCGTCAGGCCGTGGATGACGCCATCAAGGGCGCGGCGCATGTCACGACGCTTGAGCTTGTGAACAACCGCTTGGTCGCCAACCCGATGGAGCCGCGGGTTGCGGTTGGCGAGTATAACCGTTCAGACGATTTCCATACGCTGCATACCACCAGCCAGAACCCGCATGTGATCCGGCTGCTGATGGGGGCCTTCGTGCTGGGCATTCCGGAACACAAGCTGCGGGTCGTGGCCCCTGACGTGGGCGGCGGTTTTGGCACCAAGATCTTTCATTATCAGGAAGAGGCCTTTGTCACTTTTGCGGCCAAGGCGCTGAACCGTCCGGTCAAGTGGACCAGCACCCGGTCGGAAGCCTTTATGTCGGACGCCCATGGGCGCGATCATGTGACCAAGATCGAGCTGGCGCTGGATGCGGACAACAACTTTGTTGCCGTGCGCACGCAGACCTATGCCAATATGGGCGCCTATTTAAGCACTTTTGCATCCAGTGTGCCGACCTGGCTGCACGGCACGCTGATGGCGGGCAATTACAAGACGCCGCATATCTATGTGAACGTAAAGGCGGTGTTTACGAACACCGTGCCGGTCGACGCCTATCGCGGTGCGGGCCGGCCGGAGGCGACGTTCCAGTTAGAGCGGGTCATCGACATGGCCGCGCACGAGCTGGGCGTTGATCCGATTGCCTTGCGCCGCCAGAACTTTATCACCCAGTTCCCCTATGCCACGCCGGTTGCGGTGGAATATGACACCGGCGATTATCATGCGACGATGGACAAGCTGGTCGAGATTGCAGATTTTGCCGGATTTTCAGCGCGCCGCGCGCAGAGCGAGGCCCAGGGCAAGCTGCGCGGGCTAGGCATGAACTGTTATATCGAGGCCTGCGGCATCGCGCCGTCGAACCTTGTCGGCCAGCTTGGCGCGCGGGCGGGTCTGTATGACGCGGCCACCGTGCGGGTGAACGCGACAGGGTCCATTTCCGTGATGGTCGGTGCGCATAGCCACGGGCAGGGTCACGAGACATCGTTCCCGCAGGTGATTTCCGAAATGATCGGTATCCCCGAAGACCAGATCGACATCGTGCACGGCGATACGTCAAAGATCCCGTTTGGCATGGGCACCTATGGGTCGCGGTCCCTGGCGGTTTGCGGATCTGCGATGGTGCGCGCGGCTGAAAAAGTAATCAATAAGGCTAAGAAGATCGCGGCCCACCTGATGGAAGCCTCTGAGGGTGATATCGAACTGAAGGACGGGCGGTTCAGCGTCGCGGGCACGGATAAATCCGTGGCCTGGGGTGATGTTACCTTGGCTGCTTACGTGCCACACAACTATCCGCTGACGGATATCGAACCTGGACTGGAGGAGACGGCGTTTTACGATCCGGCGAACTTTACCTATCCGTCGGGGGCCTATGCCTGCGAGGTCGAGCTGGACCCCGAGACAGGTCACGTCAAGATCGAGCGGTTTTGCGCCGCAGACGATTTCGGCAATGTGATCAACCCGATGATCGTGTCGGGCCAGGTGCATGGCGGCATTGCCCAGGGCATCGGGCAGGCGATGATGGAAGGCTGCGCCTATGACAGTGACGGTCAGCTGCTGAGTGCGTCCTATATGGACTATGCGATGCCGCGGGCGGGGGATGTGCCGTTCTATACGGTAGATCATTCTTGCCAGACGCCCTGTACGCACAATCCGCTGGGTGTGAAAGGCTGCGGCGAGGCGGGGGCGATCGGATCGCCGCCAAGCCTGGTGAACGCGGTGCTGGACGCCATCAACTCTGGTTCGGGCAAGAAGGTGGCACATATCGACATGCCGCTGACGCCGCACCGGGTTTGGGCTGCGATGCAGTAAGGCGAGAGGGTGAACCGGGGCGCTGCCCCGGACCCCGGGATATTTTTAACCAGAAGAAGGGGGGACCCGAGCTTTGGTTTACAGGATAAGGATGAGACATCATGTATGCATTCGAGATTGAACGGCCGACAACGCTGGATGCGGCCAAGGCGGCGATTGCGGCGGGCGGGCAAGCGCTGTCGGGCGGGCAGACGCTGATCCCGACATTGAAGGCGCGGCTGGCGGACCCAGAAAAGCTGGTGAGTCTGCACAATATTCCAGAGTTGAAGGGCATCAGCACCGACAGCGAAGGACGCATTTGTATCAAGGGCGCAACGGTGCACCGGGCGGTGGCGGAGGGTGCGTTGGGTTATCCGGCACTGGCATCTTTGGCAGCGCGGATCGGTGATCCGGCGGTGCGCACGCGTGGTACCATTGGCGGGTCGCTTGCCAATAACGATCCGTCGGCATGCTATCCGGCGGGTGTGCTTGCCTCTGGTGCGGTGATTGTCACCGACCGGCGCGAGATTGCGGCGGATGACTATTTTCAGGGCATGTTCGACACGGCCTTGGACGAGGGCGAGATTATCACCGAAGTGAAGTTTCCGGTTCCGCAGGTGGCCTGCTATGAGAAGTTCATCCAGCCGGCATCGCGTTTTCCGCTTGTTGCGGTTTTCGTGGCCAAGTTTGCAGAAGGCGTGCGGGTGGCTATTACCGGTGCATCCGGCGAGGGTGTGTTCCGCTGGGCGGCAGCCGAGGCTGCATTGAGCGCAAACTTTACGCCAGAGGCGCTGGACGGCGTCGCCATCGATGAGGGCCCGATGATCGCGGACCTGCATGGCGACAAGGCTTACCGTGCGCATCTGTGCGGCGTGATGGCCAGGCGGGCGGTGAAGAACGCAAAGTAAGCATCGTGCCTGACGATATAAGCCCCCGGTGCCCACGCGCACCGGGGGCTTTTTCATACGCGGCTGAGGTTGCCGTTCATGTCGATCAGACGCGCCTGCGTGCCGGGGAAATGGGCGAGGGTTTGGCTAATCGCCGCGCGGTCCATCAGGCAGAACGCAGTCGACAGCGCGTCGGCCAGCGCGGCGTTAGGGGCGGTGACACTGGCGGTGGACCACAGCGGCGGGTGGCCTGCGGGGGACAGGATGTGGGGGGTGTTCCCGGCCATGATTGCGGCGGGGCTGGATGTTGCGACGGCTTGGCCCGTCAGCGCCAGTTGCGCAATCTGGCCTGCTGCGGGATCGTGGATGCTGATGTGCCAGGGGCCGCCCAGGGCGCGGTATTCGCCGATGTTGATCAAAGCGTGGGTGAAGCCTGCGGTCGCGAGTTCGGCCGTGATGATATCGGTGGCAAAGCCTTGGGCGATGCCGTTGAAGGTGAGCGCTTGATGAGGGGCAACGGTGATACGGTCAGGCGAGAGCGTCACGCGGTCCCAGCCGATTAAGGCGCGGGCGGCGCGGGGATCGGTGCCAGTGGCCAAGGCGGTCCATAACGGCTGGACTGTCGGGTCAAAGCAACCGCCGGTCAGCGCGTGGACCCGGCTGATGATCCGGCACAGCGCGGTGAATTCGGCGGGTGGCGCGGACAGGGTGCCGTTCGTGTTCAGCTGCGTCAGCGTTGACGGCGTATAGAGGCTGAACAGCGCCTCGATCCGGGCCAGTGTCTGGCGCACCTGCGCCAGAGCATCCTGCGCCCCTCGGCCCATGAGCGTGATCGACACATCGGCCCCAAGGGCGGTGCCCTGCCAGACGGCGGCGCGGGCGCTGCGCGGGATCGCAAGGGTGGCGGCTGTCAGGGTCAGGAAACGGCGGCGTTTCATGCGGCTTTCCTTTTGCCGCGGGCTGCAAGGATCAGCGGCACGCATTGCGCGGGGTCGTCGTGGATCGTGACGCAGTCAAGGCATTGGAAGCATTCGTCGTATTGGATTTCGCCCGTCTGTTTGATCGCGCCGTATTTGCATTTTACCTTGCACAGCTGGCAGGGCGATCCGCAGTCTGCGCGGCGGGGAATCCAGCTGCGTGTGCGGATCATGCCGCCGATCGCCATGAAGGCACCCAGCGGACAGACGTAGCGGCAAAAGCCCTTGAACGTCACCATGCCAAGGACCAACCAGAAGGCGGCATAAAGGACGTAGTACCAGTCGCGCACGAAAAACACAGTGATGGCGGTTTTGAAGGGCTCGATTTCCGCGACCGTGTCGGTGCTGTCCGGGGCGATGAAAATGGTCGCGATCAGGCCAGCGAGCAGGACGTATTTAATCCATTTCAGGCGCTGGTCCCAAGCGCGCGATACCTCCCACTGGGGCAGACGCAGCAGGCGGCCAAGGTGGTGGGCGAACTCTTGCAGTGCGCCAAAGGGGCAAAGCCAGCCGCAGAACAGGCCGCGGCCCCAAAGGACGAAACCAAGGATCGCGACGATCCAGACCAGCGTGCCGAAGGGGTCGTAAGCGAGGAAGTTGAAGGATCCGCCAAAGACGCCGGTGCGAATGACGCCAAGGACTGTGACGATACTCAGCTGGCCCTGGCCCCACCAGCCGATAAAGCCCAGCACAAAGGCAAGGATGCCAAGGCGCGTGGGGGTAAAGGCGGCCCATGCGGCAAAGCGTTTTTGACCGGGGCCAAGGATTAGCAAAAGCCCAGCAAGGAACAGGCCAAGCACGACCAGATCGCTTTGGCGGTTGCGGATGGCCCCGGCAAAGGCGCTTTCGGCGACTTGTTCCACCGGGCGCAGATAAAAGCGGTCAGAGGTCAGATGGGTTGCGGAAAGGGTCGCTTGGCCGATTTGCGGCATGAACTGGCCGTGTTCGCGGATTGCCTGCACGTTCAGAGTCCACTCACGGGTCGGATCGAACCCGAGGCGGCGGTCCGTGCGCAGGATGATCGCCGTGCCTTGCGGGGCTTGCGGCGACAGGGTGACGAACAGGTCGGCGTCGCGCAGGGCGATGGGCAGGCCATCCTGCTGCGCCGAAAGCCAGTCAGGCGATGTGTTGCGGATGAAATCAGGTGACACAAGGCCGTGGCGACCTGCGTCGATCAGCAAGATCGGCTCGTCCGTGGGGGATATGCGCTGGAATGCCTGCAATTCGCGCAGGGTCTGCGGGCCAAGGGCGGCGGCGGCGATCGACGGCGCGCCGAGGTCGACGATGTAAAGATCAAGGTAGACGCCGTCCGGGTCCGCCTGCGCGATGGGATCGTCGGTGGCAAAGATCGTGCCGTCAAAGGCGGCGTTGACGTCGCTGTTCAGCACGGTTTTGCGGGTCACAAGGCCCTGATCCATCAAGGCGTTCCAGTCCAGATCCTCTGCGTGGTCGGGGTTCGGATAGGCGGGCGGGGCGCTCGCGACGCCGTGCATTTTTTCGCGGGCCACGGCGCGGGTGGCGGCAAGGATGCTTTCGTGAGCGATGCGGATGCTGGCGGTCGCCTTGGTCACGCCGTCCAGATAGACAAGGGCAGAGCCATCCCCTGCGCCGCCGTAGGGGGTGCCGACGACAAGGCTTCGGTTGATCGACAGCCCGCGATATTGTTCGAAAAATTTGCGCAAAGGGGCCTCGCCCAGACCAGAGACGAAGATCGGCTCGTTATGGGAAATCAGGCGCACGTCGATGAAGGCTCCGTTCAGATCCAGCATGACAAAGATGTTGATCGGCGCGCCGGAAAAGCCGGGCAGGGGTGCCATCTCCTCTGTCTCGAACACGTAGCCGGCAAGGGCACCGCCAGAGTTCAGCAACTCCCACACACCATTGTCGTTGATCGGCTCGCCGATGGAAAAGGGCGGTGTGACAAAGGGGGTCAGCTCTGCCTTGGTCAGTTGGGCATGGGCAGTTTGCGGGCTGGCCAGCAAGGCCAGACAGATCAGCAGACACGAGACTAAGAAACGATTGGCTCCACCCATGTGGGCAGATTAGGAACAAGTCACCTGCCGCGACATAGGACCAAAGTCGCGGCGACGGCAGGCGGCGTTGACCCTGCGGGCAAGGGGCCGCAGGGTGGGGGCAAGAGGGGCGTTTATGCAATCAAGACTGACATCAGGCGCGATCACTCTGGCATCATTGGCGGCGCTGATTGTGCTTTGGGTGGCTGCGGCGTGGTGGATCGATACCCCGCGCACATTCCCCGGGCCGGGGCAGGTCGGCGCGATCATGGTGCAAGAGGCGATGAGCGGCAAACTGGCGCATCATCTGGTCCCGACGCTGGTCCGCGTTGCGCTGGCGTTTGGCATTTCCATGGGAATTGGCGTGGCGCTGGGCGTGATGCTGGGGACGATGCCGCGGCTGAACCGATGGCTTGATCCTTGGGTCGTTGTCGCGCTGAATATCCCGGCGTTGGTTGTGATCGTGATGTGCTATCTGTGGATCGGTTTGAACGAGACGGCGGCGATTGTGGCCGTCAGCTTTAACAAGACCGCGACGGTGATTGTCACGGTGCGCGAGGGGGCGCGGGCGCTGGACCGGTCCCTGCGGGATATGGCACAGGTGTATCAGCTGTCGCCGCTGACCCGGCTGCGTCATGTCGTGTTTCCGCAGCTTGCGCCCTATCTGTCATCGGCGGCGCGCAACGGTTTGGCGATCATCTGGAAGCTGGTGCTTGTGGTGGAATTTCTGGGCCGCCCCGACGGGATCGGGTTTCAGATCCACCTGTATTTTCAACTGTTCGAGGTGCCTTACGTCATGGCCTATGCCCTGTCGTTCATCGTCGTCATGCTGGGGATCGAATACGGCATCATGCAACGGATCGAGGCGCGGGCGACGCGGTGGCGGCAGCCCCTGCAGACCCGCTATTTTACATAATATGTATCGCATACGAAACAGTGTGACCAAGCGGTTAACGCTCGACCGGTCATGCCAAAGGCCCGCAGCGGCGACTGCGGGCCTTTGGCATGCGGTGTAACTGTGCCTAATGTTTGCGGTAGGACACCGCATAGATCAGCGTCGCGACGAAGGCGTAGATGAAATTCACCGTCAGCACGAACTGCCACGGGGCAGCGGCACCAAAGGCGAATTTCGCCAGCAGCGACGGGATCACGGTCAGCGCGATCAGGGCAATGGCCCAGGCGGCAAGGTTGCCGCCGCGGGCAAAGGTCGGGATCAGCAGCAGGGCCACGATGATCGCAACCAGGTTGCGGCCAAGTGAGGTGATCAGCGGCATGACTTCTTCGCCCGCCATGATGTTGACGGCGATGGCATTAAAGGTCGTGCCAAGAATAGCGGCGATTATGACGACAAGGACTGTGCGAGGCGTGAACATGGCAATCAGGCTTTCCGGGGCAGGGCGGTTTACAGATCCGATTGCACGGCGCGGGTTTGGGCCGTGATCGCTGTGCCCGTTGCGGTCAGGTCCTGACCGGCACCAGCGATGGTGTTGCAGGCGGTCAGGGCTGTCAGAACGGCGAAAAGCGAAAGAATGCGTGTCATGCGAAAGTCTCCGGTCGCGAAGGGGGATGATTTTCCAAGTCTTATGACATTGTATGATGCCGCGCGACGGAAAGATGCAGCGCCTGCGTATTATGTGGCACAAACGCCAAACCGCAGGAGCGATCCGATGCAAAGCCTTCCTTATATCTTTGTCAGCCTGATGGGCGGGCTGTGTCTTGCGGCGTTTCTGACCTCTACGGTGATCTAGGCGTCCAGAAAGGCGCGCACGGCAGATTCCACCGCGCGGGGCTGTTCGGCGTGCAGCCAATGGCCTGCGTCTGGCACGGTTTCAATGGTGGCGGCGGGAAAGGCCATATGGATAGCGGGGGCCGCGCTGTCGGGGACATAAGATGAGTTTGCCCCGCGCAGAAACAGAGCGGGGCCGTCGAACTGGCCTGCTGGCGCTGGCCAGCCGACAATTTGGGGCATATCGCGGGCCAGAACATCAAGGTTCAGCTTCCAGCGTTTGTTTTGCAGATCAAGGCTTTGCAGCAGAAATGCTGCCGTGGCTGCGTCAACCGCCATCTGGTCGGCGGCATCCTTGCGCGATGTGATTTGCGACAGGTCCACGCCTTGCATGGCGTTCAGCGGGCCGTCTTGTGAGTGATCATAGGCAACCGGCGCGATGTCAGCGACGACCAGTTTGTTGACCAGCGCAGGCCGCGTTAGCGCCAGCATCATCGCCGCCTTGCCGCCCATCGAATGACCCATGACATCCATCTTTGGGGCGATCCCGGCAATCACCTTCGCCAGATCGGCGGCCATGTCGGGATAGGTATGTCTGTCCATCCAGGGGCTGTCACCGTGGTTGCGCATATCGACGGCTACGACCTGGCGGGTGTCCGATAGCCGCTTTGCAATCACGCCCCAGTTGCGGGCAGAGCCGAACAGACCGTGGACGATCAGCAAAGGCGGCAGATCTGTCGGGGTGCCGTGGGTGATTGTGTTCAGCATGTCGCAGGCCTGTGTGATGTTGGGTTGCGCGCCGCCCTAGGGCTTGAGAGGGCGCGGCCCCACCGCTACCACAGAGGTATGGTTGCTGACACCCTTTCCCGCAAAAATGCGCGTATCCGGTCCGAACTGCAGGCCAAGCTGGGGCTGAAGGGTCGCACGCTGGAACAGCAGGCCGGCAAGGTTGGCCGCAGCCTGCCGCGCGCGGTGATCCGCGATTTGCGGGCGGTGGTGCGGGCGGATGTGGCGCAGGGCAATCCGAAGCTGGCGCGCATGGCCGATACGGCGGCAACGGGCAAATGTGCCGACCGGGTGCTGGCGTATCTGGGCGGTATTGATCGCGGTGCGATGCGGCAGACGCGCATCCTGCGCAAACTGGCAGCTTGGTCAGCGCTGGGCATTTTGGTGTTTACGATTGCAATCTGGGTTCTGCGGGCGCAGGGGCGGATTTAGAATTGTGCAAATAGGTGGATCGACCCGGCAAGCCGGGCCGATCCTTAAAGGTGCCTGTCAGGCGGCCCGCAACGCAGCCAATTGGTCAAGGATGCTGCCGTAGTTTTCAGCGCCCTGTGCCCCGGTGACAAGGTGTTTGCGATCAAAGACAACAGCCGGCACGCCGCTGATACCCTGACTGGTCCAGAACTTTTCCTCGGCACGGACCGCTTCGGCGTAGCGTTGGTCGTCCAGCACGGCGCGGGCTTCATCTCCATCCAGACCGATAGAGCCTGCAATCTGCACAAGGACATCTGAATCAGACAAATTGGCGTTGTCGGTGAAGTGGGCCGAGAAGAACGCCTGTTTCAGATCATGGCCGCGGTCCAATGTGTCTGCCCAATGGATCAGCTGATGCGTGTTAAACGTGTTGTGCATCCGCGTGTCGGGGCCGAAGGAAAAGTCGAAGTCCAGCTCTTTGCCCAAATCGGTCAGGCGCTTGCGGTTTGCCTCTGACTCGGCGGCGGTGCTGCCGTATTTTTCCATGATATGTTCGGACATGTTTTGGCCTGTCGCGGGCATGGCGGGGTTCAGTTCGAACGGGTGCCAATGCAGATCGTAATCGATGCCCTTGGCATCCAGCGCCTGTTTCAGTTGGCGATAACCGACGATGCACCATGGGCAGACCACGTCTGATACGATGTCGATACGAAGAGGTTCAGGGCGGTCGGTCATGGCGGTATCCTTTGGCATTTGTCCGCATCAGGTGGGGCGGCAGGGGGCGTTAATCAAGGGCTGCCTAGTCGAAGCCCTTGCCGCATAACGCAAAAGGCCGCCGCAGGGTGCGACGGCCTTTGTGGGTATTTTGTAGAATTTACAGGTTCGGGTAGATCGGGAAGCGGTCGCACATGGCTTCGACTTCGGCACGGACCTGCGCTTCGACGTCGGCGTTCCCCTCTTCGCCGTTAGCGGCAAGGCCGTCGACGACCTGACCAATCCAGCGGCCAATCTGGCGAAACTCTTCTTCGGTAAAGCCGCGGGTCGTGCCTGCCGGAGAGCCGAGGCGCACGCCAGAGGTGATAGTCGGCTTTTCTGAATCGAAGGGGATGCCGTTTTTGTTGCAGGTGATATGGGCGCGGCCAAGGGCGGCTTCGGTTGCGTTACCCTTTACGCCTTTGGGGCGCAGATCGACCAGCATCAGGTGCGTGTCAGTGCCGCCGGTGACGATATCAAGGCCGCATTTCATCAGCTCGTCCGCCAGCGCCTGTGCGTTCAGCACCACCTGTTTTTGGTAGTCCTTGAAGCCGGGGCGCAGCGCCTCGCCGAAGGCGACGGCCTTGCCGGCGATCACATGCATCAGGGGGCCGCCCTGAATACCGGGGAAAATGGCGGAGTTCACCTTTTTCGCGATGTTTTCATCGTTGGTCAGGATCATGCCGCCGCGCGGGCCGCGCAAGGTTTTATGGGTTGTCGTGGTGGCGACATGGGCGTGCGGGAAGGGCGAGGGGTACAGACCCGCAGCGACCAGACCGGCAAAGTGGGCCATATCAACCAGCAGATAGGCGCCGACCGAATCTGCAATCGCGCGCATTTTTTTAAAATCGATGATGCGGGGAATCGCAGAGCCGCCGGCGATGATCATCTTGGGCTGGTGTTCTGCGGCCAGTTCGGCGACCTGATCGTAGTCCAGTTCCAGATCCTGCGCCCGCACACCGTATTGAATGGCATTGAACCATTTGCCGGACTGGTTTGGCTTTGCGCCATGGGTCAGGTGGCCGCCAGCGTCCAGTGACATGCCAAGGATCGTATCGCCCGGCTGCAGCAGCGCCTGAAACACACCCTGGTTCGCCTGAGAGCCGGAGTTCGGCTGCACGTTGGCAAAATCGCAGGAAAACAACTGCTTGGCGCGGTCGATGGCGAGGTTTTCAGCCACGTCGACATGTTCACACCCGCCGTAGTAGCGGCGGCCCGGATAGCCTTCGGCGTATTTGTTCGTCATCACGCCGCCCTGCGCTTCCATGACGGCGGCGCTGACGATGTTTTCGGATGCGATCAGCTCGATCTCTTTGCGCTGGCGGCCAAGTTCGGCGTCCATCGCTTTTGCAAGTTCAGGATCACGGGTGGCCAAAGATTCGGTAAAGAAGCCGTCGTCACGGGTGGGGGCGTTCATGGCTGTTCCTTTCGGGCATGATAACGAGGTTTGCAGGCCTTCTACGCCAATTGGCGCAGGGTCAAAAGCGGCAAAACGTCCCGCCATGTCAATCTGCTGCGATGAGGCGCGCTTGCGTTCTGTGTGCGATCAGGGGACAAAACCCGGCACGCTTGTTTAGAAAGACGCCTTTATGCCTCGACTGCGGATCGCTTTTACGGCCAGCAATGCCCCTCTTGCCCAAGAGGCGCTGGCAGAGCTGACCCAGCGCCATGGCAGCATCGCCCCCGAAGAGGCGCAGTTTATCGTCGCATTGGGGGGCGACGGTTTCATGTTGCAAACGCTTCATGCCACGCAGGCGCTGGATGTGCCGGTTTACGGCATGAATCGTGGCACGGTCGGTTTCCTGATGAACGAATACGATGGCGACAAGCTGGTGCAGCGTTTGCAGGACGCAGAAGAGGAAATCATCAACCCGCTGATCATGACCGCGCTGGCGGCGGACGGGTCGATGCACACGGCGCTGGCGATTAACGAGGTATCCTTGCTGCGCGCAGGCCCGCAGGCAGCCAAGCTGCGTATCACGGTCGATGGCAAGCTGCGGATGCCCGAACTGGTCTGCGACGGTGCGCTGGTCTGCACGCCCGCAGGCTCGACCGCGTATAACTACAGCGCGCATGGGCCGATCCTGCCAATCGGATCGGATGTGCTGGCGCTGACGGCGATGGCGGCGTTCCGGCCGCGGCGCTGGCGCGGGGCGCTGTTGCCGAAAAAGGCGGTGGTGCGGATCGACGTACTGAACGCGGAAAAGCGGCCCGTGATGGCGGACGCCGACGGCAAATCCGTGCGCAATGTGGTCAGCGTTGAAATCCAGTCGAACCCCAGTATCCGGCACCGTATTCTGTTCGATCCCGGCCACGGGCTGGAAGAGCGTTTGTTCCAGGAACAATTTGCCTGACACGAAAGCGAGAGCGATGCGGAACCTTTCGCCGGGCGCGCGGTTAGTTCACCAGACGGGAAGCGCGGCAATCATTGACGCCAACCCCCGGTTTGAAAAGGAGAATTCATCATGGGTGAATTGACTGACAAAGTGAAAGCTGCAGGCAACAAAGCCGCAGGTTCTGTGAAAGAAGCCGTCGGCGATGCGACCGACAACGAGCGTCTGGAAGCCGAAGGCAAAGCGCAGAAAGCCAAGGGTTCGGTTCAGGATGTATCCGGAACCGTAAAGGGTGCGCTGGGCGACGATATTTAAGACCTAAGGCGACTTATTCTCAAACCCCGTCTGTGCAAGCAGGCGGGGTTTTTGTTTGTTTGCTCAGATCCGTTTATCGTCGCGCTTTGGTTGCAGTAAGATGCCAGCCCGCATCTGATAGGTTTCTATCCAAATCAAGAACGAAAGCGGTGTCGCATCCGGCATGATACTGAGTCCTAAGGCCGACTGTGTCCGCGTCTGTGCCACCCGCCGCCAGTCCAGCGGCGGGGCCGTGGTTCACGCTATTCCGACTGCAGCGCGAAAGGCGATTTATGCCCCGCCATATCCCAGCGGTTTCAATGCTGTGCGGATTTCGTCCAGGATGGCCGGGTCGTCAATCGTAGCCGGCATTTTAAAGTCGGTGTTGTCTGCGATGCTGACCATCGTGCGGCGCAGGATTTTGCCGGATCGGGTTTTGGGCAAGCGGTTCACGACGGCGACCAGTTTAAAGGCGGCGACGGGGCCGATTTCTTCGCGGACCATGCGGATGCAGTCTTTGACGATATCCGCGTCCGTGCGGCTGGTGCCTTTGTTGGTGCAGACAAACCCCATGGGCAGTTGGCCCTTCAACTCGTCTGTGACGCCGATGACGGCGCATTCGGCGACGTCGGGGTGATTAGCAAGGATTTCTTCCATCGCGCCGGTGGACAGGCGGTGGCCAGCGACGTTGATGACGTCGTCGGTGCGTGCCATGACGTACAGATAGCCGTCTTCGTCCATGAGCCCCGCGTCGCCGGTTTCATAGAAGCCGGGAAAGGTGGTCAGGTAGGATTTGATAAAGCGATCCTCTGCCTGCCACAGGGTCGGCAGGGTGCCGGGGGGCAGGGGAAGTTTGATCGCGATCGCGCCAAGCGTGCCGCGCGGAACCTCGTGCCCGCCTTCGTCAAGGATGCGGATGTCAAAGCCGGGCAGGGCGACGGTGGGGCTGCCAATTTTGACGGGTAGCGCCTCTATCCCGGCAGGGTTGCCGACCATGGGGAAGCCGGATTCGGTCTGCCACCAGTGGTCGTAGACCGGGACCTTCATCACGTCCTGCGCCCAGTGGATCGTATCGGGGTCAGCGCGTTCGCCCGCCAGATAAAGAGCGCGGAGCGAGGAGATGTCGTAGTTGCGGATCAGTTCGCCCTTGGGGTCATCGCGCTTGATGGCGCGAAAGGCGGTGGGGGCGGTGAAAAAGCTGCGCACCTTGTGGTCCTGGATCACGCGCCAGAAGGTGCCTGCGTCGGGGGTGCCGACAGGCTTGCCTTCGAAGACCACGGTGGTGTTGCCGTGGATCAGCGGGCCATAGCAGATATAGCTGTGACCTACGACCCAACCGACGTCGGAGGCGGCCCAGAACACCTCTCCTGGGTTGACGTTATAGACGTTTTTCATGGTCCAGTTCAGCGCGACAAGGTGGCCGGCGGTGGCGCGGACCACGCCTTTGGGCGCGCCGGTGGTGCCAGAGGTGTAGAGGATATAGGCGGGGTGATCGCCGGCGACGGGGACGCATTCGGCGGGGGTGACGCCCTGCTGAACGGCGTGCCAGTCGTTGTCGAAGCCGTCCGTCATGTTGGCGCGGCACTGTTCGCGCTGCAGGATGATGGTGAAATCAACCTTGTGCCTGGCCTGCGCGATGGCCCCGTCGATCAGCGGCTTATAGGCAACGGTGCGCCCCGGCTCCAGCCCGCAAGAGGCGCCGATGATCGCGCGCGGCGTTGCGTCGTCAATGCGGACGGCCAATTCATGGGCAGCGAACCCGCCAAAGACGACTGAATGAACAGCACCGATGCGGGCGCAGGCAAGCATGGCGACAAGCGCTTCTGGCACCATGGGCATATAGATGATGACCCGGTCGCCCGCGGTGATGCCCTTGGCGCGCAACGCACCCGCAAGGGAAGCGGTTGCGGTTTGCAGCTGGGCATAGGTCATGCGGCTGACACTATGCGTCATCGGGCTGTCGTGGATAATCGCAACCTGTTCGCCGCGGCCGTTTTCGACATGGCGGTCGACGGCGTTGTAGCAGGTGTTCACCTGGGCATCGGCATACCAGCTGTAAAGGGGGGCCTTGCTGTCATCGAGGGCGCGGGACGGTGGTTTCACCCAGGTGATCGCTTGCGCGGCCTGCATCCAGAAAGCCTCTGGGTCGGTTTGCCAGCTTTTGTAGATGTCAGCGTAAGTCATAAGTCCCGTCCTCCCAAACGTCGCTGGCATCAGGGATAGAAGGGCGGGTTTGAGCGGGCAAGTCCGGTGTCGGAACGGGGCGGGGGATGTGTGAATTTATTGACAAGCGCGGGCCGGTTGGTGGCGCGGTTCGGCATTTCCCGAGGTGCGTGGGATCTGGTGGGGAGAGGTAGGAGGGGGCGCTGCCCCCGCCGCTGCGCGGCCCCCCGGGATATTTGGGACCAGAAGAAGAGGGGACCGCGCAGATCTGGCAGGGACTAGCAAAACCGTCAGGCCGCACTTGCGCGCCGCTAAAGGTGGCGGCAGGTGCGGTTTTGTTGGCCGGACTTATTCGTAATGGGAAACGGGCGTGCCTGCGATGGCGGACATGTTCAGCAGGCCGCGGGCCGTGATCGAGGGTGTCACGATATGGGCGCGGTTGCCCATGCCCATCAGGATCGGCCCGACTTCGAGTGCGTTGCCTTTCATTTTCAGGATGTTGCGCACGCCGGAGGCTGCATCGGCGTTAGCAAATACAAGGCAATTGGCCGCGCCGTCCAGATGGGCACCGGGGAAGATGCGGTTACGCAGTTCCACGTCGAGGGCGCTGTCGATGTGCATTTCGCCTTCGAAGCTGAAATCGCGGGGCCGGCTGTGCAGGATGTCCATTGCCGCGCGCATGCGGCGGCCGGAGTTGCTGTCCATATTGCCGAACTGGCTGTGCGAGCACAGGGCGATCTTGGGCTCGACGCCAAAGCGGCGGATGTGGCGGGCGGCACCGATGACGGTTTCGGCGATCTGTTCCGGAGTCGGTTCCTCGTGGACCTGGGTGTCGGCGATAAAGAGGTTGCCGGTTTCCAGAATCATCAGCGACAGGGCCGCGACGGGGTGCAGGGCCGCATCGCCAAGGATCTGCTGGATGTAGTTCAGGTGCCACAGGTATTGGCCGAAGGTGCCGCAAATCAGCGAATCCGCCTCGCCGCGGTGGACCATGACCGCACCGATGGCGGTGGTATTGGTGCGCATGATGGCGCGGGCCAAATCGGGGGTCACGCCCTGACGGGCCATGATTTCATGGTAGGTGCCCCAGTAATCACGATAGCGTGGATCGTTTTCCGGGTTCACGATCTTGAAATCGACGCCGGGCCGGATTTCCAGGCCGGCGCGTTCGCAGCGGGCGGCGATCACCTCTGGCCGGCCGATCAGGATCGGCTCTTCGGTGGTTTCCTCCATGATGGCCTGGGCTGCGCGCAGGACGCGTTCGTCTTCGCCTTCGGCAAAGACGATGCGCCGGCTGGCGGTGCGGGCGGCTTCGAAGACCGGGCGCATGATAAGCGCGGATTTGAAGACGCTCGCGTCAAGCTGCCGCTTGTAGGCGTCCATATCAGCGATGGGCCGGGTGGCGACGCCGGTGTCGCAGGCCGCCTGGGCAACCGCGCTGGCGACCACGCCCATCAGGCGCGGATCAAAGGGTTTGGGGATCAGGTAGTCGGGGCCAAAGGTCAGCTGTTCGCCTTTATAGGCGGCGGCGGCCTCTGCACTGGTGGTGGCGCGGGCCATGGCGGCGATGCCTTCGATGCAGGCGATCTTCATCTCGTCATTGATGGTGGTGGCCCCTGCGTCGAGGGCCCCGCGGAAAATGAAGGGAAAGCACAGTACGTTGTTGACCTGGTTGGGAAAGTCCGACCGGCCCGTGGCGATAATGGCCCGCGGGTTAACCGCGCGGGCGGCGTCCGGATCGATTTCCGGGTTCGGGTTGGCAAGGGCAAAGATGATCGGCACCTCGGCCATCTTGGCGACCATGTCGGGGGTCAGCACGCCGGGGCCGGACAGGCCAAGGAACACGTCCGCCCCGTCGATCACATCATCCAGAGTGCGCGGCTGGTCGCCCTGAGCATACTCCGCCTTTTGGTCGGTCATGTCGAGGGTGCGGCCGTTGTAGACAAGGCCCTGAAGGTCGCACAGAAACACGTTCTTGCGCTGCACGCCGAGTTTGAGCAGCATGTTCAGGCAGGCGATGCCGGCGGCACCGCCACCGGTGGACACGACCTTGACGTCGGCAAAGTCTTTTTTCGCGATGCGCAGGGCGTTGGTGATGCCTGCGCCGACAACGATGGCGGTGCCATGCTGGTCGTCGTGAAAGACGGGGATATTCATCCGTTCGCGGCAGATCTGTTCGACGACAAAACAGTCGGGGGCCTTGATATCTTCTAGATTGATGGCACCAAAGGTGGGTTCGAGTGCGCAGACGATCTCGGCCAGTTTGACGGGGTCGGGTTCGTTCAGTTCGATGTCGAAGCAGTCGATATTGGCGAACTTTTTGAACAGGACGGCCTTGCCTTCCATGACAGGCTTGGAGGCGAGCGCGCCGATGTTGCCAAGGCCCAGCACGGCGGTCCCGTTGGTGACGACGCCGACAAGATTGCCGCGCGTGGTATAGTCGCGGGCGGTTGCAGGGTCTGCTTTGATTTCCAGGCAGGCTTCGGCGACACCGGGGGAATAGGCGCGGGACAAATCGCGCCCGTTGGCCAGCGGTTTCGTGGCGCGGATTTCCAGTTTGCCCGGCCGCGGGAACTGGTGGTAGTCCAAAGCCGCCTTGCGCAGGCTGTCAGATGGGATGTCGTCTTTGTCAGCGGGGGTCATGGCCTTGGCAGTCCTTTTCAGCGATGGTTCACCCCTAAACCATCACCTTCCCCGACGCTAGGTCATGCGTCAGGCTCCGCGACCTGTCTTTTCCTGCAGCGTATCGATTTGCTTTGACGCTTCGGCCTTGGTCAGGTTCGGGTCAAAGGTTTCGCCAGCCTCTTCTGATAGGGTTTGCAAATAGCTGGCCTGCGCGCCGGTCATCGCCTCGTCGCCCGTGACCCATTGGTCGACCGGCTTTTCCGCGTTGCCGGGGGCGTCGGTTTTTGGGTGGTTCAGGTCATCGGTCATGATCGTTTCCTTCGGTTTGTGTTCATATAATGTTCCGTCCACCCGATTTGTTCCCGGATGGCGGCATAAATGCGGCAAGGCCAACGAATTATAAACTTTTGCCCATCAGGTTCGCCCCGATCGATCCAAGGGTTTGCCGTATGCTGATAAGACGTTTTTCGCTGATGCTGTTTTTGCTGGGACTTGTCGTTGCCGTTCCACAAGTCGCGCCGGCGGATGCCCTGTCTATGGCGGGCCGGATGCCGATTCTGCAGGGGCGGGTGGCCCTGATCAGCATTTCGCCGCCGCAGGATGGGTCGCCGCCGCCGGTGTCGGTGGCGAGCCTGTTTGTCGGTGAGGAGGGGCGAAGCCTTTTTGCGCCCTATCCGGCGCGGTTGCCGTCACAGGTCAACCGTGACGGTTTGGCGCAAGATGCCAAATTTATCCGCGCGGCGCCGCTTGGCAACCTGTCCGGCGGGGGGGCGGCAGATCGGGTGCGTCACCTGATCGCAGCGGCAGAGGCGGGGCGCCACGGCTATGACGCGGTGCAGTATGGCGCGACCCGCAAACCCCCGGGGCTGCCAACCGATATGACAATCGCGCAAATTTACGCGTGGATCAGGGCAACGCCGGGACAACCGCACGCCATCGGGCGATATCAGTTCATTCCGTCCACCCTGCGCCGTCTGGTCGACGCGACTGGCATAGACCAGAACACGCGCTTTTCGCCGCAGGTGCAGGATACCTTGGCCGATGTTTTATTAGAGGAGGCGGGCTTTCACGAGGTGCAGGCAGGACGGATCGGGCGACGCACGTTCATGAACAATCTGGCAAAAATCTGGGCCGGGTTGCCTAATTCCACCGGGCAAAGCCATTATCATGGCTATGCCGGAAACAAAGCCACGATGACCTGGGCGCGGTTCGACGCGGAAATGGCGCAGATCTTTCCAGGATAGGCTTGATAAGCGGCATGCGCCCAATGCGAACAGGGCGGCGCATTTACCTAAGCCGATGAACACTGGCGGATTTGCTTTTTCCGTTGCCGCCGCTGGTTTTGAAGCAACAGAACAAAACGCCTGAAGTGGACCAGATTAGTCCCGATACCGGCAAAGGGTCAGCGCGTTGCGGTTTCCGCATCAAGTTCGGATGACAAACGGTTAATCAGGTCATCCGCCCGGTCAGAGGTCATCTGGTCGTTGTAATAGTGACCTGTCTTTTCGCAAAGCTCTTGCAGGATGGCAGCTTGTTCGCCGCTCATCATGTGGTGGTCTTCGGTCATGTTGGGTCCGGTTGTCATCTTGATGCTCCTTGAAATGGGTCGGTCGCGGGGGAAGTGACAGGCGGCCGAGGTGGGAACGATGCGGGTAGTTTACAAATTCAGGTCCGTATTCAGGTGGCCGCGCAACGACTCTATCCGGGTCAGGGCCTGCGATTGCGTCAGGCTGGCATCAAAAGGCTCGCCCGCCTCGCTGCACAGAACTTTCAGCAGGTCGGCCTGATCGCCTGTCATGGGGCTGTCGCCATCTTGCGGCAGCCGGGCTGCATCGTCGGGCAGAACTGGTTTTGCGGTGGGCGGTATCATGTCGGCCTCCTTGTTACACTGGACCAACGCGGGGTCATCCCTTTGGGTTCCCCTTGTCGCCTTGCATCCGCTGGCGCTGCGCTTCACTGTCACCCCAAATATCGGAGATTCCTTTCATGTCCCATTCTGATCCCGCAACCGCCGATCTGATCGCGGCCGCGGCCGCCGTCCGCCTGAATGCCCATGCGCCTTATTCGCGCTTTCTGGTGGGGGCAGCCCTTCGTTTGGCGGATGGCAGCATCCACGTTGGCTGCAACGTCGAAAACGTTGCCTACCCCGAAGGTACCTGCGCGGAAGCGGGGGCCATTGCGGCCATGTGCGCCGCCGGCGCGCGCGACATCGCAGCCGTGGCAGTCATCGCCGATAGCCCCAAACCCGTTAGCCCCTGCGGCGGGTGCCGCCAGAAGCTTGCGGAATTTTGCAACGGCGACGTGCCTGTCACCCTGACGACGGTCGATGGCGTTACGCTGCAAACGACTGTCGCAGCGCTGCTGCCGGGTGCCTTTGATCAGGATTACATGAGCAAGGTCTGACATGATGGATGCAAGGGCGATTATAGCGCAGGTGCGCAAAGGCCAGACGCCCAAAGCGGCCGATGTGTCGGCCTTTGCGCAGGGGCTGGCGACGGGTGCCGTGTCGGATGCGCAAGCCGGGGCCTTTGCCATGGCGGTCTGTCTGAACGGGCTGTCGGACGCGGGGCGCGTGGCCTTGACGGCGGCCATGCGTGACAGCGGCGATGTGCTGGGTTGGGATCTGGCAGGGCCGGTTGTTGACAAACATTCGACCGGCGGCGTGGGCGATTGCGTGTCACTGATCTTGGCGCCGATGCTGGCAGCCTGCGGGGTCTATGTGCCGATGATTTCGGGGCGCGGGCTGGGCCATACCGGCGGCACGTTGGACAAGCTGGAGGCCGTGCCCGGCGTGAGCACCGACGTCAGCGAAGCGCGGCTGCGCGCCATCGTGGCTGAAATCGGCTGCGCCATCGTCGGTGCTACGGGGCGCATCGCGCCCGCCGACAAGCGGCTTTATGCGGTGCGCGATGTGACGGCAACGGTGGATTCCGTGGACCTGATTACCGCCTCGATCCTGTCGAAAAAGCTGGCGGCGGGGCTCGGCGCCTTGGTGCTGGACGTCAAATTCGGCAGCGGCGCTTTCATGAAAACCGAAGCCGAGGCACGCACGCTGGCGCAGGCCCTGGTCCAGACCGCACGCGGGGCAGGGTGCCCCACAGTTGCCGTGCTGTCGGACATGAACCAGCCGCTGGCGCCCAGCCTTGGCAATGCAACAGAGCTTGCGATCTGCATGGACATCCTGTCAGGCGCACCTGAAGCCGCGCCGCGTCTGGTTACCCTTGCTTTGGCGCTGGGTTGCGAGGCGCTGGGCCTTGCCGGCTGGCCAGAGGATAAGGCCCGCGCCGCGCTGGAACGTTCGCTGGCGGACGGGACGGCGCTGGACCGGTTTGCCCGGATGATTGCCGCCTTGGGCGGCCCGCCCGACATGGATCAGGACTGGCGCACCCATTTGCCGAAGGCACCGGTTACGCTGGCAGTAACGGCGACCGTCGCTGGCCATATCGCCGCAATTGATGGCGAGGCGCTGGGCTTGGCCGTTGTTGCCCTTGGCGGCGGGCGCCAAAAAGAGGGCGATCGCATTGACCCCGCCGTCGGTTTGACCGATGTGCGCAGTCTTGGCGACCGGGTGGCCGCTGGTGACGTGCTGGCGGTGGTGCATGCTCGCAACGATGACGCCGCGCAGGCGGCCTGCGATGCGGTCGCTGCGGCCATCACGATCGGTGCTGCGCCGCAGGTGGGCCCGCTGATACTGGACAGGATAACTTAGATGACACGTGCTTTTCTGGTTGTGATCGATTCGGTCGGCATCGGCGGCGCGCCGGATGCGGACAAGTTTTTTAACGGCGATCTGCCCGACACGGGTGCCAATACGGTTGCGCATATCGCGCAGGCACAGGCATTGACCGTGCCGATTTTGGATTCGCTGGGCCTTGGCGCGGCGGTGCGTCTGGCCAGCGGCGATGACGCGCCGGGCCTTGATGCCGATCCCATCGCCGCATGGGGAGCCGCGCAAGAGGTAAGTCCCGGCAAGGATACGCCCTCGGGTCATTGGGAACTGGCGGGTGTGCCGGTGCCATGGGATTGGACCTATTTCCCAGACACGCAGCCCGCGCTGCCGGATGACCTGACCGCACTGATTTGCAAGCTGGCCGGAACAGACGGCATCCACGGCAATTGCCACGCCAGCGGCACCGCGATCATCGACGCGCATGGTGCGGCGCATCTGCAGGACGGCTGGCCGATCGTCTATACCTCGGCGGATTCGGTGCTGCAGATCGCGGCGCACGAGGAAAGCTTCGGCCTCGACCGGTTGTTGCAACTGTGCAAGGATCTGGCCCCGCATTTGCACGCGATGAAGGTCGGCCGCGTGATCGCGCGGCCGTTCCTTGGCACGCCGGGCCAGTTCAAGCGCACGGCCAACCGCAAGGATTATGCCATTGCGCCGCCCAGCCCAACGCTGTGCGACAATGTGCAGGCGGCAGGCCGCAAGGTTTATGCTGTGGGCAAGATCGGCGATATCTTCTCCATGCGCGGCATTGATGAAAACCGCAAAGGCGAAGATCGCGCCTTGATGGGGCATCTGTCCGATCTGGTCGACACGGCCGAAGACGGGTCCTTCACCTTTGCCAATTTCGTCGAATTTGACAGCCTTTATGGTCACCGCCGCGATATTGCGGGCTATGCAGGGCATTTGGAATGGTTCGACGCCGCGCTGGGTGATCTACTGCCGCGTTTGCGGGACGGTGATCTGCTGATCGTGACCGCCGATCATGGCAACGATCCCAGCTGGCCCGGCACCGACCATACCCGCGAACAGGTGCCTGTGCTGGTGCACGGCATCGGTGCGCGCGCCCTTGGGCAACTTGCTTTCGTCGATGTGGCCGCCAGCGTGGCGGACCATTTGAATATTCCACACACCGGACCGGGAAAATCCTTTCTATGACACTGCGCACCCTACCAAAAGTCGAACTACATCTGCACCATGAAGGCGCGGCGCCGCCCGAATTCATCAAGGCGCTGGCGGCGGAAAAGAAGGTCGATCTTAGCGGCATTTTCGATGCCGATGGCGGGTATCTGTTCCGCGATTTCGCGCACTTCCTGTCCATCTATGACGAGGCATGCACCGTTCTGACCGGGCCGGAGGAATTCTATCGCCTGACCCGCGCCGTTTTGGCCGAAAGCGCGTCGCATGGCGTGATTTATACCGAAAGCTTTCTAAGCCCCGATTTCTGCGGTGGCGGCGATCTGGCGGCATGGCGCGATTATCTGGCCGCCATCGCGCAGGCCGCCAAGGACGCTGAACGTGATGACGGCATCGTGCTGCGCGGCATCGCGACGGCTGTGCGCCACCACGGGCCAGACGCCTGCAAAAAGGCCGCGCAGGTTGCGGCGGAAACAGCGGATGATTTCCTGACCGGCTTCGGCATGGCCGGCGCAGAACTGGAAGGGCGCCCGGGCGACTTTTCCTACAGCTTTGACATGGCCAAAGAGGCTGGCCTGCGCCTGACCGCCCATGCGGGCGAATGGGGTGGCCCTGACCGTATTCGCGAAACGCTGGCACTGGGCGTCGAACGCCTAGGCCACGGCATCAAGGCGATTGAGGATGCGTCATTGGTGCAGGAACTGGTCGACCGCGGCATCGTGCTGGAAGTGTGCCCCGGCTCCAACGTCGTGTTGCAGGCGGTGACAGGCTGGGATGCGCACCCGATCAAGCGTTTGCGCGATGCGGGTGTGCCGGTCACGGTCAGCACCGATGATCCGCCCTTCTTTCACACGACTATGACGGCAGAACTGGAAGGTTTGCAGAAAACTTTTGGCTGGGACGAGGCCGATTTCCGCGCCATGAATATCACGGCGGCCAATGCGGCGTTCTGCGACGCGGCAACCCGCGATGCGATGTTGAAAAAGATTGAGGATGCGGCATGACCGAATATCTGACCCACGTCACCCATCCGCTGGTGCAGCACAAGCTGACGCTGATGCGGCGCAAGGACACCTCGACCGCCGGTTTCCGCCAACTGCTGCGCGAAATTAGCCAGCTGCTGGCCTATGAGGTCACGCGCAACCTGCCGATGACGACAGAACAGATCGAAACACCGATGCAGGCCATGGATGCGCCGGTGCTGGATGGCAAAAAGCTGGTGCTGGTGTCGATCCTGCGGGCTGGCAACGGGCTGATGGACGGCATCCTGGAATTGATCCCCAGCGCCCGCGTTGGCTTTGTCGGGCTTTACCGCGACGAAGAAACGCTGCAGCCGGTGCAGTATTACTTCAAGGTGCCCCAATCACTGGAGGATCGGATGGTTATCGCCGTCGATCCCATGCTGGCAACAGGCAATTCATCCGTTGCGGCGATCGATCTGCTGAAAAAGGCCGGCGCCACGAATATCCGTTTCCTGTGCCTGCTGGCCGCGCCAGAGGGGATCGCCCGCATGAAAGAGGCCCATCCCGATGTGCCGATCGTGACGGCAGCCGTGGACGAACGCCTGAACGAGCAAGGCTATATCGTGCCAGGTCTTGGCGATGCCGGCGACCGGATGTTTGGCACCAAGTAAGCAAAATTGGCCTAGGCCGATTCTGTGTAGGGATTCGAAAATTAAGGCATTATCAAGGCGATAATGCCTTTACTTGCTTGGCATTGTTTGCGATCTTACCACAATATCTTGTGGGGGTTACTATGTCTGCGACCAATTTTGCCAATGCGATTGCTTTAGCAGCAACCATGGCCGCGGGTGTCGGTGTCAGTGGTGCTGCGGCGCAAAGCGTTCCGTTGCCGGCAGAGTTTCCACCCAGTTCCTATACAGGCACCCAATATGTCGACAGCAAGGGCTGCGCCTTTGTGCGGGCGGGCATGGACGGACGGGTGAATTGGGTGCCGCGCGTCGACCGCGCGCGTCAGCAATTGTGCAATTTCCAGCCGACAACTCTTCGCACGGCGGTGGTCCCAGATCCCTTGCCTGATGTGCCGATCATTACGGTCGATAATACGCTCGCACCGGTGACTGCTGCGCCGACACCGGTGCGTGCTGCGGCACCGCAAGCGCGCAGTGCCGCGCCCGCACCCGTTGCGGCCCCCGCCGCGATCAAGCCGGCCCCCGTGGCCCCGCCTGCAGTCGCCCCAGCCGTCACGCCCCGCGTCGTCAGCGCACCTGCGCCTGCCGCACCGCGCCGGATCACACTGGCAGAGGCTTGCGTAGGCAAAACCGGCGTGCAGCCCGGGTTCATCAGTGCCAGCACCCGCCAGCCGATTGACTGCGGCGGTGCACCGCAGGTCGCCGCTGTGATGCAGCCGCCGCTGCCCGCCGCATCGCCTGCGCCGCAGCGCCTGACGCTGGCGGCCGCCTGTGCACAGCAGGCCGCAACGGGCCGCACCTTGATCAATGCAGCGACCCGTCAGCCCATCATCTGCGATGTGCCTGCCAGCGCCGCGGTCGCCCAGGCGGCAGCACCTGTGACACAGCCCGCGGCCGCGTGCGGTATCGCCGGGTTCAACACCAGCGACCGCCATCCCTATCGCTGCGGCCCGCAGGATCTGTCGCCGTCGGGCACAACGACAGCCCTGGCCAGC
This sequence comes from Loktanella sp. R86503, assembly GCF_042466455.1. NCBI lineage: Bacteria > Pseudomonadati > Pseudomonadota > Alphaproteobacteria > Rhodobacterales > Roseobacteraceae > Loktanella > Loktanella sp. R86503. Next base: position 1,110,461 of record NZ_JAXHCI010000002.1, read on the forward strand.
ACTGCGCTGCCGCGCACGGCAAAGGTTGCGGTTCGTTCGCAGCGGGCCGCTGTAAAGCCCCTGATCGGCGCAGGCCCTGTCCCTGCCTCTAATGCCCGCGCCAGCAGCGTGGCTGTGCCAGCCGGCTATGCGCAGGTCTGGGATGATGGTCGCATCAACCATCAGCGCGGCCTAGCTAAGACGCGGGCGAGCGTCAGCAGCCGCACCGCTACGCCCGCCGCAGTGCAGGCCCCCGCGGCAGCGACGGGTGGTCATCGCTATGTGCAGGTCGGCAGCTTTGGCGATCCGGCGAATGCGGCGCGGCTGATTGCTCGCCTGCAGGGGGCGGGTCTGCCAGTCGCCTCGGCCAAGTCGGGCAGCATCAAGGTGATCGCCGCCGGTCCGTTCCGGTCTGCAACCGACCTGAACCGGGCGCTGGGACTGGTGCGCGGCATGGGATTTGCAGACGCTTACCTGCGCAGCTAAGTTTACGGCCTGTGCCAACTAACAAACGGACGCTGCGGATCATCGCGGCGTCCGATTGCGTTCAGTTGTCGCAGATGGACTGCAGCTGCAACCAGGCGGCGTCCGTCAGGACCGGCTCTGGTTCTGCGCCGTTCAGGGGTTTTGCAGTCATCAGCCGCGCCCCGTTCTGCCCGCGCGCCGTGCGCAGTTCAGCATAGGGGGCGGTCGGGATTTTGGCGGCGGCGAAAGCGGGGATCAGCTGCGCCTCGCTGACCGGCGGCTGGCCTTGATCAAGCAGATAGGCCGCATAACTGGACAGCGCCGTATCGGGCAGGGTGCCAGAGGTCAGCAAATGCACCGTGGCGCGTAGGCCGGCATGGCGCAGAATATCCTGCACCGGATCATCAGCGCGGGTGCGCGATGCGACAATGTCGCCAGCGGTTACAAAGGGATCATCATAGCGGACCAGCGTGGCGCGATCGATAACAGTCAGATTGCCCGGCAGGCTGGCAGGCCCCGGCAGAACACCGGGCAGAATGATGACCTGTCCGGTGCGGTTCAAACCAAACAGTCGCGTTTGCAGCGTTTGCAGCGCCGCACGTCCCTGCGCGCCGCGGCAAGCAGGGCCGGTGCTGGCTTGCAAATGCCCCAGAACCGCGGCCCCCACCTGAGCCCGGCGCAGATCGCTTAACGATCCTGCGGCCTGATCGCGCAAAAGCCCCGGACCCCAACTTGCTGCCGCAACAGTCAACGCAAGCAATACGGCCGCCGTCAGCCCGTGGCGCAAACGTCCGCGCCGGGGCTTTGCCTTTACGATCTGGCCGCGCACCGTGTTGATCGCGTCGATCATAATCGGATCGTCGATTTCCAAAGACTCTGCCACATCCGCATCGGGTGCAAATATGGCAGGCACAACGCCTTGGTTTAGCTGAATGATTGCGGGCAAGGACCAATGCGACAGGGGGCGTCCGGCCGCATCAGACACCACAAGCGTGGCATTGCCGAAGGAAACGATCACCTCGCGCCGCTGCTCGCCGCGCGCGGCGCGCCACAGGCCCAGGCTTTCCAGTCTTTCGTATTGCGATAGTGCGGTCATATTGCCTGTCTTTTGTTAGCCGGACCCTAGCGCACGCAGCCGCGCACGCCTAGGGGGTGCGGCCCGCAAGCTTGCGCAATTCGAATTTCTGGATCTTGCCCGTGGATGTTTTGGGCAATTCGCAAAACACCACGCGCTTGGGGCATTTGAACCCCGCCAGACGGGCGCGGGTATGGGCGATCAGATCCTCTGCCGTGGCGGTGCGGCCAGCTTTCAGTTCGACAAAGGCGCAGGGCACTTCGCCCCATTTGTCATCGGGCTGGGCGACCACTGCGCACAGGCTGACGGCGGAATGGTGCATCAAGGCGCTTTCCACCTCGACAGAAGATATGTTTTCCCCGCCAGAGATGATGATATCCTTGGCCCGGTCGGTAATCTGGATATATCCGCCAGGATGCTGCACCGCCAGATCTTCGGTATGGAAATACCCGCCGGCAAAGGCCTTTTGCGTGGCCTCGGGATTGCGGTAATAGCCCTTCATCACCGCATTGCCGCGCATGACAATTTCGCCCTGCGTTTGCCCGTCGCGCGGCACGCCTTGCAAGGCTTCATCCACGACGAAAATGTCGTCCATCATCGGCATCAACACGCCTTGCCGCGCCTTGATCGCGGCCCGCTCTTCCGCTGGTAAGGTGTCCCAGGCGGAATTCCAGATGCATTCCGTCGCCGGACCATAGGTTTCCGTCAGCCCGTAAACCTGCGTAATATTGAACCCCAGCTCGCCCACCGCGGCCAGCAGAGGGGCGGCTGGCGGTGCGCCGGCGGTAAACACCTCGACTGTTTGATCGAACGGGCGGCGATCGGCATCAGCCGCGTTGGCGATCAGGTTCAGCACGATGGGCGCGCCGCCGAAATGGGTGACGCCGTGATCGGCAATCGCGGCATAAATCGCGGCGGCGGTGATATCACGGCAGCACACGGCGGTGCCGCCCAGCAGCGGCATCATCCAGGTGTGCGTCCAGTTGTTGCAGTGAAACAGCGGCACGATCTGCAGCATCACGGGGAACAGCTGCATACGCCAGGAAATCTGGTTGCCCATCGTCGCCAGATACGCACCGCGATGATGATAGACGACGCCCTTGGGCCGCCCGGTCGTGCCAGAGGTATAGTTCAGCGCAAGGCTTTCCCATTCGTCCTGCGGCATGACCCATTTAAAATCCGCGGCACCGCTGGCAACAAGATCCTCATAAAGGCGGTGCCGCCCGGTGGCGGGAATACCGGCCACAGCATCGGGCACTTCGATTAGGATCGGGGCGGGGGTGTCCATCAGGGCAATCGCGGCCTCTGCCAGCGCAATGAACTGACTGTCGATCAGGGCAACCTTGGCCCGGCTATGCCCAAGGATATAGGCAATCGTATCCGCATCCAGCCGGGTGTTGATCGTGTTCACAACCGCGCCGCAGGCAGGGGCGGCAAAAGACGCCTCCGACTGGGCGGGAATATTGGGCAGTAGCGTCGATACAACATCGCCTGGAACCACACCCAGCCCGGTCAGCGCATGGGCCAACTGGCTGATGCGGTCGCCATATGCGGCATAGGTCAGGGCGGTGTCGCCATAGACCAGCGCGATGCGATCCGCAAAAACATCCCGCGCCCGCCGCAGATGAGTCAGCGGCGTCAGGGGTACGAAATTCGCAGTGGTCTTGTCCAGCCCTGCCTCATCCATCATCCAGCCCATGTGCGATCCCCCTTCACCTTGATCCCCTTGATCGGCAGAGTGGGGCAGAGGCTAGAACTTGGCAATGGGGGGCCGTGATGACTGATGCATGCGCCGCGCGCCGATGATCCTGTCGCCGGGGCGGCGATATGCCTTCGTTCACATCCCCAAGACAGGCGGCACCGCCATGGCCCTCGCACTCGAAGCGCGGGCGATGAAGGACGACATCCTGATCGGCAATACCCCCAAGGCCAAACGACGCAAGGCACGCCTGCACGGCCTGACTGCGCCGGGACGGCTGTGGAAACACAGCCGGCTGCGCGATGTGGACGGGATCTGCGACATGACGGGTTGGCGTATCTTTACGCTGGTACGCAATCCGTGGGACCGGATGGTCAGCTACTATCACTGGCTACAGGCGCAAAGCTTTGACCACCCCGCCGTCACCCTTGCGCGCACAAGGAATTTCAGTGCCTTCCTCAACCACCCCCATACGCAAACCAGCCTGCTGGCCCAGCCCTATGCCTCCTATGTCACGGACGGCGCAGGCCGGATGCGAGCCACGGATTTCATTCGACTGGAACAGGCGAAAACCGATCTCGACCCTATCTTAGCCCACCTCGGCTTCCGCTTCGATCTGCCCATCGCCAATACATCGCAACGGGCAAAGGACTGGCGCCCCTACTACACTGACGCCGATGCCGCCCTGATCGCCCGGCTCTGCGCCACCGATATCGCCCGGTCAAACTACCGCTTCGACCCTGCACCATAACAAAGGACCGCAGCCAAAGGGCGCGGTCCTTTCATTCTTCTGGTTCCAAATATCCTGGGGGGTGAATTGGCCGCAGGCCAAGAGGGGGGCAAAGCCCCCCAGCCGGCGCGGGCGCATCCCGCGCCCGCAACCGCCATCAGGCGGCCTTGTCAGCCTTCGGCCCGAACCGTTCGTAAAAGCTCTGACCTTTGTCGGCCATTTCGCGAAGCAGCGCGGGGCACGCGAAACGGTCGCCGAACTTTTCCGTCAGCTGGTCGCACTGCTCTGCCGCATAAGGCGCACCGATGATGTCAAGCCAGCTGATCGGGCCGCCGGACCATGGCGCAAAGCCCCAGCCCAGGATCGCGCCGACGTCGCCTTCGCGGATGTCCATCAGCACGCCGTCTTCCAGGGCACGCACGGCTTCCAGCACCTGCGCAAACAGCAGACGGTGCTGCACGGTGATCAGGTCAGGCTGTTCCTCCGCAACGGGATATTGCACGGCCAGCTGGTCCCACAGGCCCGTGCGCTTGCCCTTGTCGTCATAGGCATAAAAGCCAGAGGCCGACTTGCGCCCCATCCGGCCCTGATCGGCCATGGCAAACAGCACCTCGTCCACCGCACCGTCCGGATAGGCATCGCCCATCGCCAGCTTGGTTGCCTTGGCGATCTTGACGCCCAGATCGATGCTGGTTTCATCCACCAGCTGCAGCGGGCCCAGCGGCATGCCAACCAGCTTTGCCGCGTTTTCGATCAGCGCAGGTTCCACCCCTTCGGCGACCATGCGGATGCCTTCGTTGATATAGGGGATGATACAGCGGTTGGCGTAGAAGAAACGCGCATCGTTCACCACGATTGGCGTCTTGCGGATCTGGCGCACGAAATCCAGCGCCTTGGCCACGGCAACATCGCCGGTGGCCTTGCCGCGAATGATCTCGACCAGGTTCATCTTGTCCACGGGGCTAAAGAAGTGGATGCCGATAAACTTTTCCGCGTCATTCGCCGCTGCCGCCAGCTCGGTGATCGGCAGGGTCGAGGTGTTCGTCGCAAAGATGCAATCGGGGCCAGTGACGGCCTGCACCTTCTTGGTGACCTCGGCCTTGACGGACATATCCTCGAACACCGCCTCGACGATCAGGTCGCAATCCTTCAGGGCGTCGTAATCTGTCGTGGCGTTGATCAGGCCCAGAACCTGCTCTTTCTTTTCGGCCGTGGCCTTTTTGCGGGCAATGCCTTTGTCCATATAGTCGGCGGTATAAGATTTGCCCTTGTCAGCCGCCTCTTGCTTGGCGTCAATTAGCACGACCTTGATGCCGGCCATGGCGGACACCAGCGCAATGCCTGCGCCCATCATGCCAGCGCCGATCACGCCAACCTGTTTGACCTTCTGATCCGGAACATCAGGACGGTTCGCGCCTTTTTCCAGCGCTTCCTTGTTGATGAACAGGCTGCGGATCATGGCAGAGGAAGACGGGTTCAGCAGCACATGGGTGAACCAGCGCGCCTCGATCTTCAGCGCGGTGTCAAAGGGGACCAGTGCGCCTTCATAAACGGCGGACAGCAGCGCCTTGGCGGCGGGATAAACGCCCATCGTGTTGCCGTTCACCATGGCAGAGGCGCCGACGAAGGTCATGAAACCGGCAGGATGATAAGGCGCACCGCCGGGCATTTTATAACCCTTCTGGTCCCACGGCTTGACGATGTCCGCATCCTTGGCCTGCAGCACCCAGGCTTTGGCGGCAGACAAAAGCTCCTCCGCCGGGACAACCTCGTCAATGACACCGGCGCGCTGTGCGGCTTTGGGGTCGTTCATCTTGCCCTGCAGCAGCAGGGGCGATGCGGCCATCGCGCCCAGCTTGCGGCCAATCCGTGTGGTGCCGCCAGCGCCGGGGAAAATACCGACCATGATTTCCGGCAGACCAATCTTGGCCTTGGCGTTGTCGGCGGCAAAAATGCGGTGACAGGCCAGCGGAATTTCCAGACCAATACCAAGCGCGGTGCCGGGCAGGGCGGCAGCGATGGGCTTGCCGCCTTTCAGGGTCTTGGGATCCATGCCCGCACGCTCGATCTTGCGCAGCACGGCGTGCATGGCCATGACGCCGTCAAAGATGCCTTGCGCAGGATCGTCGCTGTCGTCGCGCATCTTGGCGATGATGTTCAGGTCCATGCCGCCGGCAAAAGAGCCTTCCTTGCCAGAGGTGATGACGATGCCTTTGACAGCTTCGTCCGCCAGCGCCTGATCAACCAGGGCGTCCAGATCGGCAAAGCCTTGCTGGCTCATGACGTTCATCGATTTGCCGATGGTGTCCCAGCTGATGACGGCAACGCCGTCGGCGTCGGTGTTCATGGTGAAATCGGTCATGGGATAGTCCCTTTCAAGATAGTTTGCAGCGCAAGTGCCAGTCAGGACGGCGCGTTGCCTTGCGGTTTTGCGTGAAGCAGATGGCGGTGCGATCCCGTCATGCCGCTGATCAATTCGGTTGCCCGCCAACGCCGCCCCTGCAGCGTCAACGTAATGGTCGAGGTGAAGCCGGGAATAACCCGCTGCCCGTGACTCAGTGTTTCGGTCGTATATCCACCCTGGATCTGATCCTCGGTGACAAAGGCGGCGTGCTGCGCGACGCGGATCATGTCGGTGACCCGCTGGACCTCGAATAGCGTGCGCCATTGGTCAAACTTTTCGCGCAGCATGTCCCTTGTTTCGATAACCGAACGCCCCTGGTGGCTGACGGTCACGAGGGGGCAACCCATCGTGTCGGCCCAGCCATCGAAATCATTTGCAAAGACATGGACGATGACCTCGTCCAGCCAGGTTTGCAAAATGGCTTCGGCGTTCGGCCCTGTCATGCGTCAGACCCGTTCGATGATCGTAGCCGCACCCATACCGGATGCGATGCACAGCGTGGCCAGACCTGTGGATTTGCCAGTCCGCTCCAGCTCGTCCAGCAGGGTGCCGATGATCATGGCACCGGTCGCGCCCAGCGGGTGACCCATCGCGATAGAGCCGCCGTTCACGTTCACCACGGACGGATCGACATTAAACCGCTGCATGAACCGCAACACGACAGAGGCGAAGGCTTCGTTCACTTCGAACAGATCGATATCGGAAATATCCATGCCGCTGTCAGCCAGGATCTTTTCCGTCACCGGCACAGGACCGGTCAGCATGATCGTGGGATCGGTGCCGATCTTGGCCGTGGCGCGGATCACAGCGCGCGGCTTCAGGCCCATCGCCTCGCCCCATTCCTTGGACCCAATCAGCAAACCGGCAGAGCCGTCCACGATGCCGGACGAATTGCCCGCGTGGTGGATGTGGTTGATCCGCTCCAGATGCGGGTACTTCATCAGCGCGACTTTATCAAAGCCGGGCATACTTTCACCCATGTCCTTGAACGCAGGCTTAAGCCCGCCCAGCGACTGCATGTCGGTGCCAGGGCGCATGTATTCGTCGTGATCCAGGATCGGCAGACCGTTCTGGTCACGCACGGTGATGATCGACTTGGCAAAGCGCTTGTCGTCCCAAGCAGCCTTTGCGCGCCGCTGCAATTCAACGGCCAGCGTGTCGGCGTCGTCGCGGGTAAAGCCGTATTCCGTGGCGATGATATCGGCACTGATGCCTTGCGGCACGAAATAGCTTTCCATCGCGATGGACGGATCAACTGCAATCGCCGCACCGTCACTGCCCATAGCGACGCGTCCCATCATCTCGACCCCGCCAGCGATATAGGCCCGGCCGGCCCCGCCCCGGATCTGGTTGGCGGCAAGGTTCACCGCCTCCATCCCGGAGGCGCAAAAGCGGTTGATCGCAAGACCGGGAATGGATTGATCCAGATCGGATGCCAGAACGGCGGTCCGGGCAAGGCAACCGCCTTGCTCACCGACTTGGGTGACATTTCCCCAGATCACATCCTCGACGGCGTGACCTTCCAGATTGTTACGCTCTTTCAGCGCGTTCAGTACACCTGCCGACAATCGCGCAGAGGTTACCTCGTGCAGACTGCCGTCAGCACGGCCCTTGCCACGCGGAGTGCGTACGGCGTCAAAAATATAAGCTTCGGTCATGATAGGTCCTTTCTTCAGGCAGCCGGAAGGCCGCGCTGCATCAGATCATAGGGGTGTTTCCAGCCCGGCGTCGCCGCGATGCGGTCCAGCCAGGCGTCGATGTTGGGGAACGCTTTGCGATCAAATCCAAAGGGTTCAGTATAGAAAAAGTAGCCGCAGCAGGCGATATCCGCGATGGTTAGCTCTTCTGTTGCAAGCCAGGCACGATTAGCCAAATGTGCCTCCATGATTTTCAAGGCGGATTTCAGACGCATCAACAAAAAGTCGTTTACGTCCGCATTGCGCTTCGCCTCGGGAAGATAGTTCATATTGAACCGCAAAGTGCCGGCGACTCCGCTGACCTTATGGTTGTCAAAGAACATCCATCGCAACACTTCGCGACGCTGCTCGGCACTTTTGCCGCCCAGTTTGGATGTCTTGGAGGTGATATAATCCTGAATAACCGCCGACTGGCTGATAATCAGGTCTCCATCCACCATCACAGGAACCTCACCCATGATGTTCAGCGCGCGAAACGCGGGGGTCCGGCTGGCACCGTTGAAGAAATCAACAAAGACCGGCTCCCACTCCACCCCCGCGAGGGTCATGGTCAGGGCGGCCTTATAGGCGTTCCCGCTTTCGCCGAAGCAATGTAGCTTGATCGTCATGTGGTGCCTCCCATGATATGCAGCGCCCGGCCGGGCGGTTGCGTTTTGAGTTTATTTTGCCAGATGAAATAGGATCCTCGGTCCGCATTCATCGCTGGTTAACTGTCATCTGCTTTTCTCACGCGGCATGGCAGGCTGGAGAGCTGAGCCATGTGCCAGGTGAAGTCCTGTCCCGATAAGCGGGTAGCCAAACCGTGAGGCGGGGCAGGACGGATGCTGCTGGTCGGTTTCATCTGGCCAGAAATACTCCCCCCGGAGGGGCTGTGCTTTCAAACCGCGATGACGTTATTTTTTGCGCGCTTCCAGCTCCGAATTGAAAATACGCAGTCTATGCCCAAATGTGTCCTCGTTTAAAATACTGTCGAAGTTTTCAAATAGGAACGATAGCGCCTCTCCTTCGTCCAGCCCCGCCTCGCGTGCGAATTTCTTCAGGCGGCGGTAACCGTCTTCGGTCATGGCGACGGGAAAGCGGCGGGTGAGGCGTAGGCGTTTGGGCATTATTCGGTTCTCCTTTGGGGCAGGGTAGGGCGGGGTTGCTCCCGCCGCCAGCCTCAAAAGTTTGCAGCCTCCAGCGCCATGACCGTATCGCCGCCCGTGTTAATGCGCGCTAGGTGCAGCGCGGTGCTGGGCAGTTGGCGCGCCATGTAGTAGCGGCCGGTCGCGATTTTGGTGTTCAGGAAGTCGGTGTCGCTAGCGCCGCCGTCCAGTGCTTCCATCGCGGCCTTGCCCATGCGCGCCCACATGTAGCCGAGGCAGACGTGGCCCATCAGGTGCATGAAGTCATACGACCCCGACAATGCGTTGTTGGGGTTTTTCATCGACCCCATGAAGTACATCGCCGCGGCCTGCATGTCTTTGCTGGCGGCTTTGAGCGGGTCAAGGAAGTCTTTCTTCAGCGCCTCGTTGCCTTCATTTTCCTTGATGAATGATTTCACCATTTCAAAGAAGCCCATCAGGTGCTTGCCGCCGTCGATGGCGAGCTTGCGGCCCACGAGGTCCAGCGCTTGCACGCCGTTTGCGCCCTCGTAGATCATGGCGATGCGGGCATCGCGTGCGAATTGGGACATGCCCCATTCTTCGATATAGCCGTGACCGCCGTATACCTGCTGGGCGGCAACCGCATATTCAAAGCCCTTGTCGGTCAGGAAACCTTTGATGACCGGGGTCATCAGGGACACGAGGCCTTCGGCATCCTTGTCGTCATTCTGGTGCGCACGATCAAGCAGCGATGCACCCCAGAAGGTGAAAGCGCGCGCGCCTTCGTTGAAAGACTTCTGATCCATCAGGTTACGGCGGATGTCGGGGTGCACGATCAGTGGATCGGCGGGGCCGTCGGGGTTTTGCACGCCGGTGACAGCGCGGCCCTGCAGGCGGTCCTTGGCGTAGGCCACGGCGTTCTGATAGGCGACTTCGGACTGGGCGTAGCCTTGCAGGCCAACGCCGAGGCGCGCTTCGTTCATCATCACGAACATGGCACGCATGCCTTTGTGCTCTTCGCCGATCAGGTAGCCCGTGGCTTCGTCATAGTTCATCACGCAGGTCGAATTGCCGTGGATGCCCATCTTTTCTTCAATTTTACCGACACTGACGCCGTTACGATCGCCAAGGGTGCCGTCTTCGTTCACGATGATCTTGGGCACGATGAACAGGGACACGCCCTTGATACCATCGGGGCCGCCGGGGATTTTCGCCAGCACAAGGTGGATGATGTTGTCCGACATGTCGTGATCGCCGGCCGAGATAAAAATCTTTTGCCCGGACACTTTGAAGCTGCCGTCATCCTGCGGCACGGCCTTTGTGCGCATGAGGCCCAGATCGGTGCCGCAATGCGGTTCGGTCAGGTTCATGGTGCCGGTCCATTCGCAGGACGCCAGTTTTGGAACATACATGTCCTTTTGCGCATCCGTGCCGTGGGCCAGAATGGCCGACAGCGCGCCGTGGGTCAGGCCCTGATACATGTTGAACGCCATGTTGGCGCTGACCATCGGTTCCTGCGCGGCGGTGTGCATGATGTAAGGCAGGCCCTGACCGCCGTATTGTTCTGGCACATCCATGCCGGTCCAGCCGCCTTCGCGCACCTGATCAAAGGCGGCCTTGAAGCCGCTCGGCGTGCGCACGACGCCGTTTTCCAGCACGCAGCCCTCCGTGTCGCCCACCACGTTCAGCGGCGACAGCACGTCAGAGGAAATCTTGCCGGCTTCTTCCAGAACGGCACCTGTAAAATCGCGGTCCAGATCAGCGTAACCGGGGACGTCCTGTTCGGACACTTTCAGCAGATCGTGCAGAACGAACTGATAATCCTTGAGCGGTGCGGTATAGCTAGGCATAGGTCTCTCTCCCTTAAGGCAGTAATAGCGGCGTCAGGCAGCGCTGTGCTTTTGGCCGGCAATCTCTTTCAATTTGGCTGCGCCCCATTCCATCTGGGCCTTCAGCTCTGCAATGGCTTCGTTCAGCTCGGCCTTTTGCGCTTCCATTTCGGCCAGATGCTTTTCGGCAAGGGCGTAGGATTGGCTAAGCTGGGTCAGCTGGCCGTCATTCATCTGGTATAGGTCCAGAAGCTGACGAATTTCTTCAAGGCTGAAGCCAAAGCGCTTGCCGCGCAAAATCAGCTTCAACCGGGCCCGGTCGGACCGGGTAAACAGGCGGCGTTGACCTTCACGCAGCGGGAACAGCAGTTCCTTTGCTTCGTAAAAGCGCAAGGTGCGGGGCGTGACGTCGAAAGCGTCACACATTTCGCGGATATTCAGGGTCTCGTTCGGCATGGCAAAACTCTTTCGCTCTGGCGGGTATCACCGTCAGATCAACGCTTAATCATGCTTCTACAATGAATGTTGACGTTAACGTAAACATGACGTGGCGTCAGAAAATGCGTGACGAAAGGTCAGATAAATTTACCCTGCGTCAGGCGCAATTTTGTAAGGTGCGCTTACTTTAGGGAAGCTGCAGTTTCGTCGCGCAACCGCTGCAACTCGTCCATCGTCTCTTCGAGCTGGCGGCGCTGTTCGGCCAGTTCTTTCATCTGGCGGTCCGCCAGTTCGACCCAAGCCTGCATCTGGGCGGCGGTGCCTTCCTTTTCATAGATCAGCAACCACTGGCGGATGTCTTCCAGCGCAAAGCCGAACCGGCGCCCGCGCATGATCAACGTCATCCGCGCCTGATCGCGGCCACTATAGAATCGGGCGCGCCCCTCCCGCTCGGGCGAGAGAAGCTCGATGTATTCATAGTAACGCAAGGTGCGCGGCGTCACATCGTAACGGGCGCACATTTCCTTGAATGACAAACGGCTTGTAGGCATCTCACTCCTCCTCTGGCGCTAACCTAGCGCCGCGGGGGGGCAGGGGCAAACGGTCAGTTTGTGAAACCGGGCGGGGCAAATCGATTTTCCACGCTCAGGGATGACTGCAGGATCGCACAAAAGGCGGTCGCACCCGCGGCGGCATCGGGATGACGGGCCACTGCCTGAAAACACGAACATGGGGGTTGCGCGCTGCTGCGCAGGTGTCAAGTTGTCGTAAACCGTAAGAGGCCCGTATTATGCCCGACGCACCAGCGCCGCCCCCTGATCAGACCCTGAAAGATCCGCGCAAAAAGATCGCCTCGCAGTTCATTGCGATGATCCCCCACGCGGGTGCCCTGTCGATGTCCCTGACCGATGTCGGCGACGGAGAGGCGGTCATCACCATGCCTTATGACGCGCGTCTTGTGGGGGATCCCGAAACCGGCGTGATCCATGGCGGTGCCGTATCGGCCCTGATGGATACCTGTTGCGGGGCAGCGGTGATGCTGCATCCGGCGGCGGGGATGGGCACGGCGACAATCGATCTGCGCATTGACTACATGCGCCCAGCCACGCCGGGGCAGATGATCACGGCCCGTGCCACCTGCTACCATGTCACCCGCTCTGTCGCCTTTGTGCGCGCCGTGGCGCTGGATGATGATACCGACCGCCCCGTCGCCTGCGCGACCGGTGCCTTTACCGTGGAAAGGTCCGGCAAATGAGCATCCCCCCCAAGCGTGCCCGGCCAGAGCCGGTGCAGGTCGTCAAACAGCGCCGCGATGCAACGCTGCAAAGCCTGGTGCAGGGCGTGCCCTATATCCAGTTCCTCGGCATCCAGTTCGAACGCCACGGGGACGAGCTGACGGCCGTGCTGCCCTACGCGGACAAGCTGATCGGCAACCCGATGATTCCCGCACTGCACGGCGGCGTCACCGCGGCCTTCCTTGAAGTAACGGCCATCATAGAACTGTCCTGGGCCATGATCTGGGAAGACATGGAAGCGGGCACCGAACCTGTTCCCCGCCGCCTGCCCAAGACGATCGACTTTAACGTGGACTACCTGCGTTCCGGCCTGCCGCGCGACGCCTATGCGCGGGCGCGGGTCAACCGCAGCGGGCGGCGCTATGCCTCTGTCCATGTCGAGGCCTGGCAGGACAACCGCTCGCGCCTGTTTGCGCAGGCGACGGGGCATTTCCTGATGCCATTGCGCGGCGAGGACGGCGCATAGCATGGACCTGACCCACCGGCGCGTCTTGCACATCGCCTTACCGGTGGTGATTTCCAACGCGACTGTCCCGATCCTTGGTGTCGTCGATACGGGCGTTGTCGGGCAGTTGGGGCAGGCCGCCCCGATCGGTGCCGTCGGCATCGGTGCGATCATCCTGACGGCGATCTACTGGATCTTCGGCTTTTTGCGCATGGGCACCTCGGGTCTGACCGCGCAGGCCGTCGGCGCCAATGATGCGCCAGAGGTCGCAGCCCTGCTGTCGCGCGCCCTGATGATCGGCCTTGCCGCAGGCACCGTCATCATTGCCGCGCAAGCGCTTCTCTTCGCCGGGGCCTTCGCGATTTCCCCCGCCAGCGCAGAGGTTGAAAGCCTCGCGCGGCAATATATGGGCATCCGCGTCTGGTCTGCCCCGGCTGCCATCGCGCTTTATGGCATCACCGGCTGGTTGATTGCGCAGGAACGCACCGGCGCGGTGCTTGCGATTCAAGTGCTGATGAACGGGGCCAACATCGCCCTCGATCTGCTGTTCGTGCTGCATCTGGACTGGGGCGTGCCGGGCGTCGCCTGGGCGACCTTTTTGGCCGAATGGGGCGGCTTTGCGCTGGGCCTGTGGCTGTGCCGCGCGGCCTTTCTTGTGCCTGCATGGCGCGACTGGCCACGTGTGTTTGACCGCGCCAAACTGACCCGCATGAGCATCGTTAACGGCGACATCATGATCCGGTCTATCCTGCTGCAGGCGATCTTTGTCAGCTTTCTGTTCTGGGGGGCGGACTTCGGCGATGTCCAGCTTGCCGCGAACCAGATCCTGCTGCAATTTCTGCACGTGACATCATACGCCCTCGATGGCTTTGCCATTGCGGCCGAATCCCTTGTGGGTCAGGCGCTTGGCCGCCGGAACAGGCGGGCACTGCGCCGCGCTGCGCTGCTGACCTCCGGCTGGGCCGCAGGCATCTGCGCCGCGCTGGCGCTGGCCTTTGCACTGGCCGGCGGCCTTATCATCGACACCATGACGACTGCGCCCGACGTGCAGATCGCCGCGCGCCATTACCTGCCCTACATGGTCGCAGCCCCCTTGGCGGGGCTTGCCGCATGGATGCTGGATGGCATCTTTATCGGGGCGACCCGCACCACCGACATGCGCAACATGATGGTCATCTCTGCCTTGCTCTATTTTGCATGCGTCATTCCCTTGATGGCCGCCTTCGGCAATCACGGCCTCTGGCTTGGTCTTCTGGCCGCTTTCGTCTTTCGCGGCATTACCCTTGGCCTGCGCTACCCCGCGCTTGAACGCAGCGCGGGTCCCCCTTCTTCTGGTTGAAAATATCCCGGGGGGGCCGCGCCAGCGGCGGGGGCAGCGCCCCCTCCAACCCGTCAAAGTGATCGCGGACCCCTCGACTCTGCCGCCCGGCGGCGCGATAAATACGCCATGTCCTTGCCTCCCGGTTTCCTTGACGAATTGCGCACCCGCCTGTCGCTGACGCAGGTCGTCGGGCGCAAGGTCATGTGGGACAACAAAAAGTCCAATCAGGGCAAGGGTGACATGTGGGCACCGTGCCCGTTCCATCAGGAAAAATCCGCCAGCTTTCATGTCGATGACCGCAAGGGATTCTACTACTGCTTCGGTTGTCACGCCAAAGGCGATGCGATTTCTTTCGTGCGCGAAACCGAAAACGTCGATTTCATGGAAGCCGTCAAGATTCTTGCGGATGAAGCCGGCCTGCCCATGCCCGAACGCGATCCGCGGGCGCAGCAAAAAGCCGACACGCGCAGCGCGTTGGCAGATGTGATGGAACAGGCGGTCCAGCATTTCCGCTTGAACCTGAACACCTCTGGCGCGACCGATGCCCGCGCCTATCTGGAAAAGCGCGGCTTGAACAAGGATGCGCTGGCCCGCTGGGATATCGGCTTTGCCCCCGGCAATGGCGGCGTGCTGGCAGCGCTGACGGCCAAGGGCGTGCCGGTCGATCAGGTCATCGCCGCCGGCCTCGCCGCCAAAAGCGACATGGGCGGCGCGCCTTATGACCGCTTCCGCGGCCGCATCATGTTCCCGATCCGCGACGCGCGGGGGCGGGCCATTGCTTTTGGCGGGCGGGCGATGGACCCCAATGCCAAGGCGAAATACTACAACTCTCCGGAAACCGAACTTTTCGACAAATCCCGCACGCTGTTCAACGTGCAAAAGGCCCGCGCCGCTGCCGGAAAAGGTCAGCCGCTCATCGTGTCCGAAGGTTATATGGACGTTATCGCCCTGTCAGAGGCCGGGTTCGAGGCTGCCGTTGCCCCCCTTGGCACTGCTGTGACGGAACATCACCTGCACATGCTGTGGCGTATCGCGCCCGAACCCATCATCGCGCTGGACGGTGATACTGCCGGCCTGCGCGCGGCGATGCGCACGATTGATCTGGCGCTGCCGCTGCTTGTCGCGGGGCAATCCTTGCGCTTTGCCATGATGCCGACCGGGATGGACCCGGACGATGTACTTAAGCAGCAGGGCAAGCAGGCGATGCAGGACATCATCGATGCCGCGATCCCCATGGTGCAGCTGTTGTGGCAACGCGAAACCGAAGGCAAGGTCTTTGACAGCCCCGAACGCAGGGCGGCGCTGGACAAGACCCTGCGTGACAAGATCATGCAGATCGTCGATCCGTCGATCCGCAGCCATTACGGCGAGGCAATCAAGGAAATGCGCTGGGACCTGTTCCGCAGGCGCAAACAGCAGGCGGGCGGCAAGGGATTTACCCCGCGCAAAACGGCCAAGTGGAACCCCAAGCAACAACCCTGGGAGCGGGACCGCGCCCCCGTGGCCAGCAACCGCAGCTCCGCCCTTGGGGCCGGGATCGGCGATCAAAGCCATATGCGCGAAGCCGTCGTTTTGGCGACATTGATCGCAACGCCCTCGGTTTTGCCCAAGTTTATAGCCCAGCTTGAACTGATGGACTGCCGCGATCCGAACCATATGCAGATGCGCAATGCGATCCTGCGCGCGCCCGACGGGGCCGACCTGCGCAGCACGCTGGAACAAGAGCTTGGTCCCGACGTCGTCGCCGGTCTGATCGGCAACCGCATGGTGCAGATCACATCGGGCCTGTGCAAACCGGGCAATACGGAATTCGCGGCAAGCTGTTTGTCCGAAAGCTTTGCCAAACTCGCCGCCAGCCGCGCCTTGCCGCTAGAGGAAGAAGAAGCGCGCTATGCCATCGACGCAGCCGACGAAAGCCTGACCTGGCGTATTCGCCAGGCCAAAGAGGCGCTGGATAACTCCGAAGTCATCGCCAGCGGCAGCAGCGCGGAAATGGTCGTGGCGGAAAACGGCGCGACTTTGGACAGCGAACAGCTCAAGATTTCCCGCGCGCTTTGGGAAAGCCTGACGATTGCAAAACCCAATCGGGACCCTAAGTAGGTGCATCAGGCGTCCGCCGGGGTGGAACCTGTCTTGGATATGGTGCAACAGGGCTGGGAAATCAGACCAATTGCGGTTGCGAATCAGACGCACACAGCGTTGATTCGATCTAACCGAATCACCGGACCAGATGATTCGCCCTGACGCATCGTCGCCCGCGACACGAGGAGACCGCCACATGGCCGCCAAAGATAACGACGACCGCAAGGACGATGCCGACAGCGACATCAGCCTTGATATGAGCCAGGCTGCGGTCAAAAAGATGATTCAGGACGCGCGCGAGCGTGGCTATATCACTTATGACCAGTTGAACGCCGTTCTGCCGCCAGAGCAGGTCAGCTCTGACCAGATCGAAGACGTGATGTCGATGCTGTCCGAAATGGGCATCCAGGTCACCGAAGAAGAAGAATCCGAAGAAAGCGAAGAGCCCGCCGGCCCGACGGATATCGCCACAATCCAAGGCAGCCGCGACGTCGCCCTTGGCGGGGCAGAGGCTGAAAAGCTGGATCGCACGGACGATCCCGTTCGCATGTATCTGCGCGAAATGGGCAGCGTCGAATTGCTGTCGCGCGAAGGCGAAATCGCCATCGCCAAGCGTATCGAGGCTGGCCGCAACACGATGATCCTCGGGCTTTGCGAAAGCCCGCTGACCTTTCAGGCGATCACGATCTGGCGCGACGAACTTTTGTCCGAAGACATTCTGCTGCGCGACGTTATCGATCTGGAAACCACATTCGGCAACCAGCTAGGCGATGACGACAGCGAAGTGCCCGTCGTCACCCCCGGTGCCGATGCACCGACCAAGGACAGCGACAGCGGCTCTGACCTGGACGCCGATGGCAACCCGATTGCCAAGGACGACGACGAGGATGACGACGAGCAGGCCAACATGTCGCTGGCTGCGATGGAAGCCGCGCTGAAGCCGCGCGTGCTGGAAACGCTGGAAATTATCGCCAGCGACTTTGCCAAATTGTCCGAAATGCAGGACGCGCGGATGTCCGCGACCCTGAACGAGGACAGCAGCTTTTCCACCAACGAAGAAGCGACCTATCAGTCGCTGCGGTCGGAAATTGTGGAACGGGTGAACTCTCTTCACCTGCACAACAACCGTATCGAAGCGCTGATCGACCAGCTTTACGGCATTAACCGCCGCATCATGCAGATCGACTCTGCCATGGTGAAACTGGCTGACCAGGCCCGGATCAACCGCCGCGAATTCATCGACGCCTATCGCGGCCGCGAACTTGATCCGAACTGGCTGGAAGACATCGGCGAAAAGGCTGGCCGCGGCTGGCAGGCGCTGATTGAACGGTCCACCGACAAGATTGAGGAACTGCGCGGCGATATGGCTCAGGTCGGCCAATACGTCGGCGTCGATATCACCGAATTCCGCCGCATCGTGCAGCAGGTCCAGAAGGGCGAAAAAGAAGCCCGGCAGGCCAAAAAGGAAATGGTCGAGGCGAACCTGCGGCTCGTGATTTCCATCGCGAAAAAGTACACGAACCGCGGCCTGCAATTCCTTGATCTTATTCAGGAAGGCAACATCGGCCTGATGAAGGCTGTGGACAAATTCGAATACCGTCGCGGTTACAAGTTCAGCACCTATGCGACGTGGTGGATCCGTCAGGCGATCACCCGGTCCATCGCGGATCAGGCGCGCACGATCCGTATTCCGGTCCACATGATCGAGACGATTAACAAGCTGGTCCGCACGGGCCGCCAGATGCTGCACGAGATCGGCCGCGAACCGACACCGGAAGAGCTGGCCGAAAAGCTGCAGATGCCGCTGGAAAAAGTGCGCAAGGTGATGAAAATCGCCAAAGAGCCGATTTCGCTCGAAACGCCGATCGGCGACGAGGAAGACAGCCAGCTTGGTGATTTCATCGAGGACAAGAACGCGATCCTGCCGCTGGATTCCGCCATTCAGGAAAACCTGAAGGAAACCACGACCCGCGTGCTGGCCAGTCTGACCCCGCGCGAGGAACGTGTGCTGCGTATGCGGTTCGGGATTGGCATGAACACCGACCACACGCTGGAAGAGGTCGGTCAGCAGTTCAGCGTGACCCGTGAACGGATCCGTCAGATCGAAGCCAAGGCGCTGCGCAAGCTCAAGCATCCGTCGCGCAGCCGCAAGCTCCGTTCGTTCCTGGATCAGTAACGATGGGGTGGCTTTCAAAACTTTTCGGCGGGTCTGCTACACCGGCCGCGCCTGCCGGCGAGGATTATAACGGGTTTCACATCACGCCCCAGCCGATCAAGGACGGTCAGGTCTGGCGCGTCGCCGCCAAGATTTCCGCGACGGACAAGGGCACGGCGAAGACGCACGAGATGATCCGCGCCGATACGCTGCAAAGCCAGGAAGAAGCGGTCGCCGCGTCCCTGCGCAAGGCCAGGCAGATGATCGACGAACAAGGCATGCGCCTGTTCAGGGACTAAGCGGGCCAAACGGCATTTGAAAAGGCGGGGGCAAAAACCCCCGCCTTTTCGCTTTATACCAGATACTTACGGAAGTGATCCAAGGTGCGCTGCCATGACAGCTCTGCCGCTTCTTCGTCATAGCGGGGGGTGCTGTCGTTGTGGAAACCGTGATTGGCCCCCTCATAGATGAAGGCTTCGTAATTCTTGTCGTTAGCGTCCAGTGCCTCTTGATAGGGGGGCCAGCCTTCGTTCACCCGTTCGTCCAAACCGCCATAGTGGATCAGCAATGCTGCCTGAATGGCAGGCACATCGGCGGCCTCTGGCTGGCGGCCATAGTAGGGCACGGCGGCTTTCAGTTCCGGATAGGCAACGGCGGCCGCATTGGCGACGCCGCCGCCGTAACAAAAGCCGGTGATCCCGACGGCCCCGGTGGAATCTTCATGTGTCATCATAAATTCGACAGCGGCAAAGAAGTCGTTCATCAGTTTGGTTGGATCAACGGTCTGCTGCAGCTCGCGGCCTTCGTTGTCATTGCCGGGATATCCGCCGACAGAGCTTAGGCCGTCGGGCGCTAGCGCGATGAAACCTGCCTTGGCCAGACGGCGGGCGACGTCTTCGATATAGGGGTTCAAGCCGCGGTTTTCATGCACGACGACAACGGCGGGCAGGGGGCCTTCGGCATTGGCGGGGCGCACCAGATAGCCGCGCACATCGCCGTGGCCGTTGGGGGACGGGTAGGTGATGTATTCGGGCACGATGCTTTCGTCATTGAACGACACCTGTTCGGCCAGCGCATAGTTCGGTGCCATTAGGCCCAAGATGCCCGCGGCGGTCATCCCGCCAACGGCAAATTTGGCCGCACCGTCTAGAAACTGGCGCTTGGTGATCATGCCGTGAGCGTAAAAATCGTAAAGTTCTAGCAGCTTGGGGTCGAAATCCTTGGCGGTCAGTCGGGTCATGTCGCATCCTTTGATGTGGCGATGGAATGCGGGCAGGTTAGCGACGATATGTGACATGCATAGCAAAAGCGGGCGGCCATCACCAAATGATGATCGCCGCCCGCGCCAAAGGCCGATTTTTCGGCGAAAAATCGGAAAGCGCAGACTTAGCCGCGCGGCATTAAAAAGACTTCGCGCACATCGTTCACCTGGGATGCGTTCAGCGCCAGCATCACCGCGTCTGCCACGTCAGCCGGCTGCAGCTTGTCTGGCTTAGGTTCGTCAAAGAAGGCGGTATTGACCATACCGGGCGCCACGACCGTGCAACGGCCACCCCATTCCTTCATCTCCTCGGCCAGATTTCCGCCATAGCCGTGTACGAACCATTTCGTCGCGCCGTAAACTGAGCCTTTGATATGCGCGCGGCCCGCGGCTGATCCGGTCAGCACCATATGGCCGCGCGTCTTTTTCAGATGGGGCAGGGCCGCCTTGACGGTTTTCAGCAGGCCCATGATGTTCAGATCCACCATACCCTGCCAGTCTTCGATATTGCCGCCTTCGGCCCCGCCGCTGGACGTGCCGCGCCCGGCGTTGGCAAAGGCCGCATGGACATCGCCGTATCGGTCGGCAAGTTGCTTGAGGGCTTTTGCCTGATCGTCATAGCTTGTGGCATCGCCGGCAAGCGCCATGGCGTTGTCGCCCAGATCCGTCACCAGATCGTTCAGCTTGTCCTTGGACCGCGCGAACAGCCCGACGTTCCAGCCCGCCGCGACGGCCTTGCGCGCGGTGGCTTCGCCGATGCCGCTAGATGCGCCGGTGATGAAGAGTGTCTTGCCGGCCATGGCCTGCTCCTTATGCTGTGTGTTGCCGGCTTAACGCCCGGCGCGGATACAGGTTCAAAAGATGCAGCATGTTTTTACGATCGCGACGCAAGGTCAGGGGCTTTATGAATTTACCCGCGACGTGGCGGGATGGGTGCAGGGGACGGGTCTGCTGACACTGTTCGTGCGCCATACCTCTGCCAGTCTGCTGATCCAGGAAAACGCCGATCCGGAGGTGCAGACAGATCTGCGCGCGTTCTTCGGGCGTCTGGTGCCGCCGACGACGGACCCGGCAATGGCCTATCTGACCCACACCTATGAGGGGCCTGACGATATGCCGGCGCATATCAAGGCGGCGATGATGCCCGTATCGCTTAGCATTCCGGTGACAGACGGGCGCATGGCGCTGGGGACATGGCAGGGCATCTATCTGTTCGAACACCGCGATGCGCCGCACCGGCGGCAGGTGGTCGCCCATCTGGCATGACGTGCACAAAAGACTCACTCGCACCCTCCATATGCGGGGGGTGATTCTGGCCCCTACCCAAAGGCTGGGGCTGCGCCTATAGTCGCTGTGGATAACTTGGGGCAAACCCCAAGAGGCGGACAGAATACGAGGACTGGCTATGCGGTGCCCCTTTTGCGGAAATGTCGACACTCAGGTAAAGGATTCCCGTCCGGCAGAGGATCATGTCGCGATCCGGCGGCGACGGTTTTGCCCGGCCTGCGGCGGGCGGTTCACGACCTATGAACGTGTGCAGCTGCGCGATCTGGTCGTCATCAAATCCACCGGCAAGCGCGAGGATTTCGACCGCGACAAGCTGGAACGCTCCATCCGGATCGCGCTTCAGAAGCGTCCGGTAGAGCCGGAGCGGATGGACCAGATGATCAGCGGCATCGTGCGGCGCCTTGAAAGCATGGGCGAAACGGACATCCCCTCCGGCACGATCGGAGAGATCGTGATGGAAAGCCTCGCGCGGATCGACACCGTCGCCTATGTGCGTTTTGCCAGCGTTTACAAGAACTTTCAGGCGGCAGATGATTTCGAGAAGTTTATGAACGATCTGCGCCCGAATACCAAACCAGACGCATGACCGCCGCCGCTGACGCCCGCTATATGGCGCTGGCGCTGGCCTTGGGGCGGCGCGGGATGGGGCAGGTCTGGCCGAACCCGGCGGTGGGCTGCGTTATTGTCAAGGATGGCGTGATCGTCGGGCGCGGGGCCACCCAGCGCGGCGGGCGTCCCCATGCGGAACGGGTTGCACTGGAACAGGCCGGTGACGCCGCGCGCGGTGCGACGGTCTATGTCACGCTGGAACCCTGTGCCCATACGGGCAAGACCCCCCCCTGCGCCGATGCCCTGATTGCGGCTGGTGCGGCGCGGGTTGTCGTGGCGATTGGCGATCCTGATCCGCGTGTCGCAGGGCAGGGGCTGGTGCGCCTGCGCGAGGCGGGGATCACGGTCGAACTGGGGCTGATGCAGGAACAGGCTGCCCGCGATCACGCAGGCTTTTTAAGCCGCGTGACGCAGGGGCGGCCTTTTGTAACGCTGAAACTGGCAAGCAGTCTGGACGGGCGCATCGCAACTGCAAGCGGCGAAAGCCGCTGGATCACAGGGCCGCAGGCCCGGCGGGCCGTCCATGCCCTGCGTGCGCGCCATGATGCGGTGCTGGTGGGCGCGGGCACGGCGCGGTCGGATGATCCGATGCTGGACGTGCGCGATCTGGGCGAGGTGCGCCAGCCGGTGCGCGTTGTCATTTCCCGCGATTTGAACCTGCCGATCAATGCGCGGCTTGTGCAGACCGCGCGCGCGCAGCCGGTCTGGCTGTGCCACGGGCCGGACGCCGATACCCGCGACTGGATCAAGGTAGGGGTGCAGACCGTAGAATGTGCGGTGTCGCATCACCGGATGGACATGCGCTCTGTGCTGCATGCCTTGGCAGACCGCGGCATCACCCGCGTGCTGTGCGAAGGCGGCGGTCATCTGGCGGCAAGCCTGTTGCAGGCGCGGTTGGTGGACGAACTGGTTGTAATGCAGGCCGGGGTCGCGATTGGCGCGGACGGGTTGCCGTCCTTGTCGGGGCTGGGTGTGCTGGAACTGCAGGACGCGCCGCGCTTTACCCTGACGGATGTGTCAGCGGTTGGCGGCGATGTGGTGCAATACTGGCACCCCGCCTAACGCCGCCAAAGCCACGCCTGACCGGCAAGGGCACCCTGCATTTTCGCCAGCGTGCGATTGGCGCGGCCGGGGCGCGGCAGATCGCCGGCAATCAGCCGGTCCACGATAACCTCGACCGGGCAGGGCAGGCCCGTGACGGGGTCAAAATAGCGCGGATAATCGATCAGCACCGCATGGACGAGAGCCGTCAGATCAGGGATGGCGGCGCGGCGCGGAATCGGCATGGCGCGGTCATCGGTCAGACCCCAGCCCGCATAGAACGGTGTGCCAAGGCAGGTGACGCGTTTGCCGCGCAACAGCGCCTCGAACCCAAGCGTGCTGGTCATCGTCCACACTTCATCCACCAACCCTATCGCGGTGATGGCGTCCATGCCCGGCAGCACGGCATCGGCATAGTCGGCGGCGTCCGGCACAGCGCCATTGCGCAGACCTTTTTCGACGTCGGGGTGCGGTTTATAAAGGATCACCGCCGCAGGATTGGCGGCGCGGGCGGCGCGCAGCAAATCCGCGTTGGTGGTCACGTCCGATGTGCCCAACCGGATCGAAGCATCGTCTGCAACTTGCCCCGGCACCAAAATCCGCCGCCCCGCAGGCAGGCCGCGCAGCGGGTCGGTGGCACCGAGGTTGTATTTCGACAGCCCCGCTTTGATCAGTTTTGCGATCAGCCGGTCCGCACGGGCGCGGGCACCGGCGGGCAGATCGCAGGCGGCGGCGATCAAGGTTTCCAGCTGCGAGGGCCGGGTCGGGTCATAGTAGATCCCGACCGGGTCCAGCACCAGCGACAGCGGCGGGATCAGATCAGCACCCAGCCCGCGGGATCGCAGAAAGCCGTCCTCGATCCGGACCATATCAGTATCTTGCGGTGCCTTTGATGCCCAGATCATGTGACGGCGGGAGTCATCTGCTGCGGTATCGGCTTTGCTGAACCGCATGGGCTTGTGCCGTCCAAACACCTTTTGCAGGGGGCTGCGTTTCCAAAGGCTCAGCCTGTGTCCCGTCCAGCCACTGCGGTCGTCGCGCCACGCGCGGGCTTGCGCGGTCAGGGCTGAAATTGCATCCTCTACCTCGCACAGGGTGTCGCGATAAGGATCATACCACGTCGGATAAAGGATCATCGCCCCCGCAAACAACTGCGCCCGCGTCAGACGGCGCTGGCGGCGGTCCAGCGGCATCCGGTCATCGGTCAGGCCCCAGCCCATATAGAACGGCTGGCCAAAAACGACGGGTCTGTGACCGGCGAGGATTGCTTCGAACCCCAGTTGCGATGACACGGTATAGACGGCAATGGCCCCCGCTAGCAGCGCATGAGGCGAGACCGGATCATCGCAAAGCGTAATGCGCGGATCGGCGTATTGGTCAGTGAAATAGCCCCGCCGGTGGCCAGCGGCGGTTTCGGGATGGGTCTTGATGATGATGCGCGCGTTCGGATGATCGGTTTGCGCATAGAACAGCATTTCACGAAAGGTATTGGCGTCGGCCTTGCTGGCGGTAACGGCGGCATCGCCGCGCGTCTGGTCGATCACCAGCACATAGCCGGGATCGGGCACGGGCAGGGCGGGATCAAAGGCGTTGTATTTCGACAGATGGGAGCGGGCGATGTCATCCATCGCGGCGCGGGCGCGGTCCAGAAGGGCAGTATCGCCCAGAGGATCGTCGCGCAGGATACATTCCAGATCGCTGGGCTGGGCGGGATCGTAATGCATGCCCCGGCTGTCGATCACCAGACCGATGGGCGGCTCTCCATCCCGGCCGGGCAGGACAGAGCGCAGAAAGGCGTCTTCCACCCGCACAATGGGGGCGGCGCGTCTGGCGGCGACCGCTTCGCCGCGCGGGGCGGTGGGGGAATGGCCCCAGACGCCCACGGTGTCGCCGTCGCCGGGCAGCCCAAGGGAAATGTCCCAACCCGCCAGCGCCAGAATACGTCGCACGCGGGTCTGGGTCAGAAATCCGCCGTTGTAAACGAAAAGCCGCCGCAGGTTTTCACCTGCGGCGGCTGTTGTCTGATCGGAAGGCACAGGAGTCAGAGCCCGGTTGTCGACGATACGGAGTCGACAGCGTTCAGCGATCCTGTGGCGGCTGCGATAGCCTTGTTGAACTGCGCATAGGGCGCTTCGGTCACATAGACGGTATCGCCATCGCGGATGGCAAAATCGCGGGCCATGAACATGCCGTTGGGCCGGGTCAGGTCCAGCACATAAACCACGCGCTGTGTGCCGGTCAGATCCTGACCAACCAGCTGCTCTGTGATCTCTTCCGGTTCGTTGCGGAACACAAAGACGCCCGTGGGATCGGCCTGCGTTGACGACAGACCGCCGACCTGCGCCAGCGCCTCGATCGCCGAGATTTTCTGGCTTTCGAATGTCACACGGTCTTGCGAGCCGGTGGCACCGAGCACGGTAAAGGTGCGGCTGTCGGATTTGACGATAATCGCATCGCCGTCGCGCAGGGCGACATCGTTGCGAGGATTGTCGAACAGATCGTTATAGAACACTTCGGCCTTTTGGTCGCCGCGCGCCACGGTGACGCGGGCGATATCAGGTTCGATGGCAACGCCGCCAGCGGCCGCCAGCATCGGGATCAGCGACCGGGTAGGGCGTTCGATCGGATAGACGCCCTGACCGTTGACCGCGCCTGATACGGACACGGTTGCACCGTCACCGGCCAGACGGCGCACCTGCACCTGCGGATCGGGGGTCTGGTCGGCCAGCTTGTTTGTGATGATACGGCGAATCGCCTCTGGCGTATTGCCAGCGGCCAGGATGCGGCCGGCGTAGGGGACAAAGATATAGCCCTGACCGTCGACCTGCACTTCTTCCAGCACGCTGGCGTTCTGGCCCTGCGGGACCAGTAGGCCGTCATCGACGTTTTCAAAGATCGTCAGCCCCAGCGTGTCGCCAGCGCGAATCGTATCAGAGCCCAGTTCCCCCGCATTCAGGAACCCGGCGGTGAAGCCCAGCGCGGGGGCCACGGCGGCGATCGCATTGACGCGGTCGTCCACGGTCAGGATGAAGGCGTCGCCTTCACGCAGGACAGAGCCTGCAAAAATCTCGGATTTGTTCGGTCCCACGCGGGGTAGGGCGCAAGCGGCCAGAATACCCAGCGTGACAACGAGGGCGGCGCCCCGCGAAAGGCGCAATGTCAGGAATAGCACTGCTCGGTCTCCTCGACCTGTTATTGTTCTGCCTCGGTCGTCTTTTCTTTTAACCTACGGGAAAGATGCAGGGAAAGATAGTTTGGCAGACCGCAGGGCGGGACCGGACTTGCGCCAGTGTTGCTTTCGTGTCGCGAAACAAGGTCTGTCACGCAAGGTGTTGTGTCTATCAGCCGACAATCCGCAAGGGCTGGCGGGGCGGCGTTTTGCCCAAGGCAAGGTTGTCGTAGGGATCGGCGTCCGCCAGCATCATATCGACCACTTGCCGCATCAATTGCCGCCGCCCGCGGGTGGAATAAAAGCCGCCGGGAACCTGAGACGTTTCCAGCAAAAACCGCCGATAATCCTTGTAAGCGCGGCTATCTGGGCGGTCAGAGGCGGTGAAAAAGTCGGGCAGGGCCTGATCGGATACAAATTCCGGTTTGTTATAGACGGCATTGCCAAACACCTTCAGCGGGATGCCGCGCCACAGCACCTGATGCGCGGCGGTGGAATTGACGGTCACGGCGGTGCGGGCATGATCCAGCATCCGCGCCAGCTTGCCCCCGCGCACATAATGCACCCGGTCACTGACGCCGGACTGCGCGGCAAGGCGCTTGATGATCCGCTTTGTCGGGCTGCGGTCGTTGTCCAGCGGGTGCGCCTTGAACACCAGATGATGATGCCGCGGCGCGCCTTTGGCGAAACCATCCATAACGACAGTCAAAAACTCTTCCATCCGGGTGAAGGGAGAGTGTTTTTGAAAGCTGGCGTCATGTTCCAGTTGCAGCAGCACCAGATGATAGGGAAAGCCGCCATAGCGAATGCGCAGCGTCGCAATGCGCCGGTCCAGCGCGATATAGGGCATCAGAAGCAGGCGTTTGGTGTATAGCCAAGTTTCCACGGCGACAGGCAGTTCCCGGTGGCGGGTAAAGTTGCGATAGTCCCGGTTCCGGAACATCACAAACCAATGATACAGTGCGCCGTAAAACACGTGGTGGCGCATATCGCCCCAGTGTGCGGGCGGCGTCGGCATTTCCAGATCGGACATCGCCAGCGCCTTGCGCATGTCTTCGATGCTCATGTCCATCAGGCGCGAATGGCCGTTGGTGCCGCCACGTTCATAGGTCACCCAATAGGGGCGCATATAACCTTCTTCAAAGACGTGGATGCGCAGGCCAAGTTCATTGGCGATATCAACGGCCTTGGCATGGATCGGACGGGTGTCGCCGTAAAGCACGATATCAGTGATATTATGCTGCGCCACGATGGCGCGAAAGGTATCCGGCCACTGATCGTGCGGGTCGCGGAACGGGATATACCCCTGGCCTCCGAACCAGAACGCCCGGTCACCGGCATTGAAACCGACACGCCAGACCTGCGCATCGGCTGCCCGCAGCATCTGGGCCAGACGGTGCAGGAACGGGCCATGGGGGCCTTGAAGAAACAGGAACTGGCGGTTGGCGGGATCGGTCACGGAAACAATCTGATAAGGCAATGAAAGGTTGTTAACCCTTTCCGGGGGCAAAAATAAGGCGCGTTGGCGTTAACACGGAACGCAGCGCTTGTCTGGCTTAGCATGAGGGGCTACCTCGAAACAAACCGTGAAGGAGCATGTGATGTTTACCGGAATTGTCACCGATATGGGCCGTATCCTTGAGCTGGAGCAGCGCGGCGATCTGCGCGCGCGCATCGGCACCGGATATGATGTGGATAGCATCGACATTGGCGCATCCATCGCTTGCGAAGGCGTGTGCCTGACCGTCGTCGCGCTGGGCCGCACGCCGCAAAACTGGTTCGATGTGGAAATCAGCGCCGAAACCGTGGGGGCCACGAATGTAGGGGCCTGGACCGTGGGGCAGGCGCTGAATCTGGAACGCGCGCTAAAGGTCGGGGACGAGCTGGGCGGGCATATCGTGTCCGGCCACGTTGACGGCGTGGCCGAGGTTGTGGGCGTGCAGGACGAAGGTGACAGCACAAGGTTCACCTTTCGCGCGCCACAGGCATTTGCCAGGTTCATCGCGCCCAAGGGGTCCATCGCGCTGAACGGCACGTCGCTGACCGTCAATGCCGTCGATGGCCGCGATTTTGGCGTGAACATCATCCCGCACACCAAGGCGGTGACGACATGGGGCGCAACAAAGGTCGGCGATGCCATCAACCTGGAGGTGGATACGATGGCCCGCTACGTCGCCCGCCTGCGCGAATACGACTGATGACGCAGGGTCCTTGTGCAAGGGCTGCGGCCTGATAGCGCTGCCACGATCTTTCCAAACCGCCCCGGCTGGGCTATTGGCCGAGGCAACACGCCAAAGGAACCCCCGATGACCCAACCCTTCGAGACGCCAGGCCCGGTTGAACGCGACTGGTCTGACGCGATCAGCAAGATTGAAGACATCATCGAGGACGCGCGCAACGGCCGTATGTTCATCCTTGTCGACCACGAGGACCGCGAGAACGAAGGCGATCTGGTGATCCCCGCGCAGATGGCAACGCCCGACGCGATCAACTTCATGGCGACCCACGGGCGCGGGCTGATCTGCCTGTCGATGCCCGGCGCGCGCATTGATGCGCTGGGATTGCAGCTGATGTCGACGAATAATTCGTCGCGCCACGAAACGGCCTTTACCATTTCCATCGAAGCCCGCGAAGGCGTTACCACCGGCATCAGCGCCCACGACCGCGCGCGCACCGTGTCCGTGGCCATCGACGCCAGCAAAGGGGCCGCCGATATCGCGACCCCGGGCCACGTCTTTCCCTTGCGGGCAAAAGAAGGCGGCGTGCTGGTGCGAGCAGGGCATACGGAAGCTGCCGTCGATATCAGCCGCCTTGCTGGTCTGAACCCGTCCGGCGTGATCTGCGAGATCATGAAAGATGATGGGGAGATGGCGCGCCTGCCGGACCTGATTGCCTTTGCCCAGATGCACGGGCTGAAGATTGGCACCATCAGCGATCTGATCGCCTATCGCCGCCGCCACGACAATCTGGTGCGCGAGCAGTCCAGCCAGACCATCACCAGCGAATTCGGCGGTGACTGGGACATGCGGATCTATACCGATGAAACGCAGGGTGCAGAGCATATTGCGCTGGTCAAGGGCGACGTGACCACCGACGACCCAGTGCTGGTGCGCATGCACGCGCTGGACCCGATGCTGGATATCATCGGCACCGGCCCACGCGGCCGCAGCGCCGAGTTTCATGACGCAATGGAACTGATCGCCGCCGAAGGGCGCGGCGTGCTGGTGCTGCTGCGCGATCTGCACATGAAAATGGTGCCCGATGACGATGTGTCGCCCCAGACGCTGCGGCAGTATGGCCTTGGCGCGCAGATACTGTCGTCACTGGGCCTGCACAAGATTGAACTGCTGACCAATTCGCCCCGGCCCAAGGTCGTCGGGCTCGACGCATACGGGCTGGAAATCACCGGCACCCGCAAAATCTCGGAGATCGGATAATGGCCGGACCCTCGCACTATTCCATGCCGCTGCCGACGTTTGATGCGCCGGTGAAATTGCTGGCCGTTGCCTCGCCTTATTACAAGGACATCTATGATCAGCAGATCGCAGGGGCCCGCGCGATATGCGATCAGGCTGGCGTGACGCTTGAAGTTACAGACGTGCCTGGCGCGTTGGAAATTCCCACCGCCATCGGCATCGCGGAACGGCTTAGCAACTTTGACGGCTATGTCGCGCTGGGCTGCATCATTCGCGGCGAGACGACGCATTACGACACCGTCTGTAACGATTCCAGCCGCGGCCTGACCCTGCTGGGTCTGCAGGGCCTGTGCATCGGCAACGGCATCCTGACTGTTGAAAACTACGAGCAGGCCGCCGTGCGGGCGCAGGCGGATGGACAGAACAAAGGCGGCGGTGCTGCGGCAGCGGCGCTGCATCTGATTGCGCTGGAACGGCGCTGGGGCAACGCAGGCAAAAGCGTGGGTTTCACCGCCGGCGCTTTGGCCAAAGGCGGAGAGACGGTATGACGATTTCGAACAACCAGTTGCGCAAGATGCGCTCTGCCGCCCGTTTCTTTGCGGTGCAGGCGCTGTTTCAGATGGAAGCGATCGACCAGACCGTTGACGGTGTGATCAAGGAATTCGAAGACCACCGCTTTGGCGAGGTATTTGATGATGTCGAAATGCTGGAAGGTGATGTCGATACATTTCGCGCGCTGCTCGAACGGGCCGTGGACGAGCAGGCCCGCATCGACCAACTGACCGACCGCGCTCTGGTTGCCAAATGGCCGCTGGGCCGGATCGATCCGACCCTGCGCGCCCTGTTCCGTGCAGCCGGCGCAGAGCTGATTGCCAAGCAGACGCCGCCCAAGGTCGTCATCACTGAATTCGTCGACGTGGCCGGCGCGTTCTTTCCGGACGGCAAGGAGCCGCGGTTCGTGAATGCAGTGCTGGATCATATGGCGCACGAGTTGCGGCCAGAAGGATTTTAGGCGCGGATTGACGCGGCGGGTGCAGCGTGCCCGCCCGCCCACCCTTTTTCGGGGCTTTGCCCCGGACCCCAGGATATTTTTGACCAGAAGAAGCGGGGGGAGGCACCGCCGCCGCGTTTGTGCATGCTGGCGGGAAAGGTGGCGGGAACCGCAGCGACCGTGCAGGGACTTATTCCCGAGGACCTGTATATACAGGTGGGCACCAGATAACCGGACCAGGGTCCGGACAGAGCCAGCGCCCTCGGATTTGCTTAAGGCCACTGGAATGTAGCCCCCATACGCACAGGAAGAGCAGAAGCCCGCCTGCGCATGAGGTAAGCCCGCGTGCGGGGTTCGGCAAGAGGGGAGCGTGCAAATATCTGGCGCGGGCTTGACGCATGTTTCCGTTTTGTTCATATTTGCCCCATGCCTGATGATATGAACCTGCCTGTCCTGATGCCCGGTCAATTGCTTGCGCGGGGTGTGTCGCGCCATTTGCGCGGGCATGATTTTGTTTGCGTCGAGGAATTGGTGCCGACCTCTGGCTTGCGGGTCGACGTGATGGCACTGGGGCCGAAGGGAGAGATCTGGATCGTCGAGTGCAAGTCGTCGCGGGCGGATTTTCAGTCGGATGCAAAGTGGCAGGGGTATCTACCGTGGTGTGACCGGTTTTTCTGGGCCGTCGGGCCGGAATTTCCAACCGAACTGCTGCCCGAAGAGACCGGCTTGATGATCGCCGACGGGTATGATGCGGAAATTCTGGCGATGGGGCCGGAAACAAGGCTTGCGCCAGCGCGGCGCAAGGTCATGATCCAGAAATTCGCGCGGCATGCCGCAGTGCGGGCACAAACAGCGCGTGATCCGGGATTTGCGCTGCCATTCGGGGGGTGAGTAATGCTGACAGCAGGTTTAAAGGCCGAGGCGCGGATGACCGTGACCGCCGATATGCTGGTGCCGGGCGTCACCGGCGTTTTCGGTGATTTTTCCGCCATGCCGCCTGTGCTGGCGACGATGTATCTTGTGGGATTTTTGGAAGAGACCGCGATCAAATGCGTCTTGCCGCATCAGGAGGCGGGGCAGCATTCGCTGGGCACCGACATCAATGTCACCCATATCGCACCGACCCCCGAAGGGATGGAGATCCGCGCTGAGGCGGAACTGGTTGCCGTCGAGGGGCGCAGCCTGCGATTCCATGTCCGCGCCTGGGATGCGGCGGGGTTGATCAGCGAAGGCACGCATCGCCGCGCCACGATTGACGTGGCGCGTTTCAATGCAAAAGTCGCCGCAAAATCTGCTGCGACCTGACGCCGTCAGCGTGGTTTGACAGCGCGGGCCGCGGCTGCTGCAGCGCGGATTTCCTCTGCGATTTCCTCGGCTTCTTCGGGGTCGAAGTCCATCGGGATTTCCATCGCGCCAGAGGTAATGAACAAGCGGACCATGCCAAGTTCGGTCGGGCCGATTTGCATGTTTGCTTCCAGATCGCGTTCGTCGTTGATACCCATTGGGGCCTCCTGTTTTTTTGGCTTTTACGCGGGGCTTTAGGGTCTTGCAATCATGGATAGGGTTCGCTAAATCCGCCGCAGTGCCGCGTTAGCTCAGTTGGTTAGAGCGCTTGATTGTGGATCAAGAGGTCCCTGGTTCGAGACCAGGACGTGGTACCATTCCCCCATCGCATGATATCAGGCCGCTTCGGCGCGGCATGTGTAGCCTGCGTTTGCTTCAGGCAGTTGCGCTGTCATGGCGGGCGCGCGCGTCCTATGCTGCGGGCTGCGGTACAGGATCGTTGGCCATTTCGCGGGCATGGACGCCAAGCAACAGCAAGGCAGGCCAAAGCAGATAGGCTTCGATTTCGACGTTTTCGCCGAACGTCAGCAGGATGATCGTCATCATCAGACCCATCGGCAGACGGCCGCGCGAACCAAGGGCGGCGTCGCGCAGGGTCAGCAGGGTCTGCCAGACCAGTGGCACAAGCAAGGCACCAAAACCCACCAGCCCTTTGACGAATAGCAGGCCATACCAAGTGTGATGGCTGCCGATGGGCATGTATTCGACGGCGTGGGATCCGGGGTGGACGGTGCCATGGCCGAACCAGACCGCCTCTGACCGCCAGCGTTCGGCGGCGATGCGCTGCAGGGTTTCGCGTACGCGGGTGCTGTCGGCCCGGGCACCCTTGAAGGCGGACACGGCATCCTTGGCTGCCGCAGCCAGCGCTGCGCCGGTAATGGCTAGCGAAGCGGTCAGGCCCGACAGTATGCGCCACGCCCAGCCCTGCAGGACCAGCGGCATCATGCGCGGTGCGACGGTGCAGGCGGCAAGCCCCACAAGGCCCATGCGGGATTTGGACGCGAAGATCATCAATAGCCCTGCCGCAATCCCGATCCGGCGCCAGCGGCGGTTGCCTTCCTCTAGCGCGAAAAGAACCTGAACCACGCCCAACAAGGCGGCAAAAGGCGACCATGGGGCGTAAAACTGCCAGCGCGGTGTCCAGCTGCCGGGGTCCCATGTGAACAGATAGACCGAAAAATACTCTGGCCCCGGACCACCGATCGCCTTGAGCGGCGAGGTGAATATCCGTTCTGGCAGGCCGATATGGGGCGCGGCCAGCATGAGGGGGGCAAGGATCAAAGTGGTCAGGCCGATAACGCATTGTCCCCGCACCAACACGCTGCGGCGGATGGGCAGGATTGCACCGATCAGCGGGAAAAGCGCCAGCAGAGCCCAGCCCTTGGCCCAGCCGATGGATGATTTGATGGTCTGCTTCAGCCCCAGTGACCAATTCAGATGGCCAGCCCAGAGAGCGACCAGCATGATGGCCATACCGATGATCCACAGCCAGACCACGACAGGCACCGGACCTGTCGCGCGCATGTCGTCCCGCACCGCAGTGCCAAGATACAGGATCAGCACAGCCAATCCGCCCAGCGACCAGGCCAGCACCGGCCCGACGACGTAAAGCGCGCCGATGGCATAGAACGGCCAGGTCCAGACCAGCGTGCGATAGATCAGCCGTTCGACCGGGTTCAGATCGGTCATGACTTGGGGGCCGGCTTTGTCAGCAAGCGGCTGATGACGGCAAGGCGCACCCAGCCCATGACCAGCGCCATCAGCATCATGAAGGTCGCAGCGATTCCGGCTGCAATCGCCAACTTGCGGTTGGGCGATGACGGCCGATCCGCTAGCGACGGATTTTCCAATACCTGCACCAGCGGATAAGAGGCATAGACATCGGATTTGCTGGACTGGGCGCGGGCGATGGCAGAGGCAAAGACAGCCTCGGCTACGGTAAAGTCGCGTTCCAGATCCTGCAGCTGGGCCGCAGCGGCGGCTTTTTGGTTCAGGTCGATCTGTCCTTCGGCGTGTTGCGCACGCAGCGTCGCCAGTTCCTGCGCCAGTCCCGCGCGGTCCACATCCTTGCGCACCAGTTCTGATAGCAGGTCAGCGCGAACGCCCTGGGGCGCAAGATCAAGGGTCGCCAGCGTCGCCGTATCCAGCCCCGTTGTCGCAGTGGCCAGCTGCAGGGCAGCCGTCTGTGCCGTATCGCGTGCATCGCGCGCGGTCACGACCAGCGGATGCGCCGCGCCGTATTGCGCCGACGCCTCGGCCAGTTCGGCGCCAAAGCGGGCGACCTCTTCGATCAGGGCCAGATAGGCCCCGTCAGCATAAAGTTTCAGCGTCTTGGCGGCTGTGGCCGGATCAAGGCCCAGCTGCTGCGACAGTGCGGCAACGGCGGCATCAGCTTCGGCAAGGGCGGCTGTGCGGCTGCGAATATCGGTTTCCAGCGTCAGGTTGCGATCCAGCAGCACGTCGTATTGCTGCACCGACAGCAGGCCCGTATCGTCCTGCAGGGACGAAATGACCGCGCGGGTGCCGGCCACGGAATCGCGGTAATCGGCGATCGCCTGAAGGCTGCTGTCCTGCCGTGTCGTCACCTCGTCCGTGCGCAGGGCATCGAGTTCGCGAAAAAAAGCTGTCAGAATTGCATTGCCGCGGGCCTGTGCATCCTCTGGGCTGCTGCCGGTCATTTGAAAGTGGATCAGGCTGGTTTGATCGACCAGCTCCACACGCGGCTGGCCAAGATCGGTTTGCGCGATATCCAGCGCGGTGGCCGCTGCGGCCAGAATACGGTCCGCATTCAGCAAACGCTTGTAGGTTTCGGTCGGGCTGACCGCATTGCTGGAAAACGCCGAATTCGCCGAGGAAGACGCCTGGCCAATCCCGTTCAGGTTCAAGGAGGCAGAGGCACCGGACCCCGGCAGGATCAACGAAGTTGAAGAAGTGTATTTCAGCGGCGCCGTGCGCAGATAGCCCACAATCGGGGCCCAGATCAGCGCGCCGCCCAGCAGGGCAAATGCGGTATAGCGCGGCAACCGACCCAGATCGCCAAGCTTGCCACCGATCAGGGCGCGGCGGATCTTGCCTTTGTGACGTGCAGGCCCGGTGGCGATCAGGGTTGTGTCGGCTGGCGCATAGGACATGGATTAACTCTCCTTCAACCAAAGTCCTAACAATTTGAATCGCATCTGGCACTTACGCGGAGGGGCATGTGCCGGTCGCATCGGGGTCGCGACCTATCCAGATGGATAGGTCAGTAAAGTCCGGCTTCGCGGGCCATCATCGCGGCCTGCGTGCGATTGGCGGCACCGACTTTGCGATATAGCGTCTTGACGTGCAGCTTGACCGTCGATTCCTGAATATCCAGATCGCGGCCGATTTGCTTGTTGGATTTCCCTTCGGTCAGGCCGCGCAGCACCGCCAGTTCGCGCGGCGTCAGTTTTTCCGCCAAAGGGTTTGCAACAAAGTCTTCGGCGGCTGTCATGAAATCAAGCGGGGCGTATTTTTCACCCATCGCCATGAACCGCACAGCGTTGACCATCGACTTGGCGGGCAGGGATTTAGGCACAAATCCGGCGGCGCCAGCGGTTAAGGCGTCTTCGGCAATTTGTCTGTTCGCCTCGCCTGAAATTAGGGCGACACGCTGGCCGCCGCCCATCGCCAGTGCAGCCCTCAGGCCCGCCAGACCGTTCATGCCGGGCATGTTGTAATCAAGCAGGACAAGGTCATAGGGCGCGTCTGCCGTAATCCTGGCGCAGGCCGCGTCGAAATCGCCGACTGATGCCGTCTCGATCCCGCCCTGACCTTGCAAGAACAATTCAAGCGTGTCGCGCAGCAGGTCGTGGTCGTCGGCGATTAATACTCTCATAGCGTGTCTTACCCTCTTTAAAGTCCCTTAGGCCGAGACTGCGGCAAAACTTGGGCTGAACTTTTGGAAAATTTGGCGAGCATTTTAGCCAATTCGTATAGGTTTGTTCCCCGCTTGCAGAGCATCGCATCGCCGAAGTGCTGGCCCCCTGCGCGACTGTCCCCGGCAGCTATCCTGTCGCTTCGTTGCGCCAAACCCCTGTTTTCATTGATCTGAATGCAATGAATTTGAAAGCGGGATGCCCCAGATGAAACACGCTACCTTTGATTTCGATGCTACTGCCGCCGCCTTTGCCGGTGCCCAAGCCTATCTTCCGGCGCTTGATCTGTCGCTGATCGACAGCACCCAGCAAGATGCGGTTCATGCGCTTTTGTCGCCGGGCAAACGCAACGCTTTCTTTATGAACGCCCATTGCTGCAACATGATGCACCGCGACCGGGCGTACCGGACCGCCGTGCAGGCCGCTGACGTGCTGTTGCCCGACGGGATCGGTGTGGCGCTTGCGGCGCGTATGACGGGCCAGCGTCTGGCTGGAAACCTGAACGGGACCGACCTGATCCCCGCGCTGCTGGCGCAGGCTGCGAAGATGGGTAAATCGGTCTATCTGTTCGGCGGCACGCCCGGCACGGCAGATGCCGCTGCGGCCAATCTGACAAAGCGGATCCCGTATCTGCGTATCGCCGGCACCCGCGACGGCTTTGCGGGCGCGCAGGATACACAGGCGGTCATTGCCGACATCAATGCCAGCGGCGCGGACATCGTTCTGGTCGCACTGGGTGTACCGATGCAAGAGATCTGGATTCACCGCCATGGCTACAAGCTGGACGCCCAATTGGTGACGGGTGTTGGCGCGGCCTTGGACTTTCTGGCAGGCAACGTCAGCCGCGCACCGCTTTGGGTGCGGCGCGCCCGGTCCGAATGGGTCTGGCGCCTGGCGCAGGAACCGCGCCGCCTTGCGCGCCGCTATCTGGCCGGCAACCCGGCCTTTCTGGCCCGCGCAGGCGTCGCTGCGCTGCGCAAGGGGGCGGGGGCCGGCATCATGCGCCGTGCGCTGGATATCACCGTTGCGGGCTTTGCCTGCGTGGCGCTTGCCCCCGTTCTGGCGCTGACCGCGCTGGCGATCAAGGCCGACTCGCGCGGGCCGGTGCTGTTCAAGCAGACCCGCATCGGTCTGAACGGCAAACCCTTTACGCTGTATAAATTCCGATCGATGACACAGGATGCTGAAAGCTGCCGCGCGGCGCTTCTGGCAAGCTCTGACCGGGACGGCATCTGCTTTAAATCGAAATCCGACCCGCGCATCACCAAGGTGGGCAAGGTCATCCGCCGCTTGTCGATCGACGAACTGCCGCAGATCCTGAACGTGCTGCGCGGCGATATGGCGATTGTTGGCCCGCGCCCCGCGCTGCCGGACGAAGTTGCCGCCTATCCCGCCCGAGCTATGGGGCGTTTGTCGGTCAAGCAAGGCATCACCGGTCTGTGGCAGGTGTCGGGCCGCGCCGATATCGCCTTTGACGAGATGATCGATATGGATCTGGCCTATGCTAGGACGCGGACGATCATGCTGGACCTGACACTGATTGCCCGCACCTTTGGGGCCGTTTTGTCAGGCCGCGGTGCCCACTAGGCCAAGGTTTGAGCAGCGTATCATCAGGCAGCCTTCGGGCTGCCTGATTGCGTTTGGACCGGCGGAAAAGGGAAAAGCTGCCTTACTGCGCCAGCAGGGCCGCAGCCCCCAGCACACCAAAGACCCTGCCGATTTCCGCGATATTGGTGACGGTGCTGTCATAACACGCCAGCGCATCGCCTGGCAGCAGATAGGGGTCGTAATCGTCGCGGTCCGCACGGCGCAGCAGGTCTTCGATGTCCCGCTCGATCACGGCAGAAACCTTCGTGACCGGATTGCGGGTAAACAGCACGGATGATCGGTCGGCGCTAGTACTGCGCGGCCCGCCGACACAGTTCGCATCAATGACGGCCTGCATGTAACGCGTGCCATAAGGCACCTCGCGCACGGTTTGCCCGATGGCAGAGGCGGCATTGTTGGTCGCGGGCTGGGTCAGGTTCGACAGATACAGGCTGACACCGGGGGGGCTGATCGGGCTGGGCCGCATCAGATCTTCTTGGAAACACTGGCGGCTGGGCACACGCACCTCGTCGCCGGTCAGCAGCATAATGTCGACGGCGTTTTGCCCTTCGAACACACCGCGCATATCCAGCCGGTAAACCGCGCCGCCGCGGCGCACCTCGACGGCTGAAATGTCGGCGTCTGGCCGCACTCCGCCGACAGCGCGCAGCGCAGCCGACAAGTTGCGCCCTTCGGTCGAGGCACCAAGCGCGGTCTGGCGCACGACATCCAGCCCGTCCCCCGGCACGCCGCCGATTTCCACGGCATGCGGTTCAAACACCGCGCCGGATACGCCCACCGTGACAGAGGCAAAGTCCGTCACCCGCACCGACAGCTGGGGCGGATCGGCATAAAAGTCTTTCGTTTGCAGGCCGCGCAGAATATCGGCCTCTACCTCTGCGGTTGAACGGCCCTGCGCCTGGATCGGGTCCAGAAACGGCAGTTTCAGCGTGCCATCGCGGGATACGACATAAGGTCCGCTAAAGGTCGGATCATCGCCGACACGCACATCAAGCAGGTCATTGCGGGTCAGGCGTTCGCCCTGCAGGATGGCCGCCGCCATGATGCTACCCTTGCCCAAGGCATTGCCAGCGGCATCGACACCGCCAAGCGGCAGGCATTTTTGCGCATTCAAGGCAGGGGACCGCAGAAACATCGCGTTGTCCCGCGTCACATGCGGGTCGCGGTACTGCGCCTGATAGGCACCGCCAGCCGCAACCGGTTCGATATTGTCGGGCTTGTCATAGGCCGTGCATGCCGGCGTCAACATCAGAACCGACAGGGCGCATGACAAGTAAAGTGAATGGGCCAACGCGCACCTCTGCTATCTGACGTTGCAGGCAGCCTATGCCAATTGCGCGCCCCGGTCCAAGGGGCAGCGGCCCTGCGCCCTATCCGGAAGGGTAGGTTGTTGCCCATTTGCGCGGGTCTGCTGGCCAGAGGTGTGCGCGACACGGGGACTTTGCTGCTTTAAACCTTTGTTTACCGCAACCACCAAAGCGACCGAGGTATCATGCAGTCAACATCACGATCCAAGGCTCTGATCGGCAACCTGATGGCCTATGGCGCATCAGAGGTCGCGTCCAAAGCCTCTCGGCTGATTGTCGTGGTGGCGGTCGCCCGGACACTTGATCTGGGGCAGATCGGTATTGCTGCCACGGCGATGGCCGCTGGCGACATCCTGAAATCGCTGACGGAAAACGGTGTTGGCCAGCGCATCATCGCAGCAAGCGACGAGACGCTGGATTCGGTCTGCGCCACGGCCCACCGCATTTTCTGGGGATGGTGCACCGCATTGTTTGCCATTCAGGCCCTGATCGCTGCCGGTTTCTGGCTGTCGGGCGGCAGCGTGGCATTGTCTGCCCTGATCCTGCTGCTTGGGGCCGAATATCTGTTTATGCCGGCCGGTCTGGTGCAGGTCGCGCTGGCCATGCGGGCAGGCAAGCTGCGCCGGACGGCGTCGATTGCCGGTGCCCAGGTCGTGGGTGCGAACCTGATGTCGGTGCTGCTGGTGCTGGTCTGGCCGTCGGCGCTGGCGCTGATCCTGCCGCGCCTGCTTTCTGCGCCGATCTGGCTGATCGCCGTGCGCCGTCTGCACCCCTGGCACCGCAATACCGCCGCAGGCTTTGCTCCGCTACGCCCTTTTGTGACCTATGGCTGGGCGGTATTGGGGGTGGAACTGGTAAAGGCGTTGCGGCTGCAGGCCGACAAGTTGATTGTCGGTCTTTTGTTGGGGTCAAAGGCGCTGGGCCTGTATTTCATGGCCTTCAATGCGGGGCTAAGCCTATCGAACGCCTTTACCGTTGCCTTTGCCACCGTCCTGTTTCCGCATCTGACCCAGACCGACAACCGCAATGCGGCCCTGCGCGGCAGCATTCTGGTGGGCGTCGGTCTGATTGGTCCGGTTGTCATCCTGCAGGCGCTGGCCGCGCCTTATTATATCCCCGTTCTGCTGGGTGATGGCTGGGCCGAAATCGGTGATATCGTCGCCATCCTGTGCCTTGTCGCGATTCCGACAACGCTTTGGACCGCTGCCGCCGGTTGGCTGCGGGCAGGCA
Organism: Loktanella sp. R86503; assembly: GCF_042466455.1. Taxonomy (NCBI): domain Bacteria; kingdom Pseudomonadati; phylum Pseudomonadota; class Alphaproteobacteria; order Rhodobacterales; family Roseobacteraceae; genus Loktanella; species Loktanella sp. R86503. Next base: position 1,150,319 of record NZ_JAXHCI010000002.1, read on the forward strand.
ACCGTCCGCAGATCGAACTGGCTGTGACCGTGGCCCTGGCCGCTGGCGTGATCGCCAACACGGTTCTGCTGGCACCGCTTGGCCTGACCGCGGTCGCGACAGGCTATGCCGTGACGACAACCACGATCTTCGTTGCGGCCTCGCTTCCTGCGCTGCGCGCTGCCTTTTCACCCCGCGTTTTGAAGGTCTGATCCCATGATGAAATTCACCGTTGTCATTCCCTGCTACAATGCCGCCGCAACGCTGGCGCAGACGCTGGCCAGCATCACCGCCCAAACCCATCCCGCCTGGCAGGCGATCTGCGTTGACGACGGCTCGGTTGATGCGACCTGCGCGATTGTAGAGGCGCTGGCCGCGCAAGACAGCCGCATCACGCTTGTGCGCAACCCCGGCAAGGGGCCGTCCGATGCCCGCAACCACGGCGCGTCCTTTGCCGCCCCCAGCACGGTCATTGCGTTTTGCGACGCCGATGACATCTGGTCGGCGACCAAGTTGTCAGAACTGACAACCGTTTTTGCCGACAAAAGCATCGATGCGGCCTATGGTCAGGTTGCCTTTTTTACCCGCGATCCCGAAGGCGCGCGCACCTTTTCCACTGTACCACAGGGGCCGCTGACCATCCCGATGCTGCTGGGCGAAAATCCGGTCTGCACCATGTCGAACATCAGCCTGCGGCAGTCCCGCTTTGCCGCCAGCGGCGGGTTTGACCGGAACATCGTTCATAACGAGGATCTGGAATGGCTGATCCGTCTGGTAGGCGAGGGGGCCCGGATCGTGGGCGTCCCGCTTTGCCAGACGTGGTATCGCGCCAGCACGGGCGGTTTGTCCTCTGACCTGCAGGCCATGGCAGGGGGGCGCCAGACCGCGCTGCGGACCGCGGCCCGTTTCGGCCATGCGCCAAACCGCGCGGCAGAGGCTGTGCATCAGCGGTATCTGGCGCGGCGGTCCCTGCGCCTCGGCCAAGGGCGCGCAGAAGCTTTGCGCTATGCGCTGCGCGGCGTGTCATTCAGCCCTGCTGCATTCTTTTCCGCGCCCCGCCGCGGTGCCTTGACCCTTTTGGGGGCTGTCGCCGCGCTGGTGATGCCCCGCACCCTGTCCCGCCGCCTGTTCGCGCGCTAATCTTACCTGAAAAGGAGGCAGCCATGCCCCGCGTCACAATCGTCGTTCCCGCCTACAACACGGCCCGCACCCTTGCGTCCACGCTTTCGGCCTTGCTGGCCCAGACCTTTCGCGATTTTGAAATCGTCGTCGTCGATGACGGGTCCAGCGACACGACCGCTGCCATCGCGATGTCGTTCCAAAGCGATCCGCGTGTGCGTCTGATCCAGCAGCGCAATCGCGGGCTGGCCGGGGCGCGCAACACCGGTATTGATGCTGCCGCCGGCGATCTGATCGGGTTCTGCGACGCGGACGATCTGTGGGAGCCGTCAAAGCTGCAGGCCCATGTCGCGCATCTGGATGCTTCGCCCGCAGTCGGCGTCAGCTATGCTGGGTCTTCCTTGATCGACGACGACGGCAAGTTCCTGCGGCAGGCCCAGCGCCCGCGTCTGACCGGCGTTGATGCGGCGCATATCCTGAAACGGAACCCCATCGGGAACGGTTCCGCGCCGGTGATCCGCCGCGCCGTCTTTGACGCTATCGCCTATCGCCCCGCGACAGAGGTTGCCCGCGACTGTTATTTTGACGAAACATTCCGCCAGTCCGAAGATATCGAATGCTGGATGCGGATCGCACTGACGACCGACTGGCAGTTCGAAGGTGTGATGGGCCTGCTGACCCGCTATCGCATCAGTGCTGGTGGCCTGTCCGCCGCAACAGACCGGCAGCTGGCCGCCTGGGAGGCGATGATCGCGAAACTGACCCCATTGAACCCTGCCTTGATGACGCAGCTTGCGCCGGCGGCACGGTCTTATCAGCTGCGCTATCTGGCGCGGCGGGCGGTCAGCGACGGTGACGGTGCCCGCGCATGGCGGATGGTGACCGGTGCCATGCGTCAGTCACGCCAGCCGCTGACCGAAGAGCCGGTCAAGACGATCGTCACTCTGGTCGCGGCGCTGGCCTTGCGACTGGTCGGGCGCGCCGTTCTGGCCCCACTCTTGTCGTTGAAGGCGCAAAAGGCATGACCCACCGCCCTACGGTCCTGCACCTTGTCGATGACACCACAGCGGGCGGTGTTATGCGGGTTGTCGATTTCCTCGTGACCTCTGGCCGGTTGCAGGCGCAGGCGCACCACGTCACGCAGCAGGTCAGCCGGGGCAGCATCAGACCCGTGCCGCTGAAGGCGGATATCATCGTGTCCCATCTGACGCTGAACTGGCGCGGACTGCCGGGGCTGATCGCCCTGCGCGCTGCCAATCTGCGCAAACCGATGATCCATGTCGAACATAGCTATACCGCAGGTTTCATGACGCATAACGTGGCAAGGCCGCGCCGGTTTCTGGCCATGCTGCGCCTTGGCTTTGCGATGTTCGACACCGTGGTCGCCGTCAGCGCGGCGCAGGCCGCATGGATGCGGGCGCAGTCCCTGTGCCGCGCAGGCAAAATCAGCACCATTGCATCCTGCGTTGATCTTCAGGCCTTTCGTGCGATCCCCCGCCGCGCCGGGCCTGTTCGGATTTTTGGCGCGATCGGACGGCTGGACCGGCAAAAAGGGTTCGATTCGTTGATTGCTGCATTCCGCACCTTACCGCAGCCTGACGTTGCCCTTCACATCTATGGTCAGGGCGAAGAAGAAGCCGCGCTGCGCCAGCTGTCATCGGGTGATCCGCGCATCCATTTCAAAGGTTTCGCCGCCGCGCCCACCGATGCCTTTAACGCTGTCGACGCGGTCATCATGCCGTCCCGCTGGGAGGCATATGGTCTGGTCGCCATCGAGGCGCTGAGCGCAGGCAGAACCCTGATCTGCGCTGACATCGACGGCCTGAACGATCACGCGGCGCACGGGGCAATCGTCACCCCGCTGACGGCTGAAGGCGACATTGCTGGCGCTTTGATGCAGGCCGCGGCGGGGGACACGGGGGGCACGGGGGGCGCGGCCACCTTGCGCACCGCCCCCGTGCTGGAAGAAGCGTTCATCCAGTCGTGGCTGGACCTGATTGCCAGCCGCATCGCCCCCCGCACACAGGCGGCATAGGGCTGACACGCTAGGGCGGTGGCAGGGGCAGCCAAGGTGCAGCCCTTGCCCAGATGCCCGCATAGCAGGGCTGCTTACAGGCCCAGCTGCGCGGCAATCTTTGCGATGATGCGGTCATGCACGGCCACGCGGTCGCTTCCTTCGGGGTCATCGCAAACAGGATCATCGCCTTCTTCCTTCAGAATTTCGGCCCCCATAGGCTTGCAGGGCAGCAAGGCCGAAAAGTGGCTGGCCGGTGCAATCACCTCGACCTTTGGGTCCGGCAGCTTTGCGGCAAAGTCGCTGCCCGTGGCGCTGAAATCGGTCGCAAGCAGGCGGTCTGCGCCTTCGCCGAGTCCGATCAACAGGACGTCATCGACCAAATCCTGCACATCTGTCTGATCCAGCCCGTAAACCAGCCCTGGGTCAATCGCAGCCACCATCGTGATCCGGTCGTCCTTGTAGGGCGCATCCCAGGCGGCGGCGTCCAGACCGGACAAATCAACCCCGCCCTCTGCAAGATCGGCGCAATGGGATGACGCGCCGCCGACTTCGGCGCAATGGGCGGCATAGCCCGCCAGATTGCCCGTGATCCCGCCCATGGAAAGCGCAGTCCAGCCGCCATAGGAAAACCCCGCCGCCATGACCCGCGTCATGTCCAGCTGCCCCGAAAAGCGCGGGTCCGACTCCAGCTTGTCCAGCGCCGTTTGCAGATCCTGAACGCGCGTCCAATGATCCAGGCCTGCCCGCAAATCAAAGTTCTGCGTTGTGCTGTTGGGGTGATCCACGCTGACCACCACCGCGCCCCGCGCCGCAAGTCCGGCCGTCAGCCAGCTTAGCGTGCGGATATTTCCGCCAAGTCCGTGCGAGACGAGAACAACAGGAAATGGCCCCGCGGCAATCGGTGCGGCATCTTGGACCGCTGTGCCGTGGAACACGCCGTTGTCACCGATGCTGACCGCGGTGCCGCCATCGGTCGCCGGATACCAGATCGCGCCGGACACCAGCGCATCCTGATAGGCGACGGGAAAGGTCACGGCTTCAAAGCCTGCAAGCCCGTTTGCCAGCGCCGAACTAGCGGTAACGGCGAAGGCAAAGCTCAGGACGGTGTGTTTCATTTGGAAGGCTCCTTTTGCATAATTGCGATTGCCATTCGGTCGCACGCATTGAAAAAGCTGGCGTCCTCGAACCGGTTTAAGGTCGCGCAGAACCCGTTTCAGGACGTAAGGTGGATCAAAAGGGTGCCTTTGATGCCGACACTTCCCATCCCGCTGTGCGGATCACTGGTCCTTGGCTTTCTGCTGGTCGCATTGCTGCGGCGTGAAGGCCGCATCCGTTTGCTGGCTGTGCTGCTGGGGGCCTGTGCGGCGCAGGGTGCCGTCATCTCTTTGGCGCAGCACTATGGCATTGCCGCGTTCCGAAACGTCCAGCCGGTCAGTGCCGCCATGATTCCCGCCCTAGCCTGGATCAGTTTTCAGGGCACGGCCATCCGTGGACTGCGCTGGCAGTCGGATGTCTGGCACGCGCTTGGTCCGGTCTTTGTCCTGTTTTGCCTTGTCACCGCGCCTGCATGGCTGGATGGGGCGATACCCTTGCTTTATGCCGGTTATGGCAGTGCGATCCTGCTGACCCTGCGCCACGGCCCGGACGCCCTGCCGCGGCTGCGTCTGGGAACCGGGGATGTGCCTTTGCGGATCTGGCGCATCATGGGGCTTTGCCTGATCGGCTCTGCCTTCAGCGATGTCCTGATCGTTGCGGCCCAGCTTGCCGGACGCAGCGCATGGCAGCCTTGGATCATCAGCCTGTTTTCAACGGGGACGCTGATCCTGCTGGGTGCACTTTCCCTGTCTGACAGCCTGACCGACCCCGATCAGTCACCGCCCGCCCCAGCGGTGCGGATCGACGATCAGGCGGACGATGCGCTGATGGCGCGGCTGGACCAGTTGATGACCTCGCACCGGCTTTACCTTAACCCCGATTTGACGCTGACCCTGCTGGCCCGGCGTCTGCACGTTCCGGTCAAGCAGCTGTCTGCCGCCATCAATCGCAAGACCAGTGAAAATGTATCGCGCTACATCAACGCGCACCGTGTGCGCGCCGCCTGCGACAGCCTGCGCCAAGGCGAGGCGGTGACATCCGCGATGCTGTCTGCCGGGTTTAATACCAAGTCGAATTTCAACCGCGAGTTTGCGCGCATCATGCACATGTCACCAAGTGACTGGGCGCGCAGCAACGCGGCCACGCGGCAGGAACCCTAGGCGACACCGGGCGCGGCGGCGCGGCCGGCAAAGGCCGGACGCCCGGTTTGGCGCAGCGCGCAGGAACAGCGGCCTTAGTCAATTAACGACTTCGAAACCATCATCACGCCTGTTGCGCCGATGTTAAATTAAGCATGTCAGAATCCCTGACTGATTTACCGCAACCCTACGATGCATCCGTTTGACTCAAATATCGAATAATCGCCGGCTGCGTCCTAGCGGCAGGGTTTCCTGTCAAGCCACGCATACTTGGGGAACACGGATATGATTAATCGGCTAAAAAGCAGACTTCTTGGCTCGGCTGTCGGACTTGCGCTTATGGCGCTGCCGGCCTGGGCCGATGGCACCCTGCGGATCGGCATGACCGCATCGGATATTCCGCTGACGACCGGCCAGACCGACCAAGGGGGCGAGGGGATGCGCTTCATGGGCTATACGGTCTATGACGCGCTGATCAACTGGGACCTGACATCCGCCGATAAACCGTCCGGGCTGATTCCGGGGCTTGCGACCGAATGGTCCGTGGGCGAGGATCAGTTGACCTGGACCTTCAAGATCCGCGAAGGCGTGACCTTCCACGACGGGTCCGATTTCACCGCCGACGCTGTCGTGTGGAACTTTGACAAGCTGCTGGACGATACATCCGAACAATATGACCCGCGCCAGTCCGCGCAGGGCAAATCGCGTATCCCCGCTGTTGCTAGCTACCGTGCGGTTGATCCGCAAACGCTCGAAATCACCACGAACGTGCCTGATGCCACGCTGCCTTACCAGCTGGCGTGGATCCTGATGTCGTCCCCTGCGCAGTGGGAAGCCTTGGGCAAAAGCTGGGACGCCTTTGCCGAGGATCCCTCTGGCACCGGTCCGTGGATCATGGATAGCTTCGTGCCGCGCGAGCGGGCTGAATTGCTGCCCAACACTGCCTATTGGGACGACACCCGCGTGCCGCAGCTGGACAAGATGGTCTTGATCCCGCTGCCCGAACCCAATGCCCGCTCTGCCGCGTTGATGTCCGGTCAGGTCGACTGGATCGAGGCACCGGCCCCTGACATGATCCCCGCCTTGCAAGGCAACGGGTTCGACATCGTGTCCAACACCCTGCCGCATAACTGGACATGGCACCTGTCGCGCACCGAAGGATCGCCCTGGAACGACATTAACGTGCGCAAGGCGGCCAACCTGGCCATCGACCGCGAAGGGATGTCGGTGCTGCTGGGCGGCATGATGGTACCAGCAGAAGGCTTCTTGCCCCCCGGTTCGCAATGGTTCGGCACCCCCGATTTCAAGGTCACCTATGACGTCGAGGCCGCCAAGGCTCTGATGGAGGAGTCCGGCTATGGCCCCGACAACCGCCTGACGGTCAAGGCGCTGATCTCTCCGTCCGGTTCGGGTCAGATGCTGCCGCTGCCGATGAACGAGTTCATCCAGCAGAACCTGGCAGAGGTCTGGATCGACGTGGAATTCGAAGTTGTCGAATGGAACACGATGATCAACATCTGGCGCGCCGGCGCAGCTGACGACAGCAGTCAGGGTGCCCAGTCGATCAACTTTACCTACTTCATTCAGGACCCGTTCACCGGTCTGATCCGGCACCTGTCCTGCGATCTGATCGCACCCAACGGCACCAACTGGGGCCACTATTGCGATCCGGAAATGGAAGAGCTGATCGCCCAGATCCGCACCACCTTTGACCCCGAAGAACAGACCAAGGTGCTTCAAAAGACGCATGAGAAGTATGTCAATGACGCCCTGTTCCTGATGGTCACGCATGACGTGGCACCGCGGGCAATGAACGCCAGCGTCAAAGGCTTTGTGCAGGCGCAAAACTGGTATCAGAACTTCAGCTCGATCACGATGGAGTAAAAGGGAAGGGGCGGCCACAGCGCCGCCCCGCCTGAATGTATTATGCTGACATATCTCCTGCGCCGCCTCGTTTACGTGATCCCTGTCGCCCTTGGCGTCAGTCTGATCTGTTTCCTTCTGGTCCATATTGCCCCCGGCGATCCGCTGGTCGCGGTCATGCCCATCGACGCTACCGCCGAACAAGAGGCTGAAATGCGCGCCGTCTACGGCTTTGACAAACCGCTGCCGGTGCAGTTCGGCATCTGGCTGGGCAATGCGGTGCAGGGCGATCTGGGTCAGTCTATCGCCACCGGCCGCGCCGTCGCGCCAGAGGTGACGCGCGCTGTCGGCAACACCCTGCTGCTGGCGGTCGCTGCCAGCGTGATCGGTTTTCCGCTGGGGATCTTCTTTGGCTTCATGGCCGGTTATCTGCGCGATACGGTCTGGGACCGGATCATCACCGCCACGGCCATCGCCGGCGTTTCTACGCCGAACTACTGGCTGGGCATGGTGCTGGTCATTATCTTTTCCATCACCCTGCCGTGGTTGCCGTCCATGGGCGCTGGGCCGGGCGGGTCTTCGGACTGGTCATGGGACTGGCAGCACATGCGCCACCTTGTCCTGCCCGCCATCACGCTGGCCGTGGTGCCGATGGGAATCGTCATGCGCACGACGCGGGCGCTGGTGTCTGACATTCTGGATCAGGATTTCGTGCAGGCGCTTTATGCCAAAGGCATGACGAATAGCGGCGTGCTGCGCCACGTCGCCCGCAACGCAGCCCCCACGGCGCTGTCCGTCATCGGCCTGCAACTGGGCTATCTGCTGGGCGGGTCTATCCTGATCGAGACTGTCTTTAACTGGCCCGGCTCCGGCTATTTGTTGTCGGTCGCGATCCTGCAACGCGATCTGCCCATGTTGCAGGGCACGATCCTTGTGCTGGCGATGTTCTTTGTCACGCTGAACCTGCTGGTGGATATCGCCCAATCCGTCATTGACCCAAGGATTTCGCGCGCATGACCTATACGACTGCACCCGCATCCACCGCGGCAGAGGTGCCAGCCGCCCCGACAATCGGATACTGGGCCGGCGTCTGGCACCGTTTGCGCCGCGATCCTGTATCGCTGACCTGTGCCGCAATCCTGCTGGCGCTGATCTTTTGCGCCATCTTTGCGCCCTGGCTGGGCTTTGCCGATCCTTACGCCGGATCAATGGTCGCGCGGCTGAAACCGATTGGGACACAGGGGCATATCCTCGGCACGGACGAGCTCGGACGCGATATGCTGGCCCGGCTGATCTATGGCGGGCGGCTGACGCTATTTCTGGGCATTACGCCTGTCGTCGCGGCCTTTGTCATCGGCACCTCGCTTGGGCTGATTGCCGGCTATGTTGGCGGCTGGGTCAATTCGATGATCATGCGTGTAACGGATATTTTCTTTGCCTTCCCTTCCGTGCTGCTGGCCATCGCGATTTCAGGGGCGCTGGGCGCGGGGGTGGTCAATTCGCTGGTGTCGCTGACCATCGTCTTTATCCCCCCCATCACCCGCGTCGCCGAAAGCGTCACCGCATCCGTGCGCAAGCTGGACTATGTCGATGCGGCGCGCGCCAGCGGGGCGGGCAACTTTACCATCGTGCGGGTGCAGGTGCTGGGCAATGTGCTGGGGCCGATCTTTGTCTATGCCACCAGCCTGACCAGCGTGTGTATGATCATCTCTGCCGGTCTGTCGTTCCTTGGCCTTGGCGTCAAACCGCCAGAGCCGGAGTGGGGTCTGATGCTCAATACCCTGCGCACGGCAATCTATATCAATCCATGGGTGGCGGCGCTGCCGGGCATGATGATCTTCATCACGTCCCTGTGCCTGAACCTGCTCAGCGACGGTTTCAGGAGCGCGATGAATGTCCGCCAGTAACACCATCACAACTGCCCCGTCACTTGCGGATATCGGCGGCCCGCGTCAGCCCTTGATCACCGCCAAGAACCTGACCTGCCACTTTCCCGTCCGCGCGGGAATGCTGGCCCCCAAAAAGGTGGTCCGCGCCGTCGATGGCATCGATTTCACTATTACAAAAGGAGAGACCCTTGGCGTTGTCGGCGAATCGGGTTGCGGCAAATCGACAACTGCCCGTCTGCTGATCGGTCTGGTGCCGATCACGGGGGGCAAGATCATCTATGACGGGCAGGAACTGAATGAGGAATTGAGCCTGCGCGATCTGCGCCGCGGCGTGCAGATGGTGTTTCAGGACAGCTTTGCGTCGCTGAACCCGCGCCTGACCATCGAGGAAACAATCGCCTTTGGTCCCAAGGTAAACGGCGTGCCAGAGTCAGAGGCGCTGACCATCGCCCGCGACCTGCTGGACCGCATCGGCCTTGACCCTGCGCGCTTCGCGGGCCGCTACCCGCACGAGCTGTCTGGCGGCCAGCGACAGCGGGTCAATATCGGGCGCGCCCTTGCCATGCGGCCGCGGCTGTTGATCCTGGATGAAGCGGTGTCCGCGCTGGATAAATCGGTCGAAGCGCAGGTGCTGAACCTGCTAGAAGACCTGCGGCGCGATTTCGATCTGACCTATATGTTCATCAGCCACGATCTGAACGTGGTGCGCTTCATCTCTGACCGGCTGATGGTGATGTATCTGGGCGAGGTGGTCGAGGTTGGCCCCGCAGAGGCGCTGTATCACAAGCAGGCGCATCCCTATACGGCAGCGCTTTTTTCCGCGATGCCGTCGATGGACCCCGATGCCCGCACGCAGGCGCCGCCCTTGGCTGGCGATCCGCCCAATCCGATCGATCCGCCCTCTGGCTGCCGGTTCCACACCCGCTGCCCGCTGGCCAAATCCGTGTGCAGCAGCCTGAAACCCCGCGCAACCACGCTGGACGCCGGGCATCAGGTCGCCTGCCACATCCATGATCCCGCATCCGGTTATGCAGAGGCCGCAGCATGAGCGCGCTTGTTGAAATCGAGGACCTGACCGTCCGCTTTACCGGCGAACGCACGGTCCATGCCCTGAACGGCGTCAGCCTGTCGGTGGAAAAGGGCGAAGTCGTAGCCCTGCTGGGGGAAAGCGGTTCGGGCAAAAGCGTCACGCTGAAATCCTTGATGCAGCTTTTGCCCGGCAAGCGCACCAAGATTGGCGGCAAGATCGCATTTGACGGCCGCGATGTGCTGAAACTCAAGGGCCGAGAGCTGGCGAACTTTCGCGGGCCAGAGGTTGCGATGATCTTTCAGGACCCGTCGCTGGCGCTGGACCCGGTCTATGCCATCGGCACCCAGATTGCCGAAACCGTCATGCGCCACGAGAGGCTGTCCCGCGAGGCGGCCAAGGCCCGCGCGCTTGATATGCTTAAACGGGTGCGCATCCCATCGCCCGAACGGCGGCTGTCGAATTACCCGCACGAGATGTCGGGCGGTATGCGGCAGCGGGCGATGATCGCGCTGGCGCTTGCCTGCGGTCCGCGTCTGCTGCTGGCGGACGAGCCGACGACCGCGCTGGATGCCACGGTGCAGATGCAGGTGCTGCTGCTTCTGCGCGAGTTGCAGCAGGAAATGGGCATGTCGGTGATTTTCGTCACCCACGACATCGGCGTCGCGGTGGAAATCGCGGACCGGGTGGCGGTCATGTATGCGGGCACAATCGTCGAAACCGGCACCATCGCCGAAATCATCAAGGATCCCCGGCATCCTTATACCAAGGGGCTTTTGGCGGCCAATCTTCACGGCGCGGTCAAGGGCGCGCGCCTTGATGCCATCCCCGGCGCACCGCCGACGCTGGAAAAACCACCCACAAGCTGCCCCTTTGCCCCCCGGTGTCCGGTGGCCGTGGCGGCCTGTCACGCGGCCCGCCCGCCGCTTATCAGCAAGGGGCCGGGGCGTGCCGTCGCCTGTATTTTAGAAGAAGAGAGTGTCGTATGAGCGAGATCGAAAAGAAACTGGCCGGCATGGGCTTGGAACTGCCGCCCGATTGCCCGTCGCGGGCCAGCTATCTGAAGTACCGGACATGGAACGGCCTGCTGTTCCTGTCGGGGCAGATTTGCGAATGGAACGGCACGCCCAAATGGCTTGGTCCGATCACGCCCGAAACGTCGATGGAGGAATGCCGCAAAGCCGCGCAGCTTTGCGCCTTGAACCTGCTGTTCTGCGCCAAAGAGGCGCTTGGATCGCTGGACCGGGTCGATGCTGTGCTGCGCCTTGGCGGTTTCGTGAATGCGGGGCCGACCTATAAAACCGGACCGGCGGTCATCGACGGCGCGTCGCGGCTTTTCATCGACCTGTTCGGGGATGCAGGCCAGCACGCCCGCACGGCGGTCTGCGTATCAAGCCTGCCCGAAAATGCCGCCGTCGAAGTGGACGCCGTTCTGGCCTATACCTGATCCGGCGGCGCGATCCGGGCATGGCGCAGTCAGGGCGCGATCAGATGGATTGAAACCTCTTCGAAGCCGCTGATTGCGCCGGTGACAGCGGTATCTGCCTTAAACCATGGCAGGCCGCAAAGCGATCCGGTGATGACCGTCTGTCCGACCCACAGCCCGCCGCAATGATCGCCCAGATGCTGCAGCAGCAGAGCAAGGTTCCCCAGCGCCGATCCGCCCGGAACCCGCGCTTGCCCGTCAAGGACGACCTGCACGGGCGTGGTCAGCCGCGCGGGCAGCGTATCAAAATCGGACCCGTCCCATCCGGGCAGGGCCGGTCCGATCACGATACCGGCGTTGATCTGCAAATCAGCAAATTTTGCGTCATCGCGCGCCGCCGCTGGACCGGTCAGGCGGGTATCGACAAGCTCTAACGCCGCGCAGGGCGCGAAATAGTCTTGTGGACGCGGCGGCAGGCCGCCGGCGGGCAGCGGGCGGGTCAGGGTGAACCCGATTTCCAGCTCGATGCCCAGTTGGTCTGCAACGGTCCGTGTGCCGCCATTGGCGACAGCATATCGCGACGGGATCGGTGCCAGAACGGGCGCGCCGCCGTCCGCCGCTTGCCCGACCTTGAAGCCGCAAACAGGCCCCAGCGCCGCGCTAACGCGGGATTGTATCGTCAGAATTTGCGCGCGGGTCAGGATTGCGCCATCGGGCGCGAAACGCGCACCGCCGTTATGGGCCGCAATCAACGCCAAAGCGATTTGGTCCGTGTCAGTCATGTTCGCGTTTCATCAAATGGCGAAGGGCCTGCGCCGCGCTAAGGACAGGATTGATCAATGCAACGGGTGCTGCGGTGCGCAGCCGCTGCGCCGCCGCCCCAAGGGGGCCGCCGCCGATGATGACACAGCCCGCGCCCGCCGCGTGGGCCCGGTGGATCTGCGTCAGCAAGGCTGCGTCAAGCGCCGCCGGGTCCGACATTAAAGCCGCCGGATCGGTATCGGCACAAAAACATCCGACATAAGGCGTATCACCAGCGTGCAGCGTCATCAGGGCATCAATGGGCGCGGCCAGCGCGGGCGTTGTGGTCGCCACTGCAAATGGCTGGCCGGTTTGCGCGGCCTGACGGGCCGCAGCCGCGCCGATGCCAACCACCGGACAGGGCGCGCGGCGGGCCAGCCGCGCGGCCCCCGGATCACCAAAGGCAGATACGATGATACCATCCGGCCAGCGGGGCAGGGCAGCATGGGCAACCAGTTCAGCCGCAGCCGCCAGCGCGGCAGGGGTGGCGATCAGGTCAGGCCCCGACGGGGCGGTCCACGGGGCTGGGGCCTGCCCCAGCCCCGTCGCCGCGATCTGGCACATCGCCGCGGTCGTTGCCGCGTTATGGTTAGGGTTCATCAGCAGGACATGCGTCAAACTCGTGCCTTCCTCTGATCGGCCGGGGGTCGCATTGACTATGGGCGGAATCTGCGCCTGCGAAAGGTGCATTGCACACCTGGCGGGGCAAAATGCGCCGCGCGCCAATCACCCGCGCATCGCTGCGCAAAGAAGTGGCGGTCCTGATGCTTTGCCAGCAGTTTTGTTGCTGGCGGTTGCCTTAGCCCTTTACGGCCAGCAAGCGGTCCAGCTTGCTTTTGACACCGCTTAGCCGCACGACAGAGTTTGTCGCCGCAGCATTGCCGCCAAGTTCGCGCAGCCGCGTGTCCGCCAGCGGGGATACCGCCATGCCGTTGATCCGGATTTCATAATGCAGATGCGGCGCGGTCGAAATACCGGTCGATCCGGCAAGCCCCAGTTCCGTGCCCGCGGTCACGCGGTCGCCGACCTTGATCGCGTCGCTTAGCGCGCTCAGGTGGGCATATCTGGTCATGACGCCACTGCCGTGGTCGACCTCTACCACCGTGCCGTAACCGCTGCGCTGGCCCATATAGGCAACCTTGCCATCCTGCGTCGCTTCGACAGGGGCACCCTGGGCGGCGGCCAGATCCACACCGCTGTGCATCCGGTTTGTATTCAGAACAGGATGGTGCCGCATCCCGAAGGACGAACTGAGCCGCGCGCCGCGGATCGGCTGTTCAAAGCTGTGTAGGACCTTGCCGTCCTTCATGATCTGGGTGCGGCGGGAATTATCGTCTGGCCACATGATTTCATACCGCCCATCCGCCAGATCCAGTTCGGCAAAGTCGATTGTCGGCTCTCCGACGACACGGTCGCCCGCACGATATTCGCGCCACATGATGCGCAGATGCTCTCCTCCGCTCAGCTTTGTGCGCAGATCAAAGGTTTCGGCCAGAACCAGTTCCAGATCGGTTGCGAACCGGGTGGGGATGCCGGCGGCGTCCAATGCGCCAAAGATCGACGAGGTAACAGTGGCTTCGCCAGCGCGGGGAAAGCTGACAAGGTCGGGGGCCAGTCTTTCGACCGAGGGTGCAGGCAAGAACCGCGCCAGAATACGCGATCCATCCTCCAGCTCCAGCGCAGCGGTATAAAGCTCGCCTGCGGGGGATGTTTGCAGGGACAGGCGCTGCCCCGCTTTCAGGTGGCGAAAGTCAAATTCGGATCCCAGGGCGGCGGTCACCGCGCGGCTGGTGTCTGTGTCCAGACCGGCCTGCGCCAGAAGCCCGGAAAAACTGCCGCCTTCGTCCACGACACGGGACCAGGTTACCGTATCTGCCGCCGTTTCCGGCAGGACAACGGCGGGTTTCGGCGGGGTCGTCACGACAAATACATCGTCACCGGACGCATCCATTGCCGGATCGGCAAGGGGCGTTGCGGCAGCCTGCTGGCTTGGGTTGTCAGCATCGGATGGACGGTCCACCAGATGCGACACACCGAACGCAAGACCGCCGGTGACAAGCAGCGCTGTCCAATACCTTAATCTAATCAACATGGCCTGTCCTGCACCGCCTTAACCCCTTCGCTTTCCGCGCGGGGCTTTTTGCACGTTAGTGAAGCGCCCTGCGTGATTTTGCAACCAATGGCGCAACAAACCGGCGGGACCTTGCCTTCACGCTTTGGTGTCCGGGCAAAGCTGCGCATAACAGCGCCTGCCTGCCGCGGCGTGACAAGGCTTTGCAGGCAAGGTAGGAGGCGCGTTCAAGGAGAGACTGCCATGACCCAGACCACCGTAGATTTCACCATTCAGGCCGATCCGCTACCGCGGCTTGACAAGGTGCTGGCCCGCGATGTGCCGGGCGATGCAACATTGTCCCGTTCGCGACTGGGCAAGCTGATTGCGGATGGCGCGGTGCAGGTGGATGGCGCCGTCGTCACGGACCCGCGTGCAAAGGTGGCCGAAGGCGCGCAAGTTTCGATCACGGTCGAAGAAGCGCAGGACAGTCATATCGCCGCGCAGGATATTGCGCTTGATATCGTCTATGAAGACGCCGATCTGATTGTGCTGAACAAGCCGGCAGGGATGGTCGTGCATCCTGCGCCCGGCACGCCCGACGGCACCTTGGTCAACGCGCTGATCCACCATTGCGGCGATGACCTAAGCGGGGTTGGCGGCATGAAACGGCCCGGTATCGTGCACCGCATTGACAAGGAAACCTCTGGCCTGCTGGTCGTGGCGAAATCCGACGCGGCGCATCAGGGGCTTGCGGCGCAGTTCGCTGCCCACACGGTAGAGCGGCGTTATCTGGCGGTCTGCTTTGGCATGCCCGACGCAAATGATCCGCGTCTGCGGGGCGTGAAAGGCACGAGCTTTGAGCCGGGAAACATCTTGAAGGTGCAAACCTTTCTGGGGCGGCACAAAAGCGACCGGCAAAAACAGGCGGTTTCGTTTCAAACCGGTCGCCATGCCGTGACCCGCGTACGGATTGTTGAAACATTAGGCACACCGGCCGTTGCCGCGCTGGTGGAATGCTGGCTGGAAACCGGCCGCACCCATCAAATCCGCGTGCATATGGCCCACTGCGGCCACGGGCTGATCGGTGATCCGGTTTACGGCGGCCGCCAGAAGCTGGCGGAAAAGTCCGTGGGGCCTGCAGGGGTAGCCGCTGCGCGTGCTTTTCCGCGTCAGGCGCTGCATGCCGCAACGCTGGGATTTACCCATCCGATCAGCGGCGCGTTCATGGAATTTGCTGCAGATTTGCCCGCCGATATGTTACAGTTATTGCAGGATTTGCAACATAAGGGCTGAAAACGACCGGTTATTGTGCATTTATGCGCAGACTTTGCAGATGCGCGACGGAACGTAGAGGTTCATACGTTGTTAAATCATTGCACCGAGGATGATTGAACAACCACCCTTGGACACCCATATCCATGTTAAGCCCGTATACATCGGGCAGAGGGGAACCGACATGAGCGACTATAAAAATCTTCCGGCACCGTCACCTGAACAGGGGCTGAACCGCTACATGCAGGCGATCCGCAAGTTCCCGATGCTGGAACCCGAAGACGAATACATGCTGGCCAAGCGCTGGACCGAAAACGAAGACACCGATGCCGCGCACCAGCTGGTCACGTCGCACCTGCGCCTCGCGGCGAAGATCGCGATGGGCTATCGCGGGTACGGTCTGCCGCAGGCAGAGGTGATTTCGGAAGCCAACGTCGGTCTGATGCAGGCTGTCAAAAAATTCGACCCGGAAAAGGGTTTTCGTCTGGCGACCTATGCCATGTGGTGGATCCGTGCCGCGATTCAGGAATATGTCCTGCGGTCCTGGTCGATGGTGAAACTGGGCACGACCTCTGCCCAGAAAAAACTGTTCTTCAACCTGCGCAAGGCAAAGAACCGGATCGGCGCATTGGAAGAGGGCGATCTGCGCCCTGAAAACGTCGAACGGATCGCGACCGATCTTGGCGTGACCGAGGCCGAAGTGGTGTCGATGAATCGCCGTCTGTCGGGCGGCGATGCGTCGCTGAATGCGACGGTCGGGTCCGAAGGCGAAGGCACGATGCAGTGGCAGGACTGGCTGGAAGACGAAGATGCCGATCAGGCCGGCGATTACGAAGAGCGTGACGAGCTGGAAAACCGCCGTGCCATGCTGGCCGAGGCGATGGATGTGCTAAACGAGCGGGAAAAAGACATCCTGATGCAGCGCCGCCTGAACGACGAGACGATCACGCTGGAAGACCTGTCCGCGCAATATGACGTCAGCCGCGAGCGGATCCGCCAGATCGAAGTGCGCGCCTTTGAAAAGTTGCAGAAGCGTATGCGCGAACTGGCTGCGGAAAAGGGGATGCTTGAGAGCGTGTAATCCTTTCGCTAGGCTTGCGCTGAATGCTCCCGCCGGTACCTCCGGTGGGAGTTTTCCTTGCCAGATGAAAGGAACAGGTCATGCGTTGGGGCATACTCGGGGCGGCGAACTTTGCGCGTCAGCAGATGGGGCCGGCTATTCACGCGGCCAAGGGCGCGGCACTGACGGCGCTTGCGACATCCGATCCGGCCAAGGCGAAGGGCTTTCGCGATTTTGCGCCCGGCCTGCGGGTGCATGGCGATTATGATGCGCTGCTGGCTGATGACGGCATTGATGCGGTTTACATCCCGCTGCCGAACCATCTGCATGTAGACTGGACGATCAAGGCGCTGGAGGCGGGCAAGCATGTGCTGTGCGAAAAGCCGATTGCGCTGAAGGCAGAGGATATCGACCGCGTGATTGCCGCGCGGGATGCCAGCGGCAAATTCGCGGCAGAGGCGTTCATGATCACGCACCATCCGCAATTTGTACGGGCGCGGGATCTGGTGCAGGGCGGCACGATCGGCCAGCTGCGCCATGTCGATGCGCTGTTCAGCTTCAACAATCCTGACGCGGGCAATATTCGCAACAAGCCCGATACCGGCGGCGGCGCGTTGCCGGACATTGGCGTCTATATCCTTGGGTCGGCGCGGTTCGTGACGGGGGCGGAGCCGGTTGCCATCCGTCACGCAAGGGTCGACTTTGAAGGCGGCGTTGATGTGTTTGCGCAGTTCGCAGCAGATTTTGACGGGTTTACCTATTCCGGCCTTGTGTCCACCCGCATGCAGCCTGCGCAGCGCGTGACCTTTCACGGGGACAAGGGTATCCTGACCATGACGGCACCATTCAACGCCGGTGTCTACGATCAGGCAGAGCTGGTGATTGAAACGCAAGGCGGCGCCCGCACGATCGAACGCTGGCCGGGCGTGAATCATTATGTGCTACAGGTCGAAGCCTTTGCCGCCGCCGCGCAGCGCGGCGCAGGCTATGCTTGCCCATTGGAATTCAGCCGTGGCACGCAGGCGATGATGGATATGGTCTATGCTGCGGGTCAGCAAGGCTGACACAGCCGGGCAGCATTAGGTCAGATCAAGGCGCAGAATATGTTGGGGCCCGGCATCGCCGCCCAGATACTGGGCACCGGTATCGTGAAAACCGCCGCGCAGATAGCTGGCGCGCGCGGCGGGGTTGCGCAAGTTAACCGTTAGGTAAAGTTGCCGGGCTGCTGGATATTGCACCATCAGATAGGCGGGCAGGGCACGGATCATGGCGGTGCCGATCCCGCGCCCTTGGTGTGCGCGATCAACGATGACGCTGCGCAGGCCAAAGGCATTGGCGGGCGCAAAGTCATGGGTTCGGGCAAATTGCGGATCAATGCGGAACATGCCGACCAAAGCCGCCGCGTCATAGATCAGATGCAGATCTGCCGTATCGCCCGGCTGGTTCAGCAACCGGGCAGGTTGGTCGGAAAATTGTTCTTGCTCTGGCGCGACGGCCAGCGCGATCAGGGCGTCGCGCTGGCTGGACGTATAGGGCGCCAGGGTGACGCGCATCAGGCGTCCTGTTCCATCGCCTCCAGCTCGTCGATCATGCTTTCGATCATCGATAGGCCCTTGTCCCAAAATGCCGGGTCAGAGGCGTCAAGGCCGAAGGGGGCCAGCAGTTCGGTATGGTGCTTGGACCCCCCGGCCTTGAGCATATCAAAATACTTGGTTTTGAAGTCGGGATCGCCTTCGGCGTAGACCGCGTAAAGCGCATTCACCAGCCCGTCGCCAAAGGCATAGGCATAAACGTAGAAGGGCGAATGGACGAAGTGCGGGATGTAGGACCAGAAGGTTTCGTATCCGGCATGGAAATCAAACACCGGACCCAGGCTTTCGGCCTGCACCGACATCCACAGCGCGTTGATATCGTCGGGGGTCAATTCGCCCTGCGCGCGGGCGGCGTGCAGCTTGCATTCGAAGTCATAGAACGCGATCTGGCGCACGACCGTGTTGATCATGTCCTCCACCTTGCCGGCCAGCAGAACCTTGCGTTCCTCTTTGGTCTTTGCCCCTTCGAGCAGCTTTTGGAAGGTCAGCATTTCGCCGAACACGGATGCGGTTTCCGCCAGCGTCAGCGGCGTGGATGACAGTAGTTCGCCCTGACCCGCGGCAAGGCGCTGGTGGACGCCGTGGCCAAGTTCATGCGCCAGCGTCATCACATCGCGCGGTTTGCCGAGGTAGTTCAGCATCACATAGGGATGCACGGTGCTGACGGTGGGGTGGGCAAAGGCACCGGGGGCTTTGCCGGGCTTCACCCCCGCGTCGATCCAGCCGTCGGTAAAGAACGGCTTGGCCAGCTCTGCCATTTCGGGGGCAAAATCGCCGTAGGCGTCCATGACGATCTTTTCCGCCTCTGGCCAGGTGACGATGCGATCAGCGTCCATCGGCAGCGGCGCGTTGCGGTCCCAGGTCTGCATCCGGTCCAGCCCCAGCCACTTGGCTTTTAGCGCGTAGTAGCGGTGGGACAGGCGGGGGTAGGCGGCGACGACCGCGTTGCGCAGCGCCTCCACGACCTCTGGCTCGACATGGTTGGACAGGTGACGACCGTATTGCGGGGTTGGCATCTTGCGCCAGCGGTCCTCGATTTCCTTTTCCTTGGCTAGCGTATTGTGGACGCGGGCAAAGAGTTTGACGTTCTTGGCAAAGACATCGGACAGGGCGCGGCTACCGGCCTCGCGCTTGCTGCGGTCGCGGTCAGTCAGCAGGTTGAGGGTGGATTCAAGGTTCAGCTGTTCACCGTCCACATCGAACATCAGCCCGGCCATGGTTTCGTCGAACAACCGGTTCCACGCGGCGGACCCGACGGTAGATTGATCGTGCAGAAATTTTTCCATCTCGTCCGACAGCTGGTGCGGCTTCATGGCACGCATGCGGTCAAAGATCGGCTTGTAGCGGCGCAGTTCGGCATTTTGCGCCAGCAGGTCCGCCAGATGCGCATCATCCAGCCGGTTGAATTCCAGACTATAGAACACCAGCGGTGTGGTGTAGGCGGTCATCTTGTCCTGCGCGTCGGCCATGAATTTGCCGCGCTCGTCATCGGTGGTGATCTGGTAATAGCGCAGGCCAGCGTAGGACATGATCCGCCCGGCAATGATGTCGATGTTTTCGTAGCGCTTGACCGCGTCCAGCAGGCCGGCGGCGTCCAGATCGGCCAGCTTGCCTTCGTAGTCGGTGGCAAAGTTGGCGCAGGCCGCTTCGAGCCAGTCCATGTCACGCTTGATTTCGGCGCTATCGGGAGACGGATAAAGGTCGGTCAGGTCCCATTCAGGCAGATCGCCAAAGGCGGCAGCGCCAGCATCTTGCGGGGCGTCGTAGGCGATGGGTCGGGTCATGGGGTCATCCTGTCTGGTGGTGTTACGCAAGACATAGGTCTTGCGGTGGAACCTCTCAACCCTTGGCGGACGAACCCTTTGCCGCGGCGTCAAAGATGGCCTGGACCGCCGCTGCGTCACCTGCACGGGGGGCGGCGGGGGTGCCTTCGGCGCTGGTGGTTAGGCACAGATCAGCCTGCACGGGGTAATGGTCCGACCCGACGGCGGGCAGCACGCTAAAGTCCAGCAGCCCCGGTCCGCCTTGCCACAGGATCTGATCCAGCGGCCATTTCATCCAGCGGCTGTCTGCATCAAAGCTGACCAGTGGGCCGCGCCCCTGTCGCGGATCAAGCAGCCCGCCCGTGCGCAGCGCGAGTTGAGAGGTATCGTTCCAGCTGGCCGCGTTGAAATCACCGGCAACAATGCTAACGGCGTCACTGTCCTGCGCGAGTTTGGCCGCGGTCAACACGGCGGCGTCGCGCATCGCGCTGGACTGGCCGATCTGCGGCGGGCGCGGGTGCACGCCAATGAATTGCACGGTCTGGCGCGGATGTTCGACAGTCCCGACAAACAGCGGCGTATCGCTGTCAAAAGGGTATTCAAAACGGGCATCTGCCAGCGGATAGCGCGAATAGACCTGCATCCCGTAATAGCGCGCGTCAACGGGCTGCGCCTGCATGATATGTTCGTAAGTCCGGTTCAGTGGCGCAAGATCGCGATCCCAGCGATCATTGGTTTCCATGACCAGCACGATATCGGCATCAGATGTTGTGATCATGTCCAGCACGCGGCCAGCATCCTGATTGCCCAGCTGCACATTTGTCGACAGCACCCGCAGCCGCCCGTCATCGGCGCAGCGGGGCGTATGGGCCACCATCCGCGGGGCGATCGGTTGATAGGGCCACAGCGTCCAAAGCTGCACTCCCAACGCCCCCAGCGCGGCGGCGGTCACGATAAAGCCGCGCCAGCCCGCGATCAGCGCATAAAGCACGGTCAGCGCCGCCAGTCCGGCGGCAATCTGCAAGCGTGGAAAATCCAGTGCGCGCACCCACCACTGGTCGGTGTTCAGCTGCCCGATGACTGTAGCGATGATCAGGATCAGCAGTGGTAGTGCGATGATCCGGCTGATGACGCGACGCATCGGCGCCTCCTGTTATCCGTATTGGGCCAGCATGTCCTTCAGGTCAGCCAGCGTATTTGCCTCGCGCAGCGGTTTGTCGTGGCGCCAGCGCAGCATGCGGGGGAACCGCAGGGCGACGCCTGATTTATGGCGCGGACTGGCCTGGATGCCTTCGAACGCCAGTTCGAACACATGTTCTGCCGTGACTTGCCGCACGGGGCCGAATTTCTGCAAGGTGTTCTTGCGCACCCAAGCGGTGATTTGCCGGAATTCCGCATCCGTTAGGCCGGAATACGCCTTTGCAAAGGGCACAAGGTCGTCGCCGTCCCATACCGCAAAGGTATAATCGGTAAACAGATTGGCGCGGCGGCCCGATCCTTGCTGTGCATAAATCATCACCGCGTCGATTGTCAGCGGATCAACCTTCCATTTCCACCAGTCGCCTTTTTTACGCCCCGCAAGATAGGGGCTGTCCAGACGCTTAAGCATCACGCCTTCGGCCAGGCGGTCCCGGCTGGTGTCGCGCTGGGCGGCCAGGCTGTCCCAATCCGCAAAGTTCACGGCGGGCGACAGGCGCAGCGGCGCGCTGTCCGGGGCAGCACCGACGATCTGCGCCAGACGGGTGCGGCGGTCGGCGAAGGGGCGCTGACGTATGTCCTGACCTGCGTCTTCCAGCAGATCATAGGCCATCAAAACGACAGGTGCTTCGGTCAGCAGCTTTTTGGGCACGGTCTTGCGCCCAATGCGAGCTTGCAGCGTGTTGAATGACAAAGGCGCGCCGTCGCGGTAGCCTAGCACTTCGCCGTCGATCACCGTGCCGTCGGGCAGATAGTCGCGCAGCTGCGCCAATTCGGGAAAGCGGTCGGTCATCAGGTCTTCGCCGCGGGACCACAGGTGATGTTCGCCCCCGCGCATGATGAACTGGCCGCGAATGCCGTCCCATTTCCACTCTGCCGACCAATCGCTGGCGGGGCCAAGATCGGCAAGATCCTCTAGCCCGTAAGCAAGGTAGAACGGATAGGGGCGTGACAGATCGGTGCTGGGATCGGTGGTTTCGATCAGCGCGGCCCATGTCGTTGTATCAGGCGTCCAGTTGCCCATCAGGCGGTGGGTCAGGTTCGCCTCATCCCCGTTTGTGGCCTGCGCCAGCGCGCGGGTCATCAGTTTGCGGCTAACGCCGACGCGGAATGATCCGGTCAGCAGTTTGGTGAACAGATAGCGTTGCGGGCCGGGCAGACTGTCCCATGCGGCAAGGATGCCAGCCTTGCGCGTGTCATCGTCGGTGGCGGACAGGCGGGCAATCTCGCCGATCCAATAGGTCAGCGAGCGGTCGTCACTGCCTGTGGCGTCGGGCAGGATCAGGCTGATGGTTTCCGCCAAATCGCCAACGATGCCGTAGGATTCCTCGAACAGCCATAGCGGGATGCCGCCCCGTTCTGCCGCCCATTCGCGTAGCCGCGTGGCGGTGATGGTGCGTTTGGGGCGGCGACCGGAAAAAAGGGCGACGGTCCAGAGCTTGTCGTCATCTGGTGCGGTGCGGAAATAGTCGGCCAGGGCGGCGACCTTGACCGTCGTCTTGGTGGATTCGTCGATGCGGGCGTAAAGGGCGGCAAAGTCTTTCATGACGGCTCTGCCGCAGTGTCGTCAGCCTCGTCTACCTGCTCTCCGCTGTATTCGGTGCTGACGATATGGGCGTCATAGCCTTCCTCTGCCAGCCAGCGTTGAAAGGCCGCGGTGTAGCCGTGGGTGGCGAAAATCCTGGTCGCGCCGGTTTCGCGGATCGCGGTGTTCAGCCCGTCCCAGTCGGCGTGATCGCTGACGACAAAGCCCCGGTCCGCCGCCCTGCGCCGCCGCACCCCGCGCAAGGCCATCCAGCCAGAGGCAAAGGCCGTGGACGACGGCCCGAACCTGCGACCCCATGACGTGCCAAGGGCGCTAGGCGTGGCGATCACCAATGCGCCGGGGTGATCGTTGCCTTTGGTTTCCGGGGTCACGCGGATGGTATCTGGCAATTTAACACCCTGCGCCCGCAGCACGGCATTGGTGTTTTCCACTGCGCCATGCGTCAGGATTGGGCCGATAGCGGGATCAACGCAGGTCAGCAGGCGCTGCGCCTTGCCAAGGGCATAGGCCCCGATAATTGACGTGCGCCCCTCTGCCGCGTTGGCGGCCCACCAGGCGTTGATCTGGGCGGTCAGGGTGGCCTCTTCGAGCCATCTGAAGATCGGTAGGCCGAAGGTGCATTCTGTAATGAAAGCATGGCATTGCACCGGCTCGAATGGTTCCGACAGCCCGTCGGCGACGGTTTTGTAATCACCAGAGGCGACCCAGACCTCGCCTGCGACCTCGACCCGGATCTGGGCGGAACCGGGGACATGGCCGGCCGGGTGGAAGGACACCCTGGCCCCGCCGATCTGTCGGGTTTCGCTGTAGCGGATCGTGTCGATCGACACATCGCCAAGGCGGTGCCGCATGACAGGGGCGGCCGCCTGCGTGGCCAGATAGCTTTTCATCCCCCAGCGTGAATGATCGGCGTGGCCATGGGTGATCAGCGCCCGGTCAACAGGCCGCCAGGGGTCGATATAAAAATCGCCTGCGGGGCAATAAATGCCGCTGTCGGTGAAGGTGAGTACATCTGCCATACCCCGGATTTAGGACGGGCAAGCGGTTTGACGAGGGGCGCGCGGAGGCGCATGGCGCGGCGTCAGCGTCGGCGCGCGGGGCGGGGGCCGGTGCCTCCGGCGGGAGTTTATCTGGCCAGATGAAATCAAGCCCGACGTGAGGTGAGGGCAGGCTGGCGGGAGTTTTGGCGGAAGGATCGGGCACGCGCGGGAGCCCGGGGGCGGCTTTGGTTTAGGGATGGGCAGAAAAGAGGGCGGCGGCAGTGTCGAAGAACCGGCTGCGGATGGCTGGCCCTTCCATCATGGTTTCGTGTTTGCCACCGTCAACGATTTCCAGCGTGCCGCCGGGCCAGCTGGCCATGCGGTCGCGGATGCGGGCAGCATCGACGATGGTTTCCGCGGTGCCGAGGAACGTTGTCGCCGGAACGCGGGGAGATGCGAGGCGGGACATGCGGCGCATATCGATGAGCGATTCGTTCAGCCAGCGCAGCGAAGGCCCGCCCAAAGCCAGATCGGGGTAGGTTGCCAGCTGATGCTGCATATAGGCGAACATGTCCGGATCGGAGGTGAGGGTATTTTCTTCAAGTGCGATGCGGTTGAGGTAGGATTCCCGTTCCTGTCCCGGTGCCATGCGGGCATCAAGGCCAATGCGGCGTGCGGCCGAGGAGATCGCCCATGCGAAGGGACGCAGGGCGGCGGACATCTGGATGCCCCACATGGGCGCGGAAAAGACGGCGGCGCGCACGGGCAGGCCTTCGAGCAGGGCGCGCAGGCCGATGGCACCGCCCATGGAATGGGCAATCAGATAAAATGGCCGCGGCAGGCCCAGATCGCGGGCATGGATCAGCAGGGCAGCGACGTCTTTTTGAAAGTCACCGAAATTTGCGACATGCCCTGTGGCCCGATCAGCGGTTGCGCGGTCGGACAGGCCCTGGCCGCGCCAGTCTATCGTGATCGTGGCATAGCCGCGTTCGCGCAGGTCGCCGGCCGCGCGGCCATATTTTTCAATATATTCGGTGCGGCCAGGAAACAGCAGTACGGTGCCGCGGTCCGCATCCGACACCCAGTGTCCGACGCGTATTTTTGCGTTATCCGTCGTGACCAGCCAGTGCGCCGCCCCTGCATCCGGGCCATCCGCGACGTCCGCATGCAGGGGGGCGTATCGCATCAGGCCAGCACGGCGGCGAGTTGCATCGCCTTGCTCATGTCGCCGTCAATGGTCAGCTTGCCGGTCATGAAGGCGGCTGTTGCGTTTTCTTCGCCGTTCAGGATGCCTTCGAATGTGTCGCGGGATGCGGTCAGGGTGACGTCGGCATCGTCGTCGCCAGCGCGTGCGCCAGCCTGATCGATCATGATCGCGCCTTCGCCTTCGACGATGAACTTGGCTGTGCCGTCAAAGCCGCCGTCCATTTTTTCGTTCAACTGGGCCACGGCCTGGGTGATGACATCGCTCATGTGAATAATCCTTTGTCGCGGTTGTGAGGAAGCGCCACTGGTATCGGGCGCTGGTTACGTTACATTGGATGTATGGCCAAGGTTAGAAAAGTCATCAATCGTGCCGCTGCGGCATTTGTGTTGGGGATCCTCAGCGCAGGGCCTGCATTTGCGCAGACGGCAGAGCTGGATGCCCTGTTCGACCGGCTGCTGGACGCGGATGCTGCGGAAACCTCTCAGATCCAGGGACAGATTGCCGCGCAATGGTCGCGCAGCGGGTCTGCTGCGATGGATTTGCTGCTGCGGCGCGGCGAGGATGCAATGACCGCGGGCGATCTGCCCTTGGCAATCCAACATTATAGTGCGCTGATCGATCACGCGCCGGATTTTGCCGAAGGGTATAACGGCCGCGCCATGGCGTTTTATCTGTCCGGGCAGATCGGCCCCGCGCTGGCGGATATTCAGGACACGCTGGCGCTGAACCCGCGCCATTTTGGCGCGATGAGCGGATTCGCTGTCATTCTTGAAGAACTGGACAGGCCGCAAGATGCGCTTGAGGTCTATGCGCGAATCCTAAAGATTGCGCCCAATGCGGAAGGTGTGCAGGACGCTGCCGACCGCCTGACTGTCGAAATGGACGGCATGACCCTTTAGGGGCTGCGCTGTTCCTGCGGGGACCGATATGCAACCATCCCGCGTGACGGCCGTTTTGGGGCCGACAAACACCGGCAAGACCCACTATGCGATCGAGCGGATGCTGGGGCACCGTACGGGTGTCATCGGCTTGCCGCTGCGCCTGCTGGCGCGCGAGGTTTATGACCGCATCGTTAAGGCGCGCGGTCCGGGCGTTGTCGCGCTTGTGACCGGCGAGGAACGCATCGTACCGCCGCGCACCGCCTATTGGGTCTGTACTGTCGAGGCGATGCCAGAGGGACTGGGCTGCGATTTTCTGGCAGTGGATGAAATCCAGCTTTGTGCCGATGACGCGCGGGGCCATGTTTTTACCGACCGGCTGCTGCATGCCCGCGGCCTGCACGAGACGCTGTTCATGGGCGCGGATACCATGCGGCAAGCGATCATCGCGATGATCCCAGAGGTCACGATCATGCGCCGGGACCGGTTTTCAGAACTGACCTATGCAGGTTCGAAAAAGCTAAGCCGGATGCCGCCGCGGGCCGCAATTGTCGGGTTTTCGGTTGAAAACTGTTATGCCATCGCCGAACTGATCCGCCGCCAGAAAGGCGGCGCTGCGGTTGTCATGGGCGCGCTGTCCCCGCGCACCCGCAATGCGCAGGTCGAAATGTATCAAAACGGCGACGTGGATTATCTGGTCGCGACCGATGCCATCGGCATGGGGCTGAACCTTGATATCAAACACGTCGCCTTTTCTGCCACGACGAAATTCGACGGCCATCGGATGAGGGCGCTTCGCCCTGACGAGCTGGCGCAGATCGCGGGCCGGGCAGGGCGACACCTGACCCCCGGCACCTTTGGCGTGACGGGGGAGGCGCAAGAGCTGGACGAGGGGGTGATCAACCAGATCACCAACCACCAGTTCCAGCCGATCAAGAAATTGCACTGGCGTAATTCCGCCCTTCAATTCGGGTCGATCAAGCGGCTTTTGCAAACGCTGGAAGAGCGTACCAACAACGACTGGCTGACCCGCGTGCGCGAAAGCGACGATCTGGCGGCCCTGCGTGCGCTGGGCAATGACGAAATTATCGCCGCCCGCGCCAAGGATGGCCCGTCGGTGCGGCTTTTGTGGGATGTGTGCCGCGTGCCGGACTTTCGCGGCATCAGTAAAGGGGAACACGCAGCCCTGCTTACGCGTATATTCACAGACCTGCATCAGATCGGGCATATCGACGAAAACTGGTTTGCACTGCAGGTCGCGCGGATTGACCGGGATGATGGCGACATCGACACATTGTCGAAACGGTTGGCATATATCCGCACTTGGACGTATGTGGCACAGCGCAAGGGCTGGCTGCGGGACGAAAACCATTGGCGTGACCAGACCCGCGCTGTAGAAGACCGCCTATCGGATGCATTACATGGTGCATTGGCGCAAAGATTTGTGGACCGGCGGACATCCGTATTGCTTCGCCGGCTCAAACAGAAGGAGAGCCTCTTGGCTGACGTAAACGACAAGGGCGAAGTGACGATCGAGGGTGAATTCATCGGTCGTCTTGAAGGTTTCCGGTTCCGTATGGACAAGGCCGGAAGCCCGGACGAGGCCAAGACGCTGCGGCAGGCCAGCGCACAGGCGCTGGTGCCCCAGTTCCATCTGCGGGCGGACCGTTTTTATAACGCGCCCGATACGGAAATGGATTTCACCGAACAGGGTGGCCTCATGTGGGGCGATCAAGCTGTGGGCAAACTGGCCCAGGGTGATGATCCGCTGAAGCCGAAGGTCGTCGCTTTTGTCGATGACGAGGCAGGCCCCGATGTGTCGGCCAAGGTGCAGCGCCGCCTGCAGCATTTCATCGACCGCAAGGTTGCGACAGCGATGGAGCCGCTGCTGGCCCTGAAAAACGACGACACGCTGACCGGGCTGGCCAAAGGCTTTGCCTTTCGCATGGCCGAACACTTTGGCATCATCCCTCGCGGCGAAATTGCCGATGAGGTGAAGGCGCTGGACCAGGAAGCGCGCGGCGCATTGCGCAAGCACGGTATCCGGTTTGGCCAGTTCACCGTGTTCCTGCCCTTGCTGCTGAAACCCGCGCCGACGCGGTTGCGGCTGGTGCTGTGGGCGCTGCAGAATAACCTGCAGGAATTTCCCGAAAGCCCGCCCCCCGGTTTGGTGACTGTGCCGACCAGCGCCGACGCCCCTGCCGGTTACTATGCCATGGCAGGCTACCGCGCTGCGGGTGCGCGGGCGATTCGCATCGACATGCTGGAACGTCTGGCCGATCTGTTGCGCGACAAGGACAGCAAGGCCGGTTTTGAAGCCGTGCCCGACATGCTGTCGATCACCGGCACCACGCTGGACCAGTTTGCCGACCTGATGGGCGGTCTTGGCTATGCGGCTGAAAAGGGCGAGCGGGCAAAGGTGAAAGCCGCCCCCGCACCCGCACCGGCGCAAGCGGAAATCGTCACGCAGCTGGATGCCATCGGCGATTCCACAACCGGTATGGTCGAAGAAGGCAATGCGCCGGAAACCGAGGCTGCGCCCGCAGCCGAGGATACTCCCGCAGCTGAAGCCGCAGCTGATGCAGCCCCTGCCGAAATGGAAGTGTTCTATACTTTCACCTGGGGTGGACGGGCGGCACGTTCCGCTGGTCGCGGTGGTGATGGGCAGCGCAAACAGGGTGGCGACAAACCTGCTGGCGACAAGCCGCGCCGTGGCAAGCCGCAGGGTAAACCACAAGGCAAGCGCGGGTCCAAACCCGACAACAAGCCGCAAAACTTTGCCGCGAAACCGCAACGGGCCGAAAAGAAAATCGATCCGGACAACCCCTTTGCGGCGGCTTTGCAAGGCTTCAAGCCAAGTTGAGCGAGGCGCGCGACACGGTCCGGCTGGACAAATGGCTCTGGCATGCGCGGTTTTTTAAATCGCGCAGCATCAGTGCCGGTGTCGTCAGCGCGGGCCATGTGCGCGTGAACGGCCAGCCTGTCCCCAAACCCGCAAGGGCGGTGGGGCAGGGTGACGTTCTGACCTTTGCGCAGGAACGG
The DNA here is from genome assembly GCF_042466455.1 of Loktanella sp. R86503. Lineage (NCBI taxonomy): Bacteria > Pseudomonadati > Pseudomonadota > Alphaproteobacteria > Rhodobacterales > Roseobacteraceae > Loktanella > Loktanella sp. R86503. Next base: position 1,179,264 of record NZ_JAXHCI010000002.1, read on the forward strand.
CAGGTGCGCGTGGTCAAAATTCTTGCCTGCGGCACACGTCGCGGCCCCGCGCCAGAGGCGCAGGCCCTTTACGAAGACCTGTCGCCGCCCGTAGAAGCTACGCCCGCCAACCCGCGATTCGATGGCGGCGGGCGCCCCACCGGCAAAGATCGCCGAGACTTGATGGCCGCCAAGAGCCGGGGCGATCCATTCGCGCTTGAATGATCCCGCCCGCTGCCCTAGCAAGTGCCCCAAACCAGAGCCGGAACAACGCCCATGACCTATATCGTCAACGACAACTGCATTGCCTGCAAATTCACCGACTGTGTCGAAGTCTGCCCCGTGGACTGCTTCTACGAAGGTGAAAACATGCTGGTGATCCATCCTGACGAATGCATCGACTGCGGCGTGTGCGAACCCGAATGCCCCGCCGACGCGATCCGCCCGGATACAGAGCCGGACATGGAAAAGTGGGTCGAATTCAACCGGAAGTATTCGGAAAAGTGGCCCGTCATCATCACCAAGAAAGACGCGCTGCCGAACGCAGAAGAAATGGACGGCAAGCCGGGCAAGATGGAGCTGTTCAGCGAAGCCCCGGGCGAAGGCGGCTGATTCGGCCATTAACTGCAGCGCAAGCCTTTGGTTTTGCGCAGCTATGTGCTGCCATTCACAGCCCTTTCGCGGGGGGTAATTTTGTGATATGATCAGCGCAATGCTGCCAATGATCTGACCCAAATCTGACAGGACCAGCCCTGACGATGACACTGTCACCGCCGGGGCCTTTTGCCGTCCGGGTCACAGAAAGGATTGCCATGAGCAAGTCGAAGAAAAAAGAGTTCCAGCCTAACGAGTTCGTCGTCTATCCCGCCCACGGCGTTGGTAAAATCGTCTCGGTCGAGACGCAGGAAGTGGCGGGATTTGAGCTTGAGCTGTTCGTCATCGCCTTTGAAAAAGACAAGATGACTCTGCGCGTGCCCACGCACAAGGCCACCGAAGTCGGTATGCGTGCATTGTCCACACCTGACGTCGTCAGCCACGCGATGAAAACGCTGCGCGGCAAGGCCAAGGTCAAAAAAGCCATGTGGTCACGGCGTGCGCAAGAATATGAGCAAAAGATCAACTCTGGCGATCTAATTGCTATTGCAGAAGTCGTCCGCGACCTTCATCGTGCAGATGACCAGCGCGAACAAAGCTACTCTGAGCGTCAGCTGTATGAGGCCGCTTTGGAGCGTCTGACACGCGAGATTGCTGCCGTGGCCGGCAACGACGAAAAGGCTGCAGCAGAAGAGATCGGTTCGGTTCTGGTGGGTCGCGCGGCGTAAGCCCGATCTATCAGGGAGGAGGGAAGGCCGCACTTGGGAGGGTGCGGCCTTTCTTCGTGTTGGGGCTTATTTTCAATAAAACGAGGCGCTTAGGCGAAATGCCTGCGCCTGATCGCTGCCGGTTTTCCGTCCGAAAAATCGGCAGCTAGCCTTAGCTAAGTGCGCGCCAGCCGATGTCACGGCGGCAGAACCCTTCTGGCCAATCAATCGCATCGACCATGGCATAGGCCCGCGCGTGGGCCTGTTCCAGCGTGTCGCCGCGCGCGGTGATTCCAAGCACGCGCCCGCCGTTCGCGATGATCTGACCTTCGCTCGATTCGGCCGTGCCCGCGTGAAAGGTCATGTGAAAGCTGTCCTCTGGCAGATCGCCAAGGCCGTGGATCGTGGTGCCCTTTTCATAGGTGCCCGGATAGCCATTGGCGGCCATCACGACCGTCAGCGCATGATCGTCTGCCCAGTGCACCTGCGCGCCCTCCAGCCGCCCTTCGGCGCAGGCTTGCAGCAGATCCAAGACCTGACCGCCAAGGCGCATCATCAGCCCCTGACATTCCGGATCGCCAAAGCGGACGTTGTATTCGACAAGGCGCGGCTGGCCGTCCTTGATCATCAGCCCGACGAACAAAACGCCGGTAAACGGCGTGCCGCGCGCGGCCATTGCAGCCATCGTCGGGCGCACGATCTGGTCCAGCGCCTTTTGCGTCACGGCGTCCGTCATCACCGGGGCAGGGGTGTAGGCCCCCATACCGCCCGTGTTGGGGCCAGTGTCGCCATCATAGGCGCGTTTGTGGTCCTGCGCTGTGCCGATCGGCAGCACGGTTTTGCCGTCGCACAGCACAAAGAAAGACGCCTCTTCGCCTTCCATGAACTCTTCGACCACAACTTCTGCCCCGGCGTCGCCGAACTGGCCGCCCATCATGTCGTCGATCGCGGCAAGCGCCTCTTCCATTGTCATGGCGACGACGACGCCCTTGCCAGCGGCAAGGCCGTCAGCCTTGATCACAATAGGGGCGCCTTGGGTCTGCACATAGTCCCGCGCATCGTCGCGGTTCGTAAAATGGCCATAGGCGGCGGTCGGCGCGTCGCAGGCATCACAGATTGCTTTTGTGAAAGATTTCGACGATTCCAGCGCCGCTGCGGCGGCGGAAGGTCCGAAAACTGAAAATCCGGCGGCGCGGCAGCTATCGGCGACACCGGCGGCAAGCGGTGCCTCTGGCCCGATGACGATGAAATCGATCGCATTTTGCGCCGCAAAATCAACCACTGCAGCCCCGTCCAGAATATCTAGCGCGGCACATTCGGCAACCTGCGCAATACCGGCATTGCCGGGGGCGACGATCAGCCGGTCGCACTTCGGGTTCTGCTTGATGGCCCAGGCCAGCGCATGTTCGCGTCCGCCGTTGCCCAGGATCAGGATGTTCATGGGGGTCTCTCCGCTTGGCCTTGGTTGGGATGCGTTCTAAGGTCAGTGCCGACACACCACAAGGGCGCACGAATGGACCTTTTTGAACATGCCACCCCGGCCAGCAACGCGCCGGAATTTACGGTCAGCGAAATTTCGGGTGCCGTGAAAAAGATGATCGAAGGTGAATTCGGCCATGTTCGCATCCGAGGAGAGGTCGGCCGCGTGACACGCCCGCGGTCCGGTCACATGTATCTGGACCTGAAGGACGACCGGTCGGTCATTTCCGGCATCATCTGGAAAGGCCGCGCCGACGCCCTGCCGCAACTGCCAGAAGAAGGAATGGAGGTTGTCGCCACCGGCAAGCTGACGACCTTTCCCGGTCAGTCCAAATACCAGATCATTATTGAGGATATCGCCCCCGCCGGGGCCGGTGCCCTGATGGCCATGCTGGAAAAGCGCAAGGCCGCGCTGCAGGCCGAAGGTCTGTTCGATCCTGCCCGCAAGCAACCGCTGCCGTTCCTGCCGGAAATCATCGGTGTCGTCACGTCCCCGACCGGTGCCGTGATTCGTGATATCCTGCATCGTTTGCGGGACCGGTTCCCGCGCAAGGTGCTGGTCTGGCCTGTCGCCGTGCAAGGCGCTAAATGCGCACCCGACGTTGCGGCGGCGATTCGCGGCTTTAACGCACTGACGCCCGGCGGGGCGCTGCCGCGTCCGGATTTGCTGATCGTCGCCCGCGGCGGTGGCTCGATAGAGGATTTGTGGGGCTTTAACGAAGAAATCGTGGCCCGCGCCGCCTTTGCCAGCCGGATTCCGCTAATCTCTGCCGTGGGGCATGAAACGGATACGACGCTGATCGATTTTGTATCCGACCGCCGTGCGCCGACCCCGACGGCGGCGGCGGAAATGGCTGTGCCGGTGCGGATGGACCTGTTTGCCGCGCTGGATAACCAAGGCGCGCGGATCAGCCGGGCTGTAACGCAAGGGCTTAGCCTGCGTCAGCAGCGTGTGCGTGATCTGGCCCGCGCTTTGCCCCAGGCAGAGGCGTTGTTGCAGGGGCCGCGGCAGCGGCTGGACTATCTGGGCGACCGCCTGCCTGCGGCGCTGAACGCTGCGGCGGCGAAAAAGCGGGTGCAACTGGCTAATGCTGCCCTGCGCCCCGCCGTCCTGCAGCGCGGCATCGCAGAGCAGCGGCGCAGGCTTGACACCCTTGGCGCACGGCTGGGTCCGGCCCTGCAACGCCGTGTGGTGGATGCTGGCACAAAACTTGCGGCACAGCGCCTGACCCCGCCGGACCTGACCCGCAAGCGCGAGCGGCTGGACGACTGGCTGCAGCGCCTGTCCGACCGCGCCGCCCGCCAACAGGACCAGCGCCGCGCCCGGCTGGCGCAGCTTGACCGCGTGCGCGAAACGCTGGGGTACAAGGAAACGCTGCGGCGCGGCTATGCCGTGGTGCGCGGCGACGGCGCGGTGGTCATGACGGCGCAGGGCGTCAAGGATGCAGCACAGGTCGAGATTGAATTCGCCGATGGCCGCGTAACTGTCTAGGACAGCAGGTCCGGTCCCGGGCAGACCAGCGGCACCTGCGCCTCTGTCGCCTCGAACAGCACGGTGCCGGTGGTGGACTGCGCCCGCAGGCCGCGTTCGGTGCGGGTCACGGTCCAGCATTTCGGCAGCGGATCCGTGTTGTAGGTAAAGCAGATCAGCCCGTCCCGATCGAACCAGCGCCCCGTTTGGCACAGCCCCGGTGCGGCGGACCAGGTGACGCTGCGGTCCGGGCCATATGCCTCTACGCCAAAGAGTGTGCCATCGGGCTGGGCGAAGGTCAGGGTTTTGCCGCTGACGTAGGCGTCAAAGCCGTCTCCGTCCAGCACCTGCGCAGATGCAGGCGCGGCGATGCAGATCGCCAGGGCCAGTATCCGGATCATGCCTGCGTCCAGCGCCGCACACGGCGGTCCATCACGCGCCGCCAAAGCGGCGGGAAAAGCGCCAGCGTGGCCATGGCGGGCAGGGACCTTGGCAGTGTGGGGCTGGCCTTGTCGATATGCAGCGCCGGAAAGGGCCGGGCGGGGTGCGCATGGTGGTCCGCATGGCGCGGCGCGTTCAGCATCAGCGCACCGGAAAACCAATGCGGCGCGTTCCAGCTATGGCGGGCACCGACCGGCTCCAACCGGCCATTGGCCGCGGTTTTGCGCATCAATCCATAATGTTGCACATAATCCGACAGCAGCAGCTGCACCTGCGCATAGGCGACCAGCGCCAGATATCCCGCAACTCCGCGCCAATCGCCAAAGGCAAAGGCAGCAACCAGCATCGCAGCGCCGCCGCCCAGATAGGTGACGTAGGGGTGATGCCACGTGCTGCGCCCGACACGGTCCAGCCGCGCTGTTTCGGCCTGCATCCCTGCGCGAAAGGCACCGATCCAGGCACGGGGGGCATAGGCCCAAAACCCTTCGCCAAGGCGTGCGGTGGCGGGGTCATCGGGCGTTGCGACCAGCCGGTGATGGATCAGCACATGCGCAGAGGTGTGATGCCCGTACAGCATCGAAATATAGACCCATTGCCCCAGCCGATGCAGCCCGCGCCCGCCCTTGTGAATCAGCTCGTGCGCGTTCGCGTTGCTGACCTGTCCGAAATAAAGCCCCGCCGCCGCAACCAGCCCGATCGTACTGGCCAGCCCAAGGGGGCGTTGCCCCATTGTCCAGACGATCAATGCCAGCAGGGTCAGATGGCCGATTGCCAGAATGACGCCAAGCATATCAGCTGCGGGAAATTCCGCTGCCGGATCAGCCGCTTGCGGCTGTGCGATGACAACAAGCTGGTCCAGCAGATAGGTAAAAACCGTCATGTAAAACAACGCAGCCAGCACCCAGACACCGCCCTGCAGGGCAGCCAGCGCCAGCAGGGGCAGCGGAAACAGTGTGGCAAAGGCAAACAGGAACATGGGCATCGCGCCAATCAGGATCGGATTCGCCATTGCATACCATCATCCGCAACGCATTTGGCGGCAAATGGCGGGGGCATGATCATTGGTCGCACCGCAGGTGTGGCGCAAGGTGTCGCTTTTCCATCGCCCCGCCCGCGCGGCCGCCTTATGCTGGCAAGGCAAAGGACAAGGGGCAATCATGGCGCTGGATCATAAAGGCGGGGTCTGGAAATCGGGTCGCGGCAAGGGACGGCGCACGCCAAAGGGGCGGCAGCTGGTTGACGCAGCATGGGCCGAAGTGCGCGCCCTGATCGGCGACGGGCCGCACCCCCGCGATATGCTGATCGAATATCTTCACCTTGTGCAGGATCGCTTTGGCCATCTGTCCGCCGCCCACCTGCGTGCATTGGCCGAAGAAATGCGCCTGTCGCAGGCCGAAGTTTACGAAGTCGCAACCTTCTACGCCCATTTTGACGTGGTCAAAGAAAACGAAACACCGCCCCCCGCCCTGACCATTCGCGTGTGCGATTCGCTGTCTTGCGAACTTGCGGGGGCACAGGCGCTAAAACAGGCGCTGACAGACGGGCTCGATCCCGCGCAGGTTCGCGTGCTGCGTGCACCTTGCATGGGCCGCTGCGATACCGCGCCTGCGGTGCATGTCGGACACCATTCGGTCGATAACGCCACGCTGGACAAGGTGACAGCGGCCATCGCATCCGGGCACACCCACGCCGATATGCCGGCTTACCAAGGTCTTGACGCCTACCGCGCCGATGGCGGCTATACCAAACTGGCAGAACTGCGCGATCACGGCGATTGGGACGCGGTGCAGGACAGCATCGCATCATCCGGCCTGCGCGGACTAGGCGGGGCCGGCTTCCCATCGGGCCGTAAATGGAGCTTTGTGCGATCCGAACCGGCCCCCCGCCTAATGGCCGTTAACGGGGACGAGGGGGAGCCTGGCACCTTCAAGGACCGTAAATACTTGGAAGACGCGCCGCATGTCTTTCTAGAAGGCATGCTGATCGCCGCCGCCGCCGTCGATGCGGCGCAGATCTATATCTACATGCGCGACGAATACCCCGCCGCGATCCAGATCCTGCGCCAAGAAATTGCCGCGCTGGAAGCCGCCGGCCTTGTTCCGTCCGGCTACATCGTGCTGCGGCGCGGGGCGGGTGCCTATATCTGCGGCGAGGAATCCGCGATGATCGAAAGCATCGAAGGCAAACGCGGCATCCCTCGCCATCGCCCGCCCTATGTTGCGCAATCGGGCATCTTTGGCCGCCCGACGCTGGTGCATAATATTGAAACGCTGGTCTGGGTTGCGCGCATCTGCCGTGAAGGGCCGCAGATCCTGTCGGATGTGGTGAAAAATGGCCGCAAGGGGCTGCGCAATTATTCCGTCTCTGGCCGTGTGGCGCGGCCGGGCGTCTATCTTCTGCCTGCCGGATCAACGATTGTGGATGTGATTGACGCGGCGGGCGGCATGGCTCCCGGCTATAGCTTCAAGGCCTACCAGCCGGGCGGGCCGTCGTCCGGTCTGCTGCCGGCCAGCGTCAACGATGTGCCGCTCGATTTCGACACGCTTGCCGACTACGGCACCTTTATCGGATCTGCCGCCGTTGTTGTGCTGGGACACACGGACAGCGCGCGCGGCGCGGCGCAGAATATGCTGGACTTTTTTGCCAGCGAGTCCTGCGGGCAATGTACCCCCTGCCGGGTGGGCTGCGAAAAGGCAGCGGCGTTGATGACCGCGCCGAAATGGGACGCAGATCTGCTAACCGAACTGTGTCAGGTCATGACCGACGCCAGCATCTGCGGCCTGGGCCAGGCTGCGCCAAACCCGATCAAATCGGTGCTTAATCACTTTAAGGACGAGGTGTAACGATTTGCTTTAATTGCGATATACAGCGCAGGTGCAACCCTGCCGCCGGATGTCGTTGCATAGCTTGTTCGCAGCCCGAGAGGTTTGCGCACCGACGCGCGCCATATAATAACCTTGCCGCCCCGACACGCGGTTGCGGGTAAAGATCAGGTCAAGCGGCTTGTCTGCAAGCGCCCCGCGGCAGGCTTGCGCCCGCCGTTCAAAGGCAGCGCGTGCCTGATTTTCCGTTGTGCCAAAGGCCAGTTGAACCCCCCAGGGCGCATAACTGGGCACGGGCGGTTTGAACTGCGTATAGCTGCGATTGTGCGCCATATCGTGACAGGCGGCGCGGAACGGCATGTCACCTTGAAGCCGGAAATCAGGGTCCTCTGGCGGGCTGTCACGCCATGTCTCTGCGGTCAGGCCGGTAATAATTTGCACGTAATCAACGGTTTCCCGCGCCAATCCTCCGTTACCGGCAATCAGCCCGGCCGCGCGGGCCTCTCCTCCGTTATAGGCAACGGCCGCAAGTCCGGGATTGCCAAAGCGGCGGATCAGATCGCCCAGATATTGCGCAGAAAACTCCAGCGCTTCCGCCGGATTATAGGGATCACGCAGCCCCCGCATTTCGGCAGTGCTGTCGATAAATTGCGCAATGCCGCGCGCCCGCGCAGGTGACAACGCATTAGGATCAAAGCGGCTTTCCTGCCAGATCAGGCGTGCGAAAAACGCAGGATCCATGCCGTTTTCCTGCGCGAAAACGTCAATCGCCTGGCAGGTGTCAGCCACGAAATGCGCAGGCCGGATGCATTGCACCGCACCGAATTGTCCGGTGCTACACAGCGTGCCTCCTTCGGCGCGGGCAAGGCCCGGCACGAACAGCAAAACAACAAGGCCGATCACGCGCAACATGGCCCCAGCTTAGACGCGGGCCGCGCCGCGTCGTCAACTGGCAGGGCGCACACTCTTTCCTTTGCCGCGCCCAGGTACTAGCTAAAGCCAACACTTATCCGCGAGGCAGCGCTCATGGCATTTTTCAAGAAGCTGAAGGACCGCATGTTCCGGTCGTCTGACAAGCTGGACGAAGGCTTGGACGCGATTGTTAGCGGGGGCGGTACCGCCCCCAAACCCGTTGCTCCCGAAACCGCTGCCCCCGAACTGTCAGCGCCGCCGCCTGTTCCCCAACCGCCCGCGCCAACCTCCGCCCCAACTCCCGCAGCGGAACCTGCGCCCACACCGCCCCCCGCCAAACCCGCCGGCATCCTTGGCCGCATGTTCGGCACCGAACAAAAAGAGGTTGTGCGCCGCACCCTTGATGATGCCATGGTCGAACAACTCGAAGAGTTGCTGATCGCCGCCGATATGGGGGTCGATACGGCCCTGCGCGTGACCGCCAACATGGCGGAAGGCCGAATGGGCCGCCGCTTGTCTGTGGACGAAATCAAGCAACTTCTGGCATCAGAGGTTACCCGCATCATGGACCCGGTTGCCCGGCCCATGCCGCTTTATAACCAAAAACCGCAGGTGGTGCTGGTCGTGGGCGTGAACGGCTCGGGCAAGACTACGACCATCGGCAAACTGGCCAGCCAGTTCAAAGCCGCTGGTAAATCCGTCGTTATCGCGGCGGGCGATACCTTTCGTGCGGCGGCGGTGGAACAGCTACAGGTCTGGGGCGAACGGGCCGGTGTGCCGGTCCTGACCGCGCCGGAAGGATCCGATCCCGCCTCGCTTGCCTATGATGCCATGACCAAGGCCCAGGCCGACGGTGCAGACCTGCTGATGATCGACACCGCAGGCCGCTTGCAAAACCGCGCCGATCTGATGGAAGAGCTGTCGAAAATCGTGCGTGTCATTCGCAAAAAGGACCCCGACGCCCCCCATAACACCTTGCTAGTGCTGGACGCGACGACAGGCCAGAATGCCCTGCAACAGGTCAAGGTCTTTCAGGATCTCGCCGATGTCTCCGGTCTTGTAATGACCAAACTCGACGGCACCGCCAAGGGCGGTGTGCTGGTCGCGCTGGCGGATAAATTCGGCCTGCCGATCCACGCCATTGGCGTCGGAGAGCAGATTGACGATCTCGCCCCCTTCGATCCAGAGGATTTCGCCCGCGCCCTTGTCGGGCTCGACGCATGACCTTTTCATCTGGCCGGAAAAACTCCGGGGGGCGGCGCCAGCCGGGGGGCTGGCCCCCCTCCAGGGGGCTATAATGGGCGACTGGCTCGTGCAGATCGCCGGCACACCAGAAGGCGCGCGGCTGGCAACGCTGCTTGCTCTGATGTCCGCCGTTGCGCACGCCGCCTTTGGCGCGCTGCAAAAAGGGCGGCATGATCCCTGGTTGTCGCGCGGGGCGATCGACGGCTGGCTGGTAGTCATTTCCGCGCCGGTCGCGCTGTTTGTCGTGCCTTGGCCAACGGGGCAGGTAGCGCTTTTGCTGGCAGGCGCGCTGGTAATCCACTTCGCCTACAAGGTCACGATGGCGCTATCCTATGAACGCGCGGCCTATACGGTTGTTTATCCCGTCGTGCGGGGCACCGGACCACTGGTCACGGTGCTGGCGGCAAGCGTAATTTTCCACGAACATTTTACGATGGTGCAATGGCTGGGTGTCCTGTGTCTGTCCGGCGGCATCCTGATGCTGGCCTTTGTCAACCTGCGTGAAAACAAGCTGGACCTGCGGGCCATGCAGATTGGTCTGCTTTGGGCCTTGGCGTCGGGTATCCTTGTTGCGATCTATACGACCTTTGATGCTTACGGCATTCGCCAAGCTGCTGATCCTTTTACGTTTCTTGCGTGGTTCTTCTTTGTGACCGCACTGGATTTCCCCATACTTGCCGCGATTCGCTACCAGCGAATGGACAATCCCCCCACGCTTGGTCCCCTGATGCTGCGCGGCTTCATCGGCTCGTTCATCGCATGGATCTCTTTCGGAGGCGTCATGCTTGCCACCCGCCTCGACAAAGTCGGAGAGGCCGCAGTGCTGCGCGAAACCTCGACCGTGTTTGCGGCGCTGATCGGCTGGCTCATTCTGGGTGAAACCGTGGGCAAGCGCCGGGCCGCGCTGATGGCATTGGTTGCCTTGGGTGCCGTAATCGTGGAAATGGGCGGCTAGAGGGAGACCAGCATGGCCACGCAACCGATCAATCCGTTCCTGAAACAGGTGCTGGAACTTGGCCCGACGGTCATGTTCTTTATCGTCTACACCCGGATCAAGGATGACGTCTTTACCATCGCCGGAACGGAATATTCGGGCTTCATCCTGTCGACCCTGATCTTTATTCCGATCCTGCTGGCGGCGATGGGCGTGCTGTGGTTCCTGACCAAAGAACTCAGCCGGATGCAGATTTTCACTGCCTTTATGGTGATCTTTTTCGGCGGGCTGACGGCCTATTTCAATGACGAGCGGTTTTTCAAAATGAAAACCTCGATCGTTTATGCTGTTATCGCGGCGGTGCTGGGTTTTGGTCTGCTGCGGGGCAAATCCTATATGGAATGGGCAATGGGCGCGGCCCTGCCGATGGAACACAAAGGCTGGATGATCCTGACCCTGCGCGTTGCGCTGTTCTGTGTCGCCTTGGCGCTGTTCAACGAATGGCTGTGGCGTACGCAATCGACAGATTTGTGGGTCAAGATCGAAACCTTTGCCTTCCCCGTCATCAGCATGATCTTCCTCGGATGGCAATTCTACGCCGTGCGCGGCTATATGATCGAAGAAGATACAGGCCCCAAAGCCTGACGGTTCATAGGTCTGACGGCTGAAGGACCAAGAGGTCTGAGCGACTAGACGCGGAATTGCCAGCACGCCTGAAAGCAGGCACGTCCGAAAGCCCAAAAACCCATAATTCCCGGCATTCACCCGAATGCCAGAAGCCTTATCGCATCTCGCGCAGCGCCATCGAATTATAGCGTGCAGCTGCACTGCTGCGCACACCCTGTCGCAGTTGGTCCACCAGTGCCGTACGCGCTGGCATCGTAAAGGCGATGCCGATCCGGTGGGCCGTGACCCAGCGCACAGTGCCAGTGACCTTTTCCGACAACACCTCTAGCGTGATGCGTTCGCCGCGCATGACGTTTTCAACACCTTCCAGACGTGCGCCGCCCTGATTGACGTCGATCAGCGTCGCCCTTTGCCTGCCGCGCGGCGTTATCACTGTCAGCACAAAGGCCGTCGGATAGCGGTGCCTGCGAAATTGTTGGTTCATGCTCATATCCCCTCGTGGACGATGCCACGCTAGGGCGGGGATATGAAAAATTGGTTAGGATGGTTTGGAAAAAAGCTGATCCTGCGCGCCCCGATCCTTAGCAAAATCCGCGCGCAGCTCTGCATGCAGGGCGCGGCCGCGCAGCACGGCGGGGCGGGTGCCGACCTGGTCCAGCCACCGCGCAAGGTGGGGTTTGTCGTCCAGCGTCTGCTGCTGGCCTTCCCACAGGGACGCCCAGCCCCAGCAGGCCATATCGGCGATGGAATAATCGCTGCCAGCGATAAATTCGTGTTGCGCCAACTGTTTGTCCATCACGCCATACAGACGCGCGACCTCTGTGCGGTAGCGGTTCTTGGCGTAGGGCAGATCATTGGGCGGGTCCATTGCGGGGGCGTATTTCAGGAAATGATGCGCTTGCCCCGCCATGGGGCCAAGCCCGCCCATCTGCCACATCAGCCATTGATCAACGGCAATCCGGTCCCGCTCTGTCCGGCCGCCGAATTTGCCGGTTTTGCGCGCCAGATATTGCAAGATTGCACCGGATTCAAAGATCGAGATCGGTGCCCCATCCGGCCCGTCCGGGTCGGTGATCGCAGGCATGCGGTTGTTGGGGGAAATCGCAAGGAAATCCGGCTTAAACTGATCGCCTTTGCCGATGTTCACCAGATGCGTGGTATAGGGCAGGCCGAACTCTTCCAGCGCGATGGACACTTTCCAACCGTTCGGGGTGGGCCAGAAATACAGATCAATCGGGGCGGACATGGCGGGCCTTTCGCAACAGGCGGCCAGGGTCAGCCGCGTCTGCGATGGTAGTTCTTCAGTGCCGTTGCGCAATGGCAGACTTCGGCGCGCATGATCTGGCAGTACAGATCAATGCCGCCCCGCAGGATGCGCCAGAACAGACAAGCCTTGCCGCCACGGTCACAGGCCAGCGCGGTGCGGGCGGAAAAGGTCATGTCGGCAGGGCCAAAGGTAGCACGGTTCAGCACCAGCGACATGCGAAACAGGATGACTTCGGTAATCTCGTCCTCCATCACGTCGGGGGGCAAGGCAAAGGCGTCTTGCAAACGGGTCCGAAACGGACGGCGGCGGTCTTCGGTCGTCTGGTAGGTCATGGGCAAACCCGCGCTACATCTTGTGTTCCCGTGAGGTAGCGCGATTTCGTAACCGGTCCGTGACACCAGCGCCCGCCTTGACGCAGTTTTGCGCGCCGCCTATAGCGGTCCGCGTGGTGATTTGATGCCAGATTGCGGGCCACGTTAAACAATTCGCTAAAAGGGTAAGGGGTTTGCCCCGATACCTGTCGGTGTCGGGGTTTTTCTTTGCCGGAAAGGGCACGCCATGACCGAATGGAACAAGCGCACCAAAGCCGTTCACGCAGGCACGCGCCGCAGTCAGTACAACGAAGTCTCGGAGGCGATCTTCCTCACACAGGGATTTGTCTATGACACCGCAGAGGATGCGCAGCAGCGGTTCCTGAAGGCGGGCGAGGATGAGTTCATCTATGCCCGCTATGGCAACCCGACGACCGCCATGTTCGAAGACCGCATCGCCGCAATCGAAGGGGCCGAGGACGCCTTTGCCACCGCATCGGGCATGGCGGCCGTATCTGGCGCTTTGATGTCGATGCTAAAGGCCGGCGATCATGTCGTCAGCGCCCGCGCGCTGTTCGGGTCCTGCCTTTATGTGCTTGAAGAGGTGCTAACCCGCTACGGCGTCGAAGTCACATTCGTTGACGGCACCGATCTTGCGCAATGGAAAGCAGCCTTGCGCCCCGACACCAAGATCGCGTTTTTCGAGTCCATCTCGAACCCGGCGCTGGAAGTCGCTGACCTGCCGGCTATTGCTAAACTGGCGCATGACGTTGGCGCGATGGTCATGGTCGATAACGTTTTTGCAACCCCGGTCTATTCCCGCGCGCTGGAACTGGGTGCAGACGCCGTCATCTATTCCGCGACCAAACATATCGACGGGCAGGGGCGGGCGCTGGCGGGTGTGATCCTTGGCAGCAAGGACTTCATCCGTGGCACGGTCGAACCCTATATGAAGCATACCGGCGGATCCATGTCGCCCTTTACCGCGTGGATGCTGGTCAAGGGGCTGGAGCATATGGATCTGCGCGTTCGGGCCCAAACCGCCAGTGCGCTGCACATCGCCAAAGGGCTGGAAGGACACACCAAGCTGACGCGCGTCATCTATCCGGGACTGGAAAGTCATCCGCAGCACCAGCTGTGCATGGATCAGATGGGCGCGGGCGGCACAGTGCTGGCAATTGATGCCGGATCGCAAGAATCGTCATTCAAGTTGCTGAATGCGCTGAATATCTTTCTGATCTCTAACAACCTTGGTGATGCGAAGTCCATTGCAACGCCCCCTGCGTCAACAACGCACCAGCGTTTGCCCGACGATCAAAAGGCGCATCTGGGGATCACGCCCGGCCTGATCCGCCTGTCCATCGGGCTGGAAGACCCCGATGATCTGCTGCGTGATCTGCATGCGGCGCTTGACGCGGTCTAAGCGGATGTCGCACCCTTGTGGTGCGACATTATGCCAAACTGTCGCAATAAAGGTGGAAAACGGGTCGTGAAGCCCCACTTAGCGGGGTGAGAAACGCAAAAGGTGAGTGCCGCCATGAACATCCAGTCCCGTGACCTTGATCGCGAGCCGACCCGTGCCGAGGCAGAGGCGGCCCTGAGCCTGTTGCGGCGATGGGCCGGTGATGCGAGCGCCGAGGAAATCGTGACGCTTGATCCGCAGATCGGCAACCTTTTGCCCGGCCAGCCCGCGACGGATTATCCGGCGATGGCGCGGACTTACCCCGATGATTTCGTTGTCGATGCCGCCTACAAGGCGACATTGCCCGACCTGCAAAATGGCCCTACCAGCCTGATCCGTGGCGCACAGCGCCAGATCCAGCATGTCGGCATTTCCAACTTCCGCCTGCCGATCCGGTTCCATACCCGCGATGCGGGCGATCTGACGCTGGAAACCAGCGTAACCGGCACCGTATCGCTTGAGGCGGAAAAGAAAGGCATCAACATGTCCCGCATCATGCGGACATTCTACAAACATGCCGAGGAAACATTCAGCTTCGAAGTCATCGAGCGGGCTTTGGATGCCTATAAGACCGATCTGGAAAGCTTTGATGCGCGCATCCAGATGCGGTTCAGCTTTCCGATGAAGGTGCAAAGCCTGCGATCCGGCCTGTCGGGCTATCAGTATTACGATATCGCGCTGGAACTGGTCGAAACAGGCGGTTTGCGCCAAAAGATCGTGCACCTTGATTACGTCTATTCCAGCACATGCCCGTGTTCGCTGGAATTGTCCGAACATGCCCGCCAGTTCCGCGGTCAGCTTGCCACACCGCATTCCCAACGCTCTGTCGCGCGGGTGTCGGTCGTGCTGGAACCCGGTCAGCAAACCGCATGGTTCGAGGACCTGATCGACATGGCCCGCGCCGCCGTGCCAACCGAAACGCAGGTCATGGTCAAGCGCGAGGACGAGCAGGCCTTTGCCGAGTTGAACGCCGCGAATCCGATCTTTGTCGAAGACGCCGCCCGTTTGTTTGCCGAACAGTTGCAAATGGACCCGCGCATCGGTGATTATCGGATCATCGCCAGCCATCAGGAAAGCCTGCACAGCCATGATGCCGTGTCGGTCCTGACCGAAGGTCCGACCTTTGCCGCGCGGTCCATCGACCCGCGCCTTTTTGCGTCACTTTTCCACATCGGTTAGGGCAGAACGCGCAGGACGCTTGACAGCGGGGCGGGGCCGATGCACCTCGGTTGAATGATTGACCTGCGCCCTGTTGGATATGTAATCGGCCTGTTGGTCGCCACGTTGGGGCTGACCATGCTGCCGTCATTCATGGCGGACTTGCTGGCTGGCAACGGGCATTGGCCGGTCTTTCTGGAATCGGCGATCATCACCTGCCTGACCGGCACCTTGCTGGCCATGTCCTGTGCAAATGGTGTCAGCGCGGGCCTGACGGTTCGGCAGACCTTTCTACTGACCTCGACCATCTGGATCACGCTGCCGCTGTTCGGTGCCATCCCGTTCATCATCGGTGCGACGAACTGCGATTTCACCGACGCCTATTTCGAAGCGATGTCAGGCCTGACCACCACCGGCGCCACCGTGCTTGGCGGGCTGGAGGCGCTGCCGGAAGGGATCAAGCTGTGGCGCGGCACCCTGCAATGGCTGGGCGGTATCGGTATCATTGTCGTGGCCATGGTATTCCTGCCTGAACTGCGCGTCGGCGGCATGCAGATCTTCCGCTCTGAATCCTTTGACACAATGGGTAAGATTTTGCCCCGCGCCGGTCAGATCGCATCGCGCATTTCGGTGATCTATGTCGGCCTGACGCTGGCCTGCGCCTTGACCTATGCCGCGCTTGGGATGCCCACATTTGACGCAGCGGTGCATGCCATGACGACCCTGTCCACGGGCGGCATGGCGAACAGTGATGCATCTTTCGGAATCTATGGCGCCGGCGTCCACTATGTCGCGACGTTTTTCATGTTCAGCGCCGCGCTGCCCTTTGTGCGCTATGTGCAACTGATGGGCGGCTCTGCCAGACCGTTGATGCGCGACAGTCAGGTGCGCACCTTTATCTGGATCATCATGGTCTGCGTGTTGATGATTACCGCCTGGGTTTGGGGCCGTGAAGGGCACGTGTCGGAACTCGCCTTCCGCGAAGCGCTGTTCAACGTCGTCTCGATCATTTCCGGCACGGGCTATGCCAGCGCGGATTATATGGCCTGGGGCACCTTTCCGGTGGTCATGTTCTTTTTCATTGGCCTGATCGGCGGCTGCGCCGGATCGACGGCCTGTTCGATTAAAGTCTTTCGCTACCAGCTGCTGTTTGCCTCGCTCAAGGCGCAGATCCGGCAGATCCACTCGCCCCATGGTGTGTTTGTGCCACGTTACGACGGGCGTCCCGTCGGGCAGGACGTGCTGAACTCTGTCATGGCGATGTTCGTGCTTTATATTCTGCTGGTCGGTATCTTCTCCGTGTTGCTGGGCCTGACGGGGCTGGATTTCATCACGTCGGTGTCTGGCGCGGCCACTGCACTGGCCAATGTCGGCCCCGGTCTGGGGACGCAGATTGGCCCTGCAGGCAATTTCGTGGGCCTTAACGATACGGCCAAATGGTTGCTGTCGGCCGCAATGTGGATTGGCCGACTGGAAATCATGGTGGTGCTGGTCATCCTGACGCCCCGCTTCTGGCGGGAATAATGCGCCCTTCGGCGATGATCGCCGCAGGGCAGGGGATCAGGCGGTGACAACCCGCGCCGGCACTGGCGCAAGAAAGCGGTCCAGCAGATAAGACATCAGCAAGGTCATCCCGACGTGACCGACAAACGACGACTGGGTGTAGGTGCCGAAATCCATCATAAAACTGCGCCCGATAAAGGGGGCCAGAATGCCTTGGGCAACGAACCACAGGATCAGACCCGACACCAGCCCGGTCAGGAACACACGGGCCGGCATCATCAGGCGGACCAGATAGACAATTACGCCAAACCCGGCGGAACCGATTACAAAGTGGATCGGGAACGCGGTCAGATGGGAAATCTGCAAACCCGCCAGTTTTTGCGTCAGCGCAATCACGAGGTTCGACGGCTGCAGGATCACATCAAACAGCAGCGGCGATACCAGCCAGGCGTAAAGTTCGAATGTGACCTCTCCGATCAGTCCGGCGGCGATGACAGATGCAGCGATCTGCATACGAGAGGAGGCATGGGGTAAAAGCATTGATCGGGTCCTTTGCTGTTGGCTTCATAGCGAAGCACACAGCTAGGAGGGGAGCCGCCGCAGCACAATGAACAGTCCCCTGACGCAAATTCCCGTTTGCGCGACGTATGTTACCGTTTTGCGATCAGGACGCGCCGCCTGCATCCTGTGCGGCGGCCTGTTTCCATTCGGGCAAGGGAAAGAGCCAGTCATAGCCCCAGTTAAAAGCGTAGGCATAGCCCATGTAGAACAGGGCAAACGACACATCCATCACAAAGGCCTGCGCCAGCGAAATCTGCAGATACCAAGCGATAAATGGCATCAGCGCCACCAGCAGCCCGCCTTCGAACAGCACAGCATGCAACACCCGCATCCCGCGGGATTTAAGGGTGCTGCCAGACTTTCGCTTGAGCCACAGATCAAACAGGAAATTATAGACGACATTCCACAACATCGCGATCGTTGCGCTGACAACGCTGATGACACCGATATCGTGCATGGGCTGGTGAAACACAAAGGACGCCAGCGGAACGATCAGCAGCAGGGCAAGTACCTCGAAGCTGATGGCGTGACGGATACGGTCGGCTAGTGTGCGCATGACACCCTCTGATTAGGTGCCGGGTCGTCCCGGCTATGATCATGTTCCAGAGGTCGTCCTCACCCCTTACATGACCCGAGCCGAGTGCAGTTTCAACCCTACCAGCAGCTGACCAGCACCGTGCTTTCGGCGGCGCGCAGGGTCAGGGTTTCGGGCGGCATGAAGGCCAGCGTATCGGTTGTTTCTGCCGCAATCCCTGCATCCGCCAGCGCCGTGACGATGCGGCCCGCGTCAAGGATAAAGCTGACGTCAGGCGGTAATACCTGCCCGTCCTGCGTGCCTTTCGGCAGCAGCATACCCAGCACCGCACCGCCGTTGTCAAACACCGGCCCGCCCGCATCACCGTCGCGGGCGGGCAGGGCCAAACGCTTTAAATCTTCTTCGCCGTTCAGACCCCGAATATCGGCCAGACGGCCAAAGGTCAGCGTCGGCGTCACCAGCACACCGCCATAAGGAAATCCGGCAACGGCGACTTCGGTTTGCAAACGTGGCACCTGTGTCTGAAAGGCCGCGATGGATTGGGGCGATAGCGCCTCGTCCGGGGTCAGCACGGCAATGCCAAGGTCTGCATCCGCCAGCGTCACGGTCGCGGGGTGGCTGCCGTCGATGCTGATGTCGGTGCAGGATTCCACGGCCGCCGCATCGGTCAGCACGCGCCCCTGACCGTCAATGTAAAAGCCGGTCCGCGACAGCTTTGGTTTGCGGATTTGCAGGCCCGCCACCAGATCAATCGCCTGATCCTCGTCAGGGCTTGCAATCGCAGGGTCCAGCACGCCGTCGATGGCGGTAAAGCTGGCTTTCATCTCGTCCCGGATGCGGTCAAAGCGGGCGGTGTCGCCGGCAGGCCAGACAAGGGCAAAGCCTTTGATCTGTCCGTCTTGCAGCCGGGCCGAAACATAGGACTGCACCTCTGCGCTTGTCCCTGCGATTTCAAAGCTGTCATCCTTGCGGCTACGCTCGCCCTCTGGCGGGAAAATCGCCAGGGTCTGAAGGATCTCATAAAGGCCGAACAGGCGGTTCTGATCGCCGCTTTGGCTGATCAGCAAAACCTGCGCAGGAATATCGCCCTTTGCGCCAAAGCGGGCGAAAGGCGGCTCGTATTTGGTAAAGCTGACAACGCCGGTGGGGATCATAACCTGTACCCCGGCAGCGGTGTCGCGCACCAGTTGCAGGTTCATGCCGTCCAGTACGCTGTTATAGGCACCCACCAATTGCGCGCGCTGCGCCGTGGTCAGCACGCCGGTCGGGGTGAAGCCCTGCGCCAGCTGCCATGCTTCCATTGCGCCGCGGGTGCCGCGGCCAAAGGCACCGTCAACGGCGGCATCATAGAAACCCGCCCAGCCAAGGGCCGTTTGCAGCAGTTCCTTTTCCGTCTGGCTTAGCGACTGTTCGGATACGCGGGCCTCTTGCACAGTTTCATCGGGCAGGGCTGCGGGCTCCGGCGCGGCGGGGGCGGCTTCAATGATTTGCGACCCGGTATCCTCGATAGCCTCTGCCTCTACCTCTGGGGCAGGGGCGGCCACCACAGGGCGTGCCTCGTCCGGGGCGGGCCAGTATTGATCGCCAAAGCGTTCCCCGTTTGTCAAAAAGGCATCGGACGGGGCCAGACCAATCTGACGCAGAACACGCAGGGCGTCATTGGCAGCCTCTCGATCGGCGTAGGGGCCCATGACAACGGCAAACCAGCTGCGGCCAAGGCGGTAGCCATAGACGTTGTCGGTCTGGCTGGCATAGACCCGCACCCGCGTATCGGCGGCCGTTTGGGTCGGCTGCGCCTCTAGCTGGATATAGGTGCCGGCGGGGGCCTGAGCGAGCGCGATTTGCGATGTCAGGCCAAAGCCTGCGGCTGCAATCCAGATTGCCAATGGTTTCATCTGCTTACAGTCCTTCACAACTTCGCACACATCATACGCGCGCGCTTTTACCAGACCGGCCCCGGCTTGCAGCACAATTCGGCGTGTTCCCGCGCAAACTAAGGCGCTGTGGCACGATTGACCCTTTGGCCTGCGCGGCCTATGCAACACCGACTTTGCAAAGAGGGCGAGATGTCAGGCCAACCGCGCAGTTTTCAAGAGATCATCCTGCGGCTTCAGTCCTACTGGGCCGCGCAGGGCTGCGCCATGCTGCAGCCATACGACATGGAGGTCGGTGCAGGCACCTTCCATCCCGCAACCACCCTGCGGGCGCTGGGGTCAAAGCCTTGGGCCGCCGCCTATGTGCAGCCATCCCGCCGGCCGACCGACGGGCGCTATGGCGAAAACCCAAACCGGTTGCAGCACTATTACCAATATCAGGTCATCATCAAACCAAGCCCGCCGAACCTGCAGGATCTGTACCTCGGCTCGCTTAAGGCTATCGGTATCGACGCAGCCCTGCATGACGTGCGCTTTGTCGAAGACGACTGGGAATCCCCGACGCTGGGTGCCTGGGGCCTTGGCTGGGAAGTCTGGTGCGACGGCATGGAAGTGTCGCAGTTCACCTATTTCCAACAGGTCGGCGGCCATGATTGCAGCCCCGTGTCGGGCGAATTGACCTACGGGCTAGAGCGTTTGGCGATGTACGTCCTTGGCGTCGATCACGTCATGGATATGCCGTTCAACGATCCGGACGCGCCGACACCGCTGACCTATGGCGACATCTTTTTGCAGACGGAACAGGAATACGCCCGTTGGAACTTTGACGTGGCCGATACCGACACGCTGCTACAGCACTTTAAGGATGCAGAGGCCGAATGTGCCCGTATTCTGGAACAGAACGCGGTCGATCCGAAAACCGGCAAGACCATCCGTATGGCGCATCCGGCCTATGATCAGGCGATCAAGGCCAGCCATCTGTTCAACCTGCTTGACGCGCGCGGCGTAATTTCGGTGACGGAACGCCAGGCTTATATCGGGCGGGTGCGCAATCTGGCCAAGGCCTGCGCCGATGCCTTCGTGCAGACGCCCGCTGGCGGTGCCACGGTATGATCGCGAAAATCTGGATTATCTTCATCATGTTGACAGCCCTGATCGCCGGTGCCGCCCTGTATTACCTGCAGGTCTACGCCTATTACGTCGAAATCGACCCGCAGGACGCAAATGTGCAACTTGTGTCCCTGACCAGCGGCAACGCAGAGCCGATTGCGTTCGATAACTTCAAGGCGATCGACAGCGACAGCAGCCCGCTGCGCTATCGCGCCTGCTATGACATGCCCGCCAGCCTTGCGATGTTGACGGAAACCTATGAAATCGCGGACGAGGCTGCGCCCCGCGTTGCGCCGGGCTGGTTTGACTGCTTTGATGCGAACCAGATCGGTGACGATATCCAGGCCGGCGTCGCGATCGGCTTTGTTGGCCAGCATGACGTCAAATACGGCATTGACCGCATCGTCGCCGTTTATCCCGATGGCCGGGCTTATGCCTGGCACCAAATCAACGCCTGCGGAGAGGTCGTCTTTGACGGCAACCCCGCCCCCGAAGGCTGCCCAACCCCGCCAGAAAGCACGCGCTGATGCCTGATCTTCTGATTGAACTCTTCTCTGAAGAAATCCCCGCCCGTATGCAGGCGCAAGCCGCTGCCGATCTGCAAAAGCTGGTCACCAACGGACTGGTCGAGGCTGGCCTGACCTATGCCGCCGCCGCCGCCTTTGCGACGCCGCGCCGTCTGGTGCTGTCGATCGAGGATCTGACCGCAGAAAGCCGCGCCGTGCGCGAAGAGCGTAAGGGCCCCAAGGTTGGCGCGCCGGAAAAGGCGCTTGAAGGGTTCCTGCGGTCCACCGGCCTGACGCTTGACCAGCTGGAACAGCACGACGACAAAAAAGGCGCGTTCTACGTTGCCGTGATCGACAAGCCGGGCCGCAAGGCCGCTGACATCATCGCCGAAGTGCTGGAACAAACGATCCGCAATTTCCCTTGGCCCAAGTCGATGCGCTGGGGCAACGGCACGCTGCGCTGGGTTCGCCCGCTGCATTCGATCCTGTGCATCCTTGTGGGTGACGACGGGGCAGAGGTCGTGCCGATGGACGTCGACGGCATCGCCGCCGGCAACACAACACGTGGCCACCGCTTTATGGGGCCAGACGCCTTTTCTGTAACCTCTTTTGAGGATTACGAGGCGAAGCTGAAGCGGGCCAAGGTTATGCTGCGCGCGGATGAACGCGCTGATGCGATCTGGCAGGACGCCACATCGCAGGCCTTTGCCAATGGTCTTGATGTCGTGGAAGACCGCGGTCTGCTGGCCGAAGTCGCAGGTCTAGTCGAATGGCCCGTCGTGCTGATGGGGCGGATTGACGACCAGTTTCTGGACCTGCCGGCAGAGGTTCTGCAAACCTCGATGAAAGAACATCAGAAGTTCTTTTCCGTCCGTGACACGAAATCGGGCCGGATCGAACGCTTTATCACTGTGGCCAATATCGAAACCGCCGACGATGGCGCGACGATCCTGAACGGCAACCAGCGTGTGCTGTCGGCCCGTCTGGCGGATGCAAAGTTCTTTTGGGACAACGATTTGCGTATTGCCAAGGCTGGGATGCAGCCTTGGCTGGACGGACTGGCAAACGTTACCTTCCACAACAAGCTGGGCAGCCAGCGCGACCGGATCGACCGGATCGCCGCCCTCGCGCGTGACATCGCGCCGGTTGTCGGTGCTGATGCGGATCAGGCGTTTGAAGCCGCGCAGATTGCCAAGGCTGACCTGCGGTCCGAAATGGTCGGGGAATTCCCCGAACTTCAAGGACTTATGGGCCGCTATTATGCGCTGGCCGCTGGCCGCGCCGAGGCTGTCGCCGCTGCGTCCGAGGCGCATTGGAAGCCGCAAGGCCCGTCCGACATGGTGCCCACCGCGCCCGTATCCGTCGCCGTCGCGCTGGCTGACAAACTGGACACGCTGACCGGTTTCTGGGCGATCGACGAAAAGCCGACAGGGTCCAAAGACCCCTTTGCGCTGCGCCGCGCCGCGCTTGGCGTCATTCGTCTTGTGTTGGAAAACGACCTGCGCCTGCCATTGGGTCGAATTTTCGGCGAAAATTCGTGGTCGCTATCGCTGCTGTCCTTCTTTCACGACCGCCTGAAGGTCTATCTGAAAGACCTGAACATCCGCCACGACGTCATCGACGCCTGTATCGCGATGCCGGGCAGCGACGATCTGACCTTGCTCGTCAAGCGGGCAAAGGCGTTGCAAGCGACGTTG
Organism: Loktanella sp. R86503; assembly: GCF_042466455.1. NCBI lineage: Bacteria > Pseudomonadati > Pseudomonadota > Alphaproteobacteria > Rhodobacterales > Roseobacteraceae > Loktanella > Loktanella sp. R86503. The sequence continues at coordinate 1,202,459 of NZ_JAXHCI010000002.1, forward strand.
GAAACTGACGACGGTGAAAACCTGATCCAGGGCTTCAAACGCGCCAACAACATCCTGACGCAGGCCGAAGAAAAGGACGGCGTTGAATATTCCTATGGCGCGGATATCAAATTCGCCGAAGAGCCTGCGGAAAAGGCATTGTTTGCCGCATTGGATACCGCCGAAGCCCAAATCGCACCCGCGATGAAGGCAGAGGATTTCGGCGCAGCGATGGCTGCGATGGCCACCTTGCGCGGCCCGATTGACCAGTTCTTTACCGATGTGCAGGTCAATGCGGAAAGCCAGATCTTGCGCCGCAATCGTCTGAACATGTTGTCGCGGATCCGGCAGATTTGCCTGTCGGTCGCGGATTTGACGAAAATCGAAGGGTAACGCTGCGACCAAAGTCGCGCAGCGTTACCTTTTCTTTACACGCGATCACCCCGCGCCCTATGCTGCGCGGGAACAAAGGATCGCCGCAGTGCAGCAAAATGACTTCAAAGACGTGACTTTGATCACGCCAACCGCAGCTATGTCGGCGGCCGTTCACGGCGGGCGCGCGAAATGCCTGCAGCGGCTGATCCGCCTTGGCATGCCCGTGCCGACAACGCTTGCGCTGTCCTTCGACGCGGTCCTGCAGATCGCCAAGGGGCAGATGCCGGATATGGCGGCGATGCTGGCCCCCTTTGGCCCCGCGCCGCTGCTGTCCGTGCGCCCATCGTCGCAAGACCCCGACTGGGGCGGGCCGGGTGCCATCCTGAATATCGGCATGAACGACCAAAGCCACGCAGCCCTGTCCCAGCGCGTTGGTGAAGCAGCCGCGACCGCGCTTTATGTTCGTTTTGTGCAATCATATGCCATCCATGTGGTCCGACTGGACCCCGATGTGTTCGATTTTCCCAATGTATCCGATGCCAGCGTTCTGCGCGCCGCGCTCGAAACCTTCGAGGTGGAGGCAGACGAGCCATTTCCGCAAGACGTTGCCGTACAACTGTCAGAGGTGTTGCGATCCATGGCGCGGGCTTGGGATGGCACCAGCGCCCGCCTGCTGCGCGAAGCCAAAGGTGCCCCCGTGGACGCGGGTCTTGGTCTTGTGGTGCAGGCGTTGGCCTTGGGGGTTGGCGCAGACGAAAGCGGCTCTGGCGTCATTCAATTCGTCAGTTCTGCGACCGGGCAGCCGCAGATTATCGGCCGCTACCTGAGCCAAAGTCAGGGACGCGATGCGTTGAATGACCGCGAAGGCGCAATTTATCTGACCTCTGACCCGCGCGGTCCCGCGCTGGAAGATATCAGTCCGGATAATTTTGCGGCGCTTGTCCGGTATGGCGCGATTGCCCGATCGCGCCTGCGCGAAGAAATGCAGATCGAATTTACGTTGGAAGACAACGTTTTGCATATCCTTGATGCCGTGCGCATCCAGCGGTCCAGCCGTGCGCTGGTGCAGATCGCGGTGGCGCTGGCCGTCGATGGGATCATCCCAAGAGAAGAGGCCGTCATGCGCGTGCCGCCGAACGCGCTGTCTGAAATGCTGCACCGCCAGGTCGATCCGAACGCCAAGCGCGACGTCATTGTTCGCGGTATCGGTGCCAGTCCCGGTGCCGCGACCGGCCGGATCGTGCTGACCGCAGCCGAAGCGCAGGCCAGCGCGGCCCGCGGCGAGCCTTGTATTCTAGTCCGCCGCGAAACCACGCCAGAGGATATTCGCGGCATGCATGCGGCGCAGGCCGTGCTGACCATGCGCGGGGGAATCACCAGCCATGCCGCTGTCATTGGGCGCGGTCTTGGCGTGCCTTGCGTCGTAGGCGCGTCCGACCTGACGATTGATCGCAAGCGGCAGGAAATTCTGGCCCCCGGCGGGCGGCGATTCGCATCCGGCGACACCATCACGGTCGATGGTACAACCGGAACGGTTCTGACCGGTGCGCCCGACATGCTAGAGGCGACATTGGACGATGCATTCCAGACCTTGCTGGCCTGGGCCGACGATTTTCGCGATATCGGCGTGCGCGCGAATGCCGACACGCCTGCCGATGCGCAAACGGCCAGCAATTTCGCCGCTGAGGGAATCGGGCTTTGCCGGACAGAGCATATGTTCTTTGAAGGCGACCGCCTTGGCGTCATGCGAGAGATGATCTTTGCCGAAACCGCCGAGGATCGCCGTGTGGTGCTGGAACGCCTTATGCCGATGCAGCGGGCTGATTTTGCAAAGCTTTTTAGCATCATGGACGGCCGGCCGGTCACGATTCGCCTGTTTGACATGCCGCTGCACGAATTTCTGCCCTACGACAAAGCCGGCCAGCGCGATTTGGCGGAACAGCTGGCGATGCCTGTCAGCACCGTCACCGACAGGGTGCAGGCCTTGTCGGAATACAACCCGATGCTGGGGATGCGCGGTGTGCGGCAGGGAATCGCCGTGCCGGAAATCTATGATATGCAGGCCCGCGCCATCTTTGAGGCGGTGGCCGATGTCGCAGGGCGCGGGCTGCCCGTGCAGCCAGAGATCATGATTCCCCTGATCAGCGCCATGCGCGAGGTTGAACTGATCAAGGGCCGCATCGATGCCATTGCCGCAGCCGTGCAGCGCGAAACCGGTGTCACCTTTCCCTTTAAGCTGGGCGTTATGGTGGAAACACCGCGCGCTGCGCTGCGCGCGCAGGATATCGTCAAGCATGCATCGTTTTTGTCATTTGGCACCAACGACTTGACGCAGATGACCTATGGTTTGTCCCGCGACGATGCGGGGCGTTTTATGTCGGCCTATGTCCAGCAGGGCGTCTATGAAGAAGACCCGTTTCACACCCTGGACCTGGACGGTGTTGGGGAACTTCTGGCGATTGGTGCGGCGCGCGGGCGGGCAGGGCGGCCCGATGTCGTGGTGTCGATTTGCGGGGAACACGGGGGAACGCGGGCCGCGATCGGGTTCTGCAGGACTCAAAAGTTTAATTATGTCTCCTGTTCACCGTTCCGGGTGCCACTTGCGCGGCTTTCCGCCGCTCAGCTCACGCTGGCAGAGCAGATGCCGGCGGACGGGCGGCGCGCGACAATGCCGCCGATCTCTATGAAATAAGGTGAATCGGGCGGTGTTCGTCCCGCCAAGACAGAGGCGGCGGGAATCTGCCAGCCCCAAAGGTGGACCTGCGTGAAAAATTTCCCTATGTCATCGCGGCCTGCACGGGGCTGACCGTGCGGAATGAAAGCCTTGACGATGACCAATCCCCTGCACCGCGCGCTGATTGCAGCGATCACCCTTGCCAGCGTTTCGATTGCCGCCCCGGCATCCGCTGAAGAAGTGATGACTGCCCGGTTGGGTGCGGTTCTGGGTCAAGAACGTCAGGCTTTGCAAATTGTTCCCGACACACGCCTTGCGGCTTTGACTGCCGTGCCGGAAAGCGCGCGCCGCAACGCCATGCCCGCCGATGGCGACGCCGTCATGACAGAGGCTTATCTGTCCACCATGACCACGCCTAAGGGCAATTCCGAATGGGAATGTCTGGCAGACGCTTTGTATTTCGAGGCACGCGGCGAATCGCTTCAGGGAATTTTTGCCGTGGGCGAGGTTATCCTGAACCGCGTTGACAGTGCCGAATACCCCAACACGATCTGCGGTGTCGTTCATCAGGGCACAGGCAAGAAGTTTGCCTGCCAGTTCACATGGACCTGCGACAACAACTCTGACGCTATCGGCAATGCCGCCGCCTTTGGCCGGGTCGGCAAGGTGGCAAAGCTGCTGGTTGACGGGTTGCCGCGCCGCCTGACTGCCGGTGCTACGCATTACCACACCAAAGCCGTGCACCCGTCCTGGGCCAACCGCTTTCCGCGCACGGCAAGTATCGGCGCGCATCACTTTTACAAGCAGTCGACCCGTAGCGCATCGAACTAAGCTTCCTTGCGACCAAGCGGCGCTGACGTTATGCCTGCCCGAGGACAAAACGCGGGGCTGCAGGGCATGACCGACGACATTCGACTGGCCTTTGCGCATCCGTCTGAACGGGCTGCGGCAAGCACCGATATCCCCTACGACCGCATTTCCCTGCGCGATTACGTGGTCGAAGTCGAAATCGGTGCCTTCCAGCAAGAACGCGGCCATCTGCAGCGCGTGCGCTTTAACGTCGTGGTCGAGGTCTTGCCGCAGACCGGCCCCATCGACGACGATGTCGATCGCATCCTGTCCTATGACCGCGTCACCGAAGCCATCGGCGCAGAGCTGAAGGCAGAGCGGATCAACCTTCTGGAAACGCTTGCGGCGCGTGTTGCGGAACGCATCTTGCTCGAACCGCAGGCAGAGCGCGTTTTTGTCCGGATCGAAAAGCTGGATCGCGGTCCGTTTTCGCTGGGCGTCGAAATCATGCGCGCGCGCGGCGGCGATCGGCCAGCCGGGCAGGAACACGCCGCCACCCCGCATCCGCGCGTGCTGTTCCTGTCACAAAAGGCGCTGCACGCAGATCACCTAACCAGCTGGCTGGATCAGGCGATTGCGATGGATGCGCCATTGATCGTTTGCGTCGGTGCATCAGCAAGCCCTGCGCCGCAGGCCGGCCATGCGCTTGCGCAGCGGCGGATTGATTTGCTGGCGATCGAACAGAACGCCTGGGTGCTGGCCGCGCGCGATCCGCGCCTGATCGTGGTGGGCAGCCGGACGGAACTGGATTGGGCCATGAAAAATGGCCAGACCTGCATCTGGGCACCGTCCAAGATTGTGCTTGATGCGGTCGACGGCCCATCGGCCGGATCGCAGGACGCGGCGGCGCTGGTCGCGTGGTTTGCCGGCCAGATGGACGCGGCCGAACTGGTGCTGATCGGTGCGGATGTGCCGGACGGCGCGCCTGTTGCGGCGCGGTCGTTGGCTGTCGATACGCCGCACCTGACATGACCCTTTATTATCGTCCGCTGCCGCAACTGGACGCGGCGCGTCCCGATCAGGCCCTTGGCCTTGCCGGGGGCTGGTGCTGGTTCGACCGGATCGAGGTTTTGTCCCGCACCGCGCCGCCGTACATCATCCCCGCCGCACAGGCACCGCAGGACGTGCTGCACCGCCTGACCGCACCGCGCGCGCCGGTCGCAGGGCTTGATATGGGGCAGGTGCAGATCATGGGCATCCTGAACGTCACCCCGGACAGTTTTTCCGACGGCGGTGCCTTTATCGCGCCCGGTGCCGCGCTGGCGCAGGCGGCGGCCATGAAGGCGGATGGTGCCAGCATTATCGACATCGGCGGCGAAAGCACGCGGCCCGGCGCAGCACTGGTGCCGGATGCCGAGGAGCTTGCCCGCACGGTGCCGGTGATCGCCGCCCTGCGCGGTCAAAGCGATGTCGCCATCTCGATCGATACCCGCAAAAGCGAGGTTGCGCAGGCGGCGGTCGCGCAGGGGGCAGATCTGATCAATGATGTGTCTGCCATGACCTGGGATCCCCATATGGCGCAAACCGCCGCGGCCAGTGGAAAACCGATCTGCCTTATGCATGCGAAGGGTGATCCTGAAACGATGCAGGCTGACCCGCAGTATGAAAACGTGCTGCTGGACGTGTTCGATTACCTTGCCGATCGCATCGCCGTGGCAGAGGCGGCAGGTATATCCCGGGACCGCATCATCGTTGATCCCGGTATCGGCTTTGGCAAAACACAAGACCACAACCTGGCCCTGCTGCGCCGGCTGTCGCTGTTTCACGCCTTGGGCTGTCCGGTTCTGCTGGGCGCGTCGCGCAAGCGGTTCATCGGCACGATCACGGGGGCACAGGCGGCGGCGGACCGGATGGCGGGTTCGGTTGCGGTGACATTGGCCGGTGTGGCGCAAGGGGTGCAAATCCACCGTGTGCACGATACAAAAGAGGCAAAAGCGGCCTGCGAGATGGCCCGCGCTTTACGAGGACAGGATTGATGGCGGACAAGATTTTCGGAACCGATGGCATTCGCGGCAAAGCCAATGCCTATCCCATGACCGCCGATATGGCCTTGCGCATCGGCGCTGCTGCGGGGCGCTATTTCCGCAATGACGGGTCCAACGGGCACCGCGTCGTGATCGGCAAGGATACGCGTCTGTCGGGCTATATGTTTGAAAACGCGCTGACGGCGGGGCTGACCAGCACGGGCATGAACGTGTTGCTGCTGGGACCTGTGCCGACGCCTGCAGTGGGGCTGCTGACCAGTTCCATGCGGGCGGATATGGGGATTATGATCTCTGCCAGCCACAACCCGCATCACGACAACGGCATCAAGTTTTTTGGCCCTGACGGGTTCAAACTATCGGACGCCGCAGAAGAGGAAATCACCCGTTTGGTTTTTGACGGGGTGGAGCCTGCGCAGGCGAACAATATCGGCCGCGCCAAGCGGATCGACGATGGCCGTTTCCGCTATGCCGAACGGCTCAAGGCGATTTTCCCGGCGGGTATGCGGCTGGATGGCCTGAAGGTCGTGATCGATTGCGCCAACGGCGCGGGCTACAAGGTTGCACCAGAGGTGCTGTGGGAGCTTGGGGCGACGGTGATCCCCGTGGGCACCGCGCCTAACGGGTTCAATATTAATGACGGTTGCGGCTCTACCGATACCTCTGCGGCTGCCAAGGCGATTATCAGCCACGGTGCGGATGTCGGCATCTGTCTGGACGGCGACGCAGACCGGGTCATGATCCTGGACGAGACGGGCCGCGTCGCTGATGGCGACCAGTTGATGGCGCTGATGGCGCATCGCTGGGCGCAGGCGGGCAAGCTGGCGAACGGCACGCTGGTGGCGACCGTGATGTCGAACTTAGGGCTGGAACGCTATCTGGAGGCGCAGGGTCTGCGGTTGGAACGCACGGGGGTCGGCGATCGCTATGTCGTCGAAGCCATGCGCAGGTCAGGCCACAACCTGGGCGGTGAACAGTCCGGTCATATTGTGATGACCGATTACGCCACCACGGGCGATGGTTTGCTGGCCGGTCTGCAGTTTCTGGCCGCGATGATCGAGACGGGGCAACCTGCGTCAAGCCTGACCCAAAGCTTTGATACCGTGCCGCAACTGCTGAAAAACGTGCGCTATACCGCTGGAAGCGATCCTTTGGCGGCGCAGGCGGTACAGGACTGCATCGCGGCGGCCGAGGTGCAATTGACCGGTAAAGGACGGCTACTGATCCGCAAATCCGGCACCGAGCCGCTGATCCGCGTCATGGCTGAGTGTGAGGACCCGGATCTGCTGCTGCAGGTCGTGGACGGGATTGTCGATCAAGTGACAAGGGCGGGATGAGTTTCAGGCAGCGTTGGACTGGGGCTCTGCCCCAGACCCCGGGATATTTGTGACCAGAAGAAGGGGGGCGTCCGGGGTCAGTTGCGGGCGAAGAGTTTGCGCAGGCTGCCCCACTGGCTGATGGCAAGACCGCACAGGATCAGCACAAGAGCCGCGAAAAAGCGTAGGGGCAGAGTTTCCGACAGGATGAGGGCACCGCACAGGACCGACCATAGCGGGACCTGGTAGTTGACCAGCGTCATGAAAACCGAGCCTGCCGAACGGATCACGATGACGCGCAGCAGTGCTGCGAGGGCGGTCGGGAACAGCCCCAGAAAGACTATAGCCGCCATGTGCAGGGGCGCAGCAGGGCCTGGAATGCCTTCGACCAGCAGCATAGCGGGGATGAGGATGGCCGATCCAACGCCGAGGGTGATCGCCGACAGCACGATCGGATCAATGGGCGGGCAGCGCCGCGTCATGATGCTGGCGACGGCGTAGGAACCTGCGGCGGTCAGGCAAGCCAGCTGGCCCAGTGGTTCCATGCCGGAACCGATGCGCAGCACACCGGGGCCGATCAGCACCAAAGCGCCCAGAAAACCGGTACTGACCCCGATCAGGCGGCGGGTCGAGAGCGGCTCGTCGCTGTAGAAATGCGCCAGCGGCAGCACGAAAAGCGGCAGGGCGGCCATGGAAATGCCGGCGAAGGCGGACGGGACATATTGCTGCCCCCAAGAGAGCAGGGCAAAGGGCAGCGCCGTGTTCAGCACACCGATCACCGTCAGGTATTTCATCAAGCGCGGTGTGAACGCCGGCCAGGGGCGTCGCATGACGGCCTGCAATGAGAACAGCGCAACCGCGCCAAGCGATGTGCGGGCGCAGGCGACGGTCAGCGGGCCATAGCCTTGCAGTGCCACCGCGACGACCATGAATGTGCCGCCCCAGATGAGACCTAGCAGTCCGATGGACGCCCAGTTTGCGGCGGTCGGGGCGGGGGCTTGGGCGGCATGCATGGCGACAATTAACTTTGCGTAGGGGACGGGACCTGCCTAGCGCAGGTTTGTCTGTATGAAAACGCGCAAAGTGCAGCAGTTGAAAGCGGGTTTGGTAGGCGCGTTTTTGGCGGGATGATTTAATGATGCGCACCGCCCAACAAAAAGGCCCGCCAAACTGGCGGGCCTTTGATTACTTATCCGAGTAGATCAGTTTTTCGCCTTGTCGACCATACGGCCGGCAGAGATCCAGGGCATCATTGCACGCAGCTTGGCACCGACGACTTCGATCTGGTGCTCGTCGTTCGAGCGGCGCGAGGCTTTGATCGTGGGCTGGCCCACAACGTTTTCCTGCATGAAGTCACGCACGAACTTGCCGTTCTGGATATCGGTCAGAACCTCTTTCATGCGCTTTTTGGTTTCGTCGTAGGGCAGGATGCGCGGGCCGGAGACGTACTGGCCGTATTCTGCGGTGTTGGAGATCGAGTAATCCATGTTGGCGATGCCGCCTTCATAGATCAGGTCAACGATCAGCTTCACTTCGTGCAGGCACTCGAAATAGGCCATCTCGGGCTCGTAGCCAGCTTCGACCAGCGTCTCGAAGCCCATGCGGATCAGTTCGACCAGACCGCCACACAGGACAGCTTGTTCGCCGAACAGGTCGGTTTCACATTCCTGGCGGAAGTTGGTTTCGATGATGCCCGAGCGGCCGCCACCGATGGCAGAGCAATAGGACAGGCCGATTTCCATCGCCTTGCCGGTTGCGTCCTGGTGGACAGCCACCAGGCAGGGCACGCCGCCGCCTTTGGTGTATTCGCCGCGAACCGTGTGGCCGGGGCCCTTGGGGGCCATCATGATGACGTCGATGCCGGGCTTGGTTTCGATCAGGCCGAAGTGGATGTTCAGGCCGTGGGCGAAAGCGATGGCAGAACCTTCACGCAGATTATCATGGACGTACTTTTTGTACGTCTCTGCCTGCAGCTCGTCGGGCATGGTGAACATGATGACATCGCACCACGCGGCAGCTTCGGCGATGCCCATAACCTTGAGGCCTTCGCCTTCGGCTTTCTTGGCCGAGGGGGAGCCTTCGCGCAGGGCAACGACGAGGTTTTTGGCACCCGAATCGCGCAGGTTCAGCGCATGGGCATGGCCCTGAGAGCCGTAGCCCAGAATGGCGACTTTTTTGTCCTTGATCAGGTTCACGTCGCAATCGCGGTCGTAGTAAACGCGCATGGGGAATATCCCTTGGTTGGTTGCATTGAAGCGCACCATATGGATTTTCGCGGTGGACGATAGGTCGATTTTTCGAGTTTTTTTGGCCAGATGATATATATCATGCGCGAGAATGGCATTTTTCAGGATATTCATGCTTGATGATAAAGACAGGGCGCTTTTGCGCCGGATGCAGGCGGACCCAAGCCTGACAGTGCCGGAACTTGCTGTGCTGGCGGGAGTCACGGCAGGGCAGGCGGCGCGGCGGCTGGACCGGATGACGGATCAGGGGATTATCCGGGGTCAAACGGCGGTGATCGACTGGGCCAAGCTGGGCTATCCTTTGCAGGTCAGCCTGCGTGTGACGCTGGACAAGGCGGTGCCGAGTGCCTTTGACGCCTTTCTGGCGGCAGCGCGCGAGGTGGCAGAGGTGCTGGAGATCCAGACATTTCTAGGCCGTGTGGATGTGCGGCTGGTGCTGGTGGCACGGGATTTGCAGCATTACCAGATGCTGTATCGCGACCACATCCTGGCCTTGCCGCATATCGCGGATATCGAAGCTTTGATGGATGTGGCGGCGGTCAAATCGGATGAAAGGTTGCCGCTGTGATACTGGACGACATGGACCGCGCCTTGCTGACCTTGCTGGTTGCGGACGCCGGGCAATCAGCCAGCGCGCTGGGGCGGCAGCTGGGGCTGAGCCAGCCAGCCACATGGCGGCGCATCAAGCGGCTGCAAGAGGCGGGGATCCTGACCGGGCGGCGGCTGTTGCTGGATGCGGAAAAGTTGGGCTTTGGCGTGACGGTATTCCTTGGGATCAAACTGGCGACCAAAGGCCGCGTCGGGATGGAGGATTTCGAGCGCGCTGTCGGCGGCATCCCGGAGGTGCAGGTCGTCACGCATGTTCTGGGCCTTTATGACTACCGCTTGCGGGTTGTGGCGCGGGATCTGGCGGACTTTGAACGCGTACTACGGCGGCGGATCATGACGTTGCCCGGTGTCGGCAACGTCGAGGCAAACGTGCTGTTAACCGAGGAACGCCGACCCGGGCCGCTTTAGGCGCAGATAGGTTTTGCCAGAGGCGACGTTCCGGCCTAGCTGTTGCAGCAACGCAAGGAGAGTATGATGACCACCGCCGCCCCCCGCACACCCGTTGATCCCGATGGCTTGATGGAATTTTCTGTCGTTTTCACCGACCGCTCGCTCAATTCCATGAGCGCGGCGTTCCAGCAGGTCATGCGCGATGTGTCCGGCATGTTGAAAGACGTCTACAAGGCGGACGCGGTTGCCATTGTGCCCGGCGGCGGCACCTTTGCGATGGAGTCTGTCGCGCGCCAGTTCGGCACCGGGGCGCATTGCCTAATCCTGCGCAACGGTTGGTTTTCCTATCGCTGGTCGCAGATTTTCGACATGGGCAGCTTTGCGGGGGAAACCACCGTCAAGATGGCGCATCAAACCGGCAACGACAGCCGCGCACCCTTTGCGCCCGCACCGATTGCGGATGTCGTGCAGGCGATCCGGGACGCAAGGCCCGATGCGGTGTTCGCCCCGCATGTGGAAACCAGCGCGGGGATGATCCTTCCCGATGGCTACCTGAAAGCCATGGCCGATGCCGCGCATGAGGTTGGCGCAATCATGGTGCTGGATTGCATCGCGTCCGGCTGCGTCTGGGTCGATATGAAGGCGACAGGCGTGGACGTGCTGATCTCTGCTCCGCAAAAGGGGTGGTCGTCCACGCCTTGTGCGGGTCTGGTGATGCTGTCGGATCGCGCGGCAGAGCGGCTGGAGGCGACGACGTCGAACAGCTTTGCCGGGGATCTGAAAAAGTGGCGGCAGATCATGAAGGCCTACGAGGATGACGGCCATGCCTATCACGCGACGATGCCCACGGACGGGCTGCGCGATCTGCGTGATACGATGATCGAATCGCGGGACTATGGCTTTGAGCGGCTGATGGCCGCGCAATGGGAACTGGGCCGCGGCGTGCGGGCGCATCTGGCCGATCTGGGCGTGGCATCGGTTGCGGCGCAAGGGTTCGAGGCACCGGGGGTCGTGGTCAGCTATACCGATGATCCGGCGGTGAAATCCGGCGCTGCCTTTACCGCCGAAGGTATGCAGATCGCGGCCGGCGTGCCGTTGCAGGTGGGGGAGCCTGCGGATTTCATGACCTTTCGGCTGGGGCTGTTCGGGCTGGACAAGCTTTACGATGTGCCCGCCACGTTGGACCGCCTGCTGCCGGTGCTGACCCGCGTGCTTTAACGCGTATTAAGCCCCAGTTTCATCAGGCGGTGACGAATAGGCGCTGCATCGTGCAGCGCCGCAACCCCCAAGGCCCGCAGGTCATGGACCAGCGGGCTTGCGGCCATAGAGGTGCGGTTCAGGGCGTCGATGCCTGTCACCCGCAAACGCATGTCGCCGTGGCGGGCCTGCGCATAGGCGGCCAGCATGTCAGGTTGACCCAGCATGTCGCGATTTTCGACGGCCAGATCCAGTAGGCTTGCCATATCGGCCAGCGACATGTTCAGCCCCTGCGCGCCGATGGGCGGCATGACATGCGCCGCCTCTGCCACCAGCGCGGTGCGGGGGGCGGTAATGCGATCCGTGATCTGGGTGATGATCGGCCAGACCGACCGTTTGCCCACCAGCGTCAATGTGCCGTTCACGCCCGCGCTGCGGGTGTTGGCGGCGGCGGTAAAGGCGGCATCATCCAGCGCCATCAGGGCTGCGATCTTTGGTCCGGTATCCATCCAGACGACGGATGAACAGGGCTGCCCATCGACATCGGGCAAGGGCACCAGCGTGAACGGGCCGCCGTCGCGGTGCACCTCGGTCGAGATGCCGCCGTGCGGCTGCGGGTGGGTGACGGCAAAGGTCACGGCCTTTTGGCCATAGCGGGTGGTGGTAACGTCAATACCGTTCGCCTGCCGCACGGCCGAATTGCGGCCATCCGCGCCGATGACCAGCTTGGCAGCGATTTGGGTGCCGTCGTCAAGCCGGACCAGTGCCTGATCCAGCCGCGCGACCATGCCAGCAAAGCCGGTGCCGGTGCGCAGGGTCACATTTGGCATCTGCGCGATCCGGTCAACCATAACACGGCGCAGCAGCCAGTTTGGCAGGTTCCAGCCAAAGGGTGCGTTGGAAATGTCGTCGGCAACGAAATCGCGTGTGGTGGCAGGGTCCTTTGCCGCGTCGACGATGCGCATGACGTCCAGCGCCGTCGCATGGGGCGCCAACGCCGCCCACAGGCCCGCGCGGTCCAGAAACGCCTTGGCGGGTTGCAGAAACGCGGTCGTGCGCAGATCGGCGCCGTCCTGGGCGGCGTCGGTGACGGGCGGGGCGGGGTCGACAATGATGACGTCAAAGCCCGCCGCGCCAAATGCCACGGCTGCGGCCAATCCGGCGACACCGCCGCCGCTGATCACGATATCTGTGCGAATTCTATTCATAGGCTTGATATAGGCCGCGCCGGGCCATTGGGAAAGCCCGCGCCCTGCGACATCCTTGCCCGTCTGCCGTAATCGCGGCTATGGTCCGGCGCAGATATAAGGAAGCACGATGCAGGACCGCGCGACACCGCAAAAAGACGCCTACGCCCTGATCCTGGAGGCGATCGACAGCCATTTCTACAAGCCGGGTGACCGATTGGTGGAAAGCGAGCTGGCCGACCGCCTTGGCGTCAGCCGCACCCCGGTAAGAGAGGCGTTGCAGCGACTGGAGACGCAGAGCCTGCTGACCCGCGACGGCCGGTCCCTGATCGTGGCATCGCTGGATCACACGCAGATGGCAGAGCTTTATGTCGTGCGCGGCACGCTGGAAGGGCTGGCCGCGCGCCTTGCCGCACGCCATGCCACGCCAGAAGAGGTCGCCGTGCTGCGCGATATGCTGCGGGCTGATCAGGCATTGAAAAACGATCCCGATGCGCTGGCCCGTGCAAACCGGCGGTTTCACAAGCAGATCCATCTGGCCTCTCACAACAGGTTTCTGGTGCAGCAGTTGGACCTTGTGCACAGGTCGATGGCCTTGCTGGCGACAACATCCATCGCCGCCGAAGGGCGCGGCAGCGATACCTTGCAGGAACATGGCCGCATCGTAGAGGCGATTGCCGCAGGTGACGGCGATGCGGCCGATGCCGCCCTGCGGGCCCATATCTCCGAGGCGTTCGCTACTCGGCTGCGGCTGGATGCGGCAAAGGTCGAGGCGGCTGACTGACGCGGGCCGCGGTTTTCGGCAGCAAGATGCCGTGGGCGGTCTTGTCCCAAAAGAACGGCTTCCACGTCAGCTCTAGCAGGCCCTTATAGACGGCAATGGCCCCGAGCGGGAAATAAAGCTGCAAGGTCAGTGCCCAAGGGGTCAGCCAGGTCTTGCCCGCGCGGCGCAGGGCAAGGGCCGATATGGCGAAATTGACTGCCTCTGACGTGATAAACAGGCCAACCATCGTCCAGAATGCCCATGGCGGCAGCAGGTCAACCGCCGGATGGTGAAAGCCCAGCGGGATCAGCCAGAATGACCAAATCAGCGGTGCCAGCACGAATTGCGACAAGGTGCCTGCGAAAAGGACCTGCACACCCCAGAACCGCCGCGCCCCCAGATCACGCCAAAGCTGCGCCGGATTGCGCATATGGACGCAATAGGTGACGGCATATCCCTTCAACCAGCGCGAGCGTTGCTTGACCCAGGGCCAGAAGCGACCATTCGCCTCTTCCTGCGTGACCGAGGGGATAAAGACGGTTTCATACCCAGCGCGGGCAAGGCGCAGACCCAGATCCGCGTCTTCGGTTACGTTATGGGCGTCCCAGGCCCCCAGACTTTCCAAAATATCGCGGCGAAAGAAAAGCGTGGTGCCGCCCAATGGCACAACCAGACCCATACGGGCATAGCCGGGCAGCACAACGCGGAACCAGCTTGCGTATTCGATGGTAAAACAGCGTGTCAGCCAGTTGGCGGTGCTGTTGTAATAATCCAGCACGCCTTGCAGACAGGCAATCCTTGGGCCGGCATGGGCAAAAGTCGCGGCCACGACGCGCAACTGGTCAGGATCGGGTGCATCCTCTGCATCATAGACGCCGATGATGCTGCCGCGGGCAAAATCGAGGGCGTAGTTCAAGGCGCGCGGCTTTGTGCGCAGGGTGCCCTTGGGCACGATGACGGGCCGCATCCATGTCAAAAGGTGGGTCCGCCCCAGCGCCTGACGAGTCGTGTCGTCGTCGTCCTCCAGCACCAAGCAGACATCCAGCCGTTCGCGGGGGTAATCCAGCGATTCCAACCGGGTCAGCAGATGTTCGGCAATGGCGCGTTCACGGTAAAGCGGGATCAGCAGGGTGATGATCGGCAGTGGGCCATCGCAGGCGGGCGGCGGCTGCGGTGCACCCGTGCCGCACAGCGCCGCTGCCGCCTTGACCGCGCCCGACAGCACCAGCAGGGCGACGGCCAGCGCCGAAAGCGCGGTTATCAATGTGACTGGCGCAAGCAGGGCTAGGCAAGCAAGCAGGGCCACCCCAAGGCAGGTGATTTGCATGACCCGCCCGGGTCGCCAGTTCCGGCTGCTTTGCCCGGCGGGCAGGCGTGTTTCGGCGCGGTCGGTCAAATCGGCGGCAAACCCCTGCACAAGCGCCGCACTGATCTGGGCGCGGGTGCAAAGCGCCACCCGCACCGGCCCCAAAGCATCCTGCAATTCCTGCCGGTGCTGCAGGAAGACGTCATAGCAGGGGGCCAGCACGAGCGTGCAATTTCCAGCCGTCCGCCAAGGTAGCACATGATGCATTAGCGCCCGCGCCGGGCCATAGCGGCGAACCAGGGCGGCCTGCGGCAGGTGCAGGGCCGGGTCGATGATGCGGGCCCCAAGCAGCTCCCCTTCGGCCATGACCAAAGCCCTGGGCGAGACGCTGAACCGTGTCACCAGCACATCCAGAAGCGGCAGCTGGTCCTGCCGGGCGATATCGCGGGCCTGATCGGCGATCTGCGCAGAGATATGCTGCGTGCCAAGCAAATGGCCGACAATCATATCCGGCCCGATTTGGAAATCGCAAAGCGCCGTCGCAGGTATGCCGGGTGGGGATGTGGGGATGGCGGAAACGTTCATGGCCCTGCTTTCACTGCAGGGCCATTTGGTCAGTAGATCGTTAATTTCGCGTTAAGTTAAGGTTAACAAACCTTAAATGCCGTTAAGATCAGCCGGCCTTGCTGGCGGCCATCGCATCGGCGAACCGTTCGAACAGGTAATAGCTGTCTTGCGGGCCGGGGCTTGCCTCTGGGTGATATTGCACGGAAAACACCGGGCGACCCGTCATGGCGATGCCGCAGTTGGACCCGTCAAACAGGCTGACGTGGGTTTCCTGCACACCTTCGGGCAGCGTCTGGCTGTCGACGGTAAAGCCATGGTTCATCGAGGTGATTTCCACCTTGCCGGTGGTCATATCCTTGACGGGATGGTTCGCGCCGTGGTGGCCGTGGTTCATCTTGACCGTTTGTGCACCCAGCGCCAGCGCCAGCATCTGGTGGCCAAGGCAGATGCCAAAGACCGGCAGATCAGCCCGTTCCAACACACCCTTGATCATCGGCACGGCATAGGCACCGGTCGCGGCGGGATCGCCGGGGCCGTTGGACAGGAACACGCCGTCAGGGTTCAGGGCCAGCACGTCGTCGGCCGTGGCGGTGGCGGGCAGGACGGTGACGTCACAACCCGCAGAGGCCAGGCAGCGCAGGATGTTACGCTTGGCACCATAGTCGATGGCGACGACCTTATGGCGCGGTGCGGTTTGGGTTTTGTAGCCATCAGGCCAAGCCCAAAGCATTTCATCCCAGCGATAGCTTTGGGCGCAGGTGACGTCTTTGGCCAGATCGAGGCCAACCAGACCGGCAAAGCCGCGGGCGGCTGCAACCAGTGCTGCGATATCAAAGTTGCCGTCCGGATCATGCGCCAGTGCGACATGCGGCGCGCCCTGCTGGCGGATCGCGCGGGTCAGGCGGCGGGTGTCGACGCCGCCCATGCCGATGCGGCCGCGGCGGGCCAGCCAAGTCGTCAGCTCTTCGGTTGCGCGCCAGTTCGACGCTTCTGTCGGGTCCCATTTAACGATCATACCGGCTGCGACGGGGTCGTTCGTCTCGTCATCCTCGGCGTTGACGCCGGTGTTGCCGATATGCGGAAAGGTAAAGGTTACGACTTGGCCCGCATAGGACGGGTCAGTCATGATTTCCTGATATCCGGTCATGGCCGTGTTGAAACACAGTTCTGCGGTGGTCTGGCCGGTTGCGCCAAATCCCTGTCCGAAGAAGACAGTGCCATCGGCAAGGGCAAGGCAGGCGGTCGGTTTTGCGGTGTCGGTGGCGGTCATCCGGGGTCCCCTTTGGCAGTGCGGGCGCGCAAATTCGTGTCGTCTTACGGGGGCAGACGGGCCGGGTCAAGGCGGTGTGGGTGACGCGGCGTTCGGGTGCTTGTCTGTGGCGGTTCGCGACCCTATGTTGCGCCGATCTAGAATATGGGACGACTGACATGGACGTGCGACAGCGACTTTCCGCAGCACTCAAGGATGCAATGAAGGCCAGAGAGGCGGACCGTCTGTCCACCCTGCGCCTGATCAACGCCGCAATCAAGGACCGTGACATCGCATTGCGCGGCACCGGGGCCGAAGAAGGGGCGACCGTGTCCGAAGGCGATGTGCTGGCGATTCTGGGCCGCATGGTCAAGCAGCGCCAAGAAAGCGCCCGCGCCTATGAGGAAGGCGGCCGGTTGGAACTGGCCGAGAAGGAACAGTCCGAGATCAGGGTGATCGAGGAATTTCTGCCGCGCCAGCTGAGCGAAGACGAGGCCGCGGCCGCTGTCGATGCTGCCATCGCCGAAACGGAAGCCGCCAGCCTGCGCGATATGGGCCGGGTGATGGCTGTCCTGAAGGACAAATACACCGGCCAGATGGATTTTGGCCGCGTCGGGCCGATGGTAAAGAACAAACTGGGCTGATGGCCTGAGGATATGGGGGTGTGCGGGCCCGCCCGCCCACCCCTTTTTTTACTGGCTTGGCCTATTTTGAATGATGCCGCCCACCGCGCGGTCCGCTTGCGTTCGCGGTGGCGTGAGGGGCAAGGAATCTTAGCCGCGCAAGGCGCGTTTAAGATCATCGTAGAGCGCAAGACGTTCTGCTGCGTCCAGAAAAGCGCCGATCTCGACCTCTCTGTCGCCGCCGCGCAGGGTGATGTAGTTTTCAACCGGCCCGCCCTTGGGGTGCAGGTGAACCGATACCCAATGCCTGTTGGCCTGCCAGTCCTGACGCGGTCCTTTGGGATTGTGGCGGGTCAGTTGCGCGGTATCGGCGGTAACGCGCAATTCTTCCAGCACTTCGCCTCGGGTATAGCTGAGGTTGAGGGCGTACCACAGTCCGGTGAACATGATGGCGAAAAAGGGCAGCAATGCCCAAAGCACCGCAGTCCCCAGCACGGTCAGCAGCGGCAGGGTAATGATCGTCGCCGTTGCCCCCATGAAAAGCACGAAGTCCCGGCGCAGCAAAGAGCGATAGGGCCAGAGCGACAGGGTCCAGTCCGGGGCATCATGCGGTGGTTCGGGCGTCCATTCGTAGGGCATGGCATTGTTTTAGCAGGGGGTGATGCGCTGGCAACTGCGCCCGTTGGTCGCGCCGGAGCCTCCGGCGGGAGTTTACTTTGCCAGATGAAATCTGATCTGAAAGAATTCGGGTGACGATGCAGGAGGATAACTGTGGCTGTGACAATACGAACGGTTCGGCCTGAGGACCGGGCGGCGTGGGGCACGCTTTATGCGGGTTATGCCGCGTTTTACCGGGTGAAGCAGAGCGAGGCGATGCGCGAAACGGTCTGGGGTTGGTTGATGGATCGCGGGCATGAGACCTGCGGTCTGGTGGCCTGCGACGAAGGCGGGGCGCCCATTGGCCTTGCGCATTATCGAAGTTTTGCCCGCCCGCTGACCGCAAGTACCGGCGGGTTTCTGGACGATCTGTTCGTGGACCCGGACGCGCGGGGGAGTGGGGCTGCGGATTCGCTGATCGCGGCGCTGCGCGAGATTGGCGCGGCGCGGGGATGGACGGTGATCCGCTGGATCACGGCAGAGGATAATTACCGCGCCCGCGGTGTTTATGACCGGGTTGCGGTGCGCACGCCCTGGGTCACCTATGACATCAAGATCTAGCAAATCTGTATCATTTTGAAACGTTCCCAGACGACCTGCATATCCGGATCGAAACCGCCGTTGCGGGTGAAAAAGGCGATGTGATCCCTGCGCCAGCCGGCAAGATCCGCGTTTTCGCCCTCTGCTAGCGCCATGGCTTCGGTGACCTGTTGGAAGGGGCAGGTAATAACCTGCTGCGTTTCAATCACGAAGGCTGGGCGTCCGTCCCAGTGAAGGGCGATGTCACATCGGCCGGGGACGGGAAGCGGATCGCCGTTGTCATAGTCGCGCAAAGCGCCGGTGCTGGCTGTCTTTTGCCCGTTGCGGACCAAGGTCAGCAAACGGGCGCATAGGTCTGGCCCGTCGCCGAAGGTGAAGGTTTCAGCGCCCGGATAGCGGCGGCGCAGGGCGGTCAGGGCGGCGGGGTCGGTCATCGTGATGCCTTCTATAGAAAAAAGGCCCCGGATATTTCCGGGGCCTTTTGTATCTGGCTTAGTGGGCGTGGACTTTGTCCCAATCGCTTTGCTTTGGCAGCTGCTCGAAGGTGTGTTCGGGCGGCGGGCAGGGCAGGGTCCATTCCAGCGTATCTGCGTATTCGTTCCACGGGTTGTTCTGCGTCACTTTCGCGCCGCGCAGCAGGGTGTAGAACAGCACGCCAATGAAGAACAGGAAAGACGCGAAGCTGATGAAGGCACCCCAGCTGGAGACATAGTTCCAGGTGGCGAAGGCTTCGGGGTAGTCGATGTAACGACGCGGCATACCCTGACGGCCCAGGAAGTGCTGCGGGAAGAAGGTGATGTTCGCACCAATGAACATCATCCAGAAGTGCAGCTTGCCGGCCCATTCGGGATACATCTTGCCAGACATCTTGGGCAGGTAGAAGTAGATACCCGCAAAGATGGCGAACACAGCGCCCAGCGACATGACGTAGTGGAAGTGGGCCACAACGTAGTAAGTGTCGTGGTACACGCGGTCGATGCCAGCCTGCGACAGCACGATACCGGTCACGCCGCCGACGGTGAACAGGAACAGGAAGCCCATTGCCCACAGCATTGGTGTCTTGAATTCGATCGAGCCGCCCCACATGGTCGCGATCCAAGAGAAGATCTTGACGCCGGTGGGGACCGCGATGACCATTGTAGCCATCATGAAGTAGGACTGCTGCGTCAGCGACAGGCCGACCGTGTACATGTGGTGTGCCCAGACGACGAAGCCCAGAACACCGATGGCAACCATCGCATAGACCATCGGCAGATAGCCGAACACCGGCTTTTTCGAGAATGTCGCGATGACGTGGCTGATGATGCCAAAGCCGGGGATGATGATGATATACACTTCCGGGTGGCCAAAGAACCACAGGATGTGCTGGTACAGGATCGGGTCGCCGCCGCCTTCGGGTTGGAAGAAGGTGGTGCCGAAGTTACGGTCCATCAAAAGCATCGTGATGGCACCGGCCAGAACCGGCAGCGCCAGCAGGATCAGCCATGCGGTCACAAAGATCGACCAAGCGAACAGGGGCACCTTGTGCATTGTCATGCCGGGGGCACGCATGTTCAGGAAGGTCGTGATGATGTTGATCGCACCCAGGATCGAGGAGGCACCGGAGAGGTGAACCGCAAAGATTGCAAGGTCCATCGACATGCCGCCTTCGGAGGTGGACAGGGGCGGATACATGACCCAGCCGACGCCGGAACCGGCCTGACCGCCGCCGCCGGGGGCCAGCATGGACGCAACGCCCAGGGCTGTGCCGGCAACATACATCCAGTAGGACAGGTTGTTCATCCGCGGGAACGCCATATCCGGGGCGCCAATCTGCAGCGGCATGAAGTAGTTGCCGAAGCCGCCGAACAGGGCCGGAATAACCACGAAGAACATCATCAGGATGCCGTGGTAGGTAATCAGGACGTTCCAGAGGTGACCGTTTGGCGTACAGGTCGACGCTGCATCGGTAAACAGGCGCGCGCCTTCCATGCACATATGCTGGACGCCGGGCTCCATCAGCTCGATACGCATGAAGACTGTGAAGGCCACCGAGATGAAGCCGACAAGGCCCGCGGTGAACAGGTACAGAATCCCGATGTCTTTGTGGTTGGTGGACATGAACCAGCGGGTAAAGAAGCCCCGCTCGTCGTGATGGTCATGGCCGTGGATGGCGGCGTCTGCCATGTGGCTCTCCCTCAGAATTGGCTACGGATACAGGGGCGCGAGTCGTAGCCCCGCATCCTGACTAAAGCTTGTTCTAGTGGACCGGCCTGCCTATCGCAACATTCAAAGCCGCGCAGGACATGGGATATATTGGCGCAGGGCCTGCGGTTTACGAGGGGCTGGGTGCGAAAAAAACGCAAGGCGGCAAGCGCAGGTACGGGCAGGCTGGGGGGCATGGCGGGCGGATTGACGCCGGCGCAGTGATATTTGGGGCGGCGGGCGGTCATAATCATGCCGCAATGGCCGCCTATGCGGTGCAGGTTGTTTATTTTGAACAGGATATCTGCGATGATCCGCCATCCAAGAACCTTTTTCTACGCATCCCTTGCGATTGCTGGCGCCTTGATGGCACCGGCGACGGCGCAGACCGGGGCAGAGGCAAAGCCTGAGGGCGGCCAGTTGACCTGCATCGATTTTCTGGCGCTGGAGGACGGTGAAAAGAATGCAGTCGCCGCGGTGGTCGAACAGGATCTGAACGCGCAGCTGGGCCAGCCGACGCCTGACGATCTGGCTGTGCTGGCCGCCGCGGGCATCGATCCGGCTGCGGCCGCGCCACCCGCCATGCCCGAGCCGGGTGAAACCATGCGCGTCATGGCCGAGGCTTGCGCTGAAAACGCAGATGGAACGGTTATGGATGCCTTGACCGCCCGCGCCGAAGCCGCGGTGCTGCCGAACTAGGGGTTTTGCCTTCAGCCGGATCAGCTGCGCCAAAGATCTCATCAAAGCTCTGGCGCAGCGCGACATCCAGATCAGCCATTGTGACAGGCAGGCCCAGATCGACAAGGCTGGTCACGCCATGATCGCTGATGCCGCAGGGCACAATGCCATCAAAATGGCGCAGGTCCGGTTCGACGTTGATCGACAGGCCGTGAAATGACACCCATTTGCGCAGACGAATGCCCAGGGCCGCGATTTTGTCCTCTTGCACTGCGCCCGTGGGCGACAGCGGCTTTTCCGGGCGCTGCACCCAGACGCCGACCCGGCCAGGGCGGATTTCGCCCTTCACGTTAAAGCGGTCCAGCGTCGCGATCACCCAATGTTCTAGATCCTGCACGAAGCGGCGCACGTCGCGGCCGCGTTTGCCGACGTCCAGCATGACATAGGCCACACGCTGACCGGGGCCGTGATAGGTATATTGTCCGCCGCGCCGGGCCTCGAACACAGGAAAACGGTCCGGATCGACCAGATCGGCAATCTTTGCAGAGGTGCCGGCGGTATAAAGCGGCGGATGTTCCAGCAACCAGATCGCCTCTGGCGCGGTGCCGGCAGCAATCGCTTCGGCACGCGCCTCCATAAATGTCAGGGCGTCGGCATAAGGGACGGGCGCGTCAGAGGTAATCCATTCAACCATGGTGGTTATATGGCGGCCAAAGCAGCCGTTGGAAAGAGGCAATCAAATCTGCGCAAATCACCCCTTGGCATGCCCGGCGCGCTGTTCTATACGCGCCGCAGCCCTGACTTGCGGTCGTGGCGGAATTGGTAGACGCGCAGCGTTGAGGTCGCTGTTCTTTAACCGGAGTGGGGGTTCGAGTCCCCCGACCGCACCAGGGCAAAATCCCCCAAAACTGATAGACGCTTGGTATTTGTCGCAGTCCGTTCGTGCGGTGTGACGGGCCTATTTCTGCGCTGTTGCGGGCCGGCTTCGTATCGGCATTGCATCTGCGTGCCGCTTTCAGGCCCCCGCATGTCGGTCCAGGTCATCGCAGCCTGTGTGACTTACGCCGCCTCCATGGGCATATCGCTGGCCAATTCGACTGATTTTTGCCCGTTTTGCGGTCCAAATCACTGCATTGGGGGTCAACCTGATGCTGACCGGGAATCATGTTGCACTTTGGTTGGGCGGTTGCTTTATTTCAAAACTGAAGAGTGCGGGATAACCCGCCGGAGACAACGGGGAGACTGGCGTGGCGCAAAGCGACGACGCTTTCGTGGAATTTGACCACGTTCAAAAGAGCTATGATGGTGAAAACCTTGTAGTCAAGGATCTGAACCTGTCGATGCCGAAGGGCGAGTTTCTGACCATGCTCGGGCCATCGGGGTCGGGCAAGACGACCTGCCTGATGATGCTGGCCGGGTTCGAGACGGCAACGCATGGCGATATCCGTCTGGACGGCAAGCCGATCAACGATATCCCGCCGCACAAGCGTGGCATCGGCATGGTGTTCCAGAATTACGCCTTGTTCCCGCACATGACCGTGGCGGAAAACCTCGCGTTTCCGCTGCAGGTCCGCAAGATCGGTAAAGAGGTGCAAAAGCAAAAGGTGATGCGCGCGCTGGACATGGTCCAGATGGGCAGCTTTGCCGGACGACGCCCGACCCAGCTGTCGGGTGGTCAGCAGCAGCGGATCGCGCTGGCGCGTGCGCTGGTGTTTGAACCCGAACTGGTCCTGATGGACGAACCGCTTGGCGCGCTGGATAAACAGCTGCGCGAAACGTTGCAGTTTGAAATCACCAATCTGGCGCACCAGCTGGGGATCACCGTGGTCTATGTGACCCACGACCAAACCGAAGCCTTGACCATGTCGGACCGCGTTGCCGTGTTCGAAAATGGCCGCATCCAGCAGCTGGCCCCGCCCGCCACCCTGTATGAAGAGCCGCAGAACAGCTTTGTTGCGCAATTTATCGGTGAAAACAATACGCTAGAAGGCGTTGTTGCTGAAATCAAGGGTGACACCTGCGTCGTGAAACTGGACAGCGGCGAAGTGATTGACGCTGTCCCCGTCAACGTCAGCAAGGTCGGCGAGCGCACCAAGGTCAGCATCCGGCCCGAACGGGTCGAGGTCGACACTGCCAAGCTGGGCCCCAACGCCCATACGCTTAAGGCCGAAGTGCTGGAATTCATCTATATGGGTGACATTTTCCGCACGCGGCTAAAGGTGGCTGGCATTGATAACTTTGTGATCAAGACACGCAATTCGCCCGATCAGACCAAACTGACACCGGGCACCACAATCGACATCGGCTGGCTGCCGCGGGACTGCCGCGCGCTGGACGCCTGATGTGGAACAGGGCTTTGCCGCGCCCGGCGGCACTGCCCGACAATATAAGACCGGGTAACCAAACGGGAGTTTACGAATGACTTTGAAGACAACACTTGCCGCGACAACGGCACTGACGCTGGCAGCAACAGGCGCATTTGCGCAGGAAATGTCCAACGACATGACCATCGTGTCCTGGGGCGGCGCCTATCAGAACAGCCAGCTGAAGGCCTATGTCGAGCCCTATCAGGAACTGCACCCGGAAGTGAACGTCGTCTGGGACGAATCCTCGGCCGAGGCAGTGGCAAAGCTGCGCGCCATGAACGAAGCCAACAACATCACCTGGGATCTAGTCGATGTCGAAGCTGCTGACGGCATTCGTCTGTGCGACGAAGGTCTGGCAATGGAAATCGACGTCGATGAACAGCTGGCCGAAGGCGACGATGGCTCCTCTGCCTCTGACGACTTTGGCGACAGCATTGTGTCCGACTGCTTTGTGCCGCAGATCGTGTTTTCGACCACTGTGGGCTACCGCACGGATATGGTCGGCGACACGCCGCCAAGCGATATCTGCGCTATTTTCGACACGGAAACCTATCCGGGTAAGCGCGCCCTCAACAAGCGCCCCCTGGCGAACATGGAATGGGCGCTGCTGTGCGACGGCGTGGCCAAGGATGACATCTATGACGTGCTGGCCACCGACGAAGGTCAGACGCAGGCCTTTGCAAAGCTGGACAGCATCAAGGCCGACACCGTCTGGTGGACCGCCGGCGCGGAAACCCCGCAGCTGCTGGCCGATGGCGAGGTCGTGATGGGCTCCACCTATAACGGCCGCCTGTTCAGCGCCATTGCAGAGCAGGACCAGCCCATCGGCATGCTGTGGGATGCGCAGATGCTGGACTTTGACGGTTGGGTCGTTCCCGATGGTCTGTCCGAAGAGCGTGAAGCCCGCGTCATGGACTTCCTCCAGTTCGCGACTGACACCCAGCGTCTGGCCGATCAGGCGAAATACATCGCTTACGGTCCGGCCCGCGCATCGTCCGCACCGCTGGTCAGCACCCACGCTGAACTGGGAATCGAGATGGCAGAGCACATGCCGACCGATCCGGCCAACGCCACCAACGTCTTTGTGACGAACTACGGCTTCTGGTCCGACTACCGCGATGACCTGGATTCCAAGTTCCAGGCATGGCTGGCCCAGTAAGTCAGGCCTGACACAACGGGGCGGGCCTTTGCGGGCCTGCCCCACCCCCAAGACCAAGATATCCACGATCAAGTTGCAAGGATGCACGCAATGCCAAAAGGCTACATCATCGGCCACGTCAAAGTGACGGACCCGGAAGGCTATCCCGAATATGTGGCGCGTGACACGCCGATCCTGCAATCGCACGGCGCACGTTTCATCGTGCGCGGCGGCCAGTCCGAAACGCCCGAAGGCGAAGACATGGGCCGCCATGTTGTCATTGAATTCGACAGCTACGAGGCCGCCAAGGCTGCCTATAATGATCCTGACTATCAGGAAGTCGCAGAAATCCGCCGCCGCTGTGCGACCAGCACCATGATCCTTGTCGAAGGGGTCTGATCATGACGGATGCAACGCGCGGTCCTGATAACCTGACGGGTGTGACACCGGACACCGGCCTGAAACTGGGACAGTCCGAACCGACTGGCCCCATGCTGGCTGCGGATGGCACCCCGCTCAAGACGTCGCTGAACCGTGCGCTGCGCAAGCAAAAGCGGCGGGCGCTGTTTCTGATCGCGCCGCTGCTAGTCTTTATCCTTGTGACCTTTATCTACCCGATTGGCGAAATGCTGTTCCGGTCAGTCGAAAACCAGATCGTCAGCGATACGCTGCCGCGCACCGTGCGCGTGCTGGCCGACTGGGACGCAGAGGCCACCGATATCCCCGGACCGGCGGTGTTTTCCGCGCTGGCCAAGGATATGATGGTCGCTGCAGAGGAAAAGAACCACACCCGCCTTGGATCGCGTCTGAACTACGAAGCCTCTGGCATTTCGTCCCTGTTCCGGAAGACCGGGCGCGGCGTGGATGATATCGGCGAAGGTTACACCGAACAGTTCGTGGCGCTGGACCCCGCATGGGAAGATCCGCAAACCTTTATCGACATCTTTGCCGGTCCCCGCTGGCTGGAAGCAAACGCCGCCTATAACGGCGAGGGGCCGCGCCCGACCTTTCGTCTGGCCGCAGGCGTTGGCGATGTGCTGCCGCAAACTGCCAGCATTTACCGTGACTTCGCCCGCGTTGTTCAAGTAGAGGACGACGACAATCCGGCAGAGGAAGAGCCGTGGAACGCCGTCTATCTTGCACTTTACGAAGACCTGCAGGCTGGCGCTGTTATCCCGGCGGACATGGCCCATGCTGACAAGCTGAACGCAGCGCAGGTTGCTGCCGCCAGCTTTACCACCACGGATGTGCAGGCCGACTTTGTCGCCTTTGACGATGGCTGGGCCGACCGCGACGTCTGGCGCGTGATCCATACCTATTCCGCGCCCTATACCAGCGGCTATTTTCTGAATGCCGCCGATTTGCAGCTGACGCCAGATGGTGTCGCGTGGCGGCCAGAGAACGAGCGCGTCTATGTCACGCTGTTCGTTCGCACGCTGATCATGTCGACCTTTATCACCTTGTCCTGCATTGTTCTTGGCTATCCGATCGGCTGGCTGCTGGCGAACTTGCCAAGCCGTCAGGCAAACCTTTTGATGATCCTTGTGCTGCTGCCGTTCTGGACATCGCTTCTGGTGCGCACCTCGGCGTGGAAGGTGCTGCTGCAGGATCAGGGGGTGATCAACGATCTGCTGGTGTGGATCGGCGTCGTGGCTGACGACAACAGGCTTGCGCTGATCAACAACGCGACGGGCACGATCATTTCGATGACCCATATCCTGCTGCCATTCATGATCCTGCCGCTGTATTCGGTGATGAAGACGATCCCGCCGTCCTATCTGCGGGCAGCGAAATCACTGGGCGCGACGAACTGGACGGCCTTCTGGCGAGTTTATTTCCCGCAGTCCGTGCCGGGGATCGGCGCAGGTTCGATCCTCGTGTTCATCCTCGCCATCGGCTACTACATTACGCCGGAAATCGTGGGCGGCACCAAGGGTGTCTTCATCTCGAACCGGATTGCCTATCACATCTCGACCTCGCTGAATTGGGGTCTGGCTGCGGCCTTGGGTGCCATCTTGCTGGTGATCGTGCTGGGCTTTTACTGGGCCTACGACCGGATCGTCGGCATCGACAACGTCAAGCTAGGAGGCTGAAGCATATGTCTTCTGTTGCGTTCAACCCCGAGCAGGGCCGCCCCCTGCATCCATTCATCGCCTTCACCCTGCCGCTGGTTGCGGTGTTCGGCGGATTGCTCGGCTTTATCGGCGGGCAGGCCGCCGGACTTGGCCCGCTTGAAGGGTTTGTTTTCGGCGCTGTCATCGCGGCCGTGCTGGCCTTTGTTCTGACGCGCTTTTTCGCCCGCGGGCCAGGGCGCTGGCTGGCTACGGTCGTCTGCGCAGCCCTTGGATTTGCCGCAGGCGGGTTTCCGGGGGCAGTGGGCGGCATCATCCTTGGCGCACTGCTGGGCTGGGCCATCTACTGGCTGTACCGGGGCGATTATCGCCGGGGCGTGCCGGTCTATGCGACGTCGGGTCAGGTGCTGTGGCACAACAGTTTCAAGTTCATCTGCGGCGCGATTTTCTTCTTTCTGATCGCGCCGATCATTACGATCATCCCGCTGTCGTTCAACGCGCAGGACTTTTTTACCTTTACGCCGGAAATGCTGGCGCTTGACCCCGCCGGTTATAGCCTGAAGCATTATGCCGATTTCTTTAGCAATGACGCCTGGCTGCAGCCGCTGAAAAATTCGCTGATCATCGCTCCCTTTGCGACGGTGATTTCGGTCACGCTGGGAACCCTGGCCGCGATCGGCCTGTCCCAGTCCCATGTGCCCGGCCGCCGTGCGATCATGGCGGTGCTGATTTCGCCCATGATTGTGCCGCTGATCATCTCTGCCACAGGCATGTTCTTTTTCTACAGCCAGATGGGGCTGTTCATGGAAAACTATCTGGGCATATCAAAGACGCTAAGCGGCTATATCAAGGTCATTCTGGCCCATGCCGCGCTGGGTGTGCCGTTTGTCATCATCACGGTGACGGCGACGCTGGTCAGCTTTGACCAGTCGCTGACCCGCGCTGCGGCGAATATGGGGGCCAATCCGGTCACGACCTTTTTCAAGATCCAGATGCCACTGATCCTGCCGGGTGTGATTTCCGGCGGCCTGTTCGCCTTTATCACCTCGTTCGACGAGGTGGTCGTGGTTCTGTTCGTCGGCGCGGCCGCGCAAAAGACGCTGCCCTGGCAGATGTTCACCGGCCTGCGCGAGCAGATCAGCCCGACCATTCTGGCGGTGGCAACGATCCTTGTGATCGTGTCGATCACGCTGCTGACGGTCGTAGAGCTGCTGCGCCGTCGGTCTGAGCGGTTGCGGGGTATGTCGCCGGGCTGATCAAAGGCGGCATTGCCGCCGGCCCCGCGGCCCGGTTCAGTCCGGCGCGGGGTTAGGGCAGAACGGCCAGCCAACCCCAGGTGGTCAGGATGGATACACCAGTTGCAATCAGCACTGCGCTGGCCGCCACGCGGCGCGCGCGGCCATACATATTGGCAAAAACATAGGCGTTCACCCCCGGCGCCATCGCCGAGGTCAAAATGGCTGACCGCAGTTCGGGCACGCTGAGGTGCGCGACCCCGGACAGGCCCCAGACGATTGCCGGATGCACGATCAGGCTGACTGCCACCACGAACAGGATCGCGCGCATGTCCCCTTCTGGCCGGTAGCGATAAAGCACGCCGCCAAGGCCAAACAGCGCCGCCGGCAGGGCAGAGCGGGCGACAAGATCGACCGCATCGGTAAAAACGCCGGGCAGGGGCAGGCCGGTCAGGTTCACGATCAGGCCCAGCGTGATGCCGATAATCAGCCCGTTGTGAAACATCGCCTTGATGACCTTGCCGGGCAGGGCGCGGGCGGATTGCCCCGCATTACGTACGATTTCCATCGCGGTGATGCCCAGAAGGTAGCCAAAGGGCGAATGAATCGAGATGATCGCGTAGTTGTAGCGCAGCGCATCGGTGCCATAGGCGCGTTCGGTGATCGGCAGCCCCAGCAGCAGCGTATTGGAAAACAAGCAACAAAAGCCGATGGCGACGCAGTCTTCCCAGTCGCGCCTGAACAGATAGCGCGCGCCAAGAATGCCGCCGATAAAGCAGACCGTCGCCCCGGTATAAAAGGTGGCAAGCAGCGCTACGTCAAAGTTCTGTGCCAGATCAAGCTGGCTGATGGCGCGGAACAGCAGGAAAGGGATCGCGAAGGACTGGGTGAAGCGCATCAGCCCGTCGACGCCGGCGTCGCTGAACAGCCCCTTCCAGACCGCACCATATCCAAAGCCGATGACGATGAAGACGGGCAGGATGACGTCAAGCAGATCGCTCATGGTTGCGCTTTCCGGTAACACCGGATGCCTCCGGCGGGAGTATATTTTGCCAGATGATCAGTCCGGAAGCGTCAGGGTCCGGCCGTCGTAAGCGGGGGTTACGCCGGCGGGTAGTTCCGCGCAAAGCGTGGCGTAATCAAGGTCGATATGCATGTTAGTCAGGACAGCCTGCGCAGGCTTGGCGCGGGCGATCCAGTCAAGGGTCTGGCTGAGGTGGCTGTGGCTGGGATGGGGCGTGCGGCGCAGGGCGTCGACGATCCACAGATCAAGGTCTTGCAACACGTCCCAGGCCGCGCCTGGAATATCGGATACATCCGGCAGATAAGCCATGCCGCCGACGCGAAAGCCAAGGGCAGGGATGGTGCCGTGTTCAACCTCGAACGGTGTCAGGACGATTTGGCCACCGGCACCGTTGACGATGATATCGCCGCGGATATGGCGCAGGTCGCAGATTGGCGGATAGGCAGAGCCTGGGGGCGTCTCGAACGCATAGTCAAAGCGTTCGCGCAGCGCGGCAGAGGTCGGCGCGTCGGCCCAGACGTCAAGGCGTTTACGCATGTTGAATACCAGCATGCGCAGATCATCAATGCCGTGGACGTGGTCAGCATGGGGGTGGGTGTAGGCAACAGCGTCCAGTTCGCCCACGCCCGCATCCAGCAATTGCGCCCGCATATCGGGCGAGGTGTCGATCAGCACGCGGGTGGTGCCGCCCGCGCCATCGCGTTCGACAAGCAAGGAGCAGCGGCGACGGGTATTTCTGGGTTCATTCGGGTCGCAGTCGCCCCAATGCCCGCCAAGGCGTGGCACACCGCCTGACGATCCACAGCCAAGGATCGTGAAGCGATAGCTCATGCGGTTTTCCAGAACAGGCGGTCGAAATTGGCGCTGGTGGCCTTGGCGAAATCCTGCAGCGATACGCCAAAGGTATCCGCGCCAACCTGTGCGGTATGGGCGGTATAGGCCGGTTCATTGCGGCGGCCCCGGTGCGGCGGCGGCGCAAGATAGGGGCTGTCGGTCTCCGTCAGGACGCGGTCCAGCGGCGCGGACTTGAAAATCTCGCGCAGGTCTTTTGATTTGGGAAAGGCGGCGATGCCGGACATGGACAGATAGAAATCCATATCCAGCGCGGCCTCTGCCAGCGCGCGGGAGGAGGAGAAACAGTGCATCATGCAGGTGTATTTGCCTGCGTCATATTCCTCGCGCAGGATGCGGGCCATGTCGTCGTCGGCGTCGCGGGCGTGAATAATCAGGGGCAGCTTGGTCTGGCGGCACGCTTCGATATGCAGGCGCAGGCTGTCTTGCTGCGCGGCCTTGGTTTCGGCGGTGTAGTGGTAATCAAGGCCGGTTTCGCCAATGCCGACAAACTTGGGGTGCCGGGCGAGTGTGACCAGTTCATCCACCGTGACCGGCGCGTGATCGCCCACGCTCATCGGGTGCACCCCGGCGGCCCAGAATACGCCGTCATGGGCATCGGCAATCGCAGCGACGCGGGGGGCGTTGGGCAGTTTGGTGCAGATTGTGACCATGCGGGTGACGCCGGCGGCGCGGGCGCGTTCAATGACCGCGCTGCGTTCGTCGTCGAAATCCGGGAAATCCAGATGGCAATGGGCGTCAACAAGGATGGGCACTGTCATAAACCGGGGGGTGCTTTCAGGCTGAGACGCTGGCCTGCGCCGTCTGTTCGATGCTGAGTACCATATCAAGGATCAGCGCCGCAGGGTCAAGGTTGACCGCCCGCCCGTGCCGCGCGCGGGCCGATGCCTTTTGCTGCAGGTCGGCCCAGGCGCGTGCGGCGTAGTCATGGGGGGCCAGGCGGGTTAGCAGGCGGGCCTCGCCGGGGGCACCCTGGCTTGGCGGCTCTCCTAGCAGGCCGGCGCGGGCGGTGCGGGCCAGAAACCGGTCCAGCAGATCAAGAACGAGGGCAAAGCGGGTATCGTTGGCCTTGCCCGCGCAGCTTTCGGCCAGCTTGAGTGCGGCATTGCGATCCAGATGCGGCAGGCCGGACAGCAAGGCGACAATCTGCGCATAAAGCTGCAGGCCGTCCTGCGTCAGCAAGCGCACGGCGTCGCCGGCTGATCCGGCAGAAAGGGTGGCGAGCGATTCTGTCGCATCGGTTGACAGGCCTGCCTGCGCAAGCGCCGCGCCAAGATCGTCCGGCGATAGCGGCGCGCAGCGCAAGACGCGGCAGCGCGAGCGGATCGTGGGCAGCAAGCGCGAGGGCTGGTGCGCGATCAGCAGCAGGGACGTGCGGGCAGGCGGCTCTTCCAGTTCCTTCAGGATTGCATTGGCGGCAGAGCGGTTCATTTCGTCTGCGGCGTCTACGATCACAACGCGGCGGCCGCCGTCGGTGGCAGACATATGGAAAAAGTCGCGCATGCCGCGCACGGCGTCCACGGTGATTTCCGATTTCAGCACGCCAGTTTTTTCATCCGCAGGGCGGCGCACGACGTAAAGGCGCGGGTGCGCGCCGGATGCGATTAGGCGGGCGTCTGGATTGTCCGGGTCGATGTTCAGCGATGTGACAGGGGGCGGATCGCCGAACAGTCCGCCTTCGGCGGGGCGGTCGGCCAGCAGAAACGTTGCCAGTTTCCACGCCAGTGTGGCCTTGCCCACGCCGCGCGGCCCGGTGATCAGCCAGCCAGAGTGCATGCGGCCCGCGTTCCATGTGTCCAGAAAGTCGTGCATCGCAGCATCCTGGCCGTAAAGCACAGCCGTGTCGCGCGGGTGCGGGGCACCGGCGATGCGATCAGGTTCAGGTGCGTCGGTCACAGGTGTGCCCGGATTTCAGAAGCCACAGCGGCAGGATCGCGGTTGCCGTCGATGACAACGCAGCGATCCGCGTTGGCATGGGCCAGCGTCAGAAAGCCGTGGCGCAGGGTTTCCTGAAAGCTTAGTCCCATGTCTTCGAACCGGTCTTCGCCGCTGGACCGGGCAAGGCCGCGGCGCAGGGCAATGGCGGGGTCCATGTCGATGATAAAGGTCAGATCGGGTTCGCGCCCGATGGCCAGCTTGTGCAAGGCATCGACGGCGGGGCGCAGATCGCCGCGCGTCGCGCCTTGATAAACGCGCGTGCTATCGGCAAAGCGATCACTGATGACGATTTTGCCCGCGTCCAGCGCAGGCAGCACCGTCTTTTCCAGATGGTCGCGGCGGGCGGCGGTGAATAGCAGGATTTCCGTCATCGCGGACCAGCGGTCGGTGTCACCGGTCAGCAGCAGATTGCGAATTTCCTCGGCTCCCGGGCTGCCGCCGGGTTCGCGCGTCAGCACGACGTCGGTGCCATCCGCGCGCAGGGCGTCCGCCAGCAGGCGGGCTTGCGTGGATTTGCCGGACCCGTCGATGCCTTCAAAGGTAATGAAACGTGGCGCTTCGCTCATGCGGGGTCGGCGGGAGCGTCAGGTTCTGACACGGCGTCGTTCGCTGCGGCATCAGTGATCTTGCCCATCAGCACATTCGCCGCCGTCTTCATACGGGGCATGAAACCGCCAAGCGCCACATCACGGTCGGCAACCAGCGGGATCCGCTTTTCGGGCATGCCTTCAAGGTTGATAACAAGCTCGCCCAGCTGTTCGCCCGCAGCAATCGGTGCGCGCACGGGGCTGTCATAGACGACATCGGCGGTCAGATTGTCCTGCTGCATCACGGGAATCAGCAAGGACAGATCGTCGGCAACGGTCAGGCCGACCTGATTTGCCTCTCCCATCCAGACAGAGGCGTCGGTGATCACCGTGCCCTTGGTGGCGACGTCCTTTTGTGCAAACTGACGAAAGGCCCAGTTGACGACTTTTTCCGATTCCTCGCGCCGCTCTGCGGTGCTGTCCATGCCCGACAGGACGAAAATGATGCGGCGGCCATCCTGCTTGGCGGACCCGACAAGGCCGTAACCCGCCTCGGAGGTGTGGCCGGTTTTCAAGCCGTCAGCGCCGATGCCAAGCCCAAGGATCGGGTTGCGGTTCTGGCTGTTGGACGGCACGCGGCCATCGAACAGGAATTCCTGTTCGGAAAAGATCGGATAGAAGGTCGGGAAGTCGGTGATCAGATGATCGGCCAGCGTGCCAAGGTCGCGCATCGACATCTCGTGCCCCTGGGCGGGCCAGCCGTTGGAATTGGCGAAAGTCGAATTCATCATGCCCATCTGCCGCGCGCGGTCCGTCATCATGCGGGCAAAACCGGCCTCTGTGCCATCGGGCGACAGGGCCTCTGCCAGCACGGCAGAGGCATCGTTGCCGGACAGGACGATCACACCGCGCAGCAGGTCTTCGACCTTGACGCGGTCGGTGGTGTCCAGAAACATGCTCGACCCGTCATAGCTGGCAGCATGGGCGGACACAGGCAGTTCTTCGTCGATGCGCAACCGGCCGTCGGCAATCGCCTCGAACGCCATATAGACGGTCATCAGCTTGGACATCGAGGCAGGCGGCAGAGGGCGGTCCGCGTCCTTGGCCAGCAGAACTGTGCCTGTGCTTTCGTCCAGCACATAGGCCGCGCGCGCCGTCGTGTTAAAGGCCTGCGCCTGCGCGCTACCGGCAACGGCGCAGATCAGCAGGGCCGCGAAGGGGCGAAAAGGTGCAATCATGGAAAAACACTCCGGCAGGGTCTAGTTGGTGACGGCATAGGCATCAGGAAAGCCAAGCCCCTTGATCTGGGTCAGCACGGCACTGCGGTCGCCCGCTGTCGGGGCGGGCCCGACAATAACGCGCCAAAAGGCTTTGCCCTGGCTGTTGCCGGCCAGAACCTGCGCGGACAGGCCGTTGTCGCGCAGGCGGTCAGCAGTGGTGTTGGCGTTCGCCTCCACGCTGAAGATACCGATCTGAATAAACGGCTTGTCCAGCGACGATCCTGTCGCGGCAGGCGCGGGGGCTGGGGTCTGCGCTGCGGCAGGGGCCGGCGTTGCTGCGGCCAGTTCGGTTGTCACCGCAGGGGCAGGTGCGGCACTAGTGCTTGTGTCCGGTACCGGGGCGTCATCCAGCGGCGTGGCCGCGATGACTTCTGGCGCATCGAAATCGGTGATTGCCGTGTCCGTCGGCGCGGGGGCCTCTTCGCGGCGCAGGGCAATGACGCTAAGGGTCGTGGGTGATCCCGCCAAAAGGCCAAGGGTTTCCGCGGCATCGGATGACACCTGCAGGGCGGGGCCGGGGTTTTCCAGCTCGCGGCGGAACAGGGCCCCGATCACGAATTTGCCGTTGGCGGGGTTGCGAATGATCACACGTTCCGGATCGGTCACGGTGGGGTGGGCGACCCAGACGCCGCCCAGCGACGGGCGGCCGTCCCACAAACCCGGTTCCGAGATCGAAAAGACCTCTGGCGCTTCGATGTCGCGTTCGACCAGCGACATGCCATCGGTGGCGACGGCACCTGCGGCACCGTCACCGGCCGCACCGCCCCCAAGGGCAGGCAGTTTGTCACATCCTGCCAGCGCCGTTGCGGCCATCAATGCCATTACGCCGGCTGTCCGCCGCAGTGTGATCGTTGCTGCCGTGATTTGCGATGTGTCCGCCATTGCTCGCCCTCTTGATCGTTGGGCGCGGGCCTTGCCGTTTCACACGGCCTTGATCAGCGCACACCCGTATGCGCGGCCCGCCCCCAAGGGGGAGGCCGCAATTGTCCGCACCCTAGCGCCATGCCTGCCATTTTGAAAGAGTTCCGCGCGGTCCCTGCGCGGATTTCCCCAAAGCGTGAAGTGTCTTTACGCGCCCCGCGGCTTGCCGTATGACGCCCGCACAGCGGAGGCTTGGCAGAGTGGTCGAATGCACCGGTCTTGAAAACCGGCGAGGGTGTGAGCCCTCCCAGGGTTCGAATCCCTGAGCCTCCGCCAGATCATATTGAAATCGCTAATAATTTAGGTGACAGGCGGGGTCATCCCACCATTGGTCCCACCAATAATTATTTAGTCGAATTTTCAGAAACCCACGCATTCCCATCCGGCCGGCAGCTATAGCGTAAGCAAGCACTTACGTCCGCCATCTGCAGAAGGGATTCCACCATGGCTCAAACTGTCTATCTTTCCGTTCGGCAAGTTGCCGAGCACCTCGGCGTCTCAACCGACTCGATCTATCGTTGGAAGCGCCACGGTGAATTTCCCGCCGCCGTCAAGCTGGGGCCAGGTTCTGTCCGCTGGCGGTTGGCCGACGTTAAGGCTTGGGAGGCGACGCGGACCACTTGCTTCGCGGTAAGCTTCTGCGGGTTCGAAGTCGCCTAGACGTGATGGCAAAAGGCTGTCCGCCGTGCACCAGTATCCGCACACCCCGACAACCTATAGCAACCCCTTATCACACATAGCTAAAACGTCTGTCTGTTCCCACCTGCTTCTAAGTCATTTTGGGCATGTGTGGGAGACGTTCACCTGGATGAAAAAGAGACCAAAAAATCTTTCCCCAAACGCGTCTACGGTCTGGCACGCGTGTCGACCGACGAGCAAGCCGACGAGAACGAGAGCCTCGCCGGTCAGTTCAAGGTCATCAATCAAGAGGCTAGTAGCTTCGGTGTGGTGCCCATCGTCTATGATGAGGTCGGGAGCGGCGGCCGCGCTTGGCGTGAACGCGAAGTCCTCCAGCAGGTGTTGCGCGAAGCTGCCCGCGAGAATGCGACCATTATGGTGACTGCCGTCGATCGTCTGGCGCGGGAGATGTCCGTCTACGATGAGCTCGTCCGGCTCAGACTGCCGGTGTGGATCGCCGGTCGCGGCAGGATCACGCGTAAGGTGCTGTGGCATGAATTGAAAGCCGCAAAGGCTGAACTCGACCGGATCAGGCGCGTCGCCGCCCAAGACCACGCTGGCAAGAAGTCGTCTGGCAAGAAAGTCGGGGGTTCCTTTAGCTACGAAACCAGCATCCGCGGCGGAAATTCCGGCTATCTTCGTGCCGGCGATCGTGATCGTCGCATGTTCGATCTGTTCGGTGACCATCCGGAGTGGACCGCGTTGTCCCATCAAGCGATGGCAAACTATCTCAATGCGACCGGCATCCGGAATGTTGTCACAGTTAATGGCGGCGAGAAGGACTGGACGCGCGACAGCATGGCGAAGCTGCGCAACCGCTACCGGCGTCACTTGGAGGTTGAGGCCGAAATGGACATCTCGGACGGGATTACGCCTCTTGACCTTCACGGTGTCCATCGCCGTGTCGTTGCTGCGAGTTCGAACTTGATCTCTAAAAAACCTGACGGCCGGGCGCAGCAGTGATCACATGCCCTCAACATAGCAGCACAGCCCTGCAGAGACCCCTCTGGTGTAAGCTTCCGCTTTTAGGCGATCAGTTTCTGTCTGGCTCGACATCGAATCTGGAGGTGCCTTCCAGCGCCTCTCCGGCAGGACGTGGCGATACTGCCGGCACAATCGCGGATCAGCGCCAAGGTGCCGCTGGTGTGCGTTCTGATCGGCTGCCGCAGTTTCGCACATCGCTCGACCAAAACGATTTGGATTTGCATACCTCTGTCGTGATGCCCGTCCACAGAGATGCGCCGCAGACGTCGATGTCATGTGCGTCCGGCGTCGCGTCGGGTGAGGGGTGCGCAATTCTAAGTTTTCCACGGTTTCCGCGCAGCCCGTTAGATTTGCGCACCCACACACGTTCCATACCACTCACCCAGTCTCATTCCTCCTTTCTCACGAACCACCCACACAGGCTGACAGCACGATGAACGCCCACACCTACGTCAAAGCCATGACCCCCTTCGAGGACGCCGGCGGCCTCTCGTTCGGTCCGGAAGCGGGTCTTGTGACTGTCCTCGGATACGTGAGGGTCTCGACGAAAGGCCAGTTCGACAAAAGCCATCTTGCTCAGCAGATCGAGCGAATCCAACTGTTCGCGCAACGTCGCGGCCTTAGAGTCGTCAAGATCTATGAGGAGGTTCGGCGCGGCATGCTGTCCTCACCTCAGGATCGGCCGGCCCTGTATGAGTGCCTGAAGGACGCCTCGTCGCGCGTGTGCAAAATCGTGGCGGCGAGTCCTTCCCGGCTGTCGCGTAACGCCGAGCACGCCAAGCAGCTTTACGGAAAATCTCCTGATCAGTTCATGTTCGTCGAGCTTCTGCGGGGCTACGAGGGACGGCCGTGGCACCACGAAATTGCCGAACATCACGCGGCGTTCCCTGAACTCACAAAAGCAAGCTCTGCGGTTGCGATGGACCAACAGAAGCGCAACGGCAGGACATTCGGCGCGGGCGATGGCGGAGTTGCTGGTTGCACAGCCGTAGCTAAGGTCTTGACGGAGAACAAGAGGACGCGCCTCGAACGTATGTCTGACATCTTGGCGGAACATCCGCATTGGCGGACGATGACGCATGGGGAGGCTGCCGCTTACTTGAACGGCCACGGACATCAGCGAACCAGGAGCACGCCGCAGAAATCGACCTCGTGGACGGTCGGCAGCATCACACGGCCGCTGGAAGCGACGAGAAAGATCTTAGATGCACGTGGCTATGCTGCTTTGGCGATAACCTTTGATGATCTTGCTACATCGGCTGCGTCATCGGTTGCTAGTCCGAACAGAACTCGGTCTCCCGTTTGTGGAGGCGCTAAGGACGAAATAGTAGTCGCGGTTGGGGCTGGTGACGTCTCAGGACTCGCTGAGGCAACAATGAGCGCCCCGAGCACACCAAAATTGCGGCAGAAGGACTTCGACCTCCTGCGGCCCTCTCAGTGGCGCTGTGGAAGCTCGTGCCGACTCTGATGACTTTGCATCGTTACCTTCTTCAAGCCATGGGCCGCCTACCAGAATCGATGGAAGTGCCCGCATAATGTTTCCTGATCAACCCGACGTCACTGGCGTCACTGTGGACAAAATTAATCCCAGTGTTGTCTTTGAAGATGCCGAACTGACTGCGGCGGGGACGGACACATTTAATGTCCGCAACAACCCGCTGTGGGGGCGCTTCTAGAGCTTCGTGCGGCCCTGCACCTGCCTTGCGCCACCTTTACATATCACGCGTCCGTGATCAAAAATGTAAAGGTTGGTAAAGGCGACGCAGTTGCCAGTCCGATCGTAATTTCCATCATCATCAATGAAATAAGGATTTTGAAGAAACGAACCTAACATGCAAGGCGCAAGGTAATTTTTGTTGTAGATGTAAAGGTTGGAGTGCCAGCCGCAAGGTCATGCGAGGCGGCCGCAGACCCAATACGGCACGCTGATTAAACTGATCACGTGATACGCAATGCATCGACAATGCGAGGATGCGCTGACCCGGATGTAGATAAGGCGCTATTTTACCATTCAGACGGCGTCCAACGACGACGAAACTCCGGATCTTGTATGGCCAGCAAACTGACAGATCTGCGAGGGGCGGGTTGCAGCCATACTAGGTCAGGTTGGTCCGTGATTGGCGGGACATGACGTAGGTGGCAGCAATTCGAACGCAGCGTAGCGTGCGTGAGTTAAACCCGCGTGTGTCACTTTGTCATAAGGCATCTCGGCCCAGCCGACGTGAGTTAGTCATGTATTTACCGGATAGGCTGTATTGGTCCGCACTACTACATCTTCACACGGCAATTCCCCAGCGCAACCCTACCCACGGCATATTGATCCGCAGCCGTATCCCTCTTGGATAATTTTCATCAGATCGCGACGCTACGTGGCGGTGAGCCGGTCTGGCCCCTACTCATCAAAGACAAGCGGATGAATTTTGGTAATGTTGGAGACCAGGCGCGATAAGGGGCCGCCACGATGGGCGCGACATTAATTAGTAGTCCTCGATGACAACGCCGCGACAATCAACTAGCAACACGACACAACTGAGCCAAGTCGTCTCGACCCCAAAGGGCTAGTTGCTGAGACTTTTCATCGCTGCTTCTGATGCATAAAACCTTTACAGTGGGCTACGCAGCCGCCCACGTCGGCCGTGGCATAGCATTTCTCAGGCACTTACCGATATTCTCATATATTGCGTCCATTTCACCTCGTTCACTGCTGTGAGGCAAGTAGTAAAGACGCACTGCGGACATATATTTGTGTTTTAGCGTCCCTATCAACATGTCCTGCCGTGCCCCAATACGACCTGCATTCCTAGAGACGGCGTCAAAAAGATGCACGCCTTCCGCATAATATTCGGGTTCAGACTGGCTTGTATTATCGAGCTCCTGACCGTCCTTCATAAAAGAAACCTTAGCGTCCCACGCATTAAGTCGCTTCGGGTCTAACCCGCATTGGTCAGCGATCGTCTTCACAATAGTCGAAAGTTGGTCTCGAACTTTGACATGAGCAGAGTAGGTATCTTTTACATCATCAGATATAACTGGCTCTCCAGAGAATTTAGTATCCCTTCTGAACCGAAGTGTGTCCCAAGTTGCAACCAATTTTGCTGGTTCACGCCGTTGAATGGCGCGAAGATGGTCGTGTAGAACAGATCTAGGCTCCGCATCTTCCGTCATTTTCCTGAAGATGGACATAACGTGTTGGTCGTCGAAACTTGGCCACTCTCCATTGTCTACCAAAGAGCGCATCGCGTCACCGGACGGCTTAATGCGCTTTTGCCTGAAAGCCTCTTTAAGGCACTCATGAAGGCTCCACTCGATAGCGACTGCAGTCTTGTTGTAAGGGACCTGCATGTAGTCATAAAATCGGGAGATTAAGAGATGGTCTGCAGCTCGGGCGGCCTTATCCTTAAAGCAGAAATTGCCGTCTCTATCGAAGGTCGCTTGCTCAATCAAAAACTCAACATCAATTGATCCATAGGGAGCCCCACTATTATGGGCTGTTCGGCGCAGATAATCCAATCTATCGCAATCAAGATCAGAACTGATGACCCCAAGCAGTTTGAAATCAGGATTTTTACCCCTGAAGCATCTTGCTACTTCCTCAGGATCCAATCCATACTTTTTAAGGACGCCAGCTACTTCTGGATCCCGAGAAATAATATAAGCGCCCATTTTTTCATGATTGATGCCGCCTTCGATCGATCCGCTTCTGGCTTGAGAGTTTTGAGAACTTGAAACCAAAATCCCGTTACCCGACGTGTTGCTACTGAAATAGTCTTTAATGACGTGTTCTGTAGCATGCGAGAAGGGATAGTGCCCAATATCGTGCATGAGAGCGATGACGCTACAGTTTTGCACGTGACTTTGAGGCGCGAATTTTTCGAATGCAGTCTGGCCAAGATTGTTTTTCAGAGCGGCCATCAACTTGGTCGCATTGTGATAGGCTCCGATTGAGTGAGCGTGGCGGGTATATTTTGCCCCAGGGTAGACCATATAGGCTAACCCTAATTGGTGAACACCGTGTAGTCGCTGCATTGCACTTGTCGCTAATAACTCAGACTCCATTTGCCCAAGACGAATTAGTCCATGGACCGGATCAGAAACGCTTTTGTTTGACATTAAATGAATAATCTTCTTTTGTTCAAAATCTCAAGCAAGCCCGAAGGCCTGCAGCCTTGTCAGAGCAAGTGGAGAAACTTCATTCAAATGCGGTTTGACAACGCTCAAATACTCCTGAGCTTGAGTATGTGTTTTATTACTATGCCGAATAAGATAGTGCAGTGAGCAAAGTGCTTCGAACCAATGTGGCTTAGTTGTTATAACTTCAACATCGGGGCTAAATTCTAAGCACTCGCGCGCGCGAACTAACGGTTCTGATAACTCGTCGTTCAAACTAAGGTCTCGCACATCGGTATTGTCAGCAGACAACGCGGCATTGAGGCTGTAGTAATCCCTCGTCAAGCTGGGAGAATAAGGACCTTTAACATACCAGCTATAATCGTAGCCAAGAGGAACTCCGAGTTCTTGACAGATATAAACCGCCTTCTGAATTCTCATTCGATCATTCACAGTTGAAATGGCAGCATCTTCTCCGAGCCGATCTAAAACCAGCTTTAGCGCGATTTCTTTGTCTTCCATTGCTAACCTCCAGAACTTCCAGTCTCGCCATACAGGCGAGTGGCATTCTTGTCTTCTTTAAATATGTGTGTTTTCTAAAGAAATTCAAGGTGAAAATACTCCTGCAGATCTCTGCTCCACGGTAGCGGTGCGAAGCGTGTGCTCCCGATGCAGGTGCCAAGCAGACCCTACGCACGCTTCGCTATAAAGAATGTGCAGCACTCCGCTGCGTGTTCTTATGGAAAGCAGACATGGCAAGACCCTACGCAGACACCGAACTCGCCGACTTTATCGCGAAGCGCGTGCTCCAACTTAAGCCTAAAAGCCAGATCGATATCGCTCGGGAAGCAGGATTTCCAAACCCGAACTTTCTGTCGATGCTGAAAAACGGCGCGGCGAAATTGCCGCTCGACCGCGTGCTCTCATTGGCTACAGCGTTGGAATGCGACCCGCGTCGCTTGTTTCTCTTGGCGCTCCAGCAGAGGGGCCTTGAGACCGAGCGCGATGCCCTCGATCAGATCTTCGGCACGGTGGTGACCCGCAACGAGGTCGTGTGGCTTGAGGAACTGCGCGATGCTTCCGGTTGCACTGACCCGACCCTCACCGCCCGGTCCCGCACAGCCCTACGCGCTATCTTCTCCAAATGAGCGGGCGTGAGGATGATTGGTTCGTGTTGCCGAACCGGACGCAGCTGACGGATCATGAATGGCGGTGGATGGAAACTATGCGGTCCATCGTCGGAGGTTATCTGCCGCCTCTGACGATGCACTTGACGCAGGACCTGCAGAAAATGTTCAACACAGGGAACAGCTAAACTTCTTGCGCATGATGCGCTTCGTGCTGGTTAATTTTCAAGTGTCTATCACGAGCGTAATGTAGCATCGCGCTAGGAGGAATGGCTCGACACACCGAGCTAAGTCCTAGGAAATACGCGGGTGCTGATTGGGATGCCTTCGGGTGCCGCGGCGACGGAGTGAACAATCCTGCCTATACAACTTTGGAGCTAAGCTACCTTTTATACCGATGTATTCGAGGACAGTTGGTGAGTGATTGAAGGATTCGCCCCATTTTACCGAGCAACACCAAAAGAAAGTGCCGCGATCACGCAAACCGTCAGCGAATGAGGCCGGGACGCTGAAGTAGAATTAGGCATGGACGTCGAAGATACCACAGTGAATTTGCCACTGAATGAACAAATGTTCTTCACCTGAACGTCAATCTATGGTTGCGTTAGTTAACAAAAAGTTAATTGTTGATCATCCCGAGGTTTTTGAGGCCGGATGCGTTTGGAAGTTACAGTTTTGAAAGACAACAGCGACAGACCTTTGCCAGCTAAGCGAACGGCAGATGCAACGCCACACGCTGCTGCTCTCATCGAAGGTATGAGGGACTTTGGCTACACACTTGAGACTGCGATGGCCGACATAATCGACAATTCGGTTACCGCAGGAGCGTCAACCGTTGAAGTATTGGCCGATACCTTCGCCGAGGAACCGTGGATCGCAATTATCGACGACGGCAAAGGAATGGATGAGGCCGAGCTGATCGAGGCCATGCGTCCCGGCTCGAAGAACCCTTTGGATGAGAGGGAGAACCACGATCTGGGGCGGTTCGGTCTGGGCCTAAAGAGCGCCAGCTTCTCACAGTGCCGCCAATTAACAGTCATTTCCCGAAAAGCCGGCGTGATCTCTGCTGCGACTTGGGATCTTGACGAGGTTGCTAAAAGTAACGTGTGGGCGGTCGAACTCGAAGATGATACATCCAGCATGCCCGCGGCGGATCGTCTTCCAAAAACGGGGACAATAGTTGTCTGGCGAAAATTAGATCGACTTTCAACTGGCTACCGGCATGATGTGGCAAAGCGAGCCGCAGAGATAAACAAATCCCTTTCGTTGGCTGAGCGCCACCTACGTCTTTGCTTTCATCGATACATGGAGGGCTCGCGACCTGTTCTCTCTCTGCTCCTGAATGGTAGGAAGCTGGCACCAATTGATCCGTTCGCTCGGAATCAGAAAGCCACCCAAGTAGATCCAGTTGAAGTCTTGCCCTTGAGCAGGGGGACCGTCGAGACCCAATGTTTTACGCTGCCGTATCACAAAATGATGAATCGGGCCGCATGGGATGAGCTGGGTGGACCAGAAGGGCACCTTCGG
The DNA here is from genome assembly GCF_042466455.1 of Loktanella sp. R86503. Taxonomy (NCBI): domain Bacteria; kingdom Pseudomonadati; phylum Pseudomonadota; class Alphaproteobacteria; order Rhodobacterales; family Roseobacteraceae; genus Loktanella; species Loktanella sp. R86503. The sequence goes on from NZ_JAXHCI010000002.1 coordinate 1,245,606, forward strand.
ACCCAGGGATTCTACATCTACCGGGAGAGGCGTCTTATAATAGCCGGTAGTTGGCTCGGCCTCGCTCGCCAAACTGAACTAACGAAGCTGGCGCGGGTGATGGTCGATATCCCCAACACCATGGATGCTGACTGGAAGATCGACGTGCGCAAGGCGAACGCCCAGATGCCACCTGTCGTCCGGGACCGTCTTCGGCGAATTGTTGAGCGCCTGCAAGGCACATCCAAACGCACCTACAAACGGCGCGGCCAAAAGCTTGTTGATGAAAAGAAGCTGCCGTTCTGGAGCAGAATCCAGCAGGACGGCAGGATCATTTATCGGCCCAATGTTGAACACCCGTCAATCAGCGGGTTCGAAGAAAGCCTTCCGATCGAGTTCCGGAGTGGCTTTCGCACTTGCATACAGCTGATTGGGTCCGGCCTTCCGGTGGAGTCCCTGCATGCTGACATGCTGGGGTCGGCCGAGGACGTCTTTGCCGAGGAAGTGGATTTCGCGTCGCTGTCAGAGGGGGTGGAAACGGCGATCCGGACACTTCGAGGCGCGGGCATGACGACGAGCGACATTGTGGCGAGCCTTTGCTCGAATGAGCCTTTGCGAAGACATAGGGACGCTGTCCTGACACTGGCACAAGATATTGAAGATGGAGAATTTACATGAATGCCCAAGTTGCGCACCTCGACAGCATCGTGTCCCAGTCGCTCGCGAGCGAACGCAAAACGGGGGCTGGCTTGAGAGCACTTATTCTGACCCTCAATGACGCGCTCGGCCTTGGCGTGGAGCAGGATGCCCGCGAACAGCTGGCACGCGACATCGAGGAGAGGTTCGGCGTCAGCATGGGCCTTGGTGCCATGGTCGATGATGAGGATTTCAGGCCTTGGCTTCCTGAGGCTAAGGCATCCATCGATCCTTTCTACTGGAACCGATACCGAAAGCTCATGCTCAAGAGTGGCCTTCCGCTAGATGTCGTGACGACGACCGATACGGTGACCGACGAGATTCTCGGTCGACTTGGTAACCCTGGCTTGCCGGAGGAGTGGGATCGCAGAGGCATGGTTGTCGGACATGTGCAGAGTGGAAAAACCAGTAACTATACAGGTCTGATTTGTAAGGCCGCTGATGCCGGCTACCGGTTGATCGTCGTGATCGCAGGCATTCACAACAACCTCCGCAACCAGACGCAGGAGAGGATCGACGAAGGCTTCATCGGTCGCGATACGGGTCGATTGGCTATGAAGGGGAAAAAGGAAGGCAACCGGGCGATCGGCGTCGGACTCTTTGATGATCGTCGAACGCCGGTCAGCCTCACGAACACGCTAACGGACTTCCGCAAAACGACTGCCACGGGCAACACCAGCGAGATCGATTCCTACAAGGTTCCTGTCATTCTCGTCATCAAAAAAAACTATTCGACACTTAGAAATTTGCTTGACTGGCTGCGCGAACACAGCGCGAAAGGCGACGCTCAGATGATCAGCCAGCCAATGTTGCTGATTGATGACGAGGCGGATAACGCTTCGATCAACACCGGCTATGCAAAGGAGGAGATCACGAGGATCAACGGGCAGATCCGCGACCTTCTCGGGCTGTTTCACCGCAGTTGCTATGTCGGATACACGGCAACGCCCTTTGCGAACATTTTTGTAGACCCCGATTCCTACGACGAGGCGAAGAAGGAGGACCTCTTCCCAAAGCACTTCATTGTCGGTCTCGACGCACCGACGAATTACTTTGGTGCAAAGAAGATCTTCATCGACGGTCTTCCGGAAGACGGCGATCCGAAGTGGTTGCGCTACATCTCGGATAATGAAGACATCATCCCGATCAAGCACAGAATCGATCAAGGCTTCGACGAGCTTCCCGGCAGTCTTCTTAAGGCGTTGCGCACGTTTCTTATCGCACGCACGATCCGCAATCTTCGCAAACAGACGCGCTCGCACTGCTCCATGCTCGTCAATGCCAGTCGGTTCACCAACGTCCAAGGAAAGATCCGCAATCGTCTTCATGAAAAGCTGGATACGATACTTGACGCGCTTCGCGTCAACGGCGCACGCGGGTCTGACGGATTAAGCGATCCCGAAATCGCGGGGCTGCGTCAGGTCTGGGCAGAGGAATATCGGGATATCGAGTTCGACTGGCAGGCAATCCAGTCAGCCATGTTGGATGCGGTCGCTGCCGCCAAGGTGGTTGAGGTCAATAGTCGTGCGAACGGGCTCGACTATTCCGACGACGGCAGCATCGGTCAGACCCTGATCGCTGTTGGGGGATTCTCGCTATCGCGCGGGCTGACGTTAGAGGGCCTTACGGTAACTTGGTTTCTCCGGAACACCATGATGTATGACACACTAATGCAGATGGGCCGCTGGTTCGGCTATCGCGGTGGCTACGAAGATCTCTGCCGCATCTGGATGCCTTCAGACGCCATCGACTGGTATGCCCACATCGCCGAGGCGACGGACGAGCTACACCAAGAGCTGAAAAGAATGCAGAAGGCGCGAGCCACTCCGGCGGATTTCGGGCTGGCGGTGCGAAGCCATCCAGCCTCCTTGATGGTGACGGCACGGAACAAGATGGGCTCGGGCCAGAAGCACGTCATGATTGGCCTGTCTAATGCTTGGATCGAGACGGCTAGAATTAGTTCGCGACCGGGTGACATCAATAAAAACGAGGACGCCGCTATCTGCTTTCTTGAAACGATCGAAAAAGCCGGCCATCGTCAGCGGAACGCTGTAAAGGAACATGGTGGCTATCTGGTGCGCCACGTAGATGTCGATGCGATAGACGAATTCCTCCTCGCGTGGAGAAATCACGATCAGGCTTTTCTAAGCCAGACGGGGCCAATCCGCAGTTACATCCGCGATCGTAGTCACGACGAACTCAGACACTGGGACGTGCTCGTTACCAGCGTCAAAAGCGCGGTCCCAGAGTTCGATCTCGGGGACTGGCGGGTCGGTCCGCAAATTCGCCGCATCGGCTATGCGGATTTGTCCGACTACCTGCTTTCGATCAGCGGCAAGAGGGCGCGCATCGCATCGCGCGGCGTCGAGAAGATCGGAGTCGATCCTGTGAGGGCTGCCGACGCGGAGGCGCTGTATCGGAGCGTCGAGAAAATCGGCGACGATGAGCGGGTGTCCTATCCCGATCGAATCTATCGCAGTGTCCGGGACAAGCCACTCTTCGTGCTGCATGTGGTCGAAGTTCGGCCTCCCGAGGGCGAGGATGCCAAACTTGGCCATCTCGACCGCATCCCGGACCGCCCGATCATCGGCTGGTCGATCAGCTTTCCGCAGTCGGCCCGCCCCGATCAGCGCGTAGAATATGTGATCAACACGGTAAAGTTTCGCGAAATCTACGGCAATGACGACGAGGATTTTGACGAAGGAGCCCTTGAAGATGACGAATGAAGGTCCTTGGGACCGCATCGAGCCCGGAGTGGCCCACCGCGTTGACAGACACGGGCGGCACGACTTTTTCTGGACACGCATGCCTGATCGCGCGCCCGCACTCATCCTTCGTCTCGACGAAGGGGTGAAACTTGTCCAACCCCTTCCAAAGCTGCGCCACGTCGGAGCGATCTACCGAACCGTCGAGGGCCGCAATAGCTACTGCCTCACGCTGGCCGAGCGAAGTCATCTGGATTTGTTCGAGACCTTGTGCCGAGACGTCGTTGGTGCCGCCGAAGCAGCTGACGACCTGCAAACCGCACTGCAGCGTGCCGTCCGTCGCACCTTCAGATGGCATCATCTTCTTCGCGGCGGCGGCCGTGGGCTGAGCCTCGAGGAACAGCGTGGTCTCGTAGGTGAACTTGCTCTGCTGCGGGAACTTGTCGGCGAAGTTGGCCTAATGTCCGCGGTAGAGGCGTGGCGCGGCCCGCAGGACAGTGCCAAGGACTTCGAGCTGCCAGGCCTCTACATCGAGTGCAAAGCGCGGCGCAGTGCAGCACAACCCAAGGTTCGCATTTCTTCGGAGGCACAGCTGATGGATATTCCAGGTGCCAAGCTGTATTTACGCGTGCAGGATGTCGACACGGCGCTTGGTGGCGAAGGTATGGATCTGCAACAGCATGTTAGGCTGACCGGCACTTTGTTCAAAGACGATTTCATTGCGTTCGACATCTGGGAACAACGGCTCTTTGGAACCGGATTCGATCCGGAAGACGTCGAGATCGAACGAAAGTGGCATTTGGGAACAATCCGGATGTTTGAGGTCCGCGATGATTTTCCGCGGCTCGTGCCGCCATTGCCGACCGGCGTCGAGGCTGTTGAATATGGTGTCCGATTGGACGACTGCGTCGCCTTCCAGACATCCAGCCAACTCAAATCGCTGTTTTTCAAGAGTGAGCACCATGTCTGATCTGCAAGAATTTCACCACAGCCTGATCTCGGAGGTCCAAGGCGACGCTGATGCACTGGGGCTCTATACGCAGGAGGCATTTTTTGAGAAGGTCGGTGAGATTCTGACCGAGGCCGGCGAAATCGACCAAGCGGACTATTCCCATTTTAGCGGGTCCGGAAATCGCGGTGTCAATCTTGAGGTGACCGGATATGGTGGTGATCCACGTGACGCGGATGGCGTTCTGTCCCTAATCCTTTGCGATTTCCAAGTTTTGCCTGACCTACGGACGACCTTGGCCTCATCGCTGCAGGGCCAATTCAAGAAGCTGCTCGAGTATCTGCGGCACGCACGCACGTCCGAGTTCAACGAACAGATCGAGGAGACGAGCGCTGGGGCGCAACTTGCCGATCTCATCCAGTCGCGTTGGGACAGTATCGAGAAGATCAAGCTGATCTTCGTCACAAACTCAGACAACCGCTCCCGGGTGGATGCGAAGCTGGCTGGCGACATGGCCGGCAAGCCGGTCACATACAATGTATGGGACCTCAAACGCCTGCAAGGCTTTGTGGAACAGGGCAGAGCGCGGGCTGATATGACGGTGCGCTTCGCGGAGGATTTCGGCGGCGGAATTCCGGTTCTCAAGGCTTCCGGTTCCGATACGTCCTTCGAAAGCTACATCGCCGTCATGCCTGGTGCGCAACTCGCCGAGATCTATGACCGCTGGGGCGCACGACTTCTAGAGTCGAACGTGCGTTCCTTTCTTCAGGCCCGCGGCAACGTGAACCAAGGCATTCGCAGGACGATTATGGAGGAACCCCAGATGTTCCTCGCCTACAACAACGGCCTTGCCGCCACGGCAGAGGGGGTCGAGCTTAAGCAGACCGAGAAGGGACTGCTGCTGATGAGTGCAGAGAACCTCCAGATCGTGAACGGGGGGCAAACTACAGCGTCTCTACACGCCGCCCGCAAGAAGGCGGGTGACGGCATGAAGGATATCTACGTCCAGATGAAACTGAACGTTATTCCGACCATTGCCGCCGATACGGTGGTGCCCAGAATCTCAGAATTTGCGAATAGCCAAAACAAGGTCGCGGCGGCCGACTTCTTCGCGAACCATCCTTTCCATGTCAGGATCGAGGAACTGTCACGCAAGATTCTCGCGCCGGCAGGTGACGTTGGATACCGGGAGACCAAGTGGTTCTACGAGCGGGCGCGGGGGCAGTATGCGGACGAGCGAAGCCGCAAGTCAGATGCGGAAAAGAAGAAATGGGATGCAGAGTTTCCGAAGATCCAGTTTTTTACGAAGACCGATCTCGCAAAATTCGAAAACTCATGGTCGGGTCGTCCCGACATTGTCTCGAAAGGCGCGCAGAAAAATTTTTCGGAATTCGCGAAAACGATCGAGAAGGTCTGGGGACGCAGCGGAACGCGGATCAATAATGTTTGGTATCGCAATCTTGTCGCTAAGGCGATCATCTTTCGTCGGTTGGAGAAACTCGTCTCCGCTCAGGAGTGGTATGAAGGCGGTTATCGGGCAAACATCGTGACATATGCCATCGCCAAGGTGGTGCATGATGCAGAGGAGATGAAGAAAGTCTTGGATATCTCGCGGATCTGGTTTGCTCAGGCTGTTCCGACTAACGTCGAGGAAGCCCTGCTCGTGGCGGCCGCTGAAGCGCAGGACATCATCACAAATCCCCCGGAGGGCGTCCGCAACATGTCGGAATGGGCAAAGACCCAAGCCTGCTGGAAGTCATTCTCGGGCAGGAGACTCTTCTACGACGATGCTTTTCTTAGCGCTCTCGTCGACGAAGACGATGCTAAATCCGGAGAGGACGACGATACCGAGGACGAAAAACTTACGACGAGTGTCGAGGCCCAGACACGCGTCTTTGAGCTCGGCGCGGCATTTTGGGCTGATGCGAAAACGTGGGGTCGGAGCCAGCGGCTGTTGTCGCCTGCCGAATACAACACGCTCGAAATCTGCGCGAGAATTCCGTCCCGGTTGCCGACGGAGCGACAGACCGAATTTGCTCTTGAGATATTGGCTAAACTCGAAGCTCGAGGATACAGAGCGAAGACCGCAGCCGAGTAGATCAGCCGATCAACCCGCGGACCGCCTTTGCGATCTGGAAGGCAAGGTATGGTGGCACCGCGTTGCCGACTTGATGATACTGCTTCGTGCGCGGACCGCAGAAGAAGTAGTTGTCAGGGAATGTCTGCAGTCTGGCGGCTTCTCGGACGGTAAGAGAGCGGCACTGCATGGGATCCGGATGGATGAAGTAATGTCCATCCTTCGAGATGTGACTTGTCACGGTTGATGATGGCCGCGTAGCGACCTGTGTCCGGAACCGGTCCGCAAAGTCGCCGGACTCCCGATTGCGGTGCTTGGGTTGCAGGAACTGCGGAAACTCCGAGAGTTTGGGGCTGCGATCGTAGATCTGCGCATAGGCAGCCGAGTAAAGATATCGGCCGAGATCTTCGGGTATGTGGCCACGGGTCTCGTGTTGGGGGGCGACTAAGAGGCTGCCGTCAAGCACCCAGTCAATCAGATGATTAGGAAGACAATTTGAGTTTCGCTTCCAGCGATAGGAGCGCTCACGCGGCAGCGATGTTGCTCGCGCCACCCGAGCGGCGACATCACGCACAGCGGGGTCGACGTCGGGGCAATTCGAGATGGCTTCCCCTTGTGCCTGAATCTCAAAATGCCAAGCTGTCGCGTCGTCCTGCCTACTCAGCCCGCTTCGCAACCTACAAAGGTCGTCGATTACATCTGAGACACATACGGCTTCGGCTTTCTCTCCCAGCAGGGGCGCATCGATTAATGGAGTCGGAATGTCATTGCGAATTCCAAGCACAATCACCCGGTGCCGTGCCTGTGGGACGCCGTGATCCTCCGCGCGGATGAGAAAGTCTCGGCCATCTGCCCGACCTCCGTCGAGAGGAGGGACGGTGGCAAGAGGTAAGAGACGATAGCCTATGCCCCCAGCGTTCGCCAGATCGTCCAGCACCCGGCTGAAAATATCACCCCCATCGACTTTGGATGACAGCATGCCTTTCACATTCTCCATCACGAAAGCTGCCGGTTTCAGGCGATCGAGGATGCGCACGTATTCGCGATAAAGATAGTGTCGGCTATCCTCTTCCGCGATGTAACCTTCCTTGCTTTTGTTTCGCGACCGGCCCGCCAGTGAATAGGCCTGACATGGAGGTCCGCCAATCAGGATCGTGTCCCCGTGGTTATCTTCGCGTAACCTATCGATTTCGGGCGCAATTTCGTCGAATACACCTTCTCCACCCAAAATGAGTTGACGGACTTCGGACTGGGCCATTTTCCAGTTCGCGGGATAGAGATCCTGCCACAGTGGCAGGGGAGTTCCGGCGTTGAGGCACTCATAATACTCAATCGGGAAAGTATCGAAACTCCGCAGAAAGGAGCGGAGCCTCAACGTGTGGACCGCATGATGATCCATCTCGACGGAAAGCTGTATGTTCATCGGCGTGTTGGTGTCACGTCCCGCGCGAGAGAATCCCTCTCCGAGGCCACCGGGACCTGCGAAAAGATCGATGATTGCGAATTTTCGGGCCAAGGCTCACCTCCGGGATCATGGTGTTCTACCAAGAATGAAAATTCATGTAAGGTCGAAAAGCGGAAGCTGATGCATTACCACTGCTCGAATTTTCCTACACCCACGCTATCGGCGCGTTGGGACCGGAACGGCTGGCAGTTTGGACCGATTCCCTTAAGTTCATCTTGGCCAAAGAGCAGAAGAATGAGAGGCACGGACGAAGCGATTCAATGATGTAGTTGCTGCCTTGATGAAAGGGCTACAAACTTGCATCCGGTAGCCCGCAAGCGACGGCACATGGTGAAGATGTCTTGTTCTTTTCGGCCGCGCACGGTGGCCTAGAAGTCGAAATCAGCGTCCGGACGACGCGAGCACAACACGCCGGACTTCGCGATCCAACAACTCATCAATCGGGCCGTGGGATCGACAGAGATCGTTAACATTCTCCAAGTATGCGGGTTCGACCGTAGGGACCTCAGCGTGCTTTCCGACGCCTTCATGCTTGAGCTCGAGGGTATGAAGCACAAGAACCTCGCTGTGGAGGCTTTAAAAAAACTGCTGAACGGCGAGATCATATCGAGGACGCGGACCAACTTGGTCTGCAAGGGGGAAATCTCGCTTCGGCCCGAGCAGGCGATCGCGAGGTATTACAACCGCCGTATCGATGCGATCCAGATCTTTCAGGAGCTAATTAATATCATAAAAGACCTGCGCGCTGAGCTTGTAGAAGGTTTTATGCCAGAGGAACGTGCGCTCTATGATGCCCGAGCGCAGAACGGCAGCGCTGCCGACATTATAAGCAACGAGAGCCTACGGGTCATCGCAACGGAATTCGTTCAGACGGTCCGCAGCAATTCTGGAACGGATTGGTGGTGCAGTGAAAACGTGCGCGCCAAGATGCGTGTGGCCGTCAAGAAGTTCTTCTAGCGCCATGGATGTCCGCCAGGCCTTGCCAAGGACGCAATTATGACCGTCCTCCGTCAGGCAGAGGCCTTAGCGTTGGAGGTTAAATAGCAGGAAATCCTCCCACGCCTGCATCATTGCCCTGCGCTTTTCGAGCATATCGCCACGTCGATAAGCCTGTACAACAGCGTTGCCCACATTGTGTGCGAGAGCGATCTCGGCCATGTCCGATGGAAATTCAGTCCTTTCCGCAACCCAGTCGCGGAACGTAGATCTAAGCCCATGCGGCACCGCTGCCCGACCGGACCTAGCATCTACCCAGCCCGTTCGACCTGCCTTTTTCTCGCTCTCTTGCATCCTCTTCATTACTGCCGAGAGCGTCATATCGGACATTTCTTTCTGGGACTGACCAGGGAAAATCAGGTCAGTTCCAGAATGGCGCGGCAGTGACTTAAGAAGCTTCATAGCCGCTGAACCGAATGGCACGCGGTGTTCACGATCCATTTTCATACGATCGGCGGGAATCGTCCAGATGCCGGCAGAGAGATCAATCTCCTGCCATGTCGCACCGCGGATTTCTCCTGATCTGGCAGCAGTCAGAGCGAGCAGTTGCAGGGCGACTGGCGCGATGCTGTCCCGTAAGCTAAGTGCCCTATACCATTCTGCCGCATCCTTGAGTGCCAAAGCGCCATGGTGCGTCGTCTTCGAAATCTTAGACGGCGTCGGTAGAAGCTGTTGGAGATTGCCTTTCCACGTTGCCGGGTTGTCGCCTGCGCGATAGCCGGAAACGGTAGCCCACGCGAGAATATTCTCAATGCGTCCCCGCAGTCGCGTTGCGGTTTCGGTCTTAGTTTGCCAAATCGGCTCAAGAATCTGAAGGATGTGGTTGCGATCGACTTGATCAACCGGTGTCTCTCCAATGACGGGGAACGCGTAAGTCTTCAGAGTAGACCACCATTGCCCTGCGTGCTTCTCGTTCTTGAACTCCTGAGCACGCGTTGAGGTGAGAAATCGGCTCGTCGCGGCGCTAAAGGTCATAACCTCATGGCGAACGACACTCTTAGCTGCTCGCGCGACGGCACGCTCACTTACCGGGTTCTCGCCCGCCCGAACCTTCTGCCGAAGGCGGAGGCTTTCCTCTCGTGCGTTTGCGAGTGACACTTCGGGGTAGGGCCCCAGTCCAAGTTCGTGCCGCTTGCCGGCTACCGTTAATCGCAATATCCAAGAACGCGATCCCGACCCTGTGACGTGTAAATAGAGGCCAGGAACACCACCTACTGCGTGCATTCCTTTGGACGAGAGACGTTTAATCTGTAGGGCTCCCAGCTCATCTGCACGCCGCACCATCCCACCGTCCATCCCACCTTTGATTGAGCAACTAGTAGCAGTAGCTTGCAACTGCATGCAACACCGCTGACTGCTATCGTAATGAAATGCAGTGATTATATAGGCCAAATTTAGATGTTTGCACTTGGCTGCAACAGCTGAATGGCTGCCTGAGCCTCCGCCAGATCAACCCAGACCAACATCGAAAATGATGCGACCGGGCAAAGCCCGGGGCTGGCTGGCCTTGGTTCCTGTTGCGCGGGTACCATTGGGCCCTGATGGCTGCGGCGACTATATCCGGCACGGCCGCGCAGCGATGCACCCTTTATGAGTTAGGGCATGTTTGGAGTTCTGCGCGAAACAGCGGTTTTACTGTTGCCAACAAGTTTGTGCGTAATGCCTGGCAGCTATCCGTCCTTTTTCATGTCCGAACGAATATCTTTCAACATCCAGATGCTTTCGTAAACGTCATCGAAGGGAACTTTGGCCAGTTTGTCTGCAGGCAAATCCCACCAAGCAAGATCATTTAGATCCTTACAGATGTCTTCGGGAAACCGATAGCGAACATGCCGAGCTGGCGTGCCGACAACAACAGGGTATGGGGCAACATCTTTCGTCACCAAAGCGCCGGCACCAATAACGGCACCGTTCCCAATACGTACGCCGCGCATGACGATAGAATGACTTCCAAACCAAACGTCATTGCCAATAACAGGGGCTTTTCTGCGCACCAATTTTTTAGACGTAATCATGTCGGTATAGTCAGGAAAGTGGATTTTTATATTATAGCTGACAGGACTGGTCGATAGCCTTTCAAGAGGATGGTCAAATGGGCCTATTTCCACATTCTTTCCTACCGAACAAAACCTGCCGATAGTTGTGCCGGAGTTTACTGTGGAATTTGTATTATATAGGAGAATTTTCCAATTTTAGTATTTTTTCCCAGTTTAGCGGTGCCGTAAAGCCTTACCGGCGCTTCTAGCTTGGCGCTATCTGCAACATTGGCGCTGCCGGATATGTAATTCACATTTCGTTCCATGACGTTGGTCGCTCTTGTAAGGTACAGACAGCTGAAAGTTGCTAATGCTTTTATCGGCGGCGCGGCCAAGTGTAAATCGGCGCCAGTTCAGGTTGGCGATCAACCCGCAAACAGGGCGTGCCGGCCGCGGCGGGGGTAAGCACTTCTATTTGAACAATGTGGCTTGGCTAGGTTTTCCGCCTTGGAAGTTAGATGTGCCACAATTTTGAATCTGACCGCCATACTTAGTGGCGTTAGCTCTTTGAATCAGGTGTTTTTCTCTTATAACAAAGTCCTGGCTGCGCCATTTTGAGATATCTGATCAACCTTGAGGGGCAATGTGTTGCTCTTGGTCGAGGCAGATAAGAGTGATTGAATTTCTGTTTCTCTTGTTGGTTGAATTTGAACGTATCGGGCCATTCGGGTCTTGCCGCACTGAAGGCTAACTAATGTTATTGATTGTCCGGATGTTTTGGTTTCATCGTCACCGCGGCTTTTTCAGGGCCGCAACGCCGATTGCAAGGTTCAGCGCGACATGGGTTGCCCGTGCCATGTCCTGGACGGAAACCCATTCAAGCGGTCCGTGCACGTTCTGCATGCCGCAAAAGATGTTGGGGCAGGGGGTGCCGAATTCGGTCAGGCGAGAGCCGTCGGTGCCGCCGCGGATGGCACCGGACACAGGCTCCATCCCGGCCTTACGCACAGCAGCGGTGGCCAGATCAACGGGTGTCATGTCCTTTTCCAGCCAATAGCGCATGTTGCGGTATTGGTGGGTGATTTCGCAGGTAATGCGGGCGCGGGGTTCTGTTGCGGCGACGGTGGCGCAAACCTGCTGCAGCAACGCGCCCTTTGCTTCTAGGCCGGCCATTTCGAAATCGCGCAGGATAAAGTGCAATTCGACCTCTGCTGCGCTGCCGGTCATTGATACGGCATGAATGAACCCGTCGCGGCCTTCGGTTGTTTCTGGGGTCATCGTGACATGGGGCAGGGTCATCAAGACCTTGGCGCCCAGATGCAAGGCATTGACCAGTTCGTCCTTGGCCCAGCCGGGGTGGATCGACACACCTGTAATCCTGACCACGGCCGCGTCGGCAGAAAAGCTTTCGTATTCCACCTCCCCCGGCATCGACCCGTCAAAGGTATAGGCGAAATCTGCAGCAAGGTCTGCTGGCAGGTTTGGCGTCACGCCGCGCCCGATTTCTTCGTCGGGGACAAAGGCTAGGCGGATCGTGCCATGCGCAATGTCGGGGTTTTCCAAAAGGTGCCGTGCGGCGGTCATGACGACAGCAACGCCCGCTTTGTCGTCAGCGCCTAGCAGCGTGGTGCCGCTGGCGGTGATAATATCTTCGCCAACTTTTTGGGCCAGAAAGGGGTATTCGTCGGGCGACAGGCGCAGGTCCGGTGCATCGGCAAAGTTGATGTCGCCGCCGTTATAGCCGCGGTGCACCACAGGTTTGACACCGGCGGCATTAAACTGCGGTGCGGTGTCGACATGGGCCAGCCAGCCCATGACCGGGGCATCGATTCCTGCGGTCGCGGGGATCGTAGCCAGCACAACGCTGTCTTGGCTCAGGGTGACGTCTTGCGCGCCCATCGCTGTCAGCTCGTCCATCAACAGGTGCGACATATCCAGCTGGATGCTGGTACTGGGGGTCGCCGTGCTGTGTGCATCGCTTTGGCTGTCGATCGCTGCGTAGCGGACTAGTCGTTCTTCCAGTTCGGTGTCGAATGCGGTGCGCATGGGGCTGTCCTGTCGGCGGGGAATATCGGCGCATCTGAAGCGGGGCGGCCGGGCAAGTCAAGGCGGCGCTAGGACTGCGCCGTTTGCTGAAGCTGCGACCACAGGATGCCTTCGGCGGTGTTGGGGGTGCCTTGCACGCGCATGGCGATGACCTGCAGATCATAGGCGGGCAAATCCGCCGACAAATCCACCAAAGCGCCCGACGCCAGCCGGTCGTGGGCCAGGGATTCGGGCACCCAGGCCACACCGATCCCAATCGCGGCCATTTCGGCCGCGGCCAGCGTCAGGGCGGTTTCGACCTTTGGCACCGGATGCAGGGCCGGGTTCAGCTGCGGCAGGACCTCTCGGGCCATGACCTGCCCCAGAAAGACGCCGGTCGGATAGGTCACGATCGGCAACTTGCCGCCGCGCGGATTGTTTTGCGACAAAGCGGGCAGAGGCGCGTTGTAGACGGGAATCATCCGGTCAGTGCCGATAGTGATCTGTTCCAGAAAGTCCGCGCCGACGGCTTCTGTATCCGATGGCACGCGATATACGATTGCGACATCGGCCTGCCGCGACAAAAGCATAGCTACACATTCATCGCGGTTTGCCGACCGCAGCCGCACATAAATGCCGTCCCGTGCCAGCGGCATCCCCTGCAGCAACGTCGGCACCCGCTTGGCTGTCAGCGAATGCTGGCAGGAAATGACGACGCGGTTGCTGGTCAGCCTTTCGCCGCGCTGCAGATCCACCACCAGCTGCCGCAACGCGGTTGAAAGCATGACAATCTGGTCCCGCTGCGCCAGCGTGGTAGGCTTCAGTCGAATCGGCTTATGCGCCCGGTCAAAAAGCTCCACCCCGAGGCTATCTTCAATCTGCTTAATTCTGCGTGAAAATGCTGATTGTGTAAGCAAACGTCGCTCTGCCGCCCCGCTAAAGGAACCCGTGTCGGAAATCGCCAATATGTCTTCAAGCCATTCCAGCCGCATTTTTTACCTAACTTGCAATTTTTGCAATATATATCAAAAATTACGAATTTGCATGGCGTTTTGCAATGCGCAACCGTCGAAACACTCAAGTTAGCCAAGGAACAACTCATGCATCTCGCCCGCTTTCCGCGTGTCCACCTCGCCCATTTACCGACGCCTTTGGAAAAACTTGACCGCCTTTCCGCCGAACTTGGCGGGCCGGAAATCTGGATCAAGCGCGACGATTGCACCGGCCTGTCCACAGGCGGCAACAAAACGCGCAAGCTGGAATTCCTGATGGCCGAGGCGCAGGCCATGGGCGCGGATACCGTCATGACTCAAGGGGCGACACAATCGAACCACGCCCGCCAGACGGCCGCATTCGCGGCCAAGCTGGGGATGGGGTGCCATATCCTGCTGGAAGACCGCACCGGATCGAACAACGCCAACTACAACGAAAACGGCAACGTCCTTCTGGACCATCTGCACGGCGCGACAACGTCAAAGCGTCAGGGCGGGATGGATATGCAAGCTGAAATGGAAACGGTTGCCGAAAAGTTACGCGCCGAAGGCCGCAAGGTTTACCTGATCCCCGGTGGCGGCTCTAACGCCACGGGGGCGCTGGGCTATGTCAACTGCGCGTTCGAACTGGTCGGGCAGGCAAATGATCGCAGCATGGTTATTGATCACATTATCACCGCCACCGGATCAGCCGGCACGCAGGCCGGTTTGATCACGGGTCTGAAGGCGATCAATGCGCAAATCCCGCTGCTGGGGATCGGCGTGCGCGCGCCTAAGGACAAGCAAGAGGAAAACGTCTTTGCACTGGCGCAAAAGACTGCGGAAAAACTGGGCTGCCCCGGCGTTGTGTCCCGCCAGGATGTGGTGGCCGACAGCAGCTATGTCGGGGCAGGATACGGCATCCCGCGCGAAGATACGCTGGAGGCGATCCGTATGTTCGCCCAACTCGAAGGGATCCTGCTTGATCCGGTTTATTCGGGCAAAGGTGCTGCCGGTTTCATCGACTATTGCCGCAAGGGCAAATTCAAAAAGGGGGAACGGGTCGTGTTTCTGCATACCGGCGGCTCGACCGCCTTGTTCGGGTATGATGCTGTTTTTGCCGACGGCAATGCCGCATTAAAGGTCGATTGATCCAATGGCCCGTCCGCCTTTTACCAAAAGCTTTACGCAGCAGCTGCCAATCCCCGAAGACGCGATTGCGGCAGCGGTTGCGGTGATGCGGACGGGCCGTCTGCACCGTTATAACACTGCGCCGGACGACCCCGGCGAGGTGGCAGAGCTGGAGCGGGAATTCGCGCTGTGGCAGGGCCAGCCCTATTGTCTGGCGCTCGCCTCTGGCGGTCAGGCGATGCAGATTGCGATGCGCGCGGCGGGCGTGGCACCAGGGGATGCGGTGCTGACCAACGGCTTTACGCTGGCCCCAGTGCCCGGCGCGATCGCCGGTGTCGGCGCGCGGGCAGTGCTGGTCGAGGTGACAGACGATCTGGTCATTGATCTGGACGATCTGGCCGCCAAGGCGCAGGCCACGGGTGCGAGGTTTTTGCTGCTGTCGCATATGCGCGGCCATCTGTGCGATATGGACCGCCTGATGCAGATCGCTGCCGATCAGGGCATCTGCGTGATCGAGGATTGCGCCCATACTATGGGGGCACGCTGGAATGGCAGGCTGTCGGGATCGTTCGGCACGGCGGGCTGCTTCAGCACCCAGACCTATAAACACCTGAATGCGGGCGAAGGGGGGCTTCTGACCTCGGATGATGCGGCCTTCATGGCACGTGCCATCATTCTGTCGGGGTCCTACATGCTGTTCGACCGTCACGGGGCGGCGCCGGCTGGGGATGTCTTTGACGAAATCCGGCTGGACACGCCGAATATGTCGGCGCGGATGGACAACCTGCGGGCCGCGCTGTTGCGCCCGCAGCTGCGCCAGATCGACACCGCGATTGCAGGCTGGAACGCGCGGCATGATCTGGTCGCGGGCAGGCTGTCGCATGTGGATGCCATCCATCTGCCCACCCGCCTTGCGGCAGAGCAATATGTCGGATCGTCGATCCAGTTCTGCCTGCCCGGCATCACGGCAAAGCAGGCGCTAGCCTTTGTCGCGCAACTGGCGCAAAACGGGGTCGAGGTGAAATGGTTCGGCGCATCCAGTCCGGCCGGCTTTACGTCGAACCATCACAGCTGGCGTTATGTCGCGGCGCAGGATCTGCCGCAGACGGATCGCATTCTTGCGGGCCTGTTCGATATGCGTCTGCCGCTGACCTTTGATCTAGATGATTGCGCCTTGCTGGCGGATCATATCATTGATGCCGTAGCCACAGCCTTTCACAGCGAAGGGGGCAAGTGATGCGGCGGATCGGTATTCTGGGCGGCATGGGGCCAGAGGCGACAATCCTTTTGATGCAAAAGGTGGTCAAGGCAGTGCCGGCACAGGACGACGGTGACCATATTCCCCTGATCGTGGACCAGAATACACAGGTGCCATCCCGCATCGCGCATCTGTTGCAAGGCGGCCCTGTCGATCCCGGCCCGGTGCTGGCTGACATGGCGCAGCGTCTGGCCCGCGCCGGGGCAGAGGCGCTGGCTATGCCCTGCAACACGGCGCACCATTACGCCGATGCGATCCGCGAGGCAGCGACTGTGCCGTTTATAGACATGATCGCCCTGTCCGTGGCCCATGCCAGGGCGCAGGCTGCACCCGGCGGGCGGATTGGCATCCTTGGCTCTCCGGCGCTGCGCAGGACCGGGCTATTTGACGCGCCGCTGGCGCAGTTCGGCCTGACCGCTGTTTATCCCGCAGACGACGACCGGATGCTGGCCGCCATCCGGCAGATCAAATCCGAAGGCCCCGGACCCGGCCCCCGCGCCGTTTTGCACGATGCCTCTTGCGCATTGCTGGATACGGGCGCGCAGGTTCAGATGATTGCCTGCACGGAATTTTCCCTGATCCCGGACGCGGTGGCAAAGGATGCTGCCGCTTTCGACACCCTCGACCAATTGGTGCAGGCCATTGTGTCCTTTGCCAAAAGCGCGCCGACATAACAAAGGCGCAGCCGGACCCACAACAACAAGCGAAGCCAAATTCGCGTCAACCTCAACAAGGAGATCGAAAATGACATTGTTCAAGACACTGATGATGGGCACCGCAGCGTTGGCGCTGTCTGCCTCTGCTGCGGCGGCGGAAACGCTGGTCATCGCCACCTTCAGCGATCCGACCCCGATGAACGCCGTGCGCGGCACCGATGCCTTCGAGGCGGCCACAGGCTGGGATATCGAATGGCGGGTTTTCAACTCCGGCACAGAGGTCATTGCGGCGATGGCGTCCGGTGATGTGAAGGTGGCAGAGCTTGGCTCCTCGCCTTTGGCAATTGCGGCCAGTCAGGGCGTCGATCTGCAGATGTTCATGCTGTCCTATGCCATCGGCGATTCCGAAAGCCTGGTCGCGCATGCAGACTCGGGCATTACCGCGGTCGAGGATCTGAAGGGCAAACGTGTCGCCGTGCCGATCGGATCAACCGCGCATTATTCGCTGATGGGGGCCATTGCCCATGCCGGACTGACCGAAGCGGACGTGGCCATCATGTCGATGCCGCCGGACCAGATCGCCGCCAGCTGGGATCAGGGCGTGATCGACGCCGCCTTTATCTGGCCGCCAGTGCAGACACAGCTGCTGGAAACCGGCAGCCGCATCGTCGGCGGCAACGAAACTGCGGACTGGGGCTATCCGACCTTTAACGCATGGGTTGTGGATGCGACCTTTGCCGCCGAAAACGCGGACGCCGTCGCCGCCTTTGCGCGCACAATGGACGATGCCAATCAAGCCTATCTGGCGGACCCGGCGGCCTGGACTGCCGACAACGATAGCGTCAAGGCGATTGCCGATCTGACCGGGGCAGGGGCTGACCAGATTCCGCAGATCCTGCAGGGCTATACCTTTGTTCCGCTGGCAGAACAGACCGGTGAAAAGTGGCTGGGCAATGCAGCCAATATCATGAAATCAACCTCTGAGTTTCTGAAATCCGCCGGCCGGATCGATACGGTGGCGGATGACTATTCCGCTTTCGTCAACACCGACATCGCTGCTGCCGCCACGCAGTAAGACAGGCTGCCCGCCCGAGCCCCGTGTTCGGGTGGGCCCACCCCCTTTTGTTAAGGAACCTGCGCTTTGGGACTTAGTATTCATGACGTTTCGGTTGTCTATCCGGCCGCCGACCGCCGCCCCCCGGTCGAGGCGTTGAGCCGGATCAATCTGACCATCGAAGACGAGGAATTCGTCGTCGCGCTGGGCGCGTCGGGCTGCGGAAAATCGACACTTTTGAACTTGCTTGCAGGGTTTCTGGCCCCCAGTTCCGGCCAACTTGTGCTGGATGGCAAGCCCGTGTCCGGCCCCGGTGCCGACCGGGCGGTGGTGTTTCAAAAACATGCGCTTCTGCCTTGGCTAAGTGTGCTTGATAACGTGGCATTCGGCCTGCAGATTCAAGGCATTGCCAAGGCTGAACGCTACAATACCGCGAACACCTTCCTTGGCATGTTGGGGCTGGACGGGTTTCAGGATTCGCCCGTCTACAAGCTGTCGGGCGGGATGCAGCAGCGCGTCGGTATCGCCCGTGCCCTGACCTGTGATCCGCGTGTCCTGCTGATGGACGAACCCTTGGGCGCGCTGGACGCGCTGACCCGTGAAAAGGCGCAGGAGCTGATCCTGAAAATCTGGATGGATACCCACAAATCCGTGTTCTTCATCACCCATAGCGTCGAAGAGGCGCTGTTCATGGGCACCAAACTGGTGGTCATGTCACCGCGTCCGGGCCGCATCACCCATGTGTTTGATCTGCCGTTTTCGCGCCAGTTCCTGAATGGAACACCCGCACGAGAGGTCAAAGCTAGCCCCGAATTCATTGCCATGCGCGAAGACGTCCTGAAAATCATTTTCGCAGACGAGGAGGCCGCCGCATGACCAAGGCAACATCCCATGTGCCCCGCAAGGACCTTGGCCTGATCGCTCGCCTATCCCGCGCCCGCCCCACGAAGCCGGGGGAAACCTATGGCGTGCCTGGACATGGCAACACGCTTTGGCTGTCAGTGCTGTCGATCAGCCTGTTCGTTTTCGTCTGGTGGCTTGTCACTGCGATGGGTTGGGTTAAGCCGCTGTTTGTGCCGTCGCCCATGGCCATTATCCAAAAGTTTGTCGACGTGTGGAATGCGGGCTATACCGGCACGCCGTTTCTGGAACATGTCGGCATATCGACCGCGCGGGTGTTCGGTGCCTTTATCTTGGCCTGCGTCATCGGCATCCCGCTTGGTCTGGCCATGGGCATGAGCCCGGTCATGCGCGGCCTGTTCGATCCGCCTATCGAATTCTACCGTCCGATCCCGCCGCTGGCCTATCTGCCGCTGATGATCATCTGGTTCGGTATCGGAGAAACGTCAAAGGTCCTGCTGATCTTTCTGTCGGTCTTTGCTCCTGTCGTTCTGGGCGCACGGTCGGGCGTCAAGTCCGCTGCAATCGAACAAATCCACGCGGCCTATTCCTTTGGTGCCAGCCGCTGGCAGGTGCTGCGCCATGTCATCATGCCCTCGGCAATGCCAGAAATCCTGACGGCGATGCGCATCGGGATCGGCTTTGGCTGGACCACGCTTGTGGCCGCCGAAATGGTCGCCGCCACCAAGGGGCTTGGCTACATGGTTTTGTCCGCCAGCCAGTTTTTGCAGACCCCCGTGGTCATCATGGGCATCTTTGTGATCGCCTTTATCGCCTTTGCCTTTGACCTTCTTATGCGCTTCATCGAACGCCGCCTCGTGCCATGGAAGGGCAGGATGTAGGACGCCGCCGGCCGCGCAGCCTTTAACTCGAAAGCCAGGACTATGATCTACTTGAAAAAAGCCCTTCGCGTTGCGGAAACAGGGCAGGATGACGTGCACGATATCGTCGTCGAAATGTTGGACGCAATCGCCGCCAAAGGCGAGGATGCAGCCCGCCAGTATGCCCGCGATCTGGACCGCTGGACCGGCGAAATCATCCTGACCCCCGATATGCGGGCGCAGGCTGCGGCACTGGTGCCGGACAGGCTGAAGACTGACATCCAGTTCGCGCACCGCAACATCCGCCGCTTTGCCGAGGCACAGCGCGGCACCATCACCGATTGCGAGGTCGAAATTCTGCCCGGGCTGATTGCAGGTCAGCGGCAAATTCCCGTGTCCGCCGCGGGCTGCTATGTGCCGGGGGGGCGTTACAGCCATATCGCCAGCGCAATCATGACGATCACCACGGCCAGGGTCGCAGGCGTGCCCCATATCACCGCCTGTTCGCCGCCGCGTCCGGGTGTGGGCATCCCGCCCGCCATTATCTATGCCATGGATCTGTGCGGCGCGGATGTCATCATGGCCATGGGCGGGGTGCAGGGCGTCGCCGCCATGGCGCATGGCCTGTTCGGCCTGCCGAAAGCCGACATTCTGGTCGGCCCCGGAAACCAATACGTGGCAGAGGCAAAGCGTATTCTGTTCGGCCACGTCGGCATCGACATGTTTGCCGGACCCACCGACAGCATGGTTGTGGCCGATGCCACGGCCGACCCTGAACTGGTGGCGACGGATCTGGTGGGGCAGGCGGAACACGGCTACAACTCTCCGGTCTGGCTGGTCACCTCCGACCGCGCCCTGGCGGAAAAGGTCATGGACCTTGTGCCGGGGATCATCGACAGCCTGCCGGAACCGAACCGTTCCAGCGCCCGCGCGGCCTGGGCCGATTACGCCGAAGTCATGCTGTGCGCGGATGCCGAAGGGATGGCGGTTGTCTGCGACACCTATGGTCCGGAACATCTGCATATTCAGGCCGCCGACCTTGACTGGTGGCTGCAGCGCCTGCGGTCCTATGGCTCGCTTTTTCTGGGCGAAGAAACGACCGTGGCCTTTGGCGACAAGGCCGCCGGCCCGAACCATGTGCTGCCGACCTCTGGCGCGGCGCGGTATACGGGCGGTCTGTCGGTGCACAAGTTCATGAAAACCGTGACCTGGCAACGCGCCACCCGTGACGGTGCCCGCCCCCTGGCAGAGGCGACGGCGCGGATTTCCCGCATGGAAGGTATGGAAGGGCACGCACGGTCCGCCGATATTCGGCTGGCAAAGTTCTTTCCTCATGAAACTTTTGATCTGGGCGCAATCGATGCCGCAAGCTGACCCGTTGGCTGTACCTGCCGTGCCAACCGGCCCCGCCGCACGTATGCTGGCCTGGATCGAGGTGCACCGCGGCGGTATCATTCTGGCGGTGACGGTCGCCCTCGCGTCCAGCTTTCTGGCGGAACACTACAACGCCCCCGCCATGCTGTTTGCCCTGCTGATCGGCATGGCGTTCAACTTTATGACCGACACCCCCCGCACGTTGGAGGGGATCAGTTTCTGCTCTCGCACCCTGCTGCGGATCGGGGTGGCTTTGCTGGGCCTGCGGCTGACCTTTGCGGATGTGTCGCAGCTGGGCATCACGCCGATCGTCGGCGTGGTGGGCATGCTGGTGCTGACGCTGCTGGGCGGCGTCATCTTTGCGCGGCTTTTCGGGCGCACGACGGCGTTCGGCCTGCTGACCGGCGGGTCCGTCGCGATCTGCGGTGCATCCGCTGCCATGGCGATTGCGGCAGTCCTGCCCAAGAAGTACCTGAAAGAAGAGGATATCTTGCTGACCGTCGTCGGTGTGACCGCCATGTCGACCATCGCGATGATCGTCTATCCCATGCTGTTCACATGGCTTGGGCTTGCGGATGTCGAAAGCGGCTACATGATCGGCGCGACAATTCACGACGTCGCGCAGGTCGTCGGCGCGGGCTATTCGGTCAGCGACACGGCAGGCGATATCGCGACCTTTACCAAGCTGTTGCGGGTGGCGCTGCTGCCTGTCGTCCTGCTGGTCGTGGCGCTGGTATTCCGCAAGGATGCGGGCGGCACCGCGGGCCTGCCATGGTTCGTCGTCGCCTTCCTTGCGCTGATGATGGTGCGCAATTTCGTGCCCCTGCCGGAATCGCTGCTGAACTTCGTCAACGATGCATCCCGGTTCCTGCTGGTCGTCGCGATTTCGGCGCTTGGGGTCAAGACATCGCTGCAAAAGCTGTTCGCGCCGGGGGTCAAAGGCCTGGTGCTGATCGCGGTGGATACGGTGTTCCTGCTGCTGCAGGCCATCATCTTTGCCCATATCTTTTTGCTATAGGCGGCGTGGCAGGGGCACCCGTTCGCACGGGTGCCCCTTTTGCGTGTTACGCGTCCAAGGCAGCCAGAACGTCATCCGGCCGGATCGGCAGGTGACGCAGGCGTGCGCCGACCGCGTTATAGATCGCGTTGGCAATCGCGGGGGCGATCACCGTCGTGCCGGGCTCGCCCAGACCGACGGGAACTTCGGTGCTTTCGACAAAGGCGATTTCCATTTCCGGCGTGTCGATCAGGCGCAGCGGGGTATAGCCGCCAAGATTGCGGTCGATGACGTTGCCATCCTCGATCGTGGTGCCTTCGTGCAGGGCCATCGACAGACCCCAAAGCGCCGCGCCTTGGCACTGCGCCAATGCGCCGTCGGGATCAACGACTGTGCCGCAGTCAAACGCCAGCCACATCTTTTCCACCGTTACATAACCGCTTTCGCGGTCCACGTGCAGCTTGACCGCGCCAGCGGTCCAGGTCGGCATACCGCGCGACTGGCCAAAGGTGGTGGCGACACCGATTGCCGTATCTGCGGGCAGATCAGCGGTGCCATAGCCCGACATATCCACAACGCGGCGCAGCACTTCAGCCTGACGCGATGCGCCGCCAACGGCGTTCGGGGCAGAGCCGGCATTGCTGCCTTGGGCTGTCAGGTGCTGCAAACGGAATTCCACCGGGTCGGTGCCGATCTTGTGGGCTGCTTCATCCATGAAGCTTTCCACGGCAAAGTTGGTCCAGCCCGGTCCGACCGACCGCAGCCAGCCGGGACGGAAGGTGGCGTTGGCCAGATCGTTTTCAATCGCCCGCACCTTGTGCGCGCCCACGTCATACCAGTGGTCCGCACCGTCGATGGCAAAGGGGTCATAGGCCACATCGTTCACACCCTTGGGCATGAAGCCGGGTGCCAGAACGCCCGTGGGCCAACCCGCGGCGGCGGCATGTTCCATCCCGGTGACGGCATTGCCTTCGCCAAAGGCCATCCGCAGCTTTTGAATGCTGGGGGACCGGACGCTGTCGAACTGGGCGTCATCCTCGCGGAAGAATACCAGTTTGACCGGCTTGCCGCCAAGCGCCTTGGACGCCAGCGCCGCAGGCACGGTGTAGTCGCCGTTCAGCCGGCGACCAAAACCGCCGCCCAGCATGTAGCTGCGCATGACGATCTTGTCGGCTGGCGCTTCCAGCGCGGCGGACAGCACCGGCAGGATCAGCGATTGCCATTGATTGCCCGTGTGGATTTCCCACATGCCTTCGTCGTTCTGGAACACGGTCGCGTTCACCGGCTCCATCTGAAAGTGCAGGACGGTCTGAGTGGAATACTCTGCCTCCAGCGTATCGGTCGCATCCGCAAAGGCGGCACTGGTATCAGGGTCGTCGGTGGCCAGAATGCCCCCGGTGTTTTCATCGGCGATCAATTCTCGCGAACGCGCGTTGATCTGCGCCTCGGACACGGTGGCCGTGTCGCCAGCGGCCCATTCGACGGCAATCGCCTCTGACGCCCATTTTGCGGCCATCAGGCTTTCGCCCAAGACCACAACCCAGCCTGGCACGGTGCCAGAAGGATCTTTTAGCGTCAGCGTCTGCAAGTAGCCTTTGACGTCCTTGGCGGCGCTGTCATCAACAGAGGTGACAGAGGAGCCAAGACGCGTCGGCGGCAGCAGCGGCACGCCGTAGACCATACCGTCAACCTTGGCATCAAGACCGTAGATCGCCTTGCCGTTGGTCTTGTTGGCGATGTCCAGCGCGGTGACGTCCTTGCCGACAAGACGTAGTTCTTCGTGCGGCTTCAGGGTCAGCGCCTGCAGCTCTTCTTCGGTAAAGGAACGGTCAAGGCCGGCGGCGACCAGATCACCGTAGGTGATGGTATTGGTGCCATCGGTGACGGTGCCGTCGCGTGCGGTGCAGGTCGCCGGATCGACGCCCCACTGGGCGGCTGCGGCCTCGATCAGGGCGGTGCGACCAGCGGCACCGGCCTGGCGGTAAACCGGCCAGCTTTGCCAGATCGACCAGCTGCCGCCAGTGACCATCAGGCCCCATTTTTCATCGGTGTCGACGTGGGTGATGTGGACCTTGTCCCAGGACACTTCCAGCTCGTCCGCCAGAATACGCGCGATGGCGGTGCCAACGTGCTGGCCCATTTCGGCGCGGATGATGTTGACGTTGACCTGGCCATCCGCATCGATCCAATACCACATTGTCGGCTCGAACGTGTCGCCATTGGGCTGCACGGGCAGACCGTCGGCGGCAACAGGGTTCATCGCGGCCTGCGATGCGCGTGGAAAGCCAAAGGCAACGCCGGTGGCGGTCATCGACACCAGAAAGCCGCGGCGCGTCATTGCAGATGCGGGAGAGGATGCGCCTGTCGTCAGGCGGGACATCAGTTTATTGCTCATTGGTTTTGCGCTCCGGACATGGCGTTGGCTGCTTCGCGCACGGCTTGGCGGATGCGGGGATAGGTCATGCAGCGGCACAGGTTGCCGGTCATCACGTCGTCAATATCCTGATCCGTGGGGTTCGGGGTGTCCTGCAGCAGGCTGGCGGCCTGCATGATCTGGCCAGACTGGCAGTAACCGCACTGCGGCACGCGCAGATTGCGCCAAGCTTCTTGCACGGGGTGGTTGGCATCTGCGTCCAGACCTTCGATGGTCGTGACCTTCAGGCCTGCGATATCGCCGACGGCAGTGATGCACGATCGGGTCGCCTGGCCGTCGATGTGCACGGTGCAGGCACCGCACATGCCGATGCCGCAGCCGAACTTTGTGCCGGTCAGACCGATTTCATCCCGGATCGCCCAAAGCAATGGCGTCTGCGGGTCCGCATCGACGCTGACCTTCCGCCCGTTGATTTCGAATTCTATCATGTCGGTTTCCTTAATGGTTTTCGCAGAACCGGATATCGAGGAGGCCTGCCCGGCGCGCAGGGTCGTACGCTGCAACGCACCCGAAGATCGCTTTTGTAACATTCCCGGTCCCTTTGATCCGTTTGCCGCCGCGATGGCGCAGGTGCGAAATATAGGTGATAACGCACCGGCGGTGAAAGGGGCGCGCGCCCGCCGTGACGGCCGGCCATTGATGCGGGCCGGGGTCATGAAAAGGATCCGCCAATTTGCGGGTAACATAAGCTTTGGCTCGCAAGTATTTGCCGCAAAATGAAAATCCCGGTTTGCGCGGTTTCGCATCAATCGACATAAGTCCTAATTTTCGATTTCAACCGTGCAATTGCGCACAGATATAGGTGCGCCCGCGATCCGCCTTTCTCGCAGTCCTGCGCCCTGAAGGCACGCTATCGTCGCGGCCTTTCCATCCAGGGTTGCTTTGCGCGATTTCATGGTCCTGATGGCATCAGCAAGTTTGATTTGTGGCAAGTTTGCTGGCATCAAAACGGAATGGAATTTCTGGACGTTGGTCAAAATATCTGGCTGGCTGTAGCCTCTGTGGTGATCGCCCTGGCGGCGGGGTTCACCGGCTTGACGCTATCGCAAGATCTTTCGAAACAGGGGGTGGCACAGCGCAAGCGGTCTGTGGCGGCCTCTGCCATAGCATTGGGGGGCGGCATTTGGTCGATGCATTTTGTCGCCATGCTGGGCATGCAGATGCCGATCCTGTTCTATTATGATGCGGCGATGACGCTGGCCTCTGCCTTGCTTGCGATCTTGATCGTCGGCACGGCGCTGCTGCTGCTACATTTTCGCGACCGCACACCCGTCACGGTATCGGCCGCCGGGGCCATGGTTGGCTGCGGAATTCTGGCGATGCATTACCTTGGCATGGCGGGGCTGCAATTGTGCAAGCCGGTTTATACGCCGCTGGGGGTGGCCTTGTCGGCGGTATCAGCCATCGTGCTGTGCATCGGTGCGTTCTGGGCGGCCTATGGCAAGCGCAACAATCGCAGCATCCTGCTGGGGACCCTGTGCTTTGCCTTTGCGGTCTGCGCGGTGCATTTCATCGCAACCGCCAATACGCAATTCGTCGCCGTGCAAGCGCTGGATGAATTCGGCCCCGTCATCAGCAACGAGACTTTGGCACTGGGTGTTATCGTGTCCAGCTTTGTCATTTTCGGCGGCTTTCTGTGGATGGGGGTGACGTTCTTTGCACCTGCAAAGCCGGCAACGGCAGCCGCTGTGCCCGCGGCGGTACCCGCGGCGGACCCCGTAATACCCGCCGCTGCCCCGCGCCCCTTGCATATTCCCTGCGAAAGGCACGGCGTGACCCATATGATCGACCCCGTTCAGGTCGCCTTTGTCCGGGCCGAGGGGCATTACACCAAGGTCTATACCAACGATGCCCAGCTCTTTTGCGCCTGGCCCATCACAGAGGCGGTCAAACGGTTGTCGGGCGCGGGCTTTATCAGGACGCATCGCAGTTATCTGGTCAATCCCGCGCAGGTCAAAGGGTTCGAACGGTCAAAGGATCAGGGCCTGTGCCGCTTTGCCGCGGGGCATTTGCCACCGGTGCCTGTCAGCCGGTCCAACCTAAAGGCGGTGCGCGACACGCTGGGCGTATAGGCCACCGCCATTCGTGCGCCAAACGGCGCCATTCGTGCAAATCCCCTGCATTTCATTGAATTTCACAAGCATTGCGCCCGGCCCAAGGCCAGCCTGACGGCCAAGGACTTTGCGGATTTGGGAGGAGATGCAATGATACCAGCGGCTTTCGCATACTATCGGCCGACCAGTATGGAGGGGGTTCTGGCCCTGCTGCAGGAACACGGCGACGATGCCCGCGTGCTGGCGGGCGGGCACAGCCTGATCCCCATGATGAAACTGCGGATGGCAGATGTGCCGCATCTGATCGATCTGCAGGCCATTACTGGCCTTGGCGGGATCACCATCGACGGCGGCACCATTCGCATCGGGGCCATGACAACGCAGCACGACATCATCGATCACGCAGGTCTGACCGCAGCTGCCCCGATTATGGCAGAGGCGGCAACCCAGATCGCAGACCCGCAAGTCCGCTATATGGGCACTGTTGGCGGCAACGTCGCAAACGGCGATCCGGGCAACGATATGCCGGGCTTGATGCAGTGCCTCGATGCGCAGTTCCACCTGATTGGCCCTGACGGCGAACGCAGCGTCGCGGCGCGTGAATTCTACGATGCCGCCTATATGACCGCCCGCGAGGATGACGAGGTGCTGACCGCAATCAGCTTTGCCGCGCCCCTTGGCGGCTACGCCTATGAAAAGCAAAAGCGCAAGATCGGCGACTATGCCACCGCCGCCGCTGCGGTGCAGATCAGCAAAGAAGGCGGCAAGGTCGCTGCGGCGTCCATCGCCATGACGAACCTGAGCGATACGCCCGTCTGGTCGCAGGGGGCCGGGGATGCGCTGGTCGGCACTGACTGCGGCGCAGAGGCGATCAAGGCCGCTGTCGCTGCCATGCTGGCCGATATCGACCCCACCGAAGACAACCGCGGCCCTGCCCAATTCAAACGCCACGTCGCCGGTGTTGTCCTGGGCCGCGCCATCGCGCGCGCCTGGTCCCGGGCGTAAGGAGGAACACCCATGTCAAACAAGATGCACGTCAAACTGAACGTCAACGGCACGAATCACGAATTTCTGGCCGAACCACGCGAACTGCTGATCTACGCCCTGCGGGAAAAGCTGAACATCACCGGCCCGCATGTCGGCTGCGAAACGTCCCATTGCGGGGCCTGCACCGTCACGCTGAACGGCAAATCCGTGAAATCCTGCACTATGTTCGTGGCGCAAGCCAATGGCGCGGAAATTACCACCATCGAAGGTCTGGGCAGCCCGGGCGCGCTGCATGTGCTGCAGGAAAACTTCAAGGAACATCACGGGCTTCAGTGCGGCTTTTGCACGCCGGGCATGATTACCCGCGCCGCCAAACTGCTAGAGGAAAACCCGAACCCGACCGAAGAAGAGGTCCGCTTTGGCATCGCTGGCAACATCTGCCGCTGCACAGGCTACCAGAACATCGTAAAATCCATTCTGTCCGCAGCCTCGCAATTGAATGGCAGCGCGCCCTCTAGCACCGAAGCGGTAGGGCATAAAGAAACGGAGGCGGCACAATGAAGGACGAAGTCACACGCGAGGACCGCGTTGCCGGTCTGAAAGGGATGGGTTGCTCGCGCAAGCGGGTCGAGGATGCCCGCTTTACCCAAGGCAAAGGCAACTATGTCGATGACATCAAGCTGCCCGGTATGCTGCACGGCGATTTTGTGCGCTCTCCCTATGCTCATGCGCGGATCAAATCGATCAATATCGACGCAGCGATGGCGCTGCCCGGTGTCACTGCGGTTCTGACGGCCAAGGATCTGGAACCGCTGGGCCTGCACTGGATGCCGACGCTGGCGGGTGACAAGCAGATGGTGCTGGCCGACGGCAAGGTGCTGTTCCAAGGGCAAGAGGTCGCCTTTGTTGTGGCCGCTGACCGTTATATCGCCGCCGATGCGGTTGAACTGGTCGAGGTGGACTATGAAGAGCTTGAAGTCATTGTCGATCCGTTCAAATCCCTGCAATCCGATGTGGTTCTGCGCGAGGATCTGATCGGCGAAGGCGGCGCAATCCCCAACGGGGCCCACGGCCCGCGCAAGCATCCCAACCATATCTTTACTTGGGAAGCCGGAGAGTTAGAGGCCACCAATCAGGTGATCGACAACGCCGAAGTCGTCGCCGAGGCCGAGATGTATTACCACCGCACCCACCCGTGCCCGCTGGAAACCTGCGGTTCGGTTGCGTCGATGGACAAGGTCAACGGTAAGCTAACGCTTTGGGGCACCTTTCAGGCACCGCATGTCGTGCGTACCGTTGCCTCGCTGTTGTCGGGGATCGAGGAGCATAACATCCGCGTCGTGTCCCCCGACATCGGTGGCGGCTTTGGTAACAAGGTCGGCGTTTATCCGGGCTATGTTTGTTCCATCGTTGCATCCATCGTCACCGGCGTGCCGGTGAAGTGGGTGGAGGACCGGATGGAAAACCTGATGTCCACCGCCTTTGCCCGCGATTATTGGATGAAGGGCAAGATCAGCGCCACGAAAGAGGGCAAGATCACCGGCCTGCATTGCCACGTCACGGCAGATCACGGCGCATTCGACGCCTGCGCTGACCCGACCAAGTTTCCGGCCGGTTTTATGAACATCTGCACCGGGTCCTATGACATCCCCGTCGCCTATCTGGGCGTTGATGGCGTCTATACCAACAAGGCACCGGGCGGCGTGTCGTATCGCTGTTCCTTCCGCGTGACCGAGGCTGTCTATTTCATCGAACGGATGATCGAAGTTCTGGCGATCGAGCTGGACATGGACCCGGCAGAGCTGCGGTCGATCAACTTCATCAAGAAAGAGCAGTTCCCCTATACCGCCGCGCTGGGCTGGGAATACGACTCCGGCGATTACCAGACCGCCTGGGACAAGGCGCTGCTGGCCGTCGACTACAAAGGTCTGCGGGCCGAACAGGCGGAACGGGTTGCCGCGTTCAACCGCGGCGAGACGCGCAAGATCATGGGGATCGGCCTGTCGTTCTTTACCGAAATCGTCGGCGCGGGTCCGGTCAAGAATTGCGACATCCTTGGGATGGGCATGTTCGACAGCTGCGAAATCCGCATCCACCCGACAGGTTCTGCCACGGCGCGGCTTGGCACCATTTCGCAGGGGCAGGGGCATGCGACGACCTTTGCGCAAATCCTTGCATCCGAAATCGGTCTGCCCGCCGACAGCATCACGATCGAAGAAGGCGACACCGACACCGCGCCTTACGGGCTTGGCACCTACGGCTCTCGCTCTACCCCGGTTGCAGGGGCGGCGGCGGCCATGGCAGGGCGAAAAATCCGCGCCAAGGCGCAGATGATCGCGGCCTATCTGCTGGAAGTGCACGATGACGACGTGGAATTCGACGTGGACCGCTTTGTTATCAAAGGCGCGCCAGAACGGTTCAAGACGATGAAGGATATCGCCTATGCGTCCTATCATCAGGCCATCCCGGGCGTAGAGCCGGGTCTGGAGGCGGTCAGCTATTATGATCCGCCTAATATGACCTATCCCTTTGGTGCCTATGTTTGTGTCATGGATATCGACGTCGATACCGGTGTGCCCGAGATCCGCCGCTTCTACGCGCTGGACGACTGCGGCACACGGATCAACCCCATGGTGATCGAAGGCCAGATTCACGGCGGCCTGACCGAAGCCCTTGCCGTCGCATTGGGGCAAGAGATTGCCTATGACGATATCGGCAACGTCAAGACCGGCACACTGATGGATTTCTTCCTGCCCACCGCGTGGGAAGTGCCCAATTATGAAACCGATTTTACCGTCACCCCCAGCCCGCATCACCCGATCGGCGCAAAGGGTGTGGGCGAAAGCCCGCATGTCGGCGGCGTGCCGTGCTTTTCCAACGCGGTGCAGGATGCGTTCCGCCCGTTCGGCAACCGCCACACCAACATGCCGCATGATCACTGGCGGATTTGGCAAACGGCCGCGAACCTTGGCATGCACGACTAGATGACCCGCCGCGGGCTGCACACCCTGCAGCCCGCACCTTGCGGAAGGGGACCTGATGACCTGGAAGACGTTACAAACGGCCATGGCCGAACAGGGGTATATTGCCGCTGGCGATCTGGCGATGGCGCTGCATCTGTCGCTGCAGCTGGGCCGGCCCCTGCTGCTGGAAGGGGCGGCCGGCGTTGGCAAGACCGAAGTCGCCCGCGTGCTGGCCGCCGTGCAGGATACGCAATTGATCCGCCTGCAATGCTACGAAGGTCTGGACGCGGCGCAGGCCATCTATGAATGGAACTACCAGCGCCAGCTGCTTGCGATCCGTGCAGCATCAGAAGGTGGAGAGACGGGCCGCCAGGTTGAGGCGCGCATCTTTTCCGATGAGTTTCTGCTGGAACGTCCCTTGCTTAAGGCGATCCGCCAGACCAAAGCGCCTGTGCTGCTAATCGATGAAATCGACCGCGCGGACGAAGAGTTCGAGGCTTATCTGCTGGAAATCCTGTCGGAGTTCCAAATCACCATCCCAGAAATGGGCACGATCACCGCCACGACCCGCCCCATGGTGATCCTGACCGCCAATGGCACCCGCGACCTGAGCGACGCGCTGCGCCGCCGCTGTCTTTACGCCCATGTGCCATATCCCGATCTGGAAACAGAGCTTTCCATTCTGGTCACGCGCTATCCTGAAATCACCGACCGTCTGTGCGCCCAGATTGTCGGCTTTGTGCAATCCTTGCGCACACAAGAGCTGGAAAAGAAGCCCGGCATCGCCGAAATGCTGGATTTTGCTGCTGCCCTGATGGGGCTTGGCGTGGCGGATTTGACCGACGATCCGGCGATTCTGCAAGCCACCCTTGTGACCTTGCTGAAAACACAGATGGACCGGGACGCGATCCCGACAGAAATCGCCCAGCGTCTGGCCGGGAAAGCGGCATGACCCTTGTGACCAAATTCGCCGCCCGCGATCCGGGCCCAGCCGCGCGGATGACCGGCTTTGCCCGGCACCTGCGCGATCACGGTCTGCGCCTTGGCGTCCATCAGACGGCCCTGGCGCTGGACGCGTTGTGCCACGTCAACGCTGCCAACCTAAACGAGGCGCGGCGCGCCCTGAAATCCGTCTTTACCGGATGCACCGAAGAAGCCGCCCAATTCGACGCGCTGTTTGACAGCTACTGGATGAACGGCGGGCGGGTGAAAACCCGTGTTGTGCCCGTTCCGCCAAGCGCCCCGATTGATCACGCCCGCTCTACAAGAGAGGCGGATGCAGATGCCGACCCCGCCGGCGGCGCAGGCGATATCACCGCACCCGATGGCGGCACGCAGGAGGCGGACGCAAACGGCGAGGGCAAGCTGGTCGCCACCGACATCGCGAACCTGTTCAAAAAGGACCTGCGCGATATCGTGCGGCCCGATGATATTGCCGCCGCTGAAAAGATCGCCCTGCGCCTTGGCGCGGCGCTGCGCGATCGCAGATCGCGTCGCCGGGTCGCGGCACGCAAGGGCGACCAGATCCATTTTCGCAAAGCGATCCGCAAAAGCCTTGCGACCGGGGGCGAACCCTTTGCCCTGCCGCGCCGCCATCGCCCGGACCGCACGATGCGGATCACTGCCATTTGCGATGTCTCGGGGTCGATGACCGTTTATGCGCGGATTTATCTGGCTTTTCTGGCAGGTCTGATGCGCGCCGATCCCCGCGCCGATGCCTATCTGTTTCACACCAAACTGGTCCGCATCACCGAAGCGCTGCGCGACAAGGACGCCCTGCGCGCCCTTGCGCGGCTGTCGCTGCTGGCGGACGGCTTTGCAGGCGGGTCCAAGATTGGCGATAGCCTGAACACTTTTGCGGGCACCTATGGCCGCCGCTTTGTCGATAACCGCACCGCCGTGATGATCCTGTCGGACGGTTATGACACCGCCGCGCCGGACGGTATTTCGGACGCGCTTGCGCGGCTGAAACAGCGCGGCTGCAAGGTGATCTGGCTGAACCCGCTGAAAGGCTGGGATGGCTATGCGCCAACTGCAAAGGCCATGGCGCAGGCCTTGCCGCATCTGGACCTCTTTCGTGCGGCCAACACGCTGGGTGATCTGGCCGCACTCGAACCCGAATTGGTACGGCTATGACACCCAAACAGATCATGGAACACGGGCTGCAGGACGGCACTGACGTCTTTGCCATTGCCACCATCGTCCGCACCGCAGGCACCACCGCCGCCAAACCGGGGGCCAAGGCGTTATTGCGCGATGACGGCACCATCATCGACGGCTGGCTGGGCGGCGGCTGCGTCAAAGGCGCGATCAAGGCCGCAACCCTGCGCGCCTATGCCAGCGGCCAGCCGCAACTGATCAGCGTCGCCCCGGAAGAGGACCTTGCCCGCCAAGGCGTGCATCCCGGCGATGACAGGGATGGCATCCACTTTGCCCGCAACGGCTGCCCGTCGAAAGGCACCATCGACATCTTTATCGAACCACATCTGCCAGAGCCGGAATTGCGGGTCATCGGCGCATCCCCCGTGGCGCTGAAACTGTCCGCCCTTGCGCCGCATTTCGGCTGGCGCGTAACAGCGTCCGCAGGCGATGTGCCTTTGCCGGATCGCATGCCGGGGCGGGCCCGCTATGTCGTGATCGCCACGCAGGGGCAGGGGGATCTGGCCGCGCTGACCGGCGTGCTGACTTGCGGCGCGGATTACACAGCCTTTGTCGGCAGCGCCAAGAAATATGCCGCCCTGTCTGCAAAGCTGGCCGCCCAAGGCATAGCCCCCAAACACATCGCCGCGGTGCATGCGCCTGCAGGGCTGAATATCGGGGCTGTGACGCCGGCGGAAATCGCGCTGTCGATCCTTGCCCAGATGACCGAGGCGAAACGGCAGTTTTCTGCCCGGACCCTTCACGATGCCGCATCCTGATGAACCCGCCGAAAGGAGCATGAACATGGCACGACTACGCACCTACATCGCCGCCCTGCGCCGCAAATGGGCGTTGACGCCGGAACAGGCGGCGACCCTGACAACAGTAAAATTTCCCTGCTGCTAGAAAGAGATACCTATGGAACTGAAAGACGCCATCATCATCAACGCCCCGCTGGACCGGGTTTATGCCGCCTTGAACGATCCTGATATCCTGCGTCAGTGTATCCCCGGCTGCGAAGAGCTGATCCAGCATTCCGACACCGAACTGGAAGCCAAGATCGTGCTAAAGGTCGGGCCGGTCAAGGCCCGCTTCAGCGGTGATGTACAACTGGACAAATCCGGTGCACCGCAGGCCTTTTCCTTGGCGGGGCAGGGCAATGGCGGCGCGGCGGGCCATGCCAAGGGCGGCGCGGATGTCACACTGGTCGCGGATGGCGACACGACGGTGCTGACCTATGACGCCAAGGCTGAAATTGGCGGCAAGCTGGCGCAGCTTGGCAGCCGCCTGATCCAAAGCACGGCCAAGAAACTGGCCGCGAAGTTTTTCCAAAGCTTTGCCGAAGTGCTGGAGGCAGAGCAGGTCGCTTGACCTGATTGGCGGGCGAGGCTGGCCCCGCCCGGCTTTGGGGTTTCGGCCTCGGGCTTATCGCCCCTAGGCTGTTGTGCCATCCATCGGCCAAAGCCCGGGCGAGGCGGCAATTTCCACCAGATTTTCGTCGGGATCGCGAAAATACATACTTTTGCCGCCGCGCATCCAGCTTGTCCGGCTGAGGATTTCGACGCCCTGCGCGGTCAGGTGGTTGTCCCATGCGTCAAAGGCGTCATGCGTTGCCTGAAACGCAAAATGGATTTGCCCTGTCGCATCATGCGGCGGAATTTCATTGTCGCCGTCAGCCGTCGCCCCGTCCGCCGTGCCGCCGCGGGCAAAAATCAGCAGAACGCTTCTTTCGTTCACGCTATAGGCGCAGAGCCGGTCAGCTTTTTCTAGCGGCCGAAGCCCCATGATATCTTCGTAAAAGGCGCAGGCGCGCCTTAAGTCGGCGACATAGATTGCGGTTTCAAGTATCGCTTCCAATGCGGGCATATATTTATCCTTCAGCGGTGGAATGTCCTCTTGGCGGTCTAATTAGATCGCCAAAGGAGAATACATATGTCGGATTTGCAAAAAGACCCCCGTTTGTCACAGACTGAACGGGACGCGGTTCAGGGCGTGATCGACCGCGCGCTGGACGCGTCAAAGGATGATGGCCGTAACGGTATTGCCGCCGCAATTGTCAGCGGCGACCAGATCTTGGAAATTGGCGAAAACGAGGTTAATGCCCTGACCGATCCGACAAAGCATGCCGAGATGGTCGTTCTGGCCGCTGTCACGCAGCGTCTGGACCGCAAGCAGCTGTCGGAATGCACGCTGATTTCATCCCTGCAACCCTGCGAGATGTGCCTGTCGGCCATGCGGTTTGCCGGCATCAGCCGCGTCATTTATTGCGCGCAGCAGGAAAACGTGGCGGAGAAGTATTTCGTATTTCCTAAATTCGGAATTTCCGATTTCGTAAACGCCGGTGCCCCGTTCACCCATATCGGCGGGATCGAAGAGGCGGCGGTCATTCACCTTTATGAAGACGGCGACGAATAAGGGTGACGCAAGCGATGGCGCCGCGTGGCGTCAGCTTGTTGCTTCGGCTTTGGACCGGATCAGCTGGTTCAGCTTGTCGATCAGCCGTTCCGGTTCTGTCGGTTTCAGAAACACAGTTGCATCAGGGATCAGCTTTGTCAGCTTTTCCGGCAGCCCCACACCGGTGCAAAACACAATCGGCACATCGCGGTCCGTCAGGGCCTGCGCCAGCGGTGTCACCGGCCCGTCGATCAGATCCACGTCAAGGATCGCGCCGACGATATCGGTGCCGCCTATCAGACGCATGGCCTCGCTGACGCGGGCGCAGGGGCCCAGGACATGCGCCTCGCGATCTTCTAGCGCAAGGGCGATGTTCAGCGCGACAAGCATGTTGTCTTCGGCAACAAGCACTGTCGCGCCTTTGATGTGGCGATAGGTCATTGCAATGATGTCCTGAATGTCTTGGTCATGGTTAAACGTGCGCGATTACTGTTTCGTTCCGCTTGGAACATCACGAAGTTGCGCCCGGATCTGCACCTCGACCCCTTCGGCGGGATAATTCATTGTGGCGGTGCCATTCAGCTGTCCGCCAAGCAGACGTTCCAGCAAAGTTGTGCCAAACCCTGTGCGCGTGGGCGGGCAGACTTCCGGGCCGCCGATTTCACGCCAGTCCAAGGTCAGATGTTCGCCGTCCGGCCCGATGGTCACGGACCAGCGCACTTCGATCTGGCCGTCCTCGTTGGACAGGGCCCCGTATTTGACAGCATTCGTCGTCAGCTCGTGAACAGCCATGGTCAGCGGCACCACAGTATCGGATGACAAAAAGACCCGCGGTCCTTTCAGGATCAGGCGCTTGCCGTTGTCGTAAGGTTCCAGTTCCGACCGCAGTACCGCACGCAGGTCCATGCCCTGCCATTCAGCATCGGTCAAAGAGCTGTGGCTGCGCGCCAGCGAGGCGATGCGGTTGCTGACGCCCGTGCGGAATGTTTCCATGTCAGGCGAGGTGCGCAGGGTAAAGCCGATGATCGCCTGCACTGTCGCCAGCGTATTCTTGACGCGGTGATGCAGCTCTCTGACCATCAGGGCCTGACGTTCCTCGAACCCTTTGCGCTCGTCAATATCAAGGCCAGATCCCAGAAGGCCAACAAATGTGCCATCGGTGGTAAAGCGCGGCTGGGCGGTATTCAGCGTCCAGGCATAGGTGCCGTCTTCTTGGCGCAGGCGGTATTCGAATTCAAAGGTTTCGTGATCGACATGGGCCTGTTGCAAGGCAAGGCGCACGCTGTCCAGATCGTCGGGGTGGACGGCGTCAAGCCAGCCGTTGCCGCGCACTTCGGATTTGCTTTGCCCTGTAAAGGTCAGCCAGCGCTGGTTCACATAGGTGCATCCGCCTGACGGTTCCGTCATCCAGATAAAGTTGGGCGCATTATCTGCCATTTCGCGAAAGCGCGTTTCGCTTTCGGCAAGCGCGCCCTGGCTGGTCATCCGTTCGGTGACGTCGTGCCCGTCAATGAACAGGCCAGTGACTTCGCCTTCGTCATTCTTGATCGGCTGAAAGATAAACGACACATAGCGGTCAGTGGGCGCGCTGTCCTCTGTAGCCTGAAACGTGACCTTGGCGTCCTGATTGACGAAGGGCTGACCGGTTTCATAAACCTCGTCCAGAATTTCGTAAAACCCTTGGCCGGCAATGTCGGGCAGCGCCTCTCGCACGGTGCGGCCGATAATGTCATCACGACCGATCAGGCGGTTATAGGCGGCGTTGGTCGATTCAAAAATGTGCTGCGGCCCGCGCAGGATCGCCATGAAACTGGGGGCCAGCGCGAACATGTTTTCCAGCCGTTCGCTTTCGGCGACCTCGCGGCGGCGGGCGAATACATCTTTCGTGGTTTCGGTACAGGCGCAGAACATGCCCGTCACCGTGCCGCTGCCGCCCCGCACAGGCGTGTAAGAAAAGGCAAAGTGCGCTTCTTCGGGATAGCCATGTCGGTGAATCAGCAGCATTAGATCGTCCATATGCGTGCTTTCACCCGCAAAGGCGCGATCCATGATCGGCTTTACCACGTCGACGATATCGTGCCAGACGTCAAAGAACGGCTGACCCAGCGCGGCTGGATGGCGGGTGCCCAGCAGCGGTGCATAGGCATCGTTATACAGCATGGTGCGCGCATCGCCCCAGGTCAGGAACATGGGCTGGCGGGATTGCAGCATCAATTCGACCAGCGTTGTCAGGGCCGTGGGCCATGTCGACGGGTCCCCCAGCGGCGATGTCTGCCAGTCAAACGAACTTATGCGTTGACCCAGCTCGCCTCCGCCTTGAAATGCCGCAGCCTGTGCGCCGTTTTGCGGCGTTGCGATGCGGGTGGCAGAGCTTTTTTCGGGGGCAGTGGTATCATTCATGTTGCGCACTTTCAGACAGGCGGATGCGCCTTAGCCGATGGACTTGCCCAGAGGTCGCACAGCTACTTTAAAAGTGTCGCAGACGGTTTCCTAGTGGTTATCGTACTTGCCGATGCGCATTTACGGCACGTCGGCAAGTACGGGGCGGCCACCTTGCGCGCCGCTGGTGTCAGACAGCCTCTGCCACCAGCGGTTTGTGGGCGATACGCGCCATCGCTGCCAGGTAGGTGTCGGTCCAGTGGGCAATATCATCGCGCTGCACCACCTTGAACAGGGCGGCATGGCGTTCACGGCGTTCCGCTAGCGGCATCGACAGCGCTTTGCGCAGGGCGGCGGCCATTTCCCCGACATCATAGGGATTGACGATCAGGGCCGATGTCATCTGCTCTGCCGCGCCAGCGAATTGCGACAGGATCAGCACGCCGGGGTCCTCTGGCGATTGGGCGGCGACATATTCCTTGGCGACAAGGTTCATACCATCGGCAAATGGCGTCACAAATCCCACATCCGCCGCGCGGTACAGCGCCGCCAGCGTATCGCGGGGGATACCGCGGTGGATGTAACGGATCGGGGTCCAGTCCAGATCGGAATGCAGCCCGTTCACCTTGCCTGAAATCCGCTCCATTTCCGACCGGATGTTCTGATAGGCGGTCACAGCCTCGCGGGTGGGCGGTGCGATCTGCAGCAAAGATGCGCGCGGATCGCCGTCTTCGCGGGCCTCCAGGTACTGGCCAAAGGCGCGCAGGCGGTTATCAAGCCCCTTGGAATAATCCAGCCGGTCCACGCCGATGACCAGACCTTCATCCTTGGCCAGGTTCAGCAAGGCACGGCCATCGCGGCGGCCTGCTTCTTTGGCAAAGGCGTCCACGTCGATCCCGATAGGAAAGCTGCGGATTTCAAAGTTGCGGCCTCGGTATTGCAGCGATCCGTCACGCAGCTGTTCCGCCCCGACAAGAGACCGGTACATTTCCAGCGCCGCAGCCACGTCACGCTGGGTTTGCAGGCCCACAAGGTCGAAGCTGGCAATCCATTGCGGGAAAATATGGTGCTGGGGCAGGGCCAGCAGGTCATGCACGGCGGGAAAGGGGATGTGGTGGAAAAAGCCGATGGTCGCGGTCACGCCCAGTTCGCGCAGGCAGGCCGCCAGAGGAAGGAAGTGATAATCGTGAATCCAGACCTGATCGTCGGCGCGCAATTCGCGGGCCATCATTTTGGCAAGGCGGCGGTTCACGGCGATGTAGGTTTCAAAATCACCCTTGCTTAATGCCATCAGATCGGCACGGCGGTGACATAGCGGCCACAGGACCGAATTGGCATAGCCAAGGTAATAGCCGTCGTGTTCAGCCTGCGTCAGATCAAAGGTGCGCATGTCATAGCCGTCGCCGGCCACATCGCAGAAATCGTCGCCGGGGGCATCATTGATCCGGCCCGATGTGCCGTACCACACACCGCCGTTTTCATGCAGGCAATCATGTAGCGCCACCACAAGCCCGCCAGAGGGCGGCCCGTCTGATGGCACCCGGTTCGAGACGACGACAAGACGCCCGGTCATAGTGTTTCCTCCGTCAGCCACGTTTCAAGCAAGGCCAGCACCGCTGCGGGGTCCGGCAGGCGGTAGGCGGCGCAGGTATCACCGTCGCCCACGCGCACGGCGAATCCGCCGGCAGCGTTGGCGACCACCATCGCCTCTTCGTCGGTGACGTCATCGCCGATCACGACGGGACGGATGGTGCCGGGGTGCTCTGTCACGATGGTATGAACGGCACCGGCCTTGCTGGCGTCCGATGGCCTGATCTCGAACGCCATTTTTGATGTATGCATTTCCATGCCCGTCGCGGCGGCGGCAATTGCCTGTGCCGCCGCGCGGGCTGTGGCGGCCGCTTCTGGTACGGCGCGGTAATGAATGACAGCGCCCGTATCTTTGGTTTCCAGCGTCGCGCCGGGGATCTGGGCCACAGCGTTCCGGGCGCTATCCTGGACCTGCGCAACCGTTGGGCTGCCAACAAGAGGATGGCGCGACAGGGTGCCCCCGAGCCGCGCCTCTGCCCCGTGGGCACCAAAAATGTCGCCGGGGAAATCGGGCAGGAACTGTTCCAGCACAGCGACCTCTCGGCCCGATACCAGACACAGACGCCCGCCCAGTTTATCATGCAGCCCCGCGAGCAGGCCATGCAGCCTGTCCGGGATATGAATGCCGTCCGGGGTCGGGGCCAGATCAACCAATGTGCCGTCAAAGTCCAGCATCAGATAGATCCCGCCCGTTCCCTCGCGCCTTATTGCGTCGCTGTCATCCGTCATTCCGCCGCCACAGCGCAGGTCAGTTCGGTTGCGCGGGCATTGGCCGCGCCCAGCAATCCGGCGTGCGATCCGCAATCGTGGCGGGCACCGGAAAACCGAAAGCCTGTTAGCCCGAAAGCCGGCGCATCGGCGGCAATCGCATCGGTCAGCTGGTATTCACCGCCAGCGCCCGGTTCCAGATTGCGCAGCGCATCAAAGATACGGCTATCAAGGATATAGCGGCCCACGGCTGCCAGCTGCGACGGGGCGACTTCGGGGCTTGGCTTTTCCACCAGTTCGGACGCTTGCACGATCTTGCCGATCGAGGCGTCGGCAACAGGGCGGAAGATGCCGTATTTCTTGACGTCGGCGCGGTCCACATCCATCGCAGCAATCATATGGCCGCTGCTATAGGCGTCGGCCATTTCCGGCAGGCAGGGCTGGCCAAGGATCACATCGTCCGGCAGGATCACGCCAAAGGCGTCGCCGCGCACATGATCGGCGGCCATCAGCACCGCATGGCCCAGTCCAAGCGGCTCTTCCTGCTCGACAAAGACCACTTCCACGCCGCTGCCAAGCGTGATTTCATCCAGTGCGCGGGCCAGTTCGACCTTGCCGTCGTTTTCAAGCACGTTCTTCAACGCGGTATCGGGCTGCAGATAGTTGCCAATGGCGGGTTTGGAGGCGTGGGTCACGAATACCAGCCGCTTTGCACCGGCCTTGATCGCCTCTTCGACTGCAAATTGCAGGACCGGCTTGTCATAGACGGGCAGCAGCTCTTTCGGGACCGATTTCGTCAGCGGCAAAAGCCGCGTTCCGCGTCCGGCAACGGGAAAGACAACGGTGTGCAAGATCGGCATTTTCATTCTCCTGATGGCAGTCATTTGATTATGCTGCGGTAACGTCCCGGTGATGGGGATGTTCCCGGTAACTTTGGGGGTATCGGCGCAAAATTGCCCAAGTTGACGCCACTTCAGGCGTAATGGCGCGAAAAGCAGCACAATCAAAACGCGAATTTTGCCCGTTCGGCAGGTGTTGCGCCCTCGTTTTCGCCCCGTATTTCCGCCGGTGGCCTGTATTTGCACCTCTGCACACTGGGTGCACATTGGCTGCAAACCTGCTCCTCAAACGCGGTGCAAAAGCGTCAGGCACGGCGCACAAAGCGCCCGAACAGGAGAAGACGATGTTGACCACAATTCGCAACCGCGTGACCGGTGCGCACAAGGCGCAGACCGCATCCGCCAAGGGGCCAACCGCCCTGTCATTTGCCTTTGTCGCGGCGATCACGCTGCTCAGCGCAGCCGCTGTTACAACGTCCGGTGCAATGGCGCAGGGCGCGGATGGGCAGCCACCAAAAGGGCATGGCCCCAATCCGATGGATGCCGTCGCTGCCGAACTCGACCTGACGGCGTCGCAAATGCAAAGCTGTATGGGCCCGCGTCCAGAGCCGGGCTCGCAGCCGTCAGAAGCCGACCAGAAGGCGCTGATCGACTGTCTGATGGTTCAGAACCCGTCGCTGACACCTGATGCGATCAATGCCGCGATGGAACAGATGCGCAAGGCGCCGCCGCCGCGCGACTAAGCGCTGCCGGCAAAACGGCCTGCGCGCCCGTGCAGGCCATTTCATTCCCCGAAAGGAACACGCATGTTTCGTAAATCCCTGACCGTTCTGGCGGCTGTCCTGATGCTGGCCGCGCCGATGCCATCCCATGCACAGCAAGGCCCGGCCCCCAGACCAGCCCAGCAAGCCCAGCCCGCCCCCGCCCGCGGCGGCATGAGTGCGGTTGATCTGTTGCTACCGCTGGCGCTGGCCGTGGTTGTGGTCGGCGCTTTGGCGCATAAACACTAAGCTGGCAGGCACCGCGCGTCT
This sequence comes from Loktanella sp. R86503, assembly GCF_042466455.1. Taxonomy (NCBI): domain Bacteria; kingdom Pseudomonadati; phylum Pseudomonadota; class Alphaproteobacteria; order Rhodobacterales; family Roseobacteraceae; genus Loktanella; species Loktanella sp. R86503. Next base: position 1,287,154 of record NZ_JAXHCI010000002.1, read on the forward strand.
GCGCGGTGCCACGTCACTTTGACTGACCCCGCGCAAACAGCGCAGCTGACATGGTGGACGCAATATATCTGGATGAAATAGATGCCGGTCAAAAGCTGTGCCGTATCATCGTGGGTCGTTTGAAAAGTCCACCACCAAGGCGGAGATATATAATCCGCCATTAACGCTTGCTGCGTCCGGCCCGCCTGTTCAACGGTGTTGCCTGCGTTTTCCCCGCATTTGGCGCGACCTGCACAACCTGGCGTCTATGGCGCACATGATCTGCCTGATAAAGTCGCTGTGCATAAGCCCCTCAGCCGGCCTGTCTGGACGATTGCAGGGCTGCATAGTCGCGCGGGGACTGGCCGTGGAACGCTTTGAACCGGCGCGAGAAACTGGACAGGTTTCGATAGCCGCAGGCGGCTGCAATGTCGGTGACAGTCATCTGGCCTTGCCGCAGCAAATCGCCCGCGTGTTGCATCCGGCGATCCGCCAGCAACGTGTTGAAAGGCTGCGGGCAGAGCGCGTCAATCTTGCGTTGCAGAACCCGCGTGCTGACGCCGCAGGCAATTGCCGCATCTTCGATCCGGGCATCGGGCTGGGACACCGCCGACCGGATGAAAGCGTCCAGCCGGTCCAGAAGCTGACGGTCGAACGGCGCAAGCACAGGCGGCGGGGTGCTATCGCTTTGGTCCGCATCCGGCACAAGATGATCCATGACATAAGTCTGCACCCGCTCTGCCGCGCGCAGCCGCAACTGCACCTTGTCCAGCACATCTTGCGGGTCAAAGGGCTTGGTCAGATAGTCGTCGGCCCAGGCCTCTTGCGCGGCGCTGCGGGCGGCATCGTCCTGCAGGGCGGTCAGAAAGATCAGGCCGATATGTGCCGTGTCCTTGTGGGCCTTTAACGCCTTGCCAAAGTCAAAGGCCCGCCCGTCCGGCAGCATCACATCGCAAAGCACCAGATGCACCGGATGCCGGTCCAGCGCCCGCCGCGCCGCAGCTAGCGAGCCGACGGCGCGGATCTGTCCCACACCGGCCAGAAGTTCTGCCAGAAAACCGCGCAGATCGCTGTCATCTTCGACGATCAGGATCGTCGGCCCGTCTTCCTGCGTCGTTTCCAGCGGGGCCGGGCTGTCGCTGCGCGGGGGCAGCGGGGCGTTCTGCGCAAGGGTTGTATCGCAGGGGATCACGACCTGAAGCGTGGTTAGCGGCCCTGAACTGATGCTAAGCTTGCCATCCAGCCGCAGGACGGATTGCGCAATAATGTCGATGCCTTTTGACGGCTCTGCGTCGCGGGCCTTTGTGATCAACCGTTCTGCTAGATGCTGGGGCAGGGGGGCGGTATTGCTGACGCTGATGGTCAGATCATGGGCCTGCGCCGTAATCTGAACCGTCACCGCGCCGCCTTCGGGGGTGTGCCGCACGGCATTTGACAGCAGGTTATGCAGCAAGGCGTCGCAGGCGCTGGGGTCAAGAGTCGTCGCCCCTGCGGGGGGCGTGGTGGCGGTAAAGCGCAACCCGCGTTCCTGCGCCATTTCGCCGTAAAAATCGATGATCGGCTGCACGAAAGAGGCAAGATCAAGCGTCGCACGGCCCCCGCCCAACCCTTCGGGTGTGCCTGCGGTGTCTGCCATTTGCTGCGTCAGCATGGTCATGCGGGCGGCGGCGCGGATCACCAGCTGGATCAGCCGCTGCGCCTCTGCGGGCAGGTCCGGCAGGCGCAGGGCGTGGTCCAGCGGTGCGCTGATCAGAGACAAAGGCGTGCGGATTTCATGAACGGTCCGGGCGTAAAATGCGGCGCGGTCACGGGCCACGGCGGCCAGCTTTGCGTTTTGCTGGGCCAGCTCTGCGGTTTTGGCAGCGACGATCTGTTCCAGCCTGCGATTGCGCGCACGCACCTGCCGGGTGCGCAGCCGCGACACGATCACAAGCCCGCCGGCTGCGATGGCCGCATAGCAGGCCCAGGCCCACCAGCGCTGCGTGAAAGGGGGCATGACGGTAAAGGCAACCGTCACGGGATCCGAAGCAACGCCTGCCGCTGACACACCCTGATATTCCTGCTGGTAATCGCCTGCCTCAAGCAGCTGGTAGCCAATCCGGTGCCGCACCCCGCTGGCTGTCGTCCATTCTGGCTGGCGGGGCAACAGCCGCCAGCGGAGCATATTGTCGACCGGCTTGTCATATTGGATGACCGACAGATCAACCGATACGCCAAAGGGAGCGATCACGGGGCTGTCAGGCTGCCTTTCCCAAGCTGCCGACACCAGCGGCGCACTGCGGTCGGCGTGGATTTCCCGCGGATCGAACAGGGAAAATCCGTCAATGCCGCCCACGGCAATCACCCCGTCGTCCAGCACGGCACCTGCGTTAAAATTGAACTCCGCCCCTTGCAAGCCGTCAGAGGCGCGAAAGACGTCAACTTTGTCCGTCCCCGGATCCAGCCGGGCCAGACCGTTGTTCGTGGTCAGCCACAGATCGCCGGACGCGCCCGGCAATATCTTATAAATCGTCTCGTTCGGCAGACCTTCGGCGCGGCCGATCTGGCGAATAGGGGTCATGGTTTCGTCCAGTACGGCAATGCCGCCTTGGGTGCCGACATAAAGCGGCTGGCCGGGCGCGGCCTGCCAGATGGCGCGCACATCATTGTCGGGCAAGGATGCCGGGCCGGAGGCGGTCGTAAAATCGCCAGCGTCCGCGTTCCACCGGCTTAATCCGCCACTGGTGCCGATCCAGATGGTCCCGTCCGGCCCCTGATACAGGCTGCGTGTGCGGTTGTGCGGCAGGTTGCCGGGGCCGCTACCTTCGACATAATGCGCAAGCTGCGTGCCGTCGGGGGCGATGTGGAACACGCCCATATGCGTGCCGATCCACAGCGTGCCGTCCGCCGCCCGCAGCAACAGCCGGATAAAGGCGTCGCCCGCCACGGGCGTGCCATTGGGGGCGCGCAGGCGGGTCCAGGTCAGCTGGCCCGCCTTGCGGCGCTGCAAACCGTGGTCACGCACGGCGATGATAACGCCGTCCGGCTCTTGCAGGATGGCGCGCACGTCGTGGGGACCGGGGCCAAGGTCCTTGGCCAGATCGGTCATGGTCAGATTCTGTAGGTTCCTGTCCAGCCGCAAAAGACCATCTTTGCCGCCGATCCACACCCCGTCGCGGCCCGCATCCGCCAGCGCCCAGATCACGCCGCTATCTTGCGGGTAATAGGTTTCGAACAGATCGGGGGATTGGGACACGCTGCTGGCCCCGTTGTCGTAGGTGCCGATCCACATGCGGCCCAAGGCACCGGGCGTCAGTGCGACAATGGTGTCGGAACTGATGCGCTGGCGTACGCCGCGGCGGCTGCGGTAATTTTCCAGCCGCCCGGTCGCAGGATCGTAGACAAAGATCCCGTTTGACCATGTGCCCACCCAAAGCCGCCCGTCCTGCCCCTGCGCCAGCGCCTCTACATCGGTGTCGGGGATGGCCAGTGGCTGGTCGATGACGCCGGTGGCGGGGGTAAGGCGGTGCAGGCCCGCATCTTCTGTTGCGATCCAGACCGATCCGTCGGTATCGATCAGCACAGCAAGCACGGTCAAACCCGTCAGGGCGCTGTTGGTGTCATCCCAATGGGTCATCCGCCCGCTGCCGGGGGCAAAGTGATAAAGCCCCGCGCCGCCCGTGCCGATATAGATGCCGCCATCCGGCCCGACAGCAAGGCTGCGGATATAGTCGGCCTTAATATCCGCGGGCTTTGGGCCATCTGCCGCGGCAAAGGCACCGTCAGTTAGCTGCAGCTGCGTGACACCGCGGCCATGGGCGACCCACATGCTGCCATCCGGACCCGGCGCAAGGTCGAACACCTCGTCAGAGCCGATCAGGCCGCTGGCGGCGCGCAGGCTGGCAATGGGCGTCACCTGCTGGTCAAAGACCGTGATCCCGCCGCCCAGCGTTCCGACCCAGATCAACCCGGCATGGTCGCGTGCCAGCGCAAAGGTATAGTTGTTTGCCAGTCCCGGCTGGCCTGCCTGCGCGCGATAGACGTAGTGAAAGCTTTCCCCGTCATAAAGGCTTAGCCCGTCGCCTGTTGCGAACCACATCCGGCCATCGTCGGCCTGCAGAATATCGTTCACTGTGCTTTGCGACATCCCGTCATTGATCGTCAGCTGGATTGCGGATTTTTGCGTCTCGGCCTGAACGGGCTGGCACATTGCGCAGATCAGCGACAAGGCAAAGGCGGCAAGGCGAGAAAAGCGTGAAATAATGACGACTCAATCGTTGTGGTGCAAAGCGAAGCCAAATCAGACGTTTGTCTGATGACGTTAAAGTCAAATTGAACGCTGCCGCCGTGACGGAGTCTAGTAATACTTTAGGATGTGTTAAGGTCGGCCATGCAATCTACGCTATTTTCACCGTTAGGGTGAATTAGCGCAGCGGGTATACAACCCAAGGCGTGTGCGCGGTCCCGCGTTGCGCTGCCACTTACAGCGCAAAGGGGTGGCGCAGGCCCGGCACATGATGCACCGGACCTGATTTGATATGGTCAGCCAAGCCGTTTGTTCTGGGGGAACATCACGGCTTTTGCGGCGTCGTCCATCTCTTTTTTGAAGGTATGGCTGGCGAACAATGCCTCTGCGGCCTGCGCGGCAGGGCGGGCGTTGATGTCATCCATGAACCGCTTGAGGTGCGGCAGCTTTTCCCAGGCATCAGCGCCAAGGATAAAGGGAACAGCGCGGGCCCAGCCCCAGACCGCCATATCCAGCACGGTATAGGTGTCACCCATCATGTAGGCGCCTTCCGACAGCCGCTGGTCGATCAGACCCCAGTGACGCTCTGCTTCATAGCTGTAGCGGTTGACGGCATAGTCCTTGGGTTCTGGCGCGAAATGGGTGAAATGCACGCTTTGTCCCGAATAGGGGCCAATGCCGCTGGCGACAAACATCATCCAAGACAAAAATTGCGCCTGCGCTTCCGGCGCGGTGCCGGGCAGGAATTTGCCTTCCTTGTTGGCCAGATACATCAAGATGGCCGTGCTATCGAAAATCTTGGCATCGCCGTCGGTCATCGCCGGCGTCTTGCCATTGGGGTTGATCGCCAGAAATGCGGGGTCGAACTGCTCGCCCTTGCGGGTATCCACGGGCACCGCTTCATAGGGGGTGCCCAGCTCTTCCAGCAGCAAGGCAACCTTGGCAGGGTTCGGGGAGGGGTGGAAATAGAATTTGATCATCGGATCGTCCATTCGTGGATAAGTTGGGTTTCGCTGGCGAAGCTAAGGTGGGGCAAGGGCCTGATTGCAAGTCACAAAGCGTTGCCCGCCACGCCCGCTACATCCCCGCGCTTTCAATCTTACGTGTTTCGACGACGTTTTCGAGCCATCCGATTTTCATTTCGGGGACGGATGCGAGGAGGAGGTCTGTGTAGGTGTCGAAGGGCGGGGCGAGGACTTGTGATTTGGGGCCGTAGCGGACGACTTTGCCGCGGTGCATGACGGCGATCTGGTCGGCGATGGCTTTGACGGTGGCCAGGTCGTGGGTGATGAACATATAGGCGACGCCTTCTTGCGCCTGCAGGTCCAGCAGCAGTTTCAGGATGCCGTCGGCGACCAGCGGGTCAAGGGCGGATGTGACCTCGTCGCAGATGATCAGGCGGGGTTTGGCGGCCAGGGCGCGGGCGATGCAGACGCGCTGCTTTTGGCCGCCCGACAGCTCTGCGGGGTAGCGGTCGATAAAGCCTTTGCCCATCTCGATCTGGTCCAGCAGCTCCTGCACTCGGGCGCGTTTGGCGGCGCCCTTGAGGCCAAAGTAGAACTCTAGCGGGCGCCCGATGATGGTGCCGACGGTGTGGCGCGGGTTCATCGCGGTATCGGCCATCTGATAGATCATCTGCAATTCGCGCAGATCATCGCGGGCGCGGCCGTCCAGCGCGGCGGGCAGGGTGCGCCCGTCGAATGTGATCTGCCCGTCAGACGGTGGCAGCAGGCCGGTCACCACGCGGGCGAGCGTCGATTTGCCAGAGCCGCTTTCGCCGACCACAGCCAGCGTCTGGCCCGGCGCGATTTGGACGCTGACGTCCTTGAGCACGTCCAGTTTGACCCCCGGATAGCGGGCGGTCATGTTGTCCACGCGCAGCAGCGGGGCGGCGGGTTCCTTTTCCTTGTGTGCGATGGACCGGACCGACACCAGCGCGCGGGTGTAATCCTCGCGCGGGGCCTCGATGATCTGGCGCACGGGGCCGTGTTCGACCGTTTTGCCCGACCGCAGCACCATGATCTCGTCCGAGACCTGCGCCACGACAGCCAGATCGTGGGTGATGTAAAGCGCGGCAACGCCGGTGTCGCGGATCGCCTTTTTGATCGCCGACAGCACGTCGATCTGCGTGGTCACATCCAGCGCCGTGGTGGGTTCGTCAAAGATCACCAACGACGGGCGCGGGCACAGGGCCATCGCCGTCATCACCCGCTGCAACTGCCCGCCGGATACCTGATGGGGATAGCGCTGGCCGATGGTCTGCGGGTTGGGCAGGCCCAGCTGGCCAAACAGCTGCACGGCGCGGGCCTCGGCCTCTGCGCGGGTGGCAAGGCCGTGGCGCACCGTCGCCTCGACCACTTGGTCCATCAGGCGCATCGCGGGATTGAAGGCGGCGGCGGCGGATTGGGCGACATAGGTCACCTCTGATCCGCGCAGACCGCGCAGGCCGCCGGCCCGCTCTTGCAGGATATCGCGGCCGTTCAGGATGACCTGACCGCCGGTGATCCGCACGCCGCCGCGCCCGTAGGCCATGGCGGACAGACCGATGGTGGACTTGCCCGCGCCCGATTCCCCGATCAGCCCCAGCACCTGGCCCCTGGCCAGGGTAAAGGACACGCCGTGCACAATGGATATATCCTTGGGCGCGGCATCGGGGGGATAGATCGTCGCGCCGATCGTCAGATTGCGCACATCAAGCAGGGTATCATCCATCCCGGCCTCCTTTCAGGCTGGAAGTGCGGGCCAGCACCCAATCCGCCACCAGATTGACAGAGATCGCGAGGGTCGCGATGGCAAAGGCCGGGATCAGCGCGGCGGGAATGCCGTAGACGATACCGTCCTTGTTTTCCTTCACGATGCCGCCCCAATCCGCCAGAGGGGGCTGCACGCCAAGCCCGAGGAATGACAGGGTCGAGATGAACAGCACCATAAAGATGAACCGCAGGCCCATCTCTGCGATCAGCGGCGACAGGGCATTGGGCAGGATCTCGTGGAAGATGATCCAGCGGTTGCCTTCACCGCGCAGGCGCGCGGCCTCGACGTAATCCATCACGGTGATATCGACGGCGACGGCGCGGGACAGGCGGAACACGCGGGTGGCGTCCAGCAGCCCCATGACAACGATCAGCACGGGCAGGGTGACAGGCATCACCGACAGCACGACAAGGGCAAAGATCAGCGCCGGGATCGACATGACCAGATCGACAAAGCGCGACAGCAGCTGGTCCACCCAGCCCCCCGCCACAGCGGCGGTCAGCCCCATGACCGACCCCACGGTAAAGCTCAGGATCGTGGCGGCGGTGGCGACAAAGATCGTCGTCTGCCCGCCAAAGATGATCCGGCTGAGCAGATCGCGGCCGATGCTGTCGGTGCCCAGTAGATGCTCGGCCGAGGCGGGCTCCCAGACATCGCCGACGACTTCGGCCATGCCGTAGGGGGCAATCAGGCCGGCAAAGATCGCGCCGAAGGCATAAAGGGCGACAAAGGCCAGCCCGATCAGGGCGGAAACAGGTATCCCCCTCATTTGGGGTGCCTCAGGCGGGGGTTGGACAGGATCGACACGATATCAGCCACCATGTTCAGGCCGATGTATACGGCAGCAAAGACAAGCCCGCAGGCCTGCACGACAGGCACGTCACGCTTGGTGACGTGATCGACAAGGTATTGGCCCATGCCGGGAAAGACAAAAACCACCTCGACCACGACAACGCCGACAATCAGATAGGCCATGTTGATCATGACCACATTGACCACAGGCGCGATGGCATTGGGAAAGGCGTGGCGGGCGATCACGGTGATCGGGCGCAGGCCCTTCAGCTCGGCGGTTTCGATATAGGCGGACTGCATCACGTTCAGGATCGCGGCGCGGGTCATGCGCATCATATGCCCCAGCACCACCAGCACCAGCACCAGCACGGGGATCGCGATGGCGTGCAGCTTCTCGCCAAAGCTCATGCTGTCGTAAATCGTGGATACCGACGGAAAGATGCGGAACTGCACCGTCAAAAAGAACATGGCGATATAGCCCAGCATGAACTCCGGGATCGACACCGAGGTCAGGGTCACGCCAGAGATCAGCTTGTCCGGCCATTGCCCGCGGTAGCGCACCGCAATAACGCCCAGGATGATCGCCAGCGGCACCGCAATGGCCGCAGCACAGCCCGCAAGGAACAGCGTGTTGGCCAGACGCCCGGACATATTGGTCCAGATGTCCTGACCATTGGTCAGCGCCGTGCCCAGATCGCCGTGCAGGATGCCGCCCAGCCAGTCGAAATACCGCGCCAGCGCCGGCTCGTTCAGGCCCAGTTCCGCGCGCAGGTTCGCCAGCGCCTGCGGCGTGGCGCTTTGGCCCAGAATGGACTGGGCGACGTCGCCGGGCAAAATCTCGGTGCCCATAAAGATCAGGGCAGAGGCGGCCAGCAGCAAAAGCAGGCCCAGCGATAATCGCTGGGCCAACAAAAAGACAATCGGGTTGCGTATCACGTCAGCTGGCCAACCAGGTCTTGTGCGGGGCAAGCCCGTTCATCGTGTCCTGACCGCCATCCGCGACCCAGCCCTGCACGTCATTGCTGACCGCTTCGATAAAGTCGTTGAACATCGGCACGATCACGCCGCCTTCCTCGTGCAACATTGCACCCATCTGCGCATAGGTCGCGGTGCGCGCGGCGGGGTCCAGCTCTGCCCGGGCCTGCAACAGCAGATCGTCAAAGGCAGGGTTGCTGTAGCGGGTATCGTTCCAGTCTGCCGTCGACAGATAGGCTGTCGAATACATCTGGTCCTGCACCGGCCGGCCGCCCCAATAGGACGCGCAGAACGGCTCCACGTTCCAGACCTCGGACCAGTAGCCGTCATTGGGCACGCGCTGGATTTCCAGCGGGATCCCCGCAGCGTTCGCAGATTGCTGGAACAGCGCAGCGGCATCCACAGCGCCCGGAAAGGCGGTATCGGCCACCTTCAGCACGATCGGGCTGCCGTCATGGCCGGACGCCTTGTAGTGTTCGGCGGCCTTTTCCAGATCAAAGCTGCGCTGCGGCAGGCTGTCGTCGAACAGCGGGTAGGCGGCGTTGATCGGGATGTCATTGCCGATGGTGCCATAGCCCTGCAGGATCTTGTCGACCATTTCCACGCGGTTCACGGCGTATTTCAGGGCTAGACGCAGGTCGGGATTGTCAAAGGGTGCGGTGTCGGTGTGCATCACAAAGACATAGTGCCCGCGGCCCGAGACATTCTTGACCTCCAGGTTGGGGGCGCGGTTCAGCAGGCCCGCGACCTTGGGTTCCACCAGGTTTGCGATATGCACCTGACCCGACTGCAGCGCCGCCATGCGGGCGGTGGCATCGTTGATGACCAGGAATTCAACGCCGTCATAGTGCCCGCGGCTGTCGTCCCAATAGCCTTCGTGCTTTTCAAAGGTATACCGCACGCCCGGTTCCTGCGTGACAATCTTGTAGGCCCCCGCGCCGATGCCCGATGCCGGATCGTCGCGGCCGCCGTTCGGCTGGATCTGCAGGTGATAATCCGACATCAGATAGGGCAGATCCGCATTGGCCGTGGTCAGCGTCACCTCGACCCAATCGCCGTCGACGCGCATGGACTCGATGCCCTGCATGATCCCCAGCGCACCCGATTGGGACTGCTCGTCCGAATGCCGCTCCAGCGTGGCCAGCACATCATCCGGCGTGACGATCGAGCCGTCGTGGAAGGCAACGCCCTGGCGCACCTTGAAGCGCCAGACCTTGGCCTCCGCATCGCTCTCGACCGCCTCGGCCAGACGCATTTCCAGCGCACCGTCCGGGCTGACATCCACCAAAGGCTCGCCCAGGGTCCGCATCAGGTGAAACGTCACCGGATTCGCCGCCAGCGCCGGATCAAGACTGTCCGTGCTGCCACCGCCGCCCAGACCCATCTTGAGCGTCCCGCCCTTTACAGGCGTCTGCGCCCGCGCACCGCCCGCAAACAACGTCGCACCAACCGCAGCCGTCACCGCAAGCCCCGACGCACGACCCAAAAAAGAACGACGGCTCAAACCACCAACAATCCGCTTCGATGATCTTCTGTCCATAAATGATATCCCTGTTGTTCGGTTCTTTTCGCAGATGAATAACGTGCGCCTCTTTGTGGGCGCAGTACATACTGCGCGGAAAATCGAGCATTGTCAAAATCTTGGGCCAAAAAATTGAAGTGCCGCTGCGTTTGCGGGCTGCCGGGGCGTGCTTTTGCGCGACATCAGGTGGCCTGAAAACGACACGTTCCGGGCGGTGTTGCGGCGCGCAAAGTCCAGTAGGCTATGACCGAAAGACGCGCAGCAGGCTCATACCTGCGTCGGCAATATCGCTGATCCGGGCAAGGATATGTTCAGGCGCCAGACCGGGCGCGTCGCCTTCGGCAAGGGCGATCTTGGCCAGAAGGCGGGTCAGCCGGCGGCGGTGAATCCCCAGATGGGCCTGCGCCGGGTCAGCGATGATCCCGGCAAATGTCGTGACGATCGAGGCGGTCATGGCCAGCGCAACACCGATCGCAATCACCGTCCAGACCGGCAGTGAAACCGGAAAGACACCGTACCACGCGCCGCCCAGCGTCTGCCCGAGCGGGAAGTTCGTGACCGCAGTGGCGTGTCCGACATACCCCGATACCTTCGGGGTCAAAGAGGCGATGCCCGGTGTCGCGGTGCCGAATATCAGCCAGCCGGTGGTCAGAACGATCAGCGATGTGGTGATTTCGGCTACGGCAGAACGGACAGACGTGTAGTTGTCGATCAGCGCCTGACTGCGCGGCGTCAAAGGCGCGCCCTGCAGCAGGTCGGTGGCGATGTCAGCCTCGATCCGCTGCGCGACAGAGGTGCGCAGCATCACCCGCCGCGCCATGAGCCAGGCACCAAAGCGGCGAAATCCGATAAGCCGCGCCGTCAGCGCGAACAGCGCCATGACCAAATGGATCGGGGCAAGCGCCACATTGACCGGCGCGCGCAGCAGGTCCCACCCCAGCGCTGACCGGTGCAGGCGCAGGGTTGCGCCAAGGTGGAAATGATCGCGGACAAAGGTATCGATTGCCGCCCGTACGGCAGCTGCATTCTGGTCTGGCGCAGGTGGCATCGCGGACTTCTTTGCGAAAAGGGGCAGCTTTGGATCAATCTAGGGCAGGCGGCCTTTCTTTGAAAGGGTGCCCTGCCGACGCGGGATGTTGGCCAAGCGCCCGCGCGACCGCCGCAAGCAAATCAGCGCGGCGGACAGGCTTCATCAATCGGATATCGTCAGCCTTGTCGTCACCGCTATTCATCTGTGCCTCGCTGGCATAGCCTGACATGAATACGACCGGCACATCCGGCCATTTATGTCTGATTTTCTGTGCCAATTGCGGGCCCTGCAATTTACCCGGCATGACGATATCGGTCAAAAGCAGATCAAACCGCGGGTCCTTGCTGAATATCGCATAGGCCTCGTCCCCCGATGCGGCCCGGGTTACGTGATAGCCTGCGCGTTCGAGCATTTTGACAATCGCGGCACCGACCGCAGGCTCATCCTCTGCGACAAGGATACGTGCCAGGGTCCTGTCTGTCATTTGATTTTCCAGGGGGTCAGCATGGCCTGCTGTATCGGTTTGTTCTGCTGCCGGGAAATAAAGTCTGAATGTCGTGCCCTGATAGGGGCGGGATTCGACCTGAATAGTGCCGCCTGATTGTTTCATAAAGCCGACAATCATGGACAGGCCAAGACCTGATCCTTCGCCATATCGCTTGGTCGTAAAGAACGGCTCGAAAATAAGGGTCAGGTTTTCGGCAGCAATACCGTCACCTGTATCTGTCACGGTCATCATGACGTAACGACCGGGAACAAGTTCGCCTTGCTGGATCTTTTCGCATGCGGCATCAACCACGACATTTGCGGTTGTAATTGTGACCTTGCCCGTACCCTGCATCGCATCGCGGGCGTTCAGGATCAGATTAAGCAAGGCATTTTCCAGTGAACTAAGGTCGGCTTTGACCGGCCAAGGGTCGGGGGATAATGCCGTTTCGATAACCACGCTTTTGGGCATGGTGCGGCCGATCCACCGTTGCGCGTCCTGCACCACGACATTCAGATCCAGCACGACAGGCATCAGCCGCGCCTTGCGGGCAAAAGACAGCATGCTTTTCGTCAATTCGGCGCCCCGCATGGCAGCGGTGATGGCGTTGTTGACCAATTCGGCGTGCATGGCCGGATCGGTTTCATCCATCAGCAATTCAAGATTGCCGATGATGACGGCAAGAAGATTGTTAAAATCATGCGCCACGCCCCCGGTCAGCTGGCCGATGCTTTCCAGCTTTTGCGCGCGGTGCGATATCTCTCTTTCCTTTTCGATCTGTTGCATGGTCTGCACTTCGGTCGTGACGTCAAGAATGATGCCTTCCATCATGATCCGGTCGTTCGAAAAGATCGGACCGCCGTGAAATTCCACCCAGCGCGTCTGGCCGTCGCGCGCGGTAATCATATACCGATGGGAAAATGGTGTCGCGGTGGCCACGCTTTGACGCAGCGCCGCAAGGAAAACAGGATGATCCGCCGGATCATGTGCCGCAGTAAGCAAGGCGTTGTCGTCATAGATTTCCAGATCGGTATATCCCCAAAGCGACAGGCACTTGGGTCCGATGTAGATGATGTTCGGTTTGTCCGGATCGGTAATGTCGGTTTGAAAGACCACGCCGGGTAAATTGTCGGCAATCAGCGCGACACGCGCCATCGATTCAAGGTGGACGCGCTGTGCTTTTCGGATGTCGGTCAGGTCTGTGTGAATGGCGATCAGGCAGAATTTGCGCCCCTGACGATCAAACTCTGCGATCCAGTTTTCGCGAATATGGCGAATTTCGCCGTCAGGCCTGACAATGCGGTAGTCAAAAATGCCCTGCTCGCGGTCAGGGGAGTTAATGTCATTCATCCCCGCCAGTACAATCGGCACGTCGTCAGGATAAATCATCGACAACCACTCTGACCGTGTCATCGTCGTTGTTCCGGGCGGCAATCCGTAAATGGAAACGAAAACTTCGTCGACGGACCCTTTGTAATCGTCAAGCATACGTTCGAAAACGCCGACCTTGGTTTGCTGAAGCGCAAAGCGAAGCCGGTTTGCCATCTGCGTTGTCGATGATAGTTGACGTATCAGGTGCTGCACAAACAGGACAGTCAGTCCCGTCAATGCGACCGATGCAGCTGCTGCCGCAGTCCAGACGCAAACGTCTTGACCCCATTCAATCCACGATGCGCGAGAGCCTTCGGCGGCGAATTGAATAAACGATGATATGATGTGGAACACGGTTATACCGAATATAAATTGATAAAATGCGGATTTCGGAATGTCACTTTCAATGGTGAACGCCGTCCGAAAGCGGCTGAACAAGCCAATTGCCAGATATCCCAGCGCAAGGTTTTCGCCCCAGCCCGTCAATGTGCCATCAAATAAAACGATAAAGATATGCCAGACGGCGGCCGCAGCAATGGCACCGACAGGCCCGCCAAGGTAGGCGGCAAAAATAAATGGGCCTGCCTTTATACCAGTTTCGGCACCCGCCAAAGGCAGGCCATATGTTTCGAAACTGCCCGCCAATATGCCAAAGGCAGTTCCGATCAGCGCCTTTTGCGTTCTGGTCGCAGTGTCCAGACGCGGCCACATCAGGATGACGTATAAAAAGGTTCCTGCAAAAACCAGACCGGACAGGCTTTGAAATATGGTAAGGAACATGACCCCTCCGCTTATGCGAAGGATACTTGCATATTCTACTGCGGCAACGGGTTAAAAATACTACAAATCTTAAAAAATATATAAAATCAAAGCGGTCCGCCGCCTTTGATTTCCACGACACGGTGCGGATAGGGAATTTCGATGTCATGCGCCTTTAGCGCATTCCAGATCGCAAACAGCACGTCAGAGGTGTATTTGTTTTCTCCGTCATCGATGCCCTCGACCCAAAATTCAACGGCAAAATCGATTCCGCTGTCGCCGAAACCGCGCAATTCGCAATCGGGCGGCTCTGGTGTGTTCAGCACGCCGGGCACCTGCGCCACGGCGGCGCAGATGATATCGGGCACGCGGTTGATGTCGGTGTCGTAGCTGACGGAAAACTTCGCCTCCAGCCGGTTATTGGACCCGGCGTCGGAATAGTTCGTAACCCGCGTGACAATGAAATCTTCGTTCGGGACGACGATCCAGCGCCCGTCATAGGTTTCCAGAATGGTCGCGCGGGCCATCATCTTGTGGATACGGCCCGCTTCACCGCCATCAAGTTCAACATAGTCGCCAACGGTCGCCTGACCTTCCAGCAGCAGGATCACGCCAGAGATGAAGTTTGACGCAATCTTTTGCAGGCCAAAGCCAAGGCCGACGCCTACGGCACCACCGATCACCGCAAGGCTGGTCAGGCTGATGCCCATGATGTTCATGAGCAGCAGGAAGGCAAAGCCGAAGATCGCGAATTCTGCCGCCTTGACGATCAGCTGGCGCACGGCCGGGCGCATTGGCTGGCGTCCGATATAACCGGCCGTCTGGCTGTTGGACCAGTGGCCGAACCAGAACAGCAATGCGCCCGCAATAAGCCCGCGGATCAGGGCCAGCGCGGAAAACTGGATACTGCCGACGCCGACAACCGTGCCTTCCAGCAGGGTCATCACGGCGGGCAGGATGCCAAGCGCATAAAGCGCGGCAACGGGGACCAGCACATAGCTTGCCAGGAACCGCAGGAACGGCTCGGTCAGGATCCGCCGCGCCAGCGCGCGCGCCGCAAGGAACAGGAACACACGCTTGCCAAAGGCGATGATCGCGCCGGACCCGAACAGCGACCGCGTTACCTGTTCGCCCGCGGCAGTCAGCACATAGGCCAGCAGCGGCAACAACAGGGGCAGGAACATGCGGGCAAAACGGCGGGCTGTCGCAAAGATAGAGGTATTTCCATCCTCTGGTGTCAGCAGCGCCCGCAGGCGGGGCGCAATCATGCGGGCCAGTACAAGGGCCAGCAGGTAGGCACCGATCAAAAGGGCGAACTGCGACCACGACGCGGGGCGCAACAGCCAGTCCTGCGCAAAAGCGACACCCTGTACTGCGTAGTCACGCGCTGTTTCGACGTAGGTGCTGTCCATGCCCGTCCCCCCAATTGCCTGATTGTTGTCATGCGACAAACTGGGCCGGTCGTGCAAGCCCGCTGCTTTGGCGCGGGGTGCAGGGCGGGGGCAAAAGCCACGGGCAGAATCGTTTTGCAGCAAAAAGCAGCGCAATTTGGCCCCCGTGCAGGCGTGATTGGGCATGTTTTGGGGTGGCAGGCTGAGTTTGCCCATAATTTACGCAAATGGCGCGAAAGCTGCACATTCACGGGGACTGGCCTATCATTATCGGAGTAAAATGCAACCTAAGCATGCTGTTTGTCAGGATCATTGACGCGTTTTGCGGGTAACTGGTCGCCCGGTTTCGCAACCCCACTTGACCGTATCACGGGCAGGCGACACCTTTCTGTTACATCCGGCTGAACGCCGATCGGCAAACGCGCCTCGACCCGACCATCAGGTTAACTGATGTCTCGGGGCGGGGCTTTTTTCGTTAGGGGCATCCTTTGAAACGCACCATTCCGCTAGGCCTGCTGTATTCTGTGACCGGCAGCTATGCCCGTATCGGTCAGGCTTGCCGCACCGGCGCGCTGAACGCGATCGCGGCTATTAACGCGGATGCGGCGCGGCAGGTCGCCTTTGACGCGCTGGACCGGGATCCAGGCGGCAATATCGACCAATATGCGCCGCTGTGCGACGACATCCTGCGCCACACCACGGCGCGGCATATCATCGGCTGCGTCACATCATGGAGCCGCAAGGAAGTCATCCCGACGCTGGAAAAGCACGGCGGCACGCTGTGGTATGCGGTTCCCTACGAAGGTTTCGAGGCGTCCGATCACGTCGTTTACCTTCATGCCTGTCCGAACCAGCATCTGCTACCGCTGCTGGAATGGGCGCTGCCGACCTATGGCAAACGCGGCTTTCTGACTGGATCCAACTACATCTGGGGCTGGGAGATGAACCGCCTTGCCCGCGACACGATCCACGCCAAAGGCGGAGAGGTCCTAGGCGAGCGCTATCTGCCGCTCGGCTCTGTCGATGTCGCCCGCATGATCGAGGAAATCCGCGCCACCGCGCCTGATTTCATCCTTAATTCCCTGATCGGGCCGTCGTCCTATGCCTTTCTGCGGGCGCTGGCCGAATTGGCCGCGCGCGATCCGCGCTTTGCGCCGGACCGCTGCCCGGTGCTGTCGTGTAACATGACGGAATGCGAACTGGCCGACGTGGGTGCCGCTGCCGAAGGGCTGATCGCGGCCGGGCCGTATTTCCGCGATGGTGCAGGCTTTGGCAGCAGCCACGAGGCGGCTGCTTACCGCGCCGTCATCGCGCTGGCGGATATGCTGGAACAATCGGCGGACGCAGCCAGCCTGCCGCTTTCGGCATTGCTGGACACGCCCGCCGGGCAGCGCAGCGGCATCGACGCCAAAACCCATCACACGGCGCAGCCGGCCCTGATCGCACAGGTGCGCGGCGGCGCGTTTCAGGTGGTGCATGACGGCGGCGTGCGGGCAGGGGACCCTTATTTAACGGGGCCCGCGCCCAGCGCCAGCGTCACGCGCCTGCGGGTAATCTCGTGACCGGGGCGGTGCGCATTGCGGACCTTGGCGGCGCGCGGGCGATCATCCTGCATCGACCCCACGCCGTTGTCACCGCCCTGACGCGGCAGCTGCAAGCTGTCGGTCTGCAGGTCACGACCTGCTGGCCAGAGCTGCCGGCAGAGGCGCTGGCCGCCGACTTTGTCTTTTTTGACGCCGACATGGGCTTTGACGACCAGTTCCCTTGGGACAAGGGCACAGCCCCGATGCCTATGATCGCCCTAATCGGGTCCGAAGCGCCGGGCCGTGTCGAATGGGCGCTGGCCACGGGTGCCAATGCACAGGTGCTAAAGCCCGTAGGCGACAGCGGCGTTTACAGCGCCCTGCTGATCGCCCGCCACGGATTCGAGGCGCGGCGCACCCTGGCGGCAGAGGCTGCCGATCTGCGCCGCCGTCTGGGCGAACGGCAGACCGTGGTGCGGGCCGTGGTGCAGCTGATGCAGACAACCGGATCAGAGGATGCGGCCTATGCCGCCCTGCGTGCCACCGCGATGGACGCGCGCGTCGGACTGGAAGAGGCCGCCGCCCGCATCCTGTCGCAACCGGTCCGCCCCGTTACGAAAGGCACCCCCCGATGACCGCCGCCGCCGCTAATCCGCGTGCTCTGCCAGATACGGTCTGGGCCCGTTTGCGCCGCCGCAAGATGGCCATGTTCGGCCTGGCGCTGGTCGTGCTGATCGTCGGGGCCGCCATTCTGGCCCCCTGGATCGCCCCCTATGACCCGTTCGAGCAAAAATTCGATGGCCTGTCGATGTTCGGTGAACCACTGCCGCCCGGCGGTGCCTATGTGCTTGGCACCGATCTGTTGGGCCGCGATCTGCTTAGCCGTCTGCTTTACGGCGCACGCACATCGCTGATCATTGGCGTGGTGGCAAATGGCATTGCACTGGTGATCGGCACGGTGATCGGGCTGACGGCGGGGTTCTTTCAAGGGTGGATCGGCGCGGTGCTGATGCGCCTGACCGACCTGATGATGGCCTTTCCGGCGCTGCTGCTGGCGATCTGCCTTGCCGCGATATTCCAGCCCAGCCTGTGGATCGTGGCCTTTGTCATCGCCATGGTGAACTGGGTACAGACGGCGCGGGTCATTTATACCGAAACCAGCGCCTTGGCCGCCCGCGACTTTATCGCAGCCGAACGCACGCTCGGTGCCAGCACCCCGCGCATCCTGTTCAAGCATATCCTGCCGCATCTGGTGCCGATGATTATCGTTTGGGGCACGCTGGGAATTTCGACAACTGTCCTGCTAGAGGCGACCCTGTCCTATCTGGGTGTCGGTGTGCAGCCCCCGACGCCAAGCTGGGGCAACATCATCTTTGAAAACCAGACCTATTTTCAGTCCGCCCCCTGGCTGGTGTTCTTTCCGGGTGCTGCAATTGTTGTGCTGGCGCTGGCGTTCAATCTGGTCGGCGACGCGCTGCGCGATGTGCTTGACCCAACATTGCGAGGGTCCGACTGATGGCCGCCTATCTGATCCGCCGCCTGATCCAGTCCGCCCTGATCCTGCTGGGCGTGTCGTTCATCACCTTCTTTCTGCTGTATGTGCTGCCCGCCGATCCGGTGCGCCAGATTGCGGGGCGGTCGGCTACGCCGGAAACCGTGGCCAATATCCGCGCGCAGCTTGGCCTAGATCAGCCGTTTCTGGTGCAATACGGCCGCTATCTGGCGGGGCTGTTTCAGGGCGACATGGGCCGCAGCTATTTGCAGAAAACCGACGTGGCCACCTTGATCATGTCGCGCCTGCCGGCATCGCTTTTGCTGATGATTGCTGGCATCGGGGCAGAGCTGGTGGTCGGCCTGACCATGGGCGTTGTCGCCGCGCTGTTCCGGGGCCGCGTGCTGGATAATACGCTGATGATGACCAGCTTCGTCACCGTATCCGCGCCGCAGTTCGTGGTGGCCTTGCTGCTGCTTTACGTCTTTGCGGTGCAGCTGGGATGGTTCCCTATCGGCGGCTACGGCACGCCAGCGCATCTGGTGTTGCCTGCGCTGACGCTCGGGATCCTTGGGTCCGGCTGGTACGCCCGCATGATGCGATCCAGCATGGTCGAAGTGCTGCGCGCCGATTTCGTCCGCACCGCCCGCGCCAAGGGGCTGACCCGGTCCCGCGTCATCCTGCGCCACACGCTGCCCAATGCCATCCTGCCGGTCATCGCGATGATCGGGATCGACATCGGCATCTTTATGGGCGGCATCGTCGTCGTCGAAGGCGTCTTTGGCTGGCCCGGTATCGGGCAGCTGGCCTGGCAGGCGATCCAGCGCGTCGACATTCCCATCATCATGGGCGTCACGCTCGTGTCTGCCTTTGCCATCGTGCTGGGCAACCTTCTGGCCGACCTTGTGGCCCCACTCATCGACCCTCGTATCCGTATCCGCTAACCCAACAGGAGAGACTGAAATGAAAAAACTGCTTGCCTCTACCGCATTGATTGCAGCCATCGCGCTGCCGGCGTTTGCACAGGAAACACTGGACCCGAACGCTGTGTCCGGCGGCAATATCACCGTCACCTATAAGGACGACGTCGCCACGCTGGACCCCGCTATCGGCTATGACTGGCAGAACTGGTCGATGATCAAATCGCTGTTCGACGGCCTGATGGATTACGAACCCGGCACCACAACACTGCGTCCCGGTCTTGCCGAAAGCTATGAGATTTCCGAGGACGGCCTGACCTTCACCTTCCACCTGCGCACTGGCGTCAAATTCCACAACGGCCGAGAGATGGTGGCCGAGGATGTGAAATATTCGCTTGACCGTGTCACCAATCCGGCCACGCAATCCCCCGGCGCGGGCTTTTTCGGGGCCATCGCCGGTTATGACGCCGTCGCCAGTGGCGAGGCTGAAACACTGGCAGGCGTCACCGTCGTTGACCCGGCCACGGTGGAAATCAAACTGTCCCGCCCCGATGCAACCTTCTTGCACGTTATGGCGCTGAACTTCGCCTCTGTCGTGCCAAGCGAAGCCGTGGACGCCGCGAACGGCGACTTTGGCAAGATGCCTGTCGGCACCGGCGCCTTCAAGCTGGGCGACTGGACCATCGGCCAGAAGCTGGTGTTCGAGAAGAACGCTGATTACTGGCGCGCGGGTCTGCCCTATCTGGACACCGTGACATTCGAGGTGGGGCAGGAACCGATCGTCGCCCTGCTGCGGTTGCAGAATGGCGAGGTCGATGTGCCCGGTGACGGCATCCCGCCTGCCAAATTCCAAGAGGTGATGGGCGATCCCGCACAGGCGGCCCGCGTGGTCGAAGGCGGCCAGTTGCAGACCGGCTATATCACGCTGAACGTCACAACTCCGCCGCTGGACGATGTGAATGTGCGCAAGGCCATCAACATGGCGATCAACAAGGACCGGATTACCCAGCTGATTAACAACCGCGCCGTGCCTGCAAACCAGCCGCTGCCGCCGTCGATGCCCGGCTACACCGAAGATTACGCCGGCTACGCCTATGACGTGGACGCCGCCAAAGCCTTGCTGGCCGAGGCCGGCCTTGCTGACGGGTTCGAGACAGAGCTTTACGTCATGAACACCGACCCCAACCCGCGTATCGCGCAGGCGATCCAGCAGGATCTGGCGGCGATTGGCGTAAATGCGTCGATCCAGTCCCTTGCCCAGGCCAACGTGATCGAGGCCGGCGGCGCAGGCACCGCGCCAATGATCTGGTCCGGCGGCATGGCGTGGATTGCGGACTTTCCCGACCCCAGCAACTTCTTTGGCCCCATCCTGGGCTGCGCCGGCGCAGAAGAAGGCGGCTGGAACTGGTCCAAGTTCTGCAACGCCGATATCGACGCTGCCGCCACCGCGGCCGACAGCATGATCGACCCCGCCGATCCGGCCCGCATGCAGATGTGGTCCGACGTCTATATGAGCGTGATGGAAGAGGCCCCCTGGGTGCCGGTGTTCAACGAACAGCGCTACACCATGAAATCCGAACGCATGGGCGGCGATGATGCGCTTTACGTCGATCCGGTGTCGATCCCGGTGAACTACGACTACGTCTACGTGACGGAGTAAGGCCATGTGCAAGGCATGCGATTACACGATCCACGGCGCGCAGCACCACTTTGGCTGGGACAATTCGATTGCCCCCGTCCAACGGGTGGAACCGGGCCAGACGATCCTGTTTCACTGCCACGACAGTTCGGCGGGCCAGCTAGGCCCGTCGTCCACCGTGGCTGATGTGGAAACGCTGGATTTCGGCAAGATCAATCCGGTGTCCGGCCCGATCTGGGTTGAAGGGGCCCAGCCGGGGGATGCGATCAAGGTGACCCTCGATAGTTTTGCGCCCCGTGCGCAGGACGGCAAAGGCTGGGGCTGGACCGCGAACATTCCCGGCTTTGGTCTGCTGGCGGATCAGTTCACCGATCCCGCGCTGCATATCTGGACCTATGATCCGGACACCATGGCACCATCGCTGTTTGGCAAAGAAGGCCGCGTGCCGCTCAAGCCCTTTGCCGGCACCATCGGCAACGCGCTGGCGGAACCCGGCCTTCATTCCGTGGTCCCGCCCCGGCGGGTGGGCGGCAATCTGGATATCCGCGATCTGTCTGCGGGCACGACGCTTTATCTGCCGGTCGAAGTCGCGGGGGCGCTGTTCAGTGTTGGTGACACCCACGCCGCCCAAGGCGACGGCGAGGTGTGCGGCACCGCGATCGAAAGCCCGATGGACGTGGTCCTGACCCTTGATCTGGTGAAAAATGCGAACCTGAAAACCCCGCGTTTTACCACGCCGGGGCCGGTCACGCGGCATCTGGACGCCAAGGGCTACGAGGTGACAACCGGCATCGGCCCGGACCTGATGACCGCGTCCCGCGATGCGGTGGCGGCCATGGTCGATCATCTGTGCACCACGCGCGGCATGGCACCGGTGGACGCCTATATGCTGGTCAGCACCTGCGGCGATCTGCGGATTTCAGAGATTGTGGATATGCCGAACTGGATCGTCAGCTTCTACTTTCCGCGTTGCGTGTTCGAATGAGCGCGGACTTAAAACCAGTGACCGGGGCCGACATGGCCCCGGACACCCCCGTTTTGTCGGTGCAGGACCTGACCGTTGCCGTCCGCACGCAAGGGGGGCTGCTGCCCCTGATCCGCAACATCAGCTTTGATCTGGCGCGGGGAGAGACCTTGGCGATTGCAGGCGAAAGCGGGTCTGGCAAATCCATCACCTCGCTGGCGATCATGGGCCTGCTGCCGCCTCCTGCGGTGCGCGTCACCGGGGGGTGCATCAAACTGGGCGAGCAGGCCCTGACCGGCATGCCGGAACCGGAACTGCGCGCCGTGCGCGGCAACCGTGTTGCGATGATCTTTCAAGAACCGATGACCAGCCTCAATCCGGTCATGACCATCGGCACCCAGTTGGTCGAGGCGATCCGCGCCCATGCGCCGATCTCTCGTGCAGAAGCGCGCCGAGAGGCGCTGGAGGCGCTGAGCGCCGTGCGCCTGTCCGAACCTGCCCGCCGCATGGGCCAGTTCCCGCACGAGCTGTCGGGGGGCATGCGCCAGCGCGTCATGATCGCGATGGCCCTGGCGCTAAAGCCTGACGTGCTGATCGCCGATGAACCAACGACCGCGCTGGATGTCACCGTGCAGCGCGAAGTTTTGGACCTGCTGCGCGATTTGCAGGCCTCCCGCGGCACCGCGATCCTGCTGATTACCCACGACATGGGCGTTGTTGCCGAAATGGCCGACCGCGTCGTCATCATGCGCAAAGGCGTGATCGAGGAAACGGGCCGCGTGAACGATATCTTTGCCGCGCCGCAGCAGCCCTATACGCAGGCTCTGCTGGCCGCCGTGCCGCGCATGGGCCAAGGCGGCACGGCCGTGCCCCGTGCCTCTGCGCCTGTCGTGGCGGACCTGCGCGATGTGCAGGTGCGCTTTGATCTGCGCGGCGGTGTGCTGAACCGCGTCACACACCGGGTCCATGCGGTCGAAGGCGTCAGCTTTGATATCCGCGCAGGCGAAACCTTTTCCCTTGTGGGCGAATCCGGTTGCGGCAAATCCACCATTGCCCGCGCCATCACCGGACTTGTGCCCCATACCGGGCTAATTCGCGTCGGCGATCAGACCGTTGGCACCATGACCGCGCAGGCCCGCAAACGGTTAAGCGCTGTGACTCAGATCGTCTTTCAGGATCCGATGGCCGCGCTTGATCCGCGCATGACCGTGGGAGACCAGATTGCCGAACCCCTGCTGATCCACGGGCAGGGCGATGCCACCAGCCGCCGCGCCCGCGCCGCCGCCTTGATGGAAAAAGTCGGCCTGACCACCGCACAGCTGGACAATTACCCGCACGAATTTTCCGGCGGGCAGCGCCAGCGAATTTGCATCGCCCGCGCGCTGGCCCTGACGCCCAAGCTGATCATCGCGGACGAAAGCGTATCTGCGCTGGATGTGTCGGTGCAGGCGCGGGTGCTGGATTTGCTGCGCAGCCTCAAGGACGAATTCGGCATCGCCATGCTGTTCATCAGTCACGATATGGCCGTGGTGGAAAATATCTCTGACCGGGTCGGGGTGATGCACCTTGGCCAGATCGTAGAGGTCGGGAGCCGGGCGCAGGTTTTCGGCAACCCTCAGCACCCCTATACGCGGCGGCTGATGGCGGCGGTGCCGATTGCCGACCCCGCCGCCCAGCGCCCGCAGGTGCCGCGCATGTCCGGCGATATTCCTAACCCCGTGCACCCCGCCGGTGCCATCGTGGCGCGGCATGTGATGCAAGAAGTCGCCGCCGGCCATCTGGTCGCCGTGCACAGCGGGTAGGGCAGCGCCAGATAGGGGCAACCTGCGCCGGTATGGATCGCTGCGACGTACGGGCACTGTGCCAAGGTTTGGATTGACCGCAGCGCGGGGTGCGGATCAAACTGCATCCGATGCTGTGCGGGTCAGGCGGGCAGGGCGATCACCCTGCCCGAATTGCCGGTCACCTGCGCGGCCCGCCGAACCAGAAGGACTGATGTGATGGCACACGATTTACCCGGCATGGGCCCCGATCTTGGACCTTTCAAATGGGATGATGCCCTGCTGCTGGAAACCCAGCTGACCGAGGACGAGCGGATGCTGCGCGACGCGGCCCGCGACTTTGCCCAGACAGTCCTGCAACCGCGCGTCACGCAGGCCTACCGGGAAGAGGCCGCAGCGCCGGACCTTTTTCCCCTGATGGGGCAGGCGGGGCTGCTGGGCTGCACCATCCCCGAAGAATACGGCGGCCTTGGCGCATCCTACGTCACCTACGGGCTGATCGCCCGAGAGGTCGAGCGTGTGGATTCGGGGTATCGGTCGATGATGTCGGTGCAATCGTCCTTGGTGATCTATCCGATCCACGCCTACGGGTCCGAAGAGCAAAAGCAGAAATACCTGCCGGGTCTGGTCAGCGGCGATCTGATCGGCTGCTTCGGCCTGACCGAACCCGACGCGGGTTCCGATCCCGGCGGCATGAAAACGACGGCCCGCAAAACCGCTGACGGTTATGTGCTGAACGGGTCGAAGATGTGGATTTCAAACGCGCCTTTCGCTGACGTCTTCGTCGTCTGGGCCAAGTCCGACGCGCATGACGGCAAGATTCGCGGCTTCGTGCTGGACAAGGGCATGGAAGGGCTGTCTGCGCCGAAAATCGGTGGCAAGCTGTCCTTGCGCGCATCCACCACAGGCGAGATCGTGATGAAGGACGTGGCCGTGGGCGAAGACGCCCTGCTGCCTGGTGTGCAAGGTCTGAAAGGGCCGTTCGGCTGTTTGAACCGTGCGCGCTACGGCATCGCCTGGGGCACTATGGGCGCGGCAGAGTTCTGCTTTCACGCCGCCCGCCAATACGGGATGGACCGCAAGCAGTTCGGCAAGCCGCTGGCGCAGACCCAGCTTTACCAGAAAAAGCTGGCGGAAATGCAGACCGAAATCACCCTTGGTCTGCAAGCGGCGTTGCAGGTGGGCCGCCTGATGGACACTGGCCATGCGGCACCCGAAATGATCAGCCTGATCAAGCGCAATAACTGCGGCAAGGCGCTGGATATCGCCCGTCACAGCCGCGACATGCACGGCGGCAACGGCATTTCCGACGAATTCCAGATCATGCGCCACATGATCAATCTGGAAACCGTGAACACCTATGAAGGCACCCACGACGTGCACGCGCTGATCCTTGGCCGCGCGATCACCGGCTTGCAGGCGTTCTTTTAGGCCAGTGATGCGGGGGCGGCCTGACGCGTCAGGCCGCCCCGTGCTGCAATTGCAACCGCGTGCCGCCCAGATCGCGGAACGCCCGCTGGCGGCAGCTAAAGACGATGATCTGCAAATCCCCCGCCTGGCGGTGCAACGCATCGAACATCCGCTCGATCCGGTCGTCATCGGTATAGACCAGCGCATCATCCAGCAGCACCGGCGCATGTTGTCCGCCCCGTTCCAGCATCCGCGCAAAGGCCAGCCTGACCAACAAGGCAATCTGTTCCTGCGTGCCGCCTGACAGAATATCCAGCGGTTCTTCCTGTCCATCGCGGATCAGCTTTTCCGGAAGCAGGGTATCCTGCGTCCACGTCAGGTCCGCCTGCGGCCAAAGCAGGTGCAGCAGCGGCTTCAGCTCTGCCGCGACGGGGGCGAAATACCGCTCTCGCGCCGCGACACGGGCGTCAGTCAAGGCGGCGGCAAGGCGTTGCAGCACCGCAACCTCGTGATCATAGCGGGTGAGGGTCTGCTCTGCGGCGGCCAGTTGCTGCGTACACTCCGCCAGCCTCTCTTCGACGGCGTCGCCTGCGCCGATGGCGATGCGTTCGTCCAGCGTTGCAATTTGCGGGCGCAGTTGGGCGATCTCTGCATGGGCGGCCGCCTCGATCGACGTGGCGCGGGCAAGGGCGGCTTCGGCACCTGCCAGATCGGGGGCATCGGTGCTTTGTGCGGCGTGGGCCGCCTCTGCTTCTGCCAGCTCTGCCTGCGCTGTTGACATGACCTGCGCCAGACCCGCCTCGGTGTCCGTCCCAAAGCCGGCCATCGCGGCCTCGGCCCGTGCCAAGCGGTCCTGCGCGGCCTGCCGGGCGACCTCTGCCCCGGCCAGTTCGGCCCGCAGGCTGGCCAAAGCCTCTGCCGCGGTGCGGCTGACGGATTGCGCCGCCGCTGCCGCGTCTTGTGCCGCGGCCAGCTGCGCCGCTGTCGTCGCTAGATCAAGCGGCGCTTCTTCTGTGGCGGCGGCTGCCGGGATTTGCGCCAAGGCTTCGCGCAGCGCGTCGATCCCGCCGGGGGCCAGCGCATCAAGGCGCGCGCGCGCTTCGCCCGTGGCGGTGACGGCCTGCGCCCGGACGTCCGCCGCCGCGCGGGCGGTGGCGATGTCGGGCAGGTCCAGCGCGGCCAGCGCCTGTGCCAGCGCCTGCTGTGCCTGCGGCACGGCGTCCGTGTCCTGTGCGCCAGCGCCGGGGCGGATTTCCACATCGCCAAGGCCCGCAATCTGCAAGACGCCGCCGCGCGGAATGGGATAGGGCGTGCCGCCGTCCAGCGCCGCGCCGTCCAGTTGCACCGCGCCGCCGCGACCCGCGGCATAGGTCACGATGACCTGCGTCGCCAGCGCATCCCGCGTCGCACGCGCGGTGGACAGCGCCGCCGCCAACTGTTCCAGCCGCTGCACCGCCGCCCTGTCCGGTTCGGCTTTTGCGGTCGCTGCATGGGTTTCGATGACAGCGCGGGCGGCCTCTGCCTCTGCGATGCGCGTGGTCAGCTCGGCGCGGCGCTGGGCACCTGCACGCGCCGCCGTCTGCCGGTCTAGGCGGGCCTGATCGGCCTGCGCGCCGCGCAGGGCGACCTCGGCCCCGTCCAGGCGGGTCTGCGCGGTGTTGGCCGCCTCTTGCGCGGCGGCAAAGCGGGCGCTGATCGCGGACCGGTCCACCGCCGTCTGCGCCGCTGCCTGCGCCGCCGCGTCGCGTTCGGTCTGCGCGGCGCGCAGGGCATCCAGACGGGTGCGGGCCGCCGTGACGGCCAGCTTTGCCGCAGCGACCTTGCGCGCGGCATTTTCGACCTGTTCGGCATGCCGCGCGGCCTCTTGATGGGCCGCTGTCGCCGCGTCCAGACGGTCCTTGCGGGCGGCCGTCGCGGCGGGGTCTGCCAACTCTGCCAGAGCGCGGCGCTTTTTCTGACGGTCCTGCAGGGCGCTATGAAGCGCCAGCGCGGTTGCCGCCAGCTCTGCCTTTTGGGCGCGCAATTCTTCGACCCGGTCAAAGGCCGTGCGCCATGCACCGCCCGCCTTTTTCTGCCCCGTCGCTGTCGCCAGTTGCGCCAGTTCCGTTTTGCACCGCGCCAGCGCCGCATCCATGCGCCGCCCGCCGGTCATCGCCTCGACCTCCTCTGACACGGACGACATCAGATCGCGCCGCGCCTCCAGCGCGGCGGCCTGTTCGTTCTTTGACCCATCCGTCAGGCCGGTCAGGCCCTGCCGCACCCAGACCAGCCCCGACGGGCCGCCCGCGCCGGTGCCAGTCAAGTTGCTGATCCACGCCTCTGCCGCATCCGCCTGCGCAATCAACGTGCCGCCCTTATGCACCGTCGCCTGCGCCTTGGACGTCCAGCGCTTGAAGATGACAAAGCGCCCTTCGGGTGTTTCCACCTCGATTGTGACCTCTGGCGCGCCGCCCGCGTGGGGTTTAAGCGCCTTGATCTCTTTGTCGTTGGCCCCGTAGGCCTTGAAAAACAGGGCGTGGATGGCGTCGAACAGGGTGGATTTGCCGTGCTCGTTCGGCTCGCTTAGAACATTCAAACCGTCGCCGATCTGCGCAAGGGTCACAGGCGCGGTAAAGCGGCGCACATTGTTCAAGGTAATGGTGCGCAGCTTCATGACTGGTCCTCTTTCACGATTGCATATAGCCGGGCAAGGGCATCTGCCGCGACCTGGCGGTCGGACCCGGCCGCGCTCTCGTCCTCTGCCGCGGCCAGCAGGGTATCGGCAGCAAGGCGCAGGGCCCCGCCGCGGTCAATCTCGTCCAGATCGGCCACATCGTATTGCGTGCCAAGGGCGTCTGTTTGCAGCTCGAAATGCGCAAATTCCGCGCCCAGATGATGGGCCGCGTTTTGCAGGGCGACCTGACCCGGCAGGCCTGCCCATCCGCTGGCCTTGACACGGATCATCAGATCGCGCCGGCCGGCGGCGGGCAGAAGCGCCGCTAGCGCCGCGGCCGCATCGCTGTGCGGGGTCAGGTCCAGCGCCAGCTCTTGCCACAAAAACTGGCCCACCGGCACCTCTGCGATTTGCGGGACCGCGCCGGGGCCGTCCAATGTGACCGCAAGACAAAGGCCGCGTTGGCCGTGTTTAAAGCGGTCCTGTTCGGGACTGCCGGAATAATGCACGCGGGCGCTGACCTGCACACGGCCGTGCCAGTCGCCCAGCGCCAGATAATCCAGCCGCGCAGAGGCGTCGCGGTCGGGCGGAATACTGGCCCCGCTGTCGGTGAAATCGGTGACTCCGCCATGGGCCAGCCCGATCCGCATCACATTCGTGCCAGTGTCGATCTGCGCAAGGCCGTCCGTCGGATCGGTTCCCGCAGACCGCCAGACCACGGGGCAGGGCAGCAACACCGCATCGGGTGCCAGCGCAATGGGGTCTGCGCTGCGGATGCCCTGCACATTGGCAGGGGCGCTGGCGGCAATCATATCCCACAGCGGCTCTGCCTCGCGCAGGTTGTCGTGGTTGCCGGGCAGCAGCCACCAGCGCACCGACCTATCCTCGCCCATTGCGGCAAGCGCCTGACGCACCAGCCCGTGCGACGGGGTTGGCGTGTGGAACGTATCGCCCGCCAGCACGATATCGCTGGCCCCGTGATCCCGCGCCGCCTGTGCAATCCGGCCAATCACCGCATGCCGCGCTTCGCGCAGGCGGCCGCGAATGGTGCCGTCGGGCGGCTCTGGGATATTGGCGAATTTGATGCCCAGATGCAGGTCAGAGGCGTGGATAAAACGAAAGGCCATAAAATGCTCCAAGGCGCGAAAAGGGCGTGCGCGTGGCGCAACGATAGGATGTGTCGCGGCGCTGCACCAGCCGCTTGCGCCGCATGGATTGCATCCTAAATACAGGTGAACCTACAGGAGTCCGATCATGGCTGCATTGAAACTGACCTGCCTCAGCTGCGCCCAGGTGAACCGCGTTCCGGAAGACCGCCTTGCGGCCGCCAAATGCGCGACCTGCGGCGCAAAGCTGGCAGATGGCAAGGTGACAGAAGTCGATCTGGCCACTTTGCAAAAGGCCGCGCGCAACGATGATCTGCCGCTGGTCGCGGACTTCTGGGCACCGTGGTGCGGCCCGTGCAAGATGATGGCCCCGCAATTTGCGCAGGCGGCGGGCGCGCTGGCCTATCAGGCGCGGCTGGTCAAGCTGAACACCGAAATGCAGCCCAAGGCCAGCGCCACCTATGGCATTCGCGGCATCCCAACCCTGATCGCCTTCAAAGGCGGCAAAGAGGTCAAGCGCCAGGCCGGTGCGCAGCAGATGGCGCAGATCATGGCCTGGGTGCCTGAATAAGCTTTTAGGCCTGATCAGCGGCCCAATCCGCCATCTGCGGCGCGATGACGTCGATGATGCGCTGAAATCCCGCAACAATTGACGCAGGCGTGCTGTCCGGCACGGCGGCGGACTGGGCAAACCGGCGCGAGGCTTTGACCCCTTGGGTGCGGTCGTCGATGGCTGTCAGCGTGATATCGACCTGCGCTGTGAATGTATCCGGGGCAGTGACTTCGACCTCGAAGGTATCGATACGCACCAGCAGCACCGTATCTGCGACAGGCCCGCCTTCGGTGCGGCCGGCATAGGCGACGCGGCCGGTGCCGGAAATGCTGCGCACCAGCACGGACTGGACGACAACGGGTAAATCATCGCTCCACCTTGCGTCCGGCAGATAGGTGACGGCGGCAGGGGCAGGGCGGATCATCAGCCGGTCGGTGCCGATGGGGGCTGCGGCCTCTGGCAGGGCGACCAGCAGGGTTGCGGCGCTGCGGCGGCCAGCGGTCGCGCCGGATGCGGGGCGCAGGTCATAGGTGTCCAGCGGGGTCGATGCGGCATCAAGCGCCGAAATGGCGCTGCATCCGCCCAGCACGGCGGCTCCGCCCAGCAGGGCCATGCGGCGGGTCAGATGGGTCATTGTCACCTCCTGTATTCGGGGACGCGGTCATCAAGGATAAAGCGGGCCGGGTCATTGGTCACCCGGCGCACCACGGTTTCCAACGCATTGACCAGCCCCCGCGCGTCAGAGGCAAGACGCGACAGTTCCGGCAGGCCGGTGCTGGCAAAGCTGCCGATGCCCGGCGCGCTGGCGGCGACGGCACCTTGCACCTGGCCGACAACGGCATCGGCGCGGGCGATCAGTGCCCGCAGATCGGCGGTGATGGCAGGGGCGTCGCTGGCGACCTGATCCACCGCGGTGCTGATCTGGCCGGCGGCGGTGCGGATGTCGTTCAGGGCCGGTTCCAGGTCGGTCTGCATCAGCCCGTCTGCCGATGTGAACGCTGATTGCGCCGCCGCAAGCGCCCCGTCCGCCCCGCGCAGCGTGGTATCAAGCCCGTCCAGACTGGTGTTCGCGCGCGTCAGCACGTCCTGCGCTGCGACCAGTGCTGCCTGCGCCTCTGCTGTGATCGGGTCGATCCGCCCTGTCGCTGCCGCCAGATCGGCGGCAATGCGGTCCACGGCGGCGGTGGCGGTGGCGGTGGCGGCGCGGATATCGGCGACGACGGCAGGGGCATCCGTCCGGGCGATCTGTTCGATCGTATCCATCGACCGCTGGGCGGCGGCCAGCACCTCCCGTGCCTCTGCCACCATCAAGGTGCCGTCGCCATCCACAAGGGTGTTGAAACTGTCCGATGCCGTTGTCACAGCTGCAAAGGCGGTATCGGCGGCCTGCAGCGATTGTTCCAGCTCAGCCAGCCGGGCGTTCAGCAGATCCGGCGTGGCCGACAGCCCGTCGAGCGCCGTGCCCGACCGTTCCTGCAGATCCGCAATTGCGGCGCGGGCCTGCGCGGCGGTGCCCGCGATATCGGCCAGAATGGCAGGCACATCCTGCCGCAGCATCGCCTCGACGCTGGCAATGGCGGCGGTGGCCGATGTGACGGCGGGTTGTGTATCCGTCAGCACCGTATCGGCGCTGTCAAAAGTGCGGGTCACACTGGCCAGCGTCTGATCCGCCTGCGCCAGCGTGTGCGTCACCGCAGCGGCCAGCCCGTCCAGCCGGCTGGTAAAGACCGAGATTTGCGACACCCCTTCGCTGACCGTGCCGGTGATGGCTGAAAAGTCGTTCAGCGCCTGATCCAGTCGCGCGGAGGACGCATCAAGGTTGCCCAAAATCGCCGCCACATGCGCCTGATTGTCTGGCCCCGTGATCTGGCGGAATTGTTCCAGCAGGCGCGTCGCCTCTGTCACCAGATCGGGGGCGTCTTCGACCAGGGCCTGCATCGTCGACCGGCGCGAGGTGATGATTGGCAAACCGCTTGCGTCAACCTCTGGCGCTGCCGCATCAGGCGTGCCCCCCGACAGCGAGATATAGCTGACGCCGGTCACGCCCTGCGATTGCAGCTGCGCCACCGTATTGGCATGGACCGGGGTGGCGGCGTCGATTTGCACCGTGGTCAACACGCGGGACGGATCAGTGGGATCAATCGCCAGCGCGATGACCGATCCGACAGCGATCCCGTTGAACCGCACATCGCCAGAGGCCCCAAGCCCTGAAACATCATCGAAATAGATGCCATAGGTCGCATACTGCCGGTCCAGTTGCAGCCCAGCCAGCCAGATTAGAAAACCCAGCGAGCCGACAATCGCCAGCAGCGTAAACGCCCCGATCAGCAGGTAATTTGCACGGGTTTCCATCAGCTTGCCTTTCCAGCAGAGACGAGGGCGGCGCGGGCGCGGGGGCCGTGGAAATATTCGCGCACCCAAGGGTGATCGACCTGCATCATGTCGTCCATCGTTCCCACCGCCAGAACCTTGCGATCCGCCAGCACGGCAATCCGGTCGCAAATCGCATTCAGACTATCAAGGTCATGGGTCACCAGAAACACCGTCAGCCCAAGGGCCGCCTGCAATTGTTTGATCAAGGTATCAAAGGCCGCAGCCCCGACCGGATCCAGCCCTGCCGTGGGTTCGTCCAGAAACACAATCGCCGGGTCCAGCGCAATGGCGCGGGCAAAGCCTGCGCGTTTGCGCATGCCGCCCGACAGCTCTGACGGGAACTTGTCCATCGCATGTTCCGGCAGACCAACCATGCGCACCTTGATCGCGGCCAGCGTTTCGCGCAGGGCATCAGGCAGATCCAGCTGTTCGCGCATCGGCGCTTCGACGTTCTGGCGCACGGTCAGGGATGAAAACAGCGCCCCGTCCTGAAACATCACGCCCCAGCGGCGGCGCAGATTGCGATAAGCATCGCCGCCGGTATCGCGCACGCTTTCGCCGAACACTTCGATACTGCCGCCGGCAGGGTCCAGCAGGCCGACAATCGCGCGCAGCAGCACGGATTTTCCCGTGCCGGATCCGCCGACAATGCCGATGATCTCTCCGCGGCGCACGTCAAGGTCAAGGCCGTCATGAACGGTATGCGTGCCGAACCGCGTGACAAGGCCGCGCACGCGGATGATGGGATCGTTTGGATCGGCCGTCATCAAATGCCCACCGCCGCGAAAAAGATGGAAAACAGCGCATCCATCACGATCACCATAAAGATCGACAACACGACAGAGGTCGAGGTCAGCCGCCCCAGCGATTCCGCGTCGCCGCCGACGTTCATCCCTTCAAAGCAGCCGATGATGCCGATGATCAGCGCAAAGAACGGGGCCTTGATCATGCCGACGCCAAAGTGCCAGACATCCGTGTTCGACAAAAGCCGCGCCTGAAACACGGCCGGCGATACGCCCAGATCAATCCACGACATCACCGCGCCGCCAATCAGCCCCGCCATATCCGCGATGAACCCCAGCGCCGGCAGCATCAGCATCAGCGCCAGCACCCGCGGCACCACCAGCACGTCAATCGGATCAAGGCCAAGGGTGCGCAGGGCGTCGATTTCCTCTCTCATTTTCATTGACCCGATCGCAGCGGTAAAGGCGGACCCGGATCGGCCCGCGACGATGATCGCGGTCAGCAGAATCCCCAATTCCCGCAGCACAGAGATCGCGATCAGATCGACCACAAACACCTCTGCCCCGAACTGGCGCAACTGGGCAGAGCCCTGGAATGCCAACACCACGCCGATCAGGAACGCCATCAGCGCGACAATCGGCACGGCGTTCAGCCCGACTTGCTGGCATTGATGCACAAGGGATGTCAGGCGCAGCCGCCGCGGGTGCCACAGCAGGCCGGCGATGGCGGCCACGACCTGTCCCAGAAACGACAGCAGCGCCTTGGCGGTCTGACCCGCCGCCACAACGTCCTTGCCAAAATCGCTAACCCGCTGGGTCAGCCACTGCGGGGCAGGCGGGGCGGCATCCGGCGGGGCCAGATTGGCGCGGACGGTTTCGATCAGCTGTGCCTGTACGGGCGTGGCACCGATAATCTGCGCGCCGCCCGCACGGTTCTGCAAATCGACCAGAAACCACGCACCTGCCGTATCCATGCGCGTCATATCAGTCACGTCGATCACAGCGCCCGCCGCCACCGGAACGAAGGGCAGCGCTGCCACGGCGTCAATCGTCAGCGACCCCGCAAGGCGCAGGCCATCGTCCGTCACGGTCAGATGCGCGGCGGGTGTCATAAGGCGGCCGACGCCGGGCACCGGGCAGAAGAGAGAGGCAGGGTCAAAACGTCATTGCACCGTCAGAACAGGGCATTCTGCGTGGGTCGTCAGCTTTTGCGACACGCTGCCCACCAAAAGCCCGCGCAGGGTGCCAAAGCCGCGGCGGCCTGCGATAATCAAATCGGTGCCCGTGTCTTTGGCGTGTTGCAAAATCGCCTCTGCCGCAGCGCCGCGCAGCACCTTGGTGCTGACATTTGCGTGCCCCGCGTCCGCTGCGATCACCACGGCCTTGTCCAGTACCTGCTGGGCCAACGCCTTGATTTCGCTGTCATCCACGGGGATAAAAATCACCTCTGACCCGACTGCGACAGCGTCGTTGCGCAGTTCCGGCACATGCACGATCTGCAATTCGGACCCATATTTTCCGGCGATATCCACCGCGATCCGCAGCGCCCGTTCGGCATGGTCAGAGCCATCGAAACAGACCAGTATCTTGTTGAACATGATGGTCCCCCTTCCAAGGTTATGCTGTCTTATACACCTATGGTGCGGGCCTTGGTGTTGACGTGGATCAACAAAAAGGCGGCTAATGCAAATTACCTTGCAGATGCTGCGCAAGGCGGCGGGCCAGCGCGCGCTGCACATCATCCGGCGCGGTTTCTGAAATCGCCCGGCTGAGGGTCTGCACCTGCCGGCGTAAGTCGTAAAGTTGATCCAGCAAGGACAGCACAACGGGCATGGCGCGATCGTCGATTTCCATCGTGCTGCGCAGTTCCACGATCAGTTTGATCCGCGCGATGTCGATGTCGTGAAAGACCAGATCGCCCGCGTCATGATCGGGGCGCACCCAGTTCTGCGCGATCCACCTATCCAGATCCTGCCGGTTCAGACCGGACATTTCGGTGACAAGAACATCGATATGCATCATGTTTCATCCTCCATCGCGGCGCGGGGGTTAACAGGGTCTGTCGGCGTCCAGTCCGCCAGAAACGCCTTGAGCGCGTCATCGGGCGCACCGATCACCACGCTCAGTTTCGCATACAGATTGCCCGCGTCCTGTTTGCCGTGTGCCGGTACACCGCGCCCCCGCAAACGCAGTTCCGTGCCGCTGTCTGATCCTGCGGGGATTTTCATCTTGACGGGGCCCTGCGGCGTGGGCACCTGCACCGGGCCGCCTAAAACGGCCTCTGCAATGGTGACGGGCAAGGTCACGTGAATATCGTTGCCGCGCCGTTCGAAATAAGGGTGCGGCTTGGTCGTCACCGTGATCAGCGCATCGCCTGCGGGGCCGCCGCCGACCCCTTCTGCGCCTTGACCGCGCAGGCGCAGGGTCTGGCCGTCCTTTGTGCCTGCGGGGATTTTCACGCTTAGCGTGCGCCCGTCGGGCAAGGTCAGCCGCTGCGTGGCGCCATTGACCGCATCCAGAAACGCGCAGCGCAGCGCATATTTTTCGTCCTGCCCGCGCTGGGGCGCACCCCGCCGCTGGCCCTGACCGAACATGGACCCGAAAATGTCGTTCAGATCCTCGGGGTTCCAGCCGCTCCCCGGCGTGCCCGCACGGCTATAACGCTGGCCGGCACCTTGCTGGGCATAGTCACGATAGGACGGGCCGGCCGCCTTTTCCTGTCCGCTGGCGTCGATCTCTCCGCGGTCAAAGCGGGCGCGTTTGTCCGGATCGGACAGCAGGTCATTCGCCGCCGTGGCCTTTTTGAACGCAGCCTCTGCTACGGTATCGCCCGGGTTCAGGTCAGGGTGATGCTGCCGCGCCAGCTTGCGATAGGCTTTGCGGATCTCGTCTTGAGTTGCACTGCGCTGCACGCCGAGTGTGGCGTAAGGGTCGTCCGGCTTGGCCAAGGCATGGTCCTTTCTGATGCCGCCCGGCACGCGGGCAAACCGGCCATAAGGGCAGGTGCGCCGGTGGCGGGCGGCGGTGATCTTGCGATTTATGCAGCCAGTCTAGCACAGGCGTGCCGCACTGACATTGATCTTGATCAGATAGGTCGCCCGCGGGGCGCAATGAAGCCCCCGCCAACCCTAGAACGATATATCGGACCTTGGCGCAGCACCGCTGCGCTGCACGCCGGGCAGGGCGCAGAGCATTTCGAACAGCAGGCCCGCGCCGGCAACGGCGGTATTACCGGGCATGTCGTAGGGTGGCGATACCTCTACCAGATCGGCACCGACGATGTTCAGCCCTGCGCAGCCGCGCACGATTTCCATGCCCTGCGCCATCGTCAGCCCGCCGATTTCCGCTGTGCCGGTGCCGGGGGCATAGGCGGGATCAAGGCTGTCGATATCAAACGTCAGATAAACGGGGGTGTCGCCGATCATCGCGCGGATTTTGTCCATCAAGGGGGCAAGGGATTTGTGCCAGCACGCCTCGGCCGGGACAACCTTCCAGCCGCGCTCTCTTCCCCAGTCAAAATCGGCTGGCGCATAGCCGGTGCCGCGCAGACCGATCTGGAACACCTTGTCGTTGATCAGGCAGCCGTCTTCATGGGCGCGGCGAAAGGGGCAGCCGTGGGCAACCTCTTCTCCGAACATATTCTCGTTCGTGTCGGCATGGGCGTCGATATGGATCAGGGCAACGGGGCCGTGTTTGGCCTTGATCGCCTTCAGGATCGGCCAAGACAGGGTGTGATCGCCGCCAAGGGTCAGGGGGATGACGTTGTGTTTCAGAATTGCGTGGTAGTGATCCTCGATGATCTGGACGGATTTTTTCAGATCAAAGGTATTGATCGGCACATCACCGATATCCGCGACCCGCAGGCTGTCAAAGGGCGCGGCCCCCGTTGCCATGTTATAGGGGCGCAGCATCCGGCTTTCGTCGCGAATCTGGCGCGGCCCAAGGCGCGTGCCGGGGCGGTTCGACGTGCCGATATCCATCGGCACCCCGACAAAGCAGGCATCCAGCCCGGCAGCGGTGTCCTGGCTTGGCAAACGCATCATCGTGGCAGGCCCGCCAAAGCGGGGCATGGTGTTGCCGCCTAGCGGCTGATTGTTCTGGGTCATGGGATGCTCCGGTATTTCGGTTGGGGTCAGGCGCCTTTAGCGCGCAGCCAGTTCGTGATGATGTCGCGGTGGCGTGTGCCGTCATAGGACGGAAAATGGCCGCCGTGGACGGTCTGCACGGGCAGGTCCAGCAGGCGCTTCATGCTTGCGACATATTGCTCCATTTCGGCGGGATCGTCGCTTTCGATCAGCGGACCGTCATAGACGATATCGCCTGAAATCAGCATGCCCGTCGCAGCCTCGAACAGGGCAATGCCGCCGGGGCTGTGGCCGGGGGTGTGGATCACCTCGAAATGACGGTCCCCAAGGTCGATGGTGTCGCGGTCATGCAGGATGCGCGTCGCCGGGGCGGATTTCACGGTATAGGTGGCGGATTGATAAGGCTGCGGCGGCAGCGCGGTAAAAATGTCGTCAGTCACGTAGTCGGCGGCGAAGGTGTTTTCGCGCGTCGGGTTGGCCAGAATATCCGCCTCTGCCGCGTGACACAGGCGGCAGGGAAATTCGTGATGCGTGCCGATGTGATCGAAATGGGTATGGCTGGCGACAGCGTCCAGCGGGCGCTCTGTGACCAGCGGCACCCAGTCGCGCAGGCTCAGCACGCCCATGCCGCTATCGACCAGCATGTCGCGGTCGCGGCCGCGCACGTGCCAGACGTTGCAGCGGTAAAACTCTTTGATATGCGGCTCGTCGATCAGGGTCACACCGTCGGACAGGGTGCGCGTGCGGTACCAGTCCTGCGGCTTTGCCCGCGTCATTGGCGCAGTCATGGTGCGGCCTGCAACGCGACGACATGGGACGCGAACAGCGGCACTGTGGCCCCCGGCGCGGGCAGATCGCCCAGCGGCAGGTGGGCCACATAAGGCGTGGCGGCAGCGTCCGTGCTGCGGAAATGGCAGCGGTGGTAGGTGCCGAAAAACGCCGTGCTGTCCAATGTCGCGGGGCCAAGGGCGACGTCGCCTTTCAGGCCGACATTCTCTGGCCGCACGCCATGCGCCATGCCCGGCTTGGCTGGATGAAGGTCGCCCGGCAATAGATTGATATCACCCATAAAGTTAGCCGTGAACAACGTCTTGGGCCGCAGGTAAATTTCCTCTGGTGCGCCGAAGTCTTCGACGCGGCCTTGGTTCATCACGACGATGCGGTCGGCGATGGCCATCGCTTCCTCTTGGTCGTGGGTGACGTGGACAAAGGTGGTGCCGACCTTGCGCTGGATCGCTTTGAGCTCGTCTTGCATCTGGCGGCGCAGTTTCAGATCCAGCGCGCCAAGGGGTTCGTCCAGCAGCAGCACATCGGGATCGACGGCCAGAGCGCGGGCCAGTGCGACGCGCTGGCGCTGACCGCCTGACAGCTCGTGCGGTTTGCGGCCTGCCTTGTCGCGCAGGCCCACAAGGTCCAGCATGTCCTCTGCCTTGGCGTTGCGGGCGGCGCGGCGCATCCCCTTCATCCGCAGGCCAAAGCCGACGTTTTCGCGCAAGGACATATGCGGAAACAGGGCGTAGTCCTGAAACATCGTCGTGGTGGGGCGGTTTTTCGGGGCCACGCCATCCATATCGCGGCCGCCGATTTTCACCGTGCCGCCGGTGGGCGACAAAAAGCCGCCAAGGATGAACAGCAGCGTGGACTTGCCGCAACCGGACGGCCCAAGCAGCACGACAAATTCGCCCGCGCCAAAGGACAGATCGATATTGTCCAGCGCCTGAAAGGTGCCAAACGATTGGCTGATGGATTGCAGGGCAACGTCGGCGGTCATGGCTTCGGCTTTCTGAAAACTGTCAGTTCAAGGATGATCAGGATCGCGATGGACACAAGAAACACCAGTGATCCAATGGCATTTGTCTCCGGTGACAGGCCGGATCGCAGCATCGACCAAATCTCGACCGGCAGGGTCACGTCAAAGCGCGTCAGCAGAAAGGCGATGATGAATTCGTCCCAGCTGAATGTGACGGACAGGAAAAATGCGGCCAGCAAGGCGGGTTTCAGCATCGGCGCGGTGACAAGAGTAGTGACCTGCCATTCGCTGGCCCCCAGATCGCGGGCGGCGCGTTCGGCATTTTTCTGGTGATCGCCCATCGCGGCAAACAGGATCGCAAAGCACAGGGGCAGGTTGATGACGACATGGCCAACCCCCGTGGCCCAAAGCGACGGGCGCACGCCGATCACGTTGAACATGCTAAGCAATCCCAGCGCGATGATCAGATAGCTGACAGTCATCGGCGCGATCAGCAGGCCGCGCATGATGACCGATCCGGGCAGGTGCACGCGGGCAAGCCCTTGGGCCGCAAGAAACCCCAGCGTCAACGCGATGGTAGAGGAGATCAGCGCCACAAACAGCGAATTGCGCAGCGCCGCCATCAGGTCGCGGTCGGATAACACCTCTGCGTACCATTTCAGTGATGGCCCATCAAAGGGCGGCACGGGCAGGCGGCCCGCCTGAAAGGAAAACAGCACCAGCACCACGACGGGCAGGAAAATAAAGGCAAAGATCGCCGCAAGATAGGCGTATGACAGCGCGCGCATCAGACCCGGTCCATTTTCAGCCAACGGGCGGTGGCGGCATAGGCCAGCGTGACCAGCACCATCAGCACGACAGACAGTGCAGAAGCCATGGGAAAATCCCCCCTGCGTCCAAGTTGCAGCATGATCAGTTGGGGCATGGAAAGCTCGTTATTGCCGCCCAGAATTTGGGGCGTGATGTAATCGCCGATGCACAAAACAAAGGTCAGAAAGGCGCCTGTCATGATGCCGGGCAGGGTTAGTGGCAGGATCACCAGCCGCAGGGTCTGCCAACCGCTGGCCCCCAGATCGGCGGCGGCGCGGGCATAGTTTGGCGACAGCTGGATCAGGTTGGCGTAGATCGTCAGCGTCAGCAGCATGACAAAGAAATGCACGAAGCCGATGATCGTCGCGGTGCGTGTCGCCATGATCTGAATGGGCGCGTCCAGCAGTCCGATCCCGATCAGCCCCTGCATCAACACGCCGTTCTGCCCCAGCACCAGCGCCCAAGCGTATGACCGCACAACGTAGGACGTCCAGAACGGCAGCACCGCCAGCATGATCGCCAGCCGCTGATACTTTGGCGGCACCTGCGTTGCGATGATCCATGCCAGCGGCCAGGCCAGCAGCACGGAAATTACCGTCACGGTCATGGTGATTTCAAGCGAGACGAAGATCCCCTTGAGCAGCGACGGGTCGGTGAAAATCTTGACGTAGTTGCCAAGGTCATAGGCCTGCACGACCTCTCGGCCTTCCAGATGCGCGAGGCTGAGCAGGACCATCGCGGCAAAGGGCACAATGAAAAACGCCAGCGTCCACAGCAAGGCCGGGGCGACAAATGTCAGGGCAGTGCGCTGCGCGGCGCGCTCGATACGGCTCATGGAATTGGTCCTGTCAGGGG
Source organism: Loktanella sp. R86503 (assembly GCF_042466455.1). Classification (NCBI taxonomy): domain Bacteria; kingdom Pseudomonadati; phylum Pseudomonadota; class Alphaproteobacteria; order Rhodobacterales; family Roseobacteraceae; genus Loktanella; species Loktanella sp. R86503. The sequence goes on from NZ_JAXHCI010000002.1 coordinate 1,327,096, forward strand.
TGGCCCCGGCGATCTGTGCCGGGGCCATTGTGCGGGGCGGTTACTGCTGCAGCATGTCCGTCCACAGGTCCTGCATCGCCAGATCCAGGTCCGCATCCGGCACCGGATACAGCTGCGAATTCGCCAGATAGGTATCCTGATCGTCCCAGCGCAGGGCGGCCTTTTGGTCATCGGTCAGCACGTCACCCGCCGCGCGGTTTGCTGGCATCCCCCAATAGCATGATGACGTCGCCAGACGCGCCTGACCTTCGGGGCTGACGATGTATTTGACGAATTCGGTCGCCATGTCCTTGTTTTCGGAATCCTCTAGCACCGCGATCGACTGGGACCAGCGCAGCGCACCTTGGCTTGGCACGGTCCAGTCCAGCGCGGGGTTTTCGGCGCTCAGCACCGCTGTCACCCATTCGCCGCCGCCGATCAGGATGTCGACTTCGCCGGTCGCAAGGGCGGTCTGACTGGCGACCACGTCGCTGACTTGGCGCGCGTTGGCCTTTAGCGCATAGGCGCGGTCGCGCAGCGCCTCGACACTGTCGGCGGTCAGGTCGGCGGTGGCGGTGCCCTGTTCCAGACCGATCAGGCCCAGCACGGGCAGGTAGTAGTCATAAACCGCGATGCGGCCTGCATATTTGTCCGACCACAGGATGCTCAGGTCGTCCATATCTGCGGAATCGACCTTGGTTTTATCATAAGCGATGGTGTTGTAGCCGAACTTTTCCGTCACCGCATAGGCGGTGCCATCGCGGCCATTGCTGTCGGCCATCACCAGATCGGGAAAGAAATCGGCGGTGCCCATGTCGTCCGGCAAGGCGGCCAGCAGGCCCTGATCCACGGCGCGGCCCACATCGACGGTGTCGATCACCATGACATCCCAATCGCCGGGGCGGGACTGGTCAAGGATCGCAAGGCCCGCAGCGGTGCCTTCGTATTCCTTGACGTTGACCTTCACGTCGTGGGCCTGCTCGAACGGTTCCAGTAGGGCAGGGTCGGTGTGATCGCACCAGACCAGCGCGTTGATTTCGCCCTCGGCCTGTGCGGCGCTGGCCAAAATCAGCAGTGCACCAGAAGCGGCCATTGTGGTTGTGGCGGTCTTTTTCATCTTCACTCTCCCATGGATGTCGCTTGTTGTTGCATTCATGGTTGTGTTGGCCTTAACTTGAAGTCAATCAATATTTGTAGTCACTACAGAAAAACAGATCGGCAGGGTATGAGCGGACTTCGGGCGCGTAAAAAAGAAGCAACCAGCCAAAGGATCATCGCCGAAGCCTGCCGGATGTTTCAGGACACCGGCTATGAGGAGACGCGGATCGAAGACGTCGCCGCCGCGGCAGAGCTGTCGGTCGCGACATTTTATAACTATTTCCGGTCCAAGGCGGATATCCTGCTGTCCAGCGTGACAGAGGAGACGGAAAAGGTGATCGCGCAGGCCGACCGCTGCATCGCGCAGCCGCATGCGGATGCCGCCAGCGGGTTCGACGCGCTGAGCCAAGTGTATTGGACCTATTCCTTTACCAGCACGTCGCGGCAGATGTGGCGCATCGCCGTGTCGCAAACCATGCTGGACCCGCAGTCAGAGTTTTGCCGCAAGTATGTCGCCCTAGATGACCGCCTGTCGGATCAGGTTTGCAGCTTTATCAGACAGATGCAGGCCGCAGGGCATATCCGGCCAGAGGTTGACGCAGGCCCGATTGGGGCCTTGCTGTTCAACAATGTGAACATGAACTTTCTGGCCTATATTCGCAGCGATACGCTGACGGCGGCGCAGGTGCGCGACGCGGTCCATGCGCAAAGCGCACCGGTGTTCCGCCTGATCGCGGTATAGCGCGGGGCGCAGGCCAATGCTGGCCTGCGCGTTGTGGGTGGTTAGGGTTTTGTGATTACGGCGCGGGGTGCTGCGCCGAACAAACGGCCTTTTTCAGCGACCAGCACACAGATCAGCGACAGGCAGGCCAGTCCCAGAAAGCCGGACAGCAGCGGGATCAGCGTGCCGTTGTACAAATAGCCGATTAGCCCGCCCAGCAGGCCGCCCCCCAGCGTTTGCGCGGCCCCCAGCACCGATGACGCCACACCGGCAACCCGGCCCAGCGGCTCCATCGCCATGGCGTTAAAGTTGGTCGGCACGAAGCCGAAAAAGCACATCATCGCGGTGAACATCGCCAGAAACAGCGGGAAAGGCGTTGCGCCGCCGTAGGCGATGGCCAGCGCCAGATGCAGGGCCGCCATGGTTATGAAACCCAGCAGCGCGCCATGGGACAGCTTCTTGATGCCAAAACGTGATACCAGCCGCGAGTTGGCAAAGGACGACGCCGCCATGAACACCGCGACCATCGAAAAGTAGATCGTGAAGTGCGGGCCGATGTTATAAATGCCGGTATAGACCTGCTCTGCCTGGCTGATAAAGGCAAAGAGGGCACCGAAAAATGACGCCATTGCAAGGGTATAGCAAAAGGCGATGCGGTTGGTCAGGACGATGCGGAACGCCTCTGCCACGGGCTTTAGCCGCAGGGGGCGGCGGTTGGCCGGGTCCAGCGTTTCAGGCAGACGCGCCCAAGCCCAGATCAGCGCCGCCAGTCCGAACAGGAACATGAAGGCCGACAATTCGCGCCAGGTGCCAAAGACCAGCACGGCCGATCCGATATTGGGCGCAAAAACCGGCATGACCATAAAGACCATCATGACCAGTGACATCACACTGGCCATCTGCGGGCCGTGATAACGGTCGCGCACCACCGATGTTGCAATCACGCGGGTCGCGGCAGCGCCGATGCCCTGCACAAGGCGGGTCAGCAGCAAGGCTTCGAAGGTGGGAACAAAGATCGCGGCGATCGCGCCCAGCAGATAGATGCCAAGCCCGGCAAACAGCACCGATCTGCGGCCAAACCGGTCGGACAGCGGGCCGTAGATAATCTGCGCTCCGCCAAACCCGATGACATAGGCGGTGATCACAAACTGACGCTTGTTTTCATCTGCAACCCCAAGGGCAGAGCCGATATCTTGCAAGGCCGGAATATAGACGTCGATCGCGGCGGCATTCAGGGCCATCAGCAGCGCAATCATGGCGACAAATTCATAATACGGCAGCGCCGCCGGATCGCGGCGCGCTTCGGCGCTTAGGATAAAGCTCATGGGATGGGTCCGATATGCAAGGTTGCCCTTGGTATCGGCCTCGGTAGGGGGAGGGGGCAACCCGCAAGGGTTGCATGGCTGCTATGTGAATTGCGCATGGCTGAGTTTTAATGAAAGTCGCGGCTTTTGGGAATGATGCGCGCATCACGCGGATGCCCCCGGCTGCCGGACGATGGCAGCGGGCTTTTGACATGATCGGCGCGGGCAGTCTGGGTCTGCATGGCATCGGGCGACAGGCGCAGCAAGGCATCGGACCGGTCGGTCAGGCTTTGGGCGACGACGTGGATGATTTCGACATCACGCTGCACGTAACCTTCGACGACCAGCAGGCGCGACTGCATCACGGCCTTGCGAAACTGTTCCATCACCTTGGGCCAGACCACAAGGTTGGCGACACCAAACTCGTCCTCGACCGTGATAAAGCACACGCCCTTGGCGCTGCCGGGGCGCTGGCGGATCAGCACAAGGCCCGCCAGCTTCAGCTTGCGCCCCTTGTTGAAGCCCTGCAAATCCTTGGTGCTGGAATAGCCTTGTCGCTTCAGCGACTTGCGCAGGAATGACATGGGGTGCGCCTTAAGCGACAGGCGCAGCGTCTGATAATCCGCCACAACCTGTTCGCACACGGGCATGACGGGCAGGGGAACCGTGACTTCGCGCCCTTCGTCGGAGTGGTCCTTGAACAGCGGCAGATCCGGTGCATCGCGCAGACCTTTCGCTTCCCACAGGGCTTGGCGGCGGTCGATCCACATGGACCGCACCGCGTCCGCCTCTGCCAGCCGGCGCACGATGGGCGCGGTCAGGCGGGCGCGGGTTTTTAGCGATTGCACATCCTCATAAGGCGCATCGCGCGCCGCCATGATCCGCGCCGCCGCATCCGCCCGTAGCCCGCCGATCTGGCGCATACCCAAACGCACCGCAAAGCGGCCGCGATAGGGTTCCAGCGTATTATCCCAGTCGGAAAAGTTCACATCCACCGGCTGCACCATCACATCATGGTTCTGCGCATCCCGCACGATCTGTGCGGGGGCATAAAACCCCATGGGCTGTGAATTCAGCAGCGCCGCACAAAACGCCGCCGGATAATGGCATTTGAGCCAGCTGGACACATAGACAAGCTGGGCAAAGCTGGCGGCATGGCTTTCGGGAAAGCCGTATTCGCCAAAACCCTTGATCTGGTTGAAACACCGCGCCGCGAATTCCGCATCATACCCGCGCCGGGTCATACGCCCGACCATCTTTTCCTGCAGCGCCTCGATCATCCCGCGAGACCGGAACGTCGCCATCGCCTTGCGCAATTCGTTCGCTTCTGCGGGGGTAAATTCAGCCGCATCAATGGCGATCTTCATCGCCTGTTCCTGAAAGATCGGCACCCCCAGCGTGCGGCCAAGGATATTCTTCAGCTCTGCCGGATCATGGGGCGCGCCGGGACTAGGATAGCTGACAGGTTCCGCCCCCGATCTGCGCCGCAGATAGGGGTGGACCATATCACCCTGAATCGGGCCGGGCCGCACGATGGCAACCTGAATGACCAGATCATAAAACGTGCGCGGCCGCAGGCGGGGCAGCATGTTGATCTGCGCGCGCGATTCCACCTGAAACACCCCGATGCTGTCGCCCTTGCACAGCATATGGTAAACACGCGGGTCCTCTTGCGGCACGCTCGCCAGCGTCCAGTCATGGCCGTAATGCGCCCGGATCAGGTCAAAGCATTTGCGGATGCAGGTCAGCATCCCCAGCGCCAGAATATCGACCTTGAGGATGCCCAAGGTGTCGATATCATCCTTGTCCCATTCAATGAACGTGCGATCCGGCATCGCGCCGTTGCCAATGGGCACCGTGTCCGTCAGCGCCCGCTGCGTCAGGATAAAGCCGCCCACATGCTGCCCCAGATGCCGCGGCATCCCGATCATCTGCCGCGCCACAATCAAGGTGCGCCGCAGCAAGGGATCGGACAGATCGACGCCCGCCTCGCTGGCATGACTTTCACCGATATCCGTGCCCCAACTGCCCCAGACCGTTTTGGCAAGGGCAGAGGTCACATCCTCTGACAGTCCCATGACCTTGCCCACCTCTCTGATGGCAGAGCGGGGGCGGTAATGGATCACCGTCGCGCACAGGCCAGCACGGTGGCGGCCGTATTTTTCATAAATATGCTGAATCACCTCCTCGCGCCGCTCATGTTCGAAATCAACGTCGATATCGGGCGGCTCTTTACGTTCCTCGCTAATAAATCGTTCAAACAGCAGCGCGTGCTGCGCCGGGTCCACGGCCGTAATCCCCAGCACATAGCAAACGGCCGAATTCGCCGCCGATCCGCGCCCTTGACACAAGATACCCTTAGAGCGCGCAAAGATTACGATGTCGTGAATCGTCAAGAAATATTGGGCGATATCCAGCTTCTGGATCATCGCCAGTTCCTTGTTCAGCGTCGCCCGCGTCAGATCCGATACGCCCTGCGGATACCGCGCCGCAGCCCCGTCCCAGGTCAGCTTTTCCAGATGCGCCTGCGGGGTGGTATCCTGCGGAATGACCTCAGAGGGGTATTCGTAAGCCAACTCCTCTAGGTTGAACAGGCAGGCATCCGCCACAGCGCGGGTTGCGGCAATCGCATGGGGCCATTCGGCAAACAGACGCTGCATTTCTGCCGGGGATTTCAGATGCCGCTCGCCATTTGGCTCAAGCAAGTGACCGGCCTGCGCAAGGGTGGTCTTGTGACGGATACAGGTCATCACATCCTGCAGGGGGCGCCGCGCGGGGGTATGATAAAGTACATCATTCGTCGCCAGCAGCCGCAGTCCGTTCTGTCCCGCCATCCGGTCCAGTTGGTTGATCCGTGCCCTGTCACTGCCTTGGTATAAAAAACTCGCAGCAAGATACCTGAGCGTCGGTAAGGCCTTGACCAACCTGGGCAGAACCTTGGCATATCCCCGCAGATCGCGCGGCGGCACAGCAATCAGCTGGATGCCATCCGCATGATCCGCCAGATCGCGCAGCGTCAGATCGCACAGCCCCTTGGCTTGCCATGCGCCGTCCCGATCCTGCATCCGCCCCTTTGAAATCAATCGGCTCAGCCGCCCATAGGCTGCACGGTTGCGCGGGTAGGCCAGAAAAGTCTCTCCGCCCAGCAAGGCTATGCGCGCGCCGATGACAGGGCGCATGTTGGTTCTCTTCGCCTCCGCATGAATGCGCACGACACCGGCCAAGGAGTTCAGATCCGCCACTCCGATCGCATCATAGCCAAGCGACCACGCCTCCAGCGCCAGATCGGCAGCGTCGGATGCTCCGCGCAGGAAGGAAAAGCAGGTGGACAACCCCAATTCCACATAGGGGCTTTGGGGATTTTTTGCGTATATGCCGTCCTCTGGCACGGTATGCCGAGGGTGGTGATTGTCAGTCTCAGGCACCGGGGGCATCCCCCACTGCGGGGTCGCAAGGGGGCGCTGCCCCCGCCGCCATAGGCGGCCCCCCCGGGATATTTGGGACCAGAAGAAGGCCCAAATGCTTGAGAGGGGTCCAGCGTTTCGCGACTTTGCGAGTCCACGGAACGCCTTCTCTTGGTGCGGTCATCGGCGTCCCCGCCTGTACCGCAGAATCAGAATGCAATAAGTTCGTTAAGAAACCTTTGCTTCTTCTGGTCAAAAATATCCCGGGGGGAAGGGCCTTTGGCCTTGGGGGGCTGGCCCCCCCTGCAACATCAGCCCGTTTTGCAGCGGGGAAGCGACGTGTCTTATGCAAAAACACCATGCATAAACCATTGCGGCGGCAGATGGTAAATCTCGCTATAGATGCCATCACGGTAGATCCAGAGCCTGCGGCGGGTATCGTCTTCGATCCGGTAATAGTCACGTAGCCGGGCAGTGGCGCGGTCGGTCCACCATTCCGGCGCGATCCGTTCTGGTCCGTGAAACTGCGCAATGCGGTGTGAAACGCGTCGCCAGCGGAACTGGACCGGTGGACCTTCGGGGATGGCATAGAGAACGTGGATTTCCTCTGGTGTATCCAGAAGGCGAAGAGGACGGTTTGTATGGCCAGGCTTGCGGCGCCGGCCGGGGGCCTGTGACAAGGCGGACATCCATGTCAGGCTGCGTTCCGGAATATGACTTGCGCGCGGGCTGGGGGTGCGAACGGCCCCGGCGCCAAGTTTGGCCGACAGCCGGTCCACCAGTTGCGCCAGTGCTGCGCCGTCTTCGGTCCGGCCATCCAGGCCGCCCTGCACCGCCTGCAAAGGGTCTGCGGTATCTGCCGCGAGCGTAATCAGTTCGAACCCGAAGCCGGGGTCGATCCGTTCCAGGCGGTCATCGAACAGCCGTCGCAGGTGGTTTGGATCGCGACTGGCCCGGGCGGTGGCAGCGGTGACGTGGCTGACTTCGCCGTCGGTGCGGTAGACGGTGACAGTGATTTTACGCGCGCCGTGTCCTGCTTTGGCCAGCGTTTCGCACAAAGCCTCGCACAACTCTGCCAGATAGGGTGTGGGATCCTGCACCGGCTCGGGCAGGCGTGCCTGCACGGCAAATCGGGGCGGGTCGGTCCGGGCGTTCACCGGTTCGGGCTGGCGGCCCTGCAGCTGGTCCAGCCGCAGCAGGGGATTTTGCGCCAGCGGTGCTGTGGCAAAGCGTCGGGCCAGACTGGCGCGGGGGACGGCGGCCAGATCGCCGATGGATTTCAGGCCCAGGCGTTGCAGCAGCAGCACTGTATCGCCGTCCAGCCGCAAGGCGCGGGCGGGCAGCGGGGCAGTCTGGCTGTGGAATGTCTGCGGCGTTGCAATCGCCCGTACCGCGCCGTAGCGCGCCAGTGCCCAGGCCGCGCCGTGGGTCGGTGCCAGTGCCAGCCGCGCGGCAAATCCCAGCACCCCAAGGGTGCCTTCAATGTCGCGCAGCATGGCGGCCTCTCCACCCCAGAGGTGGTCGGAGCCGGTTGTATCCATGACGATCCCGTCGGCGCCATCTACGGCCGTCCAAGGGCACCAGCGCCGCGCCCAAAGCATCAGCTTGTCCAGCGCCGCGCGGTCGCCGTCCGGGTCGGCGCGTACCACGCGCACCTGGGGGCACAGGGCGCGGATATCGACGACCCTTGCGCCGATATGCAGTCCGGCCAGCGTGGCGGCGCGGTTGGTGGCGGTGACAACGGGGCCATGCGCTCCTTCGGCGGCCAGCACCACCGGCAGGTCATCGGGGGGCGCATCATGGCGTGCGGCAGCCCAGCGCAGCCAGCGGGCAATAGCGAAATCGGTCAGGTGAATGCTAACGATGCGCCGCGAAAGAGGGTCGCGATCTGTTGCAGGACCATGCCCTGCATCCAGCGGGCCTGCGGTGCCGCGCTGGGTCACGCGCTGGCCAGAGGGGCGACCGGCGCTGGTCACCGATGTCATGATCGGGGCGGCAAGGCCGAGATTTTGATCAAGGTTCGGGCCAGCGTTTAGACCGGGGTTTAGATTGGGGTTTAGGCCAGGGGTTGGGCCAAAGTTTGGGCAGGCGGCAGAGGTAATGACGGGATGGGATGGGACCGGGATGTTTGCAAAGGCCATTCCCGCGCAGTCCAGCATCTGCCGGGCCTGCGCCAGCCCTGCGCCTGCAACGGGGTGCAGGACTGCACCCATGCGAAAGCCGGGTGCCGTCAAGCGAGCAGCTTTTGCAGGGCTGGCGGTGAAGGGCAGGATCAGTCCCCCCATGCCGCGATCGGTGTCATCCTGTGTCATCGTCAAAAACCTGTTAAAATATTATCCAGCGGCGCGGCTGGCATCGTTTGCGTCCTGTTCCGGCGCATCCGGCCCAAGGTCCATGCGGACGTGGTGTTCCAGTGTGACCCCTTGCGCGCCGGGGCCGGCGACCCATTGCCCGGGCGCACGGCCACGCGCGCGGAACAGGTCGGCCTGCCACAAAGGTTCCCCCGGGGCGCGGTCGTCATCAGGATCGGGTCGCGCGGGTAAAGAGCTGATGTTCCACCGCTGGCGCGCCGCGCTCAGATTCGGGTGGGCCGCGCGGCGGATCAGCAGGGCGGGGATGCCCCGCGCCTCTGACCGCAGGGCAAGTCGTTTGGTGGCGGTGAAATCCAGTGCGGCAGGATCGCCCCAGACCTCTCCTAATACGGCACCGATGGCGTCGCTGTGCAGGCCTTCTTCCATCGCCCAAAGGGCATCCACGGGGCGGTTCACGGTCACAAGGATCATCGTGAGATCCTCTGGCAGGCCCGGCGGATAGGGTTTGCCCGCCTCGCGCTGGCTCAAGCGGTCCTGAATCCACAGCACCGGTTTGCCAGAGGCGATCACCGCGTGCAGTTGTTCCATGATAAAGGCTGTGACAGCGCCGTCGCCCGCATTATCGGCAAAATATTCCACCAGCGAAGGGGCAGCCAGGGACAAGGATGGCTGGTCCGGAGCCGGACCGGCAAAGGCGTCTGACGCGGGGATGGGGTGGCTGTTCACGGCGGTCCTCCGATTCCATTTGTTCCTGTTTTGTTCTAGATCGTTCCGCCTGTTTCGTCAAACCCCGTATATCACCCCGTTGCGATATGCCTCGGCGTCAGGCAAAGTGCGCAAAGGCAAAGGGGGGAGACCGAAATGCCGATAAAACAAATGGTTCTGGTGGTTTGTACCTTAATGGGAAGCACGGCTACAGCTGCGCCCGACAATCTGCCTGCGCCACTGACCGACGATGATTTCCGCCCTGTCGATCCGGCCGAGGCGGCCCTGGGGCATCTGCTGTTCTATGACCCGATTCTGTCCGGTGCGCGGGACGTGGCCTGCGCCACCTGTCACCATCCGCGCTTTGGCACGGCCGACGGGCTGTCGCTGGGGCTGGGGGACGGCGGCATCGGACTTGGGACGGACCGGGTGGCGGATCAGGACAACCTGCCAGAGGAGCGGATCCCCCGCAACGCCCCCGCGCTGTTCAACCTTGGTATCAAGGATTTGCGTGTCTTGTTCCATGATGGCCGCATCGCCGTGGATGACACCCGCCCCGGGGGCATTCGCACCCCATTGGAACAGGATATGACCGCAGGCTTTGCATCCTTGCTGTCGGCGCAAACGATGTTCCCCGTATTGAGCCCTGACGAGATGGCAGGCCATTACACCGAAAGCGACGTCGCCCGCGCCGTGCGCCAGGGCATCCTGACCGGGCCGGGCGGTGCGTGGGATATCATCGCGCGGCGGGTGGCGGATATTCCGGCCTATGCGCAGATGTTCCAAGATGTGTATCCCCATGTGCAGGGGCCGGATGACATCGGCTTTACCGATATTTCCAATGCAATTGCTGTGTTCATGGAGGACGAGTGGCGGTCCGACAACGCGCCCTTTGACGCCGTGCTGCGCGGGCAGGGTACCCTGCCGCCGCTGGCCGCTGCGGGGATGGACCTGTTCTATGGCCGCGGCGGCTGTAGCGGGTGTCACAGCGGCCCGCTGCTGACGGATCAGGATTATCACGCCATGGGCGCACCGCAGATCGGGCCAGGCAAGAAGGCGCGCTTTGAAACTCTTGCGCGGGACGAAGGCCGCGCGGAAGTGACGGGCCTGCCCGAGGACATGTTCGCCTTTCGCACGCCGTCCCTGCGCAATGTCGCGCTGACGGGGCCTTACGGGCATGCGGGTAGTCACGCGGATCTGGCCGCCTTTGTGACAGATCATGCCGATCCGGTCGCAGCGTTAGCGCGGTATGATGCGGGCCAGGCCGTATTGCCTGCGCTGGACGTGGAAGACGACAGCATCATGTCGGACCCTGCCGAGGTTGCCGCCATTGCAGCCGCTGTCACAGCGCCGCCGGTGGCGCTGTCACCGGATGATGTTACCGCGCTGGTGGCCTTTCTTGACAGTCTGACCGATCCGGACGCGGTGAAGGGCCGCCTTGGGGTGCCGGATGCTGTGCCAAGCGGGCTTGCGGTGCCCTGAGAGCGGGGTGGTCCGAATTTTCGGCGAAAATTCGGTGCCTCCGGCGGGAGTTTAGCTGGCCAGATGAATGGGGGCGGCGGGTTTTGCGGCGCCGGTGGTGCGGCGTCAGGGCTTTGTGATCTTTATCGTTGCACCTGCGGGCAAGGTTTGCGTTGTGGTTGTGCCGTCTGGCCAGGTAATCGTGACATCGGCCTGTGTTGCGAGGCCAAGGCCAAAGTGCAGGGGCAGGGCCTGGCCGCCCGCGTGGCCGCCGCCTACGCGGACTTCCCGCGTCTGCGTGCCTTGCGCCGTGGTCAGGGTCACGCGGGCCCCGATGGCGCGGGTGTTGCCGTCTGGTTGCGACAGATCAAGGGCGAGCCAGTGGCCCGTCTTTGGCGTGTCGTTGCGATATAGCGCGATGTTTGCGCGGCGATTCAGCACAACCAAATCAAGGCGGCCATCACTGTCAAAGTCGGCCAGGGCGGCTCCGCGTGCGCGGCGGGTGTCGGCAAGGCCTGCGGTGGCGGCGGTCTCTGAAAAGGTGCCGTTTGGCTGTTGCATCAGCAGGTTGTTGGGATCGGCCATGGCATTGGTGGGCATCTGGTCGACATTGCCTTTGGCGATGAACAGGTCCTGGCGCCCGTCGTTATCCACATCTGCGAATTCCGCATGCCAGCCCGTCGACGGGCGGCCATCGTCGCCAAGGTAGGGGCGCTGCGCATAGGTGCCGATGCCATAGGGTGCGGGGGCGTAGGTGCCGTCACTTTGCGCGATTTGCAGCAGTTGATCGCCCATTGAGGTCAGCATCACCTCGTCCCGCCCGTCGCCGGTCAGATCGGCGCTGGCGATGCCCATGCCCCAGAGCGAGACCTGCGCCCAGCCGTCATCGTCCCCCAGAAAGCGGCGGTCTTGAATGTCCCACATCTGCTCGTACCCGCCGCGCACATAGTATTGCCGGTCGTTTGACAGGCGCAGGGTCATGCGGCCGCGCGCGTCGGTGGCAGCGAGCATGGAGAGGGGGCAGAAGCCGGGGTTGAGCGGTTCTGACGTATAGCCGGTCGCGCCGGGGCGCAGGATGGTATTGCTGTCGCAGGCAAAGAACGGGCCGTCCGGGTTGCTGCGGTCGACATAGTGGCCGATCGCCATGACGGGGCGGCTGCCGTCTTCCCACCAAGCGGTAAAGGCGGTGGTCCATTGGTCCGTTTGCGCAATGCCCCAATCGGCGGTCGCGTCGGTAAAGCTGCAGTCGCCGGCACCTTTCAGCGCCACGTCAGGCCCGACGCGCATGACGTAAAGGTCGAGGATGCCGTCGCCGTCGATGTCCAGCGGGTAGGCCCCGACCGTGTCCGTCAGCGCGGGTAAGGGCGCGCGGGCGAATTGAAACGCGCCGCCGTTGATCCACAGCGCGGCAGGGTTGTCGCCGCCAGCGGCAAAGATGTCGGGGCGGGTATCGCCGTTGCAATCCATCACCGCCACGCCGCCGCCAACGAAATGTTCCCAGCCGCCATCATAGGAATGTGGGCCAAGTACCTGCGACATATCGGTAAATGTCACCTGCGCTACAGCGGGGCCGGCAGCGAGCGCCAGTGCAAGACCAAGCCGCATTATCATGCCCCCAGCGCCGTATCGGTGGCATCGGCCAAGGCCAGTGCCGTCGCCCCCTGGGCCCAGACCAGATCGCCCCAGACATGGGTCGCGATTTCACAGGATGTGCGGCCTTCGGTCAGGGTCAGCGCCTGCATGTCGCGCAGCACCGCATCGGAATAAAGGTAGTCGTAGCGCATGCGTTCCCCGGCCAGAATGATCAGGGCCGGATCGAACAGTTGCACGACATTCGACAGCCCAACCGCCAGATACCGTCCGGCGCGGCGAAAGATGGTGGCCGCTGCCGTATTGCCTGCCTTTGCCTCGGTGAACAGCAGGTCGATCAGGGCCGGGCTGTCCGTGCCTTCGACGGGGCGGTCCAGGGCGGTGGCGGCTTCGCGCGCCAAGGCGTAGTCAGCCAGATAAGCCTCCAGGCAGCCGCGCTGGCCGCAACGGCACAGGGCACCGTCAAGGGCGACCTTGGTGTGTCCCAATTCCAGGCCCATGCCGCGGCTGCCGCGAAACAAACGGTTGTTCAGCACAAGACCCATGCCGACGCCGTGTTCGACCGTGACCACGGCAAAGTCGGACCGGTCGCGGCCGGTGCCAAACCACAGCTCTGCCAGGGTCAGCACATTGGCGTCGTTGTCGATGCGCACGGGCAGGCCCGTCCGGTCAGCCAGAAGCGCCGCAAGCGGCGTGTCCCGGCCCGAGATCAGCGGCGACCAAGGCACCTGACCTGTGTCATGTTCAACGATGCCGGAAATACCAAGGCCGATGCCTGCGACACTGTCCATGTTGTGGGCGGTCTGGGCCAGCAACAGCTTTACCAGTTGCGCCAGCTCTGCGACCAAGGCGGTGGCAGGTTTACGGGCCTGCGGAGTCGGCAGGGTCACATCTGCAATCATCTGGCCCGCGAAATCCGTCAATACGGCAGAATGGCGGGTGTCGGCGACCTTGATCCCGATGACGCAGCGCGAATGGCCGACAACCCGCAGGGCAACTGGCGGGCGGCCACGGCCTGCCTCGCGGGGTTGATCGTCGATTTCCTCTAGGAAACCTGCCTGAATCAGGTCAGAGGTCAGCGCCGTGACGCTGCCGGCGCTGATGCCAAGCCCGCGTGCGATATCCGCGCGGCTGGCCTGTCCGCGGGCCCGCACATAGACGAAAACCTGCTGGCGCAGACCGTTCGCGCGGCCCGGCTCGCCCGACTGCAGCGGACCGCACCCCGGCAGATCGGGTCCCGAAATGGCCCGCGATCCAGCATCATACATAAACTTCATTCCTCGAACTTAATGCTGCACCTGCACATGCCGCAAAGCGGCGATGCCCCTCCTCGGGCAGTATCACTATCGCGTATTACGCCGATCTGATCCGGTATTTGCAAGATTATTCTGTGTCGCCCAATAAATTATTTTGACAACTGAATTAATATCGGCATTTTAAGATTTAGCGGGTCGTAAGGCCCCGAATCCCCGCCGCAACGCGGGACATTCTGTCTGGGAGGACACCATGAACAAGCATATCCTTGCCGCCGTCATCGCGACGGTCGGTTTCAGCTCTGCCGCGATTGCCCAGGACGGCCTGACCGTCGGCGTCAGCTGGTCCAATTTCCAGGAAGAGCGCTGGAAGACGGACGAAGCTGCGATCAAGGCCGCTTTGGAAGCTGCCGGCGCATCGTATATTTCCGCTGACGCGCAGGCATCTGCGGCCAAGCAGCTGACCGACGTTGAAGCACTGATCGCCCAAGGCGCGGACGCGCTGATCATTCTGGCGATGGACAAGGACGCAATCGTCCCCGCGCTGGATCAGGCTGCTGCCGAAGGTATTCCTGTGGTCGGCTATGACCGTCTGATCGAGGACGAGCGCGCGTTCTATCTGACGTTCGACAACAAGGGTGTCGGCACGATCATCGCCGAAACCGTCATGGCCGCACAGCCCGAAGGCAACGTTGCGATCATCAAGGGCGATCCCGGCGATCCCAACGCGCTGTTCCTGCTGGAAGGCATGATGGAAGTGCTGCAGCCCATGATCGACGCGGGCACTGTAACCATCGCCGGTGAAGCCTTCACCGACGGCTGGAAGCCAGAGAACGCACAGAAGAACATGGAACAGATCCTGACCTCGACCAACAACGAGATCGACGCTGTTCTTGCTGAAAACGACGGCATGGCTGGCGGCGCAATCGCTGCGCTGGCAGCGCAGGGTCTGGACGTGCCGGTCGGCGGTCAGGACGGCGATCTAGCCGCGCTGAACCGTGTGGCCCGCGGCACGCAGACGGTGTCGGTGTGGAAAAACTCCAACGATCTGGGCAAGCGCGCGGCTGAAATCGCACTGGCGCTGGCTGACGGCACCGCCATGGACGCCGTGCCTGACGCACAAAAGTGGGCTGGCGGCGAAAAGGGCGTCGAGATGAACGCCATCTTCCTCGCACCGACGCCGATTACAGCTGACAACCTGGATCTGGCCATCGACGCCGGCCAAATCTCGAAAGAGCAGGCCTGCGAAGGTGCAATGGATACGGTTGCTGCCTGTCAGTAATATCTGATCCACCCGGCGCGGGGGATTATTCCCCGCGCCGGTTTTATTCAATCATGACGCATGTTTGCGTCACGTTCTTTGCGTGAATGGTCGCCGGGGTTTCCCCGCTGTGTGACCATCGCGCCCGCCAACGCCCCATCCCGCGCAGGAATTGCCATGACCGATACCACGAACGCCCCCGCGGCGCCCTCGAACCCGCCGCCGAGCCAGATCGGTGCCCAAAAGGGCGCCTGGTCGCGCTTTTTGACCGCGACAGAGCTTGATACACGCCTGATCGGCATGGTCGCGGCGCTGATCCTGATCTGGGGCGGCTTTCACATGTATGGCGTTCTAGTCAATGGGCAGGGCTTTTTCCTGACCCCCCGCAACCTGTGGAACCTGAGCGTCCAGACGGCATCCATCGGGATCATGGCCACCGGCATGGTGCTGGTCATCATCACCCGCCACATTGACCTGTCCGTCGGATCCATCCTTGGCTTTACCGCCATTCTGATGGGGATGATGCAGGTGAATATCCTGCCGCAGTACCTGGGCCTTGGTCATCCGGCGATCTGGATCATTACCGTCGTCTTTGGCATCATCTGCGGCATGATGATCGGCGGCGTGCAAGGCGCGCTGGTCGCTTATGGCGGCATCCCGGCGTTCATCGTCACCCTGGGCGGCCTGCTGGTCTGGCGCGGCTGCGCTTTTCTTGTCGCCCGCGGAGAGACGATTTCCCCCGTGGACGCGACCTTTTCGCTGCTGGGGGGCGGGCCTTATGGATCGGTTGGCGCTACAGGATCGTGGATCGTTGGCCTGATCATCTGCGCGGGTATCGTATTCATGATCGTAAACGGGCGCCGTCAGCGCACCAAGTTCAAGTTCGCCAAGCGTCCTTATTGGGCCGATGCCTTCCTTGCGGTGCTTGGCTGCGCGGCCACCGTCGGCGCTGTGCTGCTGGTCAATTCCTATTATTGGCCCAAGGGCATTGTGCGCCAGTATATTGCCGCCAATGACCTGAATGTCGAAGCAGATGCGCTGTTTATCAGCCACGGCTTTGCCATCCCCGTGCTGGTGCTGGTCGTCGTCGCTGTCACCATGAACTTTGTGATGAACAACACCCGCTTTGGCCGCTACGTTTTTGCCATCGGCGGCAACCCCGAAGCTGCCGCGCTGGCAGGCATCGACACCAAATGGATGACGGTCAAGATCTTTGCGATCATGGGCGGTCTGGCTGGCTTGTCGGCTGTCGTCGCCTCTGCCCGTCTGAACTCTGCCACCAATGCGCTGGGCACCCTGGACGAGCTTTACGTCATCGCCGCAGCCGTCATTGGCGGCACATCGCTGGCTGGCGGTGTCGGCACGATCTTTGGCGCGATCCTTGGCGCGCTGGTCATGCAGTCGCTGCAGTCCGGCATGGTGCTGATCGGCTTTGACGCTGGCATGCAGCAGGTCGTCGTCGGCTCTGTGCTGGTGCTGGCCGTGTTCCTTGACATCCTTTATCGTCGCAAATCCAAGTAAGGGCCTGATAACATGAGTGCACATACCCCTATCGACCGCACCGGCACCCCGCTTGTCGAGATGCGCAATATGTCGATCTCCTTCGGCGGCATTCAGGCCGTGGATGACGTCAGCATCGACCTTTACCCCGGTGAAGTTGTCGGCCTTCTGGGCCACAACGGGGCCGGAAAATCGACACTGATCAAAATCCTGTCCGGCGCCTATACCGCCGACAGCGGAGAGATCTATGTCAACGGCGAAAAGGCCACCATCGACAACCCCCGCGACGCCCGGACCTATAATATCGAAACGATCTACCAGACCCTTGCGCTGGCCGATAACCTTGATGCGGCGTCCAACCTGTTTCTGGGGCGTGAGCTGACGACCAAGTTTGGCATGGTGGACGATGCGCAGATGGAAGCGGAATGCCGCAAGATCATGCATCGCCTGAACCCGAACTTTCGCAAGTTCAGCGAGCCGGTCAGCGCCCTGTCGGGCGGTCAGCGCCAGTCCGTCGCCATCGCCCGCGCGGTGTATTTCGACGCCAAGATCCTGATCATGGACGAACCCACCGCAGCCCTTGGTCCGCAGGAAACCCAGATGGTCGCGGAACTGGTGCAGGAACTGAAGCGTCAGGGTCTGGGCATCTTCTTGATTTCCCACGATATCGCCGACGTGATGGAGCTGTGTGACCGCGTGTCCGTCATGAAAAACGGCCAGCTGGTCGGCACTGAAAAGGTCGAGGACGTGACAGACGACGACATCCTTGGCATGATCATCCTTGGCAAGAAACCCGGCGCAAAGGCAGCTTAAATGTATATCGGACTAGATCTCGGGACATCCGGGCTCAAGGGCATCGTCATCGACGATGCCCAAGTCGTTTTGGCGGAAGCCGCGGCACCCCTTGACGTGCAGCGCCCGCATGACAGTTGGTCAGAACAGCGTCCTGCCGACTGGATCACGGCGGCAGAGGCGGTTTTGGACAGCCTGGCAACCCAAGTCGACATGTCCGCCGTGCGCGGCATCGGCCTGTCGGGCCATATGCACGGCGCGACGCTGCTTGGCGCGGATGATGCGGTGCTGCGGCCCTGCATTTTGTGGAATGACACACGGTCCGCGATTGAGGCTGCGGAACTGGACGCCGATCCGGCCTTTCGTCGGCTGACCGGCAATATTGTGTTTCCCGGCTTTACCGCGCCAAAGCTGACCTGGGTGCGAAAGCACGAGCCTGATACCTTCAAAAAGGTCGCCAAGGTCTTGTTGCCAAAAGATTACGTGCGCATGTGGCTGACAGGCGAGCACGTGGCAGAGATGTCGGATGCGGCGGGCACCAGCTGGCTGGATGTCGGCGCGCGGGATTGGTCGGATAAGCTGCTGTCGGCCACGGGTCTGACCCGCGATCACATGCCGCGCCTTGTCGAAGGCTCTGCCGTGTCGGGCAAGCTGCGCGCCGCGCTGGGCAGCCGCTGGGGCCTTGGCGATGTGGTTGTTGCAGGTGGCGGCGGTGATAATGCGGCCAGCGCCGTGGGCGTCGGGATCGTGAAGCCGGGGCAGGCCTTTGTCTCGCTCGGCACCTCTGGCGTGTTGTTTGCGGCATCCGCGGCCTATCAGCCTGATGCGGCCAGCGCGGTGCATACCTTTTGCCACGCGTTGCCGGATACCTGGCACCAAATGGGCGTCATCCTTGCCGCCGCCGATGCACTGAACTGGTGGGCCGGTGTTGCGGGCGAAGACGCGGCGAGTTTGACCGGATCCTTGGGCGCGCTGCAAGCCCCGTCGCGCACCCTGTTCCTGCCGTATCTGGGCGGTGAACGCACACCGCATAACGATGCCAAAATCCGCGGCCAGTTCCTGCATCTGGATCACGCGACAGACCGCACCGCCATGACCCGCGCGGTGCTGGAAGGGGTGACGCATGCCTTTCGCGACAGCTTTGACGCGCTGACCGGCACCGGCACCCGCATCGTCCGCCTGATCGGCGTCGGCGGCGGCACCAGGTCGGATTACTGGGTGCAGGCCATTGCTACATCGCTGGGTCTGCCGGTCGATCTGCCCGTTGCCGGCGACTTCGGCGGCGCCTTTGGCGCGGCGCGTCTGGGGCTGATGGCGGCAACTGGAGCTGGTGTTGAAGTCTGCGGCACACCGCCCATCGCACGCACAATCGAGCCGGTGGCGGCGCTGCGGGACGACTTTGATGCGGCCCATGCGCGGTACCGCGCCGGTTATGCGGCGCTGCGCGGGATTGCGTAGCGTGTAAGGGGGCGGGGTTTGGGGGCGCTGCCCCCGGCCTGCGGCCTCCCCCGGGATATTTGTGACCAGAAGAATGAAGGACCGGCCCTGCAAGTGGTCGGTTTTTTCCTGCGGTCATTTTGGGGGATGGCGGGGCGGGTTGCGACCCGGTGGGTCCGGCCCCGTGGCGTAAGGGCCGCCCGCGCTGTGGCAGGCGGCCCTTTGGTGTTTAGTTTAGTTCAGTTCGGTTTCGTATTCCGCAGCAAGGCGCGCGTTGACCTCTTCCACGGAGGCGAGCAGGGCGTCGAGGGCTTCGGTGCCGCCGTCAACATTTTCACGGAACCAGTCCTGCACCGGGGCTGCAGCGTCTTGGAACGCCTGCTTTTCCTCGGCGGTGGGGACGTAGACTTCACCGCCGGCCTCTGCGAAGGCGGCGTAGGCTTCGATCGACTTACGCTTGGGGCTGGCAAAGGTGGCCTGCTGCAGCTGGTAGAAGCCGTCGGCGACGATCTTGCGCATGTCTTCTGGCATATCCATGAACTTGGCGTTGTTCATGAACCACAGGGCCCCCATGTAGTCGTGCTGGTCCAGCGTCAGATACTTCAGGCCGGCGTCGGGAAATTTCATCGACATGATGTCGGTGATGCCGTTTGCGGTGCCTTCGACAACGCCGGTCTGCAGCGAGGTGAAGAGTTCGGGCCATGGGATCGCCGTTGGCGCCGCGCCCCATGCGGTGGCCAAGACCTGTGGCAGTTCAGCGGGAACAGTGCGGATCTTCAGGCCGGTCAGATCATCGGGTGTGCGGATGGTCTTGGTGACGTTGGCCACGTTGCGCCAGCCGCCGGTGTTGCCGATGGTCATCAGGCGGATCGAGTCGCCGGAGGCTTCGCGCACCATGTCGCGCAATGTACCGACAAAGGGCGAGCCGTTGTCGAGCACGGATTCGGCCACGCGGTCATCGGCCATCAGGTAGGGCAAATCGAGGACCTGCACAAAGGGGAACAGCGATGCCGTGCCGCCGGATGTGGCGATATAGATGTCAATGGAGCCTTCGGAGACGCCTTCGAGGCATTCCTCGCCGGTCGAGCACAGCTGCGTGCCGATGAACATTTCGACTTCGATCGCGCCGTTGGAGGCCGCTTCGACGTAGTTCTTGAACACGACCAGACCGTCATAGTCTTCGTCGTTTTCGTTGCTGTTGGCCGTGGCGCGCAGGGTATAGGTTGCGTCTTGTGCCCAGGCTGTCGCGGCCGTGCTGGTTAGCAGGGCGGCGGTCAGCGCGCCGGTGATCAGGTGTTTCATTTCTCTCTCTCCCTTGGTGGTTTTCGTGCAGTGTCGCGTCAGTTGGCAAAGCCAGTCAAGCGCGGAATCGTCATTGATATCGCGGGGATATAGGTAATCAGAAAGATCACCGCGATCTCGACCGCGAGGAAGGGCAGGATGGCCTTTGCGATGGTTTCGACCCGTTCGCCAGAGACGGTGGAGCTGACGAAAAGCACCAGACCCATGGGCGGTGTTGCAAGGCCGACGGTCAGGTTGACCGACATGATCATGGCAAAGTGGATTGGATCGACCCCGAGCGAGACAAAGATCGGGCCAAGGATCGGGCCGAGGATGATGATCGCCGGACCTGCGTCCAGAAACATGCCGACAATAAACAGAAGGATGTTGATCAGGAACAGCAGGATCAGCGGGTTGCTGGACAAGGACAGCATGAAATCGGCAAGGATTTCCGGTGCGTAGGACAGCGAGACGACGGTCTTGAACGCGACGGCAGCCCCCACCAGCAGCAGCACGGCTGCGGTGCCAAGGGCGGATTTGCCCAGCACAGCCCACAAATCCGCCAGAGTCATGGTGCGTAGCACGACAAAGCTGACCACCAGCGCATAGGCCACGGCAACGGCAGAGGCTTCGGTCGGGGTGAAGACGCCGATCAGGATACCGCCCAGGATGATGATGGGCGTTTGCAGCGGGGCCACGGCCTTTTTGCAGATCAGGCGGAAGTCGTGGCTGACGCGCTTGCGGTAGCCCATCAGGATCAGGTGGGCCGGGATCAGCATGATGACGAACAGCAGCAGACCGGGCACCGCGCCTGCGCCGGGGATCAGCCCCGCCAGCGCATACATGATATAGGCAAAGTTCAGGCGCAGCAGGGCGAAGCTGACCCAGTATTCCGTGGTGGAAATGGTCTGGCCGGGGTGGACGATGCGTTCCGCCTTGGGCAGGTCATAGCGGTCGGCCATGAACCAGACCGTGATCATAAGACCAAGGCCGATCAATATGCCCGGCACGATGCCTGCAAGGAACAGGGCGGCGACACTTTCGCCCATAACATAGGCATAGATGATCATGATGCCGGACGGCGGAATAATCGGCCCGATTACAGAGCTGGCGGCGGTGATCGCCGCGGCAAAGCGGCGGGTATAGCCGTTTTGTTCCATCGCGGGAATCAGGGTCGAGCCGAGGGCCGAGACGTCGGCCACGGCAGAGCCGGACATGCCTGCGAATAAAAAGCTGGACAAGATGTTCACATGGGCCAGTCCGCCGCGCAAATGCCCGATGAAGGCTTGGGAAAATTCCACAAGGCGCATCGTGATGCCGCCGCGGTTCATAATTTCGCCGGCCAGCATGAAAAACGGCAGCGCCATCAGCGGAAAGCTATCCATACCGTTGTAAAGGTTGCGGTAAAGGCCCGCGACGACATTGCGGGTGTCGCCTTCGATCATGATCATCGCGATGGGCGAGAACATAAGCGCAAAGACGATGGGAAGGCCGATCAGGATCAGGATCAGGAAAAGGGGAAGGAATAAAAGCAGCATTATTCAGCCATCACAGTCTTGTCGGCCAGCGGCTTTAGCCTGTCGGCTCCGCCCAGCAGGGTAATCGTCTGGCGCAGCATCAGTTCGATGTTCACAAGGATCAGCAAGGTCACGCCCACGAAAAGAGAGGCGAACATCCATTGGTTTTTGAACTTGATGCTTTCGCCGCCCAGCAGATCCAGCGGGATCCGCAGGGATGGCATGGTGCCGCGTCCGGACAGGCTGAAGACGTGGTTGTTCAAACCGCGGTCCCACATGACGCAAAGCACCCACAGCGACACGGCCAGCAGGGTCAGGGTCAGGATACCGGCGGCAATGCGGGGCAGGGCGCGTTCGACCATGTCGATGGCGACAAATCCGCCCTGACGATAGGCGACGGGGGCCATCAGGCCGGTCATCCAGAGCATGCCAAAGCGCGCGGCCTCTTCGGTCCAGCGCGGGGCATCGTTCAGGACATAGCGGAAAAAGACCTGCCCCAGGATGAAGCAGACCATCGCCGCAAGCAGCGCAACCGCAATTGTCCGGCCAACGGCCAGCAATCCAGTGTTCAGACGTTGTAAGGGCCAAAGGACCCCAAACAGGACCGGCATGCCGGCTCCTCCCCTGTTATGCCCGGTGTGGGCGTGGCCGGTTCTTTGCTCAAGACCCGAGTGAGTGGGGGCTACCCCGTCGCGATGCTATTCTTCGCCTTGTATTTTGCACCGCGACCGAAATGTAAATTAGTTCTTAACGTTAACCGCTCCATAACTGCCGGCGTGGAAGGCCAAAGGCTCTCCTCCGGCGTGGTGGGCCTTGGTGACGCGGCCCACGACGATGACGTGATCGCCTGCGTCGTGGCTGGCAGCCAGTTCACATTCAAACGTGGCCAGCGCTCCTTTGATCACGGGCATGCCGCAGGACGACACATCCATCGGGATGTCCGCCACCGCTGTTTTGGATGCGATGATTGCCGCGCAGATGTCGCGCTGGTCCGCCGCCATCACATGAATGACAAAACGGGGGGCCGCCGCAAAGTGGTCAAAGCGGCTGCTGCTTTTGGCAGGGGACCACAGCACCATCGGCGGGTCGAGCGACACGCTGGCAAAGCTGTTGGCGACGATGCCGACCGGCCCTTCCGGGCTGTCGGTCGTGACCACGGTCACACCGGTGACAAAGCTGCCCAAGGCACCACGAAAGCTGGCGGGATCGGCGGCCGGATCGAATGACTGCAGGGTGCCTGCCTCCATCATGCGACCTCGCGCCCGAGGGCGGCGGTGTAAAGCTTGAACCAGGTCTGGCGATCCATCTTGACCTTCAGCGCGTCTGCCAGCGTGGCAATCCGGCTGAGGGTATTGGTGCCCATGACCGGCAGGATGTTGGCGGGGTGGGCCAGCAGCCATGCCACTGCGATGGCCGCGGTATCGGTGCCGGACTCTTCGGCCATTTCGGTCATCATGGCGTGCAAGTCGGGCCCGCCGGCGCTGTCCATCAGGCGGCCGCCGCCAAGGGGGGACCAGGCCATGATTGGCTTGGCGTGCTGCTGCAGATGCGCCACATCGCCGTTGACGAAGGGGTCAAGGTTGGCCAGCGACAGCTCGATCTGGTTGGTAGCCAGCGGCGTTTCCATGCCGGACTGCAGCAACGACCAGTCCCAGGGGCGGAAGTTCGACACGCCAACGGCGCGCACCTTGCCAGAGGCGACCAGATCGTCCAGCGCACGCCCCGTTGCCAGATGATCCATCAACGGATCGGGGCGGTGGATCAGCAACATGTCGATCTTGTCGACGCCCATCAGCGACAGCGACGCATCGACGGATGCGTTGATATAGGCGGGGCTGGTGTCGTAATGCTTGACCGTTGCGCCCGCATGGCGTCCGGCGTCGATCACGATGTCGCACTTGGTCACGACCTCGATCTTATCCTTCAGGGCGGGGGCCGCTTTCAGCGCCGCGCCCATGATTTCCTCTGCCATATAGCCGCCATAAATGTCGGCCTGGTCCATCGTGGTGATGCCTTGGTCAAGGCAGGCCTCGATCTTGGCCTGGACATGGGCGGGGCTGGTGTCGGCGTCGTCGCCAAGGCGCCACATGCCATAGACGATACGGCTGAATTCGACGGAATCGGTAATCTTGATACGGTTCATGTACGGGGTCCTGCGCCAAGCGGCGTCTGCGGTGTTGTCGTCGGCACCCGGCCATAAGCTTCGGGCAGTGAACAGGTTTTCAGGTGCGGCATGACGCGGCTGCCGAAATGCTGCGCTTCTTCGATGTGCGGATAGCCAGAGAAGATGAAGGCGCGGATGCCCATCTTCTGGTAATCTTCGATCTTGGACATAACCTGATCGGTCGACCCGACAAGCGCCGCGCCGCAACCGGACCGCGCGCGGCCAATGCCGGTCCACAGACCCGGTTCGGTATAGCCGAACTGGTCGGCCAATTCGCGGGCGCGCGCCTGATGGGCAACGCCAAGGCTGATGCTGTCATGGGCGCGGTCGCGGATCAGCTTGCCGTATTCGTCATCCAGCTTGCTTGCGATATATTCGGCGTATTCCTTTGCCTCCGCCTCTGTGTCGCGCACGATCATGTGGACGCGCAGACCGTAATCCAGCGTGCGGCCATGCGCTTCGGCGCGGGCATGAACGTCTTTCATCCGCTGCGCCAGAACGTCCTTGGTTTCCGGCCACATCAGATAGACGTCGCACTGCGCGCCGCAAAGCTCCAGCGCGTCAGGGGAATAGCCGCCGAAGTACAGCAGCGGGCCGCCGGTCTGATAAGGTGTCGCAGGACCGGTGGGGACGTCCTTGAAATCATAGACTTCGCCGCTGAAGTTGATCTTGTCCCGCGTCCAAGCCTGGCGCAAAATCTCGACCACTTCATGGCTGCGGCGATAGCGGAAGGCGCTGTCAGCCTTTTCGCCGGGAAAGTCGCTGCTGATCACGTTCAGGGTCAAACGGCCCTTTAGCATATGGTCCAGCGTCGCAACGGTGCGCGCCAGCATGATCGGCTGCATTTCACCGCAGCGAATAGCAGCCAGGAAATTGATGCGTTCCGTCAGCGGGGCCATGGCGGAGACATAGGACAGCGTGTCCTGACCGACCTGATAGGAGGAGGGGGCAAGAATGTTGCGAAACCCCTGACGCTCTGCCTCTAGCCCGATGTCGCGGCAGTGTTCCCAGCTGGAACGCAGATCGCCGTCCGGCACGCCCAGAAACTGGTAGTCATCAGAGCAAAGCGCAGAGAACCAGGACACTTCTGCAGCGTCGAGTTCCTGGCTGGTGACGGGGACAACGGTATCGGTCATGGCGGCTCCTCCCGCTTGGTGTTGGGGCTTGCATAGCATGGGAATTGGAGTGTAACAATAGTGTATCAATTTGGAATGACCCCGTGCCGCCCAAGCCCCCCTTACCAAAATATGTGCAGGTCAGCGAACGTCTGATCCGTGAAATCGCGGCGGGCCATCTGGCTGACGGCACGCGTCTGCCGAACGAACGCACGATGGCGCAGGATCTAGGCCTGTCCGTCGGAACCCTGCGCAAAGCTTTGGCATTATTGACAGAACAGGGTCTGCTGGTTCGCGTCCAAGGGTCAGGCAACTACATCCGCCAGCGCCCTGATGTGCAGTCGGTCTATAGCTTCTTTCGCCTTGAACGCCCCAACGGCGGCGGTCTGCCGACGGCCACCGTGCTGGACGTGACGCTTTGCCCCAAGCCGCAGGATGCGCCTGCCTTTGGCAGCGCCGCGCAGGGTTGGCGTATCCGCCGTTTGCGCCGGATCGACGACGTGCCCATCGCGGTCGAGGAGATCTGGCTGGACGCCGCCCGCGCCGCGCGTCTGTCGGCGGATGATCTGTCGGATTCGCTTTATCGCCACTACCGCGACCGTCTGGGGCTGGTCATCGCCTCGGTCGAGGATCGCATCGGTTTACGCGCCGTGCCGGATTGGGCACCGGCGGAATTTTCAGTGAAACCCGGCACGATGTCGGCCCACATCTCGCGCGTTAGCCGGGCTGCGGACGGCACGCGGGCAGAGTTTTCACGCACATGGTTCGATCATGAAAGGGCGCGATATGTATCGCGCATGGGACGAGGGTAAAATGTCGAAAGTAATGAACTACGGGCTGATTGGCTGCGGGATGATGGCGCAGGAACACGTGCGCAACATTGCCTTGCTGCCGGAAGCCGCCGTCGCGGTCGTTTACGATCCGGTGGATGATCTGGCGCAGGCCGCTGCGCGCCTTGCGGGCGGGGCCCGCGTTGCCAACAGTCTGGAGGATCTGTTGGCAGAGCCTGATCTGGATGCGCTGGTTATCGTCAGCCCCAACGACTGCCACCTGCCGCAACTGCGCCAGATCGTGGCGCAGCGTCCGCTGCCGATTCTGTGTGAAAAGCCGCTGTTTGTGGATCCCGCCGAGGCGGCAGAGGTCGAAGAGCTGTTCCGCGATTATCCGCACCCGGTCTGGGTCGCGATGGAATACCGCTACATGCCCCCCGTGTCCGCCTTTGTAGCCCAGGCCGAGGCGGCGACCGGCGGCATCAAGATGCTGACCATCCGCGAGCATCGCTTTCCGTTCCTGCCCAAGATCGGCGACTGGAACCGCTTTAACGCCCGCACGGGCGGCACGCTGGTGGAAAAATGCTGCCATTTCTTTGACCTGATGCGGCTGATCGTGCAGTCAGAGCCGGTGCGTATCATGGCCAGCGGCGGGCAGGCGGCGAATCATCTGGACGAATCCTATGACGGGCAAACGCCTGATATCTGGGACAACGCCTTTGTCATCGTCGATTTCGCCAATGGCACCCGCGCCATGCTGGAACTGTGCATGTTCGCCGAAGGGGCCCGGTTCCAAGAGGAAATCTGCGCCCTTGGCCCGCAAGGCAAGATCGAAGTGCAGGTGCCCGGTCCCGGCCGGTTCTGGCCGCCCGCGCTTGGCGCGGCCCCGATCCCGACACTGACCGTCAGCCCCCGCGACCCCAAGGGGCCCTATACGGTGGAAATCCCGGTCGATCCGCAGCTGCTGGAAGCAGGCGACCATAATGGCGCGACCTTCTACCAGCACCAGCGCTTTGCTGCTGCCGTGCGGGCAGAGGCCGGGGTCGAGGTGACGGTCACTGACGGCGCGATGGCGGTGCGTATGGGCATGGCAGCGCAGCAATCGGCACTGACCGGTCAGGCTGTCACGCTGATCTAAGGCACATCGCACAAAAATCGCGATACGGGGAGGATGTCTTTTGCGAAACATCCTCCCCTTTGTTGCCTAGCCTTGCGCCTTTTTCCAGTCGCGGGCGATTTTACCGGCCAGCGACCATTTGTGCACTTCGGTCGGGCCGTCATAGATGCGGAACGCCCGGATTTCGCGAAACACCTTTTCCACAATCGTATCAGCGGTGACGCCCTGACCGCCCATGACCTGCACGCAGTTGTCGGCGACGCGCATCAGCGCCTCTGACACCGCGACCTTGGTCATGGAGGATTCGGTGGTCCCGTATGCGCCGCTGTCCAGCACATCGGCGCACCACAGCGTCATCAGCTCTGCCTGTTTCAGATCAATGCGATTTTGCGCGAGCATGAAGCCGACGCCTTCGTGTTCGATCAAAGGTTTACCAAAGGCATTACGGCGGTTGGCGTAATCCGTCGCAATTTCCTGCGCTCGTACGCAGGCCCCCAGCCAGCGCATGCAATGCGACAGCCGCGCCGGGGCAAGGCGGACTTGGGCATAGCGGAAACCTTCGCCCGGATCGCCCAGCATCTGATCGGCGGGCAGGCGCAGGTTGTCGATCTCGATCTCGGCGTGGCCGCCGGGCATGGAGTTGTCGATGGTATCGAGGATGCGAACGGTTTTGATCGCCGGGTGGGGCAGGTCCACCAGAAACATGCAGGCCCCGTCATCGGATTTGGCCATGACAATGCCGACCTTTGCCCCCTCTGCCCCGGTGATATAGGTTTTGCGCCCGTTGATGACCCAGTGGTTGCCATCGGGCGTGCAGGTCGTCTGCATCATCGACGGATCAGACCCCGCGCCCCCGTCCGGTTCGGTCATGAAAAACGCCGATCGCGCATCGCCGGCGACAAGGGGTTTCAAAAAGCGGTCCTTAAGGGCTTCGCTGGCAACCTTGCCCAGCAGAAACATATTGCCTTCGTCTGGCGCAGCGGTGTTCAGCGCGACGGGGCCTAGGGGCGACAGGCCGGACCGGATCAGCACCGCCGCCGTTTCGCGCTGGGTCAGATGCCCAGTGCCGCCGGGGATATGCGGCGTCATCAGGCCGGCATCGCGGGCGCGGGCGCGCAGGTCAGCGACCAGCGCCTCTGACGGGCCATGCGCGCCTTGGCGCGAGTCCTGCTCGAACGGGGCGATGACATTGCGCACGAAGGCTTCGACTTTGTCGGCAAGGTCCAGCGCGCGGTCGCTGATGCCGCGGCGTTCCAGAAGCGCGCTCATTTCGGGGCCATGCGGATAGCGCCGTCAAGGCGGATGACTTCGCCGTTCAGCATGATGTTGTCGACGATGGACAGTACCAGCTTGGCATAATCCGCCGGATCGCCAAGGCGGGGCGGAAAGGGAACCTGCCGGCCAAGGCTTTCCTGGGCATCCGCAGGCAGGCTTTCCATCAGGGGCGTCAGGAACAGCCCTGGCGCGATGGTCATCACGCGAATGCCAAAGCGCGCCATTTCCCGCGCTACGGGCAAGGTCATCGCTGCGATGCCGCCTTTCGACGCCGCATAGGCCGCTTGCCCGATCTGCCCGTCATAGGCTGCGACAGAGGCGGTGTTGATGATCACGCCGCGTTCTTCGTTCTGGGGTGCCAGCGGGTCCAGCCGCTGCATCGCCGCTGCGGCCTGCGCCATGACGTTGAAACTGCCCGCAAGGTTCACATTCACTGTGGCCATAAAGTCGGCCAGCGGTAAAGCGTCCCCGTCGCGGTTCACAACCTTGGCGGGCGGGGCGATGCCGGCGCAATTCACCACGATGCGGGCCGGGCCATGGGCTGCTGCCACGTCATTGATGGCCTGGGCGACACTGCCGGGATCGGTGACGTCGGTCTGGCAAAAGATGCCGCCGATCTCTGCCGCGATGCTGCGGCCCGCGTCCGCGTTGCGGTCGAGGATTGCGACCTTTGCCCCTGCCGCCGCCATGGCGCGGGCCGTCGCCGCCCCAAGGCCGGAGGCCCCGCCGGCCACGATAGTGGCCTGTCCTGAAATGTTCATGGTGTTTCCTCCCTCAAACGCATCGCTTTGCGCTGAGCAGAGTGTGGCACCGGGATTGGGGCAAGGTCCAGCGGGGATCGGCCCGCTTTGCCATGCGGAAGGGGTGATGGGGGCCAGCCCCCGTCGCTGCGCGACTCCCCCGGGATATTTGGGACCAGAAGAAGGAGGGACGCCGCGCGGTTAGCTGTTCACCATTTCCTTGATCATGTCGAAGTCATAGATGCTGCGATCGGTCAGGTCTTTTGCGATGTCTTCGCGGCCAAGTGCGCTGAACTGGCGGTAGATTTCCATATGGGTGTGTTCCGTGCCCAGACCGCAATTTACCAGCGTTTCATAGACATCTTGCGCTGCATCGACCCGTTCCAGCATCATCAAAAGCTTAGCACGGGCGGCCAGCAGGCGGTGGGCCCCGTGACCGGGCACCAGCGCGCGGTCGACAAGGACCAGCGCGTCTTCGAGGCGGTCCGGGTCGCGCCGCAGCATGTCAGAGGTCATCAGCTGCACTTCGATGAAGTCATGGTTCGTCTGCGCCAGCTTATCGACGATCTGCCAGTATTCGTCCCGTTCCTTCAGCTTCCAAAGGCGCTGTGCCAGCTCTGCCTGATAGCACGGATGCCAGCCGGTCAGGTCAGATGCCTTGCGCAGTTGGAACAGGGCTGTTTTCTTGCTGTCCTGTGTAAATAGGATGTCGGAAATCCGTTTGCGATAGAGTGGCACATCGGGCGCAGCTTCGATGGCGGCGCGCTGTGCGGTCAAGGCCCCGTCCAGATCGCCGGCGGCGAACATCAGCACGCCGCGGGCCGAAAGCAGCGCCGGGCTGTCGCCCAGCTTTGCGTAGGAGCGGGAGATCATCTCTAGCTGTTTGGTAATCTTGGATTTATTCGTGAAGGCGCGGTTCAGTTTCTTGCCGCAGCTGAGCCGCCAGTCGCGCACCACGATATCCCACATGTGAAAATCAGAGCGGTCTTCGGAGCTATGGCCTTGCGGGGCGATGTCGTTCAGCTCTGCCAGGGCCTTGCGGCCCGAAGGGAAGACGTTGCCTTTTTGCCGGGTCATGTCCGGATCAAAGGGGTAGAAGTTCTGCGGCGTTACGATCCCGGCGGTCAGCGCAAGGTTCAACGCGCCATGCACGACATTGTCGAGCGGACGGAACCAGAAGGCGGTTTGCAGCCGTTGCAATGCAGTTTCGCCGTGACCTTCGGTCATCTGATGCAGGGCCGAATAGGTATTCACCACGGCCATGCTGTCATCGACATAGACCGGGCGGGCATAGGCCAGATCGCGGACCCCTTCGCAATAGGGCAGATCATCGGTGGCGACCGAGAGTTCGCACAGCAGCTGGTAGGCAAATGACTTGTCGAGGCCGTTTTCCATATAGGCGCGGATGATGCGCTTGGCCCGATCCGGATTGCCTTTGGCTTTCATGTGTTCGATCAGGAAATGCAGGCACTGGCCCACATCGCCCATATTGATGAACATGTCAGAGCGGGCTTCAAGGCGGTCCGTCATACGGTCCATTGCGGCATCCCGGTGGACGGGGTGCAGCGAATCCTCGACCGCCTGTAGGTTGCAGCCGCCAATGGTCATCGCGGTCTGGCTGAAGGCGGAGGAGGGCGGGCCGTAGATATTCTTGCACCGCGACATGGCAAAGAGTTCAAGAAAGTCCCGTGCGCCGGTGGTCAGGTCCGTATCGCCCAGCAAGTCGTCAAAGCCTTGCACGCGCGCATCAAACATCTTCAGGCGCTCGACCTCGACCGGGGTGTCGGAAAAGATCAGCACGCGCGCATCCGGGTCCTGCAGCGTCAGGGCCAGGTGCTGTTCATAGAATTCGCGGGGGATGTATTTGTTCGACCACAGCTTGTTCGAGGTGATCGGGTCATGGATGATGTCGCCGCGGCGGATGTGATAGGCGGTCAGTTTGGTGCCGGCAAAGACGTTGTCGATGCGGGTGATCATATCCTGCACCGGCGGGCTGAACCTGAAATGCGCCAGGGCATCCGGCAGCCGGGCAGCCACGTCGGCGGCGTCTTCCCAAGGCAGGACAGTAACGCCCATGGCTGCGCCCGACAAAAAGCTTTCGCCGGATGCCAGCGCGGCGCGAAAGCGGTCAGGGGTCCAGCGGTCGTCGCTGACCAGCACGGACAGGTCGATCAGGTCTCTGTAGATGTCGCCAAGGATATCGCTGTCGAAAAAATGCGCAGCGATCCAGTCCTTGTCAAAGATCATGGAAGGATCGCGCACCTCTTCGCTAGTGCGCCCGCCGGTGGTCCAGCCGACATAGAACGGCAGGTCGTAGTCCTTTGCGATGCGCATGGCGTTCAGCATGGCAATGATGCGGCCACCCATCCGGTCGTTGCGGTGGCTGATGATGCTGCCTGTCAGGTCGGCGGGGGTCATGGTGAAGCCTATCGATTGAACGTGACAAAGCGCAGCCTGCCCGGTGATCCGGCAAAACCGCAATGCGTCTGGGCAGGGATTAGCGGCGAATTGGGTCGCGGCCTTGCCCAGACTGGCACGATTTCATGGCGATCAGCGGCCCAGCTTGCGGGCGATGTCTTCGGCCAGTTGCGCCACGGCGCTGCCTTGGGCGGCGATGGCACCGGGAATATCCGGGGTGGCCATGGGCACGGTATAGGCAAAGTTGTGGCTGCTGTTGGCATAGTCGATGCCGTCGCCGCCGATGTAATACTGGCCCGCCAGGCGGAAGGTCCCGGTGACGGCGCTGCCGAGCATATCGGACACGCGCACATCGACTGCCACATCCGGCAGGCCTGCAAAGGGCCAGGGGTCAGGGCCGACGTTGGCATTCAGGATATCGCCGACGCCTTGGGTCAGGGCCAGCGTCACGCTGCGGGACGGATCGTCGGCGGACAGCAGATCCCCGTCAGAGGTGATGACGCCCGGCGCGGTTTCCAGCGCGATTTCCTCGGCGGCGGCATAGGTGGGCAGGGACACTGTGCGGATCATGACTGATCCGACGCTGGCGCGCAGGCTGGCGGTGGGTTCCACCGCGGGCATGTTCAGCCGGGTGACGGTGCTGCCGCAGGCGGTCGCGGTCAGCAGGGCGGCAAGGGTAAGGGTGGTTTTCAGCATGTTATCGCCCCGTGATCAAAGAGTTGGGATTGCGCTGGATCGCCCGCGCGAGAGAGGACACCGCGTCGGCGGCTTCTTGGATGTCGCGTAGGGTGGACAGCGTTTCAGCATTGAAGCGCGAGCGGTCGCCGTAGGACGACAGCACTTCGCCAGTGGATGTCACCAGCAGGCCGGTCTGGCGGGACAGTTCCGGCAGGCTGCGGGCGGCTTCTTCGATCGCCTGGGCCGCGTTGTTGGCCGACAGCAGCGCCGCGTTCACATTTTCGACGGCGCCGCCGGCGCGGATGTCGTTCAGGAACAGCTGCACCTCGTCCAGTGCTGACGACAGGGACGCGGGCAGGGCCTGCGCACTTGGCGTGCCGACCAGCGCATCGATGCTGTTCAGCGTGTTTTCCGCAGCGGCAGCCAGGCTTTCTAGATCCATCTGCGCCGCATTTTCCGACAGCGTATTCAATTGCTGCGTAATCGCGGGCAGTTGCTGCGATGCGGTATCCAGATTTTCGGCGGCGCTGGCCGCGGCCGCGATAGCGTTGGTCAACTGGCCGCTGACGTTTTCCGCTGTCAGATCCGACAGGATCTGGTCAGCACTGGCGGCAACATTGCGCAATTCGCCGGGCAGGGCCTGCACGTCGCCGCTGGCGATCAGGGCGCGGGCTTCGTCCAGAAGCTGGTTCAGGAACACCGGCACTTCGGCGATGTCGGAATTGTTGGCCACACCTTCGATCGCGTCCAGGGCAGAGGTCGCCTCTGCCAGAAGGGCTTCGACCTCCAGTGCGTTGACCTTGGTCAGCAAGGCCTGCGCCTGGTCAGAGATTTCGCCAAGGTTCTTGGTGCCATCCTCGACATTGGCCACGGTGCGGGTGACGCTACCGACCAGATCGGCGTTGCCAACCTGTTCGATCACACCATTCACTTGCGCCATGATGGTCTGCGCCTGCTCTACGACCGCGGCAATCTGGTCGGGGATCGCCTGGATCGCCTCGCCGCCGATCAGGCCGCGGGCATCGGACAACAGACCGGCGACCTGTTCGGGCGTCTGCATCACACCGTCAGAGCGTACAAGCGCATTGGCGCTGTCCATCAGGTCGATGGCAGAGGTCATCAGATCCTCAATCGGCAGGTTGTTGATCCGGTTCAACACGCCCTGCGCCTGATCTGCGACATCGGTGATATTCGACACGGTTGTCGGGATCACGGCAAAGGGCTCTTGGTTTGTGTCCAGCGTGGCGGGTGTTGCATCCGCAACCTCGACCAGTTCCACGATTAGGGAACCGGACAGGATGTTGCCGGTAACCAGCCGCGCCCGCAGGCCCTGTTCGACGAAACCGGCCAGCAGGGCCAGCGCATCATCCGGTGTTGCTTCCTCGCCCAGACCAAGGCGGCCCGGTTCAATCGCCAGTACGGTGCGTAGTTCGACCTTGGCGTCGTCGCCGCTTTCGATCACGACAGCCCCCAGATCGGCGACCTGACCGATGCGCAGGCCTTGAAAGCGGACCTCTGACCCGACAGACAGGCCGTTGACAGAGCCGTCGAACATGACGGCCACGTTCAGCTTTGGCCGGCCTGCGTCGTTGAACAGGCTGCTGCGGGCGGTTTCCTCGTCACTGAACAGATCATAGATCTGGCCGTCACGGATCGGGCTGCCGCCGGAAACGACCGTATCAAAGGCAATGCCGCCTTCGAGCAAGGATGCCAGCGATCCGACATTCAGCGCCAGACCGCCAGAGCCGAGCGAGACGCTGAAACCGGCGGTATCCCAAAAGCGGGTGTTGGAGGTGATGATCCGGTCGTAGGGCGCGTTGACAAAGGCGCTGACCTCGACCGTCAGACCGTCGTCCTGCAGCACGGGGGTGCCCAGAACGCCAACCTCGATGCCTTGGTGCAGCACGGGGGCACCTGCGGACAGGGCACTGCCGTCATTGGTGCGTAGCACAATTTCCGTGCCGCGCTGACCGGCAGAGGCGAGCGGCGCGCTTTCCAATCCGGTAAAGGCGGTTTGCGCCTCGGCGGCATCGGTATTCCAGTCGCCGTTGATATAAACGCCGGACAACACGGTATCGAGCCCGCTGACCCCGCGTAGGCCCACTTCGGGCCGGACGACCCAGAAATTGGCATCCGCATCCAGATAGGGGGCAACGTTCTGATCAACGCGGGCATAGACGATGACGTTCTGCAGGTCAGAGGCAAATTCGACCCGTTCCACCATGCCGATTTCCACATCGCGGAACTTGATCGATGTCTCGCCGGCGGCGACGCCGCTGGCGTTTTCAAAGCTGATCTCGATCAGGACGCCGCGATTAGCAAAGGATTGATAGGCCACGGAAACCGACACAATCAAGGCCAGGATCGGCACTAGCCAGACAAAGGACAACCGCCGCCAGATGCTTGGTTTTGCGCTGCGCACGTCCAGGGCTGCAGCACCGGTGTTGTTGTTTTCGTCACTCATTGGGCAGTCCTGTCCGCATCCCAGATCAACCGGGGGTCAAAGGCCAAAGCCGATAGCATGGTGAATACTACCGACAACGCAAAGCTCAGCGCAGCAACGCCGGGATTGATCGTCGCAACCCCGCCCAACTGCACCAAGGCTGATAAAATAGCAACGACGAAGACGTCGATCATCGACCAGCGGCCGATGAATTCAACCACATCATATAGTTTGTGGCGCTGATGCATCTTCAAGATCTGCTGCCGGTGCACGCTGATCGCCAGATAGGCGATTGCCAAGAACTTGCCGATGGGGATCATGATGGATGCCACAAAGACGATGGCCGCAATGCCATAGCTGTGATGGCCCACCAGCTGCACCACACCGCCGATAATCGTCGCCTCTGAATGTTCGACCAGCGTGTTGGTGATCAGCATCGGATAGATATTGGCGGGAAAGAACGCGATAATCCCGGCAATCAGCCAGGCCCAGACCTTTTGCAGACTTTGGGTGTCACGGCTGCGTAGCGGGCCGTGGCACCGCTTGCACCGCACCGCACCGCCCGCGTGAACCTGTCCGCAGCGGGTGCAGGCGATCAGCCCCGCCTCGCGGGCGGTGATCAGGCGTTGTAGCCCGTGTCCAGTGCTTTCCAAATCGAATACCTGTTCATGATTTGATCGTTAAAGATGGTGATGATGACCAGCGCCACAAAGGCCCAGAAGGCCGGACCAACGGTGACCGTGGCCATGCCCGCGATCTTGACCAGCGCTACGGTGACGCCGACCATGAAAATTTCAGCCATAGCCCAGGGCCGCAGCTGTTCGGTCAGGGCAAAGGCGACACGGGCGCTGCGATGCGGCTTTGATCCGCGTACCAGCGGGCCGATGGCAAAGATCAGCGCCAGCAGCCGCACCAGCGGTAGCACCACAATGAACAGCGCCACGGCAATCGCCAGCGGAATGCCCTTGCCGGAACTGAATACCGTGATTGCATGAATGACCGAAGTGGCGTTGTGTTGCCCCGACACATCCAGATCAAGAAACGGAAAGCTGATCGCCGCCACCATCAGCACGACGGCGGCGCTGGCCAGACTGACAAGGCGAACAATCGCCTGCGGTTCCGACGTCAGCAGCAGCATGTGACACCTGCTGCAATAAGCCTTTGCGCCTTCGGGCAAATCCTGTTCCAAATGCAGCGTATCGCAGTGCGGGCAGGCGATCAGGTCGTCCAGTGGGGGCAGGGCAGCGGTGTCAGTCATAGGGTGCGGCACTTGACTTTGTAACGAACAGCTTACTTGCTGCGGGAAAATATTCCGGCACCATAGACGCCTTTTGCGTCATTGGCTACGCCCGTCATGATAGGTCCATATGACACAGTATTGCTTTGCCCCAGCCGACCAGCCCAGCCTGCCCATCGCCGGCGCGGCAGACCGTTTTCCCGTGCGGCGTATTTTTTGCGTGGGCCGCAATTATGCCGCCCATGCCGCCGAGATGGGCAATGCGGTTGAAACCGACGCGCCGTTCTATTTCACCAAATCCGCCCACGCCTTGCTGCAGGCGGGGCAGGATATGCCCTATCCGCAAGCCACCCGCGATCTGCATCACGAGGTGGAGCTGGTCGTGGCCATCGGCCAGTCTGTCGGCCTGACCAATCCGCCAGCGGATGAAGTCGCGATCTTTGGCTATGCTGTCGGCCTTGATATGACTCGCCGCGATCTGCAGGCGGCGGCCAAGGACGGGCGCAAGCCTTGGGATACGGGCAAGGATTTCGAAAATGCCGCCATCATCGGCGCGATCACCCCGGCAGAGGGTGCCTTGCTGGACGCCGCCCAGATCCGGCTGGACGTAAACGGCCAGATGCGCCAGTCCGCGCCGCTGTCCGACATGATCCACAGCGTTAAGGCGATCATTACGCATCTGTCCACGCTGTATCACTTGCGGTCCGGCGATCTGATTATGACTGGCACACCGGCAGGCGTTGGCGCGGTTCAGCGCGGGGATAAGCTGTCAGGCAGCATCGACGGGCTGGAGCCTGTCACCACCACCATCGTCTAAAGCGCAAAAGGGGCGGCCCGCGCGACCGGTCCGCCCCTTGATATTTGCATCAAATACACCTCGTAAGGCGTTGATCAGGATGGCATATCTGCCTTGATCCTGTCGCCGATGATTTCGGCCGTAGCGGCGGACAGGGTCCAGCCCAGGTGGCCGTGACCGGTGTTGTAATAAACGCCCGGACGTTTGCCCGCATCGACCTTTGGCAGCATGTTTGGCATCATCGGGCGCAGGCCCGCCCAGGGGATCGCGTGTTCGGTGACGACGTCGGGAAAGTAATCCTCGACCCAGCGGACCAGCGGCTGCACGCGGTCATCGCGGATGTCCCAGTTGTAGCCGTTGAATTCTGCCGTGCCGGCGATGCGCAGACGGTCATTGCCAAGGCGCGAGGTGACGACCTTAGCCTTGTCGTCCAGCAGGCTGACCCAAGGGGCGGCCGCACGGCTTCTATCGTCGTCCAGCTTTACGGTGATAGAGTAGCCCTTGACCGGATAGATGTTCACCCGGTCGCCCAGCATCCGGCCAAACTTGCGGCTGGCAACACCGGCGCAAACCACGACAGCATCAAAGGCGGCGTCGAACTTCGCGCCTTTGTTGTCCTTCCACTTGACCAGATGCCCGCCATCCTGCGGCACGATCTTGGTCACGTCAGAGCTGTAGTGAAACTGCACCCCCTTTTTCAGGCAGGCATCCGACAGCCCGCGGCTGTACATGTGAATGTCGCCGGTGGCATCGGATGGCGTAAAGAAACCGCCGTAAAAATCGCCGTGCACCGCCGGTTCAATTGTCTTGATTTCGGCGGGGGAAACGGCGTTGCGTTCCAGCCCGCCTTCGGCCAGCAGTTTGTTCACCCGCTCTGCGTGCTGATAGTCTTTCTTGTCCTTATAGACATGCAGGATCCCGCGCTCTTCGACGTCAAAGGCAAAGCCCTCTTTCTTGGCGGTCTCGTGCAGGTGTTCGCGCGCGGTGATGGCAAGGCGCACGGTTTCCACGGTGTTTTTGCGGTAATGGGGGATGTTGGCGACGAATTCGGCCATCCACGAATATTTGTGCCAGCTTGGCTTGGGGTTCACCAGCAGCGGGGCGCTGCGCTGAGTCATGTATTTGATGCCCTTGATCACCGTGGACCACTGGTTCCAGACTTCGGCGTTGGACGCGGACAGCTGGCCGCCATTGGCAAAGGACGTATCCATCGCCGCATAGCGGTTCTGGTCAAACACGGTGACAGCGTAGCCCCGGTTCAGCAGCGCATAGGCCGTTGTCACACCGGTCACACCGGCACCGATTACAGCAATTTTCTTCATGTATCACATAGCCTTATCAACAGAACTTCATGCAGTGCAGCAGGCTGCACCAGGAACCCCCTCTGTCGATGGACCTGAGAGTTTACGCAAAGGCACCGCCCTTGCTTTCCCCTTCGGTGGGTCCGTTGGTATGGACCGCTTTCCAGATCGTCGGCTTTCGTGCAGTCCTTTTGCCTGAGAGTTTCCGGGGGGTTGCTCCTTCGGCGCCAGACGCAGGCTGGTCTCTCCTGCACAAGCTTATGTGACACGCGCTGGTTAATCGCGAAAAATGCACCGGGCAAGGGATATTGTCGCGGGCCATGGCGTGTTTCTGCTATGCCTTGGCAGCGCGGGGCAGGTTGCCTGAAAAAACAGCAGCGGGCGAAACGTGGATTGGCGGGTGTCTGGCCAGCCGCGGCCCGCAGCGCGGCGGGGCGGGCAGCAGTCCGCATGATCCGCGGAGCTGCAGGCTTGCCTAGCTGGCGTTATCGCTGCCAAAGCCGCCGGCCATCACGCCTTTGACGTCGATGCCATATGTATTGAATGCGCCAGCATAGAAGTAATCGACATGATAAAGCCCTTCCAGCTTGTCCATTTTGTCTAGCACTTTTGCGATGCTGGTCTTGTCCTTGAATATGACGAAATGCGCGCCCGAGACGACGAATTGATCCATCAGCAAAGACAGCTTTACATAACCCGCTTTTTTCAGGGGACGTTTCCAGCGGCTTTTGCGAAACGGATTGAGCCGGTCGCGCAAGGTCAATTTCTTGCGCGGCATTGCGGCCTCTGCGCGGTCGCGAAACCGGGGGCTGACCATGATGATATCCCAATCATCCGGTGGGTTTTTAAGCCTTAGCGCCCTGTTAAAGGCCGAAGTCGTGAACTGGCAATCATCTTCCAACAGGACGAAGCCGCCGGATAATGCAGAGTTATGCGCCTGTTCCAGTGCCTTGCGGTGTGACAGGAAAATCGACGCGATACTTTTCGATCCGGTAAAAGGCTGCTGCATCCGCAGGCCCGATTCCTCGGGGCTTGTGGCAAGTCTGATGCCTTCAATTCTCGTGACCTGATGGGCGCAATTGCGCAGCAAGGATTCCATATGATCGTGGCGGTCACTGCGTTCGGGAAGGTTTATGTAACTGATCAATAGGGGCACGGTATATCGGTCCAAACGTAATAACGCATTGAATGAAAGATTGTCGCAATGCAGCGACGGTAGCTTTGCCGGCTTTATTATCAAATAGGCGCGGCGGGTTATCGCCGTCAGATGAATGACTGCAAACGGGATTGACTGAATTTGGCAAGGCTAGATGCAGTATAGCGGCCCGGCCGTTTTTGCGGCGGTTGATCAATCCTGCGCCGTCAGGGTGATATCGCAGGGCAGGGCGTTCAGGCTGATGCGTTCCGCGTTTGGAATATCATTGCCTTCGGCGCGGCGGGTGGCGGCGGTGCGCGAATGGTTCAGTGACAGCCAGCGCTGGATCAGCCGGGCGCGCAATTGTGGCATTGGCACCTCCAGCTTGACAGACAGATCCCACAAGGGGGCCAGATTCGCCCAAGGCATCTCATTGAACATCAGGTAATTGCCTTCAATGATGATGACCGCGCAATTTGCGGGAATGGCAATCGCGCCGGCGATGGACAGATCGCGGCTGCGGTCAAACACGGGGGCCACCACCTCTACCGATTCTTTCAGACGGCGGATCATGTGCAAGAAGCCGTCGGCGTCAAAGGTTTCCGGCGCACCTTTGCGGGCCCGCAGGCCGCGTGCGTCCAGAATGGCGTTATCCAGATGAAAGCCGTCCATCGGCACGATCATCGCGGAACAACGTTCCTGATTAAGCCGCCGCGCCAGTTCGGTGGCCAGTGTTGATTTGCCGCTGCCGGGTGCGCCGGCAATGGCGATCACAATGCGTTCTTGTGTTTCGTGCATTTCGTGCACGCGTTCTGCCAACAGGTTTACCTGGTCGGTGATGTTTTGCATGACTGCCCTCGTCCTCGCGTTTGCCGCGATGTGGCTTCAGACTAGCCCGGCAGGGCGGGCAGGTAGAAGCGCAAAGCAAAGGTGCTGCGACTTTTGCGTAACACCGATGACCGGTATGACACACACGCTGGGCAGCGCCTGTGCTTTGCCTTAAATCAGGGCGCATGAGCGACATCATAGACCCCGCCACACAGCCGCAATCTTCGCCGGTGGTGCCCCAGACGGGCCCGATCAAGGGGCTGTGGGTGCTTCTGGTCGCTGTCTATACGACCGCGATGGAACGGCACATCTCTTTGATCGCGGCGGGCGTCGCGTTCTTTGGCATGTTCGCCCTGTTCCCGGCGCTGGCAGCAATCATCGCGGTTTTTGGTTTGCTTGCTGATCCGACCATCGTGGTGCAGCAGCTGGAACTGATGAAGGAAATCATCCCCGAGGATACCTACCTTTTGTTTGTAGGCCAGATGGGGCGGCTGCTGGCGGCGCAGACGGATACGCTGGGCTGGGCCTCTGGCCTGTCGTTGCTGCTGGCGCTGTGGGCGGCGCGGGCAGGGGTGGCCGGGCTGATGGGCGGACTGAATGCCATCGCCAACCGCCCTGCGCGCAACGGGTTCAAGCAGGTCATTGTCGCGCTGACCTTGACGATCGCTTTGGTCGCGCTGGCGATTCTGGCGCTGGCGGCTGTGGTTGTCGCGCCGATCGTGATGCGCTTTGCCCATATCGACCCCTCAACCGCATGGCTGCTGGAGGCGATTCGCTGGATCGTCGCGCTGTTCGTTCTGTATGCGGCGCTGTCGCTTTTGTACCGGTTCGGCCCCAATCAGCGCGGTGCGCGGCTGCGGTGGATGACCGTTGGGGCAGGGACCGCGGTGGTCCTATGGATCGCCGCCTCCGCAGGTCTATCCTATTACCTTGGAAATTTTGGCCGCTACAACGAAGTCTATGGCTCGATCGGCGCGGTCATCGGTATGCTGCTGTGGCTCTATATCACCGCATACCTTATTTTGTTGGGTGCGGCGCTGAACTTGCGGGTGCATGGCAACATCGACGGGCACCACTGACGCGGCACCCCTATTGTAAATGTGTCACCATCGGGGCGTGTATGGGGAATGGTCTGCCACATTTCACCTAGCCATGCGCAGCCGCTTTGGCTAATCTGACCGCAATCAAAATGGACGTGTCCCTTGACG
Source organism: Loktanella sp. R86503 (assembly GCF_042466455.1). Lineage (NCBI taxonomy): Bacteria > Pseudomonadati > Pseudomonadota > Alphaproteobacteria > Rhodobacterales > Roseobacteraceae > Loktanella > Loktanella sp. R86503. The sequence goes on from NZ_JAXHCI010000002.1 coordinate 1,367,936, forward strand.
GGCGCGCAAATGAGGCGGAGCAGTATTATGTCGGCGATTGATTTCGTCGTCCGCAATGATGCGGGCGGATTGCAGCGTGGCCAGGTGTCTGGCAAGGGCGCAGATGCAAATATCATTATTTCCCAGGGTGAAGATGTCTCGCTGAACCTCGAGCGTAGCCATGTCATGTCCTATGCCCGTCAGGGTTCGGCGCTGCAGGTCATGCTGGTTGATGGTGAAGTTATCACCATTCAGGGTTTCTTTGACGCCAATGGCGCGGCGCAGAACCAGTTGTTCCTGTCGTCCGGCGGTCAACTGGCCGAAGTCCAGCTGGTGCCCGGCGACGGTAACCTGATGCTGGCGCAATATGTCGACAGCGACAGCTTTGGCAAATGGTCCCCCGATGATGCGCTGTATTTCACGCAGATCGCAGAGCTGCCGGTTGACGGCGTTGCGGATGCGCAGGCGACCATGATGGCTGCGCCTCTGCTGGGCGGCATCAGCGGCCTTGGCGGTCTTGGCGCGGCAGGTGCGGCGGCCTTGGGCGGTCTGGCCCTGGTTGGCGGCGGCGGTGACAGCGGCGGCGAAGGCGATACCGACACCGATACGGACAGCGGCACCGATACCGGTAACCCTGACGATGTCGATTCGGGCGAAGGCGACGGCGGCACCGAAGGTGACGGCGATGAAGGTGATACCGATACCGATCCGACTGATCCAACAGATCCGACCGATCCGACTGATCCGACCGACCCCACGGATCCAACCGACCCCACTGATCCGACCGACCCAGGCGATACCACCGATCCGATCGATCCCCCTGTCGAGGCACCGGAGCTGCCCGAAGTGGCTATCACCGGCGGCACCCGTGATCAGGGTCACGTTGTGAACAACGAAGACTATCAGGACGGCGTCACCATCACTGGCACGGGTACGCCCAATGCGTCCGGCACAGTGACTGTCGGCACCGTTGTGGTCGACATCACGGTTGACGAAAACGGCGGCTGGACTGTCGTGATACCGGCAACTGACCTGCCGTCCGGCGAATACAACCTGCCCGTGACGGCCACCGTCACCACCGAAGGCGGCACCATCAGCGCGCCGGGTATTCTGGACGTGGACACCCTAGCCGAAGTCACTTTCAACGCTGATACCGTTGAGACCGACGGCACCGTGAACTTCGTCGAAGAATCCGATGGCGTTGTGCTGACTGGCACCACGCAGGCAGGTTCGACTGTTGTCGTGACCTTTGACGGTAATTCCTACGACGCTGTTGTCACGGGTGAAACCTGGACCCTGAATGTCCCCGCCGGCACCCTGCCGACAGGCGATCTGGGCACTAGCGTCGATATCACCGTGACGGCCACCGACACCTACGGCAACACCGCGACCGTGACCGACACTCTGGAAATCGACACGATCACCGGTGTGACCATCACCCCGATCGCAGCAGGCGGCGACAACACCGTCAACGCAGCAGAGCGTACCGCAGGTCTGACCATCACGGGCACGGCCGAAGCTGGCGCCACCGTAGTTGTCACCATGGCGGGCTATGCCCACACCGTGACGGCCAACGCGTCCGGCCAGTGGACCACGACCTACTCTGAAACCGAGATTTCGCGCAGCGAATTCAAGGTCGAAAACGTGACGGCTGTTGCAACTGACGCGGCTGGCAACACAGCTTCGGCTGCGGCCACGGTCAAGATCGACACGGAAATCGGCGTCACCATCACCCCGATCGCAGCTGGCGGCGACAACACCGTCAATGCAACCGAGCGTGATGCAGGTCTGGTCGTCAACGGCACATCCGAAGCAGGCGCAACGGTTGTCGTGACCATGGCAGGTTATTCCCACACTGTGACCGCGAACTCTGCGGGGCAGTGGACGACAACCTATTCCAAGACCGAAATTTCGCGCAGCGAAGGCAAGGTCGAAACCGTGACAGCCGTCGCAACAGATGCGGCCGGTAACTCGGCGACGACCTCTGCCACGGTCAAGATCGACACGGAAATTGCCGTGACTGTCGACACTTCCGACGTTGACGGCCCCGACGGCATCGTAAACTTCGAAGAGCGTAAAGACGGCATCACGCTGCACGGCACCGCCGATGCAGGGTCCACCGTGGTTGTGACCTTCAACGGCTACACCCACACCGTGACTGCCACCAGCGACGGCACATGGTCGTCTGACTATGCGGTTGGCGAGCTGCCGATCGGCAACGTCGAAGACAACTATAACGTGACCGTCAAGGCAACCGATGCGGCTGGTAACACTGCCAATACTTCGGGCACCGTCAAGCTGGACACATGGGTCAACAACCTGACCCACCCCGGGCTGGTCGAAGGCAACGACGTCGTGAACAAGGCCGAAGCCTCTGACGGCATCACGCTGACCGGCAAGGTCGAGGCCGGGTCCTCTGTGGTTGTGGACTTTAACGGTGTGGTCAATACGGCAACCGTGACGGGCACAACCTGGTCTGTGACCTACACCGCGGCGCAGATCCCGCAGGGCACCTATGATGCGGCGATCACAATCACCGCGACTGACGCGGCTGGCAACGTGCGCAGCATCACCGACACCTTCGTGGTTGACACGGATGTGCCGGATGCGCCCGGCATGGAAGGTATCGGCCTGTACGATAACGGTGTCCGCGACATCGCCATCGACAACACCGATGACAGCATCACCGTGCATTCGTACAACAGCGGTAGCGCTGGCACGACGCTGATTGCCGACAACGGCGACCGTTACCTGAACGGCCGCACCGGAGAGCTGGAGTTCGGCTTCGACAACCCTGTCGTTGACGGCAAGCAGCTGATCGTCACCGCGACCGACGAAAACGGCAACACCAACTCGACCCTGTTGGTGCTGGACGAGCGTGCGACCAACGTTGTTGACGTCACGGCGACAGGCATCGACGGTTTCAACGTCGGCGCAATCGACCTGACCTTTGCTGACAAATCGACCCTGTCGCTGACTAAGGCGAACATCGACGATCTGTCCGCGAACGACAACGTGCTTGTTGTGCACGGCGCGCTGGACGATGCTGTCACCTTCCTCGGTACGGCGACACTGACTGGAACCGAAACGATCGGCGGCGAAGACTACAACGTCTACAGCGTTGGCGGTGACACCGTGCTCAAGATCGACGACGATATCCAGTTCAACACGACGACGATCTAAACGTCACGATCCAAGGGGGCCGGCAACGACCGGCCTCCTTTGCCCCATCAGGCGGGGGCATGCCACCATAATAAAAATCCGGGGCGGAGCAGACGTGAGCAAGACAAAACATAAAAAGACCCTCATTGCGTTTTGCGCGATGGCGGCACTCGGCGGCTGCTCTGGCGGCGCGGACAGCGTGACCCGCAGTCCATTCTCGGCGATTGGCCTGGGCAAAGATGCCGCGGCTGAAGCGCCCGGTGCACCTGCGCTGGCAACCGAAACACCGGACGGCACCCAGTCCGAAGTGATCGCAGGTCTGCTGACCCGCCGGTCGATCCTGCCGCAAGGCCCATATACTGAAGTGTCTAGCGCCGTTCTGGCGGCCAACGCCCGCGTGGCCGAATCTGATTTGCGCGCCGCTACCCTGCGCGCAGAGGCGCAGTCGAAAAACTGGCTGCCAACGCTTGGCCCGTCTGTGTCGCTGACGTCGCTTGGCGCAGTGGTCACATCGCTGGTCGTTGAACAGGTGCTGTTCGACAACGGCGGCAAAAAGGCCGAACGCGCCTATGCCAAGGCCGATGTCGAAGTTGCCGCCGTCGCGCTGGCGCAGGACACCAACAACCGCGTTCAGGACGCGCTGACCCTTTACCTGTCCGCCCAAAAGGCCGAAGCCCGCGCCGCCGTCAATGCGGCGGCCATGTCCGATATGGAACATTTCGCCTGGATCATGGACGAGCGTGTCAAAGGCGGCGTGTCGAACTCTGTCGACCGCATGGTCGTGCAGCAAAAACTGAACCAGATGCAGGCCGACATGTCCTCTGACCTAGAGGCCGCTGCCGCTGCCCGCGCCGAACTGGCCGCCATGTCCGCCGCCCCGCTGGACGGCGTGAACGGCATTTCTGACTTGCCGCTGGAACTGGCCGCGACGCCCTTGGCCGTCGTCAAGGCAGAAGCAGAAGCCACCCGCTCTGCCGCAGAGGCCAAAGCGGCCCGCGCCGGGCTTTTGCCAAGCCTGTCGGCGGTGGGTGCTGTATCGGGAAGCAAGTCCAGCGGCGGGCTGTCTATTGAAACCGAAGACGGTATCGGCTTTGGCCTTGGATCGTCCCTGGCCGCTGCCGAAGCGCAGGCCGAAGGGGCGAATGCCCGTATCGCGCAGGTGCGCGAAGACGTGGAACGGTCCTTGCGCGCATTGGAAGGCGAGCTGGCATCGCTGGAACGGCAGCGCGAACAGACCGCCACCCTGGCTGAAGGGGCAGAGGCGAACTATCGCAGTTTTGCTGAACAGCAGCGCGCGGGACAGCGCGATGTGAACGACGTTGTCAGCGTCTTCGAAAGTGCGGTGCGTCTGCGCCGGGAAGCGGCCGCCTTGCCCTTTGAAGTGGCGCGCGTCGAATTGAAAATAGCTGCCCTTAAAGGCGTGCTGGTGGATGGAGACAAGATATGACCGGACCCGTGCTGGCGTTTGACGTGACCGGAATCCGGGGGGGCAAGCTGACCCGCCAAAGCGATGCCGCGGCCCCGAAATCTGCCCCCGACACCGCCCCCGATCTGGCGGCCGCGCCGGCCCCGGAAAAGCCTGTCGATCTGACACCCCCCGCAGCCCCCGCCGTGGCCACAACGCGCCGCGACAATGGCACTGCAAAGCTGCGGGCGGCTGTGGTTGCGACCTACGCCGGTCTGCTGGGTGTCGATTTGAAGGCGACCGATATTCTGGACCGCCAAATTGACGATGCCAGCGCAGGTTTGCCGGTGGATACGCTGATTGCGGCGCTGAACGATGCAGGCTTGCAAGCCAGCGCCCGCACCGCGCTGCCGCCGCAAATTGCCGACTGGCCTGCCGTGGCGCGGCTGACAAATGACACGCTGGTGCTGGTGCTGGAACAGAACCGCGACACGATCATCCTGCACGACCCCGCAGCCGCCGATCACCGCCAAGAGGTGCCGCTGGCAGAATTCGTCGAACATTTCACCGGCCGCATTATCCATGCTGTTGTGCCCGCAGCAGAGCTGAACCGCCGCCATGCGATTCAGGCCAAGCCCGGTCACTGGTTCTGGTCCGAATTTGGCAACTTTCGCCGCGTGATCGGTGAAGTCGCCCTTGGCAGCCTTGTCGCCAACCTGCTGGCTGTCGCCGTCGCGCTGTTTTCCTTGCAGGTCTATGACCGCGTCATCCCGCACCAGTCCGTTGCGACCCTGTGGGTGCTGACCATTGGTGCAGGCATTGCCATGCTGCTGGAAGCCTGCCTGCGTATTGCCCGCGCCCGTTTGATGGACGGGGCAGGGCGCCGCATCGAACTGCGCCTGCAGGACATGCTGATGAAAAAACTGCTGGGGATGCAGTCCGGCCTGCCGGGGCAGACGCCATCCACCACGTTTTCAGCGTTTCGCGAATTTTCCGCTGTGCGTGAATTCTTTACCGCTTCTACCATTGGATCGCTGACTGACCTGCCGTTCATCTTTTTGTTCCTAGCTTTGGTCTGGTCCATCGGCGGCCCTGTCGTCTGGGTGCTGGTCGCGGGGGGTATCCTGATGGTGCTGCCATCGCTGCTGGCGCAGAAAAAGATGATGAAGCTGACGCTGGCGACGCAGGGCGCATCGACCCGTTCGTCCCGCCTGCTGCAAGAGGCTGTATTCGAAGCCGACACCATCAAATCCCAACGCGCCGAAGACCGCTTTTCCCGCCTCTGGGCTGAACTGACGGGCCTTTCGGCCATCTCCACTTCGGAACAGCGCCGCCTGTCCACGACCCTGACCTATTGGGCGCAGGGCGTGCAGCAGGCGACCTATGTCGCCGCGGTCGTCATGGGCACGTTCCTTGTGTTCAAAGGCGAATTCACTGTCGGCACGATCATCGCCGTTGGCATCCTGACGTCCCGCACCCTTGGGCCGTTGAACGGATTGTCCGGGCTGATCGCCCGCTGGTCCAACACCCGCGCCGCGCTGGATGCACTTGATAAGATCGTTCAGGCCCCGCAGGACCACGACGTCGAACGCACCTATTTGCGCCGCGAAAAGATTGCTGGCCAGTATGACCTGCGCGAGATGTCCTATACCTATGACGAAGAAGGCGCGCGCGCCTTGGACGTGCCAAACCTGACCATCAAAGCAGGCCAGCGCGTGGCCGTCCTTGGGGCCAATGGTTCTGGCAAATCGACGCTGCTGAAAATTCTGTCGGGTCTGAACCAGCCCACCACGGGCCGCGTGCTGATCGACGGCGTGGACATGGGCCAAGTCCTTGCCCGCGACCTGCGCCGCGGTGTGGGTTATCTGGGGCAAGAGGTAAAGCTGTTCGCCGGCACCCTGCGCGACAACATGAACCTGACCCAGCTGGAACGCGACGATGACCGCATGCTGGCAGCCCTTGATTTCGGCGGTCTGGGCCAGTTCGTCCGTAACCACCCCAAGGGTCTTGATCTGACGATCCGCGACGGCGGCGCTGGCCTGTCCGTCGGCCAACGCCAGTCCATCGGCTGGGCGCGTCTGTGGCTGCAAGACCCCAGCGTCTGCCTGCTGGACGAGCCGACATCGGCGCTGGACCAGACCCTTGAAAAGGCACTCGTGTCCCGCCTGACGGCCTGGCTCGAAGGACGCACCGCTGTCATTGCAACGCACCGCATGGCGCTGCTGCAACTGACCGACCGCACCATCGTGCTGCACAACGGCCGCATGGCCATTGACGGCCCCCGCGACGACGTCATCGCCCATATGAACAAGGAGGCGTCGTAATGGCCCTTGCCGATCACGAATTCGAAGGCCAGATGCGCCGCCCGTCCATGGTGATCTGGCTGGTCGGTGCGACCGTGCTGCTGTTCATCGTCTGGGCCAAATTCGCCTGGGTTGACGAAATCGTCCGGTCTACCGGCGAAGTCGTCAGCGCGTCCCGCCCGCAGATCATCCAGAACTTCGAAGGCGGTATTCTGGGCGAATTGCTGGTCAGCGAAGGCGATACCGTCGATGACGGCCAGATACTGGCCCGCCTGCAAGGCACGCAATACGTCGCTCAGGTGAACGATCTGCAGGAACAGATCAACGCCGCCAACATCCGCCGCTTGCGGCTGGAGGCCGAAATGGCGGGTCTGTTCGATTTTGACGTGCCGGACGAGATTGCCGCTGCAAGCCCCGCCATGGTTGCCTCGGAAAAGCAGCTGTTGTCGGCGCGGCAGGCTGACTATGCCTCCAAGGTGGACGGCGCACAGCGCATCATGTCCGAATCCAAGCGTGAGCTGGACCAGATGGAAGACATGCTGGCCCGCGAAATCGTGTCCCTGTCTGAAACCACCCGGGCGCGCAAAGCCTTTGCCGACGCGGAAATTAAATACAACGAAATCGTCACCGGCGCCGAACTGGCGCGGGCGAATGAATATTCCGAAGTGCTGGCCGGTCTGTCGCAACTGCGCCAGCAGCTGGCCTATGCCACCGACCAGCTGGACCGCACCATCATTCGCGCCCCTATGCGCGGCGTCGTCAACAACCTTGGTATCACCACCATCGGCGGCACGATCCGCGCCGGAGAGGAGATTTTCCAGATCATCCCGCTGGATGATGCTCTGTTTGTCGAAGCCCATGTGAAGCCACAAGATATCGCCAATGTGACCACCGGCCAGACCGCGACGGTCAAGCTGTCCGCCTATGACTACACGATCTATGGCAGCCTGACGGGCGAGGTGCAGAACATCTCTGCCGATACGTTCAAGGACGAACGCCGCGCCGATGCCGACCCCTATTACCGCGTCAGCGTGCGCGTCGATATGGATGACCTTGGTGTGCGCCAGCAAAAGATCGAGATGCGTCCCGGTCTGCAGGCTAATGTCGAACTGCACACCGGCGAAAAGACGATCCTGCACTACCTGACCAAGCCGTTGTATCGTAGCCAGGAAGCATTGACCGAACGCTAGGATTTAGCCGGGCAGGGTGACGATGATCGCGCCCTTGTCCGTGGCAACGATGGTGTGTTCGTATTGCACGACAGGCGCGGGGGGATCGGCGTAAAGCGTCCATCCGTCCGCGCCGTCCATCGCCAGCAAGCCCCCGCGGGATAGAAACGGCTCTACCGTCATGACCATGCCGCGGTGGATACGGCGCCGGTCGCCGCGGGTGGGCCAGGTCGCAATCTCTGACGGCTCTTCATGCAAGGCGCGGCCAACGCCGTGGCTGGCCAGATTGCGGATCAGGCTATAGCCGCGCTTTTGCGCAAACTGCCCGATGGCATTGCCGATCCCCGCCAGCGGTTTGCCGTGCCCGACCTGCGCGATACCGATCTGCATTGCCCGCTGCCCGTCGCGGCACAGCTGGTCCATGCGTTGTTTGACGGGCGGCACCTGAAAGGTCGCGCCGGTATCTGCGAAAAAGCCGTCCTTGCTGGCCGATACGTCAATGTTCACCAGATCGCCCGCCTTGATCACCCGTGCGCCGGGGATGCCGTGGGCGATTTCTTCGTTTACGCTGATGCAGGTGGCACCGGGAAAGTCATACGTCGCCTCTGGCGCGGACACAGCGCCCGCCGCATCCAGCAGGGCGCGGCCGATATCGTCCAACTCGCGCGTGGTAATGCCCGGCTCCAGCGCACGGCTCATGGCGCGGACCGTATTGGCCACGATCCGGCCGATGACCTGAAGCCCCTGCAATTCGTCGTCTTGCGTGATTGTCATGGTGGGCCTTTCAGGCTGGGGACTTGGCGTTGTCAGGTGACGGCGGAGCGCGCCTGAAATTGCGGATTGTCCCACAGCTTATCGTTCATCACCCGCGCAATGACCGCCACCGCCGCATCAACATCGCTTTCGTTTATGAACAGCGGCGTGAAGCCAAAGCGCATGATATCCGGCGCGCGGAAATCGCCGACGACGCCATGCGCGATGCAGGCCTGCATGGCAGCATAGCCTTCGGCGTGGCGAAATGACACCTGCGATCCGCGCATCTGGGGATCGCGGGGGCTGGCCAGCTCTAGCTCAGGGCAAGCTGCCTCGACTCCTGTGATAAAGCGCTGGGTCAGGGCGATGCTGGCCTCGCGGATATCGGTCATATCAACGCCGTCCCAGATATCCATCGCCGCCTCCAGCGCGGCCATCTGGATCACGGGGGGCGTGCCGACGCGCATACGGGCGACGCCGTCGCCGGGGCGATAGGTGGGTTCAAAGGCAAAGGGCGCATCATGCCCCAGCCAGCCCGCCAGCACGGGGGCGGCGGTCTGTGCATGGCGCGGCGCAACATAGATGAAGGCCGGCGCGCCGGGGCCGCCGTTCAGGTATTTATAGGTGCAGCCAACCGCGAAATCGGCGTGGCAGCCCGCCACATCGACGGCCATCGCCCCCGCCGAATGGGCCAGATCCCAGACCGTAATGACGCCAGCCGCCTGGGCCTGCGCCGTCAGGGCCGCCATATCGTGCAACCGTCCGGTGCGGTAATCGACCTGTGTCAGCATTAGGACGGCGACGTCATCCGTGATATGCGCCGCCACCTCCTCTGGCGCGACGACGCGCAGTTCCAGATCGCGGTCAAAGGCGCGGATCAATCCTTCGGCGATATAAAGGTCCGATGGGAAATTGCCGCTGTCCGACAGGATCACCTTGCGATCTGTCATGGCAAGCGCGGCGGACAACGCCTGAAAGACCTTGATCGACAAGGTGTCGCCGGTGGTGACGTGGCCGGGCTCTGCCCCGATCAGCCGCCCGATCCGGTCCCCCAGTGCCATGGGCTGCGCCATCCAGCCTGCCTTGTTCCAGCCGGTAATCAGCATGTCGCCCCATTCGGCCAGCATGGTCCGGCCCACGCGATCCGCCGCTGCGCGGGGCAAGGGACCAAGAGAGTTGCCGTCGAGGTAGATCATCCCGTCCGGCAGGTGAAATTGATCCTTGCGGGATTGAAATGGCATGCTCTTGTCCTTGTGCGGTGTGGAAAGGCGCAAGGTGCAGACCTTGCGGATTGGCTGACTTGTCGCGGTGAAAGGTCCCGGCGTCTAGACCTGTCCGCCGGCAATTTCGATTGTCTGGCCATTGACGCTGCGCGCAGCGTCAGAGCACAGCCAGATTGCGGCGGCGGTCGTCTCGTCCACCTGCAGCAACCGCTGGTGCCGGTTGCCGCCAGCGATCAAGGCCTCTGCTCCGGCGCGGTCCACATCAAAGCGGCGCATCAGGCCCGGCAGCTGGTTCTGGACGATGTCGGTGTCGACATAACCGGGGCAAAGCGCGTTAAAGGTCACGGGGCGCTTTTGCATGAATTCCTCGCTTAGGCCGCGCACAAGACCGATGACGCCGTGTTTGGATGCGGAATAGGGAATCGCGTTTTTCAATCCGCGCACACCGGCGATAGAGCTGACAACGATATACCGCCCCGCCAGATCGGTGGGCAGGGTTTCCAGCGCGGCCTGAAAGGTCAGGAATACACCGTCAAGGTTGGTGGCCATCGTGCGGCGCCAGTCGGCAAGGCTGGTTTTCATGAACGGGCCGCCTTCGGCGATTCCCGCATTGGCGATGCAGATCGCGACAGGGCCGCGCGCGGCGGCAGACTTTGCGATTCCGTCGCGCACGGGGGCCTCGTCCGATACATCCATCACGCAGGGGTGGATGCGGGGGTTTTCGTCCGCCAGTGCCTGCAGGGGGTCCGCCCTGCGGCCTGTGATCGTGACCTCTGCGCCTGCCTCTGCCAGCGCCAGTGCAATGGCGCGGCCAATGCCGCTGCCGCCGCCGGTGACGAGGGCGTGCTTGCCGGTGTGTTCCATGATATCCTCCGCTTATGGCGCGATGCTACTGGTCGGGTCCGCGCGTGCAAGGGAAAGCTTTATGAAATACTTCGATTTACCGCCCGTCTGGCTGGCCCTGGCGGCTGCCGTGGTCTGGGCCAGTCGCAGCGTTGTGACAGCAGGCGGCGCTGCGCTGCAATGGGCGGGGATCGCGCTGGTTGCGGCAGGGCTTGCGCTGATGCTGGCGGCGGTCATCACCATGACCCGCGCCCGCACGACTGTCATTCCGCACCGCCAGCCGGATGCCTTGGTGACGCAGGGTATTTTTGCCCGCACCCGCAACCCGATCTACCTTGGCGATGTGCTGCTGCTGACCGGCCTTTGCCTGTGGTGGCAGGCCCCGCTGGGCCTGGCCACAGTGCCGGTTTTCACCATCTGGATTACCACCCATTTCATCACCGCAGAAGAGGCGCGTCTGCACGCCGCCTTTGGCACCGCTTTCACGGATTATACCAAAGCCGTGCGCCGATGGGTGTGAAACACCTTGCAACCATTCAGTTGTGAAATAATGTTGCGTGCAAATAAGCAACCAGCTATGTGGTATACTAGAATACTGAAGAGGGGATAGCCCGTGAAGATCGGCGCACCAAAAGAAACATATGAGGGCGAGGCCCGGGTTGCGATGACACCCGCCTCGGCCAAGGATTTACAAAAGCTGGGGCATACCTGCCTGATCGAGGCAGGCGCGGGTCTGAAAGCCGGATTTACCGACGACGCCTATCGCGCCGCCGATGTGACCGTGGTGGAAACTGCCGCCGCGCTATTTGCGCATGCCGATATCATCGCCAAGGTGCGCCCGCCTTCGGATGCAGAGGTTGCGCTGCTGCGCGACGACCAGACGCTGATCTCTTTCTTCTATCCGGGCCAGAACGCAGATCTGCTGGCCGCGGCTAACGGGCAGGGTGCGACGGTCATCGCGATGGACATGGTGCCGCGTATTTCGCGCGCCCAAAAGATGGACGCCCTGTCGTCCATGGCCAATATCGCCGGCTATCGCGCGGTGATCGAGGCGGGCAACAACTTTGGCCGCTTCTTTACCGGTCAGGTGACTGCTGCAGGCAAGGTGCCGCCCGCCAAGGTGCTGGTCGTGGGCGCAGGCGTGGCCGGCCTTGCCGCTATTGGCACGGCGACGTCGCTGGGCGCGATCACCTATGCCTTTGACGTGCGGCCCGAAGTGGCCGAGCAGGTCGAATCGATGGGGGCAGAGTTTGTCTTTCTCGACTTCGACGAAGAGCAGACGGACGGGTCCGCGACAGGCGGCTATGCCGCTGTGTCCAGCCCGGAATTCACCGCAGCTCAGCTGAAGAAATTCCGCGAAATTGCCCCCGACATGGATATCGTCATTACGACGGCGCTGATCCCGGGCCGCGATGCGCCGGAACTGTGGACCAAGGATATGGTCGACGCCATGAAGCCCGGATCGGTGATCATCGACCTTGCTGCAGAACGGGGCGGCAACTGCAAGCTGACCGTGAAGGACGAAAAGATCGTCACGGAAAACGGCGTGACTATCGTGGGTTACACCGATTTCCCGTCGCGGATGGCGACGCAGGCATCCTTGCTTTATGCCACGAACGTGCGCCACATGGTGTCCGATCTGACGCCGGGCAAAGACGGCGTGATCGACCACAACATGGATGATGATGTCATCCGCGGTGCCACGGCCACACACGAAGGCGAAGTGACCTTTCCGCCGCCCAAACCCAAAATCGCGGCCATCGCGGCGGCTCCGAAAAAGGAAAAGGCAAAGGAACTGACGCCCGCGGAAAAGCGCGCGCAGGAAACCGCAAGCTTTAAGGCGCAGACGAAGTCGCAGGTGACTTTGCTGGTCGTTGGCGGCCTGCTGCTGGCGCTGGTCGGTGCTTTTGCGCCCGAAAGCTTCATGAGCCACTTCATCGTCTTCGCGCTGTCCTGCTTTATTGGCTTTCAGGTGATCTGGGGCGTGGCACATAGCCTGCACACGCCGCTAATGGCCGTGACCAACGCGATTTCCGGCATCGTCATCCTTGGCGCATTGCTGCAGATCGGGGCCGGCAACTGGCTGGTTGTCTTGCTAAGCTTTATCGGGGTGCTGATCGCATCCATCAACATTGTCGGCGGGTTCCTCGTCACACGGCGCATGCTTGCCATGTTCCAGAAGTCCTGAGGAGGGTTCCATGTTTTCAGTAGGTATCACATCGGCGGCCTATATCGCGTCAGCCGTTCTGTTCATCCTGGCCCTTGGCGGCCTGAACAATCAGGAATCCGCCAAGCGGGCGGTCTGGTATGGCATCGCAGGCATGGCGATTGCGGTGGTGGCGACGGTCTTTGGACCAGGCGTTTACAACGTATTCCTGATCCTGATCGCCATCGCGGCGGGCGGCTTTGCGGGCTACTATGTGGCTGGCAAGGTGCAGATGACCGAAATGCCGCAACTGGTTGCGGCGCTGCATTCCTTTGTGGGTCTTGCAGCGGTGTTCATCGGCCTGAATGCCGACATCATGTTGCACGCCGTCCAGCAGATGCAGGCGGCAGCGATGGGCGTGCCGACGATTGCGGACGGCCACACCGTCGCGATCCCCGCAGGCACAGAGCTGACAGGCTTTGGTGAAAAGCTGTGGCACAAGGACGCGGTGGAAATCGCGATCCTGAAGGTCGAGGTTTTCCTTGGTATCTTTATCGGTGCGGTGACGTTCACCGGCTCTATCGTGGCCTTTGGCAAGCTGGCCGGCAAGGTCGACGGCAAGCCGAAAAAGCTGATGCTGCCAAGCGAAGGCAATGCGATCCCCTTCATCTCTGGCCACTATCTAAATGCTGCGGCGCTGATTGTGTCGGTGCTGCTAGGCATCATGTTTGCGCAGGGTGCTGGCATCTGGACGATGGTGCTGGTGACGCTGATCGCAGGCTTTATCGGCTGGCATCTGATCATGGGCATCGGCGGTGCGGATATGCCGGTCGTGGTGTCGATGCTGAACAGCTATTCCGGCTGGGCGGCGGCGGCGATCGGTTTCACGCTGGGCAATGACCTGCTGATCGTGACCGGCGCGCTGGTCGGCTCTTCGGGCGCGATCCTGTCGTATATCATGTGCAAGGCGATGAACCGGTCCTTTGTGTCGGTGATCCTGGGCGGCTTTGGCGGCACCACCGGCCCCGCGATGGAAGTCGAAGGCGAGCAGGTCGCCATCGATGCGGACGGTGTGGCAACGGCACTGAACGAAGCCGACAGCGTCATCATCATTCCCGGTTACGGCATGGCCGTGGCACAGGCGCAGCAGGCCGTCAGCCAGCTGGTGACCAAGCTGCGGGCGCAGGGCAAGGATGTGCGCTTTGCGATCCACCCGGTTGCAGGTCGTTTGCCCGGCCACATGAACGTGCTGCTGGCAGAGGCGAAGGTGCCCTATGACATCGTCATGGAAATGGACGAGATCAACGACGATTTCCCCACCACCGACGTGGCCATCGTCATCGGGTCTAATGACATCGTAAACCCCGCCGCGCAGGACGATCCCAACAGCCCTATTGCCGGTATGCCGGTGCTGGAAGTCTGGAAGGCCAAGCAGGTGTTCGTGTCCAAGCGCGGGCAGGGCACCGGTTATTCGGGCATCGAAAATCCGCTGTTCTTTAAGGACAATACCCGGATGTTCTACGGCGATGCGAAAAAGTCGCTGGAAGAGCTGCTGCCAAAGATCGACTGATCAGGCCACGGAACTGCCGATGTTTCGGCGGCTTCATCAATGCCCGCAGCCTAATCGCTGCGGGCATTTTGCGTCAGTCAAAGGTATAAGCCAGGCGCAGACCGCCCCAATGCTTGCCTTGCACGGTAATGGGCGCAGAGACATCCTTCATCATCACGAATTGCCCGCCCCCCATGTCGCGGCGATAGACCTGCAGCAGAAACGGCGCGGTGCTGCGTCCTGATTTCAAGCCCACCCGATCGTCAAATATGCGCCGGTTGCGGCAATGCGCCCCGTTCCAGACCGGATCCGAAGAGGGAGGCTGGGAAAACTTTGCGTTATGGGTCGGCAGATAGCCGTGTTGATCAATGGCGGCGCAGAAAACGACGCGGCGATCAAGCTGTAGTGCCGGCTCCTGCACCGCCGGCAGCGTCCTGTCGGTAAAGGCGGTAAAGCGGGTGCAGAATTGCTGTGGATTGGTGCCGGGCAAGGGGGTGTAGTCGCAATCAAACAAATCGCGCAGGGATATGCGGCCCGTGGCAATCGCCTCTTCCCAGATTGCGGTGATACGCTTGGCGGCGGTCTGCACAAAATCGATAAAGGGCGTATCGATAGAGGTGCCGCCGATCAGTGCAGCGGCCTGCACGATTGCCTCGCTGCGCGCAATCAGGGCGGTGCTGCGGTTGGTGGCTTGCGTGACGCCGTCGCCCGTTTCGCCGGCCAGTCTGGACAGGCGGTGAAAGGCGGGGACGAAGTCCTTGGTCGCCGCATCGACCTGGGCGGCTTGGGCCGCGATCTGGCCGGACTGTTCCGTTGTGGCGCGGATCGAACTTGCGATATCCATCAGCGCGTTGTCGGTCGCCGTGGCGGCGGCAATCACGGCGCGGGCGTCCGTGGCCATGTTCTGCGATTCGCTGTGCAGGGTTTCGAAGGTTTGCGTCAGGTGTTTCGTCTGCTGTGTGACAGTATCCGCGGCGGCCGTGGTTTTATGCGACAGTGCCTTGATCGCATCCGCCACCACGGCAAAACCGCGTCCGGCGTCGCCGGCGCGTGCCGCCTCTATCCGCGCATTGATAGCCAGAATGTTCACATGCACTGCAATATCGGCAATCTGCGTATTCGCCGCTGCGACAGCCTCCAGCGAATCGCGCACCTGCGCGATGCGGTCCTCGAAATCGGTGACCCAGCGCGACACACCTTTCGAAGTTTCGGCAGAGGCCCGCAGGGTCGCGACAGAGGCATCGACACCGTCAAGGCTGGCTTTGGCCGATGTGGTCAAAAGCGCTGTTGTCCGGCCCATGGTGTCACAGGTCTGGTTCAGCGATGCCAATGCAGTCTGGCTGTCGGCCAGCATTTGCAGTTGTTCGCCCGCGGTCTGGTGAAGATCGTCCAGAAAAGCTGCGATATTTACGATTTCCGATCCCAGTCCGGAAATCAGGCGGTTCAGTCGGTGGTTGTCAGCGCCGCCGCCATCCGGATCGACCGGTCCCGCTGGCAGCGGGCTAGGGTGTGCGGTCATAGGCAGGGTCCGTCTTGCTGGGTGCGATTGCGCCAACAGCTAGGGGAAATTCGTTTTGAACCGGTAAACAGAGCCGCCCTTGCCCTTATCCAGAAACCGCCGCGTCGCGCCATGTGCCGGGGGCCAACCCGTCCAGGGTCCAGTCGCCGATCTGCCAGCGCACAAGGCGCAGCGTCGGATGCCCCACATGTGCGGTCATGCGGCGGACCTGCCGGTTGCGGCCTTCGGTGATAGTCAGTTCCAGCCAGCAATCGGGCACGGATTTGCGAAACCGCACCGGAGGATTGCGTGGCCACAAATCCGGGGTGTCGATGCGCCGCACCTTTGCGGGCCGGGTCGGTCCGTCCTTTAGCGTCACGCCGCCGCGCAGAGCCGATAGCGCCGCGTCATCGGGGATACCTTCAACCTGCACCAGATAGGTTTTCGCCGCCTTGTAGCGCGGATCGCTGATGCGGGCCTGCAGCGCGCCGTCGTCGGTCAGCAACAGCAGCCCTTCGCTGTCGCGGTCCAGGCGGCCTGCAGGGTAAACCCTTGGCACATCGATAAATTGTGACAGGGTCGGGCGCGGGGACGGGCTGCGCGCATCGGTAAATTGCGACAGCACATCGAAGGGTTTGTTCAGCAGGATCAGGCGTGTCATAGCCGGGGTGTAGCGCGGTGCGGGGCGCGGTGCAAAATTAAATGCACGCAGGGCAAAATACCCACTTGATCGACAGGTCGCTTTGCCTCACATGCGCCTTTATAGACGCCAACGCACGCGCCTCTGACCTGCAGTTTTGCAATGTTCACGCAGCGACGGTAACGTCTCCCTTGGAACTGAGCGGTCTCGGAACGGTTGATACCTTCCAATGGCCGGGTCTACTGGAGATGACCATGATTGCATCAACTGCTGGCGCTGCGGCGCCTGTTCGTGTCGCCACCCCCAAACTGGACGCTTATGTCGCCGGGCGCGATTTCGACAAACCGACCCTGATCATCGACTGCGACCGCGTCGAAGAACAGTACAACGCGCTGAAGGCCGGCCTTGGTCATGCGGACATCCACTACGCCGTCAAGGCGAACCCGGCCAAGCCGGTGCTGGAACGCCTGGTCACGCTGGGCTCGCATTTCGACGCGGCCTCTAAGGGCGAGATCGAGATGTGCATCGCCGCTGGCGCGCATCCCGATACGATTTCCTATGGCAACACGATCAAGCGGGCCTCTGACATTGCCTGGGCGCATGGCGCTGGCATCACCCTGTTTGCCGCCGACGCCGAGGAAGAGCTGGACAAGATCGCCGAACACGCCCCCGGCGCGTCGGTCTATATCCGCCTGATCGTCGAGACGTCAGAGGCCGACTGGCCCCTGACCCGCAAGTTCGGCTGCGATGCTGGCCTTGCCCTGGTGCTGCTGGACTACGCCAAAGAGGTTGGTCTGACACCTGTCGGCTTCTCTTTCCATGTCGGATCGCAGACCCGCCGGGCCGAAATGTGGGCCCCCACGCTGGACCAGATGAGCGAGATCTGGAAAGCGGCCAAGGACGCGGGCCACGAGCTGACCTTGCTGAACATCGGCGGTGGCTTTCCTGCCTTCTACGGCGAGGCGATCGACACGCCGACGGTCTATGCGTCCCGCGTCATCGCATTGGTCAATGAAAAGTTCGGCCATATTCCCCGCATCATGGCAGAGCCGGGCCGCGGCATGGTCGCCGAAGCAGGTGTGATCGCCTGCGAAGTCATGCTGGTCAGCCGCAAATCCGACCGCGATGTGCATCGCTGGGTTTATCTGTCGATCGGCCGCTTTTCCGGTCTGGCCGAAACCGAAGGCGAGGCGATCCGCTATCAGTTCGAAACCGACCGTGACGGCGATGCGGTCGGCCCGTGCATCATGGCGGGTCCGTCCTGCGACAGCGCGGACGTACTGTATGAAAAGCGCCCGATGAACCTGCCGCTGACGCTGAAATCCGGCGACCGGGTGCTGATCCGCAACACCGGGGCCTATACCTCGACCTATTCGTCGGTCTGCTTCAACGGCTTCCCGCCACTTGATGTGGTTGTGATCTAAGCACTTTTTCGAAATTATCGGCACGGCTGGCGGCGCACTGTATACCACGGTGCGCCGCTAAGCATTTGTGGATGCAAGGTTTTTTGTTTTGCCCGGCGGCAAAGGCGTCTAGGTTCGGGGCAAACCGGACCGAAAGCGACCCTTATGCCCCAGATCGAAGACCACCCTTTGCGCTATGCCATGGCGAACGAGCTGCACGCGCGGCCCTTTCCCGTAGTGCAAGCCCCGGCGCGGGCGGCCTACCTGGCTGTCAAACCGGCGCAGAATGCGGCCGGACGGGACAGGGACGCGGACCGGGCGCATCTGATCGCGCTGCTGGACCGTTTTGGCGCGGCACATCCCCAGCCGGGGGCGACGCATTATTCGGGGCAGATCGGCAAGCATCTGCTGAAGTGGGAAAGCCATACGGAATTTGTGACCTTTACCGTCTTTGTGGACGGGGTCGCGGACCGGCCCTATGACGCCGCATCCTTTACCGTGTTTCCCGAAGACTGGCTGCAGCAGGCGCCGGGGGTGCGCATCACCTCTGCCCTGATCCGGATCGAGGCGCTGGCCGACGACGTGGTCATCACGCAAAAGGTGGACGACTGGTTCGTGCCGGAAAGCCTAGCCATCAGCCGCGTGCTGGACGGAGAGTTGGTGATCGCATCGGATTTCCGTATCGATACCGGCGGGCACATGCGCTTTGCCATTTTTGCCCGGCCAGAGGCCGGCGCCCGCCGCACCGGCCGCGTGGTGCAGCGCCTGTGCGAGATCGAGACTTATAAAGCGATGTCGATGCTGGGTTTGTCCCGCGCCCGCGATCTGGCCCCGCAGATGAGCGCGATTGACGACCGGCTGACCGCCTTGCTGGCGGAAATGTGCGGCCCCGTGGGCGAACCTGCGGCGCTGCTGCACAGCCTGCTGACCGTATCGGCAGAGCTGGAAAATATCGTCGCGCAGTCTGCCTTTCGCTTTGGCGCGACTGGGGCTTACGAGACGATTGTGAACCAGCGTATCACCGTCCTGCGCGAGGCGCGTTTTGCCGGGCGGCAAACCTTTGGCGAATTTATGATGCGCCGCTTTGATCCGGCGATGCGGACGGTGAAATCCACCGAAGCGCGGCTGAAGGCGATGTCGGACCGCGCCTTGCGGGCGGGGGATTTGCTGCGCACGCGGGTGGATGTAGAGCGATCAGCCCAGAACCGCGATCTGCTGGAAAGCATGGACCGGCGGTCGGACCTGCAACTGCGCCTGCAGCGCACGGTCGAAGGGCTGTCCGTGGTTGCGATCAGCTATTACGCGGTCAGTCTGGCAATGTATGTTCTAGGGCCGCTCGAATACCAGCTGGGCATTTCCAAGACGGTCATGGCCTCGCTTGTGACGCCTGTCGTTCTGACCGGCGTCTGGCTAATGCTGCAGCGCCTGAAAAAGCATCTGGAGTAGGCGCTGGCCCTCAGGCTTTTCGCGGTGAAAAGCCTGAAGGCGATATGTTATAGCCCGCGGATGCGGGGGTCGAGCGCGTCGCGCAGACCGTCGCCGATATAGTTCACCGCCAACACGGTCAGCGAGATGGCCATACCCGGCAGCACCACGCGTTCGGGAAAGGCGGTCATGCGCGGCACGCTATCGGCTAGGATCTTACCCCATGTCGGGAAATCCGGCGGAAAGCCAAGGCCAAGGAACGACAGCGCGCTTTCGGTGATGATCGCGGTGGCAAGGCCAAGGGTCGCGCTGACCATGATCGGTGACAGCACGTTAGGCAGCAGGTGCCGCGTGATGATGCGCCGGCTAGGCGTGCCGATGCTACGGGCGGCAAGGACGTATTCGCGTTCTTTCAGCGCCAGCACATCGCCGCGCACGATGCGGGCGGTATGCATCCAACTGGTAATGCCGATGCCTGCAACGATCAGAATAAAGATACCTTCCTCTGGTCCGAAGGCGCTGCGAAGCGGGTCGCGGAACAGCAGCATCATCACCAGCAGCAGTGGCAGCAGGGGCAGGGCAAGGAACAGGTCGGTCAGGCGCATCAGCAGACCGTCAAGGCGATTGAAATAGCCTGCCAGCACGCCGACGAAAGTGCCGATCAGGATGGCAAGGATCATCGCGGCGGCCCCGACGGCAAGGCTGATCCGTCCGCCCTGCATGATCTGCGCCATCAAATCGCGACCAAGGTTATCAGTGCCAAAGGGGTGGGCCCAAGATACCTTCTCTGCGCCCCACAGGGCGTTGATGATCGGGCGCAGGTCCTTGTTGCGGATATCCAGCGCGGCAGGGTCCAGTTTCCAGACCAACGGGCCTGCCAGCGTAAATGCGATGATGACCACCAGAAAGAACAGCGACGCCATGGCGCCCTTGTGGGTGCGGAACTGGTCCCAGACGTCAAGCCACTGGCTACGGGCCTTGACCGCGGTGACAGGGGCGGTGGGATCGCCGGCCACCAGCAGGTTGTCGGCATCGGCGTGGGGGTCACGATCAGTCATAGCGGATCCTTGGGTCGAACACGCCATAAAGGACGTCGGCAATCAGGTTGAACATCACGATCAGGATCGCAAAGAGAAAGGTCAGGGTCATCACCATCGGAATGTCATTGCCCTGCAGGGCGATAATCAGCAACTGGCCAAGGCCGTTCACCTTGAAAATCTGTTCTGTGATGATGGCACCGCCAAAAATGGCGGGGATGCCAAGGGCGATGACGGTGATGACGGGGATCATGGAATTGCGCAGCACATGGCGCATGACCACGACCGATTCCTTCATCCCCTTGGCGCGGGCGGTGCGCACATAATCTTGGCCCAAGTTATCCAGCATAGATGCCCGCATGTAGCGGCTGACCTGCGCCGTGGTTTGCAGCGCCAGCACCATGACGGGCATGATCATCTGCAGCAACTGCACCTTGAAGCTGGCCCAGTCGTTCACGACATGGGTGGTGTCATAGATCGACGGCAGCCAACCAAGTGTGACCGAGAAGATTACGATCAACAGCACGCCGGAAAAGAACGGCGGCACGGAAAAGCCGATCATCGACACGAATGTGCCAACCTGATCGAACACCGAATACTGGCGGTAGGCACTGATGATGCCGATGGGCAGGGCAATCAGAACGCCGACCACATATGACATGCCGACAACCCACAGGGTCTGGGGCATCCGCTGTGCGATGGTGTCGAACACGGGGCTGCGCGACTGAAAGCTGATGATGCGCTGCGCGCCATCTGCGAAATTGGTGCCAAAGGCGCTATCGAACCAATACTGCGGCTCGACGATGAAAAACTGCTTTAGCCACAGCGGGAAGCGGACCCACCAGGGCTCTCCCAGTCCCAAGGCAAGGCGCATCTTTTCTTTGACTTCGGGCGGGATTGTCAGGGGCATGTTCGCCATGGGATCGCCGGGGGCGAGTTCCAGCAGCATGAAGATCACGAAAGCGATGAACAAAAGCGTCGGGATCGAGATCAGCAGCCTGCGAAGGGTGTAGGTCAGCATTGCGTTGGGGCGCCTTGGGTCAGGGCTTTGCGGGCAAAGCGGCAGACAAAAAACGGCGGGGCGGGGGATGATCCCCGCCCGCGCCGGACGGAAGACTTATTCCTTGATGCGATACCAGTCAGCTGCGTTCCACAGCTCTGAATCCCATGTGTTCAGCAGCACGCCGCCAAGGCTGTTGGCGTGGGCAGATACACGGCCACGGTCAACCAGCGGGACGATGGTCATCGACTCTTTGGTGATCATGTCGTTCAGCTTTTTGGCGATGGTTGTCCGCTCTTCGAGATCGGCGGTCGCGTTCAGCTCTGCCACCAGTTCGTCATATGCGGGATCGCAATAACGGTTGATGTTCTCGCCCTGCCAGCCGGTGTCGGGGCGCGGTGCCTTTTCACAGGTGTAGGACGCCAGATAGGACGCAGGATCGGTGCCGTCGAAGTTGTTGGCGTACATTTCCACGTCGGCATAGAACTTCTGGAAGGTATCGGGCGAACCCGGATCACCGCCAAAGAAGACCGAACCGTCGATGTTGCGCAGCTCGACGCTCGTGCCGATCTGTTCCCACCAATCCTTGATCAGCGCTTGGAAGTCCTGACGCACCGCGTTGGTGGAGGTCTGGAACAGGATGTTCATCTCCACGCCGTCCTTGTCGCGGATACCGTTGCCGTTCGTGTCGGTCCAGCCGGCTTCGTCCAGCAGCGCCTTGGCACCTTCGATATCCTGCACAAGGCAGTCGGTGTTGTCGGATGCGAACATGGCCGGGGCAGGGACCAGGTTACAGGTCGCACGGCCCGCATCGCCATAGCCGACTTCAACCAGCAGGTCGCGGTCGATGGCCATGGACAGGGCGCGGCGGACTTTCTCGTCCGACAGGAACGGGTGCGGGTGTGCGGCGGTTGCACGCTCGCCCTCGGGCAGGCTGGATGACGGATCGGTCATGTTCATCTCGATCCGCTCGACCAAGGTGCCGAATGCGGACACGGGCGTGCCAACGCCGCCTTCAGCCATGGCAGTGATGACATCGGGTGCCAGCTGAAGGTTCCAAGCGTAGTCGAATTCGCCAGTCTGCAGCACAGCGCGGCCAGCGGCCTCTGCGTCGCCGCCTCCTTTGAAGGTGACGGTCTGGAAGGCCGGCTTCATCGGGTCACGGTAGTTGGGGTTGGCTTCCAGCTGGATCACATCGTTGGTGCGGAAATCCGTCACAACGAAGGGACCGGTGCCGATGGGCATGAAGTTGGCGTCGGTACATTCCGGCGCGCGGGTGCCAGTGCATTCGGCAAACTGGGCGGCCTGAATGATCGGCGACTGGTTACCCATGAAGGGACCATATGGGTTCGGGGTCGGGGCAGAGAAGTTCACCTTGACCGTCAGATCGTCGATGACTTCGACGGACTCAACGCCTTCGAACTTGGCCAGCTGCGCGCAGCCGCCTTCGGGGTCCATGCAGTAATCAGCAGTGAACTTGACGTCGGCAGAGGTGACGGGCGTGCCGTCGGACCACAGCAGGCCTTCGGTCAGCTTCCACGTGATCGAAGTCAGGTCTTCGGCCACGCCGCCGTTGGCGACGGTGGGGATTTCGTCGACCAGCCAGGCCACAGGCGCGCCGGTTTCGTCATAGCGGCCAAGGGGTTCGGTGACCAGCGACGCGGCCTCGATGTCCTTGGTGCCGCCCGACAGATAGGCGTTCATGATGGATGGCGCTTGCCAATAGATGATGCCAAGCGCGCCGTCACGGCCCCGCTCGCCTTCGTGGGCGTCTGCAATAGCCATCTGGCCAAAGGCCATGGTGGCGGCAGCGCCCATAAGCATTGTTTTCATTTTCATCAGGTAACTCTCCCTTGTTGATGATCAGATGTGGCCAGCGGTTTTCTCCGCCGTGCCGGTTGTCTCGAACAGGTGGCAGGCCACAAAACGGCCCGGCGTCACCTCTTGATAGGTGGGTTCTATGTCTTTGCAGACCGGCATGACGGCCGGGCAGCGGGTGCAGAAATTGCAGCCCTTGGGCGGGTTGGCCGGTGACGGCACATCGCCCTGTAGTACGATCCGTTCGCGAGTCTGCGCGATGGACGGATCGGGTTCGGGCACGGCGGACAGCAGCGCCTTGGTGTAAGGGTGCAACGGGTCGTCATACAGCTCTGCGCGCGGGGCCAGTTCGACCACCTTGCCCAAATACATGACCGCGATGCGCGTCGCGATATGGCGCACCATCGACAGATCGTGACTGATAAACAAATAGGTCAGGCCGTATTGTTCCTGCAAGTCTTCCAGCAGGTTCACGACCTGCGCCTGAATGGACACATCAAGCGCGGCAATTGGTTCGTCGCAAACGATGAACTTGGGGTTCAGCGCCAAAGCCCGGGCGATGCCAATGCGCTGGCGCTGGCCACCGGAAAAGGCATGAGGGTAGCGTTTGGCAAAGCGGCGGTTCAGGCCGACAGCGTCCATCAGCTCTGCGACCTTGGCTTCCTTTTCAGCGGCCGACAGGGATGTGTGCTCGTCCAGCGGCTCGCGGATAATCGCCTCGACCGTCATGCGCGGGTTCAAGGATGCCTGCGGGTCCTGAAATACCATCTGCATGGTGGGCCGCTTGGTGCGCAGGTCTGACTGCGACATCTGGCCAATCTCGGTGCCGTCGATCGTCACCTCGCCGCCGGTGATGTCATACAGGCGCAGGATCGCGCGCCCGCAGGTGGATTTGCCGCAACCGGATTCCCCCACAAGGCCCAGCGTTTCGCCCTGTTTGACGTCAAAGCTGACGCCGTCCACGGCCTTGACCGCGCCGGTCTGGCGGCGCAGCAGGCCGGAATAGATTGGAAAGTGCATCTTGAGGTCGCGCACGCGCACCAAAGGCGTTTCGGTAGAATCAAGCATCGCTTGCCCCTTTCGCCACAAAACAGGCCGCATCGTGACCGCCGCCCAGATCATAGCGAGGCGGGTTTTCCTGCGCGCAGCGTGCAATCGCCACATCGCAGCGGTCGCGGAACGGGCAGGCGGCGGGCGCATCGCCCAGAATCGGCGGCTGGCCCTGAATGACCGTCAGGCGCCGGGCACGCGCGCCACTAATTTTCGGAATCGTGGTCAGCAAGGCGCGGGTATAGGGGTGCTGCGGATTGCGGAAAAGTTCCTGCACCGGCGCATGTTCGACAACCTGTCCGCCATACATAACAAGCACGCGGTCAGCGATGCCGGCAATAACGCCAAGGTCGTGGGTGATCCAGATCACCGCCATCCCCAGCTTGTCGCGCAATTCCTTCATCAATTCGATGATCTGCGCCTGAATGGTCACATCAAGGGCGGTCGTCGGCTCGTCCGCGATCAGCACCTTAGGATCGCAGGCCAGCGCAATCGCGATCATCACACGCTGGCGCATCCCGCCGGAAAACTGGTGCGGATAATCGTCCAGCCGCTGCGCCGCGCCGGGGATGCCGACCAGTTCCAGCAGTTCCTGCGCCCGGGCGCGGGCGGCCTTTTTGTTCAGACCCATGTGGGATCGCAGCGGCTCCATGATCTGATAACCGACAGTGAACACGGGGTTCAGGGACGTCATCGGGTCTTGGAAGACGAAACCGATGCGCCCGCCGCGCACAGCGCGCAGCTGGTCCGGCGTAACCTGCAGCAGATCCTGACCTTCAAACGTGACCGTGCCACCGCGCACATCGGCGGGCGGGCTGGGCAGCAGACCCAGCAAGGACATCATGGTCACAGACTTGCCAGAGCCGCTTTCGCCCACAACGCCAAGAAGCTCTCCGGCGCGCAGGTTAAAGCTCACATCATTGACGGCATGCACTTCGCCGCCGCGCACTTTGAAAACGGTCTTCAGACCCCGCACATCCAGCACGGGATCAGCCGACCCCGGCCGTAGCGCCCCATCGGGCATAAGCGAACCTCCCCGGTTCATTTTTAAGCAATCGCCTGTCTTTAGTGCAGGTCGTCTGCCTTTAACGGTATCACGGTTAGCTTTACCCGCAAGTGGAAAGGTATTTACCATGCGGTCAACAATCATCTCGCTGAAATATTTAGCATTTGCAAAGGTTTTGCGCGAAAGATCGGCAAGGTTGGTCGCAGGGTGCCTTGACCTTTGGGATTCGGCGGGCAGGGTGGGCGCATTCATATTTCCGCCGCCAAAGGACCGCGCATATGACCGCCAATGACAGCCCGCGCGCATTGCTGGACAAGCTTGTCAGCTTTCCCACAGTCAGCCGCGACAGCAATCTGGATCTGATCGACTGGGCGCAGGATTACCTGACGGGAATCGGTGCAAAGGTTGTGCGCGTCCCCAGCCCCTGCGGGAATAAGGCCGCGCTTTACGCCCATATCGGCCCGTTGATTCCCGGCGCTGTGGTTTTGTCGGGGCATACGGATGTGGTGCCCGTCGACGGTCAGGACTGGACGACGGACCCCTTCACGGTCGTCGAAAAGGACGGCAAGCTGTTCGGCCGCGGTTGTTGCGACATGAAGGGATTCGACGCATTGGCGCTTTGGGCGATGGGCCACGCCGCACGCCAGGGCATCAGCCGCCCGCTGCAAATCGCACTCAGCTATGACGAGGAAATCGGCTGCACCGGCGCGCCGGTGATGATCGACCACATGGTCGCCCACGATTTGCCCCGCGGCGATACGGTGCTGGTGGGCGAGCCGTCGATGATGCAGGTCGTCACCGGCCACAAGGGCGGCATCGGCCTGTCCGTGCATGTGCGCGGATTCGAGGTGCACTCGTCCAAGATCACCGAAGGCGTCAGCGCTGTGATGCAGGCCGCGCGGCTGATCGACTGGGCCAACCAGATCAACGCACAGCAAATGGCAAAGACACCCGCGCCCATGGCCGCCGCCTTTGACCCGCCCTTTACCAGCGTGCATGTCGGCACCATTCAGGGCGGTACCGCCCACAACATTACTGCCAAGGACTGCCACTTTGACCTGAGCTTTCGCACCGTTCCGGGCGAAGACGTCGCCACGTGGCGCGATCTGTTCATGGCAAAGGTCGCCGAAATCGAGGCGGAGATGCAGGCGATCCATCCCGAAACCGGGATCGACGTGGTGCAAAGCTTTGGCCTGCCGGGTCTTGCGCCGGAAAACATGGGCAAAGCCGAAGAGCTGGCCCGCCGCCTGACCGGTGACAACGGCACCCATGTCGTCAGCTATGGCACCGAAGCGGGCCAATTTCAGGAACGCGGCTTTTCCGCCTGCGTCGTGGGGCCGGGCGATATTGCGCAGGCGCATCAGCCCGATGAATTCATCACGGTGGATCAGTTCACCGCAGGGCAGGACTTCATGCGCGCTCTGGTCGCTGATCTGAAGTGACCTTTCCCATCACCATGACCACCCCGGCGCAATTTACGGGGCCGCAGCCCGTACAGGCGGATGCCGTCGTCATCGGCGGCGGCATCATCGGCGTTATGACCGCGTGGGAACTGGCGCGGGCCGGGCAAAGCGTTGTGCTGCTGGAAAAGGGGCGCATCGCCGGCGAACAATCCAGCCGCAACTGGGGCTGGATCCGCGCGCAGGGCCGCGATCTGGACGAGCTTCCGATTATGCAAGAGGCGCAGCGCATGTGGCCGGACCTTGCCGCCGAGGTGGGCGATATTGGTCTGCGCCAGACAGGCACGCTTTATCTGGCCGAAGACGAGGCGCAAATGGCCGCCTTTGCCGCATGGCAACGGGCCGCTGCCCCGCATCGCCCCGGCGCGATGATGTTGACAGGCCAGCGTCTGGCAGAAGCTCTGCCGGGGGCCAAGCGCGCTTATGCGGGCGCACTGTGGACCCGCACCGACATGAAGGCAGAGCCATGGCTTGCTGTGCCGAAATTCGCCGCTGCCGCCCGCAAGGCCGGCGTGCAGATCGTCGAAGGCTGCGCCGTGCGCGGACTTGATCTGGTGGGCGGGCGCGTGGCGGGGGTTGTGACGGAACAGGGGCTAGTGCGCACAAAAGCCGTGGTGCTGGCGGGCGGGTCGTGGTCATCGCTGTTCCTGCGCCGTCACGGTGTGAATATCCCGCAACTGTCCGTGCGCGCCACCGTCGCCGCGACGACGCGGATGGGCGATGTGAACCTTGGCGGCGCGGTCGACAGGCGGCTGGCATGGCGCAAGCGCGCCGATGGCGGCTATACCCTTGCGCCCGCCGGCTTTCATGAACTCTTCGTCGGGCCGGATGCCTTTCGTGCCCTGCGCAACTTTGCGGGCCTGCTGTGGCAGGATCCGCTTGGCACCAGACTGCTGCCGGCCGCGCCCGGCGGCTATCCCGACGCATGGCGCACCCCGCGCCAGTGGGGCGACGGCGATGTCAGCCCGTTTGAACGTTGCCGCATCCTTGATCCATCCCCCAACACGGGCCGCGTGAAAAAGATGGCCCGCGATTTTGCCGATACCTTTCCCGGACTGGGCCAGGTCACAATCGCCCAAAGCTGGGCCGGCATGATCGACACGCTGCCCGACATCGTGCCCGTGGTGGACCATGTTGACCAGATCCCGGGCCTGACTCTTTGCACGGGGATGTGCGGTCACGGCTTCGGCATCGGCCCCGCCTTTGGTCGCATCACCGCGCGGCTGGCGCTGGGGCAGGCACCGGGATTTGATCTGCACCGCTTCCGCCTGTCCCGCTTTACCGACGGATCAAAATTGATCGCGGGCCCGAACCTTTGACCCTGCGCCGCCAGCACGGCGGTGCCCCGACGATACCTAGACTGGAGAGCTTGAATGCCTGTTAAGAACCGCTTTGCCGAACTGCTGCCCGATATCACTGCAATCCGCCGCGATCTGCACGAACACCCCGAAATCCTGTTTGAAACCCACCGCACCGCCAAGGTGGTCGCTGACCACCTGACCGCCATCGGCTGCGACGAGGTCGTCACCGGCATCGGCCGCACCGGTGTCGTTGGCGTGATCAAGGGCAAGTCAGATACCAAGGGCCGCACCATCGGACTGCGTGCCGATATGGACGCGCTGCCAATCCTAGAGGCAACGGGTCTGCCCTATGCCAGCAAAACCCCCGGCGCGATGCATGCCTGCGGCCACGATGGCCATACGGCCATGCTGATGGGGGCTGCACAATACCTGGCGGAAACCCGCAATTTCGACGGCACAGTCGTCGTGATCTTTCAACCCGCCGAAGAAGGCGGCGGCGGCGGCAAGGAAATGTGCGATGACGGCATGATGGACCGCTGGTCCATCGACGAAGTCTACGGTATGCACAACTGGCCCGGCATGCCGCTGGGTGCCTTCGGCATCCGTACAGGCGCGTTTTTCGCCGCGACCGATCAGTTTGAAATCACTGTAGAGGGAAAGGGCGGCCACGCGGCCAAGCCGCATGAGACGATCGACAGCACGCTGATCGCATCCCATGTCGTCGTCGCCCTGCAGTCCATCGCTTCCCGCAACGCCGATCCGACCGATCAGGTTGTCGTCTCCGTGACCAGCATCGAAAGCTCCTCCAAAGCCTTCAACGTGATCGCCCAGCGGGTCATGCTAAAGGGCACTGTGCGCACAATGTCCAAAGACATGCGCGCCCTTGCCGAAACCCGGCTCAAGGCCCTGGCGGAAGGCACCGCAAGCGCCTTTGGCGCAAAGGCCGATGTGAATTACATCAAAGGCTACCCCGTCATGGTTAACAGCCCAGAGCAGACAGAGTTCGCCGCCGATGTCGCCCGTAGCATATCCGGCGATTGCGCCGAAGCACCCTTAGTCATGGGCGGCGAGGATTTCGCCTTTATGCTTGAAGAACGCCCAGGGGCCTACATTCTGGTTGGCAACGGTGACGGTGCCAGCGTGCATCACCCCGAGTACAACTTCAACGACGACGTCATCCCGGCGGGCTGCAGCTGGTGGGCCGAAATTGTCGAAAAACGGATGCCCGCTGCCTAAACGATTTGCCCTGCGCTGCAGGGCAAGCCTCCGGCGGGGATATTTTTAAAACAGAGAGGGGGGGGCGGTCTTGCGTTAGCGGGTCCGCCCTTCTTCTGGTTGAAAATATCCTCGGGGGTCCGGGGGCAGACAGCCCCCGGTCTGCGGTATCAATCGGCGCTGTGGCTCAACAACTGGCGATAGATCGCAATTAGCGACTGGGCTTCGTCATTGATCCGAAAACCATCCTCGGCGCGGGGGCGGCAGGCGGCTTGCCAGCGGGTCAGCCGCGCGGGGTCTGACAGGATGTCATGCAATGCCGCAGTCAGCGCAGCCGCGTCATCGGTAGGGATGATTGTACCTGTCGTATCCTCTGCGATAATTTCAGCGAAAGCGCCTGTGCGGGTCGCGATGGTTGGCACGCCGCAGGCCATGGCTTCAAGCGGGGTCAGACCAAAGCCTTCGTGGCGTTGCGGCGCGACATAAAGGTCAAGGGCGGCATACCAGGGGGCGGTGGCGTCGGCGGGTACTTCGGGCAGGAAACGCAAGCGGTCTACTAGCTTGTGGCCCTGGACGCGGTCGCGAAGCGCCTGCAGGAACGGGGTGTCGCGCCCTACGGCGCGCCCCATAACCAGGCCGATGGCCGTTGGGTGGCGCGGCAGGGTTTCCAGCATGGCCTCTACAAAAATATCAGTGCCTTTGGAGGAACGGATACGGCCATAGCAGCCGATCAGCAGCGCATCCTGCGGCAGGCCCAAGCGCGCGCGCAGGGCGGCCTTGTCCGTGGTGGGGGCAAAGGTATCGGTGTCGATGCCATGGTGGATCACGGTGCTTGGCACCTTGAGGTAGGCTTGTGTCAGGGCAGAGGTCGCAAAAACGGCATCCATCCGCCCGATCAGCCAGCGCGTCAGGCCGGTGTGATGTCGCTGGGACGCAGAGGTGAACATCAGTTGCAGGTCTTTGCGCAGCAGGTGTTTCAGGCCAAGACCCGCGATCATTTCGATATTGCGCCGGGCATGCCAGACGCGGGGACCGCCGCCGGGGCCTTGGCGGGACATCGTCAGCAGGCGGCGCAGCGGGATTTGCGGCACGCTGGCAGGGAGCACCGGACCGGTCGCGGCAATGGCGATATCGCGGGCCTGCAGCGGCACAAGACGCAGCACCGTCGATGTCACACCGGACAGCCGCTTTTTCAGGTTCGGCGCAATGACGCTAATCGTATTCGGATCACGGATCATGCGGTGTCCTTTGCGGGCAGCAGGGCGGTCAATTCTGCTACGATATGGGCAAGGTCGCCCTTTTGCGCCATGGCGCAGGCGGCGGCATGGCCGGCCATATCGCGGCCGATTTGCGGATTGTCCAGCATGTCACGCAGGGTATCGGTCAGCCGGTCCGCTGTCAGGTCTGTCACGGCCCCCTGCGCCTGCGCCAGCATTTGCCAGTCGGCGGCGCAGTTGTTCAGATATGTCCCGGTCAGCAGGGCCGTACCCAGTGGGGCGGCTTCCCACGGGTTATGGCCGCCGTTAGGGGTCAGCGATCCACCGACAAAGGTCAGCGGCGCGGTGCGGTACCATAGCCCCATCTCTCCAAGCGTGTCGGCCAGATAGACTTGCGCGGTGGGGGTGTCCCCTGCGCTGCGGCGGGTCAGGGTCAGGCCGGCGTCCACGATCATCCGGGCGATACGGTCGGCGCGGTCGGGGTGGCGCGGGGCAAGGATCAGGCACAGGTCCGGCGATGCGTCCAGCAAGGCCTTGTGAACCTCCAGCAGCAGGGTTTCCTCGCCCGCATGGGTCGATGCGGCAAGCCAGCGGGGGCGGGTGCCAAGGGCGCTGTTCATCTGCGCAAGGGTGCCGGCGTCAGTGGATGGCGGCGCTGCGGCGGCCTTGAGGTTTGCACCGGTGCGGATGCGGCCGGGCGCAACGCCAAGGCTGCGTAGGCCTGTCGCGACCGCCTCTGTCTGGGCCACGATCAAGGCAAGCCGCCCCAACAGCCAGCCGGCTGATGCGCCCAGTTTTTGCCAACGCGCCAGCGCGCGGGGTGACAGGCGGGCATTCAGTAGCACAACCGGGCAGGGGGCGGTGGCGATCATCTGAGGCCAGATTTCGGATTCCATCAGCACCAGCAGATCGGGCTGCCAATGGGCATTGAACCGGCGTAGGGCGGCGGCGCTGTCCAAGGGGGCGAACTGGTGAATGCACCCCTGTGGCAGGCGCTGAGCCAAGATTTGCGCGCTGGTGGCGGTGCCTGATGTCACAAGGATTGTCGGCGCGTCCGGCTGGTCCAGCAGGGCTGCAATCACCGGCAGGGCAGAGAGGCTTTCGCCAACAGAGGCACCGTGAAACCAGATCAGCCGCCCGGCGGGGCGCGGCAGCGTGGCATGGCCGAGCCGTTCGCGGGTGCGGGCGGGGGCGGTGCCGTGAGCAATCAGGCGGCCCCTGATACGGCGAAACAGCAACGGCGCTGCGACATTCGCAACCCGCCCGTAGACGCGCAAGGCCAAGGGCGGGCGTGTCATGTCAGCCGCCGGTATGGCTCATGTGGCGGCTGACCTGGCCGTCGACCGTCTGGCGTGAATAATCAAAATCATGGCCCTTGGGTTTAAGCGCAATCGCGGCGCGGATCGCGTCTTCGAGGACGGCATCGGATTCGGATGACCGCAGCGGGCCGCGCAGGTCAGAGTGCCCCTCTTGCCCCAGACAGGTATAGATTTCGCCAGTGCAGGTGATGCGGACGCGGTTGCAGGATTCGCAGAAATTGTGGGTCATTGGCGTGATGAAGCCGATCTTTTGACCGGTTTGTTCCAGCCGCACATAGCGGGCAGGACCGCCGGAATTGTCGGGCAGGTCGGTCACGGTATAGCGGCTGGCCAGCTGCGCGCGCAGGTCTTTGAGGGACCAGAACTGGCCGATGCGATCCTCGTTACCGATATCGCCCATGGGCATCACTTCGATAAAGGTCATGTCGATGTCGCGGGACGCGGCCCATGTCGTCATGGTGAACAGCTCGTCCTCGTTGAAGTCCTTCAGCGCGACGGCGTTGATCTTGACGCGCAGACCGGCGGCCTGGGCCGCGTCGATACCGCGCATCACCTGCGGCAGACGGCCCCAGCGGGTGACGCGGGCAAACTTCGCCTCGTCCAGCGTATCGAGCGAGACATTCACCCGGCGCACGCCCGCGGCGTATAGGTCCGTCGCAAAGCGTTCCAGCTGGCTGCCGTTGGTCGTCAGCGTCAATTCTTTTAGCGCACCGCTGTCCAGATGCCGCGACATGGACCGGAAAAAGGTCATGATTTCGCGGCGCACCAAAGGCTCTCCTCCGGTAATGCGCAGCTTTTCCACGCCAAGCCGGACAAAGGCGGAGCACATGCGGTCCAGCTCCTCTAGTGTCAGCAGTTCCTTTTTGGGCAGAAAGGTCATGTTTTCTGACATGCAATAGACGCAGCGAAAATCGCAGCGGTCCGTCACAGAGACGCGCAGATAACGGATCGCGCGGGCGAAAGGGTCTATCAATGGTGCATTCATAAACTTGAACCTAGGGCTGCGCGCATCTCTGCGCAAGGCGCAGGCGGGGACTTGTCAGTTTTGTGCACGGGTCATAGCGTAACGCCATGAGAATCCTGTTATTGATCCCCGCCTTCGCCCTGTCCGCCTGTGAGGCGATGATGGACCCAGCCGCAGCCACGGCCCCCGCCGCCGTGCCAACCGCGGCGGTCGCGGCACCTGCGCCCACGCTTGACCCCACACCGCCGCCCCGCCCGCCCGCCGCCGCGCGCACCGTCGATCAGTTCGACACGACCACGGCTGAAGACAAGGCCGAGGCGCTGGCGGTAAAGGTCGATGCGCCCGTGTCCGCACTGGGCACCACGCAGGCGACGCTTGGGCCACCCGCAGAGCCGGGCATCTGGCTGAAGACGCCATTGGTGGACGCCTTGACGATGGGGCGGGTGTCCTACAACGGCAAGGACGCCAATGTGGAACTGCGCCCCTCTGGCGGGGCCGCAGGGTCCGGCAGCCAGATTTCGCTGGCGGCGATGCGGCTGCTGGATATTCCGTTGACCGACATCGCAGAGGTGACAGTTTACGCGCAATAGGGGGCTGGCGGGCCCCGCCCGCCACCCTTTTCGGGGCTTTGCCCCGGACCCCAGGATATTTTTGACCAGAAGAAGTTTGGACCGGGCTGCGGTCGCTTGCAGGTCAGGTGCCAACCGGCCGGGCAAAGCCGGCCGGTTTTTTCATTCCACCGTGACGGATTTTGCCAGATTGCGGGGTTGGTCCACATCCGTGCCTTTGGCGATCGCGGTGTGATAGGCCAGCAGTTGCGCCGGGATGGCGTAAAGGATGGGCGCGAGGAAGTCGGGCACATCGGGCAGGATCAGGGTTTTCCAGACGCCTTCTGACGCGGTGCGCGCACCTTCGGCGTCGGTGATCAGCAGCACCTTGCCGCCGCGGGCCATGACCTCTTGCATGTTGGACACGGTTTTATCGAAAAGCGCGTCGGTCGGGGCCATGACGATGACCGGCACGGCAGGGTCGACCAGTGCGATGGGGCCGTGTTTCAGCTCGCCCGAGGCATAGGCTTCGGCGTGGATGTAGCTGATTTCCTTCAGCTTCAGCGCGCCTTCATGGGCGAGGGGATACATTGCGCCGCGGCCCAAAAACAGGATGTCGCGGGCCTCTGACAGTTCTTGCGCAAGGGCCTGCGTCGCCCCTTCGATATTCAGCGCGGCGTTCATGATGCCGGGCAGCTGGCGCAGGTCGGTAAGGCGCTGGGCAAGGGTGGCCTCGTCCATTTCGCCCCGGTCGGCGGCGGCTTTAAGCACGACCAGCGCAAGGGTGGTGAGCTGGCAGGTAAAGGCCTTGGTTGAGGCGACGCCGACTTCGATTCCGGCGAGGATGGGCAGGGCCAGATCGCTTTCGCGTGCGATAGAGGATTCGGGCACGTTCACGACCGACAGGATGCGGTCAGCCTTGCCCACCATATAGCGCAGGGCGGCCAAGGTGTCGGCGGTTTCGCCCGATTGGCTGACGAACAGCGCCACGGTCCCGCGGGTGACGGGCGGTTCGCGGTAGCGGAATTCGGAGGCGACGTCGATTTCGACGGGAATGCGGGCGATCTGTTCGAACCAGTATTTCGCCACCATACAGGCATAGAAGGCCGTGCCGCAGGCGACCAGCGTCAGACGTTCGACCTGGGCGAAGTCGATGCCAGGCTCTGGCAGGGTGACTTCGGTGCCGGCGGCGTTGATGTAATGGGCCAGCGCCCCTTGCAGCACGGTGGGCTGTTCGGCGATTTCCTTGGCCATGAAGTGCTTGTAGCCGGATTTGTCGACGGCGGCGGAGCCTGTTTCAGTCTTTTTGCGGGGGCGGCTGACTTGTTCGCCGGCGGCGTCGCGAATTTCAATGCTATGGCGCGTGACGATGGCCCAGTCGCCTTCGTCCAAATAGGTGATCGTGTCGGTCATCGGGGCCAGCGCGATGGCGTCGGAGCCGACGAAGTTTTCACCGTCCCCGTGACCGATGGCCAGCGGGCTGCCTTTGCGGGCGGCGATCAGCAGGTCGTCTTCGCCGTCGAACAAAAAGCACAGCGCATAGGCACCATGCAGTTGGGCGATGGTCGCGGCGGCCGCTTCGCGGGGGGATTTGCCCTGATCTAGATGGAATTGTGCCAGCAGGGCGACGGTTTCCGTGTCGGTGTCGGTTTCATAGCCGATGCCGTTGCCGGCAAGAAAGCTGCGCAATTCGCGAAAGTTTTCGATGATGCCGTTATGCACGACCGCAACGCGGCCCGCGCGGTGCGGGTGGGCGTTGGTGACGGATGGCACGCCGTGGGTGGCCCAGCGGGTGTGGCCAATGCCGGATTTCCCTGCAAGGGGGTCGTGCACCAGCAAATCCTGAAGGTTCACCAGCTTGCCGATGGCCCGGCGGCGGTCCAGCGCATTGTTGTGGATCGTCGCGATCCCCGCACTGTCATAGCCGCGGTATTCAAGGCGTTTCAGCGCATCCACCAGAATGGGGGCGGCTTCGTGGTTCGACAGGACTCCGACAATACCGCACATGGGGTCAGCCTTTCTTGCTGGCGGCCTTGAGGGCCTTGAGTTTATCCATCAGGCGCGCAGCGAGGCCTGCCTTGTTCACTTGGGGGGCGCGGCCAAGGGCCAGATCGCCTGCGGGCACGTCGCGCGTAATGACAGAACCGGAACCGGTCATCGCGCCGGCACCGACAGTGACCGGGGCGACCAGCATGGTAGAGGAGCCGATGAAGGCCCCCGCGCCGATCACGGTCTGATGCTTGAAGTAGCCGTCGTAATTGCAGGTCACGGTGCCCGCGCCGATATTGGCCCCCGCGCCGACCTGCGCATCGCCGATATAGGTGAGGTGGTTCACTTTGGCACCAGTGTCGATCAGGGCGTTTTTGATTTCGACGAAATTGCCGACCTTCGCGCCTTCGGCGAGTTCCGCGCCGGGGCGCAGGCGGGCGTAGGGGCCGACGACGGCGCCCTGGCTGACGTGGCAGCCTTCGAGGTGGGAAAAGGCGCGAATGACTGCGCCGGATTCGACTGTCACGCCGGGGGCGAAGACGACGTAGGGTTCGATCAACGCGTCGGCCCCGATATAGGTATCATGGGCAAAGATCACCGTATCGGGCGCGGGCATGGTGACGCCGTCGGCGATGGCAGTGCTCCGGGCGCGGCGCTGGTATTGCTGCTCTGCCGCGGCGAGCTCGGCGCGCGAATTGATGCCGAGCGTTTCGGATTCATCGCAGGTAACGACGCCAGCGGACAGGCCCCGCGCGCGGGCAAGGCCGACGATGTCGGTCAGATAGTATTCGCCGGATGCGTTGTCGTTGCCGACGGCCTCGATCAGGGAAAACAGCGTGTCTGCATCGGCGCAGATGACGCCGGAGTTGCACAGGGTAATCGCGCGGGTCGCCTCGTCTGCGTCTTTGTATTCGGTGATCGCGGCCAGCGTGTCGCCGTCCATCACAAGGCGGCCATAGCGGCCCGGATCGGCGGCATGAAAGCCCAGCACCACGACGTCATGTTTAGCGCGGGCGGTGATCATCGCATCCAGCGTGTCGGGGCTGATGAAGGGGGTATCGCCGTAAAGCACGACCGCATTGCCGGAAAAGCCGTCAAGTGCGGGGCGGGCCTGGGCCACAGCATGAGCGGTGCCGAGCTGTTCGGTCTGCTGCACGCAGGTGATACGGTCGTCAAAGGATTGCGCCGCGCGTGTCACCTGATCGCCGCCATGTCCGGTGACGACAACGGTGCGGTCCGGGTCTAGCGTGCCGCCTGACTGCAGCGCGTGGATCAGCAGGGGGGCACCGGCAAGGGGGTGAAGCACCTTGGGCAGGTCGGACTGCATCCGCGTGCCCTTGCCCGCTGCAAGGACGATTAATGCCGTGTTCATATGCCTGCCTTTATCATGCCGTCTTTGGCGTGGGTTGTATCCATTCCGCCTGCCGATACAAGGGAGGCGGGCGTCACGAAGGTTTACAGACCCGTAACAGTGGGCGCGAGGTGACACGAGGGATACACGACATGCGCACAGTGGTTTTTGATCTGGATGGCACCCTAGCCAATACAAGCGGCGATCTGATTGCCGCCGCCAACGCCTGTTTTCGCGATCTGGGGCTGGGTGACCAGCTGGATGCGACGCTGGATCAGAAAACCGCCGTGCGCGGGGCCAAGGCGATGCTGCGGCTGGGGCTGGAACGCGCCGGTGTGCCTGACGAGGATGTGGTAGACGCTCAGTATCAGCCGCTGCTGGACTATTACGGGCAGGCGATCAGCACCCATACCTATCTGTATGACGGCGCGATTGCGGCGATCAACGGGCTTGTGGACGCGGGTTACCGCGTGGCGATCTGCACCAACAAGCCAGAGGCGCTGGCGATTCAGTTGCTGACCGCACTGGGGGTGCTGGACCGGTTTCACGCCATGCTGGGGGCCGATACGCTGCCCGTGCGCAAGCCCGATCCGGAGCATCTGTTCGAAACCGTGCGCCGCGCGGGGGGCGATACCACCCGTTGTCTGCTGGTAGGCGATACCGAAACGGATTCGAAAACCGCCCGCGCCGCTGGCGTGCCATCCGTGCTGGTCACATTCGGCCCCGCAGGCGAGGATATGGCCGCTTTGATGCCGGACGCCCTGCTGGATCACTATGATGACCTAGGGGCGGTTGTGCGAAAGCTGATCGGCTAGGCCATTGACGCCGCGCCTGTCCGGCGCGAATGTCAGGCCCATGTTCAAGGTTCCTAACGGTTATTTCCCGCAGCGCGTCGCGCTGGCCGCTGGCGCGGTGGCCCGCCCCGTCGTGCCGGCGGCGACGCGGGCAGGCCGGTCCGCCCCTGATGCCGTGTCCCGGCCTGCGGGGCCGGCATGAGGCTGGCCGAAGTCGAAGCGGCGATCCGCGATGCGCTGGACCGCATCAATCGCCCTGATCCTGCCTATACCATCGACCGCCGCCCTCGAGGCGATGGTACACCCCATGTGGAAGGCGAGGGACCCTTCTTTGATCTTGTTGTCGATGATGACGGGATGGAGCGGTCGCGCGAGACGGTTGACGGGCATGAATTGCTGTTTCGGCTGCTGTGCCGGGAAATGCGGTTGCGGGCCATGGCGGAAGAGCGCCGCACCTGCACCGTGACGGCCCCTGGCTGGCTTGGTGCCCTGCGGCGCCTTTGGCCCGGCGCGCTGGACGGGCTGATCGGCAGCGATGATTATTCGCGCGGCACTTGGATCGACGGTCATATCCGCCTGATGGGTCATCTGCGCAGCGACTGGGGTGCCCGCGTGCATACCGAGAACGACACGATGCTGCGGCGGTATCCGCTGACCCGGGCCGAGCACGAAAATTTTCGCAGGCTTGATCTGCGGGCCTTCGGGGTGAAGTGATCGCCTTTGGGGCGGGGGATGCCTCCGGCGGGAGTTTAATTGGCCAGATGAACAGGGGGCGATTTTACGCAGGTTTGGCTGAAGCGCCGGGCAGCGTAGATCGGGCCGTGGTGACGGGGCTTTGAACGAGCGGGGTGCGGGCGGTTTCTTGCGGCTATTCGCTAGGGGTGTAGAGGGGCACGGTGCTGATCGACATCTTGGCCGAGCCTTGCGTCAACTCATTTGCATGGGCGAGGTAGATCAGGGTGTTGTTCGCTTCGTCGAAGATACGTTTGATCCGGATCGACTTGAGGATGATCGACTGGCGTTCACTGAACACGTTTTCGCCGTCCCTGCTGCGATCAATATCGCCCAGCACGATCGGGCCGGTCTGGCGGCAGGCGATGGAGGAGTTCGAGGGATCTTCAAACCAGTTACCATTGGACAGCCGGTCGATGATCGAGCGGTCAAAATAGGCCAGATGACAGGTGACGCCCTGCACCTTGGGGTCCGAGACGGCCTCTATCACGATATCATTGCCGACCCAGTCGACACCGACCTTTCCAACGACATCGGCGAGGGCGGGCTGCGTCAAAAGGGTGAGGGCGGTTGCGAGCGCGGGGATATGTTTCATGGGTCCAGATGTAGCCTGCGCGGCGAGTGATGCAAGGGTCTTGACCTGTGCGCCGGGCTTGGCCTAGAAATTGAACAAGTGTTCAATAAAGGATGCGGCGATGTTCCACGGCTCTATGACGTTCGATCTGGGTGAAGATGCCAATGCGCTGCGGGAGGTGGTGCATGCCTGGGCGCAGGACCGGCTGAAACCGATGGCAGCGGCGATTGATCGCGACAATGCCTTTCCGCCGCAGCTGTGGCGCGAGCTGGGGGATCTGGGTTTGCTAGGGGTGACGGTGCCGGAACACTACGGCGGTGCCGGCATGTCCTATCTGGCGCATACCGTCGCGGTGGAGGAGATTGCGCGGGCCAGTGCGTCGGTGTCGCTGTCGTATGGGGCGCATTCGAACCTGTGCGTCAACCAGATCAAGCTGAATGGAACCGACGCGCAAAAGAGTAAGTATCTGCCGCGTCTTGTCAGCGGCGAACATGTCGGCGCGCTGGCGATGAGCGAGGCGGGCGCTGGATCGGACGTGGTGTCGATGTCGCTCGCTGCCGAAAAGCGCAACGATCATTACCGTTTATCGGGGACGAAATACTGGATCACCAACGGGCCGGATGCGGATACGCTGGTGGTCTATGCCAAGACGGACAAGGCGGCTGGCGCCAAGGGGATTACGGCCTTTCTGATCGAAAAAGAGATGAAAGGATTCAGCACCAGCGCCCATTTCGACAAATTGGGGATGCGCGGATCGAATACTGCAGAGCTGGTTTTTGACGATGTGGAGGTGCCGTTTGAAAATGTCCTTGGCGAGGAGGGCAAGGGCGTGCGCGTATTGATGTCGGGGCTGGATTACGAACGTGTCGTGCTGGCGGGCATTGGACTTGGGATCATGGCCGCCTGTCTGGACGAGGTGATGCCTTATTTGGCGCAGCGCAAGCAGTTCGGCCGGCCGATCGGGTCATTCCAGCTGATGCAGGGCAAGATCGCGGATATGTATACGGCGATGAACTCTGCCCGGGCCTATGTCTACGAGGTTGCGCGGGCCTGTGACCGGGGCACGGTCACGCGGGCGGATGCGGCGGCCTGTTGTCTGTACGCATCCGAAGAGGCGATGAAGCAGGCGCATCAAGCGGTGCAGGCGCTGGGCGGGGCTGGCTTTATGGCTGACGCGCCGGTGGCCCGGCTGTTCCGCGACGCCAAGTTGATGGAGATCGGGGCGGGGACCAGCGAAATCCGCCGGATGCTGGTTGGGCGCGAATTGATGGCTGCGGTGGGATGACCCGCTGGCGTCTGTTTGCGCCGCTGGCTGTGCTGGTGGCGCTGACCGGGTATCTGGGGTTGCGGCTGGGGCAGCCACTGGATGACACGGCAATTATCGAACAGGCTGCGGCGCGGTATCTGGCAGAGGCGGGGCCGGATGCGCAGCGGACCGATTGTGCGGCGACGGCACATCCTGATGCGCGGATGATCGTGGTCTGTCATGGAGCGGACGGGCGTGCGTTTTCCTATGTCATGGGGCATCGCGGCGAAGTGGTCGCGCGGACCGGGCCGCAAGCCTAGCAGGAGTATTGAACATGAAGAGCGGGATTTACGGGCTTGTTATTGCTGCATTCTGCGCGGTGCCAGCGATAGGGCAGGACTTGACGGTTGACCGGGGCGACGTGTTGGCTTGCTTTGGGAATACGCCAATTGGTGCGATCTATCCGGACTGCCTTGGGGATGCTGCGAATGCCTGTCAGGACCAGGATGGGGGCAGCACGACCATCGGGATCACGGAATGCATCATGGCCGAAACGGCGGTCTGGGATGACATGCTGAACGAGGAATATACGCGGCTTCAGCGTAATTTCAGCGCCCGCGGCTGGGCGGACGGGGCGGTCACGAACGAAGAGTTGAAGGTGGCGCTGCGCGATGCGCAGCGGGCCTGGATTGCATACCGCGATGCCGATTGCGGCCTGCGTTTCAAGGTCTGGGAGGGCGGAACCATCAGAGGTATCGTCGCGGCGAATTGCGAAATGACGATGACCGCCAGCCGTGCGCTGGACCTGCGCGATATGGATCGGCCATGAGCCGCGCCGCGCATATGGAGGCGCTGGACCGCGTGGCGCAGGCCGCCGCCGCGGCAATGGCGGGTGGCGGGGCGCGGGCGCGCGAGCGGCATGTCAGCCGGGGCAAGATGCTGCCGCGTGAACGGGTCGCAAACCTGCTTGATCCGGGGTCAAGCTGGTTGGAAATCGGCGTGACAGCGGCGCACGGCATGTATGGCGGTGATGCGCCGGGGGCCGGTGTGATCGCGGGGATCGGCTGGGTCAGCGGTGTGCAGGTCATGGTTGTGTGCAATGACGCGACTGTAAAGGGCGGTACCTATTACCCTATCAGCGTGAAAAAACACCTGCGCGCCCAAGAGGTTGCAGCGCGCTGCGGGCTGCCTTGCGTCTATCTTGTGGATAGCGGCGGGGCGAACCTGCCCAATCAGGACGAGGTGTTTCCCGACCGCGACCACTTTGGCCGGATTTTCTATAATCAGGCGAATATGTCGGCGGCCGGGATTGCGCAGATCGCCGTCGTCATGGGGTCCTGCACGGCGGGCGGTGCCTATGTGCCGGCGATGGCTGATGTGTCGATCATCGTAAAGGAACAGGGCACGATCTTCCTTGCAGGGCCGCCCCTGGTCAAGGCGGCGACGGGCGAAGTGGTGTCGGCCGAGGATTTGGGCGGCGGCGATGTGCATACGCGCCTGTCCGGCGTGGCGGATTATCTGGCGGAGGATGACGCCCATGCGCTGGCATTGGCACGGCAGGCGGTCGCCTCGATCTCTGCTCGGAATACGTGCGATATCAAGCGGTTGCAAAGCGAAGCTCCTGCAGTTGATCCGGATAGCTTGTTCGACGTGATCCCGGCGGATTTGCGTACGCCCTATGACATCCGCGAGGTGATCCGCCGGATTGTCGACGGATCGCGCTTTGACGAGTTCAAGGCCCGCTTTGGCGAAACGCTGGTAACGGGCTTTGCGCATATTGACGGCTGGCCCTGCGGAATTGTGGCGAACAACGGGGTGCTGTTCAGTCAGGCGGCGCAAAAGGGGGCGCATTTTATTGAACTGTGCTCTCAACGCCGGATTCCGTTGATCTTTTTGCAGAATATCACCGGATTTATGGTCGGCCGCGAATACGAGAATGAGGG
This sequence comes from Loktanella sp. R86503, assembly GCF_042466455.1. NCBI lineage: Bacteria > Pseudomonadati > Pseudomonadota > Alphaproteobacteria > Rhodobacterales > Roseobacteraceae > Loktanella > Loktanella sp. R86503. The sequence continues at coordinate 1,409,998 of NZ_JAXHCI010000002.1, forward strand.
GATCGCGCGGCATGGGGCCAAGATGGTCACGGCTGTTGCGACGACCAAAGTGCCCAAGATCACGATGGTGGTCGGCGGCAGCTATGGTGCGGGGAATTATGGCATGGCAGGAAGGGCTTACAGCCCGGATTTCATGTGGACGTGGCCGACGTCGCGCACTGCTGTCATGGGCGGCGAACAGGCGGCGGGCGTGTTGGCGACGGTAAAGCGTGACGGGATGGAACGGCGCGGCGCGGCGTGGTCGGCAGAGGAGGAGGCTGCCTTCAAACAGCCGGTGCTGAACCAGTTCGCCGCGCAAAGCGATCCGCTTTATGCCTCTGCGCGGCTTTGGGATGACGGGGTGATTGATCCGCGACAAAGCCGGGCGGTGCTGGCCCTGAGCCTTGCGGCCAGCTGCAACGTAAAGATCGAGGAGACACGCTTTGGCGTGTTCCGGATGTGACGATTGTCGCAGGAGACATGACGCGCCTGCGCGGGGGGATGTGCGATGTTTGACAAGGTTCTGATTGCGAACCGGGGCGAAATTGCCTGCCGCATCATCCGGTCGTGCCAAAAGCTGGGCGTGGCCACGGTGGCGGTGTATTCCGACGCCGATGCGGATGCGCTGCATGTGCGCATGGCGGATCAGGCCGTGCGACTGGGGCCCGCGCCGGTGGCGGACAGCTATTTGCGCGGCGATCTGATTGTGCAGGCGGCGCTGGACACCGGTGCGCAGGGTATTCATCCGGGCTACGGGTTTCTGTCGGAAAACCCTGATTTCGTCGATGCGGTCACGGCGGCGGGGCTGGTGTTCATCGGCCCGTCTGCGGATGCCATTCGCAAGATGGGGCTGAAAGACGCGGCGAAAGCCTTAATGGAAAAGGCGGGGGTGCCGGTGGTGCCCGGATACCTTGGCGCGGATCAAAGCGCCGATGTGCTGGCCGCTGAGGCGGGCAAGATCGGCTATCCGGTGCTGATCAAGGCCGTGGCGGGCGGCGGCGGCAAGGGCATGCGTCTGGTTACGGCAGCGGCGGATTTCGCGGATGCGCTGGACAGCGCCAAAGCCGAGGCGCGGACCGCTTTTGGCAACGCCGATGTGCTGATCGAAAAGTATATCCAGCAACCAAGGCATATCGAGGTGCAGGTCTTTGGCGACGGCACGGACGCGGTGCATCTGTTCGAGCGGGACTGTTCCCTGCAGCGGCGGCATCAGAAGGTGATCGAAGAAGCGCCAGCGCCGGGCATGACGGATGCGGTGCGCGCCGCAATGGGCGAGGCCGCGGTCAAGGCGGCGCGGGCGATTGGTTATCGTGGCGCGGGCACAATCGAATTTATCGTCGACGGCAAGGATGGCCTGCGCACGGATGGCTTTTGGTTCATGGAAATGAACACGCGGCTTCAGGTCGAACATCCGGTGACAGAGGCAATTACCGGCGTCGATCTGGTGGACTGGCAGCTGCGCGTCGCCTCGGGGCAGGCCTTGCCACTGCGGCAGGATCAGTTGCAGATCACCGGCCACGCGTTCGAAGCGCGGCTTTATGCCGAGGACGTGCCGGCAGGTTTTCTGCCGGCGACGGGCACCTTGGCGGCGCTGCGCTTTCCGGCGCAGGCGCGTATCGATAGCGGCGTGGCCGCGGGAAGCGAGATTTCACCGTGGTATGATCCGATGATTGCCAAAATTACGGTGCACGGCCCGGACCGGGGCGCGGCACTGACCGCGCTGTCAGAGGCCCTCGTGCAGACGCAGGTTGCGGGTACGGTCACGAACCTTGGGTTCTTGCAGCGGCTTGCGGCGGCACCGGAGTTTGTGGCTGGCATGATGGATACGGGGCTGATTGGCCGGATGCCGGACCTTGCAGTGCCCGTTGTGCCGGACCCGGCAAGGCTGGCCTATGCCGCGCTGGTCGCGGCAGGGTTGGACCGCGATGCGCCTTGGCAAGGCTTTGCCCTGTGGCAGGCCGCGCCGCAGCGGGTGCTGGTCGGCGAAGAAAGCGTTTTGGTCACAGCGGCGCAGGGCGGCTGGGATGTGCAGGTGGGCGATCAGATCGTTCAGCTGCGGCGTGCCGGGCCAAACTGGCGGGCAGATGGCGCGCTGATGCCGCAGGCGTTGCGGCACGGCGGGGCGGTGACGGTATTCGGGGCGGATCCGTTCACGCTGGATCTGCCCGATCCGCTGGCGCGGGGCGGTGCGGGGCCGGGGGGCGATGTCGTCCTGTCGCCAATGCCGGGGCTTGTGGCGGCGGTGGCCGTGACTGAAGGGCAAAGCGTCACGGAAGGTGACCGCATGGTCGTGCTGGAGGCGATGAAAATGGAACACGTCCTGCGCGCACCGCGCAGCGGGATCGTAGCGCAGGTCGCTGTTACGGCTGGTGATCAGGTCAAGGCAGGCGTCGCTTTGGTGACGCTGGCCCCTGTTGATGACGCCTGAGTGCCTGTGACAAAGCGGAGCGGGGGGCGGCGGGTTGGTTGACCCTGCCGGGACGCGGGTTTAAGTGTGGGCCAAGCTGCGCCCGGCCGTTCATGCCCGGGTGCCACGGGAAAAGGATCACCCCTTGGAATCGATGCTGAACGAATACCTGCCGATTATGATTTTTCTGGGTCTTGCCATTGCGTTAGGCCTTATTTTGATACTGGCAGCTGCTTTGCTTGCCGTGCGCAATCCCGACCCTGAAAAGGTGTCGGCCTATGAATGCGGCTTTAACGCATTCGATGATGCGCGGATGAAATTCGATGTGCGATTCTACCTCGTGTCGATCCTGTTCATCATTTTCGACCTAGAGGTCGCGTTTCTGTTCCCCTGGGCCGTCGCGTTCAAGGACATTTCGATGACCGGTTTCTGGTCGATGATGATTTTCCTTGGCGTGCTGACCGCAGGCTTTGCATATGAGTGGAAGAAGGGAGCTCTCGAATGGGAGTGATGACCGGGACGCAAATTGGCCCCGACCGCGAGGTCGCAACGCAAGCACTGAACCGCGAATTGACCGACAAGGGTTTCCTTGTCACGTCCACCGCCGATATCGTGAACTGGGCGCGCACCGGATCGCTGCACTGGATGACCTTTGGTCTGGCCTGCTGCGCGGTCGAGATGATGCACACCTCCATGCCGCGGTATGATCTGGAACGCTTTGGCACCGCGCCCCGCGCATCCCCGCGTCAGTCCGACCTGATGATCGTTGCTGGCACGTTGACCAACAAGATGGCACCGGCGCTGCGCAAGGTTTACGACCAGATGCCGGAGCCGCGCTACGTCATCAGCATGGGGTCCTGCGCCAATGGCGGCGGATACTATCACTACAGCTATTCCGTGGTGCGCGGTTGCGACCGGGTCGTTCCGGTTGACGTTTATGTGCCCGGCTGCCCCCCGACGGCAGAGGCGCTGCTGTATGGTATCCTGCAGCTGCAACGTAAAATCCGCCGCACCGGCAACATCGTCCGCTAAGGGGATCTTATGTCTGACGCTTTGAACGAACTTGGCCAGCATCTGGAACTGAAGCGGCACGATTGCGTGCTGGGGTGGAACGTCGCCCATGGCGAGCTGACCGTGACTGTGGCGCTGTCCAACATTGTTGGCTTTGTCGAGTTTCTGAAAACCGACGCCGCCTGCCGGTTTTCGTCGCTGGTGGATATCACGGCCGTTGATCACCCGCAGCGTCCCAAGCGGTTCGAGGTCGTGTACCACTTCCTGTCGATGTATCAGAACCAGCGTATCCGGCTGAAAGTCGATGTGCGCGAGGATGACATGGTGCCGTCGATTATCTCCGTGCACCCCTCTGCCAACTGGTTCGAACGTGAAGTCTTTGACATGTTTGGCATCCTGTTTTCCGGCCACCCCGATTTGCGCCGTCTGCTGACGGATTACGGCTTCCGCGGCCACCCGCTGCGCAAGGACTTCCCAACGACGGGTTATACCGAAGTGCGCTATGACGAAGTGCAAAAGCGCGTTGTCTACGAGCCGGTCAGTCTTGTGCAGGAATACCGCCAGTTCGACTTTATGTCGCCGTGGGAAGGTGCCGAATACATTCTGCCCGGCGACGACAAGGTCGCGCCGGATGGCCATGTCTCCAAGGGAGCAGCGAAATGATGGACGGCGATATCCGCATCAACACCTATGACGACGGGTCCACGGACGCGCGCACGGGCGAGCAGAAGATCCGCAACTTCAACATCAACTTTGGCCCGCAACACCCTGCGGCGCATGGCGTTTTGCGTCTGGTGCTGGAACTTGACGGCGAGATCGTAGAGCGCTGCGATCCGCATATCGGCCTGCTGCACCGCGGCACTGAAAAGCTGATGGAATCGCGGACCTACCTGCAGAACCTGCCGTATTTCGACCGGCTGGATTATGTGGCCCCAATGAATCAGGAACATGCCTGGTGCCTGGCGATTGAACGTCTGACCAAGACCGAAGTGCCGCGCCGTGCGCAGCTGATCCGCGTTTTGTATTCGGAAATCGGCCGCATCCTGTCGCACCTGCTGAACGTGACGACGCAGGCGATGGACGTCGGCGCGCTGACCCCGCCGCTGTGGGGCTTTGAAGAGCGCGAAAAGCTGATGGTGTTCTATGAACGCGCCTGCGGTGCCCGCCTTCACGCGGCATATTTCCGCCCCGGCGGTGTGCATCAGGACCTGCCCGACCAGCTGGTCGAAGATATCGACGCCTGGTGCGTCGAATTCCCGAAAGTGCTGGACGACATCGACGGTCTGCTGACGGAAAACCGCATTTTCAAGCAGCGTAATGCCGACATCGGCATCGTGACCGAGCAGGACATTCAGGACTGGGGCTTTTCCGGCGTAATGGTTCGCGGGTCCGGTTTGGCATGGGATTTGCGCCGGGCGCAGCCTTATGAATGCTACGACGAGTTTGAATTCCAGATTCCCGTGGGCAAAAACGGCGACTGCTACGACCGTTACCTTGTCCGCATGGAAGAAATGCGTCAGTCAATCCACATCATGCGTCAGGCCTGCGAAAAGCTGCGCCATGAAAAGGGTGACGTGATGGCCCGGGGCAAGATGACCCCGCCGACGCGCCACGCGATGAAGACTGACATGGAAAGCCTGATCCACCACTTCAAGCTTTATACCGAAGGGTTCCACGTTCCTGCGGGCGAAGTCTATGCCGCGGTCGAGGCGCCAAAGGGTGAATTCGGCGTCTATCTGGTCGCCGACGGCACGAACAAGCCTTATCGCGCCAAGCTGCGCGCGCCGGGTTATCTGCACTTGCAGGCGATGGATTACATTGCCTCTGGGCACCAACTGGCTGACGTGGCCGCCATTATCGGCACCATGGACGTCGTTTTCGGAGAGATTGACCGATGATCGCACGTATCGCTTCCGGCTTGGCCGTTGTGTCGCTGGCCGCCTGTGCCAGCAGTGGCGCGGGGATCCGTCCGCTGGGTGACAACCTGCCTGCCAATCCGGTGCCGGTCGCCACGCCGCAGCCGGCAGTGCTGACGGCCAAGGAACGCCTTGTCGGTGCGATTGAAACCAATGGCTGCGCCCTGACCGCCGATAACGTCGGCGCGGTTCTGACGCAGGCCACGATCAGCCGCGAAGAGCTGGTTCAGCTGACGCCGCAACTGCAGGCCGAAGGCCGGGTGGAAACCTCTGGCGACGGCGCGATCCGCGTGACGTCCGACCGCTGCATCTGACCCTCATGACGCGCCCTGCCATGTCGGCGGCGGCGCCATACTATACCGGAAGACCCTGATATGCTGCGACGCCTTTATCACGACCAGCCCGAGAGCTTTGAGTTTACGCCTGCCAATCTGGCCTGGGCCGAAGGCCAGATGACCAAGTTCCCCGAAGGGCGTCAGGCCAGCGCGGTCATTCCGCTGCTGTGGCGTGCGCAGGAACAGCATGGCTGGCTGACACGGCCCGCGATTGAATACGTCGCGCGTCTGCTGGACATGGAATATATCCGCGTCCTTGAAGTCGCGACATTCTATTTCATGTTCCAGTTGCAGCCGGTTGGATCGGTCGCGCATATTCAGGTCTGCGGCACGCTGTCCTGCATGATCTGCAACGCCGAAGATCTGATCAGCGTTTGCAAGGACAAGATCGCGCCAAAGCCGCACCAGCTGTCCGCTGACGGCAAGTTTTCGTGGGAAGAGGTCGAATGCCTCGGGTCTTGTGCAAACGCGCCCATGGCCCAAATCGGCAAGGACTACTACGAAGACCTGACGGCGGAAAAGCTGGCTGAAATCATTGACGACATGGCCGCTGGCCGTGTGCCTGTGCCCGGTCCGCAGAACGGCCGTTATGCGTCAGAGCCGAAGTCCGGCCTGACCAGCCTGAAGGACCACGAAAGTGGCAAGCACCAGTACAACGCCAGCGCGCAGCTGGCGGTTGATATTGGCGATACGGTCAAGCGGATCGACGGCACGGAAGTGCCGCTGCTGACGCCGTGGAACCTGTCCAAAACCGGCGGCAAGCCGGCCCGCGATGACATGATGCCGCCGTCCGGCCCCGATGGTGCCCAAGGCGGGCGCACCGCAGGCGAGGCGCAGGCCCCCCGCGACCGCGGCGATTCCTCTGACGGTGTATCCGAAGCCGAGGGCGAAGCCGCTGGCGTCGAGCGTACGGGCCGCCCGGAAGAGGGCAGCGTCGCACCGGGTGCGAAAACGGATGCCACGGCCGAAAGCGGCACCGCCCGTCCGGGTGATGAAACCGGTGCCCAGGCCCCTGTGGCCGAAGAAAAGCCGCTGACCCTGACCGAGCCGCGCGGCGGCAAGGGCGATGATCTGAAGCGGATCAACGGGGTCGGCCCAAAGATCGAAGGCATCCTGCAAGAGCTTGGCTTCTGGCACTTTGACCAGATCGGCAACTGGACCGCCGCGGAAATCGCATGGGTCGACAGCCGGTTGAAGTTCAAAGGCCGGATTGAGCGCGAAGACTGGGTCAATCAGGCAAAGGCACTGGCTGACGCCCAATCTGCCTGATTTGTCCAATAATCTTTGTGAGTGGTGAAAATTTGGCTAACATTCCCCTTGGGGGGCTGTCCACGTCACGTGCAGGCTGTCCGACATTAAACTGACGCCGGTCCTGCCAGACCGCCGCACGGAGGGACAGATGAACGACACGACCACCACTCGCGAAAAGCGCATTCTGAAAATAGCCGCAATCACAGGACTTGTGATTGCGGCTTTGTGTTATCTGCTGCTGCGCTTCGGGTTTCCCGGCGCTGTCATGACAGGATTGATCGTCGGTTTGATCGTCGCGGTCATTTTGTGGCTGACCGGACAAAAGGACGATGTTGCCGCAACGCACGCGATGGCGGCGACCCCCGCTGCTGCGCCTGCCGCGGCAGAGGTTGCGGCCCCCGTTGCAAGCCCTGTTGCCGCTGATCCAGCGCCGGTCACGGCGGATGATGCAGGGCAGGGCGGCGATACTGAAATGCCGGCACCTGCGGCGGAAAATCCGTCTGTGCTAAAACCCTCTGCCCGGCTTGCGGGGCAAGAAGAACTGGCAAGCCGCAAGGGAAGCTGGAAGTACGAAGGCACCTCTGCGGTAGAGGCGATGCCGGATGCCGATGCGGCCCCGATCGCCCACCCGGATGCCACGGGCGCATCAGAGGCGCAGGCCTTGCCCGATGCCGAAGCGCCCGCAGGCCCTGCGATCAAACCTGCGATGTTATCCGCCCCGCGCAGCGGCGGTGCCGATAACCTGAAGCAAATCAAAGGCGTCGGCCCCAAGCTGGAAGCTTTGCTGCACGAGATGGGCGTTTATCATTTCGACCAGATCGCAGGCTGGACCGAAACAGAGGTCGCCTGGATGGATCAGAACCTGAAGGGGTTCAAAGGCCGCGTCAGCCGCGATACATGGATTGAACAGGCGCAGGTTCTGGCCGCTGGCGGCGAGACGGCGTTTTCTTCGAAAGTGGGTAAGGGCGGCGTTTACTAGATTATGACGCAAGGACATGATGAAAATACGGCACGGCAGGGGCGCATTGCCGCTGTCGTGATCGCCTTGGCGGGGGTGCTGGCGATGCTGGCCCCCTGGATCGTGGTGCAGACAGGGATTGCGCCGAAGTATGAAATCCTGATGTATCTGGTGTCGATGGGTGCGTTCATTTGGTCACTGGTTGTCACGCTGAAAATCTGGCAGAAGACCCGTAATTGATTTGTGCCGCGCCGCTTTGCGCCGCCGTAACAGCCCCAGCTTTCAAGGGATGATCCAATGCTGAAAGACCAGGACCGCATCTTTACCAACCTTTACGGGATGCACGACCGTTCGCTGAAAGGCGCGCAGGCGCGTGGCCATTGGGACGGAACCAAGGATATTCTTGGCAAGGGTGCTGGCTGGATCGTGGATGAAATGAAAGCCTCTGGCCTGCGCGGCCGGGGCGGTGCGGGTTTCCCGACCGGTCTGAAATGGTCGTTCATGCCTAAGGAATCGGATGGCCGTCCGTCCTATCTGGTGGTGAACGCCGACGAATCAGAGCCGGGGACCTGCAAGGACCGCGAAATCATGCGCCACGATCCGCATACGCTGATCGAAGGTTGCCTGATCGCCAGCTTCGCGATGCAGGCCCATGCCTGCTACATCTATATTCGCGGCGAATACATTCGCGAAAAAGAGGCGCTGCAAAACGCCATTGATGAAGCTTACGACGCGGGTCTTGTGGGCAAGAACGCCTGCGGGTCCGGCTGGGATTTCGACATCTATGTCGCCCACGGTGCGGGTGCCTATATCTGCGGCGAAGAAACTGCGCTGCTGGAAAGCCTAGAGGGCAAGAAGGGTATGCCGCGGATGAAGCCGCCATTCCCTGCGGGCGCTGGCCTTTATGGCTGCCCGACCACGGTGAACAACGTCGAATCGATTGCGGTTGTGCCGACGATTCTGCGCCGCGGCGGCGCTTGGTTTGCCGGCATGGGCCGTCCGAACAACGCGGGCACCAAGCTGTTTGCGATTTCCGGCCACGTCAACAACCCCTGCGTTGTCGAAGAAGAGATGTCTATTCCGTTCAAAGAACTGATCGACAAGCATTGCGGCGGTATTCGCGGCGGCTGGAAGAACCTGAAAGCTGTGATTCCCGGCGGTTCCTCTGTGCCCTGTCTGACGGCAGAGCAGATGGAAGACGCGATCATGGATTTCGACTGGTTGCGCGAACAGCGGTCTGGTTTGGGTACGGCTGCGGTCATTGTGATGGACCAGTCGACCGATATGATCAAAGCGATCTGGCGTTTGTCCAAGTTCTACAAGCATGAATCCTGCGGCCAGTGCACGCCTTGCCGTGAAGGCACGGGCTGGATGATGCGCGTGATGGAACGTCTGGTGCAGGGCAATGCCTCGGTCGAGGAAATCGATATGCTGCTGGACGTGACCAAGCAGGTTGAAGGCCACACCATCTGCGCCCTTGGCGATGCGGCGGCCTGGCCGATCCAGGGCCTGATCCGCAACTTCCGCGGAGAGATTGAAGACCGCATCCGCCACAAGCGCGGGCCGATCGCCGCCGAATAAGCGACACCATGACAAACGCCAGCCTTAGGGCCGGCGTTTTGCGTTCTGGCGTAAAGCCGCGCAAGGGGCGGGGCGGTGCGTGCTTTTTGCATGACAGGGCGTGATAAATGTATCGCGCCCCATCTCGACTAAACCGCACCTCTATATATCGTGAATGGCGATGGTTGATTTGACCATCTGCGCCTTCGGCCTATCCCGTCCGCCGGATGTCGCATCGCCTATAATCGGGTTATTGAGGATGCATCCCATGAAATACGCTTTGATCGCGACTGTTCTGCTTGCCGCTGCCTGTGCAAAACAGCCAGAGCCAGCCGCCCCCGCCACATTCACACCGCCCGCAGAGCCGGTGTTCGACGCCAACATGAAGTAAGCCCCACCGGGCCTGCGTCCGGTGCCGCGCCAGTTGCACCGGACGTATGAAAACAAGGGCTTTGTTAGCTGCAATCATTCCAGCGATATTGCATAACACGCCCTTAGCCCCAATGTAGAGCGTCAACGGGACACCACGTTCCCGCCCTACAGGAGCAGAGACATGCGCAATTTTCTGATGAGTACCGCCGTTTTGGCGATGGGTTTGACCGCTGCAGGCAGCGCGCAGGCCGCGCTGAAGGACGAGGCTGAAATCCGCAATGGGCTGCTGGTGGTTGGCATGGCCTATGAGATCAGCGAAAAATGCGGCAGCATCGATGCGCGCACAGTGCGCGGCATCCAGACCTTGCTGAACCTGAAATCCCGCGCCCGCGAGCTGGGTTATTCCAACAGCGAAATCGACGCCTATGTCGACAACAAAGCCGAAAAGAAACGGCTTGAAGGGATCGCGCGCGCACAACTGGTGCAACTGGGTGTGACACCGGGCGTGGAAGAGACCTATTGCACCGTCGGGCGTGACCAGATGGCCAAGAATTCGGGCATCGGACGTCTGCTTCACTAAGGCGCAGGCAGGCAGCGGCGAAAAAAGCGTCGCTGCGTCTGGCATACGCCTGCGCAACGGGTTAGAACGCCTTCCAAACACCCGGCTTCTTGTGGCCGGGCCTGGGTCCGGAAGCCGGAGGCGTTCATGTCCGATCTGCGCAAAATCAACATTGATGGTCAAGTGATCGAGGTTGAAGGGGCGATGACGCTCATTCAGGCTTGCGAAATAGCGGGAATCGAAATTCCACGGTTCTGCTATCACGAACGTCTGTCTATTGCCGGCAACTGCCGCATGTGTCTGGTCGAAGTCGTCGGCGGCCCGCCGAAGCCGACCGCATCCTGCGCCATGCAGGTCCGCGATCTGCGCCCCGGTAAGGATGGCGAACCGCCTGTGGTGAAAACCAATTCGCCCATGGTCAAAAAAGCCCGTGAGGGCGTGATGGAATTCCTGCTGATCAACCACCCGCTGGATTGCCCGATCTGCGATCAGGGCGGCGAATGTGACCTGCAGGATCAGGCGATGGCTTATGGCGTCGACTTTTCCCGCTTTCGCGAACCCAAGCGTGCGACCGAGGATCTGAACCTTGGCCCGCTGGTCGAAACCCACATGACGCGCTGCATTTCCTGCACCCGCTGCGTGCGTTTCACGACCGAAGTCGCCGGCATCCACCAGATGGGCCAGACCGGCCGCGGCGAAGATGCAGAGATTACGTCCTACTTGGGCGAAACGCTGGCATCCAACATGCAGGGCAATATCATTGATTTGTGCCCGGTCGGCGCGCTGGTGTCGAAGCCTTATTCCTTTACCGCCCGCCCGTGGGAATTGTCCAAGACCGAATCTATCGACGTGATGGATGCCTTGGGATCGAACATCCGCGTGGACACCAAGGGCCGCGATGTGATGCGGATTCTGCCGCGCAACCATGACGGCGTGAATGAAGAGTGGATCAACGACAAATCCCGCTTTGTGTTCGACGGTCTGCGCAAGCAGCGTCTGGATACCCCCTACATCCGCGAAAACGGCAAGCTGCGCAAAGCCGACTGGCCAGAAGCGCTGGCCGCTGTTGCCGCTGCGATGACAGGTAAAAAGGTCGCCGGTCTGGTTGGCGATCTTGCCCCGGTCGAGGCTGCCTTTGCACTGAAGCAACTGGTCGAAGGTCTGGGTGGCAACGTCGAATGCCGCACCGATAACGCGCAGCTGCCTGCGGGCAACCGCGCGGCTTATGTCGGCACTGCGACGATTGCGGACATTGATACCGCGCAGAACATCGTTCTGATTGGCACCAACCCCCGCGTTGAAGCCCCTGTGCTGAACAGCCGCCTGCGCCGCGCCTGGTCGCGGGGCGGTGACGTGACGCGCTTTGGCACGCCAGTCGATCTGACCTATGACGTCATCGAAGGCGGCACAGGCCGCGATGCGCTGACCGAATTTGCAAAGCAGGACCACGCGGGCAAGGGCACGCTTGTGATCGTGGGGCAGGGCGCATTGACCGGCTCTGACGGAGAGGCCGTTTTGGGCCATGCCGCACAGATCGCTGCAAGCGCTGGCGGCAAGGTTCTGGTGCTGCACACGGCCGCTGGCCGTGTCGGCGCGATGGACGTGGGCGCTGTGACCGATGGCGGTATCACCGCTGCGATCGACGGGGCAGAGGTGATCTATAACCTTGGCGCGGACGAGGTCGAAATCGCTGCTGGGGCTTTTGTCATCTATCAGGGCAGCCATGGTGATCGCGGCGCACACCGCGCTGACGTGATTTTGCCGGCTGCGGCCTATACCGAAGAAAACGGTTTGTTCGTAAACACCGAAGGGCGCCCGCAGCTTGCGATGCGCGCTAGCTTCCCTCCGGGGCAGGCCAAGGAAAACTGGGCGATTCTGCGGGCTCTGTCCTCAGAGCTGGGCGCTGTCCTGCCGTTTGATTCGCTGGCCGCGCTGCGCCGGACCCTGATTGCGGCACATCCGCATCTGGGCCAAATCGACGTGGTCGCCGCGAACGAAGGGGCGCCGCTTGACGCGGGCACGCTGGGCAGCGGTGATTTCGGCTATGCGGTCAAGGACTTCTATTTGTCCAACCCGATTGCACGGGCATCCAGCCTGATGGCAGAGCTCAGTGCGAACGCCAAATTGCGCGGCGCGGAAAAGATCGCGGCCGAGTGAACATGCTGCGGCCTGCCGTCCTTGCAGCCTTGTTGTTAGCAGGCTGCGCGCAACCGCAGGCCGCGCCGGGCGGGCCGACGTATCTGGGTGTCCGGACCAGCTTGCTGGACGGGGATCTTGTGAACTTTAATGTCGCCCTGAAAGGGGCGGCGACACCGGATGCGGTAGAAAAATATGCGCAATGTGCTGCGGCGCAATATGCGTTAATCCGGGGTTACAGTTTTGCGCGTCTGGTGCGCACGAACGTCACCGAAGAGGGTGGCACTTGGGGCGCGGATGCTGTTTACACCATCTCGTCGGACCTGCCGCGCGGATTGGCGACGATTGACGCGGTGGTAACGGTTGCAGATTGCGGAACGTCGGGCATACCGACGGTCTGAAGGACGAAGGGTCAGAGGGAATTATGGTCAACTTCTTCACCACGACGAATACGGGGCAAGTCCTGTTGATCTTGGGGCAGTGTCTGCTGCTGCTGATCCCGCTTTTGCTGGCGCTGGCCATGCTGATGTATGCGGACCGCAAGGTCTGGGCCGCAGTGCAGATGCGCCGCGGTCCGAACGTAGTTGGCCCCTGGGGTGTACTGCAGTCATTTGCTGACTTTCTGAAGTATATCGTCAAGGAAATCGTCGTCCCTGCGGGTGCTGACAAGGCGGTCTATTTCATCGCTCCGCTGCTGTCGTTCATCCTGCCGGTCATTGCCTGGTCGGTGATTCCATTTAACACCGGTTGGGTGCTGTCGGATATCAACGTCGCGATCCTGTTCGTCTTTGCCGTGTCTTCGCTGGAAGTCTACGGCGTGATCATGGGGGGCTGGGCGTCGAATTCCAAATACCCGTTCCTTGGGTCCTTGCGGTCCGCCGCGCAGATGATTTCCTACGAAGTCTCTCTTGGCTTGATCATTATCGGTATTATCATCTCGACCGGGTCGATGAACTTTGGCGATATCGTAGAGGCGCAGCGCGGCGCTGGCCTGCTGTCGTGGTATTGGGTCGCTCACTTCCCGATGCTGTTCCTGTTCTTTATCTCGGCGCTGGCTGAAACCAACCGTCCGCCCTTCGACCTGCCAGAGGCCGAATCGGAACTGGTTGCCGGTTATCAGGTCGAATACTCCTCTACGCCGTTCCTGCTGTTCATGATCGGCGAACTGATGGCCGTCGTGCTGATGTGCGCCTTGGTGTCGATCCTGTTCTTGGGTGGCTGGCTGTCCCCGATCCCCGGACTGCCTGACGGCATTTTGTGGATGGTGCTGAAGATGTCCGCCTGTTTCTTCATGTTCGCGATGGTCAAGGCCATTACGCCGCGCTACCGCTATGACCAGCTGATGCGGATCGGCTGGAAGGTGTTCCTGCCGCTGTCGCTGATCTGGGTCGTGCTGATTGCATTCCTTGCCAAATTCGAAGTGTTGGGCGGCTTCTGGGCCCGCTACACTTGGGGCATCTAATGATCGCTCAGGCCGAACCTGCGGTGACGACGCCTTTCAAGGATGTGAATGGATTTCGGTCCAGGCGCGGCAAACTGCTGTCTGAAAAGATTAAGCAGGTGCGGGGCATCCTTGGGCGTGATCTGCGGATTCTCGACGTGGGCGGGCGCGGCAGCTATTGGGGCAATGTGTCGCCAGAAGGTATCGCGCATATCGAGATCATGAACTACGAAGCCGGGGAATTGGCCGGTCATCTGCCCGCCGGCTACGAAGGTGTGACGACGGAAACCACAGTCGGTGATGCGCGCGACATGCGGGCGCGGGCCGATGGGTCGGTCGATTTCGTGCATTCCAATTCCGTGATCGAACACGTGGGTGCCTGGCCTGACATGGTCAAAATGGCGCGGGAAATGATGCGAGTCGGGCTGTCCGGCTGGATGCAGACACCGGCCTGGGAATTCCCGATCGAGCCGCATTTTCGTGCGCCGTTCCTGCACTGGTTCGGCCAGCCGCTGCGGCGCAAGATGCTGTCCCTGTCGTCCCGCTATCGCAAAAACGATCTGGCGCAGCGGCGCGGTCATATCGACCGCATCAATCTTTTGTCCCGCGGTGAGGTGGTCGACCTGTTCCCCGGCGCGGATCTTTATACCGAACGGGTGGCTTTGCTGCCCAAGAGTTATGTGGCTTACTGGCTGCCATCGCAGCCGTATCAGATGAATAAAGCGGAGGTTAATTAACCCAGATGGACTACGCCCGCTCTGCGAAATACTTTCTGCTGTCGGATTTCTGGAAAGGCTTTGGCCTTGGGATGAAGTATTTCTTCGCTCCCAAAGCGACCCTGAACTATCCGCATGAAAAGGGCCCGCTGTCCCCGCGTTTTCGCGGTGAACATGCCCTGCGCCGCTATGCCAACGGCGAGGAACGGTGCATCGCTTGCAAACTGTGCGAGGCCGTTTGCCCCGCGCAGGCGATCACGATCGACGCGGCCCCGCGCACGGACGACGGCTCTCGCCGTACGACGCGGTACGACATCGACATGACCAAATGCATTTACTGCGGTTTCTGCCAAGAAGCATGCCCGGTGGACGCCATTGTCGAAGGCCCGAACTTCGAGTTCAGCACTGAGACCCGCGAAGAGCTTTACTACGACAAGGAAAAGCTGCTGGCGAACGGTGACCGCTGGGAAGCCGAGATCGCGCGCAATTTGGAAATGGATGCGCCCTACCGATGAGTGACGCAAAGAATCCTTTCGAGGCGATGATGGCCATGGGGCAGGACTGGGTGAAACAGCTCAATCCGGCCATGGAGTCCTTTACGCCCAAAGGAATCGAGGCGCTTTGGCCGACCATGCCCAAAGAAATGATGGAAACCTTTTTTGGCAAGGGGTTGAACCCGGACGGTCTAGACGCCAAGACGCGGCTGTTGATGACGCTGATGGGCCTGACCATCATGGGCGCGCAGGCAGAGGCACAGTTGCGCATGACCGTGCGCCACCTGGTCGAGGCCGGTGCCACTGAAAAAGAAGTCGCCGAGACGATTGCGATGGCGGCAATGTTTGGCGGCGTGCCGTCGATGACCAAGGCGATGGAAATCGCCAACGACGTGATGAAAAAGGATGCCGAGGCATGACCCCTTTCGTTTTCACCTTCTACCTGTTCGCGATCACGACGATCATGGGCGGCCTGATGACGGTGCTGTCGCGCAACCCGGTGCATTCGGTGTTGTGGCTGATCCTGGCGTTCTTGTCGTCGGCAGGCCTGTTCGTGATCCTTGGCGCCGAATTCGTCGCCATGCTGCTGATCATTGTTTATGTCGGCGCGGTCGCGGTCTTGTTCCTATTCGTCGTCATGATGCTGGACGTGGATTTTGCAGAACTGAAAGCAGAGATGTCGAAATATCTGCCGCTGGGTCTGCTGATTGGTGTCGTCGTTCTGATGCAGCTGGCCATCGCCCTTGGCGCATGGAGCTTTTCCGACGATATCGCAACGCGGCTCGCCGCGCCGGTGCCGGACACTTATAACACGACGGGTCTGGGTCTGCTGATTTATGACCGTTACATCATCCTGTTTCAGCTTGCGGGTCTGATCCTGCTGGTCGCCATGATCGGCGCCATCGTTCTGACCCTGCGCCACCGCGTGGATATCAAGCGCCAGAATGTCATGGCGCAGATGCACCGCGACCCCAAGCTGGCCATGGAACTTAAAGACGTGAAACCGGGGCAGGGCCTGTAAGGCCCGCCTTTTGACCGAAGGATAAGCTGATGTCGAATACCACCATTGCTGCATTGATCGTCGTGCTGATCCTTGTCTTCGGCGGCGGCTACACCTTTTTCGGCTAAGACCATAAAACGAAGGGCGAATGCCCAGAGGGACACGACATGATCGGACTAGAGCATTATCTTGTGGTGGCGGCGGCGCTGTTCGTCATTGGCATCTTTGGCCTGTTTCTGAACCGCAAGAACGTCATCATCCTGCTGATGAGCATCGAATTGATGCTGCTGGCGGTGAACATCAACTTTGTGGCCTTTTCCAGCTTCCTTGGGGATCTGGTGGGGCAGGTGTTCACATTGTTCGTGCTGACCGTCGCCGCCGCAGAGGCTGCGATCGGCCTTGCGATCCTTGTCTGCTTCTTCCGCAACCGTGGAACCATCGACGTTGAAGACGTCAACGTGATGAAGGGCTGAATTCATGGAAACGATTATCCTGTTTGCACCACTGGTCGGGGCGCTGATCTGCGGGTTTACCTGGCGCATCATTGGCGAAAAGCCGGCGCAGTGGGTCGCCACCGGTCTGCTGTTTCTGGCCGCTTTCCTGTCATGGATCGTGTTCCTGGGCTTTGACGGCGTCACGCGCGATATCACCGTGCTGCGCTGGATCGAATCCGGCTCTCTGGCGACGGACTGGGCGATCCGTCTGGACCGTTTGACCGCAACGATGCTGATTGTGATCACGACGGTGTCGGCGCTGGTTCACCTTTATTCCTTCGGCTACATGGCGCATGACGACAACTTCAAAGACGGCACGCCTTATCGCGCGCGTTTCTTTGCGTATCTGTCGTTCTTTACCTTCGCCATGTTGATGCTGGTGACCGCCGACAACTTGATCCAGATGTTTTTCGGCTGGGAAGGCGTGGGCGTCGCGTCCTACCTTCTGATCGGTTTCTACTACCGCAAGCCGTCCGCCAATGCCGCTGCGATCAAGGCTTTCGTGGTCAACCGTGTGGGTGACTTCGGCTTTGCGCTTGGTATCTTTGGCCTGTTCTTGCTGACGGATTCAGTCAAGTTCGCGGACATTTTCCCGCAGGTCGAACAGATCGCGCAGACGCAGATCCATTTCCTGTGGACGGAATGGAACGCAGCTAACCTGATCGGTGTGCTGCTGTTCATCGGTGCAATGGGTAAATCCGCCCAACTGTTCCTGCACACCTGGCTGCCCGACGCGATGGAAGGCCCGACACCCGTGTCTGCGCTGATCCATGCCGCGACCATGGTGACCGCCGGTGTGTTCCTGGTCTGCCGCATGTCGCCGCTTTACGAATTTGCGCCAGAAGCGAAGTCGATGATCGTCTTCCTTGGTGCCTCGACAGCGTTCTTTGCCGCGACTGTTGGTCTGGTGCAGAACGATATTAAGCGCGTGATTGCTTATTCGACCTGTTCGCAGCTGGGTTATATGTTCGTGGCCGCTGGCGTCGGTGTCTATTCCGTCGCGATGTTCCACCTGCTGACGCACGCTTTCTTTAAGGCGATGCTGTTCTTGGGTGCCGGTTCGGTCATTCACGGGATGCACCACGAACAGGACATGCGGAACTATGGCGGCCTTCGCAAGAAACTGCCGCTGACGTTCTGGGCCATGATGATCGGCACACTGGCCATCACCGGCGTCGGTATTCCGCTGACCCATTTCGGCTTTGCCGGTTTCCTGTCGAAGGATGCGGTCATCGAATCCGCCTGGGCTGGCGGCACGGCCTACAGCTTCTGGCTGCTGGTGATTGCGGCGATGTTCACCAGTTTCTACAGCTGGCGCCTGATGTTCCTGACCTTCTTTGGCAAGCCGCGCGGCGATCACCATACGCATGACCATGCGCATGAATCCCCGTTGGTCATGTTGATCCCGCTGGGTGTCCTAAGCCTTGGCGCGATCTTTGGCGGTATGGTCTGGTACAACAGCTTTTTCGGCGATCATCACAAGGTTGAGCAGTTCTTTGGTATGACCACGGCAGAGGCACATGCCACTGAATCCGGCGATCATGCCATCGAAGGCGGCGATCATGCCGTTGCAGATGCCGGCCATGCAGAGGCTGACGGCGATCACGCGGTTGCAGCCGAAGCCGCGGCAGAGGGTGATCACGGCGAAGTGGCTGCGAACGCTTATACGCCGGGGCAGGGTGCCATCTATATGGCGGCCGATAACCATGTCATGGACGATGCGCACCACGCGCCCTGGTACATCAAAATGTCGCCATTCTTTGCCATGATCATCGGCCTTGCGACCGCTTATGTGTTCTACATCCGCCGTCCTGACCTGCCGGGCAAATTGGCCGCAAACCAGCCGCACCTTTATCAGTTCCTGCTAAACAAGTGGTATTTCGACGAGCTTTACGGGTTCCTGTTCGTGCGGCCAGCGCTGGCGATCGGCCGCTTCCTGTGGAAGCGTGGCGACGAAGGCACCATCGACGGCGGCATCAACGGTCTGGCGCTTGGTATTCTGCCGTTCCTGACCCGCACCGCCGGACGGATGCAGTCGGGTTATCTGTTCACCTACGCCTTTGCCATGGTGGCGGGCATCGCGGCCCTGCTGACCTGGGTCACTCTGACCGGAGGGGCCAACTAATGGGCAACCTGCTTTCACTCACCACATTCATTCCGATGATCGGCGCAATCATTCTTGCGCTGTTCTTGCGGGGCAATGATGTGGCTGCCCAGCGTAATGCCAAGTGGGTGGCGATGTTCGCGACATCCGCGACATTCCTGATTTCGCTGTTT
Source organism: Loktanella sp. R86503 (assembly GCF_042466455.1). Lineage (NCBI taxonomy): Bacteria > Pseudomonadati > Pseudomonadota > Alphaproteobacteria > Rhodobacterales > Roseobacteraceae > Loktanella > Loktanella sp. R86503. Next base: position 1,428,904 of record NZ_JAXHCI010000002.1, read on the forward strand.
ATCCTGTTCCAGTTCGATCCGGCCAATACCGGTTTCCAGATGGTCGAGGAACATTCCTGGCTGCTGGGCCTGAATTACAAGATGGGCGTCGATGGCATTTCGGTGCTTTTCGTCATGCTGACGACATTCTTGATGCCGCTGGTGATCGCGTCCTGCTGGAACGTCGAAAACCGCGTCAAGGAATACATGATCGCCTTCCTGCTGCTTGAAACGCTGATGCTTGGCGTTTTCATGGCGCTGGATATGATCCTGTTCTACATCTTCTTCGAGGCAGGTCTGATCCCGATGTTCCTGATCATCGGTATCTGGGGCGGGGCGAACCGCATTTACGCATCGTTCAAGTTCTTCCTTTATACCTTCCTTGGTTCTGTGCTGATGCTGGTGGCGATGGTGGCGATGGTCAACATTGCCGGCACCTCTGATATTCCGACGCTGATGACGACGGTATTCCCGTCGGATACCTTTAGCCTGCTGGGGATCAATATCGTTGGCGGTGTCCAGACCCTGATGTTCCTGGCTTTCTTTGCCAGCTTTGCGGTCAAGATGCCGATGTGGCCGGTGCACACCTGGTTGCCTGACGCGCACGTTCAGGCCCCGACGGCGGGTTCGGTCGTGCTGGCGGCGATCCTGCTGAAAATGGGCGGCTACGGCTTCCTGCGCTTTTCGCTGCCGATGTTCCCCATCGGGTCCGAAGTGATCGGGCCGTTGGTGCTGTGGCTGTCGGCGATCGCCATCGTCTACACCTCGCTTGTGGCGCTGGTGCAGCAGGACATGAAAAAGCTGATTGCCTATTCGTCGGTTGCCCACATGGGTTATGTGACCATGGGGATTTTTACGGTGAACCAGCAGGGCCTTGACGGCGCGATTTTCCAGATGATCAGCCACGGCTTCATCTCTGGCGCGCTGTTCCTGTGCGTTGGCGTCATCTATGACCGGATGCACACCCGCGATATCGACGCCTATGGCGGCCTCGTGAACCGGATGCCGGCCTATGCGCTGATCTTCATGTTCTTCACCATGGCCAACGTCGGCCTGCCGGGCACCTCTGGTTTTGTCGGGGAATTCCTGACGCTGATGGGGATCTTTCAGGAAAACACCTGGGTGGCTGTCATTGCGACATCTGGCGTGATCTTGTCGGCGTCCTATGGCCTGTGGCTGTACCGCCGCGTCGTCATGGGCGATCTGATCAAGGAAAGCCTGAAGTCGATCACCGACATGACTACGCGCGAGCGGGCAATCTTTGCACCGCTGGTGGTGATGACCCTGCTGCTGGGCGTCTACCCTAGCCTTGTTACCGATATCATCGGGCCGTCGGTCGGCGCGCTGATCGATCAATACGACACGGCGACCGCGGGCTTTGCCGCAGCCACTCAAGTCGCTTTGCACTAAGGAAACGGACCCATGATTTCTGCCGATATCCAGATTGTCCTGCCGGAAATCGCACTGGCGGTCTATGCGATCATCGCCTTGCTTGCGGCGGTCTATACCGTCAAAGACGGGGCGGCTTCGCTGCTGGTCTGGCTGACCTCGGGCATTTTTGTGCTGGTGGCGGCCTGGCTTATGACCAACGATGGCGGTGCGCAGGTGGCCTTTGACGGCATGTTCGTCGCTGACAGCTTCTCTCGCTTCGCGAAGATCACGATTCTGCTGTCCGCCGCTGCCGTCCTGGTGATGAGCGAGCAATACATGGCCGCCCGCAATCTGCTGCGGTTCGAATATCCGTTGCTGGTTGTCTTTGCCGTTGTCGGCATGATGGTCATGGTCAGCGCGGGCGATCTGATGGCGCTTTATATGGGCCTCGAACTGCAGTCCCTGTCGCTTTATGTCGTCGCATCCCTGCGCCGCGACAGCGTCAAATCCACAGAGGCTGGCCTGAAGTATTTCGTGCTGGGCGCGCTGTCGTCAGGTCTGCTGCTCTACGGTGCATCGCTGACCTATGGCTTTACCGGCACAACGCTGTTTTCGGGCATCATCGCCGGTGTGCAGGATCAGCCGTCGCTGGGTCTGCTGTTCGGTCTGGTGTTCCTGATCGCCGGTCTTGCGTTCAAGGTCAGTGCCGCGCCGTTCCACATGTGGACGCCGGACGTTTACGAAGGCTCGCCCACGCCGATTACGGCTTTCTTTGCGACAGCGCCAAAGGTTGCCGCAATGGCCCTGTTCGCCCGCCTGATGTTCGACGCCTTTGGCGGCATCACCGGCGACTGGCAGCAGATCATTGCCTTCCTGTCGGTCATTTCGATGTTCCTTGGTTCGATCGCTGCGATCGGTCAGCGCGATATCAAGCGTCTGATGGCCTATTCGTCCATTGCCCACATGGGCTATGCCCTGATGGGTCTGGCCGCTGGTACGGCGCTGGGTGTGCAGGCGATGCTGATCTACATGGCAATCTACGTCACCATGAATATCGGCACCTTCGCCTTTATTCTGGGGATGCAGCGTGACGGGCGCCCCGTGACGGACATTCAAAGCCTGAAGATGTACGCCAAGGATCAGCCAACCCGTGCGCTTGCGATGTTGGTGCTGATGTTCAGCCTTGCCGGTGTGCCGCCGATGGTCGGCTTCTTTGGCAAGCTTTACGTGCTGCGCGCTGCCTATGATGCGGGCCTTGCCTGGCTGGCTGTGGCCGGTGTGGTCGCATCGGTGATCGGTGCCTTTTATTACCTGCGTGTTGTCTACTTCATGTATTTCGGCGAAGAGTCCGAAAAGCTGGACGCGCCGTCGCAGCCGATCCTTGGCGCTTTCCTCATGGCCTCTGCGGTGATCATGGTGGTGGGCATCGTCAACCTGTTCGGCATCGAGCCTATTGCGGCTGCGGCCGCTGCGGCCCTTGTCAACTGATCCGACACAACACGCCCTCTGGCCAGAGGGCGTGTTGTGCCACCACCTGACGCAGGTGGATAGCACCATGGCAGAGGCAGCGCGCCTTGCGCCAACCCTGCAAGCGCCGACCTGGGTAATCGCCGATACCCAGACCGGCGCGCGCGGCCGCCGCGGCCGCCCTTGGCAAAGCCCGCCGGGCAATTTTGCCGCGACCTTGGTTTATCGCCCGAACTGCACCCCGCAACAGGCCAGTCTGCGGTCCTTTATGGCCGCCGTCGCACTGTTCGAGGCGCTGGCCATGTATATCGACCGCACCAAGCTCAGCCTGAAATGGCCGAATGATGTGCTGCTTAACGGCGGCAAGATCGCTGGCATTTTGCTGGAAACCAGCGGGCAGGGGCCTTACGTCGACTGGCTTTCCATCGGCATTGGCGTGAACCTTGCGGCTGTGCCGGATGATATCCGGGATGCAGCTTTTCCGCCCGTGTCCCTGCGCGGTGAAGGCGGGCCAGAGGTTTCGTCCACTGATTTTCTGGTCAGGCTGGCCAATGACTTCGCCACGCAAGAGGCGAAGCTTTGGGAATTCGACTTTGACATCATCCGTGCCGACTGGCTGCGCCATGCCGCCCGCCTGGGCGAGGTGATTACCGCCCGCACCAGCCGCGAAGACATCACCGGCACGTTCGACACCATCGACACCGAAGGCAATCTGGTTCTGACCACCCCCGCGGGGCGCAAGGTCATTCCGGCTGCCGATATCTACTTTTAAGGGGCTGGGCCCATGCTTCTGGCCATCGACTGCGGCAATACGAATACGGTGTTTTCCATCTGGGACGGCACCCGCTTTTTGGCAACCTGGCGGACAAAAACCGACTGGCAGCGCACGGCGGACCAATATTTCGTCTGGCTGACATCGCTGATGCAAATGCAAAAGGTGGATGTCACCATTGATGCGGTCATCGTCAGCGCCACGGTGCCGCGCGTGGTGTTCAACCTGCGTGTTCTGGCAGACCGCTATTTCAACTGCCGCCCCATGGTGGTGGGTAAACCGGAATGCAAGCTGCCAACGCTGCCCCGCGTCGATCCCGGCACGGCTGTCGGGCCTGACCGGCTGGTCAACACCGCCGGTGCCTTTGATCGCCACGGCGGCAACCTGATCGTGGTGGATTTCGGCACGGCAACAACTTTGGATGTGGTGGACGACGATGGTGCCTATGTCGGCGGCGTGATTGCCCCCGGCGTCATGGTCAGCCTAGAGGCATTTCACATGGCCGCCGCGGCGCTGCCCCACGTCGATGTCACCCGGCCGGACCGCGTGATCGGTACGAATACCGTATCCTGCATGCAGTCCGGTGCGTTCTGGGGTTACATTGGCCTCGTGAAAGAGATAACCGCACGGATCAAAGCCGAACGCGGCAGACAGATGACCGTCATCGGAACCGGTGGACTGGCCTCACTGTTTGCGCAGGGCGACACATTATTTGACCGGGTCGAGGATGACCTGACGATGCACGGGCTGACCGTGATCCATCAATATAACAAGGACCTTACATGAGTGCTGCAAAAGCAAACGATCGACTGATTTATATGGCGCTTGGCGGCGCCGGTGAAATTGGCATGAACTGCTACGTCTATGGCTATGGCCCCAAGGGCAAGGAACGCCTGATTGTTGTCGATCTGGGCGTCACCTTTCCCGATATGGACGGCACGCCCGGCGTTGACCTGATTTTTCCCGACATCACCTGGCTGAAAGAGCGCCGGGCGCAGATTGAAGGCATTTTTATCACCCACGCCCACGAAGACCACGTCGGCGCGGTTGGCCTGCTGTGGGAACAGCTGGGCGCGCCGATCTATGCGCGCAAGTTCACCGCCAACATCGCGCGGCGCAAGCTGCAGGAAAAAGGGCACCCCGACAACGTTGTCACCGTGGTCGAACCCTATCCAGCGGTGATCGACTGTGGCCCGTTCAAGGTGTCCTATGTGCCGATCAGCCATTCGATCCCCGAAAGCGCGGGACTGGTGATCGACTCGGATGCAGGCCGCATCGTGCATACCGGCGATTTCAAGGTCGATATGACTCCCGTGGTCGGTGATCCGTTCAACACCGAACTGTGGCAAGAGATTGCCAAGGACGGGGTCAAGGCGCTGGTCTGCGACAGCACGAACATCTTCTCGCCTCATGCGGGGCGGTCGGAAATGTCCATCGGGCCAGCGATCACCGAGCTGATGAAAAACGCAACCGGCATGGTTGCGGCGACAACCTTTGCGTCGAATATCGCGCGTCTGAAAACACTGGCGGATGCCGCTGTGGCCGCTGGCCGCACGGTCTGTCTTTTGGGTCGGTCGATGAACCGGATGGTTGAAGCGGCCAAGGAAACCGGGCTTTTGACCGATTTCCCCGCGACCGTCGGACCAGAGGACGCCGTCAACGTGCCGCGCAACCAGCTGATGTTGCTGGTGACCGGCTCTCAGGGGGAACGGCGCGCGGCCTCTGCCCAGCTGTCGCAGGGCAGCTATCTGGGCCTGAAGCTGAAAGAAGGCGATACCTTCCTATTTTCGTCCAAGACGATTCCGGGCAACGAAAAAGGCGTGATCCGTATCATGAACCAGCTCAGCGAGCTGGGCGTCGATATCGTCGATGATGACGGCGGTAAGTATCATGTGTCCGGTCACGCGAACCGCCCCGATCTGGAAACCATGCACCAGATCATCAAGCCGCAGTTCCTGATCCCGATGCACGGCGAACACCGCCACCTGCGCGAACACGTCAAGGTTGCGGGTCAGTTCGGCCTGCCGGGCATCGTTGCCGTCAACGGCATGATGATCGACCTGTCGGGCAACCAGCCCACCGTTGCGGAATACGTCGAAACCGGCCGCACCTATCTGGACGGCTCTGTGCAGATCGGCGCGATGGATGGTGTCGTGCGTGACCGGATCCGGATGGCCCTGAACGGGCTTGCAGTGGTTACGATCATCATCGACGAAAACGATGAACCGCTGGGTGATCCTTGGGTCGAACTGTCGGGCCTGACGGAAACCGGCCGCTCTGACTCTGCCCTTGCCGAAGTCATGGAGGCTGATCTGGCCCAATTCATCGGCCGCGCCGACGCGAAAACCATCCGCGATGATGTGAAGCTGGAAAAAGAGCTGAAGAACATCGCCCGCCGTTCCGCCCAAGGCGAAATTGGCAAAAAGCCCGAAGTCCTTGTTGTGATCAGCCGTCTGGGCTGATCATCGCATCAGGCATAGCAAAAGGGCGCCGGATCAGATCGATCCGGCGCCCTTTTTGCATGTGGCGCAGCGGCAAGCGGTTTGATCACTGACCGGACCTTTCAGCCCGGTCAGTGATACCAACTTAGCTGTTGCTGCGTTCCTGAAAGCTTTTGGCAATAAATTCGGGTGTATCGTCACCCATACCGATGATCGTATCCTGCCGGCCGCCACGATCGCGGCTTTGGCCATTTCGGTTGTTATCTGGACGGTCATTGCCGCCGCGGTTGCCCGCATTGCGATCGTTCTGGCCGCGACCCCTTCCGCCGCGGCGGTCGTTTTGCGCAGGCTCTGCCGCGGGGGCCGTGCCGGGATCTTGCACGGTGGCTGCGTCGGCGGTTGGCGCTGGCGTTTCGGCAGGGACCGGTTCCGCCGTGGAAGCTGCCGTATCTGCTTTCGCATCACGGCGCGTGCGGCTGCGCCGGGTGCGGCGTTCGGGGCGCGGGGTATCGCTTGCCTCTGCTGTAGGCGCATCCGGCGCGGCGACCGTACCGTCCTGATCCGCCTCTGGTGCGGGGGATGGGGCTGCGGCCTTGCGCGGGCCGCGCGTGCGGGTGCGACGCGGCTTGTCTTCGCGCGGGGCATCCACATCATCGGCAGGAGAGGTAGTGGTCGGCGGTGTCACATCGCCCAGCAGGTTTTCCAGACGCGGGATCGGGGACTGCACCAAGCGTTCAACATCGGCCAGGTTTTTTTCATCGCGCGGCGCGCAAATCATGATCGCAACGCCGGACCGGCCCGCACGGCCAGTGCGACCAATCCGGTGAACGTAATCTTCGGCGTGGCTGGGTACGTCAAAGTTAAAAACATGCGTCACGGCAGGAATATCAAGCCCACGTGCGGCGACGTCGGATGCCACCAGAAACCGGATCGACCCTTCGCGGAACCCTTCCAGCGTGCGGGTGCGGTGCGACTGGTCCAGATCACCATGGATCGGTTCGGCATTCATGCCGTGCTTTTTTAAGGACTTGGCCACCACATCCACATCCGACTTGCGGTTGCAGAAGATGATCGCGTTCGAACAAGCGTCACCTTCGGCGGCGATCAGACGGCGTAGCAGCTCGCGCTTTTCGCTGTCGGCCTTAGTCTTGTTGGACCCTTGAAAGATGACCACACCTTGCTTGATGTTCGCGCCGGTCGTCGCCGCGCGGGCGACTTCGATCTTGGCGGGATTGGACAAAAAGGTATTGGTGATCCGTTCGATTTCCGGTGCCATCGTGGCGGAAAAGAACAGGGTCTGCCGTGTGAACGGCGTCATTTGGAAAATGCGTTCGATATCGGGAATGAATCCCATGTCCAGCATACGGTCAGCTTCGTCGATGACCATGACTTTCACGTCGGACAAAATCAGCTTGCCCCGTTCGAAATGGTCGATCAGGCGGCCGGGGGTCGCGATCAGAACATCGACACCCTTGTCAATCAGCTGGTCCTGTTCCTTGAAAGAGGTGCCGCCGATCAACAGCGCCTTTGTCAGCTTGGTATATTTCGCGTAGGCGTCGAAGTTTTCCGCAACCTGCGCCGCCAGTTCCCGCGTGGGGGCCAGCACCAGCGACCGCGGCATCCGCGCCCGCGCGCGTCCGCGGCCAAGCAAGTGGATCATCGGAAGGGTAAAGCTGGCGGTTTTGCCTGTGCCAGTCTGGGCAATGCCCAGCACATCGCGCCCTTCAAGGGCGGGGGGAATCGCACCTGCCTGAATAGGTGTCGGCGTCTCATAGCCCGTATCGGCAATTGCCTTGAGCACTTTGGGGTCGAGGTTCAGGTCAGAAAACTTGGTCATGTAGCCCTTTCAGAAATGCGGCTTATCCGGCCGCAGAACTGCGCGGCCCGCCCGACCGGATTGTCAGGGCGTTCGACAGGCGTTGCGTTACGCTAATATGTCGTATTGGTCAAGGTTTGGGCATGTCCCGGTCCCCAAGCTGGCCCGCCCCGGTATTTGCGCCCGATAGCGGCTGCGCTGCTGCATGGTTTGGCGCGGCATTTGCCGCCACAAGAACACGCAAAAACGCTTCTGCAGGAACGGTGCCTTCGTATCGGCCCCGTTGTCCCCAGACCCGAAGGGGAAGCCCCGATTGCGCCGCGATGTGAAATGCCGTTTCGGTCAGCGTAATAACCCCCACCTCTGCCGGTTGGCAGCCGTCGATGCAATGCGTCAGCAGGCGGTCATGCGCGGTATAGGTCAGCACTTTTCGGCCAGATGTGACACGGTCGATGCGCGGCCCGTTTGCGTCCCGCCGCCTGACATTCAGCAGCACGCCAAAGGCCCGCCCGTCCGGACCGCGCGTGATGACGGGGCGAGCCGTCATCAGGCCATTGCCATCATCGCTGCGGAACACCTCGCGTTCGTTGACAGTCACGGTCGTTGTCCCGCGCCAGTCGTCGTGGGACAACAAAATTTCATCCCGGACCGGGATGCAGGCGGACAGGAACAGAATCAGCAACAGCCATAGCATGACGCCATTTAGCGCCGCGCGAGTTAACTATTACTGAACTAACTTATGACAAAAACGTCGTGTGATAGGCGACCAGCCGATCGAAATGAGCTTGCAAAGAGCGTTTGAGGTGCCGCTCGTCCTTGACGGTTTGAATGTAGTCCACCAGCGACAGATAATGCGCAATCTGGCGGGGCAGGCGCTGCGCGGGGCGCAGACGGTCCTGGCGTTCATCTTCTGCAATGACCTGCACGATCTGCGGCGCGGGCAGGTCGGCGGACAGGTCGGTATCGCTGATCATGGCTTTGCCATTCATCAGCTGGTTCTGGGCGTCGAACGTGGCAAACAGATAAGCCTCCAGCGCGGGAATTGCGGCTGGATCACTGACGGGCCAGGCCTTGACGTAAGCGATTTCCCAAACGTCGATCATGCGGTTGGCAATGATGTCAGACCGCGCCGATGTCAGGTGCCGCCGCACACGCGACCGGATGCCATCGACGGATTGACCGACGTAGATCGGCACACCGTCCAGATCGCAAAGGGCGTAAACGCCGATCTGGTCTGTCAGATCCTTGATCTGGCGCGCGCGATAAGCCTTTGGGTCGATCATGCTGCTGACCGAATACCGCGGGTGTGACGCAGCAAAGGCTGGAAAATATGGGTGTCCAGATGGCGCACCACGGGCACCGCCACGCCGTCACCGGACAACCGATAGGCGTCGTTGAACCGCGCGGGCAAGCGGTAGCTGTCGGGCAGACCCATCAGGCGCGCGGCCTCTCGCGTAGAAAGCAGGCGGGCGGTGACGGTGCCATCCCGCACGATCAGCACGGTTTGCCGCGACGATCCGCCGCCCGGTGTACGCAGGCAACCTGCGATGCCGTCAAAGCGGACCTCTGCCCGTTGCACGGTCTGGCCCAGCCCATCGGGGCGGCCGCGTTTGTAGATCGTGCCGACGTGAAGCCCCCCGGCGTCCACGGCATCCTGCACGCGCGCGCGGTGGGCGGGGGCCATCAGGCCCAAAAGCCGGCTTAGGCTGGCGGGCGTCATAGTGTCCGTTGACGAGGTGTCGATCAGATCAGCCAGCGCTGCATTGGGGCGCGCCGGGTCGGGCAGGGTCCACCAGATCCAGCGTCGCGCCAGCTTGCGCGGCAATGCGGCATGGGCGGCGCGGATGCGGCTGGTGTGAAAGGTGCCCCCGGGGGCGTCCTGCGCCAGCCCTGCAGGCAGGTCCAGATCATCGCGCAAAGCGATGACAAAGACGCGGGGGCGGCTTTGCGGCAGAAAATGGCGGGCGTCGATTTCAAGGGCACCGCAGCGATAGCCGCAGGCGGCAAAGGCGTCGACGACCGCCTGAAAATCGCGCCCCGCGTGGCTGGACAAAAGGCCGGTGACGTTTTCAAAAGCCAGGATACCGGGCGCAAATCCGCCCGCCCGCGCCGCGCGGACATGATCGATCCAGGCGAAAAACGTCGATGACCGCGCCCCCGCAAGGCCAGACCGGTGCCCGGCAAGGCTTAGGTCCTGACAGGGACTGCTGGCCCAGTAAAGGTCGATCGGTTGCTGCACCAGCGCCGGATCAAGCGCCGCGATATCACCGCAAACCAATCCGTCCGCGCCCCAGTTTTCCGCATAGGCCGCACATTTGCCCGTGTCGATGTCATTGGCAAAGGCCAGATCCCAGCCGTCCGACAGGGCCGCCCTGACCATGCCCGCACCCGCAAAAAATTCGGCATATCTGGGTGTGGGCGGCGTCATTTCTGTCCTTTCAGCTTCGAACAGAATAGGAACGGGGCGGGGTTTTCACAAGGTCAAACCCGCCCCGCATATCCTTTGTCAGACCATCATTTCCTTGGTCGCCGACAGCTTTACATCCGGATAGTCGCGGCCAACGCGGTCGATGTCCCATTGCAGGCGGGTCAGAAACACGGTGTCGCCGTCGTTGTCCAACGCGATGTGCTGCTTGTTGGCGGCGGCGAACTTGTCCACTGCCTCGCGCGTGCCATGCACCCAGCGGGCGGATGTGAACTGCGAGCCTTCAAAACGGACGGGCAGGCCGTATTCCATCTCGATCCGGCTGGCGAGCACTTCGAACTGCAAGGCCCCGACGACGCCGACGATAAAGCCCGATCCGAATGTCGGCTTGAACACTTTGGCCGCGCCTTCCTCGGCGAATTGCATCAGCGCCTTTTCAAGGTGCTTTGCCTTCATGGGATCGCCCGCGCGGGCGGTTTGCAGCAATTCCGGCGCAAAGGACGGGATGCCGGTCACTTTCAGCGCCTCGCCTTCGGTCAGCGTATCGCCGATGCGCAATTGCCCGTGGTTGGGGATGCCGATGATATCGCCGGCCCATGCCTCTTCGGCCAGCTCGCGGTCGGCCGCCAGAAACATCACCGGGTTGGTAATTGCCATCTGCTTTTTCGTGCGCACATGGGTCAGCTTCATCCCACGTTCGAAATGACCAGAGGCCATGCGGACAAAGGCAACGCGGTCGCGGTGCTTGGGGTCCATATTGGCCTGCACCTTGAAAACAAAGCCGGTCACGGCCTTTTCCTCTGGCGCGATCATACGCGGATCGGCCCGCTGGATCTGCGGTTCCGGCCCAAAGGTCGCAATGCCTTCCATCAGTTCCTTGACGCCAAAGGAGTTGATGGCAGAGCCGAACCAGATCGGGGTCATGGTACCGGCCAGCATGGCGGCATGATCCAGCTTTGGCATCAGTTCCTGCGCCATCTCGATCTCTTCCAGAAAGGTGCCTAGCAGATCGGCGGGAATGTGTTCTTTCAGCTTGGGATCGGACAGCCCGCTGATACGCACGGATTGCGCGACCTTGTTGCGGTCGGCGCGGTCCATCAGGTCCAGCCGGTCGTTCAGGATGTCATAGGTGCCGATGAAATCGCGGCCCTTGCCGATAGGCCAGGATGCGGGCGTAACGTCAATCGCCAGATTTTCCTGAATCTCGTCGATGATTTCAAAGGTGTCGCGACTTTCCCGGTCCATCTTGTTACAGAATGTCAGGATCGGCAGATCGCGCAGGCGGCAGACTTCGAACAGCTTTTGCGTCTGGCTTTCCACGCCTTTCGCGCCGTCGATCACCATGACGGCAGCGTCCACGGCGGTCAGCGTGCGATAGGTGTCTTCGGAAAAGTCGGAGTGGCCAGGCGTGTCCACCAGATTGAACCGGTGCCCGTCAAAATCGAACGACATGGCAGAGGCGGACACGGAAATGCCCCGGTCCTTTTCCATCTGCATGAAGTCGGACCGCGTGCGCCGCGCCTCGCCCTTGGCGCGTACCTGTCCGGCCATCTGAATGGCACCGCCATATAGCAGGAACTTTTCAGTCAGCGTCGTCTTGCCAGCGTCCGGGTGCGAGATGATCGCGAAGGTCCGGCGGCGGGCGATTTCGGGCGGAAGGGCAGGGCGATTTGTCATGGCTGATCCTGTAACCTGCAGAAGGGGTAAGGGCAATGCAGGGCGGCAGGGTCGCGTTATGCCGCTATAGGGCAAAGAAGTTGCGAGGGATCAACCGCAGGTCTGCATTTGCCATATTCTTGCCCAACCTTTTCGTGATTAATTATTTGGCAATCATTGGATGAGATTTAGGAGATTCTTTAATGAAATTGGTATTCAGCGCGATGGCGCTTTGCGGGCTTGCCGCGTGTGGTGGCAGCAGCGTTGGCGGCGCTGGCGGCGGGGCTGATATGTCACCGCAGGTGCCAAGCCTGTCGCAGTTCGAAACCAGCGTCCGCAGCTTTGGCGCAACGGCTGAAAGGATTGACGGGCTGAAAGGTACGGTGCCGCGCAACATCCCATCCTCGGGCACGTCGACGTTCGCTGGTCCCGCGCTTTTGTCTGTGGACGGGTTCAGCAACAGCTATGCCATGACCGGCGATTCGCGTTTGACGATCAACTTTGCCAATGACGACATGAGAGGCGGTGTCACAAACTTTCGCGGCGTGGATGAAACCGGCCGCGGTGTGAATGTCGCAGGGCAGATTGCCTTTACCGATGGCCTTGTCGGATCGGACGATACGAGCGGGCTGTTTGCGGTCGATTTCAACGGCAATCTGACCGCCGGTTCGGACCGAATTGCACTGGACGGGATCGCCATCGGCAATTTCGAAGGCAACCGCACATCGGGGAACATCCGCACGCGGGCCATTCAGGCTGTCAGCGGCACGAGCGGCTCTTTCATCGTTGATCAGGGTTTTCCGCCGTCGATGACCGCGACGATGAACGGCAACACTGCCATTGCGGACTTTGCCTTCGTGGGCGAAAATTAAAGCCGCTATGCGATAGCACGCCCCCCGTCATCGCATGACGGGGCAGGTCCGGTGCAAGGATAGGGGCAAGGCCGCGCGGTTTGCGCAGCTTTGCCCTTTTTCGTTTGCAACAGGATCACTGCCATGACCAATCCGTCCTTTCGCGCTGCGATCAGCGTCACCGCCCTTGCCGCTCTGGCAGCCTGCGGCGGCGCTGGCGTGCCCGTATCCACCCCGGCACCGCTGCCGGACACCAGCCGGCTCAGCATTGCTGAAATTCAAAGCGTGCAGCGACAGATCGCGCCGGCCTACAATGCCGTCGGGATTACGCCAAAGCAGCAGGTCCCGACCTCTGGCGGGTCAAGCTATCTGGGCTATGTCACCGGCGATCTGACCGTGCCGGGCCGCCGCACGGATGTGGCCGGGCTGATGCAGATGGGCGTCAACTTTGGCACCGACCGGATCGGCGGCACGGCGGGCAATTTCGTCACTTCGGATGGCGCCCCGATTGATGGTGTCCTGACGCTGTCTAACGGTCGCCTTGACGGCGGGGTGAACCGCTCTCAGGTGACGATCCGGTCGGACGTGGACGGCACGCTTTATACCGGCGCAGGAGAGACGGTCCGCGTCGATGGCGTGATGACCAATGGCGGGTTCAAGGGATCGACCGGTAAATTCATCGGCGCGCCGATGTATGGTGACATCACTGTGCGCAATGGGGGCACCACACAAAATGGCACCTTTGGCCTGACCGGTATTCTGGCACGCGAATAGCGTCGTGCCTTCGGCGTGGATTAATCTTTGATTAACCCAGAAGCGTCAGTCTGGCCCCATCGGATTAAGAGGGCTGAGATGATGACTGCGCGGTGCTTTGGCGGGGTGATGCTGTTGTGTCTGGCCGGTTGCGGCGGAGGCGGGGGCGGGGATGCGATGACGCCGGCGCAGATCGACGGCCAGATCGGTGGACAGGACGTCAGCGATCCCGCCCTTTTACCAACCGCCGGCCGCGCCAGCTATGACGGTTACATGCGCGCCGCCCTTCCCACCGGCGAAGACGGTGCGCGCGTGCAATATCTGGCCGACCTGACACTGGCGGTCAATTTCGGCGCAGGTTTTGACCAGATCCGCGGTCAGGCCAGCGGGTTCGAGGCGCAGGACGGCGTGCCGCTCGCCGGCCGTCTGGCGATCACCGATGGTGCCATCTATCGCGGCACTGACAGCAGCGCGGCCTATAGCTTTGATGCCGATTTGGACGGCACCCTGTCCGGCGGCGGTGAAAGTTACACTATCGACGCCAGTCTGGACGGCGAATTTGTCGGCCAGACCCAGACTGCCGTGCGCGGGTTGGTGTTTGGCGATATGACCGGACCGGCCGGGCTGGACATTTTCGACGGCACCTTTGCCGCAACCCGTGTGCCGCAATAGTCAGTCGCGGGACGCCCCGCGCAGCAATGATACCGCATCGCCCGAGGATAGCAGGGATTCGCGCACCTCGTAATCGTGGTGATGCCGGTGCCCGTGGCCGTTGCGCACGTTTTCATCCAGATGGTCGGGCAGGGCAGCCCGGGTGCGCGGGTCGATCAGCAGGGATTCCGCAGCAATTCCTTCGGCATAGATGATCTGGTGCTGGTCAAACAGCAGCTGGAAATAATCGACAAAGCCGCCGGCCTGCTGGAACACCGTCTCTCCGTTGATTAGGTGGCGGACCTTGACCAGAACCTCGTTGCGGCCAGCGCCCAGACGGTCCTGCCGCTGATAGATAAACAGCCGGTGATCGGGGCTGAGGATCAGGTCATTGGCATTGTGCAGCGCACCCCTGCGGATTACGACGGGGGCGAATTCCCCGACAGCGCGCAGGGTCGATTCGCCAATCCAGCGCACTGGCTGTGGCCCGTCGTCGCGGGTCAGGACCTTGTCGCCGACGCGAATATCCTCGATCGGGACCTGCGCACCCGATGACATGGTGATCCGGGTGCCGCGCGTGAACGACACGCTGGCCACCTCTGCAAAGCGCATCACCGCGATCTGGCGATCAACACCGACAAGCCGGTAAGGTGTGCCGGGTTTCAAATGCGCCAGCGGCAGCATATAAACCGCCTCGACCCCGCCGGCGACGACCTCGACCAGAACCAGCGCCTCATAGGTTTTGCCGTCGACAGCCATCAGGGTGACGCAGCAATCCAGGAACACATCGCTTCCGGGCATCCCGGTTTGTCCGCCCGGTGCCACCTTGAACCGCCCGGCCGTGGCGGTCGTTTTAAGCGACAGGGCAAGGGCACGCGATACGGGCGACATTTCGTAAATGTCGTCCATGACCAGCTCGTCCGCAAAGGTCAAAGGTTCGCCAAAGGCAACGCCATCGGTCACGCAAAACATGGCCGCAGACAGCACCTGTACGCTTTGGATCTGGGCCGTCTGTTGCGTCATGAAAACTCTTGAACAAATTTGATGCAGATTAACCGGTCTGCAATTGGGGTCAATGTCGCCTTGGTCAATCTATGATCGACGGGCAATTGCTGTATGTTAACCGTTATTGGTAAATAAACCGGCATATTGCTGGACAGGGGAGTGACAGGATGGATCTGAACATCAAGGGGAAAACTGCGCTGGTCTGCGCATCTTCGCGTGGTCTGGGGCGCGGCTGCGCCGAGGCGCTGGCCGAAGCGGGTGTCGATCTGGTGCTGAACGCCCGCGGCGCGCAGGCGCTGGAACAGACCGCGCAAGAGATCCGCGACCGCTGGGGTGTCAAGGTTATAGCCGTCGCAGGCGATGTATCGGATGAAGGGGACCGCGCCGCATTGATCAAGGCAGCGCAGGGCGTTGATATCCTTGTCAACAACGCTGGCGGCCCGCCGCCGGGGATGTGGTCCGACTGGAACCGCGATGATTTCATCAAAGCGCTGGACGCCAATATGCTGGCCCCCATCGCGCTGATGACGGCCCTGCTGCCGGGAATGATCGACAAAGGCTGGGGCCGGGTCGTGAACATCACCTCTGGTTCGGTCAAGGCACCGATCCCGCAACTGGGCCTGTCCAACAGCGCCCGTGCGGGCCTGACCGGCTATGTCGCCGGCACCTCGCGGCAAGTCGCGCCCTTTGGCGTGAACATCAACAACCTGCTGCCGGGCATCCACGATACCGACCGCGCCGCATCATTGGATGGCGGCGTGTCCAAAGCGCAGAACATCTCGGTCGAGGAGGCACGCGCCCAGCGGATCGCGACGATCCCGGCCCGCCGCTATGGCACGGCCGAAGATTTCGGCGCGATGTGTGCGTTTTTGTGCTCGGACCGGGCGCAATTCATTGTCGGGCAGAACATCCTGCTGGACGGCGGTGCCATTAACGCCACGCTTTAAATGCAGACCGCGCGGTGCCACTGGCGCCGCGCATGGCTCCTTGCCCTTGGGGGCAGGGATTGCTAGGCCATGCCTTAGTCTTTCGCTAGAGTATGCCATGACCGCCACCCCGCGTCTTGAAATCAGTCATATCGCCAAAAGCTTTGGCGGCCAAAAGGTCGTTGATGATGTCAGCCTTGGCGTGATGCCGGGGCAGGTGACTTGCCTGCTTGGCCCTTCGGGCTGCGGCAAATCCACGACGCTGCGGATGATTGCGGGGGTCGAAACACCCGATGCGGGGCAGATCCACGTCGATGGCCAGCTGATTTGCGGCGACGGACATAACGTGCCGCCGGAAAGCCGGTCGATCGGTCTGATGTTTCAGGACTTCGCCCTGTTTCCGCACCTGAGCGTCGCGCAAAACGTGGCCTTCGGGCTGAAGCTGGACCGCCGCGCTGCCCGCGCCCGCGTCGAAGAATTGCTGGGCAAAGTCGGCATGGGCCGCCATATCGACCGCTTCCCGCACGAGTTGTCGGGCGGCGAGCAGCAGCGTGTCGCACTGGCCCGTGCGCTGGCACCGCGGCCCAAAGTCATGCTGATGGACGAGCCGTTTTCCGGCCTTGATGACCGCCTGCGCGACGATATTAGGGATGAAACGCTTGACGTGCTGAAGGCCGAAGGCACTGCCGTTCTACTGGTCACCCACGAGCCGGGCGAGGCGATGCGCATGGCCGACGAAATCGCGCTGATGCGCGATGGACGCATCGTGCAACGCGGCGCGCCTTACAATATCTACAACACGCCGGTTGATCGTAAGGCGGCGGCATTCTTTAGCGATATCAATGTGATCCGGGGCGAAGTGCGCGGGGCTTTGACCGAAACGCCCTTTGGCCAGTTCCTTGCCCCCGGTGTGCCGGATGGCACGGCGGTTGATATTTGCATCCGCCCGCAGCACCTGAAAATCGACTTTGACCGCGCGGGCCGCGGCCCCAATCCGACTCCGATGGAAGGCACGCCTGCGCGCGGTGTCGTGCAGCGGGCGCGGTTCATGGGGTCGGAATCATTGGTGGAATTTCGCATGGATTACGATGGCACGATCCTGCGGGCGCAAATCCCGTCGGTGTTCCTGCCCAAACCCGGCACGCCGCTGTGGATCATGATCCGCCGCGATCGGTGTTTTGTGTTTCCGGCAGCAGCCTGAAACCCTAGGCTAACGACGGCCCAAGTATCAGGATTGGTCGTCTGATCCGTCTTTTTGCAGCCGCGCTGCCCGTCCGCCGCGCCGTTTGGTGATCTGGCCGGCCCGGTCCGGCAGCTCTGCCATGACCTCGCGGCGCGCGCCAGGCGTCATGCGCGACCATGCTCCGATTTCGTCAATACTGCGCAAACAGCCCGTGCACAGCCGGCTGGCCGGGTGGATAACGCAGATCTTGATGCAGGGGCTGTCGATCTCGTCGCGCTTCCAGACGTCATCGGTCATGGATTGGCCTTCATATGGGTAATGCGGTCCAGCGCGCCCTGCAGGATATAGGCGGCGGCGACGTGGTCGATCACTTCGGCGCGGCGCTTGCGGGACGTGTCAGCCTCTAGCAGGGCGCGGGTGGCGGCGACGGTGGACAGACGTTCATCCCAATAGGTGATCGGCAGCGGCGTCAGCCGTTCCAGATTGCGGGCAAAGGCGCGGGTGGCCTGGCAGCGCGGACCTTCGCTGCCGTCCATGTTCAGCGGCAGACCCAGCACCAATCCGGTAATCTGCCGCTTTTCACAAAGCGCCAGCAAGGCGGCGGCATCAAGGCCAAACTTCTTACGCTTGATCGTCTCCAGCGGGGTGGCTACGCCGCGCATCACATCGGACACCGCAACACCGATGGTCACGGTGCCAAGGTCCAGCCCTGCCAGTGCACCAAAGGCGGGCACCTGATCCAAAAAGGCGCTGACGTCTTCGCAGATCATTGTGTGATCCCCGCGTATTGCGCTGCCGTTTCAATCGCTTGCAAGGCGTTGTTGTCGCCGGCAAAGGCGTCTTTCGCCTCGGTATAGATCATCTGCGCCTCTGCCGTTTGTCCCAGCACGCCATAGGCAGAGATAAGTTGCGCCCAATCCTCTGCCGGTCCGCCGTCCGCTGCCAGACGGGCTGCCAGCTGGGCGACCATGCCGCCGATCATCGCTGCGCGGTCTTCTGCGCTAAGGTCTTCGGCAGCGGCGATATCCGCAGCATCCGGACCGCGCAGGGCAGGCAGTTGGTAATCCACACCGGCGCGGGCTGCCGCACCGGTGATCTGGGCGCGCACCAGTTCGCCATGAAAACTGGTGTCACCACTGTCCGCAATGGGCCGCCAGAACCGCAGCGCAATGTCGGGTCGCCCGGTCTGGTCATAGATGGCACCGATGTAATAGCGCCCCGCAACCGAAGCCTCGTTTCGGGCCAGAATGGCGCGGGCCACGGTCTCTGCCTCTGGCGACACGGTACCATTGGCGGCGGCGACCATCAGGTCGATCTGGCGCGCCAGATCCTCCAGCGGGACAGCGTCGCCTTTCAGCGCTACAACCTGCGCCTGTGCGCGGGCAGCGGCGGCGTAATTGCCAAGGCGGGTTTCGTGAAAGGTCAGCAAGGTCCAGCCCTGCAGATCGTCCGGGCGGGTTGGAACCATGGTGCGCAGCTGTTCGATCTGCGCCAGATAGTCGGCAGGCGCATCGACGGGTGGCCGGGCCGGTGCCGCCGCTTCCAGTGCGGCCTGATCGGGTCGGGTTTCGCGCATCACTTCGGCCTGCGCAAGGCGGGCGGCAATGGGCTGGTCAGGATCGCCGGGGGCACCCAGTTGCACATAGGTGTAGCCGCCAAGCCCAAGCAGCATAACGCCCACTGTGCCGGCGACAGCGACGCTGGCACCGCGCGGGGCTGTGCCCGTCACCTGATGCGTGCGGTTGACGGCCAGCAGGCGACGGGCGATTTCGGCGCGGGCACGCTCTGCCTCGTCGGCGTTCAGCACGCCGCGGGCAACGTCGCGGTCAACCTCTGCCAGCTGACCCTTATAGATTGCGACCTGCGGGTGGTCGGCGCGGGCGGCAGCGGGGCGCAGCAGGGGCGCGGCCAGCAGTGACGCAAGGCCAAGCGCCATGACGATGCAGATGATCCAGAACATGCCGTTCCCTTCGTAATATTGCGCCTTACCTAAGCGGTCGCGGCGGGCGTGAAAACCCCGCGCAACGGCCCCTGCGACAACGCGGACATGGACCAATGCCAACCGATGTCGCAAACCTTGCCTGTCTTGCCGCTGGCGTGCGCCTTGGCTATGCCGGTTTTGTTCAGGAAAGGTGGGTCAGACCCGCTCAGGCCCCCGAAGGATTCGCGCCATGAAACGTTATTCCGCCTTTGCCATCGCCCGCGAAGCTTTTCGTCAGCACAGTGGCTGGACCCGCGCCTGGGGGCAGGCCGAACCAAAGCCGCGCTATGATGTCATCATCGTGGGTGCTGGCGGGCACGGGCTGGCGACGGCCTATTACCTTGGCAAGAATTTCGGCATCACCAATGTCGCGGTGCTGGAAAAGGGCTGGCTGGGCGGCGGCAATACGGGCCGCAACACGACGATTATCCGCAGTAACTATCTGCAGGACCCCTCTGCCGCGATTTATGAAAAAGCGCGCAGCCTGTATGAAGGGCTATCGCAGGACCTGAACTATAACGTCATGTTCAGCCCCCGCGGCGTGATGATGCTGGCGCAGACGCAGCATGAAATTCGCGGCTATCAGCGCACGGTGCATGCCAACAACCTGCAGGGCGTGACGACGGAATGGATGAGCCCCGCGCGCGTGAAAGAGCTGTGCCCGATCATGAATATTGACGGTCCGCGCTATCCGGTATTGGGCGCACTATGGCAGGCCCGCGGTGGCACGGCTCGCCATGACGCGGTTGCCTGGGGCTATGCCCGCGCCTGCGCCGATATGGGTATGGACATCATCCAGCAGTGCGAAGTCACCGGCGTCATGACCGAGGCAGGCAAGGTCACCGGCGTGAACACCACGCGCGGCGATATCAAATGCGACAAGCTGGGGATGGTCGTCGCCGGTCACGCCAGCGTTCTGGCGCAAAAGGCAGGTTTTCAACTGCCCATCGAAAGCGTCGCCTTGCAGGCCTTGGTCAGCGAGCCGATCAAGCCCTGCATGGATGTCGTCGTCATGGCGAACACGGTGCACGGCTATATGTCCCAGTCGGACAAGGGCGAAATGGTGATCGGCGGCGGTACGGACGCCTATAACAACTACACCCAGCGCGGCAGCTTCCATCATATCGAGGAAACAGTCCGCGCCTTGGTTGAAACCTTTCCCATCGTCGGGCGGCTGAAAATGTTGCGCCAGTGGGGCGGGATCGTGGATGTGACCGGGGACCGGTCCCCGATCCTGTCGAAAACCCCGGTAGAGGGCATCTTTGTCAACTGCGGCTGGGGCACCGGCGGGTTCAAGGCAATCCCCGGTTCCGGCTGGGCCATGGCAGAGCTAATGGCCAAAGGCGCATCGCCATTGACAGAGGAATTTTCGATGAACCGGTTCCGGCATGGCAAATTCATCGATGAAAGCGTGGCCGCCGGTGTGGCGCACTGATGATGCTGACGGTGCATATGACAGTCGGATTGCCTGATATTTGTGCAGCAGGCGGGAACTCTTGGCAGGGTCGCGACGTTTTGTCGCCAATCAGACCTTATCAGGAGCCGGTAAAATGTCGGACTACAACAACAACACAGATCCCACGCGCCCGAACCCTGCGGACCCCGCCCGCACAAACACGACGAACATCCACAACACCGCGCCCGTCGCGGAAAGGTCCGGCAGCAGCACGGGCGTCATTCTGGGTATCGTGGTCATTGTTCTGGCCGTCCTTGCCTTCCTGTTCTTTGGCGGTGACGACGCTGGCACGACCGCTACAACCGAAACAACCGCGCCCGCAACGGCGGATGCCGTCAGCGATACAGCAGCCGGCACAGCCGACGCTGTGGGCGACGCTGCCACTGGCACCGCAGATGCCATCGGTGACGCAACCGAAGGCACAGTCGATGCGGTCGACGACGCCGCCGACGAGCCGACTGGCAACTAAGACACTACGCATTATCCGCGACGTATTGGCCGTTCGGTCCCCAAGGGGGCCGGGCGGCCTTTCGTCGTTTCCGGCCCTCACGTCAAAGGTTATCCCATGCTGATCCTGCATTGCCCGCATTGCGACCGGATGGTCGATGAAACCGATCTGCACGCCGGAGGAGAGGCGCATCTGAAACGCTTTGGCCCCGGATCAGAGGCGGAGGAGTTCGAAAACTATCTTTTCATGCGCGAAAACCCCAAGGGCGTGCATTTTGAACGCTGGCGGCATGTTTACGGCTGCGGCAAATGGTTCTTGGCCGCCCGCAATACAGCAACGCTGGAAGTCTACGGCACCTATTCCGCGCAGACGACAGAGCCGCCGCAGGCCATCCGTGACGCGATATCCGCAAAGCAACCCGGCTGGTCGTGGAGGACATTTCAATGAGGCTGCGCACAAAAGGCAGGCTGGTCGCCAAGAACCGGCCCGTGCATTTTACCTTTAACGGCAAGCGGTTGCAGGGCTATTCGGGCGATACGCTCGCCTCTGCCTTGCTGGCGAACGATCAACTGCTGGTGGGGCGGTCGTTCAAATATCACCGCCCGCGCGGGCTTGTCGCCGCTGGCGCGGAAGAGCCGAATGCGCTGGTGGAACTGGGGCGCGGCGAACGGCAGGAACCCAACGCCCGCGTGACGCAGGTCGAACTGTTCGACGGGCTGACCGCCCGTAGCCAGAACCATTGGCCCAGCCTTGAATTCGACGTTGGCGTCATCAACGCAAAGCTGTCGCGCTTTTTGCCTGCCGGCTTTTATTACAAGACCTTCATGCAGCCGCAGGCGTTCTGGAAGCACGTGTATGAACCCATCATCCGCGCCTCTGCCGGACTTGGCCGTGCGCCGAAAACCGGTGATGATTACACTTATGAACACTTTAACGTCGCCGTGGATGTCCTTGTTATCGGCGGCGGAATTGCCGGTCTGGCTGCCGCGCTGGCCGCTGGGCGCGCGGAGGCGCGGGTGCTGCTGGTGGAACAAACCTCTGGCTGGGGTGGCCGGGCTGTTGTGGACCAGCCCAGCATTGAAGGCATCACTGCGCAGGACTGGGTAAATGCGACGCTGGCAGAGCTGGACGCCATGCCCAACGTCGATCTGCGGCTGCGTTGCCAGGGCGCTGGCGTGTTCGATCACGGCTATGCGCTGGCGCACGAACGCCTGACCGACCACGCGCCCAAACAGGGCGGTCCGCGTCAGCGGCTGTGGCGGATCAGGGCGGGGCGCATCATCACGGCAACGGGCGCGATTGAACGGCCTTTATCCTTTGCTTACAACGATGTGCCGGGTGTTCTTCTTGCGGCGTCCTTGCGCGATTACGTCGTAAACTTTGGCGTCGCCGTGGGCGAACGCACTGTGATTGTCACCAACAACGACGACGCCTATCGCACGGCAATTGCCCTGCATGATGCGGGGCTTCAGGTGCCCGCCGTGATCGACGCGCGCCCCTCTGCCAAGGGGGATCTGCCGCAGCAGGTGCGCGCCCTTGGCATTAAGGTGCTGACGAACAGCGGTATCGCCGCGGTTGATGGCGGCAAGCGTGTCACTGGCGTGCAGGTCTGTGCGCAGGACGGCGAAGGCACGGTCACGGAAACGATCCCCTGCGATTGCGTTGCCATGTCGGGCGGCTGGTCGCCCGTGGTGCACCTGTGGTCTCACTGTGGCGGCAAGCTGGTCTGGGACGCGCCGCATGCCTTTTTCCGCCCCGATACGGACCGCCCGCCGCTGGGCGCGGATGGCGAAGGTTTTGTCATTGCCGTTGGCACCGCCAATGGTCATCTTTTCACCGCAGAGGCGATTGCCGACGGCTTTAGTGCCGGGCGTAAGGCGGCCAAGGTGGCCGGTCACACGCGCAAGCCGGGCCAAGTCCCGATGGGCGACGATATCGCAGAAGAGGCGATGGCCCCGGTCTGGATTATGCCCGCGCAGGCCCCCTACAAGCTGCGGTCTAAAATGTGGCTGGATTATCAGAACGACGTGAAGGTCAGCGATGTGCAACTGGCCGCACAAGAAGGCTTTCAATCCGTCGAACACGCCAAGCGCTATACCACGCTGGGCATGGCTACAGATCAGGGAAAGCTGAGCAACATCAACGGCCTAGCGGTGCTTTCTGATGCACTGGGAGAGGCGATTCCCCAAGTCGGCACAACGACCTTTCGCCCGCCCTATACACCGCTGCCGCTCGCCGCGATCACGGGTGTGGCCCGGGACGAGCTGTTTCAGCCGGTCCGCAAGACGCCGGTCCACGCCTGGCATGATGCGCAGGGGGCAGAGTTCGAACCGGTCGGCCAGTGGCGCAGGCCCTATGCCTATCCGCGCGGCGACGAAACCGCCCATGACGCGGTCACGCGCGAGGTGGTGAACACCCGCGAAAACGTAGGTTTGCTGGACGCCTCTACTCTTGGCAAGCTGATCGTCAAAGGGCCGGACGCAGGCAAGTTTCTGGACATGATGTATACCAACATGATGTCCAATCTGGCCGTCGGCAAATGCCGCTATGGTCTGATGTGCAGCGAAAACGGTTTCCTGATGGACGATGGTGTTGTCGCCCGTATGGATGACGACACCTGGCTTTGCCACACGACGACCGGCGGTGCAGATCGTATTCTGGCGCATATGGAAGACTGGTTGCAGTGCGAATGGTGGGATTGGCAGGTCTATGTGGCCAATGTCACCGAGCAATACGCCCAATTTGCTGTCGTCGGCCCAAAGGCGCGCCAGTTGTTGCAGGCGATTGGCGGCATGGCGCTGTCCAAGGACGATCTGCCCTTCATGCAATGGGCAAACGGGCAGATCGGCGGCTTTGATGTGCGGGTGTTCCGCATCAGTTTTTCGGGCGAGCTGTCGTATGAAATCGCCGTCGCCGCAGGTCAGGGCGCTGCCTTCTGGGATCTGTTGGTCAAGACGGGCGAAGCCTTTGGCCTGATGCCCTACGGGACAGAGGCGCTGCATGTGATGCGGGCCGAAAAGGGCTTTATCATGATCGGTGACGAAACCGACGGCACGATCATTCCGCAGGACTTGAATCTGAAATGGGCGATTTCCAAGAAAAAGGACGACTTTTTAGGCAAGCGCGGCCAGATGCGCAGCCATATGGTCGACCCGGACCGCTGGAAACTGGTGGGGCTGGAAACGGTCGATGGCTCGGTTCTGGCGGACGGTGCCTATGCGGTGGACGAAGGCACCAACGCCAATGGCCAGCGCAACACCCAAGGGCGCGTCACATCGACCTATTATTCGCCGACGCTGAAAAAGGGCATCGCGATGGGGCTGGTGAAACACGGCCCGAACCGCATGGGCGAGGTGATCGCCTTTACCAAGGAAGGCGGCGGGTTTGTCGATGCGCGCATCGTCGATCCGGTGTTCTATGACAAGGACGGAGAGAAGCAGAATGTCTGATCCCATTAGCGCCCTTCGCCTGCGGGCCACGCACGGCAGCGTTCAGGTCAGCGACACTGGCGTGCATGGCATGATCACACTGCGTGGCGATCTGTCGTCGTCCAAAGTCCGGTCGCTGTGCAAGGATCTGGTCAGCCTGCCAGTGCCCGCGCCGCGCGAAGTGCAGGTCAAAGGCGATACCGCCGTGCTGTGGATGTCGCCGGACGAGCTGCTGTTCGTGTTGCCCCATGCAAACGTGGCCGAAGCTTTGGCTCGCATCGCCAAGATGCTGAAGGGCCAGCATCATCTGGCGGTCGATGTATCCGACGCGCGCGCCATGCTGCGGCTCGACGGCCCCTTTGCCCGAGAGGTGATCGCCAAGCTGGCACCCGTTGATCTGCATCCGGACACCTTTGGGCCGGGGCAGGTGCTGCGCAGCAGGCTCGGGCAGATCGCCGCTGCCTTCTGGATGAGCGGCGAGCAAACATTCGAGGTGATCTGTTTCCGCTCTGTCGCGGAATATGCCTTTGATTTGTTGGCCGCATCAGCGGCGGCGGGGCCTGTCGGGCATTTCCCGCGCGGAACTTGATCCTCTTTCAGGGGTTGACCTGACCAGCAATCGGGCTTCCATTCCCGGCAGCGAAATACACTTCATAAAAGGGGTCACACCATGGCTTTCGAACTTCCCGATCTTCCCTACGCCCACGACGCGCTGGCATCCAAGGGCATGTCCGCGGAGACGCTGGAGTATCACCACGACCTGCACCACAACGCCTATGTGACCAATGGCAACAAGGCGATTGCCGGCACCGAGTGGGAAGGCAAGTCCCTTGAGGAGATCATCAAGGGCACCTACGATCCCAAGGCTGTTGCGCAGAACGGCATTTTCAACAACATCAGCCAGCTGTGGAACCACAACCAGTTTTGGGAAATGATGTCGCCGGGCGACAGCAAGATGCCAGGCGAGCTGGAAAAGGCGCTGGTTGACAGCTTTGGTTCCGTCGACACGTTCAAGGAAGAGTTCAGCGCCGCTGGCGCAGGTCAGTTCGGATCCGGTTGGGCCTGGCTGGTCAAGGACACCGATGGCGGCCTGAAGGTTACCAAGACCGAAAACGGCGTGAACCCTG
This sequence comes from Loktanella sp. R86503, assembly GCF_042466455.1. NCBI lineage: Bacteria > Pseudomonadati > Pseudomonadota > Alphaproteobacteria > Rhodobacterales > Roseobacteraceae > Loktanella > Loktanella sp. R86503. The sequence goes on from NZ_JAXHCI010000002.1 coordinate 1,454,640, forward strand.
TGTGCTTTGGCCAAACGGCCCTGCTGGGCTGCGATGTGTGGGAACATTCCTATTACATCGATTTCCGCAACAAGCGTCCCGCTTACCTGACCAACTTCCTTGATAATCTGGTAAACTGGGAAAATGTTGCGGGCCGGATGTAATTCGCCCTGCGCATAGACCTACAAAGGCCCGTGCCCCGCGCGCGGGCCTTTTGCTTTGGATGATACGATGACTGATGTGACCCTGCCGACCCAAGACACCATCGCCGCTGCCGCCGCTGAAATCGCGGCGGACACGATCCGCACGCCCGCGCTGGCGCTGACCTCTGACCGCTGGCAGGGGATCTTGCCGGATGCTGCCAGCATCACGGTCAAGCTGGAACTGTTCCAGCAGGCCGGATCGTTCAAGGCACGGGGCGTTTTGCTGGGCCTGCACCGGCTGGATGCGGTGCAGCGGCGGGTTGGTGTGGTCGCGGCGTCGGGCGGCAATCATGCGCTGGCGGTCAGCTGGGCGGCGCAGGCGGCCGGTGTCAGCGCGCGCATCGCCATGCCATCCACCGTAGACCCGCTGCGAATCGAAGGGTGCCGGGCCATGGGGGCCGAAGTCACGCTGTGCGACGACATGCCGGCTGCCTTTGCCGAAATGGACCGCGTTGTCGCGCAGGAAGGGCGCGCGATCCTGCATCCGTTTGACGGCGCGCATATGACCCTTGGTGCAGCAGTCTGCGGCGCGGAATACGCGGCTCAGGCCCCGCAGATCGACACGCTGGTCGTGCCTGTCGGCGGCGGCGGCTTGATTGGCGGGCTGGGGCATGGCTTCAAACTGGCCAAGCCCGATGTGCAGGTGATCGGGGTCGAACCCACAGGTGCCGACAGCATGACCCGTAGCCTTGCGGCGGGGCACCCCGTGGCGCTGGACAAGATCGCAACCATCGCCGACAGCCTGAGCGCGCCCAAGGCGATGCCCTATTCGCTGGGCGTCGCGCAGCAGGTGGTGGACCGAATGGTGCATGTGACGGACGCGCAGATGCGGGCTGCAATGGGGCATTACATGGATGTCCTGCGCCTGCTGGCGGAACCGGCCTGTGCGGCGTCATTGGCGGCGATCTGCGGACCGTTGCGGGACCAGCTGGCGGGCCGGCATGTCGGCATCATCGCCTGCGGGTCCAACGTATCCGTTGCGCGCTGGCAGGCGGTGATGGCCGGATAGGGCGGAACAATCGCGCAGGGGAATCGTTGGTTTTTCAAGTGATAACCAAAGGAGTTCCGAGCATGACACAGATCAAGAATGGCACATGGGTTGTGGTGGCTGACGGCGAAAAGGCCCTCTTTTTGCGCAATATCACCGACGGCACCGATCCAAACCTGGAAGTGATCCGCAAAGAAGAGCAGGACAATCCAAAGGATATTGATCAATCCGCCAACCGCCCCGGCCGTGTCGGCCAGTCTGCCAATCCCGGCAAATCCGCCTATGACGACACCGATTGGCACGAGCTGGCCAAGGACCGCTTTGCCGCCGATCTGGCGGATATCCTGTATGAGCGCGTCCACAAGGGCAAGTTCGACAGCCTTGTGCTGGTCGCCAGTCCCAGCGTGCTGGGCGAATTGCGCGGACAGCTGCATCAGGAAGTCACCGACAAGATCGTCGGAGAGATCCCCAAGACCCTGACGAACCATCCGGTCAAGGATATCGAGGACATCGTAAAGGCCGATCTGGTCGCCTGATCCTGTAATGGCCGTCTGCCGGGGTGCAGGCGGCCACCGCGGGAGCGGCCCCCAATACATGCCGCCATGTCGTTTCGCCTTGTGAAAGGGGGCGGCTTTGCGCCAGATGGGCGCAATAGTCAAAGGCCCGCGTCATGCAGTTTTCCCCAAGCGTTCAAGGCGTGCTCGCCCTTATTCTGGCCTGCACCGTCTGGGGGCTGTCGCCGCTTTATTATCACCTGCTGGCCCATGTCCCCCCGCTGGAGGTGCTGTGCTACCGCACGATCTGGTCGCTGATCTTTCTGGGGGCCTTGCTTGCGGCGCAGGGGCGGCTGGGGCTTGTCATCGCAGCCCTGCGGGTGCGGCGGACGATGATGCTGATCGTCGCCTCTGCCATTACTATATCGCTGAACTGGTTCGGCTTTATCTACAGCATTTCCATCGGCAACGCGCTGGAAGCATCGCTGGGCTACTACATCTTTCCGCTGGTGGCGGTGGTTCTGGGCTGGCTGGTGTTTCGCGAAAGCCTGAGCCGGGCGCAGATCGCCGCTGTTCTGCTGGCTGCCGTTGCCGTCACCGTGCTGACGCTGGGCCTTGGTGTTGCGCCCTGGATCGCGCTGGCGTTGGCGCTAACATTCGGAGCCTACGGCGTGCTGAAAAAGGGCCTTGATCTGGGCGGCGTGGTGTCAGTGACGGCAGAGGTCGCAGTACTGGCCCCGCTGGCGCTGCTGTGGCTGGTCTTTCGCGGGACCGAGGTTGGCAATCACGCGATAAACTGGCCTGATATGGCACTGCTGGCCTTGTCGGGGTTGCTGACCGGGGTGCCGCTGATCCTGTTCAGCTTTGCCACCCGGCGGCTGCGGCTGTCGACAGTCGGACTTTTGCAATATCTGAACCCGACGCTGCAGTTCGGCTGCGCGGTGCTGTTCTTTGGCAATGTGCTGACGCTGTGGCACGCTATCGCCTTTCCGATCATCTGGACCGCCTTGGCGCTGTATTCGGTGACCACCATCGCCGCAGACCGCCGCGCCCGCAGGCGGGCGCGCGCAGTGGTCTGACCGCGCCAATGTGTGTTGCGCAGGCCATCGCCTGAAATCCTTGCATGCGCGGGCGCTTGCAGTGACCCGCGCTTTGCGCCAGCCTGTGATTTAGGCGGGATTCCGCCAAGACGGGGTCGCTGGGGGGCGCAGGACGATGGCAAACAACACGATACGGCTGATGGGCGGCGCTGCAGCCGCGGTGGCACTGGCGGTTTTCGTCATCGCCCTGTTTCCGCGCAAAGCAGCGCAGGAGGATGATACCCCTGCCGCAGCAGTGGTTCAGGCACCCGCGATCGCGCCTGTAGCGGCAGAGCCCGCACCATCCGGCCCCAGTGTCGATACTTTTTTTCTGGGCGATGACGGTGTCGCCGTCGTTGCCGGCCAGGCCGCGCCCGGGGCAAAGGTGACCGTGCTGCTGGAAGGGCAGGCGATTGCGACGGCGCAGGCCGATGGCGCTGGCAGCTTTGCCACCACGGCAGAGGTGACGGCGTCCGATACACCGCGCAGCCTGACCTTTGCGGAAAACGGCGGCGTTCCCAGCGGCGAGGCCGTGCTGGTCCGGCCCGGCGCCGGTGCGCCGGCTGAACCGGCCCCGGCGGCAGAGGCCGAGGCAGAGATGAACGCAGCACCGGTCGCGGCAGCAGAGGTGCCATCCGAACCGGCAGAGGTGGCCATTGCACAGGCCGAGAATGCTGCGGCTGAAACGCCGGCCAGCGCAGATGCAGAGGCACCCGCCACAGCAGAGACGACCGAAGCAGCGGACGCCCCCACTGTCGTTGTCGACACCCAAGGCGCGCGTGTGCTGGGGCCGGGGCCGCAGGCGATGGACCGCGTTGCGCTGGATGCAATCACCTATGACGCGGCTGGGGGCGTGCAACTGGCCGGGCGTGCGCCGGGGGACGGCAACTTACAGGTTTACGTTGATAACGAACCCGTCGTCGCTGGCCCTGTGGGGCCGCAAGGCGATTGGCGTGTAACCTTGCCGGATATCAGCGCGGGCACCTATACCCTGCGCATCGACGAGGTTGCGCAGGACGGCACGGTCGCCAGCCGTGTAGAGACACCTTTCCAGCGCGAAGAACCCGCAAGCGTCGCCGCCTTGCAGGGCGACGCGGGCGCGGCCACGCAGACCGTCCAGCCGGGCAATACGCTGTGGGCGATTGCCCGCGACAACCTTGGCGAGGGCCTGATGTATGTCGCCCTGTTCGAGGCAAATGCGGACCAGATCCGTGATCCCGACCTGATCTATCCGGGGCAGGTCTTTGTCATTCCGGGGCGCTAGGGTGCTGGCCATCACAGCCGCGCCTGCCTAGGTAAAGGCACCAGCCAAAGGAACGTCATGCGCCGCCTGTCCAAGACCGATGCCAATTTCGACCCCAATGCCAAGATCGAAGGCTGGAACGTTATTCGCCGCGTCGCGCCATATCTGTGGCCTGCAGGCGATACCAAGACCCGTATCCGTGTTGTCGCTGCCATCGCCGTGCTGCTGACGGCCAATGCCATCGCCGTGGGTACGCCGTTCCTTTACAAGGCCGCCGTCGATGCCCTGGCAGAGGAAGCGCGGGACGACACTAGGCTAATTGCGCTGGGGGCGGTCTGGCTGACCGTGCTTTACGGCGCGTCGCGGCTGGCGACGACGGGGCTGACGCAGCTGCGCGATGTGATTTTCACCCCCGTCGGCCAGCGGGCGCTGCGCACGCTGGCGCTGGAAACCTTTACCCATATCCACCGCCTGTCCATGCGCTATCACATCACGCGCAAAACCGGCGGGCTGTCCCGTATCATCGAAAGGGGCGTCAAAGGCGTCGATTTTCTGATGCGCTTTCTCATCTTTTCGATGGGGCCGCTGCTGTTGCAGCTGATCATGATATCTGTGGTTTTGTTCTTTAACTTCGACGTTTGGTATATGGTCGTCGTTGTCGTCACGATCGCGCTTTACGTCTGGTTCACCTTTGCGGTGACAGAATGGCGGGTGAAGATCCGCAAGGTGATGAACGAACAGGATACCGACGCCAACCAAAAGGCGATCGACAGCCTGCTGAACTTTGAAACCGTTAAATACTTCGGCGCAGAGCGGTGGGAGGCCGCACGCTATGACAGCGCGATGCGGCAGTATGAAACCGCTGCGGTGCGCACGAACTACTCCCTTGCGTTTTTGAATTTTGGCCAGTCGCTGATCATCACGGCGGGTCTGGTGGCGGTCATGGTGATGGCAGCCATGGGCGCGCAGGCGGGCACGCTGACGGTGGGAGATTTCGTCATGGTGAATGCCTATATGATCCAGATCACGATGCCGCTGAACTTTCTTGGTACGGTTTACCGCGAAATCAGGCAGGCACTGATCGATATGGGCGGCATGTTCGACCTGCTGGAACAGCCGGCAGAGGTGGTGGACAAGCCCGGTGCCGCTGCGCTGCAGGTAACGGGCGGCCAGATCACGCTGCGGGATGTGCACTTTGGCTATGATCCGGCGCGGCCCATTCTGAAAGGCGTGTCGCTGGACGTGTTGCCGGGGCAGACGGTGGCGATTGTCGGGTCTTCCGGCGCGGGCAAATCCACCATCGGGCGGCTGCTGTTCCGGTTCTATGACGTCACTGGCGGGGCCATGCTGATTGACGGGCAGGATGTGCGCGATGTGACGCAGGACAGTTTGCACGCGCAAATCGGCGTCGTGCCGCAGGATACGGTGCTGTTCAACGACACCATCCACTACAACATCGCTTACGGTCGCCCCGGGGCAAGCGAGGCTGAAATTCGCGAAGCCGCCCGCGCCGCCAATATCCATGATTTCATCATGAGCCTGCCAGATGGATACGAGACGACCGTGGGCGAACGCGGGCTGAAGCTGTCGGGGGGTGAAAAGCAGCGGGTCGGCATTGCGCGCACCTTGCTGAAGAACCCGCCGATCCTGCTGCTGGACGAGGCGACAAGCGCGCTCGATACGGATACGGAACGGGAAATTCAGCGCGAGCTGCGCCAGATGGGGCAAGGCCGCACGGTCATCACCATCGCGCACCGCCTGTCCACCATTCAGGATGCCGACCGGATTGTCGTGCTCGAAGACGGACAGATCGTTGAGACAGGCACCCATGACGCGCTGCTGGCGCAGGCTGGCCGCTATGCCCATCTTTGGAACCGCCAAAGCGAGGAAGAGGACGCAGCGTGAGCGCCAAGGATTATCCCGCTACGCCGGACGGACGCTATTTCGTGGCCAAGGGGCGGATGTGGCGCAAGACCAATCCGGCGCTGGACGACACCGCGCGGCGGGCGGCGGTCAAGGCGCTGATGCAGGCGCGCCGCGCCGTGGGGCAGGCAGACAGCGAAGACGCCACCCGCGCGGCCCGCGATAAGGTGGACGCAGCCAAGCGGACCTTGGGCGAGCGCGGGCCGGTCTGGTGGGACGATGGTGCCCCGGACGAAGGCGGCAAGCATCCCAAAAACACCAGCTATGCGCAGTGGTGGGCCGGTCTGGATGACGCCGCGCAGGCGCGGGGCCTTGGCTGACCTGTGCGCACACGCGCAGTGCTGACGCCGCAAGGGGGCGTTGCGCAAAGCCGTGACGCAGCGTAGCGTCCGGCGCAACCTCATCCAGATCAGGACAGCATATGTCACTTTTCCGCATGGCCCTGATTTTGGGCCTTTTGTCTGCTGTCGGTCCTTTTGCGATCGACATGTATCTGCCCGCGATGCCCGCGCTTGCCGCGTCGTTGGGTGTTACTGAAACCGCGGCTCAACTGACGCTAACCAGTTATTTCGTGGCGTTCGGCCTTGCGCAGCTGATCTATGGCCCCTGGTCCGATCAGGCCGGACGTAAGCGGCCCCTGTTTGCAGGCCTTGCGATTTTCATCATCGGCAGCGCCATGGCGGCCTTGGCCCCGACAATCGGCGCGTTGGTCGCGGCGCGGGCGGTGCAGGGCATCGGCGGCGCGGTCCTGATGGTCGTGCCCCGTGCGGTGATCCGCGATTCGGCCACGGGGACAGACGGGACCAAGATGATGGCCATGGTCATGCTGGTCATCTCTGTCTCGCCCATGCTGGCACCGCTGGCGGGGTCCGGCCTGATCCAGCTTGGCGACTGGCGCCTGATCTTTTGGGTGCTGTGCGGCACGGCGGTTGCCGCGGCGCTGATCACGGGATTTGCCTTGCCTGAAACGCTGGCCCCGGCGGAGCGGCAAAAGATCCACTTCGGATCATTGCTGGCCAGCGCCAAGGTCTTGCTGACCGATCCAGTGTTCATGGGGCTGACGTTTATCGGCGGTTTCGGCATGGCGAGCTTTTTCGTCTTTATCGCCTCTGCGTCCTTTGTTTACGTGGACCAGTTCGGCCTGACGCCAACGGGCTTTTCGCTTGCCTTCGCTATCAATGCCGTGGGCTTTTTCGCCGCCAGCCAGGCCGCCGCCCCGCTAGGAGAGCGCGTCGGCATTGTCCGCCTGATGCGCTGGGGCGTTATGGGCTTTGCCGGCTTTGCCGTGGCCCTGCTGGCGCTGGTGTTGGCCGGCTTCGTGTCGCTGCCGCTGATCGTGGCGGGGCTGTTTTTGGCGAACGCCTGCCTTGGCCTTGTCATCCCGACAACGATGGTGATGGCGCTTGACCCGCATCCGCGCATTGCGGGTCTTGCATCAAGCCTTGGCGGGACGTTGCAGATGGTGGCGGGCGGCGTGATGATCGCACTGACGGGGCTGTTCTTTGACGGCACCGCATTGCCGATGGTCGCGGCGATCGCGCTCTGTGCCGTTCTGGCGCTGGCCCTGGCGTTGATGACACTGGGCCGGGTGGCGCGGGTGCAACCCGTTTAGTCAAAGGTGCAATCTGTCCCCAAAAGGCCCGGACGTCCCGCGCGTCCGGGCTTTTTGCTGTCTATTCGGCAGCGCGCACCGTGGTCGGGCGAGGCTTTGGTTCGTCGTCCAGCCAGATCAGCTCGGTCGAGGTGATTTTGGCCGCCGCGCGGGCCAGCGCCCAGTCCTGCGCGGCGCGCCCCGACCGGCCGCCGGTCAGCGCCGCGATCCCGCGTCCGGCCATGCCGACATAGGTCGCCAGCCAGACCCGCAGCGCCAGCATGGCGGGGGTGAAGACCAGCGTTAGCACAGTCGCAGTGCCAAGGCCAAAGACAACAGCCGTCGCCAGTTGTTTCCACCACAGCGCCGTGGGGCTGTCGATGGTATAGCCGCCCTGCATGAAATCGAGGCTGAGGCCGAACATCATCGGCGCAAGGCCCGCCATGGTCGTGATCGTGGTCAGCAGAACAGGCCTGATGCGATCCTCTGCCGTGCGGACGATGGCGGTCTGGCGCGGCATATAGGCTGCGTATTCCTGATAGGTGTCGATCAGGATGATGTTGTTGTTCACCACGATCCCCGCCAGCGCGACGATGCCCGTGCCGGTCATGATGATGGAAAACGCCTGATCCATCACCAGCATGCCCACCAGCACGCCTGCCACGGACAGCACGACCGCCAGCAGCACCAGCACGGCGTTATAGACGCTGTTGAACTGCGCCAGCAGAATGATGAACATCAGCATCAGCGCGCCGGTAAAGGCGGTTTGCAGGAAAGCGCCGCTTTCGGCCTGATCCTCTTGATCGCCGGTCCATTCCCAGGCCACGCCAGCGGGCAGGGGGGCGGTGTCCAGCCAGTCGGTCAGCGCAGCGATGCGTTCGTTTGCATTCAGCACCTGCAGGGTCAGATCGCCGTCAGCGACCAGCGCCTGCGCGGCTTCGTCCGCGTCATAGCGGGCCTGCGGCAGGGCCGTGACCACGCCGTCGGCCCCTGTCAGCACCACCATGTCGGCGGCAACGCCAGCTTTGACGTCAAAGTAACGCTGCTGGTCCACGCGGTCGATCTGCGCCAGTTTCGGCACGGGCTGGCGGGTGGTAAAGTTGGACAGCGGCACCAGCCCCTGATCGGTGCGCACTTTGAGCGTATCAAGCGTGGACAACACCCGATCCTTTTCCGGCAGGCGGGCGCGGATCTCGATCTCTTCGTCAGAGCTGTTAACGGGCATCGTGTCCAGCAAAATGCCGCGCGTGACCAGTTGCACCATGCCGCCGACAGCCATGACATCCGCGCCATAGCGGCCCGCGGCGCGGGTATCGACGTCGATCTGCCAGTCGATGCCGGGCAGGGGGCGGGTGTCTTCAACCTGCGTCAGGCCGGGCGTTGCGTCGAACTTGTCGCGCACGATCGCGGCGGCGCTGCGCAGGGCGTCCCAATCGTCGCCTTTCAGGCGCAGGTGCACGGGCTTGCCCGATGCGGGGCCGCGCGCTTGGGCCAAGATTTCGGTCTGGATGCCGGGGATCAGGGCAAGCTCTGATTCAAGTTCAGAGATGACCAGATCGCCGTCCAGTTCCGGGCGGTCGGCACGGTCTTCCCATGGAATCGTTTCGAACTGGACCTGCCCAATCGTGTCGCGGGGCGCGGTGGCACCGCCGGTGTTGGAATTCAGCCCCCCTTCGCCTGCAAAGGCAAAGGCAGTGTCGACGCCGGGGTGGGCAAGGACGACCTGTTCGACCTGCGCGACCAGCGCGTCTTTTTCGGTCAGGGACAGGTTGCCGCGGGCGCGCACATAGACGATGGCCTGTTCGGGTTCGGATTCGACAAAGAATTCAACGCCGTTGTTGTTCTTGCCAAAATAGCCAAAGGTCCAGATGACAAAGCCAAGCACGGCGGCAATGGTGACCAGCGGCATGACCGGGTTGCCGGTCAGAAACGCGATCAAGTGGCCAAAGGGCGAGCGACGATAGCCCGCCTTGATGCGTTTTGGCGCGCGGGTCACCTTTGCCGCGCCCATGCTAATAGCCAGCGCCATCGCGCCAAGGATGAATACCGCCATGCCGGGCAGGGCGGCGGACAGCCCCGCCACAGGGGCTGCGTTGCCGGACAGATAGCCGGGATTCAGCGTCAGCATCGCGCCGGTAAAGACGATCAGCATTGTAATCGGCACAAGGCCCGCGCGGACCAGCCATGGCAAGGTCCGCATCCGGGCAGACGCGCGATCAAAGGCGCGGCTGACGCGCCCGGTGACGCCGCCCAAGACAGGCAGATAAACCAGCGTTACGACCAGCGCGGCGGAAAGCACAAAAATCAGCGTGACGGGCAGCATCCCCATGAACTGCCCTGGCACACCGGGCCAGAACAGCATGGGCAGGAACGCGCAAAGCGTTGTCGCGGTGGATGAAATGATTGGCCAGAACATGCGTTTGGCCGCTTCGGTATAGGCATGCATCGGGCCGGTGCCTTCGCTAATGCGGCGGTCGGCGTATTCGACGACAACGATGGCCCCGTCCACCAGCATGCCGACGGCCAGGATCAGGCCGAACATGACGATGTTGGAAATGGTGATGCCCATAATCGCGAGCAGGGCAAAGCACAAAAGGAACGATGTGGGGATCGCAAAGCCGACCAGCAGCGCGGGCCGCGTGCCAAGGGCGGCAAGGACCACGATCATCACCAGCGCGATAGCGGTCAAAACCGACCCTTCCAGCTGGCTGACCATAGAGGCGACGCCGCGGGACTGGTCGTTGCTGGCCCCCACATCAACGGCCTGCTGTACGGCCTCTGGCCAGGTGGCACGCTCTGCCGCGATGGCTTCGCGCACAAGGGCGGCGGTGTCGATCAGGTTAAAGCCTTTGCGTTTGACGACCTGCAACGCAACGGTGGTGACGCCGTTGAACCGGGCGGTGCCTGCGCGATCCTCGAACGTCAGGCGGATGTCGGTCAGATCGCCCATCGTCACGACGCGGTCACCGTTCCGCTTGACGGGCAGCTCGTACACGTCGGCGGCCTCGGTAAAGGACGACGGGATTTTGACGGCAAAGCTGCCCTGCGCGCTTTCGACCTCGCCAGCCGCGATCAGCAGGTTGTTGTTGTTCACAACGCTGATCAGCTCGCCTGCGGTGACGTTGTAGGCTTCCAGCCGCAGGGGATCGATCACGACCTCCAGCATCTCGTCCCGCTGGCCGGCAAGGCCAGCCTCCAGCACGGCGTCGATGCCTTCGATACGGTCCTGCAGGCTGCGGGCAAGGCGCAGCAGGGTGCGTTCGGGCACATTGCCGGTCAGGTTGACGATCAGGATCGGGAATTCGGAAAAGTTGATTTCATTGACCGAATACTGGTCGGCACCGGCGGGAAACTTTGCCTCTGCCGCGTTCATCGCGTCGCGCACATCGGCAAGGACCTGCGTCTTGTCCCAACCGATTTCGAATTCCAGCGCGACCCCTGCATAGTTTTCCGACGCGGTCGAGGACATGGTTTTCAGCCCGTCCAGCGAGGACAGCTCTGTCTCCATCGGTTTAACGAGCAGGGTTTCACTGTCGGCGGCAGAGATGCCGGGGAAGGGGACAGAGACAAAGATCGCCGGTATTTCGATATCCGGCTCGCCCTCTTTCGGCAGGCTGGCATAGGCGAAACCGCCCGCAAGCAGGGAAAGCGCGATAAAGGCGATAACCATACGCGCCCGAGCGGCAGCCCAGTCGACAAGGCCGATCATGGCTGAACCTGCGCATAGGTGGGCAGGACCGCGACATCGTCGCTGACGAAATCCTGCCCCACGGTGATGATATTCACCGTTTCGGGCAGATCGGTCAGCCAGACGCCGTCCACCGTATCGCGCAGCAGGGTTACGGGGGCGAATTGGGCGGTGCCGTCATCCGCGACGGTGCGCACGCCAAGGGCGCCGTCATCGTCAAGGGTCAGCGCCGACTGCGGCACCAGATGGGCCAGTGCACCGTCCGACGCGATGACGATTTCCGCAGTCTGCCCGTCGCGGATCGCAAGGTCGGGGTTCGGCACGGTGACTTCGACGCGAAAGGTGCGGGTGGTTTCATCGGCCACGCGGGACACAAAGGTGACTTCGCCCTGTGCCGCCCCGCCAGAGGCAAGCTGCGCCTGCACGGCCGCGCCCATAGTGACACGGTCCACGTCCAGTTCGGGCACAAAGCCCACCAGCTTGATCGGGTCGATCTGCACCACGGTTGCGCAGGGGCTTCCGGTTTGCAGCAAGGTGCCAAGTTCAGCCGTGTCCGTATCCAGCAAGCCGGCGAAAGGCGCGGTGATGGTCAGGCGTTCGATATCGCGGGTCACGACGGCGACGGCAGCGCTTGCAGCCTCGATCCCGGCTTCGGCGCTGGTAATGGCTGAATTAGCGCTTTGGATGCCTGCACTGGCAGCTTCGCGCTGCGCCTCTGCGCTGACAAGGCGGGTTTGCGATGCGAATCCGCCTTCGTTCAACTGGCGGGCGGCATTCACATTGATGTCAGCTTCGCGGATGCGCGCCTCTGCCTCTGCCAGGGCGGCCTGCGCTTCGGGCACGCGGCTTTGCGCTTCGGACAAGCGGGCCTGCGCCTCTGCCAACTGGCTGTCGCGGGTGCCGGGATCAAGGCGGCACAGGGTGTCGCCGGCGGCCACAAAAGTGCCTTTGCGCAGCGGTTCGGAAATCACGCGGCCTGCGGTTTCGGTGGCGATGGTGACACGGCGGGCAGCTTCGGTCCGGCCACGCAGGATCACCGCGCTGTCGACGGTCCGGGCCGTTGATTTCATGGCGACAACGCGCACACCGCTTGCCGTGTCATGGACCTGTTCCGCTGGTGGTTCAGGCGATTGTTCAGGCGCGGCCGCATCCGGGGTGCGCCCGGCAAAGGTCAAAAGCCTGTCCCGTTCGAAGACCACGAAATACAGGGCGATCGACACGATCATTGCGATCAGGACTGGCACGAGTTTCATTGTGATCCTTTACATCTGAAACAGGGTGGCAGCGACGCAAGATCATATGCCGCCGTTAGGTTAAGAGGTAATGAACGTCGCCTCAAGTCCGCTGGTGCGGGCAGGGGGCGGCACATTCGCGCAGGGGGCGGCGGCGCGGGTCTTGGCAATCCGGCCCGCTTCACGTTAAGAAGCAGCCAACATCACCGCCCCGACGGGCGGCGAACGCGGGGGACGGTCATGAGTGATAGCGACAGTTTTATCAATGAAGTCAGCGAAGAGGTGCGCCGCGACCGCCTTTTTGGCCTGATGAAGCGCTATGGCTGGATCGCCGTTGCCCTTGTCGTGTTGCTGGTTGGCGGCGCAGCCTGGACCGAATACAGCCGCGCCCGCGCTGCAGCCCAGGCCGAGGCGGCGGGCGATGCCCTGCTTGACGCGCTGTCCAACAGCGATCCAGAGGCACGCGCCGCGGCGCTGGACGGCGTGTCGCCGGACGGCGGCGCAGGTGCGGTCAGCCTGCTGATCGCCGCCGCCGCGCAGGAAGAAGCCGGCGATCTGGAAACCGCTGTTGCCTCGCTTGATGCCTTGGCCGCCCGCACGGATGTGCCTGCAATCTATCGCGAACTGGCCAGCTTCAAGGCGGCAATGCTGGATGCGGGCACCGATCCGGCTGCGCGTCGCACCCGGCTTGAAGCGCTGGCAAACCCCGGCCAGCCCTTTGCGCTGCTGGCGCAGGAACAGCTGGCGCTTGCCGATCTGGCGGCGGGCGAGCGTGACGCTGCAATCACCCGCCTGACCGATATCGTGCAGGATGCCGGTGTCAGCCAAGGCTTGCGTGACCGCGTTCAAACCCTGATGGTATCGCTGGGCGCACCGCTGCCCGATGCCCCTGCCGCTGGCGACGACGCGACCATCGCGGCACCTGACGCCACAACGACCAACCCGTGAAAGGGAATAGCGCCGTGACATCCAAGACCCTGTCGATCAGCCTTTTGGCGCTTGTTGCCCTGTCTGCCTGCGGCGAAAAGGATACTATCCTGCCCGGCACAAGAGAGCCGATCCGCGCTGAAGATGTGCAGGTGAACCGCGCCTTGCCGATCAGCTTTGCCGCGCCTGTGGCCAATGCGGACTGGACCCATCGCAACGGAGCCGCCGATCACAACAGCCCGCAGCCCGCATTGGGTGCATCGCTCAGCCAGATTTTCGCCGTCGATATCGGTGAAGGCGACAGCAAGGGTGCGCGCATCACGGCGGACCCGGTTGTGGCGAACGGCATCGTTTATACCCTTGATGCGCGCAGCCATGTGACCGCGACAACGACCGGCGGTGCCGCTGTGTGGAGCGCGGATATCACCCCGCCGACGGACACGCGCACCGATGCCTCTGGCGGCGGTCTGGCCTTTGGGTCGGGGCGTTTGTTCGTGTCCACCGGCTATGGCACGCTGACCGCGCTGGACCCGGCCACGGGCGGCGTGATCTGGGTGCAGGAACTTGATGCGCCGGGCACCTCTGCCCCAACGGTTGTGGGCGATCTGGCCTATGTCGTCAGCCGCGACAGCCGCGCCTGGGCGATTGATGTGACCAATGGCCGGATCAGCTATCAGCTCAGCGGTATTCCATCGACGACATCTTTTGCAGGCGGCGCGGGTCCGGCTGTGGCGGATGATCTGGCGGTGTTCCCTTTCTCCTCTGGCGAGGTGATGGGCGTGTTCCCGCAGGGCGGCATTCAACGCTGGTCTGCGGTGATCAGCGGCGATCGTCCCGGTCAGGCTGTGGGCAACCTGTCCGATATCGGCGGTGATCCGGTCATTGACGGCGGCCGCGTTTATGTCGGCAACTTTTCCGGTGTGACGGTTGCGCTGGATAGCGCATCTGGCGAACGGATCTGGACCGCGGGTGAAGGCGCGGCAGGTCCGGTGTGGCCTGCGGGCAATTCGGTGTTCATGGTGAACGATTTGAATGAACTGGTGCGCCTTGACCGCGACACCGGCAAATCCATCTGGCGCACGGCGTTGCCGGATTTTGTCGAAACCGGATCGTTCCTGCGCAAGGGCCGCACGGTTTACGCGCATTTCGGGCCGATCATGGCGGGCAACCGGCTTGTCGTGGCGTCGTCTGACGGGCAGCTGCGGTCGTTCGATCCGACCTCTGGTGCGCTTTTGGGCAGTGTCGGCTTGCCGGGCGGTGCGGCATCCACGCCTGCGATTGCGAATGGCATGCTTTACGTCGTAAACAAGAACGGGCAACTGCTGGCTTTCCGTTAAGGGCAAAGCGGTGTATGGCCCGCCTCTGACTATAGCCGGAGCCAGTGCGCCATGACCTTTACCCTTGCCCTTGTGGGCCGACCCAATGTCGGCAAATCCACCCTGTTCAACCGTCTGGTGGGCAAAAAGCTTGCCCTCGTGGATGACCAGCCCGGTGTGACCCGCGATCTGCGCGAAGGGCCGGGGCGGATCGCCGACATCAAGTTCACGGTGATCGACACCGCCGGTCTGGAAATGGCCACGGACGAATCGCTGCAGGGCCGGATGCGCAAGCTGACGGAACGTGCGGTGGAAATGGCCGATGTTTGTCTGTTCATGATCGACGCCCGCGTCGGCGTGCTGCCGGCCGACCGCATCTTTGCCGACATTCTGCGCAAGAAAAACGCTCATGTCATTCTGGCCGCCAACAAGGGCGAAGGCAAAGCTGCTGACATCACCATCCTAGAGGCATATGCCTTGGGTCTGGGCGAGCCGATCCGCATGTCTGCTGAACATGGCGAAGGCATGGGCGAGCTGATGGACGTGCTGCGCCCCTTGTCGGAAGAGTTCGAAGAACGCGCCAAGGCCGATCTGTCCTATGCGCCGGAAACCGATGTGGGCGTCGATGACGAAGACCCAGATGCACCGCGTATTCCGACCCGCGCCAAGCCGCTGCAGATTGCCGTTGTGGGCCGCCCCAATGCGGGCAAATCCACGCTGATCAACAAGATCATCGGCGAAGACCGCCTGCTGACCGGACCAGAGGCCGGCATCACCCGCGATGCGATTTCCGTGATGACGGAATGGGGCGACGTACCGATGCGGATTTTCGACACCGCCGGTATGCGTAAAAAGGCGCGGATCAACGAAAAGCTTGAAAAGCTGTCGGTCAGTGACGGCCTGCGCGCGGTCAAGTTCGCCGAAGTTGTGGTCGTGCTGCTGGACGTGGATATTCCTTTTGAGCAGCAGGACTTGCGTATTGCTGATCTGGCAGAACGCGAAGGCCGCGCCGTTGTGATCGGCGTCAATAAGTGGGACACCGAAGACGACAAGCAGGACAAACTGCGCGAGCTGCGCGAAGAGTTCGCCCGCCTGCTGCCCCAGCTGCGCGGTGCGCCGCTGGTGACGGTCTCTGCGAAAACGGGCAAGGGGCTTGACCGTCTGCAACAAGCGATCATGAAGGCTTATGACGTCTGGAACCGCCGCGTGACGACAGCGCAGCTGAACCGCTGGCTGACGGGAATGCTGGAACAGCACCCGCCACCCGCGCCGGGCGGCAAGCGGATCAAGATGCGCTATGCAACGCAGGTGAAAACGCGTCCGCCGGGCTTTATCGTGATGACATCGCATCCCGATTTGGTGCCTGCGTCCTATTCTCGTTACCTTATCAACGGGTTGCGCGATGACTTTGACATGCCGGGTGCACCGATCCGCCTGACGCTGCGCGATCAGGGCGACAAGAACCCCTATAAGGGTAAAAAGTCGTCACAGCCGTCACGTCTAAGCAAGCACAAGAAGGCACCGGGACCGGACAAGTAACCTAAAGGCTGCGGGGTCTGCGCGGGGCCTGCATGGCCATCACGCAGATCAGGATGACAATGCCTGTGATGGCCAGCGCGGTGACGACAAAGGTCGTCATCCCGTTGGCCACACAAATCCCGACCAGCGCCCAGATGACCGCCGCAATATAGCTGGATGAATCGACCCGGCGATAGGTTGCAATCGTCACGCCAAGCGCCGCGATGATGCCGGCAATGGCCCAGCCGAAACTGTCAAAGCCGATGTTGTATCCCGCCAGCGTGGTCGCCAGCGACACAAAACTGGCCGCCGTCAGCCATCCGGCATAAAGCCCCACCGGCCCGCGCAGCCACCACCGGTCCAGCGGCGGCGTGCGGATCAGGGCGGCAATCGCGGCGCTCGCCATGATGAAAATCGTGATCGTCGCCCAGATCACGCTGACCTGCGCGATCAGCAGCCATGGCACGCCCACCGCAAGGCTGATGCACAGCGGCAACCGGGCCGCGTCCCAGTCCGCGTCGTCCTTGCGATACATCACGCCATAAATCGACGAGGCGATCAGCCAAAGGTAAATCGGCCCCCAGATCGCAAAGGCATAGCCCGCCGGTTGGACCGGCGGGTTGATCTGCGGATTGGGCAGCATGTCCGATGCAAAACCTGCAAAGTCGCCCGAAAAAAACGGGGCGACCGCGAAGGCAAGGCTCAGGGCGAGCGTGAGATAAGCGAGACTATGTTTCATATGCAGCCAACGCCGCCCGCGCCCTTATTGTTCAGCGCTACGTTAGATTAAATCGCCTGTTGCCGAAATCGTGTTTTTGCCACCCAGATAGGGGTGCAATGCAGCGGGCAAAACAACCGACCCGTCAGCCTGCTGACCGTTTTCCAGCACTGCGATCAATGTGCGTCCCACAGCAAGGCCAGAGCCGTTCAGCGTATGCACAAATTCCGGCTTTCCGCCGTCCGCAGGCTTGAACCGCGCATTCATGCGCCGCGCCTGATAATCACCGCAGGTCGAGATAGAGGAGATTTCGCGGTAGGTATCCTGACCGGGCAGCCACACTTCCAGATCATAGGTGCGGCGCGCACCCGCGCCCATGTCCCCTGCGCAAAGCAGCATGGTGCGGTAAGGCAGGTCCAGCTTTTCCAAAATCGCCTCTGCGCATTTTGTCATGCGGGTGTGTTCGGCGTCGCTGTCATCGGGGTGGGTAATGCTGACCATTTCGACTTTTTCGAACTGGTGTTGGCGCAGCATACCGCTGGTGTCGCGGCCTGCGCTGCCTGCTTCGGAGCGAAAGCAAAGCGTATGCGCGACATGGCGGCGGGGCAGGGTGGCGGCGTCGACGGTGTCGCCATTCACAAGGTTGGTCAGCGTTACCTCTGCCGTGGGGATCAGCCACCAGCCGTTGGTGGTCTGATAGCTGTCCTCGCCGAACTTGGGCAGCTGGCCGGTGCCATAAAGCATTTCTTCGCGCACGATGACGGGCGTGTTTGTTTCGGTCAGGGCGTGTTCATCGACATGGGTGTCGATCATGAACTGGGCCAGCGCCCGGTGAACGCGGGCCACAGCGCCGCGCAGCACGACAAAGCGCGAGCCGGACAGTTTTGCACCAGCGGCAAAATCCATGCCAGCCTGCACGGCAGGGATGTCGAAATGTTCCAGGGGCTTGAAATCGAATGTGCGCGGTGTGCCGGTGCGCTTTTGCTCGACGTTGTCCGCCTCGTCCTTGCCGGGGGGCACATCGGCGTAGGGCAGGTTAGGGAGGGCGATCAGCATATCCGCCAGCTGGGCATCCAGCTCTTTTGCACGCTCGTTCAAGGCGGCGATTTCCGCTTTCTTGTCGGCCATCAGGGTGCGCAGGCGGGCGAATTCGGCCTCGTCGCCGCTGGCCTTGGCCTTGCCCACGTCCTTGGCGGCGGCGTTGGCGGCGGCCTGCGCATCCTCTGACTGTTTGATCGCGGCGCGGCGGTCGGCATCAAGGGCCAGCAATTCGCCGGACACCGGTGTAAGGCCGCGCAAGGAAAGGGCGGCGTCAAACGCGTCTGGAGTCTCGCGGATCATGCGAATGTCATGCATGGGTCTGGTCCTTGTTTCCGATATGATTAGCGCGGGTATGCACCATTGGCGCACCGCGTTGAAGGGGAGAAAGCCGCGCGCGCCTGCGCGATTGTGATGGCACGGGGCGGACATTCGCGCCGCCCGCCATTGACGGCTGGCCCGATCACCCCGATATCGCGGCAATCGTGCACGGGTTGCGGTTGCCAATCCGGCGCCCCAGACCTAATGTGCGCCGACTTTGACGCGGGGCCAGTGCCCGGCGCAGTGAACTGAAAAGGAACCGCCATGCAGGGCAGCCAATCGCTTATTTTGATGATGATCATCTTCGGGATCATGTATTTCCTGTTGATCCGTCCCCAGCAGAAAAAGCTGAAAGAACATCAGGCGATGGTGAACGCGCTGCGCCGGGGCGACCGCGTCATCACGCAGGGCGGGATCATGGGCAAAGTCACCGCCGTGAACGACGCCGACAAGGAAGTCGAAGTCGAAATCGCAGCCGGCGTGAAAGTCCGCGTGATCCGCTCGACCATCGCGACTGTCCTGAACAAGACCGAACCGGCGAAGTAAGCCGCGACACCTTTGGTCCAAGGGGCTTTGCTACATGCTGCATATTTCTGCTTATAAGCAGGTCATGATCTGGCTGACCGTCGTGGTTGGTCTGGCGCTGGCCCTGCCGAACGCTTTCTATTCGCGGGTTGAAACCCACAACGACGCCATTGCGCAGGGGCAGGACGATACGTCCTGGCCCGGCTTTTTGCCGTCGGGGCTGGTGAACCTTGGGCTTGACCTGCGCGGCGGTGCGCATCTGCTGGCCGAGGTGCAGACCGCTGACGTCTATGCCACGATCATGGATGCCACCTGGCCAGAGGTGCGCGATGCGCTGGCGGCTGACCGGGATACGGTCGGTTTCGTCACCCGCGAAGCCAGCCGTCCGGACGAGCTGATTGTGCGGATTTCCGAACCCGCAGGGGCGGCGCGTGCGCTGGAAATCGTACGCGGGCTGGCCCGTCCGATCACATCGCTGACCGGTGTCGGGTCCACGGATATCGAAGTGACCGGCAACGGGCCGCTTTTGACCGTGCGTCTGTCAGAGGCGGAAAAGCTGGCGGTCGATGACCGCACCATGCAGCAATCGCTGGAAATCATTCGCCGCCGGATCGACGAGGTCGGCACCCGCGAGCCGACGATCCAGTTGCAGGGCGACACCCGTATTCTGGTCGAAGTGCCCGGCGTCGGGTCCGCGCAGGAAGTCAAAGACATCATCGGCACCACCGCGCAGCTGACCTTTCAGCCTGTGATCGGCGGTGCCGGCAGTGCCAGTGATCCGGTTGGCGCAGGTCAGGAAATCCTGCCCAGCGTGGATGCACCCGGCACCTTTTATCTGCTGGATACCGGCCCTGTTGTCAGTGGCGAGGAGCTGGTCGATGCACAGCCTGCCTTTGACCAGAACGGGCGGCCGGCCGTGAACTTCCGCTTCAACGTGTCTGGCGCGCGCAAGTTCGGCGATTACACGCTGGACCACATTGGCGAACCTTTTGCCATCGTGCTGGATAACGAAGTCATCAGCGCGCCGACGATCCAAAGCCATATTCCCGGCGGCTCTGGCATCATCACCGGCAATTTCACGGTCGAAGAATCGACCAACCTTGCCGTGCTGCTGCGGGCAGGGGCCTTGCCCGCAAAGCTGAACTTTCTGGAAGAGCGGACCATCGGCCCGCAGCTCGGGCAGGATTCGATCGATGCGGGCAAAAAGGCCGCGGTTGTCGGATCGCTTTTGGTGATTGGCTTTATGTGGATGACCTACGGGCTGTTCGGCTTTTTTGCCAACATCGCGCTGATTATCAACATGGGCCTGATTTTTGGCGGGCTGTCGTTGCTGGGGGCCACGCTGACCCTGCCGGGTATCGCGGGTATCGTGCTGACTGTTGGCATGGCGGTTGACGCCAACGTGCTGGTGTTCGAACGCATCCGGGAAGAGCTGAAAACCTCTAGGGGGCCGGCCCGCGCAATCGAACTGGGGTATGAGCGTGCCTTGTCAGCCATCGTCGACGGAAACGTCACAACCCTGATCACGGCTTTTATCCTGTTCTATCTTGGCTCCGGTCCGGTGCGCGGTTTCGCCATCACACTGGGTTTGGGTATTCTCACCTCGATCTTTACCGCGATCTTTGTCACGCGGTCGCTGATCGTCATCTGGTTCGCCTGGCGGCGGCCGAAAACAATCGAGGTTTAAGATCATGCGTTTGCGTTTGATTCCCGACGATACCAAGATCAACTTTTTCAGCTACGCCAAGCTGACCTTTGGCGGATCAATTGTGCTGCTTGTTCTGTCGGTCGTCGCCTTCTTTGCGTTCGGCCTGAACTACGGCATCGATTTCAAGGGCGGCACCACTATCCGCACCGAAAGCACGCAAAGCATTGATGTCGGTGCCTACCGCGCCGCGCTGGAACCTTTGCAGCTGGGTGATGTCGCCATCACCGAAGTGTTCGATCCCGGCTTTGGCCCCGACCGCAACGTGGCCGAAGTGCGTATTCAGGCGCAAGGCGATGCAGAAAGCGTCGCGCCCGAAACCATCGCCGCAATGGAAGCCGCAATGACGGCGGTTGATCCAAACGTCACCTTCGCCTCTGTCGAAAGCGTGGGACCCAAAGTGTCAGGAGAGTTGATCGGCTCTGCCATCCTGTCCGTTGTCGGTGCCATCGGAGCGATCGTGGTCTACATCTGGTTGCGCTTTGAATGGCAGTTTGCCATCGGTGCCATCGTCGCGCTGGTGCATGACGTCGGCCTGACCATCGGCTTGTTCGCGCTGCTGCAAATTAAGTTCGATCTGGCGATCATCGCGGCCCTGCTGACAATCGTAGGTTATTCCATCAACGATACCGTGGTCGTGTTTGACCGGGTTCGGGAAAACCTGCGCAAGTTCAAGGTCATGCCTTTGATCGAGGTGCTGAACCTGTCCGCCAATGAAACCCTGTCACGGACCATGATGACATCGGGCACGACCCTGCTGGCGCTGATCGCGCTGCTGGTGCTGGGCGGCGATGTGATCCGGGGCTTTGTGTTCGCCATCACTTGGGGCATTATTGTCGGCACCTATTCGTCGATCTACATTGCGAAAAACATCGTGCTGATGCTGGGCGTCAAACGCGACTGGTCCAAAAAGGACCCGCGCACCGTGGGCCGTTATGCTGACGTGGAAGGCAAATAAATGCGTCTGACCGAGATCACTTACGACAATGCGAAACCCATCGACGGCTACGGCCCCGGTTTCTTTCGCATTGGCGGCAAGGTGATCGAGGGGGCCGTGACCGTCATGCCGTCAGGCGTGGCCAGCTGGGGTGGCTATGACGACACTGAAGCCTTGCTGGCCATGGTAGACAAGGTGGATGTAATCTTTGTTGGTACGGGGGCGGAAATCGCCCACACCCCAGCCGCCTTTCGCGAGATACTAGAGGCGGCGGGCCTTGGCGTGGAAACCATGGCCTCCCCCGCCGCCTGCCGCACCTACAACGTGTTGCTCAGCGAAGGCCGCCGCGTCGCGCTGGCACTGTTCCCGGTCTGACCGCCATGTTGCAAGTCCGCGCCCTGCGCTGCGCGCGCGGCGGTGTGCCGGTGCTGGACGGTCTGTCCTTTGACGTTAAGGCGGGCGAGGCGCTGATCCTGCGCGGACCGAACGGCGTTGGTAAAACGACCTTGCTGCGCACGCTTGCGGGGCTGCAGCCCGCGCTGGATGGGACTGTCACCTATCTGGACGGCACAGGTGCCTATGCCAGCCATGCCGACGGGATCAAGACGGCGCTGACTGTCGCTGAAAACCTGACTTTCTGGGCGCACGTCTATGGCCGCGATGTGCCGGACAGCGTCTATGCCGCCTTTGATCTGGATGCGCTGCGCAACCGCGCTGCTGGCACGTTGTCGGCGGGGCAAAAGCGGCGACTTGGCCTTGCGCGTCTGGGCGTCATCGGGCGGCGTGTGTTGTTTCTGGACGAACCGACGGTCAGCCTCGACGGCTTTTCCGTGCGCATGTTCGCGGACTGGATGCGCGATGTGCATCTGGCGGGCGGCGGCTGCGCGGTCATTGCAACTCATATCGACCTTGGCCTTGATGCGCCCGCGCTGGACCTGACGCCCTATCTGGCACAGCCTGATGCGGATGGCGGCGCGGACGAGGCGTTTTTGTGATTGCCCTGCTGCGCCGCGATCTGGCACTGGCTGTGCGGGCCGGCGGCGGCTTTGGCCTTGGCCTTGCGTTTTTCCTGATTGTCGTCGTGCTGGTGCCCTTTGGCGTCGGCCCGGACCGCAGCACCCTGGCCCTGATCGCACCCGGCATCCTTTGGGTCGCGGCGCTGCTGGCAGCGCTG
This sequence comes from Loktanella sp. R86503, assembly GCF_042466455.1. Taxonomy (NCBI): domain Bacteria; kingdom Pseudomonadati; phylum Pseudomonadota; class Alphaproteobacteria; order Rhodobacterales; family Roseobacteraceae; genus Loktanella; species Loktanella sp. R86503. Next base: position 1,477,239 of record NZ_JAXHCI010000002.1, read on the forward strand.
CTGTCACTGGACCGGATATTCGCACTTGATTTTGAAGACGGCTCGCTGGCGCTGCTGGCCACCGCACCGCTGCCGCTGGAAGGTATCGCGCTGATCAAGGCATTGGCGCACTGGATCACCTCTGGCCTGCCGCTGACGCTGGTCGCCCCGGCGCTGGGATTTTTCCTGAACATGGACAGCGCCGCCTATGGCTATCTGCTGGTCAGCCTTGCCCTTGGCACGCCCGCGCTGTCGATGATCGGCAGCTTTGGCGCGGCTTTGACGGTGGGCCTGCGGCGGGGCGGGCTGTTGCTGTCATTGCTGGTGCTGCCGCTTTATGTGCCGACGTTGATCTTCGGGGCAGAGGCCGTGCGCCGCGGCGTCGATGGAACCGGCGCTGCCGCACCTTTGATGCTGATGGGGGCGATCACGCTGGGCTGCTTTGCCCTGCTGCCCTTCGCCGCTGCGGCAGTATTGCGCATCAACCTGCGGTGATCGGGGATTGAGGGGCGCAGGGCCCCGGGATAGGGATAACACATGTCGATCTGGGAATACGCCAATCCGAAACGGTTCATGGACTGGACCGCGCCCGTCATGCGCGTGGCCTTTGCCGTGGCAGCAGCCTGTCTGGTCGTCGGCCTGATCTGGGGCTTCTTTTTCACCCCGGACGAAGCGCGTCAGGGCGCGACGGTCAAGATCATCTATCTGCACGTGCCAAGCGCGTTGATGGCCATCAATGCGTGGTTCATGATGCTTGTAACATCGCTGGTCTGGCTGGTACGCCGGCACCACGTCAGCGCATTGGCCGCCCGCGCCGCTGCGCCCATCGGCATGGCCATGACCGTGATCGCGCTGATCACCGGTGCAATCTGGGGCAGCCCCATGTGGGGGACCTATTGGGCGTGGGATCCGCGCCTGACCTCCTTTTTGATCCTGTTCTTGTTCTATCTTGGTTACATCGCGCTTTGGGCCGCGATCGAAGATCCGGATACGGCGGCCGATCTGACTTCGGTGCTTTGCCTCGTCGGGTCGGTCTTTGCGATCTTGTCGCGCTATGCGGTCAATTTTTGGAACCAGGGCCTTCATCAGGGCGCGTCACTGTCGCTTGATAAAGAAGAGAACGTCGCCGACGTATTTTACCTGCCTTTGCTGGTCTGCATCGCAGGCTTTGTCGCGCTGTTTGTCGCTCTTGTCCTGCTGCGTACTCGCACTGAAATCCGCGCCCGTCGGACAGCCGCCCTCATCGCAAGGAGCCAACGTGCCTGATCTTGGAAAATACGCCCTCGAAGTGCTGACCGCTTATGCCGCCAGCATCGCCGTGCTTGCCGTACTGATCTTGGCAAGCCTGCGCCGGTCCCGCCGCGTCAAGGCCGCACTGGAGGCTGTTGAACGTGGCTAAAGTTTCACCTCTGCTTGTCGTCCCGCCGGTCATTTTTGCCGCGCTTGCCGGATTGTTCTGGGGCGGGCTGATGCGTGAAAACGCCGGCGAACTGCCGTCGCAATTCATCGGTCAGCCTGCGCCGAACCTGCCGGACGAAGCGGTCGCAGGCACACCCCTGCTGACCGCCGACGATCTGCAGACCGGCGAGATCACGATCGTCAATTTCTGGGCCAGCTGGTGTCCGCCTTGCCGCGCCGAGCATCCGACATTGCAAGCGCTGTCCGATCAGGGATACCGCGTCGCAGGCGTCAATTTCCGCGATCAGGCAGATGATGCCGCCGGCTATCTGGCAGAGGAAGGCAACCCGTTCTTCGCGACAGGCTTCGACCTGCGCGGCCGCGTTGCCATCGACTGGGGCGTGACCGCGCCGCCGGAAACCTTCATCGTCGGTCCCGATGGTACGGTGCTTAGCCGCTTTATCGGGCCGCTCGTCGGCTCCGATTATGAACAGCGATTTCTTCCGATGCTTGAAGCCGCAACCACCAATTAGCGGCGTCCCCTTCTTCTGGTCAAAAATATCCCGGGGTGCGGGGCAGCGCCCCGCCAGCCGAATTTTCGACGAAAATTCGGCATTTGCCATTGCGTCGCAATGGCAAGGCCTCCGGCGGGGATATTTTTAACCAGAAGAAGACTGGACATGAAAAAGGCCGCGCTGAGAGGCGCGGCCTTTGGTCGTTTAAATTGGTGCCTTACTGCGCCTTGGCGAGGTCGCGCAGCACGTAGTGCAGCACGCCGCCGTGTTCGATGTATTCGATCTCGATCGCGGTATCGATGCGGCATTTGATGTCGATGGTTTTGGTTGTGCCATCGGCCGTCGTGATATGCGCTTTCACCACTTCCAGCGGCTTGATTGTATCAAGGCCGTCAATGCTGACGGTTTCTTCGCCAGTCAGGCCCAGTGTCTTGCGCGTATCGCCGTTCGTGAATTCGAACGGAATAACGCCCATGCCGACGAGGTTGGAACGGTGGATGCGTTCAAAGTTTTCGGCGATGACGGCTTTGACGCCCAGCAGGGCCGTGCCTTTTGCGGCCCAGTCACGCGAGGAACCTGCGCCGTACTGCTCGCCCGCAAAGATGACCAGCGGCGTGCCGGTTTCCTCATAGGCCATGGCGGCGTCGAAGATCGAGGTCTGGTTGCCGTCGGGGCCTTTTGTGTATCCGCCTTCGACGCCGTCCAGCATTTCGTTCTTGATGCGGATATTGGCAAAGGTGCCACGCATCATGACTTCATGGTTGCCGCGGCGCGAGCCGTAGGAGTTGAATTCGCGCACGGGCACCTGATGTTCCAGCAGGTACTGACCGGCCGGACTGGTTTCCTTGAACGAGCCGGCGGGGCTGATGTGGTCGGTCGTAACCATGTCGCCCAGAACGGCCAGAACCTTGGCGTCCTTGACGTTGTGGATCGTGCCTGCGTCCTTGGACATGCCTTTGAAGTAAGGCGGGTTCTGAACGTAGGTCGACTGGGGCGGCCAGTTGTAGGTTTCGCTGTCGACAACTTCGACAGCCTGCCACTTTTCGTCGCCTTTGAACACATCGGCATATTTCGACATGAAGGCTTCGCGGGTTACGGTTTTTTCGACCAGATCGGCGATTTCCTTTTGTGTCGGCCAGATGTCTTTCAGGAAGACATCGTTGCCATCCTTGTCCTGACCCAGCGCATCCTTGGTGATGTCGACGTTCATGTCGCCGACCAGCGCATAGGCCACAACCAGCGGCGGGCTGGCCAGGTAGTTGGCGCGCACGTCCGGCGAAATGCGGCCTTCGAAGTTGCGGTTACCGGACAGGACCGACACGCCGATCAGGTCGTAATCATTGATCGCCTTGCTGATTGCCGGCTCTAGGGGGCCGGAGTTGCCGATGCAGGTCGTGCAACCGTAGCCGACAAGGTGGAAGTCCAGCGCGTCCAGATCCTCTTGCAGGCCTGCGGCCTCCAGATACTCGGTCACAACCTGAGAGCCGGGCGCGAGAGAGGTTTTGACCCAAGGCTTGCGGGTCAGGCCAAGGGCGCGCGCCTTACGGGCCACAAGACCGGCACCGATCATCACGTAGGGGTTGGATGTGTTGGTACAGGAGGTGATCGAGGCGATCACGATCGAGCCGTCGTGCAGCTGGTAGTTGCCGTCGTCGGTCTGCACATAGCCCCGCTTGTGGTGCCCTTCGTCGCCGGGGATGTCGCGCGGTTCTGGCTGGCCGCCTTCACCTTCCCAGCGGATTTCTGCATTGGCAGAGGTATCCTTGCCTTCGCGGATTCCTTTGACGTACTGACCAAACGCCGTGCCGGCGATATCGAGGTTGATGTGGTCCTGCGGACGTTTAGGGCCAGAGATGGCGGGCACAACGGTGCCCATGTCCAGCTCCAGCGTGTCGGTGTAGACCGGTGCGTAGTCGGCATCGCGCCAGAAGCCGTTCGCCTTGGCATAGGCTTCGACAAGAGCAATCCGGTCTTCGTCGCGGCCTGTCAGGCGCAGATATTTCAGGGTTTCGTCGTCGATAGGGAAGTAGCCGCAGGTTGCGCCGTATTCGGGGGCCATGTTGCCAATCGTGGCGCGGTCCGCCAGCGGCAGGTGATCAAGGCCGGGGCCGTAGAATTCGACGAACTTGCTGACCACGCCCTTTTCGCGCAGCAGCTCTACAACCTTCAGCACCAGGTCGGTGGCGGTGGTGCCTTCGGTCATCTCTCCGGTCAGTTTGAAGCCGACGACTTCGGGGATCAGCATGGAAATCGGCTGGCCCAGCATCGCGGCTTCTGCCTCGATCCCGCCGACACCCCAGCCCAGAACGGCCAAACCGTTGACCATGGTCGTGTGGCTGTCGGTGCCGACAAGCGTATCGGGGTAGGCGACGGTTTCGCCGTTCTGGTCGGTATCGGTCCAGACGGTCTGGGCCAGATATTCCAAGTTTACCTGGTGGCAGATGCCTGTGCCCGGCGGTACAACGCGGAAGTTGTTGAACGCGTTCTGGCCCCACTTCAGGAACTGGTAACGTTCCATGTTGCGTTCGTATTCGCGGTCGACGTTCATCTGGAATGCGCGCGGGTTGCCAAATTCGTCGATCATCACCGAGTGGTCGATCACAAGATCGACAGGGGCCAGCGGATTGATCTGCTGGGCGTCGCCGCCCAATGCCACGATGCCGTCACGCATGGCCGCAAGGTCCACCACGGCGGGCACGCCGGTGAAGTCCTGCATCAGCACGCGGGCCGGACGATAGGCGATTTCGCGGGGGTTCTTGCCGCCCAGGGTGGCCCATTCGGCAAATGCCTTGATGTCATCTACCGTGACGGTCTTGCCGTCCTCGAAACGCAGCATGTTTTCCAGCACGACCTTCAGCGCGGCAGGCAGCTTGCTGAAATCGCCTAGACCGGCCTGCGTGGCGGCGTCAATCGAATAGTAGGAGACCGACTGGTCGCCGACCGTCAGGGTCTTGCGGGTTTTTGCGGTATCAGTGCCGACTGTGACTGTCATGGCTATCCCTTTGGGGTTGAGGACTGTGGCTTGCGCCACTTTTGCCCCAAGCCGCGCAGCCGTTCAAGGGGTTGTGGCGAAAAAAGGTATACAATTGTATACCGGCTGGGCGCGTGACGGTTTATACCGCACATCGAGGGCCTTCACCGGATGTCGCAAATCCTTGATTGGTCATTACAATGTCTTTTTCATAAACGATAGAAACAGAAATTTTGTGGAAAGTACCCTCATGCGCCATGTCTTCGCCGCCTCTGTCATCGGAGCGATCTTTGCCGGAACCGGTCTGGCTGCGCAGGATCGGGGTATTCAGGACTGGGGTACGGTGGTGGAGCTTTACACCTCTCAGGGTTGTTCAAGCTGCCCGCCTGCGGACCGGATCTTTGAACAGATTGCCGACCGCGATGATGTGATCGCCCTGGCGCTGCATGTGGATTACTGGGACTATATCGGCTGGAAGGACGATCTGGGCAGCCCTGCCTTTACCGCCCGTCAGCGTGGATATGCCCGAGAATGGCAGGCGCGAAATGTCTATACGCCGCAAATGGTTGTAGCAGGGGTCAAGGAACTGGTCGGCAGTCACCCGGTCAAGGCGATGGATGCGATTACCAGCCATCCGGCCCAGAATAACCCCGTGCAGATGTCATTGAGCCGGACTGGCGATGTCGCAACTGTCAACGCCACGGCCGTCGGTGCCGTGCCGCCGCGCGCGCTGGTGCAGATTGTCCGCTATACGCCGCGCGTCACGCGCGACATCCACAAGGGCGAGAACGCGGGCAAAACCGTTATTTACCGCAACGTTGTCACCAGCTGGGTTGAGGCAGGCGAGTGGAACACTGGCCAACCCCTGTCGCTGAATGTGAATGTGACCGGCGATGCGCCAGTGGTCGCCATTATTCAGGACGGCCCGGCGGGTGCGATTCTGGGTGCGGTGCAGCTGCGTTAACGCCTTATTTCCAGCGGCGGTGCACCCAGAACCATTGTTCGGGGTGATCGGCGATCCGCGCCTCCAGCCGTTTTGTTGCCTCGGTCATCATTGTCAGCGGATCACTGTGGGCAATGGGCGATTCGACGACCACGTCAAAGGACAGGCCGTCGGGCTGGCGAATCCCGAAGTAGGGCACCAGCAAGGCGTCAAAGCGCAATGCCATTTCCGCGGCCGCCATGGATGTCAGCGCCGGACGATGCAGAAAGTCAATCGCGGGCGCACCGTAGACGTGAACGTCAAACAAAAGCGTGCCCATGCCGCCGGCCTTGATATGGCGGGCAAAACCCATCGTGCCGCGCTTGCCTTGAGCAAAGACGGGGCCACCCCAACTGGTCATCGTTTCGCGGTAGTGCGCATCAACATAGGCGTTCGCCATCGGGCGATAAAGTCCGCCGATGCGCGCGCCATCGCGGGTCAGGACGTGGCGGGGGGCTTCGAAGTTACCGAAATGGGCCGTCAGGAAAATGATCGGGCGGCCAGCAGCCATTGCCTTTTGCACCGCATCAACGCCGTCACCGCGCGGCAAGGTCTGTGACAGTTGCGCGGCAAAATCGCGGTTGGCATAGTTTTCCATCAAGGTGCGGCCGAAATTGTCCAGCACACGGGTGGCCAGATCGCGGCGGGCGGATGTGTCCATCTGGGGATAGGCATCTGCCAGGTTGACCATGGCGCGGCGCCGGTAGCCTGCCAGCGGACCAATAACGCGGGCGACAATTGCCCCCGTACCGCGGACCCGCATGCGATAGGGCAGCAGGTTCATGCCGCCGATAAGGGCGCGCAGGACCAGATTTTGCAGCCATTGCGAACGGCTGCCGTCAGGCACTGCGACGGCTGCCGTGGTGTCGGTCTGGGCGATACCGGTCTGTCTGGCATCGGTCCGGGCGTTATCAGTCTGGGCGTTATCGGTCATGGCAATCAGGTAGTGCCCTGCCGCGTCTTTGAAAAGCCCCGCATTTCACGCAGGCATGCGGGCAGGGGGTCTGATCACTCTTCCGCGTCCGGGTCGATCAAGCTGATGGTGCCGTCGTCGGCCAGGGCGCGGATGGCGGTGCTGACCGCATTCATCGCGGCTTCACCGTCGACCGTTTTGGGTGTGCCGCGTTCGGCGGCTTCTTCTTTCATGCTGGCGGCCATACGCTGCGAAATGCAGTCGAGGATGAAATTTGCCGCTTCTTCCCTTTTGCCGCCGGTGCCGAGGGCAAAGGCCATGGCCGTCGCCAGATCGCCTGAATCAATGGCGCGGATGCAGTTGGGCATGTGAATTGGACGCACGCGGGCGGGAATGTCTTCAAAGGTAAAGATGGCTTTGCGCACATCCTTTGCGAAATCGGCGTCGGATTCGTCAAGGCCCACCAGAACATCATCGCGGGTCAGCGCCGGGCTGGAGTTCAGGATGGCCCCAACCCGTTCGACAGGTGCCTTTTCAAAAGCGGTCAGGCGGGTGCGGCAATAGTCAGATACCAGCGCCTGCCCGATCCGTAGGACGGCATCGGGGGCTATGTCCGCCGTCTGGCGCACGGCAAAAGTAATGCGCCGGGCGCGTTCACCGGGCAATTTGCCCAGCACTTCCGCCGCGCGGGCGACAGGCAGTTTGGATAGCAGCACCGCACCGATCTGGATGCTTTCGTTTGACAGGATCTTGACCACTTCGTCAGTGGTCAGGTTTTGCAGCCGGATGAAAGGGTCGCGTCCTGTGCGATTATCCATCTGGTCGCGCAGTTTGTCGGCCAGATGCGGCGAAATTTGGCCAGATAACGCTTCGAGTGCGGCATCAACGTTGCCGGGGGCAGACAGGCCGATGGCATCCAGCAAATCGGCAAATTCGGTGGCCACTGCGTTGACCGTGTCCCGGTCAACCAGCCGGATCGCACCAAGTTCACGTGCTAGGTCTTCCTGCACATGATCGGGCATGGATGATAGGGCCAGTTTGTTGCCATCGCTGATCAGCAATTGCACGATCAGCGCCGCCTTGCGTTTACGTGACAAACGCAGCGTGCCGGATGCGCCGGGCGCACCCGCGGGTGCAGAATCAGAAAGGGGATGAAGGGCATTGAGCATGGCCCCACCTTACCGGCAGAGCGGTCAACGAATGGTAAACGCCCTTAGCCTTTGGCGTAGTTCACCGACATGCCGCGCAGCGCTTCGATGGCGTCCGGCGACAAATCTTCTATGGATTTGGTCGCGTTGTGCAGTTCGGTCAGCACGCCGGCCAAATCCTGAATTTCGCCGTCGGTAAATTCGCGGTCTGCCCGCGCAAAGCTGCCAAAGCTGCGGCTGCCATCGGTTTCAAGCGCACAAACAACGCCGTAGTTCAGCCCGTGCTGTGCGGCCCGTTGCATGACCCGCGACGGATCATCCGTCAGATCGGACCAGCGGCAGCTGCCGTCATTGTTAAAGCCCCAGGATACGGTCGGATCGGCCATCACCAAAGCGTGCAGAGAATAATAGGTCGTCCAGGCCTTTGGATAGGCCTGAAGCAGAAAGGTCGGAGTCGTATAACGGATGTGAAAGGCCAAGGCGTAGCCTGCAGGCGCAAGGCCTGATGCATCTTCAAGCCGCTTCATCATCTGCGCGATGTCCGACATTTTCATCATCCTGTGGCCCGGTCTTTCAGTTTCATTTACAGTAAAAAGCTGATTTGCTTTCACTCTCGGGTGTCATACTATCCAAAAGTGTAATTCGCATCTCAACTATAAGGCGACGTTAACTGATGGTCCGACAGATGACGCCTCAGGACGTTCAACGTGTTTCGCCATCCGGACACTACATCGCGCTCCGTATCGGTTTTGCCTTCCCGATGGAAGAGATCAACGCGCTGCCGACAGAATGGGTTGACCACTATACTAAAAATCGTCTGATGCTGTTCGACCCCGTCATGCGATGGGCCTATGCCAACACCGGCTTCAGGCGCTGGTCGGATATGCGCGGCGATGATCCTCATGGTGTTTTGACCATGGCCTCTGCCTTTGGGTTGCGTTTCGGCCTGACGGTTGCCGTCTTTGATGAAAACCTAGAAGGCCACCGCTCGTTTGCAAGTTTTATTCGCCCCGACCGCGAGTTCGAGGATCTGGAAGCGCGGCTGCTGGTGGCGTTTCTGACCCGCCGCCACCATGAAATGCTGCCGCCCACCAATCTGACCAATGCCGAGCTGGAGGCTTTGGCTATGGTCAAAGATGGCAAGCGGCTCAAGCAGATTGCGTTCGATCTGGGCGTTACCGAAGGGGCGGTCAAGCAGCGGCTGAAAAACGCAAAGGTCAAGCTGGGGGCCAATACCAGCACGCAGGCCGCAACGATGGCGCGGCAATTCAAGCTGATCTGACCTTTGCCAAGCCAGCGTTAATACTTTGTTAATAGCTGTAGCAATTACCCCTCTGGGGTGTGCGATCCAAAGGCTGTCCGCACTGCGGTTGAGACTCGTCCGGGCGTAATGACTAAAAATGGATTCATCCTAAAGGAGAATCCACCATGGAAAACATTACCTTCAATCTGGCGACCCTTCACCGGCACGGCACTGCGTTTTACGATTTCCTGCGCCTGCGCAAACGGTTTTTCGTCGACACGCTTGGTTGGAACATCCCCCATGATGACCAGGTCGAGATGGATCAATACGACAATCCCAACGCCTGGTATTCACTGGTCATGCGCGATGGTGCCGTCATCGGCGGCGCGCGTGCGATGGCGACAACGGCGACCTGGGGCAGCCACAGCTATATGCTGCGCGATGCGGTGCATGGAAAGCTGATCGACATACCGCCGCAGGTGCTGGGGCAAGATATCGTCAGCGCGCAGACGTGGGAATGCACCCGGCTTGTCATGTCGGAAAGGGTTGAAACGCAGGCGGATCGCAGCGTCTGCCTGACCATGATCGTGCAGGGGCTGATCAACGTCGCGGCCGATCAGGGGGCGACGCAGCTGATGTCACTGTCGCCGCTGGCCCTGATGCGGGCGCTGCGGCAGCTGGGGTTCGGTGCGCAGCGGATCGGTGCGCCCTATACCAATGACAATGATGGCCGGCGCTATGCGGTGCTGTCGATGCCGGTGATCCATGGCATTGCCGCCATCCCGCGCGATGCGCGCCGGGCGCAGGCGCAGCCCGTGCATGCGCCGATCCGTTAACGCAATATGGCCGGGCGCTGTCTTGCAGGCCCGGCCATATTTTCACGCCGTCAGGGGCGATCAGTCCTTGCCGAACACGCGGGCAAAGATCGTGTCGACATGCTTGGTGTGATAACCGATGTCGAACTTTTCCTCGATCTGTTCCGGCGTCAGGGCGGCGGTCACATCGGCGTCGGCCAGCAGCTCTGTTTTAAAGTCGGCCCCTTTTTCCCAAACCTTCATCGCGTTGCGCTGCACCAGCTTGTAGCTGTCCTCGCGGCTGACGCCGGCTTGGGTCAGGGCCAGAAGCACGCGCTGCGACATGACCAGACCGCGGAACTTGTTCATGTTCGCCAGCATGGTTTCGGGATAGATCACCAGCTTTTCGATCAGGCCGGCCAGACGGTTCAGCGCGAAATCTAGGGTGACGGTGGTGTCTGGGCCGATGGTCCGCTCGACAGACGAATGCGAGATATCACGCTCGTGCCACAGGGTGACGTTTTCCAGCGCGGGGGTCACGGACATGCGCACCAGACGGGCCAGACCGGTCAGGTTTTCAGTCAGCACCGGGTTACGCTTGTGCGGCATCGCGGACGATCCCTTTTGACCGGGGGAAAAGAACTCCTCGGCCTCAAGCACTTCGGTGCGCTGCATGTGGCGCACTTCGGTGGCGATGTTTTCCATCGAGGATGCGATCACACCCAGCGTGGCAAAGAACATTGCGTGACGATCGCGCGGAATGACCTGCGTGCTGATCGGCTCTGGCGTCAGGCCCAGCTGCTTGCAGACTTGCTCTTCGACAGCCGGATCAATGTTGGCAAAGGTGCCGACAGCGCCAGAGATTGCGCCGGTCGCGATTTCAGCGCGGGCGTTGACCAGACGGGCGCGGCCCCGGTCCATTTCGGCATAAAAGCGGGCAAAGGTCAGGCCCATCGTCGTCGGTTCGGCATGGATACCGTGGCTGCGGCCGATACGGACGGTGTCCTTATGTTCATAGGCACGCTTTTTCAGGGCGGCCAGCACGCGGTCCATATCGGCCAGCAGGATGTCGGCGGCGCGCACCAGCTGGACGTTGAACGTGGTGTCCAGCACATCAGAGGATGTCATGCCTTGGTGCACAAAGCGTGCCTCGTCTGCTCCGATATGTTCGGACAGGTGCGTCAGGAATGCGATGACGTCGTGCTTGGTGACGGCCTCGATTTCGTCGATGCGGGCGACGTCAAAGGTGACGTCTTTTGCCTTCCAGACGGCATCGGCATTTTCGCGCGGGATCACGCCCAGATCGGCCATGGCATCGCAGGCATGTGCCTCGATCTCGTACCAGATTTTGTATTTCGTGGCCGGGTCCCAGATGGCAACCATTTCGGGACGGGAATAACGCGGGATCATGGGCAGAACCTTTCGGGATTGGCAGCGGCGCTGGGGGCGTCATACTGGGACAAGGCCAGAATGAAAAGAAGCGGAGGCTGCCGTGACGGAAAGCAAATGGCTGAATGGTCGCTCTCGGGACGATTTTTTGGGCGATTGGCTGCTGACACGCCGGATAGAGGACCGCCGCGCGGGGCAGGCGGGCCTGTTTGAAGGCACAGCGCGTTTCGTGGCGGACGGCGACAGTGGCGCGATCTATGACGAATCGGGAATGTTGCAGATCGGCAGCGCCGCCCCGCTTAAGGCCGAGCGGCGCTATCTGTACGACTTTTCCGTCGGTCTGATCACGATCCGCTTTGCCGACGGGCGCGATTTCGTCCAATTTAACCCCGCATCGACCCACGAGGCTGTGCACGCCTGCGATCCCGACACCTACCGCGCGCGCCACGATTTTAGCCGCTGGCCGCAATGGCACGCCGTCTGGACCGTCACCGGCCCGCGCAAGGATTACACGATGCGCTCGCTTTGGCAGCGCCGCTAGGGCGCTGCCGAACGGATTAGCGCGCAGATCCGATAAAACCACCCGCATAAGCCGCCGTGTCATTTGCGCCGTTGAACGCGCCGATGATACGGGTGTTGTCCGCGCGGCCCTGCAGATCGCCAGTTACGCCGCGCCACGTTGTGGTGCCTGTAAAGGCGGGGCCAGTGGCATTCATCTGGCCGGAAACCTGCAAGCCATCGCCGCTGCCGGTCACGCGGCCGGTGCCAAGGGCGATGTTGATCGGCAGGCTGCCCTCTGCCTCTGTGACTGTCGTGCTGCTGTTGGTGTCGCGCACTTCGCTAAGCTGAAAATCAGCCGTGAAACGGGCGGTGCCGGTGGTGGGCCGCGTTGTGATGCCGGCAGGATTGATCAGGGCAGAACGTGCCGAAATCGTGTTTCCTTCGGATTCGACCAGATAGGCATAGCCCGATTTGGTCTGACCAATGTCGCCAACTGACAAGGCCCCGCCAGAGGCGTCATCTGCAGTGGCAGAGCCGGTGATCACGCCCTGCGCGTTGACCGCAGCAAAGCCAGCCGCCGTTGTGATGGCATCGGTGCTAGAGCTGCCGCATGCCGCGAGGGACAAAAAAGGAAGCGAGAAAAGCGCGCGAGAGAGCATTTGAAATGACTTTCAGGTTGGTTGCATCCGTTATCTAGCCGAAGTTTTCGCCCATCGGTGCAATATCATCGGCGACGGACTGCGCGGCCCATGCGCTGTGGCTGCGAATACACATCCGGTCATGTCCAAACGGCCCTTTGAACGCAAAAAGGGCACCCCGATGGGGTGCCCTTCGTGGCCGTAATCCGTGATGGATTAGCAGCTGTAGTACATCTTGTACTCGATCGGGTGCGGTGTGTGCTCGTAGGCGTAAACCTCTTCCCACTTCAGACCGATGTAGCCTTCCAGCTGGCCTTTGGTGAACACGTCGCCAGCAAGCAGGAACTCGTGGTCCTTCTCCAGCTCTTCCAGGGCTTCACGCAGCGAGCCGCAGACGGTGGGGATTGCGGCCAGTTCTTCTGGCGGCAGATCGTAAAGGTCTTTGTCGGACGCGGGGCCCGGATCGATCTTGTTCTTGATACCGTCAAGGCCGGCCATCAGCAGTGCAGCAAAGCACAGGTAGGGGTTGGCTGCGGGATCGGGGAAACGTGCCTCGACGCGCTTTGCCTTGGGGGATTCGGACCATGGAATACGCACGCAGCCCGAACGGTTACGCGCAGAGAACGCACGCAGAACCGGGGCTTCGAAGCCGGGGATCAGACGCTTGTAGCTGTTCGTGGTCGGGTTGGTGATCGCGTTCAACGCCTTGGCGTGCTTCAGGATACCGCCGATGAAATACAGCGCTTCCTGGCTCAGGTCAGCATATTTGTCGCCTGCGAACAGCGGCTTGCCGTCTTTCCAGATCGACATGTTGACGTGCATACCGGTGCCGTTGTCGCCGGACATCGGCTTTGGCATGAAGGTTGCCGACTTGCCGTAGGCCTGGGCCACGTTGTGGATGACGTACTTGTACTTCTGGATCTCGTCAGCTTGCTTGGTCAGCGTGCCGAAAATCAGGCCAAGTTCGTGCTGGCAGGATGCAACTTCGTGGTGGTGCTTGTCGACCTTCATGCCCATGCGCTTCATGGTGGACAGCATTTCGCCGCGCATGTCCTGCGCATCGTCGATCGGGTTGACGGGGAAGTAGCCGCCTTTGACGCCCGGACGGTGACCGGTGTTGCCCACGCCGGTTTCCGAACGGAAATCGGTGTCGGTGTTCCATGCGCCGTCGATAGCATCGACCTGGAAGGACACCTTGTTCATCGAAACGCTGTAACGCACATCGTCAAAGATGAAGAATTCGGCTTCGGGGCCGCAATAGAACGTATCGCCAATACCCGAGGACTTCAGATAGGCTTCGGCCTTTTCTGCAGTGCCGCGCGGGTCGCGGTCATAGGGTTCCATCGTGTCGGGCTCTGCCACGGTGCAGTGCACGCAGATGGTTTTTTCAGCGTAGAACGGGTCGACATAGGCGCTGTCCACGTCAAGAACGAGCTTCATGTCGGACTTGTCGATGGATTTCCAGCCGGCGATGGACGAGCCGTCGAACATGAAGCCTTCTTCGACGAAGTCTTCGTCCACCAGATCCGCCACGATGGTGACGTGCTGCAGTTTGCCTTTAGGATCGGTGAAGCGGATATCGACGTAGTCGGCCTCTTCATCCTTGATCATTTTTAGAAAATCTTTGGTGCTCATCGAGAGAGGTCCTTTTCAGTCTTGATCGTGTGGTGGGTTGCGACGCTGCGCTTAAAGCGCGTCGTCGCCCGTTTCGCCGGTACGGATCCGGATCGCCTGCTCGACGGGAGAGACGAAAATCTTGCCGTCGCCGATCTTGTCGGTCTTGGCGGCTGCAATGATGGCTGCGATGGCGGCATCGACCTGATCGTCAGCGATGACGATTTCCAGTTTCACCTTGGGCAGAAAGTCGACGACATATTCCGCGCCGCGGTAAAGCTCGGTATGGCCCTTCTGGCGGCCGAAACCCTTTACCTCGACAACGGAGAGGCCCTGGATGCCAACCTCCTGCAGCGCTTCCTTCACTTCGTCCAGCTTGAACGGCTTGATGATGGCTTCTATCTTTTTCACAGGTTTCGCCCCCCTTGGTTGCGGTCTTGTCGCGGTCAGACCATCATAGACAGACAGGAACAATTCACGGCGCGCAAGGTGCAAGCGAAGACCGGCACAAATTAGGCTGCGCGATGCAGGAATGTGCGGCTTGATGCTTTTTTGTGCGTTTTGAAAACTTGAGGTGATCAAACTGTGACCGAACTGCTGACTGCTGCCCAAATGCGCGCCGTTGAGCGTCGCGCGATTGAGTCTGGCGCTGTGACGGGGCTGGAGCTGATGGAGCGGGCCGGGCAGGGCGTTGTGGACGCGGTTTTCGCGCAGTGGCCAGCGTTTGCAGGCCGCCCTGACGTCGCGCGGCGCGCCGTTGTGCTGTGCGGGCCGGGAAATAATGGCGGTGACGGCTTTGTTGTGGCTAGGCTGCTGCAGGGGGCCGGCTGGGCGGTTGATGTGTTTTTGCACGGAAGCGCGAAGCAGCTACCGCCGGATGCGCGCACAAATTACGAGCGGTGGCAGGCACTTGGGTCTGTCCGACCGCTTTCAGAGGGTGAGCATGTGGGTGCGGCGGCGCTTTGCGTCGATGCGCTGTTCGGCACGGGTCTGTCGCGGCCGTTGGACATGGTTCTGCCTGTCCCTACCGGTGCGCTGCGCGTTGCGGTCGATGTCCCAAGCGGACTTTGCGCCGATAGCGGGCGGGTTTTGGGGCAGGGCGATGGTGCCTGCGTGCCGGCCGATCTGACAGTGACGTTTCACCGTGCCAAGCGCGGTCACATGCTGGGTGCGGGGCCGGCGATGTGCGGGCAACTGGTTGTTTCGGATATCGGTTTGACGGAACCCGCGGGGGCAGATGTTTGTCATCTGGTCACGGCGCAGGGGCTGGCTGGCCACCTTATGAAGGGGGGCGGACACAAATACGATTACGGCCATGCCCTGATTCTGTCGGGCGGCGTCGGCAAGGGCGGCGCGGCGCGGATGGCGGCGCGGGGGGCTTTGCGGATTGGCGCGGGCGCGGTGACTGTCGGGTGTCCGCCAGCTGCACTGATCGAGAATGCAGCGCAGCTGGATGCGGTGATGTTGCGCCGGGTGCCGGATGCGGATGCGCTGAACGCGGTGCTGACGGACAAGCGAATCAATGCGCTGTGTCTGGGGCCGGGGCTGGGGACGGGCGCGCGCGAGGCGGATTTGGTGCGTGCGGCTTTGATGGCGGGGAGCGGGCTGGTGCTGGATGCAGATGCGCTGACGCTGCTGTCGCAAGGTGCGGATCTGTTTGCACTGATCCATGACACCTGTGTGCTGACGCCGCATGGCGGCGAATTTGCGCGGCTGTTTCCCGATATTGCTGAAAAGCTGGATGCGCCTGCGTTGACCGGTCCGGCCTATTCCAAGGTTGACGCCGTGCGCGCGGCTGCGCAGCGAGCGGGGTGCACGGTGCTGTTCAAAGGCCCCGATACAGTGATCGCCGACCCGTCAGGAGCTTGTCGCGTCAACGCAGCGGTTTATGACCGCAGCGCGCCGTGGCTGGCGACAGCAGGGGCTGGTGATGTGCTGGCGGGGTTCATGACCGGGCTGATGGCGCGGGGATTCGCACCAATGCAGGCGGCCGAGGTCGGGGCCTGGCTACATGTCGCATGCGCCCGCGCGTTCGGGCCGGGGCTTATCGCAGAAGACTTGCCAGAGGCGCTGCCTGGCGTCCTACGTAAATTACAGAAATAAAAAAGGCCAAAGCTGCCAGGGCTTTGACCTTTGAAGTTCATGCATCACCTGAAGAGTTCAGACAGCGGCGGTGCCCATTTCGATACCGTCAGCATAGACAATGTGCTGGCGATCGAATGTCAGGGTGTAGACTGTCATCTCGCAGGCGTCCTGCACCGCAAGGAACTCGCCGTCGACAAGGCGCTGCGCCTCGATCATGGCGGCGGGGCTGCCGAACAGCGCCTCTGCGCGCCAATCGCGGATATGGATCTGGGTGCCGGGGGCGACAAGCATGTCGCGGTCGGGGCGGGTATGGCCAAGGCTGCCGGCCTTGATGCGGATTGGCGCAACGCGCAGGGTTTCGGCGGTGATCGATCGCAGAACCGCAGTGCCGCTGTCGCGGGTAATGATCCGGGTGCCGGGCGTCAGGTCGTCGACCCGCATCTCTCCGTTTAAGGTGAGGATGGTGGTATCGGCGCATACACCCGACGTCAGTGTAACGGCTGATTTGGCGAGTGTATCGCGAGTCATTGTCCCGGTCTGCATGGCGTATTTCCCGCTCTTGCTAATGTCTGCCTCAATGTGTTGACGAGAATTACGGCGCAAAAAGGGCAGACTTCCACCTTTTTTACGATGACGATTTGCACTCGCATCCCTGTGTGACCTTTGATAGACACCGCGCAAAGCCGGGGGTGAATGGCATTCGCCCCTGTTTTAATGCGGGTGTGGCGGAATGGTAGACGCACCAGATTTAGGTTCTGGCGCCGCAAGGCGTGGAGGTTCGAGTCCTCTCACCCGCACCAAGATTTATAGACAGAAGGAAAACCCATGCAGGTCAAAGAGACCCAGAACGAAGGCCTCAAGCGCGGATACACCATCACGGTGACGGCAGCTGAACTTGACGACAAAGTGGTCGGCAAGCTGAAAGAAGCGCAGCCCGAAGTCGAGATGAAGGGTTTCCGCAAGGGCAAGGTCCCGATGGCCATGATGCGCAAGCAGTTCGGCCCGCGCCTGATCGGCGAAGCCATGCAGGAAGCCATCGACGGTGCGATGAACGACCACCTGACCACATCCGGCGACCGCCCCGCGGCCCAGCCAGAGATGAAGATGGCCAATGAGGACTGGAAAGAGGGCGACGATGTTGTCGTCAACGTGTCCTATGAAAAGCTGCCTGACGTGCCGGAAACCGACCTGAGCAAGGTTAAGCTGGAGCGTATGGTCGTCAAGGCAGACGATTCGGCTGTCGAAGAGGCGCTGAACAATCTGGCCGAAAGCCCGCAGGCTGTGGCCTATGAGGCCAAGGACGGCGCGGCAGAAGACAAAGATCAGGTCGTGATCGACTTCGTCGGCAAGATCGACGGCGAAGCCTTTGAAGGTGGCGCTGGCGACGATTATCCGCTGGTTCTGGGCTCCAACAGCTTTATCCCCGGGTTCGAAGATCAGCTGGTCGGCACCAAGGCTGGCAAAGAAAAGGCCGTTACGGTCAGCTTCCCCGCCGAATATCAGGCTGCCCATCTGGCCGGTAAAGAGGCCGTCTTTGACGTGACCGTCAAGGAAGTGCGCGCGGCTAATGCGCCCGCAATCGACGACGAGCTGGCCAAGAAGTTCGGCGCAGAAGATCTGGACGCCCTAAAGGGCCAGATCCGTGAGCGTCTGGAAGCTGAATACAACGGTGCATCCCGTGCTATCGCCAAGCGCAAGTTGCTGGACGAGCTGGACACGCTGGTGTCTTTCGATCTGCCGGAGTCGCTGGTCGAAGCTGAGGCAAACCAGATCGCGCACCAGCTGTGGCACGAGGAAAACCCTGATGTTCAGGGCCACGATCACCCAGAAATCAACCCGACGGACGAGCACAAGACGCTTGCACAGCGCCGGGTGAAGCTGGGTCTGCTGCTGGCCGATATCGGTCAGAAGGCAGAGGTGAAGGTCACCGATCAGGAAATGACCCAAGCGATCATGAACCAGGCACGTCAGTACCCGGGTCAGGAACGTCAGTTCTTTGAATTCGTGCAGCAAAACGCCCAGTTCCGCCAGCAGCTGCAGGCCCCGATGTTCGAAGACAAGGTCGTTGACCACATCTTTGAAAAGGCGACTGTCGCTGAAAAGACCGTCACCAAAGAAGAGCTGCAGACCGCTGTTGAGGCGCTGGAAAGCGAAGACTGAACATAGCCCTTCTTTCACGAAGGCTTGTTGGAATGGCACCCCGGATTGGGGTGCCATTTTTCGTTTGCCCTTGTTGCCGCAGGGGCAATGGCCCATAGTTAGGGGAACGGTGGCCTCTTGGCCGCGTCAATTCCATAAGATCAGGCCCGATGATGTCCCTATGGCGCATTGCAGTCCTTGGCGTCGTGCTTGCTGCAACACAGTTTGCAGGTAGTGCGATTGCCTGTCCGAACCCCGACATGGCGGCCGCGCGGCAGATCAGCAGCAACGGGGCCGCGCTGCGGCTGGGTCAAAGCCGCCGCGTCTTTGCCGGTGGTAAAGCAGGGTTGGATGGCTGCGCCCATATTGCCCTGCCGCACATACCTACCGCGCAGTTCAACGACGCGCCCGGGTTTAGCGCGGACTTAAGCGGGATGATCGGCCTTGCGATGGAAATCCGTGCCGAAAGCGATTGCGCGACGGCGCTTTTGGTGCGGACCGATGGCGGGCACTGGTATTTTGACGATCATGGCCGGGGGGCTGGCCAGCCGCGCCTTATCTTGCGGCGGCCGGGCAGCGGTGAAATCACCGTCTGGTTGGGCACGCCGGATGGCCGGCAATGCCGGGCCAGATTGAATTTGCAGACCTACGCCGGACAGTAGCGGGCCACCCGCAGGGCGGATGGCCCGCTTGATTTACAGAACCATACGATAAAGCGCGAAACCTTCGGGCGTGTCGCCCGCGGGTTCGATGGAAACGCTTTCGACTGCGCTGGCATATTGGGCCGCGTTGGGGCCGGTTTCGAACAGCGCCGTCGTGCCGGGCATCGGTTTGAAGGACCAGTTCGCATCAGCGTTGGGGCTGATGGTGCCCTGATCGACGATGTAGCGCACGATCACGTCGCGGTTGGTATCGGGACCTTCAAAGACGATTGTGCTACCATCAGCGCCAGGAAAGCTGCCGCCGCCGCTGGCGCGGTAGTTGTTAGTGGCAACGATAAATTCTGCATCTGGATCAATGGGTTCGCCGTTGAACTTCAAGTCAATGATGCGGTTTGCATCCGCAGCGACGACGGCACCGTCACGATCAAATCGGGACGGTTGGCTTAGGTCGATTTGATAGGTGACGCCGTCGATCACGTCGAAGTTGTAGCTGGGGAACTCTGCGTTCAGCAGTGGCGCGTCCTGCGCGCCTTCTTCGATCTGGTTGAACATGCCGGCGCTGCGTTCCAGCCAATCCTTGACCTGCGCACCGGTGATTTTCACGGCGCGGACGGTGTTGGGATAAAGGTAAAGGTCAGCGACGTTCTTGATCGCGACATCACCCTTTGGCACGTCGGTGTAATATTCCGGCCCTTGCCGGCCACCAGCCTTGAACGGTGCAGCGGCGGAAAGGATCGGAAGCCCTTCGTTTTCAGTGCCTTGCATCATCTGCTTAATGTACCAAGTCTGGGCGTTGGACACGATCTGGACAGAAGGGTCATCCGCAACCAGCGCAAAATAGCTGTAAAGCGGCGCATCGGTCTGGCCGACGGCGCGGCGGACATAGGCCAGCGTTTCGTCGTGTTCCTGCTGCACGGCGTCGAGCACCTTTTGATCGCTTTCGACCAAAGCGGTAATGCTGCGATCTTCGTTGCGCTGGGAAATCGGGCGCGCTTCGGATGTGTGGCTGACGATTTTCCAATCGCTGCCGTCGCGTTCCAGCATCAGGTCGATCAGGCCCATATGACTGCCCCAGAAGCCGCCCATGACTGCCGGTTTGCCCATCAGCGTGCCGGCGGCGACGTCGACACCGTCAAAGCCGTCATAGGACGAGGAGGGGAAGACCAGGTGGCTATGGCCGGTCATAACCGCATCGATTCCATCAACCCCTGCCAGCGGGATCGAGGCATTTTCCATGCCATCCTCTGCCGTTGCCGCGCCGATGCCTGAGTGGGACAAGGCGATGATGATTTGCGCGCCTTGTTCCTTCATCTGCGGCACGTAAGCCTGCGCGGTGGCAACGATATCGCGGGTTTGCACTTTACCGTCCAGATGCTGGCGGTCCCAGTTCATGATCTGCGGCGGCACAAAGCCGATCAGGCCGATCTTGATAGGGTGCTTTTCGCCAGCGCCGTCTGTCAGTTCGCGGTCAATGATGACGTAGGGCGCAATCAGCGTGTCATCGTCCAGCGGGGTCGCGCCCATGGTTTTCACAACGTTTGCGCTGACCACTGGATAATTTGCCCCAGCTAAAGATTTCGTTAGGAAATCGAGGCCATAGTTAAATTCGTGGTTGCCCAAGGTGGATGCGTCGAAGCCCAGCGTATTCATCGCAGCGATCACGGGGTGCATGTCGCCTTCTTTCATGCCGCGCTCGTAAGCGATGTAATCGCCCATCGGGTTGCCCTGAAGGAAGTCGCCGTTGTCGAGCAGAAGGGAGTTTGTCGATTCGGCGCGGGTGTTTTCGATGATAGAGGCTGTTCGCGCTAGGCCGACCGTGTCGACAGGCTGGTCCGCGTAATAGTCATAGGGAAAGACATGCACGTGCAGGTCGGTGGTTTCCATCAGACGCAGGTGGACCTGATTGGCCTGCGCGCGTGCTGAAAACGGGTGCAGTGCGATAAAGCCAGCGGTAGAGGCAAGGAAGGACCGGCGGGACAGGGTGAATGACATAACGACGCTTTCACATTGGAAGAAACTAGCTTCAGTTTGAAAGCGATGGATGACGTTGTCACGACAAAGGGTGACAAACCGGCGGTTTACTGCGCCAGTTTGGCGGTTTTCTGATCGATTGGTCAAATATGTGCCACCCGTCGCCTGCGACCGATGCGGCGGGCGGCTATTCTTTAGTGGCGCGGATAGTCATCCCCGCCAAAGCTGCGCGGGATGCGGGCCGTGCGATCGGCTGCAATGCGGCGGGCGCGGGATTGTCGGCCCAGTTGGCCAAACAGCGCACCAGCGGCCAGCGCCAAAAGCGGGACGCCGATAAAGGCCGCCTTGCGGGCGCGGTCTGCATCAACGATCACGCCATGATCCGACGCGCGGTCGCTGTAGGATCCGGCGGCGCTGGCGGGGTAATCGACAGGATCATACAGATTGCCAGCTTCCACACCTGGGGCCGGGCGGTCGGATTTCTGGCCGCTGATCCCGTCTTTGGACATCCGCCTGTCCAGATAGTTCGGCATCAGGAATTGGCCAAAGACCAGTTTCAGTACGGAACTGCCGACAAAGATCTCTCTGGCGTTTGTGTCGATGGCTTGCATGACAGCGTCGGCAGCGACCTGCGCGGTATAGATCGGCGGGGCCGGTTGCGGTTGGCGCGACAGGCGGCTGCGGGCCCAGTCGAATTGCGGCGTATTCATCGCTGGCAATTGCACAAGGGACAGGCCGATGGGCGAACCTTCGGCGATCAATTCAGAGCGGACGGAAGAGGTGAAGCCGTTGATGGCATGTTTGGCGGCGCAATAGGCCGATTGCAGCGGCACGGACCGGTAGGACAGGCCAGAGCCGATATTGACGATATTACCGCCCCTCATATGGCGCAGGGCGGCGCGGGTGCCGTTGACCTGACCCATCAGCGTCGTGCGGATAATACGGTCGAAGTCTTCGGCGGGGGTGTTTTTGAACGCGGAAAAGCTGGTTGCCATGGCGCAGTTTACCCAGACATCCGGTCGGCCAAGGCGGTCCACCAGATGATCCGCCGCGGCGTCAAGTTGGCCCGTATCGCCGGCATCGGCCCCGTATGTAGCAACGCCGATCTGTTCGAGTTCGTCCAGCCGCATGCGCCCGCGGGCGATGACTCCGACCGCATAGCCGCGCCCGCGCAGGGCATCGACAACAGCGCGACCGACGCCTGCACTGCCGCCAATGACGATAGCGACCTTATTTTTAGATGATGACATGATCAGTCTCCTTTGACAGACAATGCCGCACCGGCCGCTTTGGTTCATTCGGAGCGTTTAAAATACAAAAGGCCGCCCCCGC
Organism: Loktanella sp. R86503; assembly: GCF_042466455.1. Taxonomy (NCBI): domain Bacteria; kingdom Pseudomonadati; phylum Pseudomonadota; class Alphaproteobacteria; order Rhodobacterales; family Roseobacteraceae; genus Loktanella; species Loktanella sp. R86503. The sequence continues at coordinate 1,499,513 of NZ_JAXHCI010000002.1, forward strand.
AGGGACGGCCTGATGTGTTCGCAAGCGTTGTGCTTACTCTTCGTCGTCGTTCCCGGCAGAACCCAGATCGTCGAACAGTTCCTGAATTTCGAATTCAGCTGCTGCTTCTTCCTCAGCGGCGAGTTCCTGAATGGACTTGCCGGCGGCCTGAAGCTCTGCCTCTTCCTTGGAGCGGGCGACGTTCAGTGTGACCGTTGCCGTGACTTCGGGGTGCAGGTTCAGTGTGACGTCGTGCAGGCCCAGATCCTTGATCGGACCCTGCAGAACGACCTGGTTGCGGTCGATCTTGAAGCCGTTTTCGGCAGCTGCATCAGCCACGTCACGCGGTGTGACGGAACCGTAAAGCGAGCCGGCGTCGGAAGCGGAACGGATGATGACGAAGGATTCGCCGTCGATCTTGTCAGCTTCAGCCTGGGCAGTCGCACGCGTTTCGGCGTTGCGGGCTTCCAGGGCAGCTTTTTCAGCTTCGAAGCGGGCCAGGTTTGCGGCGTTCACGCGCAGACCTTTGCCTTGCGGCAGCAGGAAGTTACGGGCGTAACCGTCCTTGACGTTCACGACTTCACCCATTTGACCAAGCTTGGCCACACGTTCCAGAAGAATGATTTGCATGATGTATGCTCCTTACTTCACGGCGTAGGGCAGCAGGGCCAGGAACCGTGCGCGCTTGATCGCTTGTGCGAGCTTGCGCTGGTTCTTGGAGCCGACGGCGGTGATACGGGCGGGGACGATCTTGCCGCGCTCAGAGATGTAGCGCTGCAGGGTGCGGGTGTCTTTGTAGTCGATCGCGGGGGCGTCTTCACCCTCGAACGGATCGGACTTACGACGACGGAAAAATGGTTTCGTTGCCATGATTTATGGTCCTTTCCTGATCTGAATTAACGGCGCTCGCGACGGGTGTCGCGTTCGTCGCGCTTTTGCATCTGCACGGAAGGCAGTTCGGCGTGTGCGTCGACCTTGATGGTCAGAACGCGCATCACGTCTTCATGCAAGCGCATCAGGCGTTCCATTTCCTGCACAGCGGACGCAGGCGCGTCAGAGCGCAGAAAGGCGTAGTGGCCCTTGCGGTTCTTGTTGATCTTGTAGGCCATCGTCTTGACGCCCCAGTATTCACTGTCGACCAGCTTGCCGTCGTTGTCGGCCAGCACTGTGCCAAAGTGTTCGATCAGGGCTTCTGCTTGCGTGTTGGACAAGTCCTGACGCGCAATCATCACATGCTCATAAAGCGGCATGGCGTTCCTTTTCATATTGTTCGACGCATTTCATAGGACGGGACCAATACCTTCCGCACCCCGACCACGAGAGACTGCGCAGTGAATAACCATTGCGGAAGTGGGCCGCTTATACACAAAGCGGGGGATGGCGCAACCCGCGGCTTGCGCGGTGGGTGCGATTGCATCGGGGCAGGATGCGTTAACCATTAGGGCAGTCAGACTAACAAAAGTCTAATTCCTAACATGACCTTAACGATGCCATGTTTTTGCCGCGAAGTCAGGGCCTTTTCAAACGACGTCAATCATCAGCAAAGAAAAGGTCCAATCATGACGGACATGCCAGATACCAGCCGCGCCGTAACAATCGAGCAGCGCCGCCTTAAACAGGCAGATCTGGTTGTGACGGGCTTTTCTATACAAGAGGCCTATTGGGGATACCGCATCATACCAGAGGGCGCGCCGCCGCTTCGGCTGGTGGCGATGCAGGCGGCTGCAATGCTGGGCGGGGCTGCGCTGATTGCAGGTTCTGTTGCGCTGATGTTCATGAGCCGGTCGACGGATTTCATGTTCATGGTTCCGGCAATCTTGTTGCTGATGGCGTTGGGAACGTCGCTGATGTGGTTCGCAAGCCGGGGCACCATGATCAATATCGAGGTGGATGCGATGGCCGGCGAAGTGCGCGAGGTCGTCAGAAACCGGACGGGCGGGCTGTCCGTAATTTCCCGCTACGGGTTCGACTGCGTGGGCAGCGTCTTTATCCAGCGGCCTGCTGCGGGACCGGCGACACTGATGCTTCGCTATCGCAACACGGCGCGGACACTGGCGGTTGCATCGGGGTCAGAGGCGGATCTGGCGCGGCTGCGTGACCGGATGGGTCGCGATCTGATCGTAAAACGCGAGGCGGTTTAAGTGGTCATGGCCGCGCAGTCGCGCGGCCGTTTCTGGCCGGTGTGACACGCGGCGGGGCATTGCCGAACACAATCTGTTCATTCTTGCTGGATTGCCCTGCGGCATTGGCGGCGTCATCTGTTGGTGCAAGTTCAACAACCACCGGAGAGACCAGACCATGAAGATCCTGACGACGTCCGCCGCCGCCCTGACCCTGCTGGCCGCACCCGCATTCGCAGCGCCAGAGGCTTATACGCTGGACCCAAGCCACAGCCAGATCGTGTTCGATTACAACCACCTTGGTTTTTCCACCGGGATGGGCATGTTTTCGGGCTTTGAAGGCACGATACAGTTCGATCAGGAAGATCCGGCCAATTCGTCCGTCGAAGTCGCGTTCCCCGTGCGCAGCATGATGACCGGCTGGGAAGGCCGTTTCGAGCATTTCATGTCCGATGACTTTTTTGGCGCAGGCGAAGACGAGATGGTGACGTTCAAGTCCACCGCCATCGAAGTGACCGGCGACAACACCGCGTTGATCACCGGCGATCTGACGCTGAACGACGTAACCAAGTCGGTTGTTCTGGATGCCAAGCTGAATCAGGCCGCCGATCACCCGATGGAAGGCAAGCCTTGGGCTGGCTTTGACGCGACCACGACGCTGCTGCGTTCCGACTACAACGTTGGCCAGTTCGCGCCCTTCGTCAGCGATGAAGTGAACGTGAAAATTTCGATCGAGGCGATGAAGGCTGAATAAGCCAGGGCGATGCCTGCGGCGCGCTGTGCTGCGGCTTGGCTAGGATAAAGGATGCGGGGGCGGGAAAACCGCCCTCGCATTTTTGCATTTTAGGGGGCGATCAGATCGCCTTTTGATTGACGCGCTTTGACAGCTCTGCCGCGCTTTCCTTGCGTTCACTGTAGCGGTCAAGCAGGTAGTCTTGATTGCCGCGGGTCAGGAGTGTGAATTTCATCAGCTCCTCCATCACGTCGACGATTCGGTCATAGAACGGCGAGGGCTTCATGCGGTCCGCATCGTCGAATTCCAGAAATGCCTTTGGTGTGGAGGATTGGTTGGGAATCGTCAGAAGGCGCATCCAGCGGCCAAGGATGCGCAGCTGGTTGACGGTGTTGAAGCTTTGGCTGCCGCCGCTGACCTGCATGACGGCCAGCGTTTTGCCCTGCGTGGGGCGCACGCCGCCAAGGGAAAGGGGAATCCAGTCGATTTGCGTTTTCATGATGCCGGTCATTGCGCCGTGGCGTTCGGGGGAACACCAGACCATGCCTTCGGACCAAGTCACCAGATCGCGCAGTTCCTGAACTTTGGGATGGCTGGCGTCTGCATCGTCCGGCAGCGGCAGGCCCGAGGGGGAAAAGGTGCGTGTTTCTGCGCCCATCCGGGTCAGGATGCGCGCCGCCTCTTCGGTCACAAGGCGGCTGAAGGACCGCTCGCGCAGCGAGCCGTAAAGCAGCAGGATGCGCGGGCCTTGCGCGTTTGGTGCCGGTGCGGTCAGGTGATCGGGGGCGACGGTCTGGAAGTGGGCCGCGTCGAGGTTAGGTGTGTCAGTCAAGGCGGTTTCCTTCGACGTCAATCAGGGGGGTGCCGTCCTCTTTGTTCATCGGGCCGGGGGGCAGGCGGTCAAGCAGGTCCAGCACAGCTTCGCTTGGGCGGCACAGGCGCACGCCTTTGGGAGAGCAGACGATGGGGCGGTTCACCAGCACAGGATGCTGGATCATCGCATCCAGCAGGGCGTCGTCACTGACGGCAGGGTCCAGCAGGCCCAGTTCGGCGGCGGGCGATTTGGACGTGCGCAGCGCGGTGCGCGGTGTCAGGCCCGCTGCCGCAAACAGCGCCAGCAGTTGCGGGCGGGTCCAGCCGGTATCAAGGTAGGGAATCACCGTCGGCGTTTCACCCGATGCGGTGATGATGGCCAGCACGTTGCGCGACGTGCCGCAATCGGGGTTGTGATGAATGACGATGGTCATGCGGCACCTTTATCTGTTGGGAACCAGTGTTGGGTTCTGTTTGCGAATGCGACGAGTGACAGCATCACCGGCACCTCGACCAGTACGCCGACGACGGTGGCCAGCGCAGCGCCAGAACCAAGGCCGAAGAGGCTGATCGCGACGGCGACGGCCAGTTCAAAGAAGTTGGACGTGCCGATCAGGGCGCAGGGGGCGGCGACGTTGAACGGGATGCCCCAGGCGCGGGCCGCGCCGTAGGCGATGAAAAAGATGCCGTAGGACTGGATCAATAGGGGCACCGCGATCAGGGCGATAACGACGGGGCGGTCAAAGATCACCTCTCCTTGAAAGGCGAACAGCAGCACGACAGTGACCAGCAGGCCGATGATCGAAAATGGCTGCACCCGGGATTTGAAGGCATCGACAGCCGCTTCGCCCCCGTTTGCGATCAGGCGTTGGCGCGTCAGGTATCCGGCCAGCAGGGGAAGCATGACGTATAGCCCGACAGAGAGCATCAGGGTGTCCCACGGCACGGTGATGTTGGTGGCACCCAGCAAAAAGGCGACGATGGGGGCGAAGGCAAAGATCATGACCACATCGTTCACACTGACCTGCACCAGCGTATAGGTGGCATCGCCGCGGGTCAGGTTCGACCAGACAAAGACCATCGCCGTGCAGGGGGCGGCGCCCAGCAGGATGACGCCGGCCAGATAGGCCTGCGCGTCGTCCGGCGGAATCAGTCCGGCAAAGACGTAGTTGAAGAACAGAACGCCCAGCGCGGCCATGGTGAAGGGCTTGATCAGCCAGTTGACCACCAGCGTGACGACCAGACCCTTGGGCTTGTCGCCGACGTTGCGCAGTGCGCCGAAATCGACGCCGACCATCATCGGATAGACCATCGCCCAGATCAGCACGGCGACAGGCAGGTTTACGGATGCAATTTCCAGCGCCGCAAGGGCGGCAAAGGCACCGGGAAACAGATTGCCCAGCAAAAGCCCGGCCGCGATCGCTAGCGCAACCCAGACAGAGAGCCAGCGTTCAAAGGTGCCAAGGCCAGCGGCGGCGGGAAGCGGTGTGTCAGTCATGGTTAGGCTTTCTGTTGTGCAAGGTTGCACCGCTCGGGCCTAGCAGGCGCAGGCGATTTCATTGATGACGGGTTGGCACAGGTCGGGACGACCGCCGCAGCAATCCTCCATCAAAAAGGCGAGCAGGCCGCGCATTCCGTCCATATCGGCGAAATAGCGGATACTGCGCCCTTCGCGGGTGCTGCGGATCAGGCCGGCGCGTGTCAGGATGGAAAGGTTGGCGGACATCGTGTTTTGCCGCACGTTCAGGGTGTCGCTGATGTCGCCGGCAGACATGCCCGCGTCGCCTGCCTTGATCAGAAGGCGAAAGACATCAAGGCGGGTGGCCTGGCTGAGTGCTGCGAAAGCGTCGAGGGCATCTTGTTTATCCATATATCATGAATTATGGATATGTTTGCTGCCCGTCAAGCGTTTTATTGGCGTCGCGTCAGGGGGGTGCCCGCCGCAGCCTGGCTGCGGCAGGATTTAAGGGGCGGGATTATTCCGCCTTTGTGGCCGTCAAGGCAATGTCGACGGTGACGTCGAAGCCAAGGTTCGTTTCGTCATTCATGCTGTCGCCGATGGCGTAGGTCTGGCGGTTCAGCGTGGTGCTGCCCTGCATAGTGGCGGTGTTGCCATCCAGCGTCAGGTTAAAGGGCAGGGTGACGGGGGCGGCGGTTCCTTTCAGCGTCAGGGTGCCGTCCGCGACATAACCCTCTGCCGTTTTGGTGATGGGCGCGGTGAATGTGGCGGTGGGAAAGGATTCGGCATTAAAAAAGTCCGCGCCCATGGCCTGATCGGTAACCGAACCGAGGGTGAGAGAGCCAATGGCGATGGTGACATCCACCTGACCTGCGTCAGTGTCCGCATCGGGATCAAAGGTGATGGCGGCGGTCCAGTCAGCAAAGCTACCTTGCACAGGGCTGCCAAACTGCGTGACGGTGATGGCAAGGGTCCCTTCCTGAACAGTCCAGTCAGAGGCAACATCGCCAAGAGCGGCGGTTTGCCGGGCGTCACCCGGTGCGCCGTTCAGGGCAAAACCGGTGACCACGCCGATGGCGACAATCGCAGCGGCCAGCAGGGGTGCGGCGATTGGGGTGCGGTGGTATCCAGCATCAGGGGCAACGGTTTTGCCAAACCACATCCGGCGGATCGTGGCGTCGCGGTCAATGATGTGATGCTTTAGCGCGCCGGCAATATGCAGCAGCAGGGCGCCGATCATCACCTTGCCAAAAACCCAGTGCAGGCTGTCGAACAGATGCGCGGTCGATTCTGATTTTGCCACGAACGGTAGGGATTGGCCAAAGGGCCACCAGATTGGCGCGAAACCGGTGGTGGCAGCATGGCTGATCCAGCCGGTCAGGGGGGTGATGACGAGGGCGGCGTAAAGCAGCCAGTGGATCACCTCTGCCAGCAGCGTCTCTGCCCGGCGTTCGGGATGCAGGGGCGCGGGCTTGGGGTGGCCAAGTGCCCAGACAATACGGGCAAGGGCGACAAAGAAGACGGCGACGCCAAGGGTTTTGTGGATCGTGAACAGCTGCGCCTTTTGGGCCAGCGCCTCGTTCGTATCATAGGCCATGTCGGACGCGATGATCCCCAGCGGGATGATGGTCAGGATCAGGGCGGCGGTCAGCCAGTGCAGCACTTTGGTTACGGTGCCGTAGGTCGCCGGGCCGGCGGCGGTCGGATGGGTCATGGCGCGTCCTTTTGCGAAGTTGCCCCAACGATAGCCTGCGCTGCGCTGCGGCACAATTTGCGATGACGCAGGGGCATTGTGCGGCGGCGCGGTGCAGGCTAGACCCATGCCCGACACGCAGCAAAAGAGGCAAATCCATGCGGGCATTCGTATTTCCAGGGCAAGGCGCACAGGCCATCGGTATGGGACAGGATCTGGCAAACGCCTATCCAGCGGCGCGCGCTGTGTTCGAAGAAGTCGATGACGCGCTGGGCGAGGCGCTGTCGGCGCTGATCTTTGACGGCAATCTGGAAACGCTGACGCTGACCCGCAACGCGCAGCCTGCGCTGATGGCGGCATCGATGGCCGCGATGCGCGCGCTAGAGGCGGAAGGCATCGCGATCACGGATGCGGATTTCGTCGCGGGCCATTCGCTGGGGGAATATAGTGCCTTGGCCGCCGCTGGTGCGCTGGGGATCGCGGATTGTGCGCGGCTGCTTCGGGTGCGCGGTGATGCGATGCAGCAGGCGGTGCCGCAGGGCGTGGGCGCGATGGCGGCGATCCTTGGCCTAGATGCGGCGACAGTGGCGCAGATTGCAGAGGATGCGGCGCAGGGCGAGGTTTGCCAATTGGCGAATGAAAACGATCCGGCGCAGAACGTGATTTCTGGCCATGTGGCGGCGGTCGAGCGGGCGGCGCTGCTGGCGAAGGCGGCGGGCGCAAAGCGGGCGTTGATGCTGCCGGTGTCTGCGCCGTTCCACTGCGCCTTGATGCAGCCTGCGGCGGATGTGATGCGCGGAGCGCTGCATGACACGCCGATGCAGGCACCAGCAGTGCCATTGGTCGCCAACGTGACCGCGCTGCCCGTGACGGACCCGGATACGATCCGCGCGCAGCTGGTCAGCCAAGTCGCGGGCCGAGTGCGCTGGGCGTCGTCGGTCGAGTGGATGGCGGCGCAGGGCGTCACGTCATTTATTGAAATTGGGGCCGGTAAGGCCCTGTCGGGCATGATCCGGCGCATTGCAAAAGAGGCGGGCACGGCGAATGTCGGCACTGCCGCAGAGGCCGTGGCTGTCGCCGCCGCCATCAAAGGAGAAGCATAATGTTTGATCTGACAGGTAAAACGGCGCTGGTCACAGGCGCATCCGGCGGCATTGGCGGCGCGATTGCGACGGCGCTGCATAATGCGGGGGCCACGGTTGGTCTGTCCGGCACGCGGGTAGAGCCGCTGGAGGCCTTGGCAGCGCAGCTGGGCGACCGTGTGCATGTGCTGCCCTGCAACCTGAGCGATGCAGAGGCTGTCACAACCCTGCCCAAGCAGGCGATCGAGGCGATGGGGTCCCTGGATATTCTGGTGAACAACGCAGGCATCACCCGCGATAACCTGTTCATGCGCATGTCGGATGATGAATGGTCCAGCGTGCTTGATGTGAACCTGACCAGCACTATGCGCCTGTGCAAGGGTGCAATCCGGGGCATGATGAAGGCGCGTTGGGGCCGGATCATCAACATCTCTTCGGTCGTTGGCGCAACGGGCAACCCCGGTCAGGCCAACTATGCTGCGTCCAAGGCGGGTATGGTCGGCATGAGCAAGTCGATTGCCTATGAGGTCGCAAGCCGCGGTATCACCGTGAATTGCGTCGCCCCCGGTTTCATCGCCACGGCGATGACGGACAAGCTGAACGACGACCAAAAGGGCGCGATTCTGGGGCAGATCCCAGCGGGCCGCATGGGCAATGCCGAAGAGATCGCGGCTGCTGTGCTTTATCTTTCCAGCAAGGAAGCGGCCTATGTCACCGGTGCGACCTTGCATGTGAATGGCGGAATGGCCATGCTTTGATGCAAGGCCCTTGCAGGGGGCGGGAAAGCGTTTGCGCGCACTCAAATCTCTGCTATAGGCCACGCAGCAACGGACGGGCCCCTTCGGCGGCCAGTTCAACAACCGGGCATCAACCTAGAATTGGTGACGGCCCATCTGGAACGTGAGGAATTGTTCATGAGCGAAGTCGAAGACCGCGTACGCAAAATCGTTGTGGAGCACCTTGGTGTTGAAGAGGACAAAGTTGTCGAGAGCGCGTCGTTCATCGACGACCTGGGCGCTGACAGCCTTGACACCGTCGAGCTGGTCATGGCCTTCGAGGAAGAGTTCGGGATCGAAATCCCCGACGACGCCGCCGAGACGATCCAGACCTTCGGCGATGCCGTGAAGTTCATCAAGGGCGCGCAGTAAGCGTATCCCTTTGCCACTGGCCTACGGGGTGGTGGAGTTTATTGAAAACGGCCCCTGCGTAAAGCGGGGGCCGTTTTGTTTTGTGCATTGGTGTTGTGTTCTGTCGGGGATCGGACCGGCTGCGCCGGCCCGATCCATTGGGGGCTTTGCCCCCAAACCCCCAAGATATTTTTGACCAGAAGAAGGGGGGCGTGACTGCGGCGCAGAAAATGGGATCAGCAGGCTTTGGGCGGATCACGCAGGAATGAGGCTCGGCTCTTGCCCATTTGCGCTCTGTCGCGGTATCAGGGCCACAATTATGTGTTGAGGGGATCAATGATGCGCCGCGTCGTTATAACAGGACTGGGACTTGTCACGCCGCTGGCGGATGGAGTCGAGGAAAGCTGGTCGCGTATTCTGCAGGGTCAATCCGGGGCCGGAACGATCAAGGGATTCGATACCGAAGGGTTGACGACCAACTATGCCTGCGAAGTGCCGCTGGGTGACGGAACGAACGGCACCTTTAACGGTGACAAGTATATGGAGCCTAAAGAGCAGCGGAAGGTTGATACCTTTATTCTGTTCGGCATGGCTGCAGCGCAGCAGGCTGTGGAAGACAGCGGCTGGATGCCGACAGAGCGTGAAGATCTGGACCGGACCGGTGTTTTGATCGGGTCCGGTATTGGTGGTTTGAACTCTATCGCCAATACGGCTGTGATGATGGAAGAGAAGGGCCCGCGCCGCGTGTCGCCGTTCTTTGTTCCCGGCGCGTTGATCAACTTAATTTCGGGTCAGGTCAGTATCCGTTACGGATTCCGCGGGCCGAACCATTCGGTTGTGACGGCCTGTTCCACCGGATCGCATGCGATTGGCGACGCGAGCCGTCTGATCCAGCATGGCGATGCGGACGTGATGATTGCAGGCGGCGCTGAAGCGGCAATTTGCAAGATCGGTATTGCGGGTTTCAACGCCTGCAAGGCGCTGTCGACGAAATACACCGACGAGCCGGCCAAGGCGAGCCGGCCCTGGGATAAATCCCGCGACGGGTTTGTCATGGGCGAAGGTGCCGGTATTGTCGTGCTGGAAGAATACGAGCATGCCAAGGCGCGCGGCGCAAAGATCTATGCCGAAGTGCTGGGTTATGGCTTGTCCGGCGATGCGCATCACATCACTGCGCCGCCCCCTGACCATGAAGGTGCAGAGCGGGCGATGCGGGCGGCCTGCCGCAATGCGGGCATCGAGCCAAGCCAGATCGACTATGTAAACGCGCATGGCACGTCCACAATGGCCGACACCATCGAGCTGGGCGCGGTCGAGCGGCTGGTCGGGCCTGAAGCTGCGGCAAAGTTGACAATGTCGTCGACCAAGTCGATGACCGGTCACCTGCTGGGTGCTGCCGGCGCGATCGAGGCGATCTTTGGCGTTTTGGCGATCCGCGATCAGGTTGCGCCGCCGACGATCAACCTTGAGGATCTGGACTGCGAGACCACTGTGGATCTATGTGCAAACGGCAAGGTCGAGCGGAACATCGACGTTGTGCTGTCGAACTCCTTTGGCTTTGGCGGCACGAATGCGACGCTGGTGCTGGGGAAAGTCCGCTAATGTGGCGACATATTGCGGCGAACGGCATTACCTTTCTGATCGTGGCGCTGTTCCTTGGGGCCGGCGTGATCGTCTGGGGCACGCAGTCTTATAAGGCTGCGGGGCCTTTGGCGCAGGGCATTTGCCTGCAAGTCGCGCCGGGGTCGAACATGCGGATGGTCAGCGCGCAGCTGGAAGATCAGGGGGCTGTCAGCTCTGGTGCGGTTTTCCGGATGGGGGCTGATTACACTGATCGCTCTGGCAGTCTGAAGGCGGGTAGCTTTCTGGTGCCCGAAGGCGCGTCGATGGCCGAGATTGTGGATCTGGTGACCAGCAGCGGGCAGAGCACCTGCGGCACCGAGGTGGTGTACCGGGTCGGCGTGCGGCGGGATATCGTGCAGGTGCGCGAGCTGGATCCGGCGACAAGCAATTACACCGAAGTGGCAGAGTTCGATCCGGCTGTCGATGACGCACCGGCCGCGTATGAAGCTGTAAAGCAGGAGGCGGATACGCGTTATCGCCTTGCTGTGGCCGAAGGCGTGACAAGCTGGCAGGTTGCCAATGCGCTGCGTGCGGTGGACATTCTGGAGGGCGAAATCGCCGAAACGCCGGCAGAAGGCAGTCTTGCGCCGGATAGTTACGAGTTCACACCGGGCGCAGACCGGTCGGCGATTATTGCGCGGATGCAGGCTGCGCAGGAGCAGATTTTGGCTGACGCCTGGGCTGCGCGGGCGGAAGGTTTGCCGATCGAGACGCCGGAAGAAGCTTTGATCCTGGCATCCTTGGTCGAAAAAGAGACCGGCGTGCCGACAGAGCGGCGTCAGGTGGCCAGTGTTTTCGTCAACCGGCTGGAACGGGGCATGCGGTTGCAGACCGACCCGGCGGTGATTTACGGCGTCACCAAGGGCGAAGGCATTCTGGGGCGTGGATTGCGCCGCAGCGAGCTGGATGCGCCAACGCCCTGGAATACCTATGTCATTCCCGCACTGCCGCCGACCCCGATTGCGAACCCCGGCAAGGCCAGCATTGAGGCGGCGTTGAACCCCGACACCACGGACTATGTGTTCTTTGTGGCGGATGGCACGGGCGGGCATGCTTTTGCGGTAACGCTGGACGAGCATAACCGCAATGTTGCTGCCTGGCGCAAGATCGAGGCAAGCCAGACCGAAGGCAACTAAGTCAGAGCGCAGGCAAACATCAGGGCTGCACGGTTTCTTAACAGGACCGTGCAGCCCTTTTTTGTGCCTCATCCTTTTTTAGGGAATTTGCCGCAGGCTGGGCGCGAGCTGGAAGACCGATCCCTTTGCGCCTGCCTCCCGTCTGAATGGGGCGGGGGACGGACTCTGTCGTCACGGAAGCTTTCGGGCAGGTTTGATTTACATGACAGAACCGGATGATGCCGCGCCGTTCGGGCGGGCAGAGGCGCTTGCGCGGGTGCGCGAGCTTGCGGGGTTTTATGCCGCGCTGAAGGCGACATTTCTTGAACAGCTGGATCAGATCGGCGGCCAAAGCGCGCTGCCGTCCAAGGCGCATGCCGCCAAGCTGGCCGAATTGCAGGCCACCCATGTTCACCTTTTGAAAGCCGAGGAACAGTTCATTGAGAAATTCGGGCAGGGTACGGACGACGCTGACATCGACTTTGATGCGATCCGCGATGACATCGGGCGCAGACTTGATCGCATCCGCGCCGCCGGGACAGAGGGCGGCGTTTTTAGCCGGGCTGAGCGAGCGGGACCTGCGGGCCCTGCCGCATCTGTTTGAATTCTGGGCGATGCCGCATCAGCTGCCGCCGCCAGGGGACTGGCGATCCTGGGTGATCCTTGGCGGGCGGGGTGCAGGCAAGACGCGGGCAGGCGCGGAATGGGTGCGGTCGATGGTCGAAGGGCCGGTGCCGCGCGCAAAGGGGCGGGCGCGGCGTGTGGGGATCATTGGCGAGACCTATGATCAGGCGCGCGAGGTGATGGTGTTCGGGGACAGTGGCATCATGGCCTGCGCGCCTAAGGACCGGCGGCCTGAATGGATTGCGGGGCGCAAGATGTTGCAATGGCCCAACGGGGCTGTGGCGTTCCTTTATTCGGCGTTTGATCCAGAGGCGCTGCGCGGGCCGCAGTTTGATGCGGTCTGGGCGGACGAGTTGGCTAAGTGGAAGCAGGGGCAGGCGACCTGGGACATGGTGGAGTTTTGCTTGCGGCTGGGGCGTGATCCGCGGGCCTGCATCACGACAACACCGCGCAATGTGCCGGTGCTGCGCGATATGCTGGAGCGGAGCAGTACGGTGCAGACCCACGCGACGACCTTTGCCAATGCCGCGAACCTTGCGCCGGGGTTTCTGGAGGAAGTGCAGCGGCGTTTTGCCGGGACGTGGCAGGGGCGGCAGGAACTGGACGGGGTGCTGCTGTCGGATGCGCCGGGGGCGCTGTGGTCAACTGCGGCGCTGGAGGCGGCCTTGGTGACGGTAGCGCCTGACCTGGACCGGATCATCGTGGCGGTGGACCCGCCGACGACGGGGCACAAAGGATCGGACGCCTGCGGGATTGTGGTGGCGGGGGCGGTGACAAAGGGGCCGCCGCAGAACTGGAAAGCCTATGTGCTGGAAGATGCGACGGTGCAGGCGGCATCCCCGCTGGAATGGGCGCGGGCGGCGGTGGCGGCCTTGCGGCGGCACAATGCGGACCGGTTGGTGGCCGAGGTCAATCAGGGGGGCGATATGGTCGAGGCCATCGTGCGGCAGGTCGACCCGCTGGTGCCCTATCGCAAGGTGACGGCGAGCAAGGGCAAGGTGGCGCGGGCTGAGCCGGTGGCGGCGCTGTACGAGCAGGGCCGCGTGGCGCATCTGCGGGGTCTGTCCACGCTGGAAGATCAGATGTGTCTGATGACGACGGGCGGCTTTGCGGGGTCCGGGTCGCCTGACCGGGTGGATGCGCTGGTCTGGGCGCTGCACGAGCTGATGATCGGCCCGGCGCAAGGCTGGCATGCGCCGCGTATGCGCAGCCTGTAGGGCGTTGCGCCCCGCCTTTGCCGCACGGGCGGTGGGGGCGGGGATCGTTCAGATTTGCATGTCAGAAGAATGGTTATCGATTGACGTGCGGCGGGACTAAGGAGACGGCGATGTTTGAATTCTTCGGCAAGGGGGCTGGGCGCGCGGAGGCGGTGCCGGAGGTCAAAGCCTCTGCCGCGGGTCCTTTGGTGGCGATTGCCAGCCATGGCCGTGCGGCATGGGGCGCGCGGGATACGGGCACCCTTGTCCGGTCCGGGTTCCTGACGAACCCTGTGGGGTTTCGCGCGGTGAAATTGATCGCAGAGGCGGCGGCGGCGGTGCCGCTGGTCGTGCAGGACCGGGTTCAACGCTATGACGCGCATCCGGTGCAAGATCTGCTGGCGCGGCCGAATGGCGCGCAGGGCACGGCAGAGCTGCTGGAGGCGGTTTACGCACAGCTGCTGTTGAGCGGCAGTGCCTATCTTGAAGGGGTCGGCGCGGGCGGTTTGCCGGTTGAGATGCATGTGCTGCGGTCGGACCGGATGCGGGTGATCCCCGGCGCGGATGGCTGGCCTGCGGCCTATGAATATACGGTCGGCGGGCGCAAGGCGCGCTTCGATGTGGCGGGGGATGTCAGCCCCGTGTGCCATATCAAAAGCTTTCATCCGCAGGACGACCATTACGGGTTCAGCCCGATGCAGGCGGCGGCCAATGCGGTGGATGTGCACAACGCCGCAAGCGCCTGGTCAAAGGCGCTGCTGGACAATGCAGCGCGGCCGTCCGGCGCGATCATCTATCGCGGGGCGGATGGGCAGAGCCAGTTGAGCCACGATCAATACACCCGTCTGGTGGACGAGATGGAAAGCCAGCATCAGGGCGCGCGCAATGCGGGGCGGCCGATGTTGCTGGAAGGGGGCCTTGATTGGAAGCCGATGGGCTTTTCGCCCTCTGACATGGAGTTTCAGAAAACCAAAGAGGCCGCCGCCCGCGAGATTGCGATTGCCTTTGGTGTGCCGCCGATGCTGCTGGGGATCCCGGGGGATGCAACCTATGCCAACTACCAAGAGGCGAACCGGGCGTTTTACCGCCTGACCGTGCTGCCGCTGGCGACACGGGTGACGAGCGCGATTGCAGACTGGCTGTCGGATTTCAGCGGTGAGCGGCTGGATATCCGCCCCGACCTTGACCAGATCGCGGCGCTGTCAGGAGAGCGTGACAGCCAGTGGCGGCGGGTGTCCGAGGCCAGTTTTTTAAGCGATGCGGAAAAGCGGCGGTTGCTGGGGCTGCCCGTGCAGGAGGTCGAGTGATGCGCGAGAAGATCGTCAAGCTGACGGTCACGCCGCGCGGCGACGGGCCGGTGCGGGGGGAAGACCCATGGCAAGCGCAGATCGGTGCACGCCTGTCGGGGATCGAGCGATTGCTGCGGCGGCTGGAATGGCAGGTCTGGGGCCTTGCCTGCGGGGCAAGCGGCCTGCTGGTGCTGGAAATCCTGCGCCATCTGGCGCGGGTGTAAGAGGGATAGGAGGGATGGAGAATGACGCTAGAGCATAAGTTTTGCGCGCCGGAGACGGTGTTGCAGGTCACGGACGGGACCGAAATTGCGGGCTATGCGTCGCTGTTCGATCAGCGCGACCAAGGCGGCGACCGGGTGGTCAAGGGGGCCTATGCCGCATCGCTGGCGCAGCTGAAGGCCAAGGGGCGCAGCGTGCGCATGTTGTGGCAGCATGACCCGGCCCAGCCGATCGGTGTCTGGGACGAGGTGCGCGAGGACGCGCGCGGTCTGTGGGTCAAGGGGCGTATCCTGACCGATGTGGCCAAAGGCCGCGAGGCGGCGGCGCTGGTGGCAGCGGGGGCGATTGACGGGCTGTCCATCGGCTATCGCACGTTGCGGGCCACAAAGGACGACAAGGGCGGCCGCCTTTTGTCAGAACTGGAGCTGTGGGAGGTATCGCTGGTGACCTTTCCCATGCTTCCCGATGCACGGGTTGCGGCCAAGGCCGAAGACCCGGGCGGTGCTGCGCTGCGTGATTTGGCGGCGGTGTTTACCGATGCCGCGGCGGCGCTGCGTCAAGGCTGATCGCAGCCAAACTAACCCTCGAGAGGATGATGATGACGACACCCGAGACAGAGTCTCGGACCGGGGGAGCCTTGTCTTCTCCGGCCGAGGAGCTGCGGACCGCGATCAGCGGTTTTGTGGCCGAATTCAAAGATTTTTCCACCGGCATTTCCGCCGCTTTGCAAAAACAGGATGACCGAATGAACAAGCTGGATCGCAAGACGATGATGATGAACCGCCCCGCGCTCGCCATGGGTGCAGAGGTCGAGGCACCGCACCAGAAAGCCTTTGCCGCTTATCTGCGCTCTGGCGAAGATGACGGTCTGCGCACTTTAGCGCTGGAAGGCAAAGGCATGTCGACGGCGGTATCCGGCGATGGCGGTTATCTGGTGGACCCGCAGACGTCGGACACGATCAAATCGACGTTGTCCACGACGGCCAGCATCCGCGCGATTGCCAATGTCGTGAATGTGGATGCGACGTCTTATGATGTGCTGGTGGATCACACCGAAATGGGTGCGGGCTGGGCGACCGAGACCGCATCGCAGGACGAGACTGACACCCCCGTCATCGACCGCATCACCATCCCGCTGCACGAGCTGTCGGCGCTGCCCAAGGCAAGCCAGCGTCTGCTGGATGACAGCGCCTTTGATATTGAAGGCTGGCTGGCGCAGCGCATCGCGGACAAGTTTGCCCGTTCTGAAGCGGCTGCTTTTGTGAACGGTGACGGGGTGGATAAGCCCAAGGGTATTCTGTCGTATCCCAGCGTGGATAACGACGTCTGGACCTGGGGCAACATCGGCTATGTGCCGACAGGCGTAAACGGAGAGCTGGGCGAGACCGATGCAATGATCGATCTGGTCTATGCTTTAGGCGCTGAATACCGCGCGGGGGCGGTATTCGTTATGAATTCGCGCACTGCGGGATCGGTGCGCAAGTTGAAGGATGCAGATGGCCGTTTCCTGTGGTCCGATGGTCTGGCATCGGGGGAACCTGCGCGTTTGCTGGGCTATCCCGTGCTGATTGCCGAAGACATGCCCGACGCGGGTGATGGCACCACACCGATTGCCTTTGGCGACTTTAATGCAGGCTACACCGTGGCCGAACGCCCCGATCTGCGCGTGCTGCGTGATCCGTTCAGTGCCAAGCCGCATGTGCTGTTCTATGCCACCAAGCGCGTTGGCGGTGCCGTTAGCGACTTTGCGGCGATCAAGCTGCTGAAGTTCGCGGTCGCCTGACCGAGGATCTGCGCTGCGGGCCTGGGGAGGCAGCCGCAGCGCAGACGCCGGGTGCGCTGTGCAGGAGGAACACCCCTGCGTTGTCCAGCTGCTTACTTCCGTCAAGCAATGCGGGGTGGCAGCGCACCCGGACCCACGGCCTGACCCAGATGCCACCAGATTTGCGGAGAATTTCCATGATGTTAGTCGAATTAAGCAGCGCGCCCGCCGCTGCGCTTCCGGTGGCGGGGTTGAAGGACCATCTGCGACTGGGATCGGGCTTTGCCGATGACGGGATGCAGGACGAGGTGCTGGAGACGTTCTTGCGCGCGGCGCTGGCGTCGATCGAGGCGCGGACGGGCAAGGTTTTGCTGGAGCGCGAGTTTCGCTGGAGCGTGACCGCCTGGCGCAGTGTCGACCGCCAGCCGTTGCCGCTGGCTCCGGTCAGTGCGGTCGGGTCTGTGACGCAGATCGACCGCAATGGCACTGCGGTGCCAGTTGCACCGCACCGCTATACGCTGGAGCCGGATATGCAGCGGCCTGCGCTGATCGCGGTGGGGGCGACGTTGCCGAGTGTGCCGCGCGGTGGCCGTGTGGATGTGACCTTGCTGGCCGGCTATGGGCCAGAATGGTCCGATCTGCCGGCCGATCTGGCGCAGGCGGTCATGCTGCTGGCGGCGCATTTCTATGAATATCGCAGCGATGGGGCGCTGCATGGTGCCAGCATGCCGTTCACCGTGACGGGCCTGATCGAGCGCTATCGCACGGTGCGTCTGTTCACGGGGGGGCGGACATGAGCCTGCCGATCCTGAACCGCAAGCTGGTGCTTGAATCAGCCGAGCGCAGCCCGGACGGGGCGGGCGGTTATGACACAAGCTGGCAGCCGCTTGGCACGCTGTGGGCCGAGATCAAGTCAGGCAACGGGTCCGCGCGGGGCGAAAATGCACTGCAGATAAGCCGGGTGCCGCTGAAAATCACGGTGCGCGCGGCGCAAGTAGGGTCCGATGCGCGGCCCAGCGCCGGGCAACGGTTTCGCGAAGGCAGCCGCGTTTATGCGATTTTGGCGGTGACAGAGCAGGACAGCCGCGCGCGGTATCTGGTCTGCCATGCGGCAGAGGAGGTGGCGCAATGAGCTATGCGATGTCTTTGGCGCTGCAGACGGCGGTCTTTGCCCGGCTGACGGCGGATGCGGCGCTGGGCGATCTGGTGGGCACGGCGGTCTTTGACGCGCTGCCGCCGGGGGACGTGCCGACCCTTTATGTGGCGCTGGGCACCGAGAAGGTGACCGATGCCTCTGACGGGACCGGCGCGGGTGCGGTGCACGAATTTACGGTGTCGGTGGTGACGGACCGGTCGGGCTTTGCCGCGGCCAAGGGTGCGGCGGCTGCGGTTTGTGATGCGCTTTTAGCCGCGCCGCTGACGCTGGGCCGGGGGCGTGTCGTCGGCTTTCGCTTTCACAAGGCCGCAGCGGCACGGGTGGGCACGGGGGATACCCGCCGCATTGATCTGATTTTCCGGGCGCGCGTGTCGGACGACTGACGCCCAACGCAATTATTCAAGGAGCAACGACATGGCAGCACAAAGTGGCAAGGACCTGTTGGTCAAAGTGGACATGACCGGCGACGGCCTGTTCGAAAGCGCGGCAGGCCTGCGGGCGGCGCGGATCAGTTTTAACGCCGAAAGCGTGGATGTGACGAGCCTGGAAAGTGCGGGCGGCTGGCGTGAATTGCTGGCCGGCGCGGGGGTGAAAACGGCAAGCATCTCGGGCTCTGGTATTTTTCGCGATGCCGAGACGGACGAGCGGATGCGTCAGGTGTTCTTTGACGGCGAGACGCCGAAGTTTCAGGTGATCATCCCGTCCTTTGGCACGATCGAGGGGGCGTTCCAGATCACGTCAATCGAATACGCAGGCACCTTTGATGGCGAGGCGACTTACGAGATGTCGCTGACCAGCGCGGGCCGGATCAGCTTTGTCGCCGCGCTGTAAATGGTGAACCCCCTTGCAGGAGAGGTCAGCGTCACCATCGACGGTGTGCCCCATGTCGCCAAGCTAACATTAGGCGCGCTGGCAGAGCTGGAGGCCGCGCTGGCGGCTGAATCGCTGGTCGATCTGGTCGAGCGGTTCGAGGCGGGGCGCTATCGCGGGGCCGACGTGATGGCGCTGTTGGTCGCGGGTTTGCGCGGCGGCGGCTGGCGCGGCACGGCGACGGATTTGCTAAGCGCGGATTTGGCAGGCGGGCCGGTGGGGGCGGCGCGTGTGGCGGCAGAGCTGCTGGCGCGCGCCTTTACGCCCCCCTCATGAGCGCGGGGCTGGATTGGGCCGGGCTAATGCAGGCGGGCCTGCACGGCTTGCGGCTGACGCCGGACCAGTTCTGGCGTCTGACCCCGGCAGAGCTGGCGCTGATGCTGGGGCAGCGGGTGGATCTGCGCCCACTGGGGCGCAGTGGTTTTGACGCATTGCTGCGGGCGTTTCCGGATGCACCGCGAAAGGAGCGTGACGATGAATGAACTTGATCAGTTAGACGGGCTGGATGCAAATACCGCGGCGCTGGAACGCACGCTGGGCGACACGGCAGGGATGGCGGCGGCCTTTGATGCGACGCTGCGGGATATGCAGGTCAGCCTAGGAGAGACGACGCGGGATCTGGGCAATCTGGAACGCGGTTTTGCAGGCGGGCTCCGGCGGGCGTTTGACGGTTTGATCTTTGACGGCAAGTCCTTGTCGGACACGCTGAGCGGTGTAGCGAAATCCATGATCGACACGGCCTATGCGGCTGCGATCAATCCGGTGATGAAGCAGGCCGGCAGTTTGCTGTCAGACGGGATCAATGCCGCTGTGTCGGGTGTGATGCCTTTTGCCGCTGGCGCGCCCTTTGCCCAAGGGCGGGTGATGCCCTTTGCCAAGGGGGGCGTGGTCAGTAGCCCCGTGACATTCGGGATGCGCGGCGGCACCGGGCTGATGGGCGAAGCGGGGCCAGAGGCGATCATGCCGCTGGCGCGCGGCGCGGATGGCCGGCTTGGGGTGCGCGGCGGGGGCGGTTCCAGTGTGAACGTTACCATGCATGTCACCACACCGGATGCGCAAAGTTTTCAACGCAGCCAAGCCCAGATCGCCGCCCAGATGGGGCGTGTGCTGGGGCGCGGGCAGCGGAACCGGTAGGGGAACAGGATAATGGCATTTCACGACATACGCTTTCCGGCGAACCTGAGCTTTGGCGCGACCGGCGGGCCAGAGCGGCGCACCGAAATTGTGACGCTGGCCAACGGCTACGAGGAGCGCAACACGCCCTGGGCTCATTCGCGCCGCCGCTTTGATGCGGGGGTGGGGCTGCGGTCTCTGGACGATATCGCCCAGATGACCGCGTTCTTTGAGGCGCGCGAGGGGCAGTTGCACGGCTTTCGCTGGAAGGACTGGGGCGACTACAAATCCTGCGCCCCGTCTAGGTCGCCTGCCTTTGGTGATCAGCTGATTGCGGTGGGGGACGATGTCACACGCGTGATCCAGCTGGTAAAGCATTACGTAAGCGGAGAGCAGACCTATGCCCGCCCGATTGCCAAACCTGTCGCCGGTACGGTGCGGATCGCGGTCGGTGGGGACGAGGTGCAAGAGGGCATCGACTTTACCGTGGATACCGCAACGGGGCTGGTGACCTTTGCCGATGCGCCGGATGCGGGCGCAGAGGTGACGGCGGGCTTTGAGTTCGATGTGCCGGTGCGGTTCGACACCGACCGGATCGAAACATCTGTGTCCAGCTTTCAGGCGGGGCAAGCGCCTAGCGTGCCGGTGGTCGAGGTGCGGGTATGAGCGCGGCAGGGCTGTTTTCCCATTTGGGCACCGGCGCGACCCACGTTTGCCAGTGCTGGTCGATCACCCGCAATGACGGCGTGACCTTTGGCTTTACTGATCATGACCGGCCTTTGGCCTTTGACGGGATCACCTTTCTGGCGGACAGCGGGCTTAGCGCGCGGGCACTCGCGGCAAGCTCTGGCCTTGCGGTGGACAATTCCGAGGCGGTGGGGTTGCTGCAGGCGGACGTCATTACGGCAGAAGACATTCGCGCAGGCCGCTATGACGGGGCCGAGGTGCGCAACTGGCTGGTGCGCTGGGATGACGTGAACGCACGGCAATTGCGGTTTCGCGGGCAGGTGGGCGAGATTACCCATCACGCAGGGCAGTTTCAGGTGGAATTGCGCGGGCTGACCGATCTGCTGAACCAGCCCACGGGGCGCACATATTTGCGCACTTGCGACGTAGTGTTGGGGGATGCGGCTTGCGGGGTGAATACGCAGGACGCCGCCTTTGCCGTGACGCTGGGGGTGCAGTCGCTGACCGATCAGCGCAGCTTTGTGTTCGCAAGCGCAGGATATACCGACCGTTGGTTCGAGCAGGGGCATTTCGAGGTGCTGACCGGGGCTGCCAAGGGACTGAAGGCCGGCATCAAGGTGGACCGGATCAAGGGGAGCCAGCGCGAGATCGTCTTGTGGCAGGCGCTGCGGGCGGATGTCGCTGTGGGCGATACAGTGCGGCTGGTCGCCGGGTGTGACCGCCGGGCGGACACCTGCCGCGCAAAATTCGAAAATCTTGTGAACTTTCGCGGCTTTCCGGACATGCCGACCGACGACTGGCTGATGAGCGTGCCGCGTAGCGATGATACCGGCGACGGCGGGAGCCTTTGGCGATGAGCGCCGTTGTGGCCGAGGCCCGGCGCTGGATCGGCACGCCCTATGTGCACCAAGCCTCTAGCTTTCAGGCGGGGTGCGATTGTCTGGGGCTGATCCGCGGTGTCTGGCGGCACCTGTATGGGGCAGAGCCAGAGCGGCTGCCGCACTACACGCTGGATTGGGCAGAGCCGCAGGGCGAGGAAGTGCTGCTGCACGCCGCCCGGCGGCATTTGCGGCCCGCACAGGCCGATAAGCTGGCTCCGGGGCAGGTGCTGCTGTTTCGCATGCGGCAAGGCGCTGTGGCCAAGCATCTGGGCATCGTGTCCTCTGCGGGGGCCGCGCCTGCCTTTATCCACGCATACACCCGCCACGGCGTGGTGGAGAGCCCGCTGCCGGCCCCTTGGGTGCGGCGGATCGTGGCACGTTTCGAATTTCAGGAAGGATAACACATGGCAACGCTGGTTCTTTCGGCTGCAGGCATGGCGCTGGGCGGATCGCTTGGGGGCTCTGTCATGGGGCTGTCAATGGCGACGGTGGGTCGCGCGGCGGGGGCGGTGCTGGGCCGGGTGATCGACCAGCGGATCCTTGGTGCAGGCAGCGAAGCGGTCGAGGTCGGCCGCGTGGATCGCTTTCGTTTAACTGGCACCGGCGAGGGCGGCGCGATTGCGCGTCTGCACGGGCGGATGCGGCTGGGCGGCCATGTGATCTGGGCCAGCCGTTTTGCCGAAAGCGCCGAGACCACAGGGGGCGGCAAAGGCGCGGGGGCGCAGCCTGCGACGACGACCTATAGCTACACAGTCAGCCTTGCAGTGGCATTGTGCGAGGGAGAGATCGCGCGCGTCGGCCGTATCTGGGCGGATGGAGAGGAGGTGTCGCCGCTCGCGCTCAATATGCGGGTCTATACCGGGGCGCAGGACCAAGCGCCTGATCCCAAGATCGCGGCGGTCGAGGGGGCCGCCTATGCCCCCGCTTATCGCGGCACGGCCTATGTCGTGTTCGAAGACCTTGCGCTGGGCCAGTTCGGCAACCGCGTGCCGCAGTTCACCTTCGAAGTCATGCGTCCGGCAGAAGGCTCCGCGCCGCAGGATCAAGACGATATCGCCCGCGCCGTACGCGGCGTGGCATTGATCCCGGGGACTGGAGAGTATGCGCTTGCCACCACGCAAGTGAACCTGTCGGCAGCCTACGGCGAGCAGGTCGCGATCAACGTGAACTCGCCCAGCGGAGAGACGGATTTCGCCACGTCGATCACTGCGCTGTCAGAAGAGCTGCCGCGCTGCGGTTCTGTCAGTCTGGTTGTGTCGTGGTTTGGCAATGACCTGCGCTGCGCCGATTGCGACGTCAGGCCGCTGGTGGAGCAGCAAGAGGTGGACGGCGACACGATGCCGTGGTGCGTGGCGGATACATCGCGCGGGCAGGCGGGGCTGGTGCCGCGTCAGGGGGATCGGCCCGTTTATGGTGGTACGCCGTCGGATGCGTCGGTGATCGAGAGTATTCGCGCGCTGAAAGACAAAGGCTTCGCGCCGATGTTCTATCCGTTCATTTTGATGGAGCAGATGGCAGGTAATACACTGCCGAACCCCTGGACGGGGGATACTGGCCAGCCGGCGCTACCGTGGCGAGGCAGGGTGACGCTGTCGCTGGCACCGGGGCAGGCCGGATCGCCTGATCGCAGCGCAGCGGCGCAGGCGCAGGTCGATGCCTTTATGGGGACCGCGCAGCCCGGTGATTTCAGCATTGTAGACGGCGCGGTGCGCTATAGCGGCCCGCCCGAATGGCGCTATCGCCGTTTCATCCTGCACTACGCCAACCTGTGTAAGGCGGCGGGCGGTGTAGGGGCGTTCTGTATCGGGTCAGAGATGGTGGCCCTGACGCAAATCCGCGGGGCGGGCGACAGCTTTCCTGCGGTGACAGCGCTGCGGCAGTTGGCAGGCGAGGTGCGTGCCATTCTGGGGCCGGATTGCCAGATCAGCTATGCTGCGGATTGGTCGGAATATCACGGCTATCAGCCTAGCGGGACCGCGGATAAGTATTTTCATCTTGATCCGCTCTGGGCGGACGAAAATATCGATTTCATCGGCATTGATAATTACATGCCACTTTCCGACTGGCGCGATGGCACGGATCATGCCGATGCAGGCTTTGGCGCGATCTATAACCTTGATTATCTGAAGGGGAACGTGGCCGGGGGCGAAGGCTATGACTGGTTCTATCATTCGCCAGAGGCCCGCGATGCCCAAATCCGCACGCCGATTACGGACGGCGACGGTGAGCCGTGGGTCTGGCGTTACAAGGACTTGACGGGATGGTGGCAGAATGATCACCATAACCGCATCGGCGGCCAGCGCCTGGCGGCGAAAACCGCATGGGTGCCGGAAAGCAAGCCGTTCTGGTTCACCGAATTCGGCTGCGCCGCCATCGACAAGGGCACCAACCAGCCGAACAAGTTTCTGGACCCCAAGTCCTCGGAGAGTCTGCTGCCGTTCTATTCCAACGGCAGCCGGGATGACTTTATGCAGATGCAGTATCTGCGGGCGATCTATCGCCACTTTGCCGCGCCGGGGGCGAACCCGCGATCCCGCTCTGCCACCTATGACGGGCCGATGCTGGATATGGCGCGGGCGCATGTCTGGTGCTGGGACGCGCGGCCTTATCCGTTCTTTCCAGGCAATGCGGCGCTGTGGTCGGATGGCGACAATTACATGCGCGGGCATTGGCTGAACGGGCGGGCGGTCTCGCGCACCCTTGCCGGTGTCGTAGCCGAGATTTGCGCAAACGCCGGGGTGACGGCGGTTGATGTGTCGCGCCTATACGGCGTGGTGCGCGGTTATGTCGTCGACAACATCAGCACTGCCCGGGCGCAGTTGCAGCCTTTACTGCTGGCCTATGGCATTGAGGTCGCGGAACGCGGCGGCGCGCTGGTCTTTACCAATCGCGACGGTCTGCCCCTGCGCAGGCTAACGCGGGACGATCTGGCGCAGGACCCTGAACACGCCTCTGACGTGGTGATCACGCGCCAGCCGCAGGCCGAAGTCGAAGGCCGCGTGCAGATCGGTTATGTCGACCCAGAGGGCGACTACGAGGTCGCCGTGGCCGAGGCGATCCATCCAAACCATGCCACCAGCGGCGTGACCCGCAGCGAATTCGCGCTGGGCCTGACCCGGGGCGAGGGGGCGCGGATCGCGACCCGCTGGATCAACGAAGCCGCCGTCGCCCGCGATGGCCTGACGCTGGCGCTGCCACCGTCGCAGGGCGACCTTGGGGCGGGGGATGTGATCGATCTGGACGACGGCGCGGCCTCTGGCCTCTACCGGATTGACCGGATCGAGGAGGCAGGCTTGCGGCTGGTCGATGCCACGCGCGTTGATCCCGAGATCTACGCCCCTCAACAGCGGCTGGAGGAGGGCGCGCGTCTGTCGTCCTATACCGCGCCGACGCCGGTGGCGGGATTGTTTATGGACCTGCCCTTGATCCGCGGCGATGAAAGCGAGCACGCGCCTTATTTTGCGGCGACATCGAACCCTTGGGCGGGGGGAGTCACACTTTACGCGGCGGCGCAGGACAGTGATTACATTTTGCAGGACGTTTTGCGAAATCGCAGTGTGATCGGCACGCTGCAAGCGCCGCTGCCACGCGGGCGCACGGGGCTGTGGGATCGCCAGGTGCTGACCGTCAAACTGGTCAGCGGCGCGCTAAAGGCAGTCGATCCAGAGGCGGTTCTGGCGGGGGCAAACGTGCTGGCCATCGGGGACGGCGGCGCGGACAACTGGGAAATCGTGCAATTTGCGCAGGCCCAGCTGACGGGCAACCTGACCTATCAGCTGACGGAATTGCTGCGCGGCCAGCGCGGGACCAGCGCGATGATGCCCGACGTCTGGCCGGCAGGGTCGCGCGTCGTCATTCTGGATGGCCGCCCCGCACAGATTACGATTCCCACCGCTGCACGAGGGCGGGAGCGTCACTTTCGCTATGGCCCGCTAAAACGGCCTGTCACGGATCGCAGTTATCGCCACGTCGTCGAGACGATCAAAGGCAATGGCCTGCGCCCCTATCCGGTTGTGCATCTGCGCGCAGCGCGCAGCGGCGCAGATCTGCGCTTTATCTGGATCAGACAAACCCGGATCGACGGCGATGTGTGGGGGCGCGGCGACGTTCCATTGGGTGAAGAAACACAGACCTATATCCTACAGGTGCGTCAGGGCGATGCGGTCCGCCGAGAGGTCAGCGTCGACGTGCCCGTCTGGACCTATACCGATGCGATGCAGGCCGCGGACGGTGTGTCCGGCGGCTATGTCGTGGCGGTGGCGCAACTGTCCGTGCGCTATGGCACCGGCCCATTTACCAAGGTCACGGTCGCCTGATGCGCCCTGTGCATCTGACCGATCTGGATATCGCGGCCCGCGCCATACTGGCGCGGCCAGCTGCCGAATGGCCGGAACGGGCAGCCAGCCTTGTGAGCGGGGCGCGGCTGGCGGACCGGTATCGCAAGCGTCTGGCGCGGCGGCATCCGGTCTGGGGCGACGGCACCTTGGCCGCGGCCGCCCTTGGGGTGGCGGGACGCGACATTGCGTCCCCGCAGCGCTGTGACGCGGCCTATGTCAAAGCCTTGCAATGCATATTGACGGCATTGTCAGAAAACGGCCCCTTTGATTTCTGTCGCCCCGCGCTATATCCTACCCAACGAATGGCGAGGAAACAGCGTAATGGCCTATACCCAGGCGAAACTTCATAGCATTGATCCGGTCTGGGAAAAGATCGCGGAAGAGGCGCGCAGCGCCGTGGCCGCATCGCCCAGCATGGGATCAATGTTGCATGCCGGTTTGCTGCAACATGCAGGTTTTGCCGATGCGCTGGCCTATCGCATTGCCATGAAACTCGAATCCTCCGAAATGTCGGCCCAGAACATCCGCGATATCGCTGATGACGCCTTTGTTCAGACGCCCGCCCTGGTGCAGGATGCCCGCGCTGATCTGGTCGCAACACTGGACCGTGATCCTGCCTGCCACCGGCTGATGCAGCCACTGCTGTTTTTCAAAGGATATCAGGCGCTTCAGGCGTTCCGGCTTAGCAATTGGTTGTGGAAAGACGGTCAGTTCGATCTGGCCTATTTCGTGCAGATGCGCGTATCCGAAGTGTTCGGGGTCGATATCCACCCCGCCGCGACCATTGGCAAAGGCATCATGATCGACCACGCCCATTCCATCGTTGTCGGTGAAACTGCCGTCATTGGTGACAATGTTTCCATGCTGCATTCCGTCACACTGGGCGGCACCGGCAAAGGCGAAGAAAAGCGTCACCCCACCATCGGCAACGGCGTCCTGATCGGCGCGGGGGCCAAAGTGCTGGGCAATATCACGATCGGCCATTGCAGCCGGATCGCGGCAGGTTCTGTCGTGCTGCATGATGTGCCGCCGATGAAAACCGTCGCCGGTGTCCCGGCCAAGATCGTGGGCGAGGCAGGCTGCGCACAGCCCGCCCTGTCGATGAACCATATCCTGGCCGAGGAAGGTCAGACGCTCATCTGATCGAATGCCTCCAGCGCGCGGGCTCCGTACATAAACGACGGCCCGCCGCCCATATACATGGCCACTGAAATCGTCTCTGCAATCTCTTCGCGCGTCACGCCTGCGGCAATGGCTGCTTTGACGTGAAAACCGATGCAATCGTCGCATTGCTTTGCGATGCCGATCGCGATGCACATCAGTTCTTTGTGGCGCAGATCGACATGCCCCGGCGCAAGCGCGGCTTGTGACAGCGCACCAAACCCTTTTGCGGTTTCAGGGGAGGTCTTGCGGAATTTGCTTAGGTTGGCCGATGCCCCGGCCAGATGATCTTTCCAGTTCATATACAAAAACGGGCTCCTGTATCGCTACACAAGCCCGTTTCGCATGATGTGACGCACAGGGCGTTGATCCAAATCAACGCCCGGCAAACGCAGGCTTTAGGCTAGCATCGTCATCGGGTTTTCAAGGTTATCCTTGATCGCATTCAGCAAGTTCGCCCCCAGAGCACCGTCAATGACGCGGTGGTCAACGGACAGGGTGACGGACATCACGGTTCCGACGGCCAATTCACCATCCTTGCCGACAATCGGCTTTTTGACGCCAGCGCCAACTGCAAGAATTGCAGAGTGCGGCGGGTTGATGATGGCGTCAAAGTTGTCGATGCCGAACATGCCAAGGTTGGAAATCGCAAAGCTGCCACCCTGATATTCATGCGGCGCAAGCTTGCGGTCGCGGGCACGGGTGGCCAGGTCCTTCATCTCGGACGACAGGGCTGAAAGCGACTTCATCTCGGCGTCTTTCAGCACCGGGGTGAACAGCCCGCCCTCGATGGCGACAGCCACCGCGACATCGGATTTGGTGAACTTCAGTGTGCGATCACCGGCCCAGACGGCATTTGCCTCTGGCACCTGTTGCAGGGCCAGCGCGCAGGCCTTGATGATGAAATCGTTAACCGACAGCTTGACGCCGCGGCCTTCCAGCTGCGTGTTTAGCTGGGCGCGGAATTTCATCAGATCGTCCAGCACAATGTCGCGGCGCAGATAGAAGTGCGGCACGGATTGCTTGGCCTCGGTCAGGCGGGCTGCAATCGTTTTGCGCATCCCGTCCAGCTTGACCTCTTCATAGGGGCGGCCGTCATACATCTTGATGACTTGCTCGGTCGACGGGCCAGAGGCCATCGCCGCACCCTTGGCTGCCGCAGGCGCATCGGCCTTGGCCGCCGGTGCTGCAGAGGCTGCCGCCTTGGGCTGGGCTGTCGCGTTTTCGACGTCAGCCTTCACGATCCGGCCCTTGGGGCCGGAGCCTTGGATGCCGGACAGATCAAGCCCCTTGTCCGCCGCAATGCGCCGCGCCAAAGGCGACGCAAACACGCGCTCGCCGTCCTTGCGGGCGGGGGCCTTATCAGCCTGACCCTTTTCACCCTGGGCGGCATCGCCGTCGCGGCCATAGCCCTTGGCAGGCTCTTCCGCTTTTGGCGCGTCGGCGGGGGCGGCGTTGGACGACGCTTCTGCCTTTGGCGCTGACGGCGCACCGATGTCGTCAGCGCTTTCGCCGTCCATCAGCAGAACGGCGATCACGTCGTTGACCTTCACGCCTTCGGTGCCTTCGGCGACCATGATCTTGCCGATCACGCCTTCGTCCACAGCCTCGAATTCCATCGTGGCCTTGTCGGTTTCAATCTCGGCCAGCAGGTCGCCAGACGACACGGTGTCGCCCTCTTTGACCAGCCACTTTGCCAGCGTGCCTTCCTCCATGGTGGGGGACAGGGCGGGCATCAGAATTTCTGTCGGCATCGCTCTGGCTCCTTACCGGTAGGTGACTTTTTTGACCGCTTCGACCACTTCGTCCGTGGTCAGCAGCGCATGCTTTTCAAGATTGGCCGCATAGGGCATCGGCACATCCTTGCCGGTGCAGGTGATGACCGGCGCGTCCAGATAGTCGAACGCTTCTTGCATGATGACGCCGCTGATGTAGCCACCGACGCTGCCCTGCGGCCAGCCTTCTTCGACGGTCACGCAGCGGTTGGTCTTTTTCACCGAGGCAAGGATCGTTTCCGTGTCCATCGGGCGCAGCGTGCGCAGGTTGATGACTTCGGCGTTGATGCCTTCTTCTGCCAGCTTTTCCGCAGCTTGCAGCGCGTAGGTCATGCCGATGCCAAAGGATACGATGGTCACGTCATCGCCGGCGCGTTCAATCTTGGCCTTGCCGAATGGAATCGTGAAATCATCCATGACAGGCACATCAAAGCTGCGACCATACAGGATTTCATTTTCAAGGAAGATGACAGGGTTCGGGTCGCGGATCGCAGACTTCATCAGACCCTTCGCGTCCGCTGCCGAATAAGGCATGCAAACCTTCAGGCCGGGGATCTGCATGAACCAGGCTGCATAATCCTGGCTGTGCTGCGCACCCACGCGGGCCGCCGCACCGTTGGGGCCACGGAACACCATGGGCGCACCCATCTGGCCGCCGGACATATACAGCGTCTTGGCGGCAGAGTTGATGATCTGGTCCATCGCCTGCATGGCGAAGTTGAAGGTCATGAATTCCACGATGGGACGCAGACCGCCAAAGGATGCACCGACCGCGATACCGGCAAAGCCGTGTTCGGTGATCGGAGTGTCGATGACGCGCTTGGCACCGAATTCGTCCAGCAGACCCTGGCTAATCTTGTAGGCACCTTGGTATTCGCCGACTTCCTCGCCCATCAGGAACACGGTGTCGTCGCGGCGCATTTCCTCGGCCATGGCGTCGCGCAGGGCTTCGCGTACGGTCGTGGATTTCACTTCCGTGCCTTCGGGCCAGTCGGGGCTGGCATCGGGCTGCTTGGGGGCCGGGTGGGACATGGCGGCCGCAGGTGCGGTTTCCGACGACTGTTCCTTGTCGGCAGGGGCAGGGGCCGCAGCCTTGGGGGCATCGGTTTTTGCATCGTCCATCGACTCGCCGTCTTCCAGCAGCACAGCGATCACATCGTTGACCTTCACACCTTCGGTGCCTTCGGTCACGACAATCTTGCCGATCACGCCTTCGTCGACAGCCTCGAATTCCATCGTGGCCTTGTCGGTTTCGATTTCGGCCAAAATGTCACCAGAGGAGACCTTGTCACCCTCCTTGACCAGCCATTTCGCCAGCGTGCCTTCCTCCATCGTGGGGGACAGGGCGGGCATCAGAATTTCAGTTGCCATGGCTCAGGCCTCCTGCGGGACTTCGGTTGCGTAGATGTCGGTCCAAAGCTCTTCCAGCGCCGGCTCCGGGCTCTCTTTCGAGAATTCGGCAGCCTCGTTGACGATGGCTTTGATGTCCTTGTCGATGGCCTTCAGGTCATCTTCGGTGGCGTGCTTGCCGGTCAGCAGCAGATCGCGAACCTGTTCGATCGGGTCACGCTCGTCGCGCATCTTTTGCACTTCTTCGCGGGTCCGGTATTTTGCAGGGTCGGACATGGAATGGCCGCGGTAGCGGTATGTCTTGACCTCTAGGATATACGGACCCTTGCCAGCGCGGCAGTGCGCAACAGCCTTTTCGCCCGCAGCCTTGACCGCCAGAACGTCCATGCCGTCGACTTCTTCGCCGGGGATGCCGTAGGCCGCGCCGCGTTCCCACAGGGACGGCGACTTGGTGGACCGCTGGACAGAGGTGCCCATCGCATACTGGTTGTTTTCGATCACAAAGATCACCGGCAGATCCCAAAGCTCTGCCATGTTGTAGGTCTCATAGACCTGGCCTTGGTTCGCCGCACCGTCGCCGAAATAGGCAAAGGTCACGCGGTCGTTGCCAAGGTATTTGTCGGCGAATGCCAGACCGGCGCCCAGCGGCACCTGCGCTGCCACGATACCGTGGCCGCCATAGAAATGCTTTTCCTTCGAGAACATGTGCATGCTCCCGCCCTTACCCTTTGAAAAGCCGCCCTCGCGGCCCGTCAGTTCGGCCATGATCCCCTTGGGGTCCATGCCGCAGGCCAGCATGTGGCCGTGGTCGCGGTAGGATGTGACGCGCTTGTCGCCTTCCGAGGCTGCAGCCTCCAGGCCGACGACGACCGCTTCTTGTCCGATGTAAAGGTGGCAGAAACCGCCGATCAGGCCCATGCCATAAAGCTGGCCCGCCTTTTCTTCAAACCGGCGGATCATCAGCATTTCGCGGTAGTGGCCCAGCAACTCCTCGGCCGAGACATTGGCCCCGTGATCGGTCGTGCTGGTGTCCTGTTTCTTCGGCGGCATGGTCGCTCCCTCTGCGCTAGAACAGATAGTTTAGTGTTAAACTAATCGGGATGATAAAGCCTGAAGTGACGTAACGCAATCCGATCACGCGGATTAATGCAAGCGGCCTGTCGCAAGGCAAGGTTGCGCTTACTGGATGACCATTTCGTCGGTGCGGACCATGCCAAGCACATCGCGGGCCTGTTCATCCAGCAGATCCAGATCAAGGAAATCGTCCGACAAACGCTTGGTCAGGTTTTCCATACCGTCAAGCTCCACCTGCAAGGCCGCCAGTTCGATGCGCAGGGCCTGCGCCTCTGCGTCGACTTCTGCGCGCTTAAACAGACCGTAATCGCCCTGAATCGCAGCAAAGGTGAAATACAGCCCCAGCATCAGGGTTAGAAGAAAGTAAATCAGTGTGCCCAAACCGGGGCGGCTGCTCTCGTTCATAGGTGCCTCGCTCGCGCCTCTGGCGGGCGCATTGGCGATAATCTGGCACACCTTAAGGTGCGGTAAAACAGCGATTTCGTCACGGTTGCAAAAGAATTGCAACCGTGACCCGCAAGACTCAGCCTGCGATGGATGCGGCGTGAATGACGTCGATGGTTTTGGCGATTGCCGCGTTGAATTCATCGTCCGTCTGCTGCGCCGACAGATCCTGCGTCAGCGCGCGGCTGAAACTGGCGATGATGCCGGGGTTGATCGCCAGGCGGCGGGTCGCCTCGGTAAGATCATAGCCGCCAGACAGGGCAACGACGCGCATGACTTTGGGGTGGTCAACCAGCGGCTGATAGGTGCCAGCGACTTCCGGCAGGGTCAGCTTGATCATGATCTCTGTGCCATCGGGCAAGGTGTCCAGATGGCGCAGCACACTCTCCAGCAGCATCTGTTCCGCCTCGGCCTTGTCGGTAATGCTGATCGTCACTTCCGGTTCAAGGATCGGCATCATGTCGTGCGCCAGCACCTGATTGCCGACCTCGAATTGCTGCGCGACGATGGCATCAATACCAGCGGCATTGGCGGCATGAATGACCGACCGTTCCTTTGTGCCGAACACACCAAGCGCATGGGCGCGGTCCAGCAGCGCATCCAGACCCGGCATTGGCTTCATCATCTGAACGCCATTCGCTTCGTCTTCTAAGCCTTTGTCGATCTTCAGAAAAGGCACGACGCGCTGCACGTTCCACAGATGCTCTGCCGCAGGCTGGCCCGCGAACTGGCGGTCCATCGTATCCTCGAACAGGATTGCGCCCACGACCTGATCGCCATTGAACGCCGGTGCCGCAACAATCCGGGCGCGCATGGCGTGGATCATGTCGAACATTTCCGCGTCAGAGCTGAAGTCATCCGCGCTTACGCCATAAGCGGCCAGCGCCTTGGGGGTAGAGCCGCCGCTTTGGTCCAGTGCCGCGATAAATCCGTTACCCGCGCGGACCTGCGCTGCCATGTCCTTGTTCACACTATCACTCCCGTTAAAATTGCTTTGGGCAAAACGCCCCCGGCCTTTGCATAGGCAGGGGGCACGGGAGTGACAATTATGGTTGCGCTAACGTTAATCGGTGATAGCGCTAACGCTAAAGTTTAGTGCGAAAGCGCGGCAACACCCGGCAGGGTCTTGCCTTCCATCCATTCCAGAAACGCGCCGCCCGCGGTGCTGACGTAGCTGAAATCATCCGCCGCACCCGCCGCATTCAAGGCTGCGACCGTGTCGCCGCCGCCCGCCACGGAAATCAGCTTGCCGTCCCGCGTCAGATCAGCTGCCGCTTTGGCAGCGGCATTGGTTGCAGCGTTAAAGGGTTCAATTTCAAAGGCACCCAGCGGGCCGTTCCAAACCAGCGTTTTCGCCCGTTCCAGCGCCTGCACGATATGGGCGACAGAATCAGGGCCGGCATCCAGAATCATCGCGTCTGCCGGGCAATCCTCGGTCTTGACGGTTTCATTCGCGGCACCTGCCTTGAATTCGCGCGCCACGACCACGTCGCGGGGCAATAGAATCGCGCAGCCCTTTTCCGCGGCTTTGGCCGCGATATCGCGGGCGGTCTGCGCCAGATCGTGCTCGCACAGCGATTTGCCCACGTCGATGCCGCTGGCCGCAAGGAAGGTGTTCGCCATGCCGCCGCCGATCACCAGCACATCGACCTTTTCAACCAGATTGGACAAAAGATCGAGCTTGGTCGATACCTTCGCGCCGCCAACAACTGCCACAACAGGGCGGTCCGGATTGCCAAGCGCCTTGTCCAGCGCCGACAATTCTTCTGCCATCAGGCGTCCGGCGCAGGCGGGCAGCAGATGGGCCAGGGCTTCGGTGCTGGCGTGGGCGCGGTGGGCGGCGGAAAAGGCATCGTTGACATAGATGTCGCCAAGGGTCGCCAACCGCTTGGCAAAGCCGTCGTCATTGGCCTCTTCACCGGGGTTGAAACGCAGGTTTTCAAGCAGGGCCACATCGCCGGCTGCCAGTTTGCCCACCGCCTCGCCGTAGTTGCCATCGATAAATGTGACGTCCTGCCCGAGGGCCGCCGACAAGGCCGGCACGATCTGGCCCAGCGACATTTCAGGCACGACCTTACCCTTGGGCCGGTCGAAATGCGCCAGCAGGATCGGCGTGCCGCCTGCGGCCAGAATATCCTTTACCGTCGGCACGATACGGTCGATCCGTGTGGTATCCGTGACCTTGCCATCCGCGACAGGCACGTTGATATCCACCCGCACCAGCACGCGCTTGCCGTTCAGGTCCATGTCATCAAGGGTCTTCCAAGCCATATTGGCCTCCATCCGCTGTTTGACGGTATTCCTGTGGCAAGGTTGCGCCCGCGTCAACCGGGCGTGACTTGGCATCGGGGCGCATCCGCCATATGTCTGCCTCAAGTTTTCAACAAAGAGGTGCCCTCATGGCCGATATCAAAGACCCGGAAAACACGATCATCATGACCCTGAAGGACGGCGATGTCGTCATTCAGCTGCTGCCCGACGTGGCCCCCCAGCATGTTGCCCGCATGAAGGAACTGGCCCGCGCCGGCGCTTATGACAACGTGGCTTTCCACCGCGTGATCGACGGCTTCATGGCGCAGACCGGCGACGTGCAGCATGCGAACATGGAAAAAGACTACAACCCCGGCCGTGCTGGCACCGGGGGTTCCGACATGCCCGATCTGCCTGCGGAATTTTCCAAAGTGCCCCACGCCCGCGGCTCGCTTGGTGCGGCGCGTTCGGCCAACCCGAATTCGGCCAACAGCCAGTTCTTTATCAACTTCAAGGACAACGATTTCCTGAACGGTCAATACACCGTTTACGGTCAGGTCATCGAAGGCATGGCCCATGTCGACGCCATCGCCAAGGGCGAGCCGCCCCGTAACCCCGACCGCATGATTTCGGTCAAGGTGGCTGCAGATGTTTAAACTTGCAGCCGCACTGACCATTCTGGCCGCGCCTGTTATGGCGGATGGTCTGGATATTACCGTCGCAGGTCAGGCCAATGGCACGATCCACATCGATCTGTTCGAAGACACCGCACCGCTGCATGTGGCCCAGATCAAGACGATCGCGGCGGACGGCGGCTATGACGGCGTCGTTTTCCACCGCGTGATCGAAGGCTTCATGGCCCAAACCGGTGATGTGGAATTCGGCAAGGCCGATGGCGACACCGCCCGCGCCGGTATGGGCGGGTCCGAATTGCCCGACATCAAGGCCGAGTTCAGCAACGAGCTGAGCTTTGATCGCGGCGTCGTCGGCATGGCCCGCAGCCAGAGCCCGGATTCGGCCAACAGCCAGTTCTTTATCATGTTCGAACCCGGCCCGTTCCTGGATGGCCAATACACCATCGTCGGTCAGGTGACCGAAGGCATGGATGTGGTCGACCAGATCAAGCTGGGCGACGGCCCGAACGGCTCTGTCACCGGAACGCCCGATGTGATGACCAAGGTTGTCGTCACCGAATAAGCACTAGGTTGTTTTTAGCGACCGAAGCGGGCCCTGCGGGGCCCGTTTTGCTGTGGTTTGGGCCCGTGTCGCGCGGACTTTTGTGCCGGAGGCGAGAATTGAAGCTTCCGGCGGGAATATTTTTGAAACAGAGAGCCGCTTAGGTCCCGCAGAACGTAGCGGTGACAATCTGCTGCGCAGTGGGCGGTTTGGCAAAAGGCGCGCGGGTGCCTACTGGCGGGTCGTAGGGCCGTGTGACAACGGCCAACAGCGCGTGGAACGGGGCCATGTCGTCATTGGTTGCGGCGGCGATCACCGCCTCGATCTGATGGTTGCGCGGGATAATCTGCGGATTGGCGCGGGCCATAATCTCTGCGTGATCCGGCGCGCGGCGTTTTTGCCAGTCGGCAACCCAGGCGGCAAAGGCATCGCGGTCTGTAAACTGGTCCTGTGCCTGTGGCCCGGCCAAGTTGGCAAAGGTATTGGTGAAATCGGCACCGTCCTGCGCCATCAAGGTCAAAAGCTGCTGGATCAGCTCTGCATCGGCAATCTGCGGGTCCGCCAGCCCGATCTTGGCCCCGAAGACCTGCACCCAGGCCGCTTGATAGATATCGGAAAAGCGGTTGATTCGCGTTGTGAAATCCTCGATCGCGGCATCGGGATCGGGCATGAGCGGGATCAGCGCGGTGGCCAGCTGCGCAAGGTTCCACAGCGCGATCCCGGGCTGGTTGGCGTAAGAATACCGGCCGCCGCGGTCGATCGAGCTGAAGACCTGCGCCGGATTATAGGCATCCATGAAGGCGCAGGGGCCATAGTCGATCGTTTCGCCGCTGATGGCCATATTATCGGTATTCATCACGCCATGAATAAAGCCGAGGCCCATCCAGCGGGCAATCAGTTCGGCCTGCGCTGCAACAATGGCGCTAAGCAGGGCAGGAACACCGTCTGCGTCCGGATAGTGGCGGGCAATCACGTGATCTGTCAGCGCCTGAAGCGCGGGAATGTCCTGCCGCGATGCGTGCACCTGAAAGGTGCCGACGCGGATATGGCTGCGGGCCACGCGGGTCAGAATTGCGCCGGGCAGGGCGGTTTCGCGCAGCACGTCCTCTCCTGTTGCGACGGCCGCAAGCGCGCGGGTCGTGGGCACGCCCATGGCGGCCATCGCCTCTGACACCAGATATTCGCGCAGCACGGGCCCGAGCCATGCGCGGCCATCGCCGCCGCGGCTGTAGGGGGTGCGGCCAGAGCCTTTGAGCTGGATGTCGCGGCGGATGCCATCGGTGCAGATGACCTCGCCCAGTAGCACAGCGCGGCCATCGCCCAGCTGCGGGTTCCAGTTGCCAAACTGGTGGCCGGCGTAAAGCTGGGCTAGTGGGAACGCGCCTGCGGGTACGGCATTGCCCGACCAGACCTGCAGGGCGTCGTCACTGGCCAGCCAGTCCGTATCAATCCCCAGCTGCGCGGCCAGAGCAGTGTTCACCGCCAGCATCTGCGGCGCGCGTACCGGGATGGGGGCCTGCGGCGTAAACATCTGCGGCAGCAGGCGGGCAAAGCTGTTGTCGAAGGCGATCACAGCGGGTCCGTCATCATGCGCACATCGCGGAGGGGGCGAAAGCCGGCGCGGGCGCAGAACCGCGCGGCGGCGTCCGGGTCGGCAGCGGGCAGGATGGCGTGCATCGCCTGCATCCCCGCGCGGCCCAGATTGACGGCGACAGCGTGCAGGACTTCGGTGCCGATGCCGCGTCCGCGCACCGAGGGGCGGATGTAGCATTCCTCCAGCCAGCCAACCATGCCGCCATGGGCCATCGACCAGCCGAATGTCACCATGACATAGCCCAGCGGACTGCTTTTGGGGCCGATAAGCCAGACCGCGCCAAGGGGCGATCCGTCCAGCAACGGACGGGTGACCTGCGCGCGGTGCGTGTCATCATGGGGCAGACCGGCATCGGCATGATAGCGGGCCATCAGGTCCATGACCTTGTCCGCGTCGCCGGGGCCAGCAAGGGCGATGGCCGTGCTCATAGCCGGGCCAGACGGTCGGTCAGCAGGGTAAAGAAACCGTCGGTGTCCAGATCGCCCATGAACATCGCGTTGGGCGCGCGGTCCGTGACGCGCCACCAGTCGGCAACGGTCATGCCAAGCGTCAGGTCCGATCCGGTTTCCACCATCACATTGATATGGCGGCCTTTGAATAGATCCGGTTGCAGCAGATAGGCGATGACGCAGGGGTCATGCAGGGGCGCGCCTTCTGATCCGTATTTTTCCTTGTCGAAGCGTTCGAAAAAGTTGGTCCAGGCGGCAACCATGTCACCCACGCGGGTGCCCATCGCGCTGAACGCGTCAACGCGGGCCTGTGTTGTCAGCGCCTTATGCGTCACATCAAGTGGCATGACAACCAGCGGCACACCAGCGGCAAAGACTTCGGCGGCCGCCTCTGGATCGACATAGATGTTGAATTCGGCGGCAGGCGTGATGTTGCCGACTTCGAAATAGGCGCCGCCCATCAGAACGATTTCCTGAACCCGTGCGATGATATCGGGCGCTTTGCGAAAAGCCTGCGCGATATTGGTCAACGGTCCCAGCGGGCATAGCGTGATGGTGCCGCTTGGCGCGCTACGCAGGGTGTCGATGATGTAATCGACGCCATGCTGCGTCTGCAGCGGCATGACAGGATCGGTCATCTGCGGGCCGTCGAGCCCGGTTTTACCGTGGACATGCTCTGCCGTGACCAGTTTGCGCAGCAATGGCGCGTCGCAGCCGGCATAAACGGTGATATCGCTGCGCCCAGCCAGTTCGCACACGATACGGGCGTTCTTTTGTGTCAGGGCCAGGGGCACATTGCCGGCGACAGCAGTGATGCCCAGCACCTCCAGCTCTGGCGAGGCGAGGGCGAGCAGGATGGCGACGGCGTCGTCCTGT
Organism: Loktanella sp. R86503; assembly: GCF_042466455.1. Taxonomy (NCBI): domain Bacteria; kingdom Pseudomonadati; phylum Pseudomonadota; class Alphaproteobacteria; order Rhodobacterales; family Roseobacteraceae; genus Loktanella; species Loktanella sp. R86503. The sequence goes on from NZ_JAXHCI010000002.1 coordinate 1,537,543, forward strand.
CCGGGGTCGGTGTCGATAATGATCTTGCGGGCCATGCGGTTTCCTTGCGATTTGCCGCAGTGTGGCGGTGCAATCGGGCAGGGGCAAGGGGGCCGTATGGTCACGGGCAATACCTTGCACCGCATTTCGCGGCCTAAGGGAACGAAACGGCGGCAGGCGGCGTTTGCAAGATATCAATTTTCAACAAAAGGTGACTAGCATGCCAAATCTGACAACTGCCTTGCCCGTTCTTGCCGCCCTTGCCCTAACCTCTGCTTGCGCCGGCACGGGTGCTGTCGGCGACGGGACCGGCCTGTCAAAAACGCTAGAGGAGATGCAGCTGCAGTATCCCGGCATGACGCCAGAGGTCTTTGCCCAGTTCGACGCCGACAGCAACGGTGTGTTGGACAGCGGCGAACAGCAGGCTGTCTTTCAAGAAGCGTCAAGCCCGGACGGCATTGGCGGCACAGCAGGCGAGCTGGACGAGGACGCGGTCCCGTCCTGATCGGCATCTGCGTCTGATCCGGCGCAGGCCGGATCAGACCGTTTTGATCAGACGTGGCTTTCCTTGCCCCGTGCAAGGGCGGCCACACCCGTGCGTGCGACCTCTTGCAGGCCAAGCGGCCGCATCAGGTCTGCAAAGGCGTCGATCTTTTCCGGGGTGCCGGTGATTTCGAACACGAAGGATTGCAGTGTGCTGTCCACGACGCTGGCACGGAAGATATCCGCAAGGCGCAGTGCCTCGACCCGCGAATCCCCCTGACCGGCAACCTTAAGCAAGGCAAGCTCGCGCTCGACCGAGGGGCCGTCGACGGTCAGGTCGTGCACTTCGTGAACGGGGACGATCCGGCCCAGCTGCGCCTTGATCTGCACGATGACCTGCGGCGTGCCGGTGGTCACAATGGTGATGCGCGACAAATGCCCGGTGTGGTCGATTTCCGCTACGGTCAGGCTTTCGATGTTATAACCGCGTCCGGCAAACAGGCCGATAACGCGGGCCAGAACGCCCGGTTCGTTTTCCACGATCACCGCCAGTGTATGACGTTCGACCGTATCCCCGAAGGTAGAGCGAAGGTCATAGGCGGAGTGGCTGCTAGCGCCTTTTTTGATGTTCAGAGCCGACATGTTCGTATCCTTGTGTCTTGCGATGGGGGCAAAGACCTTTTGATGACAAGGTCTTCAAATGGCATAAGTCTTTGCGGCAGAAGCCGTCAGACCAGCACCGCCCCTGTCGCTGTGATCGATCCTTGCACCTGCGCGTTGGCCAGCAGCATTTCGTTATGCGCCTTGCCCGACGGGATCATCGGAAAGCAGTTTTCGTGCTTTTCCACCAGACAGTCGAAAATGACCGGTCCGTCATAGGCGATCATTTCCTTGATCGCTTCATCCAGATCGTCGGGATTGTCGCAGCGAATACCTTTGGCACCAAAGGCTTCGGCCAGTTTCACGAAATCGGGCAGGGCTTCGGACCATGATTGGGAATACCGCTCGCCGTGCAGCAGCTGCTGCCACTGGCGGACCATGCCAAGGCGTTCGTTGTTCAAGATGAATTGCTTGACCGGCAGGCGGTATTGCATCGCCGTGCCCATTTCCTGCATGTTCATCAGCCAGGATGCTTCGCCCGCGATGTTAATGACAAGGCTGTCACGGTGCGCCATCTGCACGCCGATCGACGCAGGCGTGCCATAGCCCATGGTGCCAAGGCCGCCCGATGTCATCCAGCGGTTCGGATCCTCAAAACCAAGGTATTGCGCGGCCCACATCTGGTGCTGGCCGACTTCGGTCGTGATGTAACGGTCATGACCCTTGGTTAGCGCCTCGAGCCGGGACAGGGCGTATTGCGGGCGGATGATCGGGCCGTCCTGCGTAAAACCAAGGCAATCCTTGGCGCGCCATTCGTTGATCTGCTTCCACCATTTGGCGACGGCGTCCTTGTCGGTCTTGCGGCCCTGGGCCTTCCAGACTTTCAGCAAATCTTCTAGCACGTGGGCCACGTCGCCAAGGATCGGCATATCCACCTGAATGACCTTGTTGATCGACGATGCATCAATGTCGATATGGGCCTTTGTCGATTTGGGGCTAAAGGCATCAATGCGGCCGGTAATCCGGTCGTCAAAACGCGCGCCGATGTTGATCATCAGATCGCAACCGTGCATCGCAAGGTTGGCCTCGTAGGTGCCATGCATGCCCAGCATGCCCAGCCACGCAGGACCGGACGCCGGATAGCAGCCCAGACCCATCAGAGTGGACGTGATGGGAAAGCCTGTCGCCTCGACCAGTTCGCGCAGCAACTGGCTGGCTGCGGGGCCGGAGTTGATGACGCCCCCGCCGGTGTAGAAGACCGGGCGCTTGGCCTTGGCCATCGCTTCTGCCAGCTCGGTGATCATGGCGATGTCACCTTTCAGCTGCGGCGCGTAATGCGACTTGCGCTTGGCTTTCTCGCTATAGCTGCCGCTGGCGAACTGCACATCCTTGGGGATGTCGATCAGCACAGGACCGGGCCGGCCAGAGGTGGCGACGTGAAACGCCTCGTGAATGGTGTTGGCTAGCTTGTCCGTCTCCTTGACCAGCCAGTTATGCTTGGTGCAGGGGCGGGTGATGCCGACGGTGTCGGCTTCCTGAAAGCCGTCGGTGCCGATCATGAAGGTCGGGACCTGACCGGTCAGCACGACAAGCGGGATGCTGTCCAGCAGTGCGTCGGTTAGGCCGGTGACGGCATTGGTTGCGCCCGGACCGGATGTGACCAAAGCCACGCCGGGCTTGCCCGTGGACCGGGCATAACCTTCGGCGGCGTGAACGGCGCCCTGTTCGTGACGGACCAGCACGTGCTGAATTTTGTTTTGCTGAAAGATCTCGTCATAGATCGGCAGAACGGCACCGCCGGGATAGCCAAAGACCACCTCGACCCCTTGGTCGATCAGGGCCTGCACCACCATTTTCGCGCCAGTCATCGTCTTTGTCATCGTCTTGTCCTTGTCAGCGGCACATCGCCTTTGGCCGTATCGCACAAAAAAGCCCCCGTGTTTGGCGGGGGCGCATGGGGAACCTGAATGGTCAAACCGTCACCGGCCCATGCGCGTCTTTCCTAGAATGAGTACGACCGTTTTCATGCGGATTTCCTTTGCATGGATGTGTTCTAGGCGGGCATTGCGGCAGGGTCAACCGCCGCAATGGAGAAAATGTCGTCGATCACATAGTTTTCGCAACATTCGTAAAAGCGCAGGACTATTTTTCGCGTTTTGCGAAAAGCGCGGCTCCGGCCAGCAGAAATATTCCGCCAACCGACAGCTTTGACCCTTTGCGCACAACGGGATCGGGGCGCGCCAAGGCGGTCGCGGGGTGCGCTTTTGCGCCGACATCATTCTTTTGTGCCGGCCCGCCTTGGGCCTGACCGCTCTCCAAAAGGTCGGCATCGGCGGTGCCGGGATCGGCGCGGGCCGGTTTGGGATCCTGCTTGGCCTGCGCCTCGATCTCTGAATCGATTTCAGCGCCCAGCAGCACGATGTAGGCGGACAGCCACAGCCACATCAGCAAGATGATGACCCCGCCCAGCGCGCCAAAGGTTTCGTTGTAGCTGCCAAAGTTGCTGGCATAAAAGCCAAAGGCCAAAGAGCCGACAAGCCACAGGATGCAGGCCGCCGCCGCGCCGGGCGTGACCCAGCGCCACCGGCGGTCGGTGCGGGCCGGGCCATAGCGATACAGCACCGCAAGCCCGCCCGCCACGACCAGCAGCACAAGCGGCCAGCGCACCAGCATGACAAACCATTCCGTATCCGCCGGCAGGCGCAGCAGCCCCAGGATGACCGGAATGGCAACCAGCAGGATCACGATCCCGAAAAAGCCGGCAATCAGGCCCAGCGTCAGCGTGCCCTTTACCATTAGGGTGCGCAGAAAACTGCGCGGTTCCTTAACGTCAAAGGCGACGTTGAGCCCTTCGATCAGGGCAGCCATGCCTGCGGTGGCGGAATAAAAGGCTGTCAGCAAACCGATTACGGCGGCCAGACCAAGGCCGCCGCTGTCGCTGCCGGCCACGGATTTGGCCTGATCAATCACGATCTGCGCCGCTTCGGCCGGCACGAAGCGGGTCAGGGTTTCCAACTGCGTCACGATCGTATTGGGATCGGTAAACAGACCCGCAATCGCCATCGCCGCCACAAGGCCGGGAAAGATCGCAAGCAGGCCGTAAAACGCACAGCCCGCCGCGATCAGTCCAACATGATCGTCACTTAGCTCGGAAAAAACCCGCTTGAGCAGCGCAAGCCACCCTTTTGATGAAATATCGGCGGGGTGGGCGGTGGCACTGGACATAACACTTCCTTGATCTTTGCGTGATCAATGCCCAAGGCCCCCGCAAGGTTCCGCCTATGTTGCGTCTTTGCCAATCTTGTCTTGGGTTTGCGTGTCAAAGTCGCTGGCGGCATGACGCTCATGCAGCTGCTCTGATGGCTCGCCAAAGGCGCGGTTGACCATGCGGCCGCGCTGATAGGCCGGGCGGTTCATCACCGTATCAGCCCAGCGCTGCACGTTGGTATAAGTCTCTGCCTGCAGGTATTCGGCCGCGCCATAGACCTGGTTTTTCACCAGTGATCCATACCAGGGGGCCGTGGCCATATCGGCGATGGTATAATCCGCGCCGCTTAGAAATTCGCGGTCGGCCAGGTTGCGATCCAGCACGTCAAGCTGGCGCTTCACTTCCATGGTGAACCGGTTGATCGGATATTCGAACTTTTCCGGGGCGTAGTTATAAAAGTGGCCAAAGCCGCCGCCCAGATAAGGCGCAGAGCCTTGCAGCCAGAACAGCCAGTTCATCGCCTCGGTCCGGGTCTTGCGGTCCTTGGGCAGGAAGGCATCGAATTCTTCGGCCAGATAGATCAGGATCGACGCGCTTTCAAAGACGCGGGTGTCGGTTTCGGTGTCCAGCAAGGCAGGGATCTTGGAATTCGGGTTGATATCGACAAAGCCCGATCCGAACTGGTCGCCGTCGCCGATGCGGATCAACCAAGCGTCGTATTCCGCGCCGCTGTAACCGGCTTCCAGCAGTTCTTCGAACATGACCGTGACCTTGACACCGTTCGGGGTCGCCAGCGAATGCAGTTGAAAGCGATGATCACCGCGCGGCAGCGCCTTGTCATGGGTCGGACCGGCAATCGGGCGGTTCGTTTTGGCAAATTCGCCGCCGTTTTCGGCATCCCAGGTCCAGACCTTGGGCGGGGTATAGTCGGTCATCGCAAACTCTCCTGTCATGGTGTCTGCGCATAGATAGGGCACGGCGCGCGGAACGCAAAGTGCGCGGCTGCGGCGGTGGTTGTGCGCGAAGGGGGGAACACCGCGCTGACATTCTCTCTTGTCAGTAAGGGGTTAAGATGCAGGAATGGTCCATCTTTTTAGTGTGGTCCATTTTATGCGTCTGTTTTTATCATCCCATCGTTTCGGTCATCATGCAGACGCCCTTGTCCGGCTTGCCGGCCAGCGGCGCAACACCTTGGTGATCGGCAATGCGCTTGATTACATTCCTGCCGCAGCCCGGGCCATCTATACCGCGACTACCTATGATCCGGTTGCAGAACTGAACGCCATTGGCCTGCCGGCCAGCTGGCTGGATCTGCGCGATTATATCGGCGCGCCCATCCGGCTGCATGACGCGCTGCGCACCTGCGGGCTGGTGTGGGTGCTGGGGGGCAATGCCTTTGTGCTGCGCCGCGCGATGCGTGCCAGCGGCTTTGACGGGGTCATCCACAGCCTTTTGTCGCAGGACGCGCTGGCCTACGGCGGCTTCAGCGCCGGCGCGATTGTCACAGCGCCCAGCCTGCGCGGACTTGACCTGATGGATGATCCGAATGTCGGCACATTCGGGGACGAGGTGATTTCATACGAAGGGCTGAACCTGTTTCCCAAATCCATCGTGCCGCATGTGGGATCAGGGCACCGTGACAGTCCGGGCGCGGACCGTGCGGCGCGGTGGCTGTCGGATAACGCCATGCCCTATGTCGCGCTGCAGGACGGGCAGGTCATGCTTGTCGATCATGATGACGGCACATTGCTGCCCTAGGGCGCATCATCCGCGGTGCGGACGATTCCCGCACCATGCGGCAGCTTGATCTGCGCCACCTGTTCGGCAATCGGATCGGTTGACAGCGGGTGCAGGGCGGAATCGTATCCTTCAGGATCGCCGATATCCGACCAGACGCCGCCGCGAAACACCTCCAGCGCGTCATACTTTGCCTTGTAGCCCATCTTGGGGCTGCCCGGGACCCAATAGCCCAGGTAGACGTAAGGCAGATTCAGTTCCCGCGCGATGGCGATGTGATCAAGGATCAGGAAGCTGCCGGGGCTGCGCGGCTCCAGCTCTGGCGCAAAGAAGGAATAGACCATCGACAGGCCGTCATCCAGAATGTCGGTCAGGCAGGCGGCGACCGGATCGGGATCGCCAGTGACCGTGTCGGTATATTCGATCAGGCGGGACCGCACGGGCGTTTCCTCGACCATGGCGGCGAATTCGAACATATCCATATCCGCCATCCCGCCCGTCGCATGGCGCGCGTCCAGATAGCGGCGGAACAGATCGTATTGCTCTTCTGTCGCCCAAGGCGAGGTCGCCCGCCGCTTGAGCGCGGCATTGCGTTTCAGCACACGGCGCTGGCTGCGGCTGGGTTTGAAATCTGCCACGCGGATGCGGGCCGACATGCAGGCCGAACATTCGGCGCAGCTGGGGCGATACAGCACATTTTGCGAACGCCGAAACCCTTGCTTGGACAGCGTATCGTTCAGGGCTGTCGCGGATTCGCCTTGCAGGGCCGTGAACAATTTCCGTTCCATCCGCCCCTCTAGATAGGGGCAGGGCTGCGGGGCCGTCACGTAAAACTGCGGCGTAGAGGGAAGCATATGGCGCATGGCGTAAGAGTGTAGTCTGCCGCTGCCTCTGACAAGCCCCTGATGCCCGGGATTTACGCAATCGGCGAAATTCGCCAAGGGGTCCGCAGGTTTACGTCAGGCCCGTGTGTTAGGCCCGTGTATCGCCAGCCCATTTACCCTGGCCGGTTGATCATCGCGGTTCCCATCAGCGTATCGGTCAGGCCGCGCCCGCAGGGGGTCAGCGCCATCATGCCCATGCTGATGAATTGCAGTGGCATCGCCGTAACCGACACAGCGTAGCCCAGCGTATGCAACAGCGCGCGCGTGCCATCAAGCCGCGCGCCGGTGTGATCGCGCAGCTCGATCCCCATCAGGCGCATTCCCCAGGTGGCAGAGCGTCCGGCAATCGTGAACCAGCGGTAGGCAAAACCAACCATTAGGATCAGAAATGGAAAGTAAAACAAAGCGGTAAAGGCCGTAAAGGGCACGATGATAACGGACGCCACCAGCACCAGTGACGCATCCACAACCCAGGCCAGGGCGCGTTTAAACGGCACGCGGGCATAGAATTCAGCACCGTCATCGGGGTCGGGCAGGGCAGTCAGCGTGTCGGCAAAATCGGTCATGGTCGGGGTCCATCGTGTTCAGGCAGGCGCGGCGGCCTAGCGCATCGGGGCCGCCGGATTGGCAGGTTACTTGTCGCGCTGCGGCTCTTTCACCGCTGTATCATCCGACCGGTCTGCCATAAACTGGTCAAACTCGGCTTTGTCCTTGGCGTCCCGCAGGCGGGCCAGAAAAGCCTCGAAATTGTCCTGCTCTTCCTGCAGGCGGCGCAACGTGTCTTCTTTGTAGGCATCAAAGGCACGGTTGCCCGAGGATTGCATCATATGACGGCCAAAGGGGCGTGCGACCGGGCGGATATCACGGCTTCGGGAAAACATGCGTTTGCTCCATATCATATAGGCAAGAAGGGCAAGGCCCACCGGCCAGACCAGCACGAAACCTGCGATCATTGCGGCAATCCATGCGCCGCGACCGCGGGCATCAAGCCAGGCCTCGGCCCGGCGGGCATAGCTGATCAAACCGGCAGATTGTTGGCCAGTGGATGAAGGGTATGTCGGTGTCGAATACATCGGGAAAGCTCCTGTCGGGCTAAATGTAAATGTCTTTCACATTACCGATATGTGGATGCACTGCCGCCGCCGCAAGGGGCGATGTAAATGTTTTTTACATTGCAAGACCCGCGCCGCGCCGAACCAGTCCGGCGGCTGCACCGACAATGCAGCTGAACTGGGTCCACAAACCGCAAACCGCCAAGGCGCTTGTCGCGGGCCGTGTCATCGCATCATCTGCGAAAGACGGGCGCAAAGCCTTGCTCATCGTGCATCCTTTTGCGACCTTTGGCGCACGCCCAATGCGGCCAATCCGTTGCCGACAAACTGAAAGCCGAACCGATGACCCTTGCCGACCGCATGATCCGCCATCCGCGCCCCTTTGATCCGGACCGCGCAGATGATGCGATGGCGGCGACGCCATGGGCTACGGGCCCGCTGCGCGACCTGATCGGCGGTGCGGCAGGGTGCAGCCCCTATCTGGCCGGCCTGATCAAACAACAATCGGACTGGCTGCAAGGCGCGGCCCAAGATCCGGACGCCGCGCTGGCACAAACGCTTGCCGATATCCCGCGCATCCTCTTTGCCGACCTTGCCCCGGGCCTGCGCCAGGCCAAGGCCCGCGTTGCCTTGCTAACGGCGCTTTGTGATCTGGGCGGCGTGTGGCCGCTGCATATCGTCACGCAGGCCCTGACCGATCTGGCTGCCGCGGCGGTCAACGCTTGTATCCTGCCCCTTGTTGCGGCGGAAATCACCCGTGGCAAACTGCCCGGCATGACCGCCGATGACGCCGCCACCGCCGCGGGCATGACCGTCCTTGCCATGGGTAAACAAGGCGCAGGAGAGTTAAACTATTCCTCTGACATCGATCTGATCTGCCTGTTCGATGACGACCGCTTCGCGCCAGAGGAGACCGCCACCGCCCGCGCCGCCTTTGTCCGCGTGACCCGCCGGATGTGTGCGCTGCTGTCCGACAACACCGAAGACGGCTATGTCTTTCGCACCGACCTGCGCCTGCGCCCCGATGCCAGCGTGATGCCGGTCTGCCTGTCCATGACCGCGGCAGAGCGGTACTACGAAAGCGTGGGCCGCACCTGGGAACGCGCCGCCTATATCAAGGCCGCCCCCTGCGCCGGTGATCTGGCCGCGGGGCAGCGGTTTCTGGACACGCTGACCCCGTTTGTCTGGCGCAAACACCTTGACTTTGCCGCGATCCAGGACGCCCACGACATGCGCCTGCGCATCCGCGATCACAAAGGGCTGGGCGGGACATTGACCCTTGAAGGTCACAATATGAAACTGGGCCGCGGCGGGATCAGAGAGATCGAGTTCTTTACCCAAACCCGCCAGTTGATCGCCGGTGGGCGGGATCAAAGCCTGCGGGTGCGCGGCACTTTGCAAGGGCTGGACCGGCTGGCCGCCGCAGGTTGGATAGCCCGCGACGTGCAGCAGCAGCTGACCGACCATTACATCGCCCACCGCACGGTCGAACATCGCCTGCAGATGATCAACGACGCCCAGACCCACAGCCTGCCCAGCGATAACGCGGGCTTTGACCGCCTCGCGGCGCTGATGGACATGGATACCGCTGATCTGCGCCGGGACACGGCGCAGCGGCTGGAACAGGTCCATACCCTGACCGAAGGCTTCTTTGCCCCCGGCAGCACTGCAACTGCGGCCCCCGCCGATTGGGGGCAGGACATTACCGCACGCTGGCCGGACTATCCCGCGTTGCGGTCGGACCGCGCCGTCCAGATTTTTCGCCGCCTGCGCCCCGGCATTCTGGCCATGCTGGCAGAGGCGGCAAAACCGGACGAGGCGCTGATCAACTTCGACGCCTTCCTGTCGGGGCTGCCCGCCGGCGTGCAACTGTTTTCCCTGTTCGAGGCAAGCCCGGCCCTGACCCAGCTCATCGTTGACATCTGCGCCACCGCGCCCGCACTGGCGCAATATCTTTCGCGTAATGCAGGTGTGCTTGATGCGGTCATCGGCGGTGACTTCTTTGCGCCCTGGCCGGGTGCCGGTGCGCTGACCACAGCGCTCTCTGACGCGATGTCCGTGACTGGCGACTTCGAAACCGCGCTGAATACAGCCCGCCGCTGGGCACGCGAATGGCATTTCCGCATCGGTGTGCACCATCTGCGCGGGTTGATCGACGCTGGCACCGCCGGGCAACACTACGCCGATCTGGCACAGGCTGTCATCGCCGCGATCTGGCCTGTTGTCTGCGCCGATTTCGCCCGCCGCCATGGTCCGCTGCCGGGACAAGGGGCCGTGGTGCTGGGTATGGGATCGCTTGGGGCAGGGCGGCTGAACGCCCAGTCCGACGTCGATCTGATCGTGATCTACGATGCGGACGTTTGGGGCAATTCAGCTGGCCCGCGCCCGCTACCGGTGCGCAGTTATTACGCCCGCCTGACGCAGGCGCTGGTGACGGCGCTGCAAGCGCCCATGGCTGACGGCAAGCTCTATGAAGTGGATATGCGCCTGCGCCCTTCGGGCAAACAAGGCCCCGTGGCGACGTCCTGGTCAGCCTTTCGGGATTACCAGCAGGACGAAGCCTGGACCTGGGAACACCTTGCCCTGACCCGCGCGCGCCCCATCGCCGGCGCACCCGTGCTAATCGCCGGCGTCGAGGCGTTTCGCCGTACCCTGATCAGCGCAAAGGGCAAGGGCTCCGAAGTGCAAGCCGATGTTGCCGACATGCGCGCACGGCTGGCGGCTGCAAAACCGCCGCAAGGCAGCTGGGACGCCAAAATGGGCCCCGGCCGCCTGATGGATGTGGAACTTGCCGCGCAAACCGCAGCCCTTGTCACTGGTAGTAATCTGCGCGATGTGCCGGGTCAGATCGCAGCGGGGGTTGCCGGCGGCTGGCTCAGCACTGCACAGGGCGATGCCCTGACACAGGCAGCGCAGCTTTTCTGGCAGTTGCAGGCTGCGGGACGGCTGCTAACCGGCGGCGTGCTTGACCCGAATGCCCTTGGCGAAGGCGGCCGCCGCATGGTGCTACCAGAAACTGGATTTGACACGATGGACGCGCTGGAACAGGCTATGACACAGATTTCTGCCGCCGCTGATGCCGCAATTTCGGACCGGCTCGGGGCGAAACCATGAAGGGCGACGCTCTTGATCCCGCAGGGCTGATCCGAGAGGCCTACCGCATCGACGGCATCACTGCGCAGGACTGCCGCATGATCTTTCTGGATTGGGCCATCAAATCGAATGCGCCCGATAACCTGCGCGGCGCGATCCAGAAACTTCTGACCCTATATGCCGACCAGCCCGCCCATCACCCGATGACCCAAACGCTGCGCGCGGGACTGGACGCGAGCCCGGTGCCCAAACGCCGCGGCGGACGGGCACGGCGACACCCTGCGGGCTGACGGTCCTTTTCTTCTGGTCAAAAATATCCCGGGGGTGCGGGGGCTGGCCCCCGCACCAGGTCTGGCAAATTTGAGGAACCCTTGCGGATTACCGCGTCAGGGCAGCCGCCTCACGGGCAAGGGATTCAATCCCGGCCCAGTCGCCGGCGGCCATCAAATCCTTGGGTGCAACCCAGCTGCCGCCGACGCAAAGCGTATTGGACAAGGCCAGATAATCGGGCGCGTTTTTCAGCGTGACACCGCCGGTCGGGCAGAACTTGACCTGCGGAATCGGTGCGCCGATGGCTTTCAAAGCAGCCGCGCCGCCGTTGGCTTCGGCGGGAAAGAACTTTTGCACGGTATAGCCGCGTTCCAGCAGGCGCATCGCCTCTGACGCGGTGGCAACGCCCGGCAGAAGCGGCAGATCGTTTGCCTCGCAGGCATCAAGGATCAGGTCCGTCGCCCCGGGAGAGACGCCGAACTTGGCACCCGCCGCTTTGGCATTTTCCACGTCCTTTGGGGTCAGCAGGGTGCCTGCGCCCACAACGCCGCCGGGAATGGCTGCCATTTCGCGAATCGCATCCAATGCGGCGGGGGTGCGCAAGGTGACTTCAAGCGCGGGCAGGCCGCCGGCCACCAGGGCGCGGGCCAGGTCAGCGGCAAGCCCTGCATCGTCCAGCACCAGCACGGGAACGACGGGAGCCAGCAGGCAAAGATCGCGGTTCAGGTCAGAGGCTTGTTCGGGGGTCATTTTCTTTATCTTTCGTCTCAATGCTGGGCCGGGGGCAGATGCCTCCGGCGGGAGTATTTCTGGCCAGATGATGGATCAAACGGCGACGCCGGCCCCTTCGGTGACCTGAGCAACATTTCGGCGGAATACCTCGAACAATTCGCGGCCCACGCCGGTGCCGTTGCCGGACAAGTCTGCCACTGCATCGGTGCGGCTTGCAAGGTCAACGTTCAGCACGTCGATGGTTCCGTTGACCGCATCAAGGCGGATGATATCCCCGTCATTGATTTTGGCGATCGGGCCGCCATTGGCCGCCTCTGGCGCAAGGTGGATGGCGGATGGCACCTTGCCCGACGCGCCGGACATGCGCCCGTCAGTGACAAGGGCCACTTTCAGACCGCGGTCCTGCAGAACGGCCAGCGTCGGTGTCAGGCCGTGCAGTTCAGGCATGCCGTTGGATTTTGGGCCTTGAAAGCGGACCACGATAATAGTGTCGGATGTAAATTCACCGGCTTTAAAGGCCGCCTTGACACTGTCCTGATCGTGGAAAACGCGGGCCGGTGCTTCGACGATATGCCGTTCTTCAGCAACGGCAGAGGTTTTCATCACGCCGCGGCCAAGGTTGCCTTTGAGCTGGGTCAGGCCACCATTTTTCTGGAACGGATCAGCGACAGGGCGCAGGATTTTCGTATTCAGACTTTCGCCTGCCCCTTTGGCATAGGTCACGCGGCCTGCGTCAAGTTTCGGCTCTTGTGTGTAAAGGTTCAGTCCATCGCCCGCGACGGTTTTGACGTCGTCATGCAGCAGGCCGGCGTTGAGCAATTCGCCGATCATATAGCCAAGGCCGCCAGCCGCGTGGAAATGGTTCACGTCAGCCAGACCGTTGGGATAGACCTTGGCCATCAGCGGTGTCACGGCGGACAGATCGCTGAAGTCCTGCAGGTCAAGGATGATGCCGGCAGCGCGCGCCATGGCGGGCAGGTGGATCACCAGGTTTGTCGATCCGCCCGTGGCCATCAGGCCGACAAGCCCGTTCACAAAGGCTTTTTCGTCAAGGATATCGCTGACCGGGGTATAGGCGTTGCCAAGGGCGGTAATCTGCGCCGCACGTTCGGTTCCGGCCACCGTCAGGGCATCGCGCAGCGGTGTGTTGGGGTTCACAAAGGATGCGCCGGGTAGGTGCAGGCCCATGAATTCCATCAGCATCTGGTTGCTGTTGGCCGTGCCGTAAAAGGTGCAGGTGCCCGGACCGTGATAGGACGCCATTTCAGCGGCCATCAGTTCGGCGCGGCCGACTTCGCCGGTGGCGAACAGCTGGCGGACGCGGGATTTTTCGTCATTGGGCAGGCCGCTGACCATGGGGCCGGCGGGCAGAAAGACCGAAGGAATATAGCCGAAGGTTGCGGCGGCCATCACAAGGCCGGGGACAATCTTGTCACAGACGCCAAGATAGATCGCGGCGTCAAAGGTGTTGTGGGACAAGCCGACGGCTGCGGACAGCGCGATCACATCGCGCGAAAACAGCGACAGCTCCATCCCGGTCTGGCCTTGGGTCACGCCGTCGCACATTGCAGGCACGCCGCCTGCGACCTGCGCCGTGGCACCGGCGGCGATGGCGGCCTGTTTGATCAGCGCAGGATAGGTTTCAAAGGGTTGATGCGCCGACAGCATATCGTTGTAGGCGGTGATGATTCCGATGTTGGGGGCATTGTCTGCGACCAGCGCGTCCTTTTGATCTCCCATCGCCGCATAGGCGTGGGCCTGGTTGCCGCAGGTCAGGTGCGACCGGCGGGGGCCGACGGCGGCGGCGCGGGCCATTGTGTCCAGATACTGGCGGCGCGGCCCTTCGGAACGGGCGCGAATCCGGTCGGTGACTTCGGCGATTTTGGGGTGCAGGGCCATGGGTCTTCCCGTGTGTATGTTGGATTGCACCCTACTTAGCATGAACGGTTAGCGCTAACAACGCTTGTCAGCTTGCTTATTGTTGCTTTCAGAGGATGGCGGGCGAAACTGGCCACTGGCGCAGGCGGCATCCGCAAGATAAAGCGTTGATCATGAATATGCCCTCTTATCCCACCGTCCGCCTGACCCCCAAAGGGGATGCCCGCGCAATCCGCCACGGCTTCCCTTGGGTCTATGCCAATGAACTGGTCACAGACCGCCGCACACGCGGGCTGACCGCCGGTGCGCTTGCCGTGCTGGAGGATGCAAACCGCGTCCCGCTGGGCCTTGTCACCGTGAACCCGGCGTCCAAGATTATCTGCCGGATGATCGACCGCGACTCGGAGGCGGTGATCGATACCGCATGGTTCGCCGCCAAGCTGACGCGCGCGCTGATCCACCGCGAGCGGATCTATGATGCGCCGTTCTACCGGCTTGTGCATGCAGAGGCCGACGGTCTGCCCGGTGTCGTCATCGACCGCTTTGGCGATACGGCGGTGATCCAGCCGAACGCTGCCTGGGCCGATGCCCTGATCGAGCCGCTGTGCGATGCGCTGGTGCAGGTGACGGGTGTGACCACGGTTGTGATGAACGCCTCTGGCCGCGCGCGCAGCCTTGAAGGGCTGGACGATTCCATGGGCATTCTGCGCGGCGACGCACCTACCGCCCCGATCCCGGTGCCCATGAACGGCGCGACCTATATGGCCGACCTAATGGGCGGCCAAAAGACCGGCCTGTTCTTTGACCAGCGCCCGAACCACGCCTTTGCCGCCAGCCTGTCGCGCGGCGCGCGGGTGCTGGATGTATTTAGCCACGTCGGCGGCTTTGGCCTTGCGGCCTTGGCCGGCGGTGCAGGTTCTGTGCTGGCCGTGGACGGGTCAGAGCCGGCGCTGGCGCTGGCGGATCAGGGCGCGGCGGCGATGGGCGTGTCGGACAGGTTCACCACCCGCAAGGGCGACGCCTTTGATACGCTGGCGGCACTGGCCGAAGAAGGCGCGCAGTTCGATCTGGTCGTCTGCGATCCACCTGCTTTTGCGCCGAACAAATCCTCGCTCGAGGCCGGTTTACGCGCCTACGAGCGGATTGCCCGTCTGGCCGCCGTGCTGGTCGCTGATGGCGGCTATCTGATGGTCTGTTCGTGCAGCCACGCCGCTGACCTGACACGGTTTCGCAACGCCTCTGCCCGCGGGATTGGCCGTGCCGGTCGGCGCAGCCAGGTGATCCAGACCGGTTTTGCCGGACCGGACCACCCGCTGCTGCCGCATCTGGCCGAAAGCGGCTATCTGAAGGCGGTGACCTTCCGGTTGTGAGGATCGACGCGTGAAAGTCCTTCTTGACGCCTGCGTTCTATATCCCACCGTCATGCGCGAAGTGCTGATCGGTTGTGCATCGGTAGGGCTGTTCCAGCCCTGCTGGTCGCCGCGTATCCTGGAAGAATGGGCGCGGGCGACTGTCAAGCTGGGACCGGAGGCCGAAGTTTTTGCCCGCGGCGAAATCGCGACGCTGACGGCACAATTTCCCCGCGCTTCTGTCACGCCGGACGACGGTATGTTGCGGCGGCTGTGGCTGCCGGATGAAAACGACGTGCATGTATTGGCTGCCGCTGTTGCGGGGCATTGCGATGCGATCCTGACGATGAATGCCAAGGATTTTCCCGGCAACCTGCTGGCCGAAGAAAACCTGTTCCGCGCCGATCCGGACGGGTTTTTGCTGCGCCTGCATGACGAAGCGCCGGGGATCGTCAGCGATATCGCGCATCAGGTTCTCGCCGAGGCGAACCGGCTTTCGCCGGAACCCTGGACCATCCGCGCCCTGATGAAAAAAGCCCGCCTGCCGCGTTTTGGCAAAAGGCTGATGTAGCCGAATTTTCGTCGAAAAATTGGCAGCGTTACGCGTTCCAGCGCGCCTCGTTCTGCTTGATTGCGGCAATGCGCAGTTCGGTTTTGGGGTGGCTCAGCATCCACGCAGGCGTCCCTTTGCCTGCGGTACCGGTCAGATGTTCCAGCTTGTGAAACAGTGATTGCTGCGGCGCGGTGCCAATGCCCGATTTGACGAGCAGGGCAGAGGCATAGGCATCCGCCTCAAACTCGTCCGCGCGCGACAGCCGTGCTGCAAGCAGCGCCATCAGCCCGTTGCCGATCCAGCCGCCGATGCCGGGCAGGAATCGGTTCAGCACCATCGCGATCGCCGTGCGCATCGCGTTTTGCGCGGCGAAATCGGTCATGCGCCGGCGTGAATGGCCCAGGGCCACATGGCCCAGCTCGTGCGCGATGACGCTGGCCAATTCCTCTGCGGTGACCTCGCCGGCGCGGTAGCGGTCAAAGAACCCGCGGGTGATAAAAATACGCCCGTCCGGTGCAGCCAGACCGTTGACCATCGCCACCTCGTAGATGTGCACCTTGATCCGCTTGATATCCAGCGCCTGCGCCATCCGGTCAGTCAAGGCGCGCAGCTTTGGGTCGGCAAGCTCGGTCGATGCGCTGTCCAGTTCCTTGCGTGTGCGCCACGCAGAGAAGTGGTACAGCGCAAGGCCGTAGATGATCGCAAGCAGAAGGGGGGTAAACTTGAGCATGACACCTATATGGGGGCACAGCAGCACGATTGCCAAGCCGTCATGAGGCCTTGCGTCAATCCGTAGCCATCACCGACTTGTGCCGTGCGCGCAGCAGCCACAGCCCCAGCCCGATGACGGCCGCCACCGCAAGGATCAGGCCAGAGACGTTGCTCATCAAGGATGCAAGTTCCGCCACCCGGTCGGCAAAGCTATAGCCCAGCCCGACATAAAGGCTGACCCAGACGATTTCACCCGCGATGCCCCAAAGCGCGAAGCGCAGCCATGAAAACTGCGTCAATCCGCTGACATAGTTGATATACGGCCCCAGCGGTGCGACCAGCCAGCAAGAGAAAAACACGCTCGACCCGCCCCAGCGGTCCATGAAGGCTTGTCCCTTGTGGTGCATGGCGGCGCGTTTGGGCCGGGCGGCCAGCCAGTTGGTCAGCCGGGTCCCCATGCCGCGTGCCAGCCAGTAGCCGCTGTTGTCCCCTAGCACAGCGCCGCAAAAAGCGGCGATCATGACGGCCATCAGCGATAAATCCCCGGTTTGGGCAAACCCGCCAGAGGCCAGCATCAGCAGCGACGACGGCACAGGCAGCGCCAGGCAGGACAGAAAGGTTACGCAAAACAGGATCGGCACGCCGTAGTTGGCGATCAGGGACAGGGCAAGATCGCTCATTCCGCGCGCTTTGCCGCTGTGCTGCGCCACTGTGCGACCGCCGCGTCGATCCGCTGTTGCAGGTCGTCCAGTGTCACGCCGTTTTCGGCTGCTATCGTATCCAGCGATATACGGCGCGGCTTTTGAGCAGGATCAAGGAACAGCGCCGGAAGGAACACCTTTGGCGGGATATCATAGGACTGCGCAACGTAGCGGGGTGTCATCCACCCGGCCAGCGCCTGATCGCGGTGCGCCGGATCGTTCCAATAGATGGCCTGCGACAGGGTCTGGAAGCCGAAATACAGCACCGCCACCACGGCAATGGTAAAGGCGATCAGGGCCGCCCGGTTATGCTGCCACAGGTGGCGGACCATTCGATCACTTTCTTTGCGCTGTGCTAGACTACGGGCGTAAAACGCAACAACAGGTTAAACCCGCCGCAAGTCAGGTCAATAATTTCATCGCAGCCCCGATGCCGCCCAAGGTCATTGGCTGCATCCGGTCCGGGCCGAAAATCTGCTGGATCATCTGGATCGACTGGGTATAGCCCCAATGACGCTCTGGCAGGGGATTGATCCAGACATGGGCCGGCCATTGCTGGCGCGCGCGGTCCAGCCAGACCGCGCCTGCCTCGGCGTTCCAATGTTCGTTCGCGCCGCCAGGGCTGGCGATTTCATAAGGCGACATACTGGCATCGCCTACAAAAATGCATTTGTAATCAGAGCCGTACTTGCGCAGCACATCCCAGGTCGGGGTCTGCGCGTTCCAGCGGCGGCGGTTGTCGGTCCACAGACCTTCGTACAGGCAGTTGTGGAAATAGAAGTGCTGCATGTGCTTGAATTCGGCGCGGGCGGCGCTGAACAGCTCTTCAACCACCTTGATATGCGGGTCCATACTGCCGCCGACGTCCAAAAACAGCAGCACCTTGACCGCGTTGCGCCGCTCTGGCCGGGTTTGCACGTCCAGATAGCCGTGTTCGGCGGTCTTCTGGATCGTGCCATCCAAATCAAGCTCATCTTCCGCGCCGTCCCGCGCCCATTTGCGCAGGCGCTTTAACGCGACCTTGATGTTGCGGGTCCCAAGATCGACAGTATCGTCCAGATCGCGAAATTCGCGTTTGTCCCAAACCTTCACGGCGCGCTGATGCCGGCTTTCCTTTTGCCCGATCCGCACGCCTTCGGGGTTGTAGCCATAAGCGCCAAAGGGGGATGTGCCGGCTGTTCCGACCCATTTACTGCCACCCTGATGCCGCTCTTTTTGCTCGGCCAGACGCTGTTTCAGCCGCTCCATCAACGCCTCGAACCCGCCAGAGGCTTCGATTTCGGCTTTTTCTTCGGGGCTCAGGTGTTTTTCCGCCAGTTTTTCCAGCCAGTCCGCTGGAATATCAACAGCCTCCAGCACCTCGCTGTCGCTGATTGCCTCCAGTCCGGCAAAGCTGGCGGCAAAGGCGCGGTCGTAGCGGTCGATGTGGCGTTCATCCTTAACCATGATCGTGCGGCCAAGGTGATAGAACGCTTCCACATCATAGGTCGCAAGACCCGCCTTCATGCCTTCAAGAAAGGCCAGAAATTCGCGGATCGACACCGGCACACCGTGATTGCGCAGATTGTCAAAGAACCGCAGAAACATCTAGGCGACGGCGGCGCGCTGCATGAAAACCAGCACGAACAGCCCGATAATCCCCAGCATCACGGCAAAGGCGGTGCCCCATTGCAGCATGTCCATTATGGTGCCGCCGCGCTTCTTCGCGCGAAATGCGCCGATCAGGGCACCAAGAACGATACCGCCAAGGGGAAAGATCATCGGATTGCGCCTTTGTTCAGGGGCGCAGCCCGCGGACTTCTGCCAGACGGGCGCGCACGTTTGCATCACTGCCAAAGCCGTATCGCGCCCACCCCAGACTGTCCACCCGCACCGCCTCTGCTGCGGCACTGTTGCCTTGCATGTCCAGCGCCTCGGCCTTGAACATCATCAGCACCGCCAGAAGGGCGGCATTGTGATGGCGCTGCGCGACGGGGATGGCGCTGTCGGTCAAGGCAATTGTGCCAGCCGCATCGCCGGACGACAGGGTAAAGGCTGCCTTTTGCACGGCGATATGGGCACGGTGGATTTGCAGCGACGCGGACGTGCTGTAGATCTGGTCAGCCCGGTTGAACGCCGCCAGCGCGGCACCGGCATTTACACCGACCTGCAAGCGGCCCATGGCGTAATAGGAAAACCCTTCGCGTGTGCCGCCCCACTGAAACTGCCGCGCCATATTGACGGCGCGTTCCGCTGACTGCCGCCGCGTTCCGGCTGATGCATTGGTCAGCGCCGTTTCAATCGCGGAAATCCATTCGCGCGAGGTATCGGGAAAAACGCCGCTGCCGCCGCGCTGGCCCGCCGGATTCAGCCGCGCCAGCACTGGTTCGATCGCAGCAGAGGCTTGCTGCCGGCTCATGCCGCTGTGCAGTTCAGGCGCATAGGTCGCCCGCAGCATCAGCATGTCAAAACCGGTCAGGACGGCGTGGATGTTGTCGTCGTTAAAAACCGAATCCGGCAGACGGTAAAGGTCATTCAGCGGCCCCAGCGCCTGCGCCAGTTCTTCGTGCAGGCAGTCGCGAATTTCCTGCGGCGCAGCTTCGGCGGGGATGAAAATGGCAGCCTTGGTGCGGGTCTGCAGGGCGGTCCAGTCCACAGCACCCGTGCGGCGCAGGCCCATGTATTCGTCCCAGTTGCGCACATTAGGCACAACGAAACAGGCCGCATTCGGCACCGCACGCTGCAATGCGTTCAGCGGCACGGTCTGCACGACGATATTAGCATCGGCCTGATCGGTCCGGTTGATCGGGATCGCGGCCTCGCGGCGCAGGCGGCCAAGCAGACCTTCCAGATCGTTGACCAGCGTGGCAGGGGCCCTTGGCGCAACGCGGACACTGATCGGGCCTTCAAAACGCGACATGGCCGCGATAGCGCGGCCGCTTTCCAGACGAAATGTCAGGTCAAGAAAATCCTGCCCCATTTCAGCGTTGCTGCGTGTGACGGGCACGACATAGTTGTCGGTAAAGCCCCGCATCGCCGGCAGCGTGCTGTTTGTCGCGGCGCGCGTTGGCGGCGCTTCTGGCGTGGAGGAGCAAGACGCCAGCAATGCTGCGAAAATCAATGTGGACGCGCGGTTCATGACGCGGCCGCCATGACGGGGTCAGTTGCGGAAAGCAAATGGAAGCGCCGCGCAGATGCAGGTTCCGTCTTTACCGAACAACAGCGCATTGCGAGCAGCAAATGTGCCTTGGTCAAAATCGCTCTCCTCTTTACTAACAGATCCTGTGTGCAGCAGGACTGCGGTCTATTCGCGCCTAGATTGCGGCAATGCCGTGGAATTCAGGCCTTCGGCAGCCCATCGCCGCCTGATAGAGCGGCGAAAATCAGGCCCACGGCACCGATTCTTGCCTCTTTTATAACAAGGATTCCGGCGGCGCGTGGCGATTAATGACCCAGACTTCGCGTCGCAGGCGCCGCAAGCCGTGTCAGCGGGCGTTGCGGGCCATGAATGCAAGGCGTTCGAACAGGTGAACATCCTGTTCGTTTTTCAGCAGCGCGCCATGCAGGCGGGGCAGGGCGTTTTTAGAATCGCGGCGCAGATCCTCGGGCGACAGATCCTCTGCCAGCAGCAGTTTCAGCCAGTCCAGCACCTCTGATGTGGAAGGCTTTTTCTTCAACCCTGCCGTGTCGCGCAATTCATAAAACTGCGTCAGGGCGGTGGTCAGCAGGGCATCCTTGATACCGGGGTGATGCACGGCCACGATCTTGCGCATCGTGTCGATATCGGGAAAGCGGATATAGTGGAAAAAGCAGCGCCGCAGAAAGGCGTCCGGCAATTCCTTTTCGTTGTTTGATGTGATGATCACGATGGGCCGCACGACGGCGCGCACGGTCTCGCCTGTCTCGTAAACGTGGAATTCCATCCGGTCGAGCTCTTGCAGCAGATCGTTTGGGAATTCGATATCGGCCTTGTCAATCTCGTCGATCAGCAGCACGGACCGCTGTTCGGCGGTAAAGGCCTGCCACAGCTTGCCGCGTTTGATATAGTTGGCGACATCGTTGACCCGTTCGTCCCCAAGCTGGCTGTCACGCAGACGGCTGACGGCGTCGTATTCATAAAGCCCCTGCTGCGCCCGCGTTGTGGATTTGATGTGCCATTCGATCATCGGCATATTCAGGGCGGCGCTGACCTGCCGCGCCAGCTCTGTCTTGCCGGTGCCCGGCTCGCCTTTCACCAGCAGGGGGCGCTGCAGGGTAATGGCCGCGTTGACGGCCATCGTCAGATCGTCCGTCGCAACATAAGCATCGGTGCCGGTAAAAGCGTGGGTCATTCGCATCTCCTGTATTTGGCGCAGGGTGTGGCCTGATCTGGCGCAGGGCAAGTGTTATTCCTGCCTGACCAAGGGTTAATTTGTGATCGAATTGGTAGCTATAACTGGCGTTTAAGGGGGTGACAGACTCGCCCGATGGGGGTAAACGGGCGCCAATCTAGGGGAGTTTGCCAGATGTCCGGAGTTACCGCCGTTAATAGATCTGGCGCAAGTGGGGACACGACGATGAAAGCAGAGACCTTCCTGCCGGACAATTACACGCCGGCCGAAGATGAGCCCTTCATGAACGAGCGTCAGGTTGAATACTTCCGCCGCAAGCTGCTGGACTGGAAAGCCGACCTGATGGAAGACACCCGCGACACCGTCGCCGGTATGAAGGACCAGACCCGCAACATTCCCGACGTGGCCGATCGCGCCTCCGAGGAAACGGACCGGTCGATCGAATTGCGCACCCGTGACCGGCAGCGCAAGCTGGTGTCCAAGATCGACGCCGCCTTGCGCCGCATCGAAGAAGGCGAATTCGGCTACTGCTCCATCACCGGAGAGCCGATCAGCCTGAAGCGGCTGGACGCACGTCCCATCGCCACGATGTCGCTGGAGGCGCAAGAGCGGCACGAGCGCCGCGAAAAAGTGCACCGCGACGACTGACCGGATGATTGCCCATTCCCATGTCGCCGTGATTGGCGGCGGCATCGGCGGATTGTCCACGGCGCTGGCCCTTGCGATGCAAGGGGCCAGCGTTGTTGTTTACGAACAGGCCCCCGCAATCGCAGAGGTCGGCGCAGGTCTGCAGATCACCCCCAATGGCGCGCGTGTCCTGAATTGGCTTGGACTTGGTGACGCGCTAGACTCTGCCGGACTGACGGCGCAGGCCGTGGTGCCGATGGACGGGATAAAGGGGCGCAGCGTCACGCGATTTGATCTGTCCGCGCAGAACCCGGCCTACCGCTTTGTCGCCCGGTCCGACCTGATCGACATGCTGGCCACAGCCTGCCACCGCCGCGGTGTGCAGATCGTGTTGAACCACCGCAGCGACGACCTACCCGAAGCCGATCTGGTCATCGGGGCGGACGGGATCCGGTCAATGACGCGAGGCCTGCTGAACGGCTCTGCTGCGGCCAAGTTTACCGGACAGGTTGCCTGGCGTGCCGTAATCAAGGCGGATGCCGCGCCGCAAGCCCGCATCTGGATGCTGCCGCGCCGCCATGTCGTGACCTATCCGCTGCCCGGCGGGCGGCTGAATATCGTGGCCGTGCAAGAACGCAGCGACTGGGCCGACGAAGGCTGGCACCACCCGGACGCGCCCGCAAATCTGCGAGAGGCCTTTTCTGACGCCTGCGGGGCGTTGCAGTCTATCATGATGCAGGTCGAAAACCCGAACCTTTGGGGCCTGTTTCAGCATCCCGTTGCACCCACATGGGTGACAGACCGCGTGGCGCTTGTCGGGGACGCCGCCCATCCGACACTGCCATTTCTGGCGCAGGGGGCAAATCTGGCGCTGGAGGATGCTGCCGTTTTGGCCCGCCAGTTGGCGCTGCATGGCTTGGCTGCCGGCTTGCCGCGTTATCAGGCGCTGCGCCAACCCCGCGTGCGCCGCGCCATTGCGGCCGCCAGTGCGAATGCCAAAAACTATCACCTGCGCGGCCCGAAGCGGCGTATCGCCCATCTGGGATTAAAGGGGCTGGGTGTTGTGGCACCGGGGGCGTTTATCAACCGAATGGATTGGCTTTACGCTTTTGATGCAACGGCTTAGGGCCAGTTACGGCCTGCCTCTGCCGTTGCGCGTTCCAGCACGGTCATAGTGACATAATCCACGCGGTAAACGTCCCGTTCAATCCGGAAATAGACCCATCCATCCTGCGCTGGCGGCAAGCCATACCAGCGGGCATCCATGACCATGGAATATTTGCCTTTTGAAATGACTTCTCCGATCGCGACGGGGGGCGGTGTGCGCTGCGGTGCTACCGTTACGCAGGACCCCGCGGCTGCCATACGACATTGCGCCTGCGCTGCCGCTGCTGAGGTCGTAAGATATAGCAGAAACAAAATCTTACGAACCAAAGCTAATCCTATGCGTTAAGATCGACCCATACAGGCACGTGATCGCTTGGCTTTTCGCGGCCGCGCAGGTCTTTTTCTATATAGCAATCGCGCATGAGATCGGCACATTGCGGTGTCATCAGTATGTGATCAATGCGGATGCCGTCGTTTTTGTTCCATGCCCCCGCCTGATAATCCCAGAACGAATAATGTCCCGGCCCGCTGGTGCGCGCGCGGAATCCTTCGGTGAAGCCAAGGTTCAAGATCCGGCGAAACGCGGCGCGGCTGTCAGGGCGAAACAGCGCATCCTCGCGCCAGGCATCGGGGCGGGCTGCGTCTTCGGCTTGGGGGATGATATTGTAGTCGCCCGCCATAAGCGCGGGCATTTCCTGCGCCATAAGGTCCTTGGCGCGGGTATAAAGCCGGTCCATCCAAGCCAGCTTGTAGTCGAACTTTGGCCCGGGCGCGGGATTGCCGTTTGGCAGATAAAGCCCGCAGAGCCGTACCGCGACATCGCCGACCACAGTCGCCTCGATCCAGCGGGCCTGTTCGTCATCCTCATCGCCGGGCAGGCCGCGCGTGACGTCTTCAAGCGGTAGCTTGGACAGAATGGCAACGCCGTTGAATCCCTTTTGCCCATGGGTTTCAACATTATAGCCAAGGTCTTCGATGATGTCGCGGGGGAAGCCGTCGTCGACGGATTTGATTTCCTGCAGCAGCGCCACGTCAGGGGCGCTGTCCTGCAGCCAGGTCGTCAGCGCGTCGATGCGCGCCTTGACGCCGTTGATGTTGAATGTCGCAATTTTCATAAGCCGCCCTAATTTTTCGCCACGCTAACGGCGGGGCGGGCGCGGCACAAGATCAGCAGTCGTCGCGGACACGCACCGGAATACGCACAGGCTGCTCTGCAACCTGGCCGGCGGCCACGGCTGCAATGCCCGCAAGGATGGTGATGGCGATGATGGCAGTCATGGCGGTCTCCGTCTGGTCAGGAATTACTGTAACAACATTGTATCAAGAAAGATAGTTCCACAATGTCGCATCACGTCACATGGAAAATGACGTGCCGCACCCGCAGGACGACGTCGCATTGGGGTTTTCGATCACGAACCTTGCACCAATCAGCTCTTCGGTAAAGTCGATGACCGCCGAGGCAAGAAACGGCAGCGAGACAGAATCGATCACGACACATTCGCCGCCTGCTTCCAGCTTCAGATCATCCTCGCCCGGTTCATCCAGCGCGATTTCGTATTGAAAACCGGAACATCCGCCGCCTTCTACGGCGATGCGCAAGGCCTTGCCTTGTGCGGATGCACCGATTTCGGCAAGCCGTTCAAAGGCGCGCGGCGTTACGGTCGGGGGCAGGGTCAGCATGTTGCACCTATCGGTCTGCGGTTGCTTTCAATATAGGAAGGGCAAGTTCAGGTCACAAGCAGGCAACAACATGGCAGCCCCATATGCGACAGATCCCGCCAGTGCACGCGGACGGCTATACCCGGAAGAGGAAAGTCATTTCCGTTCGCCCTTTCAACGGGATCGGGACCGGATCATCCACGCAAGCGCCTTTCGCAGGCTTAAACACAAGACTCAGGTATTCATCGAACACGAAGGCGATTATTTCCGCACGCGCCTGACCCATTCGATCGAGGTGGCGCAGGTCGCCCGCACCGTGGCTGCGGCGCTGGACCTGAACGTAGAACTGACAGAGGCTGTCGCGCTGGCCCATGACCTTGGCCATACCCCCTTTGGCCACACCGGAGAAGAGGCGCTTGACCGCCTCATGCAGCCTTACGGCGGCTTTGATCACAACGCGCAGGCCTTGCGGATCGTGACCGATCTGGAACGACACTACGCCGAATGGGACGGTCTGAACCTGACGTGGGAAACGCTGGAAGGCATCGCCAAGCACAACGGCCCCGTGCCCAAACCCTATCCTTGGGCGCTGACCGCCTACAACCAGCGTCATGATCTGGAACTGGACACCCACGCCAGTGCAGAGGCGCAGGTCGCGGCCCTGTCCGATGATATTGCGTATAATAACCATGACTTACACGACGGTCTTCGTGCAGAACTGTTTAGCACCGACGAGCTGGCTGAGATGCCAATCCTCAAGGACTGTTTTGCCCGCGTCGATGCGCTTTATCCCGGCTTGAACTATTACCGCCGCCGCCACGAGGCGCTGCGCCGGTTCTTTGGGGTGCTGGTCGAAGATGTCATCGATGTCAGCCGCAAGAATTTGGCCGATTTCAATCCGTCGACGGTGGCTGATATCCGCAATGCCGGTCGCATGATGGTGCAGTTCTCTCCTGCGCTTTGGAAAGATTTAAAAGTGATCCGTAAGTTCTTGTTCGAACGCATGTATCGCGCCCCCGCCGTGGTCGAGATGCGCCATGCCGTCACCCATATGATCGACGAATTGTTTCCGTTTTATCAAAGCAATCCGGGTGAGTTACCAAAGCAGTGGCGCAAGGAAGTCAGCGAGGCGCAAAGCGATGAGGCCTTGGCGCGGATCGTTGCGGACTACATCGCTGGCATGACAGACCGTTTCGCAATCCAAGAACATGCCCGCCTGATCGGCGGCACAGACGTCCCACCAGGAGTTACCGATGGCCATTGAAACCGTACCCGGCGCGTTAAGCCCCGTTATAGCAATCGCGCTTGTCGGCGGACTTGGCGTGGGATCGCAATGGCTTGCATGGCGTTTGCGTATGCCCGCCATCGTTCTGATGCTGGTCGCGGGCATCGTGATCGGCCCCGTGCTGGGGATTTTCGATCCGGCCCGGGACATCGGCCCGCTGATGGGGCCTGTCATCGCGATTGCTGTTGCGATCATCCTGTTCGAAGGCGGCCTGACCCTAAACTTTCACCAGCTGCGCGATGCGGCAGTCGGCGTGCGGCGGCTGGTCTTTGTCGGGGCCCCGCTGGGCTGGGTTTTGTCAATGTTGACATTGCATTACGGGGCTGGACTGTCGTGGTCGTCGTCCTGGGTGTTCGGCGGTATTCTGATCGTCACCGGTCCCACCGTCATCGCACCCTTGCTGCGCACAGCACGCCTGTCGCGCCGTCCGTCGCAGCTGCTGCAGTGGGAAGCGATCGTCAATGACCCCATCGGTGCTATGGCTGCCGTCCTGGCGTTTGAGGTTGTCCTTGTCCTGAACACTGTGGAAACCGTGGGCGGGGCCTTGTGGGAACTCGGGGCCGGAATCGGCTTTGCGCTTGTGATCGGTCTGGCCGCCGGTTACGGCCTTGCCGCTGCGTTCCGGCGTGGCTGGGTGCCGGAATACATGAAGGTGTCGATCCTGTTTGCCTTGTTGCTGGGGATCTTTGGCATTTCCGATGCGGTCCTGCATGAAAGCGGGCTGCTGGCCGTGACCGTCATGGGCATCGTGATCGCCAACGCGAATTTGCCATCCTACGAGGAACTGCGCCGGTTCAAGGAACACGCCACGATCCTGCTTGTGTCGGGTGTATTCATCCTTCTGGCGGCCAACCTTGATTTCGCGGCGCTGGAATTGCTGACGTGGCGATCCTTGTTCTTTGTTGTCGGCATCGTGTTGGTGGCGCGGCCCGTGACGGTCTTTGCGTCCTTGTGGGGGTCGGGCATTCCGTGGCGCGAACAGGTGCTGATCGCCTTTACCGGCCCGCGCGGTGTGGTGCTGGTGGCTGTCGCCGGGCTGTTTGCCGAACGCCTGCTGGCGCTGGGGTTCGAAGATGCGGCGCTGATTGGGCCGCTGGCCTTTGTGCTGGTTGCGGTCACCGTGGTGCTGCACGGCTTTACGCTGAAACCTTTTGCACAATTCCTTGGGCTGACGGGGGCCGGCAATCCCGGCGTGGTCATCATCGGCGGTTCCACCTGGACCACCGCCCTGGCAGAGGCGTTGACGAAGGCAGAGGTGCCGGTGCTGATGACCGATCCCAACTTTGGCCATCTGCGCGCCGCGCGGGCGGCCGGTATTGCCACGTTTTCCGGCGATATCCTGTCCGAAGGGGCAGAGCAGCGGCTGGAACTGGTCAGCTATGCGACCTTGCTGGCGGCGACGGATAACGACGCCTATAACACGCTGGTGGCCACGGACCTTGCACCGGAATTTGGCCGCGAAAGTGTGTTCCAGGTCTCTCGCGCCAAGACGGATTCGCTGCGGCATGCCCTGCCGGCGACGCTGGGCGGGCGCACCTTTGCCCACGGCGCGACCTTTGACGAGATGAACCGCCTTGTCGCCGAAGGCTGGACTTTCCGCGTCACGCGCCTGACCGAAGAGTTCACCTTGCAGCACTGGATCGACAAGCGGCCCGCGTCCCATCTGGTTGCCCGTATCCTGCCAAACGGAGAGTTCAAGATGCTGTCCGATCCGGCGGATATGCGCGGCGTGCCCGGCACCCGGATCATCGCCCTGCGCCCGCCAGAAGCCGCAGAGGACGGCACGCCCGCGCCCCAGCCGCCGGCAAACCCCTAAGGCCAGCCTGCGTTGACCTTTGCCGTGGCGGTGGTATGACCGCCACGATCACTGAACGAAAGCGAATGCCATGAATATCTTTGCCGATCTGCGCGCCCTTGTCATCGACACGCTGGCCGGGATGGAGCGAGACGGAATCCTGCCCGCGGGCCTGACCACCGATGCTGTATCGGTGGAGCCGCCGCGCGATGCAGGGCATGGCGATATGGCGACCAATGCCGCGATGGTGCTGGCAAAACCTGCCTGCATGAAGCCGCGCGATATTGCCGATGCGCTTGCGGCGCGGCTGACCGATGATCCGCGCGTGGCCAGCGCCGATGTGGCAGGTCCCGGCTTTCTGAACCTGCGGCTGGCCGATACGGTCTGGCAGGGGCTGGTCATCAACGCATTGACCGATCCGGGGTTTGGCCGCAGCACGATGGGCGGGCAGGAAAAGGTGCTGGTGGAATATGTCTCTGCCAACCCGACCGGTCCGCTGCATGTCGGCCATACGCGGGGTGCTGTCTTTGGTGACGCGCTGGCCAGCTTGCTGGACTATGCAGGCTATGACGTGACCCGCGAATATTACATCAACGATGGCGGCGCGCAGGTCGATGTCCTGGCGCGGTCGGTCTATCTGCGCTATCAAGAGGCGCACGATCTGTCCGTCGATTGGCCGGAGGGAACCTATCCCGGCGATTACCTGATCGAGGTCGGCGAGGCGCTTAAGGCGAAGGTCGGCGATATCTGGCTTGATGCGCCAGAGGATGTCTGGCTGCAAGAGGTGCGCCTGTTCGCCACCGACGCCATGATGGACCTGATCCGGTCCGATCTGGCCAAGCTGAACATCACGATGGACAACTTCTATTCGGAAAAGTCGCTTTACGGCACAGGCAAGATTGAAAAGGCGATTGCACGGCTCGACGCTGCTGGTCTGATCTATCGCGGCACGCTGGAACCACCCAAGGGCAAAATGCCCGATGATTGGGAGCCGCGGGAACAGACGCTGTTCAAATCGACCGAACACGGCGATGACGTCGACCGGCCCGTGCAGAAATCCGACGGGGCCTGGACCTATTTCGCCCCCGATATCGCCTATCACTTTGACAAGATCGAACGCGGCTATGACGCGCTGATCGACGTCTTTGGCGCGGATCACGGCGGCTATGTCAAACGGATGAAGGCAGCTGTTTCGGCGCTGTCGAATGGCCGCGTGCCGCTGGATGTGAAGCTGACGCAGCTGGTCAAACTGTTCAAAAACGGCGAGCCGTTCAAGATGTCCAAGCGGGCAGGGACGTTCATTACCTTGTCCGATGTCGTGGACGAAGTCGGCCCCGACGTGACCCGTTTCCACATGCTGACGCGCAAGAACGATGCGCCGCTGGATTTCGACTTTGCCAAGGTGACAGAGCAGTCCAAGGACAATCCGGTCTTTTATGTGCAATATGCCCATGCTCGCGTGAATTCCGTCCTTCGCAAGGCGCGCGAGGCGGGGATCGCGGTTGATGATGCGGCTTTGGCCGGCGCTGATCTGACCAAGCTGAACCACGCGGCAGAGCTGGCCGTTGCGCGTAAAGTCGCCGAATGGCCGCGCATGGTGGAAATCGCAGCCAAGGGCCACGAGCCGCACAAGATCGCGTTTTACCTGTATGATCTGGCCTCTGACCTGCATGGTTTGTGGAATCTGGGCAATGCGGAAACAGATCTGCGGTTCATTCAGGATGGCGACAATGCAACATCGCAGGCCAAGATTGCCCTGATCCGAGCCGTTCAGGTTGTGATCGCAGGCGGTTTGGGTATCCTTAGCGTCACACCGGCCGAAGAGATGCGCTAAGCATCCAGCGCGGTCAGAGGCAAGCGGGTCGCAAGAACCCGCCAGAAACGAGGCAGTAATGGCAGTATATGACGAGGCGCAAGCCCGCGGCAGTCTGACGGATTTGGCCGGTCGCTACACCCAATATGCCGGCGCGGCTGTAAGCCTGACGCTGATGATCGGCGTCGCCGTTTGGGGCACCAAGACCATCCTGCGCGATGTCAGCGGTGTGCCCGTCGTCCGCGCCATGCAGGGCGACATGCGTGTCGCACCGGAAAACCCCGGCGGCGATGTCGCGGATCATCGCGGCCTGGCCGTGAACGCCGTGGCCGGCTCGGGCGAGGCTGCGGCCCCCGAAGATACCGTCACCCTGGCCCCGCGCATGCTAGAGCTTGCGGCAGAGGATCTGGAGACCGCGCCGCTGACGGATACCATCGTGGATGCGGCGGACGCGGCGGCTGCCCCGGCTAGCGTGCCGGCTGCGGATCAGGTGCAGGACACGGCGATGGCCGTGCCCACCGGGCCGATGAATGCGGATGATATTCTGGCCATGGCAGATCAGATCTCTGCGGGGATCACGCCGATGGCCCCCTTGGATAACCTGGACGAGGCAAACGACAGCCCTGTCATGACACTTGATGGTGAACCGGCCGCGGGCAAAGAGGACGATATCACCGAAATCGCGAATATGGATGCGCAGGACCCCATCGCGCTTGCCCTGGCAGAGGCGATGGCATCGGATGTTGCCGCACCGGATGCAGCGCCCGTCGCTGCCGCCGGGGCCGTGCGTTCTGTGCTGCGCCCGACCGTGCGCCCCTTGCGTGCAGCGCCTGCGGTCGCCACCGCCACCGATCTGGCCGCAGCGCCGGTCACCGTTTCCGCCGCTGCGGCGCAGGACACGTTGCCGTCGGTTGCCGTGCTGACCGACGATCTGCCCGTAGGCACCAAACTGGTGCAGCTTGGCGCTTTCCCGACGGCAGAGGATGCGTCGAAGGAGTGGATCAGTCTGCAAGGCAAATTCGGCGAGATGCTGGCTGGAAAGACCCAGATCATTCAAGAAGCATCATCGGGCGGTGCGACCTTCTACCGGTTGCGGGCCAGCGGGTTCGACGATCTGCCCGCAGCGCGCCAGTTCTGCGAAACCTTGGACGCAAGCCGCGCAGCTTGCACGCCTGTCGTTGTCCGCTAACGCGTCGATCTTTGGCCTGTCGGGGCTGCGGCTGACACCGGCAGAGGCTGCGTTTTTCAAGGACGCGGACCCTTGGGGCTTTATCCTGTTCGCCCGCAATGTGGACAATCCGGACCAGTTGCGCGCCCTGACGGCCGATCTGCGTGATTGCCTGGGCCGCGCCGCCCCGATCCTGATCGATCAGGAAGGCGGGCGCGTGCAGCGGATGCGCAGCCCGCATTGGCGCGAATACCTGCCGGCGCTGGACCAGATGGAACGCAGCCGCGATCCGATCCGCGCCCAATGGCTGCGCAACCGCCTGATCGCCGCCGAACTGCATGACGTCGGCATCGACGTGAACTGTGCGCCCCTTGCCGATCTGGTCGAGGCGCAGACCCACCCCGTGCTGCGCAACCGTTTATACGGTGAAACCTCGGTTATCGTGGTCGAGGCCGCGCGCGTTTGCGCCAATGCCTTTGTCGCGGGCGGCGTGCTGCCGGTGTTGAAACACATCCCCGGCTATGGCCGCGCCAGCGTGGACAGCCACAAAAGCCTGCCGCGTGTGGATGCGCCCCGCGCCGATCTGATGGCGCGGGATTTCGCGCCGTTCAAAGCTCTGAATGACATTCGCATGGGGATGACCGCGCATATCGTTTTCGGCGATATCGACCCTGATGCGCCCGCGACGACCTCTGCCACCATGATGCAGGTGATCCGGGATGATATCGGCTTTGGCGGCCTGATTATGACCGACGATATCGGGATGGAGGCGCTGTCGGGCACGCCTGCGGAACGCGCAGTGGCCTCGATTGCAGCGGGCTGCGATATCGTGCTGCATTGCAACGGCGATCTGGCGGAAATGCCTGCCGTCGCCGCTGCCGCTGGCCCCATGACCGCTGCCGCGCAGGCCCGCGGGCTGCATGCGCTGAACCAGCGCGCCGCGCCTCAGCCGATTGACATTACCGCCGCGGTCCGCGAACTAGAGGCCCTACTGTCGTAGGGGACGCAGGCCATGGCACAGGAACCCTTTGACCTTGGCGAAGCCAGTGTCGCCGAACGCGTTGCCGCAGAGGCGCTGATTGTCGATGTCGGTTCATTCGAAGGTCCGCTCGATCTGCTGCTGACGCTGTCGCGCACCCAAAAAGTGGACCTGCGGCAGGTGTCGATCCTTGCGCTGGCGCGGCAATATCTGGCCTTTGTGCAGCAGGCCAAGGCGCTGCGGCTGGAACTGGCGGCGGATTATCTGGTGATGGCCGCCTGGCTCGCCTTTTTGAAATCCCGCCTGTTGCTGCCCCCCGATCCCACCGACGACGGCCCCTCTGGCGAGGAACTGGCCGCGCATCTGGCGTTCCAGTTGGAACGGCTGGAGGCGATGCGCACCGTTGCCGCCCGTCTGATGGGGCGCGACCAGCTGCGGCGCGATTTCTTTCCCCGCGGCATCACAGAGGACGTCGCCCGCGTGCGCCGCGTCACCTATACCGCCAGCCTGCTGGACCTGATGCAGGGCTACGCCCGCATCCGCACCCGCGACGATTTCCGGCCCTTCGTGATGGACCGCGAAAACCTGATGACCATGGAAGAGGCGCTGGACCGCCTGCGCGAGATGATCGGCTTTGCCGGCGACTGGACCGATATCGCCAGCTATCTGCCCATGGACTGGCAAGAGGACCCCGTCCGCCGCCGCACCGCCACCGCCGCGACCTTTGCCGCCAGCCTGGAACTGGCGAAAGAGGGCCGTATCGACATCCGGCAGGGCGATACCTTTGCCCCGATCCACATTCGCAAAAGGACGCCGCGCGATGGCTGAGCCGCTTGATAGCCTGTTCGAGGCCCCGCCGATGGCGGAACAGGAACGCATGATCGAAGCGATCCTGTTCGCCACTGCCGATCCCATGACCCTGCCGCAACTGGCGGGCCGTATGCCGCATGGCTGCGATCCGGCAACCGCGCTGGCCCATGTGCGCAAACGCTACGAAGGGCGCGGAGTCGTCCTAATGAAAATCGGCGATGCCTGGGCCTTTCGCACGGCGGCGGACCTTGGCTATCTGATGCAGCACGAGGTCGTCGAGACGCGCAAACTGTCCCGCGCCGCCATTGAAACGCTAGCGATTGTTGCCTATCATCAGCCAGCCACCCGGGCCGAGATCGAAGAAATTCGCGGCGTATCTGTCAGCCGCGGCACGCTGGATCAGCTGATCGAACTGGACTGGATCCGGCTGGGGCGGCGGCGCATGTCACCAGGGCGGCCGGTGACATTTATTGTGACCTCTCATTTTCTGGATCACTTCGGGTTGGAAACCGCTCGCGATCTGCCGGGGCTGAAAGAGCTGCGGGCAGCGGGTCTGCTGGAAAACCGTCCGCCGCCAGGGACAGAAGATCCGGACGCGGACGACAGTCAGGACGATCTGTTCGAAGAATAAGGCGACCGTCACGGTCCGGATGCGTCCGGCTCACATGCAAACTGCCTGTGATCGCGCAGCAAAGGGCAGGGACCATGCGGGGCCTAGCCCGGAATGCCTGCCGCGAAATGCTTGGACAGTTTAAGCCCCTGTCCTTGATAGTTCGATTTGATCCCGGCACCATAAAGCGCCTCGGGATGGGACGACATATGTTCGTAAACCAGCCGTCCCACGGTTTGCCCGTGCTCCAGCACAAAGGGCGCCTCGTGGCAGCGCACCTCTAGCACGCCGCGCGATCCGGTGCCGCCAGCAGCGGCCCAGCCGAAACCGGGATCAAAGAAGCCGGCGTAATGCACCCGAAATTCCCCCACCATTGCCAGATAGGGGGCCATTTCGGCGGCCTGCATCGGCGGGATTGCAATCGATTCGCGGCTGACCAGAATATAGAACGCGCCGGGATCAAGGATGATCCAGCCGGTGTCTGTATGGACCTCTTCCCAGTAATCCGCGGGGGCGTAGTGGTTCAGCTTGGACAGATCCACGACACCCGTATGCGGTTTGGCCCGGTAGCCGATCAGCGTGCCCTGCGCGGGGCGCAGGTCAACGGAAAAGCCAAGGCCGTCGGATATCTGCGGCGTCGAATTCACGATAGGGGTCTGCGCATGCAGCGCCAGCAATTCCGGATCGCTCATCAAGGTCTGGCCTTGGCGAAAGATGATCTGGTTCAGCATCTGCCCCGGCTGGGCGACCACGGAAAAACTGCGCGGACAAATCTCGACGTAAAGGGGGCCGGTGTAGCCTTCGGGCACACGGTCAAAGGCTTCGCCCCGGTCGGTGATGATGCGTGTCAGCAGATCAAGCCGCCCGATGGACGATTTGGCGCTGGCGGCGGCGGTCATGCCTGCAGGCAGATCCAATCGTTCACGCAGCGGCACGACATAGACGCAGCCTTTTTCCAGGACCGCACCGCCTGCCAGCGGCACCGCATGCATGGTGAAATCCTGCAGGCGTTCGGTCACAGTCCGGTTGCGCCCGGTCAAAAAGGACGCGCGCACACGGTAGGCAACATCGCCAAGGCGCAGGTCAAGGGATGCGGGCTGGATCTGGCCGTCATCAAAGGGAACATCGGCGGCAATCGCACCGCTTGCGATCAACTGGGCGATCTGGTGATCGGCCAAGACGCCTTTTGCAAATGTAGTCATGCGCGATCCCCCAAGCATCAGATAGCAAAACGCCCGCGGCACAGGTGCCAGCGGGCGGTTTGTTTGGTCGGGCTAGCAGGACTCGAACCTGCGACCTTCCGTCCCCCAGACGGACGCGCTACCAGGCTGCGCTATAGCCCGACTGAGGGCTGTTTACCCGATACGGTGCAGAGGGCAAGAGGCGAATTGCGCCAAAGCCCCGGTTATTTTCACCCCGCCGTCATCCGGCTGTGCAGTTGTGCCAAACGGGCCAGCACGGGGGCAATTTTTGTCGCGGATCGCGCCAGTGCCGCGCGATCGGCGCAGGCGAGGTCCTGCAGGACACGCGACGCCGCCGCCGGGCGCGGGGCGGGAACGGGTGGCAGGTCCGGCAGTGGGCGGGATGCGGCGGCCGGCATGGTATGGGGGGGAATCGCCGTCTGAAGCGACACGATGTTCGGCTGCGCGATGCTTTCAAGCGCGACATCCTGCTGCGCGGGGGCGTCATGATCGGGCTCATCGGTGGCAGGCGGTGTCGCGATCGGTTGCGGCTCTGGCAGGGACTGCGACCGAGGTTCGATTTCGGGCACCGTTTCATCTGCCGGCACGCTGTTGGCGACCAGATCGATTATATCACCGCCATCTGCCAGATCGCTGGACGAATCGAACGTCTGATCTGTGTCGGCCATGCTCATCACAGCCTTTAGCCCGCTGTCGCGCAGCACCTTTTGCGCGCCTTTGATCGTCAGGCCCTGATCGTGCAGCAGCACTTTGATCCCACCCAGCAAGGCGACATCATCCGGTCGGTAATACCGCCGGCCGCCAGCGCGTTTGACGGGTTTGACTTGGGTGAATTTGCTTTCCCAGAACCGAAGCACATGGGCCGGGGTGTCCAGACTTTCTGCAACTTCGGAAATCGTGCGAAAGGCATCAGGAGCCTTGGCCAATGGGACGTCCCTTATGGTTTGTTGCCCGCTGCAACCTTGTCTTTCATCAGGTGGCTGGGACGGAATGTCAGCACCCGGCGCGGATGGATCGGCACTTCTTCGCCCGTCTTGGGGTTACGGCCAATCCGCGCTGCCTTATCTCGGATCGAGAATGTGCCGAAAGACGAAATCTTGACCGATTCGCCGGCAACCAGTGCATTGGACACTTCTTGCAAAACACTTTCGACCAGCTCTGCGCTTTCATTGCGCGACAGGCCAACCTGCGTGTGGACTGCATCAGCCAAGTCCATGCGCGTCAATGTTTTATCAGTCATGTCATCCCCCAAGATTTGAAGAACCTTACGGTCGCGGCAAATTAAATGTCAATAAAAAGCCAGCGCAGGTCGATCTGCTTTCGGTTGAAAAACCTACCAGCGCAGGACCACAGCGCCCCAGGCCAGACCGCCGCCGATGGCTTCGGTCACCAGCAGATCGCCGCGCTTGATCTGGCCGCGGGCAACGCCGACGGACAGCGCCAGCGGAATCGACGCAGCAGACGTGTTGCCGTGATCCTGCACCGTGACCACAACGCGGTCCATGCCAACGCCCAGCTTTTTCGCGGTGGATTGAATGATGCGGATGTTGGCCTGATGCGGCACGACCCAGTCGACATCATCCGCGCCCAGACCCGCCTTTTGCAAGGCCGCATCGGCGGTCAAAGCCAGCTTTTCGACGGCGTGGCGAAAAACTTCCTTGCCTTCCATACGCAATTTGCCCGTGTTCTGTGTGGCGACGCCGCCATCGACATACAGCAGATCGCGGTAGCGGCCGTCGCTGTTCAGGTCGGTGGACAGAACGCCGCGATCCGTCGCAGTGCCGGTCCCGTCTTCGGCGGCAAGCACAAGCGCGCCGGCACCATCACCGAACAGAACGCAGGTGCTGCGGTCGGTCCAGTCCATGATGCGGCTGAATGTTTCAGCGCCGATCACCAGCACGCGGTCCGCTTGACCCGATACGATCAGCGCATTGGCCTGCGCCAGCGCGTAAACGAATCCCGCGCAAACCGCCTGCACATCAAAGGCATAGCCGCGGGTGTTGCCAATGGCGGCCTGCACCATGGTCGCGGCGGACGGAAAGGTCATATCCGCGGTCGAGGTCGCCAAAACGATGGCGTCGATCTGTTCGGCGTCTATTCCCGCATCCGTCAGAGCAGCCTTTGCGGCGCGGGTGGCAAGTTCGGATGTGGTCTGGCCGTCGGCGGCAAAGTGGCGCCGTTCGATCCCGGACCGGCTGCGAATCCATTCGTCCGAAGTTTCAAGGGTTTCGGCAAACCATGCGTTTGGGACGATACGTTCAGGCAGGTAGTGCCCGACGCCTTGAACGACTGCGCGGCGCATGTTCACTGTTCCTTTTCGGATGGGGCGGCACGGTCCTGTTCATGCGGCAAGGATGAAGCCAGCCGAGAGGCAAGCCGGTCGGAAAAGTGCTGATCCGCCAGCCGGTGCGCAAGCGAAATGGCAGCAGCAACGCCCGTGGCATCGGCTGATCCGTGGCTTTTGATAACGGTTTTGGTTAGGCCCAGAAAGACCCCGCCATTCACGCGGCGTGGATCGATTCGCTTTTGCAGCGACCGCAGCGCGCCGCGCGCCAGCAAGGCACCCAGCATCGACAGCGGCGATCCTTTCAGCGATTCGCGCATGAAATCGGAAATAAGCTTGGCGATGCCTTCGCCGGTTTTCAGCGCGACATTGCCCGTAAAGCCGTCAGTAACGATGACATCGCAAACATCGCCGGGCAGATCGCCGCCTTCGACGAAACCCACGTATTCGAAATCGCCCTTGGGCGCAGAGGCGCTGATCAGCTCGTGCGCGACTTTCAATTCGGCGCGGCCTTTGTGCTCCTCGGTGCCGACATTCAGCAGGCCGACGCGGGGGCGTTTGAGGTCAAAGGCGTTGCGGGCATAGGATGTGCCCATCAGCGCATAGATCAGCAGATCATCCTGATCGGCGCGAATATCGGCACCCGCATCCAGCATGACGTTAAAGCCCTGCTTGTTCCGAGAGGGCCACAGGCAGGCAATCGCGGGGCGGTTCACGCCGTCGATCTTGCGCAGGCGCAGCATCGACATCGCCATCAGCCCGCCGGTATTGCCGCAGGATACGACAACGCCTGCCTCGCCGGTGCGCACAGCCTCGATCGCTGACCACATGGATGTGGCCTTGCCATGGCGCACAACGTGGCTTGGCTTATCGTGCATCGTGACGACATCGCTGGCGTCGCGCAGGACGACCTTGTCTGTCAGACCGTGTTTGGCCAGCAGGGGCGTCAGTTCCTTGGCACGGCCATGCAGTATGACCTGCGTGTCCGGGTTCTTTTTCAGAAACAGGGAAAGGCCCGCAACAACCGTTGCAGGCCCGTTATCGCCGCCCATGGCGTCGATCGACAAAACGCGAGAGCCATCCACACCTGGCAGGGCCGTCCCTGTATCAAGCATGGTTATGCCTCTCTGTTCGTTTTGGTCGCCGGTGTTTGGCTTACGCCGCGTCTTCGTCAAGCTCGACTGCGTCAGCAGTGATCACTTCGCGAGTCGCGTAGTGGCCGCAGGACGGGCAGATGTGGTGAGGGCGCTTTTCTTCACCGCAGTTCGTGCAGTTGTTCGGGTTCGCACCGGAAAGCGAATCGTGTGCACGACGCATGTTGCGGCGGGATTTGGAGACTTTATTCTGCTGGACGGCCATGTCGCAACCTATCTGTTAACTGAGGGGCGCGAATGGCCCGTGATTTGGTGATCTCGCGGCGGTCCTATGTCATCAGGGCCGCCCTGTCGAGGGGGGTAAACAAGAGGCCGCGAACATACTGCGAAAGCATGTTTGTGCAACCCTTTTGTAACAGCGGTCTTACGCGTTGTTTTCGCCGCTGTCATCCGCGTCTTTTTCCAGCTGCGCGCGCAGTGCGCCCAGACCGGCGAATGGTTTCGCATCATCGTCCGTCATCGGCGCGATGCCTTCGGCTGCGGCTAGCACCTGGCCCAGCTCTGCGCCTTGGGCGCGGGGAAAGGCGGGCAGGGCAAGGCTTAGCGCCTCGATCATGACAGCGCCCAGATCAAGCGTCTGCGGCAGCGGCTCTACCGCGTCATCTTCTGGCATTTCGGCCTCTGCCCCGTCGGGATAGGCAAAGTCGCGGGCGTAGACGCGGCGGACATCTTCGTCCAGGCGCGTGGTCACATGTGCGAGAGTGGCAACGCAAGGCTGCACCACCGTAGCCCCCAGTTTGGCGGTCAGCTGCCAGTCACCGCGGCCCAGCGGTGTGATTTCCCCGGCAAAGACCAGCTTTTTCACGGCAGGAATATCAAAGTAGGCAGCAATCGCGCTGCGCTCTTCTTGTGTTGGCATCAGATCAAAGGTGCTGGCGTGGCGGTTGGTCAGATCGGCCAGCCGCAGGATTTTCGTCGGCAATTCAGGTGCGTCGGTCATCGGGCGGTTCCATTCTTGAACAAGGGGCGTCGCATGTTGTAGGTGAGTTAAAAGGCGTATCGCGCCAAGGCAAGGGCCGCAGGGCCATCGGTTACGAGGAAGAGCGCGCCATGATGAACGGATCTAACGCTGGGTTTCGCAGTCTTATCATCGGATGCGGGCTGGCCTTTGCTGTCGCCTGCTCTCCGATTGTGCGCAATTACGGCTATGTGCCGACCGACAGCGAACTGGCGGCCGTGACGGTCGGTTTCGATACGCGCGACACCATCACCGCAAACTTTGGCCCCGCAACAACAACCGGCACCATCGGTGACAGCGCGTTCTATTATGTGCAAAGCCGTTTTGAGACGCTTGGGCCGGGCGCGCCGGTTGAAAAGGACCGACAGGTCGTGGCGATCAGCTTCAGCAATGCGGGCACCGTGTCGAATATCGAACGCTTTACCCTACAGGATGGCAATGTCGTCACCCTGTCGCGCCGCGTGACAGAAGACAGCGTTGCGAACAACACCTTCCTGCGGCAGCTGCTGGGCAGCGTTGGCCGGTTCAACGCCGAGGATCTGATCAGCGAATAACGCCTTATCGGCGACTTTTGCAGAAGGGGCCGCCGTGTTGCGGCCCCTTTTTCGTGGCAGTCAGGTTCAGGCGTCCGGCTTGAAGGTCATTGCCACGCCGTTCATGCAATAGCGCAGACCTGTCGGCGCCGGCCCGTCGGGAAAAACATGGCCCAAGTGCCCTTCGCAGCGGGCGCAATGCACTTCGGTGCGGCGCATGAAAAGCGACCGGTCTTCCTTTTCGCCCACAGCGTCGGTGTCGATGGGGGCATAGAAAGACGGCCAGCCGGTGCCGGATTCGAATTTGGTGTCCTGATCGAACAGCGGATGGCCGCAGGCCTTGCAGGCAAAGATGCCTGGCTCCTTTGGGAAATTGTCATGGGTGCCGGCGCGTTCCGTGCCGTGCTTGCGCAGCACCTTAAAAGCCTCTGGCGACAATTCCGCTTTCCATTCCGCTTCGGTTTTGGTGATCTTGTCCATCTGTGTCATCTTTCCTGCATACTTCTCGTTTGTCATGTAGGGCGGAGGCGATGGCTCGCCAAGGAGATGGGTTGCGTGACGGTATCGTTCCACAAAGGACGCCTTGGTGTGCGGCTTGCGCGCACACCGGATGATCTGGCGGCCTGCCAGGCGCTGCGCCATGCTTGTTTCTTTGCCGCCAGAGGCGTGGATGCGGATGCCTATGATGCGCTGTGCCGGCATGTGATGATCGGCGGCGACGACGGATTGGTCGGCACCTGCCGCGTGATGGTCCTGCCGGACGGTGCGGCCCTGGGGGCCAGTTATACGGCCAGCGCCTATGATCTGACGCCTTTGGCAGGCTACGGCCGCCCGGTGATAGAGGTCGGCCGCTTTTGCGCAGCCCCGGGGGCCAGCGCGGATGTCTTGCGACTGGCGTGGGGGGCATTGACGGGAATCGTCGATGCCGAAGGGGCCGGTTTGTTGATCGGCTGTTCCAGTTTCCCCGGTGCCGTGCCTGAACGGCACGCAGAGGCGCTTGCGCTGCTGGGAAAGTATCATCGCGGCCCCGCGGCGCAACTGCCGCGCGTAAAGGCAGCGCAGACCCTGCCGCTGACCGGACCCGTGCCGGATCGCCGCGCCGCGCTGTCAGGTTTGCCGCCCTTGCTGCGCAGTTATCTGAACCTTGGCGGGTGGGTCGGTGATCACGCGGTGGTCGATCCGGTCATGGATACGGTGCATGTCTTTACCGCGCTGAGCGTGGATGCGGTGCCGGCCGCGCGGGCGCGGGCGTTGCGGGCCCTGGCGGGGTAGAGCTGCCTCCGGCGGGAGTTTTCTGGCCAGATGAAAGCCGGGCCGCGTCCCTGTGTCGCTTGCCCCTGCCTGTGGGCGGGCTTAGGTTGCGCGGCGATAACAGGAGTTTCTTGCATGGCCACCAAACCCCGCAGTATTTTCGAAGAGGTCGGCACCTCGCAAAAGCAGATCGCTACGCCCGGCGGGATCGACAAGCGCGGGCAAGGTGCGCGCGGTGCGATCCGGGGCTGGCTGATGGTGCTTTTTGCATTGCTGGCGGTGATGATTGCCGTGGGCGGTCTGACGCGGCTGACGGATTCGGGGCTGTCGATCACTGAATGGGCGCCCGTGACGGGAGCTATGCCGCCGCTGGATGATGCGACGTGGCAGTCAGAGTTTGCGAAATATCAAGCCAGCCCAGAATATCAGTTGCAGAACACCGGCATGAGCATGGCCGAGTTCAAGACGATTTATTGGTGGGAATGGGGGCACCGGCAGCTGGGCCGGGTGATCGGTCTGGTCTGGGCCTTTGGTTTCTTTGGCTTTCTTGCTGCACGCAAGATCCCGGCGGGGTGGACCGGACGGCTGTTTTTCATTGGCGCACTTGGCGGGCTGCAAGGCGCGATTGGCTGGTGGATGGTGTCATCAGGGCTTGAAGGTGCGCGCACGGATGTGGCGTCGTATCGGCTGGCGACCCATCTGGGGCTGGCCTTTGTCATCTTTGGTTTCATCACGTGGTACATTTTGAAAATTGGCCGCCGATCACCTGATTTGCTGGTGGCGCGACGGGCCGGGGATGCGCGGCTGTGGACGCTTGGCACTGCGTTGATGGTGCTCGCTTTTGTGCAGATCGTGCTGGGGGCGCTGGTGGCTGGCATTGATGCGGGCCGCGCCTATCCCGACTGGCCGCTGATGGCGGGCGGATTCTTGCCCCCTGATATGTGGCAGCTGACGCCCGCTTGGCGGAACCTGTTCGAAAATGAGGGGACGGTGCAGTTCATCCATCGCATGATGGGTTACATCCTGTTTACCTATGGTCTGTTCGTTTGGTGGCGCAGCCGCCGCAGCGCGAACCGGCGTACGCGCAGCGCCTATGCCATGATGATGGCGATGATGGTGGCGCAGATGGTACTGGGCATCGCGACCGTGATGACCATGGCGGCACCGCATGTGGCTATCGTTCACCAGATTGGCGCGGTCGTTCTGTGGGTTCTGATCCTGCGTGCGCGGTTTTTGTCCCGCTACCCCTTGCCGCAATCCGTCAGAGAGGCGTGAGTATGAGTGACTATAGTGATTTGATAGATTTCGTGCACGAGACGGAAGCGCTGGCGCAGGTCGCGGGCCGGTTGGGCTGGGATCAGGAGACGATGATGCCGAGCGGCGCGGTCGAGCAGCGGGCAGAGGAACATGGGGCCATGGCCTCTGTCCTGCATGCGCGGCGGATTGATCCGCGTATCGGCGGCTGGCTGCAAACCGCGGTAGCCGAGGATGATGTGGCCGCGGCGCAGATCCGGCACATCCGCCGCAGTTTCGAGCGGACGGCCAAGGTGCCGGCGCAGCTTGCCTCTGCCATTGCGCGAGAAACCAGCCGGGCGCACCGGATCTGGGCGCAGGCCCGCGCTGACGAGGATGTCGCGGCCTTTTTGCCTGCGCTGGACAAGGTGCTGCAGCTGAAGCGCGAGGAAGCGCAGGCGATTGCCGGCGGCGCTGATGCCTATGACGCGATGCTGGATGATTACGAGCCCGGTGCCACGGCAGCGCAGCTGTCGGCTATGTTTGGCGCGATGCGCCCGCGCCTTGTGGCGTTGCGCGGGGCGATCCGGGACAAGGCACCGGCACCGGTGCTGCGCGGCACCTTCCCCGAAGGTGAGCAGATGGCACTGACCCGCGATTTGGCACTGGCCTTTGGCTATGATCTGAACAATGGCCGCATCGATAAGGCGCTGCATCCGTTTTCCTCTGGCTCTGGTCTGGATGTGCGGATCACTACGCGGACCAATGAAAACGATCCGTTCAACTGCTTTTATTCTACGATCCACGAGGTCGGGCATGCCTGTTACGAGCAGAACATCGACCGTAATTACCTGCTGACGCCGCTGGGTGCTGGTGTGTCCATGGGTGTGCATGAAAGCCAGAGCCGGATTTACGAGAATCAGATCGGGCGCAGCCGTGCCTTTACCGGCTGGTTGTTTGGTCAGATGAAGGACCGCTTTGGCGATTTCGGGATTGCTTCGGCGGATGATTTCTTTGCCTGCGTGAACCGCGTGGCTGACGGTTTCATCCGGACCGAGGCCGACGAGGTGCAGTATAACCTGCATGTGTTGCTGCGCTTTGATTTGGAGCAGGCGCTGGTATCGGGCGACCTGCTGGTCGGCGATCTGGAGGCGGCGTGGAATGACCGTTTCGCCAGCGATTTCGGCTTTGCTGTCGATCGGCCGTCCAACGGTGTTCTGCAGGATGTGCATTGGTCCGAAGGTCTGTTCGGTTATTTCCCGACCTATTCGCTGGGCAATGTTTACGCAGGGTGTCTGCATGCCGCATTGCGATCCGATGTGCCTGATCTGGATGATGATCTGGCGGGGGGAGATACGTCCCGGGCAACAGGGTGGCTGCGGAGCAAGGTGCAGTGCCATGGTGGGTTGTATACGCCGCGCGATCTGATTGCGGATGCCTCTGGCGGGGCACCGACCGAAGGGCCGTTGCTGGACTATCTGGAAGCGAAATTCGGGGCAATTTACGGGCTCTAGGTGGATGGGCGCGGGTGTCTTGGCTGCTTTGGAGCCGGTTGTCTGGGTGACGCGCTGAAGGCGTGGTTTGGGCGGCGCCCTGCGGGGGCGCTGCCCCCCGGCTTCGCCGTCCCCCGGGATATTTGTGACCAGAAGAAGGGCGTATGCGCGAAGATGGCTTGGGGGGCTGTTTGTTGCGATGCCAGTGGCTTCGTCGGTTATTCTGGAGGGCGCGCTGGTTTAGGCAGGCCAGTTTGGCGGGCGTTTTGACAGGAAGGCATCGATGCCTTCGGCGGTTGCCTCCAGCCCCATGTTTTCCACCATCACATCACCGGTGAAGCCATAGGCCTGCGCTGTGCTCATCTGGGATTGGGCGTAGAAGGCAGCTTTGCCGATGCGCAGGGCGGCGGGCAGTTTTTGCGCAATACTTGTCGCAAGGGCGCGGGTTTCGGCATCAAGGTTTTCTGCGCTGGCGGTGCGGTTGATTAAACCTTGGTGTTGCGCTTCTGATGCGTGCAAAAAGCGGCCTGTGGTCAGCATTTCGAACGCCATCTTGGCAGAAATGTTGCGGGTCAGGGCGACCATGGGGGTGGAACAGAACAGGCCGATATTCACGCCATTGACGCCGAAGCGGGCGCTGTCTTCGGCGACGGCCAGATCGCATGTGGCAACGAGCTGGCATCCTGCGGCTGCGGCAAGGCCGTGGACCTGCGCGATAACGGGTTGGGGCAGGGATTGGATGCGCATCATCAGCGCGGCGCACTGATCGAACAGGGCTTTGAGGCCAGCGGCCCCTTTGTCAGGCTGGGCCCGCAGGCTGCGCAGTTCATTCAGGTCGTGGCCTGCGCAAAAGGCCCGACCTGCGCCGCGCAGGATGACCACGCGAATGTTCGCATCAGCGGCGAGCGTATCAAAAGCGTCGTGCAGGGCCTGCAGCATATCGGTGGATAGCGCGTTCAGCCGGTCCGGTGCGGTCATCGTCAAGGTTGCGATATGCGCATCGTCATGTCTGGTCAGGATTGTCATGGGCACCCCTATGCGGTTGTCTGGTGTAAGGTTAG
Source organism: Loktanella sp. R86503 (assembly GCF_042466455.1). Taxonomy (NCBI): domain Bacteria; kingdom Pseudomonadati; phylum Pseudomonadota; class Alphaproteobacteria; order Rhodobacterales; family Roseobacteraceae; genus Loktanella; species Loktanella sp. R86503. The sequence goes on from NZ_JAXHCI010000002.1 coordinate 1,582,105, forward strand.
GGCAGGGAGGCCGCTTTTGGAACTGAAGATGGATATTGCCGCGCTTGAAGCGTTTCTGGAGGAGGCGTTTCCGCAGGTCGCGGCGGATTTCGGGATCGAGCAGCTTGACGCAAGCGGGCTGTGTATGCGGCTGAAGGTGGCGGATCGGCATTTGCGGCCTGGTGGTACGATTTCGGGGCCAAGCATGTTCGCGCTGGCGGATGTCGCGGTTTATCTGGCCATCCTGTCGCGGCTTGGGCCGGTGGCGCTGGCGGTGACGACCAATTGCAGCATCGATTTCATGCGCAAGCCGGCCAGCGGTGTCGATCTTTTGTGCGCCTGTCGTCTGCTGAAACTGGGCCGGCAATTGGCGGTCGGAGATGTATTGATACATTCCGAAGGTCTGGATCAGCCCGTCGCCCGGGCCAGCCTGACCTATGCCATTCCGCCAAGCTGATGGATCAACGAAAAAAGGCCAGCCCGCAGGCTGGCCAAGTCGCTCGGGGTCGTCTCATTCAGCGCTGAAAAAAGGCCTTATCGGCTTCGCGGCGCGCTTGTCCCGGGGTCATGCCGATGTCACGCAGGGTATGCGGTTCAGCTTTTGCAAGCGCTTTGCGGGTTTTTCGGCGCATGTCCCAGACGGTCACGGCAACGGCAGCCATCACGCAAAACTGGGCCAGCTTGGGCAAGGATGCCTGGCTGTTCAGAAGCGAGAGTTGTGCGGCGTGCAGTGCGACGGCCATGGGATCATTCCTTAAATTGTATTGACACAAGATAGCGTTTTGCTATGGTGTAAGGGGTACAATGCGAAAATGGGGGCGTCCAGAAAATGATTGTATCGGATACAAAGTGGACGCCAGAGTTATCGCTTGGCGGCGCGCGGTCGAAATACGAGGCTTTGGCCCATGCGATCCGCGAAGGGGTGTTGTCTGGGCAGCTTCCGCCCGGTTCCCAATTGCCGCCGGTGCGGGATCTGGCGTTTCGCGTCGGGGTGACGCCGGGCACTGTGGCGCGGGCGTATCGGGTTCTGATCGACGATCGTATTTTGGTTGCCGGCGTCGGGCGCGGCACGTTTGTGGCGGACCGCCCCGCGCATGTCCCGCCGGGCCTGACAGAGGATATCGCCCAGAACATGGCACCGTCGCTGCTGGCGGATTTTCATATCGAACAGATCGCGCCGGGGTATCTGGTCAGCCCGCGGATGCCGGATATGGGGCAGGCGGCGCTGATGGCACGGGTTCTGGCCGAGGTTGCAGCGCAGCCCGAACAGCTGCTGATGCGCTATCCCAGCCGCACCACGGATGCGGCTGCCCGGGCGGCGTTTCACGCCGTGCTGGACACGCAGGCGGTCGGGCCCGCAAATATCGAAGATATCGTGCTGTCCCATGGTGGTCAGAACGCGGTGGTGATGATCATGCAGACCGTCCTGCATGGACCTTCACCGGTGATCCTGGTGGACGAGTTGAGCTATAACGGGTTTCGCAGCGCGGCAGAGCTGTGCCGTGCCGAAGTTTATTCCGTGCCTTGGGATGATGAGGGGCCGGAGGTGGAGGTCTTTGCCCAGCTGGTGCGCCATCACCGGGTTCAGCTGTATTGCACCGCGGCCGAGGTGTGTAACCCGACGACGCGGGCCACGTCACCGGCACGGCGGGCTCAGATCGCCGCGATTGCGCAGCGCCACGGGGTGCATGTGATTGACGACGATTGCTATAGCCGCACGCAGCGCATCGGGCCAAGCTATCGGGCGTTGCTGCCGGAACTGGGGTGGTATGTCACATCGCCGTCGAAGTCCCTGACGCCGGCGCTGCGCATCGGCTTTGTCGTGGCCCCGCAGACCTGCGCACGGGCGCTGGTACGCACGGCGACGGGCCACAGTTTTGGTGTGTCGCAGCTGGTGTGTCATACCTATGCGCATGTCATGGCTGCGCCGGAATTGCCGGGGATCATCGCAGCGGTCACGGGGCGGATTGCGCAGGATGTGGCCAGCGCCGTGCAGGTGCTGGACGGCTACGATCTGGCCTGGGCCGACGGCGCGCCCTTTGTCTGGCTGACCCTGCCGGCCCCCTGGCGGGCCGGTGCCTTTGTCGATGCGGCCAAGTCTTGCGGCATCGTGCTCAAATCGGCCGAGGCCTTTGTGCAGCGTGACAGCCGCATGGTGCATGCGGTCCGGATCGCCGTGAACGGAGAGGTGGGTCATGACGCCTTTCATGCTGCCATGATCCAGTTGCGCGGGCTTCTGGATGCGCCGCCGGCCAGAATCGCAGTGTAAAAGCGCAGATTGCATGGGGTATTATTGTACCTTAATTGCAAGGTGTTGTTTTGGAAAGGTAAATTACGGTTCGGCGCGCTTGACGGTAAGTTTTCTGCGGTTATAACCCGCCCATCCGAATGACGGGTCTGCGAAGGCCCCCGAATTACTCTGGTGAGATATGAAAACCTTTACCGCTACCCCGGCGGATATCGACAAGAAATGGATCATCGTCGACGCTGAAGGCGTCGTCCTTGGCCGTCTTGCATCGATCATCGCCATGCGTCTGCGCGGCAAGCACAAGCCGTCCTTCACGCCGCACATGGATATGGGCGACAATGTTATCGTGATCAACGCTGAAAAAGTGCAGATCACCGGCAACAAGCGCGAAGAAAAGAATTACTGGCACACCGGCCACCCCGGCGGCATCAAGTTCCGCACCACGGGCGAGATCCTGGATGGCAAGCACCCCGAGCGGGTCGTCATGCAGGCCGTCAAGCGCATGCTGCCCGGCGGCAAGCTGAGCCGCCAGCAAATGACCCACCTGCGCGTTTTCGCAGGCACGGAGCATGGCATGGAAGCCCAGAAGCCCGAAGTTCTGGACGTCGCGTCCATGAACAAGAAGAACACGAGGACCGCATAATGGCCGATCAGATCAACTCTCTTGAAGAGCTGGGCAATGCCGTGACTGCCGATATCGGCGGTGTGCAAGGCTCTGAAACTCCGATGGCTGCCCCGCGCGAGCCCGTTCGTGATGCCCATGGCCGCGCCTATGCGACCGGTAAGCGTAAAGACGCTGTTGCACGCGTCTGGATCAAGCCGGGTTCCGGCAAGGTCACCGTGAACGGAAAGGCAATCGACGATTACTTCAGCCGTCCTGTTCTGCAGATGATCCTGAAGCAGCCGTTCCAGATTGCTGGCGTTGTTGGCCAGTTTGACGTGATGGCAACGGTTGCCGGCGGTGGTCTGTCCGGTCAGGCCGGTGCGGTCAAGCACGGCGTGTCTAAGGCACTGCAGTTGTACGATCCGACCCTGCGCGCAGCCCTGAAAGCTGCCGGCTTCCTGACCCGCGACAGCCGCGTCGTCGAGCGTAAGAAGTACGGTAAGGCGAAAGCCCGTAAGAGCTTCCAGTTCTCCAAGCGTTAAGCTTTGGATTTATGGTTTGGGAAAGGGCGGTCCGGTCGGGCCGCCCTTTTTCGTTGCGTGCCGCGGCGAGGGCGGAGGGGGCGCTGCCCCCCGGCCTTTGGCCGTCCCCCGGGATATTTATGACCAGAAGAAGGGCGCAGGTGCGATCCGGGATTGATCTTTTGCGCGGTTGGCGAAACTGTTGGTGTCATGGCAAAATTCGCGACTCTTACCAAGGACCAGACCCGCAGTATCAAGCTGCTTGGCATACCTTTGGTCTATGCCCTGCTGCTGCTGGCGGTGCCGCTGGGGGCGATCGTGCTGTTCAGTTTCTGGACGCAGGATTTCATGACGGTCGATACGACCTTTACCACCGCCAATTACCGCGCGATCTGGGAAAGTCCGATTTACGGGTTGTTGTTGCAGCGCTCCTTAATGGTATCGGGGATCGTGACGGCGGTGACGGTGGTGCTGGCCTATCCGGTCGCCTATTTCATCAGCTTCCACGTGCATCCCAGTAAAAAGAGCCTTTGGTTGTTTCTGATCACCATTCCGTTCTGGACCAGCTATCTGATCCGCGTGTTTTTGTGGAAGGTCATTTTGGGCTATAACGGGGTGATCAATTCCGGCCTGCAGCAGCTTGGGATCATTGACGAGCCGCTGACCTTTATCCTTTATAACGTGAACGCGGTGATTATCACGCTGGCCCATGCCTTTGCGCCTTTTGCGATCCTGCCGATCTTCGTTGTTTTGGAAAAGATTGACCGGTCGCTGCTGGAAGCCTCGCAGGACCTTGGCGAATCGAAATTTTCAACGTTTCTGCGGGTGACATTGCCGCTGTCGATGCCCGGCGTTGTGGGCGCGGTTCTGATTGTTTTCATTCCGACAATCGGCGATTACGTCACGCCAGAGCTGATGGGCGGTGCCGGGGGCAAGTTGATTGCGAATATGATCCAGACCCAATTCCTGCAGTTGAATAACGCGCCGCTTGGGGCTGCGCTGGCTATTGTCGCGATGCTGTGCGTTACGGCGATTTCGCTGCTTTTCGTATTCCTGAACCGGAAATATTTGCGGGGACGGACATGAAGTTGCGGGTCTACGCCATTGCCTATCTTGTATTTTTGTATGCCCCGATCGTGCTATTGCCGATTTTTGCATTCAATGATGCGACGATTATCGCCTTTCCATTGTCCGGTTTCACGACGGACTGGTTTGCAGAGCTCACGCAAAGCCGTGCGCTGCATGCGGCAGTCAAAAATTCGCTGATCATTGCGGTTTGCACTGCAGTATTCGCGACCATCCTGGGGCTGTGTGCCGCGCGGGCGGGGTCGATGTCGGACTTTCCAGGCAAAAAGGGCATCACCGGATTTATCATGCTGCCGCTGGTGCTGCCGGAAATTATCGTGGCTGTCGCCTTGCTGGTGATCCTGCGTCAGGTGCTGGGGCTTAGCCTTGGCAACTGGACCATCATCATGGCGCATGTGCTGATCTGCACGCCGTTTTCCATCGCGATCCTGAATGGCGCATTCGGTGCGCTGGATCCCGCGATGGAAGAGGCCGCGCTTGATCTGGGCGAAAACCGTTGGAGCGCGTTTCGCCTGGTGACGCTGCCGCTGGTCATGCCGGGGATCATTTCGTCGATGCTGATTTCTTTTACCATCAGTCTGGATGAATTCATCATCGCGTTCTTCCTGACCGGGTCCAACCCGACCATGCCGGTTTATATCTGGGGCTTGTTGCGGTTTCCCAAATCGCTGCCCGTCATCATGGCGCTGGGGACGATCCTTGTGGCGCTGTCGGTCATCTTGTTGACCATTGCCGAAATATTCCGTCGCCGGGGCGTGCGCCGCGCCGGTGGCACCGATACCGGGGGCTTTTTGTGACCGACCTGATCAAACTGCGCGGCGTAGATAAATACTACGGCGATTATCATGCCTTGCGCGATATCAACCTGACGATCCGGGCGGGGGAGTTTTTCTCTTTGCTGGGGCCGTCGGGCTGCGGCAAGACGACGTTGCTGCGCGTGATTGCGGGGTTTGAGGGGGTGTCGGGCGGCACGGTCATGATTTCCGACAAGGATATGGCCGATGTGCCGCCGAACCAGCGGCCCACCAATATGGTGTTCCAGTCCTATGCGATCTTTCCGCATCTGACGGTTGGGGAAAACGTCGCCTTTGGTCTGCGCAAGTCGGGGATGAGCAAGGCTGACAAGGCCAAAGCTGTCGAAGAGGCGCTGACCATGGTGGGCCTTGCGGGCTATGGCAAGCGGGCGGCCCATGCCATGTCCGGGGGGCAACGGCAGCGCGTTGCGCTGGCGCGGGCACTGATCCTGAAGCCCAAGGTGCTGTTGCTGGACGAGCCTTTATCGGCGCTGGACAAGAAGATGCGCGAACATATGCAGGTGGAACTGATCCGCCTGCAACGGGCTGTGGGTATCACGTTTATTCTGGTCACGCATGATCAGGAAGAGGCGCTGGTCATGTCTGACCGCATCGCCGTCATGTTCGCCGGAGAGATCGGCCAGCTGGCCGATCCAGAGACATTGTACCGCCGTCCCAACTCGCGCCGGGTGGCCGAATTTATTGGCAAGATGAACTTTCTGCCCGGGCAGGTGACGGCGGCGGGTGAGGTGATTACCTTGGATATTGCCGGCTTTGGCGTCACTGATGTGCCAGCGGCGCAGGCCCCCGAAGGCGCGCGGCCGGGCGAAGTGGCCATCGGGATCCGGCCTGAAACGCTGGCGATCCTGTTTGATGGCGAAAAGGCTAGCCGCCACGAAGCGCCTGCTGTCGTGGATGAAGTTGTCTATTACGGCGACATGACCTACTATGATGTGCGCGTGAAGGGGGTGCCTGATCCCCTTACGATCGCGATGAAAAACCTGATTGGCCGCCCTGTCCTGGATGTTGGTGCCCAGACCCGCATCGCTTGGGATGAGCGGGCCATCGTGGTATTCTAGAGCGGCATGGCATAGCGGATCGACAGAACTTCCAGCCCCGGGTTGGTGATGTCCGTATCGGCGTTGGACCGGTGGTCATAGGCCACGGTCACGGTTGCCCCGTTGTCAAAGGCGATGCCGGCGCCAAGGCTGGACCGGAATTGCAGGCTTCCGCCCAGATCAGGGCCGTCGCTTTGAAGATAGATACCGGGCATCAAGGTCGATTCGATAAAGAACGGGCCAGGCAGAAGGTCAGTGCTCGTCCATTTGCCGCCCGCACCGATCCATCCGGCCCCTTCGTCGGTCACGGATGCGCCGATTGTCGTCTGGAACGGCCCGTGCTTTTGCCCCATGTCATAGCCGACATATAATTCCTGACCGATCCGGTCTTCGTTAAAACGCACATCGCCCAATTGGAATGACAGTCGCGCGGGGGCGTCGCTGGGGGCAAGGCATCCGGTGGGGCAATCCGTCAGCGCCATATCCGTCAAGCTGGTGATCACGAAAATTGCGGCGAGTGTACCGTCCATCTGACTGCTCCTGCTGGGTCACGATAAGGTTAACGTTGTTGTGAGCCATCCCGGATCGGCAGGCAAGTCGCATCCCGCCGCGCCTTGATCCAAAGCAGGCGATCAGGCGTCAGGTGGCAAAATACCAAGCCCCCGCAAATAGATGCCAATACCGGTTTCCAGCAGGTCCTGCGGTGGATAAGGGCTTTTTGTGCCCGGGCTGCCACGGGCAAAAAGTTCGACAACGCCGTGGGACAGCGCCCAGATATGGGCCGCGAACATTTGCGGCGGAGGGCGGCGGTCGGCCGGAATATGGCGGGAAAGCTGCAAAGAGGCTTTCTCCATCACGCCCAGCGCGCGCGTGGCGATTTTGTGCAGCGCAGGCGATCGGTTGATCGACACGCCGCTTTCGAACATCGCAACATAATGGCCCGGATTTTCGCGGGCGAAATCCAGATAGGCGGCACCGGTTGCCAGAAAGGCCTGCAGATCCGAAGGGATACCGCTGGCATAGGCGGCTTCCATCCGTTCAGCGAACAGATGATAGCCTTGCAAGGCGGCCTCTGCGATCAGATCGTCGCGGCCTTGGAAATGGCGATAAACGGCAGCGGGGGTCACGCCGGCTTCGCGGGCCGCTTCGGATAGGGTAAAGCCGGTGGGGCCGCGATCTTCGATCAGGCGTAGGCAGGCATCGACCAAGGCCTGCGCCAGATTGCCATGGTGGTAGCCGCGCTTAACCATGATTAAGAGGCGGTGCTCCGGCGATGTTCGGGTCCAGATCGCCGATGGCGGCATCGGATTTGCCGGCATAGGTCAGCGGCAGCAGGACGGACCGGATGGCATTGACCCGGGCGCGGCGTTTGTCGTCGGCGCGGATGACGGTCCAGGGGGCCGCATCCGTATGGGTGCGGTCCAGCGTTTCCGTGATCGCGGCGGTATAGGCGTCCCATTTGCGCAGGCCGTCCACGTCGATCTGGCTAAGCTTCCACTGCTTAAGAGGGTCGCTTTCGCGGTCCAGAAAGCGTTTTAACTGGGTGGCGCGCCCCACGTTCAGCCACAGCTTGAACAGTTTGATGCCGTCGTCGACCAGCAGTTTTTCAAAGGCCGTAACCTGATTGAACCAGGCTTCCCGTTCTGCCGGAGTGCAAAAGCCGAAAACATGTTCGACAACGCCGCGGTTATACCAGCTGCGGTCAAAGAATACGACTTCGCCGGCGGCGGGCAGGTGGGCGATATAACGCTGGAAATACCACTGGGTCGCCTCGACCTCTGTCGGTTTGGACAGGGCGACGACGCGGGCATGGCGCGGGTTCATGTTTTCGCGAAAGCGTTTGATCGTGCCGCCTTTGCCTGCCGCGTCGCGGCCTTCAAACACCACGACGATGCGTTGACCGTCGGATTGGGCCGCCGCCTGCAGCTTGGCCAGTTCGATCTGCAGGTTTTTCAGGGCATCCTCGTAGGCGTCCTTGTCCCAGCGATCCGTGTAGGGAAAACTCGGCTGCAGAATTTCGCCCTTTTTAGCGTCGCGGATAGCGTCGCGCACGGACTGGGTTGCGTGCTGTTCAAAGTAGCGGCTGATGCCGCCGTCGAAAGGTTTGGACATGATATCCTCCGGCTTTGGGGCACTATGGCTGCGGCTTTGCGTCAGCGCAATCCGGCCCGCGCAGCTGCCCGGTCAATGGCGGCAACGGCGGCGGCGGGATCGACGTGGTGCGGCATGTGACCGATACCGTCCATGCGGGTCAGATGGGCTGATGGCACAAGCGCCGCCACCTTGTCAGAGTGGATTTCGATCGGCACCGTCGTATCCGCCGTTCCGTGCAGGATTTCGATCGGCAGCGTCAGATCGGGGTAGCGTTTCGACATTTCGACTGCGTGGGGGCGCAGGGTGTTCACCTGCCGCACATTCGCGCGAAAGGTTTCAGGCCGCAGCGCCAGCGGCGCGCCGATATAGTCGGCATAGCCATCGGGGGCAGGCTGGGGTGCAAAGGTGCCCTCAATCACATCCTCGACCTTGGCGGTGGGCACGAAGGCCGAAATCAGCGGAATTGTCACTGCGCCGCCAAAGGCGCTGGCGTTGATCGTGTAATAGGGGCCCAGATCGCCAGGCCAGGGCATCGCAACCCCCGCAAGGCTGACCATGCCCGCGGCATTTACATCGCTGTCCGTATCCAGCCCCATCAGCGCCCACTGATAGGCAACAATTCCGCCCATGGAATGGCCAACGACGACAGGCCGGGTGATGCCAAGTTGGCTGGCCGCCTCGCGCAGCATGGAGGCTTGCTGCAGCGGGCTTTCGCCTGCGGTGGCCAGCACACCGGTGTCGATGCCGGGAAAGCGGTCGGTGTAGCCAAGGCCGGGGCGGTCAAAGGCGGTGACGCGGTAATGGTCTGTCAGCTTGTCGAAAAGGTCGAATTTAAAATCACGCAGATTGCCGCCTGCGCCGTGGATCAGCACCACATCAGGGCCGTTACCGGCCTGAAGGTAATGCACCTTTGCGCCGCCCTGCACGGTCACGAACTGGCCAATCGGGGGAAAGGCCTGCTCTGCCGCCTTGTCGCGATAGGTTGCCGTGCAACCCGTCAGGACAGCGCCCAGACCAAAGGTCAGGGCGGTCAGGGTCAGCGCTTTAAGTGCCAATTGCATTCAAATCATACTTTGTCGTTTGGTAAATCTCGTTGATCCAATTGCCATATAGAAGGTGGGCGTGACTTCTCCACCTGTTTTGGGGGGCGTTCGCGGGATCGTCATGCGGATAGTAGTTGCAGGGGACGTTGATCGGTGTGCCCGCGGCCACGTCGCGGTCGTATTCCTGCTTAAGCGTGCCGCTGTCGTATTCGAAGTGGTTAAAGACATACAGCGCGCGGTGCTCCGGATCCTCGACCAGACAAGGGCCGGATTCGGCGCTGGTAATCAGAGTGTTCAGGGTTGGGCGCGCGTCGATTTCGCCCTGCTTCATTTCCGTCCAGCGGCTGACCGGCACGACGATATCATCGGAAAATCCCCGCAGATAAGGCGATGCGGGCGCTGTCACGGTGTGGCGGAAGCAGCCAAAGGCCTTGTGGTCCAGCAGATGTTTTTGCACCCCGTGGAAGTGGTTGATCATCGCCATACCGCCCCAGCACACGCCAAAGGTGGAATGAACGTGGGTCTGGGTCCAGGCAAATACCTGTTCCAGCTCTTGCCAATAGGTGACGTCTTGGAACGGCAGGTGTTCGATCGGGGCACCGGTGATGATCAGGCCGTCAAACTTTTCGCCGCTTGCGGCAACCTCTGCAAAGGGGCGATAGAACTCCTCCATATGCTCGGCGGCGGTGTTGCGGGTCTGGTGTTCGCTCATGCGGATCAGACTAAGTTCGATCTGCAGGGGCGTTGCGCCGATCAGGCGGGCAAACTGGTTTTCCGTCTGAATTTTCTTGGGCATCAGGTTCAGCAGCGCGATGCGGAGCGGGCGGATATCCTGCCGGTCGGCGGCATCCTCGGCCAGAACCATGACACCTTCGCGCGACAGCACATCATAGGCGGGCAGGGTAGAGGGCAGTTTGATCGGCATGGCTTTGATCCTTGGTCGCGGGGGATGACAGATAGGTGCGTTAGCCCTGCATCTCAACCCGTTGCAAAGCCTGCGCAACCAAAGTGTCGAAATCAGCGGCCGTGCGCACGGCGCCGATCTCTCCTGCGGGGATCGTCAGGCCCCAGCGCTGCGCCATGGCGCGATAGCGTGGCTGGCGGTGGGCCAGTGCACGGGCATAGGTCCAGCGGATGAAAGCATCGGGATCGACGTCGCCTTCGGTGCAATCGTGTACCCGAAGATAGGTCGACCACGCGTCCAGCAAAAAGCCGGGCTGATAGGACATCGGCTTTGGCGCGGCATCGAAACGGCGCACCAGTTCGGCGGTATGTTCATCAGAGCCTTCGATCCAGATCAGCAGCGTCCGCTGCGCCAGATGCTGCATGACCGGATCGTTTGCGTCATCGGGGTCCACCCATTCGCAGATCGACCCGCCCGTGTCGCAGACGAAATGGGGATAGTTGTAAAGCGAGGTCGCCCGGTCGATGAAATGGCCGGTATCCAGCAGGGCCGCCACCTCTGCCCGGCGGAACTGGTCCTGACGGCGGGTGTATTCGGCAAAGGGCAGGCCGCCCAGCGCAGGGCTGCCGGGTTTGCCAAGATAGGTGGACACAGGGTTCAGGTTATCAAAGGTGATGTTCGACGCGATATAGATACTGTCCGACAGCAGCAGATCGCGCAGAAAGGGCACTTTCATCGCCTCTGCCTTGGCGTTGTCCGCAATCAGCTCGCCCATGTAGCGGGTGCCGATGCGGTAATCGACAGAGTAGTGGAACCAGTCGCCCGTGCGGCGCAGCAGGCTGGCGATATGGGTCTTGCCAAGGCCCGACATGCCAAAGAACAGAACACGTTTTTGCGGGGCCGCCAGCCATGCGGCAGAGGATGTATAAATCATACCGCTTGCCTAAGCCGGAGCGAAGAAATCTTCTACAAGATTTTTGCGGCGTGGAAAATTTTGGCCAGGATTTTCCGAATCTGCCGCGATTAGTAGCCGCGCCAGATCCAGCCGCCGCCCAGAACCCTTGTGCTGTCCGGCTCATAGAATACGCAGGCCTGTCCGGGGCTGACGCCTTCTTCGGCAACCAGCAATTCGACCTCTGCCTCGGTGTCGGACTTGGGATGCAGCACAGCTTCGACAGGTGGTTTGGTGGACCGGACCTTAACCGCAATCTTGCGGCTGCCGCCGGCCAGAAAATCGCCCTGACCCAGCCAGTTGATTTCGCGGATCGGCACGCGGCGGGTCGCCAGCATGTCCTTTGGGCCGACAATCACTTGGCGCGCGTCCACGTCCAGCTTGACCACATACAAAGGATCAGCCAATCCGCCGATCCCCAGCCCGCGCCGCTGGCCGATGGTATAGTGCAGCACGCCGTTGTGCTGGCCCAGAACCGTGCCGTTCACATCGACAATATCGCCCGGCTCTGCCGCGCCGGGGCGCAGTTTTTCGATCACAGCCGCATAGTTGCCGTTCGGAACAAAGCAGATGTCCTGACTGTCGGGTTTGTCGGCCACGGTCAGACCGTATTTTGACGCCAGCGCGCGGGTTTCAGCCTTGCTGTGCAGGTGCCCCAGCGGAAACCGCAGGTAATCCAGCTGCTCTGCTGTGGTCGAGAATAAAAAGTAGCTTTGATCGCGGTTTGCATCGGCGGCCTGATGCAGTTCCGCCCCGTCCGGGCCCATTTTGCGCTGGATATAGTGCCCGGTCGCCATGCAATCGGCGTCAAGTTCGCGCGCGGTCTGCAGCAGGTCCTTGAATTTTACACGTTCATTGCAGCGGATGCAGGGCACGGGGGTTGCGCCAGCCAGATAGCTATCGGCAAATTCGTCGATGACCGCTTCTTTGAACTTGTTTTCGTAATCCAGCACATAGTGCGGGAAACCCATCGCCTCTGCCACGCGGGCGGCGTCCTGAATGTCGCGGCCTGCACAGCACGCGCCTTTTTTCGCCAGCGCAGCGCCATGATCATAAAGCTGCAGCGTGACGCCGACGACGTCGTAGCCTTCACTGGCCAGTTGCGCCGCCACGACAGAACTGTCGACGCCGCCGGACATGGCGACCACAACGCGGGTCTGCGCGCAGGGTTTGGCAAAGCCAAGGGAATTCAGGGGCTGATCAAGCGACATCGCACACCTTTTGGACAGCTTAAGCTAATATATAGGAAAATGCCCGATATACCCAAGTGTCCCGGCTTACCAGTCCTTAAAGAATTTGCGCCACCAAGCAGCACGGGGACGTGGAAAGAGGGTGAAGTATGTATCTTAAGAAAATCGACGGACCGCGGTCCGTGATGCTGCCGGACGGCACAATCATGACCCGCGCCGATTTGCCGCCGGCGCGCACACGGCGCTGGGTCGCCTCGCGCAAGGCGGCCGTCGTTGCAGCAGTGGCGCATGGGCTGATCGACCGCGACTTGGCGTTAAGCACCTATGCGATGTCCAATGACGAATTTGACGAATGGGAAAACGCGGTAAGGCTGCACGGTCGGGACGCGCTAAAGACGACGGCGCTACAACGTTATAGACAACTTAAGGATGAATGATCATAATTTAGTGATCCGGTAACGGAGAGTTAATCATTGGCCGCCAAAGTGACCAGGTCATAACGAAGCGGAGAAGCCCGATGCGTGTACTGTTGGTCGAAGACGATCCTACTACCTCGAAAAGCATCGAATTGATGCTGAGCCATGCGAATTTGAATGTTTATTCCACCGATATGGGGGAAGAAGGCATCGATTTGGCGAAACTGTACGATTACGATCTGATTCTTTTGGATCTGAACCTGCCAGATATGAACGGGCATGAAGTGCTGCGCCAATTGCGTCTGGCGCGAATTGACACGCCTATCCTGATTCTATCGGGCGAGGATGATACCGAAAACAAGCTGAAGGGCTTTGGCTTTGGCGCGGATGATTATCTGACCAAGCCATTCCACCGCGAAGAATTGGTGGCGCGAATTCATGCCATCATTCGCCGTTCCAAAGGTCACGCCCAATCAGTGATCAAGACGGGCAGCATCTGTGTGAATCTGGACGCCAAAACCGTCGACGTCGAAGGCAACACCGTGCATTTGACCGGCAAAGAATACCAGATGCTGGAACTTTTGAGCCTGCGCAAAGGGACCACGCTGACCAAGGAAATGTTTCTGAACCATCTTTATGGCGGCATGGACGAGCCAGAGCTGAAGATTATCGATGTTTTCATCTGCAAGCTGCGCAAGAAGCTGTCGGAAGCCACCGGGGGCGAAAACTTTATCGAAACCGTATGGGGGCGCGGATATGTCTTGCGTGATCCGGATGCACAGATGAACCGGACACCGCCACTCGCCGTAGGCGCGTGAAAGGGGTCGCCCTGCGGTTTTAACAGCGCAAAGGCGGCAGGGCGTCTGGACGTCAGCACGGTGCCGCCTTAGATTTCGGCCGGACCGCATCCGCGGACCAACCCGACCGGAGGCTGCGATATGGCAAGTTCAGAAAACGCAGGCGAAGCTGCGTTGCATGGTGGCGGCGTGGACGAATCCGGCTGGGCAGATCCCGCAACGCTAAGCCCGGAAGAAGCGTCGCAAGAGCTGTCGCGCCTGGCGGCGGCGCTGGAGCAGGCCAATATCGCCTATCATACCGACGATGCGCCGGTCATCAGCGATGCGCAATACGATGCGCTGCGCCGGCGGAACGCCGCGCTGGAGGAAGCCTTTCCCGCATTGAAGCGAGAGGATTCCGCCAGCGACAAGGTGGGCGCGCCGGCGGCTGACGGCTTTGGCAAAATCATCCACGCGCAGCGGATGATGTCCTTGGCCAATGCCTTTAGCGATGCGGATGTTACTGAATTTGATGCAGGAATACGGCGCTATCTTGGGCTGCCGGACGACGCACCCCTGTTTTATACGGCAGAGCCGAAAATCGACGGGCTGTCGTTGTCCCTGCGCTACGAAGGGGGCGTGCTGGTACAGGCCGCCACACGCGGTGACGGGGCAGTGGGCGAAAATGTAACGGCGAACGCAAAGACCATTGCGTCCATTCCGCACAAACTGTCCGGTGCGCCGGACATTCTGGAAGTCCGCGGCGAAGTTTATATGCGCCACGACGATTTTGCGGCTTTGAATGCGCGGCAGGAACAGGCGGGGGCAAAGGTTTTTGCCAATCCCCGCAACGCCGCCGCTGGATCGCTGCGGCAACTTGATCCCGGCATCACTGCCGCCCGCACATTGCACTTCTTTGCCTATGCCTGGGGCGAATTATCTGCCCCCCTGGCCGACACGCAAAGCGGTGCGATCAAAAGGCTTGGCGCTTTGGGCTTTGATGTGAACCCCTTGACGCAGATCTGCGACAGCACGGCACAGATGATTGCGCATTATAACCGGATTGCAGCGGATCGGGCCTCGCTTGGCTATGATATCGACGGCGTGGTCTATAAACTTGACGATCTGGCGTTGCAGCGGCGGTTGGGGTTTCGATCCACAACGCCGCGTTGGGCGATAGCCCATAAATTCCCGGCAGAGCTGGCATGGACGCAGCTTGACGGGATCGACATTCAAGTCGGCCGCACGGGGGCTCTGTCACCGGTTGCGCGGCTGGCCCCGGTGACTGTTGGCGGGGTCGTCGTGTCCAATGCTACCTTGCACAACGAGGATTACATCGCGGGGCGCGCCAGCGATGGCAGCCTGATCCGGGGCGGCCGGGATATTCGCATTGGCGACTGGGTCGAAGTCTATCGTGCGGGCGACGTCATCCCGAAAATACGCGATGTCGATCTAGCGCGCCGGCCTTCGAACGCCGTGCCTTTCGACTTTCCGGTGACATGCCCGGAATGCGGATCCGACGCAGTCCGAGAGGACGGAGACTCTGTCCGCCGGTGTACAGGCGGGTTGATTTGTCCAGCGCAAGCGGTTGAAAAGCTGCGTCATTTCGTCGGGCGCGCCGCCTTCGATATCGAAGGTCTGGGCGCAAAACAGGTAGAATACTTTTTTGCCGACGCCAGCCTGCCCATCCGCGAACCTGCGGATATCTTTAACCTGCAGGCGCGGGACCGGGCGCAACTGACCAAGCTGGCCAACCGCGACGGCTTTGGCGACACAAGCGCCCGCAATCTGTTTCAGGCGATCGAGGACAAGCGCGAAATCCCCCTGAACCGGCTGATTTTTGCCCTTGGGATCCGGCATGTCGGTGAGGTCGCCGCGGCCGACCTTGCGCGGCATTTCAGCACTTGGGACGCCTTGGTGGCCAGTATCGACGCGGCCCGTCCCGCGGCTCGCGCCCATCTGGACGCCGACGCGGCAGAGGTGGCAGAGCGGGCTGCCGCCGCCGATGCGGGGCGACGGGCGCGGATCAAACCTGTGCGCGATGCAGCTTGGCAAGGTGTCGACCCCGCGGCGCAGGCCGCGTGGGACGCGCTTGTCGGAATCGAAGGCATCGGTGCTTCTGTCGCGGTTTCCCTGGTGACAACCTTCCAGCAAGAGGCGGAGCGTGCCTCCATCGACCGCCTTGTTGCGCAGTTGCAGGTGCAGGCCGTCGCCGCGCCGCCCGCATCGGATAGCCCCGTTGCGGGCAAGACCGTGGTCTTTACCGGCACGCTGGAAAAAATGACCCGCGCCGAAGCGAAAGCCCGGGCAGAGGCACTGGGGGCCAAGGTTGCGGGTTCGGTCAGTGCCAAAACCGATCTGCTGGTCGCGGGACCGGGGGCGGGGTCAAAGGCGACAAAGGCGGCAGACCTGGGGATCAAGGTAATTGACGAAGACGACTGGCTGTCTTTGATCGGTGACGCATGACCGGCCGGCCAGAGGTTCTGTTTCCCCTGTTCGGTGCCCTGACCGCGCTGAAAGGGGTCGGTGAAAAAACCGCGCAATTACTGGAACATATGGCCATTACCCGGCCCCGCGATATGCTGTTTACCTTGCCGCAGGGCGGTATCGACCGGCAGCTGCGGGGCAGCATCCGTGACGTGGTTCCACCCTGCACAGTGACTGTCGCGGTGACCATCGGCGCGCATCAGGTCCCCGCTAGCAAGAACCGGCCGTACCGCGTGACCGTGACCGATCGCGACACGAGTTTTCAACTTGTGTACTTTCACGCCCGCGGGGACTTCTTGCAACGTCTGCTGCCAGAGGGTGAGCGGCGCATCGTCTCTGGCCGGATCGAATTATTTGACGGGGTTGGGCAGATGGCGCATCCCGATCATGTCGTCGCAGTGGATGCGGCAGCAGAGATTCCCGCGTTCGAACCGGTCTACCCGCTGACGGCTGGCGTGACGCAAAAGCTGATGTATCGCGCCACGCGCGGTGCTTTGGACCTGGCGCCGCCGCTGGCAGAGTGGATCGACGGCCCGCTTTTGGCACGTGAAGGTTGGCCCGACTGGAAATCGGCCTTGCAGGCTGCCCATGCGCCGCAAAATACAAACGATCTGTCAGCGCTTGTCGTGGCGCGGGTGCGTCTGGCCTATGATGAGCTTTTTGCCCATCAACTGACCCTTGCCTTGGCGCGCCAGCAAATGCGGCGCAAACCGGGGCGGGCGACGGCCGGAACCGGTGTGTTGCAGAACCGGGTCCTTGAGGCGCTGCCCTATCAACCGACTGTGGCGCAAAGCCGGTCTGTCGCCGAAATCGCTGCCGATTTGGCGGCCTCGCACCGGATGAACCGCTTGCTGCAAGGCGATGTTGGTTCCGGTAAAACACTTGTGGCCTTGATGGCGCTGCTGATCGCGGTCGAAGGGGGCGGGCAGGGCGTCATGATGGCCCCCACCGAAATTCTGGCGCGGCAACATCTGGAAGGTTTGCAGCCTTTGGCCGCCTTGGCCGGCGTCCGGTTAGAGATTTTGACAGGCCGCGACAAAGGCAAGGATCGCGTGGCGAAGCTGGCCGCCTTGGCCGCGGGAGAGATACAGATCCTTGTTGGCACCCATGCGGTGTTTCAAAAAGACGTGCATTTCCATGATCTTCGCCTTGCCGTTGTGGACGAACAACACCGCTTTGGTGTGGCGCAGCGGATGGAGCTGGGGGCCAAGGGGCAGGCGGTCGACGTGCTGGTGATGACCGCAACGCCTATCCCGCGATCGCTTAGCCTGGCCCAGTTCGGGGAAATGGATCTGTCGGTTCTGGACGAAAAGCCGCCCGGCCGCACGCCCGTCACCACGGCGCTTGTCAGCACCGACCGCGTTGACGAGGTGATTGCAAAACTGCGCGGCGCGATTGCCGAAGGGCGGCAAGCCTATTGGGTTTGCCCGCTGGTCGAAGAGTCAGAGACCATGGATATGACCGCTGCCGATCAGCGGTTCAAAACCCTGCGCGCGGCCTTTGGCGAAGGCGTCGTCGGGTTGGTTCACGGCCAGATGCCGCCTGCAGAAAAGGACAGCGCCATGGCGCGTTTCGCGGCCGGTGATACCAAGGTCCTAGTCGCCACCACGGTGATCGAAGTCGGGGTTAATGTGCCCAATGCCTCAATCATGGTGATTGAACGGGCCGAGAGTTTTGGTCTGGCCCAGTTGCACCAGCTGCGCGGCCGGGTTGGACGGGGGGCCGCCGCATCGACCTGCCTGTTGCTGTATCAAGCCCCGATGAGCGAGACAGCCCAGCGGCGGCTTGCAATCCTGCGCGAGACGGAAGACGGGTTTCGCATTGCCGAAGAGGATCTGGCCATTCGCGGTGCCGGCGACATGATCGGCACAGCGCAGTCCGGCTTGCCGCGCTTTCGAATCGCAGATCTGGAACGGCAGGCCGCTTTGATGGAATTGGCGCAATCCGACGCTCGCGCCTTGCTGGCAACGGACCCGGGGCTGGAAAGCCCCCGCGGCAAGGCAACACGGGTGTTGCTTTGGCTTATGGAACAGGATCGGGCGATCCGTTTAATATCAGTCGGTTAGGGTCAATAGGAACACTTTGTTCGCAAATGTTCTTAAAAAGTTCTTTACACGCGGTTAATGAAGTGGAACAAAGAGGCAACAACAGGTTAACCAAAGGAGAGACCCAATGGCCAAGGACATCAAGACCGCGATCCACCGCAGCCGCGATACCATCCTGGCTGACGCAATCGGGCTCGCTTCGCTGGTTGTCATGTTGTTTGCCGGATTATCACTGCCTGCGATGATCTGATCTGTTTGCGCCCCGGTGGCCTAGCGTTTTGCCTGTCCCACACGTCAGACGCTGACTGCCTGTCCTGAGCTTGATCAAGGGTTGCCTGCCCCGATCATCGCCGCCGGGATGCATCACTTACCGCCGCCACCTGCCCGGGTGAGCGGCGGTTTTTTTATGCCGGATCGCAGGTGCCGGATCAGGCGGCTGCTGTGGCCTCGTCCAGGGCGGCCAGCGTGGCGTCAAAGGCCAGCATGATCGACGCATGGCGGTTTTTGTAATCCCGCGCGGGTTCCAGAACCGCAAGCCCGTCAAAGGGCGCAGCGGGGACGGGACCGCCAGCGGTCAGCATTGCATAGAGCTGATCGCGCCCTGTCTGCACTGTGCTGCGGTCCAACCCGACAACAGCATCGCCCACGACAGAGGCAGCGGCCTGACCCAGCGCGCAGGCCTTTACGTCCTGCCCGAAGGCTGCAATGCGGCCGTCCTGAAGCGCCACATCCACCGTCACAGTCGATCCGCACAGCGGAGAGCGTTTGCGCGCCGTGCCGTCGGGGGCATCAAGGCGGGCGGTATGGGGGATCTGCGCAGCCAGCGCCAGAATGCGCGTGGAATACAGTTTGATCATGTCAGTCTCGGCGCTCACCGGTTTGCCCTTTCGCTGGTTGCCCCATAGATAGGGCGCAACAGATGTTTTGGAAAGGTGACGCCCATGTCCTTTGACCCCGCCAGCCTGCGGTTTAACGACGCCGGCCTGATTCCCGTCATCGCGCAGGACGCGCAGTCGGGCGAAGTCCTGATGCTGGCCTGGATGAACGCAGAGGCGATCACGCGCACACTGGACACAGGCGATGTGACCTATTGGTCCCGCTCGCGGGCCGAATTCTGGGTCAAGGGTGCGACATCGGGTAATGTGCAAAAGCTGGTGGAGTTCCGCCTGGACTGCGACCGTGATTGCCTGTTGGTCGAGGTCGATCAGACCGGGCCTGCCTGCCATACCGGGCGGCGGTCCTGTTTTTATACCAAGGTCGAGGCCGGCGAAGAAGTCATCACTGACGCCCCGATAGAAAGCTAAGATCGCCTGCCGCGGGCGCGTCGATGGCTAAAGGCGAAGGTCCGGGGGGGGACGCAGGCGGGTTGCCATCCTGCAGGCGGGGTATGAGTTTATTTAGCCAGATGAAAGGGGAAGCCCGACCATCCGGCGGATGTCAGCGGGGGTTGCGCCGTCCGCACGATAGGTGGCGATGGCGCGGGCGTCATCGCGTTTGGCCAGGCGTTTGCCCGCATCGTCGCGGATCAGGCGGTGGTGGTGATAGGCGGGCGTTGGTATCTGCAGCAGATGTTGCAGCAGGACATGGATCGGTGTCGCCTCGTGCAGGTCGGCGCCGCGCACGACGTCAGTGATCTGCTGCGCCGCGTCGTCGATCACGACAGACAGATGATAGGATGTGCCCATGTCGCGGCGGCACAGGACGACGTCACCGATATCGTCTAACATGTGTTTCGGGCTCATGCCGTAAAATGTTTTACTGTTAACGGCTTGCAAGGACTTTCTCATGTCGAGGCGCAGTGCGGTGTCTTGCGGACGCGGGCCGGTGCGGGGCCGGCCTCGGCAGGTGCCGGGATAGATAATGCCATCGGGGCCCATGGCCGCGCCTTCTTGGGGGGCGCTGGCGGCCGCCAGAATATCGCGGCGATTGCAGCTGCAAGGATAAAGCAGGCCGCGCGTCCAAAGGGTATCGAGCGCGGCGGCGTAGGTGGGTAAGCGGTCCGACTGGCGCATCACCGGAGTGGGCCATGCCAGGCCCAGCCAGGCGAGGTCATCGTATATTTGCGATTCCCATTCCGGTCGGGCGCGAGATTGGTCGATATCTTCGATCCGTAGCAGGAACGTGCCGCCCGCCGCCCGCGCCATGTCATGCGCATAAAGCGCGGAGTAAGCGTGGCCCAAGTGTAGCGGGCCAGTGGGCGACGGGGCGAAGCGGGTGATCAAGCGGGCACGGTTTCCGTCTGGACAAGCCAAGCGGTCCAGTCCTGTTTTGCGCGGTCGGTATAGGCCTTGTAGCGTTCCTTGCGCCCGCGACGTCCGCCTTTGATGCCGGTGCCTTCAAGCGGGGGGAAGAGACCGAAGTTGACGTTCATCGGCTGGAAGGTTTTCGCATCCGCGCCGCCGGTGATATGCGTGACAAGCGCACCCATCGCCGTGGTGTTCGGCACGGGCGGAAGGTCAATGCCATGCGCCTGCGCAATTGCAAGGCGGGCGGCTAGCAAGCCCATGGCGGCGCTTTCGACGTAGCCTTCGACGCCGGTGATCTGGCCGGCAAAGCGGATGTTGGGCTGGGATTTCAGCCGCATCTGCCCGTCCAGAAGCGTCGGAGAATTGATGAATGTGTTCCGGTGAATGCCGCCCAGGCGGGCAAATTCCGCATCTTCCAGGCCGGGAATCATTTTAAAAACAGCCTTTTGCGCGCCGTACTTCATCTTGGTCTGGAAGCCGACGATGTTGTAAAGCGTCCCTAGCGCGTTGTCGCGGCGCAGCTGCACGACGGCATAGGCCTTGGTATCCGGATCATGCGCGTTGGTCAGGCCGACCGGTTTCATCGGGCCAAAGCGCAGCGTTTCGCGGCCGCGTTCCGCCATGACCTCGATCGGCAGGCAGCCATCGAAATAGCCTGCGGTCTCGCCTTCTTTGAACTCTGTCTTTTCGGCGGCCAGAAGCGCGTCGATAAAGGCTTCGTATTGGTCCTTGGTCATAGGACAGTTCAGGTAGGCGGTGCGCTCGTCCTCCGTTTCCCCCTTATCGTAGCGCGATTGCATCCAGGCCACGTCCATATTCACTGTCTCGGCGTAGACAATGGGCGCGATGGCGTCGAAAAACGCCAGCTGGTCTGCACCTGTCTTGGCGCGGATCGCCTCTGCCAAGGTGCCAGAGGTCAGCGGACCGGTGGCAATGATCCATTGGCCGTCGGTCAGAAGCTCTGTTATTTCTTCGTAAGAGACGGTGATATTCGGGTGCGCCTTGAGTGCGGCCGTCACGCTGGCGGCAAAGGGGTCACGGTCCACAGCCAGGGCACCGCCGGCGGGCAGGCGGTGCTGCGCCGCGGTTCGCATGATCAGCCCGTTGGCCGCGCGCATTTCCCAATGCAGCAGGCCGACGGCATTTTGTTCATGATCGTCCGACCGGAACGAGTTGGAGCAAACCATTTCCCCCAGATCGCCGGTGCGATGGGCAAAGGTTTCCACCTTGGGCCGCATTTCATGAATGGTAACGGTCAGGCCCGCGTTTGCGGCCTGCCAAGCGGCCTCTGATCCGGCCATGCCGCCGCCGACGATGTGCAAATGATGTGTCATGCCCGCGATGTAGGACACCGCGGGCCGATTTGCAAAGGGTCAGAAGCCGGGAAGGACTTCGAAAACGCTGCGGTTGTCAAAGGTGGTGCCGCGCGCCGCGCCGAATGCGACCTTGGCCCCGATGGTGAAAAAGCCGACGGCATCGGAATCGCCATCGAAATTACCGGAAATCCGGCCGATTTGCGTATAGAACTGCGGTCCGGCTGCCATCTGGTATTCAGCGCCAATCGAAGCTTGGGCCAGGCGGGCATCGTCGATGTCGATCAGGTCGACATTGCCGATGACGGAAAAGCCGGAACGCAAATCATAGCTGCCGTCAAAGCCCAGCATGGTGCCTTCGTCTTCGACCCGGCCGATATAGCCGCCCACATCGCCGCCCATAAATTCGGTGCCGCCTTCGATGCCGAACAGATGCGCGCCTTCATCCTCGATCGAGTCGTAGCCGTAGAAGCCACCGACAGAGGCGATAGAAGACAGCTGATAGGTGCCATGCAGCGTGACGTTGGTGGCGGTGGTGCTGATGTTGTCAGGCTTGTAGGCCGCCGCGTTCACCGACATGCTGAAGGTGCGCATAAAGCCGTATTCCAGACCGCCGGAATAGGTGGTGCCGCCGAAATCGCTACCGTCAAGCGGTGCGTTGTATTCGATGCCAAGGTCACCGCCGGTGACGCCTTGGGCGGATGCGGAAAAGGGAAGAGCCGCCAAAAGGATGGCGACCGGGACTGCACGATTGATCATGTCTCTGCCTCGTTGTTATTTTGCTGAGGCTTTTTGCCCCTTGGGCGCAAAAATACGGGCAATGTCGAATTTGTGCAAGTTCGGTCATGCCGGTCAGGGGTGCCCGGCATGACCTGTGGCGCAAAGGCGTCAGAAGCCGGTCAGCGTATGGGCGGAATCCCGCGCGCCGAATGTCGCGCCGCGTTCCGCACCAAAGGTGTAGGTCGCACCGATATTGGCATAGGTCACACCTTCGGACAGACCGCCCAGATCGACGTTCAGACGGCCGATTTCTGCGGACAGGCCAATGTTGTTGCCAAGGTCGGCAGCCACACCGGCACCGAAGCGGTCATAGGACAGGGCATCGGTAAAGTGGATCTGGTCATAGCGGCCCATGACAGTGAACATTTCAGTCACGTCATAGCCAACCTGCACGCCAGCCTGGTTCAATTCGAAATCACCGATGATCGCGCCGGCTTCGGCCAGTTCGGTGCCCGCATAGGCGTCGCCCAGATCGACAGAAGAGATGCCAAAGTAGCCTTCGACTTTCAGTTGCTGTGCCTCGTATCCGCCTTCGACGCCGTAGAATTTCAGGTCGTCCCCGTCAGAGGATTCCTGGCCGTAATACATGCCGAAGGATGCAAATTCGTTCGCGTGGTAAATGGCATGGCCGGTGAATGCGATGGTGTCGCTGCTGAACAGGCCCAGATCGGTGTCGCTATAGCTTAGGTCGCCCTGCAGGGCGAAAACGCGGTCGAACCCGATTTCGCCGCTGGCCGCCAGGTTGTAGCCGGACACGTCCAAATCGCTGTTGGTCAAGCCGCCATAAGTCGCTGTGACGTCGCCGCCGGTCAGGGATTGGGATGCTGCCGCCGTGGCCACAACACAAAAGCCGGCCGAAAGCATGGCCTTGAAAATATTAGTCATTAGAACCCTCAATTAAAGGGCGACTCGTTCGTGGTCGCCTTCTGCTTGGGGTAGAGAAGACGGGGCGGAAGGTGAATTGCTCGCATTAACGATTTGTTAACAATTCACCTGCCGTGGCCGTCAGGTCACGCCTCTGGCGTGCCTGGCTCTGGTTCCGCATCGGATTGTTCGGCGATCCAGGCGACGCTGACAACCTCTTCGCCCTTTGCAGTGTCGAACACCTTAACCCCGCCCGCCCCGCGTGAGCGGAAGCTGATCCCGTCAATCGGCACGCGGATCGATTGGCCGGTCGATGTCACAAGCATGATCTGATCGGACAAATCGACAGGGAAGGACGACACCAAGGCACCGCCGCGCATCGCCTTGTCCATCGCGGTAACACCCATGCCGCCGCGGCCACGCACAGGATAATCGTGGCTAGAGCTGAGTTTACCAGACCCCTTGGATGTGATCGTCAGGATCAGGTTTTCCGCCGCGGACATTTCCGCATAGCGTTCCTGGCTGATTGCGCCGGGTGCCACGTCGTCTTCGTCGTCGGACACTTCCGCGTCGTCGGCAAGGCCGGCCATCGCACGGCGCATTTTCAAATAGGCAGCGCGTTCAGCGGCCTCCGCCTCGAAGTGGCGGATGATGGACATGGAAACAACCTTGTCATCGCCGTTCAGCCTGATGCCGCGCACACCGACAGAGCCGCGAGAGTTGAACACCCGCACGTCGGTCGCAGGGAATCGGATAGCGCGGCCAGAGTTGGTGACCAGCATGACGTCGTCGTCATTTGACGCAATGCGGGCATTGATCAGCGTGTTATCAGCCTGATCGTCCTCGAACTTCATGGCGATCTTGCCAGCGCGGTTCACATTGGTGAAATCCGACAGCTTGTTGCGGCGCACAGTGCCCTTGGACGTGGCAAAGACAACCTGCAGGTCGTCCCATTCCGATTCGTCCCGGTCCACCGGCATGATCGCGGCGATGGTCACGCCCGTCTGGATCGGCAGGATGTTCACGATCGCCTTGCCCTTGGCCGTGCGGCTGCCCAGCGGCAACTGCCAGCACTTCAGCTTGTAAGCCATTCCGTCTGTTGTGAAGAACAGCAATTGGGTATGGGTATTGGCCACGAAAAGGGTTGTGACGACATCCTCTTCTTTGGTGGCCATGGACGACAGACCCTTGCCGCCGCGCCGTTGTTGACGGAAGTCGGCCAGCGCGGTCCGCTTGATGTAGCCGCCAGAGGTGACGGTGACGACCATCTCTTCACGCTCGATCAGGTCTTCGTCGTCCATGTCGGCAGCCCAGTCGACGATTTCGGACCGGCGCGGCACGGCAAACTGGGTTTTCACCTCGTTCAGCTCGTCGCGGATGATCTGCATGATCCGGTCACGAGAGCCGAGAATTTCGAGGTAGTCGCGGATCTTGGCGGCCAGCTCTTTCAGCTCGTCGGTGACTTCTTTTACGCCGATCTGGGTCAGGCGCTGCAGACGCAGTTCCAGGATTGCGCGGGCTTGCGCCTCTGACAGATTATAGGTGCCGTCTTCGTTCGCCGTATGGGTCGGATCGTCAATCAGGGCGATGTATTCAAGGATATCCTGCGCCGGCCAGCGGCGGGTCATCAATGCCTCGCGCGCCTCGCCGGCATCGGCGGATTTGCGAATGGTGGCAACGACTTCGTCGATGTTAGTGACTGCCACGGCCAGACCGCACAGGATATGCGACCGCTCACGCGCCTTGCGCAGTTCATAGGCAGTGCGGCGGGCAACGACGTCTTCGCGGAAGTCGACAAAGCAGGACAAAAATCGCAGCAAGGTCAGGGTTTCCGGGCGGCCGCCGTTCAGGGCCAGCATGTTGCAGGCAAAGTTCGTCTGCATCGGGGTAAAGCGGAACAGCTGGTTCAGAACCACCTCTGCGGTGGCGTCGCGTTTCAGTTCGACCACGACGCGCACGCCGTTACGGTCAGATTCGTCCTGCACATGGGCAATGCCTTCGATGCGCTTTTCGCGGGCGGCCTCTGCGATGCGGTCGATCATGGAGGATTTGTTGACCTGATAGGGCACATCATCGATCACGATGGCCCAGCGGTCCTTGCGGATTTCCTCTGTATGGGTGCGGGCGCGCATGATGACGCTGCCGCGACCTTCGAGGTATGCCTTGCGGGCACCGGACCGGCCAAGAATGACACCGCCGGTGGGAAAGTCGGGGGCCGGGATGTATTCGATCAGATCTTCGCTGGTCATGTCGGGGTTGTCGATCAGCGCAAGGGTCGCGTCGATGACTTCGCCCAGGTTATGCGGCGGGATGTTGGTCGCCATGCCCACCGCGATACCGCCCGCGCCGTTGACCAGCATGTTAGGGTATTTCGCAGGCAGAACAGTCGGTTCGCGGTCCTTGCCGTCGTAGTTAAATTGGAAATCGACCGTGTCTTTGTCGATATCATCCAGCAGATAGTTGGCAACCTTCTGCATCCGGACCTCGGTATAGCGATAGGCCGCGGCCTTGTCGCCGTCCATGGAGCCGAAGTTGCCCTGACCGTCCAGTAGCACAAGGCTCATGGAGAAGTCCTGCGCCATCCGCACCAGCGCATCATAGATCGCGCTGTCGCCGTGCGGGTGGTATTTACCCATCGTTTCCGCCACGGGGCGCGACGATTTGCGGTAGGGTTTGTCATAGGTGTTATTGGTGTCGTGCATCGCATAAAGGATGCGCCGGTGCACCGGTTTCAGGCCGTCCCGCAGGTCCGGAATCGCGCGGCTGACGATGACCGACATGGCATAGTCGAGGTATGCTGTCTTAAGCTCGTGTTCGATGGTGACGGACGGACCGTCATACGTCCACTTTGGCGCAGCGTTTTCGTCATCGTTTTCAGGGGTTTCCGGGGTATCGTTCACGTGAATGCCTTATCCGATGAGACGTCTATATTTTGATCAGTTGATCTTAGCAGATACCTGATCTGGTGCGCAACGCCTGACAGGGCGAAAGGCACGAACCAGGCGCTGCGGGGGTCGATTTTTTGGCCAAAAATTGGAAAAGCCGGGGGGCCAGCCCCCCGGACCCCCCGGGATATTTATGACCAGAAGAAGCCGGACCCTCAGGCGTGGCTGCGGGTGGGGCGGTCAAAGACGCGGCGGCCGAGCAGGGATGCGGTTAGGTCGACCATCAGGGAGGCTGTCTTGCCACGATCATCGAGGAAAGGATTTAGTTCCACCAGATCAAGCGATGTGACAAGCCCGCTGTCGCACAGCATTTCCATCACAAGATGACCTTCGCGCACGGTGGCACCGCCGGGGACAGTGGTGCCGACGGCGGGGGCGACGGAAGGGTCGAGGAAGTCCACGTCGAGGCTGACGTGCAGCATTCCGTCCGCGGCGGCGACGCGGTCAAGAAAGGCGGCCAGCGGTGTGCGGATGCCGCTTTCGTCGATGACGCGCATATCGACGACATCGACATTGATATCCAGCAAGGCGGCGTGTTCGGCGCTGTCGACAGAGCGCAGGCCGATCATGCAGATATTGGCCGGATCGACGCGGGCGGGCAGGGCGGGGAACGCTTCGAATCCGTCGCGACCGATAACGTAGCCGACGGGCGTGCCATGCAGGTTACCGCTATCGGTGGTGTTGGGGGTGTGGATGTCGCTATGCGCGTCCAGCCACAGGGCAAAGAACGGGCGGCCCGCCATTTGTGCATGGGCGGCCATGCCGGCAACGGTACCCAAGGCGAGGGCGTGATCGCCGCCAAGGAAAATCGGCAGACCGCGAGGGGCGGCCTGTTGGGCGGCCTCCATAAGGGTTTGGGTCCAGCCCACGTTTTCGGCCAGGGCGTAGACTTTGCTATTGGCATGCGGCGCGACCTCGACCGTCGCGGGTGCCAGGTTGCCAAGGTCTTCGACCGTATGGCCGAGGGCAGTGATCGCCTCTGCCAGACCAGCGGTGCGGTAGGCGTCCGGGCCCATCAGACAGCCGCGGCGGCGTTTGCCGCAATCGACGGGGGCCCCGATCAGAATGCAATGAGTCTGTGTCATGGTGGTGCCTTTCAGGTGCGGGCGCGGGCGGCAGCGATCCAGATCAGGACCAGTCCTGCCGAAAACAGGGCGTTCCAGCCCGCCATGGAGATGGAGAGCAGTTCCCAGCTCACCTGATCGCACATGATCAGGCGCGGACCTTCGGTGGACAGCAGATCGCCCGACAGGCCGCCGCCACCGCCGCCGGTGCAGGACGTGGGGCCGGGCCACCAGCCTTTTTCGACGCCGGCGTGAAAAAAACCGATGCCGCTGGTGATGGCCGCGGCCACTGCGCCGAGCCAGGGCCAGATGCGGTGTGGCACGGTGAATGCGAGCGCGCCGATCAGGGCCGCGGCAGCATGGGGCCAACGCTGCCAGAGGCACATCTCGCAGGGGAGGTAGCCAAGGAACTGGAACACGAAAGCGCCGGCCAGCAGCAAGGCCGAGCCGCCGGCGGCGATCAGGATCAGCGTATTGCGCATTAAAACACCTTTAGCACAGCGAAGCCGCCAACGAGCAGCACCATGAACACGGTAAAGACGAGTCCGAGGCGCCGCTCTATGAAATCTTGGATCGGTTGACCGAATTTCCACAGCAAGGCAGCGACAAGAAAGAAGCGAAACGCGCGGGCGATGATCGAGGCCACAATGAACACAGGCAGCGACAGGCCGGTGACGCCAGAGGCAATTGTGATGACCTTGAAGGGAAAGGGCGTGATGCCCGCAATCAGGACAGCCCAGGCGCCCCAGTCATTATACTTGATCGCAAAGGCGTCGAAATATTCGCCTTTGCCGTAAAATTCGAGCACGGGCTGGCCAATCGTGTCGAACAGCACGGCGCCGATGTAATAGCCCATCAGCGCGCCCAGCACCGATGTGACCGTGGCGATGGCGGCAATCAGAAAGGCACGGGAAGGGCGGGCAATGATCATTGGGATCATCAGCACATCGGGCGGGATGGGAAACACACTGCTTTCGACAAAGCTGACAATACCAAGCGCCCAAAGTGCATGGCGCGAGCGGGACAGGGACATCGTCCAGTCGTAAAGGCGGCGGATCATGATGGCATCCTGTTGGTTTCAGGCCCGGTTAGGCCATTAAACCGGCGCAAAGGTCAAGTCGTGGGCGCGCATTGCGGGCCTTGCGCATTGCAGCGACGCGATGTCGCACTATTGTTACCGCCAAGTGGCGATGCGCCAAGATTTGGAAGAGGTTTGCGATGAAAT
This sequence comes from Loktanella sp. R86503, assembly GCF_042466455.1. Classification (NCBI taxonomy): domain Bacteria; kingdom Pseudomonadati; phylum Pseudomonadota; class Alphaproteobacteria; order Rhodobacterales; family Roseobacteraceae; genus Loktanella; species Loktanella sp. R86503. Next base: position 1,610,739 of record NZ_JAXHCI010000002.1, read on the forward strand.
GGCAAGGACGGCGGGTCAGCCGCAATATTGAACGGCGCAGCGGCGGTGGCAGCGGGCGCGCGATTGGTGGCATCGGCGGAATTGGCGGCGTGCTGATCTTGTTGCTGGGCTGGTATTTCGGGGTCGACGTGTCGGGCATCGTGGGCAGCACGGGCGGCAGCAGTACGCAGCAAGTCGACACCGGCCAGATCACCGAAGCCGATCCAGAGGTCGAACAATTTGTCGGCGTTGTGCTGGCCGACACCGAAGACGTTTGGGCGACCATTTTCGACCAACAGGTCGATGGTGCCTATGTGCCGCCGAAGCTTGTGCTGTTTGACGGCGTCACCCGCTCTGCCTGCGGAAATGCTAGTGCACAGACCGGCCCGTTTTATTGCCCCGCCGATCAGGACGTCTATCTCGACACCGCGTTTTTCCGCACGATGCAGCAACAGTTAGGGGCGGGCGGTGACTTTGCCGCGGCCTATGTGATTGCCCACGAGGTTGGGCATCATATCCAGGACGAGCTTGGTATTCTGGGGCAAACCAACAGCATGCGCGCCCGCATGAGCGAGGCGGATTCAAATGCGCTTTCGGTTCGGATCGAGCTGCAGGCCGACTGTTACGCCGGGATCTGGGCGCAGGGCACGCAGGCGATGAACGACTCGCTGGAACCGGGCGACATTGATGAGGCGATGAATGCCGCCGCCCGTATCGGCGACGACGCCTTGCAGCGTAATGCCGGCCGCGCTGTCAGCCCCGACAGCTTTACCCACGGCACCAGCGCGCAGCGGCAGCGTTGGTTCATGCGCGGTTATGAAAGCGGTGACATGCGCGATTGCGATACCTTCTCTGCGACGCAACTTTAATCGAAAATTACGTGCAGGCCCGATTGACGCGGGCCTGCACCTTGGATACGTCAGCGTCACTGGCCGGTGTGGCGGAATGGTAGACGCAGGGGATTCAAAATCCCCCGATTGCAAGATCTTGTCGGTTCGAGTCCGACCACCGGTACCAGAATTAATTTAACAGATTTTCCCATCAGGGATCCCGCCCGCAGCTTGCGGGCTATTTTGATTCTTATCGTATGGCTGCGGCGTGTCATTGTTTCTGAATGATCAACGGTGGCGGCGATTGTGCGGGTTTGTCTTTCTACTTTTGGTAATTGCAACGGCAACGGCCTTGGTTCTGCCACATTTTACACATTCAACCCTAAGTGGTTGTAGTTGCAGGTGGATAGCGCGCTGTAATGTATCAATGTTTTGGCTTCGACGCAGGTTATATAACCAAATAGTCAATTTTCTTGGGGTTTATCGGTGGAAATCAGGCGTTTCGCTTGCGTCGCACTAGTATACCAGATGAAGCAATCGGCGTTTCGAACGGGATCGGCTGTTTTTGGTTAAGACCGTTTATGGTGTATTTAAGTGCAAGATGCGGCTTTTAAGCATATTTTCTCCTTTTTTGCCTCTGTAAGTCAGAGTAGGACTTGCCTTGCCTAACTGGGGGGCAAAACCGGTCGATTGGGGCGACCGGGCCGACATGAAGACGTGTCAGCAAATTTTGGTGTCTGCGGCAAAGGGAACTTCCCATGCTGAAGATTTTAAGTGCCGCATGATCTGCGGTGAGATTTCTGGCGTGTGATCCGTTCGGGATCACTGCCGTTACGCATGTGAAGACGCCCATAGCGTCGCTAGTGGAGATTTAAGATGACAAGTGTCACGACGGTTAATCTGATTTATCTGGGCAATTATGCCGACGTTGATTTGAACGAATGCGATTACAATGCCGAAATGGCGGGCAAGCTGGTTGGCGTGTCCAAGGGTGCGGATGATCTGTCGCTGGTAAAGGCCACGCTGACCGACCCGCAGCACGACGGCGTCATCTCTGACAACGAGCGCAGCAGCGATACGGTCACCTATAACGCTGGCAAAGGCACGGTGAAGAACCAGACCGACAGCACGATGTCGGTCAAGCTGAATGTGACGCTGTCCGACGGCAGCGTAAAGCAGATCGAAGCTGTGATGATCCAGCAGACGAACGGCGATTTGTTTGTCACCGACCTGCTGAACAAGGGCACCTTGGACAATCTGTCGATCGCCAAGATTGAAGTCGCGCAGATTACCGGTGCGAACTATTCCGGTTGGTATTCGAACCAGTCCGTCGACAACACCACCTTTGTCAATGTCGTCACGCTTGATGGCACTGTCGAAGGCACCTCTGGGAACGACGTGATCGATTCCAGCTACAAAGGCGACCCAGAGGGCGACCGCATCGACAACAACGATGCTATCGCATCCGGCGCGCAGCCGAATGACGACCTGGTCTATGGCTATGGCGGCAACGATTCCATCGCCTCTGGCGCTGGTGATGACGTTGTTTATGGCGGTTCCGGCAACGACAAGATCGACGGCGGCACCGGCAATGATACGCTGCATGGCGACGACGGCTGCGATATCATCGAAGGCGGCGAAGGCAATGACACCATCTATGGCGGCGCCGACGCTGACGCTGTTTATGGTGGCAAGGGCAACGACGCAGTTTATGGCGACGCTGGCAATGATTTCGTTTACGGCGGTGACGGCGACGACAAGGTTTATGGCGGCGCTGGCGCTGACAAGGTCTATGGCGGCGCTGGCAACGATTCCGCTTATGGCGGCGACGGCGACGACAAGATCGAAGGCGGCGCTGGCAACGATTACATCGAAGGCGGTGCAGGCGACGATTCCGTAAATGGCGGCGCTGGCAATGACGTGATCTATGGCGACAGTGCAAACGGTGCGTCCGGCCCGACCTATGTGCGCGAAAGCTTTGAATGGTCCAAGGCACCCGATCCCAGCGGCAATGGCACATCCATTGACGATGGCGACAACCTGAAGGGCGGCTTCAGCCAGAACACCGGCAACGTCACTGTGACATTCAGCCAGTCCGGCACGAACGAGCATCCCGCAACCACGTTCGAGACAGAGGCCGAGAACGTCTCTGGCATCAACTCGGGCTCTGAGACGGTGAACACCCACAGCTCGCTTGATTCTGTTCTGGACAAGGACGGCGAAACCGTGACCTACAACCTCGGCTTTTCCGAGGATGTGCAGAACATCAGCTTCCGCATCAACGACATCGACTACGCCTCCAAGGTGCAGGTCTATGCCTATGACATGGACGGCAACCGCGTTGCAGTCGATATTTCGGCTGGTAGCAAGATCACCGTGCAAGACAACGACGGCGTCGGCGGCACGGAAACGCTGTTGGCCAGCGGCGGCGGCGGCAGCACGGAAACTGACGGCAACTATTCCGCGCTGGTCAACATCGCAGGCCCGATTTCCCGGATCGAAATCGTGCACACCAAGGTGCAATCGCTCAGCCCAGGCAACAATGCCGGTGTTAACGTCACTGACGTCTTCTTTGACGCACCGGTCGAAGGTTCGGTCGTCACGGGTGGCAATGACATCCTGAACGGCGGCACCGGCGACGACATCATCTATGGCGAAGGCGGCAACGACACGCTGTATGGCGATGCTGGCAATGACGTGCTGTATGGCGGCGCTGGTGCTGACAAGGTCTTTGGCGGCGACGATCGCGACACCATCTATGGCGGCGCTGGCGACAGCGTTGACGGCGGCGCTGGCGGCGATGACTACGACGTCCTCGTGCTGAACGATGGCGAAATCTATATCACCACCGGTCCTGATGGCACCGGCGCACCGGTGCTGGATGCGGACGGCAACAGCTTCTCTGGTCGCGTCGTGTTTACCGATGCAAATGGCGTGCCGACGGGCGAATACATCGACTACACCGAGATCGAAGAAATTCGTGGCGGCAACCCGCTGCGTGACGGCACTGTGTTCGGGACCGAAGGCAACGACACCATGGGCGTCGGCTATGCCGATCCGACCGATGGCGATCTGATCGACGGCGACGATGCAATCCTGGCCGGTGATACCGGCAATGACGACCTGATCTATGGTCTTGGCGGCAACGACACGATCAATGCCGGTGAAGGCAACGACGAAGTCTATGGCGGCACGGGCAACGATTCGATCACCGGCGGCAACGGCGATGACACGGTGTCCGGCGATGATGGCAATGACATCGTGCGCGGCGGCAACGGCAACGACACGGTCTTTGGCGGTGCGGGCGACGATACCGGCTTTGGCGGTGACGGCGACGATCTGGTTTACGGCGGCGCTGGCAACGATCAGTTGAACGGCAACGCCGGCAACGACACCATCTATGGCGGGATCGGCAACGATACCGTGTCCGGTCAGACCGGCGACGACGTTCTGTACGGCGATGCCGGCAACGACATCATCAATGGCGATGCTGGTAATGATGTGGCTTACGGCGGCGAAGGTGACGACTACATCGACACGTCCAACCACGTTGATCCCGGCTTTGACAATCCGTATCCCGGCCTGCCCGGCGATGCGAACACGCAGAACGATCTGGACACCGTTTACGGCGGCGCCGGCAACGACACGATCATCACCGGCGACGATGCCGATGTGATCTTTGGCGGCACCGGCAACGACAAGATCGACGCGGGCATCGACAACGATTACGTCGAAGGCGGCGAAGGCGATGATACGATCATCGGCGGCGAAGGCGTGGACACCATCTATGGCGACGCTGGCGATGACCTGATCTATGGCGGTCTGGCGAATGATACGCTGGACGTTGTGGACTTTGACGCCGACGGCAATCCTGTCGATCTGCTGCCCGGCAACAACATGGACACGATCTATGGCGGTGACGGCAACGACACCATCTATGGCCGTGATGACGACGACACCATCTATGGCGGGTCTGGCAATGATCTGGTCTATGGCGGGATCGACGACGACGTCATCTTCGGCGGCGAAGGCGATGACGTGCTGTATGGCGATCAGGGTAATGACACGATCGCCGGCAACCAGGGCAACGACACCATCTATGGCGGAGAGGGTGACGACACCCTGACCGGCAGCAAGGATGACGACCTTGTCTATGGCGGCACTGGCAACGACTTTATCCAGGGCGGTAGCGGCTTCGATACGCTTTACGGCGACGACGGCGACGACCGTATCCAGGGCGGCGACGATGACGACTCCATCTTCGGCGGTACCGGCAACGACAGCATTCAGGGCGGCGGCGGCAACGATTACATCGATGGCGGCGACGGCGACGATCTGATCGGCGGCGCAGACGGCAAAGATACGATCCTTGGCGGTGCTGGCAACGATGTCATTCGCGCGGCAGGCGGCGACGACTCCATCTTTGGTGGCGAAGGCGATGACCTGATTTATGGCGGCGACGGCAACGACAACATCGCTGGCAACCAGGGCGATGACACCATCTATGGCGGCGCTGGCGATGATACGCTGACCGGCAGCAAGGACAACGACCTTGTCTATGGCGGCACGGGCAACGACTTCATCCAGGGCGGTAGCGGCTTCGATACGCTTTATGGCGACGACGGTGACGACCGTATCCAGGGCGGCGACGATGATGACTCCATCTTCGGCGGTGCTGGCAACGACAGCATTCAGGGCGGCGGCGGCAACGATTACATCGATGGCGGCGACGGCGACGATCTGATCGGCGGCGCAGACGGCGACGACACAATCCTTGGCGGTGCTGGCAACGACACCATCCTTGGGGCAGGCGGCGCTGACGTGATCTATGGCGGGGCAGGTGACGATGTCATCAACACCGACCAAGGCAACGCATCTTTGCCGGATCGGGATTATCCGGGTGACGGTCTGGCGGCTGACGCCGATCCGTTCGATAACCGCGACACCGTCTATGGCGGCGCTGGCAACGACACGATCAAGACGGGCGACGATGCCGATCTGATCTATGGCGGTGACGGCATCGACAACATCGACGCCGGCGTCGACAACGACACCATCTATTCCGGCGACGGCGCGGATGTGGTCAAAGGCGGCCTTGGCAGCGACCGGTTCATGGATGCCTCCTCTGGTGACGTGATCATCGGTGGTGAAGACCCCGATGGCAGCGACGTTGATACCTTCAACTTTGACCAGGAAACACTGGACAAGATTGATCGTATCGTGCGCAACGGCGGCGCTGGTGACAGCGAAGAGTTGCGGGAATCTGGGATCATCTACTTCAAGGATGGCACCACCGCGACCTTTAGCCAGATCGAGGCACCGTGCTTTACGCCCGGCACCACGATTGCTACGCCAAAGGGCGAGCGTCTGGTCGAAGACCTGCGCGCCGGTGACAAGGTTATCACCCGCGACAACGGCATTCAGGAAATCGCCTGGGTTGGCGCGAAAGAGATGACCGGCAAGGAACTGGCCGCCAAGCCCCACATGAAGCCGATCCTTGTGAAAGCCGGATCGCTGGGTCATGGTCTGCCGGAACGTGACATGCTGCTGTCGCCGAACCACCGTGTGCTGGTGGCCAGCGAAAAGACGCAGCTGTACTTTGAAGAGCGTGAAGTGCTGGCAGCCGCCAAGCACATGACCGGCGCACAGGGCATCCACACCCTGGACGTGATGCGGACGACCTACATCCACTTCATGTTCGAGCGTCACGAGGTCGTGCTGTCGAACGGCGCCTGGACCGAAAGCTTCCACCCGGGCGATTATTCGCTGAACGGGTTGGGCAACAGCCAGCGGAACGAGATTTTCGAACTGTTCCCGGATCTGGCGACGACGGCAGGCATCGAAGGCTATCAGGCGGCGCGCAAGTCCCTGAAAAAGCACGAAGCTCGTCTATTGATGAAGTAAGGCCAGTGCCGCCCGCTGGCGGCGCAGGTTTGGTACGAAACGAATGCAGGCAGCCCTATGGCTGCCTGTATTTTTTACATTCTGTTCACCTTTTTATGTTCGAAAGGCGGCGTTGCTATCCCTTGGGATAGCTTACGCATGTGTGGATAAAACAGTATAAGATTTTACACGCGTCAATCGTCGCAAATCGGTCAATCGTTCGATGAAGGATCCAAAGCATGGCAAACATTTCGGGAACGTCACGCGCCGATACCATCAACGGCACATCCGGGGACGATACGATTGACGGCGGCGCTGGCAGCGATCTGATCTTTGCGGGGGCCGGCAACGATACCATCTATGACAACGACAATTCCCCCGATACCGTTTACGGCGGCGCGGGGAATGACGTCTGGATTCCATCGACGAACTCTCAGAACGGGGGCAGCGATCAGGTCTTTCTGGAAAACGGCGATGATACTGCCTACCTTGGCTACCTGACCGTTGGCCAGAACGAAACGATTGACGGCGGTGCCGGCAATGACACGTTCAACTTTTCAAACTTTCCCAATGCGGCGCTGAACGTCACGATTGAAAACTCTGGCACGTTGAATTTCAACGGGCAGCTGGTGGCCGAAAACGTCTATCTAAATTTCGAGAACATCACCGGTAATGCGGCCCAGAACACCTTGACCGGTAACGATAAAACCAACGTTCTGGACGGCGGCGGCAACGACGATAAACTCTATGGCCTAGGCGGTGATGATACGCTGATCGGCGGCGAGGGAAAGGACCAGCTTTACGGCGGTACCGGCGATGACACGCTATATGGCGGCGCGGCAGAGGATCAGCTGTTTGGCGGCGACGGCAAGGATGCGCTGTTTGGCGGCAACAGCCAGGACACGCTCTATGGCGGTGCTGGCGATGATGTCATCGAAGGCGGCGACGGCGACGACAAGTTGTATGGCGATGCAGGCAACGACACGCTGCTGGGCGGTCAGGGGCAGGATTCGCTCTACGGCGGGGACGGCGATGATGTGCTGGACGGGGCCGATGGCACCGGGCAGGACAACGACGACCGTTTGTACGGCGGCGCTGGTAATGACACCCTGATCGCGCGGGATGTGCAGGACAGCCTTTATGGCGGTACCGGCAACGACTATCTGACAATCTTTAAGGATGGCAACATCGGCACAATCACGGCCGATGGCGGGGCGGACCCCGATAACGGCGATTGGGACCAACTGGACCTGAAGGCCGGCATCGAACGGGGCGATTGGACCGGCGTGCGGATCTATAACACCAACGGGCAGCTGATCTATGACAGCGTTAATCCGGTGTCCGGCCAGAACTACGACACCCTGCCTGAAAATGGCCGGGCAGAGCTGCTGAACGGCAACAACATCATTGGCCGCGTCAACTTTACCGAGATTGAAAAGCTGGTCATCTGCTTCACGCCCGGTGCGCGTATCATGACGCCGAAAGGGCAGGTCGCGGTGCAGGACCTGCGGGCCGGTGATCTGGTGCTGACGCGGGACCACGGGATGCAACCGATTGCGTGGATGGGCCAGCGCACTTTGTCCAATGCTGATCTGCGCCAGTCACCCAAGCTGCAACCGGTGCGTATTGCGGCCGGATCGCTGGGTGACGGTCTGCCGGCGCGCGATATGTTGCTGTCACCGAACCACCGGATGCTGGTGCAGTCGCCGCGTGCCGCCCTGCTGTTCGCCGAAAACGAGGTGCTTGCCCCCGCGAAACACATGGTCGGGCGCGCCGGTATCACACAGGCCGCCGTGGCAGATGTGACCTATGTGCACATCATGTTCGAACGGCACGAGGTTGTTCTGGCGGACGGTGTCTGGTCGGAAAGCTTTCAGCCGGGCGATCACAGCCTTGGCGGTCTGGGCCACGACCAGCGGAGCGAGATTTTCGCACTGTTTCCCGAACTTGAAACGACTGCGGGCGTCGCCGGCTATGGCGCTGCGCGCAAATCTTTGAAAAAGCATGAAGCAAGGCTTCTCTTTGCGCATTAGCGCGTTGCGGTAAAAGCCGCCCATGCCTCTGGCGTGTCCAGATCGAATGTGGCGCGATGATCGGAAAACCGCACAAGGTGGGTTTGCGCGCGCCGGGGTTTAACCACCGCCGCGCCGCCGTCATCGCCGGTCAAACCCGCGAAGTCATTGCGCAGGCTGGCGTCGAACACGACCGGATGCCCGGGCGTTCCATCCGCCGCCGCGCCGCGCCAGATCACGGAATCTGGATGCGCCCTGCGGGCCGCCAAAACCGCGAGCAGGTCGTCTGATGTCAGCAAGGGCAGGTCGGCCAGCACCATCATGAAGGCAGGGCAGGGTGGTAATTGCGCCACCGCCCCGCGCAGGGTGCCAGACTGGCCTTCGGCGGCGTCCGGCACCAGAAGCGGGGTAAATCGCAAGCCATCCAGAACCGCCAGCCGCGCCGCGGCATTGTGGTGCAGCGCCACAAAGGTGTCGCCCACCGCTGCCGCCTGCCGGACGGCGCGGCGCAAAAGCGGCTGACCGTCCAGCATCATCACCAGTTTGTCTGCACCGCGCATGCGCGATGATTGCCCTGCGGCAAGGATCAGGATCGGGACGTTTTCGCCTGATCCATCCTGCATCCTTAGGGAATGATACGCGTATATTTCGTGCCTTCCAGCGTCGCGCCGATCCGCAGACCGGTTTGCGCAAAGACCACGGCGATCACAGGCGACAGGGATGTAATCGTCTCGGCGCGCAACACCTCTCCTTGGTCGGCGGCGACGTATTCAAGGTCGGCGCCCGCGGCCCAGCCCATAGACGACCGGAAATCCGCCAGCGCGTTCTGCGTCATGAAAAACAGCACGTGGCTGTATTGCTGCGCACCGATTTGCAAACCGGCAGAGCCGGAGGCGGCAGAGTAATAGTCCACTGTGGACCCGTTAATCTGCAGTGCGCCGCGCCCGTAAGAGCCCCCAACGCCAAGCCCCAGTTCCGTCACCAGCGGCATGACCAGCACGCCTGCGGCCTTTTGACCCAAATCGCGGGTGCCGGGATAGGTGTCGTACATGAACGACAGGGTGCTTGCGACCCGTGCGTCGATGGTCGATCCGCCGTTCTGGTTCACGCCATTGCCGCAGGCGGCCAGAAGCCCCGCCGCGCCTGCCGCTACAAAATGCCGCCGTGTCAATTGTGTCATAACTGTCCGCCTCTATACTGCCATCGGCGCGTTTGCCGCACCTGTTATGGCGCAAACTATAGGTGGATCAGGCTTTGCTGTCACACGCTAATTGCAGGGCCGGCGGTTACATGCGGTTCAGCAGTTTGGCCGCCTCTGGTGCAAAGTAGGTCAGGATGCCGTCGCAGCCCGCGCGTTTGAACGCCAGCAGGCTTTCCATCATCACCTTGGGACCGTCCAGCCATCCGTTCTGGATTGCCGCCTGCATCATCGCGTATTCGCCGCTGACCTGATAGGCATAGGTCGGCACGCCGTACATATCCTTGACCCGGCGGCAGATATCCAAATACGGCAGGCCCGGTTTGACCATGACCATATCCGCGCCTTCCATCAGGTCGCGTTCGACAAGCCGCAACGCCTCGTCGGCGTTGCCGGGGTCCATCTGATAGGTGTTCTTGTCCCCGGTCAGCGCAGCCGATGCACCCACCGCATCGCGAAACGGGCCATAAAAGGCGGATGCGTATTTGGCGGTATAGCTCAGGATCGCAACGTCAATATGGCCCTCGGCCTCTAACGCTTTGCGCATCGCGCCGATGCGGCCATCCATCATGTCGGACGGCCCAAGGATATCGGCGCCCGCCTCGGCCTGTGCCAGCGCCATTTTCACCAGCGCATCGACTGTGCGGTCGTTTACAATTCTGCCGTCTTCGACAAAGCCGTCGTGACCATTGATGTTGTAAGGGTCCAGCGCAATATCGGTCATGATCGCAATGTCAGGGACCGCGTCCTTGATCGCGCGAATGGCCTGATTGCTGATATTGTCAGGCGACCAGGCCAGGGCGCAATCCTCTGTCCGTTCATCCATGCCGGTATAGGGAAAGATACACAGCGCGGGGATGCCCAGTTTGTGCGCCTCTTGCGCGGCTTGCACGGCACGGTCAAGTGTCTTGCGCGTGACGCCCGGCATGGACGGAATTGCATGTTCATCATCCTTGCCGGCCATCACGAAGATCGGCCAGATCAGGTCATCCACGCTAAGCCGGTGTTGGCGCGACAGGCGGCGGATCGCGGGTTTGGCCCGCAGGCGGCGCAGACGTGTGGCGGGAAAGGGGGCAAGGGTCGGTTTCATGGCATCACTTTCAACTGGCTGGGCCTTTCGGTCACACATCCTGACCTTGCACGGAAAAATCGGCGCGGCAAGTCTGGGCATCCCGGCGCTGCGACACTAGGGTCCCAAAACGTGAAGCAAGCCAGAGAGTCGCACATTGGACTGGAGAAATATCCTCTTTCAGGTGATCGACCTGCGCTCATTCTCTTCGGTGTGGTACTGGATCATGCTGGCGGTGCTGTGGTCTTCGGTCAGTTATTTTGTTCTGGGCGTCCCGTTTGATCTGATTACCAAGGCGCGGCGCCACGGCGGCCAGCATCAGGAAGACATGGTCGATCTGGTGCGCATCAATGTGAACCGCTTGCTGGGCATCGCCCAGACCGCGGGCCTGATCCTGACGGCCTTCGTTTTCTTTGCCCTGACCATGCTGGTGCTGCTGGCCTTCGTCTATGACGTCGAAATGGCGCAGGCCATTTTTCTGGTGGCGTTGCCGCTGTCGATTGTCGGCGCGGTCAGCCTGGCCAGCGCCCGCAAGATCCGCGCCGCCGATCCAGAGCCAGAGCAGCTTTACGCGATGCTGATGCGCCACCGGCTGTGGACGCAGATCATCGGCATGTGCGCGATTTTCGTGACGGCCATGTTCGGTATGATCCAGATGATGGCCTCCGTGCGCGGGCTTTGATCCGTGCGCGCGGCAGGGTGCTGCCCCGCGCCCTTTGCCGCGCCTTGACACCGGGGCGGATGCGGATACTTCACCTGTCATGGTCAAACACATCACGCTCGCCGGTGCGCCCGAAGGGTTCGACGCCCAACTGATCCTTAGGGAAATGGAAAGTTCCGGCCAGCCGGTGCTTCATGTTGCCCGCGACGACAAACGCCTTGCGGCGATGCAGGCGGCGCTGGCGTTCTTTGCGCCGGATATGCCGGTCTTTACCTTTCCGGCTTGGGATTGTCTGCCTTACGACCGGGTGTCACCCAACGCCGATGTATCCGCCGCACGTATGGCGACGCTGGCGGCGCTGGTGCACGGCATGCCGCCAAAGTTTGTGCTGCTGACATCGCTGAATGCCGCAACCCAGCGCGTGCCCGCCCGCGCCACGTTGCGCGAGGCCGCCTTTACCGCCCGCGTCGGGTCCCGCGTGGACGAAGCCGCGCTGCGTAACTTTTTAACGCGCATGGGTTTTTCACAAACCGCCAATGTCATGGAGCCGGGCGATTATGCCGTGCGCGGGGGCATCATTGATATCTTTCCGCCGGGCCAAAGCGGTCCGATCCGCCTTGATCTGTTCGGCGACACGCTGGACGGCGCGCGCCGCTTTGATCCTGCGACGCAGCGCACGACCGAAAAACTGACCGAAATCGAATTGGCCCCCGTCAGCGAAGTCATTCTGGACGAGGCCGCGATCACCCGCTTTCGCCAAAGCTATCGCATCGAATTCGGGGCCGCCGGCACGGACGATCCGCTGTACGAGGCTGTCAGCGCCGGCCGCAAACATGCGGGCGTGGAACACTGGCTCGGCTTTTTTCAGGACGATCTGGAAACGCTGTTCGATTATCTGCCGCGCGGCACGATTACGCTGGATGATCAAACCAGCCCGCAGCGCCTGGCGCGGTGGGATTCGATTGCGGATCAGTATTCCACGCGGATGCATGCCCTGTCGCAAAAGGGGCGGATGGATTCCGTCTATAAACCGGCACCGCCACAGCAGCTGTATCTGGACGATGCCGCCTGGGACAGGGCCGTCGCAGATCGCCGCGTGGTGCAATTCGCGCCGCTGCCGCAGGCGACCGGGCTTGGCGTGCTGGATGCGGGCGGTCGGCCCGGGCGCAATTTCGCCCCGGAACGCCAGCAGGAAAATCTAAGCCTTTTCGGGGCTTTGGCGGGCCATGTTAAGGCAAAGGTCGCCGCCGGTCCGGTGGTGATCGCGTCCTATTCCGAAGGCGCGCGAGAACGTCTGACCGGCCTGATCGAAGATGAAGGCATCGGAGAGGTCATTCCCGTCAGCGATTGGTCCCGCGTTGGCAAATCCGGTGTGCATCTAGCCGTCTGGGCGCTGGACGCCGGGTTCGAGGCACCGGGCGTCACCGTGATTTCCGAACAGGACGTGCTGGGCGACCGCCTGATCCGGCAGAACAAGCGCAAGCGCCGGGCCGATAACTTTTTGACAGAGGCAAATGCCCTGTCCCCCGGCGATCTGGTGGTCCACGTCGATCACGGCGTCGGCCGCTTTATCGGGCTAGAGGTCGTGACAGCCCTTGGCGCGGCGCATGAATGTCTGACGCTGGAATACGCCGAAAGCAGCAAGCTTTACCTGCCCGTCGAAAACATCGAGCTTCTCAGTAAATTCGGCCACGAAGAAGGCTTGCTCGACAAGCTGGGCGGCGGGGCATGGCAGGCGAAAAAGGCGCGTTTGAAAGAGCGTATTCGCCAGATTGCCGAACGCCTGATCCGGGTTGCCGCCGAACGCGCCCTGCGCAAGGCACCTGTGCTTGAACCGATGGACGGGATCTGGGACCAGTTCCTTGCCCGTTTTCCCTATGCGGAAACCGATGACCAGCTGGCGGCGATCGACGATGTGCTGACCGATCTGGAAAGCGGTCAGCCGATGGATCGCTTGATCTGCGGCGACGTCGGCTTTGGCAAGACAGAGGTGGCAATCCGCGCCGCCTTTGTCGCGGCGCTGTCGGGTGTGCAGGTCGCCATCATTGCGCCGACAACCTTGCTGGCGCGGCAACATTACCAAAGCTTTGCGGAACGCTTTCGCGGCTTTCCCGTCACCGTCCGGCCCTTGTCGCGCTTCGTATCGGCCAAGGATGCCGCCGCCACGCGGGACGGGCTGGCTGATGGCACGGTGGATATCGTCGTCGGCACCCATGCGTTGCTGGCCAAATCGGTCAAGTTCCGCAACCTTGGCCTGCTTGTTATTGACGAAGAACAGAAATTCGGCGTCCAGCACAAGGAACGCCTGAAATCGCTGCGCACGGATGTGCACGTGCTGACGCTGACCGCCACGCCAATCCCGCGCACGCTGCAACTGTCGCTATCGGGCGTGCGCGATTTGTCGATCATCGGCACGCCGCCCATCGACCGCCTTGCGATCCGCACCTACGTCAGCGAATTCGACACGATCACCATCCGCGAAGCTTTGCTGCGCGAACATTATCGCGGCGGGCAGTCGTTCTTTGTCGTGCCGCGCATTTCCGACATGGACGAAATGGTCGAATGGCTGAAACGCGAGGTGCCAGAGGTCAGCTTTATCACCGCCACCGGCCAGATGGCGGCGGGCGAGCTGGATGACCGCATGAACGCGTTCTATGATGGCAAATACGACGTGTTGATGGCCACCACGATTGTGGAATCCGGTCTGGATATTCCGACGGCCAACACGATGATCGTTTGGCGCGCCGATATGTTTGGCCTGTCTCAGCTTTATCAAATTCGCGGCCGCGTGGGCCGGTCCAAGACCCGGGCCTATGCCTATCTGACGACCATGCCGCGGCAGAAACTGACCGACACGGCGCAAAAACGTCTGCGGGTGCTGGCCAGCCTCGACAGCCTTGGCGCGGGTTTTACGCTGGCATCGCAGGATCTGGATATCCGCGGCGCAGGCAATTTGCTGGGCGAAGAACAGTCAGGCCAGATGCGCGAGGTGGGTTACGAGCTTTATCAGCAAATGCTGGAAGATCAGATCACCGCAATCCGGTCCGGCGCTGCCGAAGGATTGCAAGACGAAGGCGAATGGTCGCCGCAGATCAACCTTGGCGTGCCGGTGCTGATCCCCGAAGACTACGTGCCCGATCTGGATGTGCGCCTGGGCCTTTATCGCCGTCTGTCCGATCTGACCACCAAGGTCGAACTGGAAGGTTTTGCCGCAGAACTGATCGACCGCTTTGGCAAATTGCCCAAAGAGGTCAATACCTTGATGCTGGTCGTGCGGATTAAGGCGATGTGCAAAAAAGCTGGCATCGGCCAGCTGGACGCCGGGCCAAAGGGCGCAACGATTCGGTTCCACAACGACAAATTCGCCAATCCCACCGGGCTGGTGGATTTCATCGGCGACTACAAAGGTCAGGCCAAGGTCAAGGACAACAAGATCGTTGTCATGCAGGACTGGACCAAGGAACGCGACAAGATCCAGGGTGCCTTTAACATCGCCCGCGATCTGGCCGCAAAACGCGCCGAGGCGATCAAGAAGACATCATGAAAAAGGCGGCTCTGAACAGAGCCGCCTTATAACGCCGATGGCCTGCGCGGCTTACGGGTTCACGATGACTGTGCCGATCATACCTTCTGACACGTTCGCTTCAGAGAAGTAGCGGTAGGTGCCGGGAACGGAAAAGGTCTGGCGGAAGCTTTCGTTTGGCGCGATTTCACCGGAGTTAAAGGGCACTGCGCCGGTTGGCATCAGGGCAACCTGCAACTCTGCTGGGGTGTCGGCTTCGGTGGACACGTTTTGTGCAAAATTCGATACGTTGCGGAATTCGACAGTCTGCCCGGCATCCACGGTGACAGCGGCGGGGCTGTATTTCAGGTCAGCTGTCATGGTCACAACCTGTGCGGCGGGCTGCTGGGCCACACCTGTTGGGGCAGAGCCGGAACCGGCGCAAGCCGCGACGACGGCGAGGGGGGCAAAAGCGTAAAGAATTCGGCGCATGATGGGTCTCCATTTATTTCGCACTTATGGTGGAACGCTTGTCACCGCCCGCTGTTCCAGCCAATCGGCCAAATCGCAAAATAAAAATGGATCAGGTCCGGCGCGGCTTATTGGGCCGCGGCAAGCTGGTCCTGAATGTCCTTGATGATCTGGACCCACATTTCTGGCGGTTGCGCGCCGGGAACGGCGTGCTGGTTGGCCACGATGAAGGTCGGCACAGAATTGACGCCCATTTCGCGGCTATGCGCATCGCGGGCGCGGATGTCATCAAGGTCGGAATCGCTGGCCAGAAGCCGGGCAACGATCGCGGCATCCAGACCCGCTGCATCCGCTAGATCAGTCAGAACTTCGGTATCGCCGATATCGCGGCCTTCGACGAAATAAGCCTTGAAAAGCAGATCGACCATTGGCGTCTGCTGTTTTTCCACACCCGCCCAGTGGATCAGGCGGTGGGCGTTGATCGTATTCGGCGTGGTCTTGATCAGGTCAAGGTTGATTGTCAGGCCAGCTTCTTCGGCCTTGCCGACCACGGGGGCATAGGCTTTGACCGCCTGCATCTTGCCGCCGAATTTGCCTTCCAGATAGGCGCGGCGATCCATGCCGGCGGCAGGCATGTCGGGGTTCAACTGAAACGGATGCCATTCTAGCACGAAGGGATGGTCCGGCACCTGTTCCAGTGCCTTGAACAGATTCGCCTTGCCGATATAGCACCAGGGGCAGATCGGATCGGACAGAATATCAAGCTTGACCATGTGCGGCCTCCCATACGGTGCGCGGCGCGGCGCGGTAGTGACGATGGCAACGGGGATTGGCGCTTGGCCAAAGCTGCGCCCGCAAAGCCAGATGTGCGGTGCCCTTTATCACGTTCGCGCAGGTATGACAGGGTGCAATCGGCGGGCGGGATGATGCCCGCGGCATTGCTGCCCGGCGGGCCGTATTTTGTTCCAGCAGACCGCGGGCCTGCTGGAACAGATCGCAGGACTTAGGCGCGGCCTACGGGGGCGGCGGCGGCGTTGTCATCGCCGAACTTTGCATCGTCATCGGTAACATCTTCGCCAGCGGGCACATTCGCGGCAGAACCCATGATGTTGGCGTTGTCGTTCTGTTCAGCCATAGTGACGTCGATCGGCTCTCCGCCCATCAGCCAGTCGGCCAGCTCCATCTGGGCTGCGACGCGGTCTTCGCCCTTGGACTTTGCAAGGTAGTCCAGAAAGCGGTCCTGATCGCCGTCAATCGACAACACATCGGATTCGTTCAGGTCTGGCCACTGCGTCAGGATGCGCGGTGTGTAGGCGGCCCAGTTCTGGGAAACGTCTCTCCATTGCATGGGTATACTCCTTCTTTTTGTTCGTTGCGGGACCAACAGGCCGGTTGCCACTTCTGTTCCAGTCAAACGGCGCAAAAGGTGGACGGCATCGGACAAGGGCCGGTGCCGCATGATTGCGCAAGGTTGAGCGTCGGTCTTAGGACCCTGATTTTACCCCGCAAAGGTGCCATGTCAGGCGCGGGGGACAGCGTGACTGCCGGATGGCAAGGCTGGTCGATGAAGGCCACCAATAGGCCCCCGCCAGCGGAAGTGCAACCTGTCGCGGCCGCACCCCCGCGGTTGGTCAGATCACAACGTCGGCAGCGCCAAGGGCAAGTTGCCCTGCGCCGATTGCGGTGTTGCCAACAACGCGCACCGGCGTGCAGGCGCTGATGGCGGCAAGCGCCAGCAGCAGGGCGGCGGCGCGGATCATTCCTGCCACCACCAGACGTCAGGCTGCCAGCCGTTCCAGTCGCCCCAACTCGGGATGACATCGGGGTATGTCAGCTCTTTGACATGGGCCAGGCGGCTGATGTTCCACTGATAGATCGGAATATAGTAGCGGCCCGCCGTCAGCACGCGGTCCAGCGCCTTGACGGAGGCAACAAAGTCGTCCTGATCGGTCGATGTCAGCAACTGCCCGATCAGCGTATCGATGGCTGGCGACTTGACGCCCATCAGGTTGCGCGATCCGGGCACATCGGCGGTTTCCGATCCCCAGTACAGATATTGCTCGTTCCCTGGCGACAGGGACACGGCGACACGGCCAAAGGTCATGTCGAAGTCCAGCGCGTCGGTGCGTTCCTTGTATTGCGCGGAATCGATGGTGGTCACGGTTGGCGATATGCCGATCCGCTTCAGGCTTTGCACATACATGTCGATGATCGACTGGTTTTCCGACGCGCCGCTTTCTAGCAGGATATCAAAGGTGAATGGCATGCCGGCGTCGTTTTTCATCACGCCGTCCTGCACGGTCCATCCGGCCTGCGCCATCATGTCCAGCGCCTTGGCGGTGCCGGCGCGATTGCGTTCCGTGCCATCGGACACAGGCAGCGCGTAGCCTTCCAGCGTGCCGGGGATCAGCTCGTCCTTGAACGGTGCCAACATTTCGGCAACGCGGCCTGTGGCGGGGCCTGCGTCCATGCCCAGATCAGAATTCGACCAATAAGAGGTAATGCGCGGCTGCGCGCCGCCGGTCATCGCCTCGTTAATGAATTCAAAGTTAAAGGCGTGCAGCATCGCATCGCGCACACGCCAGTCGGCGAACTGGTCCTGCCGTGTGTTCATCACAAAACCGGTCATGCCGGACGGGCGTTCATGCCCCAGCACCGATTTGACCACATCGCCGTTTTGCACAGCGGGAAAGTTATACTGGCTTTCCCAGCGGGCCACGTTGAATTCACGGGTCGATGTGACTTCGCCTGTTTTGAACGCCTCGAATGCGGCGGTTTCATCGGCGAAAAACTCGATCCGGATTTCATCCAGATTGTGCAGCCCGTTTTCGGCAGGGACCGCATCACGGCCCCAGTAATCTGGGTTGCGCTTGAGAGAGATAAAGCGACCCGCCTCGAAATCGTCGATGACATAGGGGCCGGATGTAATCGGCACTAGATCAAGACCGCCTTCAGCGAAATCGACGCCGTCCCACTGGGCTTTTTTCAGGATCGGGCGCAGACCCGCCAGCATGACCAGTTCGCGGTCAATCGTGTTGAAGGTCAGGCGCACGGTGCCGGGGGCGACCTCTTCGATCTTTTCGACCTTTTCCCAAAAGCCGCGATACCGGCCATGACCTTGGGTGCCCAGCGTTTCAAACGACCAGATCACGTCTTCGGTTGTCACGGGGCTACCGTCGGAAAACTTGGCGGCAGGGTTCAGCACGTATTGCACCCATTCGCGGTTCGGTCCGGTTTCCACCGATTGCGCCAACTGGCCGTATTCGGTGAACGGCTCGTCCAGGGACCGCACCATCAGGCTTTCGCCCACCAGAAACCGCAGCTGCCACGGCACGTTACCCTTCAGCACATAGGGGTTCAGGCTGTCAAAGCTTCCAACCTCTGCCGTCACGATCCGGCCGCCCGTGGGGGCGTCCGGATTGGCATAGGGCATGGCGGTAAAATCGGCGGGCAGGGCGGGTTCGCCATACATTGCGATGCCGTGCGCCGGCTCTGCCAGCGCGGTACCGGCTGTAGCAATCAGCAAGGCGGCCAGCCCCGCGCCGCGGGCAAGGTGCCGTAGTGGTGTCGTCATAATGTGATGTCCCCGTTCGTCATCATTGTTTCGCCCCACGCTAAAGAGGGTTTCGAGTCTTATCAAACTTTTAGCTTGGATACCGGTGCAGAGAAGATTATACAGAACTCACTGCTCGATAGGTTTCTTGCCTGTATGAAACCTGCCTCAATAACTACACCCCGGCTTCGTGCCGGGGTTTTTTTTGTCCAAAATTACGCGAAATCCCTTATTTTGTGGGTTATCAGGGCTTTACGAGGTGTTCCTCAGGTCCGCAAGGCCGAAGGATTCTGGCGAATCCAAAAAGCGGGAATCAGCCCAGATTCGCCGATCGATCCGAAAAATAATGCGGGCGCGGGGTGAATCAATTCGCCAAATCGGGGGGCTGTCAGACAATGGATCGGTCAAAAATGGCCGACCGTTGACACAGACCTGAAACATTGCGTGTGCGCCGCCCCCTGTGATCATGTTTGGACTTTTGCCGCCGGATCAGGCATCATTGTGCAAGTGCAGCATTTTGCGAGGGTGAAGCGATGCGGGCAGGACGACCAGAGCAGCAAACCGGCCGGTGCGGCCCATGATCCGCATCAACCTTGGCCTGCAGGGCGGCGGTGCCCACGGCGCATTCACCTGGGGCGTGCTGGATCGGCTGATCGAAGAACCCGACATTGAAATTGCCGCAATTTCAGGAACTTCCGCCGGTGCGATGAATGCGGCCGCCTATAAGGCCGGGCTGATCGAAGGCGGGCGCGACGGGGCCAAGGCCCGGCTGGACTGGTTTTGGGAACAGATCGGCGCGGTCAATACGCCCTTTTTGCAGGACTGGCTGTCGGCCCTGTCACCCACAGTGCGCGGCATCGCCACCATGCTGGAACTGTCGCCGGGGTATCAGGCCTTTGATGCCGCATCGCGTGTGGTGTCGCCGTACATTTACGGGCCGCTTTTGCGCAATCCGCTGGCGAAAATCCTGGCTGAAATGCGCTTTGATCACGTGTGCAGCAGCAAGGGGCCGCAACTTTTCGTCGGGGCCACCAATGTGCGCACGGGGCGAATCCGCGTATTTTCCGGCGCAGAGATTAGCGACGCGGCGCTGATGGCCTCTGCTTGTTTGCCGACGCTGTTTCAGGCGGTGGAAATCGACGATCCGGTCACCGGCGAAAAAGAGGCGTTCTGGGACGGTGGCTATACCGGAAACCCTGCGCTCTTTCCCTTGTATGACAAGGACTTGCCGAACGATATTGTCATCGTTGGCATCAATCCGATCATCCGGCAGGATTTGCCGCGCAGCACCGAAGCTATCGCCAACCGCATCAACGAAATCGGCTTTAACGCCTCGCTTTTGGCCGAACTACGGGCCGTCGCATTTGTGCGCGACCTGCTTGATACCGGGTTGATGCAGGCGGGCACGATGAAACGGGTCATGCTGCATATGATCGAGGATGATGCCCTGATGAACGATCTGAACGTCGCCACAAAAACGATTCCCGTGCCTGTAATCCTGAAACAACTCAAATCAGCGGGGCGGGCGGCGATGGATACCTTTCTGATCAATCACAAGGACGATCTGGGGCGGCGCGAAACACTTGACCTGACCACGATGTTCAGCTGACCAGCTTTACCGCCAGCGCCCACATGACAAGCCCGATGCCCGTATCCAGAATACGCCAGGCGCGGGCGGATTGCATGACTGGCCCAAGCAGCCGCGCGCCATAGCCAAGTGAAAAGAAAAACACGAAAGACGCCGCCACCGCGCCGCTGCCAAAGGCCCATTTCAAAGCAGCGCCGTGGAAATCCGTCGATACCGCACCGACAAGCCCCAGCGTGTCCAGATAAACGTGGGGGTTCAGCCAAGTAAAAGCCGCTGCGGTTGCAAGAGTGGGCCATAACGCCTTGGTTTTGCCAGCTAATTGTAGCGCATATTCCCCGTGCCATGCGGCGATCAGGCGCTGCAGGCCATAAACCGCCAGAAACGCCGCGCCGGCATAGGCCATGACCTGCGGCAAGGAAGGATATAGCGCGACCATTGCGCCAAACCCCAGCACTCCCGCCGCAATCAGCAGCGCGTCCGATGTCGCACAGAACAGGCACAGCCAGAACACATGCGCCCGCGCCAGCCCTTGCCGCAGGACAAAAGCGTTTTGCGCACCAATTGCCAGAATAAGCGAAAATCCGGTGATGAAACCGGTTAGCGCGGCGGATATCATGCGGTCACTGGCGGCAATTTGGGATCCTTGGGGTTCGGATACACCAGCCCCGCCGAGATGACGAGCTTTGCCGCATCCTCAACGCTCATGTCCAGAATGATCACCTCTGACCTGGGCAAAAACAGCAGGAAACCAGAGGTCGGGTTCGGCGTCGTGGGCAAAAACACGGTCGCGATTTCATCATCGCCGGGCAGTTTTGCCGCGATTTCGCCTTTGGCCGCGGTTGAAATGAACGCGATGGCCCAAATCCCCTTGCGTGGATATTCGACAAGGCAGGCATGATCGAAAGACGTGTCGCGCTGGCTGAATACGGTTTCAGCAATTTGTTTAACGCCGTTGTAAATGCTGCTCACGATGGGCGTGCGATCCACCAGACGTTCACCAAAGCGGATCACGGCGCGGCCGATAAACCCCTTACCCAGCCAGCCGATGATGACCGTAAACACAAGAAAGACGACAACGCCGATCCCGCGCACATTCACAGCAATAGGCGGCGCGCCGTCGGTGCCAAACCAGCGATTGATCAGCACATCAGGATGCCAACGGTTCGGAACAAAGGGCCAGACCCAGCCGTCGACCCAGCCAACGACCGTATAGATCAGCCAGAATGTCAGCCCGATCGGCGCGACGATGATCAGACCAGCTAGAAAATTGCCGCGCAGGCGCGCAATCAGGCCGGGGCGGCGCAGGCGCCTCGGCTCGTCTGGGTGGGGATCATGGGTCATGTCAACATCCGTCAGGTCCAGACGCAGGAATAGGCTGTGCTGACCGCGCTCGCAAGCGCGGGCAACATGGAGGACGCTTTATCCGGCGGCGGTAACCATTTCATTGGCAATCGCGGCGGCCAGACGGGCATTGTTGCGGACAAGAGCGATGTTGGACGTCAGCGAACGGCCTTCGGTCAGGGTAAAGATCCGGTCCAGCAGGAACGGCGTTACGGCCTTGGCGCTGATGTTTTGCGCGGCGGCATCGGCCAGTGCCTGATCGATGATCGGGGCCAGCTCCTGTGCCGGGATCTGGTCGGCTTCGGGGATCGGATTGCACACCAGCTGACCGCCGGGCAGGCCCATGACGTTGCGCACGACCAGCGCGGCGGCGATGTCGCGGGCGGTGTCCATGCGCAACGGGGCGTTCATATGGGACGTGCGCGACCAGAAGGCGGGCAGGGTGTCCTGACCATAGGCAATCACCGGAACGCCAAGGGTTTCAAGCACCTCATAGGTCTTGTCCAGATCAAGGATCGCCTTGGCACCCGCAGCGACAACGGTCACGGGCGTCTGGGCCAGCTCTTGCAGGTCGGCGCTGATATCAAAGGACAGTTCTGCCCCGCGGTGCACACCGCCAATGCCGCCGGTGGCAAAAACGCTGATGCCGGCCAGATGCGCGGCGATCATCGTCGCGGCCACAGTGGTCGCGCCGGTGCCGCCGATGGCGATGCAGGCGGCGATATCGGCGCGAGACAGCTTTGCCACATGCTCTGCCTGACCAAGCGCGGTCAGCGTGTCATCTTCCAACCCGATGTGCAGGGTGCCGTCGATGACGGCGATGGTTGCCGGCGTTGCCCCCGCATCGCGCACGTCCTGTTCCACAAGGCGCGCCGTGTCCACGTTCTGCGGATAGGGCATGCCGTGGGTGATAATCGTGCTTTCAAGGGCAACGATGGCGGTGCCGGCGTCCAGCGCTTTTTGCACTTCTGCGCTGTAGGTCATTGGGATCATAGGGGAGTCTCTCCGGATACGTAGGTTGCCGCCGCATCAAGCGCACGGGCAAGGGCGGCGGGGCGGTCAAGGCCCTGCCGTTCGGACGCGATATGCGCGGCCATGAATGTGTCGCCAGCGCCGGTGACACGGGTAACTAGGACGGCGGGCGGGTGGGCGGTGATCACATCGCCAGCGGTGCCTTCGGATGCGGCGCGGCCGCCGTCGGTGACCAGAACCCGGTGCGCGCCGCGGGCAAGCAAGGCGGCGCAGGCACTGGCGCTGTCGTCAAAGTGGGACTGGCACAGCAGCCCTGCCTCCTCGAGGTTGACATAAAGCGTGGCGGACGGATGGCCGAGCAGCGCCAGCAGGCGTTCTGCCTTACCCGGGGATGCGGGGGCCACGCGCAGATCGGCGGCGGCAAACAGGGGCGATGCGGCGATGATGCGCAGCAGGTCTTCGGTCAGGTTGCCATCCAGCGCGATCAGCCCTGCATAGGGTGCCTTTGCCGTGCCAAGGCGGCCGTCGGACAGGGCGCGCAGAATTTTGTCGCCTGCCGCCTCTAGTGAATGGGCATCGGCGATGGCGGCGATCAGGCCGTTCGCCGCCTCGATCGCCATATAGACGTCTGTGGGCAGGTCATCGGACCGGTACAGAAAATCGCAGTTCAGGCCCATGTTCCGGGATTCGGCGATCAGCTCGTCGCCTTCGGTGTCGCGGCCGATGACGGTCAGCAGGGCGGGCTGCAGGCCAAAGCGTTTCAGCGTCATGGCAATGTTCATGGCGACACCGCCGGGCAGGCGGGTGATACGGCCGGGCACATCGGACCCGGTCCGCATGTGGCTGGCGGTGCGGCCGATCACGTCCCACAGGACAGAGCCGATGCACAAAATGTCAGGTGTCTGATTCATGCCGCCCTTGTCGCCCGACCTATCGCCGGGCGCAAGACGCGCGGATCATTCAGGCCAAGACCGTTATTCCGGCACCGCCCATGTCATATTCGCCCAAAGCGTTTCCCATAGCGCGCCGGTCTGGTCGGCCATCGCCTTGGCCGGTTCGCGGATCACCACAGCGTCAGCCATATAGGAATAGCCTGCCTTGACGGGAACGGTGACCATGCCCTGCGCATCCGTTTTCAGAAATGTCTGCGTGACAGTGCCATCCGGTGCGCGGTCATACACCTCGAACCGGACATTGGCGCGGGGGGTGTCGCGATACCACAGCTGGAACCGCATCCCGCCGGATACATCGTCGGTATAGGGATTTGTCAGCGCGACAATTTCAGTTTCTAACCCCGTGCGGTTGTCCTGACCTGCGCCATCACCCACAGCGACAAGCGATTTGGAATAGCGCGAATAGATTTCCTTGAATCCCTCCTCCTTCAGCCCGCGGGCGTTATGAGCGGCGATGATGCCCTGCAGATCTTTATGTTCGGTAAACCGCACAAAGGTATCCCAGTCCTTGTAATCGACGGTCGCGTTGCGGGCTTGGTACACCAGCACGTTCAGACCATCCCTGGGGTTTGCCATCTGCACGGCAGGCACATCGCCCACGCGGCCCGGCACAGGGGTGGTCTGCCCGCCGGCGACCGTGTCAAAGCGCACGAAACGCTGCGGCAGGAACGGCAGGTTTGTCCCGACAAAGTCCGATCCATTGACAATCTGGGCTGTCAGGGTAGCGTCGGCTGCAATCGTAAAATCCGTCGGCGCAATCCAATATTCATGGGCGCTGAGGGGGGATGCCAGAATGGCCAGTAACAAGGTGAAACGACGCATGATGAGTTCCTTTTGGTTAAAAAGCAGGGTGAGGCTTGCGCAGATATTGTCAAGCTTTGCCCTTGTGATGCTCACGCTGGCGTCACCAGCCCGCGCGCACGAGGTGCTGCCGTCCATCACCGATATGACGCAGGACGGATCGACGCTGGTCTTTGACATGCGTCTGAATATCGAAAGTTTTCTGGCCGGCATCAATCAGGCAGAGGTCGCCGACACCAACGAATCGGCACAGGCCGCAACCTATGACGAGCTGCACGCGCTGGCACCGGACGCACTGGATGCGCAGTTTCGCGATTTCTGGCCTGAAATGGCGCAAAATATCACCGTGCAGGTAGGCGACCAGACGCTGCCCCTGACGCTGACCGATGTGCAGGTAGAGGAAGTCGTTGACCAAGAGGGGGCCCGCCTGTCCGACATCCAGTTCACCGCCCCCCTGCCAGAGGGCGCACAGGCGGTGCAGGTCAGCTGGATCCGCGATTACGGCAGCCTTGTCCTGCGGCAGATGGGGGTCGACGATCCTTATGACGGCTTCCTGAACGCTGGCGAAGTGTCGGACCCCATTGCCTTGACCGGTGGCAATGCCATGGGGGCGGCGGCGACGTTTTTCAGCTATATTCCCACCGGCTTTGACCACATCGTCCCCTTGGGCGTCGATCATATCCTGTTCGTGCTGGGCCTGTTTTTCCTGTCCACCGCGCTAAAGCCGCTGCTGTGGCAGGTGTCGGCCTTTACGCTGGCGCATACGATCACGCTGGCGCTGGCGGCCCTTGGCTATGTCACCGTCCCCGCCAGTATCGTAGAGCCGCTGATCGCACTGTCGATCGCCTATGTCGCGGTCGAGAATATCTTTCTGCGCAATCTGTCGCCGTGGCGTCCGTTCATCATCTTTGGTTTCGGCCTGTTGCACGGCCTTGGGTTCGCATCCGTTCTGGCCCAGTTCGGCCTGCCAGAGGCGAACTTTGTCCCCGCGCTGATCGGCTTTAACATCGGCGTTGAAATCGGCCAGATCTGCGTCATCGCCGTTGCCTATCTGTGCGTCTACATGGCCCGCGAATACAGCGAAAAAGGCACGCGCAGCGGTATGGCGGCGGGGCTTTACCTTGCGGCGGCCGCCGCCGTGCTGGCGATTGCCGTGCCGCTGTCCATGTTTGCGCCGGACCTTTTGGGCGATCTGTTCCCGCTGCTGGCGATCATCGCGGTCATGCTGGGCCTGTCGGGGGCGGCTGTGAACGTCGGGCAATACGACACCTATACCAACATCGTGGCGATGCCTGCCTCTGTGTTGATCGCGCTGGTTGCGGTGTATTGGGTGATCGAGCGGGTGTTCCTGTAACGCCAGGGCGCTTTGCGGCTTGACCGCAGAGCGCCCATTTGTGACGCTTCGCCCCGACGTTTAGGGGGCGGAGCCATTCATGCGCGGATCACTTGTTGCAGTTACCGGACTTGGCCTTTTGCTGGGGTGCGCATCCCCGGTGCTGCAAACACCGCAGCCATTGGACCGCGCCGCGCAGGCGGCCGCCTTTGTCGCGGCAACGCAAAGCTATCAGGTGCAGACGCTGGACCCTGCGCTTGACTATTGTATCGCGCACCAAAGCGGCGGAATCGCTGACCGGGCAGGGCTGGTGGCCGCGGGTTTTGTCGCAACCAACAGCGCCACGATGACCAAACCGATTGCAGGCAATATCGGCAATCCGCCTAGCGAAGGCTCTGCCTTCGTGGTGCAGACCAGCGGTTGCACGATCCGCACCAACGGCTTTTCCATCGGCGCGCGTGATCTGGACGAAGCGGTCGATGCACGTTTTGTCGCCGCCGGTTACAGTGCTGTTTCGACTGAAGAAAAAGGGCGCATGGGAATCCCCGACCCTTACCGCGGCTTCCGGCGGGGCGAACGGGTCCTGGGCGTGACCAACAGCACCTCTGGCGCATCTGGCGTGCCTTTCGTGTCCATCAACATGCAAAAGCTTTGACGCGTCCCAAACGTGCATTTTCCTAGGCGCATGTCGCGCCTTGCAATCGGCGCGCACCGCTTTTATAGGACGCGCACGTATCCCGCAGGCGGGGGCGGGTGAGGCGGGGAGAAATCCCGCAGCATCCACCGGTTGGACCACAACGGTCTGATACCCCCGCTGAGGCTAAACCGGAAAAGGATAAGACCATGGCTCTTCCCGAGTTCACCATGCGTCAGCTGCTGGAAGCTGGCGTTCACTTCGGCCACCAGACCGCACGCTGGAACCCCAAGATGGGCGAATACATCTACGGTTCGCGCAACGGCATCCACATCATGGACCTGACGCAGACCGTTCCCATGCTGGAACAGGCGCTGCAACTGATCCGCGACACTGTCGCAAAGGGCGGCCGCATCCTGTTCGTCGGCACCAAGCGTCAGGCGCAGGGCCCGATCAAGGACGCCGCTGAAAAGTCCGCGCAGTTCTACATGAACCACCGCTGGCTCGGCGGTACGCTGACCAACTGGCAGACCGTGTCCCAGTCGATCAACCGCCTGAAGCAGATCGACGAAGCCTCCGAAAACGGCTTCACCGGCCTGACCAAGAAAGAGCGTCTTGGCATGGAGCGTGAGCAGGGCAAACTGACAGCTTCCCTCGGCGGTATCCGCGAAATGGGCGGCACGCCTGACCTGATCTTTGTCATCGACGTCAACAAAGAAGACCTGGCCATTCTGGAAGCACAGAAGCTGGGCATTCCCGTTGTCGCCGTCGTCGACACCAACTGCTCGCCCAAGGGCGTTGACTATGTCATCCCCGGCAACGACGACGCGGCCCGCGCGATCCAGCTGTATTGCGATCTGGCAGCCCGCGCTGCGCTGGACGGCATGTCCGCTCAGCTGGGTGCTGCAGGCGTTGACATGGGCGCCATGGAAGAGCTGATGGCTGAAGAAGAGGCCGCTGCCGCTGTTGACGCATAAGCGTCACGCGTAGCTGTCTATATCCATCGGGGCAGGGGCCTAAGGCCTCTGCCCTGTTTTCAAAGAATTCCCCCTATTCAGGAGAGTGAACATGGCAATCACCGCTTCAATGGTCAAAGAACTGCGTGAATCCACCGGCGCAGGCATGATGGACGCGAAAAAAGCGCTGACCGAAACCGATGGCGACATGGAAGCCGCCGTCGATTGGCTGCGCACCAAAGGTCTGGCGAAAGCTGCCAAGAAGTCCGGCCGCACCGCAGCCGAGGGCCTTGTTGCCGTCGCAACCGAAGGCGGCAAGGCTGTCGCTGTGGAAGTGAACTCGGAAACCGACTTCGTCGGCAAGAACGCCGATTTCCAGAAAATGGTCAGCAAGATCGCAACCGCCGCTGTCGGCGTGAACACGGTCGAAGAGCTGAAGGCAACCTCTGTGGATGGCAAGACCATCGAGCAGACCGTGACCGACGCTATCGCTGTCATCGGTGAAAACATGTCCGTGCGCCGCATGGCGACGCTGGAAGCGGCAAACACCGTGTCTTACGTCCACAACTCTGTTGCACCCGGCATGGGCAGCATCGGCGTTCTGGTCGGTTTTGAAGGCGACAACGAAGCTTTCGCCCGTCAGGTTGCCATGCACATCGCAGCTGCAAATCCTGCCGCACTGGGTGAAGCCGATCTGGATCCGGCCATCGTCGAAAAAGAGAAGTCCGTGCAAATGGACATCGCTCGCGAGTCCGGCAAGCCCGAGGCCGTGATCGAAAAGATGATCGTTGGCCGTATGGCAAAGTTCATGGCTGAATCGACGCTGATGGGTCAGGCTTTCGTCGTGAACCCCGATCTGACCGTCGAAAAAGCTGCTGAAGAAGCCGGCATCAAAATCACCGCATTCGTGCGTCTGGAAGTGGGCGAAGGCATCGAAGTCGAAAAAGAAGACTTCGCAGCCGAGGTTGCCAAGCTGAAAGGCTAACTCCTTTTTGCGAAACGACAATGTAAACGCGCCGGATGAAAATCCGGCGCGTTTTCGTTTGTGATATTGGGGGCCACAGCAGTCCTGCTGTTAATACGTATATTACATAATACTGATTATGAGTATTTGATTGTGTAGCCGCAAAGCTAAAATGTCACCCATGTGCACTTCAGGAATGTCACTCTCCCTGCTGAGGAAAGCAAGCAGAGAGAACGGACATGGGATGGGTAATGATGAGCGAGCGCGACGTCCACCGGATCGAGGTGTTGGCGCAGGTCGATGATGGACGGCTGAGTGTCCAGAACGCCGCGAACCTGTTTGACGTGACCAGACGACAGATGTTTCGGTTGCTCAAGACGTACCGCACCGAAGGCGGCGCCGGGATCCGGCACAAGGCGCGCGGCAAGGCGCCTAACAATTAGATCCATGACGCCAAGCGCGACTATGCCGTAGCCCTGGTCAAAGAAAAGTATGAGGATTTCGGACCGACACTGGCGGCCGAGATGCTGGCGGACCATCACGGGTTCAAGGTCTCGCGTGAGACATTGCGCAAATGGATGCAGGACGCAGGTCTGTGGTTGTCACGCAAGCAGCGCCGCACATTCCATCAGTCCAGATCACGCCGTGAATGTTTTGGCGAACTGATTCAGATCGACGGGTCGGATCATCGCTGGTTCGAGGATCGCGCCGATCCCTGCACCCTGCTCGTCTTCATCGACGCTGCGACCAGCATGTTGATGGAATTGCGGTTCGTTCCCTCGGAAAGCACGTTCAATTATTTCGAGGCCTTGGAAAGCTACCTGCTCAAGTACGGCCGCCCCGTTGCGTTCTACAGCGACAAACACACGGTCTTTTAGGTTTCAAAGCCGAACCAGCACATGACGCGCATGACCCAGTTCGGTCGCGCACTGGCCGAGCTGAACATCGAGATACTGTGCGCCAATAGCAGCCAGGCCAAAGGCCGCGTAGAGCGCGCCAACCGCATTTTGCAGGATCGGCTGGTCAAGGAACTGCGTCTCGCCGACATATCCTCAATCGAAGACGGAAACGTATTTCTTCCGGGCTTCATAGAGCGCTACAACGCCAAATTCGCAAAGGCCCCGGCCCGGTCGGATAACCTGCACCGGGCTTTGAACATTGCACCTGACCGATTGAGTGAAGTCTTTTGCCTGCGCGACAATCGCCACGTGACCAAGGATCTGATGCTCAAATACGACCGCAAACGGATCAAGTTGGGGGTGAACGATCTGACACGCGACCTTGCCGGGACATATGTCGATGTCTACGAACTGGCCGACGGACACATTCAGGTCCGCACCAAAGGTGTCGCCCTGCCCTACACGATCATGAACCCCGAGCGCCGGATCACCCATGCCGCGATCACCGAGAACAAGCACCTCAGCGTCGTGCTGGCCCATATCAAGAAGGAGCAGGACAAGGCTGCACCAAAGCCGAAGGTCAAACCGGTCAGTGCCAAGAACGGCTACATCAAGAATGGTCGCTCACCCGGCCGACCGTCCAAGCTGGACTTGTATTACGCAGCAAAACGCGCCGCGGCGGCACAGACCGGGTCCGAAAGCTAACGTTGGATAATTTCGCCAGTGGTCGGCTATGCGGACACAACTGCCGTTAGCGGCGGTTGCGTCAAGGTCCGCTTTGTCGATAAGACAATCAGTACTGCGAACGAAGTTCAATCCGATTGACGTATTGGTCTGCATCAAACTGAATATCAAAGCTCCATTGAATCAAAACTTCATCAACAAAACACCCCGGAAAAGCAAACGACTGCATCGCTTCGACCGGGTATTTCGGGAGGCGGCCCAAGATATTCACAACCTGTGCGCGCGACATGCCAACGTGCAGTCCTGACGGTGTGACCCAATCCGGCTTTGTGGCAATTAATTCATGCATTTGATCATCGCCGACAAAGACTTCCAGACCGTTATGTGCAAACCATTCCTGTACTATATCAACACCACTGCTAAGGCGGGTTTGGAGCGACGGAAATCGGTCAGAAAATGTATCGACATTACCCAACAGCTGGACTCCGCTGAATGCAAACTCACTGCGCGGCATACAATCATGCGAGCCATTGAAGGTTTCCGTCGTCAAAATTGGTTGGATATTTCTTGCGGCTTCTTCGAAATGCTCCGTGTCCCAGAACCACTTTTCTTCGCTAAGATCCCAGGTAAGCCCAGCCGCCGTTTTCTGATCATAGATACCAGCACCAAAGGCGTATGATACCGTGTCGGGGATACATTCTAACCGCTTCAGTTCTTCGCCATTTTGAGTAATGCTGATCCAGCCAAAGCGTTGTTCCTCGTCCGACATCTGCTCTTCTTCCGAAAAGGGGCGATCAAAACCAGCGCCGACCTCATAGGCATATTCACCATTGCGAAAAACTGTGTACTCCCAAATCGCTCTGCCAATTCCAGACCATGGGACATATTCGGCATTAAGAATTGTATCGGTGAGCTTCAATTCAGGTGTTTCACCAATTGGGCCGTAATTGTACTCAACCCGTTCGCTATCAAAACACACAGAAACCTCGGTGCCGCGTTCCGCAATTTGGCATGAGGTGAAGAGATCTAACCCGGCTGAGCAATAAGCCAATGCCGCTGTGGATAGTGTGGGATACAAAATAAGTGCCCCAAGAAAAATTCGGAACATGGATGCCCTCGCCGCTGTATTGTGACCGCTGGTCATTAACTCATACACACCAGATAGGCAAAGATATACGCCCAATTCTAGACATAAGCTGCGACATAGAAAATCCGTAGTTTGGGCTCACTGCCGACTTTCGCCGCGCCGGCACACGAAATTGGCGCGAAGTGGGAAGGCGAGCGGTGGTAGTGCGGACGAAGCTGCCCTTTGCTGCAACTGTTGAAAACAGCCGGTTTCCAACCAAACTCTCTGCCATAATTTACATGCCTTGGGGGGGGAGGATTACGGGGTTCAAGAAGTGTTAGCTAGACTGAGAGCTACATGCTAAATTACGGACGCCATAAATAGCTTCAATCGGCACGCGCACGGGCGATAAGAAATCTCCAGTCGCAAGCCAGCTTGAGTTGCTCGCCTCCTGGCAATCTATTGATAGCACTCCCAAAAAATACTCGAGCTTTCCATCTCCAGCGACATAAAAGTCAACATTGCTTTGTCGATGGCTACCTAACTTCTGAACAAACCAATCCTAGACGTAGACACCTCCAGCTGGTTGAGTGAAGATGAGCTCAAGCGATGATCCCTTTGATTGCGCGGAAACTGAAGTTCACAAAAAAGATAAAGCTATTTCCATCACAATAATATTCAATTTCATTTGAAGCCCGTCGGTAATTGATGGTGGTAAGTTGCTGTCTGTAAAAGATTTTGCAATTATCACTTGAACTATTCCCCGCCGCACCTTTAGCGTAAATTATGCCGCCACCATACGTGTGGCCGACCCTTCTTGGGATGCCGCTATTTCTCTTGGGATTATGATAGCCACCAATGATACTTTGTTTTTATAGCGGTAAGATTAATTTCATTTAAGAAATATCAAAATTTAGAATAAATGGCTTTACAGAGCATGGTGTTAGCTAGGAAACGGACGGCCGTGCTTTTGATATCAGCATGGCAGGTAATTTTGCACAAATAGCGACTGTTCAGTTTTGTGCCTGCTTTTGACAGGAAGAGGACATCTGTGAGAAGAACAACCTGTTATTTAGCATCTATTTGCACGTAAAAATTTTGCGCATTGAATGAAAGCCTTGTGCTCCGCCCGATGAGGCCATCGTAAGAGAATTGTCTAGGTTTTGTCATTCCGTCTCCAATCCTAGTTTTAGCGCAGGCGCTAGTTCTACAGGCTATGGTGCAAAACGAGCCTTAGTTGCCAATGGGTGAGCGATCTTTATGAATAGCTCTAAATAAGAAAAAATGGAGGGGTTTGGATTTGAAATATAAATATCTAGTGTTAATCGGGAAGCTCTAGCATTGCAAAACCTATAAAATACCAAGCCCACAGCAGTGAAAGTGTGACCGCGCTAACGATTGCGAGCCCACGGGTGAACCCCGTGGTTTTGATGGCGAGTATGACACAATATATAGCTATTATTGGTAAAGTTATGATGATTGGCAAGATAAATACCTTTTTCTCGAATAATAAGCCTTTTTGTAGCACAAAAACTTTAAACCACTATGGATACTGCAGTGCAACTAATCTCATCTTTTAATATCGTATTTTTTCGCCGCCTCTTCCGCGGTTGAGCAAGATGTCCCTATGGGGTGCTATGTAAGAGATTATCCCGCGACCACCTTGCACAAAACCCGGAGCAGGTGGTCGACCGCATGAGCATTCTGTTCAGTCAAGAACGCTGGGGAGTCGTCGCTGATGTTCAGGTTCTACTCGCAGATCAAGGTCATGCAGCGCGTGATAAAAATGGCGGAATGCGAGTTTCAGAAGTCGCTAGCAACTACAATAAATCATTAGTTTTTTTTCTAAAATACAATGGTGGTATATTTGACGTAATATCGAACAAGGCCTCCAGGATCGTGATTGAGACCAGTTGGTTCCGTCTTTCTGATAATGGGTGCGGCGAGGGTGGAATTTACTCGACCTTAGATGAAGACGGTCGCTCGATCACGCGATATAAATCGTTTAAGTCCGACAGCGCCGAATGCCAGTGGTAGAGCACGCCAAAAATGCGTTTAGTAAGCCGTCGTTCTGCCTCAGAAAAGCCCTGTATTCCGACTGCCAAAAACCCTGATCAAAGCTCAAACAGTTATTGAAGGTTTTTAACCCTCACATGATAACAGACATTAGCTGCGTTGGAGAAATTTAATAGAGAGGGCTCATTCTGGACCTTCGCCGCGTCTCGCCCGAACGTCCGCTTGGCAATCCCGCAAGGCTTATCATCCCTGCGATACTTGAGGTCTCCGGGCCGCTAAACCTTGCTGCCGCCGGCGCTCCTGGTGACATTCCTGCTTTGCGCAGCGGATGACATTTCTGGATGGTTGCAACAGATCGGCACCGCAGGTGTAGGCTGTTCTGCACTCACTCCCTGCGCGGTGTGCGTCACTCGTCTTGGGCCGCCTGCAGCCCTTGCTGTGCAAACAGTGGAACGTAACGGCCCAGCTTTGCAGCTTTTTCAGGATTGGATGCATTGCCTTCTTGGCCGCGTTTCTTAACGCCTTGCAGGATCGCGGCCATGCGGAAAAAGCAAAACGCGAGGTAAAAGCCGAAGCCGTCGATCCCGTCCAACCCGCGCCGCGCGCAGTATGCCGCGATAAACGCGGCGTCTGATGGCAGTCCAGCGGCCTTTCGGTCGACGCCTGCCAACCCGCGCCCGTCCGCACCCGGAGGCATGCGCCATTGCATGATGACGGCCGCCAGATCGGCAAAGGGATGTCCCAGCGTCGATAGCTCCCAATCCAACACCGCCACGACATCGCTGCCGTTTTTAGAAAACAATAAATTATCGATGCGGTAGTCGCCATGCACCAAGGTCCGGCGACCGTCATCCGCCGGGGTATGCGCCTCTAGCCAGGTTATCAGATCCTCCATCGCGGGGATCGTTTCGGTTGCGGTGGCGCGGTATTGCTTGACCCAGCGCGCGATCTGGCGCGCGTAATAATCGCCGCCCGGGCCGTATTCGCCGAGGCCCACGGCCTGCAGGTCCACATCATGGATGGCGGCCAGTGTTGCGTTCATGGAATCGATAATCGCCGCGCGTTGCGGCGGTGTCTGTTCTGGCAAACGCGGATCGTCAAAGCTGCGGCCATCAATGTGATCCATCAGGTAGAACGGCGCGCCGATGACGTTATGATCCTCGCAAAGCAAATGCATCTGCGGCACCGGAACGTCGGTGCCCTGCAAGGCCTGTTGCACTGCAAATTCACGCTCGACAGCATGTGCCGATTTCAGCAGAATGCCCCCCGGCTTGCGG
The DNA here is from genome assembly GCF_042466455.1 of Loktanella sp. R86503. Lineage (NCBI taxonomy): Bacteria > Pseudomonadati > Pseudomonadota > Alphaproteobacteria > Rhodobacterales > Roseobacteraceae > Loktanella > Loktanella sp. R86503. The sequence continues at coordinate 1,645,381 of NZ_JAXHCI010000002.1, forward strand.
CGCAAGACATATGACCCCGCCACAGTATCAATTCGGAAGGTCGGGTTTGACTGCCCGACGGCAAAGCGGTGCACTGCAACATCGCCGTCCAGCCCCGGCAGACGGCCATCGACCCAGGTGGCTACGGCCTTTACATCAAGATCCTCTGCCATCTAATTGTCTTCCTTTGCATATTTCTTCAGCTCTGCTCGCGCGATCTGCCTGCGATGCACTGCATCGGGACCATCAGCAAAGCGCAGCGTGCGCAGCTGGGTCCACATCCACGCCAGCGGCGTATCCTGACTGACCCCCATGCCGCCGTGCATCTGCATCGCCTCGTCGACGACACGCAACGCCATCAGCGGCGCTGCAACCTTGATCATGCTGATCCAGGGTTGGGCGGCACGGGTTCCGGCGGTGTCCATCATCCAGGCGGCTTTCAGGCACAGCAGCCGCGTCGCCTCGATCTGGATACGGGCGTCGGCGATGATGTCAAAGTTAGCACCCAATTCGGCCAGCGATTTGCCAAAGGCGCGGCGCGAAACAGCGCGTGCGCATAGCAGTTCCAGCGCCCGCTCAGCCTGCCCGATGGCCCGCATACAGTGATGGATACGTCCCGGCCCAAGCCGCCCCTGCGCAACCTCGAACCCGCGTCCCTGCCCCAGCACCATGTGATCCGCAGGCACCCGCACATCGCGAAATTCCAGATGCATATGCCCGTGCGGCGCGTCATCATGGCCAAAGACCTGCATGGGCCGCAAAATGCGTAGCCCCGGCGTGTCCATATCCATCAAGAACATGGAATGACGCTGGTGTTTGGCCGCCGCCGGATCGGTCTGCGCCATCACGATGATCAACTTGCAACGCGGATCACCCGCACCGGAAATCCACCACTTCTGACCGTTCAGGACAAAGTCATCGCCGTCCCGCACCGCTTGCAAGGCAATGTTGGTGGCATCGGATGATGCGACATCGGGTTCGGTCATGGCGTAGGCTGATCGGATTTCGCCGGCAAGCAAAGGCTTTAGCCAGCGTTCTTTATGCGCCGCGCTGCCGTAGCGTTCCAGCACTTCCATATTGCCGGTGTCGGGGGCGTTGCAGTTAAACACCTCGGCCGCGAGGGTCGATTTGCCCATCTCTTCGGCCAGATAGGCATATTCCACTGTCGTCAGGCCAAAGCCTGCGTCGCTGTCCGTCAGCCAAAAGTTCCACAGGCCGCGGTCCTGCGCGGACTGCTTCAAGCCGTCGATAATCGCAATCTGCCGTTGCGTCATGGCAAAGCGGCCGTCCGGGTGCTGGCCCACCTGTGCGGCGTATTCCGCCTCTCGCGGCGCGATCTGCGTGGCAATCATATCCTTGACCGCTGCAATCAAAGGCGCTGCGCGGTCGCTGATCCCCAAATCCATAACCTGTTCCATCCCGTTCAAATACATGCATTTTTTGACGGTTCATACCGCTGCATGCGGCACCCTGCCCGGCCTTGCCCGGCGCGGGTGCGCCCCCCTGATCGATACCTTATGCCCCTGCGGCCCTGTGGCAACCCTTGCGATATTGTTTCCCCGCACCGCGCGCGGTAAACCCTACGCAACTTTTCAGGGAGCGGTACATGAGCAAGAGTGAAATCGGCCTTTTGGGCCTTGGTACAATGGGCGCCGCGCTTGCGCTGAATATTGCGGATAACGGGTTCGACATCGCCGTCTACAACCGCACCGCGTCGGTGACACAAGAGTTCAAGGCGACCGCTGGCGATCTTTCCCCCCGCATTACCGCGACCGAAACGCTGGAAGACTTCGTCGCCAGCCTGAAATCGCCGCGGGCGATCATTCTGATGGTGCCAGCGGGTGATGCGGTCGATCAGCAAATCGCGGCGCTGCGCCCGCTGCTGGACGACAACGACCTGATCATCGACGCTGGCAATGCCAACTTTCACGACACCAACCGCCGAGCCGTGGCAGCCGGTGACAAGCCCTTTTTGGGCATTGGCGTGTCGGGCGGCGAAGAAGGTGCCCGCTTTGGCCCGTCGATCATGGGCGGCGGCAACAAGGAATCCTGGGACCGCGTGGCCCATATCCTGACTGCGATTTCCGCCAAGCACGACGGCACCCCCTGCGCGACCTGGATGGGTGAGCAAGGTGCCGGCCACTTCGTCAAGGCGGTGCACAACGGCATTGAATACGCCGATATGCAAATGATCGCAGAGGTTTATGGCATCCTGCGCGATGGGATGGGGATGGACAATGACGCTATCGCCGATGTCTTTGACCGTTGGAACACCGGGCCACTTTCGTCCTATCTGATCGAAATATCGGCCCGCGTGGCAGAGGCGAAGGATACCGAAACAGGCCGCCCGCTGCTGGATATCATCACCGATGCCGCAGGACAGAAAGGCACCGGCCGTTGGACCGCGATCGAGGCGCAGCACCTTGGGGCCCCCGTCCCCGCAATCGAAGCTGCGGTTGCCGCGCGCAATCTGTCCGCCGCACGCGATCTGCGCCAGACCGGCGAGGATATATTTGGCGCCGCCCCGCAGGCGTTGAACGGTGCGTTGACGGTTGAGCAGCTGGAACAGGCGCTGATCGCGGGCAAGATTATCTGCTACGCACAGGGCTTTACCATGATTAGCGGCGCGTCGGACCAGTTCGACTGGAACCTGCCGTTGCCCCAGATCGCAGAGGTTTGGCGGGCGGGCTGCATTATCCGGTCAGTGATGCTGGATGACATGGCCAAGGCGCTGGCGACGGACCCTGACAAAAACCTGATGTTCGCCAATACGTTCGCGGAACATCTAAAGGAAACGCATGGCGCATTGCGTGCCGTTGTGGCGCAAGCTGCGCTCCACGGTCTGGCAGTTCCGGCGCTGTCGTCCGGACTTGCGTATTTCGACACCATGCGCACCCACCGCGGCACGGCAAATATGTTGCAAGGCCAGCGCGACTATTTTGGTCGTCACGGGTTCGAGCGGCTGGACCGTGACGGCAAGGGCTTTCACGGGCCATGGGCCGACTAAGGCGGGACAGTTTAGGGTTTCACTACTAGGCCGGGCGGCGTCGTTGTCAGACGTTCGCACCCGGTGGCGGTGATCAGGATCGGCTCTGTCATCTCGATCCCGCCGTCGTCCAACCACAGCGCGGGCATGAAATGAAAGGTCATGCCCGCCTGCAACACCGTCGTATCGCCCGCCCGCAAGGACATGGTGCGTTCGCCCCAATCGGGCGGATAGGACATGCCAATGGCATATCCGACGCGGCTGTCCTTCTGGAACCCGTGGCGGGCTAGCGTGCCGTTAAACACGCGGGCCAGATCCTCGCAGCGCAGGCCGGGCGCAGCGGTGCCAAGCACCGCCTGCGTGGCATCCGCGACGGCAGCCTCGGCCGCGCGGTATGTGTCAGGCACATTGCCAAGAAACAAGGTTCGCGACTGCGGACATTGGTAGCGCCTGTAAGCCCCTGCAATTTCAAAAAATGTCGGCACATCGCGCAGTAGCGGGCTGTCGTCCCATGTCAGATGCGGGGCTGTTGCATCGCGCCCTGACGGGGCCATCGGTACAATGGCCGGATAATCGCCCCAGTAACCGTCTGCGCCTTCGATACCCGCCGCCATGATCTGGGCCACCAGCATATTCTTGGGCATCCCCGGCTCTGCCAGTTCGGCAATTCGGTCGTGCATTCGCGTGACAATGGCCCCCGCGCGGCGCAGATAGGTAATCTCTGCAGGCGATTTTACCGCGCGGCACCAGTTCACCAGCGCGGTGGCGTCGACAGGATCGACCTGCGGCATCTGGTTTAGGATTGTCCTGTAAGCTGCTGCAGTAAAATAATAATTATCAAATTCAAACCCGACGCGGCCCCGGTCCCATCCGCAGTCTTTGATCAAGGCGCAGAGGTCCAGCATCGCGTGCTGGTCCGGGTTTTGCACATAGCTGTCGTCGTAGCCGTGAATTGCTGCGTCCGGCATCCAGGCCGTGCGCAGCGCGCCTGCGGCATCCATGCCGCGACCCCACCAGTGCGGCGGTCCATCCGGCCCCACAAGCACGCCCTGATGCACATAAAAGGACCAGCCGTCATAGCCGGTCAGCCAACCCATGTTGCTGGGGTCGGTGATGAACAGAACATCCAGTCCGACGCGGTCCATCGCGGCCCGCACGCGGAACAAACGGTCTGCATATTCGGCGGCGTCAAAGGAAGGGTTCGGGTGGGTCATGCATTACCATGATCCCGCCCTGCCCATTCTGGCAACGATTATCCCAGCGCGTAGCCCGCGCCGCGCACCGTGCGCACCGGATCGCTGCCGCCAGAGGCGGTTAGCGCTTTTCTAAGGCGCCCGACATGCACATCCACCGTACGGGTGTCGACATAGATGTCACGGCCCCAGACCCGGTCCAGCAATTGGTCCCGCGACCAGACCCGGCCCGGCTTTTCCATAAAGGTGGACAGCAGGCGAAATTCGGTCGGGCCAAGTTTCAGCGCGCTGCCGTCGCGGCTGACACGGTGGGTTTCGGCATCCAGCAGGATGTCGTCAAAGGCCAGCACCTGCCCCACGGTCGTTGGCCGTACGCGGCGCAGCTGGCTGCGCACGCGGGCCATCAGCTCGGTCACGGAATAGGGCTTGGTGACATAATCGTCCGCGCCGGTTTCCAGGCCGCGGACCTTGTCCACCTCTTCTGACCGGGCCGACAGCATGATGATCGCGATATTGCGGGTCGCGGGATCAACCTTGAGCCTGCGGCAGACCTCGATCCCTGTCACGCGGGGCAGCATCCAGTCCAGCACAATCACATCAGGCGGATCTTCAGAGACCATCAGCAGCCCCTCCTCGCCGTCTTCGGCGCGGGTGACGCGAAAGCCTTCGGCTTCAAGGTTGTAAGCTAGAACCTCGCGTTGCGCTTCTTCGTCTTCGACGATCAGAACGTGGGGTTGGGCTGCCATCTGTTCACTCCGGCGATGTCATATAGGCGGTCTTGTCGCTTTTCGGACGCGCCTCTTCGGGCATTTCGCCGGTGATCAGATAGATCACCTGCTCTGCCATATTGGTGGTCAGATCGCCCATGCGTTCGATGTTTTTCGCCATGAAATGCAGGTGCATACAGGCGGTGATGTTGCGCGGGTCTTCCATCATAAAGGTCAGGAATTCGCGGAACAGCGCGTTGTACATCTGGTCAACGTCCTGGTCGTGCTGGCGCACGTCCTCGGCCATCTGAATGTCGCCTTTGACATAGGCGTCCAGCGTGTCCTTCAACATGCCTTGCACTTCGCGGGCCATACGGCGCAAGGATGTCTCTGCCCCGGCGATGGGCGACATATCAACCAGAACGGATGTCCGCTTGGCCATGTTTTTCGCATAATCGCCAATGCGTTCCAGCGAGGCTGCCAGCCGCAGCACGGTCAGCAGGGTCCGCAGGTCCTTGGACACTGGTGCACGCAGGGCGATGGTGCGGGCGGCAGCTTCGCTGATTTCCATCTCCAGCGCGTCGATGGCCTTGTCGCCGGCGCGCACCTTTTGCGCCAGTTCCAGGTCCCGGGTGGCCAGGCTTTCGGCCGCCTGCAGGATGGCGTCTTCGACCAGTCCGCCCATTTTGAGGATCAGCGTGGTGATCGCATCCAGATCGCGATCATAGGCCGAAGAAATGTGTTGGTCATGCATGTCAGCCGCTCCTTACCCGATCCGGCCCGAGATATAGCTCTCGGTGCGGGGGTCTTCTGGGTTGGTGAAAATCTTGTCGGTTTCCGCATATTCCACCATGTCGCCAAGGTGGAAAAACGCGGTCTTTTGACTGACGCGCGCAGCTTGCTGCATCGAGTGCGTGACGATGACGACGGAATAGTTCTGCCGCAGCTCGTCGATCAGCTCCTCGACCTGCGCGGTGGCGATCGGGTCAAGGGCAGAGCAAGGCTCGTCCATCAGCAGCACTTCGGGTTCGGTCGCGACAGCGCGGGCGATGCACAGACGCTGCTGCTGGCCGCCGGACAATCCGGTGCCGGCCTCGTGCAGGCGGTCCTTGACCTCGTCCCAGATGGCACCGCGGCGCAGGGCGCGTTCAACGATGTCGTCCAGATCGGATTTGTTGCGGGCCATGCCGTGAATTTTGGGGCCGTAAGCCACGTTGTCATAGATCGACTTTGGGAACGGGTTCGGCTTTTGAAACACCATGCCGACCTTGGCGCGCAGCTGCACCGGATCGACGCGGGGGTCGGTGATGTCTTCGCCGTCGATCAGGATGTTGCCGGTCACGCGGGCAATATCGATGGTGTCGTTCATGCGGTTCATGCAGCGCAGGAACGTGGATTTGCCGCAGCCCGACGGGCCGATAAAGGCGGTGACGGTCTTGTCTGCAATTTCCACGCTAACGTTTTTGATGGCGTGCTTTTCGCCATAATACACGTTCACGTCGCGGGCAGAGATTTTGATGTCCTGGGTTCCGGTCATGGCCCTATCCATATGATACATATCTTCCATTTCAGCACCCTTACCAGCGGCGTTCAAAGCGGCGGCGCAGAATGATCGCCACCGTATTCATAATCAGCAAGAACACCAACAGTGTGATGATGGCCCCCTGCGCACGTTCGACGAAGGCGGGGTCAGCGCGCTGCGTCCAGTTGTAGACCTGCACCGGCAGCGCGGCTGCGGGATCGAACAGACCCTCTGGCGGTGCGCTGGGGAAGTCGCGCACGAAGGCGACCATGCCGATCAGCAGCAAGGGGGCCGTTTCACCCAGCGCCTGCGCCAGGCCCAAGATCGTGCCGGTCAGGATACCGGGCAGCGCCAGTGGCAGGACGTGATGGAACACGGTCTGCATCTTGGATGCGCCAATGCCAAGCGCGGCAGAGCGGATCGACGGCGGCACGGATTTCAGAGAGGCCCGCGTTGCGATAATGATCGTCGGCAGGGTCATCAGGGTCAGCACAAGGCCGCCCACGATGGGGGCCGATTTCGGCAGTCCCGCAAAGTTGATGAAAATCGCAAGGCCAAGGATACCGAACACGATCGACGGCACAGCGGCAAGATTGGCGATGTTCACCTCGATGATATCGGTCCAGCGGTTCTTTGGCGCGAATTCTTCTAAATAGATGCTAGCCGCGACGCCGATGGGCAGGGCCAGCACCAGCACGACCATCATCATGTAAAGCGAGCCGATGATCGCGACGCCAAGGCCCGCTGCCTCTGGCCGGTTTTCCGATGCGTCTGCGGCGGTCAGGAACGCCCAGTTGAACTTGGTGCGCAGCACGCCCGCGTCTTTCAGCTGGTCGGCCAGTTGCAACTGCTCTGGCGAGACGTTGTTGTCCAGCGCGGCAGAGGCCATGGTCACGCGGCCTTTAAAATAGCCATCAATGCGCCCGCCTGCCAGAAAGTCGAACGATACGGTATCGCCGATTTCCTCTGGGTTGGCGAGGACATAGCGGCGCAGCTGGGCCGCCCCTTCGGGGGAAATCAGCTCTGCCGCGGTCTTGGGCGTCATGCCTTCGATGCCAATGTTTTCCTGCTCGAATATTGTCTCGAACGCCTTTTGGATCAGCGGGGCGTAGCCAAAGGTTGATACCTTGGCGATGTCTTCCATCGCGCCGGTGCCGTTCTTGTCCAGCTTGGCCGGGTCCAGATAGATGTCCATCGTGATGAAGGTCTGGCGGAATGCGGACGATCCGTTAATCAGCACAGAGGCCAGCAGCGTCACCAGCGCCAGCACCGCGATACCGATGGCCACCACGCCATACAGGCGAAAGCGTTTTTCGGCGGCGTTACGTTTCTTGGTGCGGGCGTCCTGCACCATCAGTGATGATTTCTTGCGCGGGCCGGGGGCCGCGCCTGTATTGCTCAGGTCGGTCATTCGTACTGCTCCCGGTATTTGCGCACAATAACCAGTGCGATGATGTTCAGCCCCAGCGTCACGACGAACAGCGACAGGCCAAGGGCAAAGGCGACAAGGGTTTCGGGCGATGCAAATTCCGTATCGCCGGTCAGCTGGCTGACGATTTTCACGGTGATGGTTGTCATCGCCTCAAAGGGGTTGGCGCTGATCTTGGCCGCGGCCCCTGCCCCCAGCACGACGATCATCGTCTCTCCGATGGCGCGGCTGGCGGCCAGCAGGATCGCACCGACGATGCCGGGCAGTGCGGCAGGCAGGATCACCTTGCGCACGGTTTCCGAATGGGTCGCGCCAAGCCCCGACGATCCGTCACGCATCGACTGCGGCACGGCGTTGATGACATCATCCGACAGGGACGACACAAAGGGGATCAGCATGATGCCCATGACAACGCCGGCGGTCATGACAGAGGAAGACGAATTTCCCAGGCCAAGCGGCTGCGCGAAATAGTCCCGCAACAAGGGGCCGACGGTGACAAGGGCGAACAGACCGTAAACGATGGTCGGAATACCGGCCAGCACCTCGATCGCGGGTTTAACAAAGGACCGGACCATCGGGCTTGCGTATTCAGCGGTATAGATCGCCGCCATCAGGCCAATCGGCACGGCAAACAGCAGCGCGATAAAGGAAACATATAGCGTGCCCCAAAGCAGCGGCAGGATCCCAAGGTCAGAGCCGCCACGGAACTGCGGGTTCCACGTCAGGCTGAAGAAGAAGTCTTTTGCCGGATAGAGCTGGAAGAAATGCCAGGTTTCGAACACCAGCGACAGCACGATGCCCACGGTCGTCAGGATTGCGATACTGGAACAGGCGATCAGCAGCAGTTTGATCGCATATTCCGACACATTGCGCGCGCGGTAGTCCGGGTTGATGCGACTATAGGCATATGCCGCCCCGGCCAGACTGGCGATAATGACCAGCACGGACCGGATCAGGTTCATCGTATCGGTGGTGCCGCGATAGCTTTTTGCTGCCTCGAACACGCTGCGGTTCACGTCCGACCCCAGCGCCACGCCGACACCGGCCAGCAGCCCGCGCACGTCAACCTCTTGTGCGTCCATCGTGGCGATGTCGCTTTCGCTTTGACCGCCGATGCCGACCAGCGTGTCGATGCCGCCCGCGATGCGGCGCACGTCAGCCATGACCAGTTCGCGCGAACTGCCCGCCGCGACGTCGGCAGGCTCGATCATGCCAGAGATGCGGCTTTCAACATAAATCGGCTGGGCCAGCATCCAGACCACGAGCAACAGCAACGCGGGTGCGGCGGCAAAGATAAAGGCCGTCTGACCGTAATAGCCGGGCAGCGAATGCAGCTTGCGTGGATCGCCCCCCGCGGTGGCCATGGCGCGCCTCCGTCCCAGCACGAAGCCGGCAGAGGCGATCAGGACGACGATAAGAAGGACGAGACCGACGCTCATGGCTGTTCCATTCGTTAGGCAGAAAAACGGGCGCCGCCAGACATGGCAGCGCCCGCAGGTTTTAGTGGATTATTCCAGCGGACCCATCGGGGTTTCGGTTGCGACCATTTCCTGAACCATGGCCAGTTCCGGATCGGACACCAGACCATAGGCAGCCAGTGGGCCATCGGGGCCGGCCATGTCATCGGACACGAAGAATTCGACGTATTCTTTCAGGCCGGGGATCACGCCCAGGTGTGCGTTCTTGACGTAGAAGTACAGCGGACGGGACACAGGGTAGTCGCCCGATGCCACAGTTTCGGTCGATGGGACGACGCCGTCCATCGTTGCGACCTGCAGCTTGTCGGTGTTGTTCTCGTAGAAGGACAGACCGAACACGCCGACAGCTTCGGGGTTGGCAGCCAGACGAGCCAGCGTTTCGGTGTAGTCGCCGTCGATGTCTACGGACACGCCGTCGGTGCGCAGCATGTTGCAGCCGTCTTCAACGCCGGCAGCCTCGAAGGCTTCGGCAGCGCCAGTGGCTTCGCAGCCAGCCGCGATGACTTTTTCGTCGAACACTTCACGGGTGCCGTGCTTGGTGCCGGGGATGAAGGCCAAGATTGCCTGATCGGGCAGTTCTGCGTTCACGTCGGACCATGCGGCATTGGGGTTGTCGACCAATGCGCCATCAACCATGACCTGAGCGGCCAGTGCGTTGTACCAGTCGGAGGGCGTGAAAGCGAATGCCGCACCGTTGATGTCGGAGGCAAAGACGATACCGTCATAGCCGAAGCGGACTTCCATGATTTCGGTCACGCCGTTGGCGTTGCAGGTGTCGATGTCCGACTGCTTGATACGGGAAGAGGAGTTGGCAACGTCGATGGTGTTTTCGCCCACGCCTTCGCACAGCGCCTTGCGGCCAGCGCCGGAACCGCCGCCTTCGACAACGGGTGTCGGGAAATCAAAGTTTTCGCCGAATGCTTCGGCAACGATCGTGGCATAGGGCAGCACGGTGGAGGAACCGGCAACCTGCACGTTATTGCGGGACTGGGCGATGCCAGCAGTGGCCGTGACGGCAGTGATCGCAATGGCAGAGGTCGCGATTTTCATGAAAGACATTTGTTGCTCCTGTCAGACTTCATGGGCTGCACCTTTTTGCGCAGCCGCTGCGGACCACCTAGGACCCGGCGACTACGCTTTTGTGACACTATTGTAAAAGTTATATGACAGCCCGAAAGTTAACGTATCGTCAGCTATTTAGTGCTTTGGCATTTCAGCACGCGCATATCTGGTCAGCCCGGCGGGCGCGGGGTGACGGGATCAATGAAACGTTAAGGAATCAGCTGCTTATGACTGCGGCAGTATGACAGTGAATGTCGTGCCTTGCCCAAGGGCGCTTTCGATCACAAGCCGGCCCCGGTGGCGGTTGATAATATGTTTGACGATCGCAAGGCCCAGGCCCGTGCCGCCCAGCGCCCGGCTGCGGTGCGTATCGACGCGGTAGAATCGCTCTGTCAGGCGCGGAATGTGATGTTGGGCAATTCCCGGACCCCGATCCTGCACATGCACGGCGATACCCTTGGCGTGCAGTGCATTGTGCTGCACGGGCGCATCCAGCGTGACGGTCAGGGTGCCGCCGGTGCCGCCGTATTTCACGGCATTTTCGATCAGATTGCCGAAAACCTGCCGCAACTGGTTAGCATCGCCCAGCACCGTTGCGCCGCCGGTGGCATCGTTCAACGTAACCTTGACCGTTGCTGCGGCAATCACCGGTTCCAGATCCGCCAGCGTTGCCGCAACCAGTGCACCAAGCGCAATCGCCTGAACCGGACGCTGACGCTCGCCTTCTTCTACGCGGGACAGCGACAACAGATCATCGACCAACTGGGTCATCCGCGCGCTTTCCCGTTCCATGATACCCAGAAATCGTTCACGGGCGGCGGCGTCATTGCGGGCGGCGCCGCGCAGGGTTTCGATAAAGCCCTGCAGAGCTGTCAAAGGCGTGCGCAATTCATGGCTGACATTGGCCACAAAATCGCGGCGGAACTGGCTGACTTCCTCTGCGGCTGTGCGATCCTCGAAGGTCAGAACGATTCGTCGCCCGTCGGGAATCACATGCACCGCCCATGTCGTATCCCGCGCCCCGTCCCGGCCCAGCCAGCGCGTCTGCACCGCCTGCCCCGAGCGCATCGCGGTTTCAATCGCCTCGAGCGTGACCGGCTGGCGCAGTGCGCTGATGAAATGCCGCCCCTTGATATGGTCCCCCAGCACCGCCGCCAGCGCCGGGCTGAGCCCCGCAACGATCTGGTTTTCGTCGATCAGCATCACCGGAAACGGCAGGGCGGTGACGGGAATGGTGGCGGCGCGCATGGGCATCGGATCAGCCGTTTTGCGTGGCAGCGGCGACGGCAGCGCCCAGTTCGCTGATCAGCAGATCGGCATCTTCTACTCCGACAGAGACGCGGAAAAAACCTTCGGTGATCCCCAGCGCGGCGCGTCCTTCTGGCGTCAGGCCGCGGTGCGACGACGACGGCGGGTGCGACAGCGTGGTGCCGATGTCGCCCAGCGTGGGGGCAAAGGCGATGTCTGGGGCCGCGCGGGTCAGCCGGTTCGCCGCTTCGCGCCCGCCATGCAGGGCAAAGGACACCATATTGCCGCCCTGCCCGCCCAGCAGCGCCACAGCGCGGTTGTGGTCGGGGTGGTCCGCCCGCGTCGGATACAGCACCTTGGCTACGCCCGGCAAATCCGCCAGCGCATCGGCCAAGGCCCGCGCGTTATCCTGCGCCGCGCGGTGGCGCAGGTGGAATGAATGCAGACCGCGTTCCGCCAGCCAGCAATCGAACGGGCTGGGCGTCAGGCCCCATGTGACATTGGCGTCATTGATCTGGCGGCGCAGGTCCGGGTCTTGCGTTGCGACATAACCCAGCGTGGCGTCCGAATGGCCGGCCAGCAGCTTTGTCACCGAATGCACGGTAATATCCGCGCCAGCGGCCAGCGGCAGGTACGCAGCGGGCGTCGTAAAAGTGTTGTCGACGACGACCAGAATGCCGCGCGCCTTGGCCATGGCGATGATGCCGTCCATGTCCGCCACGCGGATGGTGGGGTTGGACACGACTTCGACCAGGATCATGCGCGTGTTGGGGCGGATCGCCGCCTCCATCGCGGCAGCATCGGTGGGATCGGCTAGGGATGTTTCGATCCCCAGCCGCGGCAGATCCTGCGCCATCAATCGCAGGCTGCGGCCATACAGCTGATCGCCGCCCAGCACGTGATCGCCTGCCTTCAGCAGTCCCAGAAACACCGCGCCAATCGCCGACATGCCAGAGCCGGTGATGATCCCGCCGCCGGACGCCGGATCAACGCCTTCAAGCATGTCGATCTTTTCCGCCAGCACTTCGGCGTTCGGATGACCTTCGCGCGCATAGGTATAGCCAGAGGCATCTGCATATTGCGCATCCAGCGCGTCGGGATCGGGGCTGGAATAAACGACCGAAGGCTGCAGCGGCGTCACCACGGGGCGCGACACAGAGGTTGGCCAGCCCGTGCGACGGACAATAGACTTTAACGGGGCTTTCATCAGATTTCTTTCAAATCGCGGGCAAAACGCGCCGCATTTTCACTGTAATGAAGGGCAGAGGCCCGCAGGCCATCAATTGCCCGCTGGTCCAGATCGCGCACCACCTTGCCCGGTGCGCCGACGACTAGGCTGCCGTCCGGGATGACCTTACCTTCGGTGATCAGCGCGCCTGCACCGATCAGGCAGTTTTCGCCAATCACCGCGCCGTTCAGCACCGTCGCACCCATGCCGACCAGGCTGTTTGCACCAATGGTGCAGCCGTGCAGCATCGCCTTGTGGCCGATGGTGCAGCCGGCGCCGATGCTCAGCGGAAAGCCCATGTCGGTGTGCAGCACGCAGTTTTCCTGAACGTTGCTGCCCGCGCCGACTTGGATCAGCTCGTTATCGCCGCGCAGTACGGCCCCGAACCAGACGCTGCTGCCCGGCTCCAACCGGACGCGGCCCATCACTTGCGCATTGGGGGCAACCCAGGCGTCATCGGCTACAAAGGGTGTCACATCGCCCAAGGCATAGAGGGTCATGCACCGCGCTCCTCGAATTCGCTTTGCAGGCTGCGGACGTGGTCCAGCAGGTCGGGTTGCTGCGCGCGGCGCAGACGTTCGGCGCTGATGATGGTGCGCAGCTTTTCCTCTGTCGCGTCCAGATCGTCGTTCACAAGGACATAGTCGTAACCGTCCCAATGGCTGATCTCGTCCCAGCTTTTCTGCATCCGCTTGGCAATCGTTTCCGCGTCATCCTGCCCGCGCCCGACAAGGCGGCGGTGCAGTTCAGTGATCGACGGCGGCAGGATAAAGATCGACAAAACAGCGTCTTGCAAGTCGGAATTGCTGATTTGCTGCGCACCCTGCCAGTCTACATCGAACAGCACGTCGCGCCCCGCTTCGATCGCCTGTTGCACGGGCGCTTTGGGGCTGCCGTAGTAGTTACCGAACACCCGCGCATGTTCCAGCATGCCGCGATCATCGACCAGTTTGCGAAAGGCAGGCTCGTCCACGAAATGATAGTCGGTGCCGTCCACCTCGCCCGCCCGCGGCGCGCGGGTCGTGGCCGAGACGGAAAAGGACAGCGTGTCATCCCAAGCCATCAGCCGTTTCGCCAAGGTCGATTTGCCAGCGCCGGACGGCGATGACAGGATCACTAAAAGGCCGCGTCTTGCCAAGGGGTTACTCCACGTTTTGAATCTGTTCGCGCATCTGGTCGACGACCAGTTTCAGCGCAAGGCCAACCTGCGTCAGCTCTACATCCTGTGACTTGGCGCAAAGGGTATTGACCTCTCGGTTGAACTCTTGCGCCAGAAAATCAAGGCGGCGGCCGGCGGGGCCGTCGTCTTCGATGATGTCCCAAGCGGCGGCGACATGCGCTTTCAGGCGGTCAAGCTCCTCGGTCACGTCCTGTTTGGTGGCCAGCAGCGCCAGTTCCTGCACCAGCCGCGCATCGTCGGCGGCAGTGACTTCCATAATTTTGGCATAGGCATCGCGCAGGGCTGTGCGCACCTTGGGCTTGCGGGCCTCGGCTAGTGTGTGCGCCTGATCGATCAGGCTGCGCATCCGGTCCAGCTGGTCGGCAATGATATGCTGCAGCGCGGCCCCTTCATGGGCACGCATGGCGGTGAAATCCGCCAGCAGCGGCCCGATGTCGGTGGTCAACGCAGCGTGCTGTCCGGGGTCTGCACTGGCCGATGCCGCCTGTCCCAAAACGCCGCGCGCCGACAGGACGTCCGCCGCCGTCGGCTGGCCCAGCGTCACGCCTGCCGCAAAGGCACGTTCCTGCACCAGATCAAGGGCTTGCAAGACGCGGTCCAGCTGCGCTTCGTCGATGTTCAGCACGTCAGCATCGTCATTGCGCGTGACCTTAAGCGTGACAGTCACCGTGCCCCTGTGCAGCGCCTTTCCCAGCGCCGTGCGCAGGGTCTGGTCCAGCTTTTCCATACCGTCCGGCAGGCGCATGCGGATATCAAGCCCGCGTCCGTTCACACTGCGCAGATCCCAGTGCCAGCTGGCGGTATCGGACTGGCCGGTGCGGCTGGCATAAGCCGTCATCGAATGGGTCATTGCACTATCCCTGATTACACCGCCCCACCTAAGAGAATTCCTGCCGCGGGGGCAAGAGGCGGGCGGTGCCTCTGGCTGATTAACCCGACGCGATTAACCCGTTAAGACTTTCTTAAGTGAATTCGCTTAATTCAAAGTTTAATATTCTCTTAACGACAGCGTCCACCTGCCGCGTCAGCCGCCTGGACCGGGTCAATTCAGCAAAGAGAGTGCCATGTTTAACGTCATCGACCTGCCCCGCCGCCCCCTGTCAATGCGCCACCGTCCGCAAACCGCCGCGGCGGGCCGCCGCCTGCCGGACGCAGAACGCGCCGTGCTGCAACTGCTAGAGGATGACTGGCGCCAGATTTCCAGCGGAGAGATCGTGCCCGCCCATGCGCAGCTTGATCCCCATGCGCTGCACAATGCCCTGCCCCATGCGTTTTTGCTGCACCGCACGGCACCGGGCGCCGTGCGTATCCGCGTCGCCGGACAGCGGCTGCATGATCTGTTGCGCATGGACCCGCGCGGCATGTCGTTCGGGTGTTTTTTCGCAGAAGGGTCCCGCGATGCGGTGATGGACATTGTCGATTCCGCCTTTGACGGCCCCGCCATTGTCGGATTGCCCCTAACCGCATCACGCGGGTTGGGCCGCAAACCGATGCTGGCAGAGCTGCTGCTGCTGCCCATGATGGACGCGCAGGGTCAGGTGACACGCATGATGGGGGCGCTGGTGGCGGCGGGGCCGCTGAATAGCCGCGCCTATCGCTTTGATATCGCAGGGGATGCGGTGCTGCGCCACGACGCGTTGAACCTGCCGTTTGCCGAACGTCGCGGTGCCCGCGCGCGCCCGTTACCGGTCCAACGGCCCGCCCTGCGGCTGGTGGTCAACAACGGCTAGGGTCCGGCACCCCGCATCGCGGCGCGGACTTTGGTCAGCCCCGCAGCGGTGCCATTCAAATTCATCTGTCGCCTAACAAAAAAGGCACCCCGCAGGGTGCCTTTTCCAATTCTTGTGCAGGCGCGTCAGCTTGCTTTGGCTTGCGCCATCTTCTCGCGCCGCTCGCCCAGCTCTTCTGCGACCAGAAACGCCAGTTCCAGCGACTGGCTGGCGTTCAGGCGCGGATCGCAGGCGGTGTGGTAACGGCTCGACAGGTCCTCGTCTGTCACAGCGCGCACGCCGCCGGTGCATTCGGTCACATCCTTGCCGGTCATCTCGAAATGCACGCCGCCGGGGACGGTGCCTTCGGCGTTGTGGATGTCAAAGAATTCGCGGACTTCGCGCAGCACGGAATCGAACGGCCGGGTCTTGTAACCGGTCGAGGATTTGATCGTGTTGCCATGCATCGGATCGCAGGACCAGACGACCTTTGCGCCTTCTTCTTCGACCGCTTTGATCAGACGCGGCAGGTGATCACCAACCTGGCCTGCACCAAAGCGCGCGATCAGGGTCAGGCGGCCCGGCTCGTTTTCCGGGTTCAGCGTGTTCATCAGCGCCTTCAGGTGGCCAGACGTCATGCTGGGACCGCACTTCAGACCGATGGGGTTCATCACACCTTTGCAGAACTCGACATGCGCGCCGTCGGGCTGACGGGTGCGGTCGCCGATCCAGATCATGTGGCCAGAACCAGCCAGCCACTTGCCAGAGGTGCTGTCGACCCGCGTCAGCGCCTCTTCATATTCCAGCAGCAGCGCCTCGTGAGAAGTGTAGAACTCGACCGTTTGCAGCTCGTGGTTGGTTTCGGTGCTCAGGCCCGCGGCTTCCATGAAGTCGAGGGTGTCGCTGATCCGGTTAGCCAGATCGCGGTACTTTTCAGCCTCTGGCTTGTCGGTAAAGCCAAGCGTCCAGGCGTGAACCTTGTGCACATCCGCATAACCGCCCGTCGAAAAGGCGCGTAGCAGGTTCAGCGAGGCCGCCGCCTGCAGATAGGCCTGTTCCATACGGGCCGGATCGGGGATGCGGGATTCGGGGGTGAAATCGAACCCGTTGATGATGTCGCCGCGGTAGCTTGGCAGCTCTACGCCATTCACAACCTCGGTCGGGGCGGAACGCGGCTTGGCCATCTGGCCCGCCATCCGGCCCAGTTTCACCACGGGCACCTTGGCACCGTAGGTCAGAACCATTGCCATCTGCAGCATCACCTTGAAAGTGTCGCGGATGGTGTCTGCGCTGAATTCAGAGAAACTTTCGGCGCAATCGCCGCCTTGCAGCAGAAACGCCTCGCCCCGGCTGACCTTGCCCAGATGCGCTTTCAGGCGGCGTGCTTCGCCAGCAAACACCAGCGGCGGATAACTGGACAGCTTGCCTTCGACCAGGCCTAGTGCGGCTGCGTCGGTATATTCAGGCATCTGAACCCGCGGCTTGCTGCGCCAGTCCGATTTTTTCCAGTCCGTCATCGTGCGTCTCCTGCTCTTCGCATTGCGAGGGCCGCTTATACTGTCATCATCGCACGGGGCCAATGGCTAATCTGGAAACCTTTGGTGGTCAAAAGCGTCATATAATGTCGCGAAAAGCCGAATTGATGACGATTGGCCCTTGAAGGGGCGCGGGGAAACCTTTTGGATTTTCGAAACCTTACCGGAGAGACCATGCAGGCCGCGCCCCAGATCATCGACGTTCGACCCAGCGGCGCGCCGCGGCGCTTTGTATTCGTGCTGCTGGATCAGTTTACCATGCTGTGCTTTTCCGCGGCGATCGAAAGCCTGCGGATTGCGAACCGGACCGCTGGACGCAAGCTATATGACTGGACCATCGTTGGCGAAGGCGGCGTGTCGGCGACCTGTTCGAACGGCTGCACATTCCAGCTGGATAGCGATCTGATCGAACTGGACCGCGAAGACACGGTGATGCTGTGCGGCGGCGTCGATATTGGCGAAGCAACGACTCGCAAGATGCTGAATTGGCTAAGAAGAGAGGCGCGCCGCGGCATCACCGTCGCAGGCCTGTGCACGGCCGGTTATACCATGGCCCGCGCCGGTTTGCTGAACGGTAAACGCGCCACGATCCACTGGGAAAATCAGGACAGTTTTCTAGAAGAATTCGAAGACGTCGATCTGACCAAGTCGATCTTTGTCATCGACGGGAATCGGATCACCACGGCAGGCGGCACCGCGTCCATTGACCTGATGCTCAAGATTGTCGCCGACGATCACGGAGAGGATCTGGCCAATGCGGTCGCGGATATTCTGATCTATTCGTCGATCCGCACCGATCAGGACACGCAGCGGTTGTCGATTCCCACCCGTATTGGCGTGCGCCATCCAAAACTGTCCCGCGTCATCCAGTTGATGGAAGCCAATATCGAAGATCCGATCAGCCCCGCAACGCTGGCGCAAGAGGTCGGGATGTCCACCCGTCAGCTGGAACGGCTGTTCCGCCGCTATCTGTCCCGTAGTCCAAAGCGGTATTACATGGAATTGCGCCTGTCCAAGGCGCGTAACCTTTTGATGCAAACGGATATGACCGTCATCAACGTGGCACTAGCCTGCGGATTCGCATCGCCGTCGCATTTTTCAAAATGCTACCGCGCCCACTATGACACGACACCCTACCGCGAACGCGGCAGCCACGGCGGGCGCGTGCCGGTCTAGGCGTCCGATGTGCAAAATCGCGCAGTCGCTGCACGATGGCCGCTTCACAATCCGGTTACGCCTGTTAATCTGCCCCGCAGAACAAAAAACCAATTGGGAGAGTTCAAATGAACAAATTGTTGCTGGCCACTGCGGCCACCGCACTGATGTCTGGCGCGGCATTTGCCGAAGGCCACACCGGTGACGTTAAGATCGGCATTCAGCTTGGCTTTACCGGCCCGCTGGAATCCATCACCCCCGCTATGGCCGCCGGCGCAGAGCTGGCGATTGCCGAAGTGAACGCCGCTGGCACCCTGCTGGACGGTGCAGCTGTCACCGCCGTGCGTGCCGATTCCACCTGCGTTGACGCCGGTGCTGCAACCGCCGCTGCCGAAGGTCTGGTGACCGGCGAAAAGGTCAATGCGATTATGGGCGCTGACTGTTCCGGTGTGACCGGCGCCGTCCTGCAGAACGTCGCACGCCCCAATGGCGTTGTGATGATCTCTCCTTCCGCAACATCGCCTGCGCTGTCGGCTGCAGAAGACGACGGCCTGTTCTTTCGCGTAGCCCCGTCCGATGCGCGTCAGGGCGAAGTCATGACCGACGTGCTGGTTGACCGCGGCTTCAAGTCCGTCGCCGTGACCTATACCAACAACGACTACGGCAAGGGTCTGGCCGATGCGTTCCAGGCGGCGTTCGAAGCTGCGGGCGGTGAAGTCACCATTTCCGCAGCCCATGAAGATGGCAAAGGCGATTATTCCTCTGAAGTCGCAGCGCTAGCCGCTGCCGGCGGTGAGGCGCTAGTCGTGGCCGGTTACACCGATCAGGGCGGCAAGGGCGTGATCCAGAACGCTGTCGATACCGGCGCGTTTGAAACCTTCGTCCTGCCCGACGGCATGGTGGGCGACCAGCTGGTTGCCGACATTGGCGATGCACTGAACGGCTCTTTCGGTCAGCTGCCGGGCACGGACAGCACCGGCGCGGAAACCTTCCTGACTATGGCGACCGAAGCCGGCTTTGACGGCACCGGTGCCTATGCGCCTGAATCCTATGACGCCGCTGCCTTGATCATGCTGGCGATGGAAGCTGCCGGATCGAACCAGTCCGCCGACTTTAAGGACAAGGTCATGGACGTCGCCAACGCCCCCGGCACCGAGATTTTCCCGGGCGAGCTGGCCAAGGCGATCGAACTGCTGAAAGCCGGCGAGGACATCGACTATGTCGGTGCGACCGCACTGGAATTGATCGGACCCGGCGAATCCGCTGGCAATTTCCGTGAAATTGAAGTCAAAGACGGCGCGATCGAGACCGTCACCTACCGCTAAACGCGGATTATGGCGGCGCGAGAGCAATCTCGCGCCGTTTTCATTTGTTAATTCTGCGGCCATGCCGCGCCGCCGGGGACCTGCATGATTGTTGTTGAAAATCTGGTGAAAACCTTTGGTGGTTTTCGCGCCGTGGATGGGGCAAACCTGAGCATTGCCGAAGGGTCCATCACAGGACTGATCGGCCCGAACGGTGCCGGAAAAACTACCCTTTTCAACGTGATCGCGGGCGTTCTTCAACCAAGCTCCGGCCGGGTGACGATGCAGGGGCAGGATATCACCGGCCTTGCGCCGCATGATCTGTTTCACCGCGGTTTGCTGCGGACGTTCCAGATTGCCCATGAATTTCCGTCAATGTCCTGCCGCGAAAACCTGATGATGGTGCCCGGGGGGCAGTCGGGCGAGTCGCTTTGGAATACCTGGTTTGGCCGCAAGCGGATCGCGAACGAAGAACGCGCGCTGAAGGCGAAGGCCGATGAAGTGCTTGATTTTCTGACCATATCCCATCTGGCTGACCACAAGGCAGGGCAGATTTCGGGCGGGCAGAAAAAGCTGCTGGAATTGGGGCGGACCATGATGGTCGACGCCAAGATCGTGTTTCTGGACGAGGTTGGCGCCGGCGTAAACCGCACGCTGCTCAATACCATTGGCGATGCGATCATCCGCCTGAACAAGGAACGCGGCTATACCTTTGTGGTCATCGAACACGACATGGATTTCATCGAACGCCTGTGTGATCCGGTGATCTGCATGGCGGAAGGCAAGGTTCTGGCGCAGGGCACACTGGCCGAGATTAAGGCCAACGAGCAGGTCATCGAGGCCTATCTGGGCACCGGCCTGAAGAATAAAGATCAGGTGGCATGCACATGATAAAGCTGCGTTTTGGGCGGGCGGTGTCAGGGGGCTGTCTGCCCCCTCTGCGCTGCCGCGCATTCACCCCCGAGGATATTTTCAACCAGAAGAAGACCCGGATGGGGGATATGGCATGACAGATAACCCTTACCAGGATGATCGCGGAAACAGCGACCGGTCGATCACCAAACCGGGTGGCGGTGTGGCGCAGCCTGTGGGCGGCGGGCAGAGCAGCCCCGCGCCAGGTACGCCGTTTCTGATCGGGGACGCGATGACGGGGGGGTATGGCAAGGGGCCGGACATCCTGCACAATTGCACCATCGCTGTGGACCCGGGCGAGATTGCGGTCATTGTCGGCCCGAACGGCGCTGGCAAATCGACGGCCATGAAGGCGATGTTCGGCATGTTGGATGTGCGGTCAGGCCATGTGATGCTGGACGGTGAGGATATTACGGCCCTGTCGCCGCAGCAGCGGGTGGTCAAGGGCATGGGTTTTGTGCCGCAGACCCATAACATCTTTACCTCGATGACGGTGGAAGAGAATCTGGAGATGGGTGCCTTTATTCGCCGCGACGATTTTCGCGATACGATGGCGCAGATCTATGATCTGTTTCCGATCCTGAAAGACAAGCGCCTGCAGCCCGCGGGCGAGTTGTCGGGCGGCCAGCGACAGCAGGTGGCTGTGGGCCGCGCGCTGATGACCAAACCGAAGGTGCTGATGCTGGACGAGCCGACGGCCGGTGTCAGCCCCATCGTCATGGACGAGCTGTTTGATCGCATCATCGAGGTGGCGCGGACTGGGATCCCGATCCTGATGGTCGAGCAGAACGCTCGGCAAGCGCTTGAGATTGCAGATAAAGCCTATGTTCTGGTGCAGGGCGCGAATGCCCATACCGGCACGGGCAAGGAGCTGTTGGCTGATCCCGAAGTCCGCCGCAGCTTTTTGGGGGGATGATAATGTTTGATACTTTGACCAAGGACCAGCCATGGAATTTCTGAACGGACTGGTGTTCCTGACCAATTTCGTCGTCGTCCCTGCCCTTGCCTATGGCGCGCAGCTTGCCATCGGTGCGCTTGGCGTCACGCTGGTTTATGCGATCTTGCGGTTTTCCAATTTTGCCCATGGCGACACCATGGCCTTTGGCACGGCTGTCACGATCAAGGTGACGGCGGTTCTGGTGGCCATGGGGATCACGCTGGGGCCCTTGCCCACGGCGCTGCTGGCGATGCCGGTGGGCATTCTGGCGACGGGGCTTTTGGTGCTGGGCACCGACTGGCTGGTTTACAAGTTCTATCGCCAGCAAAAGGCAAAACCGGTGGTGCTGGTGATCGTGTCGCTGGGGGTTATGTTTGTAATGAACGGCTTGACCCGCGTCTTTATCGGCGTGCGCGATATCCAGTTTGCCGATGGCGCACGCTTTTTAATGACGGTGCGCCAGTTCAAGGATTGGACCGGACTGGACGAAGGTCTGGCGATCAAGACAACGCAGGCCATCACGCTGGTGACGGCGGCCATTACCGTGGCGGCGTTGTTCTGGTTTCTGAACAAGACCCGCACCGGCAAATCGATGCGCGCCTTTTCCGACAACGAGGATCTGGCATTGCTGTCCGGCATCGACCCCGACCGCGTTGTGCGCGTGACCTGGCTGATTGTGGCGGCGCTGGCGACGATTGCGGGCGTGCTCTATGGCCTTGATAAGTCTTTTAAAGCCTTCACTTACTTCCAGCTGTTGCTGCCAATCTTTGCCGCCGCCATTGTGGGCGGCATTGGCAACCCGGTGGGCGCGATTGCGGGCGGGTTCCTGATCGCCTTTGCCGAAGTCACCGTGACCTATCCGCTGAAAAAGGTACTGACCTACTGGCTGCCCGAAGGGATGGGGCCGGATGGTCTGGTGCAGCTTTTGTCGGGTGACTACAAATTTGCGGTCAGTTTCATGATTTTGCTGATCGTGCTGCTGTTCAAACCGACCGGCCTGTTCAAGGGGCAAAACATATGACCGATACGCTGCGTACCAGCCTTTTCGCGGCTTTTGTCGCCTTGCTGATTATTGGCACCGGAGTTCTGGACAACTGGAACTTGGCGCTGGTGATCCTGAACTACGGTCTGATTTCCGCGATCATGGCGCTGGGGGTGAACCTGCAATGGGGCCTAGCGGGTCTGTTTAACGTGGGCGTCATGGGGTTTGTCGCGCTTGGGGGGCTTGCTTCTGTGCTGTTGACCATGCCGCCGGTGCGCGATGCCTGGGCTGCGGGCGGCGGGCGCGTGTTGCTGGGGCTTGCCATTGGCGCGGCAGTGATCGTTGTGCTGGTTGCCGTCTACAAGCGCATGGCCAAGGGCCGCACGCGCAATCTGGTGATGACGGCTTTGATGATCGCAGGCTTTTTCGCCTTTCGCAGCGTGTTCGATGGCGGCGTATCCGCGATTGAGGGCGTGAACCCATCGCTTTACGGCTACCTTGGCGGCGTCAACTTTGGCGGCGATGCGGGCCGCGACTGGTGGTGGATGCCGATCATTGCATGGCCTGTCGGCGGCTTGCTGGCGGCGGGCGCGGCCTGGGCGATTGGCAAGGTGGCGCTGGGGCTGCGGTCGGACTATCTGGCCATTGCGACCCTTGGCATCGCCGAGATTATCGTCGCCGTTTTAAAGAATGAAAACTGGCTATCGCGCGGCGTATTGAATGTCACCGGCCTTCCCCGTCCTGTTCCCTATGAAACGGACTTGCAGGTCGATCCGGCCTTTGTCGCGGCGGCGAACGATCTGGGGCTGGATGCGACCACGGCATCAACGCTGGCGGTCAAACTGCTGTATGCGGGGCTCTTTTCAGCGTTTCTGATCGTGATCCTGCTGCTGGCACAGCGCGCGCTGCACAGCCCTTGGGGCCGCATGATGCGCGCGATCCGCGACAACGAAGTCGCGGCAGAGGCGATGGGTAAGGATGTGACCCGGCGCCACTTGCAGATCTTTATCATCGGTTCTGCCATTTGCGGTCTTGCAGGGGCGATGATGACGACGCTGGACGGGCAGATGACGCCTGCGGCCTATCAGCCGCTGCGCTTTACCTTTCTGGTCTGGGTAATGGTGATCGTCGGCGGCTCCGGCAACAATATCGGCTCTGTGCTGGGCGGTATGCTGATCTGGTGGCTGTGGGTTGCCGTGGGCGAATACGGCCCCGATCTGATGATCTGGGTGACCTCTGCCCTGCATGCTGACAGCGCGCTGAAGGCAAGTCTGATCGATTCCGCACCGCAGATGCGGTTCCTTGTGATGGGCACTGTGCTGCTGTTAATCATGCGGTTTAGCCCGCGCGGGATTTTGCCTGAAAAATAGACGCCGGGCGTCAATCGCCTTGCGTTTACCTGCCCTGCCCCTATGACGGATACGACCGTCAAGGGGCAGGAGCGACACGATGAACATGGCCAGCACTTTCATCAAACCGATGCATCCGGAGGGGCGCAAGTTCGTTGCGATCTTCGGGGTCATTACCCTGATCCTGTTCTTGATTTGGGAACCGCTGGGCTGGCTTGGCGTGTTGATGACCGTCTGGTGTTATTACTTTTTTCGCGACCCCGAACGGGTCACGCCGGACCGGCCGGACCTTGTCATCAGTCCGGCTGATGGCATCATCTCCCTGATCGAACCGGCCGTTCCGCCAGCAGAGCTGGGCATGGCCGACACGCCGCTGACCCGTGTCAGCGTATTCATGAATGTGTTCAATTGCCATGTGAACCGGGCCCCTGTGGGCGGCACTGTGCAAGCTATCGCATATCGGCCCGGCAAATTCTTTAACGCCTCTCTTGATAAGGCCAGCGTTGATAACGAACGCAATTCCGTGCGCATCACGATGGCCGACGGGCGCGACATTGCTGTTGTGCAGATTGCTGGCCTTGTGGCACGGCGCATCGTCTGTTTCACCAAGCCGAATGAAGTTCTGGCGCCGGGCGAACGCTTTGGTCTGATCCGATTTGGTTCCCGCCTTGATGTGTATTTGCCGGAAGGCGTTGTGCCGATGGTCGCCATTGGTCAGACCATGGTTGCGGGCGAAACGGTCATTGCTGATCTGAAAGGCTAAGCCATGTCCGCTGCACCGCGCCGTGATGTCGCCTTGCTGCAACTGCTGCCGAACGCGCTGACGCTGACGGCCATCGGGGCCGGGCTGTCAGCCATTCGGGCGGCGGTGGAGCACGATTTCAAGACCGCTGCCCTGCTATTGCTGTTTGCCGCCTTGCTGGACGGGATCGATGGCCGTGTGGCGCGGTTGCTGGGCAGTCATTCCAAGGTCGGCGCAGAGCTGGACAGCTTGGCGGACTTTGTCAATTTCGGCGTCGCCGCCCCCCTGATGCTGTATTTTTGGGCGTTGCAGGACTATCGCAAGATCGGCTGGATCGCCGTGCTGATTTTTGCCGTCTGCTGCGTGCTGCGACTGGCGCGGTTCAACGTGGATGCCAAATCGACGGATATACCTAAAACCTCTGATGACTTCATCGGGGTGCCATCGCCCGCAGGGGCGATGCTGGTCTTGCTGCCGATGTTTACGTCCTTTGCCTTTGCCAATGCCGCTTTGCTGCCGGACCCGCTGCTGTGCCTTTATATGGCGGCAATCGGGCTTTTGATGATTAGCGGGATCCGCACCTCTTCGTTCAAATCCCTGCGCATCGCCAAGGGCAACATTCGGTATGCCCTGCTGGGGGCCGTCGTGTTGATTGCGGCGGTGCTGACCTATCCTTGGATTACACTGGTCGCGCTGTGTGCGGCCTATATCATCGGCGTCGTCTGGGGCTGTTTGCGCCGCCCGCGTTGATGTTCAACCGCACGAATGGGACCGTTATGGATATCTCTGCTGTCGAAAAAA
Source organism: Loktanella sp. R86503 (assembly GCF_042466455.1). Lineage (NCBI taxonomy): Bacteria > Pseudomonadati > Pseudomonadota > Alphaproteobacteria > Rhodobacterales > Roseobacteraceae > Loktanella > Loktanella sp. R86503. The sequence continues at coordinate 1,670,819 of NZ_JAXHCI010000002.1, forward strand.
GTTATGCCCGCTGGGCGCCGGTCTATGATCGCACTTTTGGCGCGCTGACCACGATTGGCCGCAAGCGGACCGTGAATTACATCTGCGAACGCGGCGGCGACGTGTTGGAGGTCGGGGTCGGCACAGGGCTTGCGCTGCCGCTTTATGACGACCGCGTCAGTGTTACGGGAATTGATTACAGCACCGATATGCTGGCCAAGGCCCGCGCGCGCATCGCGGGCACAGGGCTGTCCCACGTCAAGGAGTTGCGGCAGATGGATGCCCGCACGTTGGCGTTTCCCGACAATAGCTTTGACACCGTGGCCGCCATGCATGTGCTGTCCGTTGTGCCAGAGCCAGAGCGCGTGATCGCCGAAATCGCCCGGGTGTGCAAACTCGGCGGGCAGGTTGTGATTGCCAATCATTTCCAGCGGGACAAGGGGTTTTTGGCAGGCATCGAAAAGCTGTTCGCGCCGCTGGAAAACCTGATCGGCTGGCATTCCGACTTTCGCATGGCGACCATCATGGTGGATGACCGGTTGTCGATACTGTCGCAATCGGCGCTGCCGCCGCTTGGGATGATGACGTTTCTGGTGCTGGAAAAGGCCGGCGGTGCCTAAGGCGGGCATGCCGAAAACACACTGATCCCCCTTGTCACCACCCGCGTAGGCCCCTATCTGTAAGGTGTCCTTCGGGACTATGGACATAAACGCGCTCGTAATAAGCGGATCGGACCCGGGGGCGGTACCCGGCGTCTCCACCAACACTCTGGTCATTTGCCAGCGATGGGGACGAAATAGGATCGACGAACGTCTAAAGGGGTTTTGCTTTGTCTCGGTGAGTTACCACCGTTATCGGTACAACAAAGCTAGTTGCAAATGACAACAAAGCACCGATGGCCCTCGCAGCGTAAGCTGTGCGGAATATCGAAACCTTAAGCCCTTAGGTTTTGCGACCTAAGGCGGGGTCCGCAGGTACCTGGCAACAGAAACCTGCACCTACCCCCCTTCCCCTATGTGCCGACTAGCGGCGTCCGGCTTTGCGTACCCGCGGGTAACCAGCGCTGCGCCGCCTGCGCCTGACTTTTGTTGCGCGGGCAATGGCGGTCCGCGCGCCGTCTGCCCTTTCATCCCGCCACGATTTGGGTATTGTACCGCAAAACCGACAAAGGATGTAACGCATGTCGCGCACGATCGACTATGGAAACCTGATGCACCGCGCCATGCGGAGCCTGATCCAAAACGTGTTGACGGACATCCAAAAGACCGGACAACTGCCCGGCGCGCACCACTTTTTCATCACCTTCGACACCCAGCATCCGGATGTCGAAATCGCCGATTGGCTATCTGACCGCTATCCCGGAGAGATGACAATCGTGATCCAGCACTGGTTCGACAACCTTGAAGTCACCGACGAAGGATTTTCGATCACGCTGAACTTTGGCAACGCGCCAGAGCCGCTGTATATCCCCTATGACGCGATCAAAACCTTCGTCGACCCGTCGGTTGAATTCGGCTTGCGGTTCGAAACCCAGCCCGAGGACGGCGATGACGACGACGGCGCAGAAGCGCCCATGGACGAGATGGTCGAGCCTGAAGAGGAAGCGCCCCGCAAGGACGCCGAAGTCGTCAGCCTTGATAAATTCCGCAAATAAGCGGGCAATTTCAAAACAACAGCCGGGACAGACCTATGACCGACCAACGCTCCGAATCCGACAGCTTCGGCCCTATTGACGTGCCAGCAGACCGCTATTGGGGTGCGCAGACCCAGCGCAGCCTGCAGAACTTTCCCATTGGTTGGGAAAAGCAGCCCGTCGCCATCGTGCGCGGACTTGGCGTGATCAAGCAGGCTTGCGCCACCGCCAATATGGCACGCGGCAAGCTGGATGCGAAAATCGGTGATGCCATCGTCGCCGCCGCAAAAGAGGTTGTCGCCGGCAAGCTGGACGATCATTTCCCGCTGGTGGTCTGGCAAACTGGGTCCGGCACCCAGTCGAACATGAACGCGAACGAGGTGATTTCGAACCGCGCGATCGAAATGCTGGGCGGCACCATCGGGTCCAAGGATCCGGTGCACCCCAACGATCACTGCAATATGGGCCAGTCGTCTAACGACACCTTTCCGACCGCGATGCACATCGCCGTGGCGCGCACCGCCCATGACGTGACCCTGCCCGCGCTGGAACATCTGCACGCCGCGCTGCAAGCCAAAGTCGAAGAGTTCAGCGATATCATCAAGATTGGCCGCACCCACACCATGGACGCGACGCCGCTGACACTGGGGCAGGAATTTTCCGGCTACACCCATCAAGTCGCCATGGGCATCCGCCGGATCAAGGCCGCCTTGCCTGCTATTTATGAGCTGGCCCAAGGCGGCACTGCCGTCGGCACCGGTCTGAATACTCCGGTTGGTTGGGGCGAAACTGTCGCCGCCGAAATTGCCGACATCACCGGCCTGCCCTTCGTCACCGCGCCGAACAAGTTCGAGGCGCTGGCCGCCCATGACGGTCTGGTCGAAATGTCCGGCGCGCTGAAAACCGTTGCCGCGTCGCTATACAAGATCGCCTGCGACATCCGCTTCCTTGGCTCCGGTCCGCGCTGCGGTCTGGGAGAGCTGATCTTGCCGGAAAACGAGCCGGGTTCGTCCATCATGCCGGGCAAGGTGAACCCCACGCAGGTCGAGGCGATCACGCAGGTCTGTGCCCATGTCATGGGCAACGATGCCGCTGTGGGTTTTGCCGGCAGCCAGGGCCATTTCGAACTGAACGTGATGAAGCCGATGATGGCGTATAACGTGCTGCAATCGCTGCAATTGCTGGGCGATGCCTCTGTCGCGTTTACAGACAACTGCGTTGTCGGCATCAAGGCCGACCGGACCCGGATTGAAAAGCTGATGCGCGAATCGCTGATGCTGGTGACGGCGCTGGCCCCGACCATCGGCTACGACAACGCCACAACGGTCGCGAAAACCGCGCATAAAAACGGCACCACCTTGAAGGAAGAGGCGATTGCCTTGGGCTTTGTCGACGCCGAAACCTTTGACCGCGTTGTGCGCCCCGAAGACATGATCGGCCCGAAGTGAACGGTCCAAAATGAACGCCAACACACCGATCAACCTGAACAAGGTGCGCAAGGCCCGCGACAGGGCCGCAGACAAGGCTGAAGCAGACGCCAATGCGGTCAAATTCGGCCGCAGCAAGGCCGAACGCCTGCTGGACGCGGCCCGCGCTGACAAAGCGCGGACCGCGCTCGATCAGGCGAAGTTCGAAGAATGAAGTGCCCGGTGCCCGCCCGTCCGGTCAAGCATTCCTTGACCCTGCGCGGGCACCGGACCTCTGTCTCTCTTGAAGATGCGTTCTGGCAGGCGTTCCGCGCCATGGCGGATCGCGACGGGATGACGATTAACGCGCTGGCCGCGCAGATCGACGCGGATCGCGGCGATATCGGCCTTGCCTCTGCCATCCGGGTGCATGTGTTGCGCGACGCGCAACGACGCGATTAACGCGGGCTGATCCGCAGCCACATGCCGTTTGCCGTGCGGACGGTAAGATGGGCGACGGGCACGGGCGGGCGATCCGGCACGAGGTCAAAGCGGTAGGCCGCCAACATCTGCGCCAATAAAACAACGCCTTCGATCATGGCAAAGCCGGCACCGGTACAGACCCGCGGTCCGGCTGAAAACGGCATATAGGCCGTGCGCTGCCCCGTTTTGCCGTTCTCGGTCTGCCAGCGGGTTGGGTCGAAATCGTCAGGCTTGTCCCAAATCCGTTCGTGCCGGTGCAGGTGCCAAGGCGACAGCACGACCTGTGCGCCGGGCGTGACGCCCCGCTTGCGAAACACTTCTGGCTTGGTCGTTTCGCGCACCATCATCGGCACAGGTGGATACAGTCGCAGGCTTTCGCGGAACACGTCGCGGGTAGCTTTCAGCGTCGAAAGTCCGGCAAATTCGCCGTCCCAGGCCTGCGCCTCGTCCGCGAGCTTGTCTTGCCATTCAGGGTGCATCGCCAGCAAATACAACGTCCACGCCAGCGCAGCGGCGCTGGTTTCGTGTCCTGCCAGAAAGAAGATCGCGACCTGATCGACCATTTGCGGCACATTAAAGGTATCGCCGGTTTCAGGGTCCGCCGTTGTCATGATCTTGGTCGCCAGATCATCCGGCGCGGTGCCATCCGCAATCTGCGCCAGCCGCGCGGCGGTCATGTCGGTGATCAGGCTGCGGATCAGCCGCGCCGTGGCCCGCGTGTCGCGGCGGAAAAACCGCGGCATCCAGCGGGGGCCGGGGACAAAGGCGGCAAGGTTCAGGATCGGCTGGGTGCGCTGATAGGTCTTGAAGGCGTCGAACACGCGGGTCGCAACCTTGTTCTCGATCGGGACGGAAAACAGCGTGCGAAAGATCACATCGGCGGCGGCATGGCTCGTCTCTGGCTCTATATCGCGCGGGGTGCCGTCGGCCAACGCGGCCATGCGGGTGACCGCCGCCGCCCCCGCCGCCTTGATCGCCGGAAAGGTATCGCGCAGCCGCCCCCCCGCAAAGGCGGGGTCGATGATGCGGCGCTGCTGTTTCCACAAATCGCCGTTGGTCAAGAACACCGAGTCCCCCAGCAAGGGCCGCAGCCCCGCGCCGATGCGGTCCGATTTGGGGAAATCATCGGGGCGCTCGTTCAGCACCAGCCGGATAAGCTCCGGGTCGTTCACCATATAGCTGCGGAAAAACGGCGTACGAAACTCTGCCATCCACGCGCGATACAGCTTGGCGGGTTGCGCCGACAGAATATCTGCGCGGAACAGTTTAAGGTAGCGAAACAGCGATACCTTGTCCGGCCGCGCAGGCGGCTTGGCGGGCTTCACAGTGCCATATCCGTGTATTTCGATGCGCGCACATCGATGCGAGAAGCCGAAGGCGCGCGGCCCCGATAGCGTTCGCCCAAGGTCAGCGGCCCCGCAGTAATGCGGAAATAGTCGTAATCGCCGGGCTGGTCAAAGGCGCAGAGGTATTGAAAATGCAGGCGAAAAAACCGCCAGCGCAGCTCTCTCCATCTTTCGGGCGACAGGGTCTGCGTAAAGGCGGCAGAGATGACCAGCGGCCACCGCTTGTCCTTTGGCGCGACGCCAGACACCTCGACCGGATCGCACAAGGCAAAAGCGCAGCCGTCGCCGGGGGCTGTGACGTCGACCCACGGCATGTCAACGCGGGATAGATCGTGCAGATCGCGGCGCAGACGCGTGGCACCGCGCAGGAACGACACCATCGGCACCACCTGCCCCAGCGACAAGAACGACAACGTGGGACCATCCGTTGGCACCCGGCTCGCGCGGTGCAGATCAGCAAGGATCGACACCCCAAGGTGCGCGCCGGATGAATGACCGACGACCAGCACCTCGTCCACGTCCGTGGCCAAAGCGGCAGCGATCTGGTCCGCAAATTGCGCCATACGCTCTTCGAGTGCGGGCGGGTTCGCCCCGTTCCAGCGGGCGGAATAGGCATAGTCGTGCATCAGGTAATAGGCAAAAAACTTGCCGTCCTTGCGCTTGAACCAGCGCAGGACCCAGACGGCGACCCCCGCCCAAAGGGCGTAGGACAGCAGCGACAGGATGGTGCCCAGCAGGCCCGTCACAGGGATCAGGCCCAGCAGTTTCGCGGCCAAACCGCCTAGCAAGGTCGCCACCAAAAGCTGCACCAGCAACATGCCTACGGGATAAAGCGCCGCAATCACCGGTCCCTTGCGCAGCCACATCAGCCGCCGCAGCGTGCCGCTGGCGATATAGGTAAAGGCCGTGCGCAGCAGCTGGCCATAGGTCGCGGGGATCGAATGGGACATGCTGCCGCGCACGATGTCGGACCAGACCAACACATCCACCTCTGCCGTGACCTGCGCCCCGTCCATTCCGGCGACAACCTGCCAGCCATAGGTCGCGCCGCGCGGCTTTGGGCTCAGCGTCAACGCGTAGCCGCTAATCGCCGCCTGGGCGGTGCCTTCGGTGCGGTATAGCTCGCGGTAGCGGCGGGGATGAATCGGGTCATAGCCGGGGATGTAGAACACCCGCCGGCGGCGCACGGTTTGCTGATCGTCATGCTCGCTCATGCGCGGACCCTAGCGGGGAATGCAGGCGAAATTAAGCCGTTATCCGATCGCCCCCAAGGCTGGAAACCGTTCCAGCAGCCAAAAGCTGAAGGCGGTAAACTGTCCAGTGACCATCATCAGCCCGACCGTCCAGAGAAGCAGGCCAGAGGTGCGTTCAATCCGCCCCATATGCCGCTTCATCCAGGCCATTGGCGCCTTCAGGCGCGGGAAAAACGCGGCAACCGCCAGGAAGGGCAGCCCCAGCCCCAGCGCATACATCGCCAGCAAGACAGTGCCGCGGCCGACGTCGGCCTCTGACGCGGCGAGGCCAAGAATCGAGCCAAGGATCGGGCCAAGGCAAGGCGTCCAGCCAAAGGCGAAGGCAAGGCCTAACACATAGGCGCCAAAGGCGCTGCCACCGTTATCGCCCGTCGCAACCCGCGCTTCGCGGTCCAGAAAGCCGATGCGGAACACGCCAATGAAATGTGCGCCAAAGATCATGACGACGGTGCCCGCGATGGGCACAAACCAGCCCTGCCATTGCAGCAAAGCCCGCCCTAGCGTTGAAAACGCCATGCCGAGCAGCAAAAATACCGTCGACAGTCCTAGTACGAACATGAAAGCGGCCACCATGACCCGCCGGCGCGCGGCGGCGGTTTCGTCCAACTCGGTCACCGACACGCCGCCCATATATGCCAGATAGGGCGGAACAATCGGCAGCACGCAGGGTGACAGGAACGACAAAAGGCCGGCGATCAGGGCGATGGCCATGGCGGGCACAAGGCTTGCGTCCATTAAGGCAAAATTTTCGAACATGGGACCTCTTTGCGCGTGTTGGCACAGGCTTAGGCCATCACGGGCGCGGCGTCACGCCGCGATGCGTCACGAGGGCGTTTACAAAATGACACATCCGCCCTAGCGATGGGGCATGGATTATGATGCTGACCTTGATGCCACCGGGCTGCTGTGCCCCCTGCCCGTTCTAAAGGCGCGCAAACGCCTGTCTGCTTTGGCCAGCGGTCAGGTGCTGCGGATGCGAGCGACCGATCCCGCGGCGGTGATCGACGTGCCGCATTTCTGCTTTGAGGCAGGGCATACGTTGGCCCTGACACAGGATGACGGCGACGCGCAGATCTATTTCATTCGCAAGGCCTGATCTGCCGATACGGGACTGAATAGAAAAAAGGCGGACCTTGCGGCCCGCCTTTTTCGTGTTCCGGGGTGGCGGGCCTTAGCGACCCAGTGACCACCAGCCGCGCTTTTTCGGCTTGCTCTCGGCGTCCTCTGCAGGCGCCTCCGGTGCAGGTGCCTCCGGTGCAGGTGTTGGTTCCGGCGCAGAGGCTGGCTCTGCTGCCTCCTCTGTCGCAGGTGCCGGTTCTGCGACCGGCTCCGGCGCGGCAATGGGGTCTGACTTCACCTCTGGTGCAGCTTCAGAGGCAGGCGCAGGGGTTTCGGACACCGGTGCGTCGGCAATCGGCGCGTCGGTGGCAGGTGCGTCAGCAGGCGCATCAGCGGGAACCGCAGGCACATCCGTCCGCGCATCAACCACCGGTGCGGCCTCTGCCTTGGGCTTGCGCGCGCGGCTGCGGCGGGCAGGCTTCGGCTTTTCGGCAGTCGCTTCCGCATCGGCCTCTGCCGGCGCTTCCGTCCCTTCGGCAACCTCTGCCTTGGGTTTGCGGCGGCTACGGGTGCGCTTGGGCTTTTCAGCGGGCGCATCGGCATCGGCGGCGGGCTGGTCGGCAGGCGCAGTCTCGGCAACAGCATCCGGCGTATCTGCCTCGGCCTGTGCATCTGCAACCTCTGCCTTGGGCTTGCGGCGGCTGCGGGTGCGCTTGGGCTTTTCAGCAGGCACATCGCTTGCGGCCTCTGCCGCCTCTGCCGCATCTGCTGGCGCATCAGGGGCATCTACGGGTGCAGCATCCTGATCGGCGCCGTCAGTGGCGGACTCATCCGCGTTCTCGCCATTCTCACCGTTCTCGCCGTTTTCGGCGGTCTGGCCGCCTTTCCGCCGCCGGCGCCGGCGGCGCTTTTTGCGCGGCTGGCCGTCCGCATCGTCGTCGCCGGGCGTCGCCGCATCGCCATTTTGCTGGGCGGGCGTGTCAGCGGCAGCCGGTGCGGCCTCTTCCTCTTCAACCTCGTCAAAGACAAGTTCGTCTGCCAGATCGCGGGCGCTTTGCACGGGCGGCACAAAGGGCAAAGCCTCTGGCACGGCGCGCGTTGCGGTCTTGAACTTGTCGATCGCGAAATCAGGCGACACCAGCGTCAGGTCACATTCGACGCGCACGGACATGCCATACTGCGCCTCGATCCCGGCGATGTGGTCGCGCTTGCCGTTCATCAGCACGTTGGCGATGGACACCGGCGCACGCACCAGCACTTCTTTGGAACGGCCGCGGGTGCCTTCTTCTTCGATCTGGCGCAGAATGTTCAGCACGACGTTGTCGTCGGACCGCAGCAGGCCGGTGCCGTGGCAATGGCTGCAAGGCTGTGTTGTCGCCTCTAGCATGCCGGGGCGCAGACGCTGACGCGACATTTCCAGCAGACCAAAGCCGGAAATACGGCCCACCTGAATGCGGGCGCGGTCGGTTTTCAGCGCATCCTTGAACCGCTTTTCCACCGCAATATTGTTACGGCGTTCGTCCATGTCGATAAAGTCGATGACGATCAAACCCGCAAGGTCACGCAGACGCGCCTGGCGTGCGACTTCGTCGGCAGCTTCCAGGTTGGTTTTCAGCGCGGTCTGTTCGATCGAACCTTCTTTCGTCGCCCGGCCAGAGTTGACGTCGATAGCGACCAATGCCTCTGTCACGCCGATGACGATGTAACCGCCAGAGGGCAGCTGCACCGTCGGGTTAAACATGCCCGACAAATAGCTTTCGCACTGGTAGCGGGCGAAAAGCGGCATCTGTTCGGCGTATTGCTTCACGTGCTTGGCATGGGATGGCATGATCATCCGCATGAAGTCTTTGGCGTTGCGATAGCCTTCTTCGCCAGCGACGATGACTTCGTCGATGTCCTTGGAATACAGATCGCGGATCGTCCGCTTGATCAGATCACCCTCTTCATAGATTTTCGCAGGGGCGATAGATTTCAGCGTCAGTTCGCGAATGGTTTCCCACATGCGCTGCAGGTATTCATAGTCGCGCTTGATCTCGTTCCGGGTGCGCTGGCTGCCGGCGGTGCGGATGATCAGGCCGGCACCTTCGGGAACCAGCATCTCTCCTGCGATTTCCTTCAGCTTCTTGCGGTCGGCGACGTTGGTGATCTTGCGGGAAATGCCGCCGCCACGGGCCGTGTTCGGCATCAGCACGCAATAGCGGCCTGCCAGCGACAGATATGTCGTCAGCGCCGCGCCTTTGTTGCCGCGCTCTTCCTTGACGACCTGCACCAGCATGATCTGGCGGACTTTGACGACTTCCTGAATTTTGTAACGCTTGGGGCGCGGCTTGCGCACGGGGCGGACGTCGTCGCTATCATCCGCGCTGTCGACGTTTTCGATCTCTGCGGGTTGATCGTCGCTGTCGGCATCGCTGTCATCAGCGCCGTCAACCTGGTCGTCGTCCTGCGCCTCGTCGTTGGCGGGCGTGTCCACGGGTGTCTCTGCCACCAGTTCCATCGGGCTGGACCCCTCTTCAGGGTCGTCCAGATCAATGGTTTCCATGCCCGCGATATCGCGGGTGGCGGTCGCATCGTCAGAGGATGTGCTGGCCGCGCGGTTGCGGCTGCTACGCCGGGTGCGGCGCACGCGAGGCTTTGGCTTGGAATCTTCACCGTCGTCACCCTGTGCGGTGTCGGCGGCGTCCGTATCGGCGTCGTCCTCTTCCTCTGCCTTCTGGCTGGCGGCATATGCCTTTTCTTCTTCGATCAGGGCCAGACGGTCAGCGACCGGAATCTGGTAATAATCGGGGTGGATTTCAGAGAAAGCCAGAAAGCCATGGCGGTTGCCGCCATAGTCAACAAAGGCAGCCTGCAAGGACGGTTCAACCCGCGTAACCTTGGCCAGATAGATATTCCCAGCAAGCTGACGCTTGAACTGGCTTTCGAAATCAAATTCTTCGACTTTGTTTCCGTCGACCACAACAACGCGGGTTTCTTCCGCGTGTGTGGCATCGATGAGCATTTTCTTCATGTTGTCCATTCGCACGACGCGCCGCATCGCCCCCGGGAGGTGCGATAGTGCGGCTGTCATGTCTGATTAAGGCGATGGGTGCGCAGGCCACGACATGGCCCCTTGGGGCGTCTGTCTGGTGGTCACTGTTCTGCGCGCCTCGCATCGCGGTCCTTGTCTGACCCGCGTGGGCGGGCCTGTTTAATGCCCGGTCACAGAATACACATGCGAGCCCAGGGCGTTCTTTTGACCATTTCGGGTCATAGTCAGCTGATCATGTCCACCGGCTTTTGCCGCGCCGGACAGGATCAGAGAATCTCACCGGGATTTTGCGCATATCGTCATGCCAACCGCCCGTAAAACATACATAGGGGGTTATTGTGTCATAAGACAATCACAAAGTGCGCGCAGGCTGGGTCGCCCGGCATTCTTGCACAAGAAAGCCGCGCCCCGGACCGGGACGCGGCATCGCCGCGCAAACGGGCAGCACTAAAGGTAGTCAGACCGAGACAGCGTGTATTTCGCCATCTTTTCGTTCAGGGTCCGGCGCGGCAAGCACAGCTCTTCCATGACAGCGGTGATGGATCCCTTGTGTCGGCGCATGGTGTTGTCGATCAACATCCGCTCGAAGGCTTCAACGAACTCTTTCAATGGCTTGCCTTCGGTTGTCATCGCCGGGCGGCTGTCGTCGCTGTCGGCCATCAGCAATGATGCGATGGACCCTGTGCCGCGCCGATTTTGCAAAACGGCGCGTTCTGCCACGTTAATCAGCTGGCGCACGTTGCCCGGCCAGGGGGCCTGCAGCAGCTGCGCTGCTTCTTGGGCTGATACCTCTGGCGCGTCGCAGCCATATTCTTCGGCAAACTGATCCGACAGACGGGTGAAAAGCGTCAGAATATCCTCGCCGCGCTGGCGCAGGGGCGGCACCACGATGCGCAGGGCGCTGATGCGGTAATAAAGGTCGGGCCGCAGCACGGATTCGCAGGTTTTGTCCTGTTCCTGCAAGTTACAGATCGCGACGATACGGGTTTCTGCCGGCGTGCCTTGGTCGTTGATCGCCGTCAAAAGCCGTGCTTGCAGTGTCTGGCTCAGGCTTTCGATATCTTCCAGCACCAGCGTGCCGCCGCGGGCCTCTTCAATGGCGGGGATCGGCTCTTCTTCGCCCGCAGGGCCGAACAGGCGGCGGGTCAGGGTCGCCTCGTCAAAGGCGGCGCAGGCGATCAGGACGAACTTTTTCGTGGCCCGCGCACCAACAGCGTGCAGGGCGTGGGCGACCAGTGTTTTGCCGGTGCCGGTTTCGCCTTCGATCAGGACGTGACCATCGGCCTGCCCCAGATCAAGAATGTCTTCTTTCAGCCGTTCCATCGGGGCCGACTGACCCATCAGTTTCTTGATCAAGGCAGAGCCGTCGGACAATTCCTTGCGCAGCGCGCGGTTGTCCAGTGTCAGGCGGCGGGCATTGCAGGCTTTCTTGGCCAGCTCTGTCATGCGGTCCGGGTTGAACGGCTTTTCCAGAAAATCAAAGGCCCCGACGCGCATCGCCTCCACGGCCATGGGCACATCGCCGTGGCCGGTGATCATGATGACAGGCAGCGCCGAATCGACGCCGCGCAGCTTTTTAAGGAATTGCATCCCGTCCATGCCGGGCATTTTCACGTCACTGACGACGATCCCGGGAAAGTCGGGGCCGACAGCGCGCAGCGCCTCTTCGGCGCTGGCATAGGCTTCGGTTTCGAAGCCGGACAGGGCCAGCCACTGGCTGATCGACTGCCGCATGTCCTTTTCGTCATCCACGATGGCGATTTTCATGGCTTTGCTCATGGATCTGATCCTTATTCCGCGGCTTTTGCCGCTGTCTTGAGGCGGGGCAACTGCACCTCGAACACGGCACCGCCGCCTGCCCCGTTCCGCGCGGTCATACGTCCGCCCAGATCGTTCACGATGCCCGACGAAATCGCAAGGCCAAGGCCTACGCCGTCACCGGGCTGTTTGGTTGTATAAAACGGCTCGAACAGCGAATCGAGGTCGTCAATGCCGCCGCCGTTGTCGCGCACAGTCAACGTCACCGTTTCACCCAAAGCCAAGATAACGTCGATCCGCGGGTCGGCCACTGTTTTTGTCGCGTCAATTGCGTTGCGCAGCAAATTGATGATCACCTGTTCCAGCCGCAAACGGTCGCCGTGGATCATCGCCGGCTCGCCCGGCAGGGTGCGGCTGATTTCGACGTAGCGGTTTTTCAGCTGCGGCTCCATCATCGACAGCGCAGAGGACACGGCGGCGCGGGTATCGACCGGCTCGAATGCATCAGAGCCTTTGCGGGCATAGGATTTCAGCTGCCGCGTGATCGCGCCCATCCGGTCGATCAGGTCGTCGATGCGCTGGAACGACGACAGGGTTTCCTCTGGCCGCTTGCGTTGCAGCAGCAAACGTGCGCCCGCCAGATAGGTTTTCATCGCAGCCAGCGGCTGGTTCAATTCATGGCTGACGGCGGCCGACATTTCGCCAAGGGCCGCCAGCTTGCTGGTTTGCGCCATGGTTTGTTCTGCGACCTGCAGGTTACGTTCAACCTGTTTACGCGCCGCGATTTCGCGTTGGAGCGCCGCGTTCAGGGCGCGAAGTTCCGTGGATTCGCGTTCGAACACCGCCACCCGGTTGGTGGCCTTGCGGGATGCAAACCAGAACATCATCGCCAGAAAGATCGCAAAACCCATGACTTCCAGCGCCAGCACACCGTTCACCCGTTCGCGCACGGACGAATAGGCGGTGTAGCTGACCATGCGCCAGCCCTGGAACGGCACGCGGGCCTCGCGGCGCAGCACCGCCTCTCCGCGCAGGTAGGCGTCGATGGGAAGCGCGGCCCAGTCCTGCGTGGCGCGCAGGGCAACTTCGATCGCGCTCGGCGGGGTTTGGCGGCGCAGGGCCTCTGCCTCTTCCAAGCCGCGCCAGCGCTGTTCCGTTGTCAGGATGATATGGCCTGTGCTGTCCACAACATAGACCGCATCGGATACGCTGGCCCAGCTGCGTTCCAGCTTGGCCAGATCAACGGCCACCTGAATAACCCCCAGGGTCGATCCGTTCTGGTCGATCCGGCGGGAATAGACGAAGCGATAACCGCCCTGCGCCGCCTCGCTTAAGGTAAAGACGGTGGCATTGCTGCGCAGGGCATTGACGAAGGATGTGTCCGACCGGTGCTGTTCCCCCAGCCGGTTCCGGTCCGTCGCCGCAACTGCGCGCCCGTCCTTGTCCAGCAGCATCAAGGATGCCGCGCCGATTTCGTCCACAAACGACAGCAGCCGCTGTGTCGACAGTGCATAATTGCTGACCGACAGCGCCTTGATCAGATCGGGATCGCGGGCCAGAAGCTGCGGCACAATGGAATTGCGCTGCAGCTCGCTCATCAAGTTGGCAACGTAAAAGGTCAGGCGGACTTCTGCGCGATTGCGTGTCGTTTCCGTGAACCGCTGGGTCAGCAACAGGTTTGTGGTATAGATTGTGACGACACCCAGCAGACACACGACAATGACGCTCAGCCGCAAAAGCCAGCGGCCCTGCCGCTGCGTGCCGGTCTGTGTGGTGGAATCCGCGTGGGTCATCCGCACTAGATAGGTCGGGCCGCTACGCCCGGCAAGCAAGCGATCACGCGTCGGCGAGTTGCTGCACAAGCCCGCGGAAAAGCGCCAGACCGTCGGTATTGCCGGTGGCGGCATCCACAGCCCGTTCGGGGTGCGGCATCATCCCCAACACGCGGCGATTCTCGCTCAATACGCCGGCGATGTCGTTACGGCTGCCGTTAAAATTATCACCGTAGGTAAAGGCGATGCGGTCCTGATCGCGCAGCTGGTCCAGCACCGCGTCTTCGGCTGTGTAGTTGCCGTCGTGATGGGCCACGGGCAGCGTGATTGTTGCGCCAGCGGTGTAGCCGCCGGTAAAGCCGCTATCCGTCGTCGCAACGGTCAACGGCGTGGACTTGCAGACGAATTTCAGCGCCGCATTGCGCATCAGCGCACCCGGCAACAAGCCGGTTTCAGTCAGAACCTGAAAGCCGTTGCAGACCCCCAGCGCATAGCCGCCCCGTTCCACATGCCGCTTAAGCGCCAAAGAGACAGGCGAATTGGCCGCAATCGCGCCGCAGCGCAAATAGTCGCCAAAGGAAAACCCGCCGGGCACCGCGACCAGATCGACATCGCCGATCTCTGCGTCTTTGTGCCAGACCATCGTGACATCGGCACCGACCTTGCGCAGGGCCACAGCCATGTCGCGGTCACAGTTCGATCCGGGAAAAACAAGGACAGCGGCCTTCATGCGGGTAGCTCCTGAAAAGTGTTTTGCGCACCGCTGCATTGGCTTGCAGGCGGTATGTCGAAAGGGCCGGCGCAGGTTTAGCCGCGCCGGTCGCCCCGATGCTTACAGAATCTCGATGCGGTAGGATTCGATGACCGTATTGGCCAGCAGCGCCTCGCACATGTCCTTGATGCGATCCTCTGTCGTACCGTCGGCCAGATCCAGCGCGATGACCTTGCCCTGACGGACGCCGTTCACGCCTTCAAAGCCCATCGCCCCCAGCGCGTGACGCACGGCTTCGCCCTGCGGGTCCAGCACGCCTTCTTTCAGCATCACATGAACATTGGCTTTCATGATGTTGATTTCCTTTAGTTAATCAGCGTTGGCTTGGGCCGGTGTGTCACATTGCTAGGCAGAACGCCCAAACGCCGCGCGACTTCGGTGTAAGCATCAGCAAGGTTGCCAAGGTCCTGGCGAAACACGTCTTTGTCCAGCTTCTGACCAGATTCAATATCCCACAGGCGGCAGCAATCGGGGCTGATTTCGTCTGCGACGACAAGGCGGGGAAATTCGTTGTCCCACACGCGGCCGATCTCGATCTTGAAGTCGATCAGCTTGATGCCGACACCATACATGACACCCGACAGATAATCGTTCACCCGCAGCGCCATAGAGACAATATCGTCCATGTCCTGCTGGCTGGCCCAGCCAAAAGCGATGATATATTCCTCTGGCACCAGTGGATCGCCCAGCTTGTCATCCTTGTAGGAAAACTCGACAATGGGGCGCGGCAGCGTTGCGCCTTCTTCCATGCCCATCCGCTTGGCCATCGATCCGGCGGCAAAGTTACGCACGATCACTTCAAGTGGAATGATTTCAACCTGGCGGATCAGCTGTTCGCGCATATTGAGACGGCGAATAAAATGCGTCGGGATGCCGATATTGCCAAGGCCGACCATCAGATATTCCGACAGGCGGTTGTTCAGCACGCCCTTTCCTTCGATCACGTCCTTCTTGGCACCATTGCCAGCGGTCGCATCGTCCTTAAAATACTGGACATAGGTGCCCGGCTCCGGCCCTTCGTACAGGATCTTTGCCTTGCCTTCGTAGATCAATTTGCGGCGTGCCATAAAAAGCCTCACGTCTGGGGGCGGCCCCGTTGGCGGGCCACCGCTCTGCGCCTCTTACGCCAAGCCCCCCTTGCGGGCAAGTCGCGCGGACCCCATAGTTTGCCTAACGGAACCCGCAGACAGGATTTTGCCCGATGACGAGCATGAAAGACCGCGAAAACGCCTTTGAAAATAAATTCGCCCACGATGCAGAAATGCAGTTCAAGGCCGAAGCCCGCCGCAACAAGCTGCTTGGGCTTTGGGCTGCCGACCTGATGGGCAAATCCGGCGATGACGCGCAGGCCTACGCCAAAGAGGTGATTAAGTCCGACTTTCAAGAGGCCGGCGACGAGGATGTCTTTCGCAAGGTCCACGGCGATCTAGGCGATAAGGTGTCCGAGGCGGATTTGCGCGCCAAGATGGCCGAACTGATGATCGAAGCCAAAGCGCAGCTGATTGACGAAGTCTGATATTAACCTGTTAAGACCGGGAAGGATGCGCGTCCTGCGGATCTTTACCCGGTCTTTATCCCTTGCCGTCTAAAGCTTCTGGCAATTGGCCAGAGGTATGTCATGCGGCAACGATCCACACAGGCGATAACGCGGGCATTGCAATTGCTGGTGCCTGCAGCAGGTCTTGGTGTGGCAATATGGGTTTTCCAGCATTTGCCGGCGGATGCCATGACAACGGCGCTTTCAGGGCTGACCGGCATTACCCCCTGGCAGTGGGTGGCCGCCCTGATCTTGACGGGCGTCAGCTATCGCATCATCGGTCAGCTTGAAGCCTTGTGGCATATCGCGCTGCGTATCAATACCCAAGCCTATACTGCGCGGCGCACCGGCCGCATTGCCATTGCCATCGGCCAGTGCACCGGCTTGGCCAGCGCTGTCGCCGGACTGATACGCTGGCACCTGCTTCGCGGTGTGGCGCAGACAGCTGAGGTCGCGCGACTATCGCTGGCGCTTTCCTTGTCCTTTACGCTCTGCCTGTCCGCCACTGCCTTGGTTGCGCTCTGGTATCTAACGGCAGCAATGCCTGTCGCCCGGTCCTGGCTGGTGTTGCCATTAGCTGCTGTTGCGATGGGGCTGGCCCTGTGGCGCTATGGCCCGCTGCTCTGGCAGCAGCGCCGGCTGGCGGCGGGTGTGATGGTCCTGACCCATGCGGACCTTTTGTGCGCGGGGCTTGCATTCGCGGTGTTTCTGCCGGGCGATCTGCCACTTTTGCAGGTTTTGGCTGTGTTCACCCTCGCCTTCGGTGCAGGTCTTGCGACGCATGTCCCCATGGGGGTGGGGGCATTTGACGTGACCGTCATTGCCTTTTTACCCGCATCTGCCACCGCGGTTTTGCCAGCCTTGCTGGCATTCCGGCTGGTCTATTTCGTCATTCCCGCAGCTGCTGGACTTGTCGCGCTGACCCGGCCGCAACCTTTGCCCAGCAGCAGTGACCTGCGCCAATATTTGCGCAGACATGCCCCCGCGATATGGACCCTGGCCGATCAGGGTGCCTCTGTCTGGCACGGCGCAGACGGCGCGGCGCTTGTCGGACATACCCCTTTGACCTGCGTCGTTATTGGCGATCCCATTGGCACCCTGCCCGGTGCACTGCAAACAACGGCGCGCTACAAATGCAGCGCCCGTGCCGCTGCCGGCCTGCGCCAGCAGGGCTGGTCCACGATGCGCATCGCGACAGAGGCGTGGATCGATCCTCGCATATGGACCCTGGACGGACCGGACAAGGCTACGCTGCGGCGCAAACTGCGGCAGGCGCAGTCGGGCGGCGTCAGCGTGCGGCAAATCGACCCCCGCGACATGCCCCGCGACCTGACCCGCGTGGCAGAGGCGTGGTGCCGCGCCAACGGCGGTGAACGTGGCTTCTCAATGGGTCGCTTCGCCCTGCCCCTGCTAAATGCGCAGACTGTCTTTGCGATTTTTACCAATGACACATTGCACGGCTTTGTCACGTTTCAGACAGGCCCAGACGACTGGTGCCTCGACCTTATCCGCCACGACGGCAGTTTGCCCGCAGGTGCCGTGCCCGCCGCAATGGTTGCAGGCTTCACCTCAGCCAAAGCCGCGGGCGTGGCGCAGGTCAGCCTTGCGGCGACGATCGCGCAAAGCGGCCCCTTCGGCTGGCTTGGCCGCCGGCAGGACGGACTGGCCCAGTTCAAGCGAAGCTTTGGCCCCCACTGGCGCCCGCTTTACCATGCCGCCCCCGGACCCTTGCGGTTCGTCTGGACTGCTGCAGGTGTCTTCTGGTCCGTTCAACGC
The DNA here is from genome assembly GCF_042466455.1 of Loktanella sp. R86503. Taxonomy (NCBI): domain Bacteria; kingdom Pseudomonadati; phylum Pseudomonadota; class Alphaproteobacteria; order Rhodobacterales; family Roseobacteraceae; genus Loktanella; species Loktanella sp. R86503. The sequence continues at coordinate 1,688,624 of NZ_JAXHCI010000002.1, forward strand.
CCCTTTGCCCGCCTGATGACGCGGGCCCGGCAATTGTCTTTTGTCCCGCTTCATGCGACGGAAGGTGCCAATGTCCGCACCGGACCCACGCCAAAGACTGAGGCTACACATGACAAACGCATTCGCCCAACTTCTCGCCGCGCGCGACTGGATCCTCGCCGATGGCGCAACCGGGACCAACCTGTTCAATATGGGGCTTTCTTCCGGCGACGCGCCAGAAATGTGGAACGTCGAACATCCTGACCGGATCGCAAAGCTGTATCAGGGCGCTGTCGATGCCGGCTCCGACCTGTTCCTGACCAACAGCTTCGGCGGCAACGCCTCTCGCTTGAAACTGCATGACGCACAGGGCCGCGTGATGGAATTGAACAAGGCCGCCGCCGAAATCGGCCGCAACGTGGCCGACAAGGCTGGCCGCACAGTGATCGTAGCCGGCTCTGTCGGCCCGACCGGCGATATCATGGCCCCCATGGGCTCCTTGACCCACGAATTGGCCGTCGAAATGTTCCACGAACAAGCGGAAGGCCTCAAGGCGGGCGGCGCGGATGTGCTTTGGGTGGAAACCATTTCCGCGTTCGAGGAATATGCCGCCGCCGCCGAGGCGTTTAAACTGGCTGACATGCCTTGGTGCGGCACCATGTCGTTCGACACAGCTGGTCGGACCATGATGGGCGTCACCTCGCGCGAGATGGTCAAATCCGTTGGCAAGCTGGACTACAAACCGCAGGGGTTTGGTGCGAACTGCGGCACCGGTGCGTCCGATCTTTTGCGCACCATTCTCGGCATGGCTGATGCGGAACCCGACCTGCCCCTGATTTCAAAGGGCAACGCCGGCATTCCGAAATACCACGACGGTCACATCCACTATGACGGCACGCCGGAACTGATGGCTGACTACGCCGAACTGGCCCGCAACTGCGGTGCCAAGATTATCGGCGGATGCTGCGGGACGACGCCGGAACATTTGCGCGCCATGCGCGAAGCGCTCGAAACCCGCCCGAAGGGTGATCGTCCCAGCCTGGACGACATCACCGCCGCGCTGGGCACATTTTCCTCCGAATCTGACGGCACCGACGGGAACGGCCCGGTCCGCGCCGCCCGCCGTGGCAAACGTCGCGGCTGAGCCCGGCAAAATAAGGCGGCAGGCCCCGCGCCTGCCGCCGCCACCCTCTCTGTTTTAAAAAACATCCCCGCCAGAGGCTCGGCCGAAAGGCCGAACAGCGACATTGCGGAAACCGCAGATCAAAGAAGCGGCAGCTGGTCCCCTGCCTGCGGCGGCACGGAAAACAAATCGGTGCGCAGCGGTGCCAGTGATCTGTCCAGCCCCAGCCGCCGGGTGGCTATCACGAATCGCTGGCGCAACAACCGCGCCCATTCGCCCTGCCCGCTCATCCGCGTTCCAAACGCCGGATCATAATCCAGTCCGCCGTGCAATTCGCGCACCCGCCCCATGATCCGCGCGGCCCGGTCCGGAAAGACCTCTTGCAACCAATCGCGAAACAGCCCCGACACTTCTCGCGGCAGGCGCAAGACGATGGACGACGCGGCCACAGCCCCGGCTTGCGCCGCGGCTTGCAGGATCGCCTCCAGCTCATGATCTGTCAGCGCAGGAACCACGGGCGACACCATGACCCGCACGTCGATTCCCGCATCGGTCAAGGCCCGTATGGCCCGCAAACGTGCGGCAGGCAGCGGCACTCGAGGCTCCATCGCGCGGGATGTTGCCGGATCAAGGGTCGTCACCGACACCCCAACCCGGACCAGCCCCTTCGCCGCCATGGGGCCAAGAATATCAATGTCGCGCGTAATCAACGCCCCCTTGGTGATGATCGCAACCGGATGGTTAAAATCCGACAGCACCTGCAAAAGTCCCCGCATGATCCCGCGGTCCCGTTCGATTGGCTGATAGGGGTCCGTATTCGTGCCGATCGCAATCGTGCGGGGCACATAGCGCCTGGCCCGCAGTTCCCGGCGCAGCAGCTCTGGTGCATCAGGGCGGGCAATCAGCCTTGTTTCGAAATTAAGCCCCGGCGACAGGCCAAGATAGGCATGGCTTGGCCGCGCGTAGCAATAGATGCACCCGTGTTCGCACCCGCGATAGGGGTTGATGGACCGATCAAACGACAAGTCGGGCGACTGGTTTTGCGTAATGACCCGGCGCGGCACCTCCTCTGTAACCGTGGTGCGTGGCACAGGCAGAACTTCATCCGTGGCCCAGCCGTCATCCACCCCTTCACGTCGCAGGGTCTCAAACCGCACATCGGGGTTCGTCATGGCCGCTCTACCGCGGCTGCGAAACTGGGGCCGCAGGCTGTATTCCATACCTGAAAATAAAACAAAACGTGAACTCAGGCAAGCGAAGGTCGGTCTCACGCGTGCAGATGTCGCAATTTATCGCGTGATGCTCTGGGCAAAGGCGCATGACGAAAGTACAACCGGATCAAAGCTGTGCCATAAGGATTACCCTATGTCGGACGACGACGAAATCATCCTCGCAGACCTGAACGACGAAGACCTCGTTGCGCAGATGTTCGACGACCTTTACGACGGCATGAAAGAAGAGATCGAGGAAGGCGTTAATATCCTCATCTCTCGCGGCTGGGAACCTTACAACGTCCTGACAGAGGCGCTGGTCGGCGGCATGACTATCGTCGGTGCCGACTTCCGCGACGGTATCCTCTTCGTGCCAGAGGTGCTTCTGGCCGCCAACGCGATGAAAGGTGGCATGGCCATCCTCAAACCGCTGCTGGCGGAAACCGGTGCGCCCACCATCGGCAAAATGGTGATCGGTACGGTCAAAGGTGACATCCACGATATCGGCAAGAACCTCGTCGGGATGATGATGGAAGGTGCCGGCTTCGAGGTGATCGATCTTGGCATCAACAATGCTGTCGAGGCCTATGTCGATGCATTGATTGCAGAAAAGGCCGATATCCTTGGAATGTCCGCGCTTCTGACAACGACAATGCCCTATATGAAGGTCGTGATCGACACGCTTGTCGAAAAAGGCATGCGCGAAGACTACATCGTTCTGGTGGGCGGCGCCCCCTTGAACGAAGAATTCGGCAAGGCGATCGGGGCGGACGCATATTGCCGCGACGCCGCCGTTGCCGTCGAAACCGCCAAGACCTGGATGGCCCGCAAGCACAACCGCGCCAGCGCAAACTAGCCTGGTTTTAGAATGCCGTCGATTTGACTGGACGTAACGAACTTCTTCCTAGACCTGTTAGGGACCGGGAAGGAGTTTACCATGCGTACAATACCGTTCCTACTTTTGATCGTCGCCGTCATGTGCTTGGCAGGTCTGACCATCGCATTGGCCCAAATGTCCGGCGTTCTGGCGCTTTTGCCTGCGGTCGGCACAGTGGGGTTGGTCCTGACAGTCCTGATTCGCCGGGCACAATAACGGCAGCAGTGCGGTGATGGATCTTGATACCCAACTGACCGACACAGGCCTTGCGCCGTCGGGCAATGGCAAGGTGTTGCTGCTGGCCTGCGGGGCTCTTGCGCATGAAATTTTGGCCCTACGCACCGCAAATGGCTGGGATCATTTGGACCTGCACTGCCTGCCGGCAATCTTTCACAATCACCCCGAACGTATCACCCCGGCAATCCGGGCCGCCGTCGCCGCGCAGCGGGATAGCTACGACCGCATCTTTGTCGTATACGCCGATTGCGGCACCGGCGGGCAGTTAAGGGCGGCCTGCACCGAACTCGGGGTCGACATGATCACCGGTCCGCATTGTTACAGTTTTTTTTCAGGAAATGACGCATTCGCGGCGACGGACGACATGACCGCGTTTTACCTGACCGACTTTCTGGCGCGCCAGTTCGATGCCTTCGTCTGGCGCCCCCTTGGCCTCGACCGGCACCCGCAACTGCGCGATACCTATTTTGGCAACTACACCAGTCTGATTTACCTGGCCCAGACCGACGATCCGGCCCTGACTGAAAAAGCCCGCCTGATCGCACAGCGCATGGGCCTGACATTCATCCACCGCCACACAGGCTACGGTGATCTTACCCACGCACTGGCGCAGGCTTAACCCTTCTTCTGGTTCTAAATATCCCGGGGTGTGGGGCAGCGCCCCACCATCCGAATTTTCGACGAAAATTCGGAGCTACCCCCGTGTCAGCCCGACGCCGCGACCGAACGAATCCGTTCCACCATCGCCCGCAACCCGTTCGACCGCTGCGCCGACAGATGATCCGTCAGCCCCAGCCGCCCCAGCTCTGCCGCGGCGTCAATCTTGCCGACCTGCGCCAGCGGCACGCCGTCATAAAGCGCCGTCAGAATCGCCACCAAGCCGCGAACAATCATCGCATCACTGTCACCGCGAAAATGGAACATGCCATCCTGCGGCATGGGCACCAGCCAGACCTGACTGGAACAGCCGTCCACCTTGGTCGCTGGCACCTTCAACGCCTCATCCAGTGCGGGCATAGCTTTGCCCATGTCGATAACGTGACGATAGCGGTCTTCCCAATCGTCCAGAAAATCAAACGTTTCTACGATGTCTTCAAAGGCTTCCGTCGCCATTTCAGCTCTCCTGTCTTGGCCGGGCGCTTTAGCGCGGCACCGTCACGACACGTTGGCCGTCAACAGCCAGCGCGACCTTGCCCTGCGTCAGCAGCAAGGCGTCGCGGCCGAAGACTTCGTTACGCCAACCTTTCAGCGCCGCAATATCTCGCTGCCCCGCCGCCAGCAGGTCCAGATCGGCGGAAGAGGCGATCAGCTTTTGCGCCACATCTTCCTGATCCGACTTTGCCTTCAGCAAAACACGCAACATATCGGCAATCGCCGGATTAACCTGCAGCTTTTCGCGGCTCAGGTCGGGCTTGGGCAGCTTGTCGTTCGGGACGGCCAGACCGTCCTTCACCGCTTTCAGGATACCATCCGCGATCTCGCCCCGGCGTGCTTCGCGCAGCAGCAGGCGCATCCGGCCAAGGTCAGCCTCGCTGCTGGGTTTGGCGCTGGCCACTTCGACAAGCGCGTCATCCTTGAACACGCGGCTGCGTGGCACATCCCGCTCCTGCGCATAGGTTTCGCGAAAGCGCGCAAGTTCACGCACGATGCTTAAAAACCGGCCAGAGTTGGTGCGGGTCTTGACCCGTTCCCAAGCGGTGGCAGGGTCGGTCTGATAGGTGGCCGGATCGTTCAGCACCGCCATCTCTTCGTTAACCCATTTCTGGCGGCCCGTGCTGCGCAGGCGGTCCGACAGATATTCATATATATCCCGCAGATAGGTGACATCGCCCACGGCATATGTCTTTTGCGCATCCGTCAGAGGGCGGCGCGACCAGTCTGTAAAACGGCTCGATTTATCGACGCCCGCCTTGCAGATCTTGCGCACCAGCGTCTCGTATCCGGCCTGATCGCCAAAGCCGCAGACCATCGCCGCGACCTGCGTATCGAACAGCGGGCTGGGAATCAGCTGCGCATCCACCCAGAAAATCTCCAGGTCCTGACGCGCGGCATGGAACACCTTGACCACGCCTTCGTCGCGAAACAGCTCGTACAGCGGCTCAAGCGACAGCCCTTCGGCCAGCGGGTCGACCAGAACTTCGTCATGGCCATCCTCGTCCTGCCAGGCCAGCTGCACCAGGCACAGCTTGGCATAATAGGTCCGTTCCCGCAGAAATTCTGTATCAACAGTCACATAGGGGCGTTTGGCAGCTGCGGCACAAAAGGTGGCCAGCGCCTCGGTCGTGGTAATGGTCTGCATGGATGCCTTGTCAATCAGGGCCGCGGCAGCGCGGATACCTACTGATAAGCGATCGCGCAGGCGTTGAAAACCCTAGCCATCCAGCATGACAGGCCTGCGGTCGCCCGCCAGATAGCGGCGTAGCACAGCCGGATAAAGCTGATGTTCCAGCGGCAGCAGTCGTTCAGCCAAGGACTGCGGCGTATCGCCCGCGCGCACGTCCATCCGCGCCTGTCCCAGAATCGGCCCGTCGTCCAGATCGGCGGTGACCTCATGTACGGTGCAGCCGTGCTGGGTGTCGCCGGCTTCCAGCGCGCGCGCATGGGTGTGCAGCCCCTTGTATTTCGGCAAAAGCGACGGGTGAATGTTTAACATCCGCCCCGCCCATTTCGCCGTAAAGCCGGGCGTCAGAATCCGCATGAAGCCCGCCAGCGCAATCATCTCGATGCCGGCATCTTCCAGAACCACTTGAAGTTCGGCCTCGAACCCCTCGCGATCTTTAAGAAAATCGCGGTGGTCCACCACGGCGGTCGGTATGCGTAGCGCATTCGCCTTTAGCAAACCGCCCGCGCCCGGGTCATTCGCAATCACCAGCTTTGCGCGCCCCGGATGATCGCCAACCATGTCCCTGGCCAGCGCGACCATGTTGGACCCGCCGCCAGAGATCAGAATCCCGACCCGTTTCACTTCAGATCGCCCGTATACCGCACACCGGCACCTTCCGCGACATGGCCCAGACGGTGAACCGTCTCGCCCGCCTCGGACAACAGCGCAGTCAGCGCATCGGCACGGTCAGCGGATACGACCAGCACCATGCCGATGCCCGCGTTAAAGGTTTTAAGCATTTCAGCCGTGGCGATATTGCCCACCTGCGCCATCCAGCCAAAGACCGGCGGCAGCGACCAGGAGGCCAGATCAATTTCGCAACCCAGATCATCTGGTAGCACGCGCGGCAGGTTTTCCGTCAAACCGCCCCCCGTGATATGGGCCAGCGCATGCACGCCGCCCGCCCGCACCGCGGCCAGTGCGGGTTTGACATACAGGCGCGTCGGCGTCAGCAACGCCGTGCCCAGCGGCGCATCGGCAAAGGGTGCCGCATCATCCCATGACAGACCCGACGCATCCACGATGCGGCGCACCAGCGAATAGCCGTTGGAATGTACACCGTCGCTGGCCAAGCCAAGCAAAACATCCCCCGCCGCAACACCGCTGGGCAGATCCTGCCCCCGTTCCATTGCGCCGACTGCAAAACCGGCCAGATCAAAGTCGCCGCCGTGATACATGCCAGGCATCTCGGCTGTCTCGCCGCCAATCAATGCACAGCCAGAGGCTTCACAGCCCGACGCAATACCTTCGATAATGCGCGTGGCCGCGTCCAGCTCCAGCTTGCCGGTCGCGAAATAATCAAGGAAAAACAGCGGCTCGGCCCCTTGGCAGACCAGATCATTGACGCACATGGCAACCAGATCGATCCCGATCGTGTCCACATTGCCCGTATCAATGGCAATCCGCAGCTTAGTGCCAACTCCGTCGGTGGCCGCCACAAGGATCGGGTCGACATAGCCCGCACCCTTCAGGTCAAACAGCGCGCCAAAGCCGCCAAGCCCCGCCATCGTGCCGCTGCGCTGCGTGCGCTTGGCCGCTGGCTTGATCCGTTCCACCAGTGCGTTACCTGCATCGATATCCACGCCGGCGGCGGCATAGGTCAATCCATCTGTCGTCATTTTGCGATCCCCGCATCTGCCCAGTCCCTGACCCCCGCGCGATACCCCAAGCCGCGCTTTGGTGCAACGCCGCAACATCACAGAGCAATGCGCGAAATTCCGCCGATAGGATGCAACCTTTTCGATGCTGCGCCGTTACAATCTTATGATGATACAGCGCATGATCCCCCTGCTCGCCCTTTTGGCTACACCTGCTATGGCGGAAATCGTCCCCATGGACTTTTCCCCGATGGATGATGGCCCATGGATCGAACTGCCCGAAGGGGCTGCATTCGACACCGCACCGCCAACCTACGACGACATTATTGCCATGTCCGATCTTGACGGTAATCCCGACGTCATCACCGCGAAAGAACATGAAATGATTACCCTGCTGTCGCAGGTCCTCGGCGCCTCGCCGATCACCAACTGACTTGACCCTGCCGGCCTATCGGCTATGCCTGCGTGTGGCGGGCCTGTAGCTCAACGGTTAGAGCAGAGCGCTCATAACGCTTTGGTTGCGGGTTCAAATCCTGCCGGGCCTACCAAATTGCCGCAACGCACTGATAATAATCAATCTTCGTGGGAAGGTGGGGTAAAAACCGCCACAAACCTTGCCAATGCGTTACGGTCCGAACTACCCCACGCAAAGCCGATCCATGACGTAATGACCGTCGCCCGATTCTGGTCTAAAGTTGACGTGTCGAAAAGCGACGATCAATGCTGGAACTGGAAGGCGTCGGCCAACCGGAACGGCTACGGACGTATGAAAGTCAAGGGCCAGTCGATGACCGCCAGCCGCATTGCGTGGGAGATCGACCGCAACATGTATCTAGGCGACCGCTTCGCTTGCCATCATTGCGACAACAAGCTGTGCTGCAACCCGACGCATATTTACGCTGGAAGTGCATCTGACAACATGCGGGACATGGCAGAACGCGGGCTGCGAGACGCTACAAAGCTGACGCCAGATATGGTCAGGGATATTCGTAAGCGCCACGATTGGGGTGAGCGCAACGCAGATATTGCCGCATACTACGGTGTAGATCGCGCTTTGGTGTCGAAGGTAATTACAGGACGCAGCTGGGCTTGGGTAGCCCCCACGCCGTCCGCCTGTGTGCAAGGGGGTGCGCTGTGATGGGTGTCCACGTATCGCGCAGCACAATGCCTGGCGGGCTAACCCCGATCTGCAATGATTGCGGTGTGTCGCTTTGCTGGGACATTGCGGACGCCGATTACGCCGAGATACCGTCATTTTGGGACTCTTGGATTTGTCGCGACTGCAACGGCGGAGAACCAATGCGCCGCCCCACCCCAACCCCCGACACAGCCCAAGGAGGCACGGATGACAGCACCGACGATTCAGGACAGGTTGCGGACGACTAACGCATCATACGATGACGCCGAGCTACTGGACGAAGCAGCCGACGCCCTAGACGCCGCACAGGCGCGGATTGCGGCGCTGGAAATGATCTTGATGGCAATTGAGACGCGGACAGCGACAGGTGAGGGGCTAGACCCCGACAATACGGCGATAATCCACGACATGGCAAACGTGCGTCCTACCGATCCCCCGGCCTCTGATACACCAAGCTAAATCGCCACACAGCAGCGCGGCATTCCTTACACCGATACCGCGCCTGCACGTCGTCAACGGTCACGCACCCTGCGGCTATGGCGTCAGACGCACGGACGGGGTTGTCGCGCCCGCACTCGAACTCTAGCCATATCAGGTGATCTGGTATGTCGGCTAGGATCGTCATCCTAGCCGAATGTCGCGCCGTAGATGTAGCCCGTTATGGCGAACGCCAGATAGATCGCAATGACGGCCAAGAGTATCTTCACGCGCAGTCTCTCTTTTATGGTTCACCAACCGAACACAAGAAAACTTGTGTATCAAATTCGGTTAATTTTGTCGCTCAAGTCAACAGGCTCTCCCAAACAAAAAAGCCCCGGCACCAATCAAGGCACCGGGGCATGGCTTCCCCTGAGAACAGGGTCAGGCGTCAGGCAGGTTCATCGTCGGGCGAGAGCGGCAGCATCGGATTTGCTAAACCATCGCTCGGTGACAAGCGCGATTGCGGCACCGATGCCTGCGACGATCCAGTCGATCAGAACAGGGTCGGTTGCGATCTGCTCCGCCGATGCTGCGGATGCCAGCCCATAGGTGACAAGCGCACCTGCGAGATACCGTAGCACGATGCGGACGATTTGGTCGGTCATGGCGTTTTCCTTTCGGGTTATACGCGTGGGTCGTGTTGGTCGATCAGCAGGCGCATGGCGTCCACTAGAGCGATTAGGCGGGCCTCTGCGGCCTTGTCGTCGTCAGAGGCGACAGGCGGCGCTGTAGGGGCTGTGAGGGGCGCTGTGGCGTCCAGCAGCGCAGCGGCGCGAACGTCAGATACGCGGCGGGTCCAGCCCTTGCCGAACGTGGCGAAGGTGGACAGGCGGCGCAGAAATGCCATGCGGTCGTTGCACAGTTGGTTGACGATCCAAGCCGCGTCCATCGCTTTGACGGCGGCAATGGTCATCGGGCCAATCTTGCCGTCAGGGGCCGCGCCTACAATCTCTTGCAGGTATGTTGCCGCCCGTGACGGGCCGCTATTCACCGCAAAATCAAACACGGCGTAATCGACACCGGCGGGCAGATCATCGCCCTTCACCTTGTCCCAATACTCGGCCTTGTAGACCTTCACCGCCTGCGCTTCCGTTAGCGCCTTGAGGTCGGCAACGCTGCCCTTGGGGTCGATGTATGCGCGATAGGTGCCAATGGTGATGCCTTTATTGGTCGCGCCGCCTGGATCATTTGGATGATTTACATAGCCACCCTCGTGGGCCAGCGTTCGGGGAATACATAATTCGGCGCGGGTCATTGTTCGCACTCCTGCGTTGCGTTGGTGTGGGTTGTGGTGTATGATTGGCGGGTGATCGCGGCAGGCGAATGATTAACCGACCGTCACCGGGGACGCCCTGACGCTCTGCCATTGGGCCGCGATCACTTTTCGTAAAACCGCCAGCTTCTCTGCACATGATCCAGCACGATCCTGCGGTCCCATAGCGCGTGCCAGACGATGCCGCCCGCGTTTAGCAGCACAACGGCGGCGAACCACGCGGGGTGCCGCCTGCGGTCCCAGCAATGGGCGCAGACGCTGTGATCGGCGGGGCAACCGCGAAACATGCGGCGGTGCATTCGGCGGGATAGCGACATGCGCGGCCCTCTTGCTGTCACAGTTTGTGATTGGTTACGTCTTGCCGTGCCGAAGCTCTAAACGCAGATCGCGCATGTCTAGCTTTAGATCATCGGCGGAGTCATGAACCCGAAGCGCCGCCTCGGTGTTGCGGTTCATCGCGGCTGTGTTTTCGTGTAGCGCGGCGATGATGCCTTTCGCTTGCGTGTCGGATACCAGCGCACCGGCTACCTCCAAGCCGCCTGCCTCTGGCTTACTGTTTGCCTTACCTTTGCCCCAGACAACGCCGAGGACCAATGACAGGCCCGTCAGGATAGCTAAAAGCCCCTGCGCGATGCCCTCGAACCAAGTTGCATCTGCCATATGTATGCCCCCGCTACTTGTGCGTAAGGCGGCCGATGTCAGACCCCGAACGAAACAGATTAGCCAACTCGGCAAGAACAAAGGTCGAGTATGCAGGAACAGCAGTCCACGCCCCCTCGCCAGATACAGCTGCGATCAGGAACCCCAGGCAGAACTGCGACCAGAACAGCATGGACACCAGACTAGCGCCCGCCCTGATGTGCGGTGAATACCGGAAGCCCGCAAAGGTGCCGTTTACGATAAGCGCCAGCACGCGGATGATGGCGCAAACCGTGACGATGCAGGCCCATACCGGTTGATCCGCCCACTGGGAAAGCTGCGCGAATGATGGCGATACGCTGAACAGGTCATCTTGCAAGGATAAGACAGCGCCCATGCCCGCAGAGGCCCAGAACATGAGCCATTCTGTAAGGCGAATTTGAAAATGGGACGCAACGCCCCGCGCAAGCCTAAGCGTTATCATTTTCGCCGGCCCCCTTGCAGAATCGGGCATGACGCCCGCATTTACCATTTACCATGCCGATATCCTTAGTGTCGGTGTGTAGGCTGGCGGGTATGGATTGCACTCCTACCGCCAGCCGATTGCTTTAAGTTGTGGCGAACCAACTTCCAGACAGTGTGCCTACCGTGGCCGATCTGGAAATAGTGATCTGCGTTGAACTTGCGTCAGAAACCCAAACCGGAACGCCCGTTGCAGAGTTTGCCATCTTGACGCGGACCAATGCGCCCGCATTAACTGCAAGCCCATGCGTGACAAGCACAGTTGCCGACCCGTCTGCGATGGTAAAAGTTCCCCACTTTTCGGTAACTTTCCCATTCACGTCATTCGCCATAAATTGATTGGTGCCTTGATCCACATATGCAACTAAGGAGGCAGCGCCCGTTGCATTGTTCCCCGTGACGAGGTTTCCCGAACTGCCCGACTGGCATTGGATCGCCTCTGCTTTTGGATCAACAGCATGGTTGCCTATGGCGATACCGTTGTTCGCACCGGACTGAAAACGTGCAAGGCGGTTGAAACCAGTTGACTTCACGTTCTGAATGCGTGTTCTCAATGCACCAGAGCGAACGGCACTTGACACGCGATCAACCCCAATAAATTCAGTCCCGATCACAGCCGCATCAGTAGCAGCCGCCTCAATAAAAGCCCCATCATAATCAGCAGGCGCAGTGCCTGTTAGAGTAACTTCGCCGCCAAATATCTTTGCGCTTGGCTGCGCCAAAAAAAAGCCAATCGCGTTTGTCGTGACAGTTGGGTTATGGCATTCAGAACCCGCGCCGCCCAATCGAATTGCATAAGTCACATTCGTCGGCACTGTTGGCGCATGATTAACTGTCGGCTCAAATAGGCGGACCTTTCCGCCAGTGTTCGTAATGTTGACAATGCCGCCATTGTATACGCTCTCGACCTTGAGGCCGTGAAAGTCCAAATTGCCTTCTGGGTTTCCGTTCACATAAAGCGACCAGACGCCATTGTTGATAAGCGTAATGTCGCGGCCAACAAACCGCTTCATGTTGTTGTAAGTAGCAAGCCCGCGCTGACAGCCAGTAATGACAACCCGCTCAATGGAGCAATCGTCGCCGCGTTCCATATCAATCCCGAACGTATCAAAGAACGGATCGCGCAAGTCGCCACAGTCCGTGATGGTACAATCTCGCACGTTCATACGGACAAGGCGGTTAGCATCGCCCTCACCCGTCAGGTGCATACCGAAGCCGCCACAATTCGCAGCGTCCACCCATTCGATCAGGCCGTCCGTGCAGCTATCAATGTCAATAGCGTCTTGACCGCAGTTGATAATCCGAAGGTGGTGAAGGTGGATGTTCCCGCAACCTAGCTTTCCATCAATGCCTTCATCCTCGTCAGCCCAATACGACAGGCCACGACCATATCTGTTGCCGTTGACGGTCATGTGGGCAACTTCAATCCCAACGGCATCGAACCAGATTAGAGGCTGGTTTACGCCAAGGCTGTCAGCCGCTTTCACTTCCGTAAGGCCAACACCTTCGCCAATAAGACTTACGCCAGCCTTGACCTCAATACAGTGCTTGCCGCCACCAGTAGGCTTTTTGCTTGAGATTAAATAAGGTGCCGTCCAGTAAGGCAGGTATACAGTGCCGCCGCCTGCCGCGTTCGCTGCGTCAATCGCTTTTTCAATGATGGGGCGTTGGTCTACGCCAGAAAGCCCACCGCCGAAGGCTCTGATATTCCAGACTGCGTTTGCTGGGATTACAGAGACCTTAACGCCACCATCAGTCGTAACCCTTGTGTCGATACCTGTTGGGGTTGCTTGGGTTAGGTCTAGAAAATAATTAAAGCCCGCATAAGTCAGCCGGACAGTTGTGCTAGACCCATGCACAGACCGCAGGAACGCAATCGGTCGCGTGTCCTCTGCAAACGTGCAGTCCTGCGTTAGCGACGTGCTGACAAGCTGGAACGCCGCCCCGTTCTTGACTGTCGGGCTGGCGGTGTATGTGCCAAGCGGTTTGTAAATCCACTCGCGCCCCGCAACTTGCGCCCGCTGGTTCGCCACAACGTCCGTCGCGGCAAGCATCGCGGCCTCTGTCAGGAATGGGCGAATGTCGCCCGCTGCGAGATCAGCGATTTGCGTTTGCAGGTTGCCATCTCCAGCAATCCGCGCTGCAGCTTCTTCCGCCATCGCTGCATCAAACGCGCTCTTCTTTACGCCAACTACATTTGTCATAGGTTATCCGTTTCTATCGTGAAGCTATCGGCATCTTGAGACACCAACGCGGCTGCGGGGAGGGTGAGATAAATGCCATTGCCACGCTCAGCCACCCCGGCTTGTAGGTCTGTAGGCTTGACTCCTGCGGTGTAGGATAGAGTGTAGCTTGTGGCATCTTCGCTGACGAACAACGCACGGAGGTAACGCAGCAGACTGCCAATCCTCCTGCCAATTCCTATGTTAATTCCAATGCCGATCACTGCTGTCTCCTGTTCTGTGGTATGGCGCTGCCTGCGCGGCTTATCTGGCTGTAACGTAGGTGATCGCGGCCCGCTGGCGTGGCTCCGCCTCCTTGGGGTGGGTTGCGGGCGAAGGCTGGCGGGTATGGACTGCACTCCTGCCGCCAGCCGGTTGCTTTACCAAGCTGCGATTGCCACCCGCTGCCATGTGTTCGCGGCGATGCATTTGTAGATAAAACCGCTTGAGTAGGCAGTTTGCCCTGCGATCCCTGGCGATGTAGCCGTAGCGGGAACGGGAACATCACCATACATGACGTGACGCTGGCTCTGAAGGAACAGATGGATTTGACCGGGATATAGGCTGTCGCCACTGCCATAAAGGTTGATGCCTGCACCACCTTCTAGCGTCTGGTTGGCGCGGACCTCCATAATTTCGCGCCCGCTTAGGAAATTCGGGGCTATCAGGTTGGCCTTTGTGTTATCGGCATATGGCCGCAAGTCATGCACTAAGAAGTTCTTGCCGTTGGTGTATTCTAGCGCCGTGTAGTAGTTCCCCGTATTTTCGGAATACCCGCAGAACCGCAGAAATTCGTCAGCGTCAAATGCCACATCGACAGCGTTCGCGCCAAGGTAAACAGTCGCGCCCGACACTGGCCGCGCCTTGCCCGCGACGAGCGGAAATTCACCGACAGCACCAACACGCTCGGCAACCTTCCATACAGTCTTAGCCTTGCGAGTGTAATTGCCAGACGTGTAAGACATGCCTTCGACCCATGCGCCACTTGCTGCCTGCGACGTGCGGACCCAGTACAATTCATTACGGGGTGAGGCGCTGGACGTGGCGGCCTTGCAGGCGTAATTCTGCCCTTCAAAGGACACCACAGACCCGCCAGACTTCCATTCATCCATCTGCAAGATCAGCAACGATCCGTCGTCGTGTAGCGCCATGCCTTCCGGCTCGAACGCCACAGCAACACCAAGGGCACCGGACCCTTCAAGTTGAGCCACGGAATAGGCCGCACGCGGGCCGTCAATTTCATATTCGCCCAGCAGGTTGCCGCTGAAATCATAGTTCATCAGCAGGAAGCGGCCCCGCGCTGCCGCATAGCCACGCTGGACCCAGACAGACCGATTGCCAACGGCAACGGCTTGCGTGTATTGCATCCGCTCACCGCGACGGGCCAGCGGAATGATGGAATAGAACAGCGGGTCAACGGCAAGCGGGTCAGCCGCCGCGATTACTTCGGCATAATCATAGATGAACAGCCAATTCACGTTGTCCTGCGTGTCCGTCAGTTCGTCAGCCTCAACGCCCTGCCTATCCTGCGCAACAACAGCCAGCCACTTGCCGTCCGCACTGATAGCAGGCGTTGCGCCGTGGAACCGCTCAAAGCGGTGCCCAGAGCCGTTGTAGCCAAAAAGCTGATAGCTCGTAATATCGGTTTGGTCAGTTGCAGACCCGCGCCAGTTGATGACAGAGAAGCCGCGCCCTGCATCAGTGCCTGTATGCGCTGGATCGGTGACAGCCTGCGATATCAGCTTTAGATTGCCGCCAATCGTCACGGCAGACAGTTGCTGGTGTCCAATCGTCAATTCGCCAGTAAAGCCATCAACGGGCGCTGAAACGTTCGTCGGGTTGGCCTGCCAGCTAATGCGGCTGCGCTCGTCTGCGCTGAATGTCGAACCGGAAACGCGGGACAGGTAGAAATAGGTTTCCACCCCGTCAACATCAGCGACAGCAAAGCCCTGCGATGCACGATCTGCGCCGGAGAAAATTGCGGTGTCAGTCGTTCCGTTGTTGAAGCCAAAGAACGGCTCTGCCATTTTGGTTAGTGCAAGGCGCGGCGTAAGTTCGTCAATGCGCTGGCTAAGGCCAGCAGTGATACCCACCGCCGCGTCGATGGCGTCCGCAATGCCGCCCGCGTTCAGATACGCAGATTTGCCATAATTTTCGCTTATAAATGTCGGGATAATGGTCATATGCGGGTCTCCAAAATCAATACCATTTGCCGACGGCAAACATTGAGTAGTTGCGGGCAACACCAGGGGCGACGGCAACGCTGCCCCATGCGGAATATGTGGATTCAGAAACTCCACGCGTGAACACGGAAACGCCCCAGATTGACCCAGGCACGTTGCGCTGCATGCTGCCGCTAACTGCTGGCGCTGCGGTAAACGAAACCGGCGTCGGATATACCCACGTAAGGGACGACGCGAAGGTATAGAGTCCGGTTGCCCCAACCGCCGTGACCATATTGTGCGTAGTGCCGTCGATGATACTTGTGGCCCGCATAACACCGTCCTCGAACAGCTCCGCGACACCTGACGACAGCGTGATGGTCTCTTTTTCTCGCTCGGCAATCCATTGCGCACCATCATAGTGCATCTCGGTCAGAACGCCCGCCCGCACGTACTTGGCCGGGGTGTTTGCGCCGGTCACTGTCTTAATCGGAACAGCAGGCAGGCCGTCTACCGTTACCATCATCGAATCGGTGTTATCCAGTGCGCCGATGAATGACAGGCGCTGCCCCGTTGCAACGCTCGACAGGCTTTTGCCGCTGTCCAGACTGATCGCATTAGCCGTCCCGCCGCCAACCGTCGCAACGGGTGTATCGGCAAAGGTCGCCAGCGCGTCCGACACGTTGTCAAGCTGTTCCTGCACCGTCAGGCCGGTGTTGCTGGGCCGTGGTGATGCTGTCACACCGTCAGCCGCCGATGATGTCACGGAAAAGCGCGGGCTTGGGTCGATCACGTCCACTGTCACACCGGCAGCGTTTTTAATGACCTCTTTCACCGCAACCGATCCAGTGTAAAAAATCAGCGGGGCGCGGCCCTGTGCGTCCAAGGTAACGGGGTTTGTCAGGGACACCTCCCCCGCGCGGTCTGCCCAGATCGCTACCGGCGTCAGCGTGCCGGTTTCGTAAAAAGCGACAGTGCCACCGGCGACAATCTCGCCATTGGACGCGAAAACGGGCGGGATGCCCGCTAAAAGCTGGTCAGCCATTGATTTACCTCGTGGCGTCGTTAAATGTGGGGGAATGGATCACATAGCAGACCGACTCATGCGCAAAGCGCGGCCCGTCATCATCGTCGGGGCGGCGTTGTGCCTGCCCGTCTTTCTTTTCACTTATGGTCTTATGTTTGCAGGCGCGGCGAAGTCATGGCCCTGGTGGGGAACCATGCTTGCCGTTGTTTCGCACGCTACTGTCGTGATAGGCGCGTCTGCGCTTCGTGACCGCCAAGCAGAACACCGCCAGATGTAAGCGTATTTGCCACCATCCGCGCGGATGCTTCGGACATTGGCTGACCGTTCATTGCGGAATTGATCCGGCTTAGAGCAGCCTGCGCCCGCGCACCGCGCACGCCGGTCAAGGCCTTTGCAATGTCCTCATAGATACCCATGCGGCGCAGTTCGACCGCTTCTGCTGTTTCACCGGTAAGGGCTTGCACAAGCAGCTTTGCCGAGTTCACAGGCTCACCAGATGCCAAAGTGCGCAGGACGCCGCCCTCTGCCGTCGCGTTGACGCCGCTTTGTATGCTTTGCCGCCGTGCTGTCTTACTGTTTTCGGCAATCGCGGCCCGCAATTCAAACGCGGTTGCGGCCTGATCCACCTCGCCAAGCAGTTCGTCCGCAGCATCTTGCCCAAGCAAAATGCGCAGCTTTGTTTGGTTCGAACGGCTCGACATATCCCGCAAGGCACGGATGCCCTCGCGTGTGCTGGTGTCCGGGTCCGCTAGAGTGCGTGTAACATTCCCCATTGTGTCATCCAGATAGGCCCGCACGCCCTGCTTTGCCGCGTTGCGTTCTGCTGCCGAAGTGTTTTTATTGATAGACTGGCGGACATCATCAGGGCGGGTCCCGGACCGCAGTAGCGTGTAGCCGGTTTCAATCGCATTGCGTTCGCTGATCGCGTCGGCTGCGGTGTCCAGCGCGGTCCCATATTCAGGGACAGCTTGGCGCATGGTCTGCCGGATTGATTTGGACAGGTTGCCAGTTGCGCGGCCAAGGTCAGTAGTACCGCCTAGCTTGCCAGCGCCGTCCGCCTCTGCGGCAACGTCATTCAGCGCACGGGTGATATAATCAAGCTGCCGCACGTCTGGCATCGTCTGGACAGACACGCTGCCATCGTCAGCGATGCGGAACAGCTTTTGCAATGATTTATCGCCGTCCAATTCCATAAGCTGACTGGCGCGACGCCATGCAGCCGCTGGGATGCGGGGCATAAGCCCTTCCAGCCTCCGGCCCTCTGCGGATGCATAATTAATAGGCGCGGCATATGCTGCATCGTAAGCAGCAGCCCGCGCCGGGGCGGTGCCGGTGCGGACGGCATCTATAAGAGTGCGTTCACCCTGCGGTGCGCCTAGCGTTCGGTCTAGCGCATCGGCAATTTGCGTTGTCGCGGCCTGTGTGCGGTCCTGCATGGCCCGCTGCGTAATCTGCGAGGCATTGCCGCCCGATTGCGCGGCAGCGTCCAGAAGGTCGCTAGAGGCGCGGCCTGCCTCTGCCAGCATGGCGTTTGGCCCCGCCCGTTGCAGCGCGGCCATTGCATCAGCCTCCGACCCGTTGCGCAGAGTGTCTCTGATAACAGCCGCTGCCTGCGGCGACACATCAAGCTCGCGGGCGATGACCTGCACGTCCGACGACTTCAGGCGCTGGATCACATTGCTGATACCGCGTGCCGCATATGGTGCCGCAACGCCAAGCGCACCGCCAACAACGCCCCCGGTGAAAGCGCCGGTAGCAGCGTTTGCCGACCGGCCATCGCCGGACTGATCGCCCGCGCCGTAGATCGCGCCCTCTGTCGCGCCCGTGACCGCGCCGAGGGCAAGGCCAGACGCAGCAACGCCAGCCGTAGACGCCGGGGCCGCAGCAGCAACAGCCGGGGCAGCGGCCATTGCCAGGGGGATTGATCCGACCACGCCGCCCGCAAGGTTCAAAGCGCCAGCCTCGATTGGGTTTTCACGCTGCATTGCGCCTTGCATCTGCCGGATATTGTCGCCGCGCTGGCCCCCGAAAGCCTCGTCCACATAGGAACCGACAAAAGGCAAGCCTTGCGCTACCGATGCCGCCCGCGCCGCCACCGGTGCCGATGCAATTCGCTCTTGGTCAAAGTCACGCTGCGTGATTTCAACGGGCGTTGCGCCCTGCATCAGTTCGTCAATTTTCGCCGGGTCCGTGGTGGAATAGCCTGCGCTGGCGTAGGCACGCTGACCGTTTCCCATGTCGATGATGCGCCCGCCGTCTTGCGTTGTTGCAATGACGTTTTCGCGGGGCTGTGACGGCGTGTCGCCAGCGGCCTGCCACATCTTTGCCAGACGGGACGCCGCCTGCGTGTCGCCAGCGTTGTGCGCGTTGCGCAGCGCCTGCATGATCTGGTCGCGGTCTGCCATTAGTTGCCACCGTTCAGGTATTGGTTCAACAATTCATCGTCGGTCACGTCAGCCGCACCGCGCTTTTGCCCGGTTCGCGCAATGCCCCGCGCCATGATGGTGCGAAGTTCGCCAAGGGCTTGCTTGTAAGCATCTGTGGATTGCGCTCGATCCAGTCGGGCCATTGCCGCCGTAGCTGCGGCACCCTCTGTCTCGGTAATAGCGCCTGCGCCCTTTAGCTGGTCAAACGCGCTCAAAAATGCTTGTCCCTTAATTTGCGTCAGCTTCACATTCAAATCGGTGCCGCTTTGTGTCAGCGGGGGCAAGTTGCCCTGCACCATGCCAGTAATGCTGCTTAACTTAGGATCAGCGATCACGCTATCAATCAGCGCCAAGCTGTCCTGCAACCCGGCAACCGTCTGGCTGTCCGCAACCGATGTATCGACCGGACCGCCGGGGATCTGGCGCATCGCCCGCATACCCGTCGCCGGGTCAATAAACGCCTCGTAACCGGGGGGGATTGTGCCAATTTCAGCGCCGCCGCCGAGATTGTTCTCAACCGTGACCCCGCCGCCACCGATTGCCGTGGCCTTCATGCCTCCGGGGCCGGACTCGATGTTGTACGCGCCATCTGAAGGCAGGCCCAATGCCGCTGCGGTGTCACCAGTGGCGATGTAGCCCGTTGTCTGCGGCGCGTTGCGGTCATCCGCCCGCTTCAACACGTCAGCAATCGACATATATTTGCCAGCAATAACTTCGCGGTTGTCAAACTGCCCCACAAGGTTCGGTGCGGTCTGCCCTACAACAGCATCCCATTGCTCGGGCGAAGTCGCGGCCAAGCCCATTGCAACCGCTTGCTCGATCTGTTGCGCCTCTTGCGCACGCTGTTCCCGCGACAGGGTTGCCGCATGTTCTGCGATTGCGCGTTCCTCTTGGCGTGTCAGGCGGGCTTCTTGCGATTGCGCAAGCTGCATGTTCTGCCGGGTGGCTTCCATGCCCAAGCGCGTCTGATCCATGCCAAGGCGCGTTGTCTGCACGTTCTGCGCCGCGTTCAGCCCGTCCATGCCAAAGCCCGCCAGTGCGTTAAGCGCGTTCTGGTCGCCGCCCATGACGGCCCCGCCGTTCTGTTGCAGGTAGGCGTTCAGCGCGTTCTGCTGGCGAAACTGGTTTGCCCGCTGGCCCGCAATCGCGCCTGCGTCCATTGCGCCCACCACATCGACGGGTTGCCCTGCCATGATGATGCCTGCGTTCAGAGCGTTAGCCATTGATGATACCTCGCGACAGCGCGTTTGCCTGAATGGGGTTGATAAAGTCCGCGACGTTCAGCGCGTTTTGGTAGCGGGGCTGCTGCATTTGCGCCAAGGCGTTCTGCTGCTGTGGCTGCATTGAAACTTGCGGCTGCATCATCGCCGCCTGATAACCGTTGTTGGCCCCTGCACCCCCGTAGAATGGCTGCTGTGGCATGTTCTGCTGGTTATTCTGTGGCAGGCCCAATGCTGCCATTGTGTCATTGCCAATTTGCTGCGCTTGCGTCGGTGGTGTTGGGGCTTGCGATTGCGGCCCACGGTAGCCCTCCCAAGCCGCCGTACCTTGGTTTGCCAAGATCCACTGGCCGATGCGGTCCTGTGTGGCCTGATCCATGCGCTCGTTGCCTGACAGGCCAAGAGCCTCTTTCGCCGCCCGCAGGGTCGTGCCGACCACCTGATAAGCGCCCATAGGCGTAGCAACACGCCCAACCTGACCCTTGACCCACTGCCCGTAGTCGCCAGACGGCGATGCGAACTCCAGCGCGTCATTGATCGTCATGTCAGTAAGGCGGACATTGCTGTATCGCTTGCCGTCACGGTTAGAGAAACCGAAAAGCGCGTTATAATCGCCGCCGCTTTCACCTGCAAAAATGCCGTTGCGGATTTCTTCCCAGTTATCGACAGCCATCAGTAAAGCCCGCCGCTATAGCTGCCCATCCCCGTCTGACCATATGGCTGCGAATAGCTGACCTGCGGCTGCACCGATGCCGGTTGCTGCTGCTGATACTGCCAAGCGCCTAGAGCGTTACCAATGCCAGAGTTAATCGCGTTCGCCGTGCCGATTGCACCTGCGGACTGCGCATTGCCGATGCCATACGCACCCTGCGCCTGCGCATCACCGGTGGCTAGTGAGATGTTGGACAAGTTGTTGCCCAAACCCGCCCAGGCGTTTGCCCGCGATCCAGCAACGCCCGTCTGCACATTCGCCCGGTCGCCGTAATAGTTGCTCGTGAGGTTCGCCAGGGCGTTGCCACGGTTAAGCGTGAGATTCCCAAGCTGCTGCCCCCGATCTACCGCCAAACTCGCAAGCGCATTGTTGCCGTTGGTCTGGATGCCCGCAAGGCTTTGCCCCTGCACGCCCGCCGCACTCGCAAGGTTGGCCCCAGCGTTTTGGCCCATCCCGCTAACAGTGTTCAGGTTGCCAAGGTATTCGCCCTGCGTCCGATACGCCAAGTCGCTACCGCTCTGCTGCAATGCCTTAAGCGTTGCGCCGGAAAACAGGTTGCCGCTTGCCGCCGCTGAACTGTCCACGGCCCGCGTCCCATTGCGCAGCTGGCTTTGGAAATACTCGGACTCGTCAAAGCCCTGATACCCGGCAGGCTTGGAACCAATGCCAAGCGTATAATCACGCGCCGCGCTGGCAGCTAGTCCGCTGTCAATCGTCGGTTGATAGATGCCCTGCTGCGTGTTGTAGGCGTCGTTAATCGCGCCGGTGGCGTTAGCCATGCCAGTGCCAATTTGCCCCGCTGCGTCAGCATACCCGCCATTCATGCTTTGATAAGCGCCGGTGTAACCGTTCGTAAGCATGTCGCGTGCGCCGGACATGCCGCGATCAAGGTTGGTCAGCGCGTTGACGCCGCCATTCTCCAAGATCGTGTCGGCACGGTTGACGCCGCGAAGCTGGTCCTCCCGCGCCCGCTGTGCAGCAGCGACCTGCGCCGCCGTGGCTGCATTTGCAGCGTTTGTTTGTGCAGAGGCCGCGCGGTTTGAACTGATTGCCCCGATAGCCGCGCTACCGATAGTCGCGATTGCACCAATTGGCATTATGGCCTCCATCCGGTCATCAAAACCGATCCGTTGTCTGTGGGAATTTCGCCATCTTTGGTAAAACCGCAGCGCCCGGCGAAGGCGACAGCAGCGCGATTGCTTGCATCGGTCCACCCGATAATGCGGGCCGGTGATTTCTCCGCCCAGAATGCGTGCAGGATGCGCTTGGCCGGCTCGACGTAATGGCCCAAGCCTTCGCGCTTCATGCCGTAGTGCGCCATCCAGACGCCCGGCCACAGCGCCAGGTGAAAAACCACGCAAACCGGACCATCCGCCCAATACTCAAAGCCTTCATCTGGCAGAGTGTCAGGCGCAGACCCCATGACGTGCTGCGACGGGTCCGCCCAAAACGGGCGGGCCTGATCGACCGTGATGCGATGTGCCATCAGTCTAGGGTTGCAATCCATGCCATGACGTAAGCCCGCATGGCCGAGCCGCTCTGATAATTGCTCGGGTCAAGCGTCAGGGTGTCCGACTTGCCGCGCGGCGTGAACGTATAAGACACCAAGCCATCAACGGTCGTGCGGGTAAAGCTGTAAGGTGCAACGGGGTCTGTCATGGTTCCAGCGCCGTTATCCGGGCTTCCATCGCCGCTATCTGCTCCCGCTGCGTCTTCACCTCCGTCAGAAGATCCCGCAGCCACAGAACCAGAACCTGCGTCGGCATCCCCGACGGCTCCGCTACCTTGGAAAACGATTGATATTCCTGTAATTCCGGCATCAGCTTGTCCTGATATTAAGGCTTGCGTCGATACTGATGTCAGCAGGTCCGGCGTAAGTGATTTCGGCAGTGAACTGCTCATATTGCCCCAGCCTGTTCCAAACGACACGGCGGTTATATTCGCCAATCAGACCCAACCCGCGTGCGATAGGCTTTGACCACGTGAAGCCGTTGTCACCGGACACACGCAATTCGATTTCTTCTTCGCTCGGTAGGCGCGGCATTTCCACGTTCTCGATGATGGTCACTTTCGTGTCGTCATCGTCCAGCATCGTTATCGGCGTGCCGTCCAGCATCGTGACCACCACATCCTCAAACGTGATTTCACCGGTCGGGGCGTTGTAGACCGTGCCGACAGTCATCGGCAGGCTGACTTCATGGATGCGGAACCGATCCATCCCGCCATCTAGTGTGCGTCCAGACACCCGGCGTACCAGCGGCTTACCCAAGTCCGCCCCAACCCGCGCAAACCGCACCAGCGGCCCGCGCTTCGTGCCTGCGATAAACTTGCCGTATGCCCTGGCGATGACCTGCACAGACCACGGGCCAAGCGTGTTGCCCTCTGCCCGCTCGTGCCATTCCCCCGTGGCAATATCTACCACCCACGCGGGGCGACTATCGAACAGCAGGGCGCAGAACTTATGCCCCTCGTCCTCGTAATATGCCGCGCCGGTCGGTTCCTCTTGCGCGATGCTTGTCTCAACCGCTGCGTTGGATACGCGCTGCATGCCTTCCTGGCTGCCCAGATACGCCACGTTGTCGTTGCCAACGAAAAACACACCGTTGGGGATTGCCGCCATCAGGCCAAATGCCTTCAATCCGCGATCCGACGTGCTGCCTGCGATAGCCTGTAATGCGATTGCGCCGCTGGTGTCGGTATAGCTGGCCCAGACCTCGGTCGATGCCTCTTTGAACACCCACAGCGCCCCGCCAAGGGGGATTGCACGGACAATGTCAGCGTCAGACGTTTCCGCCGTGGCGAATGACAGCCCGTCAAGCGTTGCCGGTGCCGCAGGATTTGACCACTGCACGCGGCGTCCGCCCAATTCCGTCAAAACGGTTAGCTGCTTGTAAAACGTCACACTGCCGAACTCGGAAAACGCGCCCGCCGCTGGTTCTGACAGCGTTGTGCCGTCCCAAAGGTAATAGTTTCCACCGGCGCAGATCGTCACCTTGCCATTGTTGCCGCTAATCGTGGTGTTTGGATCGTCCGGGATTGTCCCGATCTGCACGGCGACACCGTTGGCCTCGACCTTATACAGATATTCCCCATGGACCGCGTAGAGGATGCCATCCACTTCCGCCATCGCCCGGCAGAACACGCCCGGAAGGTTGCCGAACAGCAGCGTTCCCGGCACAGACTTAACCACCGTGCGCCCGTCAATCGGTTCGCGATACATGTTCAGCAGGCGCGACGATGCCGCCCAGCGGTTATCACTGTCCTGCGCTGATTGCGCGGCAAACTCGAATTTCATCGGTATTCGTCGCCCGCAAAGTAAACGGACCCTTCACGGTCAAATGACAGCGCAAGATCCAACTCCGCCTCTGCCCGCATGATGATCCGATCAGCCGCGACCTCGTAATCATCGGCCAGCCGTGCGGCCAGTCCGTAAACTACCGCATCCTCAAACTGCGCAGGAAAATCCATCGCATCGCCTGCCAGCGGCGTGACGATTGCCCGCGTATAAGTCACCTCTAGCGACTCGCCAACGCCAGAAGCCAGAACGGGCCAGACGGTAAGCGTGGTTCCAGTCGCCTGACGGTTGACAAAATAGCTGGACGGGATGCCGATAGACGCCTTTTGCGGCAGAGCGTTGTATTCCTCCCGCGTGATCTGCTGCATGGGCATATCCAGACCGTTGCGCCGAAACCGCACGTCGTGAACCTCAACCGGTGCCGGGTCCATGATGTAGCTCGCCGCGCCCGTTAGCGGGATCGTCGCCTCCGCATATGTCCACAGGTTGTAGCGATGGTTTTGCCACGCGGCCAACATGCGGCCTAAAGCGGCAAGCGCGTCACGCAGATCCTCCGCCTGGATTGGCTGCGATGCACTCACCACGCCAATCTTGCGCAAAGCAGCCGTGCAAATGTCGCTGTTCGTGGTCATAGGTCATCCCAATCCTGCAAAATGGTCGGGTCGATGAAAAGATCAGGCGGCTCCGGGCGCACCCAAGGCGGGGTTTGCCGGTCCGTCTTGCCCTTTACGCTCTCTTGCGGGTGGCGCGGGTCGTGGCAGTTGTTCGTGCCGCCGCCGCTGCATGTCATCAGGCCGGTGTATTCGCGCCGCAGCTTGCCGGACTTGTACGAAAATCCGCAGCGGTCGCATATGACCTGCCATTGGCCTTTGACATAGTTTGTTTCTGTGGACATGAAGCCCCCTTAGAGGGGCTTAACGTCGCCCCAGCTTGCCCCGACAACCACATTGCGCACATGGTCGTAATCAAGGGACATTGATCTTGCTATATCTGATGTTCTTTCGCCCATCGCGCACCGACGCTTGACCTCAATGGCCAGTTCTTCGGTGATAACAGACGAACGCCGATTGCGGGCTTGCTCTGTGTAGGTGGCCCAGCGGCAATTTCCTGGCTCGTAATTGCCATTACATTCGATGCGATCAATGGAATGATCCAGCGAAGGGCGCTCCCCAACGTCAGAAACAAACTGCCAGAAGTCTTGCCACTCGGGACAGACTTTAATGCCCCTTGCCCCGTAGTTGTCAAAGTCTTTACTGTTCGGGTTTTCGCAGCGTTGCCGCATCCCACCCCAAATAAAATACAGCGGGTGGGATTCTCGTTGGCCCCAGTCATCAGGCCTAATCGTGTCTGTATGGCCATGGTGCCGCTTGCGCTGGCGATGCTTGTCACAAAGTCCATGTGAAACAACTTGGTCGTCGCAGCCCTCAATATCGCAGGTGTTTCGCTTGCCCCACCTCTGATATTCAAGGCTGCCTGTTTTTCTTTGTCGATAATAACACGCCTTGCAAAGCGTCTTGACCAACTTTTGCGTTTCTTTGTCGCAGTATGAGCAATTAGGCATGGGCCATCTCCTTTAGGATGACAGCCCATACCATTGTTCTAAGCCAAAGTACAGCTTTATCAGGAGCCAGCAGATCCGAACAGCGTGCGCGGGTCGCTCCAACCGACCGAGTAACGCTCATAGCCCTTGGCTTTTGCATTGGCCGTATCGAAGTCGTTGTCCTGCGTGAACTCGTAGGGAGTGCGCTGGAACATGGTCAGACCGTCTGGCGTGTCGGTCTTGATGAACCATGCATCGGGATCGGTCAGGTAGTGATTGACCACCACGCCGCCGGGCAGCAGGCCCATAGACTTGATCGCGTTCACGTCGTTGTTTGCAGTGCCAACGCGGAGCGTGCTGTTCATGATGCGCTCTGCCTCGAACATGTTGGCAGGGGCGACGACCAGCTTTTGACCACGGATTGCAATCGGCAGGCCGCGCGAGTTTTTGGCGCTGTTGATCTGCGTCAGCATCGTTTCAAGCGATGCCTCGGACAGGTCGGCAGCAATCGCCAACTCGTTGGACCATTCACCGGCCAGGGACGGGTGATCGGTTGCAATCAGTTCCTTGCCGTCACCGCCGGCATAGGCGGAGTTGAACGCGCGGTTCAGCACGTTTGCGGCAACGATTTCCTTCGTGGTGCGGAACGAAAAGTTCAGCATCTTGCCACGCTTGAACGAACGGCCCTTGTAAAGGTTGTCGTCCAGTTCTTCGCGGGTGACGATATAGCCCAGCGAATACGCAACGTGCGTGTAACGCGTGGTGACGCCCTGCGCGTGGCTGTCGTAGATGGTGCTGGCACCTTCGGCCTTGACCTGTGCCAGACCGAAGCCGGACACTTCGACATCTTCTTCATAGGCCATCTTGGACGTTTCGACGTTGAACAGCTCTTTGTATTCCAAAGGATGCTCGTTGTAGTCGTCCATGACGAACTTGTGCACGCCAGGCCAAAGGGCTTTCGGGTGCGCGGCGCGTGTGATTGGAGTTGCCATTTCTTAAGCCCCCGTGTTGCCGTCAACAAACGCATGGTTGTTCAAACGAACGTGCCATTTTGCGTTTGCGCCGATTTCATTATCCGGACGCTGAACAGCGCCCACGATCAGCACGTCCTGCGTGCCGTCACCTGTTGCCGTTGCAGTAGAGCTATCCAGCTGCATGGAGGACGAACCGGTGAAGGTGCTGCCAGCGGTGAAGCCGGTCAGGTCGGCCACGTTGCCAACTGCGGTTGCAGCCAAGGCACCGCCAACGCTGTCTTCTTGGATCTCAAACAACACATCGGGGTCATCGCAGACCAAGATGTAACCAGCGGTAGAACCGGGGCGATATGTCAGGTCGGTCGGCCCAACATTGTCGATTGCTGGCGAAATCATGACGCCCACAACCGCGTCACCGGTGGCGACGTTGCCGGTCACGGACGCGATGCCCGTGGAATCAGCGGAACCGGCGAACTTAACCAAGCCCCCCGGATAAATTGCAGTGCTATCCCCAGCGGCGACGTAATACTTGTTCACAGCGCCGTTGTAGGGAGCACCAGAAAGGTAACGCACGGGCGCAAGGCCGCGTGGTGCATTTCCGTTAGCCATTTGGCTTCTCCTATGATGGGTTTATTTGCCGAGCCGCGTGCTCATTGGGGAACTTGCCCCGTTCGGCACATACTGGTTCGACGTATCGCCGCCGGGGGTGTTTCCACCCTTAAGTGCGGCCTCTTGTGCATCAATTTGGCGCTGCTTTGCAGCATGGTCATCTTTGTAAAATTCCTTGGGCTTGCGCACCAAGATTGCACGGACGGGCTTGCCGTCTGCGCCGTTGCCCGCATTGACAGCAACTTGTGCGCCGTCACCTGCGGTATCGCCTTTGACCTTGCCGTCACGGTCGGAAACAATGTCCCAGTCGTCACGGACCGTCAGGTCATGCACCCGCGTACCAACGTCATTGATAAAGCGGTATTCAAAATTGTCGCGGTCCAGTGCGGACGTATCCACCGCCATGCGGTTCCGGTTGCCGGTCAGCTGGTCTGAACTGCGGCGGCGGCGGGCGGTCTTTGTTTCATCAGCACGGGTCATCGCGTAGCCTCCTGGGCAAAGTAGTCTGCGGCGTATTCGTCCACCGATTTATAAACGCCCTCTTGGACGAACTCTTTCGCAACACGGCGCACATCGGCGGGCAGGTCATCTGCGCCCTTGCCCTGCCTGCGCCCGGTGCCAAGCCCCCCGCTATCAACGCGGGATGCGCGGGCCGGGGCCTGCTGTTGCGCCGGGAAATAGCCGGGATACATGCGCTTGATTTCGGTTTCAGCGTAGGCCAACTGATCCTTTGCGCCCATTTGCAGCGCGGCAGGATTGGCGTCGATCAGGCGCTTGGCTGTGTCAAACAAGATGGGGTTTTTCAGCCAGTCATTCGCGCTGGCATACTCTTGCACGTAGGGGTCAACCTGCGGGCCGTCAGGCTGCGTCGGCTGCGCTTGGGCGTCAGGTGCCTTTAGCGCCTGCTCACGCTGTTCTGCGGCCTCGTATGCCTTTACATCAGCCATATCGACGGCTTCACGCTTGGCGGCGCGGATTGCGGCGAGGTCAGCCTCATATCGCTGCTGCTCTTGCGCCCGAACACGCTCAACGGCCATTTTAGTGCCGCGCGTGACCTCCTCAATCTGCCGTTTGTAATCTTCATCGCGCTGCTTCATTTCATCGCGCAGAACCTTGACGTTGGTCGCTGGCAACTCAAGGAAGCGATCTGCGTCAACCCAGCTTGCCGGGGCGCGGTCAAACTCGGACTGTGGACGCCAGCCATACTTGCGGGCCTGCGCTTCCAGCTGTTCACGATCCGGGTCGGGTTCCGGCGTCGTGTCTTCAATATCGTCCGTCTGGTCGTCGTCAACCAGATCCGCGTCAATCTCCGGCTCGTCGATTCGGTCGGTCATCGTATTCATCCAATCAATGCGGTGATGTCTTTGTCTTTCACCATGCGGTATTCCTTGCCGTCCTCACCCGTTACGAACGCGCCCGCATGAAGCGCGATGGCGACACGCTGGCCCGGTTGGGGCTTGGGCATGTCGGCAGGGTAAATGTCGTCGTTGAATGCAAAGGGCGACAGGGCAACGATTGTGCCGCGCTGGCTGCGATGCTTGTCGTGCTCCGTCGTGATCGGAGCCAGGTGCAAGCCGCCTTTTGTCGTGGTGGCGATTTCGTCCGGCTCTAGCAAAACGTTATATTCTAGGGGCGTCAGCCCGCTGGTGTTGGTCATCGAGTATCTCCATCATTGATCTGTAATCGTCTGCGCCCGCCTCGAAGATGTCCTCAAGGTGCGATTCAGCCCTGATAAGGGCCAACCGGTCTGCTTCCGGCCAAGGGTTGCCCGACCAATACGCCGCCTTCGCCATATCCGCCTGCGCCGCCAGGGATGCCTTGACCACCGAAAGGATCAGCACCGAAACCGGGTGGTTGCGCCATTCGTCCAAGTCCCGATCCGATAATGCCTGCAAGTCCATCGCGTATTGCCTCCAACTGCATCTTTGCTTTTTCCAGTTCGATGCCTTCCGCCGTAGCGGCGGCGTCAACATTTTCGCCAACGGTTTCGGCCTGGACCTTCGCCATGTCGGCCATCGCCTTCTGCACAGAGATTTGCTTAAGCGCCGCGTCGGCTTGCATCATCATGTCTTGGAACTGCGCCATCTTTTCGGCATTCGGGTCCGGCTTTGGTGCCAGCGCCTCGGTGTCCGGGATGCTTGCGGCAGACAGGATGCGCGTCATCGCCTCGCCCTTGTCCACCATGCCTTGCTCTGCCAGCTGCATGATGATCTGCGCCTTTGCAGCCTCTTGCATTTTGGTCACGCTGTTCGGATCAGCAATCGGCTGAATGTCCATGTCAGCCGCGCCATAGTCCTGCGCAGGGTCCAGCATGACGGGCTGGCCTTGAGCGTCCACCATGTCGTGAAACGCGCTGTATTCCTCTGCGCTGACGTATTGCGCGTTGATCTTTGCCAGCAGGCGATACTCTGCCTTAAGTGCGCGGAAAATGCGCTTATAAGACGCCGTGAACACGGTCATGCCTTGCTCGATCAGCGCCAGCGTGGTTGTCGCGGTCATGTTCTTGCCGCCGCTGTCACCCGTCATGATGTCATTGACGCTGGCAACCTCGCGGCCTGCGTCGATCAGCAAGCCCAGCAACTGAAACAATGTGCCGTCAGGCCCGGGGAACGTCATCGGCACAATGCTGTTCCGCACGTCTGCGCCTTTAGCGCCGGTCATCTTCCATTCGCCGGGGCTGAACCGCTGCGATCCGCCCTTGATCCGCATGTCAGAGCCGATGAAGCCGCCGCCCAGCGATGCCATGTGGCCCGCGTCCATCATCATATTGATGATCGAGTTGACCGTTTTAGAAATATCGCCAAGCAGGATGCCCAGACCGGTGCCGAAAAAGCCCCCGTCCATGCTTGGGAGGAAGTGATACGGCACAAAATAGCTGCCGCGTGCGATAGAGATAACCTCTGGCTCTGGCATTGGCGGCACAGGAAAGCCCTGCATTGCCGCCATCTGCGCCATCTGCACCGCCATCGGGTCTTGCGGGGCGAAAATGATGCTGTCCTGATCGAAGTCAGCCACGATGCGGGCCACCTTGCCCGTCGATACCTGCACCGTCACAATATACGGTTCGTCGTATCCGTCGCCGTCCAGATCCAGCCGCGTGTGCTGTTCGATGAACTCCTCCGGCTTCATGCGGTCAACACCGTCAGCCTCGAGGTAGTCGATGTCGCGGAACGTGCCGGCACGCTTGCGGCTTTCAATCTCGGACGGGTAAAAGCTGATTTCCTCCGTCAACCGGGGGGCTTCACCTAGCGCCTTGATCTTGTCGTTAACGATGAACGCACCAGGGGTGATGACCCGGCAACGCGGACGCTGCACCGTTGGGTCATACCAGACTTTGCGCACCATTGTGCCAACGATGGGAAGCTGGACTAACAGCTTGTCGGTCTCCTCCTCCCATTCCTCGATCTGACTGGTCAACTGCCACGACATGTGCGCAGCAACACGGTCGCCACGTGCCGCCTTCTGCCCCGTCCGGTCCGTGCCGTGCACCCTTGTGCGGACAACGCTGTCATTCGGGATAATCGCCGGATAAGCCCGCGCATTGAATTGAAGCGCAGCAGTCGTGACCAGCGGATATTTGACGTTTGCCGCGCCCTTGAACGGATAAGTCTTTTCCGCCTTGGTCAGCTTGGCAAGCTCGATGCCGTCCTTCATCTGGTCCAGCCAGCTTTTCATGCTGCCCTTGTCCAGCTTGTAGTCGTCAACCGCTTCCTGCCCGATCATGTCCAGCTCGTGCTGGTCAAGAATTTCGGCAAGGTTTTCGGATTGCAGGATCTGCTCAAGCGTCAGACTAACCACTTCGGCTCCGTCCTCCACCACGTCTGCGTCGATGTCTGTTAACTTGTCCATCAATACCCCGTGGCGTCGTTTCTGCCGTGGTCCTGCTCCTCCGCCTCCCATGTGTCTGCCTGTGGCATGACGGGGTAAGCGAACGTCAGGGCGAATGCGTCCGCGATGTCCGGTGAAGGAACGCCGCGCTTTTTCATGTCTTCTTTGCGTTCAAGGATGATCGCGTTGTTTGCGTCGTATTTATACATCGGCGCACTAAGTTCAGCCGCCAGCAGTTGATCGTCAGGCAGCCCGCCGCGCTCCATCCAAGCCCGCGCAGACAGCCACATTTCAGCACGCTTGTTTGCCGCCCGTTCACCGGTGCGCTGATAGTCCGACTTGCCGCCGAAGTTCACGCCGCGCACATCATGAAAGCCCAGCTGGTGCAGCCGGTCCACTACGCCGCCACCTACACCCCCGTCATCGACAAAGACCGCATCCGGCCCCCAGCGCCTGATCCAGTCAGCAACACGCGCCGCAAGCTGCATCGTGTCCATGCCTGCATGGCGCTCAAACGGCATAGGGTTGCCGTCGCGGCCATGCCGGAAGTAAATGCACGACTTGTCATCGCCAAACCGCGCAACGTCTACGCCGATAACCTTTTCATCAAACGATTCAGGCTTGCAGTCACGCTGCATTGCCTCTTGCACCAAGCCGAATTTAATCAGCTGGTCATCGCTCTCAGCCTCAAACGAACAGTAGAACTCTTGCCGGACCTTTGCGTCAGACATACCGGCTTGCCGCTCGTCCTCAATCTGCTGCACAGTCACCAAACCGGTATCCTCAACAGACAGGCTTTGCGAAAACCAGTTGTCAGCCTCCAGCGCCCGCATAAACGTGCTGTAGCCATGATTTCGACCGCGCGGCGTGTAGATGAACAATGCCCAGCCATCATTTTCAACCAAGATCGGGCGAATGTATTCCCAGGCCTCCGGGTTGGCGATTGACCACTCCGAAAACACCACGCCGATAGGGTTTGAACCTACAAGGCTGTCATAGTTATCAGACCCGGCCATCTGCCACATGGACCCGTTTACCGTCTCGATCAGCATTTCTTGCGCGTTGGTCCGCTTGCGAACCTCCGGCGGCAAGAACTGGTCGATAATCCTGCGCCCCTGGCGGTCGATACCGTTCCAGATTGCGCGGCGGGCCTGCGTCTGTTCCGGGAACAGGTGCCAATATGTGCCGACGCGCTTGAACATATCACGCGCCGTCAGGTTTAGGGCGCAGCTATCCTTGCCCGCCCGCCGGTGCCACACAGCAGCACCGCGTTGGAACTGCTTGCCGTGACCGAAGCTGTCATACAGTGCGCGTTGATGCGGACGCGCCACCCAATCATTCGGAATCGTGACCAAAGTTGTCAATCACGCTAATCGTGACGCCCCCGCTGTGTGCTAGTTCGTGGCGATCCTTCCATTCGTCTGGAAAGCGGTTCTTCATGTTGAAGATGTAGCTAGTTGCGTTGAACCCATCGGTTCCACCGAACGTGGCGATGCGACCCTGTTGCTCCCACCATGCCTGCGAACGATGCTTCACGCCTTTTACGGCGTCCGAAAACTCCGGGTATTCCTTCTGCCACCGATAAAACGTGTCGCGTGAGATACCCAGCAAGCTGATTGCCTCTGCCATCCCCTCGCCCGTTGAGCCAAAGCCATCAAGTGTGTCGCAGATTGCTGGGTCATACTCGCTGGGACGTCCTGTCTTGCTCACTTTGCCCGTGGCGACTTGCGCCCCTTTGGCTTGACTGGTGCGCTTTTTTTTGGCGCTGGCTTTTTGTCGTCCTTGGTCATCATCGGTCTCCTTATGCGTCGATTACTGCAATCTTGTGGCCCTTCTGGACCGCGATATAAGTCTGCATGCCAGCGGGGCAGTACGTGCCTGCGGTTGCGGTTGCCGTTGGGTTTTCGCCGGACAAAACCATCAATGGCGTGTCGCAATAGATTACTGCAACGCACCCACGGCCTGCGACTAATGCGGCCTGCACAGACGTTGCCGACGAGGTGACAGTCTCCGTGGACGTGGTGTCGCCCAGGTAGATCATCACGTTGTCATTGTTCGCGCGTGCGCCGACCTCACCCGCTGTGATCTTTACGGTTGCCATGCTGTCGGCCTCATGCTGGGGATATTGGTGCGCGTGTTGTTACGTCACGCGGCCTGCATTGCAGGGCTTGGACCGCTTGGCGGGGTGCTGAAACGAAAAACGCCGCACTGTATTGCTACAGGCGGCATTTGCTCTTGCATTATACCAAACCATGCGCGGCGTATGTTGTCAACGCCCTTCTTGCACTAATGCTTGTAGACCTTCCTTTATCTGGTGCAGCGGGGCCTTTTCCTCACGAACGCATGCCCGCATGATTGCCGGGATAACGCCCGAACTGCATTTGCGCAGAATGTTCTGGTCAACCCGGTGCGCTTCCTTGGCGGCGATTGCGGCGCGGATGTTGTCAGGTCGGCTGTTACCTCGCACCTCGCCATAGGCACATCCTTGCACCGTTGGGCGCGGCAAGCCGTTGGTGCTGGCGTATTTTATATAACGCTGGCAGTAGTCCTGCCCTGCCTCTCGCTCTTGCGCCGTGATCTTGCCCTCCGCCCACAAAATGCCAAGGATGCTACCGCGTGCATCCAGCTTGTGCAGTGTCGCTTGTGCTTTGGTCACGGGGGCTGCGTCCTTCTTGCGCCATGCTTCTGCATCGGCAGGTTGCGTAAATTCCCTGCGATGGCGGCGGCGGGCTTTTAGCACCGTCTGCGTATCGCTTTCTTCAAAAGTGCGGCGATCCACTTCGTCCTTGGCGCGTGATAGCTGCCCTGACTTGGTGCGCTTTCCTGCCTTGCGTGCTCGTGCCATTGTCTGCTGTCCCTCGTGGTGTTGCGCCGGGTGGCGTTGTTAGGTGGCGCGAATCACGACAACTGCCAGCGCAAGAACTGCGCCAACCCAGCTGCCAATGAAAAACGCGGAAAGGACAACCCAATTCGGGTGGCCCTGCTTAATCACTGTCACTGGCCCTGCCATGCGCTCTCTCCTTTGCGGTGCGGCTGTCCCGCGTCTGCGCTTGTGTCGTATCCCTTCGCCAGCCCCATGATCTGCATGATGCGCGGCGTCTTAACCGGGCAGTAGCGGGCGGCGACGATGGCGGCGGCAATCTCGATGTGGTCGGGGTGTATGCTGCCCCCGTGTAGGATTGCGGCGGATAGCTGGTGGCGGGTGGGGGTCATGGCTGCATCCATTGGGAACGGTCGCTGCCCAAATCAGCATTGACCTCTTCGATCCAAATCAGCGCCGTCAGGTCAGCCAACAACAGGGCGCGGGCAAGGTTGCCGGCTGGGCGCTGGTCAATGTCGGTGATGCTGTCCCACTCTTCGCCGTCAATGATAGCGGGGAATTGCTTAATCAGGCGGGCGCGGTGCGTTTTGTCGTTGTAGTCTGGTGCTACGCGGGCATCATCCGAAACGCAGCAAGTGCCGATCTGGAACCACCACCCTGGCAACACCGCGTCGTGAAACTGCTTGGCCGCGTCTAGGTATCCGTGGAAAGCGTCGTGCAGCCAAACTTGCTGCGAAACATCATGAAACGCGCTAGTGTCGTCCATCCTGCCTGCCTGCACATTGTCCCGCAGCGCGATCAGTGCGTCCTTGCGTGTCATGCCGTCTCTCCCATTGCTGCCCGCAGTGCATCTGCGGCTTGTGTGTATCCCGGCAGTTCCCGCAGATCCTCGAATAGCGCCAGCTTGGCCGGGGCCTCCGATGCGGGGAACGTGTCAATCCACGTCCCCTCGATGGTGATCTTCCCGTCTTTGGTGGTTGCGGTGAAGGTCATGCGCGGGCCTCGTTTGCTGGCGTTGCGAAGCGGATCTTCACGCGGGGGGCTGTGACCATCTCAACCGCCTTGTTGAGCGTGTAGCCCGCGCTGCGCAGGGTGTGCACGTCTGCCTTTTGCTTGGCTGTCAGGTTTGCATCTGGACGGGGCGTTGCGCCGATGGCCTCACCCGGCTTGGCTTTAGATACAATGCCACGGGGCGGCTTGCCTTCACGCCGCGCAGCAAGCGTTAGCGTCCACGACCGGCAACCGATCTCCGCCGCAATGTCTTTCTGCGTGCGATTGCTGTTCCAAAGCGCCTCGATCTCTGGCGTCCATTTCAGGCGGGCTTTTTCCGCGTGGACGATCTGTGCTTTCCGCATGTTTTCTTTTACGTATTCCGAAGTTTTCGCGGTCGCAAACTTTAGGCCCTTCACCTTCGACTGATACCAAGCGGAATTGCTGTTACACTTGCGGTGGCGGGCGGCTTCGGCTTGCGTCATCCCTGCTGCTGCGCATTCTTCCCAACTCATCATTGCACCGCCTCCCCTGCCATTGCGCGGTGATAACGCTGCTGCACCTGCGTTTGTGTCCATCCCTGCTTTGCGGCGATCTGCGAAAGCATGGCGTAGCTGCCCTTCGTGTCGCGCAGGCGTCCGCCTAGGCTTAGGTCTTTCGGCTTTGGCGCTGCTGCGCGTAGGTCGCGGCCACGATGAACAACCGGCTTGCGCGTTGTCAGGCCAGCCGCCCGCAGCACCGAACCAACGGAACTGACGGACCGGTCAACCGCAACGGCGATTTCGGTCTGTGTGCAGCCCTGGCGGCGCATATCGATTGCCTTGGCCTTGTCCTCGTCGCTCCAGAACGTGCCGCTCTTTGCACCGATGCGTGTGGCCCGCTGTGGATACCCGCAACGCTTGGCCAGTTCTGAAACGACATAATCTGGCACGCCAAGCACTGCTGCAATGCTGCGCTGCGGCTTGCCTGCGTCCCACATGGCGCGTATTTCCGGCGTGTCCTGCAAATCCTCTGACCGGCGACCCATGACGTGCGTGCGCTTGTCCAGCTTCATTTCGCGGGCCACCTTGCGCAGATATGACGGACCAACACCGAACGCGGCGCAAATCTCTGCAACGCTTTCGGTGCCTGCCCAACGCCGGCGCAGTTCGTCGCGGTCAATCTTAATCGTGTTTGTCATGCCATGCCCTTTGCTTCGCGGTAGCCTGCTGCCAGATCAGCGCGGCCCATTGCTTCCAGCGCCCGATCAGCGCGGCCCATGTATTTCAGCAGGTCGATGTATTCGTCATATTCCGCCCGGGTCAGTTTCCGCTTGAACGCAAACGGCTTGGGCTTTTGCGGCTTTTCAAACGCTGGCAGGCGGTCCTTGCTCACCCCTAGGCGGGCGCACTCTTTGTGCAGCATGGTCCGGTCCATTCCGGCGATTTGCGCGGCCTGCGTGTAGCTCTCTGCGTTGCGCAGCAGTTCGATCAGGTAGGCGGTTCGCATCTTGGTTGCCGCTACGCCTTCCGCGTGCTGTTGCGCCTGCCATGAAAGCGGCGCGGCGGCGATTGGTCCGTGCTTGGTCAAAACGATATCTCCCCTTGCATGGCCGCAACGGCGGCGCGGGTGTCTGGGATAAATTGGTAGTCAGGGCCGTGACGGTCGCGCCAAGTTTTCTTGCCGTTATGGATCGCCTCTGGCCCGTCCTGGTGGTGCCGCTTGCACAGCGGGATCGTGTCGCGGTCGCCGGATCGCTGGCCTGCGCCGGGGATGCGGTCATATCCGTGTGGCTCGTCCGCCATTGGCCGGTGCGTGCAATGGTGTGCATCAGACGGCGGCGGCGCGTTGCAGATCACGCACGGCAGACATTTTACGGCGTGCATGTGCTTGGGATCTGCCTTGACCTTGGGCGGCTTGAAAAACGCGGTCATCGGCGCGGCCCCCTCGTGTTCTTGCTGGCCGTGCAGATGTGCCATTGCCCGCAGACGTGGCAGCGATAGGTGCGTGACTTGGCGTTGCTCTTACGCATTCGCTTGGCGACCTTGCGGGCCATGTCGTGCGGAAACGGCTGCTTGCCCTCGCAGGCGCTTAGGCGGAGTTCCTGCTTGCTCATGCGCCGGCCTCCGGAATGGTCAGCACAACGCCCTGCCCTTCGAAGTGAACGCGCATAGCGTCTAGGTATGCCGTCTTTTGCTTTGTGTTCATCAGGCGCGTGACCGGAAAATCCAGCGGGTCCATCATCATTTCCAGTTTTTCCGCGTATGGATGCGGGCGAATGATGCGGTCATACTTTTCGGCAAAGACAGGGTGTTCGTTACGCAGGATAGGCACGCCGAAATGCAGCTTACAGTAGCCGCGCTTTTCCTCTGGCGTGCCGTCGCCCAACTGTTCAGCGGCTTCCTGCACCCACTTGCGTTGCAATGCGTTCTGCGGATTTGTGCGCGGCAGGCCCGGGGTGATCGTGACCGTGAAAGGCTTCTCGCGTTCCTTGAATAACTGCACAACCCGGGCAACGTCGGCAGCGTCCTTTATGGGGCGAACGGCTACGCTCATCATGCCACCTCGCCCATGCGGTTGCTGTATGCCGCCTGCAATTCGCTCTGCATTGCCTCGGTCAGCTTAGACACGGCATCTTTCGTGGCGTGATGGGACCATAGCGCGTCCAGCTTGGCTTGATCGGCGGCGGCGACGATTGCGGCCTTGATGCGGTCGCGGGTCTTGGCTGCATCGAATGGGATTGGCGGTGCACCGACGTTTTCGCGGCTCTTGTCATACAGCGCCAGGCCGAACGCATTGCCGAACGTCCGCAGCGCACGCTTTAGCGCATCAGTCACGGCCTCTTTCGTCGCACCCTCGACGGCATCACCGATCTGCTTGGCAAAGCCAGACCCAAAGCCCACATCTTCGCGCACCACGTCACCCACGGTCACGGTGACAATGCAGGTGTAAGCGGCCTGCCATTGCACATCACCCTTGGCGGTCTTGCCCTCTTTCAGGCTGTCCTGCGTCATGGTTTTGATCGTGTAAGACCAGCCACCAAACCCAAAGATGCGGTTAGCCTCGGCAATAGCGTGCCAGCCTTCGATGTAGTCGCCCTTGGGACCGAAGCTGCCGGACGGCTTGCGAACGTGCGCAGGGTCCAGCTTGGCTTCCAGCAATGGCTTTGCGATTTCCCAGTCCATCATGCCCGTCCCTCCAAAACTGTCATCGCCCGGTCGTAGTCTGCGCGGTCTGCGCGGTGCATCCGCGCCCACATCGGCAGCGTGATCGGCGGTTCGTATTCGGTCGAAAGCAGGCGGGCGCTGGAACGCTCCAATCCTTCGCGGGCGATGCGCAGGCGGATGCGGGCGCACTCCGACTGCCCGATATTGTAGGTGTCGGGATACAAGCGCACTTGCGTTGCACCATGCGTTGCGGTTACGAACGATTTCGTCATATTGAGCCTCCTAACGGCTTGATGTGATAGACGCGGGCGGGGAGTTCCAAATACCCGCCTGCGTCACTTGATTTATGGCACAAACCCATTGTTTTTACAACTTAAAACGGGATTTCGTCGTCTAATTCGCGACGATTATTTTGCCCTGATTGGTCGCCATATCCGCCGCTGCCGCCCTGCGACCCGTAGCCGCCAGCGTCGCCGCCGCGATCAGATCCGCCGCCGTTGTTCGCGCCGTCCAGCATCACTAGCTTGGCGTCGAAGCCCTGCAAAACGATCTCCGTCGAGTAACGATCCGCGCCGCTCTGGTCCTGCCACTTGCGCGTGGCCAGCTTGCCGCTGATGTAGACCTTGCTGCCCTTCTTGAGAAAACGTTCGGCAACCCCGGCCAGACCTTCGCTGAAAATGGCGACGGACACCCACTCGGTCTTTTCCTTTTGCTCGCCGCTGTTTTTGTCCTTCCACTTTTCAGTGCAGGCGATGCGCAGGTTGCAAACCTTGTTACCGTTATTGAACGTGCGGACTTCTGGATCAGCGCCCAGATTGCCGATGAATTGACATTGGTTCAGCATTTTAGTTCATTCCCAGTGCTGCGAGATACATTTCCAAAACGGCTTCTTCTTCGTCCAAATCGTCCTTGTCGCGCTTGCGCATGGCGATGATCTTGCGAAGAACAGCCACGTCAAAGCCGCGGCCCTTTGCCTCGGCCATGACTTCCTTTTGCCCGTCCACGATGTCCTTTTTCTCTGATTCTAAACGCTCATAGCGTTCAATGAATTGGCGCAGTTCTTCGCCGGTTACGTTCTCGGTCATTGCTTGGCTCCTGCATTGATAATCTTCATGGCATCCCCGAAAGTCTCGACTTTTTCGGCTTCTTCGTCGCTGATCTCGAAGTTAAAAATTTCCTCGGCGGCCATTACCAACTCCACGCAGTCGAGGCTGTCAGCGCCAAGGTCATCAACCAGCCTGGCGCTATGCGTGACGCGGGCGATATCGACACCTAGATGCTCCGATACCGTTCGCTTGAATTGTTCCTCGTCCGTCATTTTTCCGTCATCTGACTTCAAGTTGATGGGGGTATGGTCCTCCCACCTACCCCCACAAAGTTGGCACCTTGCAGGGCGGTAATAGTCAGCCTCAAATTCATGGTTGCTAACGGTCATTGTGCTGTCTCCCTTGTGTGTTTTGGATGGCCCTGGCGCTTGACCGGCCAACGGACGTTGTTTCGGTGAATGGCGTTGTTGATCGTGGTGATCGACACACCCAAGTTGTGCGCCGCTTGCGTCTGCGTTAGGCCAGCGTCACGTTGCGCGGTAATGGCGGCGATAAGCTCGGAGCGGTGACGGGCCTTCATGGCGGGAATGGTTTCGGTCATGCCTCACCCCCAAACGTGCGCGGCTTGAAGCCAGCAGCGGCCATGATTTCGGCGGCGCGGGTGGCGCTGACACGCTCGGGATGTTCCTCGCCTGCCATCGACGCGGCGCGGGCTGCATCCTTGCCGTCCAGCGCAGCAGCCATCGCCTTGCGCTTCGCAACGGCCTTGTCGCAGACCTCGGCCAACTCCGCCCATGTCGGCCAAAACTTCCACTTGCTGTCGAAAAGCGCAGCCTTCACCACGTCCGCCGGATAGCCCGCCAGCCGCCGCGAATAAGCATCTACCCGCAAGGCACCGGTGAATTCGTCCTCGGCACGCCGCGCCGTGATGACGGACAACTCGGCAAGCCATTCCTCGATTGTGTCAACAGGCGCGGGCGTCATCGCCTTGCGCACCACGTCAGCCGTCGCAGCCTTGCCGCCGTCAGGGCCTTTCGCATACCAGCCCATAGGCACAACGTCGTTGCCCAGAAACGTGCCGCGCTCGTCGTAGATCGGGCGCAACCGGCTACCCTCGCGCAGCTCGACGCCGTGCGACGATGCTTGCGATACTAGCATCTGATCCACGTCCGCCGGACGGCGCGAAGCCAGACGGGCCGCGATGTTGGTCTGCTGGTCGATTTGCGTGAGGTCGGTCATCGTAATTGCCTTCCATGATCTTTGTGAAATTTGCTTGTTTGATTATAAAATCGAAGCTGGCTGTGAACGGCCGTTCAGTGCGGCCAGTCAAAAAGCTGGACGCCTCGGCCTTCGACAGCGCGACCTCCCAGCCAGTTACCCCGTCAGCCTCGGACAGGCGGGCCTTGAGCGATTTGCGCCTTGCTGGGGAAAGGGTCTGGACCTTGGGCCAGCCTGTGCGCTCGGCCGTGGCGTTGTATGCCGAGACAGCCTGCGCAATTTCGTCAATGGCCGGGGCCGTGTTGCACAAGGATACGTTAGTATCCTCTTTCTTTCTTATATCTAGTTCTGGTTCTGGTTCTGGTTGCTTGGGCATTGCTTTAGCATTGCTAGACGCGGCCGCTAATGTTTTCAGTGACTTAGCTTTTCCGCCTTTCGCGCCAGCGGAAACACGGCGCTGGTGCGCTTCGTTTGTCTCCGCAAAAATCTTTGCCAATTTAGGATTGCTAAGACGGCCATTTTCGACGGTGAAAAACTCGTCCAGAACAACCTTTACGACGGTGTAAAACGTATCTTCATCCACCCGCAGGCGGCGCATCAGCCATGCATGGTCGGCCGGCAGTGTGCACCCTGGCGTCATCCACATGAGGCGCAGCAGACGGTTATAAGCGCCGTCCTCGGCAAGCGTCAGATGCGACGTTTTTGCCTCGAAGTCGGTGGGATACATTGGGAAATATGGCAGGCTCACAGGCAGTCACCCGTGGTCATCATCATTTCGTACGCCACCATGTCTGCCGCAACAAACTCTAGAAAATCTTCATAGCTCTTTGTCCGCTTCGAGCTGTTGCAAGTTCGGCAAGCCGCGACCAAATTTGAATAGTGATCAGACCCGCCAAGTGATTTGGGGACAACGTGATCCATTGTGAGTGACCCGGTGCTACCGCAGTAGTGGCAGCGATGGTCATCAAGCTCTAGAACATGGGTTTCGTACACGTCATAATGCTTGCGCTCATGCCCGCCGTGGACCTTTGCGAAATCGCGCACAGCTCGGAAAGACACGGCGCTCACGGGTTCACCCCACGAAATTCACAGATGGTTATTGAAAACGGAACGCGAGTCCGTATATTGGCTCTAACAGCCATTGCTCGATCCTCCTTCACAGGGTCGCTATGGTCAGAGCCGGAACACCTTTGGCGAGGGTTTCGGCTCGTTCTGTTTTTATGGCATGGATAACCACACCGAGCAAGGGGAAAGTCATTGCGACCCCCTTATTTTGCTGGCGTTTTCTGCAATAATTCCAACCGCTTCCAGCGCCTCGCCTACATTCCGCACGACAGCCTTGTGACCCAGCCACGCACCGTGCCAGCGCACCTGATCGTCGGTTAGCTTTTGCTTCGACGGGATCTTGCTGCCGTCTTTTATCTCCAGCAAATACGTGCGCCCCTGGCGTCCGACCGCCAAGTCAGGGAACCCCTTGCCAGCTTGGTGGGTGGGGGTGACGCTGCAGCCCGCTTTTCGCAGGGCCTCGATTATCTCTGGCTGGTTGTCATCGACCTTGGCTGCGTATCTCATTCCGACACCTCGCGCTTGGCAATCTCGCGCTTGATGTAAAACTCTGCCTTGCGCAGATCCTCGACGGACTGCCCCTTGAGGTCAGCACGCCAGATGTACTTCAGCGCATTGCCGAGGTTGAACCCCATGTGTTCGGTGATCTGGATGCATTCCACGCCAGACGGATGGGACGTATAATGCGGCGGGTGGTTGACCATGTCCGTCATAGCAGCGGCTCCTGCACAGGGGCGGCGTAGGCGGGCTTGCTGACGAATAGGTCAGCCTGCTTGTGCGCGTCGGTGATGCGCTTAACGCAGATGTCGAAGTACTTGAATCTAAAGGCTGATCCGCCTATATTCATGCTATGAAAGCAATTCACCACACCTGCAAGAAATGCGGCGTTTCCTTCACTGGAAGGGCCGTTCAAAAGTATTGTTCGCGTGCTTGCGCATACGCGGACCCAAAGCCCTCCAATAGAACGGGCAAGACGGGATTTAAGGGCAAGCCCGTTACTCGCGTCACCAAGGTTTGCAAAGGATGCGGCGCGGAATTTACCGTCCACGCATACCGCGCTGACGCCGCCATGTTCTGCGGAATGAAGTGCTACCATGCCGCAAGATGGGACGGCGTTAGGTCGGTCAGCCTTGCCTGCGAACATTGCGGCGTCACAGTCACCGCAAGCCAGTGCGAGAACCGCCGCTTCTGTTCCCATGACTGCTACGTCGCGTCCGGCGTCGGCGCACCCAAGGGGGAGGCGTCTAGCGGATGGAAAGGCGGAACGTCCAAGTATTACAAGCGCGGCTTTGGCTGGAAAGATATTGCCGATAGCGTTCGACTTCGTGACGGCTTTTGCTGCCAAGGGTGCGGCAAGCCGGAAAGCCAACTGACGGGCAAGCGCCGCAAGCTGGACGTTCACCACGTCATTCCCTACGCGGTCAGTAATTGCAACGAACCGGCGAACCTCGTCAGCCTTTGCCGATCCTGTCACTCCAAGGCGGAGCCAAGCCCAAGCGAAGTTGCGCGGCTGCATAGCTGCGTTAAACATCGAAAAGCCTTTCTTGAACGGGCGCAGAAAAAGTGGGTTTCTCTACAAAAAAGTCAGCCTGTTCATGGGCTTTCTGAATCCTAGAAACCGCGATATTGAAGTAATCCGCATCCTTTTCGATCCCGATGAACGAGCGGCCAAGGTTCACGCAGGCAACGCCGGTGGTGCCACTGCCCATGAACGGGTCAAGGATGACATCCGTCGAGTTGGTGAAAACCCTAGTTAGGATTTCCATCAAGGCGACGGGCTTTTGTGACGGGTGAGTTGTTCGATCTGAACTGCGGCTGTTTACGCTCTCGATTTCAAGAATACTGTCGAACGATGCGAAAGCCATTGTTTCGCGCTGCGTTGCATTTAAGCGTGAAATTTCGAGTGCGCTGCGCTTTCTCTTGATCGGGTTGAAAGCCACGTCGCCAAACGCTAAAATTCGTTCGTGCCGACGCATTGGCATTTTCCTGGCATTGAAATGGTTCGACGCGCAGTTTTTCACCCAAACTAGGTCATGCTGAAATTGCAAGGGCGACGACATGATTAGCTGCGTGGCATAAGGCTCTGACGCAGTTACGATTGCGCCTTTAGCGACCATCC
Organism: Loktanella sp. R86503; assembly: GCF_042466455.1. Lineage (NCBI taxonomy): Bacteria > Pseudomonadati > Pseudomonadota > Alphaproteobacteria > Rhodobacterales > Roseobacteraceae > Loktanella > Loktanella sp. R86503. The sequence continues at coordinate 1,732,504 of NZ_JAXHCI010000002.1, forward strand.
AATTTGAGGGGGCAACGACTACGTCCCATGCGTGATCTGTCACGCCATAAGGCGGATCTGTCACAACAGCATCAACGCGGCCCAGCAGCGGCAATATCGCGGCGCTGTCGCCCTGATACAGGTCACAGTTGCCAATCTTAACATGGCGGATAATGGGGCCAGTCACTCCGACACCTCCTGCAAGCGGTTATATGCCTTCACACGCTCTAGGCAGGCGTCTGACAGCCGTTGCCGGTTGCGGTGGCTAGGGTTGCGGCTAAACGCAGCTACTGCCGCTGTATGGGCCGCGTTGGCGCGTTGTAGCCACAACTCGGCGGGTGATAAAAATGGCGCAGCGCGAGGCGTGGGATCCGTCAGCACTGCGCCAGTGACCGCAGCCGGGGAGGCATCGGCGCGGAACCCGCAGTCAGGCGCGGGATGGGTGTGGGGGGTCATGCTGCCACCTTGAGGCCAAGCGGCCCCCATTGTGTTGCGATAGCGTTTGCCAAGCCAGGGTAGGTTCGCGAACGCTCTTTCCAGCGATCCGGGCCGGGGCTTGCGAGGTGGCAATCTGCGCGGGCTTCGGATGCCTGCATGTCGCTGGTCGCGGTCAATGGCGGCAGGCCGCGCGTCCAGAAGCAGGTGCGCTTTTTCGCCGGGTCGCCAAACTGCCAAGGCTGGACTGTGAAGTCAGCGCCGCGCCCGACAATCTCGCGGGCGTATTTGTGCATCACGGGATTTTCGACAGCGACAAGCGGCGCGTTTGCATTGAGGCATTCCAGAAAGAACGCCGCGCCTTCGCGCATGTCAGCCCACAGGTCACGCTCTGCCAGCCAGCGGACGCCGGAATTGCAAAGCCTGGTGCAGGGCGGGTGAAAAATTGCCATGTCCCACCGCTCCGCAAGAAGTGGCTTAATGTCGCCTTGGATATGGAATGGGCTGTTATCTTCCGAAGGCAGAAGATCGCATGACCACGCATCATGTCCTAAATTTCGAAGCGCCGATCGAACCCGGCCAGAATACTCGCAGCCGACCAAAACTTTAGACGTCATAGCGGTTCCCCTTTGATCTGTTTTCTGTGCGGGTCAAAACTTGGAGGTTCCATGGGACATGAAGGCCAGAGACGTTCTCGCCTTGCAGGGGGATGATGTGGTCAACCTCATGGGCTACACCTGTTGCCCGGGTCAGATCTGCGGCAGCTTCGTAGAAGGCTGCGATTGCGGCCTTATCTACCCACTCGGGCGTCCTGCATATTTTGGCGATTTGCCGCGCTCTTACAGAAGCTAGTCGCTTTGACTTATTTTTTTGTGACCACTTCCGCCCCGCTTTTGCGCTATAAGCCGCAACGCTTTCAGGGTTTCTTTTTCGCCATGCCTCTACGGTTTCGCGGCGCTGTTCAGGATTATTTTTCACCCAACGACGGGAGTACTCAGAAGCTTTCCCGGGGTTTTTTGCGTGCCATTCGCGTTTGTTTGCTGCACGCGCTGCGCTTGTTTTCGCGTACCACTCTTTGCGGTAAGCTTTGCAGTCTGCGCACTGGCAATGGCCTGACTTGCTGCGCGGTGCGATGTTGCCCCTCTTGCACGGCGCGTTCATTTCGCACCTTCTTTCGGGCTTGCATCTTGCAACCCATTGGCAGCGTTGCCATGTGATAAATCACGCGACCAGCCATTAGGGAGATTAATATCGCCATTCTCGCGCATGAGCCGCAAGCCCAAGTCGACTTTGGCATATGTCTCCGGCCAGCATCGCTTGCCGTTCAAGAGGCGGGCGTAAAACTGACCGCCCTGCCCTATCTTCTCTCCGATAGTGGACGGCTTGACGCCGAACTCCACAGCAGCTTCTTCGAGCTTGGTGATGATTTCATGAGTGTTTGCCATGACCCCTTGTAATGTGATTTATCACACACAACAAGTGGAAATTTCACATTTCACCAAGTCTATGGCCTGCTCTATAAGGCAGCGCATGGATGCCAATGAAACATTTCGCAAAAACCTAAAAGCGTTGCGCCTTGAAAAGGGCTTTAACGCGCGGCAGCTTTCCGAAAGGGCCGGACTTGGTGAGCGAAACGTAAAGGACATCGAAGAAGGCCGCTCGCAAAGCCCCAAGATTTCCACTGTTTTCTCGCTGGCTAAGGCTTTAGACGCAGATCCGGCTGAAATGATGGGCTTGGGAACCAGAGTAAAAATTAACTCTGACTTGGCTGAATTTCTTGAGCAATTTGATGCAGAAGGTCAATCACGCCTTCTAGCTGCTCTTGCGGCGATCCCTCGGAAACCTGGCTGATCGCATAGGCAAGACACGCGACTTGATAGTCCGATGCCGTTAAAATTACGTCCATAAAAACCTACGATTAATGCGTGTTAATCTTATAGTTGCAGTTTATCACGGCTGGCAAATGTGATTTTTCCCAATTGTTCTTGACGGCGTGTGAAACTTCACATACCTTCATCCTCACCGGCACAACGCCGCATAGAGGATTGCCCCATGACTACCGCACCGACCAAACCAGACGACGGCGGCCCAGCTTACCCCCAGCATGACCTTTCGCAGTATGGCATGGGTCCATCGTATCGCGGCGAGTTTCACACCGTAGAGGGCATGTCCCTGCGAGATTACTTCGCGGGACAGGCAATCCAGGGATTCTGCGCTGATCCGAGTTCTCATCAGGTGTTTGGTGATGCAACAGACGCCGCTGAGAACGCTTATATGGTGGCCGACGCCATGATCGCCGCCCGCAAGGTGTCGGCATGAACTCCCCCGACCTCGACTGGATCGACCGCCGCCTTGCTGGCGTCACTGGCCTAGAGCGCATCGTACGGGCTTGCCTGCTGGCGATTGCCGGAACTGCCGCAATCGGCGCTGCAATCTGGCTTGGCGCTACTGCTGCGATGGTGATGGCATGACCGGCGCACCCGCCTATTACTTAATTTACAAGGCTGGTCGCGGATACTATCGGCCCGCCGCTCAAGGCTACACCACAAGCGCCGACGATGCGGGTTTGTTCAGCTTCGAAGATGCGTGGTCCTACTCGCACCCAAACGGCGAAGATGGCCCACGCGACGGCATCAGCTTCATGCACCAGTCTGAGGTAGAGACCGGGTCAAGCTGCGTTAAGGATATTCGCATCCACGCGCTTGAGTCCGAGCGCGACCAACTGGCCGAGACGCAGTCTGATCTGTCGCATCACTTATCAGATGCGCTTGATCGAATTGCCACGCTTGAAGCGCAATTGTCCGGCGCAAACGCAGCCGCGGATTTCATAAGCCACACCATCACAGACGGTCGCGTGACTGCCTGCGACACGATCATTCACGACTAACCCCAACCCGAAAGGACACCCACCATGTATGCCGCCCAATATACTGTCACCCCCTACGGTGTAGCTATTCCCCGCGTTGTTATCGACGTACCAGCCAAGCGTGATGTGCGTTTACCGTCCAGCCCTTGGGAAATTATCCACGACGCCGAAGTTATCCTGCCCGCCTACATGATCGACGGGGGGCGCGGGTGATGGCCGTTAAATTAGAAAACGGCGCTGTTTGCAGCCGCTTCTACAGCGATGGATCTGGTGAACTACTTGCCGCGTTCCAATACTCAACCGATGCCGAAGAATGGGCAAAGGCAAAGGTCGCGTCTGACTCCGCAGCGGGCATGGAAACCACCATTGTCATGACCAACCTTTATAACGGAACGTCCTGCCTGTTCATGCCGCAGGTGGCAAAATGAGCCGCCACACGCCATCCATCACCCCCGCCCACCGTCAGGCTGGCTACCTGCCCGGCGAAGCGCAGCGCAACCGCGAGGCATACCGCCGCGACAAGGGCTTTGACCGCCCACTAGAGGCAATCTCGCAGGCCACCAAGGACCGGCAGGACGCCCACGCCTCCCGCTTAGCCGCAGACCTTCTCGGCACCGTGACCGCCGACGAGGCTTTCCTTGCCTACGAACTGACCGACGAGATGGCCCGCGATTGGGTCACGTCGCAGCCGTGCTTTGCGCACCTGACCGTGAACGCCGTGCTTATGAGTGACCGCCTGCGGGTTCTAGCCGCCCGCCATGCCATGAAGGTGATGCAATGACCCTGCCGAATAATGACGCGTTGGCGAAGCTGCTGACCAAAGCAGACCCCGCGCCTTGGACTATCCGAACGCTTGAGAACTTCGGCTTCAATGTGGTGCATTACCGCAATGGCGACAAGTTCGATATCTTGCGTGTGGCCAAGTGCTCGCAGGACGACAATGCAATGCTAATCGCCCTCGCTCCAGACCTTGCCGCCGAAGTCCTAGCCCTGCGCAAGCGGGTGGAAGCGGCGGATACGATGGTGGAGGCGGTCGATCACGAGCGCAATCTGGCGACACAAGACATCGGACGCCAGATTGACGCAACAAACGCCGTTGATGCCGCCTTAGCCGCATACCGCGCCACAGGTGACGCATGACCCTGGCCCGCCTGATCGACGCCGCCGAGAACGGCAACCACGACGGCACCGAGGCGCTATTCGCCCGCTACGCCGCCGCAACCAACGCAACCCGCAACCCCGACCGCCTGCTGGATGACGCGCAGGTAGAAGCCGCAATCGCTTGGGGCAAAGCACAGATGGAGATGGTGTGATGGAATGGCAGCCGATTGAGACAGCGCCGCAGAACGAGGATGTCTTGGTTTTTGCATACGGAAGGCAATACGTTGCCGAGTTCTGCGAAGATGAAGGTGACTGGTGGTGGTATGTCACAGACAACAAGCACGGGCCATATCCGCTGCGTGGGCTTGGGCCAACCCACTGGATGCCCCTGCCAGACGCTCCGGTGCCAGCATGAACCGCCCCGGCTATCACCCCACCCCGCGTGACCAGTGGATCGCAGACCAGACCGCGCTGATCGACGTGGACGCATACTATGCCGACATTCGAAGCGGCAAGCTGGTGGAACGCGACCAAACCAGCGGGCGCGGCATACTTGTCGCCGCAGTGGCTTGCATGGTGTTCTGGGTCGTGCTGATCGGCTGGTTTGCGTTTAGCGAGATGACCCGCTGCGACCCGTGCGAATGGGTGGCGTTTGATGCGCCGATGGAGGGATGGTGATGCAGATCAAGCCGCTAGAGTGGACATATGAGCCTGACGCCCCAGATGGACGCCGCGCCGATACGATTGGCGGCACCTATTTCATCATAGACGACACCGACGACTTCACCGGATATTACCTTGAGTTTGTCACGCACAACAATGCCGAGTGGTGGGGGAATGTTAAGGTCGCCAGAGAGCACCTTGCCGATCAACATTATGATGATGACTTAGCGCCGCTTGAGGCTATCGCAGACGCGCACAACGTCGCCCGCATAATGACCGCTCTAGCCACGGAGGCCCAGCCATGAACCTTATGCCCCCCGGATATGATGCCTACGCCTTGCGCGGTCCCGACGAGCCGCACCAGATCGGCACGCAGCACGGCGAACTGTGCGGACGATACGAGGAACCCGACGAGGATGCCCCGCGCGGATACCGCCCCAAGCGATGCACCGGTACGATGGACTGCAACGAAGGTTATATCATTTGCGACACATGCGGAGAGGAGGCTGACCGATGCCCATAATGCCAGAGCCAACGCACTTTGGCCGCGTCAGGATCGTGACCATCCTCAAGGCGGTAAACGAACTTCGCGCCGCCTGCCGAGAGGAAGGCACGCCCCGCATACAAGCAGCGATCGACAGAGCCGAGCCGTGGTTTGGCGAGATATTCACGACAAAGGAGGATGACGCATGACGCAGGCAAGGCCAACACAAGCCGCAATCACTCGCGCTGTCAAAGCTGTTGTCGCGGCTGGCATAGATGTTGGCCCGGTCGAGATTGGCGCAGACGGGTCAATCAAGATATATCCCGCCGAAGTGAAGGCCAAGCCGAAGCCTAAAGGCCCGGTCGCGTGGGACTGATATGGACATCAAACTGAAATACGTCAGCCGTGAATGGTCGCGCACAAAGTGGCGCTACCGATTCCAGCGTGCAGGCGTAAAAGCCACGTTGCCAGGGGAGCCGGGACAAGCTGACTTTATGCGACGATATGCCGAACTGATGGGCGAACCTGTGCCAGAGCGGCAGAGCGTCTATGAAGGGTCAATCGCTTGGCTGGTCGGCCTCTACATCGAACACTTTCGCATGAACGTAGAGGCAGGCCTTGTGTCGCCCCTAACGCTCAAGGGCCACAAGCACCACCTTGGCCGCTTGGTTGCGGAACATGGAGCTAAATCTGTCGAGATGCGACCCGCGCACCTGCTGCAATTTCTCGACAAATTCAACGCAACGCCGACCGGACGTGACAACCTGCTAAAGTCGGTCCGCGCAATGTATGAGTGGGGTATCCAGCGCGAACACGTCACCTGCCCCAACCCGGCCAAGGGCATCAAGAAGGTCAAGCCGCATACGACGGGTTTCTACACCTGCACCGCCGATGATGTTCGCAAGTATCTGGCATTTCATGGCCCCGGCACGATGGCGCGGCGCTGCATGATCCTTGTGCTATCCACGGTCGCGCGGCGCGAAGATCTGCGGAACCTTGGCCCGGCCAACGAATTTGAACGCGAGGGGCAACGCTGGCTGCGGTGGACGCAGAGCAAAGCCCCGAACGATGTGACCGAACTGCCCGTGTTGGCAATGCTGGCTGACGAAATATCAGGCTGCGAAACGCCTACCTACCTAGTGGACCGATGGGGCAAACCCTTCACGCACGGCATGATGGGAAACAACGTGCAGGATTGGTTCAAGGCCGCGAAGGTGCGCGGGTCACTGCATGGCGTCCGCAAGGGTGTGCCGTCGATCCTCACAGCTATGGGCGCAACCAGCTACGAACTGGACGTGCTTCTAGGCCACAAGACGGGATCGAAAGAGACACGCACCTACGTCGAGGCGGCGCAAAGATCAGCAATTGCCGCGCAGATGTCTTTGAAGATGGAAGGCGTAAAATGGTAATTCCATTCGCCCCACGCCCCTGCTACACTACCCCACAAGCCATATAAATTAGGGTTTAAATCATGACTGGAAGTCCTGCCGGGCCTACCAACGTCCCCCCGCTTACGAATAACGCAAACACGGTCCGGGGTCCTGCCTTCTTCTGGTCAAAAATATCCCGGGGGTTTGGGGGCTGGCCCCCAATGCGTTTGGCGAAACAATCGGAAATGTGGTGCACCCGACAGGATTCGAACCTGTGGCCTCTGCCTTCGGAGGGCAGCGCTCTATCCAGCTGAGCTACGGGTGCCTACAGGCGCGTCTATAGCGTTGCGACCACGGGGCCGCAACGCCAAAAGCCATCACGCGAACAGATCGTGACACAGCTCTAGCGCATCGACCAGCGCATCGACGTCTACCGTTGTATTATAGACGCCAAAGGACGCACGGCAGGTCGCCGTCAGGCCAAGATGGTCCATCAGCGGCATAGCGCAGTGCGATCCGGCGCGGACGGCCACACCTTTTTTATCCAGCACGGTGGAAATATCATGCGCATGGGCCGGCCCGTCCAGGGTAAAGCTGAAAATCGCGCCTTTTCCGGGGGCATTGCCCTGCACCTGAAGCCAGTTCAGCCCCGCTAGGCGCGTTTGCGCATAGTCACGCAGTCCAGCCTCGTGGGCGGCGATGTTGTCCATCCCGACATCCATCATCCAGTCCAGCGCGACACCCAGGCCGATGGTCTGAACGATTCCCGGCGTTCCTGCCTCGAACTTCATCGGCGCGGCGTTGTAGGTCACCATATCGCGGCCAACTTCGCGGATCATATCGCCGCCGCCCAGAAAGGGGCGCATTTCGCTCATGCGGTCGGGGTGCACGTAAATGGCACCGGACCCGCTGGGACCATAGAGCTTGTGCCCGGTCACCGCATAGAAATCGCAGCCCATGTCCTGCACATCGACGGGCAAATGCACGGCCGCCTGCGATCCGTCGACCAGAACCGGCACACCCTTTTCACGGGCACCGGCGCAGATCGCTTTGGTATCCACCAGCGTGCCCAGCACGTTCGACATCTGGGTGATCGCGACCAGCTTTGTCTTTGGCCCGATCGCATCAATGACGGCCTGCGGATCAAGCGACCCATCTGCGGCGCAATCCACCCATTTCAGCACGACACCCTGCCGTTCGCGCAAAAAGTGCCAGGGCACGATATTCGCGTGATGTTCCAAGATGCTTAATACAATCTCGTCGCCCGCTTGCAGCCGCGGCGCGGCCCAGCCGTAGGACACCATGTTGATGCCCTCGGTCGTGCCGGAATTAAGGATGATATCATCCTCCGATGCAGCGTTCAGAAAGCGGGCAATCTTACCGCGCACGCCTTCATAATGGTCGGTCGCGACATTAGAAAGGTAATGCAAGCCGCGGTGAACATTGGCATATTCGTTTTCGTACATCTGCGTCATGGCGTCGATCACCACCCGCGGTTTTTGCGCGGATGCACCATTGTCCAGATAGACCAGAGGCTTGCCATTCACTTCGCGGGACAGAATGGGAAACTGGGCGCGAATTGCGTCAACATCGAACATCTAAAGGGTGCCTCCTTGCAGGGTCACGCCGATCAGGGACAGCAACAGCGCCAGCCCGAATGAAATACCGACGACGCCAATCACGACGGTCGCCAGCGCTTTGAAAAGGTTGTCAAACCCGTGCAGGACGTTGACCAGATGCAGCAGTGAAAACACCAGCCACGCCAGCCCGGCCAATGTAACGATCCCCGCCAGCGCGGGAAACAGCAGCAATGTCGCAGTCTGCACAACCTGAATCAGTAGCGCCATGCCCTGCCACCAGATTACCAGTAGCAGCGCCGCGCTGAAGCGCCCCGTACCGCCCAGCATCCGGCCGGTCAGTTGCAGCGCGAAAACCATCATCAGCAAGGACGCACCAAGGATGATCGCCAGCGCAAACGGCGTCGCCATCAGCAACTCTGCCTCTGCCGGGGACAAATAAAGCCCCAGCTCCAGCATCAGCACCGACAGCACCGTCACCAGCGCGATCAGTTGATACAGCGTATTGCGCGCCAGCCCGATGGACATCAGCGCCCGCGCCACGCCCGCCGGATCGCGCAGCGACCGCAAGACCCACTGACCCGCCCATTGTGCCGGCGTCATTGCTCTGCCTCATAAAGTGACAGCGCCCAGATCCAGCCAAAGGCCAGAACCCAGGCCGCACCGATCAAATGCGTGCCAGCCACCTGCCCCAAAAATCCGGCCATCAGACCGTAAAGCAGCAAAAGCGGCACAGAGGCAAGCAGCGACCAGAACAGCGCCAGCCGCGCTGTGTAATGCGTGCCGCGACCGCGAAACAGCTTTGCGATCAAATGGCTGATGGCTGCCAGTGCGTAAAACGCCAGCGGCCAGACGGTGATCCAGGCAAAAAGCTCGTAGGTCATCATCTGCATCAACTCGCGCGGCTCTGCCCCAGGCGCAAGGTCAAAGCCTGCCGCTGCGCGTGTCAGCCGCGGCCACTGCGCGACGAACACCAGCAGGCAAAACACAATCAGATAGGCCAAGGCCCGATCTTCACGCCTGCCCTGCGCCAGAAGGCCGCGCATCACGTTGCGCGGCCCCCGCCAGGTGCGGATAATGTCAGATGTGACGGCCATCAGCTTTGATGACGATCCAGCCAGCCGGCCAGGCGGTCACGCAAATCATCGGCAAGCGATTCGTCGTCAATCTCTTGCAGCGCTTCGGCCAGGAACGACAGCGTCAGCAGCGTCGTCGCCGTTTTGTGCGGCACACCGCGTGACCGCAGATAGAACAGCGCATCCTCGTCGATCGCACCGGATGTGGACCCGTGCGAACAGGCCACGTCATCGGCATAAATCTCAAGCTCTGGCTTGGCGAGGAACTGGCTGTCGCCGTCCAGAAGCAGCGACTGGCTGATCTGGTAGCCGTCAGTCTTCTGCGCGCCATGCTTGACCAGAATCTTTCCCTGAAACACGCCGACCGCCCCGTTGCGCAAGACCTTCTTGAACACCTGACGCGATTCGCAGCCGACCGCATCGTGGGTGATAAAGACGGTGTCGTCGTGGTGGAAATCATCGCCGTCACCGACGCAGGCACCCGCGACATGCGCCGTCGCATCATCGCCAACGATATCCATGACGCAATCATTGCGGGTCAGCGCGCCGTTCACCGACAGGGTAAAGGACTTGAACGTGGCCCCCGCGCCGATGCGCGTAAAGGTATGCGTGTTCATCCGGCGGCCCGCATCGCGGCCCTGCGCACGCACATGGTGGAACGTGGCACCATCCGCGACATCGACTTCCATGTTCGACGCAAACCGTGCTGCACCCGCGCCGCTTTCAAGCAGCGTAAAGGTTGCGCCGGCGTTCAGCTTAATCACGTGATGCAGCGCCACATCTGCCCCCGCATCGCGGCGGTCATAGCGGACATGAACCGCACGGTCCACGTCGCCCGTGACGTGGATCAGCAAACCGTCCGTCGCCGTGGCCGTGGTCAGCGCCGCCAAGGGACGCTCGACCGGGGACTGGCCGCGCTCTTCCAGTGTGCCCAGCAGATCGCCAGCCCAGATGATATCCTGCGCCTGCGCCAGCCGCGTGATGGTCACGCCAGCCGCCTGCAGATCATCCGATGCATCTGCATCAAATACGCCGTCCACAAAAACCGCCATCAGCGCATTCGCGCCCGCAAATTCGCGGTCGGCAGATTCGGCCAGATCAGCCGGAATGACAGCCGTGTCCGTCAGCGCCGTCGGATCGGAAAACTTCCAATATTCATCGCGCCGCGCAGGCAGGCCCATTGCGGACACACGGGCCAAAGCCGCCTTGCGCGCCTTGGTCAACCAGCCCGGCGCGTCCGGCAGCGTTACCGCTGCCAAACGCGCGTCGGTCGCGTCTTGTTTGCGTTGCGCAAGGGCCATTAAGCGTCCTCCGCCAGCAGATCGGCGTAACCGTTGTTTTCAACTTCCAGCGCCAGCTCTGGCCCGCCCGACTTGATGATGCGGCCGTTCGACATGATGTGCACGACGTCCGGTTTGATATGGTCCAGCAGACGCTGATAGTGAGTGATCACAAGGAATGACCGCCCTTCGGACCGCAGCGCATTCACACCGTCCGCCACCAGCTTCATCGCGTCCACGTCAAGACCCGAGTCGGTCTCGTCCAGAATGCACATCTTTGGCTCCAGCATCGCCATTTGCAGGATCTCGTTGCGCTTTTTCTCGCCGCCAGAAAAGCCGACGTTGACGGGGCGCTTGAGCATGTCAGCGTCGATCTTCAGATCCTTTGCCTTGGCGCGGACGACCTTCAGGAAATCACCTGCCGAAAGCTCTTCTTCGCCGCGTGCCTTGCGCTGTGCGTTCACGGCTGTGCGCAGAAAGGTCATGTTGCCAACACCCGGAATTTCCACCGGATACTGGAATGCAAGGAACAGGCCCGCAGCAGCGCGCTCTTCGGGTTCCATATCCAGCAGGTCAACGCCGTCCAGTGTCGCGGTGCCGCCGGTCACTTCATAGCCATCCTTGCCGGACAGCACATAGGACATCGTCGATTTGCCAGAGCCGTTCGGCCCCATGATTGCATGCACTTCGCCCGCAGGTACGGTCAGATCGACGCCCTTTAGAATCGACTTGTCTTCATCTTCCAGATCGACCTTCAGGCCTTTAATTTCCAGCATATTCTTCTCCTTCATGGTCCCGCAGGACCCGTCTATTCCGCGCCCAAACGGGCAAATTTATCCGACAGAGCCTTCAAGCGAAATCGCCACCAGCGCCTGTGCTTCCATTGCGAATTCCATCGGCAGCGCTTGCAGCACTTCCTTGCAGAACCCGTTCACAACAAGTGCCACGGCCTCTTCCTCGTCCATCCCGCGCGAGCGGCAGTAGAACAGCTGCTCGTCATCGACCTTGGACGTCGTCGCCTCGTGCTCCACCCGGCTCGAGTTATTCTTCACCTCGATATACGGCACCGTATGCGCGCCGCACTCAGACCCGATCAAAAGGCTATCGCACTGCGTATAGTTGCGCGATTCCTTCGCCTTGGGATGCATCGTAACAAGGCCGCGGTACGTGTTCTGCGCCTTGCCGGCGCTGATCCCCTTAGACACAATCCGCGACTTCGTACGCTTGCCCAAGTGGATCATCTTGGTGCCGGTATCGGCCTGCTGCATGTTGTTCGCGATGGCGATGGAGTAGAATTCCCCTTGTGAATCGTTGCCCCGCAAAATGCAGCTTGGGTATTTCCACGTCACGGCAGAGCCGGTTTCAACCTGAGTCCACATGATTTTGGACCGGTCGCCACGGCAATCGGCACGCTTGGTGACGAAGTTATAAATGCCGCCCTTGCCTTCTGCGTCGCCGGGATACCAGTTCTGCACCGTGGAATATTTCACCTCGGCGTCTTCTTCGACGATGATTTCGACCACAGCGGCGTGCAGCTGGGCAACATCGCGCTTGGGCGCGGTGCAGCCTTCAAGGTAGGACACATAGGACCCCTTGTCGGCAATGATCAGCGTGCGTTCGAACTGGCCGGTGTTTTCCGCGTTGATGCGGAAATAGGTCGACAGCTCCATCGGGCAGCGCACACCGGGCGGGATGTAAACGAACGACCCGTCGGAAAATACCGCCGAATTCAGCGTCGCATAAAAGTTGTCCGTCACCGGCACGACGGTGCCTAGGTACTTCTTTACCAATTCCGGATGCTCGCGGATCGCTTCAGAGATCGAGCAGAAGATCACGCCAGCCTTGGCCAGTTCCTTCTGGAACGTCGTCCCCACGGACACGGAATCGAATACCGCGTCTACCGCAACCTTGCGCCCCTCGTCGGGCACTGCGCCTTCGACACCGGCCAGGATCGCCTGCTCTGACAGGGGAATCCCCAGTTTCTTATAGGTTTCCAGCAGCTTGGGATCGACCTCATCCAGGGACTTCGGCTTCACTTCCATGCTTTTTGGGCGGGCGTAGTAATACAGATCCTGAAAATCGATATCCGCTACCTTCAGCATGGCCCAATTCGGCACGCTCATGCCTTCCCAACGGGCAAAGGCATCCAAACGCCACTGCGTCATCCATTCCGGCTCTTCGTTCTTGGCCGAAATCAGCTTTACGATATCGGGGTTCACGCCCTTGGGGGCATAGTCCATCTCGATCTCGTCGTCGTTCCAGCCGTATTTATACGCACCCGACAGCTGAGCGACCGCATCCACGGTCTCCTGATCAACGCCCTCTTTGACGTCCACATCCATTGCAGCCATTTTACTCACCTCTCTTGCAGCTTACGCCGCCATCATCCGTTTGGCCCTTGCGCACCATGCCTCAGCAAAGCGCAGAACCTCGTCTTCCGTCGTCTCGATTCCCAGCGACACGCGCAGCGCACAGCTCGCTTCATCGCCGCCGTATCCCAGCGCGGTCAGCACAGGCGATGCCCGTACCTTGCCGCTGCTGCACGCAGAGCCCGCCGAGACGGCAAACCCCGCCAGATCCATGGCCATCACCTGCGTCTCGCCGCGCCAACCGGGGCAGATCAGACAGGTGGTGTTCGGCAGCCGATCAAACTCTTTCCCGACAAAAATAGTCTGCGGAGCCTGCGCCGCAACCGCCTTTTCTAGAATATTTCTAAGTTGCGCAACCCGCTCCCAGCGCCCCTGCGCCAGATCGTCTTGTGCCGCTGCGGCAGCCGCCGCAAAACCGGCCACCCCGATGATATTCTCGGTCCCGGACCGGCGCCCCATTTCCTGACCGCCGCCGCGCAACTGCGCCGCAATATCAAAGCCTTGCGGCATGATTACCGCGCCGACCCCTTTGGGTCCGCCAAACTTGTGCGCTGACAAAAACACAAGTTCGACACCCGCCCAGGCATAGGAAAACGGCACGCGCCCGAAACCTTGCGTAATATCACTTACTGCAAGACCTTCTGGCAGTCTTTGAACGATTCCCGTCTCCGAATTAGCCAGCTGCACCGCCGAGCGCGCCGGCTCACTCACCTGCACCTGCCCGCCCTGCACCGGCAGATCGCATGCAACCCAAGCCCGCACGGCCTCGTGCTCCAGATCCGATCCGTGCAAACCGCGCCCGGCCAGCGCCAGCGCCGCCGCCTCCGTCGCCCCCGACACAAAGACAACATCCGCCTGTCCGGCCCCGACCGCTTCGGCGACCTGCGACCGGCACCGCTCCAGCAAGGATCGCGCCGCCCGCCCTTCAGCATGCACCGAACTGGGATTGCCCGCCACATCCATGGCCGCGACCATCGCTTCCCGCGCCGCGCTGCGCAAAGGCGTCGTCGCATTATAATCCAGATACACGCGGCTCATGGTTTCATCTGGCTGAAAAAACTCCGGGGGCGGCGCGCCAGCGCCGGGGGCAGAGCCCCCTCCTCGCCAATCCGTTGCAGATCGCCATGTCCTCGATTGAACTCACGCATCCCCCACCTCGTCCACGACCTCGAACAAGGCGGGCACCGCTGGACAGGGGGCCATGGCATTGCCGACCACGTCGCTCAGCCGCGTCTGGTGCAGAAACACATAAACATGGGCGCTCAGCCCCTCCCACAGGCGATTGGTCAGCGATTGCGCGCGGCTGCCGCACGCCCCGCCAGAGGCGCCGGCCCCCTTGTGCATCGCGCTGACCGTTTCATCCACCGCCCCCAGAATGTCAGAGACGCGAATATCCGACGCCGCCCGCGCAAGGCGGTAACCGCCGCCCGGGCCGCGCACTGATTCCACCAATCCTTCGCGGCGCAGCTTGACGAAAAGCTGTTCCAGATAGGGCAGGCTGACGTCCTGACGCTTGGCGATTTCGGTCAGGCTGACCAAAGTGCCGCTCGGTTGCAGCGCCAGATCGGCCAGGGCCACCATGGCATATCGTCCTTTGGTGCTCAGTTTCATCGCAACGCCTCCCGGTTCTGTGCGCAATCGGATCGCATGATCATACAACTGCATAAACATTGACGAAACGCCCCCGCCTGATTAGGTCAACGCCAATCCGGCCGCGCGGGACACCTCGTGCGGATTTAGAATCTTTCTAAGGTGCCTGAGCGTTTTCGTCAAGAATACGAACGCCGCCCGCGCACCGCAGCAGTTGGAACGCCCATGCCCGAAGTCATCTTTCCCGGTCCCGAAGGCCGCCTCGAAGGCCGCTACCACCCGCAAAAGGACCGTGATGCGCCGATCGCCATCGTGTTGCACCCCCATCCGCAGTTCGGCGGGACGATGAACAACAAGGTTGTCTACAACCTGCATTATGCCTTCTACAACATGGGCTTCACGGTGCTGCGCTTCAACTTCCGCGGTGTCGGGCGCTCTCAGGGGGAATACGATCAGGGAATTGGCGAACTTTCCGACGCGGCCTCCGCCCTCGATTACCTGCAGTCGATGAACAATAACGCCAAGCATTGCTGGGTTGCCGGTTTCTCCTTCGGTGCCTGGATCGGTATGCAGCTTTTGATGCGCCGCCCGGAAATTACCGGCTTCATTTCCGTCAGCCCGCCGGCGAATATGTATGACTTCAGCTTCCTTGCGCCCTGCCCGGCCTCTGGTCTGGTCATCAACGGTGCCGCCGACCGCGTCGCGCCGCCAGCCGACACGGTCAATTTGGTGAACAAGCTCCACGACCAAAAAGGCATCACCATCACCCACGAAGAAGTCCCCGGTGCCGGCCACTTCTTTGAAGATCCGCACATGGATCCGATGATCGGGTCGGTCAAAAGCTATGTGCGCCGCCGCCTGACAGAGAACACACGGTAATCCCATGTCCTATACCGATGATGTCGCCCTTGATCTGGCCAAACTGGCGCTTGATGACGCCGCCCGCACGGGCGACGAAAAGATCGTCGACCAGATCGGAGAGATCCTGGGTGCCTCGTCCCAGACCTTGCAGGAAAGTTACCTGATGTTTGTTCGCGTGCGGCGCGCCGAAGGCCGGGCGCGCGCCTTGCTGGAATCCCGCGCTGCCAAGACGGCGGACTAGATTGATACGCGGGGCAGCCCCTGCCCCGCGCACATGCATAAAGGCGGGGCAGCCGACATCGCCGCAGGTTTCGCCGCGCGAAACAAATACAGACTGATGATGATCCTATGCCGACTTCAACCGACCGCCTGACCCGCCAACTTGCCTTTTTGTCAGAGGTCGATCAGCTGAAATCTGTTGTACGCGCCAATGCGCTGATGGACGGATCGCGCCGGGAAAACGCGGCAGAGCATAGCTGGCACCTTGCCCTGTGGGGGCTGATTTTTGACGCGCCTCCCGCCACCATCAACATGGCACTGCTGCACGACATCGTCGAAGTTGACGCAGGCGATCACCCGATCCACATCCCGCAGAACCACGCGGCCATCGCGATAAAGGAACGCGCCGCCGCTGACCGCCTTTATGCGATCCTGCCGGATGATCAGAACGCCCTGTTCCGCGCCTATTGGGAAACCTTCGAAGACGCCGCAACCGATGCCGCCCGCATGGCCCGCACGCTGGATATGGCGCAGCCCCTGATGCAGGAACTGCTCAACATCTCTCAGACCGAGGAGGACCGCGATATTATCCGCGCCTTGCTAGCGACGGGGCGGCCTGCGGCGCTGGCTGACGACTGGCCGGCGCTTTACCACTACGGGCTTGGCCTGCTGGACCGGACCAATCCAAAACTGGACGCCGATACCGCCGCCCGCCTGCGTTTTCTGGCAGAGGCGGACCGGCTGAAAACGGAACTGCGCGCCACGACCCTGTTCGACGGCGCGCGCCGGGAAAACAGCGCCGAACACAGCTGGCACCTTGCGCTTTATGCGCTGACTCTGGCCGAACATGCGGCGCGTCCGGTGGATGTGGACCGCGTCATTGCCATGCTGTTGATCCATGATCTGGTGGAAATCGACGCCGGCGATTTGCCGATCCATACCATTGCCAGCGATCAGGGCGCAAAAGAGGCAGAGGAACACGCCGCCGCCATTCGCCTGTTCGGAATGCTGCCAAAGGCGCAGGGCGCGGCGCTGCACGCGCTTTGGCACGAATTCGAAGCGGCCGAGACCGATGACGCAATTTTTGCCAAGGCGCTGGACCGGGTGCAGCCGGTCATGGCGAACCTTGCCACGGGCGGCGGCACATGGCCGACCTACAACGTGACGCCTGCGCAGCTTCAGACCCGGGTCGGGGTCAAGGTCCAGCGCGGTGCCCCCGCGATCTGGACCGCACTGGAATCGCAGATCGACGCCTGGTTCGCCGCAGCGCAGACCGCCTAGCGCGGCTGTGGCACAATCCGGTGATCAACGTGCCGGATGGCTGATCCGCTCTGGTCCGCGGGCCATCCCTTTGCCATAACCACCTGATTGCAGGGGAAAGGCAGCAGATGCGCCCGTTTTCAACCTTTGGCCGCCAGCGCCCCTTTGCGGCGGCCCTGACGGTGCTGGCCCTGACGATGGGCTGGTTCATCATGCCCCTGCTGCTGCGCGGCCCGGTGGATGTGACAAATGGCACCGGCGTCGTCGATATGACGAACTTGCGGCCTTTCATCATCAACGAAGCCATCCTTGTCGTCCTTTTGGGCCTCATCGTGGCCTTGCTGCGTTGGGGACGGGCCACGGGCGTTGCGGGCCCCGTCGATCCGGCGGGGATGCGTCTGGCGCTGCTGATATTGGTGCCGCCGGTATCGATCGTGGCGATGACCTGGGCGAGCTATCTGTCGCTCGAAGGCGGCGCGGCCCTGCGCGCGGCACTGGTGCCGATTGCGACGCTTGCCCTGCTGGTCGGCCTGTTCGAAGAGCTGCTGTTTCGCGGTGTTCTGCTGCACGGTCTGCAAAGCCGGATCAGTGCAGGCTGGGCCATTGTCGCCTCTGGCACGATTTTCGGGTTGTTTCACGGAGTGAATGCGCTGGCCGGTCAGGATCTGACCATTACCGCGATCCAGATTGCGGGTGCGGCCGGGCTGGGATTGTTCTTTGGCGCTGTGACCGTGCAGGCCCGCAGCATCTGGCCTGCGGTGGCGCTACATGCGCTTTGGGATGCATTCGCGCTGTCTGCGCCAGCCGCTTTCGACCTGTTGCCGCAGTCCGATACCATGGCCGCGCCGCAGCCCGGCCCGCAGGCTTTAATCTTGCCAGCGCTGCTAAGCCTTGCGGCATGGATTATCCATCGCCGTTGGTGTAAGCGGATGGGGCGCGCAGCTTCAAACCAAATTGACAGTAATTGACACTGGACAGACAAGGTCAAGGGGCATAGGGCGACAAGCTGACTTATTCCGGACCCATACCCCATGATCGATACACTCGCCCGCGCCCTTGCTGACAAGGGCTATGACGCCCTCACACCCGTTCAGGAGGCCGTGACCAATCCCGATCTGGACGGCCAGGATTTGCTGGTCAGCGCCCAGACCGGTTCTGGCAAGACCGTGGGATTCGGTCTGGCGATCGGAAGCACGATTCTGGCTGAAGACGGCACATTCGGCCCCGCTGGCCGCCCCCTTGCGCTGATCGTCGCACCGACGCGCGAACTGGCTTTGCAGGTCAAGCGCGAGTTGTCCTGGCTTTACGCCGGCACTGGCGCTGTTCTGGCGTCCTGCGTGGGCGGTATGGATGTGCGCGACGAACGCCGCAGCCTTGACCGCGGCGCTCATATCGTTGTCGCAACACCGGGCCGTTTGGTGGACCACATCAACCGCAGCAATATCGATCTGTCTGATATCCGCGCCGTCGTTCTGGATGAAGCGGATGAAATGCTGGACCTGGGCTTTAAGGACGATCTGGAATTCATCCTTGGCGAAGCCCCGCCAGAACGCCGCACGCTGCTGTTTTCTGCAACCGTGCCTGCAACAATCGTCAAACTGGCGAAATCCTATCAGCGCGATGCCGTCCGCGTCACCACGGTGACAAAAGAAGGTCAGCACGCCGATATCGAATACCGCGCCTTGAGCGTTGCGCAGCATGACGGTGATAACGCCATCATCAACGTCTTGCGCTATTACGATGCGCCTAACGCCATTGTTTTCGCCAATACCCGCGCCATGGTCACACGCCTGACCACGCGGCTAAGTAACCGCGGATTTTCCGTTGTCGCCCTTTCGGGCGAGCTGTCGCAGCAGGAACGGTCCCACGCGCTGCAAGCCATGCGCGATGGCCGGGCCAAGGTTTGCGTTGCCACCGACGTCGCGGCCCGCGGGATCGACTTGCCGAACCTGGAACTGGTGATCCACGCCGAACTGCCGACTAACGCCGAGATCCTGTTGCACCGCTCTGGCCGGACCGGCCGCGCGGGTCGCAAGGGTATCTCTGCCATGATCGTGACACCAAAGATGCGGCGCCGGGCGGAAAACCTGCTGACCTGGGGCAAGCTGCAGGCAACCTGGGCCATGCCGCCGAGCGCCGATGAAATCCTGCGCAAGGATGAAGAGCGGCTGCTGAACGACGATATCTGGAACGAAACCTTTACCGAGGAAGAGCAAGCCTTTGCTGGCCGCCTGCTGGAACAGCATGACGCCGCGCAAATCGCCGCCGCCTATCTGCGCCTGTATCAAGGCAAGCAATCCGCGCCAGAGGACCTGAGCGCCGTGAATGCCCACACGCCCCGTGATGGCAGCGATAAGGCCCCGCGCGAGCGCAAGGAAACCTTTGGCCCGTCCAAGTGGTTCCGCGTCGATGTCGGCCGCGATCAAAAGGCAGAGGCCCGCTGGTTGCTGCCGATGCTGTGCAAAGCCGGCGACATCACCAAGAAGGAAATCGGTGCGATCCGTATTCAGGCGGATGAAACCTTTGTTGAAATCGCCGAAGGCGCTGCTGCTGGTTTCTTGCGGTCGGTCGGCCCTGACATGGCGCTGGAAAATCAGGCCAAGCTTAGCGTTGTCGACGGTGTGCCACAGATCAGCGACCGCGGCGCGCGCCCTGACAAAAAGGCCTATGCCAAGCGCGACAATGATGCGCCGCGCGCACCGCGTCCGCCCCGCGCCCGCGACACCAGCCCGCCGCCGCCCAGCCGTCAGGACGACGTGGCCGCCATTGCGCCCAGCCGCGACGACAGCCCCAAGCCGCGCAAACCCCGCGCCAAGCCCGAACGCCGGGACCATGGCGACGCGCTGGTCGATCTGAACAAACCGCGCGGCGCAAAGCCCGTTTGGAAAGGCAAGTCCGACGATACCCGCCCTGCCCGCGCGCCCTATCGCGCCGACGGCGACGCCAAACCTGCCTACAAAGGCAAATCCGATGGCGGCAAGCCGGCGTGGAAGGACAAAGACAACAAGCCCGCCTATAAGGGCAAGTCCGACGGCAAAGCCGGCGACAAGCCCGCATGGAAAGGCAAATCCGACGGCAAGCCCGGCTGGAAAAAGCCCGACGGTGCCCCGGCAAAACCCAAGGCAAACGCCTCTGACACCTCCAAGCGGTTCGTGCCGCCTGGCAGCAAACCGGCTGGCAAGCCTGCGGGCAAGTTTGGGGGCAAGGGCAAGCCCGGCGGAAAAGCGCCGTTCAAGCGCTAGGCCACGAAAGGGTGAGTTTCGGTGCGGCAAACAATGCCCTAATTCCGCCCTATTCCGGCCCGGAGAAAAACACGATCCGGATCGAAATTGAACCACCGCCCGCATAGGGCGGTGGGTCGGGAAACGACGACAACGACGGCAACAATTTAGGACCACCTGCATGGCCAGCCAGCACCCCGCCCCGTCAGAGGCAGAGCAACACCAGCAACAGGGCGCAAACTTTGCCCCGTCGCACCAGACAGGCACCCCTGTGGTGCCCCAGTTCGAGCAGCAGCAGACAAATGCTCCCATTTTCCGGGACTTTGCCAGCATCTAAGCACATGGAACCGAACCGCCTTGGGAAAATCTCTCGACGGTTCGGGTTTCTTTGCCGATAGTGGTGCCTATGACCGCCATATCGACCATCAAAAACCTTGGCCCTGCGATGGAAACTGCATTGATTGATGCAGGTATTCCCGACGCGGAAACCCTGCGCGATCTGGGCGCGGATGCAGCCTATGCCAAGCTGCTGGAAAACGGGCAGCGCCCCCATTTCATTGGATATTATGTGTTGCACATGGCGCTTCAGGGGCGGCCCTGGAATGACTGCAAGGGCGCGGAAAAAGACGCGCTGCGCGCTACCTTCGACAGCCTGTGCGCCAAATATGTCGATCAGGCCCGCACAGAGCTGGAAGCCTTCATGAATCGAATCGGCGTCCGCAAATAGGCGCGGCGGAACATTGGGCCAGGCTTGCGCATTGACTTGATGAACAATCAAGGAGGCCCGCCATGGACCTGATCCGCATCATCCTTTCCGTTCTGATCCCGCCGCTGGGCGTATTCCTGAAGGTCGGCTTCGGAAAGCACTTTTGGCTGAACATCATCCTGACGCTGCTGGGCTATGTCCCAGGCCTTGTGCATGCGATCTGGATCATTGCCCGCAGCGAACGGGTGCCGGCATGACCGATCACCACGCACGCCTTGAACGGCTGGAAAAGATGGCGCACCGGATGGATACGGCCATCCGGGTGCCAATTATCGGGCTGCGCATCGGCTATGATTCGATCATTGGCCTGATCCCCGGCATTGGCGATATCCTGACGCTGGCCCCCTCTGCCTGGATCATCATAGAGGCGAAACGCATGGGCGCAGCGCCCCATGTCATCGGCCGGATGGCCGCGAATACGGCGACAGATACGCTGGTCGGTATGATTCCAATTCTGGGCGATCTGTTTGATGCGACCTTCAAGTCGAACCGCCGCAATGTCGCGATCCTGCGCGACCATCTGGAACGCAAAGGGGCCGTCCCCGCAGGACAGCCCCGATATGCCTGAGTGATCAGGCCGTAGCGACGAAAAGGCGGGCCTTGCGGCCCACCTTTTGCGTTTTAGCCGACCAGTTCGAGGCCGGAGAAGAAGAAGGCGATTTCTTCTGCAGCGGTTTCCGGTGCGTCGGAACCGTGGACAGAGTTTTCACCGATGGATAGGGCAAATTCCTTGCGGATCGTGCCGTCTGCCGCGTCGGCAGGGTTGGTTGCGCCCATGACGTCGCGGTTTTTCTGGATTGCGTTTTCGCCTTCCAGAACCTGCACAACGATCGGCTCGGAAATCATGAACTCGCACAGCTCGCCAAAGAAGGGACGCTCGGAGTGGACGCCGTAGAACTGCTGCGCCTGTGCCAGGGTCAGCTGGATGCGCTTGGATGCGACAACGCGCAGGCCGGCTTCTTCGAACTTGGCGATGATGGCACCGGTCAGGTTACGCTTGGTGGCGTCGGGCTTAATGATCGAGAATGTGCGCTGGATAGCCATGATATGATACTTTCGGTTGGTGGACGGGCGCGGTGCGCCCGGCGTGAAAACTGGGGCTGCCCTAACATGGGTGCGGCACGGTGAAAAGCTGTGATGCTTGCCTTTCAGCGACACCCGTATAGGTGGAGAGTTGCATAAAATATAAACACGAGGGGTAAGGCGATGAATCTGGTCGTCGATTTTCTGAACAATATCCTGTGGGGGTATGTGCTGGTCTATGGCCTTTTGGCCGTGGGCCTTTTCTTTACCGTGCGGCTGGGCTTTATCCAGTTCCGCCACTTTCCCGAATATTTCCGCGTCGTCATCGGATCGCGCGAGACATCAAGTGATGGAATCACGCCGCTGCAGGCGTTGACCATTTCGCTGGCCAGCCGCGTGGGCACGGGTAATCTGGCCGGGGTCGCGGTTGCGATCTATCTTGGCGGACCGGGGGCGATTTTCTGGATGTGGATGGTGGCGCTGGTCGGTATGGCGACAGCCTACGCCGAATCGACGCTGGCGCAGCTTTACAAGGTGCGCAACGCCGACAGTCAGTATCGCGGCGGGCCCGCATTCTACATGGCGAACGGCGTGGGATCGAAGGCGATGGGCTATGCCTTTTCCATCTGTTTGATCCTGTCCTTCGGCCTGATCTTTTCCGCCGTGCAAAGCAACTCGATCTCAGAGGCGATGACGCAGGCCTTTGGCGTGCCAGGCATCGTAACCGGCCTTGTGATTGCGGCGTTGGCGGGCATCGTCATCTTTGGCGGCATCCGGTCCATCGCGCAGGTCGCGGAAAAGATCGTCCCCGCTATGGCCGGCATCTATCTGCTGGTCGCGGTCTTTGTGCTGATCACGAACATCACCGAAGTCCCCGCCATGCTGGCGCTGATTGTCAAATCGGCCTTTGGGTTCGAACAGGCGGCCGGCGGCTTTACCGGTGGGATCATGGCCGCACTGATGAACGGCGTGAAACGCGGCTTGTTTAGTAACGAGGCAGGCATGGGCTCTGCCCCCAATATCGCTGCAGCCGCGGTGCCTAGCCCGCACCACCCGTCCAGTCAGGGCCTTGTGCAGGGTCTGGGCGTGTTTATCGACACGTTGTTGATCTGCACGGCGACGGCGCTGATGATTCTACTGTCAGGTGCGGTCGATTACGGCCCAGACGGCGCGCAGGGCATGGTGCTGACGCAAAACGCCCTGTCCGAACATATCGGCGGAGCAGGCCCGATCTTTATCGCGGTGGCGATTCTGTTCTTTGCCTTCACATCCATCATCGGCAACTATTCCTACTCGGAATCAGCGATGGAGTTTCTGGGCCTTGGCGGGCGAACCCCGCTGCTGATCCTGAAAACAGCGGCGATGGGTATGGTGATCTGGGGCGCAGTGCAGCCGGTGTCGGCGGTGTTCAATCTGGCAGATGCAAGCATGGCAGTGATGGCGACGATCAATCTTGTCGCGATCCTGATCCTGTCAGGCACGGTCAAACGCCTGACCGCCGACTACTTTGCCCAAAAGAAAGCAGGCAAGGTGCCGCTGTTCCGCATCAAGGAACACCCCGGTCTGGGCTGCGGTATCGACGCGACGATCTGGAACCGCGACGTCGCCGCCGAACGGCAGTAAACCTGCGCTTTCCCATGGCCGCCGCCTCTGCTATGCGGCGGCCATGCTCAAAATCTCAGACATCACATATTCCGTCGAAGGCCGCACGCTGCTGGAACACACCAGCGTCACCATTCCCACGGGTCACAAGGTCGGTCTGGTCGGTCGCAATGGCACCGGCAAGACGACGCTGTTCAAAATTATCCGTGGCGAGATGATCCTCGACACCGGCACCATCTCCTTGCCCCGCGGCTGGAAGATCGGCGGCGTCAGCCAGGAAGTGCCCGGCAACGAAGTGTCGCTGATCGACACCGTGCTGCGTGCCGATGTCGAACGCGAGGCCCTGCTGGCCGAGGCAGAGACCGCCACCGACCCCATGCGCATCGCAGAGGTGCAGACGCGCCTTGCCGATATCGACGCCTGGAGCGCCGAAGGCCGCGCCAGCACGATCCTTAAGGGTCTAGGCTTTACCGACGAAGAACAGCGCATGCCCTGCTCCGCCTTCTCTGGCGGCTGGCGGATGCGTGTGGCCCTGGCCGCCGTCCTATTTTCCGAACCCGACCTGCTGCTGCTGGACGAGCCGACGAACTACCTCGACCTCGAAGGTGCGCTTTGGCTTGAAGCCTATATCGCCAAATACCCCCATACCGTGCTGATCGTCAGCCACGACCGCGAATTGCTGAACCGCTCTGTCGGGGGTATCCTGCACCTCGAAAACAAGGGGCTGACCTACTACACCGGCACCTATGACATGTTCGCCCGCCAGCGCGCCGAAAAGATCGCGCTGCTGACCTCGGCGGCGAAAAAGCAGGACGCCAAGCGCGAACACCTGCAAAAGTTCGTTGACCGCTTCAAGGCAAAGGCATCCAAGGCAAAACAGGCCCAGTCCCGCGTGAAAGCGCTGGAAAAGATGGAAACGATCCGCGTCCCCGCCGACGCGGCCCGCACCGTCTTTACCTTCCCCGAACCAGAGGAACTGTCGCCGCCCATCATCAGCGTCGAAGGCGGCGCTGTGGGCTATGGCAATACCATCGTGTTGCACGATCTGAACCTGCGCATCGACCAGGATGACCGCATTGCCTTGCTGGGCCGCAATGGCGAAGGCAAATCGACACTGTCCAAGATGCTTTCGAACCGCCTTGAACTGGCACGCGGCAAAATGGTCACCTCCAACAAGCTGCGCATCGGCTTTTTCGCCCAGCATCAGGTGGACGAGTTGCGGATCGAGGAAACGCCGCTGGAACACCTGCTGCGCGAACGCGCCGAAGAAGGCCAGGCCAAGCTGCGCGCCCGCCTTGCGGGCTTTGGCCTTGGCGCGGATCAGGCCGATACCGCCGTCGGCCGCCTGTCGGGGGGGCAAAAGGCCCGCCTTTCGCTGCTGCTGGCCACCCTGCCCGCGCCGCACCTGCTGATCCTCGACGAGCCGACCAACCACCTTGATATCGAATCGCGCGAAGCGCTTGTCGACGCCCTGACTGCCTATTCTGGTGCCGTCATCCTTGTCAGCCACGACATGCACCTGCTGTCGATGGTCGCAGACCGCCTGTGGCTGGTCAAAGGCGGCAACGTCAAACCCTATGACGACGATCTTGACGCCTACCGGCGCATGCTGCTGACCCCTGAAAAACAACAGGAAAAAGCAAAGCCCGCCGCACCCAAGGTCAAAAAGGCCAGCCGCGAGGAAATCATGGCCCTGCGCGCCGACGCCCGCAAAGCCGAAGAGCGTGTGACCAAGATCAACGACATGCGTGACAAACTGGCGAAAAAGCTCGCCGATCCCGCACTCTACGATGATGGCCGCGTAGGCGAATTGGCGACCTGGAACAAGAAATACGCCGAAGTCATGGAAGGCCTCGGCCGCGCCGAAGCCATGTGGATGGCCGCCCTAGAAAAGCTGGAAAAAGCCGAAAAAGGCTGATTGCCAGCCAGGCGCGGCACCCCGCCTCGCACCTGCGCCGATAACCCTGGCCGGTGGCATATTCCCTTGCCCCCGGCACCCCCTCGCCTCAACATGCCGCCATTTCATCTGGCAAGGTAAACTCCCGCCGGAGGCAAACCAAAGGCCGCACCCATGACCGACCTGCCCGCTCTGATCGCCGCTTTCACGGCCATGTTCATCGTGATCGACCCCATCGGTCTGGCACCGCTGTTTATTGCCATGACACAAGGCATGTCCGCAGCCCATCGCCGTGCCATCGGGGCCCGCGCCTGTCTTGTCGCCATCGGCCTTTTGCTGATGTTCGCCGTCTTCGGTGAACAGCTTCTGGAATTTATCGGCATCTCCATGCCGGCCTTTCGCATCGCGGGGGGTGTGCTGTTGTTTATCACCGCTCTGGATATGCTGTTCGAACGGCGTCAGGCGCGGCGTCAGGACAACGCGGATGACGCGATCGACCCCGAACACGATCCGTCCATCTTTCCCCTTGCCATTCCCCTGATTGCCGGTCCCGGCGCGATTGCCACAATTATCCTGCTAACGGGTCAGGCGGACAATGCCTTGGGCTTTGGTGCGGTTCTGGCAGTCATGCTGATCGTCATTGCGATGGTGTTCGCAATGTTCATGGCGGCTGGCTGGCTGGAAAAGCTGCTTGGCAAAACCGGCATCAACGTCGTGACCCGCCTGCTGGGCATGCTGCTTGCGGCTCTGTCGGTGCAGTTCATTCTGGACGGGCTCAAGGGTTTCGGTCTGGCAGGCTGACGCCTATATGATGCTGCATGAATACTGATCAGATCATGCAAATCACCTTTCTGACCTTGCTGGGCGGTGCAATCGCCGCCAGCTACTTCGTCAGCCAGCGCGGACAGATGGGCAAGGTTGCGCAGCAGGCCAGTATTTGGGGCCTGATCTTTGTTGGCGCAATCGCGGCCATCGGCCTGTGGGGCGATATCCGCGGCGATGTTGCACCGCAGCAAAGCATTACCGCGGGCGGTGCCATCACCCTGCCGCGGCAAGCCGACGGTCATTTCTACGCCCGTCTGGACGTGAACGGTCAGCCGATCACCTTTATGGTGGACACCGGCGCCTCCGCGGTCGTGCTGTCGAAAAGCGATGCGCAGCAGGCCGGGATCGACACGGATGCCCTGCGTTATCTGGGACAGGCCAGTACTGCCAATGGCGTGGTGCGCACAGCGCAGGTCACGCTGGGTCAGGTCAGCCTGGCGGATGTGACGCTGGCGAACGTGCCAGCGGTGGTGAACGAAGGAGCAATGGACGGCTCGCTTCTGGGGATGACCTATCTGCGCAATTTCAGTAATATTCAGATCAATGACGACGCGCTGATTTTGACAAGGTGACACAATGCGACTGACCCTGATCCTGATGCTGATGCTGGCCCTTGCAGGCTGCGCCGCGTCCAACCAGCTGCCAGAGGATTTCGATCCCACCTATACGTTCTGACCCCAAGGCGGCGGCGCGGCATAACGATTTTTCGCCGCAAAATCGCGCCCCCCCTGATCGGTGCGCCTAAGACGGTTTCTCGGCCCCCGCCTCTGCCTTCTTGACCCAGCGCCCGTCGTCTTGTGCCCAGTATTGGGCGGCAACCGCAGCCCCCGTCAGCGTTTTCCACTGACCACGTGCATGTTGCAGCGCGTCGCCGTCGTGACCGTCGAACATGATGCAGGCGCGCTGCGCGCCTGCGATCTCGACCGGAGTCAGATCGGCCCCGTCTACGCTGATCACGCAGTCAAAGCCGTCTGCCGCGATATCAACGCCCAGCAGGATTGGCTGGTCCGCATCCTGCGCCCCCGCCAGCCCGTGGGCGCGAAAGCTGTCCTCCGGTCCGTCCCACAGCATCTTGTCCAGCCGGTCCAGCAACGCCGGGCGGCGCCCCCGGACCAGCACTCGCCAACCCTGCGCGCGGGCCCGGTCAAGGATCTGCGGCAGGGCGTCTTCCAGCGGGCTGTCGGTCAGGTGGTAGAAATAGACGGCGCCCATCTAGCCCTCGAACTTGTCAGCGATCAGCCGGTTCAGCGCCATGACGCCCCAGCCCGTTGCCCCCTTGGGGGCCAGCGCGGTTTCGGATTTCACCGATGCAACGCCGGCAATATCCAGATGGCACCAGGGCGTGTCCGGTTTGACAAAGCGTTGCAGGAACTGTCCCGCCGTAATGGACCCGGCATAGCGGCCGCCGGTGTTTTTCATATCCGCGATGTTGCTGTCAATCAGCTGGTCATAGGCCGGTGCCAGCGGCATGCGCCAGGCACCCTCGCCCTCGGACCCAGCCGCCTTCAGGAACGCGCCCGCCAGATCGTCATTGTTGCTAAACACGCCGGCATTTTCATGGCCCAAGGCCACCAGCATCGCCCCCGTCAAAGTGGCAAGGTTGATCATACCGCAGGGCTTAAAGCGGTCCTGCGCGTACCACAGCACGTCCGCCAGCACGAGCCGGCCTTCGGCGTCGGTGTTGATGACTTCGATCGTGTCACCCTTCATCGATGTCAGCACATCGCCGGGGCGATAGGCGGTGGATGACGGCATGTTTTCCACGATGCCAACCAGACCCACGACATTCGTCTTGGCCTTGCGCAGTGCCAGCGTGCGCATCACGCCCGCCACCACGCCCGCGCCGCCCATGTCCATGGTCATGTCTTCCATGCCCGCTGCGCCCTTGATGCTGATGCCGCCGGTGTCGAACACGACGCCCTTGCCAACCAGCGCAAAGGGGGCCTCGTCCCCGCCGCCGTTCCACTGCATCACAACAACCTTGGACGGGCTGGCAGAGCCTTGGCCCACGGCCAGTAGCGCGCCCATGCCAAGCTTTTTCAGGTCATCCTCTTCGAGGATTTCTACAACAAGGCCTAGGTCCTGCATCGCGGCAAGGCGGGCCGCAAAATCGTCGGTGGTCAGCACGTTGGCCGGCTCGTTCGTCAGATCGCGGGTAAAGAACACGCCTTCGGCGACGGCCATGCCGGTTTTTGCGGCCTTGGCGGTGGCTTCGGGATCGTCCACCAGCAGGGTAATCGCGCCGGGTCCGGATTTGGTGCCGGACTTGTGGGTATTGAAGTCATAGCTGCGCAGGGCCAGCCCCAGCGCGATATCTTCGGCGCGGGCGGTTTTGCCCAGCAGCACGGTCAGTGCGTCCTTGCCCTGCGCCTTGGCCAGTTGAGCGCCGATGCGGCGCGCTGTGGTCTGGTCCGGCTTTGCGGGGGATTTGACGATCAGGATCGCATCGGCGGCCAGTCCTGCGGGGAACGACAGGCGCATCACGTCGCCGTCTTTTGCCTTGGCAAAGGCGTCGCTTTCAATGGCGCGGGCCACGGCCTTGCGCGTCAATGCGTTCACCTTGCGCGCGCCCGCGTCCAGCTTGCCCTCTGGCGTGGCCAGTACGGCCAGCAGTCCGGCCACTTCGGCAAGGGTATCAAGGTCGGCTGCGTCAAAGCGGATATCGGCGATCTGGGTCATGGGGGCCTCTTGGCTGTGGCAAATTCTTTGCCCCTTGCTAGCGGCCCTGCGCCGCAATGGCCAGTTTGCAGTTTCGGCGGACGCGGCCTTGGTCTAGTTTGCCGCAACCGCTGCGCAGGAAGTAATCCCCTTGGCCCGTTTCGACCGCTACATGATCAGCCAGCTGATGGTGACTTTCGGCTTCTTCAGCCTTGTGCTGGTGTTGATCTATTGGATCAACGCCGCTGTGCGCCTGTTCGATCAGTTGATTGCCGACGGTCAGGGCTTTGGCGTGATCATGGAACTGATCATGTTGTCGCTGCCCAATGTGATCCGGCTGGCGCTGCCCCTGTCGGCCTTTGCCGCATCTGTTTATGTCACCAATCGTATGAGCCAGGACAGCGAGCTTGTGGTGGTGCAGGCCACGGGGTTCAGCCCCTGGCGGATGGCGCGGCCGATGCTGTCTTTTGGGCTGATCGTGGCGCTGCTGATGTCGGTGCTGATGCATATCCTCGTGCCGCTGTCGTCCACTGTCCTGAACGAACGACAGGCCGAGATTGCCCAGAACATCACCGCCCGCATCCTGACCGAGGGTCAGTTCATCGAACCCACCGACGGTATCACCGTCTATATCCGCGCTATTACGCCAGATGGCGAATTACAGGATGTGTTCCTGTCCGACCTGCGCGATCCGCAAAGCCAAGTCACCTATACCGCGCGCCGCGCCTATCTTGTGCGCAACGACGGCGACGCGCAGTTGGTGATGGTGGACGGGATGGCACAAAATCTGCGCGGCCCGGATCAACAGCTGTTCGTGACTGAATTTGCGGATTTTTCCTACAATATCGGCAGCATGATGAACATCACGCCCCGCACCAACCGCAACTCGCGCGAAGTGATGACATGGGATCTGCTGTCGCCCACCCCGGCGCTTGCGGCCGAAACCAACAAGACCGAAGCCCAGCTGGTGACAGAGGCGCATGACCGCATTTCCCAGTCGGTGCTGGGCACCGTGGCCGCGCTGCTTGGCTTTTCGGCGCTAATGATTGGCAGTTTCAGCCGATTTGGTGTGTGGCCGCAGGTGATCTTTGCCATCGTGCTGATCATCGTGATCAAATCGCTGGAAACCACGGGCCTTGATATCGCGCGCACATCGCCGCAGATGTGGTTCGCCAGTTATTTGGCCGTTGTCGCGGGATTCCTAATGATCTGCGCGCTGCTTTTCGTCGCCTCCCGCCCCTATTTGTTCAAACGCAAACCAAAGCTGGGGGCTGCGGCATGATCCTTGATCGTTATTTCGCGCGGCGCTTTGCCAAGGTTTTTGGCGCGATTTTTGCCATCTTCGTGGTTATCCTGACGTTTCTGGGGCTGGCGGACAACCTGCGCCGCTATGGCAGCGATGCGGGCAGCTTTCGGGATATTCTTGATCTGGCGCTGCTGGATGCCCCAAACGGGGTCTATCAGATCCTGCCGCTGATCGTGATTATTGCCAGCATTTCCATGTTCCTTGGCCTTGCCCGCTCGTCAGAGCTGGTGGTGACCCGCGCGGCTGGCCGGTCCGGTCTGCGGCTGCTGGTGGCACCGCTGGTCGTCGCGGTTCTGATCGGTGCCATCGGGGTGGCATTGCTGAACCCCGTGGTGGCCGCCACGTCCCGCGCCTTTGAAAGCAAGGTCGCATCGCTGGACGGCGGCGGGTCGGTCCTGTCGCTGTCGTCGTCAGGGCTTTGGCTGCGGCAAGGCGATGCGGATGGCCAAACCGTCATCCACGCCGCCCGCACCAATCTGTCGGGCACGACGCTGTGGGATGCCACCTTTCTGACCTTTGACCCTGACGGCATGCCGCAATCGCGGATCGAGGCGAATATCGCCGTGCTGAACGACGGCAAATGGACCCTGAACGGGGTGAAAAGCTGGCCGCTGGACACAGAAGCCACGCCAGAGGCTGAAGCCACGCAGATGACCAGCACCACCATTTCGTCCAGCCTGACCGCGGACCAGATCCGCAACAACTTTGGCACCCCCAGCTCAATTTCAATCTGGGATCTGCCCGCATTTATCAAACGCCTGCAATCGGCAGGCTTTTCCGCGCAGCGCCATATCGTCTGGTTTCAGATGGAGCTGTCGCAGCCGCTGTTTTTGGGGGCGATGATGCTGATCGGGGCTGCCTTTACCATGCGCCCGCAGCGCGGCGGCAAGGTCGGCCTGAACGTGATGAGCGCGATCATGCTGGCCTTCACCATCTATTTCATCCGCAACTTCGCTCAGATATTGGGTGAAAACGGCGATGTGCCGGCGGCGCTGGCGGCATGGGCCCCGCCGCTGGCGGCGGCAGGGGTCGCCTTGGGAATTTTGCTACAGCGCGAGGACGGTTGATGCGGCTATTGGGAACACTTGTGGCCGCACTGGCTTTGGCGCCGCAGATTGTGGCGGCGCAGATGGCGGCGACCCTTGTGGCTGATACGGTCGATATCATCGAACGCAACCGCCTGATCGCGACCGGCAATATCGAAGTGCTTTATGACGGAAGCCGGCTTCAGGCCAGCCGCATCACCTATGACAAGCCGACCGACCGCCTGTTGATCGACGGGCCGATCCTGATTACCGGGGCGGACGGTGAAATCCTGACCGCCGATCAGGCTGACATCGACCCGCAGCTTGAAAACGGTGTGCTGCTTGGGGCGCGGCTGGTGCTGGACCAACAATTGCAACTGGCCGCCAACCAGATCGACCGGGCAGACGGGCGGTATAGCCAGCTTTACAAGGCGGCGGTCACATCCTGTCAGGTCTGCGGCGGCGAATCCCCCCTGTGGGAAATCCGCGCCGAAAAGGTGATCCATGACGAGGCGGCGCAGCAGCTTTATTTCACCAATGCGTCCTTTCGGATCAAAGGGCTGCCGGTGCTCTATCTGCCTTATATGCGCTTGCCGGACCCGACCAATACGCGGGCCACGGGGTTCCTGATCCCGCAGATCGTCACCAATGATTCCCTTGGGTTCGGCATTAAGGTCCCCTATTACATCGCCCTGGCCGATGACCGCGATCTGCTGCTGACGCCATTTGTCGCCACCCAGACCACCACCCTTGGCCTGCGCTATCGCCAGGCTTTTGCCGCTGGAGATGTGGAACTGACGACATCGGTGTCGCAGGATAGTCTGGACGATGACGGCGACCTGCGTGGATACGTCTATGCCGAAGGAGAGCTTGATGTCGGCAGCGGGGTGACGCTGCAATTCGACATCCAGACCGCCTCTGACAGTTCTTACCTAAGCGATTACAGCATTACCGATACAGACCGGCTGTCGAGTATCGTGGCGCTTACCAAGGTCACGGATGATTTCGCAGCATCTGCCAGCCTGTCCTATTACCAGACCCTGCGCGATGACGAACAAAACGCCAGCCTGCCGCCGCTTGTGGGCGAAAGCACCTTTATCCGGCGTTATTATCCGGCCGTTGGTGGCACAGTCACTTTGGGCGGCAGCGTGGATACCCTGCTGCGCTATGGCGAAGCGGTCGGCAATGCGGGGCGCGACATGACCCGTACCGGCGTGACCGCGAATTGGTCAAAGGACTGGCTGTCATCCAGCGGCGTGCTGCTAACAACAACCGGTGCGCTGCAAGCCGACGTTTGGCAGCTTAACGATGCTGTCGATTATGAACCGACCCTGACACGGCTGGTGCCCTATGTGCAGGCTGTCCTGCGCTATCCACTGGTGCGTACCAATGGCAAAACCCGCCACGCGCTGGAACCTGTGGCGGCGCTGACCTATGCGCACCCCGTGGGCGATTTACCCCCGAACGAGGACAGCACCCGGCCAGAGCTGGACGAAGGCAACCTGTTTTCCTTGTCACAATTCACCGGGCAGGACGCGGCAGAGGCGTCGACCAAGCTGGCGCTGGGCCTGACCTGGACTCGCAGCGGGTCAGAGGGCGTGACGTCGCAACTGGGCTTTGGCCGTATCTTGCGCAGCGATACCAACCGCGCCTTTACCCTGACCTCAGGCCAAAGCGATGCTGTGTCCGACTGGCTTGTGGCGGCACAGATTGCGTTGCCGCGCGGGCTGACCTTTGACGCTCGCGGCCTGCTTCAGGATGACGGCACCACGACACTGGCCACCGCCCGCGTCTTTTGGGACCGGCCAGAAGTGCAGCTGGCGGGCGGCTATATCTGGCAGGCCGCCGATAACAATATCGACAGACCGGTGGTGTCCGAATACAGCTTTGAAGGCGCGATCGACGTGACAGAGGCTTGGAATCTTGGCTTTGACACCCGTTATGACGTCGCCCGCGACAGCCCCGTCAGTGCGGGCATTGACCTTGGGTGGAGCAACGAATGCGTCACCGTCTCGCTTTCGGTCTCGCGCAGCTATGCGTCTTCCACTACGGTGGACCCGACGACGGATTACGGGCTGTCAGTGGCATTGCAAGGCTTTTCGGCCAATGGCATGCCACAGGTGACGCCTTCAGGCTGTCAAAATTAAGACCGCCGGACAC
This sequence comes from Loktanella sp. R86503, assembly GCF_042466455.1. Lineage (NCBI taxonomy): Bacteria > Pseudomonadati > Pseudomonadota > Alphaproteobacteria > Rhodobacterales > Roseobacteraceae > Loktanella > Loktanella sp. R86503. The sequence goes on from NZ_JAXHCI010000002.1 coordinate 1,766,117, forward strand.
AACTGCCGGAACTGATCACGACGATAGGACCCCGACCCGATGCGCCTGACCACTTTTTTGACCGCCCTGATACTGCCGCTTATGGCCGCCCCCGTCGCTGCTCAGGGCCAGTTTTCCCCCGCGATTTCGGTGAACAACACCGCCATCAGCGGTTACGAGCTGGACCAGCGGGCAAAGCTGCTGACCTTGTTTCGCACCCCTGGAAACGCGCAGGAACTGGCCCGCGAGCAGCTGATCGAAGAGGCGTTGAAGCAAGAAGAGATGGACCGCGCCGGCATCCGCATCACGGACGAACAGCTTGCGATCGAGGTCGAAGCCTTTGCCAGCCGCGCCAATCTGTCGCTGGCGCAGTTCACTGGTATTCTGGCGCAGAACGGTGTTGCCACATCCACGCTGGAACAATTCGTCAAGATCGGCGTGACCTGGCGCGACTTTATCCGGCTGCGCTATGCCTCTCAGGCGCAGGTATCCGATGCGGATATCGCCCGCGCCCTTAGCCAGCAAGGCAGCACCGGTGATGCGCTGGAAGTGCTACTGACCGAGATCATCATCCCCGCCCCGCCGCCCCGTGCGGCAGAGGCGAACGCAATTGCTGAACAAATTGCGCAAACCCGCTCTCAGGCGACGTTCGAGGCGGCTGCGCGTCAGTATTCCGCCCTGCCTAGCCGGAACAACGGCGGCCGCCTGAACTGGCTGCCACTGTCCAACTACCCGCCCGCGCTGCAGGGCCTGATTTCGAGCCTGACAGTCGGCGAAGTCACGGCGCCGATCCAGATTCCGAACGGCGTTGCCCTGTTCCAGATGCGCGGCATCCGCGAAGTGCCGCAGGCACGCCCGCAACCCACCAGCATTGATTATGCTGCCATGCAATTTGCCGATGTTGCAGCCGCTCAGACGGCCAAACTGTCAGTGGATACCTGCGATGACCTATACGGCCTGGCCAAAGGTCTTCCGGCCGATGCGCTGCTGCGGGACACGGTCGCGCCTACGCAAATCTCTCAGGGTATTGCTTTGGAGTTGGCGAAACTGGACATGGACGAAGTGTCGATCACCGCAACCGGCGGCGGTGCCGGGGCGCAGCTAATCATGCTCTGCGGCCGCACCTATGGTGACGCTTCGGCCGATCCGGAATCGCTGCGCGCCAGCCTGCAAAGCCAGCGGCTTGAACAGTTTGCCCAGGCCCTGCTGGCAGAGCTGCGTGCGGCGGCCCTGATCCGGCCGTGACGACAGCGGCAGGGCGCGATGCGCCGATTGTCATCAGCTGCGGCGAACCTGCGGGAATCGGGCCGGAGGTCTCGGCGGATGCCTGGCGCGCTTTGGGCGGCGAGATGCCCTTGCTGTGGATCGGTGATCCACGGCATTTGCCCGGCGACACACCTTATCGCGAGGTGACAGATGCAGCGCAGGCCCACGGGCCTTGTCCTGATGCCTTGCCCGTACTGGCGCGCGACTTCGGTGCCGCGCGCGTGCCCGGAACACCGAACCCCCAGCATGCCCAAGGGGTGATCGACGCGATTGCCGATGGCACCGCACTGGTGATGGCGGGCGCGGCGCGGGCAATCTGCACGGCGCCGATTTCCAAAGCGGCGCTGATCGACGGGGCCGATTTTGCCTATCCCGGACATACGGAATTTCTGGCTGCCCTTGCGGGGGATGTGCCCGTGGTGATGATGCTGGCCTGCACGCAACTGCGCGTGGTGCCTGCGACGATCCATATACCGCTGCGCGACGTGGCAAATGCACTGACCCAAGCTGTGCTTCGCGATACCCTGCGGATCACCCGCAATGCGCTGATCCGCGATTTCGGCATAGCGGCCCCCCGGATCGCCGTCGCAGGTCTGAACCCGCACGCGGGTGAGGACGGGAAGATGGGAATCGAAGAGCGCGACATGATCGCGCCGCTGCTGGACGACTTGCGCGCCGAAGGGTTTGATTTGTTAGGCCCCTTGCCCGGCGATACCATGTTCCACGCCGCCGCCCGCGCAGGTTATGACGCGGCGGTCTGCATGTATCATGATCAGGCGCTGATCCCGATCAAGACCATCGATTTTGCCGGCGGCGTGAATGTCACGCTTGGCCTGCCGTTTGTGCGCACCTCGCCGGATCATGGCACAGCTTACGGCATCGCAGGTCAGGGCGCGGCTGATGCGACGTCAATGATTGCAGCGCTGCGCACAGCGCGTGATATGGCGGATGCCCGAATGGGCGCAGCTGCCGGAGCCTCCGGCGGGAGTTTAGAAGGCCAGATGAAGTTATGAGCCAGATCGATAATTTGCCGCCCCTGCGCAGCGTGATCGAGACCCATGGAATTGCTGCGAAAAAATCGCTGGGGCAGAACTTTTTGCTGGATCTGAACCTGACCGCGAAAATTGCGCGGATGGCAGGGGATTTGAAAGGGTCGGATATCCTGGAGATCGGCCCCGGCCCGGGCGGTTTGACCCGCGGATTGCTGGCCGAAGGCGCACGGCGCGTTCTGGCGATCGAGAAGGACGAGCGCTGTATCGCGGCGCTGGAGGAGATCGCAGCGGTCTATCCGGGGCAGCTTGAGGTTGTGAATGGCGATGCGCTGGAGATTGACGTCGCCGGCCGGTTGCAGGCTCCGATCCGTATTGCAGCAAACCTGCCCTATAATATCGGCACCGAGTTACTGGTGCGGTGGTTGTCGCCGCCGGTCTGGCCGCCGTTTTGGACCAGTCTGACCTTGATGTTCCAGCGAGAGGTGGCGCAGCGGATTGTGGCAATGCCGGGTGACAAGGCGTACGGGCGCCTTGCGCTGCTGGCCTATTGGCGCACGGATGCGCGGATCGTGATGGACCTGCCCCCGGAGGCGTTTTCGCCGCCGCCCAAGGTCAGCTCTGCCGTGGTTCATTTGACCGCCCTGCCCGCGCCCCGCTATCCGGCGGACCCTGTGATGCTGAATCGGGTCGTCGCGACGGCTTTCAATCAGCGGCGCAAGATGCTGCGATCCGCGCTGAAGCCGATGGGCGGCGATATTGAAGGCCATTTGACGGCTGTCGGAATTGCACCGACCGCGCGTGCGGAAGAGATCGGGCTGGAGCAGTTTTGCGCCTTGAGCCGGAGTTTCAGCGAGGCCTGACGGCTGGGGCCCTGCCGGCGGTGTGTATAATATTTCAGGCGGCGTTGCATGGGGGCGCTGCCCCCAAACCCCCGGGATATTTTTGACCAGAAGAAGCGGGTTGGCGGGAATCGCAAAGGCCGCAGCACAGTGATGTGCCGCGGCCTTTGTCGTTTGTAGCGCAAAGGCGGCTTAGTCGGCGTTGTCGCCGGACGGGGCCGCGGCGGGTGCGTCGGTGCTTGCCTCTGGCTTTGGGCGAGGCTTGCGGGGGGCGCGCGGTTTGCGTGCGCGGGGCGCGGGTGCATCGCCATCAGCGGGTGCTGCGGCAGGCGCGGCATCGGCAGCTGGCTCTGCCTTGGCGCGGGGCTGCGGCTGTGGCTGCGTTTCCGGCGTATCGACAAGGCCGCTGTCATTTGCATCGGGCTGGGCGTCGCCGGCGTTTGCCGCCTCTTCCTGTGCGCGCAGGCGTTCGTTGCGTTCCCGGTCGCGTTCGGACTGGCGCTGGCGGTTCAGCTCTTCCTGCTCTGCGCGTTCACGGTCGCGTTCGGCCTGACGCTGGCGATTCTGTTCTTCCTGCTCTTCGCGCTGGCGATCGACTTCGCGCTGCGCTTCGGCAAGCATTCGCAGGTAATGTTCGGCGTGCTGTGCGTAGTTTTCAGCGTTTACACGGTCGTTCGACAATTGCGCATCGCGGTGCAGCTGGTTGTATTTTTCGATGATCTGCTGGGGCGTGCCGCGCACCTTGCCTTCGGGGCCGGAGCTGTCGAACACCCGATTGATGATGCTGCCGCCCGTCGGACGATTGTTGTTGCGGTTCTTATTGCCCCGCGACCGTGACTTCGATGATCTCATGAATGAACTTCCGTCAAGCCCTTTGGCTTCGTTGCGCCTGGTCCCCTTTTCAAACGCGCCGTGTGCGCGGTGGGACCCAAGCGGTGTCTGGCGGCAAAACCGGAGCGAGCGCTGAAGCACTCTGCGCGCCGGTAGGTGTGGAATTGCACGTTGGCGGCCTTCGCGCAAGATAAAAACGCAAAAAGCGAGTGTAAATCCCTTTAACTGCGCGTTTTTTGCCCGCAGACGACACGGTCGCGCCCGTCGAGGTCCTGAGTGACGGTGACAGTTTCCAAACCGTGCTGCGTAAACATATCCGCGACGGCCGGGCCCTGGCCCGCGCCGATTTCCACAATCAACCAGCCGCCGTCCACCAGATGCGCCAAAGCGTTGCGGGTGATCTGGCGATAAGCACCCAGCCCATCGCCTTCGTCTGTCAGGGCGAGGCGCGGTTCGTAAAGGCCGACGCCGGGGTCAAGGTCTGCGTATTCGTCCAGCGTGATATAAGGGGGATTCGAGACGATCAAATCAAAGGCAGCGGTACTAGCCGGCAGGGCATCCAGCCAACTGCCTGCATGAAACTGGACGTGATCGCCAAGGCGCAGGGCGGCGGCATTGCGCATGGCGACAGCCAGCGCCGCGCGGGACAGGTCGGTGCCGATGCCAAAGGCGGTCGGAACGCGTTCAGCCAGTAAGGTCAGCAGGATACACCCCGAACCTGTCCCAAGATCAAGCAGGCGCTGCCAGGGGCGGGCAAGGGCTGCCGTGATCAGGATTTCGGTTTCCGGGCGCGGATCAAGGACATCCGGCGTCACCTCGAATGTGCGGCCGTAAAACTGGCGCGTGCCGGTCAGGTGGGACACGGGCACGCGGCGGGCACGCTGGTCGATGATTTGGCGATAGATCTGCGCCATACCCGGCGTAACCGGATCCTGCGCGATCAAGGTGATGCGGCTGGCGTCGATACCAAGGACATGGGCCGCAAGGCGGCGCGCATCGCGGGGGGCCCCGTCAATGCCCGCGGCGGTCAGCGTCTGGGCGGCCTGCCGCAGCAGGTCGGACCAGATCACGCGCCCATCTCTGCCAAAAGCTGCGCCTGCGCGTCCGATTGCAACGCATCGATGATCGCGTCCAGGTCGCCCTGCATCACCTGCCCCAGCGCATAAAGCGTCAAGTTGATGCGGTGATCCGTCAGGCGCCCCTGGGGGAAATTATAGGTGCGGATGCGTTCGGACCGGTCGCCGGTGCCGATCTGCGCCTTGCGGTCGGCAGAGCGTTCGCCGTCAACCCGCTGGCGTTCAAGGTCGAAAAGCCGGGTGCGCAGCACGTTCATCGCGATTTCGCGGTTGCGGTGTTGGGATTTCTCGGCGCTGACGACGATGATTCCCGTGGGGATATGGGTGATACGCACCGCCGAATCGGTTGTATTGACGTGCTGGCCGCCTGCCCCGCTGGCACGCATCGTATCGATCCGGATATCGCTTGCGGCAATCTGGACATCGACTTCTTCTGCCTCTGGCAGCACGGCGACGGTGGCGGCAGAGGTATGGATGCGCCCGCCGCTTTCGGTTTCAGGCACACGCTGGACGCGGTGCACGCCGGATTCGTATTTCATCCGCGCAAAAACGCCGTCGCCAGCAATGCGCGCGGTGACTTCTTTGATGCCGCCGAGTTCGGTATCGCTTTGGTCAAGGATTTCGAACTTCCAGCCCTGATTTTCCGCATAGCGCTGATACATGCGCAAAAGGTCGGCGGCGAACAGCGACGCCTCATCACCGCCGGTGCCGGGGCGAATTTCCAGCAGCGCCGGGCGTCCGTCTGCGGCATCCTTAGGCAAAAGCGCAAGCTGTACCGCCTTTTCCGACGCGGCCAGCTGGTCGCGCAGGGCGGGCAGCTCTTCTTCGGCCATGCGGCGCATTTCGGGGTCTTTAAGCAGATATTCGGTATCATCGATCTGCTGCACAAGGTCCTGATAGGCACGCAGCGTGCCGACCACGGGGGTCAGGTCGCTGTATTCCTTTGCCAGGGCAGCAATATCTGCCCCGGCGACGTCGCCAGACATTTTCGCCTCCAGGAACTGGAAGCGGTCAATGATTTGGGCCATGCGGTCTGCGGGTATCATAGCGATCAGGTGGCAGGCTGCGCCGCGCCCGTCAAGAGGCTGGCACCACAAGGGGGCCAAGCTGGGTCAGCCAGGCTTCGACGCGGGCGCGGTTCACGCCAAGATCTGATTTCCCAAAGCGTGACTGGGCCCGCATGACCAGAAGCGGGCCGTTTTCGGTATCGACGACCGTAACGGTGGTATAGTCGGGATAACCCATCAGTGCAGACCGGGTGACATAGGTGACAAGCCCTTCGGCGGCGGCACCCGATGCGACCTTGGTGCGATCCGATTGCAAAGCCACCTGGTCGACGGCCTGCATGATATCCGCGCCGGAGGCGGTGATCTGCCGCACCGCCTTGAAACTGTTCATGGTCGCGGTATCCCCCGGCTCTGTCGCGGCGGGGGACGTGGTAAAGCTGGTTAGGTCCGCCGGTGACAGGCGCACATAGGCACCGCCGGCAACGGCCAGCACACACAGGCCGATCGTAATTTTTGCAAGCATGTTTGGATCCTTTTGTTCACGCACATATGGGGCCGCTGTCCGGCCTTACAAGCAAGCGCAGCCGCGACCGGCTTAAAGCGGCAAAGCCTTTTCGATCAGGCGGGAAAAAAAGGTCGCGCCATAGGCGGTAGTGTCGTCGTTGTAATCATATTTGGGGTGGTGCAGCCCTGCACTGTCACCGTTGCCGATAAACAGATAGGCGCCGGGGCGCGCCTCCAGCATGTAGGAAAAATCCTCTGCCCCCATATCGCGGGATACGGAAGTATCGCAGCTGGTGATACTTTCCGCCACGCTGGCGGCAAAGGCGGTGCAGGCGGGATCATTGATCGTCGCGGGATCGCCGTTGCCATAGTCCAGCGACGCGGTGACGCCGAAGCTGGCGGCCTGCCCGTCCACGATCGCCTGCATCCGGTCCATCACCATCTGCTGCACCGCAGGATCAAAGGTGCGCACGGTGCCGTTGATCATAGCCGTGTCCGGGATCACGTTAAAGACTGAGCCGGAATGGATCTGCGTGACCGAGATCACCAGATCGTCCATCGCATAGTGGTTGCGGCTGACGATGGTCTGGATCGCCTGCACCATGCTGACGGCGGCGGTTATGGGATCGACGGTATCTTGCGGAAAAGCCCCATGACCGCCCTTGCCGTTAATGTTGATCGTGAATTCATCAACCGCCGCCATGATTGGTCCGGGCGTGGTATAAAATTCGCCGACCGGCGTGCCGGGGGAATTGTGCAGAGCATAGACTTCGGCAATGTCAAAGGTGTCAAAGATACCCTCTTCGCGCATGACCTTCGCGCCAGATCCGTTTTCCTCAGCGGGTTGAAAGATCAGGGCGACACGGCCTGCGAAATTGCGCGTTTCGGCCAGGTATTTCGCCGCCCCCAGCAGCATGGTTGTGTGGCCGTCATGGCCGCAGGCGTGCATCGCGCCGGGGTTGGTGCTGGCGTAGTCAAGGCCAGTTTCCTCGGGCATAGGTAGCGCATCCATATCGGCGCGCAGGCCGATGGTGCGGCCCGGTTTCTGGCCGTTGATGATCGCAACAATGCCTGTGGTGGCGATGCCTGTGTGGATCTCGTCGACGCCAATGTCGCGCAGGCGGTCCGCAACAAAGGCTGCGGTGTCATGCAGGGCGAATTGCACTTCTGGAATGGTGTGCAGATGGCGACGCCACTGGGCCAGCGTGGCTTGATAATCGGCAATGGAATTGAGGACGGGCATGGCTGGCACTCTGGCTTCAGGGGAATTACCATGTTGTTACCCAAAGCAAAGGTACCTGCAATGCGTGATGATGCCCTGATCCACGACCCCAACGGCGGAATGCCGCGCCTGCTGGCGATCATGCGTGCCCTGCGCGATCCTGTCGCGGGTTGCCCTTGGGATATCGAGCAGGATTTCACCACGATTGCCCCCTACACCATCGAGGAAGCCTATGAGGTCGCCGATGCGATCGAGCGCAAGGCTTGGGGTGAATTGCGCGGAGAGTTGGGCGATCTGCTGTTGCAGTCGGTCTATCACACCCAGATGGCGACAGAGGCGGAACTCTTCACCTTTGACGACGTGGTGCGCGATATCAGCGACAAGATGGTCGCGCGCCATCCCCACGTCTTTGGCAATGAATCGCGGGACAAATCCGCCGATCAGCAATCGGCCGACTGGGAAAAGATCAAAGCGGCAGAGCGCGCGGCCAAGGCCGAGGGGCGCACGCTGGACGGCGTGGCCTTGGGTCTGCCCGCCCTGATGCGGGCGGTAAAGCTGCAAAAACGCGCCGCGCGCGTGGGGTTTGACTGGCCGGACGTTGGTCTTGTTGTGGACAAGATCGCCGAAGAAGCCGCAGAACTGGTCGAGGCCCGCGACGAGTTGACACCGGACAAAGTGGCCGAGGAGTACGGCGATCTGCTGTTCGTGATGGCCAACCTTGGGCGTCATCTGGGCGTTGACCCGGAAGAGGCGCTGCGCGCGGCAAACGCCAAGTTCACAAGGCGCTTTGGCGCTATCGAAGATGCGCTTGCGGACCTTGGGCGGACGCCGGCCCAGTCCGATCTGGCTGAAATGGACGCCATGTGGGACGCGGCTAAGGCGGCGGAACGGGCGGCAAATTAATGCCCGACAAATTTCGACAGGTATTGACCAGACTAAAATAGTCGGGTTTACGGTGGGCCAAGTGAAATCAGGAGAGCCCATTATGACCCTTCGCACCATTCTTCTGGCGACTGCCGCCAGCGCCTGCGCCCTGCCCGCCGTGGCCGATGTCAATATCTATACCACCCGCCAGCCAGAGCTGATCCAGCCTGTTATGGACGCCTTTACCGCCCAGACCGGCATTGCCGTGAACCTGGCCTTTGTGAACGACGCACTGATCGAGCGACTGAAAGCCGAAGGCGCGCGCAGCCCCGCCGATCTGGTGATGACGGTCGATATCGCCAACCTGCAGCGCGTTGTGGATTCGGGCACCGTCCAGCCTGTCGAAAGCGACGTTCTGACCGCTGCCGTGCCGGCTAACCTGCGGGCCGCCGACAATTCTTGGTTTGCGCTGACCACCCGTGCCCGCATCGTTTATGCCAGCAAGGACCGCGTTGCAGAGGGTGACATCACAACCTACGAAGACTTAGCCGACCCCAAGTGGCAGGGCCGCATCTGTACCCGGTCTGGCCTTCACGACTATAACCTTGCGCTGCTGTCCGCCTATATCGCCCACCACGGCGAGGAAGAAGCCAAGGTCTGGGCGCAGGGCCTGAAGGACAATCTGGCGAAAAAGCCCGAAGGCAACGACCGGGCACAGGTCAAGTCAATTTGGGCCGGCGAATGCGACATCTCTTTGGGAAATACCTACTATATGGGCCAGATGGTCGCCGATCCCGAGCAGTCGGAATGGGCAGAAAGTGTCAGCATCCGCTTTCCGACCTTTGAAGAAGGCGGCACGCATGTGAACATCTCTGGCATCGCGATGACCAAAAGCGCGCCGAACAAGGAAGAAGCGCTGCAGCTGATGGAATTCCTTGTCTCGCCCGAAGCGCAGGGGATCTATGCCGAAGTGAACAACGAATACCCCGTGCTCGACGGCGCACCGCTGTCCGATCTTGTCGCCAGCTGGGGCACTTATGACGTGGACAACATCGACCTGACCGAAGTGGCCGGCCACCGTGCGGCCGCCCTGCGGATCATGGAAGAAGTCAACTACGACGGGTAAGATCGTCTGTTTCGGGGGATGGGCTGGCTAAGCCAGCCGATCCGCGGGGGCGCTGCCCCCACACCCCCGGGATATTTTTGACCAGAAGAAGGACAGGACCGTCAGGTGGTACTGTCTGACCTGATGATTTGATCGGCAAGATCGCCGAGGTCTTGCGCGATGAAATCAGGTTGCGGCAAGCCTGCGACCGGGAGCGTGTTGTTGTGCGGGCGTGCAAGAAAGCCGCCGCGACAGCCAAAGGCCTGCGCCCCGATAATGTCCCACAAATGGCAAGCGATCATGCACATGTCTTGCGGCAAAGCACCGTAGGCCTGCGCGACCATGTCATAGGTCCTTGGGTGCGGTTTGTAGACCTGAAGGTCGGCAATGCTGAAGTTACGATCGAAAAAATGGTCGATCCCCGCTTTTTCCAGCGGTGTTGGTGACGGCGATGGCGCAGAGTTCGTCAGTGTGACCAGCGTAAACCCGGCGCTTTGCAATTTAGCCAGCGCGGGGCCCACGTCGGGATAGGCGGGCATTGCGGTGATCAACGATTTTAATTCTGCGATATCGTCGTCCGTGATGGCCACGTCATGGTTAGCGCCGACCATGCGCAGCGTGCCTGACGCCAGGTCGCCAAAAGGCACATAGCGGCCGGACAGGGTCAGGGCCTGCGCATACAGGATCAGTTCGGGAAACCATTCGCGTAGCACACCGGCCTGGCCAAACAGCCGCGTAAAAAGCGGCGTTAGCGTGGACAGATCCAGCAGGGTTTCGTTGACATCAAAAACAATCAGCCTGGGCCTGGCGGGGTTGGACATTCTGGCGCTCCACAAATTTATCCGGAAGGCGGCTTTCGCAGAAAGCGCCCTGCCGGTTTGTGTATGAGCTAGGCCAAGGCGGCGCGCAGGCAAACCCTGCGTGCCAGGCGGTCAGTTTGCAGCTTTTTCTTCCAGCGCCAGCCATTCAGCTTCTGCGTCTTCCAACTTGGCATGGCGATCGGTCAGCGCATCGGTCGCTTTTTCAAACTTGACCGGGTTCTGCGTGAACAGATCGGGATCGGCCATCAGGGTTTCCAGCTTGGCGATCTCGGCCTCGAGCCGCGCAATCACGCCGGGCAACTCTTCCAGACGATGCTTTTCGGTGAAGGACAGACCGGTCTTGCGCGCGACAGCCTGGGGCTGCTTGCCCGATTTGGACAATTGCTTGCCGACGGATGACGCAGCCTTGGCCCGGTCACCGCGCTGGGCCCGATAATCGGTCCAGCCACCGGCATAGACGGTCGCCTGGCCGTCGCCTTCCATCGCCACGGTCGTGGTAGCCGTGCGATCCAGAAAATCACGGTCGTGGCTGACCAGCAGCACGGTGCCGTCATAATCGCCCAGCAGATCCTGCAACAGGTCCAGCGTTTCGATATCCAGATCGTTTGTCGGCTCGTCAAGAATCAGCAGGTTGCTTGGCTTGGCCATCAACCGCGCCAGCAGCAGCCGCGCCTTTTCGCCGCCCGACAGGGCCCGAACGGGCGCGCGGGCCTGTGCCTCGTCGAACAGGAATTCCTTGAGGTAGCCGACCACATGTTTCGGCGTGCCGCGCACCATGATCTGGTCGGCCTTGCCGCTGACGCCCATTTCTGGATCGTTCACAAGATTGTCCCAAAGCGTCATATCGGGATCAAGCTGCGCACGTGTCTGATCGAACAGTGCAATTTCAAGATTGGTGCCCAGCTTTACCGTGCCCGCGTCCGGCGCAACCTGCCCCAGCAACATTTTGATCAGTGTCGTCTTGCCCACGCCGTTGGGGCCGACAAAGGCAATCCGGTCGCCGCGCTGCACAGTCAGGTCAAGCCCCTGCACAATCGGCTTTTCGCCGAACGTCTTGTACAGCCCGGTCGCCTCGACCACTTTTTTGCCCGACGTGGTGCCGCCCTCAAAAGCCATGGCAGCCGCGCCCTGCCGCTGAATTTGGCCAGCCCGTTCGGCGCGCAAATCCTGCAGCGCCCGCACGCGGCCTTGGTTACGCTTGCGCCGGGCAGAGATACCTTCGACCGCCCAACGTGCCTCGGCCTTAATCTTGCGGTTCAGCTTGTGGCGTTGCTGATCTTCCTCTTCCCAGATTCGGTCGCGCCACGCCTCAAAGCCGTCAAAACCTTCCTCAGCGCGGCGGACCTCGCCCCGGTCGACCCATAGCGTGGCCCGCGTCAGATTGCGCAGAAACGCCCGGTCGTGGGAAATTAGTACATAGCCGGCCTTGGTGGATTTCAGCTCAGCCTCCAGCCAGGCAATTGCCTCGATATCAAGGTGGTTCGTCGGCTCGTCCAGCAGCATCAGCTCTGGCGCTTCCGCCATCAGCTTCGCCAGCGCTGCGCGGCGCTTTTCGCCGCCCGATGCGGTCGCAACCAGACCTTGAGGATTAAACTTCAGCCCCTCGGCCACCATCTCGACGCGGTAAGATTCGTCGATATCAAGGCCGGACGCGGCATATTCGCCCAGCGTCTCGAACCCTTCCATCGTGGGGTCCTGTTCCATGTAACCGACACTGACCCCGGGGGCCGCGGTGCGCGCCCCTGAATCCGCCTCGATCAGGCCGGCCATGATCTTCATCAAGGTCGATTTGCCAGATCCGTTGCGACCCACAAGGGCCACCCGGTCGCCTGGCTGAACCACCATGGACAGGTTTTCAAAAATAGGATCACCGCCAAACGTAAGCGAGATCTCGGAGAGCTGTAAAAGGGGTGCGCGTGCCATGCAGGCCTGCTACGCAAGGCCCGCGCAAAGCGCAAGCCCCCGCATCACCGAAGCCCGCCTGCAATGCCCCGCGCGGCGCACCGCCTGCATTCATCTGGCAAGTCAAACTCCCGCCGGAGGCTCAGACCGTCCCCCCGGCACCACCCTTCAGCTTCTATCGCGCCAGCGTACCATCTGCCGCATCATCCCGTGCAGCATCCGGACGTCGTGGCTGGTCATCGGCATCCGGCTCCACAGGTTGCGCAGGTTCAGCTTCATGCTCTCAGCCTTGTGCGCGGGGTAAAAGAAACCCGCTTCGCTCAACGTTTCCTCGTAGTGCTCGGCCAGCTTTTGCACCTCGATCGTTTCGGCCAGATCCGGCTGGCCAAAGGCATCGCGCAGGCCCGCGCCTTGGCAACGCTGCCATTCGTAGGCCGTCAGCAGTACACATTGCCCAAGGTTCAGGGATGCGAACTGCGGATTCACCGGGACAGAGATGATAGCATTGGCCTGCGCCACATCGTCGTTTTCCAGCCCCGCCCGCTCTGGCCCGAACATGACCGCGACCTTTTCGCCGCGGGCGATGCGGGCAGCGGCGTCAGCCATCGCCTCTTCCGGCGTCAGAACAGGCTTAGTCAGCTCGCGCGGGCGCGCGGTAGTGGCGTAGGTATAGTGGCAATCGGCCAGCGCCTCTGCCGTGGTATCGAACAGCTGCGCCTCGTCCAGCAGACGGCCCGCACCGGATGCCATTGCAACGGCCTTTTGGTTTGGCCAGCCATCGCGCGGCGCTGTGATGCGCATGCGGTCCAACCCAAAGTTCCACATCGCGCGGGCGGCGGCGCCGATATTCTCGCCCATTTGCGGGCGGATCAGGACAAAGGCGGGTTGGGGCGTGGTGCTGGGCATGATGCGCTCCGGAAAAGTGATCCGGGCCTGATAAGCCGCCCGCGCGGTCAAGACAAGCAAGCCGCCCCCCCGATTTCGCGGCGCAGGCAAGCGCGACATAGCCAAGCCGCGCAAAGAGCGTTAGAACGCGGCAACCTTCATACCCGGATGCCTGCCATGACCGACGCTGACGACCTGCCGCAACTTTACCTCATCACCCCGACAGAGCTTGATCTGGACACCTTTCCAGACCGCCTTGCCGCCTGCCTTGATGCGCATCAGATCGCCTGTGTGCGTCTGTCCCTGGCCACCCGGGACGAGGACAAGATCGGCCGCGCCGCCGATGCCGTCCGCGCCGTTACAGCGGAACGTGATGTCGCCCTTGTGATCGAACGGCATGTGCAGATGGTCGCCCGCCACGGTCTTGACGGCGTGCATTTGCTGGACGGCGCGCGCACAATCCGCGCCGTGCGCAAGGAGTTGGGCGATGACGCTATCGTCGGCACTTTCTGCGGCCAATCGCGCCACGACGGCATGACGGCAGGTGAATTGAACGCCGACTACGTCAGCTTTGGCCCTGTGGGTGAAACCGCCCTTGATGATGGCAGCCGCGCCACGCTGGACCTGTTCGACTGGTGGTCCCAGATGATCGAAGTGCCCGTCGTCGCCGAAGGCGCGCTGGATATCGAACTGATCCGCGCCGTTAGCCCGCATGTGGATTTCTTTGGCATCGGGGACGAGATCTGGGGCACTGACGATCCCGCCGCGACCCTGCGCCAGATGATCGGCGCGATGTCCTGAACGACACGAAAACTGGCCTAAAGCGCGGATCTGACCAGATCGGTCAGATCCTGCGCCAGCGCCTTGCGATCCATCCCCGGGGCCAGATCGCGCGGTGGATGATAGGTCACGCGCACATGCCCTTGCCGCGGCAGCGCGAGCGTGGCCAGCAGATGAGGCGCAAAATCCATATCGCCCCACCAGCCATAGATGCGGCGATCCGCGGCCTTGGGGGCGTGATACGACAGCGTCACCGGCTGCACATGCATCCCCAGCGCAATCAGCGGCGCAAACAGCACCGGCTTGAACGGCAGCACCTGGGCCCCGTCGCTTGACGTACCTTCAGGGAAAAATACCAGCGTCTGACCAAGCTTTAACCGCGCTGTCAGCAGGGCCACGTCCCGCGCCGCCGCCTTGCGGTCGCGCGTGACAAAGACCGTTCCCGTCGCGCGGGCCAGCCAGCCGATACCGGGCCAGCGCGCCACCTCTGCCTTGGACACGAAAACAACGCAGCCGCCTGCGTTCAGCACAAAGATATCCAGCCAGCTGACATGGTTTGCCACAAGCGCACCGCCTTGAGGCATGGGCGCGCCTTGCGTGACGCGCGCCAGTCCCATGATCCGCAGCGCACCGCGGCATACCCAGCGGGTCACATGCGGCGTCCAGGGGCGGCGGGGGCCGAAAAACGCCGCCTCCAGCGGACGCAGAGCCAGCAGAAGGCCAAGCCCGCCGAATACCAGCAGCCCCATCGGTACGGCGCGGCGCAGCACGCGGATTTTGGCACGCGGCGTTAGGGGGCCATGAGCCGGCGGCTGCGCGTCTTGCCAGGTCATCGTATCCTCTCTGGCAGGGCGCGGGCGCGCTGGGCATCGGTCATCAGCGCCGGATCAAGGATCATGCACACGTCCACCGTGTTGAAGGCGTCGTCCACGCAGGCCCCCTCGCCCACAACGCCGCCAAGTCGCAGATAGGCCTTGATCAGAGGCGGTATGGCGCGCAGCGCCGCCTTGCGGTCGGCCGGTGACTGCGACGGCATCACTGCCGCGCCCGGACCATGCGCCCGCGTGCGCAGATGCGCGGGCGCAAGGTGATGCTGGCGCAAATAGGCCAGCGGCGCTGACAATGCACCGGCGTTCGTGCCATGAAACGATGCCACACCAAACAGAATGGCCTCGCCGCGATCCGCCGCGATCCGGGCTAGCGCCGCAAACAGGTGCATCATCGCCGGCCCGCCGCGATAGGCTGGCAACAGGCAGGACCGCCCCAGTTCCAGAACCGGGCGCCCGGTGGCCGGTAGCGGCGACAGGTCAAATTCGGCGGCGGCAGAAAAGCCGCCAGCCCGCGCGGCCTGTTCCGCTGACATCAGCCGGTAGGCCCCGACAACAGGCGCACCGGGCTGCGCCGTATCTTCCAGCAGCAAATGATCGGCAAAGGTGTCATAGTGATCCGCCTCGCGCCGGGCTGTATGATCGACAAGACCCCCGCCCGCCCCCAATTCATGCACAAAGACATCGTAGCGCAGACGCTGCGCCGCCGCGACATCCTGCAGCGAAGCGGCAAGGCGGGTGCGAAACACGGGGCTCGTTTCAATCATCGGTCTGTCCGCAGTGCCGGGGGCACCCCGGCCAGTCCCGCGGGATATAGGGGTAGCGTTAAGGATTTGGCAACCAATTCAGTCCAGTTTGAGGCCACCGCGATTGACAGATGCAACGACCTTGCTAGCGTCATCTGCAATTCAAGTATGGTAGACCGGAACCAGAATGACCTTGGCCCCATCCATGACAACCTTGCCAGCCTCGCGAAAGTTGACGGTGATGCGCCCGTTGATGTTGGACTGCACCTGCCCTGTTCCCCAATCGGGCGCATCGGGGTTCTGCACCAGCATCCCCGGTTCCAGCATGGCATTCAAATCACCCGACATCGGCGTTACATTCCTTTTTTGTGCAGGGGCATCATCATGAACAACGATCTGGCCACCCTGATTGGTTCCCGCATCTGCCATGACCTTATCAGTCCAATCGGTGCGATCAACAACGGGGTCGAACTGATGGCCCTGACAGGCGGCGGCGGGTCGGCCGAAATGGCGCTGATCGGCGATTCTGCCCAGAATGCCAGTGCCCGCATCCGGTTCTTTCGTGTCGCCTTTGGCGCGACGCCCCGGCCAACGATTTGCCCGGCGAGAGGTGATGAACGTTCTATCCGATATCGCCCTCGGCGGGCGGATCACCTATCAATGGGACGCAGCCGACGATTGCAGCCGCGGCGATGTGCGCAACTGCTTTTTGATCATGATGTGTTTCGAAACGGCTATGATCCACGGCGGTGACATTACGGTGCGGCGATCAGGTGACGGCTGGGTTCTGACCGCGCAGGCCGAACGCCTGCGCCTTGACGCCGATCTTTGGGACGGGCTGACCGCCCGCCACCATCCGGTCGTGATATCACCGGCGCAGGTGCAATTTGCACTGCTGCCGCAAGTCATGCGTGAAACCGGATGCCGGATGCAGATCGACCGGACAGAAACCGCAATCACTGTCCGGTTTGCCCCTGATTAAGGGCGCAAGGTGCCGTCGCCTGTCACCAGATACTTAAAGCTGGTCAGCTGTTCGGCCCCGACAGGCCCGCGCGCATGCAGCTTGCCGGTCGCGATGCCGATTTCTGCGCCCATGCCAAACTCTCCTCCATCTGCGAATTGCGTAGAAGCGTTGCGCAGCAGAATTGCCGAATCAAGGTGACGAAAGAATTTATCCGCCACCGCATCGTCTTCGGTCAGAACCGCCTCTGTGTGGTTGGACCCGTAGGTGCGGATATGGTCAATTGCACCATCGACGCCGTCGACGATTTTGGCGGCGATAATCATGTCCAGAAACTCGTGCCCGAAATCATCCGCCGTCGCGGCAACAGTACCGTCAATCTGGGCGTCACCTACGGCGCGCACTTCAACGCCCGCGGCCAGCAAATCGCGGATCAAAACGCTGCCATGACGGTCCCAAAAGCCGCGATCAATTAGCAAACATTCGGCAGAGCCGCAGATGCCCGTGCGCCGCGTCTTGGCGTTAATCACCACGGCACGCGCCTTTTCCAGATCGGCCGCCGCATCGACATAGACGTGGCAGATCCCCTCCAAGTGGGCAAAGACCGGCACCCGCGCCTCTTTCTGGACAAGTCCGACAAGGCCCTTACCGCCGCGCGGCACAATGACGTCGATATAATCGACGGCTTGCAGCATGGCCGACACCTCTGCCCGGTCGCGAGTCGGCACCAGTTGGATCGCCGCCTCCGGCAGGTCCGCGGCCCGCAGGCCCGCAACCAGCGCCGCATGGATCGCCAGCGACGAATGCAGGCTTTCCGAACCGCCACGCAAAATCACGGCGTTCCCGGATTTTAGGCACAGGGCACCCGCATCGGCGGTCACGTTGGGGCGGCTTTCGTAGATCACACCAATCACGCCAATGGGTGTGCGAACCCGCTTGATCTGCAAACCGTTCGGCCGGTCCCAGGCGTCAATCACCGCGCCGATGGGGTCATCCTGTGCCGCCACGGAACGCAGCCCATCGCACATGCCCTGCACGCGCGATTCGTCCAACATCAGCCGATCCATCATCGCCGGCGACAGTCCCTTTTCGCGGCCGAAGTCCATATCCTTGGCGTTGGCGGCCAGAATATCGCCCCGGCTTTCCCAGATCGCATCGGCGGCTGCCGTCAGCGCCAGCGCCTTGGCCGCTGGCGTTGCAGTGGCAAGAACAGTCGCGGCTGCGCGGGCGGCGCGGCCCATGGCGGTCATGGTGTCGGTCATCAGTGGCTCCGGTCCTGTAGTACCATATCGTCGCGGTGGATCAGGGCAGCGCGGCCTTTGTATCCAAGGATATCAGCGGCCTGCGCGCTGCGCTGGCCTTTGATCTGCGCGGCTTCCTGGCTGTTGTAATTCGTCAGGCCAAGCCCAAGCGGCGTGCCATCGACAGCTACGATCGCCACGGGATCGCCCCGTTCAAAGGTGCCGGTTAGGCGGGCCACGCCGGCGGGCAGCAGGCTTTTGCCGTCGTGCAAGGCCGCATCAGCGCCTGCATCCACGACAAAGCTGCCTCGAGGCTTCATGGCCGCGATCCAGCGCTTGCGGGCCGCCTGCGGCGTCGTCTGTGCCGTGAACCACGTGGCGCGGGCATCTTTTTCCAGGCCTGACAGCGGGTTATGCGGCGATCCTAAAGTGATGCACAAGGCGCAGCCGGCTTCGGTCGCAACACGCGCTGCCATGACTTTGGTCTTCATCCCGCCCTTGGACAGGCCAGAGACCGCATCCCCCGCCATTCCCATAATCTCGGGCGTGATATGCGCCACAACGTCCAGATGCTGCGCATCCGGGTCGGTCTGCGGGTTGGCGGTATAAAGCCCGTCAACATCGGACAGCAGGACCAGTTGGTCGGCCCCGACGGTCACGGCAACCTGCGCCGCCAGGCGGTCGTTGTCGCCATACCGGATTTCATCCGTGGCGATGGTGTCGTTTTCGTTCACGATGGGCACGACGCCAAGGCCAAGCAGCGTTTCCATCGTGGCACGGCTGTTTAGATAACGGCGGCGGTCGGTAGAATCGTCAAGCGTAACCAGCACCTGCGCCGTCGTGATGCCCAGCGGGTCAAGCACGTCCTGATAGGCACGCGCCAGCTGGATCTGTCCAACGGCCGCAGCTGCCTGGCTTTGTTCAAGAGGCAAATCGCCCGCCCCCAGCCTTAGCACACCGCGCCCCAGGGCGATAGAGCCGGAGGACACAAGGATCACATCCGTCCCCCGCGCCCGAATACGGGCAACGTCCTGCGCAAGGGATGCAAGCCAGTCGGCCCGCAGGGCACCGGTGCCCCGGTCGACCAGAAGGGCTGAGCCGATTTTGACCACCAGCCGCCGGGCGCTGGTCAAGGCTGCCATGGCTCATCCTCGACAGGTTCTTCGGCCGCAATCCGGTCGCGCAGACGGCCTTCGTCGATTTCACCGCGCAGGGCGCGCAGCACCTCGGTGACGCCTTCGCCGGTCACACCGGACATCAGCATCACGGGGCCGCCGACGCTGGCCTCCATTTCCTCTTTCAGAAAAGCACGCTCTTCTTCGTCCAGCGCGTCGATCTTGTTCAGCACGGTGATGCGCGGTTTGTCCGCCAGATCGCCGCCGTATTTTTCCAGCTCTTCCACGATGGTCGCGCAGTCCTGCATCGGATCGCCGGATGTGCCGTCGATCAGGTGCAGCAACACGTTGCAGCGTTCCACATGGCCCAGAAACATATCGCCCAGACCGCGGCCTTCGCTGGCACCTTCGATCAGGCCGGGAATGTCGGCGACGACGAATTCGACGTTATCAACCCCCACAACGCCAAGGTTCGGGACCAGCGTGGTGAAGGGATAATCGGCAATTTTGGGCCGTGCGTTCGACGTGGCGGCCAGAAAGGTGGACTTACCTGCGTTCGGCATCCCCAACAGACCTGCATCGGCGATCAGCTTCAGCCGCAGCCAGATCGTGCGTTCGACGCCTTCTTGGCCCGGATTGGCCCGGCGCGGAGCCTGATTGGTGGCGGATTTGAAATGCAGGTTGCCCCAGCCGCCGTTGCCGCCGCGCGCAAGCACGATTTCCTGCCCGACTTCGGTTAGGTCGGCGATGACGGTTTCTTCGTCTTCGTCAATAATCTCGGTGCCGACAGGCAGGCGCAGGATGATGTCATCGCCGGATTTGCCCGTCATCTGGTTGCCCATGCCGTGCTGGCCGGAGTGGGCAAAGAAGTGCTGCTGATAGCGAAAATCGATCAGCGTATTCAGCCCGTCCACAGCCACCGCTATGACAGAGCCGCCATTACCGCCGTCCCCGCCGTTCGGGCCGCCGTATTCGATGAACTTTTCGCGCCGGAAGGACACGCAGCCCGCACCGCCGCCGCCGGAACGGATGTAGACTTTGCAAAGATCGAGGAATTTCATGAAGGAGGCTTTCGGGCTGTTAAGTGTCGCTGTTACGCGACTTGGCGGTATTTCTCAAGCCGTCCCGCGCGGCGCGCGTCAGGCGGTAATAATGCGACATGACCGGATAGCCGCGGGCGATGGCCTGCTCGAACCGGCTGTGCCAATGGGTAAAGCCAAAAGACTGAAGCAACCGGGCTGAACCGACGTTATCGGCCCAAACGCTGGCATTGATGACGGGGCAATCGTCATGATCAAAGGCATGGTCCAGCGCGGCCGCAACAACAGTCCTGCCGATCCCGCGCCGCCAGTAATCCTGATGGATCATATAGCCCAATTCACCGCGCGTCACCGCGACGGAGCCGATGATTTTGCCGTCCGTTTCAATACCCCAAACGAATCCCTGCCCCGCATAGGGAACACTGCGGGTCGCCGTAAACGCGCGATTGGCAGGCCAGGGCCATCCGCCAAGCTGACGCACAACGGCCCATTGGCCGGCAATGACGTGCAGATCATCCGTGTCTCCCAGCGCGAGCGGTCGTAGTGTCAGATTAATCATGGCGGATAGCCCATGTGGCTGCCTGCAGCGCCATCCGTTGCAGCGGGGCCATGGTACCGCTCGGGCGGTGGACGGCTGTGGTCATATGAGTGTCAGCAAAACCCAGATTCAACAGAATGGCCCGCGAAGGACCATTGCCAATCAGATGACCAGAAATGATCTCGACCATGCCCCCGGCGAAGGCAGCCGCAACAACAGCGGTAGCAGCCTCGGTCATAATACCTTTGCGGTGGTGGCTGGGCGAAAGCCAATAACCAAGGTCGGGCTTCACGGAAATGACGCCAATCAGGCCCGTGCCATCATCAATAGCCCAATGCGGGTGACCCGGCTGCGCAGCAATCTGCGTGCGAAAATAAACGGCATCGTCAAGAGTATAGGGCCAAGGCACTGCGGTGAGCCATTTGACGACATCCCAATGGGATAGGGCCGCCACAATGGCGGCGTCATCACCCGGCGCAAGCGGCCGTAGTGTCAAACCTCCGGTCCGGATGACGGGCGTCAGAGTCCCGTTTTCAGCATGTAGGTCCATGTCGGCACCAGCGCGTTGCGGGCGACCGAAAAGGCCTCGGCATCGCCCAGGTAATCAAAGCCGCAGTTGGTCAGCACCCGGGCAGAGCCGGGATTGTCCTGAAACGCTTCGGCGAAATACTGACGCGCGTTATGCGGGTTGTTGGCCAGTAAGGTGCGGACGGCTTCGGTGGCAAAGCCGATATTCCAGAACGCCGGGGCGACCCAATAGAACACCTCTGACTGGGCGCGGTCCATCCGGGCCAGAGAGATGAGGCCAAGCACTTCGGCATGGCCTGCCGTGCTGCCATCCATGACCCAGATATCCTCGATCCGGTCAGGCAGGGACGCACGGGCGATCATTGCTTCGAACACGCCGGGCGGCAGCGGGTGGGGAATGGACCGGGTGGCACGGGCCAGATTACGATCGGCCGCATACATCGAAATCAGCCCAACATCCGAGGTGCGCAGCGGGCGCAGCACGAAACGATCGGCGGGGTAAGTGGCCTGCGAAACGACTGGTGTCACAATCATGGGTTTCGCTCCTCCTCAAAACCAATGAAGCACGCGTTAAGGTTGCGCGTGCGTAAACGCAAAAAGGGGGACCGGCTTGCGCCGATCCCCCTGTTGTCTTGGGTAGCGCGGCTTACTCTGCGGCCTCGGCCACCGGCAGCACGGAAATGAAGGTACGACCCTTCAGACCCTTGTGGAACTGCACGTTGCCTTCGACGGTTGCAAAGATCGTGTGATCCTTACCCATGCCGACGCCGTTGCCCGGCCACATTTTGGTGCCGCGCTGACGCATGATGATGTTGCCCGGAATGACGACTTCGCCACCGAACTTTTTCACGCCAAGACGACGACCAGCTGAGTCGCGTCCGTTACGGGATGAACCGCCTGCTTTTTTGTGTGCCATGTGTCGGTCTCCTTACTTCGAAAGTTCTTTGGCTTGCTCGATCCAGCCTTCACGCTGGATGCGGCCTTTGAAGTTCAGCTTTTCGCCAAACTCTTCGGCTTCGGCATCAGACCATGCTGCGATCTGGGCGAAGGTGGTGATGCCTTCAGCGTGCAGCTTCTTCTCCAGCGCGGGGCCAACGCCCGACAGCTGCTTCAGATCGTCTGCGCCGGCGGTTGCAGCGGCGGCCTTGGGGGCTGCTGCTTTCTTCTCTGCCTTGGCGGGCTTTTCAGCCTTGTTCGAGGCAGCGTAAGCAGCAGCTGCACCAGCAGCGGCCAGCGCCACAGCGCCGGTTGCGAATGCAATACCACGGCCGGACAGGGCTGCGCGGATGCCGGACTTGTCAGCGCCGGATTCCATGATGTCGCCGATGCGCACCAAGGTCAGCTGCTGACGGTGACCCTTTTTACGCTGAGAGCCGTGCTTACGACGACGCTTGACGAAGTTGATGGTCTTGGGGCCTTTGATCTGGTCGATCACGGTGGCTTTAACGCCAGCGCCTTCGACCAGCGGCGCGCCAATGCTGTCACCAACCATCAGGATTTCGTTGAACTGGATTTCGTCGCCAGCCTGGGCGTCCAGCTTTTCAACACGCAGCACGTCGCCCGACTGGACGCGGTATTGCTTGCCACCGGTTTTGAGAACCGCAAACATATGTCTTTCCTTTTGTCTTTCGCGTCGGTCAGGTCCCCGATCAAGGGCGTTTGTGGCCAAAACCACCTGTCAACAGCGCGCCCTTGGGCGAATTCATGTCTATATCCCAACAAGGGTCTTGCCGGGATGGCGGCTTATCGGGCCAATAGGGCATCATGTCAACACCCCAAGACAGGCAAAGCATCATGTGGACAACACCCATCAGCCCTTTTCTTCACCGCGGCGCAGCGGCCTTTGGCCTTGTGGCGGGCCTTGGCCTGCTGGCGGCCTGCAACACCGCAGGAGACGTGCAAAACCCCTTTACCGGCGTCACATCGGCCTTTAACGCCCCCGACAGCCAGCGCGGTGCGGTCGAACTGGCGGTCAAATCCGAATTCCCCGCGATTCTGTCGCAAATCGATGCGGGCGGCGGCCCCGCATTAACGGCGGCCTTTGACGCCGCGGGCGTTCCGCCGCAGGACCGCCCTGCCCGCATCATCCAGTTGCAGCGTGATGCCGGAATTTACGCCAGCAACCCCGGCGCGCTGTCATCGGCCTTGCTGGTCTGGGGCGGTTAAATATCCTGCCCGGCCATGTATTGCGCCGAGGCGCGGCCCAGTTCGGTACTGATTGCAACAAACATCTGGTCAAAGGCCGCGAACATGGCCGAATTCAGCGCCTGTCCGGGCTTTGACTTGGAAAAGTCGATATAGGCCTGCATGTCCTCTTCGGACAATGGCTGGTAGGCCATCATCAGGAAGCCATAGACCCATTCGGTCGTATTCTGCCGGATCTGCGGTTCCTGATCGTTCACATCGGTCAGGATCTGCTGTTCGGTCAGATCGCCCTGAAAGGCACCGCCGTCCTGCAGCCCCATGTAGAACCCAAAGTTCGCATTCATCGCACCAACGACATTGGTATCAATCAGATCGTTTACAGCGATAAATTCTGTCACCAATTGAACGCGGGGCGTTTCCGCCTCCAGCGCGTCGCCGGCAGCCTGCTTGGCCGCGGCATCGACGTCATCGTCCAGCAAAGCGCGCCGGGCCGAGATTTCCAGCTGGATCACGTCCTGCCCCAGATCGGAGTTAAAGAAATCGAGCATCGCGCCGATATCCTGCCCCGCAAGCGCCTGTCCTAGCGCCGCCGCAGCGCCGCCACGCATCTTGTCGAGGTCATAGATATCGCTGACGGTCTTGGTCCATTTGGCGTTTGCGCTGGTCGACAAAAGGTCGGTCGCGATCTCCTCGCCGTAAGCCAGCCCCTCCTCCCGCATGATCTCGATCATCTCTGGCAGGCCAAGCGCGTCGAACAGCGCCGCGCTTTGTTCTGCATCCGCCGCCTGCGCCTGCGCCAGCGTGGCCGAGGCAATCAGCGCGAGCGGCGCAAGAAAGGTAGTGCGAATGGCATGCAGCATGAAACGTCCTTTGATCAGCAGGCTTTTGGTGCGGGGCATAAAGCCACGCCGTTAAGGAATAGATACGGGCTTTGCCCCCTTATTCCAAGCATGCACGCCCCTGCCTCACGACAAAGTCACCAAGCCCTCGATCAGGGGGTTGCGGTTTCCCCGCGCCCGTTCTAAATCACCGCCACCAAGACCCCCGCGCGGAGAGGTGACGGAGTGGTCGAACGTGGCGGTCTCGAAAACCGTTGAGCCTGCAAGGGTTCCCAGGGTTCGAATCCCTGTCTCTCCGCCACTTTTCCTCTACCAGCAGCGTCAACGACCCCGCAGGGCAAAAGCGCCCGTTGATCGGCTGTGCGGCGACGTGCCAGGCCTTTATGCGGAGCGGTTAGCACATCGTTCATCATTGAAATGATACATCAGGGCGGCACAGCACTGGGTCCAAGCGGGGCCAGGCTGATGCCGATGGTCAGGTGAAGCGGTATGATGGCTGTTCCAGCGCCGGCCAGCGGGGCGAGGCCAGCGGCATCAGAGCCGTAAAGGCGAACAGCGGGCGCAGCCTCTTCGCCGCGGGGCGACCCATTTGGGCGCGGTTTGGGCGGTGTGTGGATAAAGGCCCCGTTGGCGGTCGCCTCGTCTGATATGCGCAGGATGTCGCGCACCAGATCCGCACCCGGCGCGCCCTGTGCCTCTAGCGCGGCAGGCAGGGTTTTCAGGTGCCGGATAATGCGCGAGATGCGAATCCCTTCGTTAGCGACCCATTTGATTGTGCGCCCGCCCGGGTCGGCCCGTTCATCCCAGACCGTTTCGTCCATCGTCATAATTTGCCCGTTGCTGTTTACCGCAGGCACGCCTGAATGATGCAAGGCGATCACTTCCCACCGGTCGCTAAAGACCGGCGATCCAGAAGATCCGGGCTGTGTGTCACCGGTGTAATGGGCCACATGGTCGTCATCCTGCGGCAATGCGCTTAGCAGGCTTTCACGAAAAACCACCTGCTTGCGCCCTCCAAGGGGATGCTGGACGATATTGACAGGCTGCCCCTTGCGGATCTTGCCCTCTGCCCCGATCAGCGGCAACTGGCCGCAATCGCTTAGCAAGGCACCATCCAGCGCCGTTGGCGCAACTGCGACAATGGCCATATCCAGCGCCGCATCGGCATAGAAAAGCCGGTCCGGTTCCAGTTCAAAGATGTGACCCGGTGCCTCGCGGCTATCCACCTCCAGCTCGAACATAAATTGAACCGATGCGGCCTGCGCGTCCCGCATGGTCTGCAGAACATGCTGGTTTGTCATCAGAATGCCCGGCGCGATCAGAAATCCGGTGCCAAAGCCGCGGTGGCTATCCTTTGTGACGATGCGCCCGACCGATGCCGCCGCGACCACGGCGCGTTTCACGAACATCACGCTTAGAAAATCCTCCGCCTCTCCGATGATGCGTTCCAAAAAGGAACGCTCTGCCGCCGGCAGCGGGACGGCGTGGGAACTGGCCTGCGCGGCGGTGCGCACCGCCGTTTCAAGACCCGCAACGATATCCGGATCAGGGCGCCGCGGCGAGGCTTTGAGCTGCGTCAGGAGCCGTTCGGTATAGGCCACAAGGCGCGGCGCGCTTTCGGTTTCCAGCGGTCTGGCATCTGCCATTTGCGTCGCGACCCTGTCCCGCTCCTCTTTTGAGCCGTCCCAACGGGTCCGGGCTGCGCGGATCACGCTAAGGGGATAATTGTAGCACGGGCCCGGGGCGGGACCCGTGCCGATCGGGGCGGCGCGGGGCAAGCCGCCATCCTTTGCGGCCCAATCGGTGATGTCGTCGGTTTCATAACCCGGCGATAGAAAAGCGCCTGCAAAATCCGTTTCACGCAGGGGGGGGTGCGGCACATCGTTCACCCGCAGCGCGGCCAGATGTTCGGCAGTTATACGGTGGCTGGTCAGGCTTTCCGCGCCAACAAGAGGCCGGCTTTGCGGCAGCTGCGCGGTCTGGCCTGTGCCGATCAAATCAATCACCGCGGCAATGACGTCGCCGCGGTTGCACAGGCTACCATGCGCCCCGCGCGTATAGTAACGCGCCGTACCATCGGTTTCCGCCAGATCACGCGGCACGGTCCCGTCGCCGTCACGTCTCATGTCAAAGACAAAGCCGTCATCCCCAACACTTGCGCCGACGATGGTATCTTCGGACCAGCCGACAATCTGGGTAAAGCGGTCATCGGGCGGGGCCAAACTGCCCGCCCCTGCCCGCGCCGCGCCAAGCGCGGCCTTCAGCGGTCGCACCGCCCGGCGTGGCCAGCCGGACGGCGCAAAATAATCCGCATCCGCACGCTTTGCGGGGTCGGGCAGCATTTCCAGCAGACCCGGCATATGGCGCAGCACATCCGATGCGATATCGTGGGCCGTGCTGCCCAGATCGACACTGGCGATGGCCCGCAACGATCCGTGCGACAGCGACAGCACCTCTAGCGGGGCGTAAGAGCCGTGGTTCGGCGTGCCGGCGGAAATCACCTGTGACACCACCGCCCCATCCGGATCGCCGCCTGCCATGGCGCGGGCCACCAGACCGCCCATGGAATGGCCGACCAGCGCAACATCGCGGTAGCCCCGGTCCTGCATCTGGCCCAGCAATACAGCCCCTGTCGCGGCGGGCGACAGCCGCCAGTCATAGGGCAAAAAAGCCGCGTCATATCCCGCAAGGGTCAGACGCAACCGCAGCCGCAGATAGGGCGCCAGCACGGTCCCCGTCGCGGCGATGACCGTATCCGCAGCGGCTGGCCACAACTTGCGCAGTCCGCCGCCGATCATGTCGAAGGGGTCGATCCACACCAGATCCGGCAGGCCGTGATTAATGACACTCAGCCGCGATCCCATGATGCCGGGCAAGATGAAAACCTTGCGCTTTGTGCGTTCCAGCGCAGGTGACGCGTGTTGGCCAATGGCCTGCGCAAGGCGGGTCAGCTCTTCGTATAGGGCATCTCCGAATGCGCGGCGCAACTCGGGCTCTTTTTCCCCGCTGCGCAGAAAGGTTTCGATTTCCGTGTCCGAATACTGCATTGCCAAAGTCCTTTGCTTGTCCTCCTGCCCGCATCACGCCAGAACGTTTGCGAATTTCATCCATTTCTCGATGCTGTCGACCGGGGTGCCGTCGGGCATGCGCAACGGACTTTGCGCAGGCGAAAAGTCGCGCGACAGGGCCGAGTCCGGGTCATCGAGCAGAACGCCGATAAAGGTACTGGCGACGATCCAGCTGCCCAACGGACCCAGGCGATCGCCCGGCGTGCCTTCGGCTTCGGCCAGACAATAGAACCACAGCGGCGTTGCCGCATTTAGGCGTGCGCCGTCATTGCGCAGGAAAGCGACCAACGGATCGTTGCTGCGGATCATCGCGGACACGTCGGTGATCGGATCGGTCGCAACGGCACCCGCGGATTTCAGGTGCGCATGCAAGGCCTGCCCTGTCGGCAGCCGCAGGCTAAGGCCCCGCCGCAGATTGCGCCGGGCCAGATGGCGGAACACCTTTTGCAATTCCGACCCTGCCGGATGGGCGCCGCCCTCGTTGACCATATCGCCTAAAGGCGGGGCCAGACTTGTATCTACAGCGCGGGTGACGCGCTGGTTGCCCCCATCCGCAAAAGAGCTGTCGGCGGTTACAAAGCGGGACCAGTCGATGATCCAGTTTTGCGGAATGGCGTTGTTGGTCAGGCCAAACCCCGCACCAAGCCCGCCGCCACCGGTAAAGGCAAAGATCTGATCGAAGGGCGCCTCTGCAAGCGGACGGCCAAAGGTATTGTTGTAGTCATAGGCCCGCCGCACCATGGAATGACCAAAGCGGTAGGCGGCAACGGAAAATTCGATTGGGATTGCATTGCCTAGGGTGCGCGTGCCGTTGCGTGCGGCATAGGCGGCGCGAAATTCGAAAAAGTGACGCGCGCGGTTGGCCAGGATGCCATCCACGACCCCCGGATCGCACATGGTTTTCAGGAAACCTTCGACGGCCAACCATTGGTAATGCAAGGTGGTCAGTGTCTTGGCGGCAGCGAAATCGGCAATCCAGCCGGTGTCGTTTTCGGTCAGGTAATCAACGACCTTGTTGTGAAAGCGCAGTACGCTTAGGTGAAATTGCGCCACGATAATGTTTTCGTCATTGCGCATGTCGCCAATCAACGCGCGCTTTGGCAGGCCTGCTTCAAAGCTGGCAAAGCTGGCATCGTCCATCTGCGCCCGGGCGATGGCCAGCATCGCATCACGGACCCGCTGTTCGACCTGATGAAAGCGCGGCAGATCGCGGTGTCGGTCCAGCCCGTCTGGCAGATTGCCCTGCGGGACGGCCGATCCGACGCGCATCTTGGCCGGGTGGACAGGGTGCCGCATACCGCTACTGACGATTGCTGCATGCCTCTGCAGATCATCAGAGGCAAACACCCCGACGGGCACACCGCCATAAACGCTGTCCAGATCGAATCGCGGTGTGCGTGCGTTTTTAAGCAGGCGTTCGATCTCTGCGCCGGTGCGGACCGGGGCGGGATTTTCAATGCTGGACAGTTCGGATTCGCGGTCGGTCCGCGCCGTCAGTTCGTGATCCAGAAACTGCCCCCAATAGGTCATCACCGGCGGCATTTTACCGTCGGGTGTATCAACGCCGCGTTCAGGCACCATCAGATCGCCAAGCCGGTCCAGACTATCGATTGTGCCGGGGGCAAGGTCGTTGTCCGGATAATCCCCCGGCGGCAGCAGAAAGCCGAAATCCGCCGCCTCGTCGACGCCGATATCCCCATCGGCAGGCAGCAAGGCTTCGATGCGCACATCGCTGCGGGCACGAGGGTGGGTCTTGCGGTCCGGACCACCATGAGACTGAAGAATAATGGCCATGTGAAATCTCCTTTTAAAAGGGATGGCGCGGTGTCTGACATGCACCTGCCCTTCAAAGGCTAGATCCGGCGGCCGCCGTTTTGTGAGTGAATAAGGCGTGAAATAAGCGTGAATCCGCAAAGCTGGCTGTTCACGGCAGGAAAACTGACGTAAGGTCAGCCCGTATCCAGCTTGCAGAGTTTGAGGTTCCCGACAGCGAAAGACTTGTTCGGAAAGGCAAAACTTGCCCGATGCAACGTTTCACTTGACGCTTTTTGGTGCAATCGCATTGCATGCACCATCAGGGAAAGACATTACACCGCGCCTGCGCAAATCGCGGGCGCTACTGGCGTATCTGGCGATGAATGGTGGCCGCCGGATCGAACGCTGCGCGCTGGAACAATTGCTTTGGCCGGACCGGGCGCCGCGGCAAGCGCGTGACAGCCTCAAGCAGGCGCTGAGCGATATTCGCCGTGCCTTTGGCGCTACCGCGCCCGGCCCGCTGCGGACAAAGGGCGGGGCCGTGCATCTGGCGCTGGCCCACCTGGCCGTCGATGCCCTGCGGGACCCGCCCGCCGGTGCGCCGCAATTCCTTGAAGGTTTTGATGCTGGTGCGCAGGCCTTTGCAGCCTGGATAGAACAGCAGCGCCGGGCGCTAGGCGACGCCTGCCCCGGCAAGGGCACTCTGCGGCAGATCGATACGGCATGGCGCAACACACCGCGGCAGTTCACAATTGAAGTTGCAGCGCCTTCGACAGACAGCAGCGCGGCAGGCGGACGGGATCATGCCGCCATCAGCGGCCTGATCGTCATGGTGCAGGACGGCCTGCGGCGCGGGCTGGACCAGACCGGCTTTTTTGCGCCCCTCACGCCAAACACAGCCGCCTGCCGGACTGCCCCTCCTGACCTGCGCCTGACGGCTCACGCCTTTGCGGCAGGTCCCGATATCATGTTATCCTTGGCCGCAACGCGCCTTGATCAGGGCACCCCGGTCTGGAGCTGGCTTGAAACCATGTCCCTGCCGATCCGCGACGCCTCTGGCATCTATATGTTGATCGCGCAGGCGATAGAGCAGCTGTGCGATGCGGTCTGGCAGGCCAACCGCAAGTCACCCTTTGCACCGTGCAAAGCGCCTGCGCTGGCTGCCCTGAACGCAATCCGGCTGATTTCCAGATTGACGCCCGAAAACATCGCTGCAGCAGAGGTCGCCCTGAATGACGCGATGGACGGCACCGCGGTGCCATCACTTTATGCCTGGCGCGCCTATTTGACCGCCTATCAGCTGGAAAAACGCTGCGGGGCGCAGCTGGATGATCTGCGCGATACCGCGCTGCATTATTCCGCCCACGCGATAGAGTTGGACAGCCACAACCCACTGACCCGCGCGCTGGTGGCACATGTCTATGGCTTCGTGCTTAAAGACCGGGACCGCGCCCAAGAACTGTTAAGCCCGGTGCGCGGATTGGTCGGGCAGAATGCCATGCTGGCCGATACGGTCAGCCTCGCGCATTTCTACGCCGGTCGCTATGACGAGGCCGGCGCCCATGCGCAGCTCGCCGGTAAGCTGGGGCGATGGAACCCCATGCAATACGCCTTTACAACCGTACAATCCGCCAGCCAGTTAATGCTGGGGCAATACGATGCCGCCATCCGCAGTGGCAAGCGCGCACTGGCCCAGCACCCGCCCGGCATCGGATTCCAGTACGAGCCAACCTTGCGCACGCTGGCCGCCGCCTATTCCCTGTCTGGCCGCAAGGTCGAAGGCCGCGCCGCGCTGGATGTGCTGGAACGTCAGACCGGCACCGACACTCACGAGATGATGAAGGATCTGCCGGACACCCTGTTTCCGAACCCCGACGTCTTTCGAAAGGTGCGAGACGGCATCCAAGGATTAAGGCTTTGACATGATTTATAATATTCCCGAATTTCGCCTGACCGCAAAGGGTGATCTGTTCATGGGCGATGCGGCGGAACAACCTGCGTCCCCGCCATTGGCTGGCATTTCGCAAGACGCCAGTGCGACGACCCCTGCCCTGCGGTCGCAAGCGGCGGCGATCCGGATCAGCAACGGGGCCGCGCTATCTCGCTCGCGCAGCCGCTCTCGGTCGCGGTCGCGGTCCAGATCGCGCAGCCGCACGACCACCTTTGTGCAGGCACCGGGCATGGATACAGACGGCGGCACAGCGCTTGGCAACGCGATCTGGGAAGAGCTGCGCGAGCTGACCTTGTCGCGCTTGCCTTTTGACCGTCCCGGCGCGCTGCCATGGGAAAGCCTGCCGCTGCCTTTGCCGCCCGGCCCCGCGCATACGCAAAAAGAAGTGCTGGACCTGCTACAAAAAGAAGCGGCGCTGAACGGCGATCCGCTGCGGCAGGCGGAAATTGTCGATCAGGTCTCCTCTGCCCGCTACGCAGAGATTTTGCACCCCCTTGGCATAACCGATCCGTCCAATGCCCCCGCCACGGCGGCACTGATCGAAACCGTGCTGAATATGACAGAACGGGTTGGCTATGTGTACAAACGCAAGTTCGCACGCCCGCGGCCCAATCAGGTGGCCACGTTCCTGCGCCCGTTTCTGGGCAACCCCGCCCACGAAAGCTATCCGTCCAATCATAGCTTCCAAATGTTTTCCGTCGCAGAGGTGATGACGCGCCTGATGCCCGAACTTCCCGCCACGGTCGAATTGTTCCATGTGGCGCAGCGGGTGGCCGAAAACCGGGAAATGGCCGGCATCCACTATGCCTCTGACAGCATGGCTGGCCGAGAGCTGGCGCGCATGTTTGCGCCCTATCTGATCTATGCCTGCCGCCGCCTGATGCGCGACGCGCTGGCCGAATGGGGCACCTAACGCATGGCTGAACGCGACATCTTTTATTTATGGCATCTGGAACATCTTGGCCTGATAACCCGGACGACAGGCGGCTGGGCTTCGCCGCTTTGGGATGCAGCGCAGGATGCGGATCCCGTCACGGTTGCCATCATCGACAGCGGCCTTGATCCCCTGCACCCAAACCTGCGCGATGCTTTAAGCGGGCCCCAGATCGATTTCGGCCCCACCGGAACCGGCGCAGTTTACCGCGATGCGGGCAAAGGCGTCGCCGATCTGCGGCAGGCCCTTGCCACATCGCAGGGCGATCTGAAGGCGCTGGTTACCGATGCCTTGGCGGACCTTGCCGCGCATGTTGCAGGCCACGGCATCAACCTTGGTCAGCTGGAACAGCTGCACGATGCGGTTCAGGGGGCGGACAATCCCACCGCTGCAGCGCAGGCGTTTGCGGACGCGATTGGCGTGCAACCGGCGGCTCGCCCAGCGGTGGTGCCCGACTTTGGCGATATCGCCGGCAAAATCGCAGCGCTCGACCTTGGCGCTGATCACAACGCCGCGCTGACGGCCATCGCCGGACAGATGGCAGGCGGTTTTGCACAGATCGACCTGCCCGATCCGGCGAGCTATTTCGGCGCGCATGGCACCGCCTGCGCCGGACTGGTTGGCGGGCGGCCGCCACGGGGCCACTCCCATACCTTTTTTAGCGCGCTGCCCTATTTTGGCGTCAATCCGTTTTGCACGATTGCATCCTACGCCACCCCCTATAGCCACGAAATCAGACCCGTCATTGCAGCCCTTCTGGCCGCCTATCTGGGCGGGGCGCAGGTCATTTTGATGCCGCGCGGCCTGCCCGATGTGGCAACCCGTGCCAGCTTGCCCCCCAGCCCGCGGCGCCTGACCCGCATTGAACACCACGACAGCAGCCGCCCCGAAACGCTGGTCCACGACGATCAAGCCAGCCTGCCGGCCCTGATGCAGGACCAGACTCTGATAGAGGCGCTGCTGCTGGCCATCGCCAAGCGCCGCTATCTGATTCTGGCGGCCGGAAACGAAGGCCAGCGCCACACGCTGGCCTATCCCGCCACCGTCGCGGGCCTTGTGGACCAGGCGGTTGTTGTTGCAGCCGTCACGCGCGCCGGGCAACGCGCGTCCTATTCCAGCGGCACGCCGGAACCGGCTGCCCTGCTGCATATGCCAAGCGATGATGCAGAGGTACTGAACCGCGACGATCAAAGGATCGACATCGGCAGCTTTGACGGAAGCGATTACAATATCGGCGGGCGGGATACGAAAGGGTTGATGTCAGGCTACACCCCTTGGGCCCCGTTGAGTCTGGACGTACGCGGTGCCTATGGCTTTGCCGCATCGGCACAGCGCGACGTGCCCGATTATGACGACGGCGTGGATATTGCATCACTGTATACCCTGTTCGGTGGTACGTCGGCAGCGGCGGCGCAGGCGGCAGGGCTCATCTCTCTACTTGTGCAGACCGGAAGATTGCCCGCGACACCTGCGGGCGGTGCCATGGCAATTGTCACCGCCATGCAAGAGGCTGGCCTGCACCATGATTATCCACCGGATGATTGAATTAGCGACGCACCGCCTAATGCCGCAGTCGGTTTCGATACCACGGATACTGAACTTACCAATTTGCATTCCCCGTTGAAACATCAACAAAACACTTGGCCAATCCGGGCTATCTACAGTGATACTGCTGCCAGTTTTGTCGCCCTGTCCGACAAAGAGCTTTCCAGCAATGCGTTGATTTCCGCTGCTGGCACAGGTTTGCTGAAATAGTAGCCCTGCATCTGATTGCAGCCTTGCTGGGTCAGATAGTCGCGTTGGTCCGCGGTTTCGACGCCTTCGGCTGTAGTGACCATACCCAGCGATCGCCCCAGATCCAGCACGGTCCGGACAATCGACGTAGCACCAGAGCTTTTGCCCAGCTCTTGCACAAAACTCTGGTCTAGCTTGATCTTGTCAAAGGCGAACATCTGCAGATAGCTAAGGCTTGAATAGCCGGTGCCGAAGTCGTCCATGGCGATCCGAACGCCAAGGTCTTGCAAGCCGCGCAATGTCATCAGCGAATAGGCCGTCTGTTCCAACAGAACGCCTTCGGTAATTTCCAGCTCCAACCGGTCGGGGGCAAGGCCGGTGTCGTCCAGAACCTGCTTGACCGATCCGATCAGATCCTGCTGCTTGAACTGGGTTGGCGACAGATTGACGGCGACAAACAGATCAGGCCATTCGGCAGCCTGCAAACAGGATGTTCGCAGGATCCATTCACCCAGCGGAATGATAAGCCCGGACTCTTCGGCCAGCGGGATAAAGTCACCGGGCGGCACCATCCCGAACCCGGGCCGGTTCCACCGCACCAGCGCCTCTACCCCCTGTATTTGTTGGCCTTGTGTACCAATCAAGGGTTGATAATACATTTCCAGCTCGTTTTTCTGGATAGCCAGGCGCAAGTCCCGTTCCATCGCTTTGCGTTCCTGCAGTTCGGCATCCATCCCCGCCTCGAAAAAGCGGAAATTGTTACGCCCATCCTTTTTCGCGCGGTACATGGCCACATCGGCATTCTTCAGCAGCTGTTCGGGGTCCAGACTGTCGATCGGGGCCAGTGAAACGCCAAGGCTGGCCCCGATATAAAGGCTTTGGCCCTCTACTTCGAATGGTTCCGATATGACCTGCAGGATCCGCCGGCAAAGCACCTCTGCCCCGCCTGGCTGGATGGCATCGGACTGAACAATCACGAATTCATCCCCGCCAAGCCGCGCCAGCGTATCAGTGACGCGCAGGGTGCTTTCCAGTCGCTTTGTTACGTATTTCAGCAGCGCATCGCCTGCGGCATGGCCGAGCGTGTCGTTCACTTCCTTGAAGTGATCAAGATCAAGGCAAATAACACTGACAGCGCCACCATGACGCTGAATCTTTGCAAGGTTTTGGTCCAGCCTTTCAGCCATGAAAATGCGGTTCGGCAGTCCGGTCAGCGCGTCATGCAGCGCCAGATGCTCTGCGATATTTTGCGCCTCGACTTCGGACGTGATGTCGCGGGCTGTTCCGCGATAGCCCATAAAGGCACCCGTTTTGTCGAACAGCGGTTTGCCGGACAAACGGCATATGCGGGCCTGATCGCCAACATCGCTGTAATGACAGCGCATGTCGCGCAAGGCTTTGACGCCGTCCAAATTCAAACCTTCGAAACCATCGCTGGTCCCCCTTTGATCTGGGGTCAGAAAATCAGAAATCGGTTGCCCAAGGACCGCCGCAGCAGGCAGACCCGTAACATCGTAGAAACGGTCCGACATAAAGGTAATACAATAGTCGCGACCAATTTCCCAAATCCAGTCTGACGATGCTTCTGCGACATCGCGAAAACGCTGCTCGCTTGCCAGCGCTTTTTCCGTGGCGGCCTCGTGCCGGCGGATCATATCCTGAAGATGAGAGGACATATCGCTGAACGCGTTCGACAAGGTCCCTATTTCATCTTGCTGCGTCACCCGCGGTAATGGCGCAAGTTCACCATTGGCAATGCGCACGGCTGCTGCGGTCAGCCGTTCAATCGGCTTGATAATGCGCACGGCCGACAAAACGATCAGCGCGGTAATCCCGAGGACAGCAAGTATGGCGCTTACGATCAGATTGCTGATTGCATCATCGATACCCTGCCGCAAATTGCCCTGTCGCTGACGCAGCGCCTGCCGTTCCTGCGTAATCTGTTCGACCATCAGCGACAGGATATCGGCCTCCGTCTCCTCCATCATTTCCTTAAGTTCCAGTATTTCGATGCTGGGCATACCGGCGTCCAACCCCGTTTCAATCCGCCGGCTGATATCCGCGAGTTGCGATCCCAGGCTGCCAATTGAATCGCGAATATCGCCATTCCCCGCTTCATACAGATCAATCTGATTACTGTAGGTTTCGAAGTTCTGTTCAAAATCGGCAACTCCCGTCGCCGTTTCGTGGATTTCATGTGCGTCAGGCACCAGTGCCTCATTGCCGTCACTGGCCAGTGCAAGGTTCCGCTGCAAGGCCATGATCATGGCATTTTCACTGGTGGACGATACAATGCGCAGCGTGGCAAAGCGCAATTCCTCGAGCGAGAGGATAATCGGCAGCGTTTCACCGACAGCGCGGCTGTATTCGGATTCAAGTTGCTTCATCGTGCGATAGGACTGGCCCAATGTGGCGGCCCAAATTGCCAGAATACTGGTCAGTCCGAACAGGATTTTAAAGTTCAACCGCATGCAGCCTGGCCTTTTTTCGCGTCATTCAAACCCAAGGCAGGCAACAGGCATCGGGCCGCGGTCAATCGCGGCGCAATCGGCGACGTTGCAACCCTTGCGCCTTCACGCTTGACCCAAACTTGTTAATAAAAGGTGCCAAACCGCTGCAGAGCCGCGTAAATACGGTCCGGGGTCCGATCTGGCGGTAGCCGCCGACGATCCGCCGCCCTATACACAGCGCATGCAAAGGCCCTGCGTTGCAGCCCGCCACATATTCAACGGACCAAACACGAAAGAGGATACGATGAAATTCACTGCCGCGGCGCTAGCCGGATTACTGCTACTGAGCGCCTGTGCAGCTCCCGTGCCGCCCGCGCCCGCAGCGCCGGCACTTCCCAGCCCAGAGCAGCAGATTCAGGATCAATTGGTGGCGATGGCAGCACCGAACCAGAATCTGGCCACGGCACGCGTGCGCGATGACGATAACTGTTTCTGGTTCAGCTATGTCGGTCCGGTCGAAACCACCGAATTGCCCCTGCTGACCCGTCAGGGGCGCCATATCTGCGCGCCAAAGCCCGCCGAGGCCGAAGCCCCGGCAGAACCGGAAACCGCAGCTTAACTTTGGGCGGTGACAGTGTTTTCGGTCGGATACAGCACGGCCGTCGACCCTGTCGCCACCTGATCGTAAAGTCCGATGATGTGCGCCATGACCATGCGCACACAGCCAGAGCTGGCGCGGCTGCCGATGGACCGGGGTGACGGGGTGCCGTGGATGCGCAGATACGTATCCCGGTTCCCCGTATACAGATAAAGCGCCCGCGACCCCAGCGGATTGTTGGGGCCGCCGTCCATACCGTCCTTGTGCTGCTCGTAAGCGTCCGGGTCGCGTTCGATCATCGCAGGAGTCGGTGTCCAGGTTGGCCACTTCGATTTACGCTTGATGGAGTAAGAGCCCGGCTCGTACAGATTGCCCTTCGCGATCGCCACGCCGTAGCGCATCGCCATACCGTCCGGCTGGATGTGATAAAGGTAGCGCGCGACCGCATCCACGTGGATATCGCCTGCCTTCAGGCCGTCATTCGCCTGCACCAATTGCGGCAGAAACCGGTTATGAAATCCCCAGATATTCGTCGTTGCCGGGTTGTAATTAGCAGGCGTAACCTGCGCATCCCAGGCGGACCATTGTGACTGCTGCGATGTCGGGGCAGCAAAAGCAGGACCGGCGATCGGAAGTGAAAACAGCGCTCCGGTCGTCTGTATGAAATGGCGTCTGGTCAGCATGAAGAATTCCTTGGCAGATGAAAGGCAGCGCTTTTTCGTCGCGCGAACCATAGGCAAATTCACGCCAATATCCAATGCACCATTTCGCGACAGAATTGAGACATGCAAGATTGGCACAGTTTGCCCACGAGCGCGATTTCCAACATCCCCGGTGTGTACCAAAGGACGTCAATTGCGCATTGCCTATCGGTGCAGGCCGCAAGGTTTTAAAAAGCCGATGATGCAACAGGGCTCTTAGCCAATCACAAACTCCACTCAACGGACTGTCATTGTCGATTATTAGGAAATGGGTGGCGGACAGACAGGGATTCGAACCCTGGAGACGGTTCCCCGCCTACACACTTTCCAGGCGTGCGCCTTCGACCACTCGGCCACCTGTCCACTGGGGGCGTCTTTAGCCAAGGGTGCGCGGGGGTGCAAGAGGCAGAAACGGAAAATTCGCACCGATGCATTGAAACCTGTGCAAGGGCTGCGCATAAACATAGGACATGTATAGAGTTAAGTCCCCATGAAGCACGTCCCGCCCCCTGATGATACCAACGCCCAGCGGTTCGAGCTGGCCCGCGTGCAGACTGCCGCGCTGGTGATCATTGCCTTTGCGGTCGTGCTGTTCCTGCTGGTGCAGGCGCAGTTCATCCTGATCAGCCTGGCGGTGGCGATCATCCTGTTTTCACTGACGGCGGATGTGATCAGCTTTATCGGCCGCCAGCGCATCGGGCGTTTGCGGGTGCCGAACTGGCTGGCGTCGATTGTGGCACTTTTGTTGATTGGCGCGGCGCTGTTGACCATGACGT
This sequence comes from Loktanella sp. R86503, assembly GCF_042466455.1. NCBI lineage: Bacteria > Pseudomonadati > Pseudomonadota > Alphaproteobacteria > Rhodobacterales > Roseobacteraceae > Loktanella > Loktanella sp. R86503. The sequence goes on from NZ_JAXHCI010000002.1 coordinate 1,804,137, forward strand.
CGATCGTCGTGGCGCAGGTTAACACCGTGCTGCAGATCACCCTCGCCTATGCCGAACGCGCGCCAGAGGCGATTGCCGCCCTTTTCGCCTGGGCCGGTGACGACACAGAGGCGGCGGTGCTGAACTCCATGCGCTCGATCGAGCTGTCGGGCTATCTGCGCGGCGCGGCTGGCGGCGCGACAAGCCTGACGCAGGCTTCTGTGCTGGTCATCCTGTTCGTGGGTTTCCTGTTTGCGGAACGGGTCTGGTTCCAGACAAAGCTGGTCGCCTTTACCGGCAATCCCGCCCAGGCCCGGCGGATCGAGCGCATCATTTCATCCATTATTCACAGGGTTAACTATTACCTTCTGGTCAAGACCGGCATCAGCCTTGTGACCGGCGCGATGACCTATGTGCTGGCACGCGCTTTCGGGATGGAAATCGCGATGCCGCTGGGGGTGATGACATTCGTGCTGAACTTCATTCCCAATGTCGGATCTATCATTGCGACCGGGCTGGTGGCGCTGGCGGCCTATGTGCAGTTCGGGGACCCGACCCTGACCGTGGTGATCTTTGTCATTGCGGGGGGCATCCAGTTCATGAACGGGTCAGTGATCGATCCGATGCTGATGGGGCGCGCCTTGCGCCTGTCGTCCTTTGGCATTCTGGTCAGTCTGGCATTCTGGGGTGCGGTCTGGGGCATTCCCGGCATGTTCCTGTCGGTGCCGATCATGGTGATGATGCTGGTCGTGTGCAGCCATGTGCCTGCCCTGCGCCCCATCGCGATCCTACTGTCGCGCGAAGGCCTGCCCGATAGCGAAGAGCAGCTGGACAAGCCTTAAGGCGCCAGCACGAAGGCCGCGGCAATCGCAAGTTCCAGCCCTGCGGCGACCAATATCGCAAAACTGGCGGAACCTGCGGCATAGGACCAGATCCCCGTCGCAGCGATGCCCGCAAAAGTCGCAGCGGCCGCCAGCGCGGTACCTTCCTGCAGCGGCCCGGGTCCTGCATCCCGCATCAGCCAAAAGAACACGGCAAGCCCCAGAAACAGCGGCGATGCGCGGCGACCGATAAAGATGGCGCTGGCATCAGCCGTTACGCCATAAAGGCGCATATAAGCCCCCGGCGCGATCAGAAACAACGCGAAGAGCGCGGCACAAAGCACGGCCGCTCCGCCGCAGAGGAATGCAAATATCACGCATCCTCCAGATGCAGATAGACGCGCCGATTCTGCCGGCCTTTCTTTTCGATCTTGCCGATCCGCACGCGGCCAATTTCGCCGGTCCAGCCAACATGGGTGCCGCCGCAGGGTTGCAGATCAACCGTTTCATCACCCTCTCCGATCCGGATCAGGCGGATGGGGCCCTGACCGCGGGGCGGCTTGACGGTCATCGTCTTGACCAGCGCGGGCTGTCGGTCCAACACCGCCTCGGGCATCCATTCGGCGGTGACGGGCAGATCGCGGGCAATCAGATCGTTCAGCGCGGCGGTGATGGCATCCTTGTCTTCGGGCGCATGTTCCATATCGAAATCAAGCCTTCCCTTGTCGGCGGCGATCTGTCCGCCGGTGACAGGGCGCGGGATGACGATAGACAACAGATGCAGCGCCGTATGCACGCGCATCATCCGGTGCCGCCGGTCCCAGATCAGGGATTGCTTCACAAAGGTGCCGATATCGGGCAGGCGCGCGGGCTCTGCCGGGACAAGGACGATGTCCCTGCCCTGCCCTTTGACCGTGGTGCCGATGTCAATGCCGCCGCCGTCCCAGACCAGCCGTCCCGCATCCCCCGGTTGCCCGCCGGAGGTCGCATAGAAAATCGACGCATCCAGCACGATACCGCCTTCCAGCGTATGCCGGGTTACGCGGGATGTCGCTTCGCGCAGGTAGGAATCGCTTAGAAACAACGCATCAGTCATCAGGTATCCCCATCCGGATCTGCGTCCCCGTCTGCGTCGCTGTCCGTGTCATGCAAATCGCTGGCGTCCATCATACTGCGGGCCTCGCGCCGGGTGCTGGGCCCGTCCGTGGGCACCTCGGCAGGGGTGTTCGGTGGCTTTGGCGTTGCCGGATGCAGCTTTTCGGGATTGCGCAGCCAGATATCAGTCTGGGCAAAGGGCACCTCGATGCCTTCTGCCACGAAACGCGCGTTGATCTGGCGCAGGATCTCGTCGGTGGTGACCACTTTCCAGTTCACATCCCGCAGGATCATCCGCAGTTCAAAGTCCAGACTGCTGGTCCCGAAGGCGGCAAACAGCGCCTGCGGCGCGGGATCGGCGATGACCATCGGATGCTCTTCTGCGATTTCCAGCAGGATCGCGCGGACCTTTTCCACGTCAGAGCCATAAGCCACGCCAATCGGCAGGATTAGGCGGCCGACAAGGTTGCCGCGCGTCCAGTTTGTCACCTGCCCGCTGACCAGATCGGCGTTGGGGATAATAACATCGGTGCGGTCGAAGGTTTCGATCCGGGTCGAGCGGACCGAGATATTGCGCACGAAACCGACGTTGCCGTTCACCTCGATCATGTCGCCTTCGCCGATGGGGCGTTCGATCAGCAGGATGATACCGGACACGAAGTTCTGCACGATGGTCTGCAAGCCGAAACCGATACCGACCGACAGGGCACCGGCGACGATCGCAAGGCTGGACAGATCAATGCCCGCCGTCGTGATGGCGATCAGCGCTGCCAGAAAGATGCCGATATAGCCGACACCCGCCGCCACCGCGTTTTGGCCGCCCAAGTCCATTTTCGTGCGCGGCAACACAGAAGTTTTCAGCTGTCGCTTGACGAATTGCGTTAGCAAATAGCCGCCGCCAAATATCAGCACAAAGGTCATGAAATCGCCGGGAGAAATCGTCGTCTCTCCGATCTCGAAACCGGCGCGGAACTGGGCCACGACCTCTGCCAGATCGGTCACGCTGGCACCCCAGACCAGCGCCAGCACCGGTACCGCCAGCATGAACAGGGCAAAGCCGATGACGACGGGCATAAGCGGCCCCGCGTCTTCGGTTTCACTGGACGGGGCGTAGATGTCATAGACCAGCTTTTGCAGCACGATGATCACGCCAAAGATCGCCAGCGTCATGACCGACGGCGCAAACAACGACGCCGATGCCGCGGCAAAGCCTGCCGCCGCCAGCACGGGCGACACGATGGCCACGATGATGCAGATCAGACCGACAGAAACACGAATTCGCCCGTTGGATGCAGACTTGCCAAGCCGGTCCATCGGCGCATGGCGCAGCAAATAGCCCAGCCGGAACAGGACCGCCGCCAGCAAAATCTGCAACGGCAGCGTCATCACCCCGGTCGAAGCGTCAGAGGCACCGGCATTCGACATTAGCGCCGCGACAATGACAATTGCCGCAAGCCCGATGCCAAGCGCGACACCGCTACTGCGGATCTTGCCCCGCACGTCAGCGGGATAGCCCAGCGGACCACCGTGATCGCCCTGCGGAAACAACTGGCCGTTCAGCCAGCGCGCCACGATCACGATAAACCCGGCACCAAAAATGGCCTGCGACAAGGTATCGCCAGACCGCGCCAGCACGCCAAGCTGGCGCAACCCAAGGATCAGCGCCGCAAGCCCCAGCGTCGGCAATACGATCTGCCACAGCGACAAAAGAAATGACCAGACCGCCCGCCCCCGCGCGTGGCTGCGTTCGACCCGCCCTTGCAACACCGACACCCAGGCCCGCGACCGGGCCAGCAGCACGATGGCCACGGCCAGATACATCAAGGTCAGCGGCACACCCGGCAGGAATGCCTCAGTCGAAAAGCGCGTTGCAATCCGCGCCTTGGCCGAGGCAATGACCGTGTTCAACGCCGCCTGCGCGCTTTGCAGCGCATCGGGCCAGTTAGCGGGGTTGAGCGGCGAAGCACCCCGCGCGGTCAGACGGGCAGTTTCACGCGCGCCAAGCTGGCTGTCGACTTCGGAAATCAGGCCGTTCGCCCGCGCATAGGCTTCGCGGGCCAGCACGGCAGGGGCGCTGATGTCATCCAGCTGCCGGTTCAGAACAAGGCGACGTTCCGCAATGGCTGGCTGTTCCTCGCCGCTTTCGGGGGGCGTGCCCAGAGCGTTGATCTGCGACTGTAACGTTGCAATGCGCCCTGCATTCAGCGACCCCAGCGCCTGAAAGCGCTCTCGCCAGCCGAAGAGGGTTTCGCGCGTGCGCGTCAGCGCCAGCGTCGACGCCGTGCCCGTATTAAGCAGGGCCTCTGCGGCAGCAACGCGGGAATTCCAATCCTCCAGATCGGGGACCGCATCGGCCAGCGCCTGCTGGGCGGCGTCCAGCGCCTGCGGATCAGCCACCTCCTCTGCAGCGGCTTCTGCGCTGCCTTGGTCGGCGGCGGTGTCCGCATCCGCCGGCGGTGTAACCAAACCGTCAAGGGCCACCTGCGCGGTGGCACCCTGCCCGGCCATCAAAACCGCCAGCGCGATCGCTAAACCCGGGCGCAGGGTCATGCGTCCTGAAATACGCCGGGAATGGACTGCGGCCCGGTGGTCAGCCACGACGGCACCGGCAGCCCTTTGGACCGCAGGAACTCGGGGTTCCACAACTTGGACTGATAGCGCGTGCCATAGTCGCACAGAATGGTCACGATGGTATGACCCGGCCCCAGATCCCGCGCCATGCGGATCGCACCGGCCACGTTGATCCCGGATGATCCGCCAAGGCACAGCCCTTCGTGCTGCAAAAGGTCAAAGACGATCGGCAGGGCTTCTGCGTCGGGAATGTTGTAGTTCATATCGGGCGTGAAGCCTTCAAGGTTGGCCGTGATCCGGCCCTGACCGATGCCTTCGGTGATGCTGTCGCCCGACGATTTCATTTCGCCATGCTCGTAAAAGTTGTACAGCGCGGCACCGTCCGGGTCGGCCAGACCGATTTTTACGCCCTTGGGCTGCAGCGCCATGCCAACCCCCGCAAGCGTGCCGCCAGAGCCGACCGCGCAGATGAACCCGTCCACCTTGCCGCCGGTTTGGTCCCAAATCTCTGGTCCGGTGGTTTCGATATGGGCCTGCCGGTTCGCGGTATTGTCGAACTGGTTCGCCCAGATCACGCCGCCGGGGGTTGTTTTCGCCAGCTCTTCGGCCAGACGGCCGGAATAGCGGACGTAGTTGTTGGGGTTTTTGTAAGGCGCGGCAGGCACTTGCACCAGTTCCGCACCCGCAAGGCGCAGCATGTCCTTCTTTTCCTCGGACTGGGTTTCGGGAATGACGATTACCGTCTTGAAACCCATCGACGCGCCGACCAGCGCAAGGCCGATGCCCGTATTGCCGGCGGTGCCTTCGACGATTGTGCCACCGGGCTTCAGTAAGCCTTTGGCGACAGCGTCCTTGATGATGTAAAGCGCGGCGCGGTCCTTGACGGACTGACCGGGGTTCATGAATTCAGCCTTGCCCAGAATGGTGCAGCCCGTCAGCTCTGACGCGGCGCGCAGCTTGATCAGGGGCGTGTTACCGACGGTATCGGCCAGATCGGATTTGATATGCATGGCAAAGCCCTTTCGAATGCGCGTGTTACATACTGTCTAGGCGTCGGCGGTGGCGAACTCAAGATGCAGGGCATCGCGGTTCAGCGCCAACCAGTAAATCAGCGTGACACAGGGACCGGCGGCGATTTCGCCGCTTTGGACATGCGCCAGTGCATCATCCAGCGACAGGACATGCAGACGCAGATCCTCTTGTTCCGATTCCAGACCGCCCGCATAGCGATTTACATCAGGAAGGTCGCATAAGCCGATGTAACAATAGAAATAATCCGTGGCGTTTCCTGGCGACGGATAGCACGACGTGACATGCCGAAGGGTTACATCCAGACCCGCCTCTTCCTGCGTTTCGCGCAGGGCGGCCTGTTCGGGCGTCTCGAAGGCGTCGATCATGCCGGCCACAGGTTCCAGCATCCAGGAATTCGGCTCGCCGCGTTCCAGCGGGCCCATCCGCAACTGTTCCACCAGAACGATCCGTTCGCGCCGGGCATCATAGGGCAAGACAATGGCGGCATCGATGCCAACCAGCACCTCGCGCGGAAGCGGCCCCTGATAGCCGCCGTCAAAGCGGCGATGGGACACCTCGAAGCCTTGCATCTTGAAAAACCGTCCGACGGGCGGCACCCGGCCGGATACGGCAACATCGCCGGCCTGCGCCCCGTGGCGCACCGCTGCAGGGCGATCCGTTCCGGCCGCCTGCGCCTGAGCCCAAGCACGTTTCAGGTACATTGGCCATTGCCAGCGCAAATCGGCCGCCGCAGGCAACGGGTCTTGCGCAAACACCGCGCGCGCAGCCTGCGCAGTTACCGCGCCGTAGTTGCCCTGCCAGTGGTCCAGTGACCACGCGCCCGGCGCGGCCTGCACATGGGCGGGGGGCAGCCACATCTGCGCAGCTTCTGTCCCTCCGCCGGGCAGTGTTACCGACACCGTGATCAGGGTGTAGCCGTAGGCATCCTCGAACAGGGTCAGGCGGGCGATCTGTTCCGCGGTCAGGTTCCGCAGCAACAGCCCCTGCGCCTGACCATTGGCATCCGGCGCAATCATCGGGGCCACATCACCGACAGCCGGCCGGACACTGTAACCGGTCAACGTTGCGGGCGCGACATCGCCGGCGGTTCCGGCCACGGCCATGCGCAAAGCTTCGTCACGCAAGGTGCCGTAAACAAAGATATTCATTAGCGGTAACGGGATCCGATAAGGTCGGTTACAAGTCCGGCAATCAGACCGCCGCCGATCCAGACGAACAGGATCAGCGGGGAATAGAACGACTTTGCATAATCCAGCATGATCGAAAACACACCGATGACCGCGTCCATCGGCCCGTCAAAACGGCCGCGCATGGCCACCTGAATCATGTCATAGCCGGACACCAGCAGCAGCACCCAGAACGCCAGCGCCGCAGCACCGGTCAGCCCCGTGCCGATCGCGGCCCCGGTGCCCTGTCCGCTGCGCGAACCGACGACCATCCAGCCGACAAGAACACCGACAGCAATAACCAAGGGAATCCAATATTTTGGCGCGCGCGCTTCATCGAAATACGGCACCAGCAAAAAGGCAAGCGCTGCCCCAAGAGCTGCGTAAAACACGGCCCCAGTCAGGCGTCCGGCGGTTGGCATATCGTCCCTTTCCGGCCCCTTAAGCGGGGCGCGCGATCGTAATTTGTGTTACGTCGCAGTTTTCACTGGCAAAGGTCGCAGCACAAGAGGTCAGATAAAAGTTCCACATGCGCCGAAAGCGTTCGTCAAAGCCCAAGGCGGCGACCTTGTCCCATTTCGCGTTAAAGGTTTCATGCCAGCGGCGCAGCGTCTGGTCATAGCTGTGGCCAAATTCGATCGACTTTTCGACCGTCAGCCCATGCTTGCCAATCACCTCGCGCAGCTTGCTTGGGCTGGGCAGCATGCCCCCCGGAAAGATATATTTCTGAATAAAATCAGGACCGCGTTTGTAAACATCCCAGCGGCGGTCCGCGACGGTGATGATCTGCAAGGTGGCCTTGCGCCCCGGTTTCAGGCGGGCCCGGACGGTTTTGAAATAGGCAGGCCAATACTGCTCTCCGACCGCCTCGAACATCTCGATGCTGGCGATGCCGTCATAGGTGCCGGTTTCGTCGCGGTAGTCCTGCAGCTTAAAGGTGACTTTGTCGGAAAGACCTGCTTTTTCAATACGATCCACGGCATAGTTAAACTGTTCCTTGCTGATCGTCAGACAGGTGACGCGCAGGCCCCGCTGCGCCGCCGCATATTCCGCAAACCCGCCCCAGCCACAGCCGATTTCCAGCACATGATCGCCCGGCTTGACCCCCATCTGATCCACCATAGAGGCATATTTGGCCGTCTGCGCCGCCTCCAGACTTTCCTGACCGGTCTGGAACAGGGCCGACGAATAGGTCATCGTATCGTCCAGCCACAACCCGTAGAAATCGTTGCCAAGGTCATAGTGATATTCGATATTCTTGCGCGCCTGCTTTTTCGAATTGCTCTGCAACCAAAAGCGGATACGCTCGAAAGTTCGCACAAGATACTGGCCGGGAAAGCCGTCATAAAGCTCTTCTGCGTCGTCGTGGATCAGATCCATAAAGGCCATCAGATCCGGTGTCGACCACCAGCCGTCCAGGTAGGCATCGCAAAAGCCAAGATCGCCTTCGCGCACGGTGCGGGCAAAAAGATCGGGGTTGTGCACGGTGATTTCGGCAACATGTCCTGCAGCGGCACCTTCGGCGCGGAATTTGCGGCCATCCGGCAGAATGACGTCGATCCGGCCACGTTTAAGCGCCCCCATCATTTTGAAAACCGCAGAAAAATAACGTGGCAGCCCAGTTTGGCCGTCAGTGGTCGTCAAAATCATTTATCGCCCTGTCTGTCGTTTTCACCGGCTTTGCGAGCCGGCGTTTATTGAGTTTTAAGGTGTCACACCGGAAAGTCACGCGCCGGACCCAAAATAGTTGCGTCCCGCCCGCGACAGGGTGCCGCGCTTGGCAATGTCTTGGCCTGATATCACCGAATTTACTTGTTTATAACTACATCTCGTTTATCGGATGCCGCACAGGACAAAGGATTGACCACAGAATGCCATCGACGACCCACCTGCCGCCCGACACTCCAGCTGCCGCGCGTGATTGGGTCCGCATTCTTGCGGCCTATCGTGAACCGGATACCAGTCGTAGCTTGTTCGAACTTGGAATCACTGTTGCGGGATTCGTGGCCCTGTGGATTGCTGCCTGGTACGCGGTGCAGGTCAGCTGGCTGCTGGCACTGGCGATCGGCGTTGTGAACGGCGGTTTTCTGGTGCGCCTGTTTGCCATCCAGCATGATTGCGGGCACGGGTCGTTTTTCAACAACCGGCATCTGAGCGATTGGTCAGGCCGTATTCTGGGCGTCGTCACGCTGACCCCCTATGACGTCTGGCGCCGCACCCATGCGCTGCACCATTCCCATGCAGGCAATCTGGACCGGCGCGGGATCGGCGATGTGACCACGCTGACACTGGATGAATACAACGCACTGCCGCCGCTGCGCCGGCTGATGTATCGCCTGTATCGCCATCCGCTGGTCATGTTCGGTCTTGGCCCGACCTATCTTTTCTTTATCCAGAACCGTTTACCGCTGGGTTTGATGACCGCCGGCAAGGTTTATTGGATTTCCGCCATGGTGACCAATGTGGCCCTGGCTGCGGCGGTGACCGTCATCGCCTATTTCGGCGGCTGGCAGGCTGTTGTCTTCGTCTTTGTTCCCCCGATCTTTGTCGCGGCTTCTGCGGGCGTCTGGCTGTTCTATGTCCAGCACCAGTTCGAAACAACGATGTGGGAACATGACCCCGACTGGCAACTGCACGAGGCGGCGCTTCATGGCAGCTCTCACTACGATTTGCCGCTGGTGCTGCGCTGGATGACTGCGAATATCGGCATCCACCATGTGCACCACCTGTATAGCCGCATTCCGTTCTATCGCCTGCCCGATGTGCTGCGCGACCACAAGGAACTGGTCGAGGTCAGCCGCATGACAATGCGCGAAAGCCTGAAATGCGCCTCGCTCGATCTGTGGGACGTCAAACAGAACCGCCTGATTTCGTTTCGCCAGGCCCGGCTTGCCGCCTAAAAATCCCGGTCCTCATAAGCGGCCAGCGCCGCCTTGCGGCCCTCTTCGGCGGTGACAACCGGATCGGGATAGGCATCGCCTGGCGCCATATTCCACCGCAGCGGGATGGCATCATAGAATGAAAGCGCCGTCTTTGACGGCGTCTCGTATTCCTCTGCCAGCCACGCCTTGACGTAGTTGCGGTCCTTGTCGAACTTATCAAGCTGTGTCACCGGATTGAATACGCGGAAATAAGGTGTCGCATCCGGGCCCGACCCGGCGGACCACTGCCAGCCCAAGGCATTGGATGCAGGGTCCCAGTCGATCAACTGGTCCGCGAACCAATCCAAGCCAATTTTCCAATGGCACATCAGGTGCTTGGTCAGATAGCTGGCCACAATCATGCGACCACGGTTGTGCATCGTGCCGGTGACCTGCAATTCGCGCATTGCCGCATCGACAAAGCGAATACCGGTGCGTCCCTGTTTCCAAGCCTTTACCTCTGCCAGACGTTCGTCGGTATTCCAGGGAAAGGCATCCCAGTCCTCGCGCCAGTTGGCGGTCGTGATGCGCGGCGTATGGTGAACCAAATGATAGGCAAACTCGCGCCAGACCAGTTCCTTCAGGAACACCTCCGCGTCGCCTTTGCCATCGTGCAGCGCGCGCCATCCGGCGTGCCAGCAGGCAAGCGGGCTGATTTCGCCATAGGTCAGGTTTTCCGACAGGCCTGACGTACCCTTGACGCCCGGTATGTCCCGCGCAGCTTTGTAATCGCTTATGCGGTTTGCTATGAAAGCGCCCAGCCTGTGGCTGGCGGCGCTTTCCCCCACGGTGCAATGGGGCAGCACAACGTCGCGGCCCCGCTGCATATCCGCACCCATTGCCCAATCATCCAGCACGTCGCTGTCCGGCCACGACTTAGGCGAGGCAATCTTACCCGGTGTCGGCAGCGTATCCGGCAGCTCACGGCTGCGGACGGATTTCCACATCGGCGTATAAACTTTGTAAAAACCGCCCGTCTGCGTCTCGACGCTCCATGGCTCGAACAGCAAATGACCGCGAAAGCTGACGGCTTCGATCCCGTCGTCCTTCAGCCCGGCCTTGACGTCCATATCGCGCTGTTTGCTATCAGGATCATAAAGGCGCGACCAGTAAACGGCACCTGCCCCGGTTTCGCGGATAACATCACGCAGAACACGCAGCGCATTGCCCCGCCGCAATATCAAATTGCTGCCCTTGTCCTGAAGCGCCCCTTGCAGCGATGCGACCGACAGCCCAAGCCGGAACCGCGGTGCGGCCCCCTGACCTTCGGCGACGTCGTCGTAAATGAAAACGGGGATGACAGGGCGACCGCTGTCGCAGGCCTGTGTCAAAGCGGGGTGGTCGCCAAGGCGCAGATCGCGCCGGAACCACAAGATGATAGGTGATTTATCGCTCATGCCCCGAACTTAGCGGGGACCGGCGCGGGATCAACAGGCGGGTTGCAAAACAACCCGCCTGCCTGAAATTTATGTATTGGCGCGTTCCGATTGCAGACCGCGATAGATCGCAACGCACATGATCAGCAGCACAATCGTGAACGGCAGACCGGTCGAAATCACCATCGACTGCAGGGATCCAAGGCCACCTGTTGACAACAGCAGCACGATGGCCACCGCCCCTTCAAAGATGCACCAGAACACCCGCTGCGGCACCGGCGCGTCAACCTTGCCGCCGGCGGTGATCGTGTCGATGACCAGCGATCCTGAATCCGATGAGGTGACAAAGAAGACGATGACCAGCACGACGCCAATCAGTGATGTAATCGTGGTCAGGGGCAGGTCCTGCAGCACTTTGAACAACTGCAGCGGCAGTTCAGCCTCTTGCGCTGCGGTATATCCTTCTTGCACGACCTGCGTGATGGCCACGCCGCCGAAAACGGACATCCACAACACGCAGACCAAAGACGGGATCAGCAGCACGCAGGTGATGAATTCCCGCACGGTGCGGCCACGGCTGACGCGGGCGATAAACATACCGACAAAGGGTGACCAGCTGATCCACCACGCCCAATAAAAGGACGTCCAGCCTTGCAGAAAGTTCGTATCCTCGCGCCCGATGGGGTTCGCAAGTTGCGGCAGGTATTCGGCATAGGCCAGCAGGCTGGAACCGAAAATGCCAAGGATCGACAGCGTCGGGCCGACCAGCAATACGAAAATAAGCAGCAAAAACGCCAGACCCATGTTGATTTCCGACAGGATCTTGACCCCGCCATCAAGGCCGCGCACGACCGAAATCAGTGCGATGGCCGTGATACCGGAAATTAGCAGAACCTCTGTCGTGTTCCCGATGGGCAGACCGAAAACCTCGTTCAGGCCAGCGTTGGCCTGCGTGGCACCAAAGCCCAGCGACGTGGCCAGACCAAAGAGCGTGGCAAACACCGCAAGGATATCGATGACATGCCCCGGCCAGCCCCAGATGCGTTCGCCCAGTAGCGGATAGAACGCCGATCGCATGGTCAGCGGCAGACCCTTGTTATAACTGAACAAGGCAAGCGCCAATCCAACCACGGCATAGATCGCCCAAGGGTGCAGGCCCCAGTGATAGATCGTCGCCGCCATGCCAAGGCGCATGGCCTCTGCGGTGTCACCCCCCGCAGCCCCCAGTGGTGCCCAGTCGGTGCGCACACCGTCCTCGACCGCTGTGCCGCCCAATGAGCTGCTAAAATGGGACAGGGGTTCGGACACGCCATAAAACATCAGGCCGATGCCCATGCCTGCGGCGAACAGCATGGAAAACCAACCCAAATAGGTGTAATCCGCCGTCGCGTCCTTGCCGCCCAGCCGGACCTTGCCAAGGGGCGAGACGATCAGAAACAGGCAGAACAGCACGAACAGGTTGGCCGCCGTCAGAAAGAACCAGTCAAACCCTTTGGTGACGGTGCCGAACAGCCAGCTGAAAACTGCGCCGGATTGTTCCGGCAATGCCAGAGTGTAGAATACAAAGGCCACCACAGCCGTTGCCGAAATGCCGAACACCGGGTTGTGGATGTCGAAGCCGACGCTTAGCACCGATCCTTCGATATTGTCCTGACCGATTTCATAATCTGTGTCGATCAGATCAGCCTTACCGTCCGGGGGCGGAATCCCCTCGTTTGCCGCATCGCTCATGCGTCCGTCCTTATTGCTATGATTTGATTAAGAAAAACCTAGCATGAATGGCGCAGCTTTCACACCGCTGTGAACAGATCTTTTCCGATTACTTCCTTATACTGCTGTTATAAAACAAAAAAAGGCCCCCGCTGCGGTTGCGGGGGCCTTCCTATTCACTTTTGCACTTGGCGTTATTCGACTTTTGCCGCCGCCGCGGCCTTGGCCTCGGCGTGTTGTTCACGCTTGCCGTCACGGTAAAGCGCTTTGATCAACGCGACACACATCAGCAGCATGACAACGCTGAATGGCAAAGCGCCGATAATCATTGCGGTGTTGATCGCGTCCAGCCCGCCGGCCACCAGCAATGCGCCGATAACGATGCCAAGGATGCAACCCCATACGATGATATGGATGCGGCCCTTCTCGCTCTCGTCGCCGGCGGCGGCGATGGTGTTGATGATCAGGATCGCCGAATCTGCCGATGTGACCAGATAGGTCAGCAGCAGCACCACAATGACAACACTCATCAGCTTGGCCAGGAGCGGCGACAGCATGAAGTTGATCATCGCGAACAGCTGGCTTGAAATGCCTGCGCCCGTGATCTGATCGCCTGCCCCGCCATTCAACGTCAGATCAATCGCCGTACCGCCCGCAAAAGCGAACCAGACAAAGCACATGACCGACGGCACAATCATCGCGCCCAGCACGTATTCCCGCACCGACCGGCCCCGGCTGATCCGCGCCAGAAACAGGCCGACAAAAGGCGCGAATGCGATCCACCACGCCCAGTAGAACACCGTCCAGCCACCCTGCCAGCCCGCAAGCTGGTTCGCCACGTTATCAGCGTCGGTGCCGTCGGGGCTAAAAATGTTCACCGACATCGCCGGCAGCGCGATAAGATAATCCCACATGCCCACAAACAGCGATTTAAAGGCAAACATTGTCGACCCGAAGACCAGAAAGAACGCCAGGATAAAGAACGACAAGCCCATGTTCAGGTTGGACAACCACTTGATGCCCTTGCCGACACCGGACAGCGCCGACAACACCGAACACAGCATCACGATCACCAGGGCTGCCAGCATCGCCGCAACTGTCGGCGTGCCGTCCTGCGTCATCAGCCACTGCGCACCGGTAATGTTGAATACGCCGGATGCAAACTGCGATACGCCGTATCCGATGGTCACCGCGACACCCAGGATGGTGGCCACGACCGATACGATGTCAATGATATGGCCAAGCCGTCCCTCCAGCGCCTTGCCGAACAGTGGCGTCAGGCCCGACCGGATGGTCAAAGGCAAACCGCGCGCATAGGAAAAGAACGCCAGCGCCAGACCAACGATGGCATAGCAGGCCCAGGCCGACAGGCCCCAGTGCAGAAACGACCACTTGAACGCATCGCGCACATTGTCCGCCGCACCGCCTGTTGTCAGACCTTGGATCGTTTCTGGGTTGGTGCCGAAGTGGTAGATAGGCTCTGCCGTGGCATAGGTCAGCATACCAATGCCGATACCGGCGCCAAACATCATGGAAAACCATGAAAAGCTGTCAAAGTCTGGTGTGTCACCTGGCTTGCCCAGCATCAGTTTTCCCGTGCGCGGATAAAGCGCCAGACCAAAGCAGGTCACGATAAACAACGCGACAACATACATATACCAAGGCCCGGTATAGGCATCGATCGTGGACCGGATCGCACCCAGCGTGTTGCCGGCATTTTCCGACCAGACAACGGCCCAGATGATCAGCAGGACGATGACGATCTTGGCGCCCAAGGTCACGTAGGTATTGTAACCTTCGTAAAATCCGGTGTCGGCCGTATCGATATCAAGTTTCCGCAAAGGCGGTTTAAAGGGCATCTGTAAGAGTCTCCCGTGTTTTGATTAATTATTAAGCACGCCACCTAACACGATCACAGATGCCGGCAACCATCGCCCGGCACCTCTTTGAACCACCGTATCTTTAATATCTCATGAATTGACATCCACCACGATCCGCCCCCGCACCTGGCCTTGCAGAATGTCCGCGCCCAGACGCGGCAGGTCAGACAAGCTCGCAGAGGTCACCATCGCCTGCAGCTTGCCCATCGGCAGATCACGGGCGACGCGCTTCCACGCCCGCAGGCGGTTGCCATAGGGTTGCATCACGCTGTCGATGCCCAGAAGGTTCACACCCCGCAGCAAAAACGGAATGACCGATGCCGGCAGCCCCGCGCCACCCGCCAGACCGACCGCCGCAACAGAGGCACCGTATTCCATCTGCCCCAATACCCGCGCCAGCATCGCGCCGCCCACCGCATCAACGCAGCCGCCCCACCGCTCGCCTTCCAGTGGGCGCTTGACCGACTCGGCCAGATCTTCACGGGCGATAATCTCGCTCGCCCCCAGATCGCGCAGATAATCCGCCCCTTCCGGCCGCCCGGTCACCGCCGCCACCTGATGCCCCAGGTGCGACAGGATCGCGGTCGCAACCGATCCGACGCCGCCAGAGGCACCAGTCACCAGCACCGGCCCTGCCTTGATGCCGTGATCCTCCAGCGCCATCACGGCCAGCATCGCCGTCAAACCGGCGGTACCGACAGCCATGGCATCATGCGTGCTCAGCCCCTCTGGCAGTGGCACCAGCCAGTCCGCCTTCACCCGCGCCTTTTGTGCATAGCCACCCCAATGCGCCTCGCCCACACGCCAGCCGGTCAGCACGACCTTGTCGCCGGGCGCATAGCGCGCGTCATCCGATGCCTCGACCGTGCCGGCAAAGTCGATACCCGGCACATGTGGATAGCTCCGTACCAGCCCGCCCCCCGGCCCAAGGCACAGCCCGTCCTTATAATTCACCGTCGAATAATCGATCGCAACCGTCACCTCACCCGAGGGCAACCGGTCCAGATCAATCTGCTGCACTGATGCGCTGGTCTGACCATCCGCATCCTTTTCAACGACCAACGCATTAAACATCTCGCCTCTCCCTTTTGTTGAACCAAACTTCATCTGGCCAAATAAACTCCCGCCGGAGGCTCCGGCATATCCATCAATCCTTAAACCCGGCGCAGCCCCGTTTGGCCTGCAACCCTCAGCCCCGCGGCATCAAAAACAATGCGGCCGGCGGCAAGGCCTGCCCCATCCCCGCCAGCACAAGGCGGACTTGGCCGCGCAAATCAGTTTGCTGGTTAAACATATGCATCACACATATATCGCGGGGCGCGATGACATCGCTTTGGCTGGTCAGCGACCAGAATGCCAGATCACCATGCAGATCGACACTCGCCAGCGTATCTGCCCACATCCGCAGCGCACCGTCCGCCCGAAACCGTTCAGCCCACCAGGCAGCGGTTGTCGGTGTCATCCGCGCCGTCTCGCCCCGGCCCACATCAGGCGTTTTGACATTAAAAAGCCGCGACAGCCACATTTGATCCAGCCACAGCAAATGGTTCAGCGTGCCCAGCACCGACCCCTGCGGCAAGCCGTGATCCGCGGCCAGATCAGCCTCGTCCATCTGCTTCAGCACGTCCCATAGCGCCTTGTTCTGCCAGGCATTATATCGCGCCATGGTCCGGCAATAGGTGCGATCGGTCACGGTTTGGGCCCTTTCCAGTCAATGGGGCAAACTTCAGCGGATTTTCCGCCAAAATCCCAGACCCGGCCATAATCGCGCACTTTGGATTTTACGCCCGTCGCGGCAATAATATCCGGCCCCATCCAGTATTTCGAATTGCTGATCATAACCGGATGATCAGGGTCGGCCCCTTTCAATATCTCGATCTCGCCTTGGATTTTCCGCCCGATATAGATGCCCCGCTTGGTGCCATCGCGCACAATCTCGACCTTTTCCCGCTCTGCCCCGATGATTTCTGACACCAGCATGGTGAACAGCCCCGTCGTGCCGCCCGCCTGCCCCGAAAAAATCTTCAGCAATCCGCCATAGGCTTTTTCGCTGGACCGATCATCGACATAGGCCGCCACCTTCCAGTTGCCTTCAGCCATGCGGCCCGGAATATCGACCAGCAGGCCGACGTTCAGGCCGGACAAGTCCTCGCCTTCGAAATGCCCTTCATCAATCGCGATGGCCATCCAGGCATGGCAATGGCCCTCGGTCGGGGGGTGTGCCCCAAGCGATACCACGCAGGGACAAAACACCGTGCAAGAGCAGTTCAGAAACAGCTCGCCTTTGATCGCCCAATTGGTCGGCTGCATCTTGGCGCGGCGCGGATTGGCGACGCGGCTGTCGATCCGCTGGGATACCGCAATCCGGTCCGCTTTTGTCTGTGCCATGCCAGCCTCCTTTACATTGTCGATGCGGCTGCAACGCCGCAACCTGCCAGAACCAGAATGAAACCCGCCGGCCTGATCAACCGATGTCCTATTGCGGGCAGCTTCTCCAAAACCATGAAAAGCGTGGCAGCACCCATCCACAGCAATGACATGGTGCCCGCCACAAACCCCAACGCCATGAAGCCCCAGCAACAGATGGTGCAATACCCCCCCAGCCGCAGCCCAATATCCAGCCCGCCGCCAAAGCCGGTGCGCCAGTACCCAAGGAAAAATGTCATCGGTGCATGGCACCTGCCATGACAGACAGCTTTGGTGCGACTGAACTGGAAGACACCCACCGCGACCAGCAGGGCGGCAGTCAATAGTTGCGATGTCAGCACCCCCAGCGCATCGACAAAGCCCGCCCCGACCAGCACGACCTGCAGCATTGCAATGCCGGCGGCAAAGGCAAGCCATGCCAGACTGTAACCCAGCAAAACGCCCCACCAGCCCGCGCGCGTGCCGTCCGCCGCGACGATCAGCCGCTCGTAGGTGCCAAGCGCCGGCACCATCGCCGGCAGCATCATCGCTGCCATCATGATTGACCACATGCCCATCAATGTGCCGAACTGCGTCATCGGCATCAGGTTCAGCCCGGTCGGCCGCCCCCAGACATCCAGCCCGGCCATGCGGGCCATCATGAACATCAAGGCCCATGCGGCCAGGATGACGGCAAATACCGCAATCCATGACAGGCTGCGAAGGTCAAGACGTACTGCGGCCCTCTCCATGCTGCGCGCTGTCCTCCCAAACGATGCGTGGCACTATGCTGGCACGGCAAACCCGTCGTGCCAAGCCCTCTTGCCAAACGGCTAAACCGCGCCTTCGCCTGCATTTTCGGCGCAGTGGCCGCCACCTGCCCGCGCAGCACCGCCTTCATGCGTTTCCGTCTTGCCCGATCCCAAGCCGCACAATAACGTCACGCCCAAAGCAACATCACGGGAGTTTTCGATCATGAATACCAAGACCTTACTGGGCGGCACCGCTCTTGCCCTTTTCGCCACGACCGCAATGGCGCAGGATGGCGACCTTCTGGTGCTGGACTACCCCGGTTTCGAACTGCCCGAATACCATACAGCCTATCTGGAAAAGCATGGCCAAGAACCGACTTTCAGCTTCTTTGGTGACGAAGAGGAAGCCTTCCAGAAAATCCGCTCCGGCTTTCAGGCCGACGTGGCCCATATCTGCGCCGGATCTGTGACCAAATGGGTGGAAAGCGGTATTCTTGACGAATGGGATACAGCAAAGATCGACGCCTACGATACGCTTGACAGCAACCTGACCGGCACCGATGTGGCCGCCACCGACGGCGTTTACTTTATCCCCACCGATTTCGGCTCGACCGCCATCGCCTACAACCCTGAAGAAGTCCCGGCAGAGGATGTCGCCACCCTTCAGGTGTTCAAGGACCCCAAGTACCAGGGCCGCATTTCATTGCCAGACAACGTAGATGACGCCTATGCGCTGGCCTATCTGGCCACCGGTGTCGACAACTGGACAGAGGCCACCGATGACCAGTTCGAAGCCGCTTCCCAGTGGCTGCGCGACGTGCATCCCAACCTGCGCACCTATTGGACCGACCCGGCAGAGCTGGCACAGCTGATGGCAACAGGCGAAATCCAAATCAGCTGGGCCTGGAACGAAACCTATCCCACCATGGTCGACGAAGGTCGCCCTATTGGTTTTCAGCGCACCGCGACCGAAGGCTCCTCGCTGTGGCTATGCGGTTATGTGAACCTCAAGGACGGTCAGGGCGCAGAGGAAAACGCCTATGATTACCTTAACGCCATGCTTGCCCCCGCCTCTGCCATTCCGCTGCTGGAAAACGGCTTCGGCACAGCAAACAAAGCCGCGCTGACCGCCGAGATTACACAAGAGCAGCTGGTCGCCGCCGGACTGGAGGAAATCGACGTCCCCGTTCTGGCCCAATTGCCCATGAGCAACGAAATGCGCGAGCGCCAGGCCGAAACCTTCGAGCTCATCAAAGCTGGCTTCTAAAGCCCGCCAGCCACAACCACACCACCAAAGGCGGCGCCCCAAAGCGCCGCCTTTCCCTCACCCCCCCTTCTTCTGGTCAAAAATATCCCGGGGGTGCGGGGGCTGGCCCCCGCTACAACGCCCGCCCCGATTTGCACAAATTTCCTTACCAGCCCCCACGTCGCCCGCACTGGCCATTCGCATCCCTCCTACTACCTTCTCGCTGAACCCGCACAGGAGCACGCCATCATGGACATTCTTAACATCCTCTTTGCCCTTGCCAGCATCGGCCTTGGCGCTGTCGGCTGGCTGGCCCCCGGCTATACGATGACCCTGCTTGACCTGAAAAAGTCGGGTGACAGCAATATGGGGCCAAGCGAGGTGCGCGCCGCCTCTGGTGCGCTGTTCATCGGCCTTGGCCTTGGCGCAATCCTCATTGGCGGCCCAGTCGCTTATGGCATGATCGGCTGCGCTTGGACGGGGGCGGCGATTGGCCGGGCGACTTCGTTAGTGCTTGACGGCACCAGCCCGCTCAAGTGGAAGTTCTTTGCCACCGAAGCCGTCGTTGGCCTTGGCGCGCTTTGGGTCAACTTCGGCTGATCCCGGCCAAAAGCGCGGTAGCGGCCAGCGCCAGCGCAGGTTAAAAGGACGCCTGAACGACGGGGGATCCTATGGCGCTGATTTTCAAGTGGCTGCTGCGGTTGGCGACAGGTGTGTTTGTCTTGGCCGTGGGCCTCGTCACGCTGGCGTGGTATTTCGCCTCGCGGTCGCTGCCCGATTACGACGGCACCTATAGCGTCACCGGCATCACGGCCCCGGTGGAAATCGTGCGCGATAACGCCGATGTGCCCCATATCTTCGGCCAGTCGGACGAGGATGTGTTCTTTGCCCTCGGCTATGCGCAGGCGCAGGACCGGTTGTGGCAGATGACGATGCTGCGCCGCACGGTGCAGGGGCGTCTGTCGGAAATGTTCGGTCCCCGCACCCTGAAAATCGACATGCTGATGCGGCGGCTGGATCTTTACAACCTTGCCGTCAGTTCGGTCAAAGCGCAGGACGCCCCGACGACTGCCGCCCTGACCGCCTATGCCGCCGGCGTGAACGCTTGGCTGGGTGAAATCAACTCCGGATCACGCGGGCGCGGCGCGCCGGAGATGTGGATCTTTAACGCGCCCATCGCGCCTTGGCAGCCGGCCGACAGTATTGCAATTCTCAAACTGCTGGCCCTTCAATTGTCAGGCCAAGCAACAGAAGAAGTGCTGCGCGCGCGCACCTCGCTCATCGTCTCGCCAGAGCGACTGGCCGATATCCTGCCCGACGATCCCACATCGGGCATCGCTGCCCTGCCAGATTACAGCGCGCTTGTTGGTGATGTCCCCAAATACGCAGCCAATACCCGCGGGCCGCACGATCCACTTGACCCCGTCGCACCGCGCGGGCTGCAAGGCGCGTCCAACGCCTGGGCTGCCGGGATCACCCGCTCTGCCACGGGGTCAACCTTGCTGGCCAGCGACCCGCACCTGCAACTGACCGCGCCGACGGTGTGGTATCTGGCGCGGCTGCAGCTTGCTGCCGGCGACGTCATCGGCGGGACCATTCCCGGCCTGCCTGTCGTGCTATCGGGGCGCAGCGCCGATCTGGGCTGGGGCATCACCAGCGGCTATGTCGACGATCAGGACGTGCATATCGAACAGATCAACCCCGACAACCAGAACCAGTACCGCACCGCTGACGGCTGGAAGGATTTCCGCAGCCGCGACAGCATTATCACGATCAAGGACGCCCCCGCTGTCACGCTCAAGTTGCGCTGGACCGACAATGGCCCTGTCCTGCCCGGCGATACATTCGATCTGGGCACGATTACCCCGCCCGGTCATGTGACCAGCCTGTCATGGACCGCGCTGCGCGGCGATGATCCGTCCCTGTCTGCTGCTATGGCGATGATGCGCGCCAAAACGATCGAAGATGCGATCGACGCCGCCGAACCCTATGTCGCGCCCGCGCAGAACCTGACACTGGCCGACCGCACCGATGTCGCGATGAAAACCATCGGCGCCATCCCCCGCCGCGATCCCGCGCACCAAAGCCAGGGGCGCCTGCCGTCCTATGGCTATCTGCCGGAAAACCAGTGGCAAGGCGTCATGCCCTATGCTGACAATCCCGAATTTATCGCCCCCGACGGCGGCATTGTCGGTAATACCAACAACAAGACCGTGGACCGCCCCTTTCCGAACCATGTCTCTTATAACTGGGGCGACACGCAGCGGGTGAACCGCTGGCAGCGCCTGATGCAAAGTCGGCAGGTCCACACCCGCGACAGCTTTATCGAGGCGCAACTGGACACCGTCAGCTTTACCGCCCGGGCGCTCTTGCCGCTGATGGGGGCCGATTTGTGGTATACGGGCGATGCGGCCCCCGACGGCACCCCGGAACGCCAGCGCCAGATCGCGCTTGATCTGCTGGCTAACTGGAACGGAGAGATGAACGAACACCTGCCAGAGCCGCTGATCTACGCCGCTTGGCTGCGTGCGCTGCAGGATCGCCTGATCCGCGACGAGCTTGGTCCGCTGTCGTCCGAATTTACCCATGCCGATCCTGTGTTTATCGAGCGGGTGTTCCGCGATGTCGGCGGCGCGTCGGTCTGGTGCGATGTATTGCAATCGGCCCCCGTGGAAACCTGCACCGATATTTCGCGTCAGGCGCTGGACGATGCGCTGATCTGGATCGGTGAAAAGTGGGGGCAGAACCTGGAAACCCTGCGCTGGGGCGATGCCCATCAGGCCGCGCACGACCACCCCACCCTTGGCACCCTGCCGGTGCTGCAATGGTTCCTGAACATCCGCCAGTCCACCAGCGGCGGCGACAACACCTTGATGCGCGGCAAAACGCTTGGCACCGGACCGGACCCGTTTTTAAACGTACATGCCGCCGGCTACCGGGGCGTCTATGACTTTGCCGATCCCGACAGCTCGGTCTTTGTCACCGCCACCGGCCAGTCAGGGCACTTTTTGTCTCGCTACTATGATAATCTAGGAGAGTTGTGGCGCCGGGGGGAATATATTCCCATGTCGCTTGATCCCGACCTGGCCCGCGCGGCAGCCTTGGGCACGATGGTATTGCAACCGCGAACAAGTTCAAAAGCGCCCTAATTTCCACGCGCCGGTTAAGCATTGGAAAAGGGGTTCCGGCGCATGGTCGGCCCCATGACAAAAGATACCCTTTTCCTATGGCTGTTTCGGATTTTTGCGCTGAACCGGCCCCGCGATTATGTGCTGAAACCGCTGGCGGTCACGGCAGCATTTCTGGCGCTATTCAGCATCGTCACCGTGGCCATTCTGCGTCAGCCTTTGGCATCGCTGCCCGGTCTGACGGTGACAGCGGGGCTGGTACAGCTGCCCTTTACCGCCCTCGCCTTTGCCATGCTGACCTATATGAACCGAATGCAGACCCATCTGGCCGAACTGGCCATGACAGATGTGCTGACCGGCCTGCCGAACCGCCGCGCCTTTGTTGCGCAGGCGGGGCGTGCACAGGCGGGCGGGCATGCCGGATTTATCCTGATTATCGACGCGGACCATTTCAAGCGCATCAATGATACCTATGGCCATGCGGTCGGGGATCGCTGCCTTCAGGCCATTGCCAAACGCCTGAATGACGTGCGCCGGGCAGAGGATTTGATCGGCCGTATCGGAGGAGAGGAATTTGGAGCCTACCTGCCCTATTGCACCATGCAGGAAATCGACCAGCTTGGTAAAAGGCTGTGCAACGCCATCCTGATCAACCTGCCCGACCTTGCCGCGCCGCTGCGCCTGACCATGTCCGTGGGGGCCGCGGAAACGCGCCCAAACGAGCTGATAGAAGCCGCCTTGTCCCGCGCGGACGAGGCGCTTTATCTTGCCAAGGCGGGCGGGCGGGCGCGGTTGATCGTCTGGACGCGATCTGCAGCACTGGACGTAGCGTAAGGCGCGAAATCTTTAGACCTTGTTAACCTTTCGCAACCTAGAGTGCGCCCATGTTGTACTACGGTCGAACCATGGCGATGCGGATTATCCGCTGGACCACCCCGCGGGGCGGGTTCGATACGGTTTTCAAGTTTGTGTTTTTCATGGTGGTGATCCACGCGGTTTCCGTCAGCGTTGAATACGCAATGGTTGGCGAAATCGGCCTGCCCCCCCTAATGCGGTTTGCCTTGTCCACGCTGACCGCGGCCCCCTTTGTGGCGCTGGCGCTTTTTGCGGTGCACCGGTCCTATGTCCTGCATCTGCAACTCGCCTCTTTGGCCAGCACGGATATGCTGACTGGAATGAAAAACCGGCGCGCCTTTTTCACCCTGATCGAAAATCACATCGCGGACGGCGATCAGGGCATCGCGATGATCGCCGATGCGGACCATTTCAAGGATATCAACGATACTTACGGCCATGCCGTCGGCGATTTGTGCCTGCAGGCTATCGCGGAACGGCTGCGCGACGTGACGAATCCCGACGAAACCATCGCCCGTATCGGAGGAGAGGAGTTCGGCCTGTTCATCCGCAGACCCACCAGCGAAATTAGGGACTTGGGACTCGCCCTTTGCAGTCCAATTCAAGTGACCTACGATCCGGCTCGAAAACCGGTGTGCCTGACGTTGTCGGTCGGTGCCGCACGAATTGACTTGGGCGAACCGCTGGAACGCGCGATGCGCCGCGCTGACGAAGCGCTTTATCAGGCCAAACTTGCCGGTCGCGGGGCGCTGGTGACCTGGGTCGCCCCCTCGCTGCCAGCACAGTCAGGGGCGGTTCAGTCACGTACTTCGTTCAATCCGGCAACCGGTTGAACCGCTCTTTCTGGATCGCTGACCAGAACACATCCATGCGGTATCCGTCATCAGTCTGCGCGTCGGCTGTCACCACCCCCTGATCAAACAACCAGGCGCGCGCCTTGCCCTGTGCGAATCCCAATTCCAGCACCTCTGCCGTGCGCGGATCCTTTGTTTTCTCGGTTATGGCGTCCAGCAGAGCGTCAAGGCCATCGCCGGTAATGGCAGAGGTGGCAAAGATATCCTCTGTTCGCTCCGACTGCACCATCATGCCATCGCGTTCCTGTGGCGACAGCCGGTCCACCTTATTCCAGACTTCCAGCATCGGCGCAGTATCAGACACGCCTAAGGTCGTCAGAATCGCCATAACGTCATCGGCCTGTTCCTGACTTTGCGGATGGCTGATGTCGCGCACATGCACGATCAGATCCGCATCAAGCACTTCTTCCAGCGTTGCGCGAAAGGCCGCGACCAGTTCGGTCGGCAGGTCAGAGATGAAACCAACGGTATCGGACAGGATGATCTTTTCGCCGTGGGGCAGTTCGATCTGCCGCATCGTCGGGTCCAGCGTGGCAAAAAGCATGTCCTTGGCGAACACTTCTGCCCCGGTCAACCGGTTGAACAGCGTCGATTTTCCCGCGTTGGTATAACCGACAAGTGCCACAATGGGATAGGGCACCTTGGCCCGTGCAGCGCGGTGCAGGGCGCGGGTCTTTACGACTTTGGCCAGCTGCGCTTTCAGGCTTTGCAGTTGCAGGTCGATGGCGCGCCGGTCCGCCTCGATCTGGGTTTCGCCGGGGCCGCCGACAAAGCCAAGCCCGCCGCGCTGGCGTTCAAGGTGGGTCCAGGCACGGACAAGGCGGGTGCGCTGATAGGACAGTGCCGCCATTTCGACCTGCAACACGCCTTCCGCGGTGCGGGCCCGGTCCGAGAAAATTTCAAGGATCAATCCGGTCCGGTCCAGCAGCTTGACGCCCCATTCCTTTTCCAGATTGCGCTGCTGCACCGGCGTGACGTGACCGTCCACCAATACCAGCTCGGCCTCTTCCGCTTTGATGCGCTCTTTCAGCTCTGCGATTTTGCCTTTGCCGAACAGCATCCCGGGGTGCAATTTAGGCAGGCGCACGACTTCGGCCCCCACGACCACAAGGTCGGGAAGCGCAGCAGCCAGTGAAATCGCTTCTTCAAGGGCAGGTTCGGCATCCCTGCGATCCCGGTCTGTTTTCAGATCGGGATGCAGGACAAAAGCCCGCGTAACGGGCCGGTCGCGTTCGAACAATTATTCCTCGCCTTCATACAGGCTGATGGGCTGGGCCGGCATGATCGTCGAGATCGCCGATTTGTAAACCAGTTGGGATTGGCCATCGCGGCGCAGCAGCACGCAAAAGCTGTCAAACCATGTGATGACGCCCTGCAATTTGACACCGTTCACCAGAAAGATGGTCACCGGGACCTTGGTCTTGCGCACATGATTCAGAAACGCATCTTGCAGATTGGCTTTATCGGACGCCATGAAAGTTCACCCTGTCTTATTCTTGCAGCCGCGGACCGGCTGGTTCATTGCGCCTGATTATGTCTTTTCAGGTGGTGATGTTCCACCCCAAAAAGTGAACAGCTTATTTACGCCAGATTTCCGGGTTGAAAAGCGCAACAATCGCCAGGGTTTCAAGCCGGCCCAGCACCATCGCACAGGCCAAAATCGCCTTGGCCAGCCCCGGCAGCCCGCTGTAGCTGATCGGCGCTTCTGCGGCGACGACGGCAAGGGGGCCGGTGGTAGATAGCGACGCCACGGTCAGAACCATCGACACTTCGAATTGCACGCCGGTCAGCGACATCAGGATCATGATTGCCGCCACGGACAGGGCGAACAGCATGAAGAATATCCATGAAATATAGGCACCCTGACGGCGGATCATCCGCGCCTCGCGTCCGCCGCCGGCCACCGATGACGGGTGAAGCAAGCGTTCCATTTCCCGCTCTGAATGGCGGGCCAGGGCATAGACCCGCAGCAATTTGACGCCGCCCGCGGTCGTGGCCGCACCGCCGCCGATCAGGGACAGGCCTACCAGAAACAGGCCCGGCGTTTCCAATCCCGACCAGCGGGCCGCGCCGTCCCAGAAATGCGATTCGAATCCTGTGGTCGTCAAAAATGACGTCACGGTAAAAATGCTGCCCCAGATTGAAGCAAAAAGCCCGACGATATTGGACGGAGCCCCCTCTTCGATCGTGCCCAGATAGTGCCGCGCGAACAGGATCAGCGTGGTTCCCAGAATCAGCCCGATCGCCAGCCGCATTTCCGGATCGCGCATAAGCCGGGCATCACTGTCGCCGAACATGCCGCGTGAAAACGTCAGCCGCGAAATGGCAAAGATGAAAAAGCCGAACACCACGACTTCGCCCCAGAACCCGGCAACAGCATAATACAGCCCCCCGATCGGAGAGATGCCGGACGTCGACAGCACGGACATCGCATGGCAAAGCGCGATATACGGCACCTCGCCTGCGATGATAAGCAGAATCCACAGCACAAATGTCAGTGCCACATAGATCGGTGCCAAGGTTGCGCCATGGCGGAACAGCCGGTCCTGCACCTGCGCCGTCTGCTGGATCTGGCTGTAGCGGCCGGCCGTGACGGGGGCACTGCCACCGGCAGAGCGGACCTCGAACCCGCCAAGGTTCATGGGTGCGAAAATTGCCGCGGCCATGATCCAGACCAGCAGCCCGCCCATCCAGCCGACCGTCGCGCGCCACAAATGCAGTGACGGCTGCAACCGGCCCGCGTTTTCATAAAGCGTTGCGCCGGTGGTGGTGAAACTGCTGACCATTTCGAACCACGAATCGAAAAACGACAGGCTACGCCCGGCTTCTTGGAACGGAACGGCAAACATCACTGGCAGCAAGGCAAAGGCCAGCAGCAGCGTCAAAAGCTGGCTGCGCGCGGCAGATCGGGGCTGGGTGCCGGCGGTTGCGACGCCAATCAGAACCGTCAGTGCGAAAAACAGGACTGCGCCGTAAAAGAAGGCGCGCATGGTGACAAAATCGCGCAGAACCAGCGCGTGTGTTGCCGGCACAAGCATCGCCAATGCACCGATCCCCATCAGCAACACAAAGAAAGGTAAGGCCTTGATCCGTTGCATCAGAAAAAGTCGATCGACACCTGAAGCAGGCGCTCGACCTCTGGCACATCATCGGCCATCGCGAAAATAACGATAATATCGCCTTCTTCGATGCGGGTTTCGCCGGTCGGTTTGACAAGGCCGGACGGTTTTAACAAACCGCCGACCAACGCTCCTTCGGGAAAGGCGACATCGCGGATTTTCTGCCCGGCCATGGGCGATGTGCCCAGCACCTGCGCCTCAAGCATCTCTGCCTCTGCGTCGCCGATGGAATAGACGCCGCGCACCCGGCCATGGCGCACATGGCGCAGAATCGATGACACCGTCGTCGATCGCGGGTTGATATAGGCGTCGATATCCAGCGGCCCCATCAAAGGCACAAGGCTAGGGTCGTTCACAAGGCAGATCGACATCCGGCAGCCCATTTCCTTGGCCCTGACCGATGCCAGCAGGTTCGTCTTGTCGTCGTCCGTCACCGCCAGCACCGCATCGGCAGAGCCGATCCCGGCCTCGTCCAGCAGGGCTGAATCAAGGCCGTCGCCATTCAGAACGATCGTCCGGTCAAGCGCATCCGCCGCAGATTCGGCGACGGTGCGGGACTTTTCGACCATCCGCACCCGCAGCCGCTCTGGCCGGGCTTCCAGGGCCAGCGCCACGGCGCGGCCAACGTTTCCGCCGCCGATGATAACGATACGCTCTTGTTTTGTTTGGGTTTTGCCAAAGATTTCCAGCGTGCGGTTCATATCTTCATGGTGGACAAAGATATAGGCATCATCGCCGGCAAACAGCTGATCCTTTGCCGTTGGCACCCACAGCACGCCATCGCGGCGAATGCCAACAACCACGGCGCGCAGCGTCGAAAAAAGATCGGTCAGCTGCCGCAGCGGCGTGTTGATCACCGGGCAGTCAGCCTCGATCGTGATGCCCATCAGGGTGCCTTGCCCGTCAAGAAAGTTTTCCGTGTCAAACGCCGCAGGGGACGCAAGGCGCTGCAAGGCGGCCTCCGCGACTTCGCGTTCCGGGCTGATGACAACGTCGATTGGCAAATGATCGCGGCGGTAAAGGTCGGAATAAATCGCATCCAGATAGCTTTGCGCCCGCAAGCGCGCGATCTTGCGGCGGATGTTGAACACGGAATGGGCCACCTGACAGGTGACCATGTTCACTTCATCTGAATGGGTTGCGGCGATGATCATGTCAGCGTCGCGCGCCCCTGCCCGGTCAAGGATATCGGGATAGCTGGCAAAGCCGGAAATGCCCTGCACATCAAGGGTATCCGTGGCGCGGCGCACCAATTCGGGGTTGTTATCCACGACTGTGACGTCGTTGCGTTCACCCGCCAGATGGCGCGCAATCTGCCAGCCGACCTGCCCTGCACCACAGATAATGACCTTCATGCGTGCCTATCCTTTGAAACTTTCCCCCTCGTGACAGAGCCGCGAGGGGTCGTCAATTCAGCTGTCTTCTTCGACGTAGGCGACCCGCGCACCCGCCTTGTTCGCCGTGGCGACGCCCAGCGATTTCAGCTTGCGATGCAGCGCGCTGCGTTCCATGCCGACAAAGGACGCGGTGCGGCTGATATTGCCGCCAAAACGGTTGATCTGCGTCAGCAGGTATTCACGCTCGAACAGCTCGCGCGCCTCGCGCAGGGGCAGCGTGGCAAGCCCGCCGGACAGCACGATACGGCCATCACCTGCAGGTGCCTCTTCGGACGAAGGCAGTTCGCGTGCGCTGATAGGGTCGGTGGATTCCCCAAGGATCAGAACACGTTCCACGACATTCTTAAGCTGGCGCACATTGCCGGGCCACAGCATCGTCTGCAGCAGGGCGCGGGCATCATCTGCCAGACTGCGCAGCGGCAGACCCTGCGTGCGGTTCAGCATCGCGATGAAATGCTCGGCCAGCACGGGAATATCCTCGCGCCGTTCCTCAAGGCTCGGGACTGCGATAGGCACGACGTTCAGGCGGTGGAACAGTTCCTGACGGAACCGGCCGGCGTCAATCTCGACCGCCAGATCGCGGTTGGTGGATGACACAAAGCGCAGATCGACCTGCACCTTTTCTGTGCCACCGACGCGCTGAAAGGACTGGTCCACCAGCACGCGCAGCATCTTGGCCTGGGTGCCAAGGGGCATTTCCGCAACCTCGTCCAGATAGATGACACCGCCATGCGCCTGTTCCAGCAGACCTTTTTCCACACCGCGACCCGGCGTTTCGCGGCCGAACAGTGTCTCCTCCATCCGGTCGGGTTCGACGCTGGCAGAGTTGATGGTGACGAAAGGCGCATTGGCACGGGCGGAATGGGCGTGGATGTAGCGGGCAGCAATTTCCTTGCCCGCCCCCGCAGGTCCGGTCAGCATCACGCGGCCATTGGATTTGGTGACCTTGTCCAGCTGCGACTTGAGCCCGCGAAACGCCGCGCTGTCGCCCAGCATTTCCGTTGGCGCGGATTCGCCGCGCTTCAGTTCTACGTTCTCGCGGCGCAGGCGACTGGTTTCCATCGCGCGGCGGATCACGACCATCAGCTGGTCAATGTTGAACGGCTTTTCGATAAAGTCGTAGGCGCCCTGTTTGATCGCCGCGACGGCGATTTCAATGTTGCCGTGGCCAGAGATGATGACGATCGGAATTTCCGGATGATCGCGCTTGACCGCTTTCAGGATATCAATCCCGTCCATCGCGCTGTCTTTCAGCCAGATATCAAGGATCATCAGCGCGGGCTTTTGCTTTGCAATCGCGCTCATGCATTGTTCAGAGTTTGCAGCGAGCCGGGTTTCGAATCCTTCGTCCTGAAGAATGTCGCCAATCAACTCTCGAATGTCACGCTCGTCGTCGGTGATCAGGATATCGCTCATACTACAAACCTCATGCTGGTATTTTTGTGGCCGCCGCGCCCACGGGGGACAGCGGCAGCAGGATAACGGCGCAGGCACCGCGGCGCCCGCTATCGTCAAAAGGAACGGCATCCGTCAGGGACAGGGAGCCGCCGTGTTCTTCGATGATCTTGCGCACGATCGGCAGGCCAAGCCCGGTGCCCTTGTCGCGCGTCGTCACATAGGGTTCGAACAGGCGCGCACGATCTTCGGGCAAGCCAATGCCGTTATCGGAAATCGCGATGCGCGCTTGAAGGGGAGTTTGCGTCAGTTCGACGCGTATTTGCGGCGCGACCTCTGCGCCGGTGTCTTGCAGGGTCTCGATCGCCTCTCCGGCGTTCTTGATCAGGTTGTTTAGCGCCTGCCCGATCATCGTATCGTCCAGATCCGCCAGCACGGCTGGGTCTGGCAAATCAAGTTTGATGGTAACGTCCGGCTGACCCGCCTCTTGCAAGGTGACAGCATCCCGGATCAGGCGGGTCAGATCGCTTTGCGCCAGTTGCGGTTCGGGCATGCGGGCGAATTTGCTGAACTCGTCCACGATGCGGCGCAGATCGTTGGTCTGGCGCACAATCACATCGGTCATCTGGTCCAGCTTGTCGCTGTCCTGCACCTCGGCTGAAAACTTGCGTTTGATCCGTTCCGCAGACAGCTGGATCGGTGTCAGCGGGTTCTTGATTTCATGTGCGATGCGGCGGGCAACATCGCCCCAAGCGGCCATGCGCTGCGCACTGACCAGATCGGTGACGTCGTCAAAGGCGACCACATAGCCGTCCAGTGTGCCGTCCGTGCCGGTCCGCGGGGCCATGCGCACCAGCAGGCTTTCCTGCGATCCGCCGCGCACCAGATTGATCTGTTCCTGCACAGCAGCGCGCCCTTCGCGGCGCAGACGTTCGAATAAGGGCCCGAATTCCGGCACAGCGACTGACAGCTCTGTCGCCGCAGCCTCGCCCTGACCCAGCGACAACAGGCGCGTCGCGGACGGGTTCATAAAGGCAACCCGCCCCACTGCATCCAGACCCACAACGCCAGAGGTCACAGAGCTAAGAACGGAATCGAACAGCCGGTTGCTGTCCATCAGGTCATCGCGCTGTCCCTTCAAACGGCTGGTCATCTGGTTAAAGTAATGGCCAAGCTGGCTGATCTCGTCGTTGCCGTCATCCTCGATCACGCGCACATCCAGATCGCCTGCGCCCACGCGCTGCGATGCCGTCACCAACCGCCCGACAGGACGCGACAGACGCTCTGCAAACTGCAGACCAGTCCAGGTGGCCGCCAAGATCAGGATCATCGCAAAGCCAAGGTAAAGAAAGCCGAACTGGAACAGCAGCTGACCGCGATCGCGTTCAAGCTGTTCGTAAAGCGCGACGGTTTCTTCGGTATCGTCCAGCAGCGACAGGATTTCCCCGTCCACGGCGCGGGTTACATAAAGATAGCGGTCCTGAAACGATCCCATCGCGATCAGGGCGCGGAATTCGTTATTCGCGCCGTCTTCGATGATCTGCACACCGGTCTGTGAGGCGACGGCGAAATCTTCGGGTGTGGGGCGCTCGTAGTTGAAATCATAGGACTTGCCGCCGCGGGTCATGATATCGCCCGCGCCGTTCAGAAAGAAAACTTCGGTCAGGCCGCGATCAAGCTGGTTTTGCACACCGGCAATCGCCTGACGCACATCCCCGTCGTCCATAAAGAAATTGGTCTGCCGTTCCAGATTAAGATAGGCAGCCAAGGCATTGCCATCGCGCAATAATTCGCTGCGTTCCTGATTGTCGTATGCCTGCGCTGTGGTCAGCGACGTGCCCAGCACGTTCTGGACCCGCTCTGAAAACCAGCCTTCAAAGCCCAGGTTAATCGATAGCACGGCAAAGACCGCGACCAGCACCGTCGGGATCAACGCCAGCGCCACAAACACGCCCGTCAGTCGCAAGTGCAGCCGCGAGCCCGCGGATTTGTTGCGCCGCGCCACGATCATGGATGTCACGCGCTGGATCACCAGCCCCGCAACCATGATGATATAGACCAGGTCGGCCAGCAGGATCAGCCGCAGAACAGGCGACGACGCGCCCTGTTCCAGCGGACCGCCAAGGATCACAAAGGTTGCGATCGTCAAGGCGGGGCCAAGTACGACAAGACCAACGGTCGTCGCATTCTGCACGGCACGTCTGCGCCGCCAACGGGCCAGCCGTTGGAAATTCATGCCCAAAAGGGAACGCTCCACGCGCTTCGCCCTGTCACCGTGGCAGGTTTAACCCCGCCGTTACCGCCATATTGTGTGGTCCTGCCGGAACAATGTCGTTCCGGGGCCACGATTATGTTGCGGTTTTACATCAATTTGCGGCGCCGTGTCACGCGAATATCGAGGTCTGTGATCTTCTTTCTGAGGGTATTTCGGTTAATTCCCAATAAATCAGCACATTTCGCCTGATTTCCCCCCGTCGCGTCCAAGGCGATCTCGATCAGGGGTGCCTCAACTTCGCGCAGGATGCGGTTGTACAGGCCTGGAGGCGGCAAGGTTCCGCCGTGCAAATCGAAATAGCGCTGCAGATGGCGGCCTACGGACACCGACAGCTTTTCACCTTCTGCGCCGCCGCGCATCGGTTCCATCGCAGGCTGATTGCCCAACACGGCGTCGACTTCGGCGCGGGTGATTTCATCGGCCGCCGCGGTAAAGACAAGCCGGCGCACGGTGTTTTCCAACTGGCGCACGTTGCCCGGCCAGCTGTAGGCGCGCACCATGTCCATCGCGCCGGGCGACAGGCGGCGCAGCGGCGCGCCGTCCCGCTCTGCCGCGCCAAGGAAATGGTCGGCCAGCAAGGGAATATCATCGACCCGTTCGCGCAGCGCCGGCACGGCGATGGTGACGCCCGACAGGCGATAAAACAGATCGTCGCGGAACGCGCCTTCTTCGATCAGGGCGCTTAGGTTGCCTTGGGACGTTGCCATGATGCGCGGCGCATTATCGCCCAGCGTATCAAGCAGGCGCACGATACGCGCCTGCGCGCCTGCGTCGAAGTCGCCGATTTCATCGAACAAAATGGTGCCGCCCTTGGCCCGCGACAGGATCATGCTGGGGCCATCCGCGCCCGCAAGATCGGCGGAAGTCACTGTTACGAACGGCAGCGACCGGCGGTCGGAAAAGTCGTGCACGGCCCGGGCAATCAGCGATTTACCAGTCCCGGATTCGCCAGTGATCAGCACGGGTAGCGCGGTGTTCATGACCCGCGCGACAAGGCGGTATAGCGTTTGCATCGCGGGCGTCCGCCCGACCAGCGGCAGATCGGATGCCGCATCGGACCGTTCGATCTGGCGCGGGGTGGCATTGGCGTGGCGCTTTACCTCTAGCGCGCGGGCAGCGCGTTTCATCAGATCGGGCAGATCGAACGGCTTGGGCAAGTAGTCGTAGGCGTCCGCCTCTGCCGCTTGAATTGCCGTCATGATCGTATTCTGCGCCGAAATCACGATGACCGGCATGCCGGGCCGCGCCTTTGCGATCAGGGGTAGCTGTTCCAGCCCGTTGCCGTCAGGCATGATGACGTCGGAAATGACAAGATCGCCTTTGCCCTCGTCCACCCAGCGCATCAGGGTCACAAGGCTGGACGTCGCATGCACCTTACATCCTGCCCGTGTCAGCGCCTGCGTCAGTACCGTGCGGATCGTGCGGTCGTCGTCCGCTACCAGAACCGTTCCATCCATCAGTTTTCTCCGTCGTCGTTTGAATCTGCCAGTGGCAAGGACAGGCGAAACACGGTGCGGCCGGGGCCGGAATCGACCGTGATCCAGCCGCCGCCGTCGTGCATCAGCTTGCTCACCAGCGCGAGGCCCAGTCCGGTGCCGTTTTCACGGCCCGACACAAAAGGCTCGAATACATCTGCGGCGATATCGGGCGGCAGGCCGGGACCGTCGTCGATCACCTCGATCTGCAGCGGCAAACGCGCCTGCGTGCCGTCGGCCTGCATCACCCGCAAGGATGCGTCGTAAAAGGTACGCAGACGGATCGTGCCGCCGGGGCCGCCGGCCTCTGCCGCGTTCTTGATCAGGTTCTGAAAGACCTGCTGCAACTGGTCTGCATCGGCCAGCGCGCGGGGCAAGGACGGATCGTAATCCGTCAGAAACATCATATGCGCCGCAAACCCGACAGAGGCAGACTGCCGCGCCCGGTCCAGCGTGTCATGAATATTGATCGACTTGCGCAAGGCCGGGCGCAGGTTGCCGAACTGTTCGACCTGCTCCAGCAGCTTAACGATGCGGCGCGATTCAGCGACGATCAGATCGGTCAGCTCCTGATCCTGCGGCTCCAGCCCCATGGACAGCAGTTGCGCCGCGCCTGTGATGCCCGCAAGGGGGTTCTTAATTTCATGCGCCAGCATTTCGGCCATGCCGATGGCAGACCGCGCGGCCTTGCCGGACATGGCATTCTGGTTCAGGCGGCTGACGATCTGCTGCGGGCTGATCATCATGATCGTCACCCCGTCCTGGCCGGTCAGAGGTGCAAACTGGATATTGCAATGCAGCGGTGCCCGCATGCCCGATCCCACGTCCACGTCGTTGATAAACAAGGATGTCCGCTGCTCTCTTGCCCGCTCGAACGGGACTTCCAGCGGCGCGTCGATCAGCACCTTCTCCCAGACCACCTCTCCTACCAGCGTTTTGGCCGACAGGTTCAGAAAGCTTTCGGCAGCCGGATTGGATTGCAAAATAACGTCGTTTGCGTCCAGCAAAAGGGCCGGAACCGGCAGCGACGTCCAAAGAGCTTCATCTTCGATCATGCGGCCACCTGTGCGGGTTGGATCAGGGCATCTGGCAGTAAGGACAAGACCTTAGCCGGATTATTTAATGTTAAAACCGCGCCGCGCAGATCGCGCGGGGTGTTGGCCACGTCCATATACCATCCCAGATGTTTGCGGGCGACGCGAAGCCCAAGTTCGCTGCCATAGAACATCAACATCGCCTCGTAATGTTTTGATACCATGTCAGAAAATGCATGCCCTTCCGGCATTTCTGGTGCGGCTGTGCCATAAAGTTCGCTGCAGATCTGCGCCAGCACCCAAGGCCGCCCCTGCGCACCCCGCCCAACCATGACGCCATCGGCACCCGACTGGTCCAGCGCGGCCTGTGCTGCGGCGCTATCGGTGATGTCGCCGTTGGCAATCACAGGGATCGTGACCGCATCGCGCACCCGGCGGATCGCGGCCCAGTCAGCGCTTCCCTTATAAAACTGGCACCGCGTGCGTCCGTGGATCGTCACCAGCGCGATGCCTGCATCCTGCGCCCGGCGCGCCACATCAGGCGCGTTCAGACTGTCGTCGTCCCAGCCAAGGCGCGTTTTCAGCGTCACGGGAATATCCACGGCGTTCACCACCGCCTCGATCAGGCTCAGCGCGTGATCAGGCGTGCGCAGCAAGGCGGAACCGGACAGGCCGCCCGTCACCTTTTTCGCGGGGCACCCCATGTTGATGTCGATGACGGCCGCACCGTTATCCGCGACCATACGCGCAGCCTCTGCCATCCAATAGGCGTCGCGGCCGGCCAGTTGCACGGCGGTGGCGCTTTGGTCAAAGCCAAGCTCTGCCCGGTCGCGCACTGACGGTTTCGCCTGAACCATATCCTGAGAGGCGACCATTTCCGACACGACCCAGCCCGCGCCAAAGCTGGCCACCAATTGGCGAAATGGCAGGTCGGAAATGCCAGCCAGCGGCGCAAGGGCCACCGGTGGGTCAGGCAAGAAAGTGGGTACTGCTGTCAAATTCATCTTTTGCCTAAAGGCTGTGCGTCTGCGTTCTGATTTAGACGCTGCAACGCAGGGTGACAACGCGGCGCAGTCCAATCGGCCGGTTTATGCAGGCAATCGCCCAAAAATTAGGCGACAGCCCAGTGATTGCGTAGTGTTTGGCTGATCGTTAGTCACGCCCTGTGTCATTCGCGCGAAAAGGAAGCCGGCCTTGCCAAGCACAACCGCAATTATCGTCGCTGCCGGACGCGGCCTTCGTGCCGGAGGCGCAACGCCAAAGCAATGGCAAAGCCTTGGCGGGACAACCGTTTTGTCGCGGACCGTCGCGGCTTTTGCCCGCCATCCGAAGATCGACGGGATCGTGCTGGTTCTTCATCCGGAGGAGCTGGACCGCTGGACGGACGATTCCGTCACGGTCGTTGCGGGCGGTGCGACGCGGCAAGCCTCGGTCATGGCGGGGCTGGCGGCAGTGACCAGCGATCATGTCTTGATCCATGACGCGGCACGCCCGCTGATCAGCGCTGCTGTGATTGACCGCGTCCTTGCTGCGCTTGGCGATACCCCCGGCGCCGCCCCCGCGCTGGCCGTGACCGATGCACTGTGGCGCGGCGACCGCCATGTGACCGGCGTGCAGGATCGCGAAGGGCTGTTTCGCGCGCAGACGCCGCAGGGCTTTCATACCGAGGCCATACGCGCCGCCCATGCTGCGCACACCATGCCCGCCGCCGATGACGTCGCCGTGGCCCGCGCCGCGGGGCTGGACGTTGCCATTGTGGCGGGGGATGAAGATAATCTGAAAATCACGCACCGCGAGGATTTCGCGCGTGCCGAAAAACTGCTGAGGGAACCGATGGATATCAGGCTAGGCAATGGCTATGACGTGCACCGCTTTGGGCCGGGGGATCATGTGATGCTGTGCGGCGTAGCCGTGCCGCATGCACGGGGGCTTCAGGGACATTCCGACGCTGACGTTGGGATGCATGCAGTGACGGATGCGAT
The DNA here is from genome assembly GCF_042466455.1 of Loktanella sp. R86503. Lineage (NCBI taxonomy): Bacteria > Pseudomonadati > Pseudomonadota > Alphaproteobacteria > Rhodobacterales > Roseobacteraceae > Loktanella > Loktanella sp. R86503. The sequence continues at coordinate 1,840,606 of NZ_JAXHCI010000002.1, forward strand.
TTACGGCGCACTGGCGCAGGGCGATATCGGCGTGCACTTTCCGCCGTCCGATCCGCAGTGGAAAGGCGCTGAAAGCCAGATCTTTCTGCGCCATGCTGTGCAACTGGCCGCCGATATGGGCTATGTCATTTCGAACATCGATTGCACATTGGTATGCGAATACCCCAAGGTCGGCCCGCATCAGGCGGCCATGCGTGCTGCGATGGCCGGTATCATGAGGCTGGATGCCGGACGCATCAGCGTCAAGGCGACGACGTCGGAACGGCTTGGGTTTACCGGACGCGAGGAAGGCATAGCCGCCATCGCAACCGCAGCATTGGTGGCAAAATGACACGACTGATCGCGACCGTCTTTTATATCGGCTACCTGCGCCCCGCGCCGGGGACATGGGGGTCACTGGCCGCCCTGCCCCTTGGCCTGTTTCTTATGATCCTCGGCGGGCCGTGGCTGTTAATCATCGGTACCGCCGCGCTGTTTGGCCTTGGATGGTGGGCGACCGTGCATGAAACCCGGCGGTCGGGAAACGAGGACCCGTCCGAGATCGTGGTGGACGAAGTCGTCGGACAGTGGATCGCCCTGTGGCCACTGGCGATTGGCGCGGCCAATGTCGGCGCGTCCTATACGGCGCTGTGGCCGGGCTGGGTTGCGGCCTTTGCCCTGTTCCGCCTGTTCGACATCAAGAAGTGGGGGCCCGTTGGCTGGGCCGACCGGCGCGGTGATCCGCTGGGCGTGATGCTGGATGATGTGATCGCGGGCATCTTCGCCGCCATCGGCGTCGTGCTCTTTGCCGGCCTTTATCACGGGATCATCTTGCAATGACGGATGCAGCGCAGCTTTTGGACCTTGCCCGCGCCCGCGGGATCAAGATCGCCTTGGCCGAAAGCTGCACAGGCGGGATGATCGCGGCGGCGCTGACAGATATCGCTGGCAGCTCTGCCGTGTTTGATCGCGGATGGGTCACCTATTCCAACAGCGCCAAGATGCAGATGCTGGGCATCCTGCAGGATACGCTGGACGACTTCGGTGCCGTGTCAGAAGAGATCGCCCGCGAGATGGCGCAGGGCGCGTTCGATCAATCCGACGCGCAGATCGCCCTGTCCGTGACGGGCATCGCAGGCCCCGGCGGGTCAGAGCATAAGCCCGAAGGCCGGGTCTGCTTTGGCATCGCAGCCGGCGACGGGCTGCATACAGAAACGGTGGAGTTTGGCGCACTTGGCCGAGGCGGTGTAAGGGCGGCCGCATTGGCGCACGGGCTTGGCTTGCTTGCCGCTGGCATTGTTCAATTTTCGATTGATAATTAGGCACAACCCCGTAAAGCAGCCTAATTGCCATGCAATTTGCGCATTGCCTTAAAATGTCGCGCCTTTAAACGCATCTGCCTCTTTCCTTGGCGATGGCTGTTCCGCCATTGCGGCCGGAACCAAAAGTGGAGGGGTTAGATATGAATGCTGCGGATACCGCCTGGATCATGGTCGCGACGGAACTTGTGCTGTTCATGACGCTGCCGGGACTGGCCTTGTTTTACGGTGGACTGGTGCGCGCCCGGAACGTGCTCAGCGTGTTCATGCACTGCTATGCCATCGCTTGCTTGATGAGCGTGCTTTGGTTTGCCTTTGGCTATTCCATCGCCTTTGGCGGGGACGGCCCCTTTTGGGGCGGTCTGGACAAGCTGTTTCTGAACGGTGTCGCGCTGGACAGCCTGACCGGCACGCTGCCAGAGATCCTGTTCTTTGCCTTCCAGATGACATTCGCGATCATCACCCCCGCGCTGATCGTCGGTGCCTATGTGGAACGCATCGGCTTTGGCTTTGTGCTGCTGTTTTCGGCGCTATGGATGCTGATCTGTTATGCGCCGGTGGTGCATTGGGTCTGGGGCGGCGGATTCCTGGCCGATGGCGGCATCTTTGGCGACGTCGGCGTGCGCGACTTTGCCGGCGGAATCGTCGTGCATGAAACCGCAGGTCTGGCGGCCTTTATCCTTGCGATTTTCCTTGGCGCACGGCGCGACAAGGCAAAGCCGCCGCATAACCCCGGCATGGTTATGATCGGGGCCGCGATGCTGTGGGTCGGCTGGTTCGGCTTTAACGGGGGCAGCCAGCTGGCCGCTGATGCAGGCGCTGCCATGGCGATCACCGTGACGCACCTGTCCGCTGCCGCCGCATCCCTGACCTGGGCCCTGTGGGAACGGATCAAGTTCGGCCGTGCGTCCATGGTTGGCCTTGTCACCGGCACCATTGCGGGCCTTGCCAGTGTTACACCCGCCGCCGGTTTCATCACCCCGATCGAGGCGTTGATCATCGGCGCTGTCGCAGGTGTGCTGTGCCAAGAAGTCGTGACCCTTGTGCGCAACAAACTGGTGATCGACGACACGCTGGACGTCTTTGCCGTGCACGGTGTTGGCGGCATCTTTGGCACGATCATGATCGCGGCCTTTGGCGCAGGCACATGGACGGCACAGCTGGGATCGCTGGCGATTGTCGGCCTGTGGACTACGGTTGTGACGATCGCGCTGATCTACGTTTGCCGCGGCATCACCCACCTGCGCGTGGATCAAGAGACCGAGACGACAGGCCTTGATCTGGCGGTACATGGCGAGCGGGCTTACGATCTGAATTCCTAATTTAAAGCCACAAAAACGAAAGGGGCCGCCTGTTGGGCGGCCCCTTTTGCGTTCCAACCCTTAATCAGGCAGGCGATCCGTAAAGCGTGGCGGCGCGCTTTTCAAAAGCCTTTACGATGGTCTGCATCGCCTGATTAAAGAACATGCCCGCAGCCCCTTGCAGGATGCGATTCTTAAATTCGAAATCGACGTGAAAATGAACCTTGCAGCCTTCGGGTGCATCCTCGAACGTCCAGCGGCTGTTCAGGTGTTTGAACGGGCCGTCGATATATTCCGTATCGATCTGCTTTTTTTCCGGCCACAGCGTGACCTTGCTGCCAAAGGTTTCGCGAAATACTTTGAACGACACGACCAGATCGGCCAGCAAAATGGTATGGTCGCCCTGTTCATCCGTTGACCGCAGACGCGCAGCCGCCGTCCAGGGCAGGAATTTGGGATAGCTTTCGACATCCGCCACAAGGGCATACATCTGATCGGCGGTATAAGGCAGAACGCGGGTTTCGTCGTGGACGGGCATAGATGACTTTCACGGTGTGACTTCACCTTGTGATGTCGTAAAAGGTGCGCAGAAATCAACCCTTGCCCGACAGGTATTGCATGTCACGCCCCTATGTTATCGACCAGATGATCAGCGCCAAATCCATCGCCGCAAGGATAGAGGCGCTGGCCCGCGACATTCATGACGCCTTTAACGGCACGGATAAACTGGTCGTTGTCGGCCTGCTGCGCGGGTCCTTTGTGTTCATCGCCGACCTTGTGCGCGAACTGGAACTGCCCGTCGAAGTCGATTTCATCGAGGCGTCATCTTATGGCGACGGCATGGAAAGCAGCCGCGAGGTCCGCATCCTCAAGGACTTGCGGGGCACCATCGAAGGCCGCGATGTGCTGATCGTCGAAGATATCGTCGACACCGGGCACACCCTGTCCCATGTGACCGATTATCTGCGCTCGCGCCATCCGGCGCGGCTGAAAACCATTGCCCTGCTGGATAAACCCGCCCGCCGCGAGGTGGATTTCCGCGCCGACTGGACAGGATTCGAAATTCCCGACGCCTTTGTCGTGGGCTATGGCATCGACTTTGCGCAGCGCAATCGCAACCTGCCCTATATCGGTCAGGTGCGGTTCACGGACGAGGCATGAACCCGCGCTGGCTGCTGCACGCCAGCCGCTGGGCGCGCAATCCGCCATCGGCGCGGCGCGTGTGGCTTGTTCTGGGCGTGGTTGCGGCCTGCCTTGCGCTTGCAGGCGCTGAATGGCTGCTGGGTGCCGATGTCGAAATGCAGCGCCAGAACTTGCGACCATTCACGACAAATTAAATCATCGTGATGCATCAAAGGCGGCATGACACGTGATGCCGCCTTTCTGATCACCGTGACCGACACCGCAGCGCGGGCGGCGGTCCATGGGGAAATTCTATGGGCGGTCCGGTGGCAACGGCCGCCGCGAACCCCCTGCTTAGCCGAACTTGGCCAGACGTGCCGCCCGCAACCGCGCAAAGTCGTCGCCCGCATGATAGGACGACCGCGTCAGCGGCGAGGCAGATACCATCAGGAACCCTTTGCCAAAGGCGGCTTTTTCGTAGCCTGCAAATTCCTCTGGCGTGACGAACCGGTCAACGCGGTGATGCTTTGGCGTCGGTTGCAGATACTGACCGATGGTCAGAAAATCGATATCGGCGGCGCGCATGTCTTCCATGACCTGCATCACAGCCTGCCGGTCTTCGCCCAAGCCGACCATGATGCCCGATTTCGTGAACATGGTGGGATCAAGTTCCTTTACCCGCTGCAGCAGGCGCAGCGAATGGAAATACCGCGCGCCGGGGCGCACTTCGGGATAAAGGCCCGGCACGGTTTCAAGGTTGTGGTTGAACACGTCCGGCTTGGCAGCCACGACGATTTCAAGCACTGACGGATCGCAGCGAATGAAATCCGGTGTCAAAATCTCGATCGTGGTCTGCGGTGCCTGGCGGCGGATGGCGCGGATGGTCTGGGCAAAATGCTCTGCCCCGCCGTCCTCGACGTCGTCGCGGTCTACGGATGTGATGACGACGTGGTTCAGTCCCAGCTTTTTCACCGCATCAGCGACACGGCCTGGTTCGAACACGTCCAACGCCTCTGGCGGTTTACCGGTTGCGATGTTGCAAAAGGTGCAGGCCCGGGTGCAAACTTCGCCCATGATCATCATGGTTGCGTGGCCCTGGCTCCAGCATTCGCCGACATTGGGGCAACCGGCCTCTTCGCAGACGGTCGTCAGCTTGTGTTCGCGCATGATATCGCGCGTCTGGCGATACCCTTCCGACGTGGGGGCCTTGACCCTGATCCAATCGGGCTTTTTCGGTTGGGCGGCGTCGGGACGCTTGGCTTTTTCCGGGTGGCGCTGGGCAGGAATTTTCAGATCGCGCATGGGATGCGGGCCTTTTATCTGTGATCGCCCAACACCTAAGGGCGCGCGGGGCAAAAGTCCATTGCCTGCCCCGCAGGTCCGCCATGCGCATTGCCGCAGGCTGTTAGCCAATGCGCGGGGCGAATTTCCCGATGGTCTGCTCATAATGGCGCACCAATCGCTGAAGCGAGATGCGCAGCACGATCTTGCCCGACCGCGCCGACCAGCCAAGGCGCTTTTCGGTGACTTCCAGCCCTTCAAGCAGGCAGCAGCAGCGCAGGGCGGCATCCTGCAGCCCCGGCCCCAGATCGTCCAGCGCGGCAATTACACGCTCTCTTGCGGCCTGCGTTGCGGGGTGCACGGCCACGCCGTCCGTCAGCCCGCAGCGCCAGTCCTCGCCGACATCCGGTCCGGGCTGGGACAGAACGAAATCCTCGCGCAGCCGCTCTCCGACGCGGACAAGATCGCGGTTCAGGAACGGCTTGCCATCCTTGCCCCGGCGGCGCGACAGGCCGATCAGCGGCGTCTCTGTCGCGATAAAGCGGGCGGCGGCGGCAGAAGGCTCTGGCCGGGTCCAGTCGTTGTCGGCCCCCAGATCGGCAAACCCGCTTGCGCGGTTTTCCTCGGCGGCGGTCAGGCGGCGCAGTTCGGTGCGGCCAAGGCCGGTGATGTGATAGCGGGCGATCCGCGCATCCGGATCAGGGCAGCTGACCCAGTTTTGCAAGGCGATAGCCTGGGCAATCTCTGCCTCGACAACCGCGGTGCGCAGGGTGCCGCCCGTCCCGTCCTCGCGCACGATAACGGCGCTATCCATGTCGCGGGCCACTGCCATGATGGCGCGCGGCTCGCACAGGCGACGCAGCACGTGCAGCGCCTCGCGGTTCAGGCGGCTTTGGGACACACCGGGGGCGACGGGCATGGAAACGGGAACATAGTGCAGCATGGCAGTGCTTTCTGTATCGCTTGGGGCTTGGGTGGGAACGGACAAGGCGCGCAGCGCGGCATCAATCAGCGGATCATCGCGCCGTGCCTCGCAGCTGCGCACCTGCCGCAGGATTGTGGACGGATGCACATCACGCTGCCGGGCCAAAGCCCGGATCGACGTGCCGTCAACCGTATGCGCCAGATAATGCCGGACCGGTTCCGGGACCCATGCCGGATAATCCGGGATGTGAATTTGCTTGAGCATCGTCATATTGGCCAGTCCCCCTGGTCCCCGCAGAACCCACCTGTATTGCCTCGCAGAAAGGGATACAGAATGGATAAATTAAGGACATTATCTTAACTGATAGTTAATGTTATCAACTTGGTAACACTCTTCCAAAAATTGATTAATGAATACGGGCGGGACCGTTCTGAGGTTTCGCTCGCCCCGCAACACCCTTTCAGGTTGTGCCACCCATGGCCCATGACACCGGGATGCCCCCGGACGGAAAGGGACATGACATGCAGGATATTCAATCGCAGATCAGACACCTGAAGCGGCCGGACCTTTTGGTTCAGGCGGCGCGATTCGGGTTGGACGGGTTTCGCCGCAGCCGGGATCTGGCCCGGCTCCTGCCGGATCTGTCCCATACCAGTTGCGGCGCGACCTTGATGGCCTTGCTAGAGGCAGAGCGTGCGGAAAACGACGCCCGCACGGCGCATAGCGCGCATTACGCGCTGATCCGTCATATTCAGCTACTGACGGCCATCATGGCAGAGGCGCGCGATTTCGACATCATCGCGCGCCCCCGCAGTGTGACTTAAAGACAGGCGCCCGCTTACATAAAGCTGTCAGGCATCGACGCCTTTTTGTCTGCCACATAGGCCCGCAGCCGCGCCTCGATTTCAGGATCGAGGGGGGGCTGGACGTAGGTGTCGATCATTTTTTTGACCCGCAGGCTGGCAAGCGTCTGGGTGTCGCGCGCGCCTTCTTCGTCCCAGGTTTCAAAGGGTTTGTAGTCAAACAGATCGGACCGCCAGAACGCGGATTTAAAATTTGCCTGCGTATGGGCGCAGCCAAGGTAGTGCCCGCCCGGCCCGACCTCTGCGATGGCGTCCATCGCCTGACCATTTTCCGACAGGTCTACGCCGCGGGCAAAGTGGTGCAGCGTGCCAAGCTGGTCGGCATCCATCACAAACTTTTCAAAGCTGGCGACAAGGCCGCCTTCCAGCCAGCCGCAGGCGTGCAGCATGAAGTTCACGCCGGACAAAAGGCCCATCTGAAGGCTGTTGGACGTCTCGTATGCGGCCTGCGCATCGGGTAGCTTTGATCCGCAGAACGATCCTGCGCTGCGATAAGGCAGACCCAGACGGCGCGCCAACTGCCCTGCCCCGTATGTGATATGCGCGGCCTCTGGTGTGCCAAAGGTCGGTGCACCAGAATTCATGTCGATAGACGTCACAAAGGCGCCAAAGATCACCGGCGCGCCAGGACGCACCAGCTGGGAATAGGCAACGCCGGCCAGCACTTCGGCCATGACCTGCGTCAGGGTGCCAGCAACGCTAACCGGTGCCATCGCGCCGCCGACGATAAAGGGGCTGATGATGCTGGCCTGATTATGCTCCGCAAAAATCTCCAGCGCGCCCATCATGATCGAATCGAACGTCATAGGAGAGTTGATGTTGATCAGCGATGTCATCACCGTGTTGTCGCGCACGAAATCCTTGCCGAACAAAATCTCGCACATCTCGACGCTGTCTTTGGCGCGGCTGGGTTCGGTGACAGAGCCCATGAACGGCTTGTCCGACAGCACCATATGGGCCAGCAGCATATCAAGATGGCGTTTGTTCACCGGAATATCCGTCGGTTCGCACACGGTGCCGCCGGAATGGTGCAACCACTTGGACATATAGCCAAGTTTCACGAACTTTTCGAAATCGGCCATTGTCGCATAACGGCGGCCGCCTTCGGCATCGCGCACAAAGGGCGGGCCATAGACCGGGGCCAGCACCAGATTGTTGCCGCCAATGACGACGTTGCGGTCCGGGTTGCGGGCGTGCTGGGTGTATTGGCTAGGGGCGGTGCTGCACAGCTTGCGGGCAAGGCCGCGTGGAATGCGCACACGCTCGCCTTCAATTTCCGCGCCAGCGGCACGCCAGCGGTCCAATGCCGCCGGGTTATCGACGAAATTGACGCCGATCTCGGCCAGAATCGTCTCAGCGTTGCGCTCGATCACGTCCAGCGCCTCTGCTGTCAGCACCTCGTAGTTCGGGATGTTGCGTTCGATATACTTGGCGGTTTCCACACTAACGGCGGTCCGTTCCGCCCGCCGTGCGGCCCCGCCGCCGCCGCGTGCCCTGCGTGTTGTTGTTGCTGCCTCGGTCATATCCGCACCTTTCCCGCTGATCGTGGCCCCGTGATACGACGAGTTTGCGCAAGCCGAGAAGCGACAAACGCCACCCTTGGGGCGAAAGCGACATTGCAGCATCGCGAAATCCGACTTAATTAGCGGCATGGATATACAAGACCACGAACGCCTGCTGATCATCGACTTCGGCTCTCAGGTCACGCAATTGATTGCGCGGCGCCTGCGGGAATTGAACGTCTATTGCGAAATTCATCCCTACCAGAAGGTCACAGACGCCTTTCTGGCAGAGTTTGCGCCTAAGGCAGTGATTCTGTCTGGTGGCCCCGACAGCGTGACCCGCGAAGGATCGCCGCGTGCGCCGGGTAGCGTGTTCACCATGGGCGTGCCGGTTCTGGGCATCTGCTATGGCCAGCAGACCATGATGACCCAGCTGGGCGGCAAGGTTGAACGCGGTCACGGCACCGCCGAATTTGGCCGCGCCTATGTCAAACCGCAGGGCGAGCTTGACCTGCTGCGCGGTTGGTTCCTGACGGACCGCGAACAGGTCTGGATGAGCCACGGCGACCACGTCTCTGCCATCGCGCCCGGTTTTGAAGTTTTCGGCACCTCGCCCAACGCGCCTTTTGCCGTCACCGCCGACGCCTCGCGTCATTTTTATGCGGTGCAGTTCCACCCAGAGGTGCACCACACGCCCAACGGCGCAAAGCTTTATGAAAACTTCGTCCGGATCGCTGGTTTCAAAGGCGACTGGACGATGGGTGCCTACCGCGAACAGGCGATCGAGGCGATCCGCGCACAGGTTGGCGACAAGAAAGTTATCTGCGGTCTGTCCGGCGGCGTCGATTCGTCCGTCGCGGCTGTGCTGATCCACGAAGCCATCGGCGACCAGCTGACCTGTGTTTTCGTTGATCACGGCCTGCTGCGGCAGGGCGAGGCGGACGAAGTCGTCAAGATGTTCCGCGACGAATACGAAATCCCCCTGATTCATGCGGACGAACAGGAATTGTTCCTTGGCGAATTGGACGGGCAGTCCGATCCAGAAACCAAGCGCAAGATCATCGGCCGTCTGTTTATCGACGTTTTCCAAAAATACGCCAACCAGATCGAAGGCGCGGAATTCCTTGCGCAGGGCACACTGTACCCTGACGTGATCGAATCGGTCAGCTTTTCCGGCGGCCCGTCGGTCACGATCAAAAGCCACCACAATGTCGGCGGCCTGCCTGAAAAGATGGGCCTAAAACTTGTGGAGCCGCTGCGCGAGCTGTTCAAGGACGAAGTGCGCGCGCTGGGCGCAGAGCTGGGCCTGCCGCCCAGCTTTATCGGTCGCCACCCCTTCCCCGGCCCCGGTCTGGCGATTCGGTGCCCCGGCGAAATCACCCGCGAAAAGCTGGAGATTTTACGCAAGGCAGACGCCGTATATATCGACCAGATCCGGCGGCACGGGCTTTATGATGATATCTGGCAGGCCTTCGTGGCGATCTTGCCGGTTCGCACCGTCGGGGTGATGGGCGACGGGCGCACATACGACTTTGCCTGCGCCCTACGCGCTGTGACCTCTGTTGATGGCATGACGGCGGATTATTACCCTTTCACCCACGAATTTCTGGGTGAAACCGCAACGCGGATCATCAACGAAGTGCAGGGCATTAACCGTGTGACCTATGACATCACATCCAAACCTCCGGGCACCATCGAGTGGGAATAAACATCCCGGCCCCGGCCCATGCGGCCGGGGTTTTGTCATGACGCCGACCCTGCGCGCCTGTCTGTGGATGATCGGCGCAATCTTCTCGTTCACCTCGATGGCCATTGCGGGCCGTCAGGTTAGCTTCGCGCTCGATACCTTTGAAATTATGACATATCGCAGCCTGCTAGGCATCGCGATTGTCGGCTGTGTTGCCTATGCCGCAGGGACCTGGCGGCAAATTAACACCCAGCAGCTAGGGCTGCATGCCCTGCGCAACCTGTCGCATTTCACTGGCCAGAACCTGTGGTTCTTTGCACTGACGATGATTCCGCTGGCACAGGTCTTTGCGCTAGAATTTACCACACCGATCTGGGTTTTACTGCTCTCGCCGCTTTTGCTAGGCGAACGGATGACCCGCACGGGCTTGATTGCCGCGCTGATTGGCTTTGTCGGCGTGCTGATCGTCACCCGCCCCGGCAGCGCGCCGATTTCCGCCGGGTTAATCGCCGGCGCGCTTTGCGCTATCGGCTTTGCATTTTCAGCGATTTTCACGCGCAAGCTGACCCGGACCCAGACAATCACCTGCATTTTGTTCTATCTGACTGTCATGCAGGCTGTCTTTGGCCTGATCTGCGCAGGATTTGACGGCGATATTGCCTTGCCAACCGCCGCGACCCTGCCTTGGCTTATCGTGATCGGCTGCGCGGGGCTTTTCGGCCATTTTTGCCTGACCTCTGCCCTTGCGCTGGCACCGGCCAGTATCGTCATGCCCATCGACTTCGCCCGCCTGCCTTCGGTCGCGATTCTGGGTGCCCTTATCTATCAAGAGCCGCTGGATCCTTACGTCTTCCTTGGCGCTGCGCTGATCTTTGGCGGAAATTATCTGAACATTGCCAAGGGTCAAACTCGCCGTTCCTAGGCCGGATTTCGGCAAAGATGGCACAGCAGCGCAACATCGGCGGTTTGACGCCGCGTCATTAATTGACCGTTCAAATTCATGTGTCCAACGTGGGGAAGAGGAAACTTTCATGACGGGGATGGAGACATGAAAAAACAATTTACGCTGGGCGCAGCGCTTCTGATGACCACGACGGCCGCTTCGGCGTCGGGCATCGACCGCAACCTGACAAACTATGGCATTCTGTTCGAAACCGGCAACTACGCCGAGCTGTCTTACGCCAATGTCTCGCCTTCTGTGTCGGGAAACTATGGTCCGACCGCAACAGCCTTGGGCGGCGGTGAAACCAGCACTGATGTCATGTCGGAAGATTTCGAAACGCTGTCCGGCTCTGTGAAATACGACCTGACTGACAAGCTGGCCTTGGGTCTGTATTCGAACCAGCCTTTCGGCGCGAATGCCAATTACACCAACGGCTTCTATACCGGTCTGTCCGCCGACTGGGATTCGCGCGGCACATCTATTGTGCTGAAGTATAAGGTCACACCGAACATCAGCATTTATGGCGGTGCGCGCAGCATCGTATCGCAGGCGACGATCAATATTCCCGACCAGCTGATCCGCGTCCAATACGGTCTGGCCGCCCAGCAACTAGGTGCCGCAGCCGAAGCTGCAGCCGCCGGCGGCGATCTTGCAACCGCAGGTGCGCTTGGCCAGCAGGCCCAGCAACTTGGTGCCATCGCAACCACGACACCGGCAGGCGGTCTGGCTTACAAGGCGACCACCGATTCTGACCGTCAGACCAGCTATATCGTTGGTGCCGCTTACGAGCGTCCCGAAATTGCGCTGCGCGTAGCACTGACCTACGAATCGGGCTACACGCACTCGTTCGAATCCGTCGAATCCTTTGGCGGCGTCGATACCGATCCGATGACGACAAATATCGAAATGCCTGATGTCTACACGCTCGACTTCCAGTCCGGCGTTGCAAAAGACACGCTGGTTTTCGGTTCGATCCGTCACGCGACCTGGTCCGACTGGGAAGTGCGCCCGCCCGTCTATGGTGCCAGCATTCCTGCAAGCCCCGTCGGCAGCGCCCGTGTCACCGGTATCGACACGGACACCACCACCTATCGCATCGGTGTTGGCCGCAAATTCTCTGACGCGATTTCGGGCTTTGCCCGCGTCACCTATGAGCCCGGCAATGGCGATGTGCTGTCGCGTCTGGCACCGACCGATGGTTCTATCGCCTACGGCATCGGCGGCAGCTACACCAATGGCGCGATCAAGGTGACCGGGGGTGTCGAATACATCACCTTCGGTGAAGGCGACGACAACGAAGACGCATTGCTGGCGACCAACTTTGCCGACAACGACGCTGTCGCAGTTGGTCTGTCGGTCGGCTACCGCTTCTAAAGGGGCCCTCCCCAGAACGACAAAGCCCCGGCAAATTGCCGGGGCTTTTTGCGTTTGCGGGGTTGGCCTGTCGATCAGCGCAGCATCGAACGGGCAGCACGCAGACCCGGTGCCTCGCCGCCGCGGCCAAGGCGATCCATAGTCAGGGCCATCGCAGCATTTTGCGCGCCAGGCGCGGCAAGGACTGCCCGCAGCCCCGCTGCAATTTGCGCCGATGTGCAATCTGGCCCGATAAATTCAGGCACAGCGCGCGTGTCGGATACCAGGTTGACCAGCGTGACCGTGTCCACCAGCAACATGCGCCCGATGATCTGCCGCGACAGCCAATTCATATCATAGGCGATCACCATCGGCGTTCCGGCTGCCGCCAGCTCAAGCGACACAGTGCCAGAGGCCGCCAGCGCCACATCCGCCGCACGAAAGGCCGCGCGCTTTGCACCTGTATCATCAGGCGCGATCAGTATTGGCTGCGTGGGCCAATCGGCGGTCAGATCCCGCACCAAAGCGGCCACGGGGCCGGCGCAGGGCACTACGACCCGCATATCCGGCGCCGACGTTTTCAGTAGCCCCAAGGCTTCGCCAAAGCGGCTGGCAAGGCGCGTGACTTCGCCTTTTCGCGATCCCGGTAGCGCCAAAATCAGGGGGGCATCGCCGATACTATAAGCTGCGCGAAAGGCGGCTGCCTCCTCATCTGTCGCGACGGGCTGCGCCACCACCGGATGACCGACGAAATCGCAGGTCATGCCAGCGGCCTGCATTAAGGGCGGCTCGAACGGGAACAGCGCCAGCACATGATCGATATGACGCGCCATCTTGGCCGCGCGCCCCGGACGCCAGGCCCAGACCGTGGGTGCCACATAATGCACCGTCCGGATCTGCGACCGCGCCTTGACCAGCTTTGCCACGCGCAGACAGAAATCCGGGCTGTCAATCGTCAACAGCACATCGGGACGGGCCGCGATCACCGCATCGGCACATTCTGCAATCCGCCGCTTGAGGGCGCGATATTTGGGCAGGATTTCGGCCAGCCCCATGACGCTCAACTCGCTCATGTCGAACAGGCTGACAAGGCCCTGCGCCTGCATCAGCGGCCCGCCCACCCCTTCAAAGGTTACGCCGGGGGACAGTTCGCGCAGTCCCGCCATGACCGCACCGCCAAGCGCATCGCCTGACGGCTCTCCTGCGATGACGAAAACCTTCATGCTGCCTCCTTCGGGCGGACCCATAGGAATAGGCCCTGCGCGTCCATCAGTTGTATTACGCCAGCCAGATCAGGCACCATGACGCCGCCTGCTTCGATCACGATTCCTGCCAGCCCGGCCGCGGCAGCGTTCTGGACCGTGCGGGGGCCGATAACAGGCAGATCGGCGCGGCGGTCCTGGTTCGGTTTAGGACCTTTGAACAGGATCGCCGCTGTTGCCGCCCCGCCCAATGTGGCCAGCATGGCATCCGTGCCTGCGTCATCCTCTGACGCGATGACGATGCCCTGCCGGATCACACAGGCCTGCCCCAGATCAGCCGCCCCCATCAGGGCCAGCTGCGCCACGCCAGCGCGGGCATCTTCAATATGCGACGGCAAAGGCTGCGCTTGCGTCGGAATGCCAGCCGGCGGCAGTAAGGCAGGCGCGGCTTCATGCGCGCCAATGACCTGCAACCCCCGCTGTTCCAACAGGGCGATAAAGCCGCGCAGGGCGCCATCGTCGCCTTTTCGCATATTGCGCCATATCGTCGGAACAAGCTTTAGCGTCGCAAAGTCAAAGGCGCTGGCGCGGATCTGCGGGCGCCGCACACCGCCAACCATGCAAACCTGCGTCACGCCCCGCGCCGTCAGATCGTTCAAAAACCCGCCCAGCCGTTCAATGCGAAACGTGATATCCGCTGGAATGTCAGGCGCATAACCGTCCAGTGCACAGACCAAGGGCCGCTGCGGCAAGGCTTGCAGCACCATAGCCGGCAGCACGCCAGTTCCGGCGATCAGCGCCAGCATCAGTGGGGCGTCAGAAAACTACGGTCGCTGTCGGCCATGATAAAGGCCAGGACCTGGCTGACGGCCGCACTGTCACTGCCGGCCAATCCTTCGGCCCGCGCATGAAAGGTGCCATCGCGATCCTTAAGCACCGCATAGGCCGCCCGCATGGCAGATATATCCGCACGCGGCATGCCTCGCCGCTTCATCCCCACCAGGTTCAACCCTTCAAGGGTGGCCCGCGGCCCCATCACAAGACCATGGGGAATCACGTCATTGGTGACCATCGACAACGCACCGATCATGGCCCCCTGCCCGACACGCACAAACTGGTGCAGACCCGACAGGCCGCCGACGATTACGTCGTCCTCCAGGATGCAGTGACCGGCGACGGCGCTGCAATTGACGATGATGACACGGTTGCCGATCATGCAGTCATGGGCCACGTGACAGCCTGCCATCAGCAGGCAGTCATCACCGATCTGCGTCAGCCCGCCGCCGCCAGCGGTTCCCGTATTGACCGTGACATGTTCACGAATGCGGTTGCGGGCACCGATGCGCAGGCGGGTTTCTTCGCCGTCGAATTTCAGATCCTGCGGCACTTCGCCGATGACGGCGAATTGAAACACTGTGGTGTCATCGCCGATCTGCGTGTCACCGGTGACGACAACATGGCTTTTCAGCGTGACATTCGCCCCAAGCACGACCTTGGGCCCGACAAGGCAGAATGGCCCGATCGTGCAGCCTTCGCCGATGACGGCTCCGTCTTCGATAATGGCGCTGGGGTGAATACCGGTCATCAGCTGCGCATGTCCAACATGGCCGCAAATTCACATTCGCAGGCCAGTTCGCCATCGACTTCGGCACGGCCATGGAATTTCCAGACCTTCGCGCCGGGCTTCCCGCGCAGGGTTTTCACCTTCATCAGCATGCGGTCACCGGGAATAACCTTGCGGCGGAATTTGCAGGCGTCGATCGACATGAAGTAGATCAGCAGATCGCCCTTGATCAGCCCCATCGACGCGCCCACCATGACACCGGCAGTCTGCGCCATCGCTTCGATGATGGTCACGCCGGGCATGATCGGGGCACCGGGAAAGTGGCCCTGAAAATGCGGCTCGTTCATCGTGACATTCTTGATACCCGTGGCCGAGGTCGTCCCGTCGATGTCAATGACGCGGTCCACCAGCAGGAACGGATAGCGGTGCGGCAGGATATCCTGAATAAGCTGGATATCACATTCCGTGATCGGGGCGCAGGTGTCTGGCGTGGTGGCATCGGTCATCGGCTCTTGGTCCTTCACTTGAATGATGCGCGGGGCACCTGCGTTTGCTTACCAATCTGCCCTGACCCGGGCAAGGGCACCAAAGCGTTAGGGGTTTTCGGGGTCCAGCACCGGCAGTTCGCCCTGATCGGCGGCGGGGCTGTCATCCGGCCCCGGCAAGGTTGCGGGCGGGACAATGTCGGACGGCACAGCGCTGGGGGGCACTTCGACCAGCGCAGGCACATCGCCAGTGGCACTGCCATCGGAATCGACAAATTGCGCATCAATCCGCGCGATCGCTTCTTCGGTAATGTCTGCTGCCAAAAGTGCAATGAAAACAGACCTTTGATCGAATGTTACTGTCGCGCCCTTTTCGATCATCAGCTGCCCGACAACCCCTTGGACCTGCGCAAAGAAATCCTTTTGCGCGGTCAGGCGGGCGTTTTGCAAGGCGACTTCCTTGGCGTCCCGCGCGCGGCGGATGCCTTGCACCTTGGTGTCGAAATCGGTCGCTTCCTTGCGAAAATCCGCCGCTGGCATGGTCGGCCGGCGCAGGGTCAGGCTGCGCTCTTCCTCGGTCAGGGCGGCGACAATCCGGTCGTTTTCAGCCTTCAGCTCTTCGGCGCTGCGGTCAAGTTCCGCACGGATTTGCTGGCCGTAACGCGATTCCTGATAAAGCCGGTCGCTGTCGACGATCAACACCGGCGGCGCGTCCGCCGGTGCCTGTTGTGCGCCGGCGGTGGTGATCGACGCCAGTGTCACCACCAGCGCAGCCGCAAGCGCACGCATCAGAACGACGTCGAGATCGTGACGTCAAAGACCTGCGTTTCGTCCTGCGTTTCGGATTTCAACGCTTCGGTAAAGTTAAAGCGCAGCGGGCCAAGCGGCGTCGTCCAGAAGATCGACACACCAGCCGTCGCACGCGGCGTGAAACCGTCATAGATGATATTCGTCTCGTCCGATCCGTCGCGGCCCACATCCCAGACAGAGCCGTAGTCAGCAAAGACGCCGCCGGTGATGCCGTATTCCTCTGGCAGGCCCAGCGGGAATTCCGCCTCCAGCCGCGCCACGGCGTAAGAGTTGCCGCCCAGCGAGTCGTTGATATCCGTATCACCACCCGGTTCGAAATCGCGGGGGCCGACGCCGTTGGTGTCGAAACCGCGGAACGAATTGCCGTTCAGGAAAAAGCGGTCGGTAATCCGGCTGAACCCTTCTTGATAGGCCAGATGCCCGCCTTCGATCGTGGCCCGCAGGGTCACGTCTTCGTTCAGCACCTTGCGTTCTGCCGCGGCAAGCGCCGTGGTCTTGATGAACTGCGTGTCACCAAACGCAAATTCCTGACCAAAGCGGAACACGTAGCCCGCTGTCGGATCAAGTCCGGTGCGCCGGTTGTCGAACGAATAGCTATAGCCAAGCGAAGCGTTAAAGACGCCGTCTTCGTCCGCCTCTTCCTGGATGAAGTCGCTGACGCTTTCAACATCGCCGGTCAAGTCGTTGTATTCCAGCGCGACAAAGGTGGTCAGACGACCGCTTTCGCTGACAGGAAAGGTCAGGCTCGGGCTGACGCGGAAGGTTTCGGTGTCGTAGTTGTCATCGTCGTCGAACGATGTGCGATAGCTGAAGTCGAAATTGGCACGCAGATCGCGGCCAAGAAAGTTCGGCTCTCCAAGGCTGAAATCCAGCACGCGGTTGGATTCGGCAGTCGACACCTGCAAGCTCAGTGACTGGCCGCGGCCAAGGAAGTTCTGTTCGCGGAAGCTGGCCACAAGGCCGACACCGTCATCGGTGTTGTAGTTCGCGCCAAAGGACAGCGATCCGGTCGGGGCTTCTTCGACGTTGACGTCAACGATGACCTGATCGGGCGTCGATCCTTCACGGGCCTCGACATTGGCGGTGCTGAAAAAGCCAAGGGCGCGGATGCGGTCGGCGGCTTCGCGGATGGTGCGCGGGTTGAACGGATCGCCTTCGACAGTGCGGAACTGGTTGCGCACAACCCGGTCAAGCGTGGTGGAGTTGCCTTCGATATCAATGCGTTCGACAAAAATGCGCGGGCCGCGCACCAGTTTGTAATCCACGTTCAATGACAGATCACGGTCGTTGCGGGTGATCACGGGTTCCACAGCAATAAAGGTCAAGCCCCGCTGGATGGCCAACCGTTCCAGCCGCGCGATATCACGATCGACCTGGCCGGGGTTATAGGCCATGCCGGTTTTGGTCGTCAGCGCCCGTTGGAAATCGGCGACATCGACTTCTGGCAGATCGGAACTGGCAGAGACGTTGGCAAAGGTGAATTTCTGCCCTTCCTGCACGTTATACGTGATCAGATAGGCATCGCGTTCACGGGTCAGGGTCACATCGACGTTTTGCAGCGTGAAATCGGCATAGCCACGTGACTGATAGAAATCGGTCAGCACCTGCTTGTCAAAGTTGATGCGATCCTCGGAATAGGTGTCGCGGCTGATTATCGCACGTAGCAGGCCGGCCTGCTTGGTTTCCAGAACGCCGCGCAGGCGGCGGTCGGAAAAGCTGCGGTTCCCGACAAAGGTGATGCGCTGCACTTCGGTGACGCCGGATTCCGACACTTCGAACACCAGATTGACGCGATTATCGCTCAGCCGGATGATGCGGGGCGTGACAGAGGCGTTGATGCGGCCGTTCTGCGCATAAAGACCGGTGATGGTCGCAACGTCCTGATCGACGGTCGCGGGCGAATAAATCTTGCGCGGCTGGCTTTGCATCAGGGGCAGGAATTCCGCGTCCGACAGACGGCGGTTCCCTTCAATAGAGATCTGGTTGACCGTGGGATATTCGACAACATTGACCGACAAGGTGCCGCCATTGGCCTGCACGTCCACCGTTTCAAACAGACCGGAATCGCGAATTTTCTGGGCGGCGGTGTTCACCTCGTCGGCGCTTAACACCTCGCCCCGGCTGATGCCGGCGAATGACAGGATCGTATTGTCGGCAACACGCTGGTTGCCGTCGATCTGCACCGCATTGAACGCAAAGTTCTGTGCACTGGCACCGCTGACCTGAAGCACCAGCAACATCGCGGACAGGGTCAAACTGCCCCGTGCGACCCGCGTTGCGACCCCAGTTGAAACTGGTGCCTGTGCACCCGCGTTTTTATTGTTCATGATGCTGCCTGCTACCCGATGTCCCTGTTGTATTTGGATTACCCAACCCGAACACGGATGTCAAAACGAACAAGCACGCCCGGGGGCGTGCTGGACAGGTTAATTGCCAGTGCTGCAAAAAGCGGTCGTTTACAGCAGTGCGATATAGGCACCGGCATAAAGCGCGGCGATCATGGCACCTGCGGTCAGCAAACGGTCCCAGTTCAGCGACAGCAGCGTACTGATACCTTTGTAGCTTTGCGAAATGGTCTGCATCTGCGGCTCCTTCATAGTCTTTGGCTGAACTACGAAAGGATTAAGGCCGAAATGCGGCAGCCTTATGTCCCCCTAGGGGCACAGCACCAGATCGTTAAGGATAGCAAAGACCATCATTGTTCCAATCAGCGCCACACCGGCCATCATCAGCACGTTCAGCGCGCGGTCAGACGGTTTGCGGCGCGTCACAGCTTCATAGGCATGAAATACAAGGTGGCCGCCGTCCAGCACCGGGATCGGAAACAGGTTCAGCAGCCCGACCGCCGCCGACAGCATGCCGATAAATAGCACGTAACTGGTGGCCCCCTGACTTGCCATCGTGGCGCTGGTCTGGGCAATGCCGACCGGGCCGGACAGGTTGCAGGTTGAAATTGCGCCGGTCACGATATGCGACAGCGCCGACAGCGATGTGGTGATGGTCATCCACAATTGCTGCATTCCCAGCCAGACCGCCCGCCAGGGGGCCACGCGGTCGGTGGCTGCCTCGAAAAACAGATCGCCCGTGATGCCGATCAGCCAGCGGGTTTCGAACCCTCCATTGGGCAACGGCAGGTCCATGCGCCGGGGGGACAGGGTGATATCAAGGGTGTCGCCAGACCGCCAGACCGTCAGATCCAGCGACCGGCCATCCGCCGCATTGACCACATCGACCAGCTGCTGAAACGCAAACACCGGCGTGCCGTCCACGGCTGTAATCACATCGCCGATCTTGAGCCCGGCATCATCCGCTGCCGACCGCGGCGTCACACCAGAGGCGCGCGGCGGCAGCGGATAGGGCCCCTGCACCACGATTTCCTCACCGTTCCGCCGCACGGTGTAATCGACCCGGTCGGTGACAGGCAGGCCGTCCAGCCCTTCCTCGGGGCTCATTGTTATATCGCCGATCTTGATGATTTCATCACCCGGCAGCATGTCAGAGGCATAGGCCGGCGGCAGCGCCACCTCTGCCGCATAGGTCATGGGGACACGGGGCGAGCCAGTGACCATGATGAAGCCGGCAAACAGAACAATCGCCAGAATAAAGTTAAATATCGGCCCGGCAGCCACTGTCGCCGCACGCGCCCACAGCGGCGCACCCAGCATCGTGTGGCGGGCGTCCCTGCCCTCTGCCACATCGGTGCCGCCGACGCTGGCCGCATTGGCATCGCCCAGAAACTTGACATAGCCGCCAAAGGGCAGCGCCGCGATCTGCCAGACCGTGCCGCGCTTGTCGGTGCGGGCAAAAAGCACCGGGCCAAACCCGATCGAGAAGACCTCGGCATGGATGCCGCTCCACCGGCCGACGATGTAATGGCCGTATTCATGGATCGCCACGATGATGGACAAGGATACCACGAACATCAAAAGCGTGAACAGGCCACCGCCCAGCTGCGGTAGAAGTTGCGTCAGATCCACTGTGTCATCCCCGATGTGTCAAAGCATCCGCCACACGCTGGCGCGTCTCGCGGTCGATTTCCAGAATAGTGTCTAGCTGCATCGGGGCATTTTGCGGACCCTCATGTGCTGACATTTTGGCGAGCGCCTCTGCCACGACGCCGCTCATGTCCATGAACCCGATGCGTCCTGCGATAAAGGCGTCCAGCGCGGATTCTTTGGCGGCATTGAACACCGCGCCCATCGCGCCCCCCGCCTGCATGACCTCGCGCGCAAGGCGCAGCGCAGGCCAGCGGGCTTCGTCGGGGGTGCGGAATGTCAATTGACCAATCTGCGCCAGATCAAGGCGATCCACCGGCAGATGCCTGCGGTCCGGCCAGTGCAGCGCATAGCCGATGGCGTGGCGCATATCAGGCGGGCCCACATGGGCCATCAGCGCACCGTCGTTAAAACCGACCAGCGCATGCACCAGCGATTCCGGGTGAACGATGGCTTCGATCTTGTCCGGGCTGATGCCAAAGAATTCCTTGGTTTCAATTAGTTCAAGGGCCTTGTTGAACATGGATGCGCTGTCGATCGTGATGCGCTGCCCCATGTCCCAGTTGGGATGGCTAGATGCCTGTTCCAGCGTGGCACCGGCTAGTTTATCCAGCGGCCAGTCACGGAATGCGCCCCCCGATGCGGTGATGACGATCCGTTCGACGGCGGCCATATCCTCGCCCACCAGCGCCTGAAACACAGCGGAATGTTCGCTGTCGACCGGCAAGATCGTCGCGCCATATCTGCGTGCGGTCGCCAGTAAAAGCGGGCCAGCGGTGACAAGGGATTCCTTGTTCGCCAGCGCCAGCGTCGTGCCCTGTTCCAACGCTGCCATACCTGGCGGCAGGCCCGCCGCGCCGACAATCGCGGACATGATCCAATCGGCAGGCATGAGGGCGGCGTCATTGATCGCAGCGGCACCACAGGCCACGCGGATACCGGTGCCAGACAGCAGGTCTTGCAAAACGGGGTATGCGGCAGGGTCGGAAACGACGGCAACTTCGGCCCGCAAGTCCTTGGCATCTTTTGCCAATTGCACGGCGTTGGACCCGCCCGTCAGGGCGACAACGTGATAGGCCGCGCGGTTGCGGCGGATCAGGTCAATGGTGCTTTGGCCGATGGATCCGGTCGCACCTAGAATGGTGATCCGCCTCAAAAGGCGACTCCCGGCACGTTGAAAAGCCCAGCCACAAGCAACATGAACAAGGATGCCCCCAGCAGTGCATCAAAGCGGTCAAACAGCCCGCCGTGACCTGGGATCAGGGTCGAGCTGTCCTTGACCTTCATCCGGCGTTTCAACCCGCTTTCGGCAGCATCGCCAAGCTGGCTGGCAAAGCTAAGGACCATCGACAGCAGGACGATTTCAAAACCGGCACTTGTAAAAAACGTGAAGATGACCCCGACAAGACCCGCTGCTACCCAGCCGCCGGCCGTGCCGGACCAGGTCTTTTTCGGGCTGACCCTTGGCCAGAACTTGGGTCCGCCGACAGCGCGGCCGATCATGTAACCGAACACATCCGTCGCCACGACAACGCAGATCAGCCACAGGATCCAGCCAAAGCCATAGTCGGCACGGAACGTGACGATGCCCCAGCCTGCGACCTGAATACCCAAGGAAAAACAAAAGAATGCAAGGCGTTCGTGCTTTACCCGCCATGCGCCAATCAGGGGCACCACAAGGAACAACAGCAGACCAAGCGCGGTCGCATGTTCCAACATGCCCGACAGGACAGAGGCCGTGAGCGCCGCAAGCAACATGCCAGGCGTCGGCAGGTCAGAGGCGATCATCATCCACAATTCCCAGATCATCACGGCTGTCACAAAGACAACCATCATCTGGAACCAGACGCCGCCCATCACAACGCCGACAGCGCCCACCAGAACCATAGCCGCGCTGGACGCAAGCCGGACCGTCAGATCATCCCATTTGCCAGAGGGTGTCGGCGTCTGCAGGCTCACGTCAGGCCATGACCCCGCCAAAACGGCGCTCTCTTGCGCCGAACTTGGACAGCACTTCGGCGAACACCTCGGCGCTGAAATCAGGCCAGAGCGTGTCGATAAATTCGTATTCTGCATAGGCGGACTGCCACAGCAGGAAATTGCTGATCCGCGCCTCGCCGCTGGTGCGGATCACCAGATCGGGGTCGGGCAGAAAGCGGGTATCGAGGAATTTGGACAGCGCCTCTGCATCGACGTCTTTGTAGGACAGACGGCCCTGCTCGACCTCGAACGCCAGCCTTTGGGCGGCGCGGGTGACTTCGTCGCGGCCGCCGTAGTTCAGCGCGATCGTCAGATGCACCTTGTCGTTGCCGGCGGTGTAAAGTTCCAGATTGTCCATCATCCGCACCAGCTTATCGTCCAGCCGGATGCGGTCGCCGATAAAGCGCACGCGCACGCCTTCGTCGAACAGCGCCTTGGCTTCGCGCATGATATAGCGCCGGAACAGCGCCATCAGACCCGCAACTTCGGTCTGGGTGCGCTTCCAGTTTTCCGTCGAAAAAGCAAAGATGGTCAGATACTTGACGCCCTGATCGGGACAGGCGCGCACGATTTCGCGCACGCGTTTCGCCCCGGCGTGGTGGCCGAACAGACGCGGGCGCCCGCGCTGCTGCGCCCAACGACCATTGCCATCCATGATGACGGCAACGTGGTTCGGGCCGCCCTCTTGGTCTGATGTGATGTCCGTTTGGGGCATGAGGCCTCTTTTCCGCGGTTGCGACCCCGTACCGGGGTCAATCAGGTCGTCCGGCGCACGGCCTTAGACCTGCATGATCTCGGCTTGCTTGGCTTCCAGGGTTTCGTCCACTTTTTTAATGTGGGCGTCGGTCAGTTCCTGCACGGCGGCTTCCCAGAATTTCTGGTCGTCCTCTGCCATGCCGTCCTTGGCCTTTTTAATCTGGTCCATACCGTCACGGCGTAGGTTGCGGATGCTGACGCGGGTGGATTCGGCATAGTTGCCAGCCACTTTGGTCAGCTCGCGGCGACGTTCCTCGTTCAGTTCGGGGATCGGCAGCATGATGATCGTGCCGTTCATCTGGGGGTTGATACCCAGACCGCTTTCGCGGATCGCCTTTTCAACCTTGTTAACAAGGCCCTTGTCCCAGACGTTGATCGTGACCATCCGCGGTTCGGGCACGTTGACGGTGCCGACCTGGTTGATCGGGGTCGGGCTGCCGTAGGCATCCACCATGATCGGCTCCAGCATGGAGCCAGAGGCACGGCCCGTGCGCAGGGACGCAAATTCCGTGCGCAGGTTGGCGATTGCACCATCCATGCGGCGTGCTAGGTCGTCGGTATCGAGTTCGAAATCTTCAGCCATAATCGTCATGCTCTGTCTTGCGGCAAATTGCCTACTTTCCCCGCTCTTAGGGGAAAGACGTTGAATTGTATAGGACGCGCTGCATCTGAATCCGCAAATGTGGCGCCATCGCGCGTATCAGTTCAGTCGTGAACGACGGTTGAGGTGCCTTCACCTGCAAGGATACCTTTGAAGCCGCCGGTATCGTCCAGGCTGAAAACAATGATCGGCAAATGGTTATCCCGCGCCAAAGCAATAGCGCTGGCATCCATGACGCCCAGATGCTTTTGCAGCACCTCGTCATAGCTGATCCGCTCGTAACGCACCGCATCATCGTGCTTGGCCGGATCCTTATCATATACACCGTCAACCTTGGTGCCCTTAAAGATTGCCTCGCAGGACATCTCGTTGGCGCGCAGGGTCGCGGCGGTGTCGGTGGTGAAATAAGGGTTGCCCGTTCCGGCGGCAAAGATGCAAACCCGCTTCTTTTCCAGATGGCGCACCGCGCGGCGACGGATGTAGGGCTCGCAGACCTGATCCATTGGAATTGCGGAAATCACGCGGGTATGGATTTTCAGCTCTTCCAGGGCCGATTGCATCGCCAGCGCGTTCATGACCGTCGCCAGCATTCCCATGTAATCGGCCGTTGTGCGTTCCATCCCCTGGGCCGACCCTTGCAACCCGCGAAAGATGTTGCCGCCGCCGATAACCATGCAAATCTCCACGCCCATGTCGTGGACCGATTTGACCTCTCGGGCGATGCGCTGGACGGTTGGCGGATGCAGGCCGAATGCCGTGTCGCCCATCAAAGCCTCGCCAGAGATCTTGAGCATTACGCGTCCGTATTTGGTCCGCTCTTCGGTCATGGGGTAGGTCCTTGTGCTGGGGCTGCCAATTGGGGCTGCGGCGGGCTGCGGTCTTGCGGCTTTCGCTTTGGCGCAAAATGAAGCATATGGGCCAAAGGTTCAATGCCGTGTGACGGCGCAATGCAGATTTCGCCCATGATCTTGAACGCAATCCCGGTGCCGGACCCAGGCACACCGATCCTGATCGCCGGCCCAACCGCCAGCGGCAAGTCGGCACTGGCGCTGGCGCTGGCCCGCCAGCTGGGCGGTGTGATCGTAAATGCGGATGCCCTGCAGGTCTTTGACGGGTGGCGTTTGCTGACTGCGCGCCCCCCCGATGCGGATTTGGCGCAGTCGCCGCACCTGCTTTACGGTCATGTGCCGCTGCACCAGCCCTATTCCGTCGGCCACTGGCTGCGCGATGTGGCCCCCTTGCTGCGGGGGGCGCGGCCCATCATCGTTGGCGGCACGGGGTTGTATTTCAGCGCCCTGACCGAAGGTCTGGCCGACATTCCCGCCACGCCAGCGGATGTGCGTGCCGCAGGCGATGCGCTGGCGCTGCCGGATCTACTGGCGCAGATCGACGATGCCACCCGCGCGCGCATCGACACCGCCAACCGCATGCGCGTCCAGCGCGCCTGGGAGGTGCTGAAGACGACCGGACGCCCCCTTGCCGACTGGCAGGACAACACGCCGCCGCCGCTGCTGCCATTGCCCGATGCCTTGCCCCTTGTAATTGACGCGCCCAAAGAATGGCTGAGCCCCCGCATCGCCCGCCGGTTTGATCTGATGCTGGACCAAGGCGCTTTGGCAGAGGCGGCCGCCATTCGCCCAATGTGGAACCCCGCAGATCAATCCGCCCGCGCCATCGGCGCGACAGAGCTGATCGCCCATCTGGACGGCAAAATGTCGCTGAACGATGCGCGGGATGCCGCAATCATCGCAACGCGCCAATATGCAAAGCGGCAAAGGACTTGGTTCGCCCGCCGGATGCGTAATTGGTATCGCATTGATGCATCATCCACAGATTTATCCACAGCCCTGACAGGCTAGGACAGAAAAAGCGTTGTCTTGCGCGCGCCTCCGCAGCAAGATTTGGGCAGTTTGACAGGATAGACCCTGATGCCCGACGATTTCAGCCAATTGCCGCTTCCCGATGCGGCCCCCGCGACCCTGTCCTTGCAGGCGCTTGGTCAGGTCCCACAGGCCAATCGCTGGCGGACAGAAGCCATGCGCAGTCATGCCACGCCACGCCTGATCTTTTTTGCGCGCGGTCAGGGGCGCATTACCATTGCTGGCTTGACCAGCGGCTATGGTCCCAACAACCTGATCTTTATTCCTGCCCGCACGATGTACGGGTTTGAGATCGGGGCGGCTGCCTTTGGCCAGATCCTGACCCTGCCCGCTGCCATGGCCGCCGAATGGCCGGATGCGCCGGTCCACTTGCGCTTGCGCGATGTGGCGGGGCAAAAGGAATTGCTGGCCCTGATCGAAGGGCTGGAACGAGAGCTGCAATCCACCCGCCCCCACAGCCGCCGCGCGGCGCATTATCATGCGGGGCTACTGTCAGTCTTTTTCGCGCGCCAGATCGCGGCGCAAGGCGCTGATCCAGGCCTTGCCCGCCAACAAACCAGCGCGGCGCGGCTTGTCGCCGCCTATACCGGATTGATCGAACGCGATTTCCGGTCCGACCATTCCGTCGCGGATTACGCTGCAGAACTGGGTGTGACGCCCACCCACCTGACGCGCTGCTGCCGCCAGACCTGCGGTCAATCCGCGCTTGGCCTGCTGGCCGACCGCCGCCACTTCGAGGCGTGCACAATGCTGCGCGACACCAAAACGCCGGTGCAGGACATCGCCAGCCAGACCGGATACCAGTCCGCCGCCTATTTCAGCCGCGCCTTTCAATCCCGCGCTGGCGTCAGCCCCAGCACATTCCGCCGCGCAGGCCCGCAGGTCCGGCCCCGTTGAGGTAAATCTAGGGTGTATCCGCAAACCGCGTTGGTCCGCTATGCGGGACAAAGACGACCTTGAACAACTCGCATCTCTGACTGATGATTGAGGAGACCGAAAATCTTTTGATGCGGGATCTGCGTGTTGTTCAAAACTTTTATTCTGTACCTTCCTTTTGGACTTGGAGCCCTCTTTGGCTACTACCATGTTCCATTTTGGCTTGTTTTTATTGTTTCAGTAGGGCCGGTTGCACTGGTCTTGTCGTTTTTTGATCCAATGGCAAAATCCGACCTAGTCATGATTTCTGCTTACTATGGGAGCTCCGCCATTTCGACAATTGTAGGATATTTTGGGGGTAAGCTTCTGCGAGACCGTGCGACCAAAAAAGATCAAGATTGAACAACTGTTGAAGCAGTGTGGGCTCTAAGCAGACATCCCTGCCGTTCGGACCACATGGCGGATAACGCCAAGTGAATGCTTTCTGACGAAGAGTAGCGTTGGACCAGGCAAAAACCGACTCAGTTTAAGGACGCTCCCTAAATCTAAGCTTTCAGCCGTATCAGTACATAAAACCGGACAACCTGCGTTGACGCGGCGCGGCGCTTGGTGCCTGCTAGGGATCAAAGGGCGCAGCAGCGTCCGCCGGAAATGACTCCGCTGAATATGACGACGTCAGGATATGACCCGATGACACCCCCCCGCGCGCCGCGCCTTCATCCTGCCGCCTCGCTTTATGCGCGCGAAGTGGCGCAGGGTCGGTTGGACCGCCGTGAATTCCTGTCCCGCGCGACCGCGCTGGGTGTGACTAGCGCTGCTGCCTACGGGTTGCTGGGCGCTGCGATGCCGACACAGGCCAAGGCGCAAGCACGGCAAGGCGGGACGCTGCGGATGCAGATGGAAGTGCGCGCGCTCAAGGATCCGCGCACATACGACTGGCCGCAGATGTCCTATATTACTGCGGGCTGGCTGGAATACCTTGTTGCTTACAACAACGACGGCACCTTTACGCCCTGGCTTCTGGCTGGCTGGGATGTGAACGACGATGCCACCGCCTATACCCTGAACGTCCGCCCCGGCGTGACATGGAACGACGGCACCGCCTTTACCGCCGCCGATGTAGTGCGCAATATCACTCGCTGGTGTGACAAGACCGTCGAAGGCAACTCTATGGCGACCCGCATGGCGACGCTGATTGACCCGGACACGGACAAGGCCATCGATGGCGCAATTACCGCGACGGATGATCTGACCGTGGCGCTGGCCCTGCCCTTTCCCGATATCACCATTATTGCGGGCATGTCCGATTACCCCGCTCAGATCGTGCCTGCGGATTTCAACGCAGATGATCCGACGGCCACCCCCAAAGGGACCGGCCCATATGTGCCAGAGGCGCTAGAGGTCGGCACCCGCGCCGTGCTGACCCGCAATACGGGCCACACCTGGTGGGGCGACGCCGCAGGATTTGGCGCGGCCATCGACCGGTTCGAATTTATCGACTACGGCACCGATCCATCAGCCTTTGTCGCTGCCGCCGCCGCGGGCGAAGTCGATGTGATCTATGAAACCGTCGGCGAGTTCGTTGACATTCTGGATGGCATGGGCTGGCAAAAATCAGAGGTCGCATCAGGCTCTACCATCGTGATCCGCACCAACCAGAAAGCCGAAGTAGACGGCAAGACGCCCTATGCCGACGTGCGCGTGCGCCGTGCGATCACCATGGCTGTCGATCCAGAGGTATGTCTGGAACTTGGCTACGGCCATCGGGGCGTTGTGGCGCGCAATATGCATATCGGTCCGATGCATCCTGAATGGGCCGATGTGCCTGCCCTGCCCGTCGATCCCGCCGGTGCACTGGCGTTGATGACGCAGGCCGGTCAGCAGGATTTCGAGATGGAGCTGGTATCCATCGATGATGACTGGCGCAAGAATACCACGGACGCCGTTGCCGCCCAGCTGCGCGATGCCGGCTTTAGCGTCAAACGGACCACGGTCCCCGCCAGCACCTTTTGGTCGAACTGGACCAGCTATCCCTTTTCATCGACCGACTGGAACCACCGCCCCCTTGGCACCCAGATCTATGCCCTTGCCTACAAGTCGGGCGAGGCGTGGAACGAATCCGGTTTTGCCAATGCTGAATTCGATGCGCTGCTGGCGCAGGCGAATGCGATTGCGGATGCAGACAAGCGGCGGACCATCATGGCACAGCTGCAGACGATCCTGCGCGATGAAGGCGTCATTCTGCAGCCCTATTGGCGTTCGCTTTACCGCCATGCCGCACCAGGAGTGATCGGGGCGCAGATGCATATCGCCTATCTGCCGCGGCTTTACGACTTTGCCTTGGCCGCCGGTACGGAATCTGCGGCAGAGCCGTAATCCCCTGCTGTCAGGTTCTGGCCTTGATCGCAGCCCCTGCCCGCGTGCGTGCAACGCCTGCGACCTGATCGGCCACGCCTTGCAAATGGTTTAGCTCTTGCGCGATCGGCATGGCATCCTGCGCGTAGGACATGGCACGCGCCGACTGGGCCGCTGCAGCCTCTGCAAAGATGGACGGGCTTTGCTGTGCCATGGCCAGCAATGCCCGTTGCAAGGTAATCTGAACCTCGTAAAGCGCAGCGCCATCGCGGGCGATGGCGGCAAAGGCATCGCGCAGCATTTCATCCGCAGACATACCGCGAATCCACAGATGAGCGAAGGCCACGTCCGGCGCAGCGCGGTCATCCCACAGCGACATCACGCGGGTCATCCGCCGGATCACGTCGATTGCCGTGCCCGGATCGTTCACCGCAGGCGACAGCGCGCGGCTGGCGATTTCCGACAGGGTGATCATGCCAAAGCGCGGATCCTGATCAAAGCTGCGATCCATCCCAATATCAAAGCTGTCGTGGATATCCGCCAGCAGCGTATCAAACTCCGGCCCGATCGGCCCGCCCAGCACATGGGCCAGCACAGTGCCGTGATAGACGAACTCTCCGGGCAGCACGTCCAGATAGATACTGCAGCCCGCAACCCCGGCCAGCGTGTTCAGGCGGTCAAGATTGATGAACTGCATATGTCCGACGGCGCGGCTTGGCAGTGGGATTGCCCGCTCTGGCGGGCTACGCCCGCGCATCGGATTTGCCCCCAGCCAGGGCGTCGCAAGGCGGTTCTGCATGGCGGCTGTTGCCGCGACCTCGACCCGGTCCATGGTGTCGCCAAGGCGGCCGAAGTCGGTCAGATGCCCGATCCAGCGCACAAGGTTGAAAACGATCAGCACCAGCACAAGGATCGTCGCGGCAAACAAAATGACCCGCCCGCCTTCGCCATAGATCCCGATTTTAAGGCTGACGATCCCGACCAGCGAAAAGATGAAAGCCCCCAGAAAACTGGCCAGCACCTGCTGGGCGGTGCGATCCGTCTTAAGCAGTTGAAACGCCCGCGGCGTGGCCGTGCTGGATGCGGCCGCAAAGGCCGACAGCATGATCGACAATGAAAAGGTCGTAACCGCCAGCATGGATGACGCAAGGATGTTCAGCAGGCTGTCAATCGCATCAGCACCGATCTTGAAGGCCAGTTCTTCGGGAATAAGGCCGCGCAGGGCGATGGCGATAAATGCCGCGACAAGCGCCAGTACCGCATAGGCCCCGATGGGCACCCAGATATGGGCAAACAAACGGTTCAGGCGATAACGCAGTGATGACAGCAAGGGGCACAGACCTTTCGCAACGGGCGGCGATGCTGCGCCCTGTTGCCTGCAACATAACGCGGATGACGCGGATGCCCAGACGCATGGCGGGAACATCTGCCGCACTGGGGCATTGGCCCTGCAGAACAAAGGGGCGATGAACATGGCCGATGACAACCTGAACTGGGCCATGCCCGTTATGCGCGCAGGCTACGCAGGCCGCGCGCTGGTCTATCTGATTGTATCGGGCGTATCGCTTTTCACCATCTGGCAAGGCGGAGAGGCGAAGGGCACATCGGACGCTTTGGCGACGATCGAAAGATCCCCCTTTGGCATGATCGCTCTGGTCGTCGTCGCCCTTGGTTTGTTTGCCTATATGATTTGGCGGCTGATCGACGCTTGGTTCGATCTGGAACAGCATGGAACCGATGCCAAAGGGCTTCTTGCCCGCGCAGGACAGGCTGTCACCGGCCTGATCCACGGTGCGCTGGGCGGCTTGCCGCTGTTGCTGCTGTTTGGCAGCACCGACAGCGGCGAAGGGTCCAAGACCGCGTTCTATCTGTCCAAACTGCTGTCATGGCCAATGGGCGCGATCATCATCGGACTTGTTGCCGCGCTTACGATGGGTGCTGGCGTCTATTACCTGCACAAAGCCTGGAGCCAAAGCTACCGCGAGGCGTTGCAGGCCAACCATTTCACCCTGCACTGGAACCGGCTGCTGCAGATCGGCGTCGCGGCGCAAGGCGCATCGGTTCTGATTATCGGCTTCCTGATCGGGTTGACGGCATGGCGGCATGATCCGGATGCGGCGGGCGGGCTCGACAAGGCCTTTGGCTGGCTTGCCCAGCAGGCCTATGGCCAGTTGCTGGTGACCGCGATGTGCATTGGCCTGCTGCTTTTTGCGCTTTTTATGGCTGTCAACGCGGCCTACCGCATCGTGCCGCGCCTGAAAGACCCGGACATGATGTCACTGGCGCAAAGGCTCAAGCAAAGGGCCGAAAGCCCCTAGCTGCCCCAGATCACGCGTACATAGTTGCGGGTTTCGGCATAGGGCGGAATGCCGTTGTATTTTTCCACCGCGCCTGGACCCGCGTTATAGGCGGCCAGCGCATGTGGCCAGTTGCCGAACTTGTTGTACTGCGCCTTAAGATAACGGGCACCGCCTTCGAGGTTTTGCGCCGGATCGCGGGGATCGACGCCCAGCAGGCGGGCGGTGCCGGGCATCAGCTGTGCCAGCCCCATCGCACCTTTGGTTGACACGGCGGCTACGTTCCAGCCCGATTCCTGCTGCACCAGTCGCAGGAACAGATCCTCTGGCACGCCATGCTTGCGGGCGGCGATTCGCGCCACATCCAGCAGCGGGCCATTATAGCGGCCGATATAGCTGGGCACCGCAGGTGCCGTCACCGGAACGATTGCACGGGGCGGCTGCAGGCGGACAGAGTTGCTGTATTGCTTGGATGCGCGATTATCCAGAACCGACAACTGACTTTGGAACAAAGCCATGCGCGATGACGTTGAAACCGTATCCGCAAAGGCGGACGCACCCGTCAGCGCAATTGTCGTCGTCAGTGCCAGACCAAAGATCCGCATACCGTCACCCAATGTCGTTTCAGTGGGCGCAGGCTAGACCAGCCGCAGGCGGATGTCAGCCAATTTCCGATCACACCTGCGCGCAGGCCCCTGTGCACGGCATGCCCCCTGGCCCGCGTCTGCCAGATCCGCCGCCAGTTACATCGCTTGATCGGTTCACCTTCCCCTGCTTATCTGTCACATTGGCGGCAATTCAGAATCGTAAGGAAAAAGTCATGGCAGGATCGGTCAACAAGGTCATTCTGATCGGCAATCTGGGCGCCGATCCGGAAGTGCGCACCTTTGGCAATGGCGGCAAGGTGTGCAACCTGCGCATCGCCACGTCAGAGACGTGGAAGGACCGCAATTCGGGCGAGCGCAAGGAAAAGACCGAGTGGCACACCGTTGCCATCTTTCAAGAAGGTCTTGTCGGCGTGGCCGAGCGTTACCTGAAAAAGGGCTCCAAGGTTTATATCGAAGGCAAGCTGCAGACCCGCAAATGGCAGGACCAATCCGGCGCTGACCGTTATTCCACAGAAGTCGTGCTGCAAGGCCCCGGCACCGTGCTGACCATGCTTGACAGCGCAGGTGGCGGCGGTGGCGGTGGCGGTGGTCGCGGCGGAAGCGATAATGGCTACGACAGCTACGGCGGCGGCAATTCCGGCGGCGGCTTCGACCAAGGCGGCGGCTACGGCGGCGGCAGCTCTGGCGGTGGCGGTGGCCGCTCTGGCGGCGGCGGCCGCAGCGATATGGACGACGAAATCCCGTTCTAAACAACAAACGCCGCCCCAAGGGGCGGCGTTTTGCGTTGCCGGGCTTGGTTGGCCAGAGAAAGGCGGATTTGCGCCGGCCTAGGCCGCGTCGCGCAGCACCTGCAACACCGCATCCGCTGGCACATCGGATGTGACAAAGGCCTGCCCGATCCCGCGGGCCAGAATGAACCGCAGTTTTCCGGCGACAACCTTTTTGTCCTGCCCCATCAAATCTAGCAGCGCCTCTGGATTTGGCAGATCGCCGTCAATATCGCGGATATCGACCTTTTGTCCCATCGCCCGCAAATGGGCGCGCACGCGGCTGGGGTCTTCCTGACTGCACAGACCAAGACGCGCTGACAGCTCGAATGCCATGGCGCAACCGATGGCGACGCCTTCGCCGTGCAGCAGGCGGTCGGAATAGCCGGTCGCCTTTTCCAGCGCGTGACAGAAGGTGTGGCCAAGGTTCAGCAATGCGCGGTCGCCCTGCTCTGTCTCGTCGCGGGCCACGATATCGGCTTTCATCTGCACCGACCGTGTGACCGCGTGAATGCGGGCCGCGACATCGCCATCCGCCATCGCGGGGGCATGCGCCTCTAGCCAGTCAAAGAAGGCAGCATCCCCCAGCAGCCCGTATTTGACCACCTCGCCATAGCCCGCCAGAAAATCCCGGCGCGGCAAGCTGGCCAGCAGGTCCGTATCCGCCAGCACAAGGCTGGGTTGGTGAAAGGCACCGATCAGATTCTTGCCGTGGCGCGTGTTGATGCCGGTCTTGCCCCCGACCGAACTGTCGACCTGCGCCAGCAACGTCGTCGGAATCTGCACAAAGCGCACGCCGCGCCGCAGCACCGCCGCTGCAAAGCCGCCCAGATCGCCGATAACACCGCCGCCAAGGGCGATCACCACGTCATTGCGTTCGACCTTCTGATCAAGCAGGAAATCGCAGCACGCCTCCAGCTGGGTCCAGCTTTTGGTGCCTTCGCCCGCAGGAAGGCACAGCGCCTCTGACGTGATGCCAGCGGCACCAAGCGATGCTTGCAGGGCCGGCAGATGCAGCCCCGCCACCGTATTATCGGTCAGGATCGCGACATGCCGGCGCCCGCCAAGGGCAGCAATGCGTTCGCCTGCACCCGACAGCAGATCGGTGCCGATCACGACGTCATATTCACGCCCCGGCAGGGCGACGGAAACGGTTGCGGTCATAATGCCTCCAGCACATCGGGCCTTGTCAGTAACAGCGACATGACGCTGTCGGTCGTATCATCAATGGTGGCGCGTTGCCCGACAGCCAGATGCAGCTTGGCCTTGGCATAAATCGGTGTGCGCGCCTCGAAGATTTCGCTCAGCGTCGCATAGGGGTCCGCCGTGCGCAGCAAGGGCCGCGAATCCTTGTGCCGCACCCTATCCCACAGCACGGGCAACGGCGCATTCAGCCAGACTGCGACACCATGCTTTTTGATCTGTTTGCGGTTCCGCTTCGCCAGAAAGGCACCGCCCCCCGTCGACAGGATGCAGGGCGCGCCCGTCAGCAGGCGGGCGATCACCTCTGATTCGCGCCGGCGAAAGAAAGCCTCTCCGTCGCGGGCGAAAATTTCTGCGATGGTGGCGTTGGCGGCGGTCTCGATCTCGTGATCGCTGTCAAGGAACGGCACATCCAGCCGCTGCGACAAGGCCCGGCCGATAGCCGTCTTGCCCGATCCCATCATGCCCACCAACACAACTGTGCGGCGCAGGGCATAGCGTTGCGGCATCTGGTCGGTTTGCGTCACGGGGTTCACATTCCCTTTTTGGTGGCCCCGAACAGGCTGTGCGCCGCCGAGTTACAATTTGTCACCCTGAATGGCGTGATCTTGCCGAAAAGGCCATATATAAACATGGCAGAGTCCGGCGCACGATCGGGCAACAGGCAAACGACGGGACGCACGAATTATGTGGCGATTGATCAAAACCCTTTTCATTCTGGTGGTGCTGTCGGCAATCGCCTTCATCGCCTATGCCTATGCAGGGCCGCTGTTTTTCCCCGGTGATTTTGCCCCGCCCAGCACGCAAGTGACCCAGCCCGTCACGCTGGAGACAAAATAACCATGACCAATCGCGGTCTGATGCTGTCCCTGTTTCACGCCGCCTTCGTGCTTGCCGCCGGCAGCGCCGTGCCGCTGTCCGCCCAGTCCGATCAGCCGCTTTCCGCCATTGACTGGCTGTCGCAATCGGTTGAACCGCCCGCTGCACCGGTCAAGGCACCCGCCAAGCCGCGTCTGGACGAGCCGCCTACCGCCGACGGCGCGGGCACGCCGCAGATCACCGTCACCCCGCTGGATGCCGTGCCCCCCGCCGCGATCGGCACATTGGCGCAGGCCGACACGGGCCTGCCGCAAACACTGTGGTCCGCCAGCGAAACCGATACCCTGATCACGCTGATCCAGGCACAATCCGAACCGGAACTGCCCGCCCTGCACGATCTTTTTGTCACGCTGCTGCTGGCCAAGGCCGACGCACCTGCAGGCGACGCAGGCGCCTTGCTGCTGGCCCGCATCGACAAGCTGCTGGACCTTGCTGACCTGACAGAGGCGCTGGCCCTGATCAAAGCTGCTGATCCGGTGGAGCCTGCGCTATACCGCCGCTGGTTCGACGTCGCCCTGCTGACCGGCACAGAGGACGAGCCTTGCGCCGCCATGCAAACCGCCCCCGGTCTGGCCCCGACCTATCCTGCACGCATCTTTTGCCTGGCTCGCAGCGGTGACTGGATGGCCGCCGCACTGACGCTGAACACCCACCGTGCCCTTGGCGACATGCCGGACGACGAAGACGCGCTGCTGTCGCGGTTCCTTGATGCCGATCTTGTCGATCCCGCAGCACCTCTGCCGCCGCCCGAGCGCATCAGCCCGCTGGTTTTCCGCATGAGAGAGGCGATCGGCGAAGGGATGTCTACTCGCCCGCTGCCCCTTGCCTTTGCCCGCGCCGACCTGCGCGACACAGTCGGCGAAAAGGCACGCCTTGATGCCGCTGAACGGCTGTCACTGCACGGCGCGTTGTCGCCGCAGGACCTGTCCCGCGTGATGACCGGCGTCACCCCCGCCGCATCCGGCGGTGTCTGGGACCGGGTCGATGCCTTTCGCAAATTCAATGCCGCGATGAACGACGACGATCCGGATGCCGTTGCACAAACGCTGCCCGCCGTCTGGTCCGCCATGCAAGAGGTGCGGGCCGAGGTCAGCTTTGCCACACTCTATGCTGCCCCCATGTCGCAAATTGCCCTGACCGGCCCCGCGGCCCGCATCGCAGCTGATGTGCAGCTGCTGTCCAGCGACTACGCAAGCGCCGCCGATCTGCCGGACGTGCCCGCCTTTGTACGCGCTGTCGCCCTCGGCGATTTCACGGATGCACAACCGCACACCAGCATGGAAGAGGCGATCGCCGCCGGTTTTGCCGACACCGCCCCGCCGCAGGTCTTTGCCGACCTGCTGGCCGACGACAAACTGGGCGAGGCATTGCTGCGCGCCCTGCCCTTGTTTGACGCAGGCGTCGCCGGGGACGCGCGCTCTGTCACCGATGCGCTGCTGGTCCTGCGCCGCGCGGGTCTGAATGATGTCGCCCGCCGCGCGGCTCTGCAATTGCTGCTGCTGGACCGTTCCTTGTGACCGACCCCGCCGCACAGGGGCCGGATGCAATGGCCCGCTGGATCCAGACCTTTGTGGCCGCCCAGGCGGCAGAGCTTGACGCGGCCCGCAACACCCAGCTGGCCTATGCCCGCGATCTGAACGATGTCGCAGGCTGGCTTGCGAACAAGGGGCTGCACTTTGCCACCGCCACGCAAGACGATGTCACCGGCTATCTGATCGACTGCGACAACCAGGGCCTGTCCCGCGCGACCCGCGCCCGGCGGCTGTCCTCGATCCGCCAGCTCTATCGCTTCGCCTTCGAGGAAGGCTGGCGCCCGGACAACCCCGCGATCCAGATCAAAGGGCCTGGCAAGTCGAAATCCCTGCCCAAAACCCTGACCATCGACGAAGTTGGTCGCCTGCTACAAGCCGCGCGCGACTGCAAGGTCGACGCTGTCAAGAACACCTGCTTGATGGAACTGCTTTACGCCACCGGCATGCGCGTGACCGAACTGGTGTCCCTGCCCGTATCCGCCGCGCGGGGCGATCCGCGCATGCTGCTGGTGCGCGGCAAAGGCGGCAAGGAACGCCTGGTGCCGCTCTCGCCCCCCGCCCGGGCGGCAGTCACGGCCTGGCTGGCAGACTGGGACGCCGCGCAAGAACAGCGGCGCATCGCTGGGAAGCCGGTCTCGAAATTCCTGTTTCCGACCCGGGGCAAGGTCGGGCACATGACGCGGCAACGCTTTTTCTTTTTGATCAAGGAACTGGCCATCACCGCCGGCATTCCGCCCGAAAACGTCACCCCCCACACCATGCGCCACGCCTTTGCCACCCACCTGCTGGCAGGCGGCGCCGACCTGCGGGCGATCCAGATCATGCTGGGCCACGCCGATGTCGCCACGACTGAAATCTATACCCATGTTCTGGACGACGCGCTCAGCGAACTTGTCCTGACCCACCACCCGCTGGCCCGCAAGACGATGCCATCGTGACCCTGCAGGCCCTTGAAGCGGGACGCATCACTGCCCATAACCTTTTCGACGCAATCAAATAGGCTGACCATGGACCCCGTATCGACCGCCGCCCCGATCTTTGACGCAGCTTTCTGGCTGACGGCGGGTGGCATTCTGGTGCTTCTCGTCATGTCGGGCTTTTTCTCCGGCTCTGAAACCGCACTGACCGCCGCATCCCGCGGCAAACTGCGCGCCGCCGCCGATCGCGGCAGCAAAGGCGCGCAAAAGGCGCTCGATGTGACCGAAGACAGCGAAAGGCTGATCGGCTCGGTCCTGCTGGGCAACAACGTCGTCAACATTCTGGCGACCTCGCTGGCGACGGCACTGCTGACCAAAACCTTTGGCCAGAACGGTGTGGCCCTGGCAACGCTTGTTATGACCCTGCTGGTCCTGATCTTCGCCGAAGTGCTGCCCAAGACCTACGCCATCACCAACCCCGAAAGCACCGCCGCTCTTGTCGCGCGGCCGATCCGGCTTGTGGTCATCGTCTTCTCGCCCATCGTGAATGCGGTGCGCTACTTCGTGCGCGGTGTGCTTTACGTCTTTGGCGTGCGCACCGACCCCGACAGCCATATCCTTGCCGTACGCGAAGAAATCGCCGGTGCCCTGCAACTGGGCCACTCCGAAGGTGTGGTGGAAAAAGAAGACCGCGACCGCATTCTGGGCGCGCTAGATCTGTCGGACCGCACGGTCGAGGAGGTCATGCTGCACCGCTCCGGCATCGAAATGGTCGATGCCGACCAGCCGGCCGCCGATATCCTGCGCCAGTGCCTCGAATCTGCCCATACCCGCCTGCCGCTGTACCGCGATGATCCGGAAAATATCGTCGGCGTGATCCATGCCAAGGACCTGCTGCGCGCGATTCACACCAATGACATGGATGGCAATGACCCCCTGACCCGCGTCGATATCATGGACGTGGCAATGCCGCCCTATTTCGTGCCCGAAACCACGGCGCTGGACGAACAGATGCGCCAGTTCCTGAAACGCAAAACCCACTTTGCACTGGTCGTCGACGAATACGGCGCCCTGCAGGGCCTTCTCACTCTCGAAGACATCATCGAAGAAATCGTCGGCGAAATCGCCGATGAATTCGACGAAGAAGACGACTACGTCGTCACCCAGACAGAGGATGGGGCCTATCTTATCGACGGCTCCATGACGATCCGCGATGTGAACCGCGCCCACGACTGGAACCTGCCCGACGAAGAGGCGAATACTGTCGCCGGCCTCGTGATCCACGAGGCGCAGATCATCCCCGTCGAAGGCCAGGTCTTCTCGTTCCACGGATTCCGCTTCGAAGTCGTGGACAAAGACGAAA
Organism: Loktanella sp. R86503; assembly: GCF_042466455.1. Classification (NCBI taxonomy): domain Bacteria; kingdom Pseudomonadati; phylum Pseudomonadota; class Alphaproteobacteria; order Rhodobacterales; family Roseobacteraceae; genus Loktanella; species Loktanella sp. R86503. The sequence continues at coordinate 1,878,951 of NZ_JAXHCI010000002.1, forward strand.
ACCGTCTCGCAACCCTGAAAATCCGCCCGCTTTAAGCCACAAAGGGTGCGGCGTAAACCGCCGCACCCCGCCACACTATTTCACAACCAATCTAAACCCGGCTCTACCCCCAGCACGCAGCGGCTTGTATTTCATCTGGCCAAATAAACTCAAAACGCAGCCGCAGTCCTTGGCGCGCCGGTCAGCGCCCCTTGAAAAGCCCGCCCAGAATGCCGCGCACGATGCGCCGCCCGGTGGTGCCTTTCAGCTCTTTGATCACTACGCTGGCAATTGCCCCGCCAAAGCCCTGATCCGATGTGCTGCTGCGGCGACGCGAGGTAGACCGCCCGGTTTGCGGCGCGTCATAGCGGCGGGCTTGCTTGAATTCACGCTCTCTGGCTTCTGCCGCCTCCTCTGCTGCTTCGGCTTTCTCGGCCTCCGCTGCGGCCGCTTCTGCCCGTTTAGACAGCAATTCAAAAGCGCTCTCGCGGTCGATGGTCTTGTCGTATTTACCGGCCATCGGGCTTGCTGCCATCAGCGCGGCGCGCGCAGCGGCATCGATCGGTCCCAACTGCGACGATGGCGGGCGGATCAGGGTGCGCTGCACCATCAGCGGCGCGCCCTTGGCATCCAGCATGGATGTCAGCGCCTCGCCAGTGCCGACCTGCTGGATGGCCTCTGCCGTGTCGAAATCGGGATTGTCGCGATAGGTTTCAGCCGCCTTTTTCAGATCCTGACGGTCGCGGGCGGTAAAGGCGCGCAAGGCGTGTTGCACCCGGTTGCCAAGCTGGCCCAGCACATCGTCGGGCACATCGGCGGGGTTTTGCGTGATGAAATAGACGCCCACCCCCTTTGACCGGATCAAACGTGCGACCTGTTCGACCTTGTCGACAAGCACCTTTGGCGCGCCGTCAAACAGCAGATGGGCTTCATCGAAAAAGAACACCAGCTTGGGTTTGTCCGGGTTGCCCACCTCTGGCAGCTCTTCGAACAGCTCTGACAAGAGCCACAGTAGGAACGTGGCATAAAGTTTGGGCGATCCCATCAGCTGATCGGCGGCAAGGATATTGATCTGGCCGCGCCCGTCCGGGGCGCAGGTCATCATATCCGCCAGTTCCAGCGCCGGTTCGCCAAACAGCGCATTGCCGCCCTGATTTTCCAGGGTCAGCAAACTGCGCTGGATCGCCCCGACCGAACTGGTCGCCACATTGCCATAGCGCAGCGAAAGCTCTTTTGCGTTCTGACCAGTCCACACCAGTAAGGATTGCAGATCCTTCAGGTCCAGCAGCGGCAGCCCTTCTTCGTCGGCAACGCGAAAGGCGACGTTCAGCACGCCTTCCTGCACCTCTGTCAGACCCAGAAGCTGCGCCAGCAACAGCGGCCCCATTTCGGCAACGGTCGCGCGGATCGGGTGGCCTTGCTGGCCCAGCAGGTCCCAGAAGGTGACCGGAAAGGCGCTGTATTGCAGATCCAGCCCGATTGTCGCGGCCCGTTTGGTAAAGGCGTCGTGCAGTTTGAAATCCGCCGTTCCGCTGGCGGCCAGACCTGACAAGTCCCCCTTCACGTCGGACAAAAACACCGGAACGCCAGCTGCAGAAAATCCTTCGGCCAGAATTTGCAGCGTGACAGTCTTGCCTGTCCCCGTTGCCCCCGCAATCAGACCGTGACGATTGGCCTTGTCCAGCAGCAAAGCCTGCGCCGCGCCGTAATCCTTGCCACCGCCACCGATAAAAATACTGTCTGACATGCCGTCCCCCGCGTTTTCATTGCGGCCAAAATACATCCTTAACACCTCTATGCCAGAACAAAGGTGCCCGGTGTTTCCAATGTCCCCCGGGGGCACTGGGCGTCTCCTCCCTGTCAGACTTGCCGCGCCTTCGGGCGCGGCATTTTTTATCATCTGTTCTATGTTGACGCCGGGCGCTGCATTGCCTAACGTCTGCTCAATTCGTCGGCAAAGTCCGACAGGGAGACAACGAAAAAGGGTCCTTTTGGGGGCCCTTTTTCTATGCAGGTCAGGTTTTTACGCCCTGCGCGGCGGCGTGCCGGCGGCCATTTTTTCCACTGACAGTCCTGTGTTGTCGTGATAGGTCCGCCACCAGACCCATGACCCGGAGAACCCTGTTATGAAATATGCCTTTACCCCCGTTCTGGCCGCGATCGTTCTTGCCACATCGCCGATGGCCCTGATGGCACAGACCACAGATGCGCCAAGCGCCGATGCCGCGACCGAAGCCCCTGCAACAGAGGCTCCTGCCGCTGAAGCCCCCGCCACTGACGCACCTGCCGCAGACGCCCCCGCGGCTGACGCCCCGGCAACCGACTTGCCTGCCGATGCGGCCCCGGCGGCTGATGCAGCGCCCGCGGAAGAAACCGCTGATGCCGGTCCGCAGGTCGGCCAGCCTTACATCCGCGACAACTTTGGCGATTGGTCCCTGCGCTGCCTGAAAGCCGAAGAAGGTCAGGCCGATCCTTGCCAGCTTTACCAGCTGCTGAAGGATTCGGACGGCAATGCTGTTGCTGAATTCAGCACCTTCCCCCTGCCCGAAGGCCAGGAAGCCGCCGCCGGCGCGACCATCGTTGTGCCGCTTGAAACCCTGCTGACCCAGCAGCTGCGCCTGACCGTGGATTCCAGCGAAGCCAAGCTTTATCCCTTCACCTTTTGCAACGCTGCTGGCTGCGTCGCCCGCGTCGGTTTTACCGCGGCTGAACTGGCCCAGCTGAAGCGCGGCAACAAGGCCGTGCTGCGCATGGTGCCTGCTGCCGCCCCCGATCAGGAAGTGCTGCTTGATATTTCCCTGTCCGGCTTCACCGCTGGCTTTGACAGCGTAAACGAACAGTAAATCTGCTTGAGCGTTTTGAAAGCCGCCCCGCCACATGCGGGGCGGCTTTTGCATGCCTCAGGCCCGGCGCAGCGCCAGCACGGCGTTCAGCCCGCCAAAGGCAAAGGCATTGGACAGCGCCACATCAACGCGGGTCTGCCGCGCGGTATTGGCGACGTAATCCAAATCGCAGGCCGCATCCGGAGCGGCCAGACCGATGGTCGGGGCGATAACCCCGTCCCGCAGCGCCATGATGCAAGCCAACAGTTCCACAGCGCCGGTGCCGCCAATCAGATGGCCGTGCATCGCCTTGGTCGATGACACCAGCAACTTGCCCGCGTCATCGCCGAAAACATCGCGGATCGCCTGCGTTTCGGTCCGGTCGTTCACTGTCGTGCCGGTGCCATGCGCGTTGATGTATCCCACATCCGCCAGCGCGATACCGCCATCCGTTAGCGCCCCGCGCATCGCCCGCGCCGCCCCTTCGGCAGAGGGGGTGACGATATCAGCGGCGTCCGATGACATGGCAAATCCGGCGACTTCGCACAGGATATCTGCGCCCCGCGCCAGGGCATGTTCGCGTTCCTCAAAGACAAAGACCGCACCGCCTTCGCCTTGCACCATGCCGTTGCGATCCGCCGAGAACGGGCGGCAGCCGTCGCGGGACATGACGCGTAGCCCTTCCCATGCCTTAATGCCGCCAAAACAAAGCATCGCTTCGGTGCCGCCTGTCAGCATGACATCGGCCAAACCGCCCCGGATCATTCCCAGCGCCTGCCCCATGGCGTGGTTGGACGACGCGCAGGCGGTCGAGACGGTAAAGACCGGACCGCGCAGATTGTGCCGGATCGACACATGGCTGGCGGCGGCATTCGCCATCAGGCGCGGCACAATAAAGGGATGCACGCGGTTTTTGCCTTCGGCATAGACCGCGCGGTAATTATCGTCCTGCGTGTTCAGACCCCCGCCAGAGGTACCAAGGATCACACCCGCCCGATCCCCCGCAGGCCCGGACAGATCCAGCCCCGCCTGCCCCATCGCCTGGGCCGCGGACAGTAGCGCGAACTGGGTAAACCGGTCATAAAGCGTCAGGTCCTGACGGCTGAAATGATCCGCCTCGTCATAACCGCTGATCTGCGCGCCGATCTGGATCTGCAACCGATCCACATCGCGGATATCCAACGGGCCAATGGCGCAGGTGCCGGCCTGCATGGCCGCCAGTGTTGCGGGGACGTCATGGCCCAGCGGGTTGATGGTGCCTGCCCCGGTGATGACGACCCGGCGCACGGGGTCAGACCTTTTCTTTCACTAGGTCCTGCACGGCGGCGATGATCGCACGCACGGAGGTCACGTCGAACCCGCTTTCTGCCGGTGCATTGGCATTGAAGGGCACAGTGATATCGAACGCCTCCTCGATCGCAAAGATGGTTTCCACCAACCCCATGCTATCGATCCCAAGGCTTTCCAGCGTGTCATCGAGTGTCACGTCAGAGACGTCCAAAAGCGCCTGATCGGCCAGGATGGCGATCACTTTGTCCTGCACATTCATGGTCATGGCTCCTGCTATCCGTGCCTGCGATTTAATCGCTTGCGCCATCTTTGGGAACCAGTTTCTGCAACGCGGCAAAATCCTTGATCAGTTGCGGCAGGCGGCGCAGCCCCTTTTCTCGGGCGCGGTAGCTGGGCAGATCCATTGCAGGCTGCCCCATGACGAACATGCCGTCCTTGGTATCGACGTAAAGCCCGCTGGCCCCCGCCATCACCACGTCATTGCCAACGGTGATATGATCCTTGGTCGCGGCCTTGCCGCCCATGACAACCCGGTCGCCCAGCACACCAGATCCGGCCATCGCCGCCTGACCGCACAGGATGCAATCCTCGCCAATGATGCAGTTATGGCCGACCATAACGTTGTTATCGATTTTGGTGCCGCGCCCGACCTGCGTCGCACGGATCGTGCCGGCATCGACGCAAGAGTTTGCGCCCAATTCCACATCATCGCCAAAGATCACGCCGCCAAGGCTGTGGATGCGGTGGCGCTTGCCGTCGGCAGGCGGCGTCAGTGGCGCGCGGCCCATTGACTGATAGGCGCGTTCTTCGTTCGACAGCTCGCGCGTGACATAGGAAAAACCATCAGCCCCAACGACAGCGTTCGGCTGCAAGATGACACGGCTGCCAAAGTGGCAATTGCGGCCAACGCGGCTTCCGGGGTTCAGCCAGCAATCATCGCCAAGGGTCGAATTCAGGCCAATCGTGACATGCGCATCAATGCGGCAGCGATCGCCAATGCGCACGCCTTCGGCCAGCACGACGAAGGGCCCGATGCTGGGGTCAGCGCCAATCGTGCAGCTGTCCGGAATGATCGCAGTGGGGTGGATGCCCGTTGGTGCAGGCGCGGGATCAAAGGCCTGTGTCAGCGCCGCCATCGCCAGACGCGCGCGCGGCACGGTAATCGCGGCCTTCAGCCCCATCGCCTGCCAATCGGCCCCGTCCCAGACAATCGCAGCCTGCGCCGCGCTGGATTTAAGCGCATCGCCGTAAGCAGGTGACATGGCCAGCGCCAGATCGTTCGCGCCCGCCTGTCCCGGCTCTGCGGGGTGGTCCACCACCAGCGCGGTGTCGCCAAAGGCTTCGGTGCCAAGGGCCTTTGCAATCTCGGCTATCGTCAAACCCATGGTGGACCCTTTTCGCTGTGTTTCGGGGCAGATTTAGCCCTGAACGGCGCGCACGGCTACCCCTGTCTGCGCCAGCGCCTCCCAGATCGCGGCATCACGCCCATAAACGTCGCGGCGGAACTGCATTGCCCCGGTCACGTCGGTAAAGGCAGTGCGGTAGACGATATGCACCGGCACCGGCTCTTGCAGGTCCACACGGCTTTCTGCGCCGGTTTTCAGACGGGATTGGAAAAAGGCTTCGGGGTTCGCCTCTTGCTTGGCCAGCAGCGCATAAGCAAAATCGAACGGATCGTTCAGACGGATGCAGCCGTGGCTGAAGGCGCGGGTTTCGCGGTTAAACAGGCTTTTGGACGGCGTGTCGTGCAAATAGATATTGTACTTGTTCGGGAACATGAACTTCACCAGCCCCAGGGCGTTCCGCTCGCTCGGCCCCTGCCGCATGGAAAAGGGAAAGGTGCGCGCAGTATAGGCGCGGGCGTTGACCGATCCACGCGGCACAACGCGGCCACTGCGGTCCGTTACATCCAGATGCCCGACCGCGTTCGCATTGCTTTGCAGCTGCGGCAGATATTCGTTCACGACAATGGACCGCGGTACGTACCAGCTGGGATTGATGACCATGTATTCCATCACATCCGAAAACTCTGGCGACTGGCGGGCCGGATCATTGGCCCCGATAACAGAGCGGGTCGAAAACGTGACGCGGTCGTTGTCCACGATGGTCGCCGTGAAATCCGTCAGATTGACCCAGATATGCCGACCGCCACGGGGGCTGTTGACCCAACGCTCGCGTTCCATCGCCACGATGACCGACTGCATCCGGCTATCGAGCGGGACATTGATTTCCTTCATCGTATCGCTACCGGCGGTGCCGTCATCCGTCAGGCCCATCGCCCGCTGAAACCGCTGCACACCCGCCTGGATGGTCGCATCATAGGTCTGAGTCGCCGTACGACCCAGGTGCCCCATCGCGATCAGGCGATTGCGCAGCTCGACCACATCCGGGCCGCTGTCCCCCGGTGCCAGACTGGACGCCTGCACCGCCGGACCATATACACCCTGCGCCAGCAGATTTTCCATCCGCAGTTTTTCCCGCATCAGCCGGGCATATTCGGGGCTGCGCGGTGGCAATGCCCGCAAAAAGGCATCGGGGTTCGATTGCAAAAATGTCTGCAAGGCCGGGATGCGCGGCCGCAGCGACACCTCGCGCACGATCAGGGGCACCACCTCTGACGGGGTCAGGATGCCGGTCTGCACATCGCGGGCATAGGTCAGAAACGCTGTCGACAAGGCCACATCCATCGCGCCCTGTTCAGCCGGGGTTTTGGCCGCCAGAAGCCGCGCAACCAGATCTTCGGCATTGTAGCGCTGTTCCGGCAGGCCATGGGCACCGGCGTTCGACAAGGCGGTCAGCAGCGCATTGCGCCGTGCCAATGCAGCGCTGTCATCACCGGCCCAGACCGGTGCGAAATCGCGGCCGCGATAGAACGCCGCCAGCTCTTCGTCCTGCGCCGCCGATTCGGCGACAGCCTGACGGAATGCTGTGACCTGCGCCTGCGCCGGTGCCGTTCCAACCAGAGCGAACATCGATAAAGCGGCGAACATTGAAAAAGCGCGCAGCCGGCGCGGCGCGGTTCGTGGCAGCGAAACGGTCGTCAAAGTCTATCCCCCGAAAGACATGGGCACCCATAATAGGTGCATATATTACAAGGGTTTTGCGGGATTGCCCTGCCTGATGTCCACGGCCAATTGCACGGCGGCACGCTTTGCATGCAGCTGTTGCATCCCTACCCCTTTTGGCCAAATAGCGCGCAGCTGCACAATGAATGCGCAAAATTTTGCCGATTTTTGACGTCTGATGGAACCTTTTCCCCGAACGCCTTGGCGGATCGGGCCTGCCGTGTCATACAAACCCTAAATCTGGGGATAGATGAATAAGCGCAAAAAATACGCGCAAACGGGACAGGACAGATTAACCATGACGGAACAGCGTTCTTCTGGCATCTCAAGACGTGGTCTTTTGGGTGCATTCGCGGCGACGGCATTGACGGCCGCCCCCACCTATTCAAAGGCTGCAGGCTTCCTGCGTGGCGGCGGCGATGTGCGCCGCATCAGCATGTATTCCGGCCGGACGGGCGAGCGTCTGGACACGATCTATTGGATCGAAGGCCAGTACATCGGTGAAGCCCTGCGCGAAGTGAACGCCTTTATGCGCGACTGGCGCAACGGCAAGGTTGTCAACATGGACAGCCGTACCATCGACATTATGGCAGCCGCGCACCGCCTGATGGATACCTCTGAACCCTATATGCTGTTGTCCGGCTACCGTAGCCCTGAAACTAACGCGATGCTGCGCAGCCAGTCCGGCGGCGTTGCGCGCAATTCGCTGCACATGCGCGGTCAGGCCGCTGACTTGCGGTTGTCCAGCCGGTCGGTGAACGACATGACCAAGGCAGCAGCCGCCTGTAACGCCGGCGGCGTCGGCACCTATCGCGGTTCCAACTTCGTCCACATGGATTGCGGCGACGTGCGCACCTGGCGCGGTTAATAACCCGGTTACCTTGATGCGGAAACAAAGCGCCTTCGGGCGCTTTTTTCATGTCGCCGCCCGCTTGCAGCCGCCCCCGCACCCGGTGTAAGGATAGCGCATCAGCCGATGGCTGGTCACATGCGGGTATGGTGAAAAGGTATCACGAAAGCTTCCCAAGCTTCAGTTACGGGTTCGATTCCCGTTACCCGCTCCACTTCTCCTCTTGCCGCGCAGGAACATCCCATGAGCATTGAACGTATCGAATCCGGCGACCGGATGTCGCAAGCTGTTGTCCATAACGGTATCGTCTATCTGGCTGGCCAGGTCGGCGCGCCCGGTCAGGACGCCACCGCCCAAACGACCGAAGTTCTGGCCCAGGTCGATCGCCTGCTGGCGCTGGCAGGGTCCGACAAATCCAAGATCCTGACCGCGCAGGTCTGGGTTGCCGATATGGCCGATTTTGCCGCGATGAACGCGGTTTGGGATGCCTGGGTATCCAAAGGCAACGCCCCTGCCCGCTGGACCGGCGAAGCCAAGCTGGCCACCCCCGATTACAAGGTCGAAATCATCGTGACCGCCGTCGCCGGATGACCGTTCCTTTTCTGACACCACTGCACACGGACGACCTGCGTGCAGCGGGCATCCCCGAGCCCTGGACCTTTGGCATGGCCGACAAGGTCCGCTTTGGCGAAATCGACGCGCTGCAGCACGTGAACAACGCAGTCTATCTGAAGTGGTTCGAAAACCTGCGCATCTTGTATTTCAATGACCGCGACGTCTGGTCGATCAACGGCAAACGGCCCAAGGTCGTGCTGCGCAATATCGGTCTGGACTACCGGTCAGAGGTTAAACTGACCGACGAATACATCATGACCGGCCGCACCACCAAACTGGGCAGCAGCAGCTTTACCATGGAATATGGTGTCTGGGTGCGGGGCCGGTTGACCACCACCAGCCACGCGGTGATGGTCATGCTGAACGACGACAATACGAAATGCGTCATCCCCGACAACATCCGTCAGATGTTTATCGACCGCGACGGCGCGGTCGCGGGCTGATCTACAGCCCGTGACTTTGCAGGAAACCGACCAAAGCCGCCGTTGACCCGTCTTTGTCAGTGGCGGCTTTCGTGCCTTCGACGACAGGTTGCAGCGACGTTGCAAGCTCTTTGCCCAATTCCACGCCCCACTGGTCATAGGAATTCAGGCCCAGCACCACGCCTTCGACGAATACGCGGTGTTCATAAAGCGCGATCAACATGCCCAGCATTTCCGGCGTCAACTGCGGATAGGTCAGCGTGATGGACGGACGGTTGCCCGGGAATACGCGGTGCGCCGCCTGGCGTTCCAGCTCTGCGCCTTCGAACTTGTCCGCAACTTTGGCGCGGGCCTCGTCCAGGGTGCGACCTTTCATCAACGCTTCGGATTGGGCAAGGCAATTGGCCACGAGCAGCTGATGCTGGTGGTGTAGATCGTCGTGATGACCGCGGGCAGCGACAAGGAATTCACACGGAATGACCCGGGTGCCCTGATGGATCAGCTGATAGAACGCGTGCTGGCCGTTAGTCCCCGGCTCGCCCCAGACAACAGGGCCAGAGTTATAGGGCAGCGACGCGCCATCAAGGCTGACGCCCTTGCCGTTACTTTCCATTTCAAGCTGTTGCAGGTAGGCGGGCAAGCGCGACAGATTGTTGTCATAGGGCAGCACGGCGCGGGTTGCGTAATCGCACACCTGATTGTGCCAGATGCCCACCAGCGCCAGCAACGCAGGCATGTTTTCGCGCCACGGTGCCGCGCGGAAGTGGCGATCCATCGCCTGACCGCCGCGCAGGAACGCACGAAACGCATCCGGCCCGATGGCGATCATCAGCGGCAGACCGATCGGCCCCCACATGGAATAGCGGCCGCCCACCCAGTCTTCAAACCCGAAGACACGGCTGGGTGCGATGCCGAAATCGGCGGTCTTGTCGGCAGCGGTCGACAGGGCGGCGAACTGGGCGCCCGTGTCCTTGACCGTCTCGCCCATCCACGCCTTGGCAGTGCGGGCGTTGGTCATGGTTTCGATGGTGGTAAAGGTCTTGGAGGCGACGATGACCAGCGTCGTCGCCGGATCAAGCCCCTGCAATGTCTGTGCAATATCCGCCGGATCGACGTTGCTGACAAAATGGCAGCGCGGCCCGTCGTGATAGGGGGCGAGCGCCAGCGTGCCCATCTTTGGCCCAAGGTCCGATCCGCCAATGCCGATGTTGACCACATCGGTAATCGCACCGCCCTGCCCCTGATAGCTGCCGTCGCGGACAGCTTCGGCAAAGACTTCCATGCGGTCCAGCGTCGCCAGCACGTCGTGCATCACGTCCACGCCGTCCACCATGACGGCGTCACCATCCAGATTGCGCAGTGCCGTGTGCAGCACGGCCCGGCCTTCGGTGTCGTTGATCGGCGCGCCAGTAAACATCGCCTCGCGGCGGCCGGCGACATCGGCTTTGTCCAGCAGCGCGATCAACTGGTCCAGTGCCGCGTCATCAATCTGAGTCTTGGCAAAATCAAGGCGCAGATCGCCGGTCTGCGCCGCATAGGACCGCGCGCGGTCAAGGTCGAGCGCATCTTCGATCCGGCGGTCCTTGATCGCGTCAAAGTGGGATTTCAGGTCAGCAAACATGGATCAGGACTCCGCCCAGTGAACGATGGACCCGGGCAGAACCGCTGCAACGGGCGCCTCTTCCGGTGTCAGTTTGGTGGCCCGTTCCAGCGCAGCCCGCTTTTCCGTGCCGATGATGACGATATGGCGGCTCATCGCCTGCTTCAGCACGTCCGCTGACAGGGTGATCCGCGGTTCCGGCGCGCCGGGGGCCCGCATCGCGACAAGGCGGTCAGTGCCGTTCAAGGCCAGATCAAGCTGATCGGCCCCCGGAAAGATGCTGGCGGTATGCATATCCGCACCCATACCCAGCAACACAACCGACAAGGGCAGATGCGGTGTCAGCGCCGCCTGCAGATCGGGCAGCTTATCCTCTGGCGCGGGGGCGTCGGCGTAAAGCGGCACATAATGCGCCTCTGCCGCGCGGTCCGTCAGCAGGCGCTGGCGCAGCAGGCGGGTGTTCGACCGTTCAGACGTTTCGGGCACCCAGCGTTCGTCCGTCAGCATGACATGCACGCGTGACCAGTCCAAATTCGCCGAACACAGGTTGTCAAAAATCGGTCCCGGCGTCGTGCCACCCGGCACAGCCAAAGAGGCGGTATCCTTTGTTGACAGCACCTGACGCAATTCGCCAGCCAAGCGGTTGGCCAGCTGAATCATCATCATCTCGCCATCGGGGTATTCAATGAATTCCATGACTTATCCTTTGATATCGCGCCAGCGCCGGCCGTCGCGGTGCATCAGCATCATCGCATCTTCTGGACCGGCACTGCCTTGGTCATAAAGTTTCGGCACATCGTTCCGCGCTTCCCACCCGTTGATCAGCGGGTCAGTCCAGGCCCAGGCGGCCTCGACCTCGTCTCCGCGCATGAACAACGTCTGGTTGCCCCGAATGACGTCCATGATCAAACGCTCGTAGGCGTCGGTAGCCTGTTCGCTGTCCTCTCCCAGTGCGTCGGCAAAGGTCATGTCGAGCGGCACGTCAATCAAACGCATGCCCCCGGGACCGGGTTCCTTGATCGTAACCTGCAAATCCATGCCTTCGTTCGGCTGCAAACGGATCGCCAAAATGTTGCGGTGGCGGGCGGTGTCGCCTTCAAAGATGGAGTGGCCCAGATCCTTGAACACCACGGCGATTTCAGAGGCGCGGGCCTTCATCTTTTTGCCGGTCCGCAAATAGATCGGCGTATCGGCCCACCGCCAGTTCGCCACGTTTACCTTCATTGCGATAAAGCTTTCGGTAAAGCTGCGCGGATGTTCGACATCGGCGCGATAGCTGGCGCTGTCGCCGCTGGCGTCATACTGGCCGCGCACGATGTGATGGCTTTCCACGGGCTGCAAGGCACGGATAACCTTCAGCTTTTCATCGCGCACCTCGTCGGCACCGAAAACGCTGGGGGGTTCCATGGCGATCAGACACAAAAGCTGCATCAAATGGTTCTGCACCATATCGCGCATTGCGCCGGATTTGTCGTAATAGCTGCCGCGCCCGCCAACCCCGACCGTTTCAGCGACGGTGATCTGGATATGGTCGATGTAATGGCTGTTCCACAGCGGTTCGAACAAGACGTTCCCGAACCGGACGGCCATCAGGTTCTGGACCGTTTCTTTGCCCAGATAATGGTCGATCCGGTAGATCTGCCCTTCGGCAAAATGCGTGGCCAGCGTATCGTTCAGCGCCTTGGCGCTTTCCAGATCACGGCCAAAGGGTTTTTCGACCACAATCCGGCTTTCGGCATTGGCAATACCGTGATTGTGCAGGCGTTCCGCCAATGCCCCAAACAGCGATGGCGCGACAGAGAAATAGAAAGCCCGCACAACACCGTCGCGGTTCAGCGCCGCAAGGTCGGACCAACCTGCCTCTCCTGTGGCGTCGATGGTGACGTAGTGCAGCGCATCAAGAAAGCCCTGCAAGCCATTGGAATCATTCTTTTCTGCGCCGCCAAATTCAGCGATCGCGTCCTTGATCATGTCGCGGTAACCGGCACTGTCCAGATCGGACCGCGCGGCACCGATGATCCGGCTTCCCACTGGCATCTGGCCGGCCAGAAAGCGGCGAAACAGACCGGGCAGGATTTTGCGGCGGGCCAGGTCGCCGGTTCCACCAAAGATGACGAGGTCGAATTCATCGACAGGAATGACACGAGAAACCATGGGAACTCCGGCTGCTGATGGGCGCGTTAGCGCTAACGCCTTTCTGATACCCAGCATGGCCGGGAAAGTCTAGCGCATGCCGCCCTGCCACCGGTCGCGAAGTCGTGCTTGGTTTACGCTTCCAACTCTGCGTCCCAATACAGATAGTCCATCCAGCTGTCGTGCAGGTGCCCCGGCGGAAACTTGCGCCCGATGTTGTTCAATTCCGACGCCATTGGCTGGCGCGGCGGCTTGCGCAGGCTCAGGCCAGAGTGTTTTAGCAGCCGTGACCCTTTGCGCAGATTGCAGGGGCTGCAGGCGGCAACGACATTGGTCCAACTTGTCACCCCGCCCCGCGCGCGCGGCAGGACGTGGTCAAAAGTCAGATCACCCCGGCTGCCGCAATACTGGCAGCAAAATTCGTCCCTTAAAAATAAATTAAAGCGCGTGAAGGCCACGCGCTTTTGAGGTTTGACATAATCTTTAAGGACGACGACCGAGGGGATCCTGATCCGCGTCGAAGGGCTGTGCACCTCTTCGTCGTATTCGGATATGATCGTCACCCGGTCCAGAAAGGCTGCCTTGACCGCTTCCTGCCAGGGCCAAAGCGACAGCGGATAGTAGGACAAGGGCCTGTAATCCGCGTTCAGCACCAAGGCGGGGAAATGTTTCAACGCCCCCGGTTCGCGCACAAATTCCGTTCTGAAGTCACCGTCCATCACCGCCTGCACCTATCTGCTGGCGGCCGGCTGACGGCACCCTTGCCACGGGGCCGCACCGGCCGCGTCAGGAAAACTATATCTGGCGCCCTTCAAAAACCAACAGTTATTTTTGGCGCCATATGTCGCAGTTCTGACGCCGCCAGGTAAAGCCTGTGTGACAGCCTAAAGAAACATCACCCAGCCTTTGGAAATGGCTGCCGTTCAATCTGCGGCGACCATGTCGCCACCTGCGCCCGCCCCTGCGCCTTTGCGACATAAAGCGCGCGGTCGGCGCGGGCCATGACCACCCCCAACCCCTGACCTGCGTCGCCTTCGGTCATGCCGATCGACATTGTCATTTCGATCAGGCCGGTCTGCGGCAGATCCACCTGCAGACCATTCGCAAGCCGGCCCGCCAGCGCAGCGCCGTTTGGCGCATCGCCGGGGACAAAAATGCCGAATTCCTCTCCTCCCAGGCGGGCGCAAAACATGTGGGACGTGACGTGTTCGCGCAGAAAGTCGGCCGCTGCCTGCAGGCAGATATCACCCACCTGATGACCGTAGGAATCATTGATCCGCTTGAAATGATCCAGATCGATCATCAAAAGCGCGCCGCGCGCCCGCAGCTGGTCACCACCGGCGATATCGTCTAGAAAGGCGCGCCTGTTGGGCAGGTTGGTCAGCATGTCGGTCGTCGCAAGGCGCAGCAGCTTGGCCTGTAGACGGGCCAGATGCCCGACCAGCGCAAGGCTTAGCAGAATGAACGGGGTGCCGACGATGGCCGCATCGCGCAGGTTATACATAAACCCGTTATGATCTGCGCCCGCTTTGCCAAAGTCGCGGGCCCAGTTCATCAGGCTGATAACGAACAGAAAAACAAGCGCCTTGAACACAAAGTCAATGGCGTTGCGCGGCGCAATGATTTTTACAAGTCTGTCCACAATCCCTCTGCCATTGGTGCGGCAGGGGGATCATTACGCCTAATATACGAATGAAGTCTTAATCCATGCCAAGGCGGTCAGCCATAAAGGCCAGCGCGACCTGCAACCCGTCCGGTGCAATACCGTGGGCCGTGCCCTTCATGACGTGGGCGAAAACTTCGGTCCAGCCCGCGCCCTGCAGCGCCTCTGCCGCCAGCGGCAAGGATTGGGGCGGCACGACGTTGTCCTGATCGCCGTGAATCAGCAGGACGGGGGGGCGGCAAACGACCTCGTCGCCCAGCAATTCAGGCTGCAGCAGACGACCGGAAAAGGCGACGATGCCCGCCACCGGGTCTTCGCGCCTGGGCAGCACATGCAGCGCCATCATCGTGCCTTGGGAAAAGCCCAGCACCATGACCTGTTCGGGCAGCAGGTCTTCGTCAACCATCACCCCGTCCAGAAAGGCGTTAAGATCGTCGGCGGCGCGGCGCATACCTTCCTCTGATTCTTCCTCGGAACTGCCGTCGATCCAAGGGATCGGGAACCACTGAAAGCCCATCGGCGATCCTGCGCAATCCTCTGGCGCGTCGGGCGCGATGAATAGCGTGTCGGGCATGTGATCGGCCAATGGGTCAGCCAGCCCCAGCAGGTCCGCCCCGTTCGCGCCGTATCCATGCAAAAAGACGACCGCGGCGCGGATTTCGCCCGATGCCGGTTCCTTGCGGCCTGCGTTAAGTGCGCGTGTCATCGAATTCCCTCGCGTGATTTCATATGGGCGTAATAGGCCCAGAGCAGCCGCGCCGCAACAGACCGCCAGGGCGACCAGTCTTCTGCCATGATGCGCAGGGCCTTGTCCGTGGGCCGCGCGGGCAGATCAAACAGCAGCCGCGCCCCTTCTTGCAAGGCCAGATCACCGGCAGCAAAGACATCGGCGCGGCCAAGGCTGAACATGGCATAAATTTCGGCGGTCCAGATGCCGATGCCAGGCACGGCAACCAACGTGCTGACGACCTCATTGCTTGGCATTGTGCGCAGGGCGGCATAGTCCAGCCGCGCCGCCGCCAAGGCGTGCACATATCGCGCCTTGGGCCGCGACAAGCCAAGTGCGCGCAGGTCATCTTCGGTATGGTTCAACACAACCTGCGGGTCCGTCATACCGGCTGCATTCAGCCGCGCATAAATTGCATTGGCCGATGCAACGCTGACCTGCTGGCCGCAGATGGCGGACACAAGCGCCGCAAATCCGTCGCTGCGCAGCCGCACCGGCAAGGGCGCAACCAGCCCCAACGCCCGTTCAAAGCGCGGATCGCGGCCGGCCAACCAGGTGGCCCCTTCTGCGACACAGGCGTCGCCTCGTATGGTCCGCTCGGTCATTGCAAAAGCGCCCACGCCACGGCCGCATCGACCGAATCCGTGATCTGCGCCCCCTCTGGCGGCGGCGGGCGGCGGATCATCAACACGGGTATCCCCAGATCACGCGCGGCCGTCAGCTTCGTCCGGCTCGCCTCTCCGCCAGCGTTTTTGACGACAATCCAGTCGATCCCAAGCTCGCGAAACAACTGGCTTTCATGCGCGACCGAAAACGGCGGGCGGCCAACCAGAAACCGGCCTCCGGCAAAGGGAAAGGGTGCGGTCGGCGGATCTATCTGGCGGCAAATCACCTGCCGGCCCTGCAGATTGGCAAAGCGGTCCAGCGTCTGCCGCCCGGTGCCAAGGAACACTGTCTTGCCCAGCGGAATAAGCGCGGCAGCATCTTCCTCGTGGTCGATGTCCCGCCAGTTATCGCCCGGCTCAGCCACCCAGGGGCCGCGCAGATGATACAGGTACGGCAGGCCAAGCTCTGCACAGATCCCAGCGGTCCGCACGGTAATCTGGCTGGCAAAGGGATGGGTCGCATCCAGAACGGCCGTAATGCCCGCCTCTTTGACATAGGCGGTAAACCCGGCCTCTCCGCCAAAGCCGCCGATCCGGGTGGGCAGCGGCAAAGGTTTCGTTCGCTGCGTCGCCCCCGCCAAAGAGGCAACCGCATCGGCACCAGCCTGCGCCAGCGCCACCGCGATCCGCCGCGCCTCGCCCGATCCGGCCAGCAGCAACAGCGTCATGCGCCCGCCCGCGCCAGAATGGCACCTGCGCGGTCGATGACCACAATGTCGAACTGCATTTCGCCTCCAAATCCGTCCTGCACAATGGCAAGCGCCTTGTCAGCGACCGCCTGTGCCATCGGTTTCCCCGCAATCTCATAGGCTTGCAGGGCGGTGTTCGCCTGCGCCAGCCGCGCATCGCCGCACATCGCGGCCAAGGCCTGAAAATCAACCTGACTGCGGCCAGAATGCAGATCCAGCGCGCCCTGTGCCAGCTTCGTCAGCTTGCCAATGCCGCCGCCGATGGTCACACGCGGGACCGGATGGCGTTTCAGATATTTTAACATACCCCCGGCAAAGTCCCCCATATCCAGCATGGCGTGATCCGGAAGCCCCATCAGGTCCTGCACAACCCGTTCGCTGGTCGCACCAGTACATCCAGCCACATGACTCGCGCCGCCTGCCCGCGCCACATCCACGCCGCGATGGATCGATGCGATCCAGGCTGCGCAGGAAAACGGCCGCACCACCCCTGTTGTGCCCAGCACCGACAAGCCGCCAACAATCCCAAGACGCGGATTCCACGTCCTTTGCGCAATCTGTGCGCCGCCTGGAATGCTGACCGTGATCGCGATATCGGCCGGCTGGCCAAACATGGCCGCAAGCGCCTCGACCTGCGCCGTCATCATCTGGCGCGGCACAGGATTGATCGCAGGCTCGCCCACACCGACCGGCAGCCCGGCCTTCGTGACCATCCCGACGCCCTCACCCGCATGAAAGCTGACGCCTCCACCCGCGCTGGCCGCCACGCGCACGATAATCAGCGCACCATGGGTCACATCGGGATCATCGCCCGCGTCCTTGGTGATCCCGACCTCTGCCCAACCATCGCCCGCGGCGGTATGCGCCAGGGCAAACACCGGCTCCTCGCCCTTGGGCAAGGTGATCTGCACAGCCGCAGGAAAGGTCCCGCCCCACAGCCGCAGCAAGGCAGCCCGCGTTGCCGCAGTCGCACAGGCACCCGTGGTCCAGCCACGGCGCAAAGGGCCATCAGGCTTGCGTGTCATGGCGCGACCTTAGCCGCCGCTGCAGCACTTGAAAATGCCGCATCCCGCACTTTTCAATCATCCACGATGCCGCCATAACGATCCCATGACACAAACTGCAAACCTTCCCACTTTTGACTGGCCGACCCTGAACCCCGGCTGGGTCTGGCTCTGCGGTGCTGGCCCGGGTGATCCGGGCCTGCTGACGCTGCATGCGCTGAACGCGTTGCGCCAGGCCGACGTCGTGATCTACGACGCGCTGGTGCAAGAGGCGATTTTGGACTGGGCCCCCCAGGCCGAACACATCTACGCGGGCAAACGTGGCGGCAAACCCTCTGCCGTGCAGCGCGACATCTCGCTGCGCCTCGTCGATCTGGCACGCGCTGGCAAACGTGTGCTGCGCCTGAAAGGCGGCGATCCCTTCGTCTTTGGCCGCGGCGGAGAAGAGGCGCAGACCCTCGTGCAGCACGGCATCCCCGTGCGCATCATTCCCGGCATCAGCGCCGGCATCGGCGGGCTGGCCTATGCGGGCATCCCCGTAACCCACCGCGACGTGAACCAATCCGTCACCTTCGTGACCGGCCACGACCAAAGCGGAAATACCCCCAGTGCCCTTGACTGGGCATCCATCGCCAAAGGCAGCCAGGTCATCGTCATCTACATGGGCATGAAACACATTGCCCAAATCACCGGCCACTTGCGCGCCGCCGGCCGGCCCGCATCTGAACCCTGCGCCGTCGTCACAAATGCCACGACACCCGATCAACAGGTTCTGGAATCCACACTGGGAACCCTCGTCAATGACGTTGC
This sequence comes from Loktanella sp. R86503, assembly GCF_042466455.1. Classification (NCBI taxonomy): domain Bacteria; kingdom Pseudomonadati; phylum Pseudomonadota; class Alphaproteobacteria; order Rhodobacterales; family Roseobacteraceae; genus Loktanella; species Loktanella sp. R86503. Next base: position 1,897,285 of record NZ_JAXHCI010000002.1, read on the forward strand.
TGCGGGCCATTTCGAACCGCCCGCCATCATCTGCATCGGCCGCTCGGTGCTGATGCGTCAGGTCCTCGACTGGCAAGGCATGGCACAGGGTCAGGCACCTCGCGACCTTGATCCTCTGGGCCGCGGCCTGCCCGCAGAACTGGCCTAGGCGCATGACCATCCCATTCATCTGGCCACTTAAACTCCCGCCGGAGGCATCAGAGGCCCGATGCCGGGCCTGATCGTCGTGGCTCCCGCATCCGGCAGCGGCAAAACCACCGTGACCCTCGGGCTCCTGCGCGCCCTCACCCGCAATGGCACCCGTGTGCGCGGTGCGAAATCCGGACCGGACTACATCGACCCTGCCTATCATGCCGCAGCCACGGGAAAGCCTTGCCTGAACCTTGATGCATGGGCCATGTCCGCCGCCGCCCTGTGCACCCGCGCCGCGACCGAAGATGTTCTCCTGATCGAAGGTGCCATGGGCCTGTTCGACGGTGCCCCGCCGGATGGCGCAGGATCCAGCGCCGATCTGGCGCGAATCCTGGGTCTGCCGGTCATCCTGATCGTCGATGCGGCCCGTATGGCGCAGTCCATCGCGCCGCTGGTGGCGGGATTTGCGCAACATGACCCGGCGGTCCGCATTGCGGGTATTATCCTGAACAAGGTCGGATCGGACCGGCACGCCGCAATGCTGCGCCGCGCACTTGCCCCGCTGGGGTTGCCCATCCTTGGCACACTCCCGCGCAGGGATGATCTGACACGCCCGTCGCGGCATCTTGGCCTCGAACAAGCAATGGAAGACCCCGCGCTTCCCGCGTTTTTGGACCGCGCCGCCGACTGGGTCACCACAGGCTGCGATCTGGCCGCCCTGGCCGCCCTGGCGCGACCTTTACCGGCACCAGACGCACCCATCGCGCCGCCGCCGGCACAGCGTATTGCCGTTGCGCAGGATGTTGCGTTCTCGTTTCTCTATCCGCATCAGCTGCAGGACTGGCAGGCCGCCGGCGCACAGATCACCCCTTTTTCGCCGCTCGCTGACGATCCTGTCCCGGACGCGGATCTGATCATCCTGCCCGGCGGCTACCCGGAACTCTACGCCCCGCAGCTTGCTGCTGCCCAAACCTTCATGCAAAGCCTGAAGAACGCATCGCAAACCACTGATATATACGGGGAATGTGGCGGCTACATGACCCTTGGCGACAGCCTGACAACCGCCGATGGTACCGTACACGCCATGGCTGGACTGCTGCGGCTCGACACCTCTTTTGCCGCGCGCAAATTGCACCTTGGCTATCGCCAGTTGCACGCCATGCATGGCCCCTTTGCCGGGGCCTGGCGCGGTCACGAATTCCACTATGCCACGACCACCCGCGCCGCAGGTGATCCGCTTTTCACTGCCCGCGACGCTGCAGGACAGGCTTTGCCGGCCATGGGCCTGCGCCTTGGCCGGGTCACAGGGTCTTTCGCCCATATCATCGACAAGGCATAACAGCCGCACCAGTCAGGGGGTACCATTATGATCGACGATTCGCGCGCCAAACGGAACGTCGCGGTGCTGGTCGCCGCGCAGGCGCTTTTGGGTGCGCAGATGCCGATGATATTCGTGATCGGCGGGCTTGCCGGTGGCATGCTGTCGCCGAATATCTGCCTCGCAACCCTGCCGATCACCTTCATCGTCTTCAGTTCCATGACCACCGCGCCCTGGCTGTCGCCACTGATGCAGCGCCGGGGCCGCCGCTTCGGCTTTGTCCTCGGGGCCGCCGCCGGCGCGCTGGGGGCGCTGATTGCCGCCTACGGCCTGTATGTCGGCTCCTTTACCATCCTGCTCCTCGGCTCGTTCTTTACCGGTATCTACATGAGCGCGCAGGGCTTTTACCGCTTTGCCGCCGCAGATACCGCCTCTGACAGCTTTAAGCCCAAGGCAATTTCATATGTGCTGGCGGGCGGCCTGATTTCGGCGCTGATTGGCCCGCAACTGAATAAACTGGTACAGGACGCGCTGGTCGTACCCTTCCTTGGCACTTACCTTGCGGTCGCTGGCATCAACCTGGTCGGCATGGGGCTGTTCGTCTTTCTTGACCTGCCCAAAGGGACGCGCGGCCAGCCAGAGGTCGTCCACGCGATTCCGCCGCGCACCCGCGGCCAGCTGCTGCGCGATCCGCGCATTGCGGTCGCGATCATCTGTGGCATGGTGTCCTATGCGCTGATGAACCTTGTCATGACCTCAACCCCCTTGGCCGTGGTCGGCTGCGGCTTTACCAAGAACAACGCCAACGACATCGTCTCTGCCCATGTCATCGCGATGTATCTGCCCAGCTTCTTCACCGGCCATCTGATCGCCCGCTTTGGCGTCACCAAAATCGTCGGCGCGGGCCTCGTGATCCTTGGCATCGCCGGCCTGGTTGCCCTGTCCGGCGTCACGCTGGGCAACTTCTTTGCCGCACTCGTGCTGCTTGGCATCGGCTGGAACTTCGGCTTCATAGGGGCGACCACCATGCTCGCCGGCAGCCACAACACAGCAGAGCGTGGCGTTGTCCAGGGCCTGAACGACACCATTGTCTTTGGTATGGTCACGATTGCATCTCTGGCCTCTGGCGGTCTGATGAACTGCTCTGGCGGATCAGCTGTGCAAGGCTGGGATATGGTCAACATGGCCATGATTCCGCTACTGGTCCTGGCGGGCGGCGCGCTGATTTGGCTGGTGCTATCGCCGCGCAGGCCAGCGGCCTAACGCCACCAACCAAATGTCGCGGCCCGCAACAGCCGCACCTGATCCGCCACCGGTGCCGGTTCAAGCAGCCCCTCCACCACGCGGGCCGGCTCCTGCGCTGCGCACACCAGAACGCCGCGTGCCTGCCAGCCATGAAGCAACGCAGCCCCCGCTGCTTTGGATACCTTACGCCGCATCCCCCGCGCCCGGTCCAGCCGCGCCAGTGCATCCTGGGCCAGATCGCGCACACCCTGCGGCGTGCCATCGATCAAAGGCTTGCGCCCCGCATCTTCGAGCGCCGGAATGGCGCGCAGAAAATTCGCAACGCCGACACCGTAAGCAAAGTCAGCGACAACATCCGCATCCGCCGGACCCAGCAGCCGCGCCGCCACCACCGTCAGCGCACCAGAGGTTGCAGCGATATAGCTGTCCAGATGCGCGCGGTCCTCAAAGACATCGGAATAGACATCCCATCGCCGCATCGCGACCAATTCATCCAAAGCCCGCGCGCCTTCAGCATCCAGCACCTGCGCCAAGGCATCCGTCACCTCGTGCCGCCGTACCGCCTGCCCCGATGCCACCTCCTCCAGCACGTCGCGCCACCATTGCAGCCGCATCTCGGCGATCATCGCTTCCTTGGTGACCCAAGGGGCCCGCGCCACTTCCAGATTGAAGGCATAAAGCGGAAACAGAACGCGGCGAGCGGAAACGGGCGCAGCCATCGCTGCGCGAAACCGCACCGGATCGCCGCGTTCCACAAGTTGTGCGCAGGCTTCAAAGCTCATCGTGTTTCACCTGGCCAAATAAACTCAAAATCAAACGGTTGCCCCGTCACGGATCAGCTTCCAATTGATCGCGTCAAGCAGCGCATCAAAGGACGCATCCACGATGTTTGCGCTGACCCCAACTGTCGACCATGTTCGGCCCTGTGCATCGGCGCTGTCAATGATAACGCGGGTAACGGCCTCTGTGCCGCCATCCGTGATACGGACCTTGAAATCCACCAGCCGCAGATCATCGATAATCGCCTGATAGGGTCCCAGATCTTTGGCCAGGGCCCGCGACAGCGCGTTTACCGGACCCCGGTCAGACCCGTCAGGCCCGATGGATTCAGAGACATTTAGCACCTTTTCGCCCGCAACCTTTACCACCACTACGGCCTCGGACAGGCTGACCATCTTGCCGCGCTTGTTGCGGCGCCGCTCGACCGTCACGCGGTAACGCTTCACCTCGAAAAACTCGGGCAGCAGTCCCAGTTCCGCCCGCGCCAGCAGCTCGAAACTGGCCTGCGCAGTGTCATAGGAATACCCGCGCGATTCCATTTCCTTGATCCGGTCAAGGATCCGCGGCAGCCGCGGATCGCCGCGTTCGACCTCCAGCCCGGCCTGCATCAACCGCTCGCGCAGGTTCGACTGGCCCGCCTGATTTGACATCGGCACGATGCGGGAATTGCCGACCAGTGCGGGGTCAATATGTTCATAGGTCGCGGGGTTCTTGGCAATCGCACTGGCATGCAGCCCTGCCTTATGGGCAAAGGCGGAACTGCCGACATATGCGGCTTGCTTGGCTGGCACCCGGTTAAGGATATCATCCAGCACACGGCTGGCCTTCTTCAAGCCTTTTAGCGCCTCAAGGGTCACGCCCGTCTCGAACCGGCTGGCAAAAGGTTCTTTGAGCAACAGCGTCGGGATCAGCGTGGTCAGGTTGGCGTTGCCGCAGCGCTCCCCCAGCCCGTTCAGCGTCCCCTGCACCTGCCTTGCCCCTGCAAGCACCGCTGCCAGCGTATTGGCAACGGCGTGCTCGGTGTCGTTATGCGTATGGATACCCAGCTTATCGCCGGGGATACCGCTGGCGATTACTTCAGCCACGACACGGCCCACGTCGTCCGGCAAGCTGCCGCCGTTGGTATCGCACAGCACAATCCAGCGCGCGCCGGCATCATGAGCGGCGTGAATAGCTTCCAGCGCATAAACCGGATCAGACGCATAGCCGTCAAAGAAATGCTCGGCGTCCAGCATCGCCTCGCGCCCTTGGGCCACGATATGCGCGACAGAGGCGCGGATGTTTTCTGTATTTTCGTCATTGGTGATGCCAAGTGCGGTGGACACGTGGAACGAATGCGACTTGCCAACAAGGCAAACTGCAGGCGTATTGGCATTCAGCACCGCCGCCAGCACATCGTCGTTTTCTGCTGACCGGCCAGCCCGCTTGGTCATGCCAAAGGCGGTCAGCACCGGACGCATCGGGCCGACTTGGTCGAAATATTCGCTGTCAGTGGGGTTGGCACCCGGCCAGCCGCCCTCGATATAATCCACCCCAAGCGCGTCCAGTACCGCGGTAATCTTCAGCTTTTCAGAGGTAGAAAACTGCACCCCTTGGGTCTGCTGACCATCCCGCAGGGTGGTGTCATACAGATACAGACGTTCCTTGGTCATACCTTCTCCTCTGGCGTACAAATTTTCGCCGAAAATTTGCCTTTTCCGAATTTTCGACGAAAATTCGGCATCTACAGGTCCACCAGCGCGGCGGCATCAAAGTCGGGACCGGCAGCCCAGCTGGCCTGCCCGCCCACATCGGTGACGACCACGCCTGCGGCGGTCAGAATGTCGCGCACACGGTCGGCCATGTCCCAATCCTTCGTCGCCCGCGCCTTGGCGCGCGTTTCCAGCAGCGCGTCAATCCGCTGCGCAATGGCGTCATCCACCTGCGCGCCGCCTTCACCGCCCGCAAGGCGCGGCAGGTCGGCCCAGTCGGGGACCAGCCCCAGCAGGTCCAGCCCGTGGGCAAACCCGGCCAGCTGCGCCGGGGTCTTGCCCTTGGCCAGCACATGCAGCCGGGCAATCGCGCCCGGTGTGTTCAGATCATTGGCCAGCACGCCAAGGAATTCCGCGTCCGGTTGCCACTGCCCGTCAGCCTTAAGCGCCTTGATCAGCGCGGGGCCGAAACCGTGACCGGCCAGGATGCCGTACCAGCGCCGCAAGGTCGCCTCTGCGTCGTCCCGCTTTTTCGCGGTCCAGTCCATCGGTTTGCCGTAATGCGTGCCCAGCATGACAAGGCGGATCACCTCGCCGCTGATGCCGTCATCCAGCAGATCGCGCACGGTAAAGAAGTTGCCAAGCGACTTGGACATCTTCTTGCCCTCGACCTGCAGCATTTCATTGTGCAGCCAATAGGTGGCAAAGCCCGCGTCCGGATCGGCGCAGCAGGACTGGGCAATTTCGTTTTCGTGGTGCGGGAACAGCAGATCGTTGCCGCCGCCGTGGATGTCGAACGCAGGCCCCAGAAGCGCTCGCGACATGGCAGAACATTCGATATGCCAGCCCGGACGACCAACGCCCCACGGGCTGTCCCAGCCCGGCTGGCCCGCGCCGGACGGTTTCCACAGCACGAAATCCATCGGATTGCGCTTATAGGGCGCAACCTCGACCCGGCTGCCCGCGATCATATCATCCAGCGACCGGCCCGACAGCGCGCCGTAGGAGTCATAGCTGTCGACCGCGAACAGAACATGGCCCTCTGCCTCGTAGGCATTGCCGCGGGCGATCAGCTCGTTGATCATATCCACCATTGCGCCGATGAAATCGGTCGCACGCGGCTCGTGGCTTGGGCGCAGCGCACCCAGCGCATCCATATCGTCATGATACCAGCGGATCGTTTCGGCCGTAATATCGCCGATTTCGCGCCCGGCTTCGGCGGCGCGGGCATTAATCTTGTCATCGACGTCGGTGAAATTACGCACATAGACAACGTGTTCCGCGCCGTAAGTCTGCCGCAGCAGGCGATACAGCACATCGAACACCAGCACAGGCCGCGCATTGCCAAGATGCGCCCGGTCATAGACCGTCGGGCCGCACAGATAGATGCCGACCCGTTTTGGATCGAGCGGCGCGAACTCCTCGCGACGGCGGGTTTTGGTGTTCTGCAGACGGATGATGGGCTGGTCGGTCGTCATGTGGGCCTCGCACGGGCGTTACGCCTGCGGGCCTAGATCATCAGTTCAGAAAAGAAACGTGAAAAAGCGGCCCGCGGACTGGATCAGCAGGAAATAATGCGGCAAATAAGTGTGCAGCGCTTGTTCATATCCTTGCTTTAGCACCGACACTTGCGCCTGTCGAGTAGTCTTGACCCCCGCCGCTTGACACCGCACCAATGCCCCGATTGGGTGCGCTTATGAAACTGTCATCACGCATCACCCAAATCACCGGTGGCGGCTCTGACGGGTGGAGCGTGCATTACCGCGCGCTGGCCCTGAAAGCCGCCGGCACACCTGTCACCCTGTTGTCGATGGGGGAACATGACACCCGCACCGACCCGTCGATTCTGGCGGCGATGGACGCTTCGGCCCGCGGCGGCAACACGGGGTATTCCCCTGTCCCGGGATTTCCCAGCCTGCGCAAGGCCGTGGCCGCACGCATAGCGGGCCAGACCGGCGTGCCGACCGGCCCTGAAAACGTCATCATTTTGCCTGGCGGACAGGCCGCCCTGTTTGCCGCCCATCATGCCGCCTGCGATCCTGGCGACAAGGCAGTCTATATCGATCCGTATTACGCCACCTACCCCGGCACGATTCGCGCCGTTGGCGCTGTGCCCCATGCCGTCATGGCCCACGCCGACAACGGCTTCCAGCCGTTGCGCGCCGATCTGGACACCGCGACGCCGGGCGCAAAATCGCTACTCATCAATTCGCCCAACAACCCCACCGGCGCGATCTATTCGGATGATACGCTACAGGATATTGCCGATGTTTGCCGGACCAACGACCTGTGGCTGATTTCGGACGAGGTTTATGACACCCAGGTCTGGGACGGTCGCCATGTCAGTCCCCGCGCCCTGCCCGGCATGGTAGAGCGAACGCTGGTGGTAAATTCACTGTCGAAAAGTCACGCCATGACCGGCAGCCGCGTCGGCTGGGTCTGCGGACCCGCCGAGGTCATCAGCGCGATGCATAATCTGGCAACGCACAATACCTATGGCGTGGCGGGGTTTGTGCAGGATGCCGCGCTTTTCGCGCTTGGACAGGGCAGCGCGGCCGAAGAGGCCGTCGCCGCCCCGTTCCGCCGCCGCCGCCAGATCGTGATGGATGCGCTGGCCGGCCAAAATCTGGTGCGGCCTGCGCCAATCAGCGGGGCAATGTACGCCATGCTGGACGTGCGGGCCACGGGGATGAGCGGTGAAGACTTTGCTAATGCCTTGCTGGATGCAGAGCGTATTGGCGTCATGCCCGGCGAAAGTTTTGGCGCGGGCGGCGCGGGTCATATCCGCGTGGCCATGACGGTTGCAGATGACATGCTGGCCAATGCCCTGCGCCGGATTGCCGCCTTTGCCGGAACGCTGGCGCACTAACCGCGCCGCAAGACCAGCCTTTAAACACAAAAAGGGCACCCCGAAGGGTGCCCTTTTCCGCCGAAACGAGGCCCGGCGCTACGTCATTAGAATGCGTAGGACACTTTCAGCGAAGTGGTCTTTGCAGTCAGGTCGATGCCTGCATCTTCGAAGTTGTCGAACTTGTGCTCGAGGTACTCGACGCCAACGCGAACGTTGGAGGTGACTGCGTAGTCAACGCCGGCACCGTAGTAGTAGCCGTCGTCTTCGCCGATGGCGTTGGTGTCAACGTTGGCGTAGCCAGCGGTGACGTAGGGCAGGAAACGACCAGCGTCGTAACCGGCAACCACACCAGCGCGCAGCACGTCGGCGTTGTCGTCAAGGCCGTCGATGTCCAGCTGAGCGTATGCAGCTTCTGCACCGACAACGAACTTGCCCAGATCGTACAGGTAACCGGCCTGAACGCCGTAGGAGGTCAGGTCTTCGTCTTCAACTTCGGTGCCGTCGTCGAATTCTGCTTCCAGCTGGCCGAAACCAACCTGCGCACCAGCGTAGAAGCCGGACCAGTCGTTGGTCATGACGACAGGCGCGGCAACAGCCACGGGAGCTGCGGGTGCAGTGGTCATGACGGGCTCTGCGATGCCACCGGCGAAGGATGCGGTTGCGGTCAGCGAAGCGACGACGCCTGCGATCATTACGTTCTTCATGGGAGTATTCCTTTGGGAGTGTTTGGTCGTTCCGGTGAGCTAACCCTCCGGATTGGGTTTGGTTAGCATGCCTGAGCGAAAAATATCGAAACACAAGAGTGTGGATGCAACTCTGCAACACTCACACAAATGTGTGCGGTCACGCACCGGGGCGGCTAAGGGTCCCGCCACTTACCGCTGCACGCACACCCGTGGTCCCTTGGCAGGACGTCGGCAACCCCCTTGCGACACGCACGGCAAGATAGGCAAATGCTTGAGCTTCCAGCATATCTCCGTCCAGTCCGGCATCGTCCACAGGGCGCACCGGCACATCGACCGCGGCGACAATCATCTGCATTAGAACCGGGTTGTGACGCCCGCCGCCTGCCACCCAGATGGCGCTCGGTGTAACAGGGCAATGCTGCATGGCACTTGACACGGCCAGCGCACTTGCAGCGGTCAGAGTCGCTGCGGCGTCAGCGTCAGACAGCTTTTCCACGTCCTTGGCGAGTCGGTCAAAGGTGTCGCGGTCCAGCGACTTCGGCGGCATCTTGTAAAAGTAGGGATGCGCCAAGAAGGATGCGATGATGTCATCGTTGATAGTACCAGACGCGGCCAGCGCCCCGCCTTCGTCCCGCGCCAGTCCAAGGCGTTTGAACATGGCGTCGTCCAGCAGCGCATTGGCCGGTCCGGTATCAAAGGCCAGCAACGCACCGTCATCCTCTGGCCGGGGCTTGGCGGGGTCGATCCACGTCAAGTTCCCAACGCCGCCAAGGTTCAGGAACGCGACAGGGGTATCGGCCTTCATCCAGCGGGCCAGCGCAAAGTGATAAAAGGGCGCAAGCGGCGCACCCTGCCCGCCCATCTGCACATCGGCGCTGCGGAAATCCCAGACGACGGGCCAGCCAAGCCGCTGTGCCAGGGCTGCACCGTCGCCCACCTGATGCGTGCCGCGCCCGCCGGGGTCATGCGCAAGCGTCTGGCCGTGAAAGCCGACAAGCGCGATATCCTCGAACCCGGCCAGCAGGGAATAGTGGCCGTGTTCAACGACCTGCGCGGCCTCTGATACCTCTTCGTCGTGCCACAGCCCCAGCGCGCTGCGCAGGCTGGCACGTTCGCGGTCGGAATATTCGCGGTAGTCGCATTCGCCGAAACCGGTGATCGTCTCTCCGTCGGTGATCAGCACAGCTGCATCGATTCCATCCAGCGACGTGCCCGACATCGCCCCAAGTGCCCTGATCGGCCCTTTGATCTTCATTCTTATTTCCCTTAGCCTCGCGACCTTAGCCACTGGCCCTTACCCCTATGCACCGCTATTGATGCCCGGATTATTGATGCCCCGCCACGAGAATGGGAACAAGACATGACCTACCACCCCAAATCAGACTTCATGGCTGTGATGATGGAGCGTGGCTTTCTAGCCGATTGCACCGACTACCAAGCCCTTGATGACGCCCTGAGCAATGGTGTGGTTCCCGCCTATATCGGCTATGACGCCACTGCGGCGTCGCTGCATGTCGGCCATCTGATGAACATCATGGTCCTGCGCTGGCTGCAAAAATGCGGCCATAAGCCGATAACCCTGATGGGCGGCGGCACGACCAAGGTGGGCGATCCGTCCTTTCGCAGCGACGAACGCCCGCTGCTTGGGCCGGAGCAGATCCAAGCCAATATCGACGGCATGGGTCAGGTTTTCGCAAAATACCTGTCCTATGGCGACGGCGCGACCGATGCGATCATGCTGAATAACGCGGAATGGCTGGACCAGCTGAACTACCTCGATTTTCTGCGCGATATCGGGCGGCATTTCAGCGTGAACCGGATGCTGGCGTTTGAATCGGTAAAATCGCGTCTGGATCGCGAACAATCCCTGTCGTTCCTTGAATTCAACTACATGATTCTGCAGGCCTACGACTTTTTGGAACTGAACCGCCGCTATGGCTGCCTGTTGCAGATGGGCGGATCGGATCAGTGGGGCAATATCATCAACGGTATCGACCTGACGCGCCGGGTGCTGGATCACGAGATTTTCGGCCTGACCACCCCGTTGCTGACCACCAGCGATGGGCGCAAGATGGGCAAAAGCCAGGGCGGCGCGATCTGGCTGAACGGCGACATGCTGGCCCCTTACGGCTTCTGGCAGTTCTGGCGCAACACGACTGATGCGGACACGGCGAAGTTTCTGAAAATCTTTACCGAGCTGCCCGTGGCGGAATGCGACCGGCTGGGTGCCCTGCAAGGCGCAGAGATTAACGAGGCCAAGATCATTCTGGCCAACGAAGTCACCGCCCTGCTGCACGGCCGCGCCGCGGCAGAGGCTGCCGCCGCCACCGCCCGCGAGGTATTCGAACAAGGCGGCGTCGGTGACGATCTGCCGACGCTTGATCTGACAGCCGCGGAATTGGGTGACGGCATGTCGATCGCCCAGATCATCGTGCGCGCAGGCCTTGCCGCATCGGGCAAAGAGGCAAAGCGCCTGATTGCCGACAACGGCGCCCGCCTGAACGACGAAGCCCTGACGGATGCAGGCCTGATGGTCACGGCGGACATGCTGGCTGCGCCGATCAAGCTGTCAGCCGGCAAAAAGCGTCACGCGCTGGTGCGGCTGGCCTAAGTCAGCAGCACATAGATCAGCAGCGGCAAACAGGTTGCGGCGGCAAGTATCGCCGCCGCAACTTTTGTCAGGCGCGGCGCTGCGGCCGCGACCCCGTGGATTTTGCGAATTGCCGCCATGGCGTTCCTTTCAACCGAAATTCTTTTGGCTATTAATCGGACTTTAGGTTTCGATTGATTTAACGGCGGCCATGTTGATGCGCCCCGCCACCGATCTGACGAACCATCCCCTGCCACTGCAGCAGTCGCCCGGCTTTGCCCGTGCGCTGAAACTGCTGGGCCGCGACGCCGTGATCGAACCCTTGCAGGGGTGCGGTCAGGTTCTAGTGATACGCCGCGCCTTGGGGGGGCTTGGGTGTATCCGCTTTGCCTCTCGCGGGCCGGTATTTCTGCCGGAATTCAGCATCGACGACCGCGCCAGCGCCTTGCGCAGCGCCCGTTTGCATCTGGTTAACGCCGGCCCCGGCGATGCGGCGGTGATGCGGCGGGCAGGTTTTTTGCAGATCCTGTCCCCCTCCACTACGGCAATTTTGCAGCTGGACCTGGACCCGGATGCGCAGCTTGCCCGCACCTTTGGTAAATGGCGCAATGCCGCGCGGCAGGGCATGGCGGCGAACCTGCGACTGCGGCAGCGGTTGCTTTGCCCGTCACGTGACGGCTGGTTGCTGGATGCCGATCTGGCGCAACAACGCACCAAGCGGTTCCGCGCCCTGCCCCATGCTCTGTCGCTGGCCTTTGCGCAGGCTAATCCCGGCGACGTGCTAGTCCTGACCGCCAGCGAAGGCGGCACGCCTGTCGCCGCCATGCTGTTTCTGCGGCACGGCGCGATGGCAACCTATCAAATCGGCTGGTCCGGTCCGCGTGGCCGCGCCCTGCGCGCGCACCATGCCTTGCTGCTGGATGCCGCCCGCCGGTTCGCCGCGATGGGCGTGTCGCAACTGGACCTTGGCACAGTGGACACCCAATATGCCCCCGGTCTGGCAAGGTTCAAACTGGGCAGCGGCGCAGCCGCGCAGGTGCTGGGCGGCACCTGGGCACGCCTGCCGGGCTGGCGAGGGTGAAACCCCCATGTTAGAAAGGGGTAACGATAAAAGGAACCGCCCCGATGACCGCCTATCTTGTCTATGACGTCTTTACCGACACGCCTTTTGGCGGCAATCAGTTGGCAATTTTCCCCGATGCAGAGGCGCTGCCGCAGGACAAATTGCAAGCCATCGCGGCAGAGTTCAACTTTTCCGAAGTGACCTTTGTCTACCCCCCCGACGATCTGCGCCATACGGCCAAGGTGCGCATCTTCACCCCGACGTTGGAACTGCCCTTTGCCGGACATCCGTTGATCGGCACAGCGACCGCGCTTGCCGACCTTGGTTTTCCAGGCGACATGACGCTGGAACTGGGGATCGGCCCCGTGGCATGCCGCGTTGCGGATGGCCGGGCGCAGTTCACGACGACCGTGCCTTTGACGCGGGATAATGCGCCCGATCCGGCGCTGGTCGCGCAGGCGCTGGGACTGACGCAGCAGGATATTGTAACCGGGGTTCATGCGCCGGTGCAGGCCGGTGTCGGTGTGCCATTTGTCGTCGTCGAACTGGTTGACCGCGCCGCCCTGTCGCGGTGTCAGCCCGATGTGGCCGCCATGCGGATCGGGGCCGCGCGCTATCCCAGCAAGTTCGACTTTGCCCTGCTCGCCTACACGGTGCTGGACGGTGTGATCCATGCCCGCATGTTCGCCCCCCTCGATAACATCCCCGAAGATCCCGCAACCGGCAGCGCCGCCGCGACCCTTGCCGCCTTGCTGTTTGACGTGACCGGTACAGCGCAGGATCTGACGATCCATCAAGGCACCGACATGGGCCGCCCTTCGATGATTTACGCGCAGGCAGATGCTACGGGCGTCACTATTTCCGGCCAAGCCGTCCGCGTGATGGAAGGGCAGTTCCTTGGACACAAATAACGAATCGTCGACCCTGACGCCGCTGTCGGCCTTTGACATCTGGGAAAACGGCAGCGCCCGCCCGGCCCCCGATTTGCAGACGATCCCCGCAAATGGTGCCGCCTATCGCTGGCTGCATTTTGACCTGTCCGATCTGGCCCTGCCCGGCTGGTCGGCCCAGAATCTGCCCGGTCTGGCGCGGCGGACCCTGCTGGCCGACAAGACCCGTCCGCGCCTTGACTATGACGGGCATGGCATGGCGCTGACCCTGCGCGGCATCAACCTGAACGCCGGCGAGGAATCCGCCGACATGGTATCCCTGCGCATCTGGATGACCGCCGATCTGATCATCACCGTGCGCCGGCAGCGTATTTTCGCGCTTGAAGACCTGCGTGCGCAGGTTCTGGACGGCGATGCGCCCCACAGCCCCGGCCATATGCTGGCCCGCATCACCGAGGCACTGGTCGAACGGCTGGAAGATATCGCCTTTGCCCGCGAAGACACCGCCGACGACATGGAAGACGACGTCTATGAACATGACCGGGCCCCGCTGGCCGATCTGGCCCCGCTGCGGCGCGAAATCATCAAGTTTCGCCGCCATGTCGCCCCGCTGGCAGAGGCTTTGACGCAGGTCGCCCAAATTGAAACGACGCTGATCAAGGACGACCTGCGCCACCGCCTGCGCGATACCGCCAGCCGCTGCCGCTGGGCGCTAGAGGAGTTGTCAGAAGTGCATGATCGCCTAACCGCCATGTCCGACCATCTGGACACGGTGCAAAATATGCGGCTGGAACGTAACGGTTACAGGCTATCCATCGTAGCGGCGATTTTTCTGCCGCTGGGCTTTCTGACCGGACTGTTCGGGGTCAATGTCGGCGGCATGCCCGGTGTTGCCAGCGGGCATGCCTTTTGGGTGTTGTGCCTTGGCATGGTGGTGATCGGCGCGGTGTCCGCCGCCATCATGCGCTGGCTGCGCTGGTTCTAGCTATACAGCGGCACGACACCCAATTTGCTGTGGATGTCGTTCACGTCGCCGGACCGCAGGCCAAGCTCGTCGGCAAAGCCGCGCAGGAAATCGACCTCTGCGGGGTGGTCCAGATCAATCGCCATGACGGCCATCGTATAGACCTGCGCCTCGGCCCCTGCGGGCACGCGGGCGGCCAGATCGGTGACCGACATGCGCTGCGCCATGGCCTGTTCGACAAAGGCCCGCTCTGCCGGGGTGGCCTCGTTCAGATTGTCCATGATGCGGCCGCGTTCTGTGTCATCCAGATGGCCGTCGGCTTGCGCGGCCTGCACCATGGCCAGCAGCATCACAGCGGCCAGACCTTCCTGATCGGCGCTCGGCTCTTGCGCGGGTTCGGGCGTGGTGTCCAGCTGCGACTGCAGCGTCTTGCCGAACCCGCCGCCGGTGCCGCCCGCCAGACCGCCCAGCAACCCGCCAAGTCCGCCAGCGCTGGCCAGTCCGCCAAGCATATCCTGCAACCCGCCAGAGGAGGGCTGCGTGCGGCGGTCACCGGTTTGCGTGCCCTGCAGGCTGTCCAGCAAACCGCCAAGGCCGCCTGCCAAACCGCCGCTGCGCGCTGTGCCAGAGGTGGTTGCGCCAGATCCGCTTTTTGGGCCCAGCCAGTCATCCAGCATAGTGCCGGACTGGCCTTGTTTTGCGCTGCGGGTCATCGCGCTGGCCCCTTTTGCCACTGCAATGCCCACTGCGACGCGGGTCAGTGTTTTCATCAAGCTCATCGTGATACCTCCGGTTAATTCAAGCGCAGACTGGCACGCAAATGTCCGCCCGGCCATGGGAATCGAGGCCAGCACGCATCAGATCGGTGGCCCCGCTGGCACAATAACGCTAAGACCATCGGACAGTTCCGGGAAAGAAACCTGATATGTCGACATCCATTCAATCGCGCGCCGCCCAAGCTGGCCTGCGCATGACCGCCCCGCGCCGGGTGATTGCAAAGGTGCTTGACGCCGCCACCGACCACCCGGACGCAGAGGCACTGCACGCCCGCGCCGTAGAAATGGACCCGCGCATCTCGCTCGCGACTGTCTATCGTACGGTCAAACTGTTCGAAGAAAACGGCATTTTAGAAAAGCATACCTTTGGCGATGGCCGCGCCCGGTACGAGGCAGCGGATGTCGCTCACCACGATCACCTGATCGATATGGCGACCGGGCAGGTTATCGAATTCGTCGACCCAGAGATCGAGGCGCTGCAGGACAAGATTGCCAAGCGCCTTGGCTATCGCCTTGTAGGCCACCGTTTGTCGTTGTTCGGCGAACGCATCATACCGCAAAACACGGCAAAGGTGCAAAAAGGCGGCGATCCCGACTAGGCAATTGCCCGCGCGGGGCGTAACCCGTGGCTATCATTTCTGATTTGGGGTCCGGAGTTGGACAATCTGCGCGGCAGCATTCTGATGGTTCTGGCGATGCTTGGCTTCGCACTGGAAGACATGTTCATGAAACAGATGGCGGACGCCCTGCCGACGGGGCAAATCCTTGCCATGCTGGGTCTTGGCGGCGGGCTGATCTTTGCCATCGTTTGCTGGGTGCAGGGGCAAAGCCTACTGGCCCGCGACATGCTGCACCCGATGGTTCTGCTGCGCAACTTCGGGGAAATCTTTGGCACCGTCGGCTATGTTTCTGCGGTGATTCTGACGCCAATTTCCAGCGCCTCTGCCATTTTTCAGGCGACACCGCTGTTTGTGACGCTGGGGGCTGCACTGTTCCTGCGCGAAGCTGTGGGCTGGCGGCGCTGGGTTGCGATCGGTGTCGGCTTTTGCGGCGTGCTGCTGATCATTCGCCCCGGTCTGGACTCGTTCCAGCCTGCGTCGCTGCTTGCGGTGCAAGGCGTTATGTTTCTTGGCATTCGCGATTTGGCAACGCGGCGTATTCCCCGCACGATCAGCTCGATGCGGTTGTCGACCTATGCCTTTGCGGTCATCGTGCCAACAGGTCTGGTGTTAATGGCGGTGATGGGCGACAGCTTTGCCATGCCATCGGGCACTGACAGCTGGCGCGTGGCCGGATCCATCGCTGCGGGCGTGCTGGGGTATTACGCGCTGGTTACGGCGACGCGGATTGGCGACATGTCCCATATCGCCCCATTCCGTTATTCGCGGCTGGTCTTTGCGCTGATCGTCGGCACGACCGTTTTCGGCGAACGCCCGGACCTTGCCACATTGATCGGTGCCGCGATCATCGTCGGGTCCGGCACATACGCCGCAATCCGCGAAGGTCAGCGCCGCCGCGCTTCCCTTGCGGCAGCAGGCGCGATATAGACCCGTTAACGCTAACGCTTACTGAACCGGAGCCTCTTATGAGCAGCATCATCGACATCCACGCCCGCGAAATTCTGGACAGCCGGGGCAACCCCACGGTTGAAGTTGACGTGACCCTCGAAGACGGCACGATGGGCCGCGCGGCTGTCCCCTCTGGCGCGTCCACCGGCGCGCATGAAGCGGTCGAACGCCGCGATGGCGACAAGTCCCGTTATATGGGCAAAGGCGTGCTGGAAGCCGTCGCCGCCGTCAACGGCGAGATTTTCGAGGCGCTGCTGGACTGCGACGCGCTTGACCAGGTCGGCATCGACGAGGCGATGATCGAACTGGACGGCACCGACAACAAGGGCCGCCTTGGGGCCAACGCGATCCTTGGCGTGTCCATGGCCGTCGCCAAAGCTGCTGCGGATTTCACCAATCAGCCGCTGTTCCGCTATATCGGCGGCACCTCTGCCCGCGTAATGCCCGTGCCGATGATGAATATCATCAACGGCGGCGAACATGCCGATAACCCGATCGACATTCAGGAATTCATGATCATGCCGGTCGCCGCGGACAACATCCGCGAAGCCGTCCGCATGGGCTCTGAAGTGTTCCACACCCTGAAAAAAGAGCTGTCGACTGCCGGTTACAACACCGGTATCGGCGACGAGGGCGGCTTTGCCCCCGGCCTAAGCTCTAGCCGCGAAGCGCTTGATTTCATTTTGAAGTCCATTGAAAAGGCCGGCTACAAGCCCGGCGAGGATATCTTCCTTGCCCTCGATTGTGCTGCGACCGAATATTACAAGGACGGCAAGTATGAGATGGTCGGCGAAGGCAAGTCGCTGACATCGGCAGAAAACGTCGATTACCTGGCGCAGCTGGCCAGCGATTATCCCATCATCAGCATCGAAGACGGCATGGCCGAGGATGACTGGGACGGCTGGAAAGCCCTGACCGACCGCATCGGCAACAAGGTCCAGCTGGTCGGCGACGATCTGTTTGTAACCAACCCCAAGCGTCTGGCCGAAGGCATCAAGCGCGGCTCTGCCAACTCCATGCTGGTGAAGGTCAACCAGATCGGCACCCTGACCGAAACGCTCAAGGCCGTCGACATGGCCCACCGCGCGGGCTTTACCAACGTGATGTCACACCGTTCCGGCGAGACAGAGGATGCAACAATTGCTGACCTCGCAGTCGCCACAAACTGCGGCCAGATCAAAACCGGCTCCCTGTCCCGCTCTGACCGTCTGGCGAAATACAACCAGCTGATCCGGATCGAGGAAATGCTGGGCGAAACCGCGCAATACGCCGGCCGTTCGATCCTGAAAGGCTAAGATTTAGTCTAAGCGAAGCCCGCCGTGCAGCTATGCGCGGCGGGCTTTTTTGTGCGTGATGGGTGGATGCAATGCGTCAGAGCATTGAACTTGATTGACATGCTTTGTGTCAACTACGTCTGCAGAGTGGACGAAGTAAGAATTCGATGTAGGTGGATCAAAGTCGGTCCTAGTGAACTAGTACCAATCAGGTAATTTTTGAAAGTTTATGCAAGCGCAGCGAATGTATATTGACCAATACCGTAAGCCCATGAATACACTCTACCCAAGGTTGAAGCGAGCAAACCAAAATCACAGCATATTTCTTGCCGATCGCAACTTGCCACCGCTTGGAGAGATCAATGTCGGACCGAAAAATGTCCTTTGCCTTATACATTTGTGCTCTTATGTTGGGGTATCTGCTAAGTGAATCGGGGTATTCAGCGCCAATAGCAGTTGTTGTCATCGCCGCATTCTCAGCGATTGCCTATATGATTATTAAAAGGCGCATGGGTGACTAGTTAATTTCTTATCAGACAATATTAGCCAATTGAATATCACGAGATGCACAATAAATTTCTCATTTGACCGTGGATGGGTCGTTCACCAAAAATCGTTTTTGGAGCAGATAAATGTGTCATATAGAGTCCCAATTTCGTTCAGCTGGCAGCTTCATACGAAGCAATTATTTTTAAGTTCTTAAGCTTTCACTGCGATTGCTGGACCTAAAAAAGTGACCTTTCGTCCATTCAAAAACGTAGGAGCAATTCAATGACGCTTAGACCTATATTGCGTGGTGGTATCTTGGGAGGTGCTTCAGTGATATTGGCCCTACTATCAGAAGATTACATTTCAGAGAGCCATTTACTTCTAGGTGTTCTGATCTTCTTTTTTTATTCGACAATAGATGACGTTTTCAAATTCCTGGCTAGGCGAACCATAAAATGAGATGCGCCTAAAACTCTCGTTCTTTGGTACAGCTGAATGACGGTCTTGTTTCGGAAACCAAAACAATATTCAAAACTCCGGTGCTTGTTGAACGTCTTCGACCAGCCGATGTCTGTCAAAACTCGTAGTATTGTGCAGCATAAAAAACTGAGCTTTGTCCGGCCGTTCGGTGCTTTCGCGCCCCATGACAAAAAAGGGGCGGCCGAAGCCACCCCCTCTATCGTCAATCGAACCTTAAAGATTAATCCCAGAAACCTTCGTCTACGTCCTGTGCGGCTTCAATGTCTTCCTGCGTCATCTGCGTGACAAAGGCATACTGACCATCGTCAATTGCCGTCAGGCGCACATTTTCGACCGGCATCAGGACCATTTTGTCGCCAAGGCCAAGAAAGCCGCCGACTTCACCGACGATACCAATCATCTTGCCGCCCTTGGACAGCACGATATCCTCGATGGAACCGATCCGCTCCCAGCCTTCGCCGGTGCCTTCATAAGTGCCGTTTTCGGTCCAGGTGGAGTTGTCTGCTTCGGCATCCATGCGCCACACTTCACCGCCGACGATATCACGGCTGCGGATCAGGTTTTCCGACGTGGTCAGATCAAAGTTCTGCATATCATCAGACGCATCTGCAGTTTCAGCGATCGCTGCGCCCGTTTCTTCGACACCGGTTTCGACAGCGTTACCTGTGGCCTCTGCCGTGCCTTCGACCGATTGTTCGACCTGGGCTGCATCATTTTCCATGGCTTCGTCTGCGGTCACATGGCTTTCAGCGAATGCCACCGTTCCAGCAACGGTCAGTGCAATAGCGGCGGTGCTTGTTTTCAGGATGTTCATCGTCATCTCCTCTTGTCTTCTATTGGGGACACAACAGAGTGATGGTCGCAATTGTTTCGTGCTTTTCCCGAAAAGGCACATTTGACTAACCTGCTTTAACGAATAAGTGATTTTTCTAAATTAGGCCGTATCTAGGGGGAGCCGAATGACAGCCGACACTATAATTGCGCAACTTGACCTTGTGCCCCATCCCGAAGGCGGATGGTATCGCCAAACGTGGGTTGCGGATAGCGATGGTCGTCCGACGGGCACCGCCATCCTGTTTCTGCTGCAGCGCGATGAAGTCAGTCATTGGCACACCGTCGATGCAACCGAAATCTGGTTCTATCACGCCGGCAGCCCGCTGATCCTGTCCCGCGCCGCTACGGATCAGGGGCCTGCCACCGATGACATCCTTGGACCCGATGTGCTGGCCGGTCAATCGGCCCAGCTGATCGTTCCGCCCTATCACTGGCAGTCGGCGCGCAGCACCGGCGACTGGACGCTGGTCAGCTGCACCGTGTCGCCGGGGTTTGACTTTGCCGGCTTTCATCTGGCCCCCGCAGGCTTTGACATTCCCCGCGCGCCTGCCTAGCACCTTGCACAGGATGCAGGGACGGAACCGCGGGCAATGAATACGATTACCGAAGGACTGCTGTCCGCCGCGAAACTGGTGGTGACGCTCGACCCTGATCTGGTGGAAATCAGCCTGCGGTCCCTGCGCGTCACCCTGACGGCGCTGGTGGTTGCCAGTGTGATCGCAATCCCGCTGGGGACGGTGCTGGCGATCCAGCGCTTTCGCTACCGGCGCACCGTGATTGCCTTGCTCAATGCCTTTATGGGGCTGCCGCCGGTTGTCGTCGGCCTTGTGATCTATGTGCTATTGTCGCGGGCGGGGCCGCTGGGTGTGCTTGGTCTGCTGTTTACGCCGACCGCGATGGTGATTGCGCAGGTGGTCATCATCACGCCGCTGATTGCCTCTGTCACGCATCAGGCGATGCGCGATCTCTGGGCGGATTACCATGACCTGCTGATATCCCTGAACGCGACCAAACGGCAGCGCATCATGACGCTGATTTTTGACGGGCGGCGCACCTTGCTAACAGCAGTGCTGGCCGGCTTTGGCCGCGCCATCGGAGAGGTCGGCGCGATCATGATCGTCGGCGGCAATATCGATCACGCGACCCGCGTGCTGACAACCGCCATCGCGCTGGAAACCGGCAAAGGCGATTTCGCCCTGGCCCTTGGCCTTGGGTTCGTGCTGATCGGCATGGCCATTGCGGTCAATCTGGCCATCCACGCCCTATCGGGCACAGAGCGGGAGGGACGCTGGTGAATATCCTGCCCCTGCGCCTGACCAAAGCCGAGGTGCGCCGCCGCGGCAAGCGCCTGCTGGGACCCGTGGACATGACGCTTGGCACCGGCGGGGTGACGGTCATTGTCGGCCCTAATGGGTCGGGCAAGACTACATTGCTGCGGGTCATGCACGGGGTGGAACGGCTGACATCCGGCAGCGCCAGCTGGGCCGTACCGGACCGTGAAGCGCAGGCACGGCAGGCGTTTGTGTTTCAAAGCCCGATCATGCTGCGCCGGTCTGTCGCCGCCAATCTGCGGTATCCGCTGGCGCTGCACGGCGTGACGCGCAGCGGTCAGGACAAAGCGGTCGCAGAATGGGCTGACAGGATCGGGCTGAGCGATGCGCTGACAACCCCTGCCCCGCGGCTTTCGGGCGGCGAGCGGCAAAAGCTGGCGCTGGCCCGCGCATTGATCGCAAAGCCCCAAGTGCTGTTTCTGGACGAGCCGTGCGCCAGTCTGGACGGGGCTGCGACGCTGGCGATAGAGGCCCTGCTGCGCGATGCGCGGGACGCGGGCGTGCGCATCGTCATGGCGACACATGACATGGGACAGGCGCGGCGTCTTGCGGATGATGCGCTGTTTGTATTGGGTGGCACTATCGCTGAAGCTGCATCGCGGGATCGATTCTTTGACCGCCCGCAGCATCCGGCGCTTGTATCATTCCTGAACGGAGACATCGTGACATGAAACGCCCCATTCTGGCCCTGACGGCCATTGCAACCCTGTGTGCCGCACAGGCGCAGGCGGAAGAGATGAAGATGGCGGTAACGACGTCGTTTGAAAACTCCGGGCTGGCCGACGTCCTGCTGCCGGCTATCAAGTCGGATCTGGATATCGATCTGCAATTGCTGGTTGTCGGCACCGGTCAGGCGATCGAGCTGGGCACCAATGGCGATGTCGATGCGGTGCTGGTCCACGCCCGCGCGGCAGAGGAAGCCTTTGTCGCATCGGGCAACGGCACCCACCGCCGAGAGATCATGTACAACGACTTTGTCCTGATCGGCCCGGAGACCGATCCTGCCGGCACGGCACAGGCTGAGACTGCCGCCGGTGCCTTGCAGGCCATTGCAGCAGAGGAAGCCGAGTTTGTCAGCCGCGGCGATGACAGCGGCACACATAAAGCAGAGCTGGGTCTATGGGCCGCAGCAGAGCTTGACCCCGCCAGCTTTGGCCCGTGGTACAAGGCTGTCGGTGCTGGCATGGGGGCCGCGCTGAATACCGCGTCCGGCCTGAACGCCTATATCCTGGCGGACCGGGCCAGCTGGTTGAATTTTGGCAACAAGGGTGATCTGGCGCTGCTGTTTGCCGGTGATCCGGCCCTGTTTAATCAATACGCCTACATCCCTGTCAGCCCAGAAGCCCACCCCGGCGTGCGCAACGATCTGGCGATGAAGCTGGAAGGCTGGCTGGTGTCGGATGCGGCCAAGGACCTGATCGAAGCCTATGAGATCGGCGGGGAGCCATTGTTCGTCTTTAACGCGACGGCTGAGTGACCCGGTCCGTTTTTTCGGCGAAAAATCGAAAAAAGGCGGGGGGCCAGCCCCCCGTCCATGCGGGACTCCCCCCGGGATATTTGTGACCAGAAGAAGGGGGACCTAGTGTTTGTGGTCGTGTCCGTGGTGATGGCCATGGGGATGATCGTGGCCTGCGTCATCGTCGGTGACGTGGATCGCAAATTGCTCTAGCCCGGCGTCCTGGGGCGGGATCGCGCGGAAACTTTCGCGCACGCCGGATTCGGTCAACTCTCTGGTCACGGTTAGCAGGGTGTTGGTGTCGTGATCGGCGCATAGATCGACCATGTGGTGCAATTCTTCCATGGCTGTTGGCCGGGCGGTTACGGCATCGGGTGCGCCGTAAATGGTTACGAAATGGGCTGAAAGGGCGTCAGCAAGTGCGTCCAGTTCCGACTGCGTGACCGGGGTCACCGCGACGAAGGTGGTGCGGCCGAAGGTTTCGACGCCCATCCAGCCATTGGTGAAGGCCTGCCTTGCCTTGCCAACAAGATCGCCCTGCGACCAGTTCGAAAATTCAAAGCCGCCCGGGATGCACCATTCGCCGGTACGGGCCGGGCTATGGAAAACGCGGGTGTCGCTTTCGTCAAAGTGGATCGCGCGGGCGAGTTTCATGGGGCATCCTTTAGCAGACGGGTCAGCGGGATCAGGGTTGTTTCGTCACCGGATTTCAGCAGAGCGTTCAAGTGTTCGTCCGCGCCAAGCAAAGTCCCCGTCTGCCCCGCGAGGGTCACGGTGGCGTTCAGGCCATGGGCCAGACCCGACCATTCGCGGTGCAGCGGTGCGATCCCCTGGTTGTCCCATGTATCGAGCCAGGACAGCGTGTGGCGCAGCCAGCCAGACAACAGATCAGAGGCCGCCACATCGCCGCAGCCTTCGGCATAAAGCGCGGTGCGATCCGGGTCGGTGCCACCGTCGTCCCCCAGCGGGGTAAGGTCCAGGTGCAGGCCGATCACCAGCCAATCCGGCAGGGCATCAGGATCATCGGTACTGGCAATCATTGTCAAATGGCCGCAGCGCCCGCCATTGACATAGATTGTGCCGTCCCAGCCAAGGTGGATCGCAACCACGGGCGGCGCAAGCACGCCAAGGGCGTTCTGAAAGCCCAAGGCGCAGAGCGGCAGCATGATTACCGCCTTGTGCAGCGGAACATCCGGCGCAAAGACGGCGGCAGCGCGCAGGGTAACTGGGGCGATGTCGTGGATGACAAGCCCGGCTTCGGTGCCATCCCGCGCGGCCCGGCAGGCCAGCGTCAGGGGATCGTCCCCCGCACTGGCGTAGCCGTTGAACAACGGCGGGAAGTCAGCGTCTGTCACGCCGACCCTGCGTCGATCAGGTGTTTTGCGACATCCAGAAACGCCTTGGCCTGCGCGCTTTCGGGGTCGGACACCACGATGGGGGCACCACCGTCAGCGGCCATGCGGATCGACAGGTGCAACGGCACTTCGGCCAGCAAGGGCACGCCGAGTTTTGCCGCCTCTTTCGCGACGCCGCCATGGCCAAAGACGTGTTCTTCGTGGCCGCATTCAGAGCAGATATGTGTGCTCATGTTTTCGATCATGCCGATAATCGGCACATGCAATTGCTGAAACATGTCGATGCCCTTGCGCGCGTCCAGCAAGGCAACGTCCTGCGGCGTGGACACAATGATCGCACCATTAACCTGCGCCTTTTGCGCAAGGGTCATCTGCACGTCGCCCGTGCCGGGCGGCAGATCGACGATCAGCACGTCAAGCGCGCCCCATTGCACTTGGTTCATCATCTGCTGCAGCGCGCCCATCAACATGGGGCCGCGCCAGACGACAGCCTGGTCTTCGTTTGTCATCAGGCCGATGGACATCATCGTGACGCCGTAGTTGCGCAGCGGCAGGATTGTTTTGCCATCGGGGCTGGCCGGGCGGCCCGATACGCCCAGCATGCGTGGCTGGCTGGGGCCGTAAACATCCGCGTCCAGCAAACCGACCCGGCGGCCCATTGCAGCCAATGCGCAGGCCAGGTTGGATGCGACGGTGGATTTGCCAACCCCGCCCTTGCCCGATGCCACGGCGATAATGCGGTCGATACCAGGGATTTTTTGCGGGCCGGACGGCGCTGCGGGGCGGTTCGGTTTCAGATCCGGCGGGGCGGCGGGGCTGGAATGCGCGGTCATCACGACCGTCACCTTTTCCACGCCGTTTAGCGCGCCAATCAGCTTTTCCGCCTCGGCCTGCACGGGCGCGTATTCGGCCGCCCGGCTGGCCGCGATTTCCAGCACAAAGCGCACGGTGCCGCCGTCCACGGTCAGCGCCTTGACCGCACCGGAGGCGTTCAGCGGGCCGTTCGTCGCGGGATCGGTAATGCTGGCCAGAACCGCCTGCACGTCGTCGCGCGTCACGCTCATGCGGAGGCGTCCGAGGATGCGCCGGCAATCTGGCCAGTGACGGTGTGTTCCAGATCAAGTCCATTCACGGTCAGCACGACTTTCGCCTCAAAGGTCTGACCGGCTGTGTCACCCTTTGCGCGCATCGCTTCTTCGATCGCTTGCTGGCTGGTCACCCCCACCTGTTTCAGGAACTTGCGCATGGACATGTTGAATGTGTCATCAGACATCTTTGTATTTCCTTAATGATCGCGGCGCTTGGACAGGTAATCGTCCGTGCTGCGCGGCTTTGGCCGCTCGCCGCCGGTGAAGGGGTTGTTTTCAGAGTGATATTGCGCGCCCACCCGGCAGTTGTCGCACATCTGGATCATCTTCAGCGCGCCGGGGTTCGCGAACATGGAATGGCCGGTCAGCTTGGCTGTGATGTTTTCGATCGTGGATTTCACGCCGAACAGCGTGCCGCATTCGATGCAGGCAAAGGGTTCTTCTTCGTTGACGATGACCTGCCGGAACGCCTCTGGCGTCAGGTTCAGGCGCGGTTCCAAGGTGATCGCATCCTCTGGGCAGATATTGGCGCAAAGGCCGCATTGCAGGCAGGCATCCTCTTGAAAGCGCAGTTGCGGCAGGTCGGGGTTGTCCCCCAGCGCGCCAGAGGGGCAAAGCGATACGCAGGACAGGCACAGGGTGCAGGCGTCGGTGTCGACCAGCACAGCGCCATAGGGGGCATCTGCGGGCAGCGCGATCATTTCCGACTGGGGCCGCAGGGTGCGCGCGGCAAGGCGCGCGACCTGGCGGCGGGTGCCGATCTGCAGGGTCGGCGTTTTCACGACCGGGCCAACAGCGGCGGCATAAAGGTGATCCGACAGCGCGTCGGGGTCGGTCATGTCCAGCAGGACGACGGCTTCGCGTCCGGCGATAGCATTGGCCAGGGCGACCTCGCGCAGCGGTGCTTCTGTTTCAGTTTTGGGCGACAGCAGCACCGCAACATCGGCAAAACCTGCGCCAAGGGCGGCGACGGCTTCGGCGTGGCCAAAGGCGGCCAGCGCGGCGACGTCCAGCGGGATCACATCCACGGGCAGACCGCGGCCAAAGCGGGCGGCCAGCGCGATCATTTCGGCCCCGTGTTCGGTATCATGCACCAGCAGGCGCGGCGCGGTACCGCCCGCCTTGCGATAGGTTTGCGCCAGCGTGGTCAGGCGGGCAAAGGTGCTGTCGACGGAAGGCGCATCAAAGCTGATCGCCCCCGACGGGCACACGGCAGAGCAGGCACCGCAGCCCGCGCAGATCATCGGGTCGACGGTGACATGATCGCCGTCTGGGCTGATCGCGCCGGTGGGACACAGATCAAGGCAGTTGGAACAGGCGACCTGTTCGGCGCGGCTGTGGGCACACAAGGATTGTTCCAGCCGCACATAAAGCGGCTTTTCGAAGGTGCCGATCATCTGGCTGGCAGCAAGGATCGCCGCCGCTACAGCGGGTTGGCTGGCTGGATCGGCGCGCAGATAGCCATCACGCTTGGCATCAGCTGCAAAAAGCGGCCCCTGCCCGCGCAGATCAAGGATCAGATCGCATTGCGATTGCGCCCCGTTCTGCGGCGGCGTCAGCGACACAGTGCCGCGCCCGCCGGGGATGATTTGCTGCAGTGCGTCAATGCCTGCGTCGAATTGACCCAGCGATCCGGTCGCACGTGTCAGCGTGCCGGTGACGGTATCAAAGCCGGGGTGAAGTTCTACGTCCCAGCCGGTGGGCATCAGCAACGTCACGCCAAGGGTACCCGCAAGCGCCAAGGCTGCATCGACAGCGACCTGATCGCGGCCAAGGATCAGGCAGGTGCCTTCGGATACGACGTCAACGCTGCGTGCGGGGGCAATGGGCAGCAGGCCTTCAGCCAGCAAGGCGGCTTGTTTTGCTGCCGGATCGCCGGCCTCCGTCCAGCCGGCACGGTCGCGCAGATCAACGAATTGCGGGACTTCTGCGTCAATTTCCTCGGCCAAAGCGGTAAATCGGGGGGCTTCTTGCTGACAGGCGATGACGACATCGCCCTGCGCCATGGCAGCGGCGGCCAGGTCGATCTGCCGGTCGCACAGGCTTGTGTAAAGGCGCGAACAGGCAAGGCCTGTGGCGGCGGTCAAGGTGTCGCCATCAACACGCTGGCTGCCAAGGCAGTCGCAAATCATAACAGTCTTGGACATGGGCTGGCTCCTGGTGCGTGCAGCGCCTTTTTCATCATCAATGACGGCAAAGGTAAACTGCTAACCTAGATTTACAAATTGCCCAAAAATGCCGCAGCGCAGCACAGACCGGGCCCTAACCTGTCCTGCCGTATGGAAATTTCGCCTTGGCCTTCGGCGGCTTTTGGCCCATGATTAGCCAACCATCGCATACCGGCGATCCATCCAGCCATCCAGCAAGGAGCGGGCATTGCCCCTGACCACGCCAGACAGCCAGACAATGCCGATGGGCGTTGTAATCCGCCGCAGCCCCGGGGTGACCCGCTGGGCGAAATGGGCGTGGCTGGCTGTTGACGTGCTGCCGGGTGCCGCCCCCGCCGACTGGAAAGTGCTGCGCGAGGAAGGCGAGACGACGCTTTACCATGCCGCCACCCGCAAGGTGCGGCTTTATCCGTCCGACACAGAAGCCTATGTGCACGAGCTGCAAACGCGGCAGCCGTCTGTCTATGTGATCTTGCGCCGCGTCGATGATCGCCCGGATGCGCCGCTTGACGTCGTGATGGTCACCGCATCGCCCTATGAGGCGCAGGACTATGCCGACTCGGGCGAGGAATTGGTGGAAAAGGTTGCCATGCCGGCCGCAGTTCTGGCCTGGGTCACGGATTTCGTTGAACAGCACCACGTCGAAGAAGCCTTTGTCAAACGGCGCCGCGACCGTCAGAAGACCGACGGCGTGCAGGACGGTATCGGCGATCGCCGCATCGCGCAGACGACCGACGTCTACCGCGCCCCGACCCGGCACGAGGCTGCGGAATGAGCCAAGAGCAATCCTTTTTCGCCCGTCGCCGCGCCGGCCTGAAGGCAGAGCGCGAAGCCGAACTGGCCGCCGCGACCGAAGATCAGACCGCAGCCGATGGGCTGGAAACGCAGCAGGACTCTCCTGACCTGACGGATATGTCGGACGCCGAAATTCTGGACCTGCTGGACCTGCCCGACCCTGACAGCCTGCGCAAAGGCGATAACTTTGCCGCCTTTATGGCCAAGGCTGTGCCGTTGCACCTACGCAACCGCGCCCTGCGCAACCTGTGGCGGTCCGATCCGGTCTTGGCCTGTCTGGACGGGCTGAATGACTACGATGCCGACTATCTGACCGGATCGACTGGCCAAGGCGTGATCCAGACCAGCTATCAGGTGGGCCGCGGATTGTTGGCC
The DNA here is from genome assembly GCF_042466455.1 of Loktanella sp. R86503. Lineage (NCBI taxonomy): Bacteria > Pseudomonadati > Pseudomonadota > Alphaproteobacteria > Rhodobacterales > Roseobacteraceae > Loktanella > Loktanella sp. R86503. The sequence continues at coordinate 1,925,484 of NZ_JAXHCI010000002.1, forward strand.
CATGTGGAAAAGATGGCGCAGGATGCCGCCGTCGCTGATACGCCTTCGGATGACACAGTGGCGCAGGCAGATACTGGCGCGGCGGATGGCAGCAATGAAGTCAGCGAAACGCTTGCCTTTGACGATCAGCCGCAACACAGCGCGGACGAAGCTGGCCCCGACGCACCGCAGCAGGTGGCCGGCGATGACGAAGCCCCGGCCCCCCGCGCACCGCGCCGCATGCGATTTGAATTCGGAGACCGCACATGACCGCCGACACCCTGCCTAAGATCGATGCAGAGGACCGCATGCGTGCGGATCTGTATAACTATCTGGGCCTGATCCTGTCTGCCCCGCCGGACCAGATGCTGCTGGACCAGACGGCCGGATTGTCGGGCGATACATCCGAATTGGGCCAGGCCATCAGCCAGCTGGCAAAGGTTGCGCGCGTGACCAAGCCCAAGGGCGTTGTGACCGAATACAATGCCCTTTTCATCGGCCTTGGGCGCGGCGAACTTCTGCCCTATGCCAGCTATTATCTGACCGGTTTCCTGAACGAAAAGCCGCTGGCGCGGTTGCGCGGAGATATGGCCGCTTTGCAGATCGCCCGGTCCGAAAACGTCTTTGAACCTGAAGATAACATCGCATCGCTGATGGAAATGATGGGCGGGCTGATCGTTGGCCGCTTTGGCGCGCCGGCCAGCTTAAGCGTGCAGAAAGACTTTTTCGCCAAGCATATCGGCCCTTGGGCCGGCCACTTTTTTGGCGACCTGACAAAGGCCAAGACATCGGTTTTTTACGCAGGCGTCGGGGCCGTGGGCCAGGCCTTTATGGCAATCGAAAAGGAAGCCTTTCGGCTTTCGACAGATGAACAACACACAAACGGGTCAAATACCCGCCACATGGGAGGATCGACATGACTGATGACACCAAAGGCACAAACCGCCGCGGTTTCCTGAAACTGGCAGGCACTGCTGCGCCAGCAGCCATTGTCGCCGCCGCAACCGCCGCCCCGCAAAGCGCAGCCGCAAGCCCGGTCGATCTGGCATCCAGCACCATGCAGGACACCGATCATACTCGCGCCTATTTCGACAGCGCCCGTTTCTAATCAGCCGCAACACCAGTCAGGCCCCCGAACGGGCCGCGGCTGAGGGAGGATAACATGCTTCGCAAAAAGACCACATCGACCGCATCCAGCCGTCCGGGCCTGATCGCCCGCGCCGGTGCTAAGACGGTGGATCGCCGCAGTTTTCTGGCAGGCTCCGGCCTTGCCATCGGCGGTCTGACCGCCATCGCCGCCACCGGCGGCAGCGTCACGCAAGCCAGCGCCCAGACGCAGGCGAACACCAACGCCGAAATCATCAAATCCGTCTGCACCCACTGCTCTGTCGGGTGCACTGTGATTGCAGAGGTGCAGAACGGCGTCTGGACCGGGCAAGAGCCTGCGTGGGACAGCCCGTTCAACCTTGGCTCTCATTGCGCCAAGGGCGCTGCCGTGCGTGAACATGCCCACGGCGAGCGTCGCCTGAAGTATCCGATGAAAAAAGTCGGCGGTAACTGGGAACGCATCAGCTGGGAACAGGCGATCAACGAGATCGGCGACGGCATGATGAAAATCAAGGAAGAGTCCGGCCCGGATTCGGTCTACTGGCTCGGTTCTGCTAAGCATAACAACGAACAGGCCTATCTGTTCCGCAAGTTCGCGGCCTATTGGGGCACCAACAACGTCGATCACCAGGCGCGGATCTGCCATTCCACCACCGTGGCCGGCGTTGCGAACACATGGGGCTACGGCGCCATGACCAACAGCTATAACGACATCCACAATTCCAAAGCCATTCTGATCATCGGCGGCAACCCCGCAGAGGCGCACCCCGTGTCCCTGCTGCACGTGCTGAAGGCCAAGGAAGAAAACAATGCGCCGCTGATCGTCTGCGATCCGCGCTTTACCCGCACCGCCGCCCACGCGGACGAATTCGTGCGTATGCGTCCCGGTTCGGACGTGGCGCTTGTCTGGGGCATCCTGTGGCACATCTTTGAAAACAAGTGGGAGGATGCAGAGTTCATCCGCCAGCGCGTCTGGGGCATGGACCAGATCCGCACCGAAGTCGCCAACTGGACTCCCGAAGAGGTAGAGCGCGTCACCGGCGTGCCCGGCGCGCAGCTGGAACGCGTCGCCCGCACGCTGGCCAACAACCGCCCCGGCACCCTGATCTGGTGCATGGGCGGCACGCAGCACACCAATGGTAACAACAACACCCGCGCATACTGCATCCTGCAGCTGGCCCTGGGGAACATGGGCACCGCCGGCGGCGGCACGAACATTTTCCGCGGCCACGACAACGTGCAGGGCGCAACCGACCTTGGCGTGCTGGCCGACACCCTGCCCGGCTACTATGGCCTGACGCCGGGTGCCTGGGCACACTGGGCGCGGGTCTGGGACGAAGATCTGGACTGGCTGGCCAGCAACTTCTCTGACGCGGCTTTTGACGAAACCAGCATGATGAACCTGACCGGTATTCCCGTCAGCCGCTGGATCGACGGTGTCCTGGAAGATGCTGATAACATTGACCAACCCGCCAGCACCCGCGCGATGGTGTTCTGGGGTCATGCCCCGAACAGCCAGACCCGGATGAAGGAAATGAAGACGGCAATGGAAAAGCTGGACATGCTGGTCATCGTGGACCCGTATCCCACCGTGTCCGCCGTGATGAACGACCGCACCGATGGCGTCTACCTGCTGCCCGCCACGACCCAGTTCGAAACCCGCGGCTCTGTCACCGCGTCGAACCGGTCGCTGCAGTGGCGCGACAAGGTGGTCGAACCGCTGTTCGAATCCAAGGTCGATCACGAGATCATCAAGCTTTTTGCAGACAAGTTCGGCTTTACCGACCGTTTGTTCCGCAACATTGCACTGGACGGCGACGAGCCGAACATCGAGGACATCACCCGCGAGTTCAACCGTGGCATGTGGACGATCGGCTATACCGCCCAATCGCCGGAACGGCTGAAAATGCACATGGCGAACCAGCACACCTTTGACCGCACGACGCTGCGCGCCAATGGTGGTCCGGCAGACGGCGATTTCTACGGCATGCCGTGGCCGGCCTGGGGCACGCCCGAAATGAACCACCCCGGTTCAGCTAACCTTTATGACACCTCTTTGTCCGTGGCCGAAGGCGGCCTGCCCTTCCGCGCGCGCTATGGCGTGGAACGCAATGGCGACAACCTTTTGGCCGAGGGGAGCTATACCGTCGGGTCCGAAATTCAGGATGGTTATCCCGAATTTACCATGGCCATGCTGATCGAGCTGGGCTGGGACAAGGACCTGACCGCCTATGAGCGCGGGATGATCGAATGGGTCAGCGGTTTCCGCGACACCCGTCCGGGCAGCGAAGAAGTCGGCGAAACAAGCCAGACCGGCGAAATTCCGTCCGATTATGTCGAAAACGTCGGCGGCGTGAACTGGAAGACCGACCTGTCGGGCGGCATCCAGCGCGTTGCGATCCTGCATGGCTGCGCCCCCTACGGCAACGCTAAGGCCCGCGCCGTGGTCTGGACCTTTCCCGATCCGGTCCCAATCCACCGCGAGCCGCTTTACACCGCGCGCCGTGATCTGGTGGCCGACTATCCCACCTATGAGGACAAGAAGTTCTGGCGTCTGCCTACGATGTATAAGTCCATTCAGGAAAACGACTTTTCCGAAGGCTATCCCATCGTGCTGACATCCGGCCGTCTGGTCGAATACGAAGGTGGCGGCGACGAAACCCGGTCCAACCCCTGGCTGGCCGAACTGCAGCAGAACATGTTTGTTGAAATCAATCCGCGTGATGCCAACAATCTGGGTGTGCGCGACGGCAAGGATGTCTGGGTCGAAGGCCCCGAGGGCGGCAAGGTCAAGGTCATGGCCATGGTCACCGAACGGGTCGGCGAAGGCGTGGCCTTCATGCCGTTCCACTTTGGCGGTGTGATGGAAGGCGTTGATCTGCGGGACAAATATCCCGAAGGTGCCGACCCCATCGTGCTGGGCGAATCCACAAACACAGCGCAGACATACGGCTACGACTCGGTGACCCAAATGCAGGAAACCAAAGCCACCCTCTGCAAAATCAGCGTAGCGTAAGGAGCACTATATATGGCACGCGCAAAATTTCTCTGCGACGCTGAACGCTGCATCGAATGCAACGCCTGCGTCACCGCCTGCAAAAACGAGCATGAGGTGCCTTGGGGCATCAACCGCCGCAAGGTCGTGACCATTCAGGACGGCAAGCCGGGCGAACGCTCAATCTCTGTCGCCTGCATGCACTGTTCTGACGCGCCTTGCATGGCCGTCTGCCCGGTGGACTGCTTTTACCAGACCGACGACGGTGTGGTTCTGCACTCCAAGGATCTGTGCATCGGGTGCGGTTACTGCTTTTACGCCTGCCCCTTTGGCGCGCCGCAGTATCCGCAGGCCGGCAACTTCGGTAGCCGCGGCAAGATGGACAAGTGTACCTTCTGCAACGGCGGCCCCGAAGAAAACCACTCCGAGGCGGAATTCCAGAAGTATGGCCGCAACCGGATCGCCGAAGGCAAGCTGCCGATCTGCGCCGAGATGTGTTCCACCAAGGCGCTGCTGGCCGGTGATGGCGATGTCGTGTCGGAAATCTACCGCGAACGCACCGTGGCCCGCGGCTTTGGCGCTGGCGCATGGGGCTGGGGCACCGCTTACGACCAGAAAGGTCAGTAAGTTTCGTGCGGGGCGGCCAGGTGCCGCCCCTTTTCCCTTTGTGATCCAGACAGGAGCCTGCCCATGCTGCGCGCCCTTACTGCCCTTCTGCTGACGATCGGCCTGTCCGGGCCGGCGTTGGCGCAATATGTCGATCCCGACATGATGCAAGCGCCCGCCACCGATGGCGCGGGCGAACCTACGCCCCGTGCCGCCACCGGCGGGGCCACAACACTCGAAGATATCCTTGCCCGCCAGAATGGCGAAAGCGTCGATGACAGCTACCGGTCTGAAAATCTGGGCCAGGATAAACCGGTTTATCCCACTGACAGCCCGCTGTTTACCCGCGGCGGCCCGTCAGACGCGGATCTGTGGCGCGGCATCCGTTATGATGCGGCCGATATCCGCACGCAAAACAACGGCCCTGCCTCCCATACGCTGATCCAAGATGGCGGCATGCGCTGGCTTGAATTTCGCCGCGGCCCCCTGCTGTTTTGGGGCGCCATAGGTCTTGGCGGCACGCTTGCCGTGCTGGCGCTGTTCTATCTGATCCGCGGCAGGGTCAGGCTCGACCATGCGCCGCAGGGGCGTTACATCGAACGGTTCAAAGCGATTGAGCGTTTTGCACATTGGCTGCTGGCCGCATCCTTTATCACGCTGGGCATTACCGGACTGCTGTCGCTGTTCGGTCGCAAGGTGCTGATTCCGCTGTTCGGTCATGACGCCTTTGCCGCTGTGGCGGGGGTGACGAAATGGGTCCATGACAATATTTCATGGGCCTTCATGATCGCGCTGGTGATGATCTTTGTCTTCTGGGTCGTGCACAACCTGCCCGACCGGACCGATATCAAATGGATCCTGCGCGGTGGCGGCATGTTCGGCGGCGGTCATCCGCCCGCGAAAAAGTTCAATGCCGGACAAAAACTGATCTTCTGGTCCGTCATCATCTTTGGCACGTCAATTTCCGTATCCGGCCTGTCGATGCTGTTTCCGTTCCAGATCAATCTGTTCGGCCACACCTTCGGCTTGCTGAACGATATCGGTGTCCCGGGCTGGTTCGGTCAGGCCCCCCTGCCCGTGGACCTTGCCCCGCAAGAGGAAATGCAGCTGGCGCAGCTGTGGCATGCCATTCTGGCGCTGGTGCTGACCGCGATCATCCTTGGCCACATCTATATCGGCACCCTTGGCATGGAAGGCGCATTTGACGCCATGGGCTCTGGCGAGGTCGACGTCGAATGGGCACGCGAGCATCATTCGATCTGGGCCGCAGAGGTCGAGGCCACGACAACCCCGCGGCGAAAGGTCTAAGCAATGAAGGTTTTCCTCCTCTCTTGTGTGGCCGCCGTGGTCGTCATGGTCGCATCGCACTTTATCCTGCGCGACGCAGTGCCGCTGTCATCGCAAGAGGCCTATACCGTGGGCAGCAGCGTGCGTGTCGGTGACGCGGACAGCGTCAAGACCAAGATCGACTAACGCCCGCACGCCCCCGCAATCGCAGGCGCGACCCTGGCCGGGGCCGCGCCTGTTTTGCATTTCGCGGCCGATCTATTTGCGGTATACCGACGTATACCGCCTTCCCGAACGCTAAGTTTTCCGCTAGGACGTATGCAATCGCAACGTGCCAACCGGAGACATCATGTCCAAGATTAAGGTAGCCAACCCGATCGTCGAACTCGACGGCGACGAAATGACCCGCATCATCTGGGATTTCATCAAGAAAAAGCTGATCCTGCCCTATCTGGACGTGGATCTGCTCTACTACGATCTGGGCATGGAAGAGCGTGATCGCACCGACGACCAGATCACCATCGACGCCGCCCACAAGATCGCCGAAGTCGGCGTTGGCGTGAAATGCGCGACCATCACCCCGGACGAGCAGCGCGTCGAGGAATTTGGCCTCAAGAAGATGTGGCGCAGCCCCAACGGTACAATCCGCAACATCCTTGGCGGCGTCATCTTCCGCGAGCCGATCATCTGCAAAAACGTGCCCCGCCTTGTGCCCGGCTGGACCCAGCCGATCATCGTGGGCCGTCACGCCTTTGGTGACCAGTATAAGGCGACTGATTTCCGCTTCCCCGGTAAGGGCAAGCTGACGATCAAGTTTGTCGGCGACGACGGTGAGACGATCGAACACGAAGTGTTCCAGTCCCCATCTGCCGGTGTCGCGATGGCGATGTACAACCTGGATGATTCGATCCGTGACTTTGCGCGCGCGTCGATGAACTACGGCCTTAAGCGTGGCTATCCGGTGTACCTGTCTACCAAGAACACCATCCTCAAGGCCTATGACGGCCGCTTCAAGGACATCTTCCAAGAGATCTTTGACGCTGAATTCGAGGACAAGTTCAAAGCAGCCGGCATCACTTACGAACACCGCCTGATCGACGACATGGTTGCCGCCTCCATGAAGTGGTCCGGTGGCTACGTCTGGGCCTGCAAAAACTACGATGGTGACGTGCAGTCCGATACCGTTGCGCAGGGCTTCGGCTCGCTTGGCCTGATGACGTCCCAGCTGATGACCCCTGATGGCAAGATCGTCGAGGCAGAGGCCGCCCACGGCACCGTGACCCGTCACTACCGTCAGCACCAGGCTGGCAAGGCGACCTCCACCAACTCCATCGCGTCGATCTTTGCCTGGACCGGCGGCCTGAAGCACCGCGCCAAGCTGGACGACAACCAGCAGCTGATGGACTTCGCCAACACCATGGAAAAGGTCGTTGTCGATACCGTCGAAGCAGGCCAGATGACCAAGGACCTCGCTTTGCTGGTCGGCCCCGATCAAAAGTGGCTGACGACCGAAGGCTTCTTGGATGCCGTCGATCAGAATCTGCAAAAAGCGATGTAAGCTTAAATGACAGGCACAACCTGTTGGTTGTGCTGACGTGGCGGCCGTTCCTTGATGGGACGGCCGTTTTCGTCTGGACAGGTCAACCATGCTGCCCTATCGCCTAGATATGTCAGCCGCCAACAAACATTCCCTGATCGAAGATATCCAAGGCATGGGCCTTGGTGTTTTCCTGTGTGCCCTGGGTCTGGCGATCCTGACCTCGGCAGGGTTGGTCACAGGGCAGACCGCAGGCGTTGCCGTAATTATCGCCTATTTGACCGGCTGGTCCTTTGGCATCGTATTTTTTGTCATCAACATCCCGTTTTATGTGCTGGCATGGTATCGGCTGGGGCGGGCGTTCACCGTCAAATCGCTGATTTCGGTGACGGCGCTATCGGTCATGACCACGCTGATTCCGCGCGGCATGACGTTCGAAGTGCTGAACCCCGCCTTCGCCGCAGTCACCTTCGGTGCCGTCACCGGGCTAGGCCTGCTGGCGCTGTTTCGCCACAACGGCAGCCTTGGCGGCCTTGGCGTTGTTGCCCTGCTGGTGCAGGATACCACCAGGTTCAAGGCGGGTTATGTGCAGCTTGCGGTCGATGCGGTGATCTTTACCGCCGCCCTGTTCCTGTTTCCCGCGACCATCGTGATGTGGTCCCTGCTGGGCGCGGTCGTGCTAAACCTGATCATTACCTTCAATCACCGCCGCGACCGTTATATCGCGACCTGACCGGACAGATTGACAACCCGCCCCGCCCGCGCGATGCAAGGGCCATGCCCTATCATTACCTTGCCCTGATCATCGCCATCGTCGCCGAAACCATTGGGACCATGGCGCTACAGGCCAGCCAGCAGTTTACCAAACCCCTGCCAGCCGCCATCACGGTGGTATTTTACGGCGCATCCTTTTATTTCATGGCGCAGGCGCTGCGGGTCATGCCTGTCGGTATCGTCTATGCCATCTGGTCCGGCCTTGGCATCGTTCTGATTGCCAGCTTCGGGTTTTTCATCTTTGGCCAGCGTCTGGACGTGCCCGCAATGATCGGACTTGGCCTGATTATTGCGGGAATTGTTGTCATCCAGCTTTACTCCACCGCGTCACCGCACTAAAGGGCTAGCCTTTGCTGCATATGCATTGTATCCGCGCGGCAACTCCGGACAAAGGCTGATATCATGGACATTCGCAATATTGCGATCATCGCACACGTTGACCACGGCAAAACCACGTTGGTGGACGAGCTTCTGAAGCAATCGGGTGTTTACCGCGAAAACGAGGCGACGACCGAACGCGCCATGGACAGCAACGATATCGAGCGCGAGCGCGGTATCACCATTCTGGCCAAATGCACCTCGGTCGAGTGGAAAGGCACCCGCATCAACATCGTTGACACGCCCGGCCACGCCGATTTTGGCGGCGAAGTCGAACGCATCCTGTCGATGGTCGACGGCGTTGTGCTGCTGGTGGACGCGGCCGAAGGCCCAATGCCCCAGACCAAATTCGTAACCTCCAAGGCGCTGGCCCTGGGCCTGAACCCCATCGTGGTGGTCAATAAGGTCGACAAGGCCGACGGCGAGCCCGATCAGGCTGTCGACAACGTCTTTGACTTGTTCGCCGCGCTGGAAGCCACCGATGAACAGCTTGATTTCCCTGTCATGTTCGCTTCTGGCCGTGCTGGCTGGTGCGACAAGGAACTGGACGGCCCGCGCCAGAACCTTGACGCCCTGTTTGACCTGATCGTCGATCACGTCAAAGAACCCAAGCAGATTTCCCGCCGCGACGAACCGTTCCAGATGCTGGCAACGACCCTGTCCGCCGACCCCTTCATCGGCCGCATCCTGACCGGCCGGGTCGAGGCTGGCACACTGCGCGCCGGCGAAACCGTCAAGGCGCTGTCGCGCAACGGCGACAAGATCGAACAGTTCCGCGTATCCAAGATCCTCGCGTTCCGCGGCCTGTCCCAGCAGCCCATCGACGTGGCAGAGGCTGGCGACATCGTCACACTCGCAGGTATGACCAAGGCAACCGTTGCCGATACGATCTGTGATCTGTCGGTGGAAACCGCCATCCCCGCCCAGCCGATCGACCCGCCCACCATCACCGTGACCTTCGGCATCAACGATTCGCCCCTCGCCGGCAAAGACGGCAAAAAGGTTCAGTCCCGCGTCATCCGTGACCGCCTGATGAAAGAAGCCGAAGTCAACGTTGCGATCAAAATCGCCGACACTGAAAAAGGCGACGCCTTCGAAGTCTCCGGCCGCGGCGAATTGCAAATGGGCGTTCTGATCGAAAACATGCGCCGTGAAGGGTTCGAACTGTCGATCTCCCGCCCGCAGGTCATCTTCAAGACCGAAGACGGCGTCCGGATGGAACCGATCGAAGAAGCCACGATCGACGTAGATGACGAATACACCGGCGCCGTCGTCGAAAAGCTGACAGGCCCCCGCAAAGGCGAGCTGGTCGAGATGAAGCCCGCTGGCGCTGGCAAGACCCGCATCATTGCCCATGTTCCGTCCCGCGGCCTGATCGGCTACCACGGTGAATTCCTGACCGACACCCGCGGCTCCGGTATCCTGAACCGCCTGTTCCACGGATGGGCCCCTTACAAGGGCAAGATCCAAGGCCGCCGTCAGGGCGTTTTGATCTCCATGGAAAACGGCACCTCGGTCGCCTTCGCCCTGTGGAAACTGGAAGACCGCGGCAAGTTCTTTATCGGCGCGCAGGAAGCCGTCTATCAGGGCATGATCATTGGCGAACATTCGCGCGATAACGATCTGGAAGTGAACCCGCTCAAGGGCAAGCAGCTGACCAACGTCCGCGCCTCTGGCACCGACGAAGCAGTGCGCCTGACGACACCAGTCACCATGTCGCTAGAACAGGCCATCGCCTATATCGACGACGACGAGCTGGTTGAAGTCACACCGAACGCGATCCGCCTGCGCAAGCGCTACCTCGATCCGCACGAGCGTAAGCGCCACGCCAAATCCGCCTGATGAAACAAAAGGCCCGCTGCACAATCGCAGCGGGCTTTTTTATATGAGCCACCTTCTTCTGGTCACAAATATCCCGGGGGGAGTCGCGCAGCGACGGGGGGCTGGCCCCCCTTTCCGGTCTATCGCCTGAAAACCGGCCCCCTCACCCTTCCGTAACGGTATCCCGAACCCGAAGTGTCCCGCCCTGCAGGACAGAGGCATACCATCCCCCATGTCCCCGCACTGCATTATAGCCGCCGGGACCAAAGGTTTCTTCCATCCGGCTGCACGGCGGACATGGGCCTTCGATTTGCAAGACGACCTCGCCGATCTGCACCGCCCCCTTGCGTAGCGCAGCCAAGTTAATCCCCGATATCACAAGATTCCGCCTTAGATCAGACGCGGCAACCTGATCGCGCCCGATCAGGGCGGCGATGACCGGCAGATGCTCTGCCTGTATCAGTGTCACCGCCCGCTTGCCGGGGCGGCCATGATCGCCGTCAAGGCCCGCTGTCGTCACTACCGCGGAAACGATGCTTTCGACGCTCCCGCGCCGTTCGGCCCGCAGACCGATCCAGTCAAGGTGCCCCGCCAAAGCATGGCGGGACATCATGGCACCCAATGTGCCTTTCAAAGCTCTTCGATGATGCTCAACTCACGCTGCGCCGCGCCTTTGGCGTGACCCAGTGCTTCTTGGTAAGCATCCGAATAATAGCAGTCGTGCGCCGCCTGCATTGACGGAAACCGCGCGACCACATTGCGCGGCCGGTCCGGCCCTTCAAGGGTCTCATAGGCCCCGCCGCGCGCCAGGAACACGCCGCCGTGATCCGCAATCGCGCCCGTCGCAAGGGCTGCATATTTCGCATAGGACTCGTTGTCCGTCACAGTGACATGAGCCACCCAAAGCGCTGTTTTCATCCCAAATTCTCCATCACTGCGCGGGCAGCCGCGATCGCCGCCGCCGCATTTTCAACAGAGGCACCGCCGCCCTGCGCCATATCGGCGCGGCCACCGCCGCCTTTGCCGCCAAGTTCCGCCACAGCGGCCCGCAGCAGGTCCACAGCGGACAAACGATCCGTCAGATCCGACGTGACGCCCGCCGCGACGGCCGCTTTGCCGCCCGCATCAGCGATCAACAACACCGCACCAGAGCCAAGGCGCTGCTTCATATCGTCGATCAGCGCTGGCAGATCTTTGCCGGTGACGCCCTGCATCACCTGCCCCTGAAACGCAATTCCATTGACCTGCTCGGCCCCGGTATCACCGCCACCGCCGCCCATCGCCAGATCACGGCGTAATTGCGCAACTTCGTTGGCCAGCGCCCTGCGTTCGTCCATTAGGCTACGCACGCGGTCCGCAACCTCTGCTGCCGGCGCTTTCAGCGTCGCAGCCACCTGCGCCAGCACCGAATCCTGCGCGCGCAAATGATCCAGCGCCGCCTGACCGGTCAGCGCCTCGATCCGGCGCACGCCGGCACTGGATGCGCTGTCGCCCAGCACCACGAAAGCACCGATCTGGCCAAGCTGCCGCACATGTGTGCCGCCGCACAGTTCCAGCGAATAGGTCTGGCCATCGGCCCCCTTGCCACTGCCGGGCTTGCGCCCCATCGACACGACACGCACTTCATCGCCGTATTTTTCACCGAACAAAGCCTGCGCGCCAAGGGCGCGGGCATCGTCGGGGGTCATGATCCGTGTCTCAACGGCGGTGTTCTGACGGATCATTGCGTTGATCGCCTGTTCCACGCTGCGCAGATCATCGGCCGACACCGCCGCGTTGTGGCTAAAGTCGAACCGCAACCGGTCCGGCGCGTTCAGCGATCCCCGCTGCGCGATATGATCGCCCAGCGTTTCGCGCAGCGCCTCGTTCAGCAGGTGTGTGGCAGAATGGTTCGCCTGAATATCGCCGCGGCGATCCGCATCAACCTGCAACTGCGCACCCTGTCCTGTGCTGATTTCGCCCATGGTGACTTCACCGATGTGGATAAAGACACCGGCCACCTTTTTGGTATCAGTAATCCGGGCCATGCCGGTTTCTGTCTTGATCGTACCGGCATCACCGACCTGACCACCCGATTCCGCATAGAACGGCGACTGGTTCAGCACGATCTGCACAGCGCCTTTGGCTGTTTTGGCAACGGCACCGTCAACGACCAGGGCTTGAATCTGCCCTTCTGCCGTCAGGGTGTCATAGCCCAGAAAATCAGTCAGACCCTTGGATTCCGCCAGGTCAAACCAGACAGAGGCATCGGCGGCCTCGCCGGTGCCGGACCATGCGGCGCGGGCCTTTTCCTTTTGCTCTGCCATCGCGCTGTCGAACCCTTCGGTGTTCACGCCGCGACCTTTTTCGCGCAGCGCATCCTGCGTCAGGTCCAGCGGGAAACCGTAAGTATCATAAAGTTTGAAAGCCGCCTCGCCGGGCAGGTTTTCACCATCACCAAGGCGCGAGACTTCGTCGTCCAGCAGCTTCAGACCCCGGTCGAGCGTCTGGCGGAAACGGACTTCTTCGTTCTTCAGCGTTTCTTCGATCAGGGTGCGGGCCTGACCAAGTTCCGGATAGGCCGCGCCCATTTCCTGCACCAGCGCCGGCACCAGACGGTGCATCAACGGGTCCTGTGCGCCCAACTGGTGCGCGTGGCGCATGGCGCGGCGCATAATGCGGCGCAGCACATAGCCGCGACCGTCGTTGGACGGCATTACGCCGTCAGCGATCAGGAACGACGTCGCACGCAGATGGTCGGCAATGACGCGGTGGTGCACTTTGCCGGGACCATCAGGATCGCTGCTGGTGGCATGGGCAGACGCTTCGATCAGGGACCGCATCAGGTCAGTGTCATAGTTGTCGTGCTTGCCCTGCAGCAGCGCGCCGATCCTTTCCAGACCCATGCCGGTGTCGATGGATTGCATATCAAGGGGGCGCATGGTGCCATCCTCGAACTGCTCGTTCTGCATGAACACAAGGTTCCAGATCTCGATAAAGCGGTCGCCGTCTTCCTCGGCAGAGCCCGGAGGGCCGCCCCAGATCTTATCGCCGTGGTCGTAGAAAATCTCGGTGCAGGGGCCGCAAGGACCGGTCGGCCCCATCCGCCAGAAGTTGTCGTCCGTCGCAATGCGGATGATGCGGTCATCTGTCAGACCAGCGACCTTTTTCCAGATCGCTGCAGCCTCATCATCGGTGTGATAGACGGTGACCAGCAGCTTGTCCTTGTTCAGGCCAAAATCCTTGGTCAGCAATTCCCAGGCAAAGGCGATGGCATCATCCTTGAAATAATCGCCAAAGCTGAAATTGCCCATCATTTCAAAGAAGGTATGATGCCGCGCGGTATAGCCGACGTTATCCAGATCGTTGTGCTTGCCGCCGGCGCGCACGCATTTCTGTGCCGATGTCGCCCGGTTGTAATCACGGGTTTCAACACCGGTGAACAGGTTCTTGAACTGAACCATGCCAGAGTTGGCAAACATCAGAGTCGGATCGTTGCGCGGCACCAGCGGGCTGGAGGCGACGACCTCGTGCCCGTTGCGACCGTAGAAGTTCAGAAATGTCGAACGGATATCGGAAAGAGAGGTCATATCAGGGCCTTCAATGCAGTGGTTTGGGATGAAATAGACCCCTAGCGCCGCACCGTAAAGCGATAACGAAAAAGGGTGCAGCCGATGCTGCACCCTTTCCCGGATATTGTCCGCGCATTGCTGCGCGTCAGGCGTTTCTGGTGTCGCCCCGCACCGTTCAAAATGGCTTACATTTCAACCAGATCGTCATCCGATCCGGAATCGTTATCCGACATCGCAAAATCCAGACCGTGGGCGGCACGGATCTTGTCCTCGATCTCCAGCGCGGTGGCGGGATTGTCCCGCAGGAACTGCTTGGAATTTTCGCGGCCCTGCCCCATTCGTTCGTCGCCATAGCTGAACCAGGCACCGGACTTTTCGACAACCCCGGCCTTGACGCCCAGATCCAGCAGTTCGCCGGTTTTGGAAATGCCTTCGCCATACATGATATCGAATTCGACCTGTTTGAAAGGCGGCGCGACCTTGTTCTTGACCACCTTGACGCGGGTCTGGTTGCCCACCACCTCGTCCCGATCCTTGATCGAACCGATGCGGCGAATATCCAGACGCACAGAGGCATAAAACTTCAGCGCGTTTCCGCCGGTCGTCGTCTCCGGAGAGCCGAACATGACGCCGATTTTCATACGAATCTGGTTGATAAAGATGACCATGCAACCGGACCGGTTGATCGACCCGGTCAGCTTGCGCATCGCCTGCGACATCAGGCGGGCATGAACACCCACGCTACTGTCGCCCATATCGCCTTCAATCTCTGACTTTGGGGTCAGGGCGGCGACCGAATCGACCACCACAAGATTGACAGCGCCGGAACGGACCAGCGTATCGACGATTTCCAGCGCCTGCTCGCCCGTGTCGGGCTGCGAAATCAGCAGCTCGTCCAGGTTGACGCCCAGCTTTTTCGCATAGGCCGGATCAAAGGCATGTTCCGCGTCAACAAAGGCGCAAACCCCGCCCTTGCGCTGTTCTTCTGCGATGGAATGCAGCGTCAGCGTGGTCTTACCGGACGATTCGGGGCCATAAATTTCAATGATACGACCCTTTGGCAGGCCGCCAATCCCCAGCGCGATATCCAGCCCCAGCGATCCGGTGCTGGTCGCTTCGATGTCGCGCATCTGGTTCTGGCCGCCAAGGGTCATGATGGACCCCTTGCCGAATTGACGTTCGATTTGCGCCAGCGCGCTTTCCAGCGCCTTTTGCTTGTCGGCGGTTTTCTTGTCAGTCATTTTCAGAAGTTCTGCCGTTGCCATGTCAGTCGCGTCCTTATGTCATGCCCGGTGGGGGGGCCGCAATCGCCGGTGTGTGTTCTTGATCTGTTCTTAACCGACTATATGAGATCAAACCGAGAACATTTCAACCGTTTTCTTAACCAAATATATCCTGCGCGCAGAGTGGTTAAAATTCTGTGCATGAATTAGTGTCAGCCCAACAATAACAAGCCGGAGCCGTCATGCTGGTCTTTTGGAAGGAAAATCTGGTCTTTCTGGCCGTGCCCAAGACCGGCACCACCGCGATTGAAGGCGCATTGGCATCCAAAGCTGCGATGGTCCTGCGCGATCCGCCGACCATCAAACATGCGCCAATTTACCGCTATCGCCGGTTTTTAAAGCCCTTTTTCGTGCAGGCCGGCGGAAAAGAGCCCGAGACCATGGCCGTTGTGCGTGACCCGATTGACTGGCTGGGCAGCTGGTATCGCTACCGGGCGCGGGCCGATCTGGACGGGCACCCCAACAGCACAAAGAACGTCAGCTTTGACGATTTTGTTCTGGAATATGTAAAGGGCAAGCCTGAACCCTATGCCAATGTCGGCAGTCAGGCGAAATTTGTCTGCGACGGTGACGGGCAGATCGCTGTCGATCACCTGTTTGCCTACGAAGATCAGGACCGGCTGATCGGCTTTTTGGAACGCAGGCTGGACCTGACACTCACCCTGCCCCGCCTCAATGTCTCTCCCGCACGCACCGCGGTGCTAAGCCCCGCGGTCGAAGCAAGGCTGCGGGACAAACGGGCGGCAGAGTTTGCGGTCTGGCAGGCGGCGTGTCAGTCGTCCTGATCGCGGTTGTCTTCGGGCAGCGGGCCTTTGAAACCGGTTGCGACCACGAACTTTTCCGAACTGTCGGACCGCGATGACGGCGGCTTGACGTTTGCAACTTTTTCAAACCGCGATTTCAGCAGCTTTTGCAAGTTGCCCTCGGCGCCGCCCGCAAGCACCTTGGCCACGAAGGTGCCGCCCGGCGTCAGCACATCAAAGGAAAAGTAGGCCGCAGCTTCACAAAGCGCGATGATCTTCAGGTGGTCGGTTTGCTTGTGACCAGAGGCTGACGCCGCCATATCCGACATCACCACATCAGCGGTTCCGTTCAGCCAGGACATGACCAACTGATCCGCACCGTCGTCCAGAAAATCAAGCTGGTGGATATCAGCGCCGGCAATCGGTTCGACCTCTTGCAGATCGACGCCAAGCACATGGCCGACCGCCTTGGACGTCCGCTCGCCTAGGGCATTTACCCGGCGCACCGCGACCTGGCACCAGCCGCCGGGTGCACAGCCCAGATCGACCACGCGCGCACCGGGCACAAGAAAGCGAAACTTGTCGTCAAGTTCCAGAATCTTGAACGCCGCCCGGCCACGATAGCCTTCGATCTTGGCTTTCTTGACATAAGGGTCATTCAACTGCCGCTGCAGCCAGCGCGTCGACGACAAAGAGCGGCCCCGCGCGGTCTTGACCTTGACCGTCAGATCCCGCTGTCCGCGGCCCGATGAATTCTTGCTGGGTGTCTTTGCCATCTTCGCTTCTTCTCAGTTCCTGCCGTCCGCGCCCATAAAACATGTCGCCCTATACATTTCAGGTCCGATTTTTCGACGAAAAACCGGCTGGCTCTTAATACGGCGCATCCTCTAATACCCCATCTGCCGACATCTGGGCATAAAGCAACCCCTCGCGCAGGCCCCGGTCCGCCACCGACAGGCGATCCGTGGGCCAAAGCCGCATCAAGGCTTGCAAAATCGCAGCCCCCGACATGATCAGGGCCTGCCGGTCGCGCCCGATGCGTGGATCGCTGCGCCGGCCCAGTGGGCCCAGCGTCAGGTAATTGCGAATCACGG
Organism: Loktanella sp. R86503; assembly: GCF_042466455.1. Classification (NCBI taxonomy): domain Bacteria; kingdom Pseudomonadati; phylum Pseudomonadota; class Alphaproteobacteria; order Rhodobacterales; family Roseobacteraceae; genus Loktanella; species Loktanella sp. R86503. Next base: position 1,942,639 of record NZ_JAXHCI010000002.1, read on the forward strand.
TATCAATCTGGTCCGATGTCATCCGCAGCCCGTCCACCTTGGTCCGGTCATAGCGTTTAAGGCCCAGATGCGACGCAGCCACGGTGGTTACTGTGCCGCTGGTGCCGATGATCTGAAAATTCTCGCGGGCCTGCTCTGCGCTATAGGGCGAAAAGTTGGACAGGTTTTCTTCGAAAAACCAGCTCATCAGGGCAAAACGTGCGGCATCGTCTTCGACGTCGGCAAACTGGTCGCGCAGGGTGGCGACACCCAGCGGCACCGAAATCCAGTCCACCACCTTGGCTGCGGCAAAGGGGCCGGGATCGGCGGTAAAGCCTGCATGAAGCCGCATGATCGCCCGCGGGCGTTCGCGCGCAGGCACATGGCTGATATCGATCCAGACCAGCTCGGTCGAGCCGCCACCGATATCCACGACAAGCAACTGTTCGGTCTTGGTGCTGACCAGCGGCGCACAGGAAATGACCGCAAGCCGGGCTTCTTCCTCGGGCTTGATGATTTCCAGCTTCAGCCCGGTTTCGCGCCGCACCTGTGCGACGAAATTTGCGCCATTGCGCGCACGGCGGCAGGCTTCGGTCGCCACCAGCCGCATATGCGTGACCTTGTGGCGTTCCAGCTTTTGCTTGCAGATCCGCATCGCTGCAATCGTACGGTTCATCGACGCACGAGACAGCTTTCCAGTGCTCTCTAATCCCTGCCCCAGTTGGACGGACTTAGAGAAGCTGTCGACCACATGAAACTGGCTGCCCTTCGGTTGGGCAATCAGCATGCGGCAAGAGTTGGTCCCCAGATCGAGGGCCGCATAAAGCGTGGCCGGATCAGGGGTTTGTGGCGCGGGGGTATCGACCGCTTTCGGGTACGCGCCCGCACCAAAGGGACGCTTGGGCGCCATCGTCACGCCCTCCATTTCGAGTTGCGACCACGCTATGCCTTTGCCGGCGGGCTGGCAAGCGTCGCCTTTGCGTCATGAGGTCGCCTCACCATCATCATGCGGGATATGGGGCTGCGGGGCGCTGGTATCGCCGCGGGCCTTGGGCGATACCCGTCGCGCAAGTGCTGCGTTGTGTCGAAAACCGACCAAGCGCCGCGCCGTGCAATGTTAAAAGCGATGAAACACCGCAGATTGCGGAACAAGGATAGCGATACAATGCCCGACGTCACGATCATTTATTGGCGCGATATGCCGGCTCAGGTCATGGTCGGCCGCGGGCGCAAGGCCAATAAAATCCAGCTGCCAGAACGGTTTGAGCAGGCTATCGACCGCGCGGCGATGAAATCCGGCGCAGCGGGCACGGACGAATATCTGTCGGGCATGCGCCGGGGCGAACCCTATGCGCTGGACGGCGAGGACGACGCCGCTGTCGCCCAGGCCGAGGCTGCGCGGATTGACGCTGAATTCACGCCCGATCGCCTGCGCGCCCTGATCGAAAACGACGGCTGGGCGTGACCCGGCCGCCGCCCCCCTTGCCTCATCGCCTAAAGGAGACTGCCATGTCGTTGATGCCGTTCTTGCGTAAGAAACCCGCACCAAGCGCGGCACCGGACAGTGACATAGAAGCCTTCCTGAAGGACTACTCGATCGAGGTCATGCCGCGCACAGCGGAAAAGATTGTCGATTTTCAATCGCTTCTGCCCGCGGGCACACGCGTTTACATCGCCCATATCGACGGCACGCCGATTGACGACATGGTCGCAACCGCCAGGCGGCTGGCCAATGACGGCTACAAGGTCATGCCGCATTTTCCGGCACGCATTATCAAGGATCGTGCGACCCTGACCGACTGGATCGCCCGTTACCGCGGCGAGGCGGGCGTCGATCAGGCCTTGCTGCTGGCAGGCGGCGTCACCCTGCCCCAGGGCGATTTTGAAAACTCCATGCAGCTGCTGGAAACCGGCGCGTTTGCGGATTTCAAACGCCTGCATGTTGCTGGCCACCCCGAGGGGAACCGCGATATCGACCCCGACGGCTCTGACGCAAATGTGACCGACGCGCTGCGCTGGAAGCAGCGGTTTAACGCCACGACAGACGCACAGATGGCGCTGGCGACTCAATTCTGCTTTGAGGCAGAGCCGATTATTGCTTGGGCTGATGCGCTGAAGGATGCGGGCATCACCCTGCCCATCCATATCGGCATCGCCGGCCCGGCCAAGCTGCAAACCATGATCAAATTTGCCATGGCCTGCGGTGTCGGCCCGTCCTTGCGGGTCTTGCAACGCCGCGCCATGGATGTGACCAAGCTGTTGCTGCCCTATGAACCGAACGAGGTGATTACAGCGCTGGCCGCCCACAAGGCCGCCAACCCTGATTTCAACGTCACCAATGTGCATTTCTTCCCGCTTGGCGGGATCAAGACCAACGCCCAATGGGCCATGGACAACGGCGGAACCTCTGCCCGTCCGGCCAACCCGCAAAAGGACCCCGCATGACCCGTACTATCGTCGAATCCAAGACCAAGACCGCCATCATCGGCTTTGACCAGCCGTTCTGCGTCATCGGCGAACGCATCAACCCGACCGGGCGCAAAATTCTGGCCGCCGAGCTGGAGCAAGGGGACTATTCCCGCGTCGAAGCTGACGCCATCGCCCAGGTCGCCGCCGGGGCGACCATGCTGGATATCAACTCTGGTGCCGTCTTTACCAACAAGATGGCCGAAGACCCCCGCTATGCCGACAACAACTTTGTCGAACCAATGCTGATGCCGGAACTGATCAAGCGTGTGCAGGCGATCGTCGATGTGCCACTCTGCATCGACAGCTCTGTGCCCGGCGCGCTGGAAGCAGGGCTTGCCGCTTGTGAAGGTCGCCCGCTGCTGAACTCTGTTACCGGCGAAGAGGAACGTCTGGAACTGGTGTTGCCGCTGGTCAAAAAATACAACGTGCCGGTCGTGGCAATTTCCAATGATGACACCGGTATTTCCGAAGACCCCGAAGTCCGCTTTGCCGTCGCGAAAAAGATCGTCGAACGTGCTGCCGACTTTGGCATCCCGGCCCATGACATCGTCGTTGACCCGCTGGTCATGCCGATCGGTGCGATGGGCACCGCCGGCTTGCAGGTCTTTACCCTTGTGCGCCGCCTGCGGGACGAGCTGGGCGTGAACACGACCTGCGGCGCATCCAACATCAGCTTTGGCCTGCCGAACCGCCACGGCATCAACAACGCGTTTCTGCCGATGGCGATGGCGACGGGCATGACCTCTGCCATCATGAACCCGGTCGCCCTGCCCGTCAGCGCCGCCAAGATCGAGGCGAAAAAGCTGGAACTGGCCGCCGCCGGTTTTATCGTGCCCGACGATATTGATCTGGAACTGTTCTGCCAGCTGACTGGCCTCGGTTCGACAAAATCCCGCGCCGGATCGGAAATGGAAGCGATCCGCGCTGCAAACTTTCTGACCGACAACGACCCGTCGGGGGGAGAATGGATCCGCTTTAATCGCGCTGTCGTCGCTCCCGGCGAAGGCCGCGCACGGACAGGCCGCCGCAAGCGGAATTAAGTCAGTCTTTACCTTGTCTTGCCAAGATACGGGTCATGAATATCATGACCCGCACAACCCCGCCCTTGAATTGGCTAGACCAGATCTTTGCTGCGAAAGCGGCCCATTCCGGCGGCGTCATAAGGCGCAGATCGGACTGGATTGCGCGCGAAATTGGCCGCGACAGGTTCGGGTCAGAGGTGAGGCGGCGCGGTTTCAATCTGATTGAAACCGGCCACCATATGATCGTCATCTGCCATTCCGGCGAAATTCGGCTGCTATTTTAGCCAAGTTTTCGCAGAAAATTTTGACTGTCCGATTTTTCGACGAAAAATTGGCTAGCGCGCATCTGTGCGGTCCAGCGCCATACAGGCCTGCCACGGGCCAAGATAAAGCCAGCCATCCTCGTTGATCGTCGCGCTGCCCAGCTCTTGCCCGACCGACCGCCAATCGCCGTCCGGCATGTGAAAACTGCTGGGACTGTCAGACACGTTAAAGACGCAAAACAGCTTCTGCCCCTCTGTTTCGCGTGTGAAATAGATGACATCGCCATCCGCTTTCAGCCCGTCATGACTGCCGATCCGCAGGGCGGGATGATTGTGGCGAAACGCGATAGCCTTGCGATAGTGGTGCAGGATCGCGCTTGGATCATGTTCCTGCCGGGACACGGCCAGATCGCGGTGCGCCTCTGCGATAGGAAGCCAAGTGCGCGGCGCGTTGGAAAAGCCGGCGTTTTGCGCCTCCGCCTCCCAGACCATCGGCGTGCGGCAGCCGTCTCGGCCTTTGAACTCCGGCCAGAATTCGATGCCATAGGGGTCCTGCAGATCCTCGAACCGCACCTCTGCCTCCGGCAGGCCCAGCTCTTCGCCTTGATAGATGCACACAGATCCGCGCAGCGCCATGATTAGCGTGATGAACATCCGCTGCGCCCCGGTGGATAGCTGCCAGCGGCTGACGTGGCGCACCACGTCATGATTGGAAAACGCCCAGCAGGCCCAGCCATCGGCGGCGACACGGTCCACATCCTCCATCACCTCGACGATGCGGGTGGCGGTGGGCTGGGTGTTTGCCAGAAATTCGAAGGCATAGCACATATGCATCAGGTCATCGCCGCGCGTATATTCGCCCAGGATTTCAAGCCCGCGCTGCGCATCGCCGACCTCGCCCACGGCGGCGGCTCCATAGGGTTTCATCTCGGCCCGCAACCTGCGCAGGAAATCAAGGTTTTCTGGCCGGTTCTTGTCATAGATATGGAGCTGGTGGTTATAGGGGTTCACCGCAGGCGCAATATTCGCGTTGCGCTGATCCTTGGGCAGCGGTGGGTTGTCCCGCAGTTCAGCATCGCAGGTGTAAAAGTTGATCGTATCCAGCCGGAATCCGTCAACGCCCCGGTGCAACCAGAACTGCGCAACCTCCAGCAAGGCATCCTGCACGGCCGGGCAATGAAAGTTCAGGTCCGGCTGGCTGGTCAGAAAGTTGTGCTGGTAATACTGCTCGCGCCGCGGCGACCACTGCCAGCCGCTGCCGCCAAAGATCGACAGCCAGTTATTCGGCGGCGTGCCGTCCGGCTTGGGATCGGCCCAGACATACCAGTCCGCCTTGTCGTTGGTGCGGTCCTGCACACTTTGCTGAAACCAGGGGTGCTGGTCGCTGGTATGGCTCAGCACCAGATCGATCAGCACGCGAATACCGAACCGGTGCGCTGTATCGATGACCGCATCGAAATCGGCCAGCGTGCCGAACATCGGATCGACGTCGCAATAATCGCTGACATCATAACCAAAATCCTTCATCGGAGATGTGAAGAACGGCGAAATCCAGATCGCGTCCACGCCAAGCGACGCAATATAAGGAATGCGCCCCACAATCCCCAGCAGATCGCCGATCCCGTCGCCGTTGCTGTCCTGATAACTGCGCGGATAAATCTGATAGATCACGGCCCCCCGCCACCAGTCGGGGTTTGCCACATTGTCGATCTTATGCGCGCTCATCAGCATCATCCTTGCCTTGCTTTGTCTTTTGCTAACAACGCGCCTCTTTAAACGCAACGGGCCAGGCGCCCCGCCCTTGTCATTCGCAATGGCCTGCGTAAAAGTTATCGCTAACAGAAGGAGCCGCCATGAAACTGTCCCGGTCCGATTTCCCCGCAGATTTCCTGTTCGGGGCCGCAACCGCTGCCTACCAGATTGAAGGGTCGTCGTTCGGCGGCGCAGGCCCGACCCATTGGGATACCTTTGCCAAAGGTCCCGGCAATGTCGTGCGCGCCGAAGACGGCGCCATCGCCTGCGACCATTACCACCGTATGGACGCCGATCTGGACCTGCTCAAGGATGCAGGCATGGACGCTTACCGCTTTTCCACCAGCTGGGCGCGGGTCCTGCCCGAAGGGCGCGGCCAGGTGAATCAGGAAGGCCTCGATTTCTATGACCGCCTGGTCGATGGCTGCCTGGAACGCGGACTGAAGCCATTCCAGACGCTGTATCATTGGGAAATGCCGTCGGCACTGGCGGACCTTGGCGGTTGGACCAATCCAGATGTGGCCGACTGGATGGCCGACTACGCCGAGGTGATCACAAACCGCATTGGCGACCGGGTCCATTCCATCGCAACCATCAATGAAAGCTGGTGCGTCGCCTACCTGTCCCATTTTCTGGGCCACCACGCCCCCGGCCTGCGCGACATCCGCGCCGCCGCCCGTGCCATGCATCACGTCAATAAGGCGCATGGCCGCACCATGACCCGCCTGCGCGATCTGGGCATGAAAAATTGTGGCATCGTGCTAAACTTCGAAGCGACAGAAGCCGCAACAGACAGCGCCGCCGATGCCCGCGCCGCCGCCACGCAGGACGCCACCCACAATCGCTGGTTCATCGAGGCGATCACCAAAGGCACCTACCCTGCCGAAGCATTGGAAGGCTTCGCCCCCCACCTGCCGCAGGGCTGGCAGGACGACATGACCGAAATCAGCCAGCCGATCGATTTTCTGGGCGTGAACTATTACACTCGCGGCCTCGTCGCCGCTGACCCGGATGCGACCTGGCCTTCAACCAAACCCGTGACCGGCCCGCTGGACAAAACCCAGATGGAATGGGAAATTTACCCCGAGGGCCTTCAACGGACCCTGACCCGGATGGCCCGCGACTATATCGGCGATCTGCCGATGTTTGTGACCGAAAACGGCATGGCATGGCCGGACGAAGTCGGCGTCGATGACGATATACGCATCGATTTTATCGACCGTCACATGCAGGCCATGCAGGCCGCAATTGCGCAAGGTGCCAACCTGCAGGGCTTCTTTTATTGGTCGCTGCTCGACAATTACGAATGGGCCTTTGGCTATGAAAAGCGTTTTGGTCTGGTTCACGTCGACTTTGACACGCTGGACCGCACGCCCAAAGCCTCTTATCACGCGCTTAAGTCCGCCATTGCCCCGCGAAAGAACGCCGTATGACCCTGCCCGCTGCAAATTCCTATAATCTGGTCGCCGATATCGGTGGCACGAATACCCGGATCGCACTGGCCGAAGGCCGCACGGTCTTGGCCGATACGGTGCGCCGTTACCAGAACGCAGATTATCCTGGACTTGAAAGCGTGATCCGCCAGTACGAGGCGGACTCCGGCGGGCTTGATCCTTATGCCGCCTGCGTCGCGGTTGCGGGACCCGTGCGGGATGGTCAGGCGTCGATGACCAACCTCGACTGGGTGATCGACAAGGATACGCTGGCGCGCGCGACACGGTCGCATAGGGTTGCGATTTTGAACGATTTGCAGGCGCAGGGTCATGCACTGGGGTTTCTGGCCCCGCAAAATGTCCTTCCGATCCTGACCGGCCCCGAAGGCAATGAACACGCGGCCAAACTGGTCATCGGTGTGGGCACTGGATTTAATGCCGCCCCCGTGTTCGACACCGAACATGGCCGTCTGGTGACGCCATCCGAAAGCGGTCACGCCAATCTGCCTATCCGCACAGAACAAGAGCTGCGCCTGTGCCAATACGTTTCTAACGCGCATGGTTTCCCCGCGGTAGAGGATGTGCTGTCCGGTCGCGGGCTGGAACGCGTCTATGCCTTTCTGGGGCAAGAGGCGGGCGATCCGCGCGAGGAACGCGCGCATATGATTATGGCCGCCCTTGCCGACGGCCGCGATCCCCGCGCGGTCGAGGCAGCGCAGATCTTTACCCGTATCCTCGGCACGGTTGCGGGCAACCTGTCACTAATCCAGCTGCCCTTTGGCGGGGTCTACCTTGTCGGGGGCGTCGCCCGCGCCTTTGCCCCCTATCTGACGCAGTTCGGCTTTGGCGATGCGTTTCGCGACAAAGGCCGGTTTGCCGGTTTCATGGGCAACTTTGCGGTTTCAGTGATCGAGGATGATTACGCCGCCCTGACCGGTTCTGCCGCACATCTTGTATCGCTTGCCAAAGCAGAAAGCTGATCGCCGCCGGATCTGGCGGAATATCAGCCCCTTGTCTTAACCTCCTAAGGCAGGCGCACGGCAGGTTTGCATCAGGCCCGCGCGGGCTGCCTGATCCGTCATCCTTTCCGCAGCTAGGCCAGCTGCTCTTGAACCGTCGATGTCAACTCGTTTAGCGAAAACGGTTTTGGCAGGAACACCGCATCGGGAATGCGGGCGCTTTCGTCGGTAAAGGCATCTTCGGAATAGCCTGACACAAAGACCACCCTGGTCGACGGTCGTTCAATCAGCGCCTCTTTGACCCATGTTGGGCCGTCCTTGCCCGGCATGATCACATCAGTCACGAAAATATCGACCCGCAGTTCAGGATCGGCAAGCATTTCCAAGGCGGCTTCCGCACAATCCGCCTCTAGCACCGTGTAACCGCGCAGGCGCAGCGCACGCGAAGCAAAGGCGCGGACCGGTGCCTCATCCTCTACCAGCAGAACCACGCCGTCGCCTTGACGGACCACGGTCGCATGCTGGGGTGGCGGGATCAGGGATTTGTCGGCAACAGGCAGCGAATGGCTGGGGAACAACAGCTCAAACTCGGTGCCGACCCCGACTTCGGAATGGGCAAAAATGTAGCCGCCGGTCTGTTTTACAATGCCATAGACTGTCGACAGCCCAAGGCCGGTTCCCTCTCCCGGGCGCTTGGTGGTCCAGAACGGCTCGAAAATCTTGTCCAGCCGATCAGCGGGAATACCGCAGCCTTCGTCGATGACCCGCACACAGACATATTCGCCAGCAGGCACTGTCACCCGGTCGCGCACTAATGGCACGTCCAGCACGCGGTTGTTGGTCTTGATGCCGATTTCGCCGCCCTGCGGCATGGCATCACGGGCGTTCACCACAAGATTCATCATGACTTGTTCCAGCTGCCGCTTGTCCGCCTTGATCGCGGCCAGATCAGGGTCGTGATCCAGAACAAGTGTCACTTTTTCACCGACAAGCCGGTTCAGCAGATGGGTCAGATCGGATAGGGTATCGCGCAGGTCAATCCGTTCCGGTTGCAGGTTCTGTTTACGGGAAAACGCCAAAAGCTGCCCGACCAGACTGGCCGCACGGTTTGCGTTCTGATGGATCTGGATCAGATCGCCGTAATCATGATCGCCCTGGTCATGGCGCAGCAGCAACAGATCGCAGTGTCCCGAAATGGCGGTCAGCAGATTGTTAAAATCATGCGCAACGCCCCCTGCCAGCTGTCCGATGGCCTGCATTTTCTGGCTTTGTACGAATTGCGCTTCCAGTGTTTTCAGCTCTGTCACATCGTTCAGGACGGCAATCAGGTGCCGGCCTTCGGGGCCGTCGGCCGTATTCAGCGTGACCTGGACAAATGTTTCCTGATTGTCGCCGCGCCCGCGCAGGAACTGGCTGCCGTTGCCGCCGCCGCCCGTCAGCGATTCGCGGACCCAGTCCGCAACGGGCCGCCCCAATCCGTCCAGCACGTCCTGCACCCTCCGTTCCTGCGTCGTCGTCAGGTTCAACAGCGATCGCGCCTCGCGGTTTGATGCGGTGATGGTACCGTCCTTGGCGATTTTCAGCAGCGGGACCGGCAGATCTTCGATCGCGTTCCAGCCCGCAGCCAGCGCAGGGGGGTAGTCCTGTGCTGTGGCAGCTTTGCCGCCGGGCAACATATAGATTTCGCGCCGTCCAGCGGCCCCGTCGACTAGACCGACAAGCATCGTGACGATACCCGTCGCGCTACGAAAATCGCGAAGCTGGCCGCTGGCCAGCTGTTCGGGCCCGAAGATGTCGACCAGCGATTTTGGCCGATATCCCAGCAGCTTGCGGAACGGCTCGTTCAGATAAAGGATGGCATCGGTCGGCCCCGCCGTCAGCATCGGCAGGGTCAGGGCATCCGCTCCTCGCCCGCTGCTGCGGCTGGCTTTGCCCAGATCGTCAAGCCGCCAAAGCTGGCTGTCATCGCCCAGGTTCACCAGCGACAACCGGAATTGCCCAGTGCGCGTGATCACATCCTCACGCGCCGCGCCCGATGCGGTGGCGCGCTGTTGCAGGCGAAACAAAACTGCCTCCGGATTTGCTAGAAGCCGGCTGAACGCGGTCGCAAGGTGCCCGTCGGAAATATCACCAAAGCGTTCGACCGCCACCGGATTGGCGTAGATAATATCGCCGTCGGCATCTGTCAGATAGGCAACGTCAACCTCATGGCCAAGTAGGGCGATAATCGCCTCTTGCGAGGAAGCGGCCCCCGGCGCAGCAGTCCGGTGCCGCAGACGGGGCAGATAACCACGCGCACCGGTATATACCGCCGCTAGCAGACAGCCGGTTGCCGCAGAAAAGGTCAGGCCAAGCAAAAGGGGGTCCGTACTGAATAGCGCAATCAGCCCGAAGGCAGCCATGCCCAGCATGAAAAGCCAGAATATCGACGCCGGCGGCGCAACGGGCGCGGTGTTGCTGCCACGCAGGTTTTGCATCATATCGGCCAGCCCCTTTACACAGTCCGAACTGCTTAGACCGAAGCCGTCAATAATTGGTTAACGGCGCTTTCACCTCAACGTTGCATCAGTCCCGTTGCAAAACAACCATGTAAAATCCGTCATGCCCTTGGGTTGGATGCAGACGCAGGGGGGGACGCGCGTGCCAGTCAGGGTTGCGCGCGACAAAGGTTTCGACGACGGCGTCATTTTCGGCCTGCAAGACCGAACAGGTCGCATAGGCAAGCAGGCCGCCGGCGGCGCAAAGGGCGGCACCCTGCGCGATCACTTCAGCCTGTATCCCGTTCAATTCAGACAATCTTTCTGGTGTCAGCCGCCATTTGGCATCGGGCGTGCGCCGCCAGGTGCCACTGCCGGAACAAGGCGCATCGACAAGCACCAGGTCGAAAGGGGCTGCCCCTTGCAGCGCTTGCGAGGTCACCATCTTGATCTGCACACCGGCGCGGGCTGCGCGGGGGGCGATATCGGTCATGCGGCGCGGGTCAATGTCATGGGCAAAGACCGGCGTCTGCATCCGGTCCGCCATCGCCAGCGTCTTGCCGCCGCCGCCAGCACACAGGTCAAGCACGCGCTGGCCGGGCGACAGCGGCAGCGCCGCCATCGCGATCTGAGAGGCGGCATCCTGCACCTCTATCACGCCATCGGCAAAGGGTTTGGACCCTGCCACACGGCGCGGATTGTCCTGCACGATCAGGCCGGTATCCACATCCGGATGAGGCAAGCTCGCGATGCCTTCGGCTTGCAGACGGTCCTGCGCCGCCTGCCGCGTGGCGCGCGACAGGTTCACCCGCAAATGCAGCCCGGCCCGTTGTTGCTGCGTCACCGCGCAGGCCATCGCCTGATCGCCAAGGGAAGCCTGCCAGATCGGCCAGAGCCAGTCGGGCAAATCCGCAGCCTGCGCGGGTGACGGATCGATCGCCGGCACCTGCGCCTCTTGCGGCGTCAGCGCAGTGGGGGCATGGCCGCCTGCACCAAAAACCGTATCAACCGGGATACCATCCCGGCGCAGCAGTCCAAGGACCAGCGCACGGCCGTCGTCGCCACCGCCAGCAACCGCCAGGGATCGCCGCGCGCGCAGAACGTCATAGACGTGATCGCGAATGGCGGCCCGGTCGCCCGATCCGGCAAAACGGTTCGAACGGGCCCAGTTGGTCAAGGCTCGCTCTGCCGGCTCGCCCGCCAGGACAATATCCAAAATGGCAATCGCAGAGGCATAGCGCGCGGCGGGCGTCATAAGTCACACATCACTTTAACGACACCGCGCAACACATTGATATCATGACCCAACGCGGTAGTTTGGCGATTCCCGCGTGATCTGCACGTCATGCACATGGCTTTCTCGCAGACCCGCGCCAGTAATCTTGACGAAGGTGCAGTTCTTGCGCATTTCGGCCACGGTTGCGTTGCCGGTATAACCCATCGCAGCCCGCAGACCGCCGACAAGCTGGTGCACGACGGCGCCGGCACTACCCTTGTAAGGCACCTGACCTTCGATCCCTTCGGGAACCAGCTTGTCGCTGGCCGCGTCTTTTTGGAAATAGCGGTCGGCAGAGCCCCGCGCCATGGCGCCAAGGCTGCCCATGCCGCGATAGGATTTGAACGAGCGGCCTTGATACAAGATCACCTCGCCCGGGGATTCGTCTGTGCCAGCAATCATGGACCCGACCATCGCGCAGGACGCGCCCGCTGCAATCGCCTTGGCGAAATCGCCAGAGAATTTGATGCCGCCATCCGCGATCACAGGCACATCGCCTGCCGCCTGCGCGCAGTCCATCACAGCCGTCAGCTGGGGCACGCCCACGCCCGCAACCATGCGCGTGGTGCAGATCGAACCGGGGCCGATGCCGACCTTGACCGCATCGGCACCTGCGCCGATCAGCGCCTTGGTCGCCTCGCCGGTCGCCACATTGCCCGCGACAACCTGAACGGCGCTGGAAAACGCCTTAATCCGTTCAACTGCGCGCGCCACACCTTCGGAGTGGCCATGCGCGGTATCAACGACGATCAGATCGACGCCCGCTTCGATCAGCGCCTGCGAGCGGTCAAAGCCCGCATCGCCAACGCCCGTCGCCGCGCCCACGCGCAGGCGGCCCAGGTGATCCTTGCAGGCCATCGGGTTCAGCACAGCTTGTTCGCTGTCCTTTAGCGTCAGCAGGCCGGTCAGCTTGCCAGCACCGTCGGTGATCAGCAGCTTTTCGATCCGGCGGGCCTGCATCAGGCTGCGTGCCTCGTCCAGATCGGCCGGTTCGCGCAGCATGGCCAGGTTTTCGGATGTCATCATGACGCTAACGGGGGTGTTGTCATCGGCGGCAAAACGCATGTCGCGATTGGTGACGATGCCGACCACAAGGCCCTTGTCGTTCACGACCGGAAAGCCGGTCACGCGGTAGCGTTCCATCAACACGCGGGCATCGGCCAGCGTCTGGTCGGGCGTCAAGGTGACCGGGTTATAGACGGTGCCAGAGATAAAGCGTTTGACGTGCCGGATCTCTTTCGCTTGCGCATCCACATCAAGGTTTTTGTGCACGATGCCCATGCCGCCCGCCTGCGCCATGGCGATGGCCATGCGGCCTTCGGTCACCGTATCCATCGCGCTGGACAGCAGCGGGATGTTCATGGCGATGCTTTGCGTCACGAATGTACGGGTGTCTGCCGTGCTGGGCAGGACGGCGGATGCTGCGGGAACAAGCAGAACGTCGTCGAAGGTCAATGCCTCGCGAATCTCCATCACGGTCTCTCCTGATGTGGTCACTTGGCACTGCGCTATTGCACGGAATGGCGCAGGGCAAAAGGCCGAAATGGGCCTGCTTTGCGCAAATGGCGGGCAGTGAATGGGTCAAAGCCCTACGCGACTCAATCCGCACCACGCTTGCGCCGCTCGGCAGAACACCTCAGAAGGCGGGAATGGAACACCGCGATCCTCTTGACCCGCCGCCGCTGCGCCGTTCTGTGCCGCGGCTGATCCTGCGCCTTGCGATTATCGCAGCGCTGGTCTGGGGCGGCTTGTCCCTGTTCAACTGGCTGCAAGCCCATATCGCTGATCTAGAGGACGCCGCCCGCGCCCGTGCGCTGACCATGCTCGTGATCGTGTCGGTCATCGCCTATGCGGTAATTATCGCCATCCCTTTTGTGCCCGCTATCGAAATTGCCATTGCCCTGATGGTGATGGAAGGGCCGATCATCGCGCCCTTTGTCTGGATTGCGACCGTGCTGGGCCTGCTGATTGCCTATATAGTCGGGTCCTGGGTATCGCTGGACTGGCTGCACGGGTTCTTTCGCGACCTGCACCTGCGCCGCGCCTGCGAAATGGTGTCGCGCATCAAGACCGAGCCGCCAGAGCAACGCCTTGCCGCCTTGTCGGCCCGCCTGCCCCGCTGGCTGGCCCCGCTGGCCACGCGGTTCCGCTATGGCATGGTGGCGGTGCTGCTAAATATTCCCGGCAACGTGGCGCTTGGCGGCGGCGGCGGCATCCTGATGATGGCAGGGATCAGCCGGCTGTTCACGCCGCTGTGGACCGTTCTGACGATCGCCATCGCGACAGCGCCGGTCCCGCTTGCGGTGTGGCTGATGGGCGCCGACATCCTGAAGTGACGCCCTGCCGCACCCGGATGCCGCATCCGCCCTTTCCCGCCCCCGCAAAATCGCTAGGTTGCGCGTGAACCGACCAAAGGCTGCCCTCATGACCGACCCTCTTGTGATCTTTACCCCGTCCGGCAAGCGCGGACATTTCCCCGTCGGTACACCGATCCTGACGGCAGCGCGGCAGCTTGGGGTCGATCTGGACAGCGTATGCGGCGGCCGCGGCATCTGTTCGAAATGCCAGATTTCGCCGTCTTATGGCGAATTTTCGAAACATGGCGTTACGGTGCGTGATGATGCGCTTAGCCCGTGGAACACTGTCGAACAACGCTATGATGATATTCGCGGCCTGCCAAAGGGACGGCGGTTGGGCTGTCAGGCCACCGTTCAGGGCGATATCGTCGTTGATGTGCCGCCCGAAAGCCAGGTGCATCGCCAGGTCGTGCGCAAGGCTGCCGCCGTGCGCGATATCATCATGGACCCGGCGACCAAAATGTATTTCGTCACCGTTGTCGAACCGGACATGCACGAACCATCCGGCGATCTGGAACGTCTGGCGCAGGCGCTAAGGGATCAATGGCAGATCGACGACTTGCATGCGCCGCTGCCGGTGCTGCGCAAGCTGCAAAAGGCGCTACGCAAAGGCAATTGGGAGGTGACGGTCGCCCTGCACCGCGGATCACTTGATGATCGCCACCAGTTGATCGACATCTGGCCAGGCTTTCATGAAGGGCGGGTTTACGGCCTTGCCATCGACCTTGGGTCCACCACCATCGCCGCGCATCTGTGCGATTTGCGCAATGGCCTTGTGCTGGCCTCTGCCGGTGTGATGAACCCGCAGATCCGCTTTGGCGAGGATCTGATGAGCCGCGTCAGCTATGCCATGATGAACCCCGGCGGCGAGGTCGAGATGACCGCCGCCGTGCGCGAGGCGATCAATGCGCTGACGGTTCAGATTGCCGCAGAGGCAGAGATCGCGGCCGACCAGATTCTGGAAGCCGTCTTTGTCTGCAATCCAGTCATGCACCATTTGCTGCTGGGCATCGACCCGGTCGAACTGGGCCAGGCCCCCTTTGCGCTGGCTACATCGGATGCGATGGCCCTGCCTGCCCGTGATATGGACCTGACGGCGATGAATGACGCGGCGCAGGTCTTTATCCTGCCGTGCATCGCAGGCCACGTCGGTGCCGATGCCGCGGCTGTGGCCCTGTCAGAAGAGCCGGGCAAGTCTGACGACCTTGTGCTGATCGTCGATGTGGGCACGAACGCGGAAATCCTGCTGGGTAACAAGACCCGCGTGTTGGCGTGTTCGTCCCCCACCGGCCCCGCGTTTGAAGGCGCGCAGATCAGCTCCGGCCAACGCGCCGCCCCCGGCGCGATTGAGCGGGTCGAGATTGACGCTGCCACCAAAGAGCCCCGCTTCAAGATTATCGGCAGCGATCTGTGGTCAACGGATGCAGATTTCGGCACGCCCCAGATCACGGGCATCTGTGGGTCCGGCATTATCGAGGCTGTGGCAGAGATGCGCATTGCCGGTATTCTGGATGACAAGGGCCTGATCGGCTCTGCGGATCAGACCGGCACGCCGCGCTGTATCGAAACGGGGCGTACCCATGCCTATGTGCTGCATGACGGAACGCAAGCTGGTGGCCCGCTGATCACCGTCACCCAAGGCGACATTCGCGCGATCCAGCTGGCAAAATCGGCGCTATATGCCGGGGCGCGGCTGTTGATGGACGAAATGGGTGTGGACCATGTGGACCGGATCACGCTGGCCGGTGCCTTTGGTGCGCATATCAGCCCCAAGCACGCGATGGTGCTGGGGATGATACCGGATGCGCCGCTGGACAAAGTCACATCCGCCGGCAACGCCGCAGGCACCGGCGCGCGGATCGCGCTTTGCTCTGTCGCGGCGCGGCGCGATATTGCGCAGATCGTGCGGCAGATCACCAAGGTTGAAACGGCGATTGCGCCAAAGTTTCAGGAACACTTTGTCAATGCCAACGCGATCCCCCATGCCACCGACGGCTTTCCCCATCTGATGGGCGTCGTCACCCTGCCCGAGGTCAGCTTTAACCTTGGCGGTGGTGGATCGGTGGATGCGGACGGCAAGCGGCGCCGCCGCGCCCGCCCGCCGCGCGCGTGACGGCTTGCGATAGCCCAAGCTGTAGCCAGGGCCGATTGGCGGATATAAAATAACGAAAATACAAGGTATTGCCGCGTCGAAAATCTGGATAATTAAGCAGGCGCAAAGCGTTACCCGTCATTCAGATTTCAGTAAAAACTGTTGTAAAACCGCGCTTTAGCAGTGCCTTAAGCCGCATCGCCGCTTCTGATCCTACCAAAGATCAGGAGCCACGCCATGACAGCCCTTGCCCCCACCCTGCGCCGCCTAAGCTTTGTCATCGGGCTGTTGTTGGCGGGTGCGCCGCAGATTGCCGCACAGGCGCAACAGCCGCTTGTCATCGGCAACGACCGCGGCGGGCTGGTCGGGAAAAAGGCGGCCGAGATCGAACAGATCAAACGTATCGGCCGCCGCGTCGAAATTCGCGGCGCGATCTGTTATTCGTCCTGCACGATGTATCTAGGGGCTGCCGATGTCTGTATCAGTCCGCAGACGACCTTTGGCTTTCACGGCCCCAGCAAAGGCGGAACGCCGCTGCCCGCCGACCAGTTCGAACGGTGGTCGCGGCTGATGGCGTCATATTATAACGCGCCCCTGCAGCACTGGTTCTTGCAGCAGGGACGCTATGTCATCACCGATATCTATCGCATGTCCGGTGCCCAGTTGATCAGACTGGGCTACCAAACCTGCTAGTTCAGTTCGTCCCCGTTGTGCTGCCGGTCGAATTGCCAGCCCCGTTGTCACCGGCCACCCCGACGATAAAGGCAAGTGCAGGAAACAGCGCGGGGGCGAATCCGCCGATCAGGGGGACAAAGCCGGTCACGGCTTCCTCTTCTGTCAGGCACATGGCTGTAATTTCACCCGCAGCGGAATAACTGGCCGACGCGACCCCAAAAGGGCAAATTCCCACGGCCGTCGCCTTTGCAAAAGCATCGTCATCGGTTTGGGCGGCAGCCGAGATCGGCAATAGAGCCGCAGCAAAGGCGGCAAGGCAGGTCTGTTTCACGCAAAGTTTCCTTTTCCAGCAAAGATATCCCGACACGGTAAACGCTGGAGCCGCAGGGCAATGTCATGCCACCGGTGGACAGCCCAGATGCCGTGCCTGCGATCCTGCACGGCAAAGATTACGAAGGCCCTAATGCGCATGCGCTGTCCGCGAAATTCCACGCCTCGCGGTGCCGCGCCAGATGGGCAAAATCTGCGTGACGCAGTGCCGCTTCATGACAGCCGGAGCAGACGGGCCGCTACCGCGTTCCGACTGCGGATTGAAAAACCGCTCGTTGAAAACGGAAAAAAACCCGACACGCCAAAGCATGCCGGGGTTACTCGTTGCAGTTCGTACCTGTCAAAGGGCAGCACCCCGCCCGGGGTGGCCCGCCCTGAACAGCGGGTCAGCTACAGCCGCTTGTTCCGCCGCACGTGTTGCATTTCATGCAGGTCCCGTTGCGAACCAAGGTGTAGTTCTGACATTCGCCGCAAGGGTCACCTTCATAGCCTTGCATCTTTGCCTTGTCGCGCAGGGTCAGGCTGCCGCTGGTCGTCATCGTCCCCGTCGCGATAGCAGTCGATGACTGACTGACAGACACCGTGGCCGCACCCTGCCCCGCGTCAGAGGTGACGGTCAGTCCGGACATACCGCCCTGCAACACCACCAGATCCTGCGGCATCCGCTTGCGCAGATATCCAGTCGAACTGATCTGCCGCAAAACTTCCAGCGAACGGCTGGCGGCTGCTTCTGACGGAGTTGCGACATTTGTCACCCCCTCTTCAACGCCGCGGCCGATATCATCAAAGGCTGCGCCTTCGGGCTTTACATGCGCCAGATCGGTGCGATCCAGATAGCTGACCGCCAGTTCGCGGAAGATATAATCCAGAATAGAGGTCGCGTTCTTAATGCTGTCGTTACCCTGCACACCGCCGGCAGGCTCGAACTTGGTAAAGGTAAAGGCGTCGACAAACTCTTCCAGCGGGACGCCGTATTGCAGGCCGACGGAAACCGCGATGGCAAAATTGTTCATCATGGCGCGGAAGCCTGCGCCCTCTTTATGCATGTCGATAAAGATTTCGCCCAGCTTGCCGTCCTGATATTCCCCCGTGCGCAGATAAACCTTGTGACCGCCGACAATGGCCTTTTGCGTATAGCCCTTGCGCCGCTCTGGCAGTTTATCGCGCGAAGACTTTGCGATTTCCTTAATGACGATCTTTTCTACAATCTTTTCGGCCAGCACCGCTGCCTTTTCGTGGTTCGATCCGGTGGTCAGGATCTCTGCCGCCTCGTCGTCATCCTCGACCAGGGCCGACGCCAAAGGCTGCGACAGCTTTGATCCGTCGCGGTACAGCGCGTTGGCCTTGATCCCCAGCGACCATGACAGCTCGTAAGCTTTCTGGCAGTCTTCGATCGTTGCATCGTTGGGCATGTTGATCGTTTTGGAAATCGCGCCGGAAATAAAGGACTGCGCCGCGGCCATCATGTGGATATGGCTGTCAACCGACAGATAACGCTTGCCAATTTTTCCGCAGGGGTTCGCGCAGTCAAAGATGTTGTAATGCTCTGGCTTCAGGAACGGCGCGCCTTCCAACGTCATGGTCCCGCAAACATGGGCGTTGGCGGCATCGATCTCTGCCTTGGAATACCCAAGGTGGCGCAGCAGATCGAACGATGGATCATTCAGCTTTTCCGCGGGAATACCCAGTGTTTTCGCGCAGAAATCCTCGCCCAAGGTCCACTGGTTGAACACAAAGCGAATGTCGAACGCGGCCTTCAGCGCGCCTTCGATCTTGTCGATTTCGGTTTTGCCAAAACCGTGACCAATCAATGAGGTATGGTTAATCGCCGGGGCCTGCCCCATGCTGCCGTGCCCCACGGCATAGGCGATGATCTCTTCAATCTGGGCAGAGCCATAGCCCAGCTTTGTCAGCGCGGCAGGAACGGACTGATTGATAATCTTAAAATAGCCGCCGCCGGCAAGTTTCTTGAATTTGACCAGTGCAAAGTCCGGCTCGATCCCCGTGGTATCGCAGTCCATGACCAAACCGATGGTGCCGGTGGGTGCAATGACGGACACTTGCGCGTTGCGAAACCCGTGCTGTTCGCCCAGCTGCAGCGCCTCGTCCCAAGCGCCGGTCGCCATGGCGATCAGACGCTGGTCGGGGCATCCGGCCTGATCCAGCGGCACAGGCTTGATGTCCAACGCCTCGTAACCGTCCGATTTACCCTGCGCGGCATTGCGGTGGTTGCGGATGACGCGCAGCATGTGGTCCGCATTGCGCGCATAACCCGGAAAGGCACCCAGCTCGCCTGCCATCTCGGCCGAGGTCGCATAGGCGACGCCCGACAGAATCGCCGTCAGCGCAGCGCCCATCGCACGGCCTTCGCGGCTGTCATAGCCAAGGCCCATGTTCATCAACAGACCGCCGATATTGGCATAGCCCAGTCCCAGCGTGCGGAAGTCATAGGAACGCTGCGCGATTTCCTTGGACGGGAACTGCGCCATCATCACGCTGATTTCCAGCGTTATGGTCCACAAACGGCAGGCGTGGATGTAATCCTCTGCCTGAAACTGGCCGTCTTTGTAAAAGGTCAGCAGGTTGAGAGAGGCCAGATTGCAGGCGGTATCGTCAAGGAACATGTATTCCGAACAGGGGTTCGATCCGCGAATGGCACCGTCTTCGGGGCAAGTATGCCAGGCGTTGACCGTGTCGTGATATTGGATCCCCGGATCGGCGCAGGCCCATGCGGCATGGCCGACCTGATCCCACAAATCGCGGGCCTTGATAATCTTGGCAACCTCGCCGTTGCGGCGGTTGATCAGCTTCCAGTCAGCGTCAGCCTCGACTGCCTTCAGGAAGGCATCCGTCACGCGGATGGAATTGTTGGAGTTTTGACCGGACACGCTGGAATAGGCTTCGGAATCCCAATCTGTGTCATAGGTCGGAAATTCGATCCCGGTGTGACCCTGCTTGGCGTAATCTAGCACACGTTTGATGTAAGTCTCTGGAATGGCGGACCGTTTCGCATCCTTGACTGCCGTGGCAAGGCCGACGTTCGCCTTGGGATCATAGGCGTCATCGGCGCTGCCGTCCCAGGCCTTGATGGCCGCGAAAATGGCGTTCAGATAGCGTTCATGCATCTTCGATCCGGCGACGATGCTGGCGACCTTCTGCTCTTCGATGACCTTCCAGTTGATGAATTGCTCGATGTCGGGGTGGTCGGCGTCGACGATGACCATCTTGGCCGCACGGCGCGTGGTGCCGCCTGACTTGATCGCACCCGCGGCACGGTCACCGATCTTCAGGAATCCCATCAGACCAGAGGATTTACCGCCACCCGACAGCGCCTCTCCCTCGCCGCGCAAGGAAGAAAAGTTGGTGCCCGTGCCAGAGCCGTATTTGAAAAGCCGTGCCTCGCGGACCCACAGGTCCATGATGCCACCTTCGTTAACCAGATCGTCACCAACAGACTGGATAAAGCAGGCATGTGGCTGCGGATATTCATAGCTGCTGGCGGATTTCGTCAGCTTTTGCGTCTGATAATCGACGTAATAATGGCCCTGCGCGGGGCCATCGATTCCATAGGCCCAGTGCAGGCCGGTGTTGAACCACTGCGGACTGTTCGGTGCGGCACGCTGGGTGGCCAGCATGTGGCGCATTTCGTCGAAATAGGCCCGCGCGTCGGCTTCTTTGGTGAAATAGCCGCCCTTCCAACCCCAATAGGTCCAGGCCCCTGCCAGACGGTCAAATACCTGCTTGGCGCTCGTCTCTCCGCCGAATGTCGCGCCTTCGGCCGGTTCCGACCGCCATAGAAATGATGGCACGCCCTTTTCCTTGATCCGCACTACGGCAGAGGGAACGCCCGCCTTGCGAAAGTATTTCTGCGCAATCACATCGGACGCGACCTGGCTCCATGCTGCCGGAATATCGCAGTTTTCCAGTTTGAAAACGACCGTCCCGTCAGGATTGCGAATCTCTGATGTGGCGCTGCGGAATGCGATGTCGGCATAGGCGTCATCGCCCTTGCGCGTAAACGTGCGATCAATCTTCATGTCTATCCCTTCCGGTCACCGTCTTTGCGGCGCTGAATGTCCCTGCCGCCCCGCCCTGCGGGGACTGCCTAGCGTGCCGTGAAAGGGCGGGCATGGCCTCGCGCGTTCAAATACCCTGCGCTTGGCCCCATGCGATGTGTAAACCCCTTCGCCACCACATATAGTGGTAATTGGCTCGGCCCGCACAAACTGACGTATGCGGACCAAGGGGGTCAACGGCTTTATTCACAAATTATTGGGATTTTTCGGTTGACCATTCGGGCCAGATCTTGCCGCGGCGGCGGTGGCCGCATGTGTCCACAGACCCATCCACAGGACCAAACGGAAAAACCTTTGATACCGCGCGGGGTTATCGGACAAAGCTGACGAAATGGCCGTCAGCTGCGCCGCGATTTGCGCGAATCGCAGCCTGTTGCGCGCAGGTCACTGCGCCGCCAAGCTGCACCGCACACCATTCGCACGCCGCTTAAAACATAAGCGACACAGCGACTTGGCCCCAGGCGGGGTAATTCGTTATTCCAACAATGTGGTGAAGGTGGTCGGGGCGATAGGATTCGAACCTACGACCCTCTGTTCCCAAAACAGATGCGCTACCAGGCTGCGCTACGCCCCGAACCTGCGCCCCTCATAGTAGCAGCGCGGACCATTGAAAAGCACTAAATTACGATCCGCAGGGTAAAGCTGCATTTGGATCAATCGACGGGTGCTGCAGCACCGCGCCCGGCGCAATACCAAGGCGCGCCGCAAGGCCGCCGTTGATTTCAAGCACATATTGAATGTCATCACCGCCAAGGATTGGCGTTTCGTCCAGTGGCACGGCATTGGCGTGGACATTCTGCACCGTGCCATCCGCACGGGCAAAAATCATATCAAGGGGAATCAGCGTGTTGCGCATCCAGAAGCTGGCGGTTTGCGGCGCGTCATAAACAAACAGCATTCCCTTCATCGTGGGCATCTGTTCGACATGCATCAACCCCTGCGCACGTTCCGCCGGATCGTCTGCGACATCGACCGCGAATCGCGCCTGTCCGAAATCACCCCGCAGGGTGACAGTGCCCGGGGCGCATTGGGCAGTAGCCGCACCGGCAGTCAAGCCAGCCGCCAGCACGACGGCCATATAACAGCTTATAGATTTAGTCCTGCGTCCCACGTCACCACCTCGATTGCCATGCGCCCGCGTTTGCCGGGCATGACCCGCATCGCGATCGCTTCTCCGGTCGCAAGGTCGGACAGACCGCTGCGCCGCAACACCTCGACATGTACGAAAATATCGTCCGGGCTGCCAAACACGTTTGCGAAACCAAAGCCTTTGGCCTTGTCGAACCATTTGATGCGCGCGGGTTCCAGCGGGCAGCGGGCGATGTCTTCGGCGGTGACCGCTTCCATATCAGCCAAGGGCACAAGGGCTGCATGATCGGGCGGCGTGATCGACAAAATGCGGTCGGCCTGACAGCCGCGCGGCGTGGTCACGACAACCATTTCGATGGTCGCGCCTTCCACGACAGATCCCTGGCCAAAGTTGCGCAGCACGTTGGCATGAAGCAGAACGTCATCACCGCCGCCGTCACGCAACACAAAGCCGAACCCTTTGCCAGGATCGAACCACTTTACCTTGCCGGTCACAGTGACCGCTGAGTTTTCGCTTTCCATGCCGTCATACTCTTTGTTGTCCCCCGACGGATCAGAGGGGTTTTGACCGGGACACCCCGGCCACCATCAGGGTGACAGGCGCTTGACCGTCCAGTCCATCGCCGCGCCGCTGGCCGGGCGCGTCCAGCGAAACCGGTCATGCAAACGGTTGGCCCCGTCAGCCCAGAATTCGATCTCTTGCGGGATGATGCGGATCCCGCCCCAGAACGTAGGTCGCTTTGGCTCGCCCTTATGAACGCTACGCATCTGTTCCAGCTTGTCCATCAAAACCTGACGATTTTGCAGCGGGTTCGACTGTGCAGAGGCCCAAGCCCCCAGCCGGCTGTCCAACGGACGGGCTGCATAATAAGCGTCGGCAATCGGGCCGTCTTCTCGCACAATGCGGCCGCGCACACGAATTTGCCGCCGCAGTGACTTCCAGTGCATGACAAACGCCGCCGTGCCGCTTGCGGCCATCTCTCGACCCTTGGCACTGTCGTAATTGGTAAAGAATACAAAGCCGTTGTCTTCGATATGACGCATCAGCACCACGCGCACATTCGGCAACCCTTCGGGGTCCACGGTCGCCAGAGCCACCGCGTCAGGGTCGTTGATTTCGACCGCACGCGCCTCCTCCAGCCACGTCCGCGCCAGGGCGAACGGGTCATCGCCCGCGAAAATTCCTGTTCTATCAGTCATATGGTATGCCTCTATGACACTTATTCTAGGTTAAGATCGCTGTGCTCACAAGTCCGTGTCCGCGCAGCGGCGCTTGATGCGGGTGTCAGCATCGCCTAAACCCCATATCAACATATCGCAAGCCGGGGGCAAACCACCATGACGTCGCAACTAATGGCAGGAAAGCGCGGTCTCATCATGGGCCTCGCCAACGACAAGTCCATCGCCTGGGGCATTGCCAAGGCATTGGCCGATGCAGGCGCAGAACTGGCGTTTTCCTATCAAGGCGATGCTTTGAAAAAGCGTGTCGATCCTCTGGCCGCTTCTGTCGGATCGAACCTGGTGCTGCCTTGCGATGTCGGTGACGAGGCGTCGATCGACGCACTGTTCGACAGTCTTAAGGCGGAATGGGGCACGATGGATTTCATCGTCCACGCCATCGGCTTCTCCGACAAGAACGAACTGCGCGGCCGTTACGTGGATACATCACGCCAGAACTTCCTGACTTCTATGGATATTTCGGTGTTTTCCTTCACTGCCGTCACCAAACGCGCGGCCGAGATGATGACCGACGGCGGCTCTGCCCTGACACTGACCTATTACGGCGCTGAAAAGGTCATGCCCCATTACAACGTCATGGGTGTCGCCAAAGCCGCGCTAGAGGCGTCGGTGCGCTACATGGCCGAAGACCTTGGCAAGGACGGCATCCGCGTCAACGCGATTTCCGCCGGCACGATCAAAACGCTGGCTGCCTCCGGCATCGGCGACTTCCGCCTGATCATGAAATGGAACGAATACAACGCCCCCCTGCGCCGCACTGTCACACAAGAAGAGGTCGGAAAATCCGCGCTCTATCTGCTGTCCGACCTTGGCTCTGCCGTCACGGGCGAGGTGCTGCACGTTGACGCAGGCTACCATGTTGTCGGCATGAAGGCGGTCGACGCCCCGGACGTGACCAAGGAATGACCTTCGCCGCCTTTGCGTCGATCGTCCTGATTCACCTGGCCGCCGCCATTTCGCCCGGTCCATCCTTTGTGGTGGCCCTGCGCGTCGCTGCGGCCGAAGGGTTCCGGGTCGCCGCCGCATTGGCCCTTGGCTTTGGCCTTGGCGCAGTGCTTTGGGCTGGCGCCGCCATGGCCGGGCTTGCGCTGGTCTTTTCCGTGCTGCCTGCGCTTTTTCTTGCGCTCAAATTTGTCGGCGCGGCCTTTTTGATCTATCTGGCCGTGCAAATGTGGCGCCACGCGGCAGCACCGATGCCTGCGCCGCAGGCAGATGCCCCGCCCCGCTCTGCCCTTGCTGCTGTGCGCTTCGGGTTCCTGACGTTCGCCAGCAATCCCAAACCTGCGATTTTTTTCGGCGCGGTTTTCGTGAACCTTGTCCCCGCCGCCACGCCGCTGGGATGGAAGGCCGCAATCCTGCTTGCAGTCCTACTGAACGAAACGCTGTGGTACCTGATCGTCGCCCGCCTCTTTTCCCTGCCGCGTCCCCGCGCCGCCTATGCCCGCGCAAAGGCATGGATCGACCGGGGCTTCGGCACCCTTCTCGCCCTTCTGGGCCTCAAAATCGCACTTACATAAACGAAAGGCCCTGCCATGCCCCCAATCGACGCCACCATCACCAACGCCCCGATTAAGGACCCCAGCCGCCTGCCCCACGAAAAAGGCTTTCACATCAGCTGGGACCAATTGCACCGCGACAGCCGCGCGCTGGCCTGGCGCCTTGATGGGCATGGTCCGGACAACGGCGCATGGCGCGCTGTCGTTGCCATCACACGCGGCGGCATGGCCCCGGCGATGATCGTGGCGCGCGAACTCGACATCCGCACTGTGGATACGATCAGCATCAAATCCTATGACCACCAGAAACAATCGGAAACCAAAGTCCTGAAATCCCCCGACGCGGATATCATGGGCGACGGCACCGGCATACTGATCATCGACGATCTGGTCGATTCCGGCCGCACCCTCGAAGTCGTGCGCGGCCTTTATCCCAACGCCCATTTCGCCACGGTCTATGCCAAACCAAAGGGTCGCCCGCAGGTCGATACCTTCATCACCGAAGTCAGCCAGGATACCTGGATCTTCTTTCCGTGGGACATGGCCCTGCAATACGTGGAACCATACCGCGGCAAGGACTGACCGGCGAAAACTGCAGCCCCGGCGCGCGCCTTTCAGCCAAACGGCCGATACCGCGCGCCGCGGCTGTCATTCATCTGGCTAAATAAACTCCCGCCCCGGTGATTTGGCGCAGCCAAATGCACCCAAAGGGCGTCCTGCCCCCGCCGCCGGGTTCAGCGGTTGCCTTTGCCCGCAAACATCGCCGCATCCGCGGCCGCCTTGCGGATCGCGTTGGATTTGTGAACCGTTTCCTGATATTCCGCTTCCGGGTCGCTGTCATAGACAACGCCGCCGCCCGCCTGAATATACAGCTTTTCATCCTTCACGACTGCCGTACGCAGGGCAATGCACATGTCCATGTCGCCATTGGCGGAAAAATATCCGCAGCCGCCACCATAGACGCCGCGCTTTTCCGGCTCCAGCTCGTCGATGATTTCCATCGCGCGCACCTTGGGCGCGCCTGATACGGTACCTGCAGGCATCCCTGCAAAAAAGGCGGACAGTGCGTCCTGATCGTCGCGCAATTCACCCACCACGTTCGACACGATGTGCATTACATGGGAATAGCGCTCGACAATGAACTGTTCCGTTGGGCGCACGGTGCCGATTTTCGACACTTTGCCCGTATCGTTGCGCCCCAGATCCAGCAGCATCAGATGCTCGGCCAGCTCTTTCTGGTCCGCCAGCAGATCAGCTTCAAGCGCAGCATCTTCCTGCGGCGTTGCCCCCCGCGGCCGCGTGCCGGCGATGGGACGAATAGTGACTTCACTGCCAAACACCCGCACCAGAATCTCGGGCGAGGCACCGATTACCTGAAAGCCGCCGAAGTTGAAAAAGAACATGAATGGCGACGGATTTGTGCGCCGCAGGCTGCGATACAAGGCAAAAGGCGGCTCGGGAAAATCCTGCGTCCAGCGCTGGCTGGGGACCACCTGAAAGATATCGCCAGCGCGGATATATTCCTTTGCCGTCTCGACCGCCGCGAGGTAGCCGTCATGGCTGAAATTCGACACAGGGGCCGCGATGGGCGATGGATCGGACAGCGTATGCGTCGACGGCACAGACCGTTCCAGCGCCCGTTCCGCATCGCGCACCCGTTCTGCCGCCTGGGCATAGGCTGCCCGCGCACTTAGGCCGCCGCCAGCCCAGGCTGGCGCGACAAGGATCACGTCACCTTTGACGCCGTCGAGCACCGCGACAACGGACGGGCGCAACATCATGGCATCCGGCAGGCCCAGGGGGTCGGGGTTCACGTTGGGCAGGCGTTCCACCAGCCGGATCATGTCATAGCCCAGATACCCGAACAGCCCTGCGCTGGCAGCTGGCAGCCCCGCGGGCAGGTCAATCCGGCTTTCCGCAATCAGCCCGCGCAACGCCGCCAACGGATCGTGCTGATCCGTCTCAAAGGCGTCCGAATCGTAGCGTGCGTTGCGGTTCGTGCGGCTGGTCGTGCCGCGGCATTCCCAGATCAGGTCGGGGTTCATGCCGATGATCGAATAGCGCCCGCGCACCTCGCCCCCTGTCACGCTTTCCAGCATGAAGGTATTGAGCCCCGCCTCGCCCAGCTTCAGCATTAAGGACACCGGTGTGTCCAGATCAGCAGCCAGCCGTGTCCAGACCACCTGATTTTCGCCCTTGTCAAAGCCGCGTGCAAAACTGTCGAATTCGGGCAAAAGCGCCATATCAGGGTGGTCCTTGCTAAGGTCGGTCTGGTGCCAGCTTATTGCAGCTGCGCGTTCACCGCATTCACGGCGGTCTGGTCAATCGTCACATCGGTCCGTGCGCGCACGGCTTCGGCAAAGGCGTCAAACACATCCTGCGCAATCCCGGCAGAGGCCTGGTTGCTGATGTCATCGGCCTGCGCCGTCAGACGCTCTGACGCCAGATCGGCCGGTGTCACGGTGTTAAGGCGGACGATGATCGCCCCAGCTTCGGTCGCCACGGCGCGGGTTTCGCCCGGTGCCATTTCGAACACGGTGCGCATGAAACCTTCGGGTGTATCAGCAACAAAGCTGCCGCGAGTCAAATTGGCGCTGGCCGTCGGTGTCAACCCCAGCGTGGCAAGATCCGTGTCCGAGGTCACGTCGCTGGCAATCTGCTGCGCCTGTTCCAGCAGCGCGGTCTTTTCCGCAGCGGCGCGCCATGCGTCTTCCAGCCGTGCGCGGACGTCTTCCAGCGGCTGTACGGCCGGGGGCGTGACCGAATCCAGTCGCAGGGCAAAGATGCCGCCGTCGTCCAGATCGATCAGTTCAGGGTATGCGCCTTCGGTTGCGGCTGTGGCGGCTGCGCGGAACGCCTCATAGGCGGCAGGGCCTTCGGTGCTGCCTTCGGTGAAGGCAATGGTCTGCAGTTCCAGTTCAGTGCGTTCGGCCAGATCTTCCAGCGTGGCACCGCCCGCAATCAGGTCATTGATCGTCTCGCCGTCCGACTGGATGACGCGGCGGGCCTGATCGGTCGCCAGTTCGGCGCGTAGGTCCGGCGCAGCTTCGTCAAAACTTGTTTCTTCTGCGGCCAGAACCGCATTCACGCGGAACAGCGCCGGGCCGAGGTTCGTATCCTGCGGGCCGACAACCTCTCCGGTATCGGCGGCAAAGACTGCCTCGCCTGCGGTGCCCAGATCTTCGATCGCGACATCGCCAAGGTCCACATCACCCAGCGACAAACCGCGCTCTGCAACCAGCGCGTCGAAATCCAGCTCTTCCGCGCTCAGGCGGGCCAAGGCGGCTTCTGCCTCTTCGGCGGTGTTGAAAATCAGCCGTTCCACCAGACGGCGTTCCGGCTGGCGAAAGGTATCAATGCGCTGTTCGTACAGGTCCTGCACCTGCGCGTCGTCAATCTCGACCTTGTCGGCCAGCATAGCGGGCGTCAGCATGGCATAGGTAATCTGGCGCGCTTCAGGCGCTGTGAACATATCGGGGTTTTCGTCATAGAACGTCTGCAGGTCGGGCTCTGTCGGGCCGGGGACCGGTGTTGTCAGCATGGCGGCGGTGATCGGTGCCGTTTCGATATCGCGTGTCTCGCCCA
The DNA here is from genome assembly GCF_042466455.1 of Loktanella sp. R86503. Taxonomy (NCBI): domain Bacteria; kingdom Pseudomonadati; phylum Pseudomonadota; class Alphaproteobacteria; order Rhodobacterales; family Roseobacteraceae; genus Loktanella; species Loktanella sp. R86503. The sequence goes on from NZ_JAXHCI010000002.1 coordinate 1,971,208, forward strand.
GAAAGGCAGTGACGGTTTCGGCATAGACCAGCGCAGCGGGGATGCCGCCGACGACCGCGCCTTGCAGCAATGTACGCGCCAGCTCGTCGCGGATGCTGGTTTCATAGTCAGCCTCTGACAGACCGACATTGCGCAGGGCGTTGCCATAAAGCGTGCGATCAAAGCTGCCTGACAGCGACTGGAACGACGGGTTCGACAGCACCTCGTCGCGCACACGGGAATCGCCGACAGATACGCCCAGTTCGGCAGCTTCGTTATCCAGCGTGCGCTGCGTGATGATCTGCGCCAGCACCGACCGGTCAAGCCCGATGGACTGCGCCTGCTGGAATGTCACGCGGGACCCGACCTGCGCCTCGAGGCTGCGGAGCTGCTCGTTCAGCGCCGACTGATAGGACGCGACCGTGATTTCCTTGTCGCCAGCAGTTCCTAGGCGGCTGATGGTCGATGTAAAACCACCGGTGCCAAAGCCCAGAAGGCCGCCCATGATCAGGATCATGATGATCCAGACAGCAATCGGTGTGCGCTTTTTCGTAGCCATGGTGCATGCCCCCTCGCGTGATACGTCACGTTAATCGTCGCGACTGCATAAGTGGCTGCCCGCCGGCGTGCAAGGGCCGCGCGGGGCGTCAGGGTGTGTAAGCCGCCAGCCGGGCGAACAATTCCGCGACACCGGCCCGGTCGATATTGGCAAAGGCAATGCGCAGTTCGCGGGCACCGGCCGGATCATGTGCGGTGCGGAACATGGTGCCCGGCAGGCAAAGGATGCCCGCCCCCGCCACCAGCCGCTGCGCCAGATCGTCAGATCTGATGTCGAACGGATGCCGCAGATAGGAAAAATAGGCACCGCAGCCCAACAACTCCCAGCCGTTTTGGGCCAGTTGCGGGAAAAAGTCGGTGATTGCCGCGCGGCGGTCCAGGATTTCCTGCCGCTCGGCTGCCAGCCATTGATCCAGATTGCGCATCCCCCACAGCGCGGCGCGCTGGCCAAGCTGGTTGGGGCAAATGGCGACGCTATCAAGGAATTTTTCCACCTCTGCCAGCCGCGCCCGCGACGCCGTGATCGCGCCGACGCGGTGGCCGGTCAGGCGGTAGGCTTTGGAAAAGCTGTAAAGCTGGATCAGCGTGTCATCCCAATCGGGATCGGTAAACAGATCATGCGCCGCCCCGCTGCGGGCATCGAAATCGCGATAAGTCTCGTCCACGATCAGCGCGATGCCCTTGCTGCGGCATAGATCGCGGAACGCGGACAGCGTCGCTGTGGGATATTCCACACCGCCGGGATTGTTGGGACTGACAAGCACGATGGCGCGGGTGCGGTCGGTGATCAGGGCTGCGGCATCGCCAGCGTCCGGGATCAGCCCCGCGCCGGTTTGCAGCGGCACCGTGACCGCGCCCGACATATCCAGCCACATCGCATGGTTAAAATAATAGGGCACGGGCAGGATCACCTCGTCGCCTTCGGCGCACAGCGTTGCAATCGTTGCAGCAAAGGCCTGATTGCAGCCAGAGGTGATGGCCACCTGCGCCGGCGTCACGGTGCCGGCATAGTCGCGCGACCACCGTGCCGCGACCTCTGCCCGCAGGTCAGGCAGGCCCAAAACGGGACCGTAAATATGCGCCGCCGGATCTGTCAGGATGATCTGCGCCATAGCATCCAGCATCGCCTGCGGCGGTGCATCAACCGGTGCCGCCTGAGAGACATTGATCAAGGGCCGGTCCGCCGGATGGGTCACCCCGTCCAGCCAGCGCCGCGCTTCCATCACGGGGGGTGAAAAGGTCATCGCGGTGCGGGGGGGCTGGGCCATCCGGTTCATCCTATTGCGCCAGCAGCGTCGCAGACAAAGGCGCAAGCGACACCTGCCCTGCCCGGTTCGCCGTGCCCCACAGGATCAAGGCAGAAATCGTCTCTGGCCGGATCCGCCCCATCAGCACGACGCCGGGCTGCTGCCGCGCCCGAAATGCCGCCTGATCAATAAAGCGGCGAATGACCCGCGCGTCCTGCCCGTTGCTGTCTAAATCGCGATAGATTGTGGCGGCGCGCACATCCGCCGCCTCTGCCGCGCGCAGGGTGGAATTGAGCCCGCCATCCGGGATCAATAGCCCGCGCCCGTCCTGTGACAGCGCATCCATGATCCGGCCCGCAATGTCGCCTTGCGACGGGACCGGATGATCCTGCGTCCCAACCAGCGCAACGGCGCGCGGCAGCGCGTCAAAGGTACCTTCGAGCGCGACAGCCGCGTCATTGCCGGTGCCGCCTTCGGGCAAGGACACCAGAGCGCCGATTTCGATACCGGCGTCGGCGTAGGCTTGCATTCGTTCGGATGCGCCAGCGACAGCAGGGTCAAACAACACCGTGATCGGAAACGGCACATCCGCCAGCGCACGGGCACCATCCGCCATGATACCTTCGTCAATCAGGACGACAGACATCAGCGGCAGTTCTGCTGCGTTGTCGAAAAACGCGCCATAGCGGATCAGGGCCGGCATCTGCGCGGCATCCTCAGGCTCTGGCGCGGGCTGTGCGGCTTCGGGTTCGGGCGCGGCCGCGTCCAGTCCAGGGCGGCGCACGACGACATTGCCGCCCCCGCCGGGCAGTCCGGTCGATGGGGTATCGATGATCGCCACGACCGCGGGCAGATCGGATGGCGCGGCGGGATCAGTGGTGGCTGCAGTTTCGGACTCTGGCGCGCTGCCCGATTCCGGGGCGGGCTGGGGCGCCGGCGGCGTATCGATTTGCAGCGGTTCCGTGCTGCTTTCAGCCGTCTGCGGGGCATCTGCGTCCTGCACGCTTTTCTGGGGGTCCGCCAAGGTGACAACAGGCGTTTCTGCATCTGGCGCATCGCGATCCGGCACCGCATCATCGCCAACTGGCGCAGCAGGCTCTGTTCCGCTTTCGGGTGCGGCAGGCTCTTCGATGACCACCAGCGGTGCGTCAGCATCGGGCGCATCAACGACGACCGGCGTGCTGGCGGCGGCGTCAACAGTCACATCGGCCTCTGCGTCGGGCAGTTGCGGGGGCAGGCTTTGCGGATTGGGTAACACAGGTGCGTCGCCCGCAAGCTCTGCACCAGAGGCAGTTTGCGGCAGATCGGGCACCGCCGGTGCATCAGGCGCGGCGGCGGCCAGCGGCGCATCAGGCGTATCGTTTTGGGCTGCGGGCGCATCGGGCGCGGCATCCGGCGGCGTCATGGCATCCACCGGCGCTGCTGCCGCCGGCGTATCATCAGCCGCCATCTGTGGCAGGTCCGTGTTTGCCGGCGCCAACTGCGGCGCATCATCCAGCGCGACCAAGGGGGCCTGCGGCGGCGTTACGCCCGCAGGCTGCGGCATCATGACCGACAAGCCGGCCACGCCAGCCCCGCCAACGATTACACCCCAAAAGGCGCCTTTCAAAAATGCCATAAGTTCACTGCCCTTGCCTGTCTTGTCTGCCCGTTTCGCGGCCGCACCCCTGCCGGATTCGGCCAGCGGCCTTGACGCCTGCCTGCGTCCTGCCCCATATCGAGGGCAACTATACCGTGACCCGTCCGGGCTTCGGTAGCCCCTAATTCACCCAAGACCGGCCCCCGCATGATCCTGCTTATCGATAACTACGACAGTTTCACCTATAATCTGGTGCATTTCTTGGGCGATCTGGGCGCAGATGTCGTCGTGCACCGCAATGATGCAATCGACGTGCAGGCCGCGATGGCACTGAAACCTACGGCCATCGTGCTGTCTCCCGGCCCCAAAGCACCCGCGCAGGCTGGCATCTGTCTGGCCCTGACCCATGCGGCCGCCGAAACCCGCACGCCGCTTTTGGGTGTCTGCCTTGGTCACCAAACGATCGGAGAGGCCTTTGGCGGCAATATCGTGCGCTGCCATGAAATTGTGCACGGCAAGATGGGCGAAATGCACCACACCAATCAAGGCGTGTTCCGCGGCCTGCCGGACCCGTTTCTGGCAACGCGTTATCACAGCCTTGTCGTGGACCGCGCCACCCTACCGGCTGACTTGGAAATCACGGCAGAACTGACCGACGGCACCATCATGGGTCTGCAGCACCGCACGCTGCCGATTCAGGGTGTGCAGTTCCACCCTGAAAGCATCCGGTCCGAACATGGCCACCAGATGCTGCAAAACTTCCTTGATATCGCAGCGGTCCCGGCATGAGCGACGCCCTTAAGCCGCTGATCAACGCCGCCGCTGACGGGCCGCTGTCCCGCCCGCAGGCAGAGGAAGCCTTTGCCATCCTTTTTGCCGGTGATGCCACCCCTGCCCAAATTGGCGGCTTTCTGATGGCCCTGCGCACCCGCGGTGAGACAGTGGATGAATACGCCGCCGCCGCCGCTGTGATGCGGGCCAAATGCGTGGCCGTGCGTGCACCGATTGATGCGATGGACATCGTCGGCACCGGCGGCGATGGCAAGCATACGCTGAATATCTCGACCGCGACCGCCTATGTTGTCGCGGGTGCGGGGCAGCCCGTTGCCAAACATGGCAACCGGAACCTGTCGTCCAAATCCGGCACTGCCGATGTGCAGACCGCCATGGGCGTCAATGTCATGACCGGCGCGGATGTGGTCGAACGCTGCATCACAGAGGCCGGGATCGGTTTCATGATGGCCCCGATGTTCCATCCCGCTATGGCCCACGTCGGTCCGGTGCGCGCGGAACTTGGTGCAAGGACGATCTTTAACATCCTGGGACCGCTGACAAATCCTGCAGGCGTCAAACGCCAGCTAACCGGCACCTATCGCCGCGACCTGATCCGCCCAATGGCAGAGGTGCTGCTGAACCTCGGCTCTGACGCGGCATGGCTGGTTCACGGATCGGACGGCACGGACGAGCTGGCGATTTCCGGCATCAGCTGGGTCGCCGCGCTGAAAGAAGGTGCCGTGACCGAACACGAGGTCCATCCAGAAGACGCCGGCCTGCCTGTCCACGATTTTGCTGCCATCGTCGGCGGCACGCCAGAGGATAACGCAGCTGCCTTTCGCGCCTTGCTGGCCGGCGAGGCGAGCGCCTATCGCGATGCGACCTTGCTGAACGCCGCCGCAGCCCTGCATGTCGCTGGCAAGGCCGCAACGCTGAAAGACGGCGCAGCCATGGCGGCCGAAAGCATCGACAGTGGCAAGGCTAAGGCCGCCGTGGACGCCGTCGCCCGTATCACATCGGCCACGTGACCGGCTTTGATCTGTCCCGCCTTGGCGGCTGGGCCGACCTGCCGTTCTGGCAGGATGAGGGCGCGCAAATCGCCGCCGCGCTTGCCGCCGACCCCCGGCCCATCCTGCCGCCTCCCGGCGCAATGTTCGCCGCGCTGGAACGGACCCAGCCGGATGCGACAAAGGTCGTGATCCTGGGCCAGGACCCTTATCACACGCCGGGCAAGGCAGACGGCCTTGCGTTTTCGATCCCACAGGATTTTGGCGGGCGGCTTGATAGTCTTGGCAATATTCTCAAAGAGTTGCAGGCCGATCTGAATGTATCACGCGAACGGACGGACCTGTCCGACTGGGCGGATCAAGGCGTGCTTTTGCTGAACACTGCGCTTAGCGTGCCGCAGGGTAAGGCAGGCGGTCATGCCCGCCTTGGCTGGGACCGCCTGACGCGGCAGGTCATCGCCCGCCTTGGCGACGCACCCCGCGCCTATCTGCTTTGGGGCGCACATGCCCACGGATTTGCGCCGGACCGGCCTGCTGACCTTGTGATCCAAACCGCACACCCGTCCCCCCTGTCGGCCCGCCGCGGCTTTTTCGGCGCGCGGCCATTTTCAACCGTCAACGCGTGGCTTACACAGCGAGGACAAGCACCAATCGACTGGGCAGGCATAAAATGACCGACACCATCCTCGACAAGATCAAAGCTTATAAACTAGAGGAGATCGCCGCCGCCAAGGAGGCGATCCCGCAAGAGGCGATTGAGGCGCAGGCTCGCGATGCCAGCCCCGTGCGCGGCTTTACCAAGGCGCTGCAAGCCGCAGCCCGCGACGGCTATGGCTTGATCGCAGAGGTGAAAAAAGCCAGCCCGTCCAAGGGTTTGATCCGCGCCGACTTTGACCCTGCCGCCATTGCCGCAGCCTATGCCGACGGCGGCGCGGCCTGTCTGTCCGTGCTGACCGACGCGCCGTCCTTTCAAGGGGCACCCGAATACTTGATCGCGGCCCGCGAGGCGTGCGAGCTGCCCGTGCTGCGCAAGGATTTTATGTACGACCCCTATCAGGTCGCACAGGCCCGCGCCTGGGGCGCGGATGCCATCCTGATTATCATGGCAAGCGTGTCCAACGCGCAGGCAAAAGAATTGGAAGAGGCCGCCGCCGCCTGGAACATGGATGTTCTGGTTGAAGTCCACGACCGCGAAGAGCTTGACCGCGCAGCGCAGCTAGATGCAGCCCTGCTTGGCATCAACAACCGCGATCTGCGCAGTTTTGAAACCAGCCTTGATGTCACGCGCAGCCTGTCCAAGCATGTGCCGGTCGGCAAAACCATCGTGTCGGAAAGCGGCCTGACCGGTCCTGACGATTTGGGCGATCTGGCCCGTTATGGCGCGCGCTGTTTCCTGATTGGCGAAAGCCTAATGCGTCAGGAGGACGTGACCGCTGCAACACGCACCTTGCTGTCCAGCCCGGTCAATCCCGGTGGTTTTTAATGGCCGCCGATAACAGCCTGTCCCACTTCGACGACCAGGGCCGCGCCCATATGGTCGACGTGTCGAACAAGCCCGTCACATCCCGCATCGCCGTGGCCGAAGGGCATATCACCATGACGGCGGACACGCTGGCGCTGGTCATGGAAGGCCGCGCTGCCAAGGGCGATGTGCTGGGCACCGCCCGTCTGGCGGGTATCATGGGCGCGAAACGCTGCGCCGATCTGATCCCGCTGTGCCACCCGCTGCCGATCACCAAGGTGTCGCTTGATCTGACCTGCGATCCGGACCTGCCCGGCGTGCGCATCAGCGCAACGGTCAAGACGACAGGCCAGACCGGAGTCGAGATGGAGGCCTTGACAGCCGTTTCCGTCGCCGCCCTGACCGTGCATGACATGGTGAAAGCCGTACAAAAGGATATGGTCATCGGCGGTGTGCGTGTCACGCTGAAAGACGGCGGCAAATCCGGCCGCTTTACCGCCCCATGATCAGCGTCGCGCAGGCGCTGGATGCGCTTTTTGCGCTCGTCTCGCCTTTGCAGGTCGAGGATGTGCCGCTGCATCAGGCCCATGGCCGCGTCCTGGCCCGCAGCGTCACCGCGCAGCGCAGTCAGCCGCCCTTTGCCGCCTCTGCGATGGATGGCTATGCCGTGGCCGCCGCGCAGGCCGCGCCGAGTGCCACGTTCCATGTAATTGGCGAATCTGCAGCCGGGCACCGATTTGACGGCGTTGTGGGTGCAGGCCAGGCCGTGCGTATTTTCACCGGCGCGCCCCTGCCTGCCGGCACCGACCGCGTGATTATTCAAGAGGATGTGGACCGCAGCGGTGATGTGATCACGCTGAAGGACAACCTTGATACGAACTCCTACGTGCGTCCCGCCGGCAACGATTTTCCCGCAGGGCGTATGCTGGACGCGCCGCGCCTGATCGGCCCGAACGACGTTGCGCTGATGGGGTCGATGAACATTGCCGCCGTTCCAGTCACGCGCAAACCTGTGGTGGCCATTATCGCGACCGGCGACGAGTTGGTCCAACCCGGAGAGACCCCCGGCCCCGACCAGATTATCGCATCTAACAGCTATGGCCTTGCGGCCTTGGTAAGCCAACATGGCGCGATCACGCGGATGCTTCCCATTGCCCGCGATACCCATGAAAGCCTTGCGCTGGCGTTCGAACTGGCGCGCGGTGCCGACCTGATCGTCACTATCGGCGGGGCATCCGTCGGCGATCATGATCTGGTGGGCGCCGCTGCCAGTGCACAGGGCATGGACCGGGCGTTTTACAAGGTCGCAATGCGCCCGGGCAAGCCGCTGATGGCGGGACGCATCGGCGATTCCGCCATGATCGGATTGCCGGGAAATCCCGTGTCTGCAATGGTTTGCGGGCACATCTTCATCCTGCCGGTGCTGCGCGTCATGCTGGGCCTGCCCGCGGCAGCCGCGCCGCGCACTATTGCCGCGCTGACAAATGCTTTGGCCGCCAATGGTCCGCGCGAACACTACATGCGGGCCCGTCTGGATGCAGGTCAGGTAACGGTGTTCGAACGGCAGGATTCGGCCTTGCTGTCGGTGCTGTCACAGGCCAATGCGCTGGCCATCCGTGCGCCCGGCGACGGCCCCCGCCTGCCCGGCGACAAGCTAGAGGTGATTGCAATCTAAGGCTTGACACAAAAGGGGAACATGTGCAGAACATAAGGTGACGCGACTTTCCGCGATCCCTGATTGTTAGGCCTGACATGCTGACCAAGAAACAGCTCGACCTTCTGAATTTCATCCATACCCGTGTGCAGCGCGATGGCGTCCCGCCCAGTTTTGACGAGATGAAAGAAGCGCTTGATCTGAAGTCGAAGTCCGGCATTCACCGCCTGATTACTGCCCTAGAAGAACGCGGTTTCATCCGCCGCCTTGCCCACCGCGCCCGTGCGCTGGAAATTGTAAAGCTGCCGGACGCCATGGCTGACAAACAGGCCCGCGGCGGTTTCAGCCCGCAGGTAATCGACGGCGATCGGCCCGACAGTTTGCCCGCCGCGGCGCAGCCTGTGACCACCATTGCAGCGGTCGAATTGAACGTGATGGGCCGCATTGCGGCCGGTGTGCCGATTGCCGCTATTTCGGAAATATCTCACTCTGTCGCGGTGCCGCAGTCGATGCTGGGGCGGGGCGAACATTATGCGCTGGAAGTGCGCGGCGATTCGATGATCGAGGCGGGGATTAATGACGGGGATGTCGTCGTGATCCGCGAAACCACCACGGCCAGCAATGGCGACATCGTGGTCGCTTTGGTCGAAGATCAGGAAGCGACGCTGAAAACCTTTCGCCGCAACGGATCCTCTATTTCGCTCGAAGCCGCGAATCCCGCTTACGAAACGCGGATTTACCGGGACGATCAGGTCAAGGTCCAAGGCCGCCTTGTTGGCTTGATCCGCACCTACTAGGCCGTCATGGCTTATCCAGCGGTGCGATAACGACAGGGGCGCTGTCATTCCATGGCCTGCGCCCCGTAATTTGACTTGCTGTTGTAACGATCAGGCGGCCTGCATCATCCTGATCTATGGCGATAGCCCCTGTCTTGCGCAGTGTCGCGACGTCCAGCAGCAGACAGGGGCGGGGTCCGGCCATGGTCTGATTGCTGATAAGGATATCCGCGCTGCCGCATCCTTGCATCTGCGCCAGTGCAGTTTTGCCCCGTACCAGCATAACCTGGTGCTGGCCCAGCCGCACACCCGCGCCCCGCGATACAGCCGTCAGCCCCGGGCGGCTGGCCGCGACATCCTGCGCCACAGGGCTGCCATCGTTTTCTAGCCAAATTCCAGTAACAAAGCTGTCACCGGTGGCCGAGGATAGCGACCGCCCCTCCGGCCCCATAACACCAATGATGCCGCCACTGTCTGCGATCAATATCGCCGGTCGCGGGGTCTGCACCCACAGCACGGCGGCAGCCAGGATACCGATGCTGCCTGCAAATCTGGCCCGCCCTTGCCACAGGATCAGCCACATCAGTCCCAGCGTCAGGCAGGTCAGCACCCAAGGACCGGGCGACTTCACATGGCTTAAAGCGCCGTCCCATCCCGCAACCGTCGCCGCGACAAACAGGATCCAGCGCAGGCCAAACCCCATCAGCCATAGCCCCGCCCCCGCAAGGCCGAACGGTGCCAGACAGGCCGCCAGCACGGCGGCAGGCATGACAAGCACGCCCATCAGGGGCACGCTGACAAGGTTGGCTACCAGCCCGTAGTGCGAAATCTGATTGAAATGCGCCGCCGCAAATGGCGCGGTCGCCGCCCCCGCAACGGCAGAGGAAATGATCACCGACGCCGCCGGCCTGAACCAGCGCGGGCCCATGTGGACGCCGCGCAAAAGCCGAAATACGACGACAAGGGCAGTCGTTGCGGCAAACGACATCTGGAACCCCGGTCCGGTCAGCGCCTCGGGGTGCAAAACCAAGACGAGGGTCGCCGCAAGCGCCACCCCCCGCAATGTCAGGGCACGGCGGTCCAGAAGCACGGCGATCAACATGACCGCAACCATGATATAGGCCCGCTCTGTCGCAACGTTTCCGCCAGATAGCAGCAGATACCCTGCCCCCGCGATCAAGGCGCAGACGGCGGCAATCTTTTTAACCGGTAATCGCAACGCCAGCGCCGGCCACAATGACAGGCCGCTGCGCACGATCATAAAGATGAAGCCGGTCAGCAGCCCCATATGCAGACCGGAAATTGCAAGCAGATGGGCCAGGTTGGATGCGCGCAAGGCAAGCAGACTGCCCTGCCCCATACCCGACCGATCCCCTGTGATGACAGCTGCAGCGAAGGCACCCACCTCTCCGGGCAGGTGGGCCTGCACGGCACCGGAAATCGCCATGCGCACCGCAAATATCCGCAGCGCCCAGCCCTGCGCCGATTCCGACAGCCGCAGCACCGGCGTGCGGGTGTAACCTACGGCACCGATCCCTTCGAACCAGGCGAATCTGCGAAAATCGAAACCTCCAGGCTCTGCCGGGCCTGCGGGCGGCGACAGATGGGCTGTCAGGATCAGCACCTGTCCGGGCCGCCAATCGCGGATCGGCTGATCGCCATGGAGCGATATGCGCACCCGGTCAGGGGTGCGGGCGGCGTCCATGCGGTCCAGTCGCACACGATCAAGCGTCAGCCGCACCGCGTCGGAACTGGACCGGTCAATCGCAACGATCCGTCCTTCAACGGGGCCATAATAGCGAAACCCCAGCACCGGGGCCGCCATACGCATCGTTTCCAGCTTCGCCAATCCCGCGCCGGCGCAGACCAGCGCAAGGCCAAGGCAGACAGGCCGCAGGGCGACGGTCACGACCTGCGCCGCGATCAATAGCGCCAGCGAAAGCGCGGCAAGGGCGCACCACAGCAGCATTGTCGGCTCAAAGCGCAGGGCGAAGTAGCCGCCGATGCCAATACTTAGAAAGACCGGCACCCAGCCGATCAGCCCGCCCCGCTGCGCCAGCAAGGCATCGCGCAGCATCGCTTGCACTTGTTTCTGCCCCCCGCTTTGCCTATCCCGACACCCAACGCGCCGACCCTGCGCCCTCAAGGTTTATCAAAGGTTAATTTCCATGTCCCCAACGCCTCCCGTCACCCGCTTTGCCCCATCGCCTACCGGCGCGCTGCACATCGGCGGGGCGCGCACGGCGCTGTTCAACTGGCTTTACGCCCGCGGACACGGGGGCACCTTTCTGCTGCGGATCGAGGATACGGACATTGCCCGGTCCAACCCTGAAAACACGCAAGTCATCCTTGATGGTCTTCGCTGGCTTGGGCTGGATTGGGACGGGGAGCCGATCAGCCAAGCCACCCGCGCCGATCGCCACGCCGAGGTTGCGCACCAGATGCTGGCGGCCGGCAAAGCGTTCAAATGCTTTAGCACGCCCGAAGAAATCGAAGCCTTTCGCGAAAATGCGCGCGAAAACAAGGAATCGACGCTTTTCCGCTCGCCTTGGCGCGATGTGGCAGAGGCGGATCACCCAGACGCCCCCTATGCCGTACGCCTGAAGGCACCGCGCGACGGGTCGACCACCCTGACCGACGCCGTGCAGGGCGATGTAACCTGGTCGAACGACCAGCTGGACGACATGATCCTGCTGCGGTCCGACGGCACGCCCGTCTATATGCTGGCCGTTGTCGTGGACGATCACGATATGGGTGTGACCCATGTCATTCGCGGCGATGACCATCTGTCCAACGCATTTCGACAGAACATGATCTATGACGCCATGGACTGGCCCAAGCCTGTCCTGTCCCACATTCCGCTGATCTTTGGCGCTGATGGCAAGAAGCTGTCAAAGCGTCACGGCGCAACGGCCGCAGCGGATTACCAAAAACTGGGCTTTCCCGCTGCCGGGATGCGCAATTACCTGGCGCGTCTAGGCTGGAGCCACGGCGACGATGAATTCTTTACCGATGCGCAGGCAAAGGAATGGTTCGATCTGGACGGTATCGGCAAATCCCCTGCCCGGTTCGACCTGAAAAAGTTGGAACATATCTGCGGGCAGCATATGGCCGTCATGGACGATGCTGCGCTGCTGCAGGAACTTTCGTCTTTCCTGGATGCCACGGGCGCCTTGCCGCTGACGACACGTCAGCAAAAGGATATGCTGGCTGCTATGCCCCACCTGAAGGAACGGGCCAAGACCTTTCCCGATATCATTGAAAAGGCACACTTTGTCCTGGCGCAAACGCCGATCGTGCCTGATGAAAAGGCCGCCAGTCTGCTGGATGCCACAGCGCGGCAATATTTCGCGGAATTGACGCCGCACCTGCAAAATGTTAGCTGGGATCGTACAACGCTGGAGGAGGCTGTTGCCGCCTTTGCCACCGCCCGGGATACAAAACTGGGTAAGCTTGCAGGACCGCTTCGCGCAGCCCTTGCCGGTCGGTCGGTCTCTCCTAGTGTCTTCGACATGATGCTGGTCCTTGGACGGGATGAAACCTTGTCCCGCCTACGGGCCGTCTCTGCCTGATCGTTACGTTTCAGTCACGCTTTTGCGTCACACAGGCAGCAAACTGAGGATATGCGACGCCATGACGGACGTCGTAGACATAAGGGACTCACATGGCCGACACTTCCAAGATTGCGACGCTGACAATTGACGGGCAGAGCTTTGATCTGCCAATTCTGACGCCGACCGCCGGTCCGGACGTTATCGATATCCGCAAGCTTTACGCGCAAGCAGGAGTGTTCACCTACGACCCCGGCTTCACGTCCACCGCATCGACCGAATCCACGATTACCTTTATCGACGGCGATAAGGGCGAGCTGCAGCACCGCGGCTATCCCATCGACCAGCTGGCCGAACATTCCCACTACCTTGAAGTCTGCTATCTGCTGCTGAACGGCGAGCTGCCGAACGCAGAGCAGCTGGAAGAGTTTGAATATCTGGTGACGCATCACACCATGCTGCATGAACAGATGATGATGTTCTTCCGCGGTTTCCGCCGCGATGCGCATCCGATGGCCATCATGGTGGGCGTTGTCGGCGCGATGTCTGCCTTCTATCATGACAGCACCGACATCCACGACGCCAAGCAGCGCGAAGTCGCCGCTTTCCGTCTGATCGCCAAGATGCCGACGATCGCCGCCATGGCCTTTAAGTACCATGTCGGTCAGCCGTTTGTGTACCCGCGCAACGACCTGGATTACGCGTCGAACTTCCTGCACATGTGCTTCAGCGTGCCTGCGGAAAAATACGACGTGAACCCGATCCTTGCCCGCGCGATGGACCGCATCTTTACCCTGCATGCCGACCACGAACAGAACGCATCGACATCGACCGTGCGTCTGGCGTCGTCTTCGGGTGCGAACCCCTTTGCCTGCGTCGCTGCCGGCATCGCCTGCCTGTGGGGCCCTGCCCACGGCGGTGCGAACCAAGCTTGCCTGGAAATGCTGCGTGAAATCGGCACCGTGGACCGCATTCCCGAATATATCGCAAAGGCCAAGGACAAGAACGATCCGTTCCGTCTGATGGGCTTTGGTCACCGCGTTTACAAAAACTTCGACCCGCGCGCGACCGTGATGAAGGAATCCGCAGACGAGGTTCTGGACCTGCTTGGCATCGAAAACAACGAGACGCTAAAGGTCGCAAAGGCGCTGGAAAAAGCCGCGCTGGAAGATCCGTATTTCGCAGAGAAGAAGCTGTTCCCGAACGTCGACTTCTATTCGGGCATCATCCTCGAAGCGATGGGCTTCCCCACGTCGATGTTCACGCCGATCTTTGCCGTGTCCCGTACCATCGGCTGGGTATCCCAGTGGCAGGAACAGCTGTCCGATCCGCAGCTGAAAATCGGCCGCCCCCGCCAGCTTTATATGGGCGAGGCAGAGCGCAAGTACGTCGATATCGAAAAGCGTTAATCTGCGTTTACAAGATTGATATGAAAGCCACGGCCGAAGGGTCGTGGCTTTTTTCGTATATTCCAGCTTGCCTGACGGCCCGCCTTGCGCCTATCACTGCGATACGGGCGGCAGGACGCCCAGACGCCGCCGGCTGCAAGGCCATGCTAAACCTGCCAGGTACCTTTGACCGTTCAGCCAGTGACGCTGCGATCGACAAGGGCGGCTCTCGACCCATCCCATGCGTCAGAACTGGAGGAGTCATGTCCCGGTCCCCGATCCCGCTTGTGATCGACGATCTTTCGCAATTTGCGACCCACCTGCGCAGCCATTGGCCCGGCGCAGAGGTCACGCAGACCCAAGCCCTTGGCCTGATTGCGCAGGCCGCAGGGTATCGCAATCATCAACACCTGAAGGCCAGCCAGCCGCCGGCTTTGCCTGCTTTGGATAAACAGGCCCTGAACCGGATCAAGGCCGCGCTTGCCGTCTTTGACGGATCCGCCCGCATGACCCGCTGGCCGCTGAAAACCAGTGTGCAACGCCTGTGTCTGGCGTGGTTCTGGACCCGCCTGCCGGATCGTGTCGATCTGACAGAGAAGGATGTGAATGCGGTGCTGAAAGCCAATGAGGTTTTTGGCGATCACGTCCTGCTGCGCCGCGCCCTGATCGAACACAAGATGGCAACGCGCACCGTCGATGGCGCAACCTACCGCCGTATCGGGCGCAGCCCTGACGCCGAAGAGAGGGTCGTGATCAAGGCACTGTCCGAACGTGCCCTGGCCACTCTGCCATAAAGTAAGAAACGCCCCGTCACGAACGGGGCGTTTCAGTAAATTGGATCAGGCATCCACCTCTTGCAGGGTCGGATAGTCAGTATAACCCTTTGCCCCGCCACCATAGAATGTATCCTGATCCGGCGTATTTAACGGGGCGTCCAGCTTGAACCGCTTAGGCAGATCAGGGTTAGCGATGAAATCGCGCCCGAACGTCACCGCGTCGGCGTGGCCGCTTTCAATCGCCTCTCGCGCTAGTTTTGCGTCATAGCCGCCGTTGGCGATATAAAAGCCGCGATACAGCCCGCGCATCCGCGCCAGCAAATCGCGCCCCGCGCTGTCATCGCTGCCGGGAAACGCCTCTACCACGTGCAGAAATGCCAGCTGATAGCCGTCGAGCATTTTGTAAACTTCGGAAAAATGCCCTTCGGGATCACTGTCGGACATATCGTTGGCCTGCCCCAGCGGTGACAGCCGCACACCGGTTTCAGACGGCTTGTAATGATCCGCCACCGCATCCAGCACCTCTGTCAGGAACCGCATCCGGTTGTGAATGTCGCCGCCATAGGCATCGGTGCGGTCATTCACACCATCCTGCAGAAACTGGTCGATCAGATATCCGTTGGCGGCATGCACTTCGATACCGTCGAACCCCGCCAGCTTCGCCAGACGCGCGGCTTCCCGGTAGTCCTCGACCGTCTGCTTTATGCCTTCGAGTGTCAAAGCGACAGGTTTGGAGCAATCCTCGAACCCGTTAGCGGTAAAGGTTTGACCCTCCGCAGCTTTGTCGGTCGATGACACGGGCTGGGTACCGTCCGGCAGTAAGGACACGTGGCTGATCCGGCCCACATGCCACAGCTGAATGATGATCTTGCCACCTTCGGCGTGGACCGCGTCGGTGATCTTTTTCCACGCATGGGCCTGCTGTTCGGTGTGGATCCCCGGCGTATCAAGGTATCCCTTGCCCATAGCCGAAATCTGCGTCGCCTCGGTAAAGATGACCCCCGCGCCGCTGCGCTGACGGTAATAAACGGTCGCCAGATCGCCGGGGACCCCGTCAGGCTGGGCGCGGTTGCGGGTCAATGGGGCCATCAGCACGCGATTTGCTAAGGCAATTTCGCCCATTTGGACGGGCTGAAACAAGGGGTCGTTGCGGGTGGCGGTATTCGAAGTCATGGCACGGTCCTGCTAAATTAGGTTCGCAAATGAACGCCGGCCGCCGCCCGTTGTTCCCCGCCCGGCCCTAGCGGCCCTGAAACGCGGCCGGGCGCTTTTGCATAAAGGCGACCACGCCTTCGGTGAAATCGCGCGTCAAACCGCATTTGCCCTGCAACTTGGCCTCCAGCTCCAACTGATCGTCAAGCGTGTGGTCAAAAGAAGCCCGCATCGCCGTCTTGATATGGCCATAGGTCTGCGTCGGACCGGTCGCCAATTGCAGCGCCCGGCCGCGCCAGTGACTTTCGAAGTCAGCAGCTTCTGCCAGTTCGTAGATCATGCCCCAATCGACGGCCTGCTGCGCGGTAATCTTGTCAGTAAACAGCGCCGCCCCCATGGCCCGCGCAAGCCCGATCTGGCGCGGCAAGAACCATGTGCCGCCCGCGTCCGGGATCAGGCCGATGCGGGCAAAAGCCTGCACAAAATAAGCATCGGTCGAGGCCATGACCACATCTGCCACAAGCGCAAGGTTAGCACCCGCACCCGCCGCCGGGCCATTGACAGCCGCGATGGTGGGGATCGGACAGTCGATGATGGCGCGCAGCATCGGCACGTATTCGTCGCGCAGCGTGCGTTCCAGGTCCAGCACCGCACCGCTTGACTGATCGCTCAGGTCCTGACCTGAACAAAATGCCCGCCCGGCACCGGTCAGCACGGCAACCCGCCCCATGTCAGGGGCCGCCTTAAAGGCATGGGTGACTTCGGCCCGCATCTGCGTGCTAAGCGCGTTCATTTTGTCGGGACGGTTCAGGGTGATTGTCACAACATCGTCGCGCGCATCAACTGTGATTGCACTATATTCCATGGGCCGGCTCCTTTGACGTTTGCGTCAGACTAGCAAGGCCGCCCTCAAGCGAAAGCGAAACCGCACGTCACGCACCCAATATCCGATCAAGCTCTGCCTGTTCGGTTTCGGTCAGCGGCTTTGCCGCAGCGGGCCGGCGGCGGATCGTGAACCATCCGACACCCAAGGCGATCAAAAGCATCAACGGCGCCGCCGCCCAAAGAATCAGGTTCGCGCCCCGCCGGTCGGGCTGCAGCAATATGAATTCGCCGAACCGTGCGACCAGAAAATCCACAACCTGCTGGTCCGTATCGCCCGCGACCAGCCGTTCGCGCAGCAAGACACGCAGTTCATGACTGATCGGCGCGTTGGATTCGTCGATGCTTTCATTTTGGCAAACCGGGCATCGCAGCCCGGCAGAAATATCCCGCGCGCGGGATTCCAGAACCGGATCGGACAAGATCTCGGACGGTTGCACAGCAAAGGCGGGACTGGCCAAAAGCAGCAGGATCAGGATCAGGTGTTTCATTCCGCAGGCACCTGCGCTGCACGCTTTGCACCGACCGCAAAGCGTAACCGCCGATCCGTCAGCGATATGATACCGCCGATCGCCATCAGGATGGCCCCGCCCCAGATCCAGTTGGCAAAGGGCTTGATATAGACGCGCATCGCATAACCGCCGTTGGTCTGCGGATCACCAATCACGACATAAAGGTCCCGCAGGATGCCGTTTGTGATCGCCGCCTCTGTCGTGGCCATCTGCGCCACCTGATAGAACCGCTTTTCCGGCAGAAGTTCAAAGGGGCGGGCGTCGCCGCGCCGCGCCGTCACCGTCGCCATGGTAGAGGCATAGTTCGGGCCATCCACCTGCGCGACATCGTCGAGGGTGAAGCTATATGCGCCCACATCAAAGCGGTCGCCAATTTGGACAACACGGATATCTTCCTGTTGCCAGGCGGTCATCGCTGCCACACCGAATATCGTCACGCCCATGCCCGCATGGGCCACCGTCTTGCCCCAATCGCCGCGCGGCAGGCGCATGACCCGCCCCAGTCGGTCGACAAGATTACCGCGCCCCGACCGGAGCCAGAGGTCAAGCACCGCACCGCCAACAACCCAGACGCCCAGCAGCACCCCCGCCGGCCCAAGCAGCGAACGGCCTGCGTAAATGGCATAGAACAAGCCGGCCATCGCGGCAGCAAGGACCGCCAGCCCCGCCAGTGGCATCCGGGCACGGTTCAGATTTCCCCGTTTCCACGCCAATAGCGACCCCAGCGGCAGCACGATGGCCAGCAAAACCATGAAAGGCGTAAACGCCGCGTCAAAAAACGGTGGTCCCACCGACAATGTCCGGCCAAAGGCCAGTTCCGCCACCAGCGGCCAGATCGTCCCGATAAAGACAACAAAAGCGCTGACCGCAAGCAGGATGTTGTTTAGAACCAACGCGCTTTCGCGGCTGACCGTACCAAAGGCCCCCTGAGCCTGCATGATGCCCGCCCGCGCCGCATAAAGCGTTAGCGAACCGCCAAGGAAGACCCCCAGGATCAGCAGGATGAACACGCCCCTTTCCGGATCACTGGCAAAGGAATGAACAGATGTCAGCACCCCGGATCGCACGATGAATGTGCCCAGCAGCGAAAAGCCAAATGCCAGAATCGCAAGCAGGATCGTCCAGCTTTTCAGGGTCTCGCGCTTTTCCACGACGATGGCCGAATGCAGCAGGGCAGCAGAGATAAGCCACGGCATGAAACTTGCGTTTTCAACCGGATCCCAGAACCAGAAGCCGCCCCAGCCAAGCTCGTAATAGGCCCACCAGGACCCCAGCGCGATACCGACCGTCAGAAACACCCAGGCCGCCAGGGTCCAGGGCCGCACCCAGCGGCCCCAGGCGGCGTCAACGCGCCCTTCGATCAAGGCGGCGACAGCAAAACTGAACGTCATGCTCAGCCCGACGTAACCTAGATAAAGAAACGGCGGATGAAACGCCAACCCCGGGTCCTGCAACAGCGGGTTCAGGTCGCGCCCGTTCAGCGGTGCCTGTGCAAGCCGTGTGAACGGGTTCGATGTGAACAGGATAAAGGCGTAAAACGCGACCGAAACGCTGGCCTGCACCGCCAGAACTCGCGCCTTCAGTGACGCGGGCAGGTTGCTGCCGAACCAGACAGCGCTGGCACCGAACAGCGCCAGAATCACCACCCACAGCAACATCGACCCTTCATGGTTTCCCCAGACACCGCTGATTTTATAGAGCAACGGTTTGTCCGTGTGGCTGTTGCCATAAACGAGCGCGACGCTGAAATCAGACACGATAAAGGCGTGCATCAACACGGCAAAGCTGAAGCCTGTCAGGATGAACTGACTATTGGCCGCTGGATCGGCAAAGGCCATCCAGCCAGACCATCCTTTTTGCGCACCAACGAGCGGCACAATCATCTGCGCAATGGCGACGATAAAGGCTAGAATCAGGGCGAAGTGTGCAAGTTCTATCAACATTCCAAAGCTATAGCGTATCCCTTTCCTGTCGGATACGGGGCGGCGCACAAATCAATGTGCGCCGCATTGTCTCAGACCCGGAAACCGCCCTGCATCGCATAGGTCATTCCGCCCACAATCAAAGCGCCGATAATCAGGCGCACCAGCCATTTCAGCATGTCTTCAATCGCCAAAAGACGATCCGCAACATTTGTGCGGTGCACACTGTTTACAGCGTTATGGGTTTCTAAATCGATAAGACGCTTTTCGATTTCATCCATCCAGTCACTGTGCACGCAACAGCTCCTGCCATTCGGCCAGCGCGGCATTGTCGCTAAACGCGGTGCCCGGGGCGACTGGCGCGGCAAGGATCGGCTCTTGCCCTTGATCCTTGGCCAATGCCTGCGCCATTATCACCGTCTGCGCGGCAGAGCGTTGAAATTCCTGGCCTTTGACCTGATAGCGTGCACCGAAATAGAAGCTGACAATCGCACCCATCAACCACCAAAGCGGCTCTGGTATCAGGGCCACGCCGACCATGCGACTGGAAAACCAGACTGGATCGACCATGGCGGACACGAACAACCCCAAGGTGCCAAGCGCCAACATCGGTCGCGGCAGACGGTTCAGGCCATCAATAACGCTGTCGAAAACGCCGCGGCGCCCGCCTTGAAATTCAGCCGCGAATTGGTTCAGCGTCGCCTGTTTTTCATCCGAAAGCCGCGCGGCGCCGTTTTCACTGTTTTCGCGAAATGCCTCGACGGTCTGCACAAGAGAGCCGCCGCCGCCGCCGAACAACCAGCCCATAACCTTGCCCATCATGCCCATGCTGCCACCCTTGCCCGGTGGGCTGCGTCGGACAGGCGATAGCGCTCTGCCATAAACTCCTCTGCTCGTGTGATCCAGCCGCCCTTGCCGCCATCCTTGCGCCGGGCATAGCGCCGACTTGCGAGCCGCGTATCCGCAAGGGCATAGTAATAGTTGCGCCGCGCAATGCCGTAGGCGTCAACCAGATGGTCCGGCGCAGCCGCCAGTGCCTGCGCTGCGGCGCGGACGGTTTGCGGCCCGATCACACCGTCAACGTGAACGTCGATGCGCATCTGATTGAAAAGGCGCTGCAAAATTTTGACCGCCTGATTGCCCGCATTCACATACATGTCGAACACGCTGGCCTGTAGCGGCACTGGCAGCTTGGCGATGCCGGGTCCATCAAAATAGTGCTGGATAAAAATGCCCTGCGCCTGCGCGATGGTCAGCTGCCTGACGTCATCCGTATCCACGCGCCCGTCACCGGTCAGATCAAGCCCCAGCCGGCGCATCGTATGAATCGTGACACCATGATTTGTGGCCCCGCCCGGATCATTCGGATCGTTGACGAAGCCACCTTCGCGCCGCACGATATCAGCGGCGATCTGCTGGACACTTTGCATGCCGTTCCCCTGCTTTGGTTACAGGGGCAGCGTGCCTAGAGGTGGTTAATTGGTCGCGACGGTATCGTCCGGTGCCTTGTAAACGCCCTGATCCTTCAAGGCATCAACTACCTCTTTGGGCATGTAGGATTCGTCATGTTTGGCAAGGATTTCAACAGCCTGAAAGGTGCCGTTAATGTAGCGCCCCTGCCCGACCATGCCTTGCCCTTCGGCAAACAGATCCGGCAAAATCCCGTTATAACTAACGGGGATCGACGCGCCGCCATCGGTGACGTTAAACGTTACCTCTGTGCCCGTTCCGCGCATAATGGTGCCGCCTTCGACCAACCCGCCGATGCGAAACAGTTCCGTTTCGCGCGGCGGATCGGCCGCAACTTCAGAAGGTGAGCGGAAAAACTGGAACGACTCGTCCGGCAAGGATGCCAGCAAGCCCAGCACGGCCGCGATGCAGACCCCCGAAAGCGCCAGCACCTGCACCCTGCGCTTTTTCTTAAGCCCCTTCATGGAAAGACGGGGGCCAGCATCAGCCCCTCTGTCTCTGGCAGGCCAAGCATCAGGTTGGCGTTCTGCAACGCCTGCCCGCTGGACCCTTTGGTCAGGTTATCCAGCGTTGCAATGACCTGGCAGCGGCCGTCGATGCGGTCCTTGACCACGCCGATATGGCAGAAATTGCTGGCGCGAATATGCTTGATCGACGGGTGCTGGCCCATAGGCAGCATGATGATAAACGGCTCGTCCTGATAGGCCGCGACCAGCGTGTCATAGACCGTTTGCGCATCGCCTTTGACATAGACCGTCGCAAGAATCCCGCGGTTGGCCGGGATCAGGTGGGGCGTAAACTGCACATGCACCGGGCGGCCGGCGAGCTTGGAAAACTCCTGGTCGAACTCGCCCAAATGACGGTGGGTGCCGCCCGCGGAATAAGCGTGCGCCCCTTCGGACAGTTCGGCGTGCAGCAAGTTTTCCTTCAGCGACCGGCCAGCGCCGGACACAGCGGCCAGCAGGTCGATAATGATATCATCAAGGTCGATCACACCGGCGGCAATCAGCGGGCGCAGCGCGTATTGGCCGGTGGCCGCGTTGCAACCGGTGCCAGCAACAAGCCGCGCGCCTTTGATGTCGTCGCGGTAAAACTCTGTCAGGCCGTAAACAGCCTCTGCCTGCATTTCCAGCGCGGCATGCGGTTTACCATACCACTTTTCATAGTCAGCAGGATCGCGCAGGCGAAAATCGGCGGATAAATCGACGATTTTTAAATGCTTGGGCAGATCTTTGATCACCAATTGCGACGTGGCATGGGGCAGCGCGCAGAACACCAGATCGACGCCGTCGAAATCCATATCCTCGATCGTGGTCAGCACCGGCAGGTCCAGATGGCGCAGGTGCGGAAACACATCGGCCATGGCCATCCCGGCCTTGGAATTACCGGACAGCCCGACAATCCGCATCGACGGATGGGTGGCAATCAGGCGTACAAGTTCAGCGCCCGTATAGCCGGAAGCGCCCAGAATGGCGACGTTATAGGTCATGTGGTCGGTCCCCTTTCGGGTGTTAATTAAAGCGGGGGACGGGCGTGTGCAACGCCCGCGCCATCAGGCCGCAGTAAAGGTGATGCTGTGCTTCAGGAACTGGGTCGCGCGGGACGATACCTTTTTCGGATCGCCCGTGGTCAGGAACTGCGACTGAGTGCCCTTGCCAATCATCTCTGGTCGTCGGTCCAGATAATGCGCCAGACTTTCCGCCACCAGATTTGCCTGAGAAAACACTTTGACATCCGCGCCCAGCGCATCCTGAAACACCTCTGCCATCAGCGGATAGTGGGTGCATCCCAGCATCGCGGCGTCTGGTTCCGGCATTTTGCGCTTCAGCGCATCGACGTGGGACCGCACCAGCGCTTCGGCCAGGATAAAATCGCCATCCTCGATCGCATCGACGACACCGCCGCAGGCCTGCGCCTCTACATCAACGCCGACAGCACGGAAGGCCAGCTCGCGCTGGAAAGCGCGGCTGCGCACGGTGGCAGGGGTCGCGAACAAGGCGACATGTTTTACCGCGACTTCGCGGGGCGGAGAGTTGTCGCCCCACTCCCGTTCGGTCAGCGCCTCGATCAGGGGGACAAAAACGCCCAGCACGCGCTTGCCGGGGGGCACCCAACCTTCTTGCATCCGGCGCAGGGCGGCGGCGCTGGCGGTGTTACAGGCAAGGATCACCAGATCGCAGCCCGCATCGAACAGCCGCTGCGTGGCGGCGGTCGTCAGGTTGTAGATGTCATCGGAATCGCGCACGCCGTAAGGCGCATTCGCATTGTCGCCCAGATAGACCAGCGGCAAGTCCGGCAGCCGCTTGGCCACCGCGTCATAAACGGTCAAGCCGCCCAAACCGCTGTCGAAAATTCCCACCGCCATGGCGCACCCTATGCTTAGCCTCGAATTCGTGACCCAGCTTGTTCGCATCAATGGGTCTTGGGGACAGAGCATACGTCTGATGGCGCAGGAAATCCATGCATGCTTTGGGGTTGTGACGCAAAGCATCCAGGTGTGCCGGATCGATGGGTTTGCCGATCACAACCCGCACCGGGCGATCAACCTTGGTGCGAAACTCGCGGATCAGCAGGCCAAGGCGCAGATAGGCGTTCAGGTGACTGGCCAGCTGGAACAGGCGACTGTTCGCGCCGTCGAAAAACACCGGCACGACAGTCGCGCCCGTTGCGGCGATCATCTTGGCCGTGAAATTGCGCCAGACAGGATCAAGCGGCTGGGACAACGGGCCAGCGCTGGTAGAGACGGTGCCCCCCGGAAAAACACCAATCGCGCCGCCCCCGGCAAGGTAATCCAGCGCCGCGCGGCGCGTGGCGATATTTCGCGCGGCGGCGGCACGGGTTTCGTCAAAGTTGATTGGCAGGATAAAGCGGTTGATATCCTCTGCCTGGTCAAACACGCTGTTGGCCAGGATACGAAAATCGCCGCCCCTGCGTTGTGACAGCATCCGCCCAAGTGTCAGACCGTCCAAAATGCCGTAAGGGTGGTTTGCGACAACAACCAGCGGTCCGGTCTGCGGGATATGGCCCAGCGCACCGCCGATGACATCCACGGACAGACCAAAGCGGTCCGACAGCACGTCCCACACATCGCCGCCCTGCCCGACCTGCGTATCGTAGCCCTGCACCCGCCGCAGCAGTTTGGGCCGCCCGGTCGCATTTTCCAGCAAGCGGATCAGTGTGCGCCCGCCCCGCCCCTTTGCGGAACTGGCATAGCTGATCTTTTTTGTGGCCGTCTTATCCATGTCTGCCAGCGTCCCGCACCGCGTTACCTCATCCGGGGATAGGATCGCACGGTGCGGTAAAGGTTTTATGAAGCCCCGCTACTCTGCGGCGATCTTGGATGGCCCATCCCGCAGGCGGGCCAACAGAACCTCGCGTTCCTTTTCGGCCCGCGCGGCGTTTGCAGCCTTTACCGGACCGAACCCCCGGATCGTCAGCGGCAAGGCGGCCAGCGCCACCGCAGCGTCAAGGTTCTGGGCCGCCACTGCGCCCAGCCCCGCCATGTCACCTTCGTATTGCGTGATCAGGGCGCGTTCCATACGGCGTTCTGCGGTATAGCCGAAAGGATCAAGCGGTGTGCCGCGCAACACCTTCAGCTTGGCCAGCCACGGGAACATCCGCCCCATACCCGCGCCAAAGGTGCGCTTCATCGGGCGACCATCCGCGCCTTCCTTGGACAGCATCGGCGGAGCAAGGTGATAGCTGACCTTGATATCACCATCAAAGGCTTCGCGGGCCTTAGCGGCGCTATCCTGCAACAGGCGCGCAACCTCGTATTCGTCTTTATAGGCCAGCAGCTTGTGATAGCCCTTAGCGACAGCTTCGCGCAAGGCGGGGTCATCAAAACGGTCGACCATGGCGCGGTAGCGTTTGGCAAGCCGCTTGTTTTGATAGGTTGTCAGATGGGCTTCGCGAAACGCAATCCTTTCGTTCAGTGACTTTGGCAAGGCTATCACGGTGGGGGTTAACAGATCCTCTACCTGAGCAGGGTGCAGTACGGCCCAGCGCCCCAATTCAAAGGCACGTAAATTCCGGTCGACCGCCGCGCCATTCAGCGCAATCGCCTCGCGGATCGCGGCACCGCTGATCGGGATCGCGCCCATCTGCCATGCCGCGCCAAAGACCATCATGTTGGAATAGATACTGTCCCCCATGGTGGCCTTGGCCAGTTCGGTCGCATCGAACAGCTGCACGTCATCGCGCAGACGGGCGGTAAGCGACAGCTTCAACTGCTCTGTCGGCAGCTTGAACTCCGTATCGCGGGTGAAATCGCCGGTAATGATCTCATGCGCATTCACGACGCCCTTTGTGCGGCCGGTTTTCATCAGACCGATCGTCTTGGCCCCTGCACTGACCACCAGATCGCCGCCAATCAGCGCATCGCATTCGCCCGTGGCAACACGTATGGCGCTGATGTCGGCGGGACGCTCTGCAATACGGCAATGGATATGCACTGCGCCGCCTTTCTGGGCGAGGCCGGCCATTTCCATCATGCCAGCCCCCTTGCCGTCTAGGTGGGCGGCCATGGCCAGCACAGCACCGATGGTCACAACGCCCGTGCCGCCGACGCCCGTGATGACGACGTTATGGGTGCCATGGATCACGGGCAACACGGGGTCCGGCAGATCCGGCAGATCAACCTGCGCGGTGGCCGCCTTTTTCAGCTGCGCGCCCTCTACTGTGACAAAGGACGGGCAAAAGCCTTTCAGGCAGCTGAAATCCTTGTTGCAGGACGACTGGTCAATCGCCCGCTTGCGGCCAAGTTCCGTTTCCACCGGCACGATCGACACGCAGTTGGACTGCACCCCGCAATCGCCGCAGCCTTCGCAGACGTCAGTATTGATGAAGACGCGCTTGTCCGGGTCGGGGAACTGCCCCCGCTTGCGGCGTCTGCGTTTTTCTGCGGCGCAGGTCTGGATATAGACCAGCGCCGACACACCGTGCACTTTGGCCAGCTCCGCCTGTACCCGCGGCAGCTCTGCCCGCTCTGTCAGCGGCACGCCCTTCGGAAACAGGGCGGCGTCCACATCTTCCTTTTCGTCATAGACGACGCGAACGTCCCGAACGCCCATGGCGACAAGTTCCCTGACGATCTGGTCAGCGGTCAGCCCGCCATCATTGCCCTGCCCGCCCGTCATGGCGACGGCATCGTTGAACAAAATCTTATAGGTGATCGTTGTCCCCGCCATCAGCGCAAAGCGGATCGCCTGCACACCCGAATGGTTATAGGTGCCGTCCCCAAGGTTCTGGAACACATGGCCGGTCTTGCTGAATGGCGCTTCGCCCACCCAGTTCGCGCCTTCGCCGCCCATCTGGGTAAAGCCGACCGTGTCCCGGTCCATCCACTGCACCATGTAGTGACAGCCGATCCCCGCGTAGGCCCGCGATCCTTCTGGCACGCGGGTAGAGGAGTTGTGCGGGCAGCCCGAGCAGAAGTAAGGCAACCGTGCCGCCAATTCCGGCACATTGTCTGCGCGGCGTGATTCAGCCAATTGCGCCAGCCCTGCGGTGACGCCGGACGATCCGCAGCCTTCTTCGGTCAATATCCCGCCCAGCTTTTCCGCGATCCAGATCGGGTCCAAGGCATAGCGGGTCGGGAACACTTCTTCGCGCCGCCCTTCGGAATGTTCATCCCCCTTGTGCCAGCCGTAAACGCGGGTGTTGGTGTCATCGAACAGCGCCTCTTTGACCTGAACCTCGATCAGCTTGCGCTTTTCCTCCACCACAACGACCAGATCCAAGCCTGTCGCCCATTCATGAAAGCTGGCCATATCCAGCGGCCAGACCTGTCCCACCTTATAGGTGGTGATCCCCAGCCGCGCGGCCTCTGCCTCGTCGATCCCCAGCAGCGACAGGGCATGTACCAGATCAAGCCAGTTCTTGCCCGCCGCAACTAAGCCGATCCTGGCCCCCGGCTTGCCCCACTTGCGCTGGTCCATTTTATTGGCGCGGCTAAACGCTTCTGCGGCAAAGCGTTTGTGGTCGATCATCCGCGCCTCTTGCAGCACGGGCGTATCAACCAGACGAATATTCAATCCACCATCCGGCAGCGGCATATCGGGGGTGACGAAATCAAGCCGGTGCGGATCGCCGTCCACCACGGATGTGACCTCGATCGTGTCCTTCATCGTCTTCAGGCCCACCCAGACGCCCGCATACCGCGACAGCGCCCAGGCATAGAGGCCGTAATCCAGCACCTCTTGCACGCCCGCTGGCGACACAATTGGCATGTAAGCATCGACCATCGCCCAGTCGGACTGGTGCAAGGTTGTGCTGCTTTCGCCGGTATGGTCGTCCCCCATCGCCATGATGACACCGCCATGCGGGGATGTGCCTGCCATGTTGGCGTGACGCATCACATCGCCGGACCGGTCCACGCCCGGGCCCTTGCCATACCACAGGCCAAAGACACCGTCGTATTTTCCTTCTCCGCGCAGCTCTGCCTGCTGGCTGCCCCACAGGGCGGTTGCGGCCAGGTCTTCGTTCAGACCCGGCTGGAACGTCACCTGTCCGGCCTCCAGCGCCTTGGCCGCCTTTGTCATCTGCAAATCCACCGCCCCCAGCGGCGATCCGCGATAGCCGGTGACATAGCCTGCGGTATTCAGCCCCGCGCGTGCATCACGCGCCCGCTGCATCAGCATCAGGCGCACCAGCGCCTGCGTGCCGTTCAAAAGAACCGGACTGACGTCCAGATCAAATCGGTCATTGAGAGAGATCTTGTCCCGGCTCATCGTGCACCTCCTATGCGCAATTTGCGGATAGATGCAGCTTAGGTCACAATTTATGACCTACAAAGCGTTATATTCCCCTATCGCCTTCATTGATTTGTGAGGATTCATAAGCAATAAAGTTGCATTGCTTAACGCTAACATATTCGCCATGGGAATTTGATGGACTGGGATAAATTGCGAATCTTTCACGCCGTCGCTGACGCAGGGTCCCTGACCCATGCGGGTGATGTGCTGCACCTGTCGCAATCCGCGGTCAGTCGCCAGATCAGAGCCTTGGAAGAGTCGCTGAACACCACGCTTTTCCACCGCCACGCGCGGGGCCTGATTCTGACCGAACAGGGCGAATTGCTGTTCGACGCCACCAAATCGATGAACCGTCGCCTTGAAACCGCCTCCGCTCGCATCCGCGACAGCGAAGAAGAAGTGTTCGGCGAATTGCGTGTCACTACGACAACGGGCTTCGGCACGCTCTGGCTCGCGCCGCGCTTGCCGAAACTTTATGAACTTTACCCCGACATCAAAATCGACCTGATGCTGGAAGAGCGGGTGCTTGACCTGCCGATGCGCGAAGCCGACGTCGCCATCCGTATGAAAGAACCGTCGCAGGCCGATCTGATCCGCAAGCGTCTGATGAACATCCGCATGCGTCTTTACGCAACACAGACCTATCTGGACACGCGCCCGCCGCTGGACCGCATTGGCGAAATTAAAGGCCATCGCCTGATCTGTCAGGCGCTGTCGTCAACGCAGGTCACCGCAGGATCGACGCTGATCCACCACTTGCTCAGCCATGATGTCCAGTCGATCTTTACGGTCAACAACTACTTTGGCGTGCTGCAGGGCGTGATCAACAACCTTGGTGTCGGCGTGCTGCCTGATTACGTCACCGAAGATTTCCCGCACCTTGTTCGCTGCCTGCCGGAAATCGAAAGCGGCGAAGTGCCCGTCTTCCTCGCCTACCCTGAAGAGCTGCGCCAATCACGCCGCATCATGGCGTTTCGTGACTTCGTTCAGGACGAAATTTTCGAACACCGCAAAAGCGTCCGCAACCTGACAGAGCCACGGATCAAGCCCGCGTAACCCGGCCCCTCCCCCGTTTACTCGCCAAAGTTGTAGCGTCATGCACACAGTGCATAGCCGGATTGCAATAGTAATCCAGCTTTTTTCTTGATTGCTTAATTTCGCGGCTCTATCTGACTGATTGAGGCGACGCGGCATTTTGTCCGTCACCTCACCTCCCTGTTGGACTTCGCCGGGCCATTGTGCCCGGCACTTTTTTGTCCGCAGCCCGTTGGCCGCCCCCCTTATTAGTCCCTGCACCCGGCCAGCACCGCCGCATGACGCGCAGGCCTTTCCCTTACGGCCGTCCTCGCCTAAAAGCAGCCCAACGCTATTGCCGGGGGACGCCATGCAAGATCCGATTATCACACCAGACCTGATTGCCGCACACGGGCTGAAGCCTGAAGAGTATGAAAGCATCCTGTCGATCATCGGACGCGCGCCGAACTTTACCGAACTGGGTATCTTTTCGGCGATGTGGAACGAACATTGTTCCTACAAGTCATCCAAGAAATGGTTGCGCACCCTGCCCACCACTGGCCCGCAGGTCATCTGCGGCCCCGGCGAAAACGCCGGCGTCGTCGATATCGGTGACGGTCAGGCCGTTGTCTTCAAGATGGAGAGCCACAACCACCCGTCCTACATCGAACCCTACCAGGGGGCGGCTACGGGCGTCGGCGGCATCCTTCGCGATGTCTTCACCATGGGCGCACGGCCCATCGCTGCGATGAATTCGCTGTCCTTTGGCCTGCCCAGCCACCCCAAGACCCGCCAGCTGGTCAACGGCGTCGTGGCGGGCGTCGGCGGTTACGGCAACGCCTTTGGCGTGCCCACAGTCGGCGGGGAAGTGCGCTTTGACGCCTCCTACAACGGCAACTGCCTCGTGAACGCTTTTGCCGCTGGCCTCGCGGATGCGGACAAGATTTTCTACTCTGCCGCCTCCGGTGTCGGCATGCCTGTCGTATACCTTGGCGCGAAAACCGGACGTGACGGCGTCGGCGGTGCCACGATGGCCTCGGCCGAATTCGACGACACCATCGAAGACAAGCGCCCCACCGTGCAGGTTGGCGATCCCTTCACCGAAAAGCGCCTGATGGAAGCCACGCTGGAGCTGATGGCCACAGGTGCTGTAATTTCCATTCAGGACATGGGTGCCGCCGGTCTGACCTGCTCTGCCGTGGAAATGGGCGACAAGGGCGGCCTTGGAATCCGCCTGAATCTGGAAGACGTCCCGCAGCGCGAACAGGCCATGACCGCCTATGAAATGATGCTGTCTGAAAGCCAGGAACGCATGCTGATGGTCCTCAAGCCAGAGCTGGAGGCGGAAGCCCGCGCCGTTTTCGTCAAATGGGACCTTGATTTCGCCATCGTGGGCGAAACCATCGCCGAAGACCGCTTCCTCATCATCCACAACGGAGAGGTGAAGGCCGACCTGCCTCTGTCCAAGCTCGCCTCATCCGCCCCCGAATATGACCGCCCGTGGGAACCGACGCCTGCGGCCGCCCCTGTCGGCGATATCCCCGCCATCGACCCCATCGCCGGCCTGCGTTCCCTGATCGGCAGCCCAAATTATGCTGCCAAATCGTGGGTCTATGAACAATACGACAGCCAGGTCATGGGCGACACCCTGCGTATCCCCGGTGCCGGCGCTGGCATTACCCGCATCCACGGCACGACCAAGGCGCTGGCCTTCACCTCTGACGTGACGCCGCGCTATGTCTTTGCCAACCCGATCGAAGGCGGCAAACAAGCCGTCGCCGAAGCCTATCGCAACCTGACCGCCGTCGGGGCAAAGCCATTGGCCACGACCGACAACATGAACTTCGGCAATCCCGAAAAGCCGCGCATCATGGGCCAGTTCGTCGGCGCGATCGATGGCATCGGTCAGGCAGTCAAGGCGCTCGACATGCCCATCGTCTCCGGCAACGTCTCGCTTTACAACGAAACCGACGGAACCGGCATCCTGCCCACGCCCACCATCGGCGCTGTCGGCCTGATTGCGGATATCGACCAGATCATTCGCGGCACACTGGCCGACGGCCACACCCTGCTGCTGCTGGGCCACACGCCAGGCCACATGGGCCAGACCGCGCTTCTGGCTGAACACCTCGGCCGCGCCGAAGGCGACGCTCCCCCCGTCGATCTGGCGGCAGAAGCGGCCCACGGTGACTTCATCCGCGCGAACATCGCCAATATCACCGCATGCACCGACCTCTCTGACGGCGGCCTTGCTTTGGCAGCGTTCGAATTGGCACAAACCGCCGGCGTCGGCGTCACGCTGGACACTGACGACACCGCCCAGCTCTTCGCCGAAGATCAGGCCCGCTATCTGATCGCCGCCACCTTTGATCAGGCAGAGGCGCTGTTGACCGCCGCCGCCCAGGCGGGCCTGCCCATCACAGTTGTCGGCAAAGCGGGCGGCGACAAACTGACCTTTGGCGCAAGCAGCACGCCGCTTGCCCCGCTTGTCGACCTCTACCGCAGCGCCTTTGCCGATGCCGTCGCCTGACCGCTTATTCATCTGGCCAGATAAACTCCCCCCGGAGGGGGCCCTACAAAGCCGCATCACCGCAGCAGGGGCCCCTTGCCCCTGCACCGCCACGTTCATAAGTTAAGCCAACCCGACCAAAGGACGCCCCCATGGCCATCACCGCCCACGAGATCGAGACCCTGCTGCGCGAAGGCTTCCCTGACGCCAAGATTACAGTGCAAGGCGACGATGGTGCCCATTTCGCAGCTGAGGTGATCGACGCCAGCTTTGCCGGCAAGAACCGTGTGCAGCAACAGCGCGCCGTCTATGCCGCGCTCAAGGGTAAAATGGACGGCTCTGCAGGCGAATTGCACGCCCTCGCCCTGACAACCCGCGCACCGGACTAACCCATCGCCGGCGTCCCGCTCTGAATTTTTGCCAAAAATTCGGCCACCGCGCCGGCCACCGCTTTTAAAGGATACCGCTATGACCGCTTCCGACCAGATCAAAGATACCGTCACCAACAACACTGTCGTTTTGTTCATGAAAGGCACCAAGACGATGCCGCAATGCGGGTTTTCGTCCCGCGTGGCAGGCGTGCTGAACTTTATGGGCGTCGAATATACCGATGTGAACGTGCTGGCCGATGACACGATCCGTCAGGGCATCAAGGATTATTCCGACTGGCCGACGATCCCCCAGCTTTACGTCAACGGCGAATTCGTCGGCGGCTGCGACATCATCACCGAAATGACCCTGTCCGGCGAGCTGGACACCCTGCTCAAGGAAAACAACATCGCCTTTGATCAGGCTGCCGCCGACAAGATCCGCGAAGCCAACGGCTAAATCCGGCCAGGCAGGTTAGCGCACAGCAAAAAGGCCCCCGCTAATGCAGCGGGGGCCTTTTTGCTGGCAGCAGGGTCTGCGGTTCACCCTTAAACCTCGGCTTGTTCCGCCTGTTCGGCCAGTGCCTCGGCGCGGGCGGCGATTTCGGCCATACCGTCATGCAGCTCTTGCGGGATCACGGGCACTTCGATGCGCGCGGCAGGGCGGGCAGCCGCCTCTGCGATATGGGCCCGCAGATTGGCCTGTTCGGCTTCCAGCGCGCGAACCTGATCTTCCAGGCCAGCCGTGCGGTCGGCCAGCATCAGACCCGCCATCAGCAACATGCGTCCTTCGGGCATCCGGCCGATCTGCGCCGACAGATGCGCAGCCTCGGTGTCCAGCATTTTGGCGGCAGTCATCAGGAACTGCTCTTCGCCTTCCTGACATGCGACCTCGAAGGACCGGCCACCGATGGTAATTTCGACTTGTGGCATGGTTTACGCCTCCTGCTGCAGCATCGGTTTCAGGTCCGACAGAATGGCCGCAACTTCTGCGGCCTCGGCGCTGCGCTGCGCGGTCAGGCCGTCGACTTCCGCTATCAGCGCGCGATTGATCAGTTCGGCCTCCGCCACACCGTCAGCGGCCGCGGCCCGCAGTTTGGCGCAGACATCGGTCAGATCCGCATTTGACCCGCGCAGTTGCTGCAGTTGCACATCCAGCGCCGCGATCTGCGCCGCCTGATCGCTGGCGCGCTTTTCTAGATCGGCAATCTGGCCGTCCTGACGTGCCTTCAGCTTGCCGACCCGCTCCTCTAGCTGGGTATTCGCGCGGCGCTCGTCTTCCAGCTGGGCGATCAGATCAGCCTTGCTTGGCCCCTCCTCTGCCACAAGCGCAGCCTTGGGCTTGGACAACTGCCAGGCAATCCGGTCCAGCGCGTCGGTGATCCGCGTTTCGAGTGCTTTGATATCATCCATGCGGCGTTCCTGTCCCGTCCTCGCGCAGCTTCGCGAATCGTCTGATTTCGCAAAGGTTAAGCGATCCGGCACGCCCCTACAAACGCCGCAGGGTCATTTCAGGGCCGCTTGATCTTAGGTTCTGCCCTGTTATGACACTCTCAACCGCGTCTTACGCCTTAGAACAGGACCTGCCCCATGGATCTTACAGCTCTGCGCACCGCCCACCCCGAGCATTGGATGAAAGCTGCGGCCATCCGCGCCCTGACGCTTGATGCGGTTGCTGCCGCGAACTCCGGCCACTCTGGCATGCCGATGGGCATGGCCGATGTGGCGACGGTGTTGTTCACGAACCACCTGAATTTCGACCCCGCTGCGCCCCATTGGGCCAACCGTGACCGGTTCATCCTGTCGGCCGGCCACGGGTCGATGCTGCTGTATGCGCTGCTGCACTTGACCGGCTACGAAGATTTTCCGCTGGAGCAGATCAAGAACTTCCGCCAGTGGGGCGCGCGCACCGCAGGCCATCCCGAATTCGGCCATGGCCGCGGCATCGAGGTTACGACCGGCCCGCTGGGTCAGGGCATTGCGAACTCTGTCGGCTTCGCCATCGCAGAGGAAATCCAGCGCGCGACCTGGGGCACGGCGATCGTGAACCACCACACCTATGTGATGGCCGGCGACGGCTGCCTGATGGAAGGCATCAGCCAAGAGGCGATCGGCCTGGCCGGCATGCAGGAACTGTCGCACCTGATCGTGTTCTTTGACGACAACGACATCACCATCGACGGCAAGGTGTCCATCGCCGACAAAACCAACCAGATGGAGCGTTTCGCCGCCTCTGGCTGGCATGTGCAGGCTATCGACGGTCACAACCCGGAAGAGATTGAGGCCGCTATCGTGGCCGCCAAGGCCGACAAGCGCCCGTCGATGATTGCCTGCAAGACCCATATCGCACTGGGTCACGCAGCGCAGGATACCTCCAAGGGTCATGGCGCGCTGACGGATGCGGACCAGATGAAGGCGGCCAAGGCGGCCTACGGCTGGACCGCTGGCGCGTTCGAAGTTCCCGCCGACATCAAGGCCCAGTGGGAAGCCACCGCCGAGCGCGGCAAGACGGCTCGCGCCGAATGGCAGGCCCGCGTCGAAAAGCTGTCGGCGGCCAAGCAGGCCGAATTCGCCCGCGCCCAGGGCGGCGAGGCGCCGAAGAAGCTGGCAGCCACCATCCGCGCTTTCAAAAAGCAGGCCAGCGAAGAGGCGAAATCCGTCGCGACCCGCAAGTCGAGCGAAAACGTATTGGCCGTGATCAACCCGATCATGCCCGAAACCATCGGCGGATCCGCTGACCTGACCGGTTCCAACAATACCAAGACCGCCGACATGGGCGTGTTCACCCCGGACAACCGCAAGGGCCGTTACATCCACTACGGCATCCGTGAACACGGCATGGCCGCTGCGATGAACGGCATGGCGCTGCACGGCGGCGCACGCGCCTATGGCGGCACGTTCATGTGCTTTACCGACTACGCCCGCGGCGCGATGCGCCTGTCCGCCCTGATGGGCGTGCCTGCGGTTTACGTCATGACCCATGATTCCATCGGCCTTGGCGAAGACGGCCCGACCCACCAGCCGGTGGAGCATCTGTCGATGCTGCGCGCGACGCCGAACACCCATGTGTTCCGCCCTGCGGACAGCGTCGAGACGGCCGAAGCCTGGGAGCTGGCCCTGACCGCCGATACGACCCCGTCTGTGCTGGCCCTGTCCCGCCAGAACCTGCCGACGGTTCGCAAGGTCCACACCAACAAGAACATGACCGCCCAAGGCGGCTATGTGCTGGCAGACGCCGAAGGCAAGCGTCAGGTCATCCTGATCGCCACCGGATCTGAAGTTGAGATCGCGCTGAAGGCCCGTGAGGCCCTGCAAGCCGAAGGCATCGGCACCCGCGTTGTGTCCATGCCCTGCATGGATATCTTCTTGGCGCAGGACGAAGCGACCCGCCGCAAGGTCCTGCCCGCCGGCCCCGTGCGCGTCG
Source organism: Loktanella sp. R86503 (assembly GCF_042466455.1). NCBI lineage: Bacteria > Pseudomonadati > Pseudomonadota > Alphaproteobacteria > Rhodobacterales > Roseobacteraceae > Loktanella > Loktanella sp. R86503. Next base: position 2,005,967 of record NZ_JAXHCI010000002.1, read on the forward strand.
CGATCGAGGCCGGTGTGCGCCAGTCCTGGGACATGATCCTAATGGGCGAGCGCGGCAACGCCAAGAAGGCAGCCTTTGTTGGCATGGAGGGCTTTGGTGCCTCTGCCCCGGCAGAGGTGCTGTACGAAAAGTTCGGGATCACCGCTGAGAACGTGGTGGCGCAGGCGAAAAACCTGCTCTGATCTTATCGGAGCATGATGCGAGGGGGCGTGCTGCGGCGCGCCCTTTTGCGTTTCAGCGGCAAGTTCGGTTGAGGGGATCGACCCGGCCGCACCGGGCCGATCCGCGGGGGCGCTGCCCCCGCACCCCCGGGATATTTCAAACCAGAAGAAGGGAACCCTGGCGCAAGGTCTGGGTCAAATCGCGCCTTCGGTCTGGATATGGATGGTTTCACCGCAGTGTTTGCAGTGGACCGCATCGGCGTCGTGCAGGATCAGGCCGCAGGTCGGGCATTCCTGGCGCACTTTGGGCGGCCGGAAAAGGACCTGCAGCATTTGCAGGAACAGCGAGACCCCGATGATCATCACCGCAACGGCGAGCATCCGGCCCCATGTGGTGTCGAGCGTGATGTCACCAAAGCCTGTTGTCGTCAGCGTGGTGACAGTAAAATAAAAGGCGTCGGCATAGTTGTTGATCTGGTCATTGATATTGACCTGGCTGGCATAGATCAGGCCCGTCATGATGAATAAAAACACAATCAGATTGGTGACGGCGAGGATGATATCTTCGCGTTCGCGGAACCATTTGCTGTCGCGGCGCAGGCGGGACAATAGCTCGTAACTGCGCAGCAGGCGCAGGGTGCGCAACACCCGCAGGAAGGCCAGCGCCTGCCCTGTGACAACCGGGGCCAGAAAGCTGATGATCGCGGCCAAATCGGCCCATGTGGTCAGGCGCAGCATGGCGCGCAGGCGTTGGTTTTCGATCCAGCCGCGCGCCAAGAAATCGACAAGTATGATCGCACCGAATGTCAGGTCGAGGACGAGGACCAGTCTGTTTGGTTCAAAGAATGATGTGACGATGACGAAGATTACGGTTAGCAGATCGAACGCCACAAGCGCATAGCGAAATGTGACGGCCCGGTCCGAATGGCCGCTGTAAAGCTCTGCCAGCAAGGACTTCATGGGCGGTCCGCCCGTAGCGCCACAGTGCCCGATCCGGCAACAGCCAGGGCCAGGCAGCCGCCTGCTATGGCCCAGTTCTTGACGAAGATTGTCATTTGCCAGGCGTCCCCCGTCGCGGTGAAGACCTGCAGGTGAAATATGCTGGTCAGCGCGCAATAGGCCGCGGCTGACACTGCGACAGGCCGCACGCCGACCCCGATCCAAAGCGCCAGCCCCGCCGCTGCGTCATAGATCAATGCTGGCCAGATCAGTGCGAAAGGTAGGCCAAAATCGACCAGCATGCCGCCGGCATCCCCCGGAGAAAGCGTCTTTTGCACAGCGCCGCCGACCAGCAGGGCCCCGATCAGCAGACGCGCGCCAAGCAGGGCCAGGTTGGTCATGCGGGACGGACGGTGCGGTAGATCGGCGCGATGACGTAGTTGACCAGCGGGATGATCAGCAGGCCGAGGATAAAGCCCAGCACACCGTCACAGAAGGCTGTTGCGATCCATTGCACAGCGCCGGCGTAACCGGCAGGCACCAGTTGGCCCACAGCAACCGCCCAGCCGTGGATCAGATCCTCTGGCCCGTGAAAGCCCAGCTGGCCAAGCCCGTGCACGATAATCTGCCCGCCGACCCAAAGCATGGCCGCCGTGCCGACCCATGTCAGAACAAACAGGAATGTCGGCATCCAGTGCACGATCCCGCGCCCCAAGGCACGGGTGATGCCAAGGCGGCCGCTGCCCGCCATCAGCAGGCCCAGATCGTCAGCTTTGACGATGGCTGCGACTGCGCCGTAAACCGCGACGGTGATCGCGATGCCCACGACCGCAAGAACGACGCCCTGCATCCAGATGCTATCGACCGTGATGGCGGCAAGAGAGATCGTCATGATCTCTGCGCTGAGGATAAAGTCGGTTTTGATCGCGCCCTGAACCTTTGCCTCTTCCAGGTGGGCGGGATCCCCCGTTGCCTTGGAATGGGCATCATTATGAGAGAAGGCGTGGACAATTTTTTCCGCGCCTTCAAAGCACAGATAGGCCCCGCCAAGCATCAGCAAGGGCGGAATCGCCCAAGGGGCAAAGGCAGATAGCAGCATGGCGATCGGCAACAGGATCACGAGCTTGTTGAAAAACGACCCGCGGGCGATTTTCCACACAATGGGCAGTTCGCGCGCCGGGGCAAAGCCCTGCACGTATTTGGGGCTGACCGCAGCATCGTCGATCACGGCACCTGCGGCCTTGGACCCGGCCTTGGCGGCCTGTCCAATCACGTCGTCCACGCTGGCCGCAGCCACCTTTGCAATTGCTGCAACATCGTCCAGCAGGGCCAGCAAGCCGCTCATTGTGTCTTCCTTCTTTTGATCACGTCTTTGCGAACCTAGGCCAAGAGCGGCGCTTCGCAACCCTTTGGCTATCGCGGAATAGCGGTGATGGCTAGGCAGCGCGGCCAATCGCCATTACACAGCCCGCATGACAAATGCGATCGCCATTGGCCTTGTAATCTTTATCGCAGCCTTCTTTGCGCTGGATCATTTCGTGCTTCATCTGGACGCCCCCCTGTATCTGGCGCGCAAATTCTATGACATGCTCGAATGGCTGGCTTTCTGGCGATAACGCGCAGCCCTTGACCTTTGCGCGAAAATTGCAATGTTCGCGCCAACTTCAGTCACTTCATAAAGGACGACATCATGGCCGTTAAAGTCGCAATCAACGGATTTGGACGTATCGGGCGCAACGTGCTGCGCGCGATCATCGAATCCGGCCGCACCGATATCGAGGTCATCGCGATCAACGATCTGGGTCCGGTCGAAACCAATGCCCACCTGCTGCGCTTTGATTCGGTCCATGGCCGTTTTCCGGGCACTGTGACGACAACCGAAGACACCATCGACGCGGGCCGCGGGCCGATGCGCGTGACCGCGCTGCGCAACCCGGCCGACCTGCCTTGGGGCGACGTGGATGTCGTTCTGGAATGCACAGGCATCTTTACGTCCAAAGAAGCCTGCCAGGCGCATCTGGAAAACGGCGCAAAGCGCGTGCTGATTTCCGCCCCCGGCGCGAATGCTGACAAGACCATCGTTTACGGTGTGAACCACGACACGCTGACCACAGACGATCTGATCGTGTCTAACGCATCCTGCACCACCAACTGCCTGGCCCCTGTCGCCAAGGTGCTGAACGACACTGTCGGTATCACCAAAGGCTTCATGACCACGATCCACAGCTACACCGGCGACCAGCCGACGCTGGATACGATGCACAAGGACCTGTACCGCGCCCGCGCCGCAGCCCTGTCGATGATCCCGACCTCGACTGGCGCAGCCAAGGCTGTCGGCCTGGTTTTGCCGGAACTGAACGGCAAGCTGGACGGCGTTGCGATCCGCGTGCCGACACCCAACGTATCGGTCGTCGATCTGACCTTCGAAGCCAGCCGCGACACCACAGTCGAAGAAATCAACGATGCGATCCGCGCCGCTGCCGATGGTCCGATGAAAGGTGTTCTGGCCTATACGGACCTGCCGATGGTCAGCACCGACTTCAACCACGATCCAGCCTCGTCCACCTTCCACATGGACCAGACCAAGGTCATGGCGGGTAACATGGTCCGCATCCTGACCTGGTACGACAACGAATGGGGCTTCTCTAACCGGATGTCCGATACGGCTGTCGCCATGGGCAAGCTGATCTAAAAGGCACATCCCGCGATTAGGCAAAGGGCCGTCCGTTATGGGCGGCCCTTTTGCGTTGCGTATCGCCTTGCCCGCATAAGCTGCCCACAAACAAGGCAAATTCAGGGCGGTCGCATTGCATTTAACGCAAGGCGGGTCTTCCATCGTGTCAGTTGTGCTGCGATGCAGCATCTTTAAATAGATTAGCAGAAGAACACTGCATATCACATGAAAGGAACACGCCATGACCCTGATCAACACGATCCGCAAGACCATCGAAAAGCGTGCCGTCTATTCCCGCACCCTGCAGGAAATCAAATCGATGCCGCTGGATGTGGCGCTTGATCTGAATATCGACCGCGAAAATGCGGCACAAATCGCCCGTCAAGCAGTCTACGGCTGATCCCATGACCAATCGCGCCTGAGGGCGGCGACTGCAGATGCAGTTGCCGCCTTTTTCGTGTCCCGGTCAGCTTTGCGCGTATTTGCGGTGTAGTGCGGCGTCGACGGCGGGCGTGACGAATTTGGACACATCGCCGTTTAGCCGGGCGATTTCCTTGACCAGTTTGCTAGCGATAGCCTGATTTTTGGCATCGGCCATCAGAAAAACCGTCTCGACCGAGTTATCAAGCGACCGGTTCATGCCGACCATTTGAAATTCGTATTCAAAATCGGCCACGGCGCGCAGGCCGCGGATGATCACACCTGCGCCAACATCCTTGGCACAATGGATCAGCAGGTTTTCAAAGGGGTGCACGATGATTTCGGTGCCCAGCGGCGCACCGATGGGCACGACCTCTGACCGGACCATTTCGACCCGCTCGTTCAGGTCGAATAGCGGTCCCTTGTCGCGGTTGATCGCAACCCCGATGACCAGCTTATCGACCAGCGAACAGGCCCGCCGCACGATATCAATGTGCCCGTGGGTGACGGGATCGAATGTGCCGGGATACAGCCCAATACGCATGGTCGGCCTCGCAAGATTATGTCGCAACCGCAGCAGAACCGCATTTCACGGCAGGTTGCAAGGCCGACCCGGCGCAGCGCAGCGTCAGTGACCGGCAATCATGCCTTCCAAGGCGTTGTTTTCCATTGCAAGTTGCGACAGCCGCGCCTTGACCACATCGCCAATGGAAATCAGGCCGATCATTTCACCGTCCTTCATCACCGGCAAGTGGCGGAAACGGCCATTTGTCATCATTTCCAGAACCGCGTCGGACCGGTCGGCGGGCGTGCAGGTGATGATCTTGCTGGTCATCAGCGTATCGACCTGATCGTCCAGACACCCGGCACCGCCCTTGCCGATCTGGCGCACGATGTCCCGCTCTGACAGGATACCAAGCAGGGATTTGCCGTCTTTGCTGACGATCACGGTGCCGATCCGGTTGTCCGACATGATCTTGGCCGCATCAGAAACGCGATCCCCCGGCTTGACCCAAAACATCTCTCCCGAGGGTTTGGAGCTGAGAATCTGTTGTACAAGCATGGCTATCCTCCCGTTACAGCGCGTATCTCCAGCGTTTCAGACCGCAGGCGTGCCTGTCAATGATTCCAGACGCAGCACCTCTGCCCGCAAGCCTTCTGTCAGGGCGGCGGCGAAACGCTGTAGCCTGTCAGACCGGCGGTCAGCGGTGTGCCGCACCAGATAAAAGGATCGCGTCAGCGACAGATCATTCGCCAGGACGCGCCGCACCTCTGGGGCAAAGGCCAGCGCAAAGTCGTGGGCGATGCCGATGCCCGCCTTGGCCCGCAGCATTTGCAGCTGAACGCTGACCGAATTGCTGGCCAGCTGCACCCCGTTTGCAGCCAGCGGGCCAAGATAATCCAGCGCGGAGTCAAAGATCATATCGGGGATATAGCCGACAACGGCCCTGCCCTTTAGATCGGCCAGCCCCGCCGGCACGGCCAGATCGACGTGCTGCGCAAGGTGCAGTTTGTAATCGACAATTTTTTGCACGGTCAGGCGCCCTGCTTCGGGCGGGCTGACGGTGACAGCCATATCCGCCTCGCGCCGGGACAGGTTCACAACGCGGGGCAAGGCAAGGATTTGCACCTCAAGATCCGGGTTCGCGGCCTGGATCGCGGCACAGACCTGCGGCAGCAGATAGTTCGCGCAGCCGTCCGGCGCGCCGATACGGATCTGCCCCGCAAGCCCGCTACTGGGACTTTGCCCCAGATCCGTGGCGCGCAACAAAGCCGCCTCGGCCTGCGCCGCCTCCTCTGCCATGCGCGCACCAAGGTCGGTCAGGGCGTAACCTTGGGGAGATTTTACGAACAAGGCCGCGCCTACGGATGTTTCCAGCCGTGCGATACGGCGGCCCAGCGTGGCGGGGTCCATGCGCAGCGCCGGGGCTGCGCCGGACAGGCTTTGCGCCCGCGCAACAGCCAAAAAGACACGCATGTCGTCCCAGTTCTGCACCAATCATCCTTACATTTTTGCAAATCAACTTTGCCATCTTGGCCCTGTTCCCCGCAAAAACGCAAGACTATGGTCTGTCCAACAACAGGAGAATCCCATGCAAGACCTGACCCATTACATCAACGGTGCCCACGTTGCTGGCACCTCTGGCCGCTTTGCCGATGTCTACAACCCCGCCACTGGCGAAGTGCAGGCCCGCGTGCCGCTGGCCAACGCCGCCGAAATGGACCAAGCCGTTCAATTTGCCGCCGCGGCCCAGCCCAAGTGGGCCGCCGTCAATCCGCAGCGCCGCGCCCGCGTGATGATGAAATTCGTCGACCTGCTGCACCGCGACATGGACAAACTGGCCGAGGCGCTGTCGCGCGAGCACGGCAAGACCCTGCCCGACGCCGCCGGCGATGTGCAGCGCGGGCTGGAGGTTGTTGAATATTGCATCGGTGCCCCGCAGCTTCTGAAGGGTGAATTTACCGACGGCGCCGGCCCCGGCATCGACATGTATTCCATGCGGCAGGCGCTGGGTGTCTGCGCTGGCATCACGCCGTTCAACTTTCCCGCCATGATCCCGATGTGGATGTTCGCCCCGGCCATCGCCTGCGGCAACGCGTTCATCCTCAAACCGTCCGAGCGTGATCCGTCCGTTCCCCTGATGCTGGCCGAGCTAATGGAAGAGGCCGGCCTGCCCAAGGGCATCCTGCAAGTCGTCAACGGCGACAAAGAAGCTGTTGATGCGATTATCGACCACGATGTGATCCAGTCGATCGGCTTTGTCGGCTCGACCCCGATCGCCGAATATATCTATGGCCGCGGCTGTTCGCAGGGCAAGCGCGTGCAGTGCTTTGGCGGTGCCAAAAACCACATGATCATCATGCCCGATGCAGACATGGATCAGGCCGCAGACGCGCTGATCGGCGCAGGTTACGGCGCAGCAGGCGAGCGCTGCATGGCAATTTCCGTTGCCGTCCCCGTGGGCGAGGCAACTGCCGACAAGCTGATCGAAAAGCTCAAGCCCCGCATCGACGCGCTAAAGGTCGGCCCCTACACCGGCGGCAATGACGTGGACTACGGCCCCGTTGTCACCGCAGCCGCCAAGGCGAACATCCTCAAGCTGGTCGAATCCGGCGTGGCACAGGGTGCCGAACTGGTTGTCGATGGCCGTGACTTCAGCCTGCAAGGCTACGAAGACGGCTTTTTCGTCGGCCCGCACCTGTTTGACCGCGTCACTAAGGACATGGACATTTACCAAAAGGAAATCTTTGGACCCGTCCTGTCGGTTGTGCGTGCCGGCGACTATGAAGAGGCGCTGGGTCTGGCGATGGATCATGAAATGGGCAACGGCACCGCGATCTTTACCCGCGATGGCGACGCCGCCCGCGACTTTGCCAGCCGCGTCAACGTCGGCATGATCGGCATCAACGTGCCGATTCCCGTGCCACTGGCCTATCATACCTTTGGCGGGTGGAAAAAATCCGTCTTTGGCGACCTGAACCAGCACGGTCCGGACGCTTTTAAATTCTATACCCGCACCAAAACCGTCACATCCCGCTGGCCGTCGGGTATCAAGGACGGCGCTGCGCTGAACTTCAAACCGATGGACTAACCCACCGTTTATAAAACCAGATTAAAGGCGCATCCTGAAACGGATGCGCCTTTTTCACATTCAAGCGAAACGACAAACATTTCGTTAAAATTCATGAAACCATTTCGTGCGTTCTTCGTGGATATCTGCGCACGGCGGGCCTGAGCCCGCTTGATATCCGGCCAGATCCGGGCTGCCCCCAATGCAGCCCCTGCCCCGGTGCGGCCCGCATCCGTCCCAAGTTCGGATGCGGGCTTTATCTTTTTGACAAAACGCAAAGCCTTCGGCATCCTTTTTCTGAACGCACGTTCAATTCATGCGCGCGGCAATGCGGGGGAAACGATGGATTTTGCACTGAGCCAAGAGCAGACGGCGATTTTTGACATGGCGCAAGCCTGCGGGGCAGAGCATATCGCGCCTTTCGCCCGGCAATGGGAAAAAGACGGCACCATTCCCCGTGAATTGTGGCCCAAGCTGGCAGAGCTGGGATTCGGCGGGCTTTACGTTTCCGAAAAGTCCGGCGGCACCGACCTAAGCCGGCTGGACGCGACGCTAGTATTTGAGGCGCTGTCGATGGCCTGCCCGTCGGTCGCCGCCTTCCTGTCGATCCACAACATGTGCGCGCGCATGATCGACCAGTTCGGCAGCGACGACCTGAAGGCATGGCTGCTACCCGGCGCGCTGAGTATGGACACTGTGTTGTCCTATTGCCTGACCGAACCGGCCAGCGGATCGGACGCCGCCGCGCTGAAGACGAAAGCGGTGCCGACGGACGCGGGATACGCCCTGACGGGAACCAAGGCCTTCATCTCTGGCGCGGGATACTCGGACGCTTATATCGTCATGGCCCGCAGCGGCGACGCAGGCCCCAAGGGCATCAGTGCCTTTGTCGTGACGGATGGATCAAAGGGCCTCAGCTATGGCGGGCTGGAGGATAAGATGGGATGGCGCAGTCAGCCCACCCGGCAGGTGCAACTGGACGCATGCACCGTTCCTGCCGGTAACTTGCTTGGCGAACTTGGCAAAGGCTTTACCTACGCGATGAAGGGGCTTGATGGCGGACGGCTTAACATTGCCGCCTGCTCGCTTGGGGCCGCGCAATCGGCGCTGGACCAGACCCGCGCCTATATGGCCGACCGCAAGGCTTTTGGTAAATCCATCGACCAGTTTCAGGCGCTGCAATTCCGCCTTGCCGATATGGAAATCGCCTTGCAATCGGCGCGCATCTTTTTGCGGCAGGCCGCATGGAAGCTGGATACCGGCGCACCCGACGCAACCCGTTTCTGCGCCATGGCCAAAAAGCTGGTGACCGAAACCGGATCACAAGTCGCTGATCAATGCCTGCAACTCCACGGCGGCTACGGCTATCTGGCGGACTACGGGATCGAAAAAATCGTCCGCGATTTGCGGGTTCACCAAATTCTGGAAGGCACGAACGAAATTATGCGCATGATCGTCGCCCGCGACATGGTATCGGCATGAACGACGTCGATATCCGCACCCAAGGCCGCGCTGGCCGCATTACCCTGACGCGGGAAAAGGCACTGAACGCACTGACCTGGGACATGGTGATCCAGATCGAAGATGCGCTGACCCGCTGGCGCACCGACGACGCCATAGCCCTAATTATCATCGACGCCGCCGGGCCCAAGGCCTTCTGCGCCGGCGGCGATATCGCGCAGATCTATGCGACAGGCACCGCTGGCGATTACGGCCCCGCGCGGCGGTTCTGGCGCGATGAATACCGCCTGAACGCCATGATCGCTGGCTATGACAAGCCCATCGTCGCGCTGATGCAAGGCTTTGTTATGGGCGGCGGCGTAGGGATCGGCGGCCATTGCAGCCACCGCGTCGTGGACGACAGCACCCGTGTCGCCCTGCCCGAATGCGGCATCGGTTTGGTCCCCGACGTCGGCTCTACACTTCTTTTGGCGCGCGCGCCGGGGCGTTTGGGGGAATTTCTGGGGCTGACGGGATACCGGATGGACGCGGGGGATGCGATCTATGCCGGCTTTGCCGACCACCTGACCCCGAACAGCGCCTGGCCGGACCTGATCGCAGCCCTGTGCACAGACGGTGATGCCAGCGCCGTGCAGGCCGCCGCCCTGCCCGCACCGCAAAGCAAACTGGCCGCCTGGCGCAGCGATATCGACAACGTCTTTGCAGCGGCCGATCTGCCGGCTATCCGCCAGCAGCCCGCCGCAGTACCGCCCGCACCGATCACCAATGCGCTTGATCTGATGGAACGGAACTCGCCCCTTTCTATGGCCTGCACCTTGCAGATCGTGCGAGCGGTGCGTGCGGACCCTACCATTCACACGGCCCTGACCCACGAATTTCGCTACACGTTTCGCAGTCAGCAGGTGTCCGACCTGCTTGAAGGCATCCGCGCCGCGATCATTGACCGCGACCGCAGCCCAAAATGGCGACACACCAGTTGGGACGTGCCCGCAGACGACATCGCGGCCCTGACCGCGCCCCTTGGCCCCGACGCCCTCTACCCGGAGACTTTTTTATGAACATCGCATTCATCGGCCTTGGCAACATGGGCGCGCCCATGGGCGCGAACCTGATCGAGGCCGGCCACAGTGTCACCGGCTTCGACACGCAAGCCCGGCCCGACGGCATGACCATAGCCGGCAGCGCAGCCGAAGCGGCAAAGGGCGCAGATGTCGTGATCACCATGCTGCCCAACGGCACCATCCTGCGCAGCGTCGCCGCTGAAATCCATGCCGCAATGAAACCGGGCGCGGTACATCTGGACTGTTCTACCGTGGATGTGGACAGCGCACGGCACGTCGCGCAGGCCGCCGTCGACGCCGGACTTCTGGCAATCGACGCCCCGGTATCTGGCGGCATCGGCGGCGCAACAAATGGAACCCTCACCTTTATGGCAGGCGGGCCGCAGCAGGCCTTCGACACCTGCAAACCGCTGTTCGACATCATGGGCCAAAAGGTTGTACATTGCGGCCACGCAGGAAATGGCCAGGCGGCCAAGATCTGCAACAACATGATCCTTGGCGTCACCATGATCGCCACCTGCGAGGCGTTCAATCTGGCCGACCGCCTTGGCCTTGACCGCCAGGCGATGTTCGACGTCGTCAGCACCTCCTCCGGCTCTAGCTGGAGCATGAACGCCTACTGCCCCGCCCCCGGCGTGGGGCCAACCTCCCCCGCGGATAACGATTACAAGCCGGGCTTTGCGGCTGACCTGATGCTCAAGGACCTGACCTTGGCGCAGGCCGCAGCAAAATCCGCAGACGCCGACACCCCGCTTGGCGAAGCTGCCCGCGCACTTTACGACCGGTTCGTGAATCGCGAAGACGGCGCAGGCCGCGATTTTTCCGCCATGTTGCCGCGCTTTTCCGCCCGCAGTCGCGGATAACCGCCGACGGGTCTGGCGCGCCGGAACGGCGCGCCAGACCCGCGTTTTTCCGGTGAACCAGTCACAAGAAAGACGCGACAGATGAAAAGCATCGTCACATTCACCGCCATCGCAGCCCTGACCGCCATGCCATTCGTGGCCGAGGCGAAGGGCAAAGGCAACGGACAGGGCAACAATGGCAACGGTCGCGGTAACGGAAACGGTAAAAAGCATGACCGCGCAGACCGTAACCGCAGCAACGATAACGCCCGCGGCGGCAACGCTGACTTGGCCCGCATCGCAACCGGCATCGCCGCAGCCAGCGGCCTGATCTATCTGACCCCTGACATGGACGCCGCGCAGTTTACCGAAAACGACTATCAGACTATCGCCAACTGCCCGCCGGGCCTTGCAAAAAAAGACCCCCCCTGTGTGCCACCTGGCCTTGCGAAAAAGGGTGTTACCTATCAGGACTGGGCCGGCTATGATCAAGATACACTTCGCGGCGTCTTTGACGACCGCTGGACCGACTACACCCCTGCTGTTCCCGCCCCGGATGCACCGCGCGGCACAGCCCTGAGCTCAGCGCAGATCCGCGACATTTTCGACCTGCCGGCAGAGCCCGAAGGCAAACGCTATGCCGTGATCGACGGTCGCCCGGTTCTGCTCAGCGCACAAGACTTCGAAAAGCTGATGACGATCAATACGCTGGCAGCCCGCCCGACCCTTGCCGACAATATCACGGTCCTGCCAGATGCGGCCCTGACGCAAGAGCAGCTGATAAACAGCTACAATCTGCCCGCACTGAGCGAAGGCCAAAATTACGCTGTCTTCGACAACCAGATCATCGCCCTGCCGGATCAAAGCTATGATCTTTTGCAACTGATCCGGATTTTGGGCGCGGTCTGACCTTCTTCTGGTCCTAAATATCCCCGCCGGAGGCATCCTGCCGCTGCGCCAAAGCGCAGCGGCAAATTTTATTCCGCAGCGACACGCTTGGACTGCAACATCGGCTTTAAATATCGCCCCGTGTGGCTTTCCGCGACCTCTGCCACCTGTTCCGGTGTTCCCTCGGCCACGATCCGGCCACCGCCATCGCCGCCTTCGGGGCCGATATCGATCAGGTGATCGGCCGTCTTGATGACATCAAGGTTATGCTCGATCACGATAACCGAATTGCCCTGCTCCACCAGCTCGTGCAGCACTTCCAGCAGTTTGCGCACGTCTTCGAAATGCAGACCCGTGGTCGGCTCATCAAGGATATAAAGCGTGCGTCCTGTGGATTGACGCGCCAGCTCCTTGCTTAGCTTGACCCGCTGCGCCTCGCCCCCTGACAGGGTCGTCGCCTGCTGGCCGACCTTGATATAGCCCAGACCGACCCGCACCAGCGCGTCCATCTTGGTCCGGATCGACGGCACGGCCTGAAAAAACTCCTGCGCGTCTTCCACAGTCATATCAAGGACATCGGCAATGCTCTTGCCCTTAAATTTGACCTCCAACGTCTCCCGGTTATAGCGCTGGCCCTTGCAAGTTTCGCAAGTAACATAAACGTCGGGCAGAAAGTGCATCTCGATCTTGATGACACCGTCGCCCTGACACGCCTCGCAGCGCCCCCCCTTGACGTTGAACGAAAAACGCCCCGGCTTATAGCCGCGTGTCTTCGCCTCTGGCAGGCCGGCAAACCAGTCACGAATCGGGGTAAAGGCCCCAGTATAGGTCGCGGGGTTCGACCGCGGTGTGCGGCCGATGGCGCGCTGGTCAATGTCGATGACCTTGTCCAGATGCTCGAACCCCTTGATCGTTTCGCAGGGCGCAGGGGCCTGCCGCGCGCCGTTCAGCTTCATCGCGGCGTTCTTGAACAGCGTCTCGATCGTTAGTGTTGACTTACCGCCCCCCGATACACCTGTGACGCAGACAAATTTGCCCAGCGGAAAATCAGCGGTGACATTGTGCAGATTGTTCCCTGTGGCCTTGACGACGGTCAGCTTCTTGCCGTTGCCCTTGCGCCGCTTGGCGGGCACCGCAATTTCGCGCTTGCCGGTCAGATACATACCGGTGATCGAGTTTTCGTCCGCCATGATCTCGGCGGGCGTGCCTTTGGCCACCACGCTGCCACCGTGCACACCGGCACCCGGCCCGATGTCAAAGACGTAGTCCGCCTCGCGGATCGCCTCTTCGTCATGTTCGACCACAATGACCGTATTGCCCTGATCGCGCAGGTTTTTCAGCGTCGTCAGCAGCCGGTCATTGTCGCGTTGATGCAAACCGATGCTCGGCTCGTCCAGCACATAAAGCACACCCTGCAAGCCCGATCCGATCTGGCTCGCGAGCCTGATGCGCTGGCTTTCGCCACCCGACAGCGTGCCCGCATTGCGTGCCATGGTCAGATAGTTCAGTCCGACGTTATTCAAAAAACCCAGCCGTTCGCGAATTTCCTTCAAGATCGCCTTGGCAATTTCGTTCTTCTGCTTGCTCAGCTGGTCCGGCACCGCAAGGCACCAATCATAGGCCTCTGCAATCGACATCTGCACGACGTGACCGACGTGCAAGCCGCCGATCTTAATTGCCAACGCCTCTTCACGCAGACGAAAGCCGTGGCAAGTGCCGCAGGGCCGGTTGTTCTGAAACCCTTCGAATTCCTCGCGGATCCAGTTGCTATCCGTCTCGCGGTAACGGCGTTCCATATTGGGAATGACCCCCTCGAACGGCCGCGACACCTGATAAACCCGCCCGCCTTCGTCATAGCGGAACTTGATCTCTTCCTTGCCTGACCCGCGCAGGAACACCTCCTGGTGCTTGGGGTCCAGGTCTTTCCACCGCGCATTCTTGTTAAAACCGTAGTGCTTGGCAATCGCCTCGATGGTCTGCAGAAAATAAGGGCTCTTGCCCTTGCGCCAAGGGGCCAGCGCGCCATCCGCGATCTTCAGCGTCACATCCGGCACAACCAGCTGTTCGTCAAAGAACAGCTCGACGCCAAGCCCGTCACAGGACGGACAAGCCCCCACCGGCGCGTTGAACGAAAACAGGCGCGGCTCGATTTCGGGGATCGTAAATCCGGATACCGGACAGGCGAAATTCTCGGAAAACGTGATCCGCTCCGGATCTGCTGCCGCAGCGCCTTCATCCCCCGCAGGGGCCGCAATTTCCAGCACGGTAATACCGTCCGCCAGATCCAGCGCGGTGCGGAAACTATCCGCCAGCCGCGTCTCCAGCCCTTCGCGCACGACAATCCGGTCCACAACAACGTCAATGTCATGGCGGAACTTTTTATCCAGCGTCGGCGGCTCGTCCAGCTCATAGAACTGGCCGTCGACCTTGACGCGCTGAAACCCCTGCTTGCGCAGGTCCAAAAATTCCTTGCGATACTCGCCCTTGCGGTCCCGAATGATCGGGGCCAGCAGATAGCCACGGGTGCCCTCCGGCATCGCCATGACGCGGTCAACCATATCCTGCACCTGCTGCGCCTCGATCGGCAGGCCCGTGGCCGGCGAATAAGGGGTCCCTGCCCGCGCGAACAGTAATCGCAAATAGTCGTAAATCTCGGTGATCGTCCCCACGGTAGAGCGTGGGTTTTTCGACGTCGTCTTTTGTTCAATCGAAATCGCCGGCGACAGACCACTGATGTGATCCACGTCAGGCTTTTCCATCATATCCAGAAACTGGCGCGCATAGGCCGACAACGACTCTACATAGCGCCGCTGCCCTTCGGCATAGATCGTGTCAAACGCGAGAGAGGATTTGCCAGATCCCGACAGACCGGTGATGACCACCAGCTGATCGCGCGGAATATCCACGTCAATGTTCTTCAGATTGTGTTCGCGCGCGCCGCGCACTTCGATATTCTTCAGCTCGGCCATTTTGCCCCCAAGGCGGTGTCCCCCATCAGATAGCAAGCCAAAACCCAATTGCCAGCCCCAAAAATGAACAAAGGACGAACATAGCCCATTTCGCCCCCGTTCCCTTTTCATCTGGCCCGAATACTCCGGGGGGCCGCGCCAGCGGCGGGGGCAGCGCCCCCTACACCGCACAATAAAAAGGACCGCCCGCGCGCAGACAGCCCCCTTCTTCTGGTCAGAAATATCCCGGGGAAAGGCCGCAGGCCGGGGGCAGCGCCCCCAGCACTCTCGCCCTGGAACGCCTACATATGGATCACACGCCCGTAAGCATCCAACACGCTTTCATGCATCATCTCCGACAGGGTCGGATGCGGAAAGACGGTATTCATCAAATCTTCTTCCGTCGTCTCCAGCTGACGGCCGATCACGTAGCCCTGGATCAGCTCGGTCACTTCCGCACCCACCATATGGGCCCCCAGCAATTCGCCGGTCTTGGCATCGAACACCGTCTTGATCATGCCCTCGGGCTCGCCCAGGGCAATGGCCTTGCCGTTGCCGATAAAGGGAAACTTGCCAACCTTAACGTCAAAGCCCAGCTCTTTTGCCTTGGCCTCTGTATATCCGACCGATGCAACCTGCGGATAGCAATAGGTGCAGCCGGCGATGCTTTCAGGCTTTACCGCATGCGGGTGGCCGCCGGCGATCAGCTCTGCGACCATGACACCTTCGTGGGATGCTTTGTGCGCCAGCCAGGGCGCGCCGGCGATATCGCCGATGGCGTAAAGCCCTTCGACCCCAGTGCGGCAGTATTCATCGGTCACGACATGGGTGCGGTCGATCTTGACGCCCAGCTCTTCCAGCCCAAGGTTTTCGACGTTGCCGACGATCCCCACGGCGGAAATCACGGTATCAAAGACCTTCTTCTCGATCTTGCCGCCGACCTCGATATGGGCCGTGACCTTACCCGCCTTGGGATCGCGGTCCAGCTGCTTGACGATGGCCTTTTCCATGATCGTCATGCCCTGCTTGACGAACTGCTTTTTGGCAAAGGCGGAAATCTCGGCGTCCTCGACCGGCAGGATGCGGTCCATGACTTCGACGACGGTCGTATTCGACCCCATCGTGTTAAAAAAGCTGGCAAATTCGATGCCAATCGCACCCGATCCGATCACCAGCAGATCCTTTGGCATACGCTTGGCCTGCAGCGCGTCGCGATAGGCCCAGACCAGATCGCCGTCAGCCTCTAGCCCTGGCAGGTTGCGTGCGCGCGCGCCGGTGGCCAAAACGATGTTCTTGGCCGTCAACTCCTCGCTGCCTTTCTCGGTCTTGACCGAAACCTTACCCTTAGCGGTAATCTTGGCCTCGCCCATGACGACAGAGATTTTGTTTTTCTTCATCAGGTGGCCAATGCCGCCTGACAGCTGGCCTGCGACCTTGCGCGAGCGGGCCACGACGGCGGGCAGGTCAAAGTCGGGCTTTTCAACCGACAGGCCGAACTCCTTGGCGCGGTGCATCAGGTGAAACACCTCTGACGAACGCAGCAACGCCTTGGTCGGGATACAGCCCCAGTTCAGACAGATACCGCCCAGATTTTCACGCTCGACGATGACAACTTTCTGGCCCAGCTGCGCGGCCCGAATGGCGGCGACATAGCCGCCGGGGCCGGCACCGATCACGATCACATCAAAGTTTTGGGCGGCCATGCGGTCTCTCCTGCGGGTCCGTTGAAAACTGGTTTAATACTGAACTACTCCGGCAGAAATGGCCAGAGGCGACGATCAGGCATCCTCTGCCTGCAGTTGGCGCAGGGTTGCACCATAGCCGCCGCCCAATAAAAACTCCGCCTCTGCCGCTGTTGTCGCACGGTCCAGTGCGGCGTTGCGATAAGGAAAGCGGCCAAAGTCGCGGATAATGGCGCGATGTGCGCGGGCATGTGTCAGATTGCCGGCGCCGGCATCCGGCATGCGCGTGTGAAACAGGCGCACAGCCCGGTCCTGATCCGTCAGGTTTTCCGAATGCATCAATGGCAGGTAAAAGAATTGCCGCGCGGGCGCGTCGATCTGCATGTCCCAGTCACGGTCAATCGCCATCTTTGCCGCCGCTCGCGCCACGGCATCCGTGGCAAAAGCATCGGCATGGCCGCGAAACATATTGCGCGGAAACTGATCGGTCAGAATGATATAGGCCAGCGTCTCGCTCGGGCAGGTCAGCCAAAGGCCAAAGTGCCCGTCAGCGGCACGGTTCCACGTTGGCAGAAACAGATCGCGAATGCGCGCATCCAGCGCGTCATCCTGCCGATACCAGTCGGCAGGGCCACATTCATCCAGCCAAAAGGCCAACACATCCTGAGCGGTTTTCATCATATGGGCCCTTTTGTCCGGCGCGTTAAGCTTCAGACAAACAGACGGTTGACCCTAAGACAAGTGTTATTCCGCAGGCTCGGTCTGTGCTGCCTCTCCGGTTTCTTCGGCGTCCAGATAAACCTCTTGCGCCATCTCGGCCAGGACGGGCGAAGTGGTCATCGGCAGGTTGGCATAGGTCACATGATCGTTGCCGATATCGGCACGGCTGCGGCGGGTCATCCGGTATACGCCATAGATGCCGACAGCCGACATCAGCACGCCAAGGAACACCCAGTATCCGCGCGGCCCCATGGTATCAAGCATGTAGCCCAGCGTCAGCGGGCCCATGATTGCGCCAACGCCGTTGATGAACAGCAAGCCGCCCGACGCCGCGGCCATATCCTCTTTTTCAAGGTAGTCGTTGGTATAGGCGATCAGCAGCGCATAAAGCGGGTTTGACGTCCCGCCCACCAGCGCGCCCGAAACAACCGCCAGCGTATAGGACGCCGGCCAAAATGCGCCGGCAAGGCAGCCAATGCCGCCGATCAGTGCCACCGCGATGATCAGGATCCGCCGGTCAAGGCGGTCCGACATCCAACCGATAGGATACTGCGCCACCAGCGCCGCCAGATAGATGGCGGAGACGAACAGCGAAATCTCTCCGACGCTGAAACCGGCGCGGGCCCCGTAAACCGCCGACATGCCGAACTGCGCCGAAAAAACGCCGCCCAGCAGGAACATACCGACCGCAGCCAGGGGCGAAGTGCGGATCAACTGCACAACCTTCATCGGCTTGGTGCGGCCAAAGGCGGGCGTTGGCTTGATCGACAAAAGGATGGGCGCAAAGGCCATCGACACCAGCACCGATGGCACGATGAACAGCACAAAGCCCGATACATCGCCGCGGGTGATGATGTACTGCGCCGTCACAATGCCCGCCATCTGCACGATCATATAAAGCGACAGCGCCTGCCCGCGAGTCTCGTTGCTAGAGGCGTCGTTCAGCCAGCTTTCAGCGGTGACGTAGACGCCGCAAAAACAAAAGCCGATCACAACGCGGCCCAGCGTCCAGGCAATAGGGTCCGCCAGCACTGGATACATGATCAGCACCGCGGAAATCGTGGATCCCAGCGCGGCAAAGACCCGCACATGGCCAACGCGGCGGATCAGCTCTGGTGCCATCTTGGACGCGAACAGGAACCCAAGGAAGTAGCCCGACATCACAACCGACAGCTCGAGCGTGGAAAAACCTTCCATCTCTCCGCGCAGGCCAAGAAGGGTGCCCTGCAAGCCGTTGCCGATCATCAGCATGAACATGCCAAGGAAAAGCGCCCAGGAGCTGCCAAGAACTTGTATCATCGCGGGTGCCTTTCGGGCCAGATATGGGCGTCGTCTATCGGCCCGCGTGGGCCGCTGTCAGGACTGAAAGCGACACCATGTGTCGCAAATATTCAAGTGTCGCCCTGTGGCAGCAAAAGCGACGCATCGCCATAGGAAAAGAAACGATACCCCTGCGATATCGCATGTTTGTAAACATCACGTATCCGCGATTGCCCCATGAGAGCACTGACCAGCATCATCAGGGTCGATTTGGGCAAGTGAAAATTGGTCATCAGCGCATCGGCGGCACGGAACTTAAAACCAGGCGTGATAAAGATGTCTGTCGGCCCTTCCCACGGCTGAACGCCGTCGTCGGTCGCGGCGGTTTCGATCAGGCGCAGGGCGGTGGTGCCGACGGGAATGATGCGCCCGCCAGCCGCGCGGGTTGCATTGATCTGATCGGCGGCGGCCTGCGTCACCTGCCCCCATTCGCTGTGCATCTTGTGTGTGCTGACGTCATCCACCTTGACCGGCAAAAATGTGCCTGCACCGACATGCAGGGTGACATGGGTAAACTGCACCCCCTTTGCGGCCAGCTCGTCCAGCAAGACAGCATCGAAATGCAGCGACGCGGTGGGGGCTGCGACGGCGCCGGTGTGACGCGCCCAGGCGGTCTGGTAGTCTTCCTTGTCCGCCGCATCCGCCGGGCGCAGGGCCGCGATATAAGGGGGCAACGGCATCGCGCCGACCTGCAGCAGGGCCGCATCAAAGTCGTCGCCCGTCAGGTTGAACTGCAGCTCTGCCTGCCCGTCGCTGCGGCCAACCACGGTGGCGCGCAGGTCATCGCTGAACACAATCTCTTCGCCGTCGCGCACCTTTTTCAGCGGCTTCAGCAGCGCCATCCAATGGGCATCCGGTGTGGGTTGCAGCAAGGTGACTTCGATACGGGCCGCGGTATCGCCCGCCTCTCCACTCCGGTGGCGCAGCCCTTCAAGCCGGGCGGGAATCACCTTGGTATCGTTCAAGATTAGCCGGTCACCGGGGCGCAGCCAGTCGCCCAGGTCAGACACCACCCCATCGGTGATGCGGTCCGGGGTCGCGACTAGCAACTTGGCCGACGTGCGGGGCCGTGCGGGGCGGGTGGCAATCAGGCCTTCCGGCAGGTCGAAATCAAAATCAGACAGTTTCATGGACTTACCTCTGGCACAGGGCGGCGAAAGATTTCGCGGAACATGCCGGGGGTGAAAACCGACAACGGATTCACCCCCACTTGCGGCGCACTAGGTGTGCCGCGCACGGTAAAGTTGAATCCGATCAACCCCTCGCCCTTGCGGGTCAAAAAGCTGCCGATCCCGTTCAGCAGATAGAAAGGGGAAACCACCCCTTGAAAATCCACCGCCCGACTGCCGAGCGTGTAAATTCCATCCAGCGAAATGCCAAGCCCCGGCCCCACGGCGCTTGATTGCGTAACGACGATCCTGTTGGGGGTCAGGCGGAACCGGGCATCGACCTCGTCAAAGGCAAGGCCCTGCCCGTCCAGCTGTTGCAGCAAACCCACGACGCTGATCGCATCCGACAGCGCGGCAATCGCCGGCGCATCGCGCACCCGCAGCAGGCGCAGGCCAAGGGTGCCGTCAAAGGTGCCCGGCTCTGCTGCGGGCAAAAGGGTCAGATCAAGCGATCCGCCATAGGCCCCATCCACGAAGTTGCCTGCGCGCAGTACGGCACCCGCATCGTCCGACCGGATGCGGACCGCACTGCGCCCGCGCGATGGCGACACGCTGCCCGCGATGCCTGCCTGGCCATTGAACAAACCGGTAAAATCGCCGCGAAAGCCGCCCGTTGTGTCAAAATTTCCATTGAAGCTAGTCAGCTGCAAACCGTCCGCAATGGTCAGGCTGTCCAGACGCACGGCAATCGGCAACCCCTGCCCCGATCCGCCGCCCGCACCGCCGTCGCCGCCGCTGCCGCCGAAACTGGCGCGACTCAGGTTCAGGGCACCGCCCAGCACCTCGACCCCGATACCGCGCCCTCTGCCGCGGCCGCGCAAGGTCACGGCACCGTCGAACCAATCACCGACCACCACCCGCGACAGGCGCGCGGCCTCCAGCTGATTACCTTCGGTCAGGCTGACAGCACCTGTCGCCTGCAGGCCGGGCGCGCGCAGCGACAACCGCTCTACCGCCGGATTGGCACCAAGAGTGCCCGCGATCTCGAGCGTGCCGGAACGACCGCGCGATTTCGAATAGCCGATCGCCGGCACCGACAGACCCAGCCCGACCAGGTCGGACGTCAGGGTAAAACGCGGGGCAGCCCCTTTGGCCAGCGTCACCGCAAGCTGCCCGGTCCCCGCGCCCGACACAGTGCGTGCCGGTAGCGCTATGCCAAAAGTATCAAGCGCTTGCGGCGTGATGTTCACGCGGCCCGTGATCTGCGTCGGGGCGCGGTTCGCGCCAAATTCCTGCGCAAAGCGCCCATTCAGCGGCACGCCGTCCAGCGTTGCCGCGCCGCTGATCTGCATACCCCCCCGGTCCACGCTGACTGCCAGATCGCTGGAGGCAAGCGTGCGCCCCTTGACTAATGTCGTGCTGCGCACGCGCGACAAGTTTGCGGTCGCGTCAAAGTCGATTTCATCCGGTGCAATCTTGGGCTTTAGCGGCAGCGTCACATGCGCCTGCACCGCGGCCCGCCCGTCGGCCAGTGTGACCGGCAGATTTGCCTTGGTCAGATATTGGAACGGCGGCTGGTCCAAAATGGCCAGCGTGCCGGTAATGCTGCCGCTGGTCGCGATATCCAGCACCAGCGGCGCGGCTTTTGTGCGGATGTTGGGGATTTGCAGCACCGATCCCGCCACATCCAGTGCCCCGCCCTGCGGCGCAATCACCTGCCCCTTGTCCAGACGTAGCACAAAGGCATCCTCTGCCAGCGTGGCATAGCCTGCACCCGCTACAATCGGCGGCTCTTGCTTCAGAAACCGGACAGAGGCACCCTCGAACGCAAAGCCCGCAGCCAGCGTCGCTTTTTCGCCGGGACGCTTGCGCCAGCCTGCCACAACATCCGTCAAATCCCCGCCAAGGATGTTGTTCGTGAACCAAAGCCGTGTGCCGGGGCGGATGCCTTCTGGCCACAACCGCAGCACATCGCCGGTGCCCAGCTTGGGGCTTTGCACATCGACAGCGGCGTTCCAGCCTGCTTCGGTGGCTGTCAGCGCGCCGCTGGCGGTCAGGGTCAGGGCCGGATCGGACAGGCTGATCTGCCCCATATCCAGCCGGAAGGGATCAAACCGCAGGCGCAGGTCGATGTCCGCCTGATCCAGCGTGATCGGCACCGGATACAGCCCCGCCGGGTTCAGCGCGATATCGGTCAGGGTAAACTGCCCCACCAGCGCATCCGGCAAGCCGCGATCAAAATCCCGCGCCAGCGCCTGCCCCCGCGCCTGCAGGCTGCCCCAGTCAGAAGCGATATCCACGCTGGTAAACTGAAGCCGCTGTGCGCTTGGATCATAGACCAGTGCCGCCGTGACGCCGTCGAAATGCAGCGGCGCGGTTTGCGGCCCCGGCTGCAGCGCGCCGGCCCCGATGGTCAGCGTGGCGTTCAGTGGACCAAGCTCTCCCTCCGCGTTTAGGGCGGTGCGCAGGCTGGCCGACAGCGGCGCGTCCAGCGCGCCAAGAAAGCGCATTGCGGCGGATTGGCTGGCCAGATCGCGCGCCTGCGCATCGGTAATGGTGATCGCAATTGCGGCGGCGTCGCTGCCGCGCGGGCTGTCCAGCCGCAACCCCAAACCCGACACACCATTATCGCCCGCAACCTGCAACTGGGCGGTCGCCGTCGTATTCTGCGCGTCGATCCCGAAGGCGAAGCTGCCGCTGGTAGCGGTCCAGGTCCGGTCGGCCCGCTCGTCCCGGTAGGTGATATCAAGACCGTCAAGCGTCAGGCTTTCCAGCGCCGCCAGCACGGGCCGGTCGCGTAGCGTGTCGATCTGGCGCACCAGCCCGACAAGGCCGTCCGCCAGCAAGGCGCCGTTGCCCGACTCTGGCAGCATGAAGGTTAGCCGCATCTGCCCTTGCGCATCGCGGATCAGGTCAATCGCCGTGCCAGACAACGCGACGCGCTGGACAAGCGCGGCGCGGTCGAACAACAGCCCGCGCGGGCTGATCGTGGCATCCACTGTGTCGATTTGCGCCAGCGGCGTGCCTGCCGCATCGGACACCTGCGTCTGATGCAGCCGCACCCGCGGGTGCAGGTCAGGACCGACACGCAGCGTAATATCGCCAAAGTCGATGGCACCGCCGCCCAGCATGGTGCTGGCCCGCTCTGCTACCAGATCCGTTACCCAGGACGGCGCGGTGATGTCCCGGTCGAACATCATCACCAGCGCAATGGCGGCAAAAACGACAGGCACAACAAGCAAAAGCAGCAGGGCGCGCAGGGCGTGAAACCCCTTGCCCCTGCGGTCGCCGCGCTTGCGCCGCCGGGGCGGCTGTGGGTCATCGGTCTGCGTCATATCCTGCCCTGGCCTGCCTTTGGCTTTATCTTTGCCCACCACAGGCTAAAACGAAACATGTAAACACATATCCCAAACCCGCAGAAAGAATACCATGCCAGCAGAGCCCAGCCCCCACCTTGCCGAAGGTGATATCGCCCCGACCTTTACCCTGCCCCGCGATGGCGACGCAGAGGTCAGCCTGTCGGATTACGCCGGGCGTAGTGTCGTGCTGTATTTCTATCCCCGCGACGACACCCCCGGCTGCACGACCGAGGCGCTGGATTTTACCGCCGCCGTCGCTGACTTTACGGCTGCAGGGGCGGTCGTGCTGGGGGTATCCAAGGATCCGGTTACCAAGCATGACAAGTTCGTCGCCAAGCGGGATCTTGGCATCGCGCTGCTGTCGGACGAGCACGGCGATGTGTGCGAACGCTATGGCGTCTGGGCGGAGAAGCAGATGTACGGCAAGACATTCCATGGCATCCAGCGCACGACCTTTTTAATCGGCCCGGACGGCAAGATCGCGCAGGTCTGGCGCAAGGTGAAGGTGCCGGGTCATGTAGATGCGGTATTGGCGGCAGCACGCAGGCTGTAATGCCGCGCCGGCGTGCAGCGCTGGCGATGATTTTGTAGCGGCGGGGCTTTCATGGCGGAGGCTTTGCCGGCAATCGCTTTGACGGAAGGCGCTTTGACTGCGGGGCGGTGTGCAGTGGTTGGCTTGGACGTGGGGGCCAGCCCCCACACCCCCGGGATATTTGAAACCAGAAGAAGGGGGACCGCGGGATGACACCTTTGGCCCAGATGGCGACTGAGGTACTGAACACAGCTGACGGTCGGGCAAAGACGGCCTTGTCTCATGCACATGCGGCCGCCTGGCGTGCCGCGCGCGCAGGCGGCGCGCAGCCATCGGTCGGCGCGGCGCAGCCTCCATTGCATCCGGCGCGGCCCGAAAATCCGCGGTTGCTGCCCCCGCGCGATGTACCGCGGCGCAAGCCCAGCACCCTGGACGGGCGGATCGCCATGCTGCATGCAGTGGCGCATATCGAATTGAATGCGGTCGACCTGCACTGGGACATTATTGCCCGCTTTTCACAAGTTCCGATGCCGATCGGGTTCTTTGACGACTGGGTCAAGGCGGCTGATGAGGAATCCAAGCATTTCAATCTGCTATGTGACTGCCTTGAGACGCATGGCAGCTATTACGGTGCGCTGCCGGCCCATGCCGGAATGTGGCAGGCCGCCGAGGAGACCAAAGACGATTTTATGGGGCGCCTTGCCGTCGTGCCGATGGTGCTGGAGGCGCGCGGTCTGGATGTCACCCCGAGCATGATCGATATCTTTCGCAAGGCGGGCGATTCGCAGGTCGTGGCGGCGCTGGAGATCATCTATGCCGAGGAGGTGCACCACGTCGCCTATGGATCGAAGTGGTTTCATTTTCTGTGTGGCCGCCATGACTTGGACCCCGTTGTTGCGTTTCAGGACCTTGTCCGGCGCTATTTCCACGGCCGCCTGAAGCCGCCGTTCAACGAAGAAAAAAGGGCCGAGGCGGGTTTGCCGCCGGACTTTTACTGGCCGCTGAGCGAGGCGCGGTAAGCCTTGGCAGGGTTTCGGCGTGATCTTGCCCAATCCCGGCGAATTGTTCCATAATTTTTCAAAAATGTTGCACCCAAGTCGCAGGCTGGCTAGACGACGGGTACCGCGGCGGTAAAGGGTGTGGAACCTTGCCGCGGGTTTTCGGGACGGGACAGGGATATTTCGCGTGAGATCACGACTGACACAGGCCATTCATACGCGCCTAGAAGCACGATTTCCTGAAAAACGACTCTTTCTTCGCTCTGACACGGAAACCCGGTTTATCCGGCTGCGGCCGTCCCACCAGCTGATCGGCTGGACTGCCGCGACAGCCATTGTGGGCTGGACGATTATCTCTACCGCAATCTTGCTGATGGACAGTATCGGATCGGGGAATTTTCGCGCGCAGGCGCAGCGCGACCAGATGATCTATGAGGCGCGCCTGAACGCATTGTCGTCCGAACGCGATGCCCGCGCGGCCGAGGCGATTGCCGCCCAGTCCCGCTTTAGCGCAGCATTGGCGCAGATTTCGACGATGCAGTCCGATCTGCTGGAAAGCGAAGACAAGCGCCGCGAGCTTGAGACCGGGCTGGAGGTGGTGCAATCCACATTGCGCGACACCATGCAAACCCGCAAGGCTCAGGCAAGCGAGCTTGCCGCGCTGACTGCCGAAGGTGCCGGCGCGCCGACCCCCGCCGCCCAGACTGCGGTGCAGGAAGGCACTGTCGATCTGCTGGCCACCGCCCTGGCCGAAACCGCGGCAGAGCGGGACAAGATTGCCGAAGACGCGCGTTTCGCGCTGGATCATGCCGCCGAGACCGAAAACGAGTTGCGCCTGATGCACGAGCGTAACGACGATATCTTCCGCCAGCTGGAGGACGCGATGACCGTGTCCGTCGAGCCGCTGGAAAAGATGTTCCGCGCGGCGGGCATGAACCCTGACAATATGCTCAGCCAGGTGCGCCGCGGTTATTCCGGCTCTGGCGGGCCGCTGACGCCGTTGTCGTTTTCGACCATGGGCGGCGGGCCGGACCCGGACGCTGAACGCGCCAACGGTATCCTGAGCCGTCTGGACGAAATCAACCTGTATCGCATTGCCGCCGAAAAGGCGCCCTTCGACGTGCCTGTGAAATCGGCCTACCGTTTCACATCAGGCTTTGGGCAGCGCTGGGGGCGGTTGCATGCGGGCACCGATTTTGCAGCCCCTGTCGGCACCCCTGTCTATGCCACCGCTGATGGTGTGGTGGTGTCCGCAGGCTGGTCGTCGGGCTATGGCCGCCTGATCAAGATCCAGCACGAGTTCGGCATCGAAACCCGCTACGCACATTTGAATGCGATGCGCGTCTCGGTCGGCCAAAGGGTCTCGCGCGGGGACCGGATTGGTGATATGGGAAATTCTGGACGCTCGACCGGACCCCACCTTCACTATGAGGTGCGTGTCGGCGGCAACCCTGTAAACCCGATGAATTACATAAGAGCTGGACAAGATGTTTTCTAAATCCAAAATCAACGAACCTGGTCCCAAGGCCGCTGAAACGCCTGCCCAGCCTGCAACATCGGCGACACCTGCCCCCAGCGCCGGCAGCAGCGAATTCAAGGCAACCGCGCCGAAAGCCAAGCCACCCGCATCGATTCTGTCCGCAGACCTGCTGGTGACGGGCAACATGAAGACAACCGGCGACATCCAGATCGAAGGTCAGGTTGACGGCGACATCCGTGCCCATTTGTTGACCATCGGCGAAGGCGCCACCGTCAAGGGTGAAGTCATGGCCGACGACGTCGTGATCCATGGCCGCATTATCGGCCGCGTGCGCGGATTGAAGGTGCGCCTGACCTCCACCGCCCGCGTCGAAGGCGACATCATCCACAAGACCATCGCAATCGAATCGGGTGCCCATTTTGAAGGATCCGTGCAGCGTCAGGACGATCCGCTGACCACTGGCGGCAAGGCCAAGATGCCGACGGGCAGCACCGGCGCAAGCGCTGAGCCTGCAAAAGGCTAGGCTTGCCAGAACTTGATACAGCCCAACGGGCCACGTCTGAAAAGGCGCGGCCCGTTTTCGTGCCGGACTTCAGCACGAAGCATCGCCGCCCGTTGATCCTCGCGGCTGCGGTGCTTGCCTCTTCCATGGGGTTTATTGACGGGACCGTGGTCAGTATTGCGATCCCAGCGATCCGCAGCACCCTGGGGGCGACGCTGGATCAGGCCACATGGATCAACAATGCCTATATGGTTGCCCTGTCCGCGCTGATTCTGACGGGCGGTGCCTTTGGTGATCGCTTTGGTCTGGCGCGGGTGTTTAGTCTGGGCGTGGGGCTGTTTCTGCTGACCTCGCTGGCTTGCGCCCTTGCCCCGACGCCTGATGCCCTGATCGCCGCGCGGCTGGCGCAGGGGGTTGGCGCATCGCTGATGATTCCCGGTGCACTGGCCATGATCAGCCGCGCCTATCCGCGCGAAGTGCGGGGCCGCGCCATTGGCATGTGGGCCGCGGCCTCCGGTCTGACGACGGCGGCGGGGCCGCTGATCGGCGGCCTGATCCTGTCCACACTCGGAGAGGACGCCTGGCGCTATATCTTTGCGATCAACCTGCCGCTGGGCTTTATCGCGCTCATCCTAGTCCGGCGCGGCGTCGTCAAGGATGCCCGCCGCAGCGGTGAACCAATTGACGCCATCGGGGCCGCGCTGGCTGTCGCGGGTCTGGGCCTTCTGGCCTGGACGCTGACGCATCTGGAAGCGTCCAACGACATCCGCATCACCATTATGACCGGCATCGCCGGTGTGATCGCGCTGACGGCCTTTACCCTGCACGAAGCGCGCACGCCGCAGCCAATGATGCCGCTGCGATTGTTCGCCAACCCCGCCTTCAGTGCGGCAAACCTTGCGACCTTTCTTTTATATTTCGGCATGAGCGCGATCCTGTTCTTCCTGCCCATGCTGACGGTCGTGGGCTGGGGCCTGTCAGAGTTCAAGACGATCTTTGCCTTTGGCCCGCTGTCCGGTTTCATCGCTCTGCTATCCACCCGCTTTGGCCGTCTGGCTGACCGGCGCGGACCGGGTCCGGTTATCGCCGTTGGGGCCTGCGTAGTTGCCTTTGGCTATGCGGTTCTGGCGCTGGTCGTGGACGGGCGTGATTTCTGGTTCGGCGTGCTGCCCGCCATGGGGATTGTCGGATTTGGCATGAGCATGGTTGTCGCGCCCCTGTCCACAGCTGTCATGGTTGCAGCCGGCGACGGGCAGTCCGGCATCGCATCCGGCATCAACAACGCCATCAGCCGCATCGGCGGCCTGACGGCTGTGGCCGCGATGAGCTCTGTTGCGACAATTGCGTATAACCTGTCGGGCGGACCCGCCAGTTTTGGCGAACGCGCGGCGGGGGATGCGCATTCGGTGGCAATGGGCAATGCCTTTGCCGCCATCGTCTGGGTTGCCGCAGGCTTCGCCGCTATCGCCGCGCTGGCGGCCGCTTACGGCATCAGGCGGCGTTAAGCGCGTGCCAGCCTGTCGCCAGCTGCAATAGGCCCAGATCGTCCCGTGACCGCCCGATCAACTGCAGCCCCATGGGCCGCCCCTGCGACAGCGGCAGCGGCACGGCGACCGACGGCAGGCCGATCAGGCTGACGGGCACGACCACCTCCATCCAGCGGTGATAGCTGTCCATCTGTTGCCCTGCGATATCCTGCGGATAGGCCCAGTCGATCGGGAATGGCCAGCATTGCGCCGTGGGCAGCACAAGGGCATCGAAGTCATCGAACAGCTTTACCGCAGCGCGAAACCAGTCGGACCGGATCAAGCTGGCGCGCTGGACCTGCGCGCCGCACAGGCCCCTGCCCCGCTCGATTTCCCAGATTGCGGTATCCTTCAGCGCGGCGCGCATTGCGGGCTGGTCATACAGCGGGCCAAGCGAGGCCGCGACAGCATAGCTGCGCAGCGTGGTCCAGCTGTCCCAAAGCGCAGCAGCGCTAAAGGGCGGCGCAATATCCGTGACATGGCACCCCAGTTCGGTAAAACGCGCGAGCTGCGCAGCGCAGTGATCCGCGACGCCGTCCTCCACCGCGTAGGCGCCGCCCCAGTCACCCAGCCAGCCGATCCGCCGTCCGCGCAGATCCGCGTCCAGCAGCGGCGCGGTGGCTGTGTGATCAAGCCCGTGCGGCTGGCGCGGATCAGGTCCGGCCATGGTGTCCAGCAACAGCGCCAGATCCCGCGGATGCCGCGCCATTGGCCCGTTGGTGGACAGCGGGTGCAGCATCAGATCGCCCAGCGGCTCTGACGGAACCCGGCCCCAAGTCGGCCGCATCCCGTAAACGCCGTTCCAGCCTGCCGGGTTTCGCAAACTGCCCATCATGTCGGACCCATCAGCGACAGCGATCATCCCCGACGCCAGCGCCACCGCCGCCCCGCCAGAGCTGCCACCCGCGCTGTGCCCCGGCATTAGCGCATTCTGCGTTGCGCCGAAAACAGGGTTAAAGGTGTGGCTGCCAAGGCCGAATTCAGGGGTATTCGTCTTGCCGATGACAATGGCACCGGCGTCCTGCATCCGCTGCACCATGATATCGCTACGGGGTGCAATCCGGCCAGCCAGCGCAGGCGATCCCATCGTCGTGGGCAAGCCCGCCGCGTTTGACAGATCCTTGACCGCCAGCGGCATCCCATGCAGCCAGCCCTTGCGCGGGCTTGCATCAGCGACTGCAGCGTCGCGCATCAGCGCATCCGCACCCCGCAGGGACACAATCGCATTCAGGTCCGGATTGCGCGCCGCAATCCGGTCCAGCGTCGCGGCCATCAAGGCAGTCGCCGTCAGATCGCCAGCTTCTAAGGCTGCGGAAATGGCAAAGGCGGGTTGGTCAAGAATGTCATCCATGACCGCATCAGACACTGCCGACTGCCGACTGACAAGCGGGCATGTTTAGTCTTCCAGGTTCGCCTCTGCCCGACTTTTGCCACTGACGTCCATCGCCAACGTTGCGGCCATCAGCGCGTCCAGATCACCGTCCAGCACGCCAGAGGTGTCCGACGTCTCGTACCGGGTGCGCAGGTCTTTTACCATCTGGTAAGGCTGCAGCACATAGGACCGGATCTGGTTGCCCCAGCCTGCGTCGCCTTTGTTGTCATGCGCCTCGTTGATGGCGGCATTCCGGCGGTCCAATTCCATCTGATACAGCCGCGACTTCAACGCCTTCATCGCGATATCCCGGTTCTGGTGCTGGGACTTTTCCGACGATGTTACGACGATCCCTGTGGGGTGGTGCGTAATTCGCACGGCCGAGTCGGTCGTGTTCACGTGCTGACCGCCTGCACCGGACGACCGGTAGGTGTCGATGCGGATGTCTTTGTCCTGCACGTCGATTTCAATGTTGTCGTCCACCACCGGATAGACCCAGACAGAACTGAAGGAGGTGTGCCGTTTGGCCGCCGAATCGTAGGGCGAAATACGGACCAGACGGTGTACGCCGGATTCCGACTTCAGCCAGCCATAGGCGTTAGGGCCGGAAATCTTGTAGGCGGCGGATTTGATGCCGACTTCCTCGCCCGGGCTTTCGGACTGCAATTCAACCTTGTAGCCCTTCTTTTCCGCCCAGCGGACATACATGCGCGCCAGCATGTTGGCCCAGTCGCAGGATTCGGTGCCGCCAGCGCCGGCGTTGATTTCAAGGAAGGTATCGTTGCCGTCCGCCTCGCCGTTCAGCAGCGCTTCAAGCTCTTTTTCAGCAGCTTTTGCCTTCAGCGCGGTTAGGGCGGCTTCAGCCTCTGCCACGATTTCGGCATCGTCTTCCATCTCACCCATCTCGATCAGCTCGACGTTGTCGGCCAGTTCCTGACGGATGCCTTCATAGCTGCCCATCGAATCGACCAGCATCTGCCGTTCGCGCATCAGCTTTTGCGCATGCGCGGGATCGTCCCACAGGGTCGGATCTTCGACGCGGGCGTCGAATTCCTCTAGCCGGTGCGGGGCGGTGTCGTAATCCAGCCGCTGCGCCAGCAGGGTCAGCGACTTTTTGATCGCATCAATCGTGTTCTGTGTTTCGGCGCGCATGGTCTTGATCCTTCGACGGGCAAATTGCACCGCCCAAAGCCGGGCGGCTGCGGGGCGGGTCTAACCCGCCGCCGCGGTTACGGCAAGGGAATGGCTAGTAAAGCCCGCCAGAGGACAGCGTGCCAAAGGTCGCTTTTGGCCCGACCGTTGCGGTGCCGCCAGTGCTGGTCTGAACCTGACGCGCCGCGCGCGGCACTTCGTCCACCAGCGGTAGATCGGCTGCCATCGCAAAGCCGCCGTCGAAGGTGACGCCAAAGACCGGCTCTTCGCCCGGACGGAAACATTCCGCAATTACGTTGTCGCCGCTGGCACCGTCACCCAGACGCGCACCGGAAAAGCGGTCGATGTTGATGAACTGGCAATCGGCCGGCACCTTGAATGCACCGCCGCCGTATTTCTTGATCGCCTGCCCCATGAAGGCGTTGAACACCGGCGCACAGATCCCGCCGCCAGAAGCGGATTTACCCATGGGGCGCGGGTTGTCGAAACCGATGTAGCAGCCAGCCACGATGTTGGACGAAAAGCCGACGAACCAGGCGTCTTTTTCGTCGTTGGTCGTGCCGGTTTTGCCGGCGATCGGCACAGGCAGGTTGATCGCGTTTTTCGCGGTGCCGCGCTTGACCACGCCTTCCATCATGGACGTCAGCTGATAGGCGGTAATTTCGTTCATCACCCGCTGGCGGTTTGATGTAATGCGCGGGGCGTCACCGCTGGGCAGACTGGTCAGCTGGCAATCTTCGCACACGCGCTGATCATGGCGGTAAACGGTGTTGCCGTAGCGGTCCTGCACCCGGTCAACCAGCGTCGGCTCGACCCGTTCGCCGCCATTGGCGAACATGGCGTAGGATGCAACCATCTTGAACAATGTCGTCTCGTCAGATCCCAAAGAGGCGGCGAGCACGCGGTTCATATTGTCGTAGACACCGAACTTTTCGGCGTAACTGGCAACGGTGTCGATCCCGACCTCTTGGGCCAGACGCACGGTCATCAGGTTGCGCGACTGTTCGATACCGGTGCGCAGCGGCGTCGGGCCGTAAAACTTGTTGGAATAGTTCTGCGGGCGCCAGACACCTTGGGGTGTGTTGATTTCGATCGGCGCGTCGACCACGACCGTGGCGGGCGAATAGCCTGAATCAAGGGCCGCGGCATAGACGAACGGCTTGAAGCTTGATCCCGGCTGCCGCTTGGCCTGCGTGGCCCGGTTGAACACCGATGCCTGATAGGAAAACCCGCCCTGCATCGCCAGAACCCGGCCCGTGTTCACGTCCATCGCCATGAACGCGCCCTGCACCTGCGGCACCTGCCGCAGCGTCCAGCGGATGAATGCGCCGTCGCTATCCTGCGTCATGCGGCGCACCAGCACCACGTCGCCGATGGCGAAGTTGTCGACAAAGCTACCCTTCATCCAAGCGATATCCTCGCGCGGGACGACAAAGGGTTCCGCTTCGGTTTCCTGCACGCTTTCGATGCCAAGGCGCATGTTCGCATCGCCCACTTCCAGCACGACAGCGGGGAACCATTCATTTTCCAGCGTAATGTCACGGGGCACTTCGGTGGCGGCCAGGGCCTTGCGCCAATCGGCTTCGGTGCCCAGCAAGGATGGGTCAATCGACTTGCCCGTGCCGCGCCAGCGCCCCTGCCCGCGATCATAAGTTTCCAAAGCGCGTTGCAGCGCATGGGCCGCCTCGACCTGCAGGTCGGCATCGACAGTTGCGCGGATCGCAAGACCGCCGGAAAAGAATTCATCCTCGCCGAAGTTCTGGCTTAGCTGGCGGCGGATTTCGTCGGTGAAATAGTCGCGCGGCGGCAGTTCGGACCGAAAGCTTTCGTAATCGCCCGACTGCACGGTGCGCAGCGGCGTGGCCTTTGCTGTCTCGTAGGCCTCGTCTTCGATGAAACCGTTTTCCCACATTTCGCGCAGGACGAAATCGCGCCGGGCGATGGACCGGTCGTATTGGCGGACCGGGTCATAGTCGGACGGCGCCTTGGGCAGCACGGCCAGATAGGCGGCTTCTTCCACGGTCAATTCGGACAGGGATTTGTTGAAATAGGTCAAGGAGGCTGCGGTCACGCCGTAGCTGTTCTTGCCCAGAAAAATCTCGTTCAGGTAAAGTTCAAGGATCTTGTCCTTGGGCATCGCCCCTTCGATCCGGGTGGCAAGGATGATTTCCTTGATCTTGCGCTCGACCGAGCGGGAGCCGTCGAGCAAAAAGTTCTTCATCACCTGCTGTGTGATCGTCGATGCGCCGCGCACGTCTTCGCCGCGCGATTTGATCGCATCGACCAGCGCGGCGGCCATACCGCCCGCATCATAACCTGCGTGGGAATAGAAATTCTTGTCCTCGGCGCTGATAAAGGCATGCTTTACCATGTCGGGAATATCTTCGGCGGGGGTGAACAGACGACGTTCGACGGCGAATTCGTCGATAATCTGCCCTTCGCCCGAATAGATGCGGCTGATCGTCTTAGGCGTGTATTGCGCCAGCGTGTCATATGATGGCAAATCCCGGCCATACATATAGAAAATGCCGCCCAGACCCAGCGCCGCCATGACAAGCCCAAGGCACAGCATCGAAAAGATGCCGCCGAAAAATGACATGATAAAACGGAGCATGGCCGAAGACCCTTCTGACGGAATTGCCCGCTTATAGGGCGGCCCCCCGCTGGCGTCAAAAGCAGATCGGCATCCTTTGCGCAAATCCCCCCCGAATTCAGGGTCACATTCGCGCCAGTCGCCCGATGATCGCGCTACTGCCGCTTCAGCGGGGCGCGGGCGGCTTCGGCTGTGGCCCAGTCCTGCAAGGCGGCGGTGATCCCGGCCACGATGGGTGCGCGCCCGTCCGGGGTGGACAGGGCCGCACGGTCGGCAGCATTCGACAAAAAGCCGGCTTCCAGCAACACAGAGGGAAAGTCGGCAGCATTCAGCACCGCAAGCCGCCCCTGTCGCAGCGGCCGGCTGTTGATGCGCGCGCCTGAACCGCGCAGACCAGCGACAAGCGCATCCGCCAGGCGGCGCGAGGCAGGCATGGTTTCGGCGCGGGCCATATCCATCAGCACGGTCGCGACGCGGTCATCCTGTCCGGTCAGGTCCAACCCGGTCAACAGATCGCCGCGTTCATGCCGTTCGGCCATCCGCTGCGCCGCCCGGTCCTGCCCTTCGGCGTTCAGGGTATAGGCAGAGGCACCGCGTGTCACGGTGTCGTCCAGCGCATCGGCGTGAAGCGAAACCATAACGCCGGCGCCAGCGGCGCGGGCAATGGTCATACGCTCTTCCAGCGGGACAAATTCATCCGCAGTGCGGGTCAGTACAGCCTGAAGCGTGCCGCTACGGTTGATCGCCTCGGCCACCTCTATGCCAAGCTGCAGCATCAGGTCAGCTTCGTGAATGTCGCCGCGGGTGGCACCGGGATCGACGCCGCCATGGCCGGGGTCGATGGCAACCACCAGCGGGCCGCGGCGCAAGGCGGGTGCGTCAAGGCTGACATCGGGCGCAGCGGGTGCATCGGGCGCACCAGCGCTTGCGGCAAAGCTATTGGCATCCGTCGGCGTCAGCCGCAGGTTCAGCCGCGCAGCGCCGGTCCGGTCATTCACCGTCAGCCCGGCCTGCGCCACGGCCAGCGGTGCGTCCAGCGTCACGACAAGCCGCGACCAGCCGGGGCGCAGCGGGCCAAAGCTGACCTCTGTCGCAGTTCCGTATTGCCACAGGTCTTCGGGGATCAACCCGCTGAAATCGACCTCTCGGAAATCGACGATGACACGCATCGGATCTGTCAGTGTGAAAACGCGGTAGGGCACAGTCTGGCTCAGCGCCAGATCCACCCGCAGCCCCTGCCCGTCGTCGGCAATGCGGCTGGCCGCCGGATCAATACGGGCCAGCGCGGAAAAGTCCTGCGCCGCTGCCGGTGCCGCCAGCAACAGACACAGCGCCAGCGTGCGGATCATCGGCGTTCCGCCATGTAGCGGCGCAAGCGCTCCAGTCCTTCGGCCATATCGGCGGTGCGTCCGGCATAGGAAAAACGCAGCCAACGGTGGCCGTGGATGGGGTCGAAATCCAGCCCCGGCGTCACAGCGACGCCCGCCTTGTCCAGAATATCGGCGGCCATGGCGCGGCTGTCATCCGCATGGGCCGAGATATCGGCATAGATATAAAACGCGCCGTCGGGCGGCGCGATGGTGTCAAAGCCCGCCTGCGCCAGACCGTCCAGCAGCAGGGTGCGGTTGGCCTGATAAACGCTCAGGTTCGCGTCCAACTCGTCCCGGCAGTCCATCGCATGCAGCGCAAGCCGCTGGCTGGCATGAGAGGGGCAAATGAACATATTCTGCGCAAGGCGTTCGACGGTGCGCACATGGTCTTCTGGCACCACCATCCAGCCGCAGCGCCAGCCGGTCATGCTGAAATACTTGGAAAAGCTGTTGATGATATAGGCGTCCTGCGTCACCTCCAGCGCGGAAACGGCGCGGGTGCCATACCCGATGCCGTGATAAATCTCGTCCGAGATGAGCGCCGCATCCCGGGCTGCACAGGCGTCGGCCAGGGCGGTCAGCTCGCCTTCGTTCAACATGGTGCCCGTGGGGTTCGCGGGGGACGCCACGATCAGCCCTGCCAGATCATGGGCAGCGATGTCTTCGGGTTGCGGCTGATAGCGGCCCCGGGCGCGGGTTTCGATTTCGACCGGTTGCAGACCCATCGCCTTTAGGATCTGGCGATAGCTGGGATAGCAGGGCAGCCCCAGCCCGACCCTTTCGCCATTGTCGAACAGCGCCGAAAACGCCAGCACGAAAGCCCCCGAAGCGCCTGCCGTGATCACGACCCGCCCTGGATTAAGGTCGACGTCATAAATATCGCCGTAATGCTGGGCAATGCGGCGGCGCAGCGCCGGCAGGCCAAGCCCGACGGTATAGCCCAGCGGTGTTTCCAGATCAGCCTTCAGCGCCTCCTTGGCCGCGGCGGGCGCACCGGTGCCGGGCTGGCCGACTTCCATGTGAATGATCGACCGGCCCGCATCCTCTGCGGCGCGGGCGGCCTCCATGACGTCCATCACGATAAAGGGATCGACATTCCCCCGGGTTGAGCTGCGCATCTTATGCCCCTACTGCTTTTGGCAACTTGTGCCCCCCAAGGCGGGGGTGCGTCAACCGCCCGCGCCGCGCCGCCTTGGCAGTCCGGCCCCGATCTGCGCATAATCCATGCGAACCGATAGAAAGTGACCCTGATGTTTCGCACCCTGACCGCCGCCACTGCCCTGACCCTGTCGCTGGCCTTGCCCGCCCTTGCGCAGTCCGACGACGACGCCGCCTTTGGCGA
Source organism: Loktanella sp. R86503 (assembly GCF_042466455.1). Taxonomy (NCBI): domain Bacteria; kingdom Pseudomonadati; phylum Pseudomonadota; class Alphaproteobacteria; order Rhodobacterales; family Roseobacteraceae; genus Loktanella; species Loktanella sp. R86503. The sequence continues at coordinate 2,041,990 of NZ_JAXHCI010000002.1, forward strand.
ACGGGTCCGCGCCTATCTGATGGCCAACCCGGAGGTGATCATGGAAGCCGTCGGCGTGCTGCAACAGCGCGAAGATGCCGCTGCGGCCCAGGCAGATCAGGACATGCTAGCTGCGCAAAGCGCTGCATTGCTGAATGACGGATACAGCTGGGTGGGCGGCAACCCCGATGGCGATATCACCGTGGTGGAGTTCATGGATTACCGCTGCGGCTATTGCAAAAAAGCCTATCCAGAGGTCGAAAGCCTGCTGTCTACTGACGGCAACATCCGATTTATCGTCAAGGAATTCCCGATTTTGGGTGAACAGTCGGTGCTTGGCGCGCAGTTCGCCATGGCGGCCCAACTGGTCAGCGGCGATGACGCCTACGCAGCGGTGCACGAAACGCTGATGAACTACAACGGAGAGATCAGCGCCGAAAGCCTGAGCCGTCTGGCTGACAGCCTTGATCTGGATGGCGCGGCCATCATCGCCCGAATGGAAGACCCGGAGATTGCGCGCCGGATCAACGCGAACCGGGCGCTGGGTCAAGCGCTGAATATTTCCGGCACACCCACCTTTGTCATTCAGGATCAGATGGTGCGCGGATATGTGCCGGTTGACCAGATGCAGCAGCTTGTCGACCAGTTGCGCAGCTGACAGCAATTTGACTGGTCGCCGCAGGGACTTGTCCTAGGTTAGCGTCAACGTCAACCAACGGGAGAGTCCCATGACCACCACACGCCGCCATTTCCTTGCGACCTCTGCTGCCGCAGCGGGTGCCGTAACGCTGCTGCCCTATGCTGCTATGGCAGCCGCCCATGCCGGTGATGTCTATGCCACAAACGCCGGCGACGTCACCATTTACCCGATCGACCATGCGTCCATCGTCATGACGACCCCGATCGGGACCCTGTATGTCGATCCCATTGGCGATGCATCCATGTATGCAGACCACGGCACGCCGGACCTGATCCTGATCACGCACGAGCATGGCGATCACTACAACGCCGAAACGCTGGCGGCGATTGTCGGCGACAACACGCAGATCATCACCAACCCTGCCGTTTTTGCCATGCTGCCGGACGACCTGAAGGCCAAAGCGACCGAAATGGCCAATGGCGTCAGCGGCGAATACAACGGGATGGCAATCGATGCGATCCCCGCCTACAACCTGACCGAAGACCGGATGAAGTATCACCCGCAAGGCCGCGACAATGGTTATGTCCTGACCTTTGACGGGCTGCGGGTCTATGTCTCTGGCGATACCGAAGATACGCCAGAAATGCGCGCGCTGGAAAACATTGATGTGGCGTTCATCAGCATGAACCTGCCCTTTACCATGGACAAGGAATCCGCCGCATCTGCCGTGGCTGAATTCATGCCTACCTATGTCTATCCCTATCACTACCGTGGCCAGGACGGCGGCACCCAGAACCCCGAAGAGTTCGCGGCACTGGTTGGCGACACGGCAACGGTCGTCATCGCGCCGTGGTATGAAGGCGATGTGATGCCCGGCTAACCCGCCAAGGTAGCGAAAATGACAAGGGGGCGCTGGTGAAAACCAGCGCCCCCTTTTTGCCTGCGGCATTCGCGCGGTTTTAAGCGGTTTGCGCTTTTGTCTTGGCGTTAGCTGCTTCCAGCTCTGCCGCCTTCTTTTCAACCTGTTCGACGATGTGTTCGATCATCGCCTCGTTGCCCAGCTTGTGACTTTGCTTGCCCGCCAGATAAACCATGCCAGACCCGTTGCCGCCGCCGGTAAAGCCGACATCGGTCATCAGCGCTTCCCCGGGGCCGTTGACGACGCAGCCGATGATCGACAGGGACATCGGCGTCTTAATATGCTCCAGCCGCGCCTCCAGCACTTCGACCGTTTTAATCACATCAAACCCCTGACGTGCGCAGGACGGGCAAGAGATGATGTTCACGCCCCGGTGGCGCAGACCAAGGGATTTGAGGATCTCGAACCCCATTTTGACCTCTTGCACGGGGTCGGCTGACAGGGACACGCGGATCGTGTCACCGATGCCAGCCCACAGCAGGTTGCCCATGCCGATGGCGGATTTGACTGTGCCGGAAATCAGACCGCCTGCTTCGGTGATACCCAGATGGATCGGGGCGTCGGTCAGATCGGCCAGCTGCTGATAGGCCGCCGCGGCCATGAAAACATCAGAGGCTTTGCAGCTGATCTTAAATTCGTGAAAATCGTTGTCCTGCAGGATCTTGATATGATCTAGGCCGCTTTCGACCATCGCGTCGGGCGTCGGCTCTCCGTATTTGTCAAGCAGGTGCCGTTCCAGTGATCCGGCGTTCACGCCGATCCGGATGCTGCAGTTATGATCGCGGGCGGCCTTGATGACCTCTTTCACGCGCTTTTCGTCGCCGATGTTCCCGGGGTTAATGCGCAGGCAGGCCGCGCCCGCCTCTGCCGCTTCGATCCCGCGTTTGTAATGAAAATGGATGTCCGCGACGATGGGCACGCTGACCTCTGGTACAATCAGCTTCAGCGCCTTGGCCGAGGCTTCGTCCGGGATCGACACACGCACAATATCGCAGCCCGCATCCGCTGCCGCCTGGATTTGCGCGATGGTGCCTTTGACATCCGTGGTCAGGGTGTTGGTCATGGTCTGCACCGAAATCGGCGCGCCGCCCCCGACAGGGACATTGCCCACCATGATCTGGCGGCTTTTGCGGCGTTCGATATGACGCCAGGGGCGAATGGAATGCAGGTCCGACATGACGGTCTTTCGAAAAGGGACTTTGCCCTTAACTAGGCCGTCACACGCCTGCCAGCAACCGCCTTGCGGGGGTTATTCGGTGACGATCGCCTCTGCGACATTCACGATGGCGCGCAGGTCGCCGTCGCTGTTCAGATCAGCCACCGCAAACTTTTGCGTCAGGTTGTCAGCTGACAACGCAAGGTTCGACGTCACCGTGCCATTGGGGCCGGCGGGGCCATAGTGCTGACCGTTCACCGCGAAATACACCGCGCCGCTTTCGCCGACACGCAGGGTTGCAGGCTCTTCTGTTGCAGGCAGCGCAAAGGTGTCGCCGGCGTTCATGATACCTTCAAAGATGATCGAGTCGTCAGCCGTGCGCACCCGCACCCAAGCCGGACGAACAGCAACAAGCTGCACCTCTGGCACGGGGCCTTCGCTGACCTGAATGGTCTGCGCAGGCTCTGCCCCGGGCAGCGGCGTATCAACGGTCACCTCGGCTGCGGCCTGACGCAGGCCCTGATCCACCGCCAGATTGCCCAGCGTGCCGGATGTGCCCGGCAACAGGGTCGAAATCGGCGCATCGCGCGCAACCAGCACCGGCACATCCAGGGCTTGCGGGCGATACAGGCGGTCCAGCGCCTCTGGCGTGGGGGCTGCAAAATCGGGCGCATCGGTGCCGGCATCGGCGATTTGCGACGCCCCGGCCAGCGGATCCAGATCCGACAGCACAACAGGGGTCTGGTCCACCGGGGCCAGACGCACCTTCTGCACCTCTTGCAGGACGGAATAACCGCCATAACCAAGGCCGCCGATCAAGGCGACCAGCACAAGCAACGAGCCCACTGCGCCCGGTTCGATGCCGGAAAACATCCGGTCCCCGTGGGGAATGAACGGCGTGGCCGAGGCGGAAAAGATATCCTTGCCCATCGGTGTGCGCTGCGCTTGAAACTTAGCCGGCTTGGCCGAAGACGCCGCCGCCGACATGCCATGCGCCGTGCTAAAGCCGCTTTCGCGGCAAAATGTTTCAAACGCGGAATCGGGGTCCATTTTCAGGTAACGCGCATAGGACCGCACATAACCGGCGATAAAACCGGGTGTATCAAAGGCTGACGGATCAGCGTTTTCGATTGCAGAAATATAGGCAGCCTTGATTTTCAGCTCGCGCTGCACATCCAGCAGGCTTTTGCCCATGGTTGCACGTTCGCCGCGCATCATGTCACCAAGACGCATGTCAAAAGCGTCGAAACCTTTGGTTTCAACGTCCGCGACCGCCTTTGCGCGCCGAAAGCTCTTTACGATCATTATCGTTCCGCCGTGTGCCTGCCCCGAGTTCAACCCTAGATCACGATCCCACTTTAGTCGAATCATCTCTTAAAGATTGATTAATCACCAAGTATCACACGGTTCCGTGTTGTGCACTTGCAGAAAAGTTAGCCCGCCATATCGGCGCGATTCAGCGCACAATGTGACCAAAGGTTATCCAGCGCACCGACCAGCGCATCCATTTCCTTAGCCCCGTGTACCGGCGACGGCGTAAAGCGCAGCCGCTCTGTCCCGCGTGGAACTGTTGGAAAGTTGATCGGCTGCACATAGATCCCGAACCGGTCCAGCAGCATGTCAGACATCAGCTTGGTATGCTTGGGATCACCCACCATCAGCGGCACGATATGGCTGCCATGATCGATAATTGGCAGGCCAAGGCCCTTTAGCCGCAATTTCAGGATCTTGGCTTGCGTTTGCTGCGCATCGCGCAGGCTTTGATCCGTCTTCAGATGCTTGACGCTGGCCGCCGCACCCGCCGCGACGGCAGGTGGCAAGGATGTGGTAAAGATGAAACCCGGCGCATAGGACCGCACCGCGTCGCACATTTTGGCCGATGCCGCGATATAGCCGCCCATGACGCCATATGCCTTTGCCAGGGTGCCATTGATAATATCGATACGGCCCATCAGGCCGTCCCGCTCTGCCACCCCTGCCCCGCGCGGGCCATACATGCCGACAGCATGTACCTCGTCGATATAGGTCAGCGCATTAAATTCGTCTGCCAGATCACAGATCTTGGCAATCGGGGCAAAATCGCCATCCATCGAATAGATCGATTCGAACGCGATCAGCTTTGGCACATTTGGATCATCAGCCGCCAAAAGCTCGCGCAGGTGCGCCAAATCGTTATGACGGAAAATACGCTTGGCCCCGCCATTGCGGCGCACACCTTCGATCATGGACGCGTGGTTCAGCGCATCCGAATAGATGATCAGACCGGGAAACAGCTTTGGCAGCGTACTTAGCGTAGCGTCGTTGGCGATATAGGCGCTGGTGAAAAGCAACGCCTCTTCCTTGCCATGCAGATCGGCCAGCTCGGCTTCCAGCTGCTTGTGATAGACCGTGGTCCCGGAAATGTTACGCGTCCCGCCAGAGCCTGCACCGGTCGCGTCCAGCGCGTCGTGCATTGCCGACAAAACAACCGGATGCTGACCCATGCCAAGATAGTCGTTGCCACACCATACGGTGACCGGTGCTTTGCTGCCGTCAGGCTTGTTCCAGACCGCGTGGGGAAACTGCCCCCGCGTACGCTCGATATCGATGAAGGTACGGTAACGCCCCTCTTCATGAAGCCGATTGATCGCGGTCGAGAGCGCTGCGTCGTAATTCACCGGTTATCCTTTCGAAAGTGCGATACATCCCGCAACCAGCAGCAGGCAATATCTTGATTTCCGCATGCATATAGGCCTGATGCCCGGCGATCAACACGCGACCTGTTGTCACCTTGCCTTAAAGGCCCAGAATATCTGCGCTTTGATCTAGCGCAAATTTGTGCGGCCCTGTGCATAAAAACGAACACGCCGGAACAGCCCCCCTGCTTGACCTTGGGGGGAAAGGGGCAGAACCTTGGCGCAAATTCGTCTAAATCAAGGCCAAACTCCCATGACCGACGCGACCCTCGCCCCCGTCTTGCAAAAGATCGATGATGATCTGAACGCTGCAACGGCACGCCTGCTGGATTTGCTGCGCATCCCGTCCATCTCTACTGACCCCGTCTTCAAGGATGATTGCGATCGCGCTGCCGACTGGCTGGTGGACGATCTGCAATCCATCGGATTTGCAGCGCGCAAATACCCCACCGACGGCCACCCGATGGTCGTCGCCCACTCCGGCGGGACCGGCCCGAACGTGCTGTTTTATGGCCATTACGATGTGCAGCCCGTCGATCCGCTGAACCTGTGGGACCGCGACCCGTTCGATCCCGCAGTCGAACAAACCGCCAAAGGACCGGTCATTCGCGGCCGCGGATCGTCCGATGACAAAGGCCAGCTGATGACCTTCGTCGAAGCCTGCCGCGCGTGGAAAGCCGTCCACGGCACCCTGCCCGCCAACATCACGCTGTTCTTCGAAGGCGAGGAGGAATCCGGATCTCCATCGCTGATCCCCTTCCTGAAGTCCCACGCAGACATCCTGAAATCCGACATCGCCCTGATCTGCGACACCGGCCTGTACGGAGAGGAAACCCCCGCCATCATTACCCAGCTGCGCGGCCTTCTGGGCGAAGAGGTCACGATCCACGGCCCGTCCAAGGACCTGCATTCAGGCATGTATGGCGGCATCGCCATGAACCCGGCCCGCGTGTTGGCCAAGGTCATCGCCGCCCTGCACGACGACACAGGCCGTATCACGGTGCCGGGCTTCTATGACGGTGTGCCGGAACTGTCGAACGCACTGGCGGCCAGCTGGGACGATCTGAACTTCGACGCAGAAGCTTTCCTGGGTGAAGTCGGGCTCAAGATCCCGGCAGGCGAACAGGGCCGCCGCCCACTGGAAATGATCTGGTCCCGCCCCACCTGCGAAGTGAACGGCATGACCGCCGGCTATACCGGTGACGGCTTCAAAACCGTGCTGCCGGCCAAGGCCAGTGCCAAGATCAGCTTTCGCCTTGTCGGCACCCAAGACCCCCACGCGATTCGCGATGCGTTCCGGACCATGGTGCAGGACCTGATTCCTGCTGATTGCCGCGTGGAATTTCACAGCCACGGCGCGTCTGCTGCCGGACAGATGAGCACGGATCACCCCGCATTCACGCAGGCGCGCGGCGCCCTATCTGACGAATGGCCGCAAGCCGCTGCCTATGTCGGCTGCGGCGGGTCGATTCCGATCGCCGCTTACTTCAAACAATATCTGGATATGGATGCGATGCTGATTGGCTTCGGCAAGGACGATGACCAGATCCATTCACCAAACGAAAAATACGATTTGTCGTCGTTCCACAAAGGCACCCGCAGCTGGGCGCGAATCCTGCGCGCCATGACAGCCTGAACCGGTTGCACGGCGCATCACCCTGCGCCGTGCCCTTCTTCTGGTCACAAATATCCCGGGGGAGTCCGCGTAGCGGACGGGGGCTGGCCCCCGCATTTTTCATAGAAAAATGCAAAACCGCATAAAACGGCTGCCACACAGACGACGATGAATGATTTTTCGTCGAAAAATCATGACATCAGTGATTTGACAGGAAAGGTGAAATGGCGCGGTTGACGGGGCTCGAACCCGCGACCCCCGGCGTGACAGGCCGGTACTCTAACCAACTGAGCTACAACCGCGCATTTCAACGACATGGCAGACAAATCAGAGTCAATGGCGCGGTTGACGGGGCTCGAACCCGCGACCCCCGGCGTGACAGGCCGGTACTCTAACCAACTGAGCTACAACCGCCTTTGACCCGTTCAGCGTCTGCACTGAACGTGTCGCGCTTCTATGCAAGCCCCCCGACCCCGTCAAGCGGTGTAAGTATAAAAACTGCGGCGGGGCGCGATTAATTTTTGTCCGGGCTTAAATGCGCTACCGTAATGGGGGCGCTGCCCCCGGCTGCGCCTCCCCCGGGATATTTATAACCAGAAGAAGTCAGGACCTTGCCCATAGGCACCGCAGCTGCGCCTATACCCGTTTACCAGTCGCGGTCTCGGCAACATGATCACGAGGCAAATATGGCGCAGGTATCATGCGTGGCCAGATTAGTGCGGACATGATGGCGCAGATTAGCAAACTGGCCACGCCGCCGGTCTGCGCATCGATAATCGCAGAGTATCAAAAGGCCCTGCACTGCAGCCCTACCCCAGCGGCCTAGGCCGATATAAAAGCGCGCCCAAATATTCCAAGCAAAGGGCGTGTGGAATTTGGCACGGGCGGGACAAAGTGTCAGCATCGCCGATCATTACGCGGCGCACGCACCTTAATCGCGTGCGATCGTCACGAGCCTGATATGCAATACGGAAGCGGGATATGGTGGGTGGTGAGGGGCTCGAACCCCCGACATTTTCGGTGTAAACGAAACGCTCTACCAACTGAGCTAACCACCCGCAGCGCCCGTTTAAAACGGTTTTGAAACTAGCGCAACTCCTCTGCGCGACCTTTGTGCAAGTAAAATACGTTTCCCTGTCCACCGGGCAAGGTATCCCAGGCCGCATCATCAAGGCCGAGCGCCGCACATCGCAGAAAACGGCTGATGATTCCGTGACATACGATGACGGCCGGGCCGTCCAGATCGGCCAGAAATGCCCGCGCCCGCGCGGCAACACCGGTCAGACCTTCGCCGGGGGCGCTGGCGTAGACCGACAAATCGCCATCCGGCCCCTCTGCGGCACTTGGCGCGGCAAAACTGCGCCGCAGCTGGCCTTGCCAAGCACCCACATCGATTTCGCGCAGACGCGCATCCGTGTAGATTTCCGTTGCCACGCCCCCCAGCGCGATTCCGGCGGTTTGCACTGCGCGGGCCAGTGGCGAGCTATAGAACGAAAAACCGCGCAAATCCCGCAGCGACAGCACGGCCCCTTGCGCCGCGGCCTGGGCCTGCCCCAGATCGGTCAGCGGCGCGTTAAGGAGGCCTTGCATCCGCCCTTCCTTGTTCCACGTCGTTTCGCCGTGGCGCAGAATATAAAGGTCATGCATGGACGTCATCTCCCAAAGAAAAAGGGTGCCGCCCTGCGGCGACACCCTGGAATTCTGGTGGGTGATAAGAGATTTGAACTCCTGACATCTTCGATGTGAACGAAGCGCTCTACCACTGAGCTAATCACCCGTCGGGGGTGATTTAGCTGGCGTCGCCTGCCTTCGCAACCCCGGATTTCGCATTTTGTGCGTCGGTGGCAGAGCCCGCCCCGAGACCGGCACCGTCTTTCATCGTACGCAGTTTCAAGGTTAGCATTTGCGCGCCTTCGGTCAGCTCTTTGACCTTGACGGCCTTGATCTTGCCCATCGGGGGCAGCACCAGTTCTTCGCCAGCGGCCAGCAGATCGGCCAGTTCGGCCAGCGCGGCTTCGATGGCGGGCTTTGCGTCGCGTTTTTTCAGATCGCCGCGGGCGATCACGCGGTCGATGAAAGCCGCCTTTTTGACCGACTCGCCGGCAGGCATGTCCACATTACCCCCAACCACGCGCGGCGCAGGGGCGGTGGCGGTGGCGGCTGGCGTAATTTCGACTTTTGGCGCTGCGGCGGAAAGTTTGACGGTCCCGTTGGCAGCTTTGGTCGGTTTATCGGTCATTTTGCATCCTTTAAGGCCATGGATCAGCGTTTATCACGCTTGATCCAGTTCCGCCACGCCGGGCGATATGGCCACATCAATAGCGATAAATCATGGCATATCCATGCCCCAAACGCAAAAGGCGCGCCACCCGGGCGCGCCTTTCACCAACAAGTCCGGCCCTTAGTGGACCCCTGCCCCAACGCCCTGATTGCGGGCAGCAAGGGCGGCGGCGGCGGCAGCTTCTTCTGCCGCCTCGTCCCATTCGATCGCATCCGGCTGGCGCACAAGAGCGTGTTCCAGCACTTGCGACACATGGCCCACGGGGATGATCGTCAGACCTTCCTTTACGTTGTCCGGAATATCCGCGAGGTCTTTTTCATTTTCCTCGGGGATCAGCACAGTCTTGATCCCGCCGCGCAAGGCGGCCAGCAGTTTTTCCTTCAACCCGCCGATCGGCATGGCGTTGCCGCGCAAAGACACCTCGCCGGTCATAGCGATATCCTTGCGGACCGGGATCTGCGTCAGGACCGACACGATGGACGTCACCATCGCCAGACCTGCGCTAGGCCCGTCCTTGGGCGTGGCCCCATCGGGCACGTGGACGTGGATGTCCGTCGTGTCGAACTTCGTCGGCTTCACCCCGATGCTGGGGCTGATGGAACGCACGTAAGAGCTTGCCGCGTCGATGGATTCCTTCATCACATCGCCCAGCTTGCCCGTGGTTTTCATCCGGCCCTTGCCCGGCAAACGCAGCGCCTCGATCGACAGCAATTCGCCGCCGACAGACGTCCAGGCCAGCCCGGTCACAACGCCGATCTGATCGTCCTTTTCAGCCAAACCATAGCGATGCTTGCGCACACCCAGATAGTCATCAAGGTTGTCCGCAGTCACAGCAACGGCCTCGACCTCTTTCTTGACGATCCGCGTTACAGCCTTGCGGGCGATCTTGGCCAGCTCGCGTTCGAAGTTCCGCACCCCAGCCTCGCGGGTGTAATAGCGCGCAATGTCGGTTAGCGCGCTATCGTCGACGCTGAACTCCTTGGGCTTGAGCCCGTGGTTTTTCATGACCTTGGGCAGCAGGTGCTGTCGCGCGATTTCGCGCTTTTCGTCTTCGGTGTAGCCGGACAGGCTGATGATTTCCATCCGGTCCAGCAGCGGCCCCGGCATGTTGTAGCTGTTCGCCGTGGTCAGGAACATCACGTTCGACAAATCGTATTCCACCTCAAGGTAGTGGTCGACGAAACTGCCGTTCTGTTCCGGATCAAGCACCTCGAGCATGGCAGAGGCGGGATCGCCACGGAAATCCTGACCCATCTTGTCGATTTCATCGAGCAGGATCAGCGGATTCGTCGTCTTTGCCTTTTTCAGCGCCTGAATGATCTTGCCGGGCATGGACCCGATATAGGTCCGGCGGTGGCCGCGGATTTCGGATTCGTCACGCACGCCGCCAAGGCTGATGCGGATAAACTCGCGCCCGGTCGCTTTTGCCACCGATTTCCCAAGCGAGGTTTTACCCACACCCGGAGGACCGACGAGGCACATGATCGGCCCCTTCAGCTTGGCAGAGCGTTGCTGCACCGCTAGATATTCCACGATCCGTTCCTTGACCTTATCCAGGCCAAAGTGGTCGTCATCCAGCACCTTTTGAGCGTGGCCAAGGTTCTTTTTGGTGCGCGACTTCACGCCCCATGGCACGCCCAGAATCCAGTCAAGATAATTGCGCACGACGGTCGCCTCGGCGCTCATCGGGCTCATGTTCTTGAGCTTCTTCATCTCGGCGTCGACCTTTTCACGGGCCTCTTTCGACAGCTTGGTCGCCGCGATGCGGGCTTCCAGTTCGGCCACTTCGCCGGCACCTTCCTCGCCGTCGCCCAGCTCCTTCTGGATCGCCTTCATCTGTTCGTTCAGATAGTATTCGCGCTGCGTGCGCTCCATCTGGGTCTTGACGCGGGTCTTAATCTTTTTCTCGACCTGCAGCACCGACATTTCGCCCTGCATCAGGCCATAGACCTTCTCCAGCCGCTCTGACACGGACAGCGTTTCCAGCAGGCCCTGCTTTTCGGCGACTTCGATGCCAAGGTGACCGGCCACAAGATCAGCCAGTTTGGCAGGCTCGGTCGTTTCCGACACGGCAGCCATTGCCTCCTCGGGGATGTTTTTCTTGATCTTAGCGTAGCGCTCGAACTCGGCCGCAACCGTACGCACCAGCGCCTCGATCTCGTCCTCGTTGCCCGGCTCTTCGGTCAGATATTCGGCGGATGCTTCAAAAAAGCTGTCGTTTTCAACAAAATCAGTGATCCGCACCCGCGCGCGGCCTTCGACCAGTACCTTGACGGTGCCGTCGGGCAATTTCAGCAGCTGCAACACATTGGCCAACACGCCAGCCTTATAGATACCGTCCTGCGCCGGATCATCCTCACCGGGGTCGATCTGACTGGACAGCAAAATCTGTTTGTCATCGCGCATCACCTCTTCCAAGGCGCGCACGGATTTTTCACGGCCGACGAACAGCGGCACGATCATGTGTGGGAACACCACGATATCGCGCAGCGGCAGGACGGGGTACGATGTGGCAAGAGGGTCTTGCATGCTCTTATTCCTTCTAGTGGCAAAACACCCCGGTCCCGATCTGGCGACCCTTGGGGCGTTTCCGTATCACTCATGTGGGGGAACGCAGCCCCCGTTTCAACATCTTGCGTGCCCATTGCGACAAGAGCCGCCGCTACGCAAGATTTGCCACCAATGTTGAACCTGCAAACACCCGGCGGCAAGGCTACTTTTTCCGACTTGCTAATAACCTTTTGTCACAGCTTAGGAAGAAGATAGCCGTCTAGCTCCTTTTCCACCATTGAAGCACAACAGACATAAGCAAATGATATACGGCTTAAAAACAGCGTCCTTTCGCAGAGCAGAGGCATTTTTTAGCCCTGCACGCTAAACCTAGCAGTCCATATCGCCTGATGCGGCTTGCTCCGATCGTTTGCAAGCCAGTGTAACTAATTTTTTTGCTTGCCCATACCAATGAGGATCGGGATCGCATTCCAATTCCAAAGCCTCTACATCAAAAGGAGTGAACGACCGTGTCGACATTGGTAACGCGCGTTTACCCCATTCAACTGGATTATGACTAAATGCAGGCTGATATTACCAACCAATATGCTCACAAAGGCGGCGAAACATTTCGAATAGCACGTGCTGCGCCGGGTGGTTTATGGCCCAAAACGACGACTGGAACCGCCAAGTCTCGCTAATATAGTCTGATATCCGAATATCACAGCTCGACGCTTCCTTTTCAGCCAATTTAGCAAGCGACATCATGACGCGCTGCTTATTATTCAGGTCAATTTCGCCATTCATAAACTGCTTTATGACATCAAACGGCCTGCGGCCCTCCCAAACACGGTCAATAATCTCCTGGCCCTATAGTAGTGACCTCCCCTTGGACGCGATGACCTCCAAACCGGCGATCCCATCAACATAGACATAGGGAACAAAGACCACGTCACCCTTGGTACTTGATTTAACATCATCAACATTAAACGCTGCGCTTCGGTTTTCAATCGCTTGTGAAATCACCAAATCTGCCTCGGCGAGGCGGTCACGAATTTCACATTCGTCATAGTTGCCCCAATAAGGGGTAATTGTTCGATGCTCGCAGGGCATCTTCGGAAACATACCACGAGAGATTCCTCTCATCGCATTGATTTGGCAATTACCGAGATAAAGAATATTCTTCACTAGGTATTCCTTTTACGATTTGATCGCGATATTTTGTATTAATTAAGCCCGCACAATATTTAGATGCTACAATGGATCAATATCGCCCTGCGCGCGTCCTGCGTGAAATGCCGACTCCCATGCGGCAAAGGTACCTGCGGCAATCGCATCGCGCATTTCGCCCATGATTTGCTGGAAGTAATGCAGGTTGTGCCAGGTTAGCAGCATGCCGCTAATCATCTCTTGCGACTTGAACACGTGATGCAGATAGGCGCGTGAATAATTACGGCAGGCGGGGCATGTGCACGCCTCGTCCAAGGGGCGGGGATCGTCAGCATGGCGCGCGTTCTTCATGTTCACAACACCGTGACGTGTGAACCCCTGCCCCGTACGACCAGAGCGGCTGGGCAACACACAGTCCATCATGTCGATACCGCGCTTGACCGCGCCGACAATATCGTCGGGCTTGCCAACCCCCATCAGGTAACGCGGCTTGTCCGTCGGCAACATGTCAGTTGCGAAATCAAGGCAGCCAAACATCGCCTCCTGCCCCTCGCCCACAGCAAGTCCGCCGACCGCGTAACCGTCAAAACCCACGTCAATCAGGGCCTTGGCCGATTCCTCGCGAAAGTCGCGTTCCAACCCGCCCTGCTGGATGCCGAACAGCGCATGGCCTGGCCGGTCGCCAAAGGCATCCCGCGACCGCTGTGCCCACCGCATGGATAACCGCATCGATTCCGCAATCCGGTCCCGGTCAGCAGGCAAGGCCGGACATTCGTCGAAACACATCACGATGTCAGAGCCGAGCAGCTTTTGAATCTCCATCGACCGCTCTGGCGACAGCATATGCTTGGACCCGTCAATATGGGACTTAAACGTCACGCCATTTTCGGTCAGCTTGCGCAGATCAGCCAGCGACATGACCTGAAAGCCGCCCGAATCTGTCAGAATTGGCTTGTCCCAATTCATGAATGTGTGAAGCCCGCCAAGCTTCGCAATCCGCTCTGCTGTGGGGCGCAGCATCAGGTGATAGGTATTGCCCAGCAAGATATCCGCGCCCGTCGCCGCGACACTTTCCGGCATCATCGCCTTGACCGTGGCCGCTGTGCCGACCGGCATAAAGGCCGGCGTGCGGATATCACCCCGCGGCGTATGCATCACGCCCGTACGGGCGGCCCCATCGGTGGCGTGCAGATCAAAGGAAAAACGGGTCGTCATGGGCATATCCTATCAGATTGCACCCCTTTTGCCCGTGGCCGCCCCAAATGAAAAGACCTCGCACGCCGCGCAGCACATAGCGACAGCTGTAACAGCGCCACCCTTTACCCTTCCCCGCGCAATCCCTATATGTTCGCTCAGGAATAGACGGGATACGACCATGACAGACCAGACAGCCCCCATGGAAGGCACGCCGCTGATCGCGCCATCCAGCACGGACCATCCGCTGCACGAAAAGATCGTCGAAGCCTGCCGTTCGGTTTATGACCCAGAAATTCCGGTCAATATCTACGATCTGGGTCTGATCTATACGATTCAGGTCGCCGAAGATAACGCCGTGCGGATCATCATGACACTGACCGCCCCCGGTTGCCCCGTTGCCGGGGAAATGCCAGGCTGGGTCGCCGACGCGGTAGAGCCGCTTGAAGGCGTCAAACATGTCGACGTCGAAATGACATTCGAACCGCAATGGGGTATGGACATGATGAGCGACGAGGCACGGCTAGAACTGGGCTTCATGTAAAGCTGCGACAGCCGCACCTTGAGGCGCGGCGCAATCATGCCTACATTCACAGTGACCTGAAAGGATATGCCATGTTCGGTATCCCCGGAAAACAAGCCGTCACCATCACCCCCAAAGCCGCCGCCCAGATTTCAAAACTGATGACCCGCGACAATCATCAGGGCCTGCGCGTTGGCGTGAAAAAAGGCGGCTGCGCCGGCATGGAATACACCATGGAATACGTCACCGACGTCAACCCCATGGACGAGGTCGTCGAGGTGGACGGTGCTCGCGTCATGATCGCGCCCATGGCGCAGATGTTCCTTTTCGGCACGGAAATCGACTACGAAACATCACTGCTGGAAAGCGGTTTCAAGTTCCGCAACCCTAATGTCGTCGATGCCTGCGGCTGTGGCGAGTCGATCAAATTCGACGATAGCCTCTCGGCGAACTAGGCGACCTCCGGCCTTCATCTGGCCAGACAAACTCCCGCCGGAGGCCCCGAATTTTCGCAGAAAATTCGGATGCGTCCTGATCAGCCGGCGGCGCTTCCCTTTTGCAGGTGCACATAGGTTTCATCAAAGCGCCGTTGCAGGTGATCAATCGCCAGAACCGGCGGCGCACCTTCAGGTGCTACGTTCGCATCGTGATCGGGATTAAAGAAAAGCGGCACGGAAATCCGCTCCTCGGTACCGCCGACGACCCGGTGCGGTGTGGCCACGATCCGGCCCCCTGTCCAAATTTCCAGCATCTCTCCGAAATTGATGACGAATGTGCCCGGCTGCGCCGACAGCGCAGTCCAGCCACCACCGCGGCGGCGCACCTCTAGTCCGGGGGTGCCATCGGTCGCCAACAGCGTCAGGCAACCATAGTCGGTATGGGTTGCGATCCCGAAATCTTTAGCCCCTGCCCCGGCGGGGCGTTCGGGATAATAATTGCCCCGCAAAAGGGCCATGGGGCGCGTAAAGCGGTCTGCAAAGAACGCGCCATCCTCGCCCACTGCATGAAGCACAGCAACCAAAAGATCGCGCGCAAAGGCGATCGCATCAATGTAATACGCTTGCAAGATCGCGGCAAAACCCGTCGGCGTATCAGGCCACTGGTTCGGCGCATAGGCCGGCAGCACCGTCAGCGGATCGCCAGGCGGCAAGGTCAGGCCGCAGTCAAAGACCTGTTTGTAATCGGGATTGGCGTCCGGGTTCACCTGCTCTGACCCCGGCGCGCCCCAGCCGCGGTTCGATCCGGTCGCGGCCATATCCCACTGCGCCTTTTGCGTAGCGGGCAAGGCGAAGAAGGCACTGTAGGCCGCGATCACCTCTGCCACCCGGTCGGCACCGAGGGGTGTGTTATACACGGTCATAAAGCCGATATCCGACGCCCCGAGCCGCGCAGCAGCTATCGCTGCGTCATGATTGGCATGACCGCGGTCCAGCAAGGCTGCGGCATCGATCTGCGGAATGGGCGTGTTTGTCATGGCGGGGCCTTTCGATCCGGGTGGGCAGTTGCTACCAAAGCACGAGCGAAACGCAAAGGATGGATCATGCGCCGTAAACTTGCCGCCGGAAACTGGAAGATGAATGGCACCACCGACACGCTGCGCGAGGTGAAGGCCCTGACGGATGCCCACCCTGACCCGCAGGTGGATATACTGCTGTGCCCGCCGGCAACCCTCGTTGCACAGATGGCTTGGGCCCGCGGCACCCATGCACTGCAAATCGGCGGGCAGGATTGCCATGCCTCTGCTAGCGGTGCGCATACCGGTGATATCGCCGCCGATATGCTGAAAGATGCAGGTGCAAGCCATGTGATCGTCGGCCACTCAGAACGCCGTAGTGATCACGGCGAAACCGACGCCGATGTCGCCGCCAAAGCCGCGGCCGCCCATACCGCCGGCCTGATCGCCGTGATCTGTATCGGGGAAACGCTGGACCAGCGCGAAGCCGGCGAGGCGCTGGACGTCGTAAAGGCCCAGTTGGCAGGATCAGTGCCGGCCGGCGCAACAGCGGCCAATACGGTTATCGCCTATGAACCGGTCTGGGCCATCGGCACGGGCCGTGTTCCGACGCTGGATCAGATCGGGGAAGTGCACGGCACCCTGCGCAATGCCTTGCGCGACATCATGCGCGAAGCCGGCGGTGTGCGGATCCTTTATGGCGGGTCGGTCAAGGGATCGAATGCGGCCGAAATTTTTTCGGTTCCTGATGTGGACGGCGCATTGGTCGGCGGTGCCAGCCTAACGGCAACGGACTTTTCGCCTATTGTGACGGCACTGGAAAACGCCTGAAACTGCTTCTGGGGCTTCTCCGATTTTTCGCAGAAAAATCGGAATGCCTCCGGCGGGAGTTTATTTGGCCAGATGAAAGGGGCGGCACCGGGATGGGTGCCGCCCCTTTTCGTTTACTGAATGATCGTTTCGGGGCCCATGACGGAGTTCGGCAGATAGGTCGAGATTGCCGGAATGTAGGTGACCATGATCAGGAACACGAAGAGCACGGCAAGGAACGGCAGTGCGGCGCGCACCACGGCCATCATCGGCATGTTGGCCACGCCAGATGTCACGAAAAGGTTCAGGCCAACGGGCGGTGTGATCATGCCGATTTCCATGTTCACCACCATAATGATGCCAAGGTGGATTGGGTCGATGCCAAGCTGGATCGCGATCGGAAAGACAAGCGGAGCCACGATCACGATCAGGCCCGAAGGTTCCATGAACTGGCCGCCGATCAGCAGGATCACATTGACGACGATCAGGAAGGTGATCGGGCCGAGTCCTGCGCCAAGCATCGCATTGGCAATGTGTTGGGGGACCTGTTCGTCGGTGAGCACATGTTTCAGGATCAGCGCATTGGCGATGATGAACATCAGTGTCACGGTCAGCTTGCCGGATTCGAACAACGTGGCACGGGTATCGCGGTGGAAGAAGGCCGTAACGATGGCTACGGGCTTGCGCCACAGCGGCAACGGGCGCTGGCCCGGTCCAACGTGAAGCGGGCCCATGTCACGGTAGATGAAGGACGCAACAAAGAAGGCATAGACAGCGGCGACGGCAGCGGCCTCTGTCGGGGTGAAGGCACCGGATTTCCAGTAGACGCCGACGGGATCGAGCGAGATCCAGGGGTGGCCATAGATGCCGCCCATAATGATCAGGATCAGGCCAAGACCCCACAGCGCGTCGCGGAAGCTGTCCGTCACCTCGCCCCAGCCAAGCCATTCGCCTTTGGGCATATTCTTGACCCGCGCCATGACGTAGATCGTGATCATCAGCATGACGCCCGCCAGCAGCCCCGGGAACACGCCTGCAAGGAACATGCGCCCGACGCTGACGTCGGTGGCGGATGCATAGACCACCATGACGATGGACGGCGGGATCAGGATGCCCAGCGTACCGGCGTTACAGATTACACCGGCGGCAAATTCCTTGGTGTAGCCGACTTTGGTCATCGCCGCGATGACGATGGAGCCGATGGCGACCACGGTGGCCGGCGACGAGCCTGACAGGGCTGCAAAGATCATGCAGGCCAGAACACCCGCAATGGCAAGACCGCCCTGCAGGTGGCCGACGCAAGCAATGGCAAAGCGGATGATGCGTTTCGCCACGCCTCCCGTCGACATGAAGCTGGAGGCGAGGATGAAGAATGGAATCGCAAGCAGCGTGTAGTGGCCTGCCATCGCCTGAAAGATTGCCTGCGCCACGGCACCCAGTGACGTATCGGAAAACCACAGCTGGAACAGGATCGACGCCAGACCCAGCGATACGGCAATCGGCACGCCAATGAGCAGAAACCCAATGATGAGAACGAATAAGAGGAGAACTTCCATGGATCAGGCGTCCTTGTTCAGAAGGGCGGCCTCGGCCACGGCATCTTCGGCTTCATGGGAAACGATTAGGCTGGCGGCCTGGTCCGTCCAGACGCGCCAGACGGCCTGGACCACCCGGAACAGGATCAGCACGGCGGCGATGGGCAGCATGGTGTAGGGGATCAGGCGGGGCAGCTTGGAATACCGCTCGTCATAGTTAATCAGGGGTTCGAGGAACCGCAGCCAGTCAGGCATGGGGATCTGGTCGGTTTCAAAGAAAGAGCCAGAGCGCACGGAGGTATCAAAACCCATTGGGAACCAGCGGCCTGCGGTGGGGGGCAAATCAGCGAAGGGGGCCCAGTAGTCATAGGCCCCTTTGAGGAACAGCAGCGCATAGGCGATGCACAGCGCGCCTGCGATCAGCGCCACGATCTTGCGCGGGCGCGGCGACAGCAGGTTCGTGACCGCATCGACGCCCAGATGCGCTGTAACCTTGAACCCGTAGGCGATGCCGAAGAGGACCAGCCATGCGAACATGACAAGGACGACTTCAAGGCTCCAGATGATCATCGACGGGGCCGCATCGACAACCATCGTGCCGAAAATGGCATTGAATACCCGGCTAACGCCCCAAAAGATGCCGTCGGTCAGGTATTCGAACCATGTACCGGCGGTATAGCGCAGCACCACATTGGTGAATGTCAGCAAGGTCATTGCGCCCAGAAGCAGGGCGATCACGCCCTCTTCGAACCCGTTGACCGCGGCCCCTACGATGCCTTTGGCCTGATAGTGCTGGCTCATCGCCATCCCCCGCTTTTGGTGTTGCTGTCATAATCAAGCGGCCCGGACGCTTGAACGCGTGTCCGGGCCGCAACTGTGGCGCAAGGTTGCGCAGGCAAGGCTGAGCCTGCCTGCGCCGTTGCGGTTACATGCTGTCGTTGATGGCCTGCGCCGCGTCGATGTTGTCCTGGCCGACTTCCTCGGCGAACTGTTCCCACACGGGCTTCATCACCGCGACCCAGTCAGCACGCTGCTCTGGTGTCAGCTCGACGATCTTGCCGCCAGCGTCCAGGATCGCCTGACGGGCCTCAAGGTCAACCTGGCCCACAGCGGCGTTCCGCTCTGTTGTGACTTCGTTCACGATGGTCAGGAACTGGTCGCGCACGGCCGGATCGAGGCTGTCGAGGAAATCCATCGAGGTGACGACCATGTAGTCCAGCACGCCGTGGTTGGTTTCGGTGATGCCGTCCTGCACTTCAAAGAACTTTTGGCCATAGATGTTGGACCATGTGTTTTCCTGGCCGTCGACAACGCCGGTTTGCAGTGCACCGTAAACTTCGGCAAAAGCCATCGGCTGCGGCGAGGCCCCCAAAGCATTCATCTGCGCGACCAGCACGTCGGAGGGCTGCACGCGGAATTTCAGACCATTTGCGTCGGCCGGCTCCAGCAGCGGCTTGTTGGCCGAAATCTGCTTCATGCCGTTGTGCCAATAGCCCAGCCCCTGCAGACCGCGGCGCTGCATCATGTCCAGCATGCCTTTGCCCGTCTCGGACGCTTGGAACGCGTCAACAGCGTCGATGTTTTTGAACATGAACGGCAGGTCGAACAAACGGTAAGCCTTGGTGATGGATTCGAACAGCGACAGGGACGGCGCGGCCATCTGCACATCGCCGCGCAGCAAGGCTTCGATGACCTGCTCGTCGGTGTAAAGCGTGGAGTTCGGGAAAACCTCCATGCACATGCTGCCGTCCATTTCAGCGTTGACCCGTTCCATCAGCAGCTGTGCCGCAATCCCCTTGGGGTGTTTGTCGGTGTTAGTTACATGGCTGAACTTAACGACGGTTTCGCCGTCATCACAGCCGGCAGCATGGCTTTCAGCCAGCGAGGCAGTGGCTGCAACGGACATCGCAGCTGCAAAAGCAGCGGTTTTCAGAAAAGTCATGGTGTTTCCTCCCAGAAACGTTTTTTGTGCGGTCTTGTGCCAAAACGGTCAAACATGTCTACACGACAAGGTGAATGAGACAAGCGGTTATCGTGCGGCAAAGTCGCATAGGGGTGCTATTACAAGGTCAGGTTGCAACGGGGCGCGAGAGCCGTGTGCAGACTCGGACAATGCACCTTGCGAAGCGTCGATGTGCGATGAATATTGTGCGATATGAAAAGCTTCACCCAATCCCCGACAGATCCTGCCTTTGTGCAAGACCCCTATCCTGCCTATGACGCCATGCGCGTGCTGGGACCGTTCGTGCGCTGGACAGATTACGATCTGATCTGCACGACCAGCCATGCGGTCACCTCTGCCGTGTTGCGTGACAAACGGCTCGGGCGGCAGGTGCCGGCCGAGCTTGCCCCCGCCCCCGACGCCGCCCGCGCAGGCTTTGACGGGATCGAGGCCCATTCGATGCTGGAACTGGAAGGGCCCGATCACATGCGCCTGCGGGGGCTGGTGCTGCGGTCCTTTACATCCCGCGGGATTGCCGGGCTGGCGGATGGCATCCGGGCGCTGTGTCACGCGCTGGTCGATCAGTTTCCCACCGGTGATTTCGACCTGCTGGACGCCTATGCCCGCCCCGTGCCCGTCATCACCATCGCCCGCCTGCTGGGCGTGCCGGAATCCGCGGCGAATGACCTGCTGGGCTGGTCCAATGCCATGGTAGCGATGTATCAGGCGCGGCTGACGTCCCAGATCATTGCAGAGGCAGAAGCCGCGACGGAAGCGTTCAGCGCCTTTATCCGCACGCATCTGGACATAAAGCGGGCCGCGCCGGGGGACGATCTGATGTCAACCTTGCTGGCGGCGGGGGACAAGATCAACGAGGCGGAGATGATTTCCACCTGCATTTTATTGCTGAATGCGGGGCACGAAGCGACGGTGCATACGCTGGGCAACGGCGTCAAGGCCATGCTGGAATCCGGTATGCGCCGCGCAGATGCGGCGGCCGTGGAGGAGGTCATGCGTCTTGATCCGCCGCTGCATATGTTCACGCGCTGGGTGATGGAGGATTGCGAGATCGCGGGCCAGCCGTTCAGGCGCGGCGAAAAGATCGGCTGCCTGCTGGGGGCTGCCAATCGCGATCCCGGCATTTGGGACGCGCCGGAGGTTTTTAACCCCGAACGCACCGGACCGCCCCATGTCGCCTTTGGCGGCGGCGCGCATTTCTGCGTCGGCGCGCCGCTGGCGCGGATGGAACTACAGATCGCGCTGGAGGTCCTCTGGGAGCGGTGCCCTGCCCTTATGCTGGCCGAGGATCCGGTCTATGCCGATGTCTACCATTTCCACGGATTGGAGCGGTTGATGGTGTCGGGTGCCCCCGGCGGGCGGACCTGAGCACCACATGCGGGCGCCGCGCGCCGGGGGATGTTTGATGCCTCCGGCGGGAGTTTAACAGGCCAGATGAAAGGGAATCACAGCGGCAAGGCGGCGGTGGATTTGATTTCTTCCATTGAGAGCAAGGCTGTGACGTTATGGACTTTCACCTCTGATATCAGGGCCTGGTAAAAGGTGTCATAGGCGCGGGCGTTGGCGACGCGGACTTTCAGGATATAGTCGATGTCGCCCGCCAGGCGGTGGGCCTCTTGCACTTCGGGGCGGGATTTAAGGGCGGCGAGGAAGCGTTTTTGCCAGTCGGCGTCATGTTCGCTGGTGCGGATCAGGACAAAGAAGCAGGCTTCAAATCCCAAAGCCTCTGCATCAAGAATGACGGTCGTCTGGCCGATGATGCCAGCCTCGCGCAGTTTGCGGATGCGATTCCACACGGGCGTCTTGGATGAGCCGACTTCGGCGGCGATTTCGTCCAGCGAACGGCTGGCGTCGCGCTGCAAAGCCGCGAGGATTTTCCGGTCAATGGCATCGATGCGAACGGGCATACTGCGTTTCCGATTATTCTGGCACAGGCGTGCTGATTTGGCATGAGCGCGGGACGTATGTCCTTATCTACGCGCAGGAGTGGTCAAAAACCAGAACAATGTTCTATATCAAGACTAAGCAAAGGAGAGCTTGGCATGGATCATTTCCCAGTCTTCATGGCTGTCGCAGGACGGCGCATCGTTCTGTCCGGTGGCGGTGAAGCTGCGCTGGCCAAGCTGCGCCTGATCCTGAAAACGACCGCGCATGTGACCGTAATTGCGGCCGAGGCTGCGCCCGAGATCCATCGCTGGGCCGCTGAGGGGCGCTTGCATCTTATTTCGCGCGCGATGGAGCCGGGCGATGCCATGTGCGCTGTGCTGTTTTACGCCGCCAATGAAGATGACGTCGAGGACGCGCGGGTAGCCGCGCTGGCCCACCGCGACGGCGCGCGGGTGAATATCGTTGATAATCTGGCCGATAGCCAGTTCATCACCCCTGCCATCGTGGACCGTGATCCGGTTGTCGTCGCCATCGGCACCGAAGGCGCAGCCCCCGTTCTGGCGCGGCGCATCAAACGCGATCTGGAAGAGCGGCTGCCCGCGCAGCTGGGTGTTCTGGCGCGGATCGGCAAGACCTTTCGCGCTGCTGCCGATGTATTGCCGATGGGCATCAAACGGCGGGATTTCTGGGCTGCATTTTACGACAAGATCGGCCCGCAAGCCATTGAAAACGGCGGGGAAGCCGCTGTTGTTCCCGCGCTGGAGGCGCTGCTGGACGAAACTTTGGTTGCCCGCGAAAAACAGGGGCATGTCGATTTGGTTGGCGCAGGTCCGGGCGATCCGGAGCTGCTGACGCTGAAGGCCCGCAAGGCGCTGGATGTGGCGGATGTCGTGATTTATGACCGTCTTGTCAGCCCCGAGATCCTAGAGCTTGCGCGCCGCGAGGCGGTGATGATCGATGCAGGCAAGGAAGGCTTTGGCGCGGCGATGGCGCAGGAAGATATTGATGCGCTCATTGTGGAACATGCCCTGAAGGGTGCCCATGTGGTGCGGCTGAAATCCGGCGACCCGACGGTCTTTGGCCGTCTGGACGAGGAAATCGACGCGCTTGATTCGGCGGGTATCAACTGGCGCATCGTGCCGGGGATTACAGCGGCCAGCGCTGCTGTGGCCGGGATCGGGCAGAGCCTGACCAAGCGCGGGCGCAATGGTTCAGTGCGGTTTCTGACCGGACACGACACCAAGGGCTTTGCCGACCACGACTGGAAAACGCTGGCCCGCCCCGGTGAGGTGGCCGCGATCTATATGGGCAAGCGCGCGGCGCGGTTTATTCAGGGGCGGCTGCTGATGCATGGTGCAAACCCCATGACGCCGGTAACTGTGATCGAAAATGCATCCCGCCCTCATGCGCGGGTATTGGCGACGACACTGGCGCAACTGGAACCGACATTGACCAAAGCAAGTTTGAATGGCCCTGCCCTGACCTTTCTGGGCCTTGCCCCCCGCGATGCGGTGGCCGCCCGCAATGACATGAATATCGAGGAGTTCGCGTAATGGCGAAGCAGTTTACCCCCAAGGTCGTCACGGCCAACGCTCTTTTGTCCGGTGATGCCGTCTGGCTGACCGAAGATGACCGCTGGACCGGCAATATGGCCGAAGCCGAGCTGCTGACCGACGAGGCCCATGCTGACTTGCGCCTGATCGAGGCGAACCGGCGCCAGGCGGAAATTGCCGGCGCCTATCTGGCGGATGCCAAAGCGACTGACAACGGCCCCGCGCCAACTCACTTTCGCGAAGAATTCCGCACGCGCGGACCTTCCAACTATTTCCACGGCAAGCAGGCAGAGGCTTAACCAATGTATAGCTATAACGAATTCGACGAAGCTTTTGTCCGCACCCGCGTGGCCCAGTTCCGCGGCCAGGTTGAGCGCCGCATTGACGGCAGCCTGACCGAGGATGAATTCAAGCCGCTGCGCCTGATGAACGGTCTTTATCTGCAGCTGCATGCCTATATGCTGCGGGTGGCGATCCCCTATGGCACCCTGAACAGCGGCCAGATGCGCCAGCTGGCGATGATCGCGGAAAAGTTCGACCAGGGCTATGGCCACTTCACCACGCGCCAGAACATCCAGTACAACTGGCCCAAGTTGCCCGATGTGCCGGATATCCTGGAAGCTTTGGCCGATGTGGAAATGCACGCGATCCAGACCAGTGGCAACACGATCCGTAACGTGACCGCAGACCACTTTGCCGGCGCTGCCGCGGACGAAGTTGCGGACCCGCGCCCCTATGCCGAATT
Organism: Loktanella sp. R86503; assembly: GCF_042466455.1. NCBI lineage: Bacteria > Pseudomonadati > Pseudomonadota > Alphaproteobacteria > Rhodobacterales > Roseobacteraceae > Loktanella > Loktanella sp. R86503. The sequence goes on from NZ_JAXHCI010000002.1 coordinate 2,066,575, forward strand.
GCTGCGTCAGTGGTCCACCGATCATCCCGAATTCCAGTTCCTGCCGCGCAAGTTCAAGATTGCCGTGACAGGTGCCGAACAGGATCGCGCTGTCATCGCGGCCCATGACATCGGCTTGCAGCTGGTTGAAAAGGACGGCGAAATCGGTTTCCGCGTGCTAGTCGGCGGGGGCCTTGGCCGCACGCCGATGATCGGCAAGGAAATCAGTGCCTTCGTGTCGCAGGCCGATATCCTGCCTTATTGCGAGGCGATTGTGTCCGTGTGGAACCTGCTGGGCCGCCGCGACAACAAGTATAAGGCGCGCATCAAGATCACCGTGCACGAGCACGGGATCGACGATATCCGCGCCCGCGTCGCAGAGCGCTTTGCCCGGATCAAGCCGACGTTCTCTGGCGTGGATCAGGTGTTGCTGGCGGAGATCAAGGCCGCCTTTGCACTGCCCGCCCTGCCTGCACGCGGCAATGACGGATTCGAGGCGGCGAAGGCCGCGAACCCTGCGTTCCGCAGCTGGTGCGACACAAACCTGACAGCGCATAAAAATGATGATTACGCGATCGTCAGCGTGTCCTTGAAAAAGCAGGGCGCAACGCCGGGCGATGCCAGCGCAGAGCAGATGCGTGTGCTGGCCGATCTGGCCGAACGCTTTGGCGATGACGAGCTGCGTATCAGCCACGAGCAGAACGTGATCCTGCCGCATATCGCCAAGGCCGATCTGGTCGAGGTTTATGCAACCCTGCGCGCGGTGGAACTGGCGACAGCGAACATCGGCCTGATCTCTGATATTATTGCCTGCCCCGGCATGGATTATTGCGCGCTGGCGACGGCGCGGTCGATCCCGATTGCCCAGCAGATCGCCACCCGCTTTGACGAGCTGAAGCTGGAACATGATATTGGCCCGCTGAAAATCAAAATCTCTGGCTGCATCAATGCCTGCGGGCACCACCACGTCGGCCATATCGGCATCCTTGGCCTCGACCGTGCGGGGGTTGAAAGCTATCAGGTGACGCTGGGCGGCGATGGCACACAGGATGCGGCCATTGGCGAACGCGCCGGCCCCGGTTTCAGCGCAGAGGAAATCATTCCGGCGATCGAACGTCTGGTGCTGGGCTACATGGACCTGCGCGATGCCCCCGAAGAGACATTCTTGCAAGCCTATCGCCGGCTGGGGGCCGAGCCATTCAAGGCTGTCCTTTATCCCGACAAAGAGGGGAAGCGTGATGCCGCGTGACGATTTGCAAGCTCGCGCCGCTATGCTGAATGATGCCTACAAGCATCATTCAGCCCATGCGGTGCTGGAAAGGGCGCTGAAGGATCCCGACGTGGGGCAACTGGCGCTTGTCAGCTCTTTCGGTGCAGAATCCGTGGCGCTGCTGCATTTGGTGTCGGTCATTAATCGCCACACGCCGGTCATCTTTCTGGATACCGAAATGCTGTTTGCCGAAACGCTGACCTATCAGATGGAAGTCGCAGAACGGCTGAACCTGAAAGACATGCGTGTTCTGCACCCGGACCGGCAAGAGGTCTTTGACCAGGACAACGAAGGTTTGCTGCATCTGGCAAATCCCGATGGCTGCTGCGCCTTGCGCAAGACCCTGCCCTTGCAGCGGGCTTTGGCACCTTTTGACGGCTGGATCACTGGGCGCAAGCAATACCAAGGCGGCAAGCGTGCGGCCTTGCCGTTCTTTGAAGCCGACGGGGTGCACCTGAAGGTCAACCCGCTGGCGCATTGGAACCAACAGGACGTACAGGACTATATGACCGAAAACCGCCTGCCCCGGCATCCGCTGGTCGCGCAGGGCTATCCGTCTATCGGCTGCGCCCCTTGCACCACGCGCGTGGCACCGGGCGAGGATCCCCGGGCCGGGCGTTGGCGGAACCAGGAGAAGACCGAATGCGGTATCCATTTCGTGGATGGCAAAATGGTTCGGATCCCCGCGCCCGAGGCACAGGTCGGATGAGTTTATTTAGCCAGATGAATAAGGGCCGTTGAGCCCGGAGGACGATAAGATGAGTGTGATTGTAACCGATACAGGCTTTGCCGCCGATGACTTTGACGGCGATTTCGTGGCGCTGGGCGATGTAGCGCTGGACGTGCCCGCCGCCGTTGATGTGCCATCCGATGCCGACCCCGAGGCCGTGCGCACGATCATGCAGGCGCAGGTGATCCGCATTGCCTTTCCCAGCTTTGCGGATGGGCGCGGCTTTACGCTGGCCGCGATCTTGCGACGGGCCGGCTTTCAGGGGCGTTTGCGTGCCTATGGGCATGTGATCGCGGATCAATACGCAATGGCGCGGCGCAGCGGGTTTGACGAGGTCGAGATCAGCGACGATCTGGCCGCCCGTCAGCCTGAGCCCCAGTGGCTGGCCCGCGCCGACTGGCAGGCTCATGACTATCAGGCGCGGATGCGCGGCTGATCCCTTTTCCCTTTTCTTGACGAACCAGAGGCGCGGCGCCATCAGGGCTGCGAATGAATGATATGACAGAGCAATCCCCCGTGACCGAAGCCACCGCCAAAGCCGTTCCCGCCCTGCCCGATGCGCAGACCGTCACCGCCGTGACCCATTATACTGACCGTTTGTTTTCCTTTCGGGTGACGCGCCCCGCGTCCCTGCGGTTCCGGTCGGGCGAATTTGTCATGATCGGCTTGATGGGCGACCCGCATCCCGAAACCGGCAAGCAGCGCCCGTTGCTACGGGCCTATTCCATCGCCTCGCCCAGCTGGGACGAGGAGTTGGAATTCTATTCGATCAAGGTCGAGGACGGTCCGCTGACATCCAAATTGCAGCATATCAAAGTTGGCGACCAGATTATCCTGAAGCCCAAGCCCGTTGGCACACTGGTGCACGATGCACTGTTGCCCGGCAAGCGGATCTACTTCTTTTCCACCGGCACAGGCTTTGCGCCCTTTGCGTCCCTGCTGCGCGAACCCGAGACCTATGAGAACTACGATGAGGTTATCGTGACTCATACCTGCCGCGATGTGGCAGAGCTGACCTATGGCGCGAACCTGATCGAGGCGATCAAGCAGGACGAGATGATGATTGAACTGCTGGGTGAAGAGAACCTGGCCAAGATACGTTACTACCCCACCACCACGCGCGAGAAGAGCGACAAAATGGGCCGTATCACTACCCTGATTGAGAATGGCGAGTTGTTCAGCGATCTGGGCGTGCCGCCGCTGAATCCCGAAACCGACCGCGCCATGGTTTGCGGCAGCCTTGAGTTCAACAAAGATATTGCCGCCCTGATGGAGGCGGCCGGCCTGCACGAGGGTGCCAATTCCGAACCGGGCGAATTCGTGATCGAAAAAGCCTTTGTCGGCTGATCGGGCAAGCTGATAGCGGCCGGCGCATCCGCCTGGGTGCGCCGATTGCCATGCGGATGCGGTCTGTTATGCTGCGCTTTTAATCAGCCCGGCAGGTGATGTCGCCTTGTCGTTCCGGTGCCAGCCACCCCTGACGTGATCGCATGACCCTATGAAAAAGACCGCAGTCGTCCCCGTGTCACACCTGACCTGGATCGCGAAAGGCTGCCAGAGGCTGGTTTTCATTCATCCCGATGACGACACCAAGATCCTGAAGGTGCCCTATAGCGGCCTTATGATGGATACGGTTCTGCGCAATGCACCGATCGCCAACAAGCAGCAAAATCGCCACATCGCCCGCGAACACCGGGTTTATCGCCGCAACAGGCGGCGGCTGGCGCAGCAGCCTTTCGATGCCCCGATTCCATTCTTTTACGGGACGATCAGGACCGATATCGGGAACGCCGATGTCTATGAGGGACTATTCCGTCAAAACCGCAGCAAGCTTGCGTTGACGCTGGGCCAGGTCGTACGGCGTGATCTTTTCAGGCAGAAGGCGCTTGACGACCTGAATGCCTTTGTAACTCGCCTTGATGCCTGGAACATACCGGCAACCGATATTACCGCGCAGAACATCGTCTACGGCTTTCGGGGGGACAGGCGTGTATTCGTTCTGGTAGATGGGTTTGGTGACTATCGCAAACTTCCGGTCGCATCCTGGTCGCGGCGGATCAGGTTGCAGCGCACATCAGATGCCTATTCACGGATCGCAAAGCGACTGGGGATTGTCTGGGACGCGGAAGGGCGCAGTTTTCACCACCAATAGACATATGTGGCAACCGCGCGCGGTGCTGCTTCAATCCGAACAAAATGGGCCGCACCGGTATGGCGCGGCCCTTTGAATGTGGCTTCTGTCGAAACTGAAGACTTGGGGTTTACAGGCCCAGGGCTTCACGTACGCGGGTCAGGGTCGCGGTCAGCAGTTCGGGATTGTTCTGCGCACCCTTGATCGCGGCAGTCAGGGTGGTTTTTTGCACCACCGACAGATCGCTTTCGTTCAGACGTTCGATGACAGCATCGGCGTCAAAGCCTTCGGGGGTCAGCAATGCAGACAGGGGCGCATCTGCATCTGCCGCAGCGCCAGCCGACACTGTGCCATCCGCCGCAACGGTCGCACTGACAGAGCCACCGTCGACCGGTGCGTCGATCACAGGTGCATCCGCCGCCGGTGCCGCCATCGCATCGGCCGCATCTGTGGCATCCTGGATCAGGCCAGCGGCGGCGTCGTTGGCCTGTGTCGCCATGGTGTCTGCGGCAGCTGCAGCCTCGCCGGTGGCAGCCTCTACCGCGGCAGCAGCATCGGCAGCGGCGTCTTGGGCGACAGCCGCAGCGTTTGCTGCTTCGGCGGCGGCGGCGGTGGCCGCGTCGTCAGTCGTCGCTTCCAGCTGGTCGGCAGCAGCTTCAGCTTCGCTTTGGGCTGCTTCGGCGGCTTCGGCCGCGGTTTCAGCGGCGGCTGTTGCCGCCTCTCCGGTGGCGGCGGCGGCATCTTCTGCGGCGGCTGTTGCAGTATCGGCGGCGTCGTTTGCGGCCTCTGCGGCATCGGCTGCAGCTTCTTCTGCGGTGGTCGCGGTATCATCAGCAGCGCCGGTCAATGCGGCGGCAGCATCATCGGCTGCATCGCCAATCGCGGTTGCCGCATCGCCGGCCGCATCGCCGGCCGCATCGCCGACTGCTGCCAGATCGGGCGCATCGGTGCCGACAACAGCCTGCGGGTCGTTACCCTTTACAAAATATTCATAGCCGAAAAAGCCCAAGACGGCTGCAATGACGATGATAACGATGGCGCGCATAACTGTTTCCTTCTGATGTTGCGGCATAAGCGACCGCCTTTCCCCTTTCAGATGCGGGGCGCGGCACCTTGCGTCAAGGTGAACTAAACCAAATCAAGCTCATTCTTGCCGTTTCCCGCCGCTTTGCGCCTTGAAGCAAGGGCCGCAGAGGTTTAGGTTACGTGCACTCCCTTAAATGACCAAAGGATGAAGACCATAGGACGCAGACCACATAACGCACCCCCCGTGCGTGAGACCGGCCCCCGTATCAACGAACGCATCCGTGGCGGCGATATCCGCCTGATCGGTGCCGACGGTGAAAACGTTGGTGTCGTGAGCCCTGACCGCGCGCTGCAGATGGCAGAAGAGGCCGGGCTGGACTTGGTCGAGATTTCGCCCAATGCCTCTCCGCCCGTCTGCAAGATCATGGATTTCGGCAAGTACAAGTACGAGACCCAGAAAAAAGAAGCAGAAGCGCGCAAGAAGCAAAAGATCATCGAGATCAAGGAAATCAAGTTCCGTCCGAACACGGACAGCAATGATTACGAAGTCAAGATGCGCAACGTCTACAAATTTCTGGAAGGCGGCGACAAGGTAAAGATCACCCTGCGTTTCCGTGGCCGCGAAATGGCCCACCAGGAACTTGGTCGCCAGCTTCTGGAACGCGTCGCAGAGGATACAAAAGACCACGGCAAGGTGGAAAACTTCCCCAAGATGGAAGGCCGCCAGATGGTCATGCTGATCGGACCGCTGTCGAAATAAGCGGATTGCGGCACTGACCCACCGGTCCAGACACGCACCCTGATTTGGGCCTCGAAGGAAACTTCGGGGCCTTTTTGCAATTGCGCGGCCTACTTCCCTGCGACTTTGACCAGTAAAAAAAGGGCCCGCGCATCACTGCGCGGGCCCGTCACATCGCAGTCTGCTGCCTTAGCCGTTTGTAAGCAACTCAGAAATGTTGCGCACCGCCGCGCGGCGGTTGGCCCGCTCTCCGGCTTCGGTTTGGATTTTCAGAAACTGCTCACCATAGCCTTGGGTCACCAGGTTTTCCGGTGGCACCTGGAAATACTGCGACAAGGCCAAGGCAACCGTTTCCGCGCGCCGGTCGGACAGGGACAGATTGTAACCTGCATCGCCGACCGCGTCCGTATGCCCTTCAACCAGGAACACAGCAGACGGGTTCTGCCCGACGATCTGGCGAATTGCCCCGCCCAACGCGGCCAGCTCATCCGCCTGACTTGGCTGGATCGCGGCAGAGCCGGTCTCGAAGGTGATGGCCGCCAGTTCGACCTGCGGCGCAAGGGCGCGCACCTGGCGGATTTCACGGACCTGTTCAAGCGAATAGCTGCGGCCCGTCTGGGCCAGCAGGCTGGCGGACAAGGCAGCCTCCAGCGCGGCCTGATCGTTCAGTGCGACCTGATCCGTCGTCACCTCTTGCGGGACGGGCGGCAGGCTGGACACTTCGACCGGTACGCTGGCGCGGTCCAGATCGTCGATCAATTGCACCTGCGTGCCATCGGCGCGGGTCAGCGACCGGCGCAGAACGGTGCCGTCAGCGGCGCGGATTGTGGTGACAACGCTGCCGTCTTCGCGCGTGATCGTCGTCAGGGTAGAGCCATCGTCAAAAGTGCGCGACGCAACCTGCGATCCGGGCTGGCGCAGCAGCACGTCATCGTTTTTCAGCACACGCAGTTCGCCGTCACGCTGCACGACAACCCGGTCGCCAGAGTTTGCAACCACCTGATCGCCGTTATTCAGGATCGACCCGACAACGACCGCACCAAGGCCAAGCGCAAGAGCCTTTTCAAAGTTAGACAATCCCCCACTGTTGCCGTTGCCCGCATCAGCCCCGGCTACCTGATCCTCTACAGTCTCGCTTGGTTCGGTCGTGGCCGCTGTGACCTGCGTATCAAAGTCCTCATCGGCGCTCCGTACCGTCTCTTCCGTCACCTCTTCCGTCACAACTTCCGGATCATTCACCAGATCGGGTTGCGCGCCGCTCGCTGCGGCAGCGGCTGCGGCAGAGTTCTGGCGCGCGGCCTCACGCTCTGCAACGCGCGCGGCCTGCTCTTCTTCGCTTAAGGCAGGCTCTGCCGGCGGCGTCGATGTCTCGGCAGATGTGTCTTCAGCGATGCTTGATTCGCCGTCAGTAACGCCTTGCTCTGCGTCTTGTGTCGCTTCTGCAGGCGCTTCTTGCGCAGCGGGTGCCTCGGGTTCGGCCTCGGGTGTGGCCGGGGCTTCAGGTGCAGCCTCTACCGGGGCTGGCTCTTCGGCAGCAGGCGCTTCTACTTCCGGCTGGCCCGGCGATGCAGAGGGCTCCTCTGCCGGCTGCGCTGCAATCGCGGCGGCAGCAGCGGCCGCATCGGCGGCGGCTTGATCAGCGGCCCCTTGATCAGCGGCTTCGTCAATCGCCTCTTGATCGACAGCAGGCGCTTCTGGCGCAGCCTCGGCGATTGGTGCTTCTTCGGTTACCGGCGCAGGCTCTGCTGCGGGTGCGGCCGGGCTTTCCTCGACAGCTTCCGCTGCGGGTGCGTCACCTGCGTCCGGCGCGGTCACGGCCTCAGCTTCGACCGGTTCTTGGGCAGCGGGCGCTGGCTCGCCGGCGGCGGCCTCCTCTGCGGCCTGGGCGGCCTTATCGGCAGCCGCGGCTTCATCAATCGCTTGATCCGCAGCGGCCTGATCGGCACCGGCTGCGTCCCCCTCTACCGGCGCGGCGGCAGCGTCATCCGCAGCCGGCACCTCTTCCATGCCGGGCGCGGTCAACGCCTCCCCGCCAACCGCAACAGCCTCGGCCAATGCGTCCGGACCGCAAGCCGCCGGATCGCCGGCAGGCGCTTCCCCGTCAGCCTGCCCTGCACCTTCTACCATGGCGCGTGCCAAGGCATCGGCACCGTCAACGGTCTGCCCGTCCGGCGCAACGCAAGGGAAAGGCGCATCCGCTGTCTGCGCAAATGTCGGCGTTGCCAGCGACAGGCACAAGACAAGCGAGGTGGTGGATTTCAACGAAATGGGTCGCATGGAGGTCCTCCGCAAAATTGGCCCTGATCTTTCGGGCATTGCCGATAAAACCACACAGCATTGTGCGGCGTTCCTCCCCAAACATAGGCTACGGCGACTTTCCGCCGAAAACCCGCCCCCAACCTGCTGCTCAGACGATCACCCAGGTAACGCGCGCGCCGTCCTCCTTCTTCTGGTCAAAAATATCCCGGGGGGGCGCAGCCGGGGGCAGAGCCCCCTCAACCGCGCCTCTGGCACCACCTCCCGTGCCTGCCGCGATCAGCCTGCCGCACGCAATCTGCCCGGATCAGTCCGCCCCGCGCCGCGGCCGCGGGCGCGACGGAATTTCCTTCAGCAAACCACCCACACCCATGGCAGCGATGTCATCCGGCGTGACTGCAACACCGCACAGCAGGCGTTCCAGCACCCAGTCCGCCCCGTTCAGCGCAGGGGAACGCGCACAGCCGGGCAGACCGATGACAGGCCGTCCGCCCAGCGCGCCAATGAACAGCAGGTTTCCGGGATCCACGGGCATCCCGAAATGCAGCACCGCGCCGCCTGCCTGCCGCAGCGCTTCGGGCGCGGTGTCGTACAGGTCCGACGTGGCAGAGCCGGTCAGGATGCAAATCAGCGGCGCATCGCAGGCACCAAGGGCCGCAGCAATGGCCGCACTGTCGTGGTCCACCAGCACCCGCCTGGCAAATCCCACGCCAAGACGGTCCAGACGGATGCGCAAGGACCGCTCTCCCTTGTCCCCAAGGTCGCGGCCTGCGCGGGTCTCGATCAGTGCAACGCGGTCAATCTGCGGGCGGTGTAGCGCGATTGCGCCCTGCCCGGCGGCGCAGGCGGCAGCAAGGTCATCCTGCGACACAGCGTAGGCAATAATCTTGATCGTCGCGACCAATCCGCCGGCATCCATCCGGTGCAGATCCGGCACGGTCGCCACAGTGATCATCGGGTTAATGCGGTTCACCGCCTGCAGGGCCGCCGCATCCAGCGCCGCCAGACCCGGCACATCGGCAATGACATTGACGCGGCCCGTTGCAGCCGTGCCAAGGCGCAGACCCGGCGCAGCCCCGGCCAGCGCCGCGGCCAGCGAAGCGGCAGCAGCATCTTCGCCCACATCGCCGGGGTCCAGCCGCGCCACGGTCAGATCGGTATAGCCCGCGGATGCAAGCGCGATCAGGTCGGCGGCCGTCAGGACATGGCCCTTCGCCAGCACCAGATCACCTGCGACTTCGCGGTGCGCAAGGATCGCGCCCTGCGCCTGCGCAACGGGGACGGGTCCGAACTTCATTGCGGGTGGCGCAGAGTCGCGATGACCTGCGCCATGATGCTGACGGCGATTTCAGCCGGGGCGCGGCCACCCAGGTCAAGGCCGACGGGGGCGTGGATGCGGGCAATATCAGAGGTGGCAAAGCCCGCCTCGGTCAGGCGCTGCACCCGTTTGGCATGGGTGCGGGTCGAGCCAAGGCAACCAAGGTAAAACGCCTGCGATTTCAGCGTCTGGATAATCGCGGGATCATCGAGTTTGGGATCATGGGTCAGGGTCACGACTGCCGTGCGCGTATCAGGTGCCAAGGTTGCCATCGCCTCGTCCGGCCAGTCCTCTATGATCGTCTCGCCCGGGAACCGTTCGGCAGAGCCGAAGGCCCCGCGCGGGTCGATCAGCACGGGGTCATAGCCGCAGGCGCGGGCCATGGGCAGCAGGGCTTGCGCGATATGGACCGCGCCCACGACGATCATACGCAGGGGCGGATTGTGTACCGCGACAAAGGTTGCGCCGTCTTCTTCAAAGCCGGACCGGTCAAGGCGGAACCGATCTGGGAAATCGGCGGGATGCGCCAGCTTGCGGTCCTGCCCCCGCACGCCGGTGACATAGGCCACAGGCTGGCGGGCGGTAATGGCGGCGACGAGCTTTTCCAGCAAGGGCACCGGCATCGCCCCGCCCACCGGTTCGACGAGGACGCGGATACGCCCGCCGCAGGCAAGACCAACGGCAAAGGCTTCGTCATCGCTGACGCCGTAATCCAGCAGGCGCGCATCGCCGCCTGGAATGGCGTCCAGCGCCTCCATGATCACGGCCCCTTCGACGCAACCGCCAGAGACGGAGCCTTCCATGTGGCCGTCCGCGTCGATGACCAGCAATGACCCCACCCCGCGCGGGGCAGAGCCCCAGGTTTCCACCACGGTGGCCACCGCCACGGCGCGGCCTGCGCGGTGCCAATCCAGAGCGGTTTCAAGCAGATGTTGGGACATGGGGCGGACCTTACTGGGAATTGGCGGCGCGGGTGAAGGCAAAGGGGCCGGGGGATGGCTCTGGCGCGGGATTGCGCAGGGTCGCCATCAGGCGGGTTTTCTCGCCGGTATCATCGGGGCGTGACAAAGCTTCTGCAAGCCCTTGAAGCGACGCGATATTGTGACCCGCGCGCAGGCTGGTGACATGGGGCAGCATCGCTGCGATCCCGCGGGCCTTGGGCGCAAAGCCATCCCAGCGCAGCAAGGGGTTCAGCCAGATCAACTGGCGCGAGGTCAGGGACAGCCGCTGCATTTCGCGCCCCAAATCGGCGTCCGGGTCCCGGTCAAGGCCATCAGTAATCAGCAGCACCACCGCCCCCTGCCCCATCACGCGGCGCGACCAGTCGCGATTGAAGTCGTGCAGACACGCGGCGATGCGGGTGCCGCCTTCCCAGTCCTGCGCCTCTGCCCCCGCTGCCTGCAGGGCGGCATCCACGTCGCGGGTCGCTAGGTGGCGGGTGATATTGGTCAGCCGCGTGCCAAAGGTAAAGGCATGAACCTGCGCCCAGTCCTGCCCCTTGGCGTTGGCGACCCCGTGGACGAAGTGCAGCACGGTGCGCGAATATTGCGACATGGAACCAGAGATATCGCACAGCACCACCAGATTGGGATAGCGGGTGCGCTTTCGTTTGGTTTTCAGGTCATCGATCTCTCCTCCCTTTCGCATGGCGGCGGCCTGCGTGCCGCGCCAATCGGGAATGCGGCCCGGCAGCGCCTGCGTGCGGCGCGATGGCAGGGGTTTGACGGGCAGCTCTAGCGCGGCGAGGATCCGGCGGGCGGCGTGCATTTCCGCAAGGCTCATCTGTTCGAAATCAAGGGTGCGAAGCCGCTCTTGCGCTGAAATGGTCTGACTTGCGTCGATATCGAGCAGCATTTCGTCCTCGGGCTGCTTTTCTTGCCGGGGCGTATCGCGCTCTTGCCCGTCAAGCAGTGCCTCTGACGCGCGTTTTTCGGCGGCCAAGGCCGTGCGGTCTTCGGCCACGCCCCGCACCATGGGCGACATCATCGCCATCATCTGTTCCATGAACCGCGGATCGCGCCAATAGAGGCGAAAGAGCTGAGAGAAGATGGCTGATTCTTCGCGTTTGGACACGAAACAGGCGTGAAGGGTCCAATAAAAATCGTGCCTTTCCCCAAAACCCACCGCCTGCACCGCGCGGATCGCATCGACGACACGGCCGGGACCAATGGGCAGGCCCGCCCGGCGCAAGGCGCGGGCAAAATGGGCGATGTTGCTGGCGAGTTTGGGATTGTCCGGAAGTTCCAGATCGGCAAGTTCTACCACGTGGCCTTGACTGGGGGTTTCACACCCCCAGACCCCCGTGACATATTTTTATTCAGGTGAAAGATCATAGCGGCAGGGCGGCGCGGGCGTCGTCGAGGATTTGTTTGGCTTTCGAGCCTTCGATCTTTTGGATGTCGTCCTGATATTTGAGAATAGCACCGAGGGTGTCGGCGATGACCGCGGGGGACAGGTCGATGACGTCGAGGGCGAGCAGGCATTTCGCCCAGTCGATGGTTTCGGCGACGCCGGGTTTTTTAAACAGATCCTCGGTCCGTAGGCGTTGCACAAAGGCGACAACCTCGCGCGACAGGGCGTCTGCGGCCTCTGGTGCGCGGGCGTGCAGGATGTCGAGTTCGCGGTCGAAATCGGGATAGTCGACCCAATGATAGAGGCACCGGCGTTTAAGGGCATCGTGGACCTCTCGGGTGCGGTTCGAGGTCAGGATCACGATGGGGGGCGTGGGAGCCTTGATTGTGCCAAGCTCTGGTATGGTGACCTGAAAGTCAGAGAGGGCTTCGAGCAGGAACGCCTCGAAGGGGGCGTCAGTGCGGTCCAGCTCGTCGATCAGCAGGACAGGCGCGCCGCCGGGATGGGGGCGCATAGCCTGTAGCAGGGGGCGTTCGATCAGGTATCCTTCGGTAAAGAGTTCCGCCTTGAGTGCGGTGCGATCGGTGCCGCCTGCCGCCTCTGCCGTGCGGATGGCGATCATCTGTTCGGCAAAGTTCCATTCATAGACAGCAGATGCGGCGTCCAGACCTTCGTAGCATTGCAAGCGGATCAGGCGGCGGCCCAGCGCTGTGGACAGCGCCTTGGCCAGTTCGGTTTTGCCGGTACCTGCCTCGCCTTCCAAGAACAGGGGGCGGCCGAGTTTAAGGGCCAGAAAGACGATGGTCGCCAAAGCGCGCGGACAGATGTAGTTTTCCGCCGCCAATGCGGTTTGCACGTCGTCAATCGTATCGAACATCTTGCGTTTCCCCCTCCGCAGGCATCGCATTCCAACCTGCATTGCAAAAGGCTCGCGTCAAGCGGCGCGTTGCCCCCCTACGGCCAAGGTCGTATGTCTGCCGCCAACTGCACTGGCGGGCGCAGAACTAAAAACCGGCTTACCGCGCCCCTATTTTTGCCGCATTAACCTAGCACATAGGTCGAAATCGACAGGTGCCCGCACCGCGACAGGAGAGCCGATATGACGGACTACGCGCTACGCTTCAAAACCGAATTCAAGGGGCTCGAAGACTCTGACTGGTATGAAGCCCTAGAGGAGTTGGTGGAAGAGCACGGGTCCTTTACGCCGCTAGGCCACGACCATGTCGCGACATTTTTGGATGCGGGTCCCAAACTGCTTGTGACCTTCGAGCATGCGCACGAGGTGCAGGGGCTTGACGATGCCGCGCCGCGCGGCTTTGCCTTTACCCGGCGCGAAGGTTGGTCCCATCTGGCGATCATCAGCCGGGGCGAAAGCTGGTTTCGTGATCCCGCGATCTATCGCTATATCGACCGTCTGATCGACGACGGGTTTTTCGAGGACTTCGAGGATGTGCTGTTCTTTGGGGCGCAGGCCGGCGGTTATGCCGCTGCCGCCTATAGCGTCGCGGCCCCCGGTGCGCGGGTGCTGGCGATCCGGCCGCAAGCGACGCTTGATCCCATCACGACCAGTTGGGACAACCGTTTTGTCGCGCAGCGGCGGCTGAACTTTACCGACCGTTACGGCTATGCCCCCGATATGGTCGATGCGTCCAGCCGCACCTACATTATCTACAACCCGCAGCAGCGGTTTGACGCCATGCATGCGGCGCTTTTTACAAAGCCCAATGTCACCATGCTGCGCGTGATGGGTTTGTCCGGTCGACTTGATGTCGTCTTTGACACGCTTGGCGGGCTGGACGACATGATCCGCGCCGCCATGGCGGCAGAGCTGACGCCCCAGCGGTTCATCAAGGCCCTGTCCCGGCGCAAGACCTATACCCCCTATCTGCGCAGTCTGGTCCGCCGCGCCCGCGATTCGGGACACTCGCAGCTGGCCGCCGGTGTTTGCCGCGCCGTTCTGGCACAAGGGCACGACGCCTTTTTCGTCCGACAACTGCAAGAGATGGGGCAAACTTTGCCGGACATGGGGCAAAAAGACGCCCTGCAGGCATAAACCGGGCGGCGATCGCGGGCCAAAGATCTGGTCAGGCGCGGGCCTTAGGTGTATGCCCCACGCATGCCTGATCAAAACATCACCGACCTTACCCTGCGCCGTCCTGACGATTGGCATCTGCACCTGCGCGACGGTGCAATGTTACAAGCCGTGTTGCCGGAAACAGCGCGGCATTTTGCCCGCGCAATCATCATGCCTAATCTGGTGCCGCCTATTGTGACCGGTGATCAGGCGCGCGCTTACCGCGATCGCATTCTGGCGGCCCGCCCAGAGGGGTCCGACTTCGCCCCGCTGATGACGCTTTACCTAACAGAAGACACCGACCCGGACGATGTGGCTGCCGCCCATACGGCCGGCCTAATCGCGGCGGTCAAGCTTTATCCCGCAGGTGCAACGACGAACTCTGCCAGCGGCGTGCAGGATTTCGACAAGGTACGCCCGGTCCTGGACCGGATGGCCGAAATCGGCCTGCCCCTGTGCGTGCACGGCGAAGTCACCGATAGCAACATCGATATCTTTGACCGCGAAGCGGCCTTTATCGACCGCATCCTGAAACCGATGCGCAAGAAGAACCCCGACCTGCGCATTGTGATGGAACATGTCACGACGCAGGACGCTGTGGACTATGTGCGCGACACGGCAAAGAACCTGGCTGCGACAATTACGACCCATCACCTGATCATCAACCGCAATCACATCCTTGCGGGCGGGATCAAGCCGCATTTCTATTGCCTGCCGGTTGCCAAACGCGAAACCCACCGCATCGCGCTGGTGCAGGCGGCGGTTTCGGGGGACAAACGCTTTTTTCTTGGCACCGACTCTGCCCCGCACACCGACGCGGGCAAATTGCAGGCCTGCGGCTGCGCGGGGATTTTCACCGCGCCCAACACCATGTCCTGTCTGGCAGAAGTGTTCGAAGCGGCCGGCGCGCTGCGCCAGCTGGAGGCGTTTACCTCTTTGAACGGTCCCGCCTTTTATCGCATGGCCCCGAATGAGGGCACGATCCGCCTGGTCAAAGGCGACCCCGTCACCTACCCCGCACAAATTGACACAGCTGACGGCCCCGTCACCGTCTTTGATCCCGGCTTTCCCCTGCATTGGCGCGTGGTGTAGATTTTTCGCAGAAAAATCGTCCTCCTACAGAACAAAAGGTTTTCGACATGATCCCAACCGGCTTTCCCGCAAAAGATGAAATCGCCCGCCTGACCGCTGGCATGTTGCTGGAAATCGGAGCTGTCGATTTTAACACCACAACGCCGTTCACCCATGCCAGCGGCAAACAGGCCCCGACCTATGTCGATTGCCGCAAACTGATTTCCTACCCCCGCATCCGTGCCACGCTGATGGATTTTCTGTCCGTCACCATCATGCGAGAGGCAGGCTTTGAGGCGTTTGACAACATCGCCGGCGGAGAGACGGCAGGCATCCCTTTTGCCGCCATGGTTGCCGAACGGCTTGCCCTGCCGATGACCTATGTGCGCAAAAAGCCCAAAGGCTATGGCCGCAATGCCCGCATCGAAGGTGCGATGACCGAAGGCCAGCGCGTGCTGCTGGTCGAGGATCTGACCACCGATGGCGGATCCAAACTGTCATTCGTCGATGCGATCCGCGACACCGGGGCAACCTGTTCAGCCACCGCCGTGATCTTTTTCTATGGCATCTTTGAAGGCGTAGAAGAGCGTCTGTCCGACCATGGCGTGCAGCTTTTGCATTTGTGCACATGGTGGGATGTGCTTGAGGTCGCCCGCGCGCGCGGCAGCTTTGACAAGGAAACCTTGGACACGGTCGAAGC
This sequence comes from Loktanella sp. R86503, assembly GCF_042466455.1. Lineage (NCBI taxonomy): Bacteria > Pseudomonadati > Pseudomonadota > Alphaproteobacteria > Rhodobacterales > Roseobacteraceae > Loktanella > Loktanella sp. R86503. The sequence continues at coordinate 2,082,221 of NZ_JAXHCI010000002.1, forward strand.
GTACCTGCGTAATCCGGCAGGCTGGACCCCCGGCGTAATGGTTTAACCGCCCCGGCAAAAACGCGCTTATCAAATGAAAAGTTTTCCGGCCCGCAGCTCTACTTGTAGTGGCCGCGTGCTGGCCGCACGACACATCTTGTGCTAACGTGGCAAAGCCTGACTTCTCCACAAAAATATACAATTTGGGTCCGGCGGCAGGCTGGTCTATGACCAGCGAACGCGTGCGGGGGCACCGCGGTTTTGTAAATGGGGACACCGATCAGATGAACGAGATCAGCACTTTCAACGCCACCGGCACCGACGAAACCGCAGCCGACACCATGCCCCATTCGATTGAGGCCGAGCAGCAGCTCTTGGGCGCGATCCTGACGAACAACGATATTTTCGATCGCATCGCCTCTGTCGTGGGCCCCCAGCATTTCTATGATCCGGTCCATGCCCGCATCTTTGACTGCGCCGCAGCCCGGCTGGCCAAGAACGCGCTGGCCAGCCCGGTCACGCTGAAATCCTACATGGAAGACGACGAAGGTCTGGCCGAACTCGGCGGCGGTGCCTACCTCGTGCGCCTTGCCGCCAGCGCAACCTCTGCCTTTGCGGCGCGGGATTACGCGCAGATGATCTATGATCTGGCGATCCGGCGGCAGCTGATCCAGGTCGGGCAAAGCATCGCAGCCAAGGCATCAAAGGTCGATGTCGCATCTGAACCCAAGGACCAAATCGTCGAAGCCGAACAGGCGCTTTATGCCCTGGCCGAAAGCGGCACAGCGGAAAGCGGTTTCCAGTCCTTCCTGCGCGCCGTCACCGACGCCGTGAATGTTGCCAACGCGGCCTATCAGCGCGACGGCGGTCTGGCTGGCGTCTCGACCGGATTGATCGATCTGGATAAAAAACTCGGCGGCCTGCACAAGTCCGACCTTCTGATTCTCGCGGGTCGCCCGTCGATGGGAAAAACCTCGCTCGCCACCAACATCGCCTACAACATCGCAAAGGCTTATAAAAAAGGCACCCTGCCCGACGGCTCCGAAGGTGCGGTAAACGGCGGCGTGGTTGGATTCTACAGCCTCGAGATGTCGGCAGAACAGCTTGCCGCGCGGATCCTGTCAGAGGCGGCAGAAGTGCCGTCAGAACAGATTCGCCGCGGCGACATGACAGAGGTCGAATTCCGCCGTTTTGTCGATGCCGCAAAGCAGCTGGAATCCTGCCCGCTGTTCATCGACGACACCCCCGCCCTGCCCATTTCCCAGCTGGCTGCCCGGGCGCGGCGGCTTAAGCGGACGCAGGGGCTTGATGTGCTGGTCGTGGACTATCTTCAGCTGGTGCGCGGCACGGGGCGGTCGGAAAACCGCGTGAACGAAATTTCCGAAATCACCATGGGTCTGAAAGCTATCGCCAAGGAACTGATGATCCCGGTCATCGCTCTGTCCCAGCTGTCACGTCAGGTGGAAAATCGCGAAGATAAACGCCCGCAGCTCTCGGACCTGCGCGAATCCGGCTCGATCGAGCAGGACGCCGACGTCGTCATGTTCGTGTTCCGAGAGGAATACTACAAGGAACGTGAAAAACCCGGCGATCACGAAATGGACAAAATCTCGATCTGGCAAGAAGAAATGGAACGCCTGCGCGGCAAGGCCGAAGTCGTGATCGGCAAACAGCGTCACGGCCCCATCGGCACCGTCGAATTGTCGTTCGAAGGCCGGTTCACCCGCTTCGGCAACCTTGTGAAGCCCTGGCAACAAGACGGCGGCGGCGATGTCGGATTTTAACATCCGCGGGTTACTTCCGGGGATGTTCCCGCGCTCGCCGCGATGTCCGGCGCGCTTGGCAGATTCCATGAAGAGACAACGAAGGCCGATCCTGCGGCCTTGCACCGCGATCTATTCGCCGGGCCACCCTAGGTGTCGCTAAGGCCGGGGCACAGCCCATTGGCTTTGCTCTCATGCTGCCCACGGCGCAGGTGCAACATGCTCGCCGCGGCATCGGTTTACACCACCTGTACGTCGCGCCGGATTAGCACGGCAAAGGCGTTGGTCGCGCTCTGATGACCAACGTGGAAACGCACGCCCGCACATTGCACTGCAGCTACGTCACCATTGGGACCGATCCGCAAAATATCAGCGCGCAAGTTGCCTACGAATCCCTTGGGTATATACGCCGCACCCCCGGCCCACGCTTTTCGAAAAAGCTCTGACGTCCCCTTCTTCTGGTCATAAATATCCTGCGGAGGTGTGGAGGCGCAAAGCCTCCACGCGGCCCGGCACGGGACGCCCACGACCCTGTCAGTTGCAACCCGCGTGCGCGGCCCTATCTTGGACCAAACCACCGAAAGGGCCGCCATGACCGACGAACACAACCTGACCCGTACCCAGGCCCGCAACATCCGCAACGCCCGCGACCTAGAGGATCATGTCACCTGGCTCGACAGCATCACCGGCACGGCGCTTGGCGTGCTGGCCGTGGCCTCCGGCATCTATACCTACCTTGGCGTCTCATCCCTGCTGGATGACAACGGTGCGCTCTCGGTCTTTGCCGCGCTGGCTTATTCCGTCGCTGTCTCGGTCGGTATTTTCGTTTTCTGGTCCTACATGATGCGCCTGGTGCCCGCCGTGCGCACCGCCGCCGCCCGCATCGGCCTTGGGCTGTCGATGATCCTTGGCAGCCTTGCGATCGTCGCCATGTCGTCATGGCTGAACGCCGCCGCCCTTGCCGGCGCTGCCGCCGTGGAACAGCATCTGGCCACCACCGTGCAACAATACCAGACCGCGCTTGAACGCAGCGACGAGATTACGCAATCGGCCCAATCTTTGGCCCGCGACGTGGCCCGCGTGCGCCAGTCCTTTGACGACCTCAGCGAACAAGAAGCCACCGGCCAGCTGTCTGGCTTCGCCGGCCAGGGCGCAGTCTTTCGCCTGCTGCGCCAGAAATCCGACGAACTCGCCGCGCTCGAGGCGCAGATCATTGCCCAGCAACCCCTTGTCGAACAGGCCTTCGCAGAAGGTAACGCCAGCCTGTCGCGCATGCGCGCCCTGACCGTAGAACAAGGCCCGGTTGAAGCCCGCTCCGTTCCCTTCTCCGAAGAAGCCGTGCGCCTTGCCAATGTCATCACCCAGCTGCGCCAGCTTTCCGTCGCGCCATTGGTGAACCGCGCCGCGACCGATCTGACAGACGCTGTCGTCCTGCCAAGCCTTGACGGCTCTGACAGCGACACCCGCGCAGGCCAGCAGGCGACGATTGATTCGGTGCTGTCGGTGTTGCAACAACGGGCCCAGACCTTGCAGGCCGCCGCGCAGGATGTGCTGGCTATGACCCCGCCGCAGGACATCAGCTATACCCCGATCAGCGCCGCCGATGCGGTGATCCTTTATGCCGGCAATTTCATTCCCAGCTGGGCCGGTGCCATCGCCATCGATCTGCTGCCCGCAGTGCTGGTGCTGATCCTTGCCGTTACACAGGCCGCGATCCGCACAGGCCGCGACGGCACCGCGGTCGAGGATTCGATGACCCTGTCGGAACTGCGTGCGGCCATCACCGCGATGCGCGATATGGAAACCTCACTTGCCGCCCCGCCGCAAGACACCAAGCATCTCCCCCAATCCAAAGCGCTAAATGAACCGCAAGGCCCCGCCGCCGCGCAGGACAAGCCCACCGCATGAAAAACCGCCCCCCGCCCTTGCCGGATTCAGCTGAACCTTTGACCAACGCCGCCCCGCGCTGGCCCGCCAGCCGCATGCTGCGCTGGATCTTTGGCCTGCAACTGGTCTTTGCAGCCATCCTGCTCGGCTCCGACATGCTGCGCGTGCTACCGCAACTTGCCTTTCCGTCCAGTGCGCCCGATATCACCCAGCCGCTTGGCCCCGGCGATCAGACCCGGCGCTATGACCCGGCACAAATCGATCCGCGCCCGGCCCGCCCCGGCACGCGCCCGATCCCCGCAACAACCGACATGCCCTCGCGGCTGGACTTTGTGGATACGGTCTGGGATGGCCAGCCCGTCATCACCCTGACCGGCCAGATCGCCCCCGGTGACGCCGCCCGCTTTGCCGATTTCCTGACCACCGTCGACCCCGCACCCACACAGGCTTTCCTGAACTCCCCCGGCGGCTCGGTGCAGGATGCCCTCGACATGGGCCGACAGATCCGCAGCCTTGGTATCAACACCCGCATGACGGCCACTGACATCTGCCTGTCCGCCTGCCCCTACCTTCTGGCCGCCGGAACAGCCCGCTCGGTCGCGGATGGCGCCCTTGTCGGCGTGCACCAACACTACTTTGGCGAAAACACCGCTCTGCCCGCCTTCATGGCCGTCGAAAACATCCAGCGCGGTCAGGGCGAGGTGATGGAATACCTCTCCGATATGGATATCGACCCGCTGATTATGCGTCACGCGCTTCTGACACCGCCCGATGAAATCTACCTGCTGACCCCGGCCGAGATGGAGAGCTACCAGCTCACGACACCGCAATAACGCCCCCCCATTTCGACCGCCTCCCGCCATCCCCTTTCATCTGGCCCAATAAACTCCCGCCGGAGGCCCCGCCATCGCCCCCCCCGCGGACCTGCCCCGTGATTTTTCCCTTCCGGTCTGCCCGGTTCACCCCTTTTATTTTTCCCCGACTACACCGAACTAGGCCCGCCCCCGCGACAAAGGCGAAATCCCGCCTCTTGCCGCCGCACCCCTGTCCTGTCAAAAGATGCGCCATGAGCACTGGACACCTGACAATCGATCTTGCGGCCCTTGCCGCGAACTGGCGCAGCCTGAATGCCTTGACGTCGTGCGAAACCGCCGCCGTCATCAAGGCGGACGCCTACGGCCTCGGCTCCGACCGCGTTGCCAAGGCGCTGGCCAAACAAGGCGTGCGCACCTTCTATGTCGCCATGGCCGAAGAAGGTGCCGCCGTGCGCGCCGCTGTGGGCGACAAGGCGCAAATTCGCGTGCTGACGGGACACATGCGCGGCGATACCGATATGATCGCCGACCTGAACCTGACGCCGATCCTCAACACCATCGACCAAATCAACCGCCATTTCGAGGCGCTGCCGGACCATCCTTTCGGTCTGCAGCTGGACACAGGCATGAACCGTCTGGGCCTTGAATGGGACGACTGGGCGGCCGTGGCAGAGGCGGCGCTGCGCCGCAAGCCGGTGATCGTCATGTCGCATCTGGCTTGCGCGGACGAACCTGACCACCCGATGAATCCATATCAGCTGGACGTGTTTCATCAAATGACTGATGGAATCACCACCCCGCGGTCTTTGGCGGCGACGGGCGGAATTTTGCTGGGCCCGGAATACCATTTCGACGAATGCCGCCCCGGCATCGGCCTTTATGGCGGCCTGCCGTTCGAAGACGCCCGCCCCGTCGTGCGCCTGGATCTGCCCGTGGTGCAAATCCGTGATCTGACAGCTGGCGAAGTCGTGGGATACGGCAATTCGTGGCAGGCGGAACGGCCGACCCGTCTGGCCACCATCGCTGCAGGTTACGCGGACGGGCTTCTGCGCGCCCTGTCGCGTGGCGCGATGTTGTATCACGGCGATACCCCCTGCCCGCTGGTGGGCCGGGTGTCGATGGACCTGATCACCGTGGACGTGACCGACCTGAACGAAGATCCCGCCGCGCTGGCCTTTATCTGTGATGCCCAGCCCGTCGACCGCCTTGCGCAAAGTGCGGGCACCATCGGCTATGAAATGCTGACGGGGCTTAGCGCCCGTTACTCGCGGCGATACGTCGGCTGACCAACAACCGATTCGCCCGCTTTGCGTAATCGGGGGGGGGCCGTGCCATGCGGCAACGGATCAGCGGTTGGCCCCTCGATAAATGACGGCTGCACTATTGTTTCCATGCGATGCATAATGGCGGTTAGCAGCCTGCACGTATTGGCTATGCGATGCTTTAATAGCCAGCGCGCCGTGCCGCCAACGGCCCGCGCCGGGGTTTCACACTTGCAAAAGAACAGCGGCAGTTTCTGTAGCCGAAACAATTGCCCGATGACGCCGAGAGCAAACCGATAGACCCCGTCACAAATTGGTCCCACAATAAGGTAAGCATTACTTAACGTTACAAACATAGAACGGCAGACAATGATCCAGACCCTGCGCGACATGGCGCGGCTGATGCAAAGCCTTGCCCTTTTCACGGTGTCGATCTGTGCCGTCGCGGCCATCTGTTACACGGCCCTGTGCGCCATTGGTGTTGCGGGCTGGCTGCAGCTTGACGCATCCTTTGGCGGCACGGACTTTCGCGATGCCGGGCCTTGGGTCCAGGGGGCGCTGACCGCCCTTGTGGCCGCGATGGCCTTTTTTCTGCCCAGTCATCTGCGCCTGATGAAACTGGAAACCAGCCACCGCAACTTTCACATCAGCATGGACGACGTGGCCCGCGCCTATCATGACGTCCACGCCGCTGACCGGGCAGGAGTTTTTACACTCAGCTCTGAATTTGACGCGGTACGCGAACGTCTTGCTTATCTGCGCGACCACCCCGATCTGTCGCATCTTGAAAGCGGCGTGATGGAAGTCGCGGCACAGATGAGCGTGCAAAGCCGGCATCTGGCAGAGGTCTATTCGGCCGAACGCGTCGCCCGCGCCAAAGCCTTTTTGCGCCAGCGCCAGCAAGCCGCAGAAGAGCAGCAGGAACGCATCATCGAAGCGATGCACATCTGCGAACAGATCCGCGCCTGGTCCGATCAGGTCGAACGGGAAGAGGCCCGCGTTGCCAGCCAGCTCGCCCATCTGGACGACCGCCTGCAAATCACCTTGCCCCTGCTGGGCTATGCGCTGGAACATGACGAAGCGCTGGATCATGCCCAACTGCAGGCCGCAGCAGACCGCCGCGCGGCGCAAGGCGGCGGCAGCGACAACATCGTCGCGATCAAGGCGAAGGCCGCAACACAATGACGGCACCGGCATGGCTGCGCTGGCTCAACCTTGCGCTTTTGATCCTATTTCCACTGTCATGGTTCGCGCCGCTTTTGCGCGCGGGGTTTCTGCCCTTGTTCGGCCTATCGGATATCAGCGTCATTTCGGGCCTGCAAAGCCTGTGGCCTAGCGATCCGTTGCTGGCCTTGGTCGTGACCGCGCTTGCGCTTTTCGCACCGATGCTAAAAACCATCGGCCTTGCCCTGATACATTCCGATCTTCTTAGCCCGCGCTTGCTGCCTGCCTTGGCCTGGGCTGGCAAACTGGCGATGGCGGATGTCTTTCTGATTGCCCTTTATGTCGTGATCCTAAAAGGCGCGGGCATCGGGCGCGTCGAAACGGCCTGGGGGCTATGGTTGTTCACGGCCTGTATCCTTGCCTCTATCCTTGTGTCCGGCCTGACACAGCGCCACTTGCCAAAACACTGACGCGCGCGGCCCGTCCGATTTTTCGCCGAAAAATCGGCCCCCGTTGCAACTGCCGCATTTCCGGTCCAAAAGGTGAACATGGCCAAAGATCTTGCATTCACCTGTTCTGCCTGCGGCGCGTCGACCAGCAAATGGTCCGGCAAATGCGACGCTTGCGGTGCCTGGAACACCATTCACGAAGACACGGGCCTTGCCGCCGGTCCCAAGAAAACCTCTATCGGCGGGCGGCGCGGCAAAACGCTTAAGCTGACCGATCTTGCCACGCAAGAGGCCGCACCGCCCCGCACCCTTGCGGGCGTCGAAGAGTTGGACCGCGTGTTGGGCGGCGGCTTGGTTAAGGCCTCTGCCCTATTGGTCGGCGGCGATCCGGGGATCGGGAAATCAACTTTGCTGCTGCAAGCCGCCGCGCGGTTTGCGCGCAACGGGCTCAAGGTCATCTATGTCTCGGGCGAGGAATCAAACGCGCAGGTGCAGATGCGCGCACACCGGCTGGGGCTGGAAAAAAGCCCTGTCATGCTTGCCTCTGACACCAACCTGCGCGACATCCTGACCACGCTGGAGGCGGAAAAACCCGATCTGACGATCATCGATTCGATCCAAACCATGTGGGCGGACCATGTCGATTCGGCCCCCGGTTCCGTCAGCCAAGTCCGCACCTGCGCGCACGAGCTGACGACCTTTGCCAAGACGCACGAAATGTCCGTGATCATGGTCGGCCATGTGACGAAAGAAGGGGCCATCGCCGGCCCCCGTGTGGTCGAACACATGGTCGATACTGTGCTGTATTTCGAAGGCGAGCGTGGCCACCAGTTCCGCATCCTGCGCAGTGTGAAAAACCGCTTTGGCCCCGCGGATGAAATCGGCGTGTTCGAGATGACCGGTAAAGGTCTGGCCGAGGTGCGCAACCCGTCCGCCCTGTTCCTGTCCGAGCGCGGAGAGCCGGCACCCGGATCGGTGGTTTTCGCAGGGATTGAGGGCACGCGCCCTGTCTTGTGCGAAATTCAGGCTCTGGTCGCCCCCAGCCCTCACAGCCAGCCGCGCCGGTCCGTCGTAGGCTGGGATGGCGGGCGGCTTGCAATGATCATGGCCGTTTTGGAATCGCGCTGCGGCGTGCCCTTCACCGGGCTTGACGTCTATCTGAACGTCGCTGGCGGCCTGCGGATCACCGAACCTGCCGCGGATCTGGCCGTTGCCGCGGCCCTTGTCAGTGCCCGCGAAGACGCAGCTTTACCCAAGGAAGCCGTTGTTTTTGGGGAAATCAGTCTGTCCGGTGCGCTTCGTCCCGTCATTCAGACGGAAAATAGATTGAAAGAGGCGCAAAAACTTGGTTTTACCTCGGCGATCATGCCGCGGCCGCCGAAAGGCACCGGGGCTGCCGGACTGGACCTGCGTGAAATGCAGGATCTGGCTGGTTTCGTAGAACAGGTCTTTGGCGCACGCCAAGGCTGACCCCGGGGGGACATCCATTGGAAGGTTTCACAATCATCGACGCCGTTGTCGCTGGTATCATCGTGATTTCGGCGCTGCTGGCCTACAGCCGCGGCCTGGTCCGAGAGGCGATGGCGATTGCAGGCTGGATCGGTGCCACAGTGCTGGCGTTTATATTTGCGCCGCAAGTGCAGCCGCTGGTCAAGCAGATCCCGGGGCTCGACAGCTTTATCGGTGACAGCTGCGAATTGTCGATCATCGCCGCCTTTGCCGCTGTCTTTGCCGTGGCGTTGGTGGTCGTGTCGATCTTTACGCCGCTGTTTTCCAGCGTCGTGCAGCGGTCCGCCCTGAACGGGCTGGATCAGGCGGCCGGCTTTTTGTTCGGCGTTTTCCGGGGCGTGCTGCTGGTGGCGGTTGCGTTCTTTGTCTACCAGACGGTGTTGTCCAGCCAGAACATCGCCATGGTGGACGGCAGCCGGTCTGCCGTCGTGTTCAGCAACATCACCGGCAAGATCGCAGAACGTGATCCAGAAGCCACGCTGTCCTGGGTCACGGCCCAGTACCAGCAGCTGGTCGGTGAATGCGGCGCACCCGCCGAATAAATCGGCGTAGCCTTTTCCCTATGATGCGGCGGGCCCTGTAACGGGGTTCGCCGTTTGCGTTTCAGCCTCTTCGCTGTGGTGCACTTCATCCGCCGCCCCAAGGAAATTGCTGACGATCTGCATCCCCTCGACGTTGTCGGCGACGACCTTGAACACAACAAGGAAAGGCACAGCCACCAAGGCACCCGCGATACCCCAAAGCCAGCCCCACAGGACGACCGTCAAAAACACCGCTGGCGTGTTCAGCTCCAGCCTGCGGCCCAGCAACGTGGGCGTGACGAAATTGCCTTCAATGGTGGTCAGGGCCAGATAAGCGGCGGGTGCCAGCAGCGCATAGCCAACGCTGTCAAAGGTGATGATCGACAGCGCAGCAACCATCGCAACGCCGGTAATCGCGCCCAGATAAGGCAGAAAGTTCAACAAGAACGCCGCGATGCCCCAAATATACGCATAGGGCATGCCCAGCAGGGTCAGGGCAGAACCGACGCAGATGCCTAGGCCCGCATTGATCAGGGCAATTGTCAGCAGGTAATGCGACACCCGCCGTTCGATGTCGTAAACCATGGTCAGGGCGCGCTTCTTGCCGCTCATCGTCTGGAACGACTGCACCAGCTTGATATAAAACATGTTGCCGGACGACAGCAGGAACACGGCCAGCACAAGCGCGACAGCCGTGGTGGCACCGATGGTGCTGATCACATCCATCGCGCTATCCAGCAGGGTCGGCTGCTTAACTACGACTTCTTGCACAGCTGGATCCGCGCCGGCCATGCTGGCCACATCTTCGCCTGCCTGACGCACATTTTCCAACTGGCGGAACAGGCCGCTCATCTTGGCCTGCAGTTCATGGCCCATAGTGTCAGCCGTATCCATCCAGCCGACAATGGTGCCAGATGCAAAGTAGATAACCGCGACAACTGCCGCTGCGACCGCCCCGATCAGCACCACTGCAGAGGCCCAGTGCGGCACACCGATGCGAGCCAGCCCGCGGGTCAGGGGCGACAGGGTCAGGGCAATCAAAAATCCCAAAAGGATCGGCAGCAGCAGATCCTTTGCAAAATAACAGGTAACGAAAACCGCGATCAACATGATCACGTTCAGACTGCGACGGATCGCTTCAAGGTGGGTGGCGCGTATCATCAGGGGCCTGACATTGATTGAAAATGCGGCAAAACGCGCCGGTCTGCTTACTCGTTACACAAATCACTAACGCGTCATCCGCATGCTGGTTCCGCTGCGGTAAAATATCGCGGGAACGCAGCCCGCCGCGCTGCGGCAATTAAAGCCGGGGCGCGTGTATCAGTCTCGTGACATGGGTGCCGTTACGGGTTAAGACCCCCGCAACTTCCCCGGATTCGGAGCTGCCCCGTGCCAGAAGCGACCTCCCCCCGCGCCACTGACTTGGCGAAGGCATTGCCAAGCCATCCTTTTGATTATGACGCCGACAGTGACAAGCTGCGCGAGGAATGCGGGGTCTTTGGCGTCGTCGGCGTGACAGAAGCCAGCAACTTTATCGCGCTTGGCCTGCACGCGCTGCAACATCGGGGCCAGGAAGCCGGCGGCATCGTCACATACGACGCCACCACCGGTTTTAATCAGGCCCGCCGCATGGGCCTGGTGCGGGACACCTTTACCAGCGCCGATATGATGGCGATGCTGCCGGGCGAAGTCGGGATCGGCCACGTCCGCTATTCCACTGCCGGTCACAAGGGGCAGACCGCAATCCGCGACGTCCAGCCCTTTTTTGGCGAATTTTCCATGGGCGGGGCCGCGATTGCCCATAACGGCAACATCACTAACGCCGTCGCCCTGCGCAAGGAACTGATCGAGCGCGGCTCGATCTTTCAAAGCTCGTCTGATTCCGAGTGCATCATCCACCTGATGGCCCGGTCGATGGGCCGCACCATCCCCGACCGTATGGAAGAAGCCCTGCGCAAGGTCGAAGGCGCGTTTTCCGTCGTCGCCATGACCCGCACAAAGCTGATCGGCTGCCGCGACCCCTTGGGTGTGCGCCCGCTGGTGCTGGGCAAACTGGGTGATGGCTGGGTGCTGGCGTCAGAGACATGCGCGCTCGACATCGTCGGTGCCGACCTGATCCGCGAAATCGAACCGGGCGAAATGGTCGTGATCAGCGCCGCAGCCGGCGTGCAGTCGCACTTTCCCTTCCGCCGGGCCAAGCCGCGGTTCTGCATCTTCGAACACGTGTATTTCAGCCGCCCCGACAGCATTATCGGCGGCCGGTCCGTTTATGAAACCCGCGAAGCCATTGGCCGCGAGCTGGCCAAGGAAGCGCCCGTTGCGGCTGATCTGGTCTGCCCTGTCCCGGACAGCGGCACGCCGGCGGCCATCGGCTTTTCGCTGGAATCGGGCATTCCCTATGCGATGGGGATCATCCGCAACCAGTATATGGGCCGCACCTTTATCGAGCCGTCAGAACAGATCCGCAACATGGGTGTGCGTCTGAAACTGAACGTCAACCGCGCCCTGATCCGCGGCAAGCGCGTCATTCTGGTGGATGACAGCGTCGTGCGCGGCACCACCAGCCAAAAGATTAAGGAAATGATCCTAGAAGCCGGCGCAGCCGAGGTGCATTTCCGCATCGCATCCCCGCCGACGCAGTGGCCCTGCTTTTACGGTGTCGACACGCCAGAACGGGAAAAGCTGCTGGCCGCCCGCATGACAGAGGACGAAATGCGCGATCATCTGGGCGTCGATTCGCTCAAGTTCATCTCGCTTGACGGTCTTTACCGCGCGGTGGGCGAATCTGCTGGTCGCGATTCCAAGTCACCCCAGTACTGCGACGCCTGCTTTTCAGGGGAATATCCGGTCGCGCCGACCGATATGATCGATCGCGGCTTCAAAACGAAAGTTGCGGCAGAGTAAACGCGCCAGACACGTTTGCGTCAGGCGCGGCGCATCGGCCAAGCTTTGCTGCCGGTGCGATGCGCGGCGGCGGACTATCGCACACCGCAAGGGCCGTTCGCTGGGCGGCCCTTTTCTTTTCCCGCTGCGCATTGCATCGCTGCTGCTTCACTGCAGGACACGCAATGTTATGACGACTTCAACCGATGTGGGCCAATTGGCCAAAAGCAAATCCCAGATCCAGCTTGACCGGATTACGGTGATCGGCCTGTTCACGGGACCGCAGGGCGACAGCGCCTTGCTGCGTATGCGCGACGGTGCCATCGAAAAGGTAACTACTGGCGATCAGGCGGGCGGGCTGACCGTACTGGCGATTGATGCCACAGCGATCACCCTGCGCGACCGCCGCGGCCAAAGCTTTCAGCTTGGTCTGCCGGGGGCGGCCTGACAACACTTTACAGACCGCGCCCCTTGCGGCACATACGCCGCCATGACTGATAAAATTGCCCTGATCACTGGTGCGTCGCGTGGCCTTGGGGCCGCGATCGCCAAGGCGCTTGCGCCCGAATATCACATCGTCGCCGTCGCCCGCACCGTCGGCGCGCTGGAAGAGCTTGACGACGCCATTCAGGCCAAAGGCGGTCAAGCAACGCTGGCCCCGATGGATGTGACGACGGATGCCGCCATGCAGCAGCTGTGCCGGGGCATTCATGACCGCTGGGGCAAGGTCGATCTGTGGGTGCATACCGCCATCCATGCCGCGCCCCTGTCCCCTGCAAGCCATATCGGCCCCAAGGATTTTGCGTCCTCCATGGACGTGAACGTCACCGCCATGCAGCGGCTGATGTCCTATGTCGCGCCCTTGCTGGGCACCGCCGGCCGCGCCGTGTTCTGCGACGACACCGCAGCGGGCACCAAATTCCACGGCACCTATGGCGCGACCAAAGCGGCGCAAATGGCACTGGTCCGGTCCTGGGCTGCGGAAACCGTGCAGACCGGCCCGCAGGTCGCGATCATCGCCCCTGCCCCCATGCCCACCGCCCTGCGCGCCCGGTTTTTCCCCGGCGAGGACCGCAGCGCACTTGCCTCGCCCGACAGCGAGGCTGTCCGGCTGCTGGATCAGATCAAACCCTGATTCCCCAAAGCCACAAACCACGACCAAAAGGCCCCGATCTTCCGCGCCATGCCTTGTGACCGGGGCGCGTCTCTCATACCCTAACAGCACCAGTGAACCGGGGCTTTCATGCGGATCTTGATTACCAACGACGACGGCATCAACGCACCTGGCCTTGTCGTGCTGGACGCATTGGCCCGTGATCTGGCCGGCCCGCAGGGCGAGGTATGGACCGTCGCCCCTGCGTTCGAACAATCCGGCGTCGGCCACTGCATCAGCTATACCCATCCCACGATGATTTCTGAATTCGGCCCGCGCCGTTTCGCCGCCGAAGGCACGCCTGCCGATTGCGTCATGGCGGGGATTTATGACGTGATGAAGGACTGCCGCCCGGACCTGATCCTGTCCGGCGTCAACCGCGGCAATAACGCGGCCGAAAACGTGCTTTATTCCGGTACCATCGGTGCCGCCATGGAAGGCGCGCTGCAAGGCGTGCGGTCCATCGCGCTGTCGCAATTCTATGGCCCCCGCAACGCCGGGCTGGACGATCCGTTCGAAGCCGCCGCCGCAGGCGGGGCCGTGCTGCGGCATCTGATGGACGATGCGTTCTGGGACACGGCAGATTACCCGCTGTTTTATAACATCAACTTCCCCCCCGTCCCCGCCGCAGAGGTCAAGGGCACGCGCCTGACCCGCCAAGGCCTGCGCCGCGGCGTGCACCACAAGGTCGAGGCACAGGATTCCCCGTCTGGCCGCCGGTTTTTGTGGGTCCGCGGCGGCGATCAGCAGGTGCGCACGGCGGACGGCACGGATGCGGCAGCGAACCTGGACGATTACGTTTCTGTCACACCGCTGCGGGCGGACCTGACGGCGCATGATGCGTTCGACCGCCTGACGGCGCAGCTTTCCGGCAAGCTCGGGTGACGGACGCGCAGACAAAAATGCAATTCTTATTTGCCTTGCGCAGCAAGGGCGTCACCGACTCGCGTGTCCTGCACGCCATGGAAAAAATCGACCGCGCCGCCTTTGTGCGCGGCCTGTTTGCCGAACGCGCCTATGAGGACATGCCGCTGCCGATCCCCTGCGGCCAGACGATCAGCCAGCCATCCGTGGTCGGCCTGATGACGCAGGCGCTGGACGTGCAGCCGCGCCATAAGGTTTTGGAAATCGGCACCGGGTCCGGCTATCAGGCCGCAATCCTGAGCCAGCTTGCACGCCGTGTCTATTCCATCGACCGGTTCAAACGTCTGGTGACAGAGGCGCAGGCGGTTTTTGCCTCTCTTGGTATTGCCAATATCACCGCCATGACTGCCGACGGCAGCCACGGTCTGGCCGAACAGGCCCCCTTTGACCGCATCCTGCTGACCGCCGCCGCTGAAGACCCGCCCAGCCCCCTGCTGGCGCAGCTTCGCGTGGGCGGCATCATGGTGCTGCCGGTAGGTCAATCCGATACGGTGCAAAGCCTGATCCGCGTCACACGCCTTGAAAAAGGCTTTGACTACGAGGAATTGCGCCCAGTCCGGTTTGTCCCCTTGATCGAAGGGTTGGGTCAGGACTAGAACCTTTGAAACGCCTCGTATAAGGGGCAAGCGGCCCCAACGCGCGGGCAAGATACGACAGGACACTGCAGCCATGACATATTCTTCGACACACGGATTGCGCCGCATTGCCTTTGCAACTTCTGCGTTGGCCATTCTGGCTGCCTGCGACACGGCGCTGCCGGATCTGGATTTCCGCGACCGTGCCGGCGGGTTCGATACCTCGCCCGCCGTTGCAGATCTGCCTAGCCGGCCCCAGCCCGACAACCGCGGCGTGATTTCCTATCCCGGCTATCAGGTCGTTGTGGCCCGCCGCGGCGATACCATCGCCAGCATCGCATCCCGGCTTGATCTGCAAAGCGGAACGCTTGCCAGCTTTAATGGCGTCAGCCCCGATGCAATCCTGCGCGAAGGCGAAGTCGTCGCCTTGCCAGGCCGCGTGTCTGAACCATCCCCCGCGACGGGCGCGGCAACCACCGGCCCGATCGACATCAGCGGCATCGCCACAACCGCGCTGGACCGGGCATCCCCGGTTGTGACCGGCGGCCTTGCGCCCTTGCCATCCAGCGGAACGGAACCAGTCCGCCACAAGGTCCAACCCGGCGAGACGGCATTTTCGATCAGCCGCCTGTATAACGTACCCGTTGAAACCCTGATGAGCTGGAATGGCCTGTCCGGCGATCTGGAGGTGCGCGACGGTCAGTATCTGCTGATCCCGCAGGGCAGCCAGCCCGCCGATGTCACCGGCGGACCACTGGTCGCGCCCGGTATCGGAAGCGGATCACCGGTGCCGCCATCGGCTGCCGTGCCTTTACCGCTGGAGGCACCTATTGCCGCCAGCGCCCCGGTCGAGGCACCGCCCGCGCCGGTACTGGAAGAAGCGCCAGCGCGCACTGCTGCCGTGGAAGCCCCTGCCCCCGCAGCGCCGGCTGTACCAACACCAGCCCCCGCGGCCGCTGCGGCCAGCAGTAATGCACAATTTGTTCGCCCCGTTGCCGGCAACGTCATCCGTGACTACGCGCCAGGCAAGAACGAAGGCATCGATATTGCCGCCAGTGCCGGCACGTCGGTTAAGGCCGCGGATGCCGGTACGATTGCCGCCGTCACCACCGACACCAGTGGCACCGCCATCGTCGTCGTCAAACACGCGGGCAACCTGCTGACGGTCTATACGAACCTTGAGGGTCTGAGCGTCGCCAAGGGCGATTCCGTGACACGTGGCGGCACGCTGGGCAAAGTCAAAAGCGGTGATCCGAGCTTTGTGCATTTTGAAGTACGGCGCGGTCTTGAGTCTGTCGATCCGAACGACTTCCTGTAACATCCGGCAAATGCCGGATGCCTCCGGCGGGAGTTTAGCTGGCCAGATGAAAAGCACAGGCGCGCATCGTCGCGCGTCCGCTAGAGGTGGGCCGGGCGCGGGTTAGCCCAGCGTGACGCCGCGGCGGCCTGCAAGATCGGTAAAATACTGCCATGCGACGCGGCCGGAGCGGCTGCCGCGTGTGGCCTGCCATTCAATCGCCTCTGCCCGCAGGGTCGCTTCATCGATGTCGATGTCATGTGCGTCGCAATAGCCCCGGATCATGGCAAGGTACTGATCCTGATCGCAAGGGTGGAAGCCGAGCCAGAGGCCGAAACGGTCTGACAGGCTGACCTTTTCTTCGACCGCTTCGGCTGGGCTGATTGCAGTGGAGCGTTCATTTTCGATCATGTCGCGTGGCATCAGGTGACGGCGGTTCGATGTAGCATAAAGCACCACATTGTCGGGCCGCCCTTCGATGCCGCCGTCCAGCACAGCCTTGAGCGATTTGTAATGGCTGTCGTCATGGCTGAAGCTGAGATCATCGCAAAACAGGATGAAGCGCTGGTCGGTGCCGCGGAGCAGGTGCAGCAGCCGGTTGATACTTGGCAGGTCTTCGCGTTGTATTTCGATGATTTTCAGCCGGCCGTATTCAGCATGAAGTTTGCCGTGGATCGCCTTGACCAGACTGGATTTTCCCATGCCGCGTGCGCCCCACAACAGGGCGTTGTTGGCAGGCAGTCCGCGCGCGAAGCGTTCGGTGTTGTCAAAGAGCGTGTCGCGCGATCGATCGATGCCGACCAGAAGGTCCACGTCAATGCGGCTGACCCGGGCAACGGGGGTCAGGCCGTCGGGATCTGCGTGCCAAACAAAGGCCCCCGCCGCAGAGAAGTCGGGGGCCGCCGCAGGGCCGGGCCGCAGCCGTTCAAGTGCGGCGGCGATCCGTTCCAGCGGGTCGGTCATGGCTTCGGCTCCGCGTCCTCGTCCACGGGGTTCAGCGGGTTGCCGTACATATCCTCGTCCTCGCCGACGATACCGTTGGCGCGCAGTTCGGCCAGTCGGATGCGTTCGATCCGGGCGACAAGCTGGATGGAGATTTCGTAAAGGCCGTAGATCACGGCGAACAGGATCACCTGGCTGACCACGTCCGGCGGGGTTGCCAGTGCGGCCATCAGCAAAATGCCCACCACAGCATATTTACGCGTATTTCGCAGGCCAGCTGCGCTGACGAGGCCAGCCTTGCCCATCAGGGTCAGCAGCACCGGCAGCTGGAAACACAGACCGAAGGCGACGATGAACTTGATCGTCAGGTTCAGATAGGCCTTGGCCGAGCCCTGAAATAACAGACCAGCGGCCTGCGTCGCGGATTCAGGACCGTCCGTCAGCACATTGCCCTGCTGGAAGCCGAGGAAGAAGGTAAAGGCCAGCGGCGTGATCACATAATAGGCGAAGGCCGCGCCAAGGAAGAACATGAAAGGCGAGGCGACCAAGAAGGGCAGGAATGCGCCCTTTTCCGATTTGTAAAGGCCCGGCGCGATGAAGCGCCACATCTGGTAGCTGATGAAAGGGAACGACAGGCAAAGCCCGCCCAGCAACGAGATCTGGATCGCGACAAAGAACCCTTCTTCGAGTGCGATGAAGATCAGGCCGCAGTCCTGTCCGTCTGCGTCCAGCGCGGAACACAGCGGATGGGTCAGGAAGTCGAAGATCGGGTTCCAGACCGTAAAACAGATTACCATGCCGACGATGAAGGCCAGCAGCGATTTGATCAGGCGCGAGCGGAGTTCGGTCAGATGTTCCAGCAGTGGCGCGGCGCTGTCGTCCAATTCGTCCGATGCGCTCATGCTTCACCTGCGGGGGTTGTTTTTGGTTGCGGCGACAATGGCTTATCAGCCGAAGTTGATGTGCCGCCCCCCGTTTGCGGGGCGGCTTCGACTGTCGGAGAAGGCATTGCCATATCCGGTTCTTCGGATAGTTCGGCTGCGTCTGCCGCGGCCATTTCCCGGTCGCGCCGGTCCTGAGCCGCGCGGGCGGTCGCGGCAGAAATCTTGTCTTTTGCCGCCTGACGTTCCTGCGACAGCTTGGCCGTCTCTGTGCCCGGTTTAAAGGTAGAGCTGGCCGCGGATTTCAGTTTGTCTGTCCCGAATTTGGCCGGGTTAGCGGCGGCCTGGATCGACTTGCTGATGTCCTTGACCCCGCTGTCGTCGGCGGCGGATTCCATAGCGCGTTGGAATTCGGACGCCATGGCCCGGGCCTTGCCACTCATGCGGCCAAGCTCCCGAAACATATTCGGCAGATCTTTTGGCCCGATCACGATCAGGGCCACGATCCCCAAAAGGATCATTTCGCTCCAGCCTAGGCCGAACATACGCGGTACCTCTGGACGGGTTTAGACGTTGTCTTTTTTCGACTCGGGCGTGACATCCCGCGCATCGGCAAAGCTGTCGTCCAGTTCTTTCTTGCCGTCATCAACGCCGCGCTTGAAGGCGGTGATGCCCTTGCCGACTTCGCCCATCAGGGACGAAATCTTGCCCCGTCCGAACAGGACCAGCACGACGACGGCGATCAGCAGAAGGCCGGGAAGGCCGATATTGTTGAGCATGTAATCTCTCCTTGGCGGAACCCGGTGCCTGCGACGCCGGGCGGTTGAGGCTCGTCAGACATACGCGTCCGGCGCCCTATTTGAAAGTGGCAATCTGTCAAAAAGCTGTGCGACTGCGTTGCCTTGCGGCTTTTTGCGCGCCCCTTAAGCGCCGATTGCCTTGCGCAGCATATTCAGGGCAACCAGCACCAGAAAGACGCCAAAGACACGCTTGAGCCGGACCGCGTCGGTTTTATGCGCCAGCGCAGCGCCCCAGGGGGCGGTCACGAGGGTCATTGCAACGACAAGGCCAAAGGCTGCAAGGTTGACCGAACCGATCGTATAGGGCGGCGCAATGGCAACAGGCTTGAACAGCAGCACCAGCACTGACGGCACGGCGATCAGCACGCCAAAGCCTGCGGCAGTGGCCACGGCGCGGTGAATAGGTGTGTTATAAAGGCTCATCACCGGCACGCCAAAGCTGCCGCCGCCGATGCCCATCAGAACCGACAGAAAGCCCAGCAGCGGCGACAGGACAGCGCGGGCGATCCCTGTCGGCATCGCCTGCCCCAGTCGCCAGTGATTGCGGCCAAAGGTCATGTAAAGGCCGACAATGATGGCAAGGCCGCCAAAGATCAGCTGTAGCGTCAGGGTGCGCAGGCTGGACACCAGAAGCACGCCCAGAACGGCACCGACTACAATGCCGATAGACCATGTTTTCAGGATCGCCCAATCGACCGCGCCTTTTTTGTTATGGGCATGCAGCGAACGCAGGCTGGTCACGATGATCGTCGCGAGGGATGTGGCCAGGCACATCTGCATCAACTGTTCGCTTTCAAAGCCCAAGGCACTGAAAGCATAAAAGAATGCAGGCACCAGAACGATGCCGCCGCCGACCCCCAAAAGGCCCGCGAGCACGCCGGCAAAGGCCCCGATGGCCAGCAACAGCAGGCCCATTTCAATCAGCAGAGTCGTATTTTCCAAGGTGTGCCCCTCCCTCAGGCAGCAAGCGTCGTGACGTGACCTAGCGCATCTAGCACCACGTCCACACCCGCGCCATCTTTATGCGCATGCTCTGACAGATGCCGCCGCCAAAGCCGCGCGCCGGGGCGGCCCTGAAACAGGCCCAGCATGTGGCGGGTCACCTGACCCAGCTTGCCGCCAGCGGCAACGTGATCGGCGATATAGGGCAACATGGCGTGGACGATCTGGATGGCATCACCGGGGGTGCCATCGTTGAAAATGCGCGCATCGGCATCCAGCAGGATCGCCGCCGGGTCATGATAGGCGGCGCGGCCGATCATGACACCATCAAGGCCTGCATCCAAAAGCTGCCGGGTCAGATCAAGGTCAGCGATACCGCCATTGATCGACAGGTGCAGGGCGGAAAACTGGGCTTTCATCGCGTGGACAAGGTCATAGTCCAGCGGGGGGATGTCGCGGTTTTCCTTGGGACTCAGTCCTTGCAGCCAGGCTTTGCGGGCATGAATGGTAAACCGGTCAACACCGGCCGCGCTGACGCGGGTCAGGAAATCCGGCAGCACCTCTGCCGGGTTCTGGTCATCGACGCCAATGCGGCATTTTACGGTGACCGGCAGTTCGGTCACCGCCATCATGGCAAAGACGCAATCGGCCACCAGATCTGGTTCGGTCATCAGCACCGCGCCGAACCGCCCCGATTGCACCCGGTCCGACGGGCAGCCGCAGTTCAGGTTCACCTCGTCATAGCCCATATCTGCCGCGATCTTGGTCGCCTGCGCCAACAGTGCAGGGTCAGAGCCGCCAAGTTGCAAGGCGACGGGATGTTCATCCTGCCCATAGGCCAACAACCGTGCGGTATCGCCATGCACGACAGCGGCGGCGGTGACCATTTCCGTATAAAGCAGCGCATGACGCGACATCAGCCGGTGAAAATGCCGGCAATGGCGATCCGTCCAGTCCATCATCGGGGCGACGGACAGGCGGGCGGCAGTTGTGATCTTTGCATTTGCATTCATGACGGAAGTTCCGCGGTTTTGTTCACTTTTCGCGTTCCGGCCAGCGGGCGCGGTTTCAGGGTGGTTTTGCAGGTGTCCCCGGAACGCATCTGTCCGATAGCAGCTTTCCCTGCGGCCTGCACCCCGTTCAGGGCCCCTGCCCGCCACAGACCCCGATCACAAATCCGGGTCACGACGCCGCCCCACGAAACAAGGGCGCAGCCCTGCGCGGCCCGCGCCGTCGTTACCCCTGCGGGCAAGGCATGCCGGACGCGCCCCATTGCAGGATGTCGTTTACATGCGCCTGAAGCGTAAAGGGGGCAGGTTCGCGTTCGCCGCCGGGGTTCCAGCCCCACAGCACAAAGCCGCGGTGGCCTGCGTCGTCCACCAGATGTTCGGCAAGCCCCATCCAGTCGCGCCCACCGTTGCGATCCGGGTCCGACAGCTGCGCGCAAATCTGCGCGGGTGTCTTTGCGAACCATTCGAATTCCACCGGGGCAAGCTGCCAGTCAAGCCCCGCGCGCGGCGGCGCATGCGGTTCGCTGCCCAGATCCTGCGATGTCGTATGGCATGTCGCGCAGGTCAGCGTTTCCACGCCGATGCGGCTTTGCCCTGCGTTGATATTCATGCCATGGGGCTGCGCCGGACCTGCCTTGCCGCCATACCACATCGGAATATTGTCCGGTCCCGTGTGACAATTGGCGCAGCGCGGATGGCTGACGACGTCATATATCCGATCGAAGGCTTCCAGCCCGTCGGTCCGGGAAACGGACCCCTGCACAGGCGCATCAATCACCGCCACAGCTTCGCCTTCGGCCCGCGAAAGGGACGCGGCACTCGCAAAGGTCAGGCAAAAAGTGGCGAATATCAGCGATTTCATCCCGCGTTCCTATACAAAGGCGATATGCTTGTTGAACGGCATTTCGCGGATCCGCTGGCCTGTCGCGGCAAAGATCGCATTGCCAAGGGCGGGGGCAGAGGGCGGAACGGGCGGCTCTCCGAAGCCGCGGATCACGGGGTTGTTCTGCAGCGCGCGGAATGTGATTGGCGGGCATTGCCACATGCGCATCCCGTCGTGGGCGTGATAATTGCTTTGCTCTGCCATGCCGTCCGCATAGGTGATTTCGCAATTGATTGCGTGACCCAGACCAAAGACCGTACCGCCCTGCGCGATGTTTTCAAGGTTGACCGGATCGATCACCTTGCCCACGTCGGCCGCCAGCCAGACATGGTCCAGCCTGATGCCCGCCGGGGTATTGGTCACCTCTACGACCGTGGCAACCGCAACGCCGAAAGAAAAGCCGTAAGCCACGCCGCGGCCACGGTTTTCCCCAAGGTTGGCGTCGTTCCAGCCGCACATTTCGCCCACGGCCTCTAGCACCTTGACGGACACGTCATGGCCCATCAGCCGGATGCGTTCGTGCAACGGGTCAGCGCCGGCGGCATGGATCGCTTCGTCCAGCAGGGTTTCATAGATGAAAACATTCGGGCCAGCACCGACCGCGCGCCAGGACGACACGGGTGCCAACGCTTCGGTCCGGTAAGACCGCACGCGCAGGTTAGGCAGGTTGAACATGGGGGCATCCCATGCCCCTTCGTGCAACTGCGTATCGGGTCCGGGCAGGTTGAACCCCATCCGCCCCATCTGGCTGCGCATCACCGACTGACCTGCGATCTGCACATCCAGCGCGGTCACTTTGCCATCCTTATGTTTGGCCACGCCGCGCCCCATAGTAATGTGGCGGGGAAAATCGTGGGCAAAATCCTCTTCGCGCGAATAGGTCATCTGGATTGCCGTGCCGCGCATCTGGTTTGCAATCTCGGCGGCCTGTTTGACGAAATCGAATTCCAGCCGGTGACCGAAACTGCCGCCGATGAACATGTTGTGCAGATGGACGTTGTCCACGTCATGTCCGGTGATATCCGCCACCTTCTGTTCGGCCATCATCTGAATCTGGTGACCGGTCCAGATATCCACGCGGTCATCCGTTACAAGGATCGTGGCGTTCAGCGGTTCAAGCGGCGCATGCGCAAGATAAGGAGAGCGGTATTCAGCGGTAATGGCCTCTCCCTCGGCGGTGTCCACGTCCCCTTCGACCCGCGCTTCGGCGTTCAGGTGATCGGCGTTAAAGATACCCGCCAGATGTTCCCAGTGCGCGTCCTGCTCTGCCGGATAGGGGGCGTCGCCCCAGTCGCATACGATCGCATCGGCGGCCTGGAACGCGCGCCAGGTGTTGTCAGCGACCACGGCAACGCCGCCTGTGATCGGCAGGATTTTCCGCACGCCGGGCATGATTTCGGCGGCAGAGGCATCATAGCTGTTCATGGTGCCGCCCTGCCGCGGGTTCACCTTGACGGTGGCGTGAAGCATCCCGTCGGTGCGAAAGTCGATCCCGTAATCCAGTGTGCCCGTGACCTTGCCCACCATGTCGACCCGTTGCTGCGGCTTGCCGACAATACTCCAGTTCTGTGGATCACGCAGCGGCGTATCCGTCACAGGCGCGATGTTCGCGGCAAGACTGGCCAGCGCGGTATAGGCGATCCGGGTCCCGTCAGGCAGGATGACCGCACCGCGGGCCGTTCGAAGTTGGTCAACAGGCACACCGCTTTGCTGCGACGCGGCCAATTTCAACGTCTCGCGCGCGGTGGCACCTGCCCTGCGCAATTTGTCATAGCTATCGGGGATGGCGGATGATCCGCCGGTCGTCATCATGGGAAAGGCCAGTTTGACGATGCCGCCCAGAACCCCGCGCACGCGGCCAGCCGCGGCGCTGTTGTCATAAAGAGGGTAGCCCGCCAGGGCATCCGTCAGGGCGCCGTTGTAATAGGCCTTGTCGGGCATGCCAAAGCTGATCTCGACCTGATCAAGGTCGACGTCCAACTCCTCTGCGATCAGGGCAGCCTGCGCCGAAAAGATACCCTGCCCCTTGTCCGCATGGGGGGCAACCAGCGTGATGTTTTCGTGATCGACGATGACCCAAGGGTTAAAGCTGGCCGCACCATCGGCAAGATCGTCCAGAACGGGATTATCGAAGGGTCGGCGCGCAGCATAGACGCCAAAGGCGACACCCCCGGCAATTGCGGCAGAGCCGATGACAAAGCTGCGCCGGGCAATTTTTCCGAGACTGGCCATGACTTATGCCCCCTTTAGTTTTGCGGCGGCAGCATGGACAGCGGCACGGATGCGCGGATAGGTCCCGCAGCGGCAC
This sequence comes from Loktanella sp. R86503, assembly GCF_042466455.1. Classification (NCBI taxonomy): domain Bacteria; kingdom Pseudomonadati; phylum Pseudomonadota; class Alphaproteobacteria; order Rhodobacterales; family Roseobacteraceae; genus Loktanella; species Loktanella sp. R86503. Next base: position 2,106,168 of record NZ_JAXHCI010000002.1, read on the forward strand.
AGATTTCCCGACATGGCGGCATCGATGTCATCGTCGGTCGGATCGGGGTTCGTATCAAGCAGCGACACCGCCTGCATGATCTGCCCCCCCTGGCAATAACCGCATTGCGCCACCTGCGTGTCGACCCAGGCCTGCTGAACCGCGTGCAGGCTGCCCGGCTGGCCCAGCCCTTCAATCGTCATGACCTGCGCCCCGTCAAGATCACCGATCATGGCTTGGCAGGACCGCACGGCCATGCCGTCGATGTGAACTGTGCACGCCCCGCACTGCGCAATCCCGCAGCCGTATTTCGGCCCGGTGATATTCAGAACGTCACGCAGTACCCAAAGCAGCGGCATCTGGGGTTCTACATCGACCGTATGTTCGGTTCCGTTCACGATCAGTCGCACTGCGCTGCCTCCTGCTGGTGTGGGCGGGGCAGCCCCCTGCCGCCATAATGCATTGGCCATAGCACTGCCGCCACGCTGCGCCATTGCAGTGCCATTGCAAGACCGCCAATATGCAACAGCACACCGATCCGGCGCAAGGCGCAGATTATCTTTGCAGATACCATTGACCAGCCGCCATTGACGGCATCGGTCTGCCAAGTGGTCATGGCGCTGGTGCATTGTCGGGCTGGCCACCGCGCCGGCACAGAACGCAGTGCGGCGGATGCCGCGCTTTCGGGTTAGGCCGCAGCCTAAGCGGTTTGCGCCCGAACCGATACAGCGCAGCCGGCGTCCAGCGGGATGCGCAGCATGACCAGCGCATTGCCGGTGATGGCGGCCCGCGACAGCGCCGCGGGCAGATCTGCCAGCGTCGTATGCACAACGTTTTGCGACGGCTTGCTGACATCGGCGGCAACAGTCACCGCACTGTCGGGATGCAGGCCGTGACCGTGCAGGGATGTGCTGATCCGCCCCGCCGCGCCAACGCCCATATAGAACACCAGCGTTGTGCCGGGAACCGCATGGGCTGCCCAGTTTTCCGGCGCGTTTTCATCGCAGTGCTGGCCTGTCGTCAGCACAAGGGTGTCGGTCTGGCCGCGCTGGGTCAGCGATTGCCCCAGCAGCGCAGCGGCGGCGCTGGCCGCTGTTACGCCGGGGACGATTTCAACGGGGATATCCTGCGCGCGGGCGGCGTCCAGTTCTTCGGCGGCGCGGCCAAAGATGCTGGGATCACCGGATTTCAGGCGCACGACACGGCGGCCCTTGGCGGCCTCTGCCACGATCAGGGCGCTGATGCGGTCTTGGGGCCAGGCATGCGCGCCGACAACCTTGCCAACGAATACGCGTTCGGCGTCGCGGCGGGCCAGTTCCAGCACATCCGGATCGACAAGGCGGTCGTAAAAGATCACGTCCGCCTCTTGCAGGCGTTCGACGGCGCGCAGGGTCAGCAGATCCCGCGCGCCGGGGCCAGCGCCGACAAGGGCGATATGGCCGATGCTGGCGGGCAGCGCGCGGGTGTGGATCGTTTGTTTCAGCAGGTCGGCGGCGGCGCGTTCCTGCCCTGTCTTGTGCATCTGCCAAGGCGTATCGCCAAAGGCCCAGCGCCAGAACGCCCGCCGGTCGCCGCGCGGAATTTGCGCGGCCACTGCGCCCCGCAGCCGCCCGGCCAGCGCGGCAAAGCTGCCAAGGCGCGGGTCCAGCATCTGTTCCACCTGCGTCTTGATCTGGCGGGCCAGCACGGGGGCAGTGCCTTCGGTGCCGATGGCGACGACGACGGGATCGCGGTCTACGAGCGACGGGGTCGTGATATCGCACAGGCTGGGCTGGTCGACGACATTGACCTGCGCCCCGCCTGCCTTGGCCAGCATATGCAGGGCGGCGTCCATGCCGGGGCAGCCCGTGCCGATAAAGACCATTGCCGCATCCGCAAAGCTGGCGGGGGTAATGGGCGATGGATCATGAAGGGCGCGGCCCGTGGCGACCAGATCGGCCAGTTCGGGGTCCAGATCCTGCGCCAGCAGCACAAGCTGTCCGTCCGTTTTCAGCATCAGCCGCGCCTTTTGCGCTGCCTGCTCGCCGCCGCCGGCGATGACGATGCGACGGTTCGTCGTACGGATGAACATCGGAAAGCTGTGCATTGTCCTATCCTTTTTAGGCGGCGGCGGTGCGGTGGCGGGATTGCCACAAGTCCTGGGCCAACGCCTCTGGCTGGGTAGCGCCAGCAGCTGACAGCGCCAGCGCGGCGGTGCTAGTGATGATGGCTGCGGCGAAATCGTCTGATTGCGCACCGTGCCAGACCTGAGCAAGCGTGCTGTCGGTTTCCGACAGGCGCTGGTGGCCGGTCAGCGGCGCGCCAGTGGTGCCTTCCCAGATCGTGCCCTGCGTCAGGCCGTGCAGGGTAATATCCTTGGCGGGGTGATGCTCAAACTCTCCTCCGCCCCCTTTAAGGACACGCAGGGTGGGTTGCCCCAGCAACAGCGCGGCATCGCGCTGCAACTCTCGGTATGACGGATGGAACACGCCCTGCAGGGCCACGGGCGCGGCGGCGGGGTTCAGCATGCGCAGTACCGTGTTGATGCAGGATCGCAGGCCAAAGACGTCGCGCAGGCGCAAAAGGTCCATCAGACGCGGCTGCATCTGTTCCAGCGGGACATAAGCGATGCCATCCCGTGCAAGCGCCGCGGAAGCATCCGTCCAGTCCACCTGCGCGATACCGATATCATCAAGAGCAGCCCGGACAGAAGCGCCCGTCGCCTGATGCGAATTCCAGCCGTGCAGCAAAACCGGATAGCCCGCCTGTGCCACCAGCCGCGCCGCGGCCAGAAACCAGGGCTGCCCCCGCGTGCGCCCTGCAGCATAGGACGGCCAGTCAATGGCGGGCGCAGCCCCCTGCCATGCGGGCAAGGATGCGCGGGCGGCAGCGGTGAAACCTGCGATTTCGCCGGCAACCTCGCCTTTCATCCGCATTAGCATCAGCATCGCGCCCAGCGCCTCTGGCGCAGCATCGCCGCGCAGGATGATCTGCATCGCGGCAAAGGCTTCGTCCTGGGTCAGGGACCGGGCACGGCCCTGACCGCGGCCAAGGATTGCGACATATGGGGCAAGGGTCATTCAGCGGCCTCCAACCGGGTTGCCTGTGCAAGAAGCACGGCAATCTCGGGTCTGCAAGAGCCGCAGTTCGTGCCCGCCCCGGTGCAGGCACCCACCTGCGCCACGGTTGTGGCCTGGCCCGTGTCGATGACGCCCCGGATCGTATTCACGCCGACATTCAGGCAGGCGCAGACCACGGCACCGGGGTCAGGCATATCGGCGCTGGGCCGGCCTGACAGGGGCGATTGCGCCACCTGCCCCAGCTGCGCGGCAAGGTGATCGCGCGACAGGGCGACAGGCGCGCGCGATACGAAAAGCGCGGCCAGCAGGCGGCCTTCGTCGGTAAAGGCCAGGCGCACCGTGCCTGTGGCCGGATCGCGAAAGGTCTGGCAGGCGGCGTCCGGCAAGGCGAACAGGCGGCGGGCCTCGCCTTCCCAATCCTCGGGCGCGGTATCGGCAGCCAGTTCGGCGCGCCAGCCGTTTGCAACGCGGCTGCGGGCCCAATAGGCGCTGGCGGGGTTAATGGCGCCGGTACTGACGGCAAAGCCGAACCACGCGGCATCATAGGGCGCAAGCGCGACCACCGCGGCCTTGCTTTCGGGCTGGCCCGACAGCGGATCGACGACGCTGGCGACAAGCGCATCGACGCGGCCCGTGGGCGCGGTTTCCCCGGTCCAGTGCATCGGGGCAAAGACCTGGCCCGGCTGCACGCGGTCGGTGATCATGGCGCGCAGGATACAGCGGCCTTGCGGGCTGGTGACAGTGATCAGGCCCGCAGGCGCAATGCTAAGGCTGGCCGCATCATCGGGGTGGATTTCCAGAAACGGCTCGCCCAGGTGCTGGTTCAGGCGCGGTGCCTTGGCCGTGCGGGTCATGGTGTGCCACTGGTCGCGGATGCGTCCGGTGTTCAGCCGGAACGGATATCGCGGCGCGGTTTTCGCCGCGGGCGGGCGGGCGGTGACGGGGATCATGCGGGCGTGGCCGCCGGGGGTATAGAACTGGCCGTCCGCAAAGAACCGCGCCGTCTGGCCGCGCATGGTCACGGGCCAGCGCGTGGGCTGCAGCGCGTCATAGCCGCCCTGCCCCAGCCCCGTCAGGCCAGAGATATCGAAATCCCGCCCCATCGCGGCGGCAAGGCCGGACAGCGCGGCGTATTCGTCAAAGATTTGCGCCGGGCTAGTGTAGGCAAAGGCGTCGGTCCAACCCATGCGGCGGCCAACCTCTGACATGATGTCCCAATCGGCGCGGGCCTGCCCTGCGGCGGGCATCAGCGCGCGCTGGCGGCTGATGGTGCGGTCAGAGTTCGTGACCGTGCCGTCCTTTTCGCCCCAGCCTGTGGCGGGCAGCAGCACATGGGCCAGCCGCGCGGTATCGGTGTTTGCGGTCACGTCGCTGACAACGGTGAAATCGCAGCCCGCAATCGCATCGCGGACCAGATCGGCGTCGGGCATCGACACGGCGGGGTTGGTGCAGACGACCCAGAGCGCCTTGATTTGCCCGGTGCGGACCTGTTCGAACAGATCGACAGCTTTAAGCCCCGCACCTTCGGGCATGGCGGGCGCATCCCAAAAGTTGCGCACAAGGTCGCGGTGAACCGCGTCTTCCAGGTCCAGATGGCAGGTCAGTGCATTAGCAAGTCCGCCGACTTCGCGCCCGCCCATGGCGTTGGGCTGGCCGGTGACGGAAAACGGGCCCATGCCCGGTTTGCCGATCCGGCCCGTGGCAAGGTGGCAATTGATGATCGCGTTGACCTTGTCCGTGCCGGACGAGGACTGATTGACCCCTTGTGAAAAGACGGTGACGACCTTTTGCGTGCCCACCCACAAATTACAAAAGGCGCTGATCTGCGCTTCGGTCAGGCCCGTCACGCGCCCGTCCTGCGCCTGCGCCGCGCGCAGGGTTTCGTCAAAGCCGTCGACATGGCGCAGATAGGCGGCATCGACCGCGCCGCCATCATGGATCGCGGCCAGCAGGCGGTTGAACAAGGCGACATCGCTGCCCGGTTCCAGCGCCAGATGCATATCTGCCAGATCGCAGGTTGCGGTGCGGCGCGGGTCGATGACGACCACGCGCATCGCGGGGTTTGCGGCCTTGGCGGCGGCAAGGCGTTGATAAATAACCGGATGACACCACGCCAGATTGCTGCCGACCAGCACGACAAGGTCGGCCAGTTCCAGATCTTCGTAGGTGCCGGGAACGGTATCGGTGCCGAAGGCGCGCTTGTGCCCCGCCACGGTCGAAGCCATGCAAAGGCGCGAGTTTGTGTCGATATTGGCCGAGCCGATGAAACCTTTCATCAACTTGTTGGCGACATAGTAATCTTCGGTCAGCAGTTGGCCAGAGACATAGAAGGCAACAGAATCAGGGCCGTGATCCGAAATGGTTTGGCTGAAACGGTCCGCGACAAGGCCCAGCGCCGTGTCCCAATTCGTGTCCATATCCAGCACGCGGGGCGTCAGCAGACGGTCATCCAGCGCAAGTGTTTCGCCCAGCGCAAAACCTTTGGAACACAGCCGCCCAAGGTTTGCCGGATGTGCGGGATCGCCGCGCACCGCAACGCCGCCCGCCCCGTCCGGCTGCGCCAGCACACCGCAGCCGACGCCGCAATAGGCGCAGGTGGTGCGGATTTCGCCGGGTTGCTGCGGGCGGGTGTCCATCATGCCACCTGCGCGCGGCGCAGTTTGGCGGTATCGAGCAGGATGCGCCCGCCTTCCACGCGGATCGGATAGGTATTTACCGCGCCCGTGTCTGCGCCCTGCGCAAGTCCGGTGTCCAGCCGCAGCACCATGTTGTGCAGCGGACAGGTGACAGACCGCCCGTGCACGATGCCTTCGGACAGCGGGCCGCCCTTGTGCGGGCAGGCGTCATCAATGGCAAACACCTCGTTGTCGATGGTGCGGAACACGGCGACGCAGCCGATGTGGGTTTTCACAACCCGCGCACCGCGTTCGGGGATATCTTCGAGCGCGCCAATATCGGTCCAGTCGCTCATTCTGCGGCCTCCAGTGTCAGATCGGCAAGGGGCTGCCAAAGGTTGCGGAATTCGGGCTTTGTCCGTTCGGCCCAAGGGTCCTGCTGCATGAATTGCTGGGCATAGTAGAAACGATCCGCCAGCGCCTTGCGGCTATCCCCGTCCGTCACAACGCGTTCGATGATGTGATCCAGACCGACGTTATCCAGCCATTTGTACATGCGTTCCAGATAGGCGGCTTCTTCGCGGTAAAGCTGCACAACGGCAGCCGTATGTTCCAGCACCTCGTCTTCGGTCTTGACGGTGCACATCACGACAGTGCCCTGAATATGCAAACCTGCCGCGCCGCCAATGTGCAGCACATAACCAGAATCGACGCAGATCACGCCCACGTCCTTACAGGTGGATTCCGAACAATTGCGCGGACAGCCAGAGACGGCCATTTTTACCTTGGCCGGCGTCCAGGATCCCCAAAGCGCCTTTTCCATCCGGATACCAAGCCCGGTGCTGTCCTGCGTGCCAAAGCGGCAATGGTCGGTGCCAACGCAGGTTTTCACCGTGCGCAGGCCCTTGGCATAGGCCTGGCCCGATACCATGCCCGCCGCGTTCAGATCGGCCCAGATATCAGGCAGATCCTGCTTTTTCACGCCCAGCAGGTCGATACGCTGGCCGCCTGTGACCTTGACGGTCTGCACGTTGTATTTGTCCGCCGCATCCGCAATCGCGCGCAATTCAGCAGCAGAGGTGATGCCCCCCCACATGCGCGGCACAACGGAATAGGTGCCGTCCTTCTGGATGTTGGAATGCATCCGTTCGTTCACAAAGCGGCTTTGGTCGTCGTCCTGATATTCGCCTGGCCAGTCGCACAGCAGATAGTAGTTCAGCGCAGGCCGGCAGGACGCGCAGCCGCAAGAGGTTTTCCATCCGCATTCCTGCATGACGGCCGCCATGGATTTCAATTCCTGCGACTTGATCAGGCGGCGCACGTCCATGTGAGTTAATGGTGTGCAGGGGCACATCGGCTTGACGGTCTGCACTTCAAAGCTGTCGCCAAGGGTCAGGGCCATGACCTGTTCGACCAGTCCGGTACAGCTACCGCAGGACGCGCTGGCCTTAGTCTGGGCGCGCACGTCGGTCAGGGATGTCGCGCCGCCTTTGATGGCGTCAACGATGGTGGATTTACATACGCCGTTGCAGCCGCAGATTTCTGCGTCAGCCGGTAAGGCTGCAACGGCTGCCAAAGGGTCCGATTGGGCACCCCCCTGAAAAGCAGGGCCAAAGATCAGCGTATCGCGCATCTGGGATATGTCGGTCTTGTCCTTGATCAGCCCGTGGAACCACGCGCCGTCAGCGGTGTCGCCATACATGACCGCACCGATCAGCCTCTCTCCTTCCAGCACAAGGCGTTTGTAGATGCCCCGTGCGGGGTCGCGGAACACGATGTCGTCGCGCCCGTCGGCCTCGGCGAAATCGCCGGCGCTGAACAGATCGCAACCGGTGACTTTCAGCTTTGTTGCGACTTCCTTGGGCGTGAATGTCGCGGGGGTATCCCCCAGCGTGTCGGCGGCCACCTTGGCCTGATCATAAATCGGCGCAACAAGGCCAAAGACGGCCCCCTGGTGTTCCACGCATTCGCCCAAGGCCAGAATGTGTTCGTCCGAGGTAATCATCGCATCGTCGACGTGGATGCCGCGCCCGACAGCCAGCCCCGCCTCTTTGGCCAGAGCCACATTGGGGCGGATGCCGACGGCCATCACCAGCAGATCGCAAGGCAGTTCGGTGCCGTCGTCAAGGCGTAAGCCGCTGACGTGCCCGTCGGTGCCGATAATCTCTTTGGAATTGGCAGAGGTCAGGACGGTGATGCCCTTTGCCTCTAGCGCCTTTTTCAGCAGATAGCCTGCCGCTTCGTCCAGCTGGCGTTCCATCAGGTGGCCCATGACGTGGATCACGGTGACATCGACGCCGCGGGCCGCCATTCCTGCCGCTGCTTCCAGCCCTAAAAGGCCGCCGCCGATGACGATGGCTTTCGCGCCGGGCTTGGCACCAAGGTCCATCATGCGTTCGGTGTCTTCCAGATCGCGGTAGGGAATGACGCCGGGCAGATCATGGCCAGGCAGCGGGATCATAAAGGGGTTGGAGCCGGTAGCGATGACAAGGCGGTCATAGGGGACCGGGCCATTTTCGCCATGGACGATGCGGGCGGCGCGGTCGATGCTGGCCACCTTTTCGCCAAAGCGGCAGGTGACGCCGTGGCCTTCGTACCATTCCGCGTCGTGGGTGACGATTTCGGCATAGGTTTTTTCGCCGGACAGCACCGGCGACAGCATCAGGCGGTTATAGTTCCCGCGTGGTTCTGCATTGAAAAGCGTGACGTTCCACGCACCGGGCTGCGTGTCGAACAGATGCTCCAGCATCCGGCCAGAGGCCATGCCAGCCCCGATGACGACAAGGTTCTTTGTCATGGCTTACTCCGCTGCGATGGTTGCAGGTTTCGGCGCAGGCTTTGCGCCGTGTTCATATTCCGTCAGGAAATCAAGCACTTCCTGGCGGTATTCATAGTAGTCAGGATGGGCCAGCAGCGCCTTGCGGGTGCGCGGGCGCGGCAGCTTCACGTCTGTGATCTTGCCGATAGTGGCCTGCGGGCCGTTGGTCATCATCACGACGCGGTCCGCCAGCAGGATCGCTTCGTCCACGTCGTGCGTGACGCAGATCGCGGTGACTTTGGTGCGGGACCAGACTTCCATCAGGACCTCTTGCAACTCCCAACGGGTCAGGCTGTCGAGCATGCCAAAGGGTTCATCCAGCAGCAGCAGTTTGGGCGACAGGGCAAAGGCGCGGGCGATGCCGACGCGCTGTTTCATGCCGTTCGACATGGAATGCGCGCCGCGGTCCATCGCATCTGCCAGACCGACACGTTCAAGATAGTATTCCACCACCTCTTGCCGTTCGACCTGTGTCGCTTTGGGATAAACTTTGTCCACGCCAATCGCGACGTTTTCCTTGGCGGTCAGCCAAGGGAACAGGTTGGGCGACTGGAACACGACAGCGCGTTCGGGGTCGGCACCTTCGACGTGGCGGCCATCAAGGCGGATCGCGCCCTTGCTGATCTCGTTCAGGCCGGCGGCCATGGTGAGCACGGTGGATTTGCCGCAACCCGAATGGCCGATCAGGCTGATGAACTCGCCCTGATTGACCTTGAGGTTGAAGTCTTCGACCACCGTCAGCGGTCCCTTGGGCGTGGGGTAGACTTTGTGCAGCTGCGAAAAGTCGAGGAAGCGTTCCTCGATCATGCCTTCGCGGGCTTCTTTGACCACGGCGGGGATGGTCTGGTGGATCGGAGTGACATTGGGCAGGTTTCGCGTCTCCGCGACCTTGGCGGCGATGCCGACGTCCATCAGGTATTGCGTGACCCGCGCGCGCAGCTTTTTAAAACCGGCGTCGTGGTTCATCGCGTCGCGGTTGCGCGGGCGGGGGATGTTCACGGCGACAGGATCGGCCAGCGTGCCATCGGGGTTCAGCACGATGATGCGGTCGGCCAGCAAGATCGCCTCGTCCACGTCGTTGGTGATCAGGATGCAGGTCTTCTTGTCGGCCTCCCAAATCTCCAGGATTTCGTCGGCCAGATTGGCGCGGGTCAGCGCATCAAGGGCGGACAAAGGTTCGTCCAACAGCAGCAGATCCGGTTCCATCGCCAGTGCGCGGGCCACGGCAACGCGTTGGCGCATCCCGCCCGACAACTCCGACGGATAGCGGTGGGCCGCGTGGGGCAGCCCGACCATAGCGATGTAGTGATCGGCCTTGGCGGTTTGCTCTGCCTTGGACAGCTTGCCGTGGACCGCCTCGATCGCCAGCATGATATTGCCGCGCACGGTCAGCCAGGGCATCAGGCTGTAGCTTTGAAACACAAGACCGCGTTCCGGACCGGGGCCCTCGATGGGCTTGCCGCGAAAGGTCAGATCGCCGGTGTCGGGGGTTTCCAGCCCGGCGATCAGGTTCATCAGGGTGGATTTTCCGGTGCCGGAAAACCCGAGGATGGCAAGGAATTCGCCTTCTTTCACATCAAGGTCGATGTGTTTCAAAATTTCGGTCCGGTGGGTGCCTTCGCCAAAACCTTTGCCGACGTCTTTAAACTGCAGAATGCTCATATCCATCACCGCTGCGCCGAGAAGGTGAAAAAGGACTGCAGGGCGAACATCACGCGGTCGAGCAGGAAGCCGATGATACCGATGGTCAGAACAGCGACGATGATCCGCGCCAGCGATTGCGACGATCCGTTCTGGAATTCGTCCCAGACGAATTTGCCAAGGCCGGGGTTCTGCGCCAGCATTTCAGCGGCGATCAGCACCATCCAGCCCACGCCCAGCGACAGGCGCAATCCGGTAAAGATCAGCGGCAGCGCAGACGGAAGCACCAGTTTGGTGATTTTGGCGTAGGGGCCCATTTTCAGCACGCGGCTGACGGAAATCAGGTCGCGGTCGATGGATGCCACGCCCAGCGCCGTGTTAATCAGCGTCGGCCAAAGAGAGCAGAGCGTCACCGTGATTGCCGACACAAGGAAGGACTTGGAAAAGAAGCCGTCGTTCGTGGCATAGACTGCCGATACGACCATCGTGACGATGGGCAACCACGCAAGCGGAGAGACCGGCTTGAAGATCTGGATCAGCGGGTTCAGCGCAGCGTTCGCCGTGGGCGACAGACCCGCCGCGATGCCAAGGGGGATCGCGATGGTAGAGGCAATTAGGAAGCCGAAGAACACCGTTTTGATCGAGGTCCAGATCTGCCCGTAATAGGTGGGCGATCCGGTATAGGCGATCTCCTTCACCTCGTCACCCCGGCCCGCGTCGATCAGGCGCTGGTTACGCTGGTCAAGACGCTCTTCAAAGGTGGCTTGCTTGTCCCATTTGCTGACCGCATCGGCATGCAGACCTTTGGCTTCGTCCCAGACGGCCACCGGGCCGGGGATTGCGCCAAGGGATGTTACGACCTTTGGCGCCAGCGCCGACCACAGCATCAGGAACACGACGATCGACAAAACCGGCACACCCAGCAGGCGCCAGATCTCCTTGCCTTGCGCGCGCGGGTTATCCCCGGCGGCCGCCTTAAGCATCGGCGTCACCCAGGCGAGGCCCAGAACCGAAAACCAGGCGTCGGCTTTGTTGATGCGGGTAAACCAGACGGCGCGGCGGGCTTCGCGGTGCTGGGCTTCAATGTGGTCGGGATCGACGACGGTCATGGCGTGGCTCCGTGGGTGGGATCAGGGGGCGGCGGCGTCCCGCCAGCGTGGCGGGACGGCCTTTGGCGTCAGCCGGCGATATCGCCTGATTTCAGGCCGATCGGCAGGCTGTCGATATAGGCGTTAGGAGTTTTACCATCGTAGGGGATGCCATCGATGATATCGGCGGCTGGCGTCGGTGCCTTGTAGCCGTCGCTGTCCCAGGGAAAGTCAGCCTCTGATGCCAGGCCTTCGTCGACCAGCATGCGGGCGGCTTCCAGATAGATGTCGGGGCGATAGACCGACTTTGCGGTTTCATCGAACCAGGCGTCGTCCTTGGGTTCGGCGATCTGGCCCCAGCGGCGCATCTGGGTCAGGTACCAGACGGCGTCGGAATAGAACGGATAGGTCGCGTTGTAGCGAAAGAACACGTTGAAATCGGGCACATCGCGCACATCGCCCGGCTCGTATTCGAAGGTGCCGGTCATGGAGGCTGCGATGACATCGGCATCGGCACCGACGTATTCGGGGCGCGCCAAAATCTCGACCGCTTCGGCGCGGTTAGCGTTGTCGTTTTCATCCAGCCAGATCGCCGCGCGGATCAGCGCCTTGGTCAGGGCCAGCGTGGTATTGGGGTTTTCTGCAGCAAAGGCATCGGTGATGCCGAACACCTTTTCGGGGTTGTTCTTCCACAGTTCGTAATCGGTGATGACCGGCACGCCGATCCCTTTGACAACGGCCTGCTGGTTCCACGGCTCGCCCACGGCGTAACCGTCGATCGTGCCGGCTTCCATCGTGGCGGGCATCTGCGGCGGCGGGGTGACCGACAGCATGACATCGGCGCCAATGGTGCCGGTCGTGTCGGCGGGCGTGTATTGACCGGGGTTCAGACCGCCAGCGGCCAGCCAGTAGCGCAGTTCATAGTTGTGAGTGGAAACCGGGAACACCATGCCCATGTTGAACGGCTTGCCTTCGGCCTTGTAGCTTTCGACCACGGGCAGCAAGGCAGAGGCGCTGATCGGATGCTGCGGCTTGCCGTCTGCATCTGTCGGGATATTCGGCTTCATCGCGTCCCAGACAGCATTCGACACGGTGATGCCGTTGCCGTTCAGATCCATCGAAAAGGGCGTGATGATATGCGCTTCTGTGCCGTAACCGATGGTCGCTGCCAGCGGCTGACCGGCCAGCATATGTGCGCCGTCCAACTGACCGCCGATGACACCGTCCAGCAGAACTTTCCAGTTGGCCTGCGCTTCAAGGGTCACGAACAGCCCTTCGTCCAGAAAATACCCGTTCTCATAGGCGATGGCGAGCGGGGCCATATCGGTCAGCTTGATGAAGCCAAACGTCAGCTCGTCCTTTTCAAGCTCCAGCATTTCGGCAAAGGCCGGGCTGGCGATCATCGTAGTTGCCATCAGGCCGCAGAGTAGTTTTCTCATGTCGATTTCCTTGCGATAGAACTGGAGCGCGGTGAGGAGAGACGTCCCAGAAAACAAAAATAGCCACTGACCGACTTCATGCATTGGCATAAAGGGTCGAGCGGCTTTGCTCGGGTAACCCGGACTTGGGAATGGGGTCAGGCGGACGCCATTGTCTGCCTATGAACCTATGTTAGGCGCGGTCTGCGCGCCCAAACAACCGCAGCGAGGGCGAAAGGTGCAACTGCAGCGTGATTTTCTGCATCGCGGCAAAAAAGTGCTACTTTTTGCGTCACTCTGACAGGTCGTCGCTGAAATCCTGCCCATCAAAAGAACGCGCAAAGCCGGCGGGGCGCGGCTGGAAGCCGGGAATCGTCCTGACAATCTGGCCGTGCAACGCGGTGCGAAAGGTGGATATGGCCGCGGCGCGGGCGCTGGTGCGGTCCAGCCCCATCCGCGCTGCGAGCTGTGTCCCGATCCAGGCGGCGTGCTGCGCCTGCGGGGTATATCCGGTAAAATCCACAAACGCAGGGGCACTGCGGCTATCCCCCCGCGCGGTGACCGTCAGATGCCCTGACAAGGCACGGTCGATCACTTCGCCGGGGACTTCGAGGTAATCGCGGGCTGACAGCATGGCGCAGGCGCTGGTGCGATTGGACGGGTTCGCCAACCATTCCCCCGCACGCCAAAGCGCACGGATCAGACCGCACAGCGGCTCTGGCGCGGCATCGGCCAGATCGGCCCGCACGCCAAGCACCTTTTCCGGCGCACCGGGCCAGATCGCGGCACCGGGCAACAGCAAGGCACCAGCGCCGTTTTCCACGGCCATAGATCCCCAAGGCTCTCCGACACAAAAAGCGTCAAGTTCTTCGGCAGCCAGGGCGGCGGCCATCAGGGGCGGCGGCACGGTGCGGATATCGACGCCCGCAGGCGCAGGCAAGCCAAGGGCGGTCAGCCAGTGATAAAGCAGCTCGGCATGCATCGAAAACGGGAACGGCACGCCGATCCGCAGCGGACCGTTTGCCGCGGCAATCAGGGCAAGACCGGCGGCGCGGGCATCGTGGAAATCGAAATTGTAACCTTTGGCGCGCAGGCGGTCTTCGATCCGGCGGCTGACCCCGATGACTTCGCCATTGGTGGACAACACAGCCACCGCAGCAAGTGGTCCCCCTGCCCCGCCAAGCCCCAGCGCGGTGGCCACAGGCATGGGGGCCAGCATCTGTGCAGCCATGACCTGCCCGAACGACACCATATCGCGCAGCGCCGACCACGAATGGGCGCGGCGCAGATCAAGCGTGACACCTTCGGCCCGGTCAAAGCCCATCTCGCGGGCGACGATCAGCGGGGCGGCGTCGATCAGGGGCAGAAAACCGACTGGCAGATGCGTGGTCACGACAGAAGCCCCGCCGTGGATACCAGCGCCTCTGCTACGTCGATGACCTTGCGGCCTTGGTCCATCGCGGCGCGGCGCAGCAGGTTGTAGGCGGCGTCTTCGTCGATGCCTTTGGCCTTCATCAGCAAGCCCTTGGCGCGGTCGATCACCTTGCGTTCTTCTAGCGCGCGTTTGGTCGTCGCCAGTTCCGTGCGCATCTGCCGGAACATGGTGAACCGCGCAACCGCAGCGTCAATGATCGGCTTGAGCCGATCTGCCCGCAGCCCGTCGACGACATAGGCGGACACGCCCGCCTCGATCGCAAGGCGGGTCAGGTCGGCGTCGCTTTGGTCGACAAACAGCGCGACGGGACGTTCCAGCGGCGCAGAGGCAAGCGTCAGCGCCTCCAGCGCATCGCGCGACGGATTATCAAGGTCGATCAGGACGATATCGGGATTATGGGCCGCAATGGAATCCGTCAGCCGGGTCATATCCGTCACGGTCGTCAACGCATATTCCCCCGCACGCAGCAAGCTTTGTTCGATCAAGGCCGCGCGGGACGGATCGCTTTCGACGATGGTGATTTTCAAACGGCGCTGCATTGACACAGCGTCACCAGAGGCATTCGGAATTGGCAACCTTTTGCGTCGATTTAAGGCCCAACAAAAATGCAGTTGCTGCTATTTAAGGCAGCGATGGGGTCTGGCAGCCTTTCTGATGCCACCACCCGCAAAAGCGCAGACCTATCAATAAAGCCCCGCCTCGCGGGCCAGCATCGCGGCCTGGGTCCGGTTGGCGGCACCGATCTTGCGATACAGGGTTTTGACGTGCAGCTTGACCGTCGGTTCCAGCACATCCAGATCGCGGGCGATTTCCTTGTTGGACTTGCCTTCGGTCAACCCTTTTAACACCTGCAATTCCCGGTTGGTCAGCTTTTCCGCCATGGGGTTGGCTGTGACATCCTCGACCGCAGTCATGAAATCAATCGGCGCATATTGCTCGCCCATGGCCATGAACTTGACCGCGTTGACCAGGGATTTCGCCGGCAGGGATTTGGGCACGAAACCGGCGGCACCGGCCTCTAGCGCATCTTCGGCAATCTGGCGCGTCGCCTCTCCGGAAATTAACGCAACCCGCTGCCCGCCCTTCAGCCCGATCGCCCTGCGCAGACCGTCCAACCCGTTCATGCCCGGCATGTTGTAATCAAGCAGGACAAGGTCATAAGGCGCGTCCGCCTCTATCCGGCTGCAGGCCTCTTCAAAGGTCCCGACAGAGGCTGTTTCAATGTCGCCCTGCGATTCCAGAAACATGACCAATGTATCGCGCAACAGGTCGTGGTCGTCCGCGATCAATACTCTCATCCGTCGTCCCTATCTTGTCGCAGACTGCCTGATACAGCCGCAGGTTTTAAAATCCTGATCTAAACCTTAGCGATTATACCGGCCGTTTCCAGCCCATCTATTAATTGCGGCGGATGTTATGCGCGGGGCCAGGACACTTAACCTATCCGAAAGGATAGCGGACTATCCCGATGAACGGATGCACGTCGCGAGGGTTTTCCGTAGTGTCGGAGGCTGAATGAAAAGGAAACTGCTATGCTTAAGATGGTTCTGACGACAGCGACATGCGTCGGCTTTGCGCTGGCCGGGGCAACGGCTGCGCTGGCACAGGATATGGCCGCACCACAGGGCGATGTCCTGCTGACCGTAACCGGCGATATCGAGGTGACAAACGTCGGCGAGACGCTGCAATTGGACCGTGAACAGCTGGCGGCCCTGGATATGTCATCCTTTGATACCACCACGATCTGGTCGGATGGTGTTCACACCTTCGCAGGCACATCGCTGGCAGCGCTGGTAGATTTTCTTGACGTGACCGACGGGACGATTCTGGCCACAGCAATCAATGACTACACCGTCGAAATCCCCGTCTCTGACGCGGTAGAGGGTGGACCGATTATCGCCACGCTGATGGACGGCGAGGAAATGTCGGTGCGTGACAAGGGCCCGCTGTGGATCGTTTACCCTTACGATTCGCGCAACGAGTATCGCTCTGAGGTTGTATATTCGCGCAGCATTTGGCAATTGGACCGGATAGAAGTGAAGCGCTAGGCATATTGCGGGGCGCATCATGTCCGATCAGGAATTGACCGATTTGGCCATATCGTCCCGAAACCGCCTGAAGGCCGGTCGCACCTTTGCGGTGCTTTCCGGTCTGCTGGCTTTGCTGGCAATCATTTTTCTGGCGTTCAGCGTCATCAAGGAAATACGCTTGCTGGGGTCCGCCAATTCGGACAACGTCCAATGGCAGCTGTCGCAGACAGAGGTCGAGTTTCTGGAATTCAGCCAGACATTATCCGAGCTTCCCGTAAACCTTGGGAATGTGCGGCAACGCTTCGACATTTTTTACAGCCGGATTACCACAGTCGAACGGGCCACGGTTTTTCAAGGACTGCGCGCAAACGACCAGTTTCAAGCGACTTTGAATTCCGTGCGCACGTTTTTGCAAAGGTCAGTGCCGGTGATCGACAGCGACGACGCTGACCTTCTGGCCGCTTTGCCGGACCTGCGCCAATCTGCGGAACAGGCGCGCCGTGACGTGCGCGATCTGTCGAATGGCGGGCTGGATTTGTTTGCCAGCGCGTCCGATGCACAACGGCAGGCTATTGCACGAACGCTTATCCAGTTGGGGGCAATTCTTGCCGCCCTGATCGGGGTTCTGGCGGTTGCCGTGCTTTATCTGAACCGGTTGCTTCGGGCCCTGACCCTGCGCGAGCGTCAGCAGCAGCAAACCTCCAACCGTATGAATGCGATCATTTCCTCGTCCTTGGATGGGGTGATCGTCAGCGATGCGCAGGGACGTATCCTGACTTTCAGCCCTGCAGCAGAGGAAATTTTCGGCTTTTTTGCCGAAGACGTCGTCGGCCGGGATCTGGGTGAAGTCGTTGTTCCGCAGCACCTGCGCGAATTGCACTACGCCGGCATGGAACGCATGCGGCAAAAAGGTGCCAAAAAGGTCGTCGGCAAGGGACGGGTCCAGCTAGAGGCGCTGCGTTCGGACGGGTCCACGTTTCCGGTAGAACTAGCGATCCATGCATCGACGACGGATGACGGCGAAATCTTTATCTCTTTTCTGCGCGATATCACCAAGCGTGTTGCGGACGAGGCTGAGCTTGTCGCGGCCCGCGATGCTGCCCTGGCCGCAGCCAAGCTCAAGACCGACTTCCTTGCCACGATGAGCCATGAAATCCGGACCCCCCTGAACGGGCTGCTCGGCAATCTGGACCTGATGAGCGATACGGACCTGTCCCTGAGCCAGTCGCGCTATGTTCGCAACATGCAAACCTCTGGCCGGCTTTTGATGCGGCATATCTCTGACGTGCTTGACATAACGCGCTATGACGCGGGCAAGATGACGACCAAATCGCATCCTATGAACTTGTCGGAACTGCTGCAGGATATCGTCGACAGCCAGACCAGCATGGCCGCCGCCAACCAAACGACGCTGACATGGGCCTGGCAGGGGCAACCGCAGGACTGGATCAACTCCGACGCGGACCGCCTGCAACATGTGCTTCTGAATCTGGTTGGAAACGCCGTAAAATTCACCCGTAATGGCACGGTTACGCTGACGGTGGCAGCCAAACCGGACGGTGATACGATCCATCTGGACTTTTCAATCAGCGATACCGGTCCTGGCATGTCTGCCGAGCTGGCCAGCCATGTGTTCGATGATTTCGTGACAGGTAACACTGCCTATGATCGCGATGTCGGGGGCACCGGGCTTGGTTTAAGTATCGCGAAACGCTTTGTGTCTGCCATGAACGGGCAAATCGGGGTGGACAGTGTCCTTGGTCACGGCAGCACGTTCTGGGTCCGTCTGCCCGTCACGGCAGCGGCGCCGGCCGATGTGCAACCCGCCCCATCCCCGCTCTTGGCCGTTCCGCAACGTCCTTTGCAGGTTCTGGTGGTCGAGGATAACGAGATCAACCGCACCGTCGTTCGCGACATGCTGGAAAAATCAGGTCACCGCGTCACAGAAGCGAACGATGGCCGCGCGGGGGTGACTGCGGCACTGTCCCGACGATTTGATCTTATCTTGATGGATATCAGCATGCCTGTCATGGACGGCCGTGCCGCCACCCGCGCCATCCGCCGCGGCACAGGCCCGTCGATCCACACGCCGATCATCGCATTGACCGCGAACGCCATGCAAGAAGAGCAGACGAACTTTCTGGCGGACGGTATGGACGGCATCCTGACCAAACCGCTCACCAAGGCAGCCCTGGCCGAAGTTTTAGGACGGCACACCACCGCCACCCCGCCAGAGGTACAGACGGCACCGGCGCAGCACATTCTGGATCACAAGCACAACGGCGAAACCCGCGAGTTGTTGGGTAAAAGCGGCTACGCCCGGCTGTCCGGGCTTTTCGTTGACGAAGTCGAACAACTGCTGCGATGGCTGGATCAGCCAGAAGCGCAGGATGAAACCGAGCTCGCGCAGCGGTGCCACAAGTTCGCGGGAAGCGCCGCAGTTTTTGGCGCAACAGCGTTGCATCAACAGCTGAAAGACATGGAAACCGCCGCAAAGCAGGGTGATGGCAAAGCTGTCAAAGCACTCAACAGCAAACTGCCCGCAATCTGGCAGGCCACCCGCACCCTCATCAGCGAAATCAGCTAGGCAACATCGGTCAGTCACCACATCAACCGCCTCGTTGCGCAAGCAGCGGCCTGCAGACTTAAACCAACCGGCCACCACGCCCAAGCGAAGCACGCTCGCTAAAAGCAGCGATCTAAAAACATTAGCATTTGTAGTAAATGGTGCCCCACACGGCTTCACATTTAGATCACAAGCACCTGATTTATATCATTATAATTAACCAAACTTTTCTTCGTACCCCCAATCATACCCCCAGAAGCCAAACCTAGGCTTTGCACTCACTAATTTGCTTGGGGCTGTCATTCCTACATGTTTCAAACACCTAAACCTCGGCGCACTATCCGCAATCTTTACTGGCTGAGCGAAGATCAAATGGCACGACTATGGCGGTCCCTCCCAAAGAACCATGGTGAGCCACGCGTGCATGACATGCGCGTTTCGAGCGTAATAACAATTTTTGATTGCAATGTCTTGCAGTGGTCCGACGCGCCGAAAAAATTCGGCTCTGGGAAGACCCTCTACAACCGCTGAAAGCTATGGGGAGATATGGCGTCTTCGCGAGGATGATGGAAGGGTTGCCCCTTGTGGCAACACTTCCGACGACGGATATGATCGAAGCAACCTACCTCAAAACACAAAGCACGGCTTCGAGCCTCGGATGGAAAAAAGGGGAGAAGGTCGACTGATTGGCCAGACCCAGGGCGGCATGAATGCGAAACTTGATGTTGTCATCAATGAAAATGGCCGCCCAACCACCTTCTTCATGACAACGGGCGATATCAGCGATTATACAGGTGCCGCGGCCTTACTGAGCAGCTGGCCAACCGCAAATCGCTTGCTGGGCGACCGTGATGTAGGGATACAGCCTCGCATCTTTAGTCGGGATTTCCCCATAGAGCCGGCGAAATACAACCAGCGGCTCTAAAAACGCTGCAATCGGATTGAGGTTATGTTCGGACACTTGAACGGGACAAAAACTTCAACCAATTTAATCCCGCTTCCGAAAAGTAGATCACGTCGCTTTTCGACCAAGAACCTTTCGCGTCGCCCAACTCAGCGCTTTTGACGGTGCAGCTGCAATTTCGCGGACGTAGCTCGTTACAGAAGCCTCTTGGTCCAATATTTGTGCAACCTTATCAATGACCAACTCTTCCTGCTCACTGATCTTGCCGTCTGCTTCTGCGATCTCGGTCAAGAGTGACAACAGTTCTCGTCGAATTGCTTCAAAATTGCAGTCCCGGTTCGACTTTGCGAATGAAGCGAAAGCTTTCGTCATTTCTGAAATACTATTTTGCGGCGCGTTTTCAGTTAGAACTTGGATGGCGCTCTGCGTATATTTGCGGTCAAACCCCCACTCTTTCACGAAATATTCTTGAACGACAGTAATCTCGCGCTCATCAACAACACCGTCGATTGCAGCGACCTTCATGGCAAACGCACCCAACATGTCCATCAATGATGCGCCTAGCAAATCGATGGGTGTGTTAATGAATTTTGGAATTTCTTCGACACGGCTTTCACCGTAGCCGCGGAACAACCGGGTTACGCCGTAATAGGCACCGCCCGACGCCACTGCCGCACCTATAACCCAACCGACAGGGGTCACAGCGGCTGCGCCAAGCCCGATGGCAGACATGAAACCGCCAGAAGCAAAAAAAGTCGACGCAACCGCAGAAGATGCCGCAAAGCCCCCTCCAGTTGCAGCTATACCGCCGACATCCCAAATCTGTTGGGCGCTTTTTGCAATACGAATCGACGCATAAGCGTCCCCGCCAATTGCCAGCTTTCGTTTGAAACGGAGGGTGTCAGCGACGACCTGTTCCACTTCATCAAAGCTTTGGACCTGCTCTTCGTCAGTATGAATGACTGTCATTCGGCGCGTCCTTTTAATGGCGCGAGCTGCGCGACAAGGTTCTCTACTTTGCGCCCCAAGTCACCCGCCCGCAGATCTGCGATTGCGCCCTGTGCTATTCCAAAGATCAACAGGATGGACTTGAGCAATCCGGCGAGGATAGCTCCGAACACTGGGATACCGCCAATCAGTGCCGTGATGATCAATGCCAAAGCAACGCCGAACAAAGTGTTCGGTATCGTCTTTGCAAGCTCCAGCGCAAAACTTACAATTTTTCGTCCAATCGCAATGACATGCCCACCCACGACTGCAGTGCAACGCGCCACTTCTAGAACTATTGATTTGGCATCCGCGGAAATATTGGTCCGTTCTAACAGCGCCTCGATTTTTCGAAGCGGTAGAGCGTCGTCAATGATCTGAAAGACCGCCATAAGCTCGACTCTGTCTGTGCTTACTGTAGGTTGCGTTTGGGTCATTTGATGGACCAACCGGATAAAAGCATAAGTAGAACCACGTAAAAAGTTGCGAAGTATTATGAGCGCATTGATAGCAGCGGAACCGTTGAGATCTATAGCTATTTTTCATCAGCGCGTTTTTTACTCTGGAGAAACATTAATTTAGAGACACGCCAGAATTGGACGTATTCGAAGCTGGTGCATCAAAGAAACACATTATTTCAGGTGACGTGTCACCTCAACTCAAGGTAGACCTTTCAAACGCAAAGATGGAAACACCCATCGTAGGTCTTTCGATCAACATTCAATTTGCGCTCTAAGCCATTTTCACGCGACGTCTATTTAAAGGTTCAGTCATGTTTTACGCGTTCGACGTCGCCGATCCCCACTCCGGGACGCACTACCGCCTAACTGATGCACGGCTTGCGGATCTGTCTCTTGCGCCAAAACCCGAACCCTACGCCCCGGGCAAATTTATCGCTGCAAAGCCGAGCACCGTCTGGGCGGAGAGCTTTGCCAATGCCCCGGTTGAGACCATCGCTGCCGTTTCGGGCGCTCTACAAGATGTCATTCTCGGAACGTACGACCTGCGGCCACCGGTTACGGAAGCACTACCGGACGGGCGGGCCAAGCGTCACCTTATGGCCCTAGTGGGACTTTGGCGCGAGATGGGCGACGCCCTGCCCGACGGACTTGCTACGGCGCGGCATGTGTTGGACCTGCCCCATGGTCAGTTCCTTGCGGCACTGCCGATCGTCGATGGCTCTCTCGACCCACTAGCACCGCCCGCGATCAAGGCGCTGCATGACAGACTAAAAGCCGAATTTGGGTCGGTGCCGATCAAGCCGGGCCCAGCGCGACAACCAGGCCGTCTAATAGACGCGATCCAGACCGGGTTAACGAGGCCCGTCATAGCCCAAATGCCGCACGACGCGACGCTGGCCGTCTGGGGCCTGCGCGATCCTGCTGCCTGCGCCGATTTCGCAGCTGCCCGTGCCCGTGCGATGATCGAAGAGGGAGTGCCTGCGCGAAAGATCGCGGTGCTGACGGCAGGCGACCCTCAGGACCTTGCCCGCGCATTTGCCGAACAGGGTGTGCCGCTGTCCGGCTTGCCAGCCGCCTTGCCCACGCGTGATATAGCGGGCGAGACTTTGCTCCACTTATTGCTGGCCAAGCGCCCCCCGACACCCGCGATGGTGCTTGCAGGGCTGTGCCTGTCACCGCTGATGCCTTGGGGCGCACAAACTGGCCGCGATCTGGCCGAAGATGTGATGAGCGGTCACTTTTCGGGCGGGATCCTAACGACCGACCCAGAGCATCACGCGCTTTGGACTGATCTGCGCCAGCCTGCCACCAGTCTGCCTCAACTCAGACTTTTGCTCGATCTCATTTGTGGCCGCATGACGAAATCGGATGTGCTACGTCAGCGTATCCAGTCGCTTCAAGCGGTCTTAGCTGGCAATGGCCCACCCGACTGGGACTTGATCCTACGCGCCGTTCAGGTTGATGGCTGCACTGTTGGCGATCCAGCGCGCACCCTCGAAGGCGTCAGCCTGTGGTCTGCACATGAAAGCCCGTGGCGCCCTTGCCACCATCTGCTGATTGTGGATTTCAACGAAGGTCTATACCCCGTACGTCCCCGCGCGAATGCGCTGTTTCTAGACAGCGAAATTGCCCAGATTGCGGTTACGATGGGCTTGCAGTTGCGCGGCCGCACTGAGGGCCTCGCTCGCAGCATCGCACTATTTGAAGCACAACTTGGCGCGGTTACAAAGAGCGTGACCTGCCTCGTCCCTTACCGCGATCTTGCAGGCGGCAGGTTGGCCCCCTCGGCCGGCCTGTCCCTGATCGGACGCGCTGTCGCTGGCCTGAAAGAGGCGTCAGATTTGATTGTAGACCTTTCGCACGTGCCACCCACTGACTGGCCTGTGGCTGTCCATCCTGTTCAGCCTTGCCCGGCCCCGTGGCCAGTGCCGACAGATCTGTGGTTCGATAAAAATCGACTGCTAGAATTGCGCCGCGACGACGACGGCGCGGCCTTGCCCCAGTCGCCCAGCCGCTTGGAAAACTTGCTCGTTAGCCCTCTTGCATGGCTACTGGAGGAGATTGGTGCCGGTGACATGGGATGGCAGGCCGAAAGCCTCGACATCATGTTGAAGGGCAACATTGCCCACCACGTCTTCGAGCATTCTTTCTTGCCCAACGTTGATATTCCAGATGAGGCGACTTTGAACGCCGCTCTCCCGGAGGCCTACGATGCGGCCTTGCGCAGAAACGCCCCGTTCATGCGCGCCGGTGTCTGGGAGATGGAACGTGCGACGCTATTGCGCGAAATCACGGCGGCAGCACATCGCTGGCGCAATGATCTGATCGCCCTGAACGCCCGCATCCTTGGCAACGAGACATGGCTTTACGGCGACGCCCACGGCATCAGGATCAGGGGGAAGGCGGACACGATACTCGGGCTGCCGGACGGCACGGTCGTCATTGTCGATCACAAGAAAAGCGGCACTGCAGGGCGGCGCAAACGGATGGAAAAGGGTTGGGATCTGCAGGTCGGCCTTTATGGCGCAATGCTTGAGCGCCCGTTTCGGCGCGACGGCGATGGGCTGGACGCCGTCATCGGCCGGTCGCTTGGCATCGCCTACCACCTAATGAACGACGGCGGAGTGCTAACAAGCGGCGTCGCCCTGACGGCGGCGGCCAAAGGGCGCGACATGGGGGACTGTGTCAACGTGAATGCCGTGACGCGCCTGACAGAACGTCTGGCGCAGGTCGCTGGCGGACAGATCGTCTTAAATACCACCTGCGACCACAGCTTTTTCACAAAGGAGGCCGGGTTTACGCCTTACGCGCTACAGAACTCCCCCTTGATTGCCGCATTCATGCGTGAGGATGACCAATGACCGCCCAGCCCCGGACACACGTGCCCCGCACTGCCGATAACGGCCTGACCATCGTCCCCGCCGGGGCCGGTGCAGGCAAGACCCACCGGATCAAGACGACGCTGGCCGACTGGGTCAAACGCAAGTTGGTGCGCCCGGACCGCATCCTTGCCGTCACCTTCACCGAAGCCGCCGCCAGTGAGCTGCGCGAGCGGATCAGGGCCGGACTTCTGGCCGAAGGCTTGGTCTCCGAGGCGCTCGCGGTTGAGCGGGCCTATGTCTCCACCATCCATGGCCTCGGTCTACGCCTTCTGACGGAGCACGCGCTTGCAGCGGGCGCGTCACCGCAGCCGCGTCACTTGGGCGATGCTGAACGTGACCTGCTGATCCGGCAGGCATTGGCGCAGGCGAAGGCACTTGACCCGGTAAAGGCCGAACCGGAGCGGTTCGGCTACGTCAACGACTTCGGGCGCGGCATCACGGCAGAGGACGGGCTGCGCGGCCGCGTGCTTGCGATGATCGATCTGCTAAGGGGGCTTGGCGATACCGGGCAAGATCCGGGCTTGATCCAGCCTGCGCTGGACCGGCTGGACGACATCTATGGTGATGTGCTGGCCGACCCCGAAGCGGCAAGACAGACCTTAGCGAAAGCGGTCGCAGCCATGCTGGCGAAGTTTCCAGATGGCGTCGCAGAGTCCGTTACCGCCGCTACGGCACGCACTGAACTAGAAAAGAACCTGTCATGGTTCCGCAGTGTGCAAAATGATCCCGACACCCTCAATCGCGACTGGTCCCTTTGGCAGCGGCTGCGCAGTCTGCGCCAATCAAAGCGTGGTAGCGCATTGCCCGACGGCTATGACGATCTGGCCAGCACAATTATGGAGTCCGCCGATGTCCTACCGACACATCCCGGACCAATTGCGGATGCCAAACTGCATCTGTCATGCCTGATCGCATGCGCACAGGAGGTCATGACCGCATATGAGGCGAAGAAACGTGCCCTCGGTCTGATCGACTATGCCGACATGATCGCTGGGGCCGAGCGCCTGCTGCGCACTCAATCCGGCGTCCGCGACGCCGTTCTGGGAGAGATCGACTGCGTGATCATCGACGAATTCCAGGACACGAACCCGGTGCAGTTCGCCCTGCTGTGGCAGCTTGGTGCTCGTGCAGATCGGACGCTGCTGGTCGGCGACGTCAAGCAGTCGATCATGGGATTTCAAGGTGCCGACCCACGGCTTTCAGCGGCCTTGGCGGATGCTCATCCAGAGTCAACGGATCCATTGGGTCAGAACTGGCGATCGACCCCTGCGGTGATGGACTTTGTAAACGCGATGGGGGCCGGTCTGTTTGGGAAGGGGTATAATCCTCTTACGCCGACCCGCGACCCGGCAGGTGCTACATCGCTGGAGGTTTTGAACGTTACGAAGGGGCGAGGCGTCCGCAATTATTCCAAGCCGCCCGAACACGTCGCGGAACGGATCGCCCGCATACTTAAAGATAAAGACGAGATTAGCGACCGACATAGTGGCTCGACCCGCCCTGCCCGGCCATCTGACGTGGCCCTGCTCGTGTGCCGGCATGCCACGGCAGCCCGCTATGCCGAGGAGTTGCGACTTCGCGGTGTTCCAGTCCGGATCAGCGAAGACGGCTGGAGCACAAGCGAAGTGGTGCAGGCCGCGCTTGCTGCGCTATCTTATGCGGCGAACCCGTCCGACATTCACGCAGCATTGCTGCTGCGCACCCTTGGTCCAGATCCACTGACCTTACAGGACGCTTTGACGCAACAGCTGGACGATTGCCTGTCGGACGATGCCGTGCTGATGCGTCTTGCCGGTCTATCAGACCGGTTGGCAAGCCTGCCTGTTGCCATTGGTCTGGATTTGATTCTCGACGCTGCAAACCTACGGCCTTGGGCCGAAAGCCAGGCAGAGGCCAGTCAGGCCCGCGCCGATTTGCTGCGATTGGACGCCGAGGCACGGGAATTCGACGGGGCCCATCGGGACCTGAAGGCTGCCGCCGGATTCCATGGGGGCACAATCAAAGTATTCCTAGGCTGGCTTGACACCCGCACTGGCGAGCGGGATGCCGACCGTCATCCGGATCCGTCCGGCGACAGCGCCGAGGCGGTCGAGATTGTAACTTGGCACGGCTCCAAGGGGCGCGAATGGCCGATAACCGTTGTGGCAGAGTTCGACCACGGGATCGAAGAATGGCCCGGCACAACGCAGGCCCGATTTTCAGCTCTTAACCGGATCGACGACATGAACGCCGTGCTCGCCTCGGCGCAACTTGTGCATATCCCCAACCTCGCAGCTCCCGAAGCGCAGCGCCGCTTCATTGAGGATAGACGTGCCGATTTCGAGGCCAACGCACGAAACCTGCTTTACGTCTCGCTTACCCGCGCCCGCGACCGACTGATCATCGAATGGCCGGGGTTTTTGAAAGACCGATCAGAAGACGCGCCAGAGGCCACTTGCCTGTTCCACGTCTTCGCCGACGCCTGCAGTCCAACGGTAACATCCAACGCGATCACCCTCAGCATAATAGCTTGTCCAGCCACCGTCCATCAAGTGCCAGAACATGCAACTCTGACTGCACTTGAGGCCACCGCCATCACGGAACCGGTGCGCTTTGGCGCGGCGACGCCGCTGGAGCCTGTAGCAACCACCCCTTGGCGGGTGCAGCCGTCGAAGACCGCGGCAAGGGCAGCCCCAAATGGGCAAACCCACCGACTTGGAGAATCCTGGCCGGAGACTTTGAACACGGCGGATCGCGGCACAGCCCTGCATCTTGCCATGGCGACCTGCCTGACCCGGCCCGACCTTATCGACCGGCTACCGGCCGCCACCGGGCTGCCCATAGATTCCATCCCGCCTATAGCCGCACGTGCAGCGGTGCTACGGCAATGGTTGTCCGAGAAGGGCTACGACGAAGTGATCTGTGAAGTCCCTGTCCAAGGACGCACCTCAGAAGGGGCCGAGGTTTCCGGCACGATCGACCTGCTCGCACGAGGATCAGCGGGATGTCTGCTAGTCGATCATAAGAGTGGCGGAGGCGGCGCGGGCATAGGTCCCCACTGGGGCCAGTTGTCAGCATACGCCGATCTCGTCGCAACCCACTTCCCGGATCACCCCCTGCGCGGCGTCGCAGTCCACTGGATGGACCACGGCACGATAGAGCTTGTCGATGAGAGCAGATTTTCAAAGTCCGATGCGCTCTAAAGCGTTTCGCACAAAGACAATGGTACCAAAATGGCCTCTCTAGGCGTTTGCCGTCTGGCTACGATATATGCTGGCGGTCATACAAACCGACACCTTTGTTCATCGGCTCCAAACATAGCTTACCAGCTAACACTGACATCCTGAAACAACAGTCATATTGATAGCGGACATTTAGGCCATTCGCGGCGGCTGCAAAATCTCTGACGATGATGACTCAGTTTCTTCAATAAGGGCGGAAACCGGTCATTCGCTGCATGTGCAAGCCAATTGTTCCATAACTACGAAAGCGGGCATCCATAAGACACGGAAACTGGGTTACACTCTTCGACGCCGAATAGTCTGAAATGGCAGCTTTCCACCCAGTGCTGCGCAGCGGTCCGAAGTCCGGCTCTGCATCTCAGCGACCGAGTTCATCAGCCAGAAACCGAACAAAAAGCAGCGTCAAGTTTTCCCGCCTTGAGGTGTCCGGCCAGATGGCATGCAGGTCGATATCGGGCGGCCGCCATTTGGGCAGGAGCCGGACGAGTGCGCCGGATGCGACACCCTGCGCGGCCAGATTTTCTGTAAGGACCGTCACGCCCACGTCTTGCAGAGCGAAGTGATAGAGCGCGTTGACGCTATCAACCTCGATCTGCGATTGCCCGCTGACCTTTTCAGTTTCGCCCTTTTCGGAGATCAGATCGACCGTGTCAGAGCGCTGCTGGTATTGGATCCAGTCCCAGTCTTCCAGATCGGCGGGCCGCGCAGGCACAGGACGGGCTCCGGCATATCCGGCACCGGCGACCAGCGCGCGAGAGATGGCGCTTAATTTGCGTGACATCATCGTTGAGTCCGCAAGCGTGCCGGCCTTGATGGCCAGATCGAACCCGTTCTCGATGATGTCGACCCTCCGGTCGCTGTAATGCAGGGACAGGGCCACATTCGGGTAGCGCTTGATAAATGTGGCCATGGCAGTTGAAAGGTCGGACACCGCCAGAAACGCAGGAACGGTCACGCGCAGAGCACCCACCGGATCTTGCGTATTGGCGTTGATTTCATTGAAGCCCGCTTCTGCGCTGCGCAGCATTTCTGTGACGCGCGCATAAAGCGCTCTGCCCTCTCCGGTCAACGCAAGCTTGCGTGTCGTGCGATAAAGCAACGTCGTGCCAAGAAAACTCTCAAGATCGGTGATCGTCTGGCTAACGCGCGAGGGGGCCACGCCAATATCCTGCGCGGCGGCGCGGAACGACCCTTTATCGACGACCCGGGCAAAGACGGCCATGTGTTTTAGGTGGTCAATCATTGTTCTGTTTTCCGGAACTATAAAATCAGTATTCATACCATATTCGAAACAGTTCTGAGGGGATAGTTTTTGTTTCAACACTAAAGGAGCACCCCGATGAACGTACAAACGACATTCAAGACAGAGCACGCGAAACGCTACCTCGGCACCCTCTGCAAACACTTCGGCCACAAGGTTCCGGTACAACTGGACGGCAATCACGGCCGGATCGAACTGCCGTTTGGCCAGTGTGAACTGGCCGCACTTGACGGCGCGCTGGACATGACGGTTTCCGCCGAAACCAAAGCCGACCTCGACAAGACAGCACAGGTCATTGCCAGCCACCTCGAGCGGTTCGCCTTTCGCGAAAACCCGCAGATTGATTGGAACTGAGCAACAACGCTTGCTCCGAAACTACTCAAAGCAAACCGATCAAAATCAATTCCTGACACTGGAGATCAACATGACAATGAAAACATTTATGGCCACCGCCGCTATTGCAGTTGCACTACCATTCAGCGCGATGGCTGACAGCGCGGCAAACAAGGCCTTCGTTCTTGAGGCGCTGGAAAACACGCTTCTTGCTGGCGATGTCGAAGCTGTCGACCAGTATTTCGCAACGGATATCATCCAGCACAACGAGATGTTCGCCAACGGGATCGAAGCACAGAAAGGCGTTGTCGCCTTCCTGTCCGGCAACGGCGACTTTAGCGCCGAATATATCCGTGTGATCGCCGATGATGACATGGTCGCTGTGCATGCCCGCTACGAAGGGTTTGGCCCCGATCCGGTCATCGGTTTCGACGTCTTTCGCGTCGAGAATGGCAAGATCGCCGAACATTGGGATAACCTGATTACCGAGCAGCCCCTTAACCCGTCAGGCCGCAGCCAGTTCGACGGCGCGGCCGAGATTACCGACCTCGACCGGACTGCCGCCAACAAAGACCTTGTCGAGGATTTCCTCACCCGCGTCTTAATCAATCACGAACAGGTCGACTTCGCCCAATACATCAACCCAGCCAACTACGCCCAGCACAACCCGATGGTCGCCGATGGCATTGATGGCTTTGGCGCCTTCATGGCCCAGATGGCCCAACAGGGCATCAACATGGACTACACCGAGGTTCACGAGGTGATCGGTGAGGGCAACTTCGTGCTCACCATGTCCGAAGGCACGCTCGGCGAAGATCCCACCGCATTTTACGATCTCTTCCGTCTCGAAGACGGGCTGATCGTCGAGCATTGGGACGTCATCGCACCAATGCCTGCAGCAGACGCGCCGCACAACGAAGCTGGCAAATTTTAATCAAACGCTGCGCCGCGGCCCGTCTGCGGCACACCGAAGAGGAGCAAGAAATGAACCGCAGAACATTACTGACAACATCGCTCGGCGCATCGCTGGCGATCATCCTTGGAACACAAGCAGGAGCACAAGACATGGACGAACAGACACAAGCATCCTTCGACACGGTCATGGCGTTTATGGGCGCGATGGGATCAGGCGACATGGAAACGATGAACGCACTGATGGCCGACGATATGGTCTGGCACAATGAAGGCGACGAAAGCCTGCCTTGGATCGGCGAAACCCGCGGCAAGGAAAACATCTTCACATTCCTCGGCGTCTTTTCCGAAAATCTGCAGACGACGAAATGGGAAAACACCGACGCCTTTGCATCGGGTGATACCGTGGCCGTCTTTGGCGTAATGAATGCAGTTACTACCCATTCTGGCAAAGAGACAGGAGACTTCACCTTCGCCCTGCGCGCCAAGGTCCGGGATGGCCAAGTGGTTTTGTGGCACTGGTTCGAAGACACTTTCGCCGTCAGCCAAGCACATCACGGCTAATGTCCGACCCAACGGAATGGCCTGAGTGTCGGGCCATTCCCCCCCCGCCAATAGGAGAGACTTATGATTTATGCCGTAACCGCCGTTTCCGGACAATTGGGTCGCGAAATCGCCCTGAAGCTTATCGAGAAGGTAGGGGCAGATAATGTCATCGGCCTGGCCCGCACGCCGGATCACGTAAAGGGGCTCGGAATCGAGGTTCGCCCCGGTGACTACGATAAACCTGACGATCTGTGCGCATCTTTGCAAGGCATCGATGGACTTGTCCTTGTGTCCGGCATGGCCCCGCCCCAAGACCGCATTCAACAACATCGCAATGTGATCGAGGCCGCCAAATCCGCAGGGGTTCGTAAGATCGTCTACACCAGCATTCAGGGCCCGGATGAGGACACAGCGTTTTCACCGGTTGTCCAAAGCAACCGCCAGACCGAGGCGGACACTCGTGCCAGTGGCCTGGACTGGGCCATCGGCCGTAACGGCATCTATATCGAACCGGATGTGGAATACATCGACAGTTACCGCGCCAAAGGCGAGATCGCCAACAGCGCAGGCGACGGCAAATGCGGCTACACCACCCGGTCAGAGTTGGCCAATGCCTATACCGCACTGGTGACGCAGGATGGCTTGAACGCTCAGACGGTCGACCTGAACGGCACGCCCATCACGCAAGAACAATTAGCCGGATATCTGAACGCTGCTTTCGCCGCCGATCTGACCTATCGCGCGGTGTCATCGGCGGATTTCGTCGCGGACCGCACAGCAGAGCTTGGCGACTTCATCGGCCCCATCATTGGCGGCATTTACGATGGCATCAGTAAAGGCAGCTACAATAGCGCCGGCGATTTCGAGGCCGTGACAGGCCGCCCCCACCAAAGCTGGAATGATTACTTTTCAACTTTCGCGAAATAGGTTCGACGAAAGCGCAGCGGCGCTTCGTAGAAGCCTCGACCATACGGAGACACCCCATGTTCATACTCAAATCCATTTGGGACCATCCCTACACGTTCTGGGCGCTGCTCAGCCTTCCTGCCATTCCGATGATCCTCGGGCTGACCTCAGGTGATCCCGACGCGGTGGAAAATGTCTTGCACCCGTCCGGCGAATTCGCGGCGCGGTTCATGATCATCACCATGATGATCACGCCGCTGATGATGCTGTTTCGCAATTCAAGCTGGCCGCGCTGGTTAATGAAGCGTCGCCGCCACCTCGGCGTCGCCGCTTTCCTTTATGCGCTGGCACATACGTTGCTTTACCTCGTTGACGAGGGGGTGGTGGCCTTCACCGGTGGCGAAATCTCCAAACTCTATGTCTGGACGGGCTGGCTGGCCTTCCTGATCTTTGTGCCGCTGGCCATCACATCAACAGACGGTTGGGTCCGCAAGTTGGGACGCAACTGGAAATCACTTCAGCAGTTTGTTTACGGTGCCGCTGTGCTGACTCTCGTCCATTGGGCCGCGCTTCATGAGTGGGGCGGGACAGGACCGGCACTTGTGCATTTTACACCGCTCGTTCTGCTGGAAATCTACCGCGTCTGGTCAACCCAATCGCGTCGCCGTCAGCGTGCAGCAGCCTAAGGTGACGCCGTAGGCCAACGCTGTCGCCAGGCCGGGCAATTGCCACCGGTCGGGCTACAACGTTGGGCCGTAGCGTTAGTAGGCTGACCCTGATGGGTCGCTCAGGTTGTGACGCTCTGTGCCTTTTAGTGGCGGGTTGAAAACACTTACCAAAACAAGGTCCGTATCTTTGCCGCCACGTAGATAGTGCCGGTCGTGATCGTCTAGCACATAGATGTCACCCTTCCGAATTGGGAACACCTTTCCATTCATGTCCTCAACCTCGCCTTCTCCTTCGATGCAGTAGCAGGCTTCGAGATGGTTACGGTAGTGAAGCTCCGACTGTGTGCCTGCGCGGACAACGGTATGGCAAACGGTGAAGCCCATCTTGTCTTTTTCGGTTAACAACCGATGGCTCGTCCCGTTACCCCAGTGAACGAAGTTTTCGGTCGTTTCGACATCACCCAGCGATCTAATGTACATATATGCTCCATGTGTAAGTTTTATTTTCATATAAACCCGGTTCAAATTTAGCTCGAAAACACAAACTTGATATTGGCTCAAAAAATAACGATAAAACAAACATGGTTCACAAATTCCACTCTATCAAATGATTAAATTTCACATATGATGTAGAAATAATTTACAATGAAAATGCCGCCTCTCACATCTCTGCGCGCCTTTGAGGCGACGGCTCGCCACATGTCCTTTTCGGATGCCGGAGACGAACTGTACGTGACGCATGCCGCCATCAGTCATCATGTGCGACGTTTGGAAGACTGGTTTGAGGCCGAGCTCTTCATTCGGAAAGGGCGCAGCATTGCACTGACCCGTTCAGGCGAAACCCTCTTTCGGCACCTATCACCGGCTCTCGCTGAGATTGCCGAAACCTGCACCCGCGTGAAAGCTCTTGGCGGAAAAGAGACATTGACCGTCGGATGTATCCCCTCAATCGCCAGCAGATGGCTTGTCCCGAATCTCCCAGTGTTCACCGCCGCACATCCAGAGGTAGATGTCCGGGTTATGTACGCATCGGCCAATCAGAAATTTTCTCAAAGCGGGATGGACGTGCTTATCACGTTGGGAACCGAAAACACGGATGGCGTCCATTCTCGGCGACTGTTTTCACGGCTAACCAGGCCGGTATGCAGCCCTAAATTTCTGGAGGAACATGGTCCCTTTGAAACCCCGGAGGATTTCGTGAAGGCACCTCTGCTGCATGACGACAGCCGAAAGGGTTGGAGAGACTGGTTCATGGCCGCCCATGTCGGATGGCAAGGTGGTGACAATTGGCCCATCTATCAGGATTTCAACTTGCTGGTCACAGCTGCCATCGCAGGTCATGGTATCGCATTGTGCCCGATCGATACATTCAGAAACGAGATTGAGGCCGGAGATCTTATCGTTCTGTCCGACGTAGCGACTAACACTGACTCCTATTACTTTGCGAGTTACGGCAAAAACGCTCAAGGCGCGGTTTTGGATTTTGTCGAGTGGTTTGCAGCAATGGCCGAGATTTAGATTCGCATTGGTAAAATGTCGGCTTCTGAGGACAATAGACGCCTAGCTACCAAAGTACGCTGAAACGTGTCGCAAGATTGCGTCGCCTTGCGATCTGAATCGCCAGACCACGACACGCTGTTCGTTGCCTGATAGTACAACATGAAACCTATGACGGCGGCTCCAATATCTGCGTTTCTTGCACTTGGTGTCGTCTGTCAACTGATTGGCCTAGGCGAAAAGCCCAGACGCGAAAACGGCATTTTCTTCTGAACAATCCGTGCGCATAGCGTCGCATATGACTGCTTCAATGATGTGGGTCGGGAGATGCCAATCGCGGTGCTGTAGGTGCGAATGAATGCTGCGTCAGCAAAAGCTGTAACTGCACAAGTCCGGTTTGTCCGCAGACCGACTTTTTAGCCGAGCAAATGCTGCGCGATGCACGAATGTCTGCAATGACGGGCTGCGCTGCAGCATCTCAAAGAGGCGGTGAATGGCCGGTTTGGGCCGTTCGCGTTGATCGACACCTATGGGCGGTTTGCCGACATTCGCTGCGCCTGCAAACTAAATGGGCACGTCCTAAGAAAGCAGACGCTCAGGGCCACGACCCAGTTTTTTTGGGGAGCATCTGCAGCGAAGGTCGGCAGTGAGCCCTCTTTGCCAAATGCCGCCCCGCAGCATTTCGCACGCGCAGAAATTTTGACAGTTGCGGACGGCCCTAACCGTCCTTTGCCACTGCCTTAAAATGCCGCGGTGCGGCCCGCCATTGCGGACCTTCATTGCAGGCTCAAGATCAGCGCACCACGAAATTACACAATGCGGCGAAGGCAATGACTGATGATTGCCCCGCAATAGCTGCTGTCTGAGCACGACGTTGACTTTATGGTGCGGTCAATTGCGGGGCCATGCCAACCTGCATACAATGAAGCTGTCGCACGGTAGAAACGTTCGACCGCACCATTCCGCGTACATTTCACCATCATGAAACGACGGGAAGACTCAGACGCATCGTATAAGCATCGATACCGTAACATATCCTATAAGAGGCATCCACATGCGACATCTGCTCATTCCGCCTGGCTTTGCCGTGCTGGCCTGCCTTTACGCCACCACAGGGCAAGCCCATGAAGACTCCTTTCACTGCGAGGCGGTGACGGAGTCGGTCGCCGAGGCGGGCTTTGACGATGTGGTCACGGTGACCTGCACCGACAATCAAGCTTTGATCGCAGGCGATACCTATCCCGACCACGAGATGATGACCGGTATCATCGGCACGAACGAACAGGTGCCAGTGCCTGCGGTGAATTATGCCTCACCCATCACATTGGCACCCGTGAGCGGGACAGAACCGCATACTCGCGATGCGGCTCTTGGCGTGGCAGTGAACGGGGTGCCAATCTATGATTACACCGCTGGCGGAGAGATGTCGCAAGAGGATCTGGGAACCTATCAGGCCAATCTGGATACCGTCGCGACGGGTCAGCTTGATGTCTGCGGCGGCCATGCGGGGCGCGGCGACGATTACCATTATCACGCGGCACCGACCTGCATGATTGACCAGATGGCGAACAAGGGCCCGGATGCGATCATCGGCTGGGCGTTTGACGGTTTTCCCATCTACGCAGATACCAATCCCGACGGCTCCGTTATCGCGGCAGGTGTTCTGGATGTGTGCAACGGGCAGGCCGACGATGTCTTTGGCTATCGCTACCACACGTCCGAAGGTGCGCCTTACATCATCCAATGTCTAATGGGCGAAGTGCCTGACATCGACGCCCTGCCGCGTGTGCGTCCTTTGGGTGCCGCAGAGGGCGGACCGGGGCCAGAGGCAGGTCAGCCACCGCGCGGCGGAGTCGATGACCTGGTGTTCGTGCAGGATGATGACGGCACGCGGACCATGACATATAGCTATGAGGGCGGCGACTATTACATCAAATACGCTCCGTCCGAGACCGAGAATTGCTACAATTTCGAGACCCGCACCGTGACAAACGGCGGGGAGTTATTCGAGCAGGAGCTGTGCCGCGAATGACCCGTTTTTCCGCATTAGCCATCGCCCTGCTGTGCTGCACGACCGCATTGCCCGCCACTGCGCAGCAAACGCCGCCGCTAAAGCCGGGTGAAGCACCCGCCGCTCATGCAGAGGGGCCGAAGTTCACCGTGACAAGTTCAGCACTGGTGGACGGCGCTGCCTTGCCCGACGATCTGCGCTGCACGCGCAGCGGCGGGGACGGCGTCTCGCCTCCACTGTCATGGGAAAATGCGCCTGCTGATACCCAAGCTTATGCCATCGTCATGCAGCATTACCCCAATGGCACCTATCCGGGTGTAAACGAGCCGAGCCACTATTGGCTGGTCTGGAATATACCTGCCGATGCGGACGGCGTGGCGCGGGGCAATCCGGAGTCCTTGGGGGTAGAGGGCAGCGATAAAGATATCCGCGCGACTGGCTATACGCCGCCCTGTTCACCAGCCGGTGCAGGTACCCATGAATATACGATCTGGGTCTATGCCCTAGATGCGCAACTGGCTGATCTGCCGGAACAAGATGACATCGGCATTGGTTGGACCGACGTTATGGCCGCGCTGAAGGGTCATGTCCTTGCCGGCGACTCCATCACTTTCCTGAACTAAATCACGACACCTTTTGACACGATTGGACACGATATGCGTTTTATCTTTGCGACAGTAGCAGCCCTGACAGCCTGCGCCGCTCAGGCCGAAACCCGCGACATCACGGCCGACGTTTGGGTTGATAACTGGTTCACCATGTCCGCCAATGGCGAGGTGGTCCTTGAGGACTCCGTGCCGATCACGACAGAGCGGTCTTTCAACAAAGAAACCGCGACCCTTTCGGTCGATCTGCCAGCGGTGATCGCGATTGAGGCGAAGGATTTCAAGGAAAACGAGAGCGGCCTGGAATATATCGGCACAGATCGGCAACAAATGGGCGACGGTGGCATGATTGCCCAGTTCAAGGACGCGGTGTCGGGCGAAACGCTTGCCGTGACTGACGCGGATATGAAATGCCTTGTCGTGCAGTTTGCGCCGGTAGAGCCGTCTTGCGCTGATGAAGCGAACCCTGTTGCCGGGGAAGGGGCGTGCGGATTTGTTGCTACTGGCATTTCGGCGGACTGGACCGCACCCGATTTCGATGACAGCGACTGGCCCGCCGCAATTGTCCATTCCGCAGCAGACGTAGGTCCGAAGGACGGCTATGATGAAGTCACATGGGACGACAGCGCAGAGCTGGTTTGGGGCGAAAGCCTGAAGCAGGACAATACCCTGCTGTGCCGTTTGACGATCACCGAATAGATTGACGTATATCTGGAAGGGCGTGGCGATTGATGCGCCGCGCCCTTCAAACTGGCTTTAAGCATAATTACGATGGAGCCGAAAAACGGGTTCT
The DNA here is from genome assembly GCF_042466455.1 of Loktanella sp. R86503. NCBI lineage: Bacteria > Pseudomonadati > Pseudomonadota > Alphaproteobacteria > Rhodobacterales > Roseobacteraceae > Loktanella > Loktanella sp. R86503. The sequence continues at coordinate 2,142,804 of NZ_JAXHCI010000002.1, forward strand.
CACCAGCTGTTCGCTGCGTCTGCACATCAGAAGATCCGGACGCGACCCCGAGAGTCCGATTTTTGCAGTTGGTCAATTGGGTTTGGGGGCGCAGAGAAGGTCCGCAATCCGCCTTTTCTGTTGATGCCAATCTGGTCTTCGTTTGATTTTCGCGCTTGCAGCGAACGGCAACAAAGTCCGCATTGCCGACATCGAACGGGCCAAAATGCTGCGCAACTGCTCCAATGACCGCTTCGGGGAAGCGGCGGCGCGGCGACGTATGGTTGCATCAGCGTCCGGATTGGGCCGGAAGTGACAACCTGCACTAAGGGCGGAGAGCAGTCATTAGCTGCAGTTACGAAGTATAGGCTCACCGTATGAGAAAGCAGACGTTCGTCAGCTTGTGGCACTTTCACCCGCAGGGAATGGCGGCAATGAGCCCCATCTACCGGCTTTCTACAATGCAGCGAACGACTGCTATTATAGTAAATATCAAGCTAGGCGTTTTGCTGGCGTGCGAATGCTAACCACTTTTGGTGCTTCTATGAGGTGTACCGTTTAGCCGCTCTTAATGCGTTCAGATTGCTTATCGCATGTTCCTCGAACAGCCACTAAACACGGCGTTGCGGACGTTAGAACTTAAACAGCACGAATTGGTCCATCTAAAATGAAAGTCGCACAGCCTAGATTGGGCAAAAATGGAACGATATTTCTTCTAATTGCTTTAGGCGCATTTCCACCTTTGACCATTGACCTGTATCTACCCGCGCTGCCCCAAATGACCGAGACCTTCGCGACCACCCAAAGCAAGGTGAACCTGACGCTTGCGGCCTACATGATTGCCTTTGCCATCGGCATCCTGTTTTGGGGACCGCTAAGCGAACGGACTGGGCGCAGGCCGCTTCTGTTTGTGACACTCGCCCTTTACATCGTATCCAGTATCCTTAGCGCATTGGCCCCGCAAATTGAGCATTTGATTGGATTTCGGATCATTCAAGGGTTTGCAGGCGGCGGTGTGGCCGTCGTGGGAACAACTATCGTGAAGGATCTGTTCGATGGGCGCGAACGTGAACGCGTGATGGCCGTGATGATGTCACTGGGTATCATTGCCCCTATGGTCGCCCCCGTTTTAGGGGCGTTCCTGTTGAAAATAGCATCTTGGCACATGATGTTCGTGGCCTTGGCCGTCTTTGCATCCATCGTATTTATACTTGTCGTATTCTATCAAGAAACGCTGGCCGAAAAATCGACAGGACCGCTATATCAATCTTGGGTCAGACTTGGAGTTGTCGTCCTCAATCCAAAATTTGCTTACCTTCTGGTGATCTTCGCAGCGGCACCGATGTGCTTGTTGTCGTTCTTGGGTATCGCCGCCTACGTCTATGTGGATGGTTTTGGCCTGTCTGAACAGGCGTTCAGTTTTATCTTCGCGTTCAACGCAGCCTGCGCCACGTTAGGGCCGATTTTGTACCTGCGGCTATCTCGTAAGGTAAAGGTCGAAACTATTGTGCAGGGGTGTTTTGGTCTTATCACCTTGTCAGGATTTGTAATGCTGCTGATAGGGTCCATGTCGCCTTGGCTATTTGCATTCGTAGCAGCACTTAACACCGTTGCGGTGATTGTCTTGCGTGTTCCAGGCGCAAACCTGCTGCTCGATCAACAGACACGCGATACAGGATCGGCCGCAGCGCTCATCCAATTCAGCGCCACCATTCTGGGCGCAATAGGCATCCAGATTGTATCGGCCCGCCCGGGTAATCTTATTCAAAGTTATGGTTGTTTACTGATTGTTATCGGTGCCATCTGCGGCCTTCTTTGGTTATTGGTCCGCAATAAACGCTTTGTGGCAGAAAATGTGACAAAGCCGATTGAAGGTCGCTGAGAGATGTACGCTGGCTGTAAGCGGACGAGACTACAGTCCTCGCGAAAGAAAGTTTTGTCCCGCACAGCGGACCTCTGGGCCGTCAATATGCTGCGCAACGGTTGAATGTCCGCTTTGAGGAAGCTGTACTGCGGCGCATCTGCTTCGAACGAATGTCCGGTTAGGGCCGGGAGCGACAACCGGCTTGAAGGGCGGAAAGAAGAAACTCGCTGCATGTGCAAAGTATCAGACAGTAAATCTTAAACCTGCCATTCAGTATTTTGTTGGACACTCTTGGTGGCGCATACCCTGGGTCTCAGGCCCGCGCGAATACCCGGAAATCGATGGAGCTCTACAATCACAGCCGCACGCACAAGGCATTTGGTGGCGTTTTGGCGTAGCGGCTGATTATTAAACAGCTTAGACGGTAATCTAAAATCGTAGGCCGATATGATCGGAAATCTTTTCGAGTTCCTCTTTATTAATGCGCTTGCCATCCGTCATCGTGCAGACAGCCTGACCTGCCCCCCGCGAAATCCCTCAGTCTAATGTAGAGTCTGCCCAACCCTGAAGGAGCAGACGACATGAGGAAAAGCCGTTTCACCGAAGCGCAGATTATCGGGATGATCAGAGAGCAGGAGGCTGGTTTGCCGACGGCGGAGCTGTGTCGGAAGCACGGCCTGAGCCCTGCGACGTTCTACAAACTGAAAGCCAAGTATGGCGGGATGGACCTGTCCGATGCCAAGCGGCTGAAGCAGCTTGAGGATGAGAACGCGAAGCTGAAGCGCTTGGTGGCAGATGTCATGCTGGACAATGTTGTGCTGAAGGATCTCTTGGGAAAGCCCTGACGACGCCGATGCAACGGCGGGACGCAGTGCTGCGCGCGATGCGGGATCATCCGATCTCTCAACGCCGGGTCTGCGTCTTGATCGGTGTCGATCCGAAGACCGTGCGGCGCGAGAGGCCGCCCGACAACCCGGAGATCCGTCTCGAAATGAACAAGATTGCTGAAAAGCGGCGCCGGTTCGGCTACCGGCGTATTGGCGTTCTGCTGGAGCGCGTGGGCATGATCATGAACGAAAAGAAGCTTTACCGGATTTACCGGGAAGAGGGCCTGTCAGTGCGCCGCCGCAGAGGCCGGAAACGGGCGCGAGGCAGCCGCACACCGATGCCAGTGCCGTCTCGGCCGAACCAGCGTTGGTCGCTGGACTTTCTTTCCGACACCTTCGGGGCTTGCCGGAAGTTCCGCATTCTGGCGGTGAATGACGATTGTTGCCGCGAAAACCTATGCTTGGTTCCTGACACCAGCATCTCCGGTGCCAGGGTCGCACGTGAGTTGGATGCTTTGGTCCGGGTCTATGGAAAACCCGCCTGCATCGTTTCTGACAACGGAACGGAGTTCACCAGCAAAGCGATCTTGAAATGGGCGAACGACAACAAGGTCGAGTGGCATTACATCGACCCGGGCAAGCCGCAGCAGAACGCCTACATCGAGTCATTCAACGGCAGCTTGCGCGACGAATGCCTCAACGAGGAAATCTTCGACAGCTTGGCCGACGCCCGCCGAACGCTGGCCCTCTGGCGCTACGATTACAATAACGTCAGGCCGCATTCATCGCTCGGCAACAAGACCCCCGCAGAAGCGCGCCGAGCGCTTGAGCTACTTGATGGCATCGCGCCCGGCGCGCTTGCCACACCCGAAACCGACGACTATCAAACCCAAGGACTCTCGTTATGACTGAGGGACGTCCGGGGGGCAGGGCAACGTCTAGGAGGTTTACCGGGACTCCACTTTGTTCAGTCAAGTTCTGCAGCTGTTGCCTTACATCTGGGGTAGGTAGAACAGCCAAGGAAGAAGCTGGAGTTGTTCACACCGAGCTTGGCCATGGCGGACCTCATGACGCGCCTGACGCTCGATCGCGGCTTAGAGCCTCAGGAGGGAGCCGAGCGTTCCATTGATCTCCGCATATGTTATTTCTGTCGTCATGGGTCCTCTACGGTTCGTGTTGGTGAAAAGAGTGATGTGTTTCGGAACAGGCGAAAACTTGCCCCAAAAGAAATGATTGACCACGTCCGATATACGAAAATATATATTCTGGTCGGCTGAAGGGCATCGATTAGTGCCCCCCGCCGTTGTACGGCTCAACGGACTTTGCGCAAACCATGCTTGCCATCGATCCCGGCGCTCGTCTCAATTACCAGCGCAAGACGCGTGTCGTTTGCGGGATGCGTGCCCCAAAACGATAGCTTGCCAGGCTGGACCAGCGGCTTCTCGGGTCGTGCAAAGTAGCGTGCACCTTTGACCGCATCGAAGCCTGCTGCCCGTGCGACGTGCGTGGCAATCACATCCGCCTCCAGCTCGTAAGTCTGCGAATAGGCCTTGTTACCGACGGCGGCACCGAGCGACATCGCATTCTCGATGTCTGCTTGATCGTTGCCTGTGTACCGGTAGGGATCGGCGGAAGCCGCATAACCTTGGCCCGCCGCCATCAAGATCCCGAGGACCAAGGCACCAGCGACGGCCTGCTTCTCGGCTTTTTCGAGGTGCGTCGCGATGTGGTGACCGTATTCGTGACCCAGGACAAAGGCGATCTCGTCATCGTTGCGCGCGTCCATCAGCATCGGGATTGAAAAGGCGATGATCGGCGTGCCGTCAGGTCCATTTGACTGGTACGCATTCTTGTCGCGCATCCCAGTGTCCACAATAATCGAGATGTCGCAATTGTAGTCCGGCCGCGTGGCCGCCATCTGGCCGCGACAGAAGTTCTCTGCGACCGGCTCGATGCGCGCGATGACGCGCTGGAAGCGTGCGGCCGCTTGGCTCGGGCTCGCATTGCCGCCACCCAGACCGATGGCAGCTTCCTGCGAGAACATCGCACGGGCCGCCTCGGAAGATTGGGCCGAAATGTCAGGCACCGCATATGTGGTGCCGCAGGCAGTCATCGCGACGCCAGCCAATACGGACATGCCGAAACGCATCACGCGTATACTTATTGGGAAAATCATTACTAGAAACTCCTATCGTCGCATCAATTGCAGATGTACTGCGTGCCAATCGTCTGGCAGTTCTGGCCGGTGCTGAAGATGGTTTGGTTGCCAATCTGATGCGCCGAAGTGCCATCGTTGTAGAGCGTCGAATTGCCGATCCGCGTTGAATTCAGGCCGTCGGATCCGATGGTCTGATTGCCGATCTGAGTATCGACGACGCCATTGCTGTAGATCGTCTGATTGCCAATTACCGTAGCACTCGACCCGTCCGAGCAGAGGACCTGGTTGCCAATCTGGTTACAGCTCTGAGCCACGGCAACGGATGCACTCAAAGTGAGCAGGCTGGTGGCGATGATAATCATCTTCATGTGGTGAATTCCTTTTCCACCAATGCGTGTATATATTTCAGCCAAAACCGGCCACAAAAAGGCACGCAGGTGGCTATCCATGACAATGATCATCTTTATGATACGCATTCCGGCTCCTCCAAGCTCCGGATTCGTTGACAAATTGAAAATGCCTAGCCAGCATGACGAGTGTGGCTCCGATCATGGCGTCGTAATATATTGATTATAAGTAAGTTTTTTCCGCATGTCATACATCAGAACCGCAGACCTTGTATGGGTAGCCGCAATGGGCATATCCCGATTTGACGGGATCGCGATACAGGATCTGAAGGAAGAATTTGGCTACGATCACCGGGCTGCTCTATGCATAATGCCGTCCTTCGACACGGTCTTTCACAAGGTCGATATCCAGGAGAATGAATTTCGCCGTCGGCCCTGGCATTGCACGCAATGGCTGCAGGCGCTGGGCATACGCGACACCGATCTGGCTGCACTGGAATTGGCGGTGAAGCGCGCCGAACGCGATGGTTCCCCAGACGAGGCGCAGCGGCTCGATCCCCTGGGCACCCCCCTGTTGGCTGCCATGCCGTCAAACCTGGCCGATGACACCGAGGCCGACTCTGAGGCGCTGCTAGAGGTCAAAGGCTTTGCCGCGAGCTTCCGGCCCGCGGGTCGTATCGGATTTGCGACGGCTCGATGTCCTGACAGGGGCTCTGCGAGCGCCCTTCATAGTCGAAATTACCTATGTGACGGCGGATAGCAGCATGTCGGAGCGCTGGCTGGAACCTCACGGGCTGATGCTGGGAATACGGCGCAATCTTTAGCCCAGCCCTGCCCTGACCCCGACAGCTTTTGTCACCCCGCGGTGCGATCGTGGGACACATAAATATCAATGACCCCAAAGGCTCCGCATGCGCATCAATCCCTTCACGACCCGTTCTCCGGCAACCGGCACGCCCTTGTCCGTTAGTTTCGACGCAGCACCGGAGCGAACCGAGCGGGCGGTCGACAAGTCCATGCTAGCGCTCGCCCATGCCACGCCGTGGCTCGATCCGGCTGACATCGCGGCCGACAAGCCGTTGAACGGCGTCGCCGTCCATTGGATGAGCGATGGTACACTGAGTCTTTGTGACGCTCTAATTGAGGAGACTACTTGATGTCATTTCTTGCATGGATCGACTTCGACCAGGCCGACCGAGACCGTACCCGCAGGATCATGGATCTCTTCGGGCAAGAAGATAGCCGGGACGAACTCGGACTTGGCTCGGTGCGCGATGCACTGGCGGATCTGATGTTCCCGGGCACATCCACGATTCAGACACGGCTGCGCTACATGCTGTTCGTTCCCTGGATCTACAAGATAGCCGGCGCGCACAAAGGCACGGCGGCAGCACGTCGGGATCTGGCACGCGCTCTGGAAATTCGCCTTATCGACGCGCTTCTGCGCGGGGGGGAGGCACAGAACGTCATCGGCAGCGCCGCAAAGGAAAAACTGAAGCGTTTACCAAGCGACGTCTATTGGGCCGGTCTTCTGACCCTTGGCCTCCGCCGATTTCAGGGCAGCCGCAATGCCTGCCTTGAGGCAACACCCGGCGAAGCAACAACTCTCTGGACCGCCGGGCTGCCACCCGCGCCCGAGGATTTTCTTGCAACCCCCGGCAGCGCGGCCAATTTCAACCTAACCGTAGGAGAGGCGGGGTTCCTACGCGATCGCCTTTCCCACACCGCGCCCAACAGCTTGATCACCCTACTCTCACGCCAGACCAGTGCCGCCGATTGCGACATGATCTGGCTTCATCCCGCCCGCGCAGACTGGCCGGTCCATATCCAGGCCATTGTTGGGCATGCAGAGCGGTTTTCTTGTCTGATGCACGGGGCCTCACTGCTCTACAACCTGATGCTTTCGGAAAAGGCTGCCGGTGCTCAGGCGATGGAAGACAGCAGCTGGCACGAACGCGTTGCGACATATACCGCGCGGCTTCAAACATGGGCGAGCGAGAACAAAGAAACGCTGATGGGCGATTGGGATCTGGCCGATCTGTGGCAGCTTTCCAGTGAAACCATCCACGATGTCAAATCACCGAGCCGCAGCTTCATCGAGGCATGGCGCGACATCGTTTTGCAGACACGGGGTGATGTCCTGAGTCACGCCGGTGCCCGAAACCTCGTCCGCGCACGGGAAACACGACTGAAAGGTGGCAAATCACGGTTTATCAATGACGGGGCATTGATGCGCTGGAGCGGGGCCTCCGGCACAGCACCCCTCGGCTATCGTTGGAAACCGGTCGTCTCGAACCACGTCAAGGATCTTATCGATGCAAGTTAACGCCGCCCTCGATCCGGAAAACCGGGCCCTTTATGCCGAAATCCTACGCGGGCCTGCGGGGTATGACCTCGATGCCGCGCTTGCAACAACTTATACGCTCGACTTCGAGACGGCGCTGGTCGTTCCGGCGACGCTGGCCTTCCACGCTGCCGAAAACAGACAGGAAACCCTCGATACGCCCTTAGCCCTTCTCGAAGGTCTGGAACGGCTGTCATCACGTATTGCCATCTTCTGCGAGGCTGGACGGATCAAGGCTGCTCCTAAGGGAGCCAACCGGCTCACCGCCCTTCTTGAAGACACCGTGACCGAGGTCACTGCCCCCCGCGGCGGTGCCTTTCACCCCAAACTATGGCTCCTGCGCTTCAAGCCAATTGGTGACATCGGGCGGCCCCGCCTACGATTGGCGTTACTGTCACGCAATCTGACTACGGATGCGTCCTGGGATCTTTCTATGTCGCTCGACGGCACCGCGACAGACGAAATTCAAGACCAGAATGCCCCGCTTGTCGAGCTCGTGCGCGCCTTGCCTACCCTTGCTTCCGGCCGTCCGACGCCGAAGCATGTGGTAACCATGGTTAGATCCCTCGTGAAGGACCTCGCACGCGCCAAATGGGAACATCCCGACAATATCCGCAAGATTAGTTTTGCGGTGAACGGGCTAACGGATCAGGTCTGGCGGCCGATAATCGGCCGTAACTTAGGGGTCATCTCTCCCTTCGTGACGGATGGTGCGCTGAAGAATCTGGTGGACAAGATTGATCCCGCGGACGCTTACCTACTCAGCCGCGGAGAGGAATTGGCAGCCCTGTCGCCCGAGACGCTGGCCCGCTTTGGCAAGGTGCTGGTGCTGGACGAAATGGCCGAAACCGAAGACGGCGAGGAAAGCGAGCAAACCGCTGTCGGACCTGTCCCTGCCCGCGGTCTGCACGCCAAGGTTTTCATCACGGAACGCCATGCGAGCACAGAAATCACCATGGGGTCGGGCAATGCAACGGCACCGGCCCTAATCGGAGGTGAAAACGTCGAGGTATTCGCCACACTATCAGGCTACAGCGCCCACCTTGGCACGATGGAGGAACAGATGGCACCCGACCGGCTAGGCCGGTTCCTGCGCGAATACGTGCCCTACACGCCGACCGACACGGCCCAACAGGATGCGGCCGAGGCCCGCCTGGAAAAACTGCGCCGCCTCATCGCCGCAACAAGACTGGTGCTACGCTGCGAAGCCAGCGAGGATCATCGCATCCATCTGCATCTTTCCGCTGCCGTTCCCATTGTTGTCCCGCAAGAGATCAGCCTGCGAATCTGGCCCTTGGTGATCGGCCTCGAACACGGCATCAACGTGCCCGCCTTGAACGGAACGGAACGGCTTTTGGCACGCCTCGCACTTAAAGACGTGACGCGTTGGATCGGTGTCAGACTCAAAGACATCGGCTCCGGCCTCGAAATGGATTTCACCCTCGGGACAGACCTTGTCGACCTTCCCGATAGCCGCACTGCCGAAATCCTGCGAGGCCTGATCGAGAACCAAGGTGCCTTCCTGCGCTACATCCGCCTTCTTCTCGGGGACGTGTCAGAGGCCGCCAAGGCGCTCTTCGCCGCCGGCGCGGGAGGCAGCGTGTCCGGCTTATTTAGCAATGCCACGGATGCGCCGATCCTCGAGGACATGGTCCGGGCTCTGTCGGGCGATGGACGGCAACTGCGCGACATCGAACGGTTGGTCACTCGACTGAGTGACCCAGAAACAGGCAAAAGCGAAGTCATCCCAGACGAATTTTTGCAGCTCTGGAAAACGTTTCGCGAGGTCTTGCCGAAGGAACCGCATCGTGAATGATCGTTTTAACGCGGAGGATGCACTTCGCCCTCTCAAGGCTTTCCAGCGCAAGACCGTCGATTATGTCGCCCGGCGGCTGCTGACCGATAAAGATAAGGTGCGTCATTTCTTGGTGGCCGACGAGGTCGGGCTGGGCAAAACGATGGTGGCCCGCGGCGTGATCGCGCGCACGATCGAGGCATTGCAGGATACGGTGCCCCGGATCGACATCGTCTACATCTGTTCGAACGGCGCGATCGCAAAGCAAAATGTGGCACGTCTCAACGTCATGGGCGGCGAGCAGGCGCGCGTGCTGCCGACGCGCCTGACGATGCTTGCCGTCGAACTGGGCCGGACAGGCGGCATCAAGCGAAAGGGGGTCAACTTTTTCAGCCTCACCCCGGGGACCTCGCTGGACCTCAAGCAAGGCGGAGGCATGAAGGAGGAACGGGCCCTGATCCTGCGGCTGGTCTGGGAAAGGCTGAATGATCGCCGTGCCGTGGCCAAGATGATGCAGGGTTACGCCGGCGCGACCGGTTGGCGCATCACGCGCGAACAAATGGGCCAACGCACTCTAGACGAAGAAATCGTCGCCAATTTTCACGAGGCGATCGACGCGCGGCATCATCTGCTGGAGGAGCTCGAGGACTGCGCGCAGAGCTACAAGGGAAAGCGTGGCAACGATACGGACCTCAACCGCCGACGAGAGGCAATCGTCGGCCAATTGCGCACCCTGCTGGCCCGCGTCAGCGCAAGATCGCTGGAAGCCGACCTGATCATTCTGGACGAGTTTCAGCGCTTTACCGACCTGCTGCATGGCGACAGTGAAGCAGCGGAGCTGGCGCGCCAGCTATTCGATGCCGAGGACGATGACGGAAACCAGGCCAATGTGCTGCTGCTGTCGGCGACCCCCTATCGGATGTTGTCCCTGCGCGAGGATGATGCGGATGCAGGTGATCACTACCGTGAATTCCTCGATGTCCTTGGGTTTCTCTTTGGACACCGTGGGCCATCGGTGCGCGACGAACTAGAAGTTGAAATGCGCCGCTACCGGCTGGCGATGCAGGGCCTCCCAAACAGTTTCGATGCCACGTGCGCGATCAAGGCCGAAATTGAGGGCACGCTGCGGCAAGTCATCGCCCGGACTGAACGCGTGTCCGAAACGGCGGAACGCGACGCGATGATGTGCGACATCGACGTCCCCATCACAGTGGAAGCGGCTGATCTGATCGAGGCCCGCGCCGTGGCGCGCGTCGCTGAGGCGGCAGACGCCCCAAACACGGTGGAATACTGGAAATCGGCACCGTATCTCCTGAGCTTCCTGCGTGATTACAAACTTGGCCAGCGTCTGGACCACCTGAAGGATGCGCCGGGAAAAGCGCTTGTTGACGCGATCCGCATGGCGAAAGATGCCCAGATTGATACCGATGCCATCGAAGCCTATCAGCCGATCGCGGAAAATAACGGTCGCATGCGCGCACTGAAGGAGGTCGCTTTTCAAGACGACATGGGAAGACGTCTGTGGATGCCGCCCAGTCTGCCGTATTTCGGTCGGCGCGTCACAGCAAGCAAACTGCTGATCTTCTCACAATGGACCATGGTCCCGGATGCCATTGCGGCGCTGCTTTCTTACGAAAGCGAGCGGGCCATGGGGATGGGGGACAAAGGGCGGCTCTATTCCGATCGACGCCCCCAGCCACTGAAATTCCAACGCGCGAAGGAACGCCTGACCGGCCTTCGCGCTTTGACCCTGGTTGTTCCGTCGCCGACCTTAGCGGCGGCCATCGACCCGCTCGACTTCTTTCGTACGACAGGCCCTCTAGCTGACGTCGCTGCAATGCGGACGCGAGCCAGTGCTGGCTTGCGCAATCTGGCACAAACAATTGAACCTCGTTTGCAGCCGATCCAGCGCGGCGGAAAGATCGCGCGCGGGAGCGAGGCAGACGATGACGGCACCGGGCGCGCTGTCACGTGGGATTGGGCCTGTGCCGCAACCTTGGATGTCAGGTCAGCGTCGTTTGACCGATGGCTGGCCAAAGGTAATATCCTAACTGATGTGCTGCGCGAGGACGGCCTCGATGGGTGGCTCGATCACCTTCAGGCCCTGAGCGAGGCCGCGCAGAGCGACATCCTTCTCGGTCAGCCCGACCGGGAGAACTTACTGGACCATCTGACCGATCTGGCACTGGGCAGCCCTGCAACCTGCGCGCTCCGGGCCCTGCACCGGGTTGCCCCCGACCTTGCCATGGACGACCCCGCGATGCTGGACGCCGCCACGCGGATCGGCATGGCCTTCCGAGGTCTGTTCAATCAACCGGAAAGTCAGGCCCTGCTGCGCTCGGGAACGGATGATGTCTATTGGCAATCCGTACTACATCACTGTGTCGCGCACGACCTCCAGTCGGTTTTGGATGAATACGTGCATGTCCTGTTGGAAGCAGAAGGGCTGATGGACAAGGCACCGGCTGTCGTCGTTGCCGAGATTGCGCGGGCCGTCGACGAGGCGTTGTCTCTTAAGCCCGCCCAGATCGAGATCAAGCGCTATGAAGCAGGCCGGAATCGGTTAAAGATCTCAACGCCTTTGCGGATGCGCGGACGCTTTGCGACGCGTCTACTACAGCAGACGCAGGACGACGGGGCGCAACGGACTGACACGGTGCGTTCCGCCTTCAATTCGCCGTTCCGACCCTTCGTGCTGGCTTCGACCTCCGTCGGTCAGGAAGGACTCGACTTTCATCCCTACTGCCACAGACTAGTGCATTGGAATTTACCAACGAACCCAGTGGATCTCGAGCAACGGGAAGGCCGCATTCACCGCTACAAGAACCATGCGGTCAGACTAAACCTCGCAGAGAATTTCCAAAGCGTCCTCATGAGTGGCACCCCGGCAATCGAACCATGGCGTGCCATGTTCGAGGCGGCCCACGGGCAAGCCAGGCGACCGGGCGATATGGAACCCTTCTGGCTTCTGGATGGAACCACGCGGATCGAGCGCTACGCTCTCACACTCCCGTTCAGCCGGGAGGCGGCCCTCCTCGGCTGGCTTAAGCGATCGGTCGCGATCTATCGCCTTGCCTTTGGCCAACCGCGTCAGGATGATTTGATGTCATTTCTCGATGGACTGGCCAACGTGCATCATGACCTCGATCTCAATGCCCTCCAGATCAGCCTCAGACCCGCATGAGTTGTTTCATGGTCCGTCGTGAAGAACGACCCGGTTGCTCAAATTCCGCTATAATCCCAGGCCACGGCCGTGCCATCAAAACAACATGTTATGCCCGCATTCAGACTTTAGCTTTGACAGTTGCAAGTATATCTATTTCAACAATTTTAATGCGCGATAACGCTATAAACGGAGACAGCATTGTGGTTCGACATGATTGATGATTTCGGCCTTTTCCTGAAAGAAGCGATCATAACGCTTGCTGAGTATCTGACGTTGTCGGACAGTCGGCCAGGCCTGATCGCCGCTCTCCTTTTGATTGCAACAGCGATATTTGCGGCAGCCTATATTTTCAGGACATCGCGTCAGCTAGTCGCGCTTCTGGAATTTGATCGGCGCGTCAGGTCTCTCGAAGATATCGAGAGTTTTGCTGATGGATATGCCGAATTTCAGCATGATCTAAATCAGGACTACCGGCGCAAAGGTCATAGGGAGAGGGTATGGGAGGCTTGGGACGAATTCAGCGAAACCATCGTACTGGACGATATCGACACTGGTCCGGCAAGACTTCGTAATTCCATTCGCCCAGCGTCATTTCTAAATGTCGAGGATCTTGGTTTTGGTTCCGGAATGTTCCGTATCCTGCCGAACACTTTTGTCTCTATTGGCCTTTTCCTGACGTTCCTAGGTCTCGTCGCAGCCTTGCACCAGTTCGCGCAGTCCATGGGGGGTGCCGGTGGAGCGGGTATGGACCAAGCGATGCGGGACTTCATGCAGATCGCTTCAGCCAAATTTGTCATGTCACTTGTCGGATTGCTGTGCTCCATTGTCTTTACAATCTTGCTGCGTGCGAGGCAGAACAAAATTGACCGCGCCATCACACACTTGTGCATTGGAATCGAACGGCGGCTTGTTTTTATCAGCCTTGAAGATATTGGTTTCCGCCAGTTACGCGCAGCAACCGAGCAACGCGAGCACCTGCGCGAAATTGGATTTTCCATGGTGGCAGAGCTTCAGAAACCGCTCGAAGCCCTGCCTGAGAAGATCACCGGTGCGATAGCCGAACGCATGGATCCAATCTTTGATCGTGTGGCTGCTATGGGAACAACCAACATGGAAGGTCTCGTTGGCGACCTGTCCACCCAGCTTTCGCATTCAGTCGGAAATGCCCTGACCCGCGCTAGTGAGTCGTTGGAAGAGGCAACCGACCGCATAAGCCAGATGGTCGACCGCATGGGGCAGACCAACACCCAAGCAGGAGACGGACTGCGCGATGCTCTAGGCCAGATGGCCCGGGCGATGTCCGACATGAGGGACGAAGTCGCGACCAGTGGTCGTACAGCCTCGGATACCATGACAGAAGGTGCGGACCGGCTGCTGTCAGTCATGAATGACACGCTACAGGGCATTCGCACCAATACTGGCGAAGGAGCCGAGGCCATGCGCAACGCCGCGCTGGAGATGCGCAAGGCAGCCGAGAGCTTCCGCGATACGCTTGCCAGTGCCAGCGAGGACAGCGCCAGGGCCGCGCAGGATCGCATGGCGCAAAGCAGCGCAGAGGTAGGCGAGGCCATCCAGGGGGCCGGCAGGTCAATGCTCGACAGCTTCAAGCAGACCAGCACCGAGATCGCAGAGCTTAGCACTGCGATGGGAAGTGTCATCGGCGGTGAGCTGCTGTCGCAGCTCGAAGCTGTCGGCACCCAGCTCGAAACCATGGCAGAGGCCGTCCAGCGCGGGGCAAATGGTGCGCAGTCGGCGGCGCAAGGTCTGAACGCGGGGGCAGATGCGATCCACGGTGCTTCAGAAGGTTTTAGATCCGCAAGCCAGAGCTTGACATCCGCTGCCGAACCGATCCGTGCCTCTCAGGAACGGATCGAGGCGACCCTGCGCCGTGTTGGAGAACTGGTCGAGACCGTGTCCGAGACGCTAATGCAGAACTCTGCCTCTATCGCTGAAAATGCGGCGCACGTCCTGGACACCGCACAAACAGCGCTTGGCAACGAGCGCGAGGGCATTCGCAGGTCCCTCGAGGCCACCCGCGCCGCGATGGCGCAATTGTCTGAAGAAGCCGAAAAGCTTGATCATATCGACGAGATGCTCGGCCGTGCGCTCGCGCAATACTCGGCACAGCTCGAGGCGGCGCTCGGGACCGCTCAAGATCACGTTGGTCAGATGCGTGACACCCTCGCCCCTGGGCTTGATACCCTTAAAAGCGTCGTCGAGCAGGCCGAAATGTTCCTGCCGTCGCAACGGCGAGAGCGTACATGAGAGCCCAAGCCAAACAGGTCAGGCACGAGGAAGAGGAAGAGAGCGCCTTCGTGTCCATGACCGACATGACGGTCGGTTTTCTCTTCATCATGATGATCCTCCTAGCGTTCTTCGCAAGCCAGATGGGCGATCCTGATGCAGTTTCGAAACGCGATTACGACGCGGTTGTGGACCAACGAAACGAATGGGAAGCGGTCGCTGAGACGCGGGCTGAACGCATAGCGGAACTTGAGGCGCTTCTTGTGCAGCTTCACCTGGAACGAGCGGAATTGCAGGATGTGGTTGCCGACCTCCGAGAGCATCTCGCCTCCAAGGATGTCCGCATTGCGGAGCTTGAAAGGCAACTTGCGGAATTGCGCCAGGTTGATCCTCTGGAAGCCTATCTCGCACAGGTAGCGCAAGCGCGCCGTCAGGTACTGACCAGGCTGCGCGACGCCATTCGCGCCGACTTTCCCGACTTGCAGGTGGAGCTGAGCGAGGAAAGTGACGCCCTGCGTTTTCAAGGAGAAGGCTTGTTCGCCTCTGGACGCTCCAGCCTGACAAGGGACAAGGTCGACATTGTCTCGCGACTGGCACAGCGGCTGAATGAAGTGCTGCCCTGCTTCACCCTGGGCATGGCATCCACCTTCGATGTCGACTGCAACCCCGGCTTCGTGATGATCGAGGCTGTGCAGATTGAAGGCCATACCGACAATGTCGGGACGGAGCTGGTTAACCGAACCCTCTCGACATCACGCGCCAACAGCACCTTTTTTGCCATGACGGACGCGGCGGCAGGCGTCATGCAGCACCAGAATCTCAAAGGGCAACCGGTATTGTCCGTCGCTGCCTATGGGCCGGACCGACCGGTCACCACGAATGACACGCCAGAGGGCCGGTCCACTAACAGGCGCATTGACCTGCGTTTTATCATGGTGACACCGCAGGACACGGACGGTATCGCTGTCATTCGCGAAGCCCTGCAAGCGGTGGAGGGACGTCCGTGACCCTGCCGAGTACAAGGGCCGACTCGACGCGAACTTTGCTCAGTCGGCTCAACCCGCTTCGGACGCGTACTATGCCGCCAATGGACCAGGTCCGGCGCGCCGTGGAAGGGATACTAACTCGCTGGCCTGATGTCGTCCGCACGCCGGATGACAGGGACCGCGAAAGATTGGCGCTGGAGATGCTACGCCGTACGTCAGACTGGAATTGGGATGGTATAACCACTCAACGCATCATCTCCGCCGCCGTTGCAGTCTTTGACGAGGATCGACGCATGCGATCGGATCTCGCCCCTGTCAGGGATTTCTATCTGTCAGAGATCGAGACCCGCGAACCCGGCGCATTTTTGGACGGAATGGTTGGCGTCTATGTCGACAGCTTTTCCGAAGGCGCATTGCATACGCACGCTCTTGCGAAAGCGCTTGCGCAACGCGCCGACGATCTGGGCAGCCGTCACCGGAAACTCCATGAGGCCGTAACCGGACTATTCCGGCCAGGTGACGCGCCAGGGGAACTGGCGCATCGAATGACCGAGGCCGAAAACAGCTATGAAGAACTGAAACGTATCGGGCTGAGCCGCCCACACACATCCGGCTTGGCGCGGGCTGCCCAGCGCATCTTCCTGTCGCGCCTTGCGCCCGACCTGGCCGAACCTACGGCACGCCGCAAACTGTTCAACTGGCTGACGCCAGAGCACGGCTCTGTTCTGCAGTCCGGCGCAGGCCAGGCGGTGGAGGCCCTTCTAGCAGTCTGGCGTGATTGCACGCCACCTGACGCACTGCGCAACGAGCTTTGCGAAGCGATAATCGCGGGCTGGAACGACCCAAGGCTGCACAGCGGCGGCATCTGGTCAGGGTTTGACCCGACGCTGAAAGCCGTCTTGCTACGCTGGCTTACACATCAGGACATGAAGTTTTTCTGCAATATGGTCACAGCCACACAAAACAGTCACATGTGGGCCCCCCGGCGGGACTTCTGGCTGAAGCTTTATGATGACAAAATGATTGATGAAGCATGGGTAGCCTTTGGATCGGACGCCCGTCTGTATGCACAGCAACACCTCGTGCGGAGCGGCAAGACAGATATGAATTGTCGCTTCGGCCGCCAACTTGACAGAGGTAGCAGCACGTCTTTGCTTATCATGCGCATCGGCAACAAGATCGTCGTCGACGGGTGCCATAGCTACCGCACACATATCTTCCGTTTAGACGATAAGAAGGCTCCGAAGCTCTACGCACGCGACTATTACTGTGACGACATTATGCGCGTATCACGCAACGCGAAATCGCACAGTTCCATTCCAAGTTGGTCGCAGTGGGTCCTTCAACATGTTTGACACAGCCCCCATCCACAACGTCACAGACGACGTCATCGAAATCCGCTTTCCCGAAGCCAAGCAAGGCCTTTTCTCGCGTCTGATGTCAAAGCCTTCAGCGCGCACGTTCACGACCCTCGCGCCAGATGACCGGGATCTGCTGTTTGCCATCGGCGATCTGCGCGCCTGGGGCGACACCCATCCAGGCGAGGTCAACGTGACCGAGGACCACTTGCGCCTTTCCCATGACGCAGCGGCTAGTCTTTCGGGGCCCGCAGCGGAGGTGCTCGGACTTCCTCGCGCCGTCGATCTGATGCTCAAGACTGACGTCACCGGCGTCCTTGGACGCCCTGATTTCAGGCTCCACTACGAATGGGCCAGGCATGGACGCCGCGAAGCTCCAAAACGTGTCGGTGCTCTTCTTATGACGGCCGAAGGCCCCCGTCGCCTGCCACTCTGGATGAAGCGTGCGCTTGATCTGGCAGACACTTTCGATCCCACGCAACCCGTCGAGGATCATTGGCGTGCCCTCGCCGAATTTCGCCGCGCCATCGAGCCCGAAGATGAGATCGACCAAGAAATGCCGGCGAACCGAGAGATGGCGGGCCTGTCCATGACCGCTTTCCTGCGCGGGTTGGAGGTCCGGATTGCCGACCGGTTTTCGATTTCGCCCGATGCATCGCTGAACCAATTTGAGGTCGTGCCATATTCCAGCGAGCGCCTCGACAATAATGGCGTCACTGACGAAATCTCGGAGGCTGATGCAGAACTGACGGGTGAGCCACTCGCCGTCTTCCAGCATCGGTTGCATGCGCGGGGCGCACGGCCAGCCTATCAGCTGGGCAACAACTCCTACCTTGTAATCGATCGCGGGGCCGCGCCCATCCTGGCAGAACTGGCGAGGGTTCAGAAATCCCCGCGCGAGGAACGCCGCGCCTTCGTGGCAAATCCGCGCGCCTTCATTACCGAAGCGGTAAATCGCCATCTGGAAGGGTCGGGCGTACTTGATGGCTTGGATGCGGCCGAGCAGGAAGAAATGGTCGAAGCCATCGCCGGGCCGGCGCTGATCGAAAGCCGCGAATATTCCGAGCGCGTCACCGGTGTGATCGTCTATGAACGCCCCAAGGATGCGATCGAAGGGAGCGGCACGACCTGGTTGCCCGAAGCCTTCGCCCAGCATCTGGTCGAGGCGATCCAGTCCATGCCTGAACCAGATCTCCGCGCATTGCGCGATCACATGGCCGCCGTCCTCGATACTGGACAGGATGCCCCCGCAGAGATCGCAGGCGAAACCGTGCAGATCACGCCTGCACGCCTTGCCGCCATCAGCGGCGAAATCGAACGACGCGAAAAGCTGTCCGCCCCGCAAGCAGAATCAGAGCAGGCGGCCCCGGCAAACGGACCAATCATCCTCGACGCCCTCGACAACTACGAAGAGTTGTCATGGGAGGCGCAACTGCGCCCCCGGACCACATCAATCCCGCGTCGCTTGCCCGATGATATCCGGACGCCGCTCCACCAGCACCAGCACGACAGCTTCAATTGGGCCATGCAAGCCTGGACGGCTGGACTGCCCGGTATTCTGAACGCTGACGAACAGGGGCTCGGCAAGACGCTCCAGACGATCGCGTTCCTTACGTGGCTTAAGGCGCACATGAAACAGTCCGCAGCAGAAAGTCGAGGGCCGATCCTGATCGTGGCCCCGACATCGCTGCTCCGGAACTGGGAGCAGGAAGTGGAAACGCATGTCGAGGGGCGTGGCTTCGGGTCATTGATCCGGCTTTATGGTGGCTCACTCGGTTCTCAGAAACGCCGCAATACACATGGGACAGAAACGCAGTCCGGCCTCCCGCAGCTTGATCTCGAATGGCTCGACGAAGCCTTTGAGGATGGGCGGGCCCATCGATACTGGGTTCTGACGACTTATACGACATTGGCAAATTATCAGCACTCGCTGGGCAAAGTGCGGTTCTCGGCCATGGTGATGGACGAGATCCAGAACATTAAAAACCGCGCTACCCTCGCGTCGAAGGCTGTCGAGGCGATGAACGCCGACTTCCGTATCGGCCTGACCGGCACTCCGATCGAAAACGCGGCAATTGATCTTTGGACGATCATGGACCGGATCGCGCCCGGCTGTCTTGGCTCTGGCTCCGAATTTCGAGATCGATATGGCAACCCCGATGCCGAAAATATGACCGAACTGCACGCTCGCGTCTTCAAGCCGCGCGGTACTGTGCCCCCGCTCGGCTTGCGTCGCCTCAAGGACGAGGTCGCTCAGGATCTGCCGCGGAAGCGCCGCTTTTTGCACCCACGTCTGATGCCAAAGGCGCAGGCGGACGCCTATGATCTGGCGCAGATGAAGCTTGCCAACGGCGGCCCCGGGGCTGCGCTGAAGATGCTGCACCACATCCGCTCGGTCTCGGTCCATCCCGGGGATACCGGGGCAACGCCGCCCGACGCATTCATCGCCAAAAGTGCGCGCCTCGACGCGGTAATGGACATCCTACACCGGATCAAGGCAACAAATGAGCGGGTATTGGTCTTCATTGAACACCGCGACATGCAGTTCCGTTTCGCCGAAATCGTGCGCCATATCTTCGGTCTAGAGCGGATCGGCGTCATTAATGGCAATACGCCAATCCCGCGACGTCAGGAAATAGTCAATCGGTTTCAGCGCCACCTGAAGTCCGATGGCGGCTTCGACATGCTGATCCTCGGCCCGAAGTCCGCTGGCACCGGCCTGACACTTACGGCGGCGACCCATGTCATTCACCTGTCTCGCTGGTGGAACCCGGCGGTCGAAGAGCAATGCAATGACCGCGTTCACCGCATCGGACAGACGCGGCCCGTTTTCGTGCATATCCCGATGGCGCTGCATCCGGAACTGGGGGCCCAGAGCTTCGACTGTCTCCTTCAAAGCCTAATGCAGCGCAAGCGTAAGCTTGCAGAACAGGCGCTTTGGCCGATGGGCGACAACACTGCGGATGTCTCGGGGCTCACGAAAGCGGTGGCTCAACCAGTGCGGGGACAATACACAGTCATTGCAGAGAGCATGGCCGAACAGTTCCGCCGCGACGCGCTCGCAGCTGCCCAACCGGGGCCCGACGGCTCCTACGAACTGACCTGATCCAACACAACGAAAGATAAACAGATGACCGTGACCCGCGGCCTGATCATCGCCGATCCTTGGATTGGGCATATTCTCGACGGCCGGAAGGACTGGGAGATGCGCTCCCAAGCCACCGCGGTGCGCGGCTGGTTCGCACTTATCCGTAAGGGTAGCGGCACTGTAGTGGGGCTTGCGCGGCTTGTGGACTGCGGGAAGGCGTTGAACCAGGCCGAGATGATCGAAAGCCATGAGCACCATTGCATTCCCGAAAGCATGATACGTCGCGGCGAGGTTGCAAAGTGGGTGGTGCCTTGGAAATTGGTCGACGTTCGCCCCCTCATGCAGCCCGTCCCCTACGAGCACCTAAGCGGGGCAGTGACATGGGTAACTTTGTCATCCGAGGTCAGTCAACAGCTGGCACCCTATCACGACTACGGTGTCCACGCCCCCCGATCCTCGACAATGTCGCTCGCCCGAACGGTCGACCATATTGTGTCCCTGTCGGCCGTCGTTGATACTTCAACAGAAACTAGCGTAAGAGGACCGCTGGGAAAGGTACCGTCCCCACCCCTGCCGGAAGGTCCCCGCAGAGAGCTCGGCCAGAGCGTTTTAAGCGGCGGCAATATACGAAACTATCACATGAAGCTGGCACCGATCCTCGGCACTCTACCTCAGGATGTCATTGGCGGCAAAAACAAGTCTAGCTCCGCGCCCCGCAGCCTTATCATCGACTGGGGTGGACCCGAGCCGGTGATAACCGACGTCGACGGCTCAAAAGCAATCTTCCGGGCTAGAGGTTGGGTTCGGCGCTTTTTCGAGTCTTCGCGGGCACGAGAGGGCGATATCGTCATTTTTACAGAGACCGCCCCCTATCGGATCAGCGTGCGTGTCGAACCTAGCTAAAACTACAATTGTGGAGACGAACGTTCAATTTATGGCGCAGACCGCAGCGAAGATCGGTTTTGAAGTGATCCTGTTGAAAAATAGCGGTTCGTTCGCGAAAAAAATTTCAGTCTAAAAAATGATAACCAAAGTGCCAAACCCGCAAACTCTCGCTATAAATGAGGGAGCCTCGGGGGGCAGGTCAGTGGCCTAAACCAACGCACCTTCTGTTGCCAACGTAATGATATTTCTTAAGCGGGCGATCATGTTGTCGCCTTTGGCGACATCCACGCTTGCGGTCTCAATGATCGTCTCCTGGCCCGAAATCCGAAATTTAGCTTGAACGCCCTCTTCATCTGCAAGCTCCCCGTGATGCGGATAAAGCAGCGTCAGTCGAGGGGCTTTGTACAGATGAGCGTAGGCCATCATCTGGTAGACGTCGCCTTGGGAAACCCCTTGCTTGCAATTATCAATGCGCGAGGAGATCCGCTTCCACTTGGTATCGATCACAAGAACAACCTGTCCCGCAAACCGGATCAAGATATCAGGCTTGGTCCGGAACACCGGGCTCTCATCGTCGATCGATGTTAGGCAATGCAGCCTGCCGCCTTGAAGAGCGACCCGGTACTCTGTGCCTGCCAATGCACGTGTGATCAACCGACCAACATACTCTTCGAAAAGAGCATTCATTTCGAACAGGAGTGCCGTCCCACGGCCCGAACCGGCGCTCGTCGTTTGATAGCGATTGCGGAGAAACAACTGGGCCATCCCGAAAAGATCGTGCCACGCGCGGTTGGTCCGGTCGATGACGACTTCTTCCCACTTCAGCGCGGGAACGGAAACTTCGGTAATATCGGCATAGACGAAAGCCAGTTCTCGCAAGCGCTGTTGGTTGCTGGCGTTTCGCGACATTTTGAACAGATGCGCAACGGTCGCTTTCATGATGCGGTTCAGCGCGATGTCATCCGACAAATCATCAAATTTGCACGCAAGCCGCGATGGGTTTGCCGCATGGCGCGTAAACTGACGAGGCAGATCAAGCGCCCCACGTAAGGCCGCGAGGTCATCCTTCTGGGCGATATACCGGCGCGGCATGCCCCGTCGAACGGCATCGGTTAGCTTGTTGCAGAAGATCCGAATAAGAATTTCCAGAAGGGTTTCACGCTGCCAGTCGAGCTCGGTAACCTGCCCCGTTTCGATCTTGAGATCGAGCGCGACCGCAAGCATGTGAACAAGGCGTTTGCGAATGGCCGCATTCTGGAGCACCTCGCCGCCCTGTTGATCGACGTCGATCTTGGGAAGGATTTCAAGACTGCAGCCATTTGCCGCCAGGACGCCGACAACCCCTCGTGCCCGCAGTTCATGACGGCGCTCCTCAAGAACACTGCCACCACCCTTGCCTGCAAAAGCCGATGCCTTCGCCAGCGCCGCAAGACGTCCGGCAAAGTGCTCGGGAATACAGCCGTCCCCTTCACCATGTGGCAGCGTTTCCCATTCGCGCAGAGTGTACGCGGGCATCAGCCAACAAACTCCGAGAAGTCAAACCTGTCTTTAACAGTCCACCTCAGCTTATCCCCGGAGAAGTCGTCTTCGGTCATTCCCGCAGGGGCAGCAATTTGTTTCGCATCAAGGAAACGAGACGGGCCTTGTCCAGAGTCGCCCAGAACAACCGCAACCTTGGACCAGTCCTCGTAAAAATACTCCGCCAGCAATGGGATCACCTTGTCGCGCATGGCGCTATCGATATCCGCTCGCGTCTGGCAGCCAGTGAAATACGCATGACCAATCTGATGTTCCCGATCAAAGAGATACTCGATGCGCTCGTTGACCGTGGACAGAAGTCTTCGCAGATCAACGCCTTCAACGTCCTTCGAGAGAACAGTCGGATCAGGCATTAATTCGCGGAAAGCAAACCGGCGGCGTAGCGCTGTATCCAAGAGAGCGATGGAACGGTCGGCTGTGTTCATCGTACCGACGACGTGCAGGTTTCGTGGCACGCCGAAAGGTTTTTTCGAGTATGGGAGTGTCAAGCTAATCTCGTTGTCCATACCGAGCCGCTTGTCAGGCTCGAGAAGGGTAATCAGTTCGCCGAATACCTTCGAAATATTCGCCCGGTTAATTTCATCGATGATGAGTACATAGCTCTCAGGATCCATCGCAAGCATTCGATTGTCGCCGCCATCATCGTCCAAGCTGTCATCTTTCGGATCTGATGGAATAAGCCAAGATTGATCAGGATGGCTCGCCCATTGGGGCATATTATGATTTTCCCATCCGCCTGTCGGTTCGACTCCCGTCTCCTTACCTTCTTGAATGAGTGCGTGACGATATTGTAGCAATGAAAACCCGGCGGGATTCTCTTCAGCAAGTCGAGTGGCGATATCCTGTGCAACCTGCCGGAAAGTGCCATCGCGTACGGGCGGCATAGTACCTACCGTAAATAGTCGAGACAAGTTTTTATCACCAATTCCATTCGCTGCAGGGCTTCTTAAAGAAGTATCGCAGGCCGCTTCTGCCCGCTCCGAAATGCGACGAAATATCCCGGCAGCGGGTTCCAAGCGAAACCCCGTGTCGGTTGATCCGCTTTCGGCTGTATCGGTAGTTGGCCGCAGACCTTCGACAAATTCCTCGTACGACATCGATTGGTGAAAAGTCACAAATTCGATGCGCCCTTCGCTTACGAGCTTCCGATACACACTCATCAATGCAGATCGTTGACCATTACCTTTCAACCCGGATGCGATCTGCTCACCCAAGCAAAGGCGAACTGCTTCCCATGCCGTTCGATAGGTTTTACCTGTGCCTGGCGGCCCATAGAGGATCAAGTTCACTGCAGAAGGCACAGGTGCTTTTGTTGTATCGGTCACGGCGTCCGCCTCCGCTTGAAAAATGAGCTTATAGGTAAAAGTGGTAGAGCTGCTTGGGTTTGGTTCTGTGCTTGTTGGCGACGTCACTTGCGCCAGTTTTTGAAACTTTTTACCACCGAGAGTCTGGCAAATATTCGGAAAAGCATTCTTCAAACCCATCGCCGCCGCGAGATCTCCTGCGCGAATTGAAACTTGGCTTTCTCTTCTTTCTCGAGCTGGTTCGATAAAATAGTTCATAGCGCACAATCTAATTCGATCGGAACCATCTAATATAAAATCTTCTATTGGCACATCGACGGGCACGTCGTTTTCCCCAACAATGATGAAACCGGCGTTGTGTAGAGCCGCGGCAGAATAATTTGGTCCTGCCCATCCGCCCGAACTAGCCCTATTTCCGTTGACGTAGAAGTTTATCGGCTTAGTCGGGTAAACCCGATTTTCCCGTTCTCGTGTCGAACGCACCCAATAATCGCGAGGTACACCAAAATTGCCAAAAATATCACTGTGCGAACTGTCTTCTCTGAATTTGTCGTAGGCGTCCATTGCAGTTTCAATGGCTTGTCGAGAAATCAATGTACTAACGTCGCCAACTACACCATGATTTGGGATGCCTAAAGCCTGTGCTAGCTCCGGATCAAGTTCGTACCGGACAAGCTTCTGAGCGCCAAACTTAAGATAATTAACTTGCCCACGAGGAAGTGGCTCGCAGCGTGCGGCAAGGCCTTTAATTAGCATTGCGCGAGCAACTTCTAGCCAGTCTTCCACATGAATCGCATCGTCGGCGCGATTACTCGATCCCTTGGGTTTGATTTTAAAAACGGATCTTCCACTGCTACCATGTCGTACCGGCCGATATGGTATGTTTTCTGCGTCGTAGAATACGAGGCGGCGGTCCTGAGTAAGGTTCGTCAACTTAAACTCCTTAACGCACACAGCGTGTTTACGAGCTGCATTTGTTCCGTTGTGTTACATTTAGCTTGGTAATCCTCCCATTTTTAACGGGACGAGTTCGTAGAATTTATGCAGCCCTTTTCAGCTTTCATTGCAGAGGTAATACCGCCGAAGCCCACATTCGGACGGTCGTTGTTGTAAGTCCATAGCCACTGTGTGGCAAAGTGCTGGGCCTCTTCGATACTTATAATGATGTATTGGTCGCGCCATTCGTGCCGGACAGTGCGGCCCATAGCGCTCGATGTAGGCCTTCAGTTGCGGCTGACCCGGCTGGATGTGGGCCAAGGCGATGCCGTGCTCTTCAGCCCAATCCAACAGCGCGTGACTGATATGTTTATTCCGGGGCTTACGCTATCCCACAGAGGCCACAGTCCCCTTCATCGTCGTCCACGCGGATGATCCTGGGTCTGCCGCGCCATTCGATGATGTTATTGAGGCTGCGGATGACCCGTTTCGCGGGCAGTGAGAAGCCCACCTCGATACCCAAGCCTTCCCTGTTAAAGTCGTCTAACACGTCAGCAGTCGGAAAGCGCGGCAGTCTGCCAGTCGATGGACCATGAAGTCCATCGACCAGGTCACATTCGGCCTCTCGGGCACGGCCAGAGCGTCCGGCACGTCCCGCGGTCCGCCGCTTGCGTGGTTTGATCCGCAGGTTCAGCTCCAAGGCACAGTAGATCCGATAAATTCTTTTGTGGTTCCAGGGATGCCCCTTCACGTTGCGAAGGTGTAAAAAGCAAAAACCAAAGCTCCATGTCTTGTGGGCGGCGGTCAAGCCGACCAGCGGGTCAGCGATCAGCTCATTCTCAACGCCGAGCAATGGTTTGTAGCGATAGCACGTCTCGCTGACTCCAAAAGCCCGGCAGGGTGAGACCATTTCCGCCATTGGTCCGAGGACAATGGTCGAACGCGATGCTGCCCCCCGGTGTTACACTGCCTTGACGGCCATCTCGCGACGATGAGATGGCCCTGCCAATTTTTTCCAAGGGCATGCTCAGGTTCTCTCGGACCGATGGCGTTCACCTTCGCAGTTCAGCAGATCAGCCGGCATGCTGAGATTTGCAAACATGCGCTTCAGCCGCCGCATCTCGTCCTCCAGGCTCTTCGTCTGGCTGATCATGGGCGCATCCATGCCGCCATACTTCGCGGTCACTTATAAAAAGACGCCTTGCTCATGCCATGCTCCCGGCACAGCTCGGCAACCGGCAGGCCGGCTTCAGCCTGGCGCAGGATTGCAGGGATCTGGGATTCGCTAAATCTCGTCATCTTCATCAGAATTTCCTCAGGTATCTTGCTCAGAAAATTTTACGCCGGCATCCCCTTAGTTCTCGGGGAGGATTTTCACCTCGCGCAAACGCGGCGCGCCGAAGAACAGCGCAAGGCCCTTTGCCGCGACACGGCTATATTGATACGGTTCAGCGAGAACAGAATTCTATACCGCGTAACGTCTCTTCAGCGGCGGCTGCCGTTATAGAAACGAGGCAACTGATCCTGTCGCGTTGTTTTCCCTTCCTAGCCAGCGACTAGCAATAAAACGGTTTAGTGATCCGCCGACTCTTGTACTCCCTTAATCAATTCACCCTGCCGATCTAATGAAACGGGACAGTAGGCGCTGATGGTCGTTATCACACTGGTATGCCCAATATTCTGCGAAAACGCCTTAAATCCCTCGCGGGTCGGATAGGTCGTGTCCGCCCATTTCACCAATGTCTTCCGGAAAGCGTGCGGCGTGAATGGAGGCAGATCGGCACGGGTGAAGGCGTCTTTGATCACGGCGCGGATCGCGTTGGCGTTTTTGTAAACATCGCGCTGCAGTCCAACCACCCTAAACTCACCATCAACGGGTTTGATCTTGGCGGGCGGGAACAGAGGATCATCCGGGCCAAAAAGGACAACATCGCTTAGGTGCCGCATCCACGACTTGAAAAACGCAAGATACTCCGCGTCCACCGGTAAAAAATACGTCGTGATAGTCTTTGAGTTCTTGGTTCGCACGTCGCGGGCGTCTTGATAGACATAGCCGTCGATCAGATTGATATGCTTGATGCGCAGAGAAGCGACGGCCCCATCCCGTGCCCCGGTCAGCATCAAGAACGCAAACAATGCCTTGTTGCGACGGTCAATCTCAGTCACTTCCGGCATGTACGAAAATGCGTGCCGCGCCATTTGCATAGACGGGTAAGGCGTTTCGCGGGCGGCGCTTGCGATCCGCGCGCCTTTGGCGTCCATGTTGAAATAGTCCGCGTCAGAGTGCCGGACACGGCTCTTGTACCCAATCTGGTCCGCCAGCCAGAAAATGAAGCCCTTGTTAGCAGCCAGTATCGAACGGATCGTTGACTTTGATAAAGGCTTACCAGTCTGCTTGCTGATCTCGCGATTTAGGCGATCATGAAACTTGATGGCTTGCTCGATATGGAAGCGTTTAAAGCTGGCATAGTTAGTGCTCGCCTCAAACCGCAAGATGTCGTCTGATGCCTTATGGACGGTACTTACGTCTTTGCGTTTGGCAACCTTCAGGTATTGCAGGTAGCGGCGTTTGATGCGTTCATTTTCTTCGTTGATTTTGCGCATGGGTCAGCGATCCTTCGTAAGTGTTAATTTAAGCGGGGGTTGACGGTGTCTAATAGGTGTCGCTGCTGCCGCTTTTTTTGAAAGTGAAGATAGCGGCGAACTGTTGGAGCTTTTTCTTCGAGACATAGCGACCGGCGGCCCCGCCACAGTCCGAACAGACGCCCTTTAGGCGAATTGTTTGCGCATTGTTTGGGACGACTTCCACAATCAGGTCGTGGGGGCGCTGAGCGGACTTGCAGGACAGACAATAAAGTTCATCCTGCGCGAGTGGCGACTTAGCCGCTTGGGACCTCGCGCGGATGTAGTCGCGCAAAGCTTGGCCCAAAATCAGATACGGCTTTTGTGCAGCCATCACAGGCAGGCCGTCCCTGATCCAGTTGCGAATTGTCGCCTTCGATTTGCCCAGCGCAAGCGCAGCTTCGCTAACCTCGTAGGTTAGCGAAGCTTTGACTGCCATCGGATTGGCGCGCTTAGTCATTGTCACTGTCCTCGAACAATGCGCGGACATCTTCGGCTTTCCACACAGTCGTGCGCGGGCCAAGCTTTTGAGGGCGAGGAAAGCGGCCATCCTTTACGCCCTGCCACCACGTAGATTTCGATACTGGGATAGGGCCAATAGGCGAAAGAATTTGAGAAAGGCGGACAAATCCTGTGAGCGGGAAGCTATTTTCGTGTTTCATGGTTTCATTCCATCGTTTGTGATGGAACCACGTTCAAGGAAGTGCGGCTTGGTGTTGGTGGATGAAAAATAAAATTTTAACGTTCTGTAATTATTAATAAAATCTATTTTTCGTCTTTTTTCCTGCTTAGTTCGGCCTCTCCATCATCGTCTAAATGAGAGAAGGCGGCGCGGAGGTGCTTCGCTAGATTTTGCTCATCCAATCGAAAGCCAACAAAGTCTCCTGCCGCAACTATCTTTTTGGCGACCTTCGCTGCATCCTTTTTATGCGTCAAACCATAGCTATCATAAGCAGCTGCGAACAAAGCACGCTGAAACATCTCCCGTGTTCTCGCGTGAAGCGGCTTGTCCTGATCGGGTACACTCTTGCGATCCACTTCGGGCACAAGTCTTTTCCGACTTTTGATAATGTCCCCCAACTCATTGGACACTTCGATACCCGACTGCTCGACCCACAAACATAGGTCGCCGAGATGTATTTGGACCGGTCCAAGATCAGGGTCACCGAAGCGGCGGACTAGAAGCTCGAAGTAATCCTCAAGAAAATACAAAATATCGTCGATACGTGTATCTTGGCTATACCCATCGAAAAGAGCATCAAATCTGACGTCCCTTGGCTCAACCCCGACCATCAGAAGTGCGGCCTCTTCTAGCGATATAGTATCAGCAGCCATCCAGTACTTGGGATCAAGAAGAAAGCCCTGCACACTCCACCCCATACCGAACCAAGGTGGACGAGACGCTTTAAGGCGCTCTAATTGTCTAAATAAATCGAAGTGAATACCATGTTTCTTTGTGAGCGGATTGAATGCACTCCCGATGTCTTTCAGGTATTCAGTCCTTAACTCCTCAACAGATTTAAGGGCCAAGATTGAACCTACCCTGTCGCGATATTCTGCCAGTTTTTGGGCGAACTCAGAATGCACTTGGGGGTGATGCGGTCCCACCCCAGGCATAAGTTTAGCCGGCTTCCAATCGGATAGACGATCAAGCGTTCTACGAACAATCTCAGCGATCAGTTCGTCTTTTTCATCGCTAGTTTCAGTCATACATCTATTGCCCTAACAAAGCCAGACAACTGGTCAGCCCACCAATCCGCCAGCTTGACGCGCTCCTCCCAATGCTCACCCCGCGCATAAGCCCTTCGAACCTCATTTTTCTCAACATGAGCCAGCGCGCGCTCGATCGCATCCGGGTTCCAAAGGCCACTCTCGTTTGCCAACGTCGAGAAAGATGCGCGAAAGCCGTGCGCGGTCATCTCTTCCCCGGAATAGCCCAGCCGCCGCAGAGCAGCGTTTAGAGTATTTTCTGACATAGGGCGCGTCCATGTGCGCAGTGATGGGAAAAGATATTCGCTCTTGTTGTTCATCAACTTCAACTCGTCCAGCAGAGCAATTGCCTGGTCCGGCAACGGCACGTTGTGATCGCGGCGCATTTTCATTTTTGCAGCTGGGATCGACCAAACGCGCTCCTGAAGGTCAAATTCCGACCAGACTGCATTTCGGATCTCTCCCGGCCTCTGCGCGAGGATCGCCAGCAACTTCAAACCAATCCGCGTAGTCGCCTGCCCCTTGAAATCGTCGATTTGCGCCAACAGCTGGCCCAGCGCAGTGGGGTCAATGATTGCAGCGCGATGAACGCGTGTTGGGCGGATCAGGGCATCACGCAGCGCATATGTTGGATCTGCCTCCGCGATGCCGCTGGCGACAGCATATCTAAACACCGAACCGATACGCGCGCGCAGACGATGCGCCGTTTCATAGTTACCTTTGGCTTCGACCTTGCGAAGTGTCTTAAGGATCATCGGCGCGGTTATCTCGGTGATCGGCCTACGTCCAAAATCCTGGTTCGCCAGCTTAAGGTGATACTCGGTCTTTGATAGTGTTGCTGCCGACTTTCCCTCCTTGCGCTGCTTGGCAAGAAAGGCGTCGCTGATCTTTTCGAAGGTCTGTCCGTTGGCTTCCAGCCTAATACGCCGATCTTCTTGCTTGGCCTCATTCGGGTCAACACAATTGGCTAATAGCGCTTTGGCGGCATCACGCGCCAATCGGGCCTTTGCAAGTGTAACGGCGGGATAGTCCCCTATTACGAGAAGCTTCTCTTTCCCATCTATCCGATACTTGAACCGCCACGACTTTGCGCCGCTCACCTTGATGAGAATGAAGAGCCCTTCAAAATCGCTGACCTTGTAAGCTTTGTCGCCAGATTTCAGGTTCCGAATCTTAATGTCACTAAGTGGCATGGTGGGGGTACGCACTTTTTCAAACTTTCATCGTACCCCCAGAAATACCCCCTTTTCGGGGGTACGCTGCTGGACGTCAACAAACAGCGCTGGACAAACGATCTCGACAATCACCTTATAAACAAGAGAATATCGGATGTCATCGGATAAAGTTGGATGATGAAATGGTGCCCCCACACGGACTCGAACCGCGGACCTACTGATTACAAATCAGTTGCTCTACCAGCTGAGCTATAGGGGCACTGAGGGCGCAATAACGCCACTTTCGCGGGGGTGCAAGACCCTACTTGTTTGCGCGAGCCAGCAAAATGACGGCAAGCAGTCCGACACCGCAAATGACAAGCGCGGCAGGGGCGGCTTCTGCGATATTTTCAAGGCTCGCCTTGGCGTAAACGCGGGTCGACAAGGTGTCGTGATTGAACAACATGAGCGTGGCCGGCAGTTCTTTGACGGCGTCCACAAAGGTCAGCAGCAGGGCCGAGCCGATGCTGGCGCGAATCAGCGGCAGGTGCACGGCGCGCAGGGTTTGTCCGGCGCTGCGGCCCAGCGAACGGGCGGCCATTGGCAAGCTGGCGGGGACACGGCCCAATGCGGCGTCGGCAGCCCCTTCGGCAATCGCGAAAAACCGCACGACATAGGCAAGGATCAGCACACCGGCGCTGCCGGTCAGCAGGAGGCCCGGATCGCGCCCCGTGACCGACAGGATCAGGTCGGCCAAACCGTTGTCAAAGGCGGCCAGCGGCACAAGGATGCCCAGCGCCAGCACCGCGCCGGGGGCCGCATATCCAAGTGCGGTTACCGGCAACAGCAATTGCGGCAGGCGGCGTCCGGATAGCCGCGTGCCGTAAACCATGAACACCCCGCCGATCACGGCCAGTACCGCGGCCAGCCCGCAGACCAGCAAGGTGCGGGCGAATGCCTCTGACAGGCCGGGCGCGGTCCATTGCGCCGCCGTCATCGCATGAGAGGATAGCACCGCGACCGGCAGCACAAAGCCGGCCAGGACCGGCAGTGCGCAGGCGCATGTCGCAGCCAGGGCCCCTACCCCGCGCAGCTGCGCGGGCGTCACGGGGCGCACGTTGCGGGCCGATGTCGCAAACCGGGAACGACGACGAGAGGTCTTTTCCAGACTGACAAGAATGACGATGACAGACAGGATCACGCAGGCCAGCTGCGCCGCGCCGCCCAGATTGCCGCCCTGCCGCCACACCGAAAAGATGCCGGTCGTCAGCGTTTGCACCGCGAAATAATCGACGGTGCCAAAATCATTCACCGTTTCCATCATAACGACAGCCACGCCCGCGGCAATTGCAGGCCGTGCCAGTGGCAAACCTACGCGGTAGAAACGCGCAATCGGGCCGGCCCCCAGTGCGCGGGCCACTTCATATCCCGCTCCGCCCTGCTCTCGGAATGCGGCGCGGGCCAGAAGGTAGACATAGGGATAAAGCGCCGCACTGATGACCAGAATGGCCGCGCCGCGCGTGCGGATCTGCGGAAACCAGTAGTCGCGCGACGTGGCCCATCCGAATGTGCTGCGCAGCGCCGTCTGGACGGGGCCGGCATAGTCCAGAAAATCCACTAGCGCGTAGGCCCCCACATAGGCCGGCACCGCCAGCGGCATCAGCAGCGCCCACTGCAGCCAGCCCCGCCCCGGAAAACGGTACATGACGACCAGCCAGGCGGTGACCGTCCCGACAATTGCAGTCAAGGTGCCGGTTCCCAACATCATCAACCCCGTATTCACGACATAGCGCGGCAGGGTTGTGGACAGCAGATGCGGCCAGATGTTGTCGGTTGGGGTCAGCGCAAACCAAACCACCGCCACAAGCGGGGCCAGGACAATGCAGGCGATCAATACCGCCCCCGTGGACCAAGGATCAAACCAGGCCTGACGGCGTGCGACGGGCAGTACCTGAGTGCTTTGCTCTGACATAAGGCAGCGCCTACCGGAAAGCGTTTCCTCTGTCCAGATTTGCCGTTATGCTGCGCCGCAAGACCAACAAGAACACGAAACCGGGGCCAATATGGAAATCGCGCTGCACATCGGGGCCAATTGCACCGACGAGGACCTGCTTCTGAAGTCGATCCTTAAAAACGCCGACCTTTTGGCGGCGCAGGGCATTAGCGCCCCCGGCCCCAGCAGCTATCGCCGCCTGATCCGCGAAACGATCCAGAACCTCGATGGTGCCGCCCCGGCCCCGGACGCCCGTCAGATCCTGCTGGACACCATTATAGAAGACGACGACCCGCACCGCCTGGTCATGAGCAATACGAACTTTATCTGCATCCCGAACCGCATTTTTGACGGCGGCATCTTTTATGATCAGGTAGACTTCAAGCTGCGCGGCATGCTGCAGCTTTTCCCGCAGGACGAGCTGGATATCTATCTGTCGCTGCGCGATCCGGTCACCTTTTTGCCCGATGCCTACCGGCGATCAAAGGCGGACAGTTTTCCTGCGTTCCTGCAGGGATTTGATCCTCACAATCTGCGCTGGTCCGATCTAGTCCGCCGCATCCGCAATGTCGCGCCGCAGGCGTCGCTGACCTGCTGGTGCAACGAAGACACGCCTGTCATCTGGGCAGAATTGGTGCGCGAAATCGCAGGGCTTGCACCGGATATGCCAATTACGGGTGGCTATGACCTGCTGGCCACGATCATGTCAAAAGAGGGCATGAACCGGCTTTTGCAATACCTTCAGGCCCACCCACCCGCAGACGACGCGCAAAAGCGGCGCGTTATCGCGGCATTTCTGGACAAATACGCGATCCCTGAGGAGGTTGAGGAAACCGTCGATTTGCCCGGCATGACGGCCGATGATATCGAAGATATGTCAGCATCATACGACGAGGATATCGACCTTATCGCGCAGATGCCGGACGTCAGGTTCATCCTGCCCTGATCGCAGGCCGGCCCCTGTCGAAAGGGGCCGGGTCATTCAAATGATAGCTTGCGCCGCTGGGGCTCAGCTCATGCCCAAGGCGGCCATGTACATTTCCAGAACGGCCTCTTCCTCGTCCAGATCGTCCTTGTCACGCTTGCGCATGGCGATGATCTTGCGCAGGACCTTAACATCATAGCCGCGACCTTTGGCTTCGGCCATGACTTCTTTCTGGCCTTCGACGATGTCCTTCTTTTCCGCCTCAAGCCGTTCGTAACGTTCGATAAACTGGCGCAGTTCTTCGCCGGCGACATTCTCGGTCTGGATATTGGTGGCTGTATCGGACATCGGGTATCTCCTGCGCGGTAATGCTTGCGCCCGTTCCTAGCCGCTGGCCCGCCCCCTTGCAAGGCGCAGGCTGACACGGTAGCGGATGCGCGCACCACAAGCGGAGGCAGGGACAATGATCTATCTTATCTGGGCTGGCGCCATCGTGTCGGTTCTGGGCCTGTGCGGCGTGCTGTATTCCGTGACCGCCGTCATCCGCGCCAAGCGCGCCGGGCTGGACGACGCCGCCTTGCGCGCGCAGATCGCACGGCAGATGCCAATCAACCTTGCGGCGTTCTTTTCCGCGATGCTGGGGCTGATGATGGTCGTGGTTGGCGTCCTGCTGGCCTAAATCGCCGCCGCCATATCCAGCAGGTCCAGCGTGCCTGGCTGTGCCACGGCATAAAGCATGATACGGGCGTCATCCGCGTCGCGATAGCAGCTGACCAACCCGTCGTTGCGCATCCGCAAAAGTTGCAACGACACCGCAGGCTGGGTGGCCCCGACCAGAACCTGCAAGTCGCTGACCGACTGCGGCCCGCCCCGCAACGCAAGCAGCAGGCGCAGGCGCATCGGATTGGCCAGCCGTTTCAGTATAGCCGCGGCGCGGTCGGCGGTGTCCCAGTCGGTTTGCGTCATGTCGGGCCTTTACATCTGGGCTTGCGGCGGGACAGCAAATGCATAGATGGCAAAAGCTGCAGGGCAAGGGTATCCGGCTTTGCGCAAAAGGAAAAGGAACGACACCGTGCCAATGGACTGGATCTTGGGTTTGATCGGCGGCTTGCTGATCGGCGGGGCGGCGGCGCTATTCCTGCTTGTGAACGGGCGGATCATGGGCGCGTCCGGCCTGCTGGGCGGGCTTGTGGACGGCAGCGGCCGCAGCGATGCCGGTGAACGGCTGGCCCTGATCGCAGGCCTGGTCGTCGTGCCGGGGGTGATCGCCTTGGCGACGGGCGGCGCGCAGACGAACCTGACATCAAACATGTCCCTGATCATCGTGGCTGGCGTGCTGGTCGGAATAGGCACGCGGCTCGCCAATGGCTGTACCAGCGGTCATGGCGTCTGCGGGATCAGCCGGCTGAGCCTGCGGGGGATCGTGGCGACCTTGATCTATATCGGCGCAGGGGCCGTCACCATCGCCGCCTTGCGCGGCATTGTCGGAGCCGTGTGATGCGCAAACTTGTCAGCTTTCTTGTTGGCGGCCTGTTTGGCACCGGATTGTTGGTATCGGGCATGACCGATACGGCCAAGGTGCAGGGTTTCCTTGATTTCTTTGGTCACTGGGACGTAACGCTCGCCTTTGTCATGGGCGGCGCGATTGTGCCGATGGCATTGGCGTGGCGCTGGACCATCGGTCGCCGCCCGGTGCTGGGCGGACAGTTTCCCGCGCAGCCCGGCACCAGACTGGACAAAAGGCTGGTTGCAGGTTCGGTGCTGTTCGGCATGGGCTGGGCGCTGGTCGGGCTCTGCCCCGGGCCTGCCATGGCCTCTTTGTTTTGGGGCGGCTTCGGCGGTATCGTTTTTGTCGCCGCCATGATTGCGGGGATGCTTGTCGCGCCTGCCATCGCCAAACGTCTGGACGCCGCCGCGGCCCCGCGGTAATCCTGCAGCATGGATATCCGTCAAATCACCCCCGCCTACGCCTCCGCGCCTCAGATCGATCCTGCCGATGCAGCTGCGATCAAGGCGGCGGGTTTCGTTACCGTCATCTGCAACCGCCCCGATGCAGAAGTGCCGCCAAGCCATCAGGCTGACGCGCTGCGCGCCGCGATCGAGGCTGAGGGAATGACCTTTGTTGTCAATCCGGTCACACATCAGGGCCTGAATGACGATATGGTCGCCCTGCAGGCGCAGGCGGCAGAAGGCGGCAAAACGCTGGCTTATTGCGCCTCTGGCACACGGTCGACCATTGTTTGGGCGCTGACCCAAGCCGGCAAGATGGACCCCGACGCCATTATCGCCGCAGCGGCGCAAGGTGGCTACGACATCAGCGGCCTGCGCGACCGCCTCGCATAAGGCTTTGCCAGCAGGTCCGGCCTGACGGGCCTGTGCGCAGCCTATTGCGACACCGACAGGGACATGGGTGCGGCTGACCAATCGATCTCGTCCTCTGTCGCCTCTGCGGGGTTCATCGCGAATTGCGGTGCGGCAATGTCGCCGGCACGGGTGCGCAAGGCCCGTTCTGGTGGTTCGACTGCCCCGCCGTCCATTTCGGTCATGGGAATTGTATCGGCGCAGGCCTGAACGCGTACCGCAATCTGCCCTGCCATCTGTCCCAGACGGCCGCGCGCCACAGTGCGCCCGTTCGGATCGACCAGCCGTACCATGCCCACGGTGCACCCTTGCAACGGTAAAACCTGCCCCACATGCAGGCCCGACATGACTGACAACGGCAGTTTCATCCGGTGCAGCACCGCATCCAGCCGCGCGGGTGCGGTCATCACGGTGTCATGTAACCGGCTGTGCCAGTCGGCGGCTGGGGCCGCCGGGGTGGGCGTTTCGGTTTCGGCAACACTTGCGCCCTGCATCGGCAGGGCCAGCAGGACAAGCCCCTGCCGGTCCGGACTGCCACATTCTAGCGACATGCGCATCAGCCGGTATGTATGTTCTACCATGTCAAAGCTTGCCGCACGGCAACTGTCAAAGCGCGGCCCCAGCCCCGCCATCCGCGTCCAGCCGTCCAAGGGCGTGCGGGCGGTCGTCTCTTCCAGCTCGTCCAGCAGGGCGCGCAGCAAAGGCTGGACCAAGGTGCCTTCGGTTCTGGTCACAGGACGCGCATCTGGCAGGGCAGCACTGATTTTGCCGGTTGTCATCACCTCTATCGCTGCGGCGACCAGACCGGCATCGCAGGCCAGTATGCCGCAAATGGCACCATCCCGTTTGAGGGACAGCAGTAACAGGTCATCCGTGAATTCGGACAGCAATTCATCAAGCGACAATGTCTGTTCGGCCACGCTGCCCACGGTCAGCGGCAGACCGATGCTGGTTTGCGCGCCCCGTGCCAAGGCTAGGCGCACGGCCCGTGATGCGGTCAGTGGCACATCCGGTGCGTCGGGTTGCTGCCGCTGTGTCATGCGCCGCAGAACGCCGGATCCGGTCGCCGTAGTCATTGCTATCCTTTCAGGTCAGGCCCATCGCGCCGCGGAGTGCCCCATGTGTCGCGCAATTAGGTTTCCACACCCTTAAGATGACACCGCCGCGATACCCTCTTTCACCGGGTTTGACGCATGATCCGGCATGGTCACGCGAAAACATGTGCCCGATGTCTGCGCCACATAGGCGACATCGCCGCCAAGCCGGATCATGATTTCCTTGCTGATCGCCAGCCCCAGACCTGCACCGCCCGCCCGGGACGAATCGCCCAGCCGAGAGAATTTTTCGAAAATGACCGCGCGGTCAGCTGCGGCAATGCCGCGGCCATTATCAATAAAATCAACGATATGCCGCCCATCTATCATGTGACTGACAATTTGCAGCGCCGGACTTGGCGCAGAGCAGTATTTCGCCGCATTGGTGATCAGGTTGATGAAAACCTGACTAAGCCGGTCTAGGTCGGTTTCCAGCCACAGCCTTGGCGCTGCCTTGCTGCGGTCGATCTGCAAGGCCCCCGGCGCCAGCCCGGCGGCCCCAATCGCGCGGTCAAGCAGCTCTTGCAGCGTTCCGCATTGCATGTGCAATGTCACCTGCCCGTTTTCCAGCACAGACAGGTCCAGCAAATCATCAAGCAGGCGGGTCAGACGCAGCGCCTCTGCGTTAATGATTCCCGCCATCCGCGCGGTATCTTGCGGGTTGATATCGCCCATCTGCAGGATATCGGAAAACGACCGGATCGACGTCATTGGTGTGCGCAGTTCATGGCTGATCTGGGAGAGAAAGGCATCCTTTTGCACCGACAGCTGCATCAACTTTGCGTTGGCGTCGCGCAGGGCGCGGGCCGTGCGTTCCTGTTCGGCGGATTTCACCTGCAACTGGTTGGAATATTCCAGAATTTGCGCTGTCTCGTCCGCCAGCGCGATCAGGTCATCCACCGTGACCGATGTGCCCTGGGTCAGCTGCGCGATCATTGCGTGGGCGGTCGCCGCACCGACCGATCCGGCCAGTTCCCGTTCCAGCGCCGCGACAAAAGCCGGGGTCACATCGGGCAGCGTGTCGGACTTGCCTTGCCGCGCCGCGGCGCGCGCAAAGATCGCCTGCGCCTGCCCGGCACCAAGAATGCGTTGGGACATAATCAGCAGATCCTCGGCCGTGGCGGCAGACCGGGTCCAGGCCGGGCCGTTGGCCGAATGATCAAAGACATTGACGAATTGCGCGCCTTGCAGCCGTTCGATCGGCTTAGGAAAGGACAGGACCGATCCGGCAAAGAACAGTCCCGTATTCAGCAACATGGACCACAGCAGCCCGTGCAGAACGGGGTCCACCCCCGCAATCCCGAACAGCGCCTCTGGCCGCAGCCAGTTCAGGCCGAAAGGGCCATGCGCCAGGACGGACGCGCTTAGAATGGCGTCGGTGCCGAAACTGGGCAAAAACAGGCACCAGACCCAGACTGCAAACCCAGAGGTCAGGCCAAGGATTGCCCCGGTGCGCGTCGCACCGCGCCAGAATATGCCGCCAAGCATCGCGGGCAGCACCTGCACCACGCCTGAAAACGACACCAGACCGATTGCCGCCAGCGCGGACCCGCCCCCCGACAGGCGAAAATACAGATAGCCCAGCGCCAGAACGCCGCCGATGGATAGCCGCCGCGCCAGCACGACGACCTGCCGCACATCCCCTGACATGACCGCGCCGGGGGGCGTGCCGGCGCGCATCCACAGCGGCAGAACGATGTGGTTCGACACCATCGTAGACAGCGCAATCGTCGCCACGATCACCATCGAGGTTGCCGACGAGAACCCGCCAAGAAACGACAGCGTCGCAAGCCCCTGCTGCCCTTGACTGAGCGGCAGCGTCAGCACGAAAAGGTCCGGATTTGCCCCGACTGGCATGATCCGCAGGCCGACCACTGCGATGGGGATGACGAACAGGCTCATCAGCAGCAGATAAAGCGGAAAGGCCCAGCTGGCGGTCTGCAAATGCCGTTCGTCGGCGTTTTCGACGACCAACACCTGAAACATGCGCGGCAGGCACAAAAAGGCGGCCGCGGACAAGAAAATCAACGCAGCCCAGCGACTACCCGACTGGGTCCAGTCGGAAATCGGAGAGGCTTCGATCTCTGCCAGCATCGCCACGGCACCGTCGGATAGGCCCCAGACCACAAAGATGCCGACAGCCAGCAAGGCCACCAGTTTAACCACAGCCTCGACCGCGATGGCGATGACGACGCCGTGGTGCCTTTCGTTTGCGTCCAGGTTTCGGGTGCCGAACAGGACAGTGAAAAAGCAAAGCCCGATGGCGATCCAGATACCGGCGCGGTTCAGTTCCACCTCGCCCCAATCCTGCCCCCCGGCGCGGGCGAATACCTGAAAGGATTGGGTGACGGACTGCAATTGCAGCGCGATATAAGGCGTGGCGGCAATGATCGCCATGACGGTGACGATCACGCCAAGCGTCGTCGATTTACCGAACCGAGAGGAAATCAGGTCGGCAATCGACGTGATCCGCTGCATGCGCCCGATGCGCACCAGACGGCGCAAGATCCACCACCAGCCCACCACCACAAGGGTCGGGCCAAGGTAGATCGTCACAAATTCAAGCCCGGACCGCGCGGCATAGCCGACGGCCCCGTAAAAGGTCCATGCTGTGCAATAAATCGACAGCGACAGCGTGTAGACGATGGGCAGACGCAGCCAGCCGCCCTGCCCGCGCGCGGCCCGTCGTTCGGCAGCGAAAGCCACGACGAACAGGAACGCAACATAGCCAAGCGCAATGGCGATCAGCTGGTTGAACGACATCATGGCGCTGTGTCGGGCCGTATGCCCGCATCATCATCGGGGCGCAGTTTGCGTGCGATCAGGGCGGTCAGGATGATCAGCAGTGTCCATCCGGCAAAGACAAAGACCACAGCGGCCGCCATGCCACCCGTTTCTTGCGGGCCACGTTGCCACATCAGCGGCAAAAGCCAGATCACGGCCCCAAGCACGGGCAGCATCCGCGCCGCATCGCGCAGGCGGCGCTGGCGATAGCTGTCCCGGGCCAGAAACAGGCCGGGCTTGGCCGGCATGCGAGGCGGCGCGGCAGGCAGCAGCTCGGGCGGCAGCTCGGGCGGCAAGTCAGGCGGTTGCGTCACGGGCCACATCGCCGCACGGGGCATCATCGCCGATCATGGCGCGGACCTGGGCGCAGATTTCGGCGTTGGAAAAGGGTTTCGTCATGAACACGTCAGCCCCCAGCCGCGTTGCGAGTTCGCGATCCTTTGCCTGTCCCCGTGCCGTCAGCATCAGGACCGGCAAGGTTGCTGTCGCCGGTTCGGCGCGCAATTCGCGCAGAATATCAAATCCCGACTTACCCGGCAGCATGACATCCAAAATGATCATATCGGGGGTCTGCGCGCGCACCTTGCGCATCGCGGTTTCACCATCCTCGTGCGTATGCACGGTAAAGCCGTCGCGCGACAGAATGAAGCTGATCGCCTCGATGATATTTGGCTCGTCCTCGATCAGCAAAACGCGTTTAGCCATACGGCACCCCTCTCCCCCCTAGCGATCTTGTGCGTCCCCCTCCCCGGGTGCGCACAGACCAACTATCACGCCTGCCGCGCCCGGAGTCAAAGCGTCATGGATAATGAGACAGAGGCGGGCTCTCTGCGGGCGGGACAGGCGCTGCGCGGACACAGCCGGCATCCGGCCCCGACGGGGACTGCGGCAGCGGCGGCGGGGCCATCATCGGGACGCAGCAGCATTGTCGCCTCGATCAGCGGTGGCAGATGCGGGCCGTCCGGATGCGGAATGACCTCGGCGATGGCATGACAGATCAGGCGCAGATCGGGCGTGCCGGGCAGCACCGCCTGCGCCGCCACCGCCCGCCCCGGTTGCCCCAGCGCACTGAAGATCGGCCAGAGCGGACAAAGCCCCGCACGCGACAACCCCGCCCCCGGCACAGGCTTTAACAGGCGCACCACCCCTGCGGCATCGCAGATCAGCAGGCCCAAGGGCGGCGCATCGCTTTGCGCGGGCAGCGCGGCCAGCCGCCGCATGACCTGCGCCAGCGGCCGCCCTGTTTGCGCCGCGACGCGCAGCGGATCATACTGGGCAGCCTTGGCCGCAGGCAGGACCGTTGCAAGCGGCAGGGCGGCCGCATCGGCGCGGTAACGGGCATCGTAATCCGCCAATAGCCCGGCGGCCGCTGCACTGACCTGCAGATCGCCCGCCGCTTGTGCGCCGTCCGGCTCTTGCGCAGGGCGGTGGAAACCTGTTCGGGACAAGGCCTGCTCTGCCTCCTCCAGCGGAGAAAGCGATACGGGCGGCGCATTGGCAGGCGCATCGAAATAGGCTATCAGCGCGGCAGAGGTCTGCGCAAGCCGGGCGGCATCATCATGGATGTTGCGGTGAAACCGGGCCTGCCAGTCGGCGTCGACCTTCGACTCTCCTGTCAGAATGGCCGCCGTGGACTGGATCGACGTCACAGCCGAAATGACACCGTGCAGCGCAGTGGCAAGCGCCGGATCGTGGGTAATCCGGTCTTCTAGCATTTGGGTGCGTTGTTCCAGCGCGGCGATCCGGTCGGCCTGCGCCGCAATCAACTTGGCCCAGCCGGGATAGCGGCCCGCCAGATCAGAGGTTTGCGCCGCCTCTACAGTCTGTCCGGTCTGGCTTGCGGCGGCGCGCATCCGCCCCACCAATCCGGCATCTGCGCCTTCGGCCAGCAGCGCCGGGTCAAGGTTCAGTGCCGCAGCAAGTTGCGTCAGCAGCTTGCCCCCGATGCGGCGGCGATCATGTTCGATCAGGTTCAGATAGCTGGCCGATATTCCGACGCTTTGCGCCAGATCGCGTTGCGCCATCTTGGCGTCCAGCCGCCTTGCCCTGATCCGCGACCCTGTCCGGTCCATCCCCCCCGCGTCCCCCGCTGCTAAATGCTGCACCTGCGCGAAAACCACTTTACAGACGCTTTGGCGGATTTGTGCATTAGTTTACAAATTCGTCAAGGTTTCTGAAACCTGTGTTGGTGAACAACCGGACGTGACGTCATGATCACGTTAGCGCTGTCAAGTGCAGGCCGAGGGACGGGAGGGTCCGGCGGCCAAGAAACCATGAGGGAGGATACCCATGTCCAAATCGAATTTCTCGCGCCGCGGCGTGCTGAAAACCGGGGCCGTCACCGGCGCCGGCCTGATGCTGCCAACCTATCTGCGGGCCGAAAACCACACCGGCTTTACCAACGCGCCCACGGGCGACACTGTCATGTTCGGCTTCAACGTGCCGCAGACCGGCCCCTATGCCGAAGAAGGTCTGGACGAGCTGCGCGCGCAGGAACTGGCTGTCGAACATCTGAACGGCATGGGCGACGGCGGCATGCTGAACACCTTTAGCCAGAAGAACTTGGATGGCACCGGCATTCTGGGCAAAAAGGTCGGCTTTGTCACCGGCGACACCCAGACCAAATCCGACGTTGCCCGCGCTGCGGCCCAATCGATGATCCAGAAAGACGGCTGCATCATGATTAACGGCGGCTCGTCCTCGGGCGTGGCTGTTGCCGTGCAGGGCCTGTGCCAGGATGCTGGCGTCATCTTTATGGCGGGTCTGACCCATTCGAACGACACGACCGGTAAGGACCGCAAGGCCAACGGCTTCCGCCATTTCTTTAACGCCTATATGTCCGCAGCCGCCCTCGCGCCGGTTCTGGAAAAAGCTTACGGCACCGACCGCAAGGCCTATCACCTGACCGCCGACTATACCTGGGGCTGGACGCAGCAGGAATCGATGGCTGCCGCCACCGAAGCCATGGGCTGGGAAACCACACAGAACGTGCTGACACCCGTGGGTGCCGGTGACTTTTCGTCCTATATCGCGCCTGTGCTGAACTCTGGCGCGGATATTCTGGTCCTGAACCACTACGGCGGGGATATGGTCAACTCTTTGACCCAAGCGGTACAGTTCGGCCTGAAGGACAAGATGGTCAACGGCAAGCAGTTCGAAATCATCGTGCCGCTGTATTCCGAGCTGATGGCAAAAGGTGCGGGTTCCAACATCGAAGGCGTCTACGGCTCGATGAACTGGAACTGGCAGCTGCAGGACGAAGGCACCAAGGCGTTCGTCAAGTCGTTTGGTGAAAAGTACGGCTTCCCGCCATCCAACGCCGCGCACACC
Source organism: Loktanella sp. R86503 (assembly GCF_042466455.1). Classification (NCBI taxonomy): domain Bacteria; kingdom Pseudomonadati; phylum Pseudomonadota; class Alphaproteobacteria; order Rhodobacterales; family Roseobacteraceae; genus Loktanella; species Loktanella sp. R86503. The sequence continues at coordinate 2,185,597 of NZ_JAXHCI010000002.1, forward strand.
TGCTATGTCCAGACGCTGCTTTATGCGGACGCCGTCGCCCGCGCGGGTTCGTTCAACCCCTGCGCCGTGGTCGAAGCGCTGGAGGACTTCGAGTTCGACGGCATGGGCAATGGCCAGACGCTGTATCGCGGGTCTGATCACCAGTGCTTTAAGGATGTGTTGGTCATGGAAGGCGTCGCATCGACATCCGGCAATGCCAACATGGTCGGCTACGACACCCTGAAGATCGTGGAAGAGACGCCGCGCGCGCAGGTCGAATATGCCGACGATCACCCCATGTTCGCCGGCGGCGCACTGGGCGAATGTAACCCGGGCGCATAAGCGCAAGGTATCGGGGCAGGCGCACGCCGCCTGCCCCACCCCGCCCCGGTGCCACCGCTGCGCCATTTTCACTTTTTCGCACGAAACAGCCCGAGCCCCCCAAGAGGAGCGGACCGATGGACGCTATCGTACTACAAATTCTAAACGGTCTGGATAAGGGGTCGGCCTATGCGCTGATCGCGCTGGGCCTGACACTGATCTTCGGCACCCTTGGCGTCGTCAACTTTGCCCACGGCGCATTGTTCATGATCGGCGCATTCTGCGCTGTCACCATGCAACGCCTGCTGTCGCTGTCCCATACGGTCGTTGATCCGTCGCAGACCGACTTTCTTGGCAATCCGCTGCAAACCAAGGTGCCTTATCTGGCATCCGTCTTTGGCACCGAAGGCGCGGCGACCATGATCGCCTGGTCCGTGCCGCTGTCGATCATCCTTGTGATCCCAGTCATGCTGTTCGTTGGCTGGGCGATGGAACGGGGCCTGATCAAGCATTTCTACAAGCGCCCCCACGCGGACCAGATCCTTGTGACTTTCGGCCTTGCCATCGTGCTGCAGGAAATCATCCGCGCAGTTTACGGCGCGAACCCGATCCAGTCGCCTGCCCCGCCGCTGTTCAGCGGCTCTGTCGATCTGGGACAATATCTGGGCTTTCAGGCGAATGCGGTGGTCTATCCGATCTGGCGCCTTGTGTACTTCGGCTTTTCCGCCGTGATCATCGCCGCTGTCTTTGCCTTTTTGCAGTTCACCACCTTTGGCATGGTTGTCCGCGCCGGTATGGCGGACCGCGAAACCGTGGGGATGCTGGGCATCGACATCGACAAACGCTTTACGCTGATGTTCGGCCTGGCCGCCGCTGTCGCGGGGCTTGCAGGGGCGATGTATGCGCCCATCGTTTCGCCCAACTATCACATGGGCATGGATTTTCTGGTGCTGAGCTTTGTCGTGGTCGTCGTCGGCGGCATGGGCTCTTTGCCTGGTGCCGTCTTTGCCGGTTTCCTGCTGGGCATTCTGCAAGGCTTTGCATCCATGAACGAAGTCAAGGCGATCCTGCCGGGCATCGACCAAATCGTCATCTATCTGGTGGCCATCATCATTCTGCTGACACGTCCCCGGGGCCTTATGGGCCGCGCCGGCGTGATGGAGGACTAATCCATGCTGGGTCTGACACGCAAAGATTTCACCCTGTTGCTGGTCGTCGTCGCCCTGACGCTGCTGGCCCCCATCATCCTGAACCCCTTTCCGGTAACATCATCGCTGGGGCAGTCGTTCAACGCAGGCTATCCGGCGCTGATGCAACGATTTGCCATCTTCGGCATACTTGTGATCGGCTTCAACATCCTGTTCGGCCTGACCGGCTATCTCTCTTTCGGTCACGCGGCCTTTCTGGGTGTCGGATCTTACGCCGCCGTCTGGATGTTCAAGCTGCTGTCCTTCAACATCGTCCCGGCCATTTTGCTAAGCGTCATTGTCGCGGGCCTGTTTTCCATCGTCATCGGCTACGTCAGCCTGCGCCGCTCTGGCATCTACTTTTCGATCCTGACGCTGGCCTTTGCGCAGATGTCCTATGCGCTGGCCTATTCGGTGCTGACCCCGCTGACGAACGGTGAAACCGGCTTGCAGGTCTACTCCTCTGATCCGCAAATCCTGGCCGGTGCCGGCGCGCCATCCGCGCCGCATTTCTTTGGACTGGCGATGGCCGAATCGACGACATTGAATATCGGCGGCTGGGCCTTCACCTTCGAGGTTGGCTACTACCTGTGCGCGCTGATGCTGATTGCCGCCTTCTATCTGTCGATCCGCATCTTCCGCTCGCCCTTTGGCATGATGCTGCGGGCGATTAAATCGAACCAGACGCGGATGAACTACACCGGTCTGAACACGAAGCCCTACATGCTATACGCCTTCATCATCTCTGGCATGTATGCAGGTCTGGCTGGCGGTTTGCTGGCCGCGATGGACCCGCTGACCGGCGCGGAACGGATGTATTGGACCGCGAGCGGAGAGATCGTCGTCATGGCCATCCTTGGCGGTGTCGGCACCCTGATTGGCCCGATCGTCGGCTCTGGCGTGATCAAGTATCTGGAAAACATCGTCTCCAAGATCAACGAGAACGTGCTGCACCAGTGGTTTGGCGCCCTGCCCGACCCGATTGAAAACGGCCTGATCTGGCTGGTCCACCCCTTTGTTGGCGAAGGCTGGCATTTGACACTGGGCCTTTTGTTCATGGTCGTCGTCATCTTCTTGCCCGGTGGTCTGGTTCAGGGCGGACAACGTCTGGCTGCACTGTTCAGCCGCAAATCCGGCGAGGTGACAGCAGCAGACCGCGACGCCGCCCGCCAGAAAACTGCAGAATAAGGAAACGATCTTATGGGAATCCTTGAAGTCAAAGGCGTCAACAAACGCTTCGGCGGTCTGCAGGCCCTGGGCGATGTGAACCTGTCCATCGCGGAAAACACCGTCCACGCGATCATCGGCCCGAACGGCGCGGGTAAATCGACCTTGCTAAACGTGCTGGTCGGCAAACTGATCCCGGACTCGGGGTCGGTCATGTTCGACGGCCAGTCCGTACTGGGGCGTAAACCGTTCGAAATCGCGCAAATGGGCATCAGCCGGGTGTTTCAGACACCGGAAATCTTCTCTGACCTTACGGTCATGGAAAATGTGCTAATCCCCTGCTTTGCCAAACGCGACGGCGCATTCCGCATGCATGCCATCGAACCCGTCCGCAACGAGCGCGCGATCACCGCGCAGGCGGAAACGATGCTCGAAGAAGTCAACATGCTGTCCAAAGCGCATGAGGTCGCATCCAGCCTATCGCGCGGCGATAAACGGCGGCTGGAAATGGCAATGTGCCTTGTGCAGGAACCGCGCCTGATGTTGCTGGACGAACCGACCGCCGGCATGGCCCGCGCCGATACGGAAAACACGATTGCGCTGCTCAAAGACATTCGCACCAAGCGCGGGATCACAATGGCGATCATCGAACACGACATGCAGGTCGTTTTCTCGCTCGCCGATCGCATCACCGTTCTGGCGCAGGGCACTCCGCTTGTCGAAGGCAGCCCCGACCAGATCAAAACCGATCCCAAGGTGCGCGAAGCCTATTTGGGCGAAACCCAGATCTAGCCCCTTTTAATCAAAGTCAGGCATCCGCAAAGGACATGACATGACCGCACTATTCGACCCGCATAAAAACAACGCCGCCGTTGACCGCCCCTTCCTAAGCGTTTGGGAGGTGGAGGCGTATTACGGCGAAAGCTACATCGTCCAGAACGTCAGTTTTGACATCAGAGAGGGCGAAATCCTTGCCCTTCTTGGCCGCAACGGCGCCGGCAAAACGTCCACCCTGCGCACCATCGCGCGTCTGGGCAATCCAGAGCTGAAGCACGGCGAAATCTGGCTCGACCACCAGCCGCTGCACCTGATGAAAAGCCATCAGGCTGCCGGCGCAGGCATCGCGCTGGTGCCAGAGGATCGCTGCATCATCGCGGGCCTGACGGTGGAAGAGAATCTGCAACTTGCCCAGATAGCGCCACCAATCGGCTGGTCGCTAGAGCGGATCTACGAGCTGTTTCCCCGCCTGAAAGAGCGGCGCAAGCAAGAAGGCGTAACCTTGTCCGGCGGCGAGCAGCAGATGCTCGCTATTGCCCGCGCGCTGGCCCGCGACATCAAGGTTTTGCTGTTGGACGAACCCTACGAAGGCCTTGCCCCGGTAATTGTGCAGGAAATTGCGAAGACACTGAAAATCATTCGCGATCAGGGCATTACGACAATTATCGTCGAACAGAATGCTGTCGCCGCGCTGAAACTGGCTGACCGCGCCGTCATTCTGGATACCGGATCGGTTGTGTTCAACGGCTCGGCCCAAGAGGTGCTGGAGAATGAAAAACTGCGGGCAGAATACCTGGCGATTTGATCCCCGGCGTTAACCATCGCTTTGGATTCTTGCGGTAGAAGTGGCCCGGTTTACGGATCAGTAACTCGGGCCACGTCATATATAGGGGTAGAAAACCGGCGGACCGGAAAGGAGCGCCAAAATGGTAATCGTAACGTCCCCTATCGCTGCGCCGCAACAGGCCTCCGCCCCGATTGTCCGCGCAGATCTTCGGCCAACTGCCGATACTGCTGCATTGATACGCAATCCGCAGCCGTCGATCCCGTTGCCGATCCCCGCAAGTAGCGGGCAAAACGCCGTGGTCGTTCAGACAAAACTGTCATTGCCCGCCGATACCGCCCAGCCCGTCGATCGCGTGCTGAAACCCTACGGCGTGACCATGCTTCCCCACGGCCCTAAACCTGATGACGTCAAAGCCGAAAGTGAAGCCAAAACTGAAGCTGAAGACGATGTAACGGTGCAGGACGACACTGTGACCGGGTCAGATCCCACGCCAGAAGTTGCAATATCGCCGGTGATCGAAACAGACCCAAGTTCCGCGGACGACGCCGAAAACCCGGCAAAAACCGAAACAAGTTCCGCCGATCCTGAACCCGCGTAAATGCCCCGCGCCCAGCTTATCGCGCGCAAGCGCTTTTCACCTTGCGTCACTTGCCCTATAAGTCCGCCAATCGTGTGACCGCCAGCGGCACACAACTGGTAGTAACAAGAGCAATGGCCGGAACACACATGGGCAACAAGACCTCTCAGGACAGCGACGTCAGCTTTATTCAGGCATTGGCCGAACTGCTGCGCGCAAACGATTTGACCGAATTGAAAGTCAAGCGGGACTACGCCGAAAACGATAGCCTTGACGTGCGCGTCAGCCGCTATGCACAGCCGGCACCGCAACCGCAGCAAGCCGTCGTTGCCAACACGCCGGCACCGGTCGCAAACACACCGATGGCAGCCCCCGCTGCGACTGCACCGGCCGATCCGGCGTCGCACCCCGGCGCGGTGACCTCGCCGATGGTCGGCACGGTTTACCTGGCCGCCGAACCAGGTGCTGCCGCCTTTGTGGCGACTGGCACCCAAGTAAAAGAAGGCGACACCCTTCTGATCATCGAAGCCATGAAAACGATGAACCACATTCCCGCGCCCCGCGCAGGCACCGTAAAGCGTATCCTGGTCGAGGATGGCGGTCCGGTGGAATTCGGCGCTCCCTTGATGATTATTGAATAGGATTGCTGTCATGTTCGACAAGATCCTGATCGCGAACCGGGGCGAAATCGCCCTGCGTGTCGTCCGCGCCGCCCGGGAAATGGGCGTCAAATCCGTCGCCGTGCACTCCACTGCCGACGCCGACGCGATGCACGTGCGCATGGCGGACGAGGCTGTCTGCATCGGCCCGCCATCCTCGGCCCAGTCCTATCTGAACTTTCCGTCCATCATTGCCGCCTGCGAAATTACAGGCGCTCAGGCAATCCACCCCGGATACGGCTTTTTGTCGGAAAACGCGGCATTTGTGCAGGTTGTAGAGGACCACAGCCTGACCTTTATCGGCCCCACAGCCGAACACATCCGCATGATGGGCGACAAGATCACCGCCAAGGACACGATGAAAAAGCTGGGCGTCCCCTGCGTGCCCGGCTCTGACGGCGGTGTGCCAACGCTCAAAGACGCGCAGCGCGTCGGCGAAGAAATCGGCTATCCGGTTATCATCAAGGCCACCGCCGGTGGCGGCGGGCGCGGTATGAAAGTGGCGCAAACCGCTGCTGATATGGAAAAGGCGTTCCATTCCGCCCGTGCCGAAGCCAAGGCCGCCTTTGGCAATGACGAAGTCTATATTGAAAAATACCTGACCACGCCGCGCCACATCGAAATTCAGGTCTTTGGCGATGGCAAGGGCAATGCCGTCCATCTGGGCGAGCGGGATTGCTCGCTTCAGCGGCGCCACCAAAAGGTATTGGAAGAAGCCCCCGGCCCGGCCATTACCCCGGAACTGCGGGCGCGCATCGGCAAGGTCTGCGCCGATGCTGTTGCACAGATCAACTATATCGGTGCCGGTACCATCGAATTCCTGTTCGAAAACGACGAGTTCTATTTCATCGAAATGAACACCCGTCTGCAGGTCGAACACCCGGTGACAGAGAATATCTTTGGCATCGATCTTGTGCGCGAACAGATTCGCGTCGCCGCTGGCCTGCCCATGTCGTTCACGCAGGACGACCTGAAAATCAACGGCCACAGCATCGAAGTGCGGATCAACGCTGAAAAGCTGCCGAACTTCAGCCCCTGCCCCGGCACGATCACGCAATACCACGCCCCTGGCGGTTTGGGCGTGCGGATGGATTCGGCGCTTTACGACGGCTACCGGATCCCGCCCTACTACGACAGCTTGATCGGTAAATTGATCGTTCATGGTCGCGACCGTCCAGAGGCGCTGGCCCGTCTGGCCCGCGCATTGAACGAACTGATCGTCGACGGTGTCGATACCACGATCCCCCTGTTCCACGCCCTGCTGCAAGAGCCTGACGTCCTGTCCGGCGACTACAACATTCACTGGCTGGAACACTGGCTCGAAACCCACCTGGGCTAGGGCGATGACCGGGATGCTGTCGCCAGACCTGTTGTTGCAGGCCTATCGGCAAGGCATTTTCCCCATGGCAGAGACCCGGGACGCGCAAGACGTGTTCTGGGTCCAGCCCCGCTTTCGCGGCATCCTGCCGCTGGACGGCTTCCATGTCTCTCGATCTTTGCGCAAGACGTTGCGGCGCGGCCACCTGAAGGCCAGCGCCGATCGCGCCTTTGCGCAGGTGGTTCAAGGCTGCGCCAACCGCCCAGAAACTTGGATTAACCCGCCTATTTACGATGTTTACCAGGCGCTTTACGCGCAAGGCGATGCCCATTCCATAGAGGTGTGGCAAGGCGACGCCTTGGTCGGCGGTGTTTATGGGGTCACGGTCGGGACTGCGTTTTTCGGTGAAAGCATGTTTTCGACCGTGACCGATGCGTCAAAGGTTGCCCTGACCTGCGCCATAGAGCGCCTGAACCGGCAGGGTTTTACCTTATTTGATACGCAATTCATAACACCACATCTGGCATCCCTGGGCGGGATAGAGATCCCGCGGGCAGAATATGAAGATCACCTTGCAAAAGCGTTAACGCGAACCGCAGATTTCGGCTCCCCGGGCACTATTGACCTGGATCAGCTGGCGCAGTCCATCACCCAGACGTCGTAACGCGGGTGGTCCATCGCATTCAGCGCCGGCGCAGATGCGATCATCCAGCCGCTAAATACGGGCGTCGGATCGTCGCGGTTTGTCACGACAAGTTCCGCGTAGGCATCGCCACTTGGATTATCCGCAGGAACACGGCAATCGTTCATGACAATGTTCAGATAACCGACCTTCTGGCTTTGCCCGGCATTGATCGACACATCGAACAACTGGCCGGTGACCTTATCCAGCACCCGCAAATCGCCGCCGGGGCGCGACAAGGCCGACTGGGCAAACGCGCTGCCCGGTAGCAGCAGGGCGCACAAAAGGGCGGCGCGGATCATTCCGGGGACCATGCCTCGTAATCGGTACGTTCGGCGGGGGACGCACTGCGCAGCGATCCCTTCGGGGCATAGGCAAGTGCCGTGCCGGTCAGGTTTTCCTGATGCGGCTGTTCCCATGCTTTATGAACCAACGGGCGTTCGGTCGGAGTTTCATCCCACGTCCGGTGCAGCCACCCATGCCATTCGGGCGCGATCTTGGATGCCTCGATTTCGCCTTTGAAGATTACCCAGCGACGGCTATCATCGGCGTTGCGATAATACAGATTACCCTCTGCATCTTCGCCCACTTTGTCGCCCTTGCGCCACGTCCAGAACTGGGTGGCAAAAGTCTGACCGTCCCACCAAGTGAAAACGCGTGCGATTTTCTGAACAAGGCCCATCATCGTCTCCGGTTGCTTAGGTCATGTCATGCCCCAATCGGGCACAAAGGTCCAGAGGCAGCGCTTACGGCAGGCGCGCTGTTACCTCTATTTCGATCTTCATTTCGGGCGTCTGCAAGCCTGCCCGGATCATCGTCGCCGCCGGGCGCGCGCGGGCAAAGGCATCTGCGACGATGGGCCAGCACGGCTCCCAGTCGTTCCCTTCGGGCAAGATATAATTCACGCGCACCACATCATCGAGTGACGCCCCCGCCTGCCCCAGCGCATCGGCGATGGTGGCCAGCGCATTGCGGCACTGGTCCGTCACATCAATCGGCATCGTCATGCTGGCGTAGTCATAGCCTGTCGTGCCCGCGACAAAGACCCAGCCATCCGCGACGACAGCGCGAGAATAGCCGATCTTTTCCTCAAACGGGGATCCGGTGGTGATGTGGGTAACGGTCATGCATTGCCTTTAAATAAAAAGGCCGCCGCAAATTGCGACGGCCTTTGATCTGTTCACCGGTCAACATCGCTTACGCGCTGGCGGTTTCTTTCTCTTTCTTCTTGCCGTCGTCGTGGATCATCAGCGGGCTGGCGTCGGGACCGACGGCTTCCTCGTTGACGACGACTTCGGTCACGGTGTCCATGCCTGGCAGGTCGAACATCGTGTCCAGCAGGATATCTTCCATGATGGACCGCAGGCCGCGGGCACCGGTTTTGCGTTCGATCGCACGCTTTGCAATCGCTTTCAGCGCATCATCGGTAAAGGTCAGCTTGGTATTCTCGATATCGAACAGGCGCTGGTACTGCTTGACCAACGCGTTTTTCGGCGCGGTCAGGATGGTGATCAGCGCGTCTTCGTCCAGATCGGTCAGGGTTGCGATGACCGGCAGACGGCCAACGAATTCCGGGATCAGGCCAAACTTCAGCAGGTCTTCCGGCTCCAGCTCGGTAAAAATTTCGCCGACACCGCGGTCATCGGGACCTTTGACATTGGCCCCAAAGCCCATGCCCGACCCTTTGCCACGCTGGGCGATGATTTTGTCCAGACCGGCAAATGCACCGCCGCAAATAAACAGGATATTCGTTGTGTCGACCTGCAGAAATTCCTGCTGCGGATGCTTGCGCCCGCCCTGCGGCGGCACAGAGGCGACGGTGCCTTCCATGATCTTCAGCAAGGCCTGCTGCACGCCTTCGCCCGATACGTCGCGGGTGATGGACGGGTTGTCGGACTTGCGGGTGATCTTGTCGACCTCGTCGATATAGACGATGCCGCGCTGCGCGCGTTCCACGTTATATTCCGACGCCTGCAACAGCTTTAGGATGATGTTTTCAACGTCTTCGCCAACGTAACCTGCTTCGGTCAGGGTCGTCGCGTCAGCCATGGTGAACGGCACATCCAGAATACGCGCCAGCGTCTGCGCCAGCAGCGTCTTGCCGCAGCCCGTAGGACCGATCAGCATGATGTTGGATTTCGCCAGTTCGATGTCGGATTTGTCGCTGTTGTTCAATCGCTTATAGTGATTGTGCACAGCCACAGAAAGCACGCGCTTTGCGTGCATCTGGCCGATAACATAGTCGTCCAGCACATTGCAGATGTCGCGCGGTGTCGGCACGCCTTCACCGGATTTCAGACTCGCGGACTTCGTTTCTTCGCGGATGATATCCATGCAAAGTTCGACGCATTCGTCACAGATGAATACGGTGGGGCCCGCGATCAGTTTGCGCACCTCATGCTGGCTTTTGCCGCAAAAGCTGCAGTAGAGCGTATTTTTGCTGTCGCTGCCGGTGGTGCTTGCCATTACTCGTGTCCTTTGGCCAAAGGCCGTTTTGGTGTCGCGCTGTCCTTGGTCATGCAGACTAGGACAGCGCCGAAGTAGCCACAACGCCAAAAACGCATCACATCGCGTGTGATCTGGCATCGGGTTTGGTCAGGACGGGTTTATTCGTCCTCGGCTGCGTCACGACGGGTGACGATTTCGTCGATATGGCCCCATTCCATCGCTTCTTCCGGGGTCATCCACTTGTCGCGGTCCAGCGCCTTTTGCACCTTGGCCAGCGACTGGCCCGAATGCTTGACATAGAGTTTATACATCCGCTCGCGCGTGGCTTCGATGTTACGGGCGCGGATCAGGATATCCTCTGCCGTACCCTGCGCGCCGCCCGATGGCTGGTGCACCAGAAATTCGGCGTTGGGCAGGGAAAAGCGCATGCCCTTTTCGCCGCCGATGGCGATGACCGACCCCATTGATGCAGCCAGGCCGCAGACCAGCGTGGACACCTTGGGGCGGATATACTGCATGGTGTCATAAATGCTCATCCCCGCGACGACGGACCCGCCCGGAGAGTTGATATACATGCTGATTTCCTTCTTCGGGTTTTCCGATTCAAGGTGCAGCAACTGGGCGACGATCAGCTGGCTCATGCCGTCATGGACAGGGCCGTTCACGAAAATGATGCGTTCCTTCAGCAAGCGGCTGAAAATATCATAGGCGCGTTCACCGCGAGAGGTCTGTTCGACCACCATCGGCACAAGGTTCATGTAGGTTTCGACGGGATCTTGCATAACAATGCCTCTGGTTCTGGACGCCTTGTTGGCGCGTCCGTTCGTGTTCGCCTAAGTCTATGCACGCCTGCGCAGGGCTTCAAGGGCGGTTGGCCTTGTCTTGACACAGGCGGGTTAAGGCTTCGTTCACCAAAAGTGTGTTTCATGCCCCTTGATGCATGCGGTCGAAACTGTCGCAGTGGCCTGCGGCACAGGCTGCACTAGATCTTCGTCATGACCGATTTCACCCCGACCCGCGCCGCTGGACTTGACCGGCTAACCGCCTTTGCCCCGCACGCGGCAGTGGATTACGCCCGCACGCGCAATTTCGACACAGCAGATCATGAAAATGTCAGCCGCCTTTCCCCCTGGTTGCGCCACGGCCTGCTGACAGAGCAAGAGGTCATCGCCGCCGCCCTGCGCCACCATGGGCCGGATTTGTCTGAAAAGTTTGTGACTGAAGTGGCGTGGCGGCTGTATTTTAAAGGCTGGCTGGAACTGCGTCCGCAGATCTGGGCCGATTACCAATCCGAACGCCGCGCCGCCTGGAACGATGTGCAAACCCAAAGCGGGTTGCGCCGGCGGTGGGAACAGGCTTGCACCGGGCAGACCGGCATCGACTGCTTTGACCATTGGGCGACAGAGCTGGCGCGGACCGGATACCTGCACAACCACGCGCGCATGTGGTTCGCCTCGATCTGGATTTTCACGCTGGAACTGCCTTGGGTGCTGGGGGCTGATCTGTTCCTGCGCCACCTTCTGGACGGCGATGCGGCATCCAACACATTGTCGTGGCGCTGGGTGGCAGGGCTGCATACGCGGGGCAAAACCTATCTTGCCACTGCCGATAATATCGCCCGCTATACCAACGGTAGGTTCAACCCGGACGGACTGGCACAGACAGCGCCTGCGCTGGACGGCCCGCCCCTGCCCGCGCCGCGCCCCTGCCCGGTCAGCGACCCTTTTGTTCCAGCAGCCCGCAGCGGCCTGCTTTTGACCGACGAGACGTTGTTTCCCGATTCCCTTCTGGGTCCAGATTTGGGCCTGCGGCCTGTCGCCACAGCGACCGTGCAAGCCAGCCGCGCACGCACGCATTTGCTGGTGTCGGACCGGGTCACACAGTTCAGCCGCGGCGCAATCGACGACTGCACCTTGCGATTGTCCAATCTGCTGGGGCCAGTGACCGGCTGCACCGACCTGCAGGAAATTGTAACCTGGGCAAGCGCAGCAAAACTGGACCAGGTGGTCATGCAGCATGTGCCAACCGGCCCGGCGGCGGATACGCTGGCCGGATTGCGGCAGGCGCTGGATACAAACGGCATCACCCTGTCGGTGCAGATGCGCCCGATCGATCAGTTAAATTGGCCCCGGGCGACAGCCGGATTTTTCAAATTCAAACGGGCTTTGCCGGATATCATGGCCTGCGCCGCTGCTACAAAGTTGCCCTGAGTTTTAGGCAAAATTGCGGCATATACCCACAACTTGCCTTAATTGCGCCTTAATCGGGCAGCGGTGCCTTAAAATCGCCTCGCCTGCCTTGTGATGGCCATTTGACCGGCGAATTCACGCCCCGCCTGCGCAGTACTGCTTCAGATCAGAAACGAGCGAATGCCCCCGTCTTGTGGCAATTGCCCTAATATGATTGTGATGACTATGACAGATGGTGTTGTTTTTAGCCTTGGAACCGATGAGCGCCTTAACAGCGGCGACGGAGCGACAGCCTACAGCAGCTTTACCATCGCACAGACGCTTGGCGCGGGCACGGTGCAATACCAGACCTCGACCAGCACAAATCTGGTGACCGTATCGGGCACGTTTTATATCGACACAGATGGAAACGTGCAGTTTGAACCGTCTACGGCGTTTCCGTCCAACCTGCGGTCGGTCACCGTGGTCACGGCGCCAGATGTCGGCGTCTACACCGGCACCGAAGGCAATGATGCGGCGCTGAATGGCACTGCCGGCGCAGATGTCATCTACGGCAATGCGGGCAATGACACCATCTCGGCCGCGAATGGCAATGACATCGTCTATGGCGGCACCGGCAACGACACCATTTTTGGCGGATCGGGCAACGACACCGTCTTTGGCGGCGAAGGCAACGATTCGATCAGCGGCGGCAACGGCAATGATGTGCTGTACGGCGGCATGGGCAACGACAATATCGACGGCGGCGCCGGCAACGATACCGCCTATGGCGGGTCCGGCGCGGATACCATTGCCTTGGGCGAAGGCAACAATCTGGGCTATGGCGGCGCAGGCGGTGATACCATCACAGCCGGCAGCGGCACCGACACCATCTATGGCGGCGCGGGGCGGGACAGCATCAGTGCGGGTGCCGGTAACGACCGGATCTATGGCGGCGACAGCAACGACACCATCGACGGCGGCACGGGTGACGACACGATCTGGGGCGAAGCCGGCAACGACAGCATTCTGGGCGGCGACGGCAACGATGTGATCTATGGCGACGATGTCGCCCCTGCCGCTGTCACGACGGAAACGCTTAGCTGGATCGGTCAGGGCGCGGCAGGCACTGATCTAGTCAACGGCTTTACCCAAGACACCGGTAACATCAACGTCTCGGTTTCGTTCCAGAACGATGGCGGCAATACCGCCATCGAAACGTCCAGTTCTACCACCTACGCAGGCACAACCGGCCTTGCCACTAATTCTTCGCTGTATCTGACCGGCGGCGCTGGTCCGAACGTGACGACCACGGTCGACTTTTCCGCCGACCCCGCAAGCGGTGTGTCGGATTCCGTGTCTAACGTGCAGTTCGTCATTAACGACATCGACACCGGCGGTTGGCAGGATGTGGTGACCGTGCTGGCCTATGACGCCAACGGCAACGCGGTTCCCGTGACGTTCACCGTTTATGGCGACGAAACGACGTCGGGGAACACGATCACCGCAGGGTCCACAAGCAATAGCGCAAATGGCGCCGAAGGTGCTGTCGGCGTGACCATTGCAGGTCCGGTTGCCAGCATCCAGATCGTCTATTCCAACGCGGGCACATCGGGTCAGGCGCTTTGGATCAGCGATATGCGCTTCACCTCGATCGTGCCGACCGAAGGCAACGACACGATTGACGGCGGCAATGGCGACGACGTGATCTTTGGCGGCGGCGGCAATGACAGCATCACTGGCGGCTTGGGCGTCGACACGCTTTATGGCGGTGACGGCAATGATACCTTGAACGGTGCTGACGGGAATGACCTGCTGTATGGCGGTAACGGCAACGATGTCCTGAACGGCGGCGATGGCAATGACGCGCTTGATGGCGGTGCGGGCAACGACACCCTAAGCGGCGGCAACAGGTCCGACACCCTGAACGGCGGTCTTGGCAACGATATCCTGAACGGCGATGCAGGCGACGACATCCTGTTTGGCGACGACGGCACGGACAGCCTGTACGGCGGTGACGGCAACGACACCCTGAACGGCGGCGAAGGCAACGATACCCTTGACGGCGGCGCGGGCAACGACACCTTGAACGGCGATGCAGGCGATGACAGCCTGCTGGGCGGCGCGGGTGATGATATCTTGTCCGGCGGTGCCGGCAACGACACGCTCAGCGGTGACGATGGCAATGACGTGCTGTTTGGCGGCACGGGCAATGACCGGCTGCTGGGCGGTGCAGGCAACGATACGCTGTCCGGCGGCGCAGGATCCGACACATTGGACGGCGGCACCGGCAACGACGTATTCAACGTGGCCGATACCGATGAACGCAATATTGTCATTGGCGGCGAAGATGCCGGTAACGGCGACATTGATACGCTGAACCTCACCAACGCCTCTGCGACCGCCGGCGTTAGCGTCACCTACACCGGAGCAGAGGCTGGCACCGCCACCTTTGGCACCACCGGCGCGACCGCGACCTTTTCCCAGATCGAACGTGTGGTCACGACCGCTAATGCCGATACGGTGAACGCCAGCGCGGCCACCGGCGGCATCAACGTGGACACCGGCGCGGGCAACGACAGCATCATCGGCGGCAGCGGCAACGACACGATCACCGCAGGCACCGGCGCTGACCGTATCGAAGGCGGCGCTGGCAATGACACCATCAGCCTTGGCAACGACGGTGCAGCCGATGTGCTGGTGCTGCGCGATGGTTCCGGCCGCGACACCATCACCAGCATGGATACCGTCGTCGCCAATGCAAACGGCACCTATACGTCGATCGACAAGCTGGACGTGACCAACCTGCACGATGCTATCGGCGATCCGGTCAACACCCGCGACGTGGTTGTCAGCGACGATGGCAATGGCAACGCTGTGTTGACCTTCCCTAACGGCGAAGCGGTCGTGTTGCAGGGCGTATCCCCGGCCACGGCCACGAACGAGCAGTTCCTGTTCGCCATTGGTATCCCCATGTCCGATGGCACGGTCAGCGGCACCGCTGGCGATGATGTCATCACCCCGGGCTATACGGACCGCGACGGCGACCGCGTGGATAGCAACGATGCGATTCTGGCGGGCGATGCCGCAAACGACGACCTGATCGAGGCAGGCGCAGGCAACGATTCGGTTCTGGCGGGCAACGGAAATGACCGCGTCTATGGCGGCAGCGGCAATGACACCCTTGACGGCGGTGCGGGCAATGACCTGCTAGACGGCGGCGCGGGTGATGACCGCTTTGTGGTCAGCGCAGGCAATGACACCGTTCTGGGCGGCGAAACCGGAGAGGGTGCAGGCGATCTGCTGGATGGATCGGGCCTGAGCACCGACACCACCGTCACCTTTACCGGGGCAGAGGCTGGCACCCTGACCAATGCCAACGGCACGACGAAGTTTTCCGAAATCGAGCGTATTGCGACTGGCAGCGGCAATGACACCATCACCGCAGGTGGCGGCAACCAGACCATCGCCAGCGGCGCGGGTGCAGACGTCATCAACGCAGGCGCGGGTAATGACACCATCGACGTGGGTGCCGGCGATAACGCCGTCGATACGCTGATCCTGCAGAACGGCTTTGGCGATGACATCGCCTCTGGCTTCGAAGCACCGACGCCTGATGGGCTTGGCGGCTTTATCGGCCGCGACCAACTTGATGTAACGGGCCTGCTGGATGCAGGCGGCGATCCCGTCAACACGCGCGATGTCGTCATCAGCGACGACGGCGCAGGCAATGCGGTCCTGACATTTCCGAACGGTGAAAGCCTGACACTGCAAGGCATCAGCCCCGCTGACGCCGGTAACGAATTTTATTTGAACGCGATGGGGATCCCTATGCCAGATGGCACAGTCAGCGGCACCGCGGGCGACGATATCATCGGCGCAGGCTATACGGACGGCGACGGCGATACGGTTGATAACAACGATGCCATTCTGCCGGACACCGCTGGCAATGATGACCTGATCGTCGCAGGCGCAGGCAACGACACCGTCTACGCAGGCGACGGCGACGATACCGTATCGGGCGACGCAGGCACCGACACGATCTATGGCGGCGATGGCAACGACTTTATCGGCGGCGGCTCTGTCCTGGACAATGAAACCTACGTTGACGGCGACGAACTTTACGGCGGCGCGGGCGATGACATCATCGAAACATCCAACGGGTCGACCACAGGCAGCACCGTTTACGGCGGTGAAGGCTATGATACGATCTATGACCTTGGTGCCGCGGGATCGAACGACACCTTTGTCGGAGGCGCGGGCTGGGACGATATCTTTGGCGGTTCGGGCGACGATACCTTTGTCGTGGCCGATGGCTGGAGCGACGATTTCATCTATGGCGGCGAAGACGGCGAAGTCACCGGCGACGTACTGGACGCCAGCGCAGTCACGGCCGATCTGGTTCTGGACCTGACCGGCCCCGAAAGAGGCACGCTGACCGATACCGCCAGCGTTGCAGACGAAGATCCCGACAATGACAACCTTGTCACCTTTGACCAGATCGAGAATTTCTTCCTCGGGTCCGGCAACGACACGGTCTATGGCGGCGAGGGCGACGACGTTGTCGACCTGGGCGCAGGCGACGATGTGTTCCGCCTGTTCGGCGGTTTCGGCAACGACACCATCACCGGTGGAGAGGCTGGAGAAAGCCAGGGCGACACGCTTGACGCCAGCGAGCTGACGGAAAACCTGACCGTCACCCTGTCCGGACCAGAGGCCGGCACCCTGACCGACGGCGTCAACACCGCAACCTTCAGCCAGATCGAAAACGTGATAACCGGCAGCGGCGCGGACACGATTACCGGCAGCAGCGGCGATGACACGATCAGCAGCGGTGCGGGCGCGGACCGTATTGACGCAGGCGCAGGTAACGACACGCTTGATCTGGGCCTTGATGATGGCGCGGTGGACACCGTCGTGCTGCAAGACGGCAGCGGCAACGATATCGTCTCGGCGTTCGAGGCACCGATCACCAACCCTGACGGCAGCTTCACAGGCCGCGACCAGCTGGACGTCAGCGACCTGCACGATGCAGGCGGCGATCCGGTCAACGTGCACGATGTTGCCGTCACCGACGATGGCAACGGCAATGCCCTGCTCAGCTTTCCGAATGGCGAAACGGTCCTGCTGTCAGGTGTGTCCCCTGCGGACGCCGCCAACCCGTTCTATTTGAACGCCATGGGCATCCCCATGTCCGATGGCACCGTCACCGGCACCGCTGGCGACGATCTGATCGACAACACCTATCTTGGTGACACCGACGGCGACCGCGTTGACGCGAACGACGCCATCCTGTCCGGCGACACCGGCAACGACGACCTGATCATCGCAGGCGACGGCAATGACACGGTCATCGCAGGCAATGGCGACGACGAAGTCTATGGCGGCAATGGCAACGATACGCTGGACGGCGGCGCTGGCAATGACACGCTGTATGGCGAAGCTGGCAATGACATTCTGGCTGGCGGTGCGGGCGACGATACGCTTGATGGCGGCACCGGCACCGATACCTTCACCATTGGCGATGACTTCGGCAACGACACCATTGTCGGCGGCGAAGACGCCAGTGGCTTTGACCTTGACCGCATCGACGGCTCTGGTCTGACGCAGAACGTGACTGTCAACATCACGGGCACTGAGTCCGGCACGATCACCAATGGCACCGATACCGCGACCTTTAGCGAAGTCGAAGACATCGTGACCGGCAGCGGCGACGACACGGTCTATGGCAGCCTTGATAACGACCTGAGCGTTATCATCACCGGCGCTGGCAACGACCAAATCTTTGGCGGTGCAGGCAACGACTTTTTCAACGCTGGCACTGGCGACGACACTGTCTATGGCGGCGACGGCAACGACTATATCTGGGGCGGTACAGGCAACGACACGCTTTCTGGCGGCGCTGGCAACGATGTCATTGACGCAGGCGACGGTAATGACATCATCGATGGCGGCGCGGGTGCGGACACACTTTATGGCGGCGCTGGCAATGACACGGTCACCTTTGGCCGCGGTGATACGGCTTACGGTGACGAACCCGCTGCCAGCACCGGGGGCGACGATACTTTTGTCCTGACAACCGATCCCGATGGCGAACCTGCTGATATCTACATCGACGGCGGCGAGAACGGCACCGTAGGCGATACGCTGCAGCTGGGTACAGGCGCGGATCTGTCCACGCTGATCTATTCGAACGAGGCGAAAACCTCTGGCACAGTGCAGCTTGACGACGGCAGCCTGCTGACCTTCGACAATATCGAAAACATCATCTGCTTCACCCCCGGCACACTGATTGCCACCCCGATGGGTGCACGCGATATCGCGACCCTGCAGGTTGGTGATCTGGTAATGACCCGCGACCACGGGCTTCAACCGATCCGCTGGATCCAGTCGCGCACCGTGTCCGCACAGGACCGTTTTGCCCCCGTGCGCATTCGCCCCGGCGTCATCACGGGGCAAGAGCGTGACCTGATTGTGTCGCCGCAGCACCGGATGCTGTTCCAGGGCTACCGGGCAGAGCTGCTGTTCGGCGAATCCGAAGTTCTGGTCCCCGCAAAGCATTTGGTGGACAACCTGTCCGTGACCCGCGATGCGGCCGATCAGGTGACCTATATCCACATGATGTTCGACCAGCATGAAATCGTCTATGCCGAAGGGGCAGCAACCGAAAGCTTCCACCCCGGAACGCTGGGCATCGACGCAGTTCATGACGCCGCCCGCGAAGAGCTGTTTGCAATTTTCCCGCAATTGCGTTCTGACGTAGGACAGTATGGCGATACTGCCCGCCGCTGTCTGAAGCGGCACGAGGCAGAGTTGCTGCGGGTGTAACACCCGCAACCAGATGCGCGCCCCGTCAGTCTGCTCGATGACGGTGCGGCGCGTGTCCCGCCCGGTGTGCCTGCCAGCACACCGGGCGTTTGGCTTTAATGGGTATTAAATTATTGAAATCAGGCCGATTTACGCAGTGGCGCACGCTTGCCCTGCGCATAGGCGGCAGCCGCCTGGCCAAAGGCTTCGAACAGGGGACGCGATACCATATCAAGGCTAGCCTGATATTCGGGATGCCACTGCACACCCATCGCAAAACCGGGCGCATCGGCAATATGGATCGCCTCGGGTGTCGAATCAGGGGCGGTGCCGTCGATAATGACGCGCGGACCGGCGACCTTGATCCCCTGCCCGTGCAGCGAATTTGTCATCACCTCGCGCTTGCCCATCAACCGGTGGAACACACCGCCATCGGTAAAGGTGATGGTGTGCCGCATGGCAAACTTTTCCTCGATCGTGCCGTCGGGGGGCATGCGGTGATTGTCCCGCCCCGGCAGATCGCGAATTTCAGGATAAAGCGAGCCGCCAAAGGCCACGTTGATTTCCTGAAAGCCGCGGCAAATGCCAAGGATCGGCATCCCCACATCCACGCAGGCCCGGATCAGCGGCAAGGCAACGCGGTCGCGGCCACGGTCGAAATCACCGTGTGCTGGTGTTTCTTCTTCGCCATATTCTTCGGGGTGCACATTGGGCCGCCCGCCGGGAAAGATGAAACCGTCGCAGGCGCACATCAAATCGTTAATATCCACCATGTCCGGATCAGCAGGCACGATCAGCGGCAGGCCATCACAGACTTCGCGCACGGCTTGCATGTTCATGTCGCCAGCCGCCTGAACAAAATAGCTGTCGCTGATCAGATGGGAATTGCCGATGATACCAATAACGGGACGGGACAAGGTGTAGGCTCCTGCTGGAATACGCAGCTTATCTAGCTGCTTACCCCTAGATTGCATAGGTCAGTGACCGCACAGCAACCCCTGCATGAGGGCACCGGCAGCAAATGCGCTGCCGATCCCGTTTTCGCACGCTCAATGGTTGAACGATTGCCTAATTTGTGGGCAATCAGGCCTCGCCAGTCAGGCCGGCAGCCTCTAGTCCCGCCATCGCGGCCACAACATCGTTGTCCGATGTGTCGCCGGTCACGCCGACAGCGCCAATGACGACGCCGTCCGCCTTGACCAGAACGCCGCCCGGCACCGGCACAACCTGCCCGCCATACACGCCGTTCACAGCGGCCATGAAATACGGCTGCGCCTCGGCGCGGGCCATCTGCGCGCTACCGGGCATGCCCAGCATGACCGCGCCGTAAGCTTTGCCATGAGCGATGCCAAAGCGGCCGGGTGCCGCGCCGTCGGCCCGCTCGAACGCTTTGACGTGGCCGCCCGCGTCCAGAATGACGACGGACAGCGGCTTGAAGCCTTTGTCCGCGCCGGTTTTCATCGCGACCTCGATAATCGTGCGGGCCTGTGCGGCGGTGATCTGTGTCATAGTCAGTTCCTTTATGCGTGGGCTTTGGCGACAAGACGCCAGTCGTGAAGCATGGGTTCGGTATAGCCGGAAGGCTGCGTGCGCCCTTCGAACACCAGATCGCAGGCCGCCTTGAAGGCCGGGCCGCTAAAGTCGGGTGCCATCGGCGTATAGGCTGCATCGCCCTTGTTCTGTTCGTCCACGACAGCAGCCATCTTTTTCATGACCTCCATCATCCGGGCTTCGGTCATCACACCGTGCAGCAACCAGTTCGCCAGCGCCTGCGCCGAAATGCGGCAGGTGGCGCGGTCTTCCATCAGTTGCACATCATGAATGTCCGGCACCTTGGAACAGCCAACGCCCTGATCGACCCAGCGCACAACATAGCCCAGAATACCCTGCGCGTTGTTTTCCAGCTCTGCGGTGATCTGGTCTTCGGACCAGTTCTGACCGCTTGCAACGGGGATTGTCAGCAAGTCTTCAAGTGTGCCGCGCGGCCCGCCTGCTTTCAGTTCTTCCTGGCGGGCCAGCACATCGATCTGATGATAGTGGCTGGCATGCAGCGTGGCCGCTGTCGGCGATGGCACCCAGGCGCAGTTTGCGCCGGCGTTCGGGTGGTTGGTCTTTTCAACCAACATCCGTTCCATCAGGTCCGGCATGGCCCACATGCCCTTGCCGATCTGCGCTTTGCCCTGCAATCCGCAAGCCAGACCGATATCGACGTTGCGATCCTCATAGGACTTGATCCAGGGCGCGTTCTTCATCTCTCCCTTCGGGATCATGGGGCCCGCTTCGATGCTGGTGTGGATTTCGTCGCCGGTCCGGTCAAGGAAGCCGGTGTTGATGAACGCCACCCGGTGCTTGGCCGCGCGGATACATTCCTTGAGGTTCACAGACGTGCGCCGCTCTTCGTCCATGATGCCCAGCTTGACGGTATTCTGCGGCAGGTTCAGCACGCGCTCTACCGCGGTAAAGATATCGTCTGCAAAGGCGACTTCTGCGGGACCGTGCATCTTGGGCTTCACCACGTAAACGGACCCGGTGACGGAATTGCGGATGCCAGAGGTTTTGTGCAGATCGTGCATCGCGATCATCACGGTGCACATGGCATCCATCAAACCTTCGCCGACTTCCTGCCCGTCGCTATCCAGAATAGCGGGGTTCGTCATCAGGTGGCCGACGTTGCGGATCAGCATCAAGGACCGCCCCTTGACCGTCAGGTCGTGGCCTTCGGACGTGGTGAATGTGCGATCACCGTGCAGCGCGCGGGTAAAGGTTTTGCCGCCCTTGCTGACCTCTTCAGTCAGATCGCCGCGCATCAGGCCCAGCCAGTTGGAATAGGCCAGCACCTTGTCTTCGGCATCGACGGCAGCGACGGAATCTTCGCAATCCATGATGGCGGACAGTGCGGATTCAAAGCGAATATCGCTGATGCCGGCCTTGTCCTGCGCGCCGATCTGCGACTTGGGATCTACTTCAATTTCGATCAGCAAACCATTGACGCGCAACAGAACTGTCAGCGCATCGCCCTGTCCGGTATAGCCTGCAAACTGGCCCTGATCCTTTAACTGCGGCGACAGCATCCCGTCAGATACGCCCAAGCTGTCGATATCCGCCCAAGAGCCGTGGGCCAGCGGTGCAACCTTGTCCAGATGCGTTCGGCCCCAAGCAATTGCGCGGGCACCGCGTTCGGCGTTGTAGCCCTTGCCCTGCGGCAGATCGCCCAGCGCATCAGTGCCATATAATGCGTCATAAAGGCTGCCCCATCGCGCGTTCGCCGCGTTCAGGGCAAAGCGGGCGTTCATGATCGGCACAACCAGTTGCGGGCCGGGCAATTCGGCGATCTCGGGATCGACCGAGGTTGTTTCAATCGCGAAATCTGGCCCCTCGGGCACCAGATATCCAATGTCTGACAGAAAGGCACGGTAAGCTGCGGCATCGAATGTCTGGCCGCGGTGCTGCACATGCCATGCGTCGATTTTAGCCTGAAGCTCTTCACGCTGGGCCAGCAAATCGCGGCCGCGCGGGCCCATCGTGTTCACCAGATCGGCAAAACCGGTCCAGAAGGCATCAACGTCCACGCCCGTGCCGGGCAGCGCCTGCTTTTCGATGAAATCCACCAGCACCGGCGCGACCTGCAGCCCAGCTTTGTTGATCCGTCCAGTCATCACACGATCCTCCGTTCGATTTGCATATTTGCTAGAGGATTGCAGACGCCCTGTCCAGATGTGGTAAGGATTCCTGACCAATTCACCAATTTTGCGGCTCAGGCTTTTGCCGCCTTGCCCCGCGCCGCCCGGCATTTGTCAGAGCAGTAACGCACCTCGTCCCAGACCTTGGCCCAAGACTTGCGCCAAGTGAAGGGCCTGCCGCACACAGCGCAGGTCTTGACCGGCAGGTCAGCCTTCTTGCGCATCCGCGCCATGATGTCGAAACCGTCGCCTAGTTGCTATCGGCTGCCGCATCGGCCTGCGGATCAGCGGGCACAGCTTCGCCTGTACGGCCGTCGATCTGGGTGTCCGCGCCTTCGGGGGATGTGCCATTGCTGGATGTCCAGACCATAAGGCCAACCAACAGCAACAGTGCAAAGCCCACGACAAAGGCCATACCGCGCATCGGGCCGCGATGGTTCTTTTCCTGCTTGTCCAGATCCGTTTTCGGTGCCGACATCATAATCTCCTTCGTTAACGCAAGGCCAGTGGTTGCGGCTGCTTTGCCAAGTTCATAACGTCGCGCCAAAGCGGTCGGTTCCGCCCATGATAAGGTCACATTCCATGAACATCGCAGCGCCCCAAACGATTTACCTGTCCGACTACATGGCGCCCGGATGGCTGGTGGAAAGTGTGCATCTGACATTTAAGCTGGTGCCAGAGTCCACGCGCGTCATCTCTCGCATTGCGTTCACGCCGAACCCGGATGCGCCGCCCCAACCCTTTATGCTGCACGGAGAAGAGCTGAAATTGATCAGCGCCGCCATCGACGGCGTCGCCGTATCCCCCGACCTGACCGCAACAGGCCTGACCTGCGCCGTGCCGGACGGTGCGTTCATATGGGAGGCAGAGGTCGAAATCGCCCCGGCAAAAAACACAGCCCTCGAAGGGCTTTATATGTCAAACGGCATGTATTGCACCCAGTGCGAGGCTGAAGGCTTTCGCAAGATCACCTATTACCCCGACCGCCCCGACGTAATGGGCGTTTTCACCGTGCGCATCGAAAGCGACCTGCCGGTGCTCCTGTCCAACGGCAATCCCGCCGCCGCTGGTGCAGGCTGGGCGGAATGGCACGATCCCTGGCCAAAACCGGCCTATCTGTTCGCGCTGGTGGCGGGCGATCTGGTCGCCCACAACGACAGCTTTACCACAATGGAAGGCCGCGATGTTGATTTGAACATCTGGGTCCGCGCGGCTGATCTGGACAAATGCGCCTTTGGCATGGGCGCGCTAAAACGGTCGATGGTCTGGGACGAACAGGTCTATGGCCGCGCCTATGACCTGGACGTATTCAACATTGTTGCCGTGGATGACTTCAACATGGGCGCGATGGAAAACAAAGGGTTGAACATTTTCAACTCCAGCGCGGTTCTGGCCAAACAAAGCACATCGACGGACGCCGACTTTCAACGCATCGAGGCGATCATCGCCCACGAGTATTTTCACAACTGGACCGGCAACCGGATCACCTGCCGCGACTGGTTCCAGCTTTGCCTGAAAGAAGGGCTGACCGTCTTTCGCGACCAATCCTTTACCGGCGATCTGCACGGCCATGCCGTCAAGCGGATCGAGGATGCGCTGGTCATGCGCAACCGCCAGTTCCAAGAGGACGCAGGCCCATTGGCCCACCCCGTGCGCCCCGAAAGCTTTGTCGAGATCAACAACTTCTACACCGTGACGGTCTATGAAAAGGGCGCAGAACTGGTGGGGATGCTCAAGCGCTTAGTGGGCGACGACGGCTATCGCGCCGCGCTGGATCTGTATTTTACCCGCCACGACGGCCAAGCCGCCACGATAGAGGATTGGCTTACCGCGTTCACGGAAGCCACGGGCCGCGACCTGACCCAGTTCAAGCGTTGGTACGCGCAGGCCGGCACACCGCGCCTGACCGTGACAGACGACTTTAAGAATGGCACCTACCGCCTTCACATCGCACAACAAACACTCGCCACGCCCGGACAGCCGGACAAACTGCCGCTGCACATTCCCGTAGCCGTCGGATTGCTGGACATAACCGGGGCAGAGGTGGTTCCGACCACATTGCTGGAGCTGACCGAGGCGCAGCAGACTTTTACCTTTGACGGCCTTGCCAGCAAGCCTGTGCCGTCGATCCTGCGCAATTTTTCTGCCCCCGTGATTGTCGAACGTGACGTGACGCAGGCAGAGCAGGCCTTTTTGCTGACCCACGATACGGACCCGTTCAATCGCTGGGACGCGGGCCGGTCGCTGGGGCAGGCCGTTCTGCTGGACATGATCGCATCGGGTGGCGATCTGGACGCAGCCTATATCGATGGCTTGCGGGCAGCCCTGACGGACAGCACGCTTGATCCGGCCATGCGCGCCTTGTTGCTGGCGATGCCGTCAGAGGCGGATCTGGCCATTGCCCTGGCAGGTCAGGGTCAAATCCCTGACCCCGATGCGATCCACCAGACGCGGCGCAAGGCCCACCGCCAATTGGCGATGGCTTTGGCGAATGATATTCCGCCGGTCCTTGCCTCTGTCCAAATCGACGCGCCTTTTGCCCCGGACGCCGATCAGGGCGGGCGGCGCGCCCTGTCGAACAGCCTGCTGGCGCTGCTGATCTGGTCCGACAACGGCAATGCCGCGCAGGCCCAGTTCGACAGCGCCGATAACATGACGCAGCAATTGGCGGCCCTTTCGATCCTGCTGGCCCATGGTGCGGGCGATACCGCTGCGCAGGCATTTTACGACCAGTGGCACCATGACCGCCTTGTGCTGAACAAATGGTTTGCCGTGCAGATCAGCGCCGCGCAGCCACAAGACGCCGTCGCCGTTGCCACCCACCTGACGCAGCACCCTAATTTCGAATGGAAGAACCCGAACCGTTTCCGATCGGTGATCGGGGCGCTGACGGGGAATCAGGCAGGCTTTCACCACGCAGACGGCGCAGGCTATGACTTTGTCGCTGACTGGCTGATCAAGCTGGATCCGGTCAATCCGCAAACCACGGCGCGGATGGTCGCCGGCTTTGACAGTATGCGCCGCTGGGATGACGCGCGCCGTGCGAAAATGCACAGCGCATTGACACGGATCAAAGACACGCCGGGCCTGTCGCGGGATACGTCGGAAATGGTTACACGCCTTTTGTCATAGGCGACTTGGCGGCGGGATTAAAAAACCTTAAATGTCATGGAACCGTTACCGCTGCCGGGGCATTGTGCACGTATGAAGGACCGTATTGATCCACTAATCGTCGAACGTGCGCCGTGGATGTACAAGTCCTGGCCCGGAATACGCTATGTGCGCGGGCTGATGCATTTGGCCCTCGCCTACGACAAAACCGTCGATATCGCGCAGGGCCTGCGTGACGCGCCCTCGCCCCAGATCATGGGGCATATGGGCGAATTGCTAGCCAAGCATGTCGAGGTGTCGGGCCTGTCGAACCTGCCGCTGCACGGGCCAGCAATTGTCGTGGCGAACCACCCCACCGGGATCGCTGACGGCATCATCCTGCATCATCTGATCGCCCGCACGCGGCCTGATGTGTATTTCTTTGCCAACTCTGACATCCTGCGCGTCATGCCCCAGATGGAAGATATGATCTGCCCCGTCGAATGGCGTATGGACAAGCGGACCCGGGAAAAGACCCGCAACACGCTGGATTATGTGCGCACCGCGACCGAAGCAGGCCGCCTTGGCGTCATCTTTCCCTCTGGCCGTTTGGCCAAGCGGCGCGGGTTCAAGCTGCACGAGCGGCCCTGGATGGCGTCAGCTGCGATGCTGGCGCGCAAATTCGATCTGCCGGTGATCCCGATCAACGTGCAGGCGCGCAATTCGGCGCTGTTCTATCTGTTCGACATGATCCACCCGACCCTGCGCGATGTGACCCTGTTTCACGAAACGCTGAACAAGGATCGCCAGCCCTATCGCATTACGGTGGGCGAGCCGATTCAGGCCTCTGCCCTGCCGAAATCTTCGGAAGAAGGGATCGAGATGCTGAAAAAGGCAACACTTGCACTTGGCGGGATTGATGCGCCGACGGTCAACCTTATTCGGATGACCCGTCGCCCATTGTTGAAACTGTAACGTTGGCGCGTTCCGCCATCAGCGTGGCGGGGCGCAAGACCGGGCGCGGGCGTTCACGTATCACGCAATAGTCCTGCTTGCGGGTCCATGCAGACATTTCAGCCACTTTTGCACGATTGCTCATCGGGCCCCAGTCGGCAGCGACACCGCGCCAGCGGCCGTCGTGTAGCGCGACAGCGCGGTCGCGTTTGACGGTGCGGCCCATGATGCGGGCGGCACAGGACAAATTGTCGATCGGGTTTTGCAAGCCGGCCCCTGTGGTCGCCCGGCACCCGTAGCCGCGCGCCGTCGCAGGCAAAATCTGCAGCAAGCCATACCACAGCCCGCCACCGCCGACGGCCTGCGGGTTATAGGTGCTTTCATGCTTGGACAGCGCAGACATCATGCCGACCCAGAATGCCCGGCGCAGGGTCGGGCTGTTTTCGGCATAGGCGGGGCACCAGGCTTCGATGTCGCGGGGTACAACCGAATCAAGGCCCTGCGCCGCGACCGCCGACATGGTCGCCCGCGCCCATGCATTTGCCTGCGCGCCTTTACCCCAACGGGTGCGCGGCACAAAGTCGGGCCGTGCCTGCGGGCGCACCGACGGCGCACCCTGAATGACCGTGACCGGATACCGGATCATGTGGGCAGGTCTGGCAACAGGGCGAAATGATGTGCGCCGCGCTATTTCGGCCGCAGCGCGCGCGGCCTCTGCATCAAGGCGAGAATGGGGTCGGATCGGCAGTTCGGCAACCACGGATGTGGCGCTAAGAACGGCGATCACTCCCCCCAGAATGATGGCTTTCAGGCGCATGGCGGCGAAGTTGCCCTGCAAGCGGGGCTTGGGGCAAGGGTTTTTTAACCGCTGCCATTCCCCGCGGCAGAGGGGCGCCGACAGGGGGCGCCAACTTTACCCCCTGCCGGCCCTAATCACGCAGCCTTGCGTGCGTGATCGCCTTCTTTCACTTCCTCGATGATCTTTGCGACAAAGGCGTCCAGATCGTCCGGGTTGCGGCTGGTGATAATGCCGTTGGAAATCGCGACTTCTTTGTCGACGACCGTCGCACCTGCGTTTTTCAGATCGGTCCGGATGGATTTAAAAGACGTCATTTCGCGCCCTTGGACCACGCCTGCCTCGATCAGCAGCCACGGGGCGTGGCAGATGGCGGCGACGATTTTACCGTGGCTTACGAAGCCCTTGATGACGTTGATCGCATCGTCTTCGATGCGCAGCAGATCGGGGTTGATCTGGCCGCCCGGCAGGACGATGGCGTCATAGTCTTCGACATTTACATCAGCAATTTTCAGATCGCCGGGCACGTCGATGGACCAGTGGTCCTGATCCCAGCCTTTGATCTTGTCGCCGTCCAGTGTGGCGACATGGACGGTGGCACCGGCTGCACGCAGCTTTTCCAACGGGGTGGTCAGTTCGACCTCTTCAAAGCCATCTGTGGCCATGATCAGGATCTTGGATTCGTTAATGGCAGTCATTGTTGCTCTCCTTTAAGGGGTTCGCTTCGTTCTGCCGTCATAACGGGCAGCCCCCGCCTCTTGTTCCGCGCATGTGGCTGGCCTAGAAGGACGCAACAACAGATGAGGACCGCCATGCTCGATCTTGAATACGCCGCCCCTGCCCCCAAAGTCATTGCCGGGGCAAAGCACGACTGGGAACTGGTGATCGGTCTGGAAGTCCACGCGCAGGTGGCAACAAAAGCAAAGCTGTTTTCCGGCGCATCGACCCTGTTCGGGGCAGAGCCGAACAGCAACGTCGCCTTTGTGGACGCCGGCATGCCCGGCATGCTTCCTGTGATCAACGAAGCCTGCGTTGCTCAGGCCGTGCGCACGGGTCTGGGGCTGAAGGCTGAAATCAACCTTTTCTCTGCTTTTGATCGCAAGAATTATTTTTATCCCGACTTGCCGCAGGGCTATCAGATCAGCCAGTTGTATCACCCCATCGTGGGCGAAGGCGAAGTGCTGGTCGAGTTAGGCGATGGCACCGCGCGCCGCGTGCGGATCGAACGCATCCACCTGGAACAAGACGCGGGCAAATCGATCCATGACATGGACCCGACCATGTCCTTTGTCGACCTGAACCGCACCGGTGTCGCGCTGATGGAAATCGTATCGCGCCCCGATATTCGCGGCCCGGAAGAGGCCGCCGCCTATGTCGCCAAACTGCGTCAGATCATGCGGTATCTGGGCACCTGCGACGGCAACATGCAAAACGGCAACCTGCGCGCCGACGTGAACGTCAGCGTCTGCCGTCCGGGCGATTACGAAAAGTATCAGGCCACGCAGGACTTTGGCCATCTGGGCACGCGCTGCGAAATCAAGAACATGAACTCCATGCGGTTCATTCAGGCCGCGATCGAGGTCGAGGCCCGCCGCCAGATCGCCATCATCGAAGATGGCGGCGCAGTCGTGCAGGAAACCCGCCTGTATGATCCGGACAAGAACGAAACGCGGTCCATGCGGTCCAAGGAAGAGGCACATGATTACCGCTACTTCCCGGATCCCGATTTGCTGCCGCTGGAAATCGAACAGGCCTGGGTGGATGATATCGCCGCCAGCCTGCCCGAACTGCCCGACGCGAAAAAGGCCCGCTTTATCGCGGATTTCGGTCTGTCCGACTATGACGCATCGGTGCTGACGGCGGATGTCGCCAACGCGGCTTATTTCGAGGATGTCGCCAAAGGCGGCGGCGACGGCAAGCTGGCGGCGAACTGGGTGATTAACGAATTGTTCGGTCGCCTGAAAAAGGACGGCGACAAGGGCATTACCGAAAGCCCAATCCCCGCCGCGCGCCTTGCGCAAATCGTCGCCCTCATCAAAGCCGAGACGATCAGCGGCAAGATCGCCAAGGACGTCTTTGACATCGCCTATACGCAGGACCGCGACCCCGAAGAGATCGTGAAAACCGAAGGATTGGAGCAGGTGACAGACACCGGCGCGATTGAAGCGGCTGTCGACGAGATCATTGCCGCGAACCCCGCACAGGTCGAAAAAGCCAAGCAGAACCCCAAGCTGGCAGGCTGGTTCGTGGGTCAGGTCATGAAATCCACGGGCGGCAAGGCCAATCCGGCGGCCGTCAACGCGCTGGTCGCGGCAAAGCTGGGGCTTTGATCCAGATGGTGCATTACGAGTATAAGGTCGTCCCCGCCCCCAAGCGCGGTGAAAAGGCCAAGGGCTTGCGCGCAGCAGAGGACCGCTATGCGCTGGCCCTGACCAATGCTTTGAACACGCAGGCGGCGCTGGGCTGGGAATACCAGCGCACTGAAACCCTGCCTGCCGAAGAGCGTGAAGGTCTGATGGGCAAGGCGACGGTCTATCAGAACATGATGGTGTTCCGCCGCGCCAAGCCTGCGGCCAATCAGTCTGCCCCCGCCCCCATGATCGAAGACAAGCGCGAGCAGGCAACACCGGCAACGGCGCCGGCCCCAATTGTCGCAGCGCCTGCAGCCTTTGCGCCCGCGGCGATGCCCGTTGCAGGGTCCGCGTCCACAGCGGCAGAGCCGAAGTCGGACGCGACCCCCGATGCGGGTGCCGCCGATCCTGCCCACAAGGGCTGACCGGCGACGCGTTAGCGGATTGTGATCGCCAGCGCGTGCAGCCGGCCCATGATGTCCGCCCCCAAGGCCGCGTGGATGGCGCGGTGCTTGGCAATCCGCGACATGGCCTCCAGCTTTGATGCGCCGATCACCACCTGCCAATGGCTCTCGCCAGAGCCGTCATCACCGCTGTGACCGGCGTGTAGGTGGCTTTCGTTAATCACTTCCAAGTGTTCGGGCGACAATTCGCGCACCAATGCGGCCTGAATTTCATCGTCAAGTGCCATTATTTTCGTCCTGCCTCTTCTATCTGCCGACCACAGGTTTAGAGTGCATGCTCCGAGTCGGAAAGGGACGATCCCATGAATAAAAAAGACCCCTTCGGTTTCGACATGTCCGTGTCGAGCAGTAAGAAAAAGAACCCGCGTGGGCGGCGGGGGATGTCGGGTGCGTCCGAAACGTCAACCCGCATCTGCGACCATGAAGGGTGTGACGAAGCCGGGCAGTACCGTGCGCCGAAATCGCCGGACTCCGTGGATGATTACTGGTGGTTCTGCAAAGAACATGTCCGCGAATATAACCTGAAGTGGAATTTCTTTGACGGCACGTCAGAGGCAGAGCTGATGGCGCAGATGGAAAAGGACCGTGCGACGTGGGAACGCCCCACCAAGCCGATCAAGAAATCTGTCGAGGAACGCGCCTGGGCTCGTCTGGGCGTCAGTGATCCGCACGAAGTGCTGGGCCAGAATGCCACCCGCAACCCCGGTAAAAACGGCGGCGGCACACGTAAGCTGCCCCCCACCGAACGCCGCGCGGTCGAGATTTTGGAAGCCAAGGATCACATGGCCAAGACCGAGATCCGCAAATGCTACAAGGCGCTGATCAAGGTGTTGCACCCCGACATGAACGGCGGCGACCGGAGCCAAGAGGAACAGCTGGCCGAAGTCGTCTGGGCCTGGGACCAGATCAAGGCCAGCCGCAATTTCCGCGAAAAGGACTAGGCGCGGCGCTTTTCGCCATCTCGTCCGGGACTGATCCAAGCCTGCCGCGCGCCTGCCTTAGCCTTGCGCGCGGTCACCCCTGCCGGCACACGCATCAGCGGCGTAAAGATGCTGTCCCGCTCGCGCCGCCAAAGCATCATCAGCAGATGCGCCACGACCAATGCGTTCAGCCAGACCAATGCCAGCACCGGATGCGCCGCAATCGTCACACCGAACATCATCGGCCCGAACATCGTACCATAAAGCGGCAGCGCTAGCGTGCCGCCGATGATTGTGCCCATAAAGGTGACGGAAATCATGCCCGCGACAAGCTGCAGCACACCTGCCGCGCCGCCATGCCCGAACCAGTCGCGCCCGACAAAAAGTGCGGCAAAGCTGCCGACCATCCCGGCAATGATGAACCAGTAATCCGCACCGCTAAGGCTGCGCAGCATTTCCTTGTTGTCACCCAACTGGGTCACAACGCTATAGCTGATCGCACCGCCAGCCAAAGTCACGGCCAGCGCCGCAGCGTAAAGCCGCTTTTCACCCAAGGTCGGGCTGAACTTGGAATAAAGGCTACGCAACATGGGCTGGTCCGTTCGGGATCAAGTTCTGCGATCCTATCATGTGACTGCCTTATAGTTAAGCAGTTCATAACCAACACACCGTTTCCATATGAGGACCTAGGCGGCGCGGAACACCAGACTAACCCCGTTCAGGCAGTGACGCTGACCGGTCGGTTCTGGCCCGTCGCTGAAAATATGCCCCAGATGGCTGCCGCAGCGGCGGCAATGCACCTCTGTGCGGGCCTGGAACATCTTGTGATCGGCTTTGGTGGCTACGGCATCGGGCAGCGGCGAATAAAAGCTCGGCCAGCCGGTGCCACTGTCGTACTTTGACCAGGACGGATAAAGCGGCAGGTCGCAGCCGCGGCAGAAATAGGTGCCTTCGGCCTTGTTCGCATTCAGCGGGCTTGATCTGGGGGGTTCGGTGCTTTCACGGCGCATGACGTTGTATTGGGTCTGCGTCAGCATGGACCGCCATTCGGCATCGGTGCGTGTCACTTCGAAGGTCTGGGCCTGCAGCGCCATAGGGGCGGCACCTGCGGCAAGGGCGGACAAAAGAAAATGGCGGCGTTTCATGATTGGACCTCCTCTTGATCTTGAAGCATCGTTGCGAAGGACCGCCCGTCTTGCCAGCCTAAGTATCATCATCCCACGCGGATGTGATCTGCTGTGATCATTACAAAAAAGGGCCGCACCTTCCGGATGCGGCCCCCAAAATTTGCCAAGTATACGCGGCCTTACGCGTCGACGACCTGACCGACGGCAAGCACCTCGCCCGACGGCACGGCATCGGGGGATCCGCCCGGCGGCTCGTCCGAAATGGCCAGCGTCGCCCCCGCAAGCGATAGCGCCAGATCGGGTGCCACAGGCAAACGGCCATTGCGATCCGCCGGTAGCAGACCAAGCGATACCGGTGGATTGTCCTCGGCAATCAACCACAATTCCAGCGCCCGCCCCGGCAACGGCGCACCCACGGCGCGGCTGACGAACAAATCGCCGCTGCTGGCATCGTAGCTGGCATCCACCACAAGGCTTTCGTCCGCCGATGCGATCTGCGCGATGTAAGAAGCACCGCTGACCGGAACAGTGCCCGGCGGAACAAGGGTCGTTGCAACCCAAAGCACCGCCAGCGCCGCCAGCAAACCGCCGGCCACTGCAGGCAGCAGGCCAAGACGTTGCAACCAGGACTTTACCCCGGCTTTGCTGCCTTTGGTTGCACCTTCGTGAAACAGGGTTTCCTTGATCCGTTTCAGCACATGAGGCGGCGGCGCGACGGGGGCAATATCGTCGGTCAGCGCAGCAATACGATCTGCCTGAAAGGCATATTCGGCCCGCAGATCGGGATCGATGCCCAGTACATCCTCATAGGCCTGCGCCTCTGATGGCGACAGCAGACCCAGAATATATTCTGCGGTCAGCGCGGCTTCGTCTTCTTTTTCAATCTCATCCGTCATGGGACAGACACTCTCTCAACTTCAGCAGGCTGCGACGCAGCCATGTGCGGACGGTATTCAATGGCACATCATAATGATCTGCCAACTCTTGATAGGTATCCCCTTCCAGATAGGCGCGGCGCACGGCGCCAGCCTTGTCAGGGTCAAGCTGCGCCATGCAATCCACGATCCGCCCCCGGTCAGAGGCCGCAATGGCAAGCGCTTCTGGTCCCGGCGCGGCGTCGGCTACATCCGCAGCCTCGTCCATACCGGCGTTCATCTTGGCCTTGCGCGCCCGCACCCGGTCGACGGAATGGTTCCGCGTCACGGTAATCAGCCACGTCATCGGACTAAGCCCGTTGACCCGGTAGCGGTCGGCATTGCGCCATATCTTGACGAATGCCTCTTGCAGCGCATCTTCGGCTTCGGCCCGATTACCCAACACACGCAGGCACACGCCAAATAGTTTCGCCGAGGTTGCGGCATAAAGCCCGTCGAATGCAGCGCGGTCACCAATCGCCATGCGCGCAATCATATCCTCGATGTCTGTCAGACTAGTCATCTGGAACTCGCTCTTCGTTTTGTTGATCCTACTGTGGCGCATCTGGCGCAAAAGGCAACGTTCGCGCGTGCGCCGGGGCGATATCGGTGCCAAGGGTGTGGCCCCCCTTCCCCTTGGCATTCGTCGCGATATGTTGCATCCCGCAAGTGACACATAT
Organism: Loktanella sp. R86503; assembly: GCF_042466455.1. Classification (NCBI taxonomy): domain Bacteria; kingdom Pseudomonadati; phylum Pseudomonadota; class Alphaproteobacteria; order Rhodobacterales; family Roseobacteraceae; genus Loktanella; species Loktanella sp. R86503. The sequence continues at coordinate 2,219,450 of NZ_JAXHCI010000002.1, forward strand.
TTCACGCGATCCGCGATAACAAAGGCAGCTTCTTATGGCCGACGGCATGACCGACATCAACGCAACGCCGACAGAGGACATTTCAGTCCGCGATGTTTTCGGCATCGACAGCGACATGAAGATCAAGGGCTTTGCCGAACGCACAGACCGCGTCCCAGAGGTCGACAGCACCTACAAGTTCGATCCGGATACCACGCTCGCGATTCTGGCGGGCTTTGGCTATAACCGCCGGGTCATGGTGCAGGGCTATCACGGCACGGGCAAATCGACCCATATCGAACAGGTCGCAGCCCGCCTGAACTGGCCCGCCGTGCGCGTGAACCTTGACAGCCACATCAGCCGCATCGACCTGATCGGCAAGGATGCGATCAAGCTTAAGGATGGTGTGCAGGTTACCGAATTCCACGAAGGCATCTTGCCCTGGGCGCTGCGCAATCCCGTCGCGATCGTGTTCGATGAATACGACGCTGGCCGCGCCGATGTGATGTTCGTGATCCAGCGCGTGCTGGAAGCAGACGGCAAGCTGACGCTGATGGATCAGAACGTCATCCTGACGCCGCATAAATACTTCCGCCTGTTCGCGACCGCGAACACGGTCGGCCTTGGGGATACCACAGGTTTGTATCACGGCACGCAACAGATCAACCAGGCGCAGATGGACCGCTGGTCGCTGGTGGCCACGTTGAACTATCTGTCCCACGACGCAGAGGCGGCGATCGTGCTGTCCAAGTCGCCGCATTACAACAACGACAAGGGTCGCAAGATCGTATCTCAGATGGTGACCGTGGCCGATTTGACGAGGACCGCTTTCATGAACGGCGATCTGTCGACCGTTATGTCGCCGCGCACCGTGCTGGCATGGGCTGAAAATGCCCGCATCTTTAACGATGTCGGCTATGCCTTCCGCCTGTCGTTCCTGAACAAATGTGACGAGCTGGAACGCCAGACCGTCGCAGAGTTTTTCCAGCGTTGCTTTGATCAGGAACTACCTGAAAGCGCTGCCAGCCTGAGCTTGGGCTGAATATGAAGCGGTTTCGCGGGGCATCAGTGCAATGACGTTTTCGCGAAACCTGCGCCTTGTCATGGTGACCGCCACTTTGGGGGCGATGAACAGCTGCGCCTCGCCGCAGGTGACAGACAGTGATTTGACCTATCAGATCACTGTCGCCCAAAGCCGCAAGGTTGCCATGATCGCCCCCAGCACACCGCTGGCAACGATCCAGAACCTGGAAAGTGCCGCAAGCCGGGAAACGGGCTGCCAAGCCACAGCCATCGACCGCGTTTATGCGGCTGTCGATCAAGACCGCAGCACCGCGGTGCCCGCCAGTCTGTACCGCGGATTCGGTGGCCGTTTGCCGGTGACCCTAGACTGCAGCTGACCGGCAACGCCAAACCCGCCGCGCCGTTGCGCAGAACTGTCATCATCGGCCCGCCCGATACAAATCGGGCGAGCCATTGGGCACTAAAATCAGGCGTAAAAATCAATAATCGATTTTGATGTATCGTATCCGGCGCTTTGCAGCTTCGGTTCCAGAATGGACCAAACACTTTCAGCGTCATCGCTTTCCAGAAAACTTTGTGCAGCCTCACTGACCAGCGATACGATTCCGGCATCGACGCTGCTTCGGCCTTGCGATCCGGGCGCACCAGCACCGCCACCAGGGGGAGGGCCGCCCGCACCCGCACCGCCGCCGGGGGGCGGACCACCAGCGCCGCCCATACCCCCCATGCCGCCCATGCCGCCCGGCCCCCCGCCACCAGGCGGACCGCCGTTGGGGGGACCATCGGTTCCGCCCTGACCTGCCTGCCCGGCCTGTGCCATCAGCTTGCGCGGGTCGATACCAGAAGCATCCAGCGCCTGTGCCAGACCGGACTTGAATGAAATGCCGATTTCCTTGATCTGTGCGACGAGGGATTTGGCATCATCGTTTGTCAGGTTCTTGCTGTCGTATTGCGACAGCACATCCGTCAGTTTCTGACCCTGTTCGTCCGTCAGGCGCCCCCCTTGCAGTGACGACTGTGTCATCTGCCCGGGTGACAAAACACCATACATCATTCCAATGATCCTTTTATGACCTGCGCCCGAATTCGGCGAACCCAAAGCCACCTGCAATGCCGCTTCTTAGATCGCTGCAAGCTTTCGAAACCATTAAGGAAGCCAGGTTGCGTAAAATGCCGAATTTATTTGCCCGTTACCGGTTGCGCACCAGATCAACGGGCAAGATGCGACCGACACGTGCGGGCGGACAGGTTGCGGCGCATATCATGCATCGCACCACCTTGCCCCTCTGATCACAGAGTGATTTACCGAAGCCATGAAAAAGCCATCAGACAACCCCGCCGATCCGTTCAAAAAAGCCTTGGCTGAAGCCACCAAGGTCATGGCCGATGACGCAGAGCTGACGATCAGCTATTCCGTCGATCCCGCGGGGCAGACAGCGGACAGCATTCGCCTGCCGCAGGTCAGCCGCCGCATGTCACGGCAAGAGGTTTTGCTGGCACGCGGCACCGCAGACGCCTTTGCCTTGCGGCACAAGTTTCACGACGCGGTAACCGCCGCCCGCTATGCGCCGCCGGGGCAGATGGCCCGCGACATCTATGACGCCATGGAAACCGCACGGATCGAGGCGGTCGGTGCGCAGTATATGCCAGGGACTGCCGGCAATATCGACGCCAAGATCGGTAACGAGGCGCAGCGCAAAGGCTATGACCAGATCACCAGCAGCGCCGATGCCCCGCTGGCGACCGCGGCGGGTTATCTGATCCGCCATCTGGCCACGGGCCGCGATCTGCCGCCCGGCGCAGACAACGTGATGAACCTGTGGCGCGGTTTCATCGAGGATCAGGCCGGCGGCACCTTGGAGACGCTGAAGGATACCCTGGGGGACCAAAAGGCCTTTGCCCGCTTTGCGCGGCAGATCATTGCCGATCTGGGCTATGGCGACCAGCTTGGCGAAGACCCCGACGCGCCCGACGACGATCAGGATGACGAAGCCGAAAGCGGCGACGAGCAGGAAGAGCAGCCGGACAGCACCGGCGACGATGCCGAAGGCGAAGAAGCCGAGGCCAGCCCCGAACAGGCCCAAGAGGACCAGCAGGACGCGTCGCAAGCGCAGGTCAGCATGGACGACAGTGCCGATACCGACATGGGCGAAGAGACCGAGCTGCCTGAAGGCGAGGCCCCGATGGACCCGCCCCAGCCTGTTCCCGCCTCTGACGCCGACCCCGATTACAAGGTGTTCACGACGGAGTTTGATGAGGAGATCAGCGCAGCCGACCTGGCAGAGCCCGCAGAACTGGAACGCCTGCGCGCTTATCTGGACCAGCAGCTGGAACCGTTGAAAGGCGCGGTATCGCGCCTTGCCAACAAATTACAGCGCCGCCTGCAAGCCAAGCAAAACCGCAGTTGGGAATTCGACCGCGAGGAAGGCATTCTGGACGCGGGCCGCCTTGCGCGGGTTGTGGCAAGCCCCACGACGCCGCTGTCTTTCAAGGTCGAGAAAGATACAGAGTTTCGTGATACCGTCGTGACCCTGCTGCTGGATAATTCCGGTTCCATGCGAGGCCGCCCGATTTCCATTGCCGCGATCTGCGCCGATGTCATGGCTCGCACGCTGGAACGCTGCGACGTGAAGGTCGAGATTTTGGGCTTTACCACTAAAGCCTGGAAAGGCGGCCAATCCCGCGAAGCCTGGCTGAAAGACGGACGGGCCGCGACGCCGGGCCGCCTGAACGATCTGCGTCACATCATCTATAAGTCTGCTGATGCGCCCTGGCGCCGGACGCGGCCCAACCTGGGTCTGATGATGAAAGAGGGCCTGCTGAAGGAAAACATTGATGGCGAGGCGCTGGAATGGGCCTACCGCCGGATGATGGCCCGCGGCGAACAGCGCAAGGTGCTGATGGTCATCTCGGACGGTGCGCCGGTGGACGACAGCACCTTATCGGTGAATCCTGCGAATTATCTGGAAAAGCACCTGCGCGACGTGATTGCGATGATCGAAAAGCGCAAAGGCGTCGAGCTGGCGGCGATCGGTATCGGCCATGATGTCACCCGCTATTACAGCCGCGCCGTGACAATTACCGATGTCGAGCAACTGGCCGGCGCGATGACAGAGCAGCTTGCCAGCCTGTTCGACAGCGATCCGCGCAAGCGGGCGCGGGTCTTGGGGCTGCACAAGGTCCGCTAAGGCAGAGGGCCGCTGCGGGTGTGCCTTTGGCGGGAATATTTTGGCAAGGCACGGACGGGCGCAGCACCGTGCCGTTCGCGGATGTCGATGCCTCCGGCGGGAGTTTACGGGCCAGATGAATGAAGGAACGGCGTGATGTATCAAAGCTTTGATGCGACGAGTAATCCGGCGCAGGGGCCAGCGCGGCTTGCCCAGCTGCGCGAGGTGATGGCTGCGGCGGGGGTGGACGGATTTCTGGTACCGCGTGCGGATATGTATCAGGGCGAATATGTTGCCGCCTGTGACGAGCGGCTTGCGTGGTTGACCGGCTTTACCGGGTCGGCGGGTTTTGCTGCTGTTCTGGCGCAGGTGGCGGGGGTGTTCATTGACGGGCGCTACCGCGTGCAGGTGCGCGATCAGGTCGCGGATGTGTTCACCCCGGTGCACTGGCCGCAGACGTCCCTGGCGGATTGGCTGGTTCAGCAGATGCCGCAGGGCGGCGTGGTGGCCTATGATCCCTGGCTGCATACGGTGGCCGAAATCGAGACGCTGACGAAGGATGTGGCGACGGCGGAGATTACCCTGCGCGCCGTGTCCAACATGGTTGATCAGATCTGGTCCGACCGCCCTGCCCGGCCAAACGCGCCGTTTTTTGCACAATCGCTGGAATTAACGGGCGAGGCGCATGCGGACAAGCGAGCACGGTTGATGAAAGACCTGTCGCAGGGTGCCATTGTCATCACGCTGCCTGACAGCATCGCCTGGCTGCTGAACATCCGCGGCGCGGATATTCCGCGCAATCCCGTGCCGCAAGCCTTTGCCATATTGGCGGCGGACGGACGTGTTGATCTGTTTGCACCGGCGGCCAAGGTTGCGGATTTGGGCGAACATTTGGGGCCGGATGTCACGGTGCGTGATGATTTTGCCGCCGCAGTCGCCGCGCTGGCGGGGCCCGTGCGGATTGATCCTAAGTCGTGCCCGCAAGCCGTGCGCGATCTGATCACAGCAGAGATAATAGAGGCGCAGGATCCCTGCATTTTGCCCAAAGCGCGCAAGACTGAGATTGAGATTGCGGGCAGCCGCGCGGCGCATTTGCGCGATGGTGCGGCTATGGTGCGGTTTCTGGCCTGGCTGGACGCCGAGGCCCCCAAGGGCCAGCTGACCGAGATTGCGGTTACACAAGCCTTGGAAGAGTTTCGCCGCGAGACGAATGCGCTGCGCGACATCAGCTTTGAGACGATCTGCGGCGCAGGAGCCCATGGCGCCATTGTACATTACCGCGTCACCCGCGGCACGGATGCGCCGGTCAAAAGCGGCGAGCTGCTGCTGGTCGATAGCGGCGGGCAATATGTGGATGGCACCACGGATATCACGCGCACGGTAATTGTCGGTGCGCCATCGGACGAGCACTGCGACCGTTACACCCGCGTGCTGCAAGGCATGATTGCGATCAGTCGTGCGCAGTTTCCGCGGGGGCTGGCTGGGCAGCATTTGGATGCGCTGGCGCGCTATCCGCTCTGGTCTGCGGGGCTGGACTTCGATCATGGCACGGGCCACGGTGTTGGCAGCTATCTGTCTGTGCATGAGGGGCCGCAGGGGATTTCCCAGCGCAATACGACTCCGCTGGAGCCGGGGATGATTTTGTCGAACGAGCCGGGATATTACCGCGAAGGAGCATATGGCATCCGGATCGAGAACCTGATCGTCTGTGTGCAGGCGCCGGAGGGGCCGGATAAGCGTGATATGCTGACATTCGAGACGCTGACCCATGTGCCGCTGGACCGCCGGTTAATAGATACCACCCTGCTGTCGCGCACCGAAAGGGACTGGATCGACGCCTACCATGCCGCTACAGTCCGGCATATCGCGCCGCTGGTGGAGGGGGCCGCGCGAGACTGGCTGCTTGCGGCCTGTGCGCCGCTTGTGGCGGCGACACCTTCCCCTTGAATTTGACGAAGGACTATCTGCCCATGGCCGATCATATCACTATTCGCCCCGCCACTGGCACCTGGGTCGTGCGGGCTGGCGGCGCTGTTTTAGGCGAAAGCACACAGGCGCTTGAGCTGGTTGAAGGCACATCTGCGCCGGTAATCTATTTCCCGCGCGGCGATATCGCGATGACGTTTCTGGACGCCAGCGACCACAAGACCACTTGCCCGCACAAGGGCGAAGCAAGCTATTATTCCATTGTGACGAAAAGCAACACGCTGACCGATTCAGTCTGGTCCTATGAGGATCCCAAGTCAGAGGTGGCGCAGATCAAAGGCTATCTGGCGTTCTATACCGACCGCGTCGCGGTCGAGCAGATCTGACGCCTTAAGAATGTTCCTCTTCTGCGCGGGCGGCCAGGGCACGGTTCAGCACGCGCAGGGCATCGACCTGAAACAGGGCACCGCGCAGATCCGGCGCGGTGCCTTTTTCGTTCATCTGGACCACCGGAATGAAAGCGTGCCCCCCTTTTTCAAAAATCGGCATGGCCTGTTCCAGCGTGGCATTCACGTCGATCCATGTGCCGGCTTCGATCATGTCCCAGCAGGCTTTTTCCGCGGCAGCGCGCGGGTCTGCAGCAAAGCGCGTCACGGTGCCGACCCGGAAGGTGCCCAGCAGATAGGCCTGCGGGCCAGCTGCCAGATGCACCCCGCGCCGTTCCAGCTGCGACAAAAAGAACGAGCGGTCCACAAGGCGCGAGGCCAGCGCGGTTGACATTGACACGGCAACCATCACCGCAAGGCCAGTTTGCCAATCGCCGGTGAGTTCGAACACGATCAATGTCGTAGAAATCGGCGCACCCAGTACAGCTGCTGCGACCGCCCCCATGCCAGCCAGGGCGTAGAGGGTGCCGGAGCCCGACACGGCCGGAAACACACCTGTTGCGATGATGCCAAAGGCCAGCCCGGTCAGCGCGCCGATCATCAAGGAGGGCGAAAACACGCCGCCCCCCATGCGCCCGCCCATGGTAACGGCAACAGCCGCGACCTTGAGGATCACGAAGACAATCGCCTCTGACAGGATCAGTTGCCCTGTCAGCGCCGCGCTTGTGGTTTCGTACCCGACGCCGATGATATGGGGAAAAAAGATGGCAATCAGGCCAAGCATCGCCCCGGCCACCGCAGGGCGCAGGCTTGCGGGGATGTGCAGGCGATATTGCAAGTGGCTGCCCATGCTGTCGGCCCAAAAGATTGACCGCATCAGCACCACCGCCACAAGACCGCACACAAGGCCGAGGATCAGGAAGGCTGGCAGTTCGACGTAAAAGCCAAGAACCGTGCCTTGGGGCAGGATGAATTCTGTCAGATCGCCAAACCACAGGCGATTGACGACGGTGCCCGCCACGCTGGCAATGACGATAGGGGCAAAGGCATGGACGGCGAAATGGCGCAGCACGACTTCTAGAGCAAAAAGTGCGCCGGCGATCGGCGCGTTGAAACTGGCCGAGACCGCGGCGGCGACCGCGCAGCCCAGCAGATCGCGCCCGGTAATGCCATCGGCGCGGATCAGGCGGCAGATTGCGGTTGAAATGACGCCGGCAAGGTGGACAACCGGCCCTTCTCGCCCGCTGGATCCGCCTGTCGACAGGGTCAAAAGGCTGGCGAAAGCAGAGGCAAGTCCTTTGCGCACTTCGACCCGGCCTTCGTAAAGCGCGGCACCTTCGATGACATCCGCGACAGAACGAACACGGCCATCCCCGGTAATACGGTTCAGGATCAGACCAACAATCAGGCCGCCGATGATAGGGATGATTAAAATCTGCGACCAGTGCAGGCCTGCGACAAAGCTGTGCAAGTGGGCCGGATCGTCAGTGCCGTAGACGGTGCGCTGGATCAGGTCGATACCGACCTTGAACGCGACGGCCGCGGCACCCGAGGCAACACCGAGAAACAGCGCGATAAACCAGAACTGCACCTGACTGGGACCGCGCAGTTTCAGCACCAGCCAGGCACGGCGCAGATCGCCCTGCCCCCGGCTGACCGAAGCCGCGATCCATCCCGGCGGCGTGCTGCTCATATCGCGTCCTTGTATCAGGCCCGGCTGGCGTAAGTTTGATCTAGGTTATGTCTAGGGGATGCGCTGCGCGGGTCCAAGGCTGGTGCGGGGTTTTAATTTGGAAATGCTGCGAACCCACTTGCACACGTCCTGCCTAAGACGGCTCTATGCGGGAAAATGCGGCGATCGGCGGCGGAGGATGGCTTTGATGCCTCCGGCGGGAGTTTAGCGGGCCAGATGAAAGGGGTCAGCCTGGCATCAGGGCGCGCGCGGCAGCCCGTGCGGCGTCGGTGATTTGATCGCCGGAGAGCATGCGTGCAATTTCGTCGATCCGGGCCGCAGCGTCGAGGGGGACGACGGTTGAGGTTGTCGAATCCTCGGTCTGGCGCTTTTCCACACGCCAGTGGTGCGCACCAAGGGCGGCGACTTGCGGCGAGTGAGTGACAACCAGGACCTGACCGCCGTTGGCAAGGGCGGCAAGGCGGCGGCCAACGGCATCAGCCGTTGCCCCGCCGACGCCCCGGTCGATTTCGTCGAAGATCATGGTCACGCCGCCTTGGCCGGCCTGTGACAGGCAGACCTTGAGGGCAAGCAGGAAGCGCGAGAGTTCACCGCCCGATGCGATCTTATTGAGCGGTCCGGGCGGGGCACCGGGGTTTGTCGCGACTGTAAAGGACACATCGTCCCGGCCATCGGGGCCGGCAGGGCCGTTGCTGACGACGGTCGCAAAGACGGCGCGTTCCATCTTGAGCGGCGCAAGTTCGGCAGCCATGGCGGCGTCGAGCGCTGTGACGGCGGCGCTGCGCGCCTGTGTCAATGCAGTGGCGGCGGTGTCATAGGCCGCAAGGGCCGCCTCTTCGGCCTTTTGCAGGTCGGCGAGGCCGCGTTCGGAATTATCCAGCAGCGCCAGGCGTTCACGCAGATCATCGGCAAAACCCGCCAGATCATCCGCCAGCACGTTGTGTTTGCGGGCAAGGCCGCGGATGGCAAAGAGGCGCTCTTCGGTCATTTCGAGTTCTGCGGGATTGAAGGACAGTGCATCCAGCGCGTCCTCTACGCCGCGCTGTGCGGCGTCCAGTTCCAGCATGGCCCGTTCAATTGCCGCAAGCGGCGCGTCAAGGCGCCCGTCGGCCCGGTCGGCCGCGCTGCCGAGCCAGCGGTTCGCATCGGACAGCTGGCCTTCTGCCCCTTGTATGCCAAGCGCCTCTCCGGCGCGGGCCACGTCGGTTTTGATCTTTTCCGCGGCCTGCATCATGCGGCGCGCGGCGTCGAGGCTGGCCTCTTCGCCCGGCTCTGGCATGATGGCGTCAAGCTCACCGACGGCGTGGCGCAGGTATTCCTCTTCTTGGCGAACTTCGGCGACGCGGGCTTCGGCAGCATAAAGTGCCTTGCGGGCACGGCCAAGGGCGTTCCAGGCGGTCCGCGCGACGTCGATCTGCGGGCCAAGGTTTGCGTAGGTATCCAGCATGTCGCGATGGCCGCGCGGGTTCAGCAGGCCCCGGTCATCGTGCTGGCCGTGTAGTTCGATCAACGTGTCGGACAGTGCGCGCAGCACTTCGGCGCTGACGCGGCGGTCGTTGACCCAGGCTGTCTTGCGCCCGTCGCGGGCGTTGACGCGGCGCAGGATCAGGGTGTCGCTGACGGGCAGGCCTGCCTCGGTCAGGACAGCGCGGGCGGCGTGGCCGTCGGGCAGGTCGAATTCGGCGGTGACTTCGCCCTGATCCGCACCTTGGCGCACCAGTTCGGCGCGGCCGCGCCAGCCCAGTACAAAGCCGAGCGAATCAAGCAGGATCGACTTGCCTGCGCCGGTTTCGCCGGTCAGCACATTCAAGCCGGGCTGAAAGTTCAGGGCCAGCCGATCAATGATCAGCATGTCGTGGATATCAAGTGCGCGTAGCATCAGATCGCCCGTCCGGACAGTGTGGTCAGAGCCATTCGCCGCGCACAACCTGGCGATAGATCGACGATAGCCAGTTGTCGCCTGCGGCTTCGGCTGACAGCCCCTTGCCGGTCAGCAAGGCATAGCTGTCCTGATACCAGGCCGTTGACGGATAGTTTGCGCCCAAAATAGCTGCTGCGGTCTGCGCCTCGTCGGTCAGGCCGAGGGCAAGATAGGCTTCGACAAGGCGGTGCAGTGCCTCTGGCGTCTGCTGAGTCGTCTGAAATTCCTCGACCACGACGCGGAAACGGCTGGCGGCAGAGGCATAGTTCTTGCGCTTGAGGTAGTAGCGTCCGACTTCCATTTCCTTGGCTGCCAGATGGTCGAATGCCAGATCGAACTTTAGGATGGATGCGCGGGCATATTCGCTTTCGGGATATACCTCGATCACGGTGCGCAAGGATTGCAGTGCCTGGAATGTCAGGCCCTGATCGCGTCCGATGTCGTCGATCTGGTCATAATAGGACAGCGCCAGCAGGTATTGCGCATAGGCGGCATCGTTTTCACCGGGATAAAAGTCCAGATAACGCTGCGCGGCGGCCCGGCTGTTGGGGTAATCGCGGTCGCGGTGATAGGCATAGGCCTGCATGATCAACGCCCGCTGCGCCCATTCGGAATAGGGGTACAGACGTTCGATTTCGCCAAAGTAAAAGGCCGCATCGCCTGCATCGCCGGTTTCAACCTCAACTTCGCCCTTGGCATAGATCTGGTCGGCGGTGAATGCCTCCATAGAGGCGGGCACACGTGATGCGCCGCTGCATCCGGCCAGAAATAGGGCTGTTACAGCAACACCCAAGCGTGCTTTTGCACCCGTGCTCTTCAAGCTGCCTGACATGCTAAGTCCCCGCAAATTCTACCCATTGAGGCAGCGCGCCCCCGGTTGTTCGTGGGTCTAACAGAAAACAAACGGGGGCAAAATGCCTTTTGACCGTCCTAGAACAGTTGTGAAGCATTCAGGCCTGCGCCTGTGGTCACGCAACAGCGCACAGATCGGCGGCGGACACGCCAACGCCGGGCAAGCGGGCTGCGATCTGGTGATCGCATGTCACCAGCCGCCAGGCGGCAGGATTGGCGAAAAGCGCATGCAACAAGGCATTTGTCAGGTTATGCCCTGCCTTGTGACCGGTATAGCGGCCAAGAATTGGACGACCGGCCGTATAAAGATCACCCAGCGCATCCAGCATCTTGTGGCGCACCGCTTCATCCTTGTGGCGCAGGCCGCCGGGGGTCAAAACGTCGCTGCCGTCGACGACGACCGCGTTTTCCAGCGTGCCACCCAAGGCAAGGCCATGGGCGCGCATATATTCCACGTCCGCATTGCGGCAGAAGGTCCGACTGTCGCACAATTCACGCACAAAACTGCCGTTCGCCATGTTCAGTGTTTTCTGCTGATGACCGATTGCGGCATCGGCGAAGTCAATTTCAAAGTCGATCTGAAGGCTGGTGGCCGGACGCAGCGTTGCCCAGGCGTCGCCGTGGCTGGCGCGGACGACGTCCAGAATCTCGATCGCGAGCAAGGGCGCGGACAGGCGCGTCAGGCCGGTGGACACGATACCGCGCACAAAGGCGGCGCTGCTGCCATCCATGATCGGCACTTCGGGACCGTCGATTTCAATGATCGCGTTATGCACACCGCAGCCGGACAGGGCTGCCATCAGGTGTTCAATCGTCGATACACTCACGTCGCCTTGGGTCAGGCGGGTATTCAGCGGCGAAACTTCGACATGGTTCCAAAGCGCAGGCAAACGGCGGCCCTGCCCTGCAGCATCCGTGCGGACGAAGACAATACCGGTATTCGCCGGCGCAGGGCGCAACGTCAGTCGTGCGGGGCGACCAGAGTGCAGGCCAACGCCGGTAAAGCTGAGATCAGATTGTAATGTCGTTTGCATGGGACGGTTCGCCTTGGCGTAACTGAAGTTTATTCTTGCTTTGTTAACGCATCAGATAAGCGGCCTGTGCCCCGCGGACAATTCACACATTGCAACGTTCTGAAACATGCCCTGTAACATTAGCCAAGCCATTGCATTGCAAAAGAAAAAGCCGCCCACGATGGGGCGGCTTTTAACTTTAGTTCAGGTCCGTTCAGTTCGCTTGACGGCGCAGGAAGGCGGGAATCTCGATCCGTTCCTGATCCGGATCGGCTGCCGGCTCTGCCCGCGGCTGGTCGCGCAGGGCGCTGACCTGGGGCTGCTGGCGTGACGGCTGGGCCGCCGGTGCTTCGCCCTGACCGCCGGTCATGCGGTTGATCAAAGAGTTGATGCCAAAGCGCGGCTTTTCACCTTCTGCACCGCGGGCCGGCTCTGCACTGCGCTGTGCGGCAGGGGCGGCAGCGGTCTTGGGCTGACGATTAACGGCAGCCTGCAGACGGGCCATTGCTTCGGGTGTCGGCTGGCCAGGCTGGGCAGACCGGGGCGCAACAAAGGCTTCGGAGGCTTCGATTTCCGGCTCTGGCTGCGGGCGGTATGCGGGCGGCGGCAGATCGTCGGACGCTGCGGCAGGCGCATCTGCGTAATCGTCATCCATCGGCTCGTACTGCTGGTCGTCCATGCTTTCGAACAAGGACCGCTCTTCGGCGGCGGGGGCCTGCTGACGTGCAGCCGGGGCCGGACGCTGCGCGGGTGCTTCGGCGCGGGGTGCTGGCTGCTGGCGCGGGGCGGGCTGCTGGCGCATTTCGGTTTGCTGCGGCGCACGGGCGGCAGGTGCCTCTGCGCGGGGTGCGGGCTCCGGATTGCGGATCGGCTGGTTCATCGACATGGACCGGCGCGGCGTCGGCACATCTTCGGTGCGGGCGCGGGCGTCGATGCCGGTCGCCACAACAGACACGCGCATGCGGCCTTCCATGCTGGTATCCAGCGTGGAACCCACGATGATATTCGCCTCTTGATCGACCTTTTCGCGGATTTCGTTCGCGGCCTCGTCCAATTCGAACAGGGTCAGATCGTAGCCACCGGTGATGTTGATCAGCACGCCGCGCGCGCCGTTCAGGCTGATTTCGTCCAGCAGCGGGTTGGCGATTGCCTTTTGCGCAGCTTCTTTAGCGCGGTTTTCGCCTTCGGCTTCACCTGTGCCCATCATCGCCTTGCCCATCTCGTCCATCACGGCGCGTACGTCCGCAAAGTCGAGGTTGATCAGGCCCGGACGCACCATCAGGTCGGTCACGCCCTTGACGCCCTGATACAGAACATCGTCAGCCAGCGCGAAGGCTTCGGTAAAGGTGGTGTTTTCGGTCGCCAGGCGGAACAGGTTCTGGTTCGGAATGATGATCAGCGTATCAACGACCTTTTGCAGGGCTTCGACACCCTCCTCGGCCTGTTTCATCCGTTTGTTGCCTTCGAACTGGAACGGCTTTGTGACAACGCCGACGGTCAGAACGCCAAGTTCGCGGGCGGCCTGTGCGATGATCGGGGCCGCACCGGTGCCGGTGCCGCCGCCCATGCCAGCGGTGATAAAGCACATATGCGCGCCGGCCAGCTGATCGACGATCTGTTCGATGCTTTCCTCGGCAGCCGCAGCGCCGACAGTCGCACGCGCACCGGCACCCAGACCTTCGGTCACCTTGATGCCCATCTGGATCTTGGCTTCGGACTTGGACTGCTGCAGCGCCTGCGCGTCTGTGTTCGCAACGACGAACTCGACCCCGTCCAACTCCTTCTCGATCATGTTGTTCACAGCGTTGCCACCGGCACCGCCAACACCAAACACCGTGATGCGAGGCTTAAGGTCGTCGTGACCCGGGAGGGAAAGGTTCAATGTCATGCTCAGTCCGCCTGTTATATGAGGGGCCCGTCCCACCGGGCAAAAATCGCGTATTTGGGCAGATATTAACTGGTTGTTGTGGTTTCGTCACTCAAAAAGCACGGTTAACCCACAAAATATGGCGTGTTTTCGCGCATTTTTCGCCGCATCTGGTCGATTCGGCGAAATCTAGCGGGTTACCAATTGTCCTTGAACCACTTAACGGCGCGTTTCAGGGACCGTGCCGGATAGGTTTCGGCCGGAATGTCGAAGTCCCACCATTCGTCCTGCGGGTTCGCTGCAAACAAGGAACAGCCGACAGCGCCCGAAAACGCCGGCCCGGTTGCGGCCTGCGGCAGACCCTGCACGCGCAAAGGGCGCCCAAGGCGGACCTGCTGCCCTAAAATCTTGGCCGCCAAGCCGTCAAGACCGGGGATCTGGCTGCCGCCGCCGGTCAGCACGATCTGCTGGCTGGGCAGGTATTCGAAACCGGCAGCGTCAAGACGGGCACGGACCTCTTCCAGAATCTCTTCAATGCGCGGGCGCATGATACCGATCAGCTCTGCCCGGCTGACGGTGCGGCGGTCGCGTTCCCAATCGCCGGTATCGCCGCCGATTTCGATCATCTCCCGGTCGTCCATACCGGTGGCGACAACGCCGCCGTAAAAGGTCTTAATCCGCTCTGCCACCTGCATCGGAACTTGCAGCCCCATGCTGATATCGCTTGTCACATGTTCGCCGCCCATGCGCACCGCATCGGAATAAATCATGTGCTTTTTCATAAAGACGGAAATACCCGTCGTACCGCCGCCCAGATCGATGCAGGCCGCGCCCAGTTCCTGCTCGTCCTCGACCAGCGACGACACGCCGGCGACATAGGCAGAGGAGGCAAGGCCCGCCAGTTCCAGATCGCACCGCTTGATGCAGAAAAAGATGTTGCGGATCGCGGTCGCATCCACGGTCAGTAGGTGCAGGTCGGTGGCCAGACGCTGGCCGCCCTGCCCGCGCGGATCAGCCATGCCGCTGCGGTGATCAAGGGCAAAGTTCACCGGCTGCGCGTGCAGCACGTCACGATCATGGCCGAAATCAGGGGTTTCGCAGGACGCCAGCACGCGGCCAATATCGGCCTCTGTCACGATGCCGGTTTCAACATCGACAGCACCGTCAAGGCCGTAGGACCGGGGACGTGCGCCACTGAAGCAGGCGATGACATGATCGACGCGTACTTCGGCCATTTTCTGCGCAGCCTGCACAGCCGTGCGGATCGCGCGTTCGGTTTCCTGCATCGCGTCGATTTCGCCAAAGCGCACGCCGCGGGACCGGGTCGTCGCCGCGCCGATGACGCGAAACTGCGACTGACCCGCCAAGGCGGTGATGCCGTCCGCCTGCGCCGCGCGGCCGGGGCCGTCAAAACGCAGCACAAGGCAGGCGATCTTGGATGTGCCGATGTCCAGAATGGCAATCACACCGCGTTGGATGGCCGCCTTGCGCACATTCCGCATGGCCCGCTGTGTTTCGTATAGATCCCGCATCAGTTGCTTGCCCCTGTCGTGACTGCGTTGCGTGTCGCCGCAACTGCATCTTGTTGTAGTCTTACCGTTGGCCGGTTTTCATTACGCATATCCACTATGACGACGTCGCGCGCCAGCAGATCTTGCGTGTTTTCCAGCGCAATGACGCGGGCCAATGCAGCCTCTGCGCCTTCGCTTGGAAGTTGTATACGCTGGCCGCGGTCCAGCACCATATCCCAGCGCCGGTTCCCGATGCGCACCAAGCCGCGCACCCGCGTTGCGATGGGGGCGGCGGTGCGGAACAGCGTCAGCGCTTCGGCGATATGTTCCTTGGCACCGTCCCCCGCGATCAGCGGCAAATCACGGCGTTCGGCGCGCTGCGCCACGTCGCCGGAAAAGACGCCGCTGTCATCCAGCATCCGCAGACCTTCGGCCGTGCGCCACAGGGCAACGGGCTGGCGGGGCGTGATCCCGATTTCCAGCGCGCCGGCATCACCGACGCGCACATAGACATCGCGCACGGCGTCCAGTGCGGCCACCTTGGCCCGCATCGCCTCCAGCTCCAGCTCAAAAGACGACACAGGGAATTTGACGGACAAAAGCTCTGCCACCTGACCTGCCAGCTCTTCGTCGGCACCGGTGATGGCAAGGCCGGTCACCATGAATTCAGGGCGATGCTGTATCGCGGCCTTGATCTGGTCATAGCGGTCCGTGACAACGGCGCGATTGGCATCATTGGAAAACCAAGCTGTGCCGATCAGCCCGATCACCAGGGTCGGCACCCCAAGGCGAAGCCCCGTGCGCACGCCCGGTGTCAGCATCCAGCGCTGCCAGCGATAGCCCCACTTGGACGGGGCAGGATCACGCACCGGACGGGTGCGCGGGGCGGCGGCATAGGTCCGGGGCGCTTTCATCGTGCGCATGATGCATCCTCGATCAGCCAGCGGCACAAGGCGCCAAAGGAAATACCCACCTTCTCCGCCTGCTCTGGCGACAGCGAAGTCGGCGTCATGCCGGGCTGGGTGTTGGTTTCCAGCAAGATCAACCCATCAAGCCCGCGGGCCTCGTCCCAGCGAAAATCCGTGCGGCTTATACCGCGGCAGCCAAGCGCGCGGTGAGCACGCAGGGCGTAATCCATACAGGCATCAAAAATTTCAGCCGGAATATCCGCAGGCACCACATGGCGCGACCCGCCGGGCTTGTATTTGGCATCATAGTCATACCAGCCGTCGGTCAGGATATCGGTCACGGTCAGGGCGCGGTCGCCCATGACGGTGGTTGTCATCTCTCTGCCAGGGGCGAACGCCTCGACCATCACGGTTTCGGGCATATCATCAGATAATTGCGGCGGACCATTTGCAACATCGTGCACCAGATAGATGCCAAC
Organism: Loktanella sp. R86503; assembly: GCF_042466455.1. Classification (NCBI taxonomy): domain Bacteria; kingdom Pseudomonadati; phylum Pseudomonadota; class Alphaproteobacteria; order Rhodobacterales; family Roseobacteraceae; genus Loktanella; species Loktanella sp. R86503. The sequence goes on from NZ_JAXHCI010000002.1 coordinate 2,236,175, forward strand.
GCTGGACCCTTCGTTATTGGGCTTTACGACATAGGGCGGCGGCATCACATGACCGGCGCGCACGTCAGCGGCGCTGGCAATAACGCTTTTCACGACCGGCAAGCCAGCTGCGACAAAAGCGTCCTTGGTGCGCTGCTTGTCCAGCGCAAGCGCCGAAGCCAGCACGCCAGAGTGGGTATAGGGGATGCGCAGCCATTCCAGCAAACCCTGCACGCAGCCGTCTTCGCCCCAGCGGCCATGCAAAGCGTTAAAGACGACAGCAGGCATTTCCGCAGCAAGTCGCGCAGGCAGATCAGCGCCTGCGTCAAGTTCCACAACCGTGAATCCTTCATCCCGCAAGGCCCTTGTACATTCGCGACCCGTCGAGAGTGAGACTTCACGCTCTGCGGACGGTCCGCCCATCAATACAACTACCTTGGGATCCGTCCTGCTCGACATACCCAACCGCCAATCCTGCAGACCTTTTGCGGCCTGTCATTCGTTATTTGCCACCTGTCCGTGGCCCCCATGCGGGGTTAATTCGTGGTATCTTTCGGGGCTCGTTCACCGACCCTCATGATTTCCCACTCTAATGTGATTTGCGTGGAATCGTAAACCGTTTTCCGCACTAACTCGCCCAAATCTTCTAATTCTGCGGCAGTTGCACCGCCCGCATTGGTTAAAAAGTTGGCATGCATCGGGTTCATCACAGCACCGCCCAAGGTTGCACCGCGCATTCCTGCGTCCTCGATCACCTTCCAGGCCTTCAGATCATGGGTGTCATCGCTGCGGCCTGTGCTGGAATGACCGACCGGGTTGCGAAAGGTGCTGCCGGCGGTCCGGTCCTTGGTCGGCTGGGTCTGGTCGCGCTTAGCAATCTGATCCGTCATGCGCTGTGCCAACGCCTCTGGATCGCCGGCCTGTCCCTGCAGCACGGCGCTGACCAGCACCGCACCGTCCGGCAAGATGCTGGACCGATAGGCAAAGGCCAGATCATCCGCGCCAAGCGTGATCAGCGAACCATCACGCAACACCGCCTGCGCGGATTGAAATACATCCGCGATATATGCACCGTAGCAACCTGCATTCATCCGCAGCGCACCGCCGATGCTGCCGGGAATGGTGCGCAAAAAGGTCAGATCGACGCCCGCCTCGGCGCTGCGCCGCGCGACATGGGCATCCAGCGCCGCCGCCCCTGCCGTGACCGTCAGCCCGCCAACGGCGATGCCGTTAAAACCGCGCCCCAACCGGATGACGACACCGCGCACACCGCCGTCGCGCACGATCAGATTACTGCCGACACCCATGGGAAACACCGGTATGGCCGGATCCAGCGCCGCCAGAAAGCTGCGCAAATCATCCAGATCCGCAGGTTGGAACAGCACATCCGCAGGCCCGCCGACGCGCAACCAGGTCAGATCGGCCAGGGGGCGGTCAAGGGTCAGCGTGCCGCGCACGTCAGGCAGGTTCATGATGACTTCGGCCCCTTGGTTCCGCGCAGCCAGCGCGTCAGATAAATCACAGGCCAACGCAGCACGCTTGCGCCCGCCGCCAGAAACAGCAGCCCGACGATGGGACCCTGTTGCCAGGTCACCCACCCCAGCAACGGAATACCCACGGCGATCATGCCATAGGCTAAGCGCCAGTGATGATCGCGGCTTGGGAACAGCGCCGCGACATTCGCGGCAATCAGCCAGATCAACGCCATCAGGACCGGCGCGCTCATCGCGTCATCTCTGGCGGCAGCTGTGGATTTTGTCCCCGTGCCCGCGCCCAGAAATAACGCAGCGGGTTGCGGAACATGGATACAAAGGCAAACACAGCAACCGCCGCAATTAGCCAGCCAAAGTCAGCCCCCAGCCAGACGATCAGCGCAGGGGCCGCGATCAGCAGACCGATCCCCGGCACCATTTGCAGGCGCATGGGCAAAAACGCGGTGATTGTCGCCGCCAGCACCCAAAGGCATGCAACAAGAGCCGACCAGATCACGTGCCTAACCTGTCTTTCAGACCGTAAGCCCAGGCGCTGATCGTGCCAGCCCCAAGACAGACCACCATATCACCTGGTTTGGCCTGTTCGCGCACAAGACGTTCCAAATCGTCCTCTGACGCGACAGCGCGGGCGTGGCGATGGCCGTGGCGGATCAGCCCGGCAACCAGCGCGTCGCGATCAGCGCCCGGAATTGGGTCTTCGCCCGCCCCGTATACCTCAGTGATGCCGACCACATCCGCATCATTGAAGCAGGCGCAGAAGTCATCGAAATGATGATGCAAGCGGCTGTAACGGTGCGGTTGGTGCACGGCGATCACGCGGCCTTCGGTGGCCTGACGCGCAGCCTTGAGCACGGCCAGGATTTCTGTCGGGTGGTGGCCGTAATCATCGATAATCGCGATACCATTCACCTCTCCTACGCGGGTAAAGCGGCGATTGACCCCTCCGAATTTGGCAAGGGCGGTGCGGATTTCGTCTTTCTTCATGCCAAGATGGCGGGCCACAGCGACAGCTGACAGCGCGTTCGACACGTTGTGATCGCCCGGCATCGGCAAGACGCAGCCTTCGATAACGTCGTCTTCGGACTGCAAGGCCACGTCAAAATGCGCCGCGCCCTTGACATACTTCAGATTAACCGCCCGCACATCGGCCTGCGCGTTAAATCCATAGGTCACGACCCGGCGGTCGGTCACCCGGCCCACCAGCGCCTGCACCTCGGCATTGTCAGTGCAGCACACAGCCAGCCCGTAGAACGGAATGTTTGACACGAAATCAAGGAATCCGCGGCGCAGGTTTTCAATCGTGCCCCAGTGATCCATATGCTCCGGGTCGATGTTGGTGACGACCGCAATCGTGGCGGGCAAACGGTTGAATGTACCGTCGCTCTCGTCCGCCTCGACGACCATCCACTCGCCCTGCCCCATTCGCGCGTTGGACCCATAGGCGTGAATGATGCCGCCGTTAATCACCGTCGGATCAAGGCCGCCTTCGTCGAGCAAGGCCGATACCATCGTCGTCGTCGTGGTCTTGCCATGGGTGCCGGCAATGGCCACGTTGGATTTCAGACGCATCAACTCTGCCAGCATCTCGGCCCGGCGCACGACGGGCAGCTTTTGTGCCCGCGCGGCGTCCAGCTCCGGATTGCCCGCCTTGATAGCAGACGAAATGACGATGACCTCGGCCCCTTCCAGATTCTCGGCCCGTTGTCCGACAAAAATTTTCGCCCCAAGCGTTTCCAGACGGGCGGTGATCGGGCTGGCCTTTGAATCAGACCCTTGCACCCGGTAGCCGTGATTAATTAGCACCTCGGCAATGCCGGACATGCCAATGCCGCCAATGCCCACAAAGTGAATCGCGCCTACGTCAAGCGGCAGTTTCGTCGGTGCCATCATCGTCTTGTTCCGTTCATCAGTGTCTTGCGCCAGCCAGTTGTGTCACCAACTGAACCAGCCGCGCTGTAGCGTCAGGCGTCCCGCAGGACAAGGCAGCGCGGGACATTTGCAACGCGCCGGACGGATGCGTCAGCACCGTCTCCATGTGTTTGGCCAGACTTTCGGGGTTAAATTTGCTTTCGGGCATCAGGATCGCGGCCCCCGCATCCACCATCTGCCGTGCATTGGCAGTCTGGTGATCTTGCGCCGCCGCAGCAAAGGGCACCAGTACGGCGGGGCGTCCGATCACGGTCAGGTCGGCAATCGTGCTTGCGCCAGACCGCGCGATCACCAATTGCGCCTCGGCCAACCGGGTCGGCATATCGTCAAAGAAGGTGCGAATATCCGCGCTGATGCCGCGGGCTGCATAAAACGCATTCACCCGGTCGACATCTTCGGCCCGGGCTTGCTGAAACACACGGATATTGCGGCGCAGCGCCTCCGGCAGCAGCGCAATCCCGGCCGGCACGACGTCCGACAGGATCCGCGCGCCCTGACTGCCGCCAACGACAAGCACGGACATCGGATAATCGCCCGGCGGAATATACCCTGCCCCCGCCCGGTCCAGAATGGCCTGCCGGACCGGGTTGCCCACATGTTCGCCGGCCACGCCCTCAGGCAGGTTTGTCGGCCAGGTTCCACAAGCCACAAGATCGACACGCTTGGCAAAGATCTGATTGACCCGGCCCAGGACACCGTTTTGTTCGTGGATCATGCGCGGAATGCGCAACAGTGACGCGGCCGTCATCGCCGGGATGGCCGGATAACCGCCAAAACCAACCACCACATCGGGACGGTCCCGCCGCATCGCCATAGCAGCGCCCAGCGCGCCACCCGCAATGCGCAGCGGCACCGCGACCTTCGCCAATGCGCCCCCGCGGGCAAAGGTGCCGCTTTTCGCCTGCACAACCTCGACTGCGTCCGGAAAGCCGCCTACATAACGCGCGCCGCGCGGATCCGTGCTCAACTTCACCCGCCAGCCCAGATCCAGCATCGCTTCGGCCAGGGCCTGCGCGGGGAACATATGCCCCCCGGTACCGCCCGCCGCCATCATCAAAAGGGGCATAACACCCTCCATTCATCTGGCCGGGTAAACTCCGGGGGGAGTCCGCAGGACGGGGGGCTGGCCCCCCATCTGTGCGCCTGCCTGATTTTTCTGCGAAAAATCATCACCGCCCGACGCGCCGCATCAGGATATCGCCAATCTCGCCTTGCGGGCGGGACCGTGTCAGCGCCAGCAACATGCCGACGGCGATGCCGCCCGCGATCAAAGACGATCCGCCATAGCTGACGAACGGCAGGGTCATACCTTTGGCCGGCAGCAGACGCACGGCCACGCCCATGTTAATCATCGCCTGCACGCCAAAGGCGCAGGCCAGACCTGTACCCGCAAGCCGGACAAACGGATCGCGCTCTTTCATCAGCCGCATCAGGGTGCGCACCACGATCACGCCATAAAGCGTGATGATCGCCATGACGCAGATCAGGCCGTATTCCTCGGCCGCAACCGCAATGATAAAGTCAGTATGCGCGTCCGGCAGGGACCATTTCACCTGCCCCTCGCCCACGCCCACACCAAAAAAGCCGCCTTCGCGGATGGCATTGGTGGCATAGCCAAGCTGGGTACGCGGATCGACGTCAGGATTCAAAAATCCGTCGATGCGGCGGGCAAAGTGTTCGGACATATTATAGGAAAACACGCCGACCGCTCCGACGACACCGCCAAGGGCAATCAACAGGGTCATCGGCGCACCGGCGACGAAATACATTACGCCCCATGAAAACAGGACCAGACAGGCTTGGCCAAAGTCGGGCTGCAGCGCCAGAAAGGCAACAATCACAATCGTCAGGATGAACGAATACATCCGCCCCGGAGGGCCGCCAACGCTTAGCCCTGCCGCCATCAGCCAGGCCGCGACAACCACAAAACCGGGCTTCAGGAATTCGCTGGGCTGCACAGAGGCAAAGCCGAAGGAATACCAGCGCACCGCCCCCTTGCCAAAGTCGGTACCAAAGACAGGCAAAAGCGCCAGCGCAACAAAAGCGCAAGCAAAGCCGATCACCGCAAGCCGGCGCACCATGACGGGGGTCAGCATCGACACGCCAAACATGGCGATCAAAGCCATCCCGCCGAAAAAACCTTGACGGGTGACGTAATAAAAGGGGCTTAGCCCGTTCTTAGCCGCAAGCGGCGGCGAGGACGCCAGCCCCAGAAGCAGCCCGATGCCGAAAAGCGCCAGAATGCAGCACATGCTCCATTTGTCGATCGTCCGCCACCAGCGCGGCAGAACAGGATCACCTGTCACAACGCGCGGCGCGCCATACACCATTTCGGTCATCGTATTACCGCCTTGACTGCCTCATGTCCGCGTTTTCCGCAGATCTATCCGTCCAGCTTAACCTGACCGGCACGTCATTTCTACTTCAAATCGCGGCTTGGGCGAAAATCGCGCCTTTGCCCCCTTGCAACGCTGCCTGATCCGCGCCAATCCGGCCCCATGCACGTTCGCACCCTGATCCTTGGCGCCGGCGCCGCCGGTCTGATGGCCGCCGCTCATGCCGGCCCTGATACGCTTGTCGTGGACCACGCCCGCGCGCCGGGCGAAAAAATTCGCATCTCGGGCGGGGGGCGGTGCAATTTCACGAACCTGCACACCAGCCCCGACCGTTTTGTCAGCCAGAACCGGCATTTCGCGAAATCGGCACTGTCGCGCTATACCCAGTGGGATTTTATCGCTCTGGTGGATGCGCACGGGATCGCCCACCATGAAAAAACGCTGGGCCAGTTGTTTTGCGACGGTTCTGCCAGGCAGATCGTTCAAATGCTGCTAATCGAGGCAGAGCGTGCGGGCGCATCGGTCTGGCTGGAAACCTCTGTCGGCGCGATAAGCCATAATGGCACGTTCACGGTGACGCTGTCGCGGGGCGGACGCGATATCGCCGTTACCGCTGATCATCTGGTCCTTGCCACAGGCGGCAAGTCCATTCCCAAAATGGGCGCGACAGATCTGGCCTATCGCGTCGCCGCGCAATTCGGCTTGCCGCTTGTCACGCCCCGCCCCGGGCTGGTGCCCTTTACCTTTGCCGACGAGCGTTTCAAACCGCTGGCCGGAACCGCCCTGCCCGCACGGGTCACGGCCAATGGCCCCGGCTTTGACGAGGCGCTTCTTTTCACCCATCGCGGGCTGTCCGGTCCGGCGATCCTGCAAGCCTCCTCTTATTGGACAGACGGTGAGGCCATTACTGTCGATCTGTCCCCCGCCGCGCCGCTGGGCGATATCCTGATCGCCGCAAAGCAGACCGAAGGGCGCAAGGGCCTGACCAGCGTGTTGTCGCGCCATTTGCCCGCCCGGCTGGTGCAATACCTTGCACCGGACTGGCCGACGGCAAATCTGGCTGACCTGCCGGATGCGGCGCTGCGTGACCTTGGCGCAGCGCTGCACCACTGGCAGATGACCCCGACGGGCACCGAAGGTTATCGCACCGCCGAAGTGACACTGGGCGGGATCGACACCGCCGCACTGAATTCGCGCACGATGGAGGCCAAAACCGTGCCGGGCCTGTTCGCCATCGGCGAAGCGGTCGATGTCACCGGCTGGCTGGGCGGCTACAACTTTCAATGGGCCTGGTCATCAGGTTGGGCTGCAGGCACCGCTATCGCGGGGCGGTGACACCGATTTTTCGACGAAAAATCAGACAGCGCTGCATTGCCACCGGCTTGACGCAGTGCAGCAATTTTCTTTGAAAATTGGCTAGGCGATCCCTGCCAGCACTGCGGCGGTAAAATCATCCCCGCGCGCGGCAAAGCTGTCGTATTGATCGAAGGACGCACAGGCCGGCGCAAGAAGCACCACATCACCGGCCTGCGCGTCCGCCCGTGCGCGGGCAACGGCAACATCCATTGTGCCGCAAATTTCCGTTTCGATCCCTGGCAGTTGCAGGGCAAAACTCTCGGCCTCGCGCCCGATCACATAGGCCTTCCTGACCCCGCCCATGTAGGGCAACAAACCGTCCAGCCCGCCTTCCTTTTGCAATCCGCCGCAGATCCAGCGGATGGCGGGAAAGGCTTGCAAGGCCTTGGCTGCTGCATCGACATTGGTTGCCTTGCTGTCGTTTATGAACTGCACGCCGCCCGCCTCTGCAACCAGCTGGCTGCGGTGCGGCAAGCCGGGATAGCTGTGCATCGCAGCCTCGATCCCCTTGGGGCCAAGACCCAGCGTGCGCACGGCGGCATAGGCGGCACAGGCGTTCTGGTGGTTATGCGCGCCCGGCAGCCCCTTGATACTGCGCAAATCGATAGAGGCAACTTGCTTGCCCCGGCGATATTCGCTCAGGAACCCCTTGCGCGCGAAGACAGTCCAGCCGTCGGTCAGTTTGCGATTGACCGACACGCGGATCAACCTGTCGTCGCCGAAATCTTCTACCAACTGGTTCGCCAGCGACCGCCCCTCGTTTTCGTCGACACCGATCACGCAGCGATCCGGTCCGCCTTCGGCAAACAGACGGCGCTTGGCGGCGAAATAGCCCCCCGGTCCGGCATGACGGTCAAGGTGGTCCGGGCTGATATTGGTCAGGACCGCAACATCCGGCGTCAGGTGGCGGGCCAGATCAGTCTGATAGCTTGACAGTTCCAACACCACGACATCGCCATCATGGGCGGGGTCGATGTCCAGCACGCCGCGACCGATGTTACCGGCCAGTTGGGCGGTGCGACCGTTTTCCACCAGAATGTGGTGGATCAGGGCAGAGGTGGTGGATTTGCCGTTCGATCCGGTGATCGCAATCACGCGCGGCGCTGCGTCAAAGTTATCCCAATCCGGCGTGGCATAGGACCGGAAGAACAGGCCGATATCATTGTCTACGGGCACACCGGCATCCCAAGCCGCTGCAATGGCAGGGTTGGGCGACGGATAAAGATGCGGGATGCCGGGGGATACGATCAGCGCGGCGATGCCATCAAATGCACCGGGCGCGGTCAGATCGCGCAGGGTCCAACCTTCTGCCTCTGCCATATCACGACCGCGGGGGCTGTCGTCCCAAACGACAGGCGTCGCACCGCCAGCGGCCAGGGCGCGGGCCGTGGCAAGCCCGGACCGGCCAAGCCCCAGCACGGCAACCTGCTGTCCGTCAAATCCCTGAACCGGTATCATCGCGCACCCCATGACTGTTTGGGCGGACATTGCCCTGTGCAGGGTGCAGGATGCAAGGGCGTCAGCGCACCGGTAAAGCACCGAATTGCTGGCCGGGTCCGCATCCTGCCGTGATCGTCCAGACTGCCGCGATGAACTGGTGCGCAGGCCGGGCAAAGCCGTCGTCACCTTCAACCACCGGATTGCGCCACGCGCCGTCGATCTGCAGCGCAAGCGCTGGACTGTCATAGGCAGCAACGTTCGGCGCGGTGACGTTCGGTGCTGCGCCAAAAGATACCGCAGCGCTGCCGCGGAACCTGCGCGATATCGTGGCCAGCATCATGGCGGCCTGTTTCGCACGCCGTCCTGCGAAAAAGACGGGCGTGCAGTATTTTCCGTCGATCACGCCGTCGAACACAAAATCCGCCCGCGCATTGCGCCGCACACCGGGCAAAAGCGACAGGTGCAAACGGCACAGATCGTATTTGAACAGGCCCGCATCTTCGTAGCCTGGTGTGACCAAGGCCGGGTCAATTCGGTTATCCAGCATCCCCAACCCCTTTGTCCCGGACTGCTGCCTAGATTAGGCCTTAGCTCTGAACGAAGGGTAAATGGACAATGGATGCATCACAGCCCTGCCGCAGCTAAGGATCGGGGGCGCACAGCCCCCGGGTGCCAGGGGCGCGTTTACCGCACTTTCAGCGTGGCAAGGCCGATCATCGCAAGAATCAGGGAAATGATCCAGAAACGGATCACGATCTGCGGCTCTGCCCAGCCTTTCTTTTCGTAGTGGTGGTGGATCGGGGCCATCAGGAACACACGTTTGCCTGTGCGTTTGAAATAGACGACCTGGATGATGACACTCAGCGCCTCGACCACGAAAAGGCCGCCGACAATGGCCAGAACGATTTCGTGCTTCGTGGCGACCGCGATGGCCCCCAGCGCCCCGCCAAGGGCCAGCGATCCGGTATCCCCCATAAAGACGGCGGCGGGCGGCGCGTTATACCATAAAAACCCAAGGCCGCCGCCGATCAAGCCAGCGCAGAACACCAGAATTTCGCCTGAGTCAGGAACATAGTGCAGACCAAGGCTTTCGGAAAAGTCAACGCGGCCAACGAAATAGGCGATAATGCCAAAGGTGCCCGCCGCGATCATCACAGGCATGATGGCCAGACCGTCCAGACCGTCAGTCAGGTTGACCGCATTGGCCGCCCCGACAATCACGATCACGGAAAAGGGCACGAACAGGAACCCCATGTTGATCAGCACATCCTTGAACACCGGCACGGCCAGCTGGTTCGTCAGCTCTGCCGGATGGTATTGTGCGGCCCAAAAGCCTGCGATTGCAGCAATCATCAGGCCCAGAACGATACGCACCCGCCCGGACACGCCATTGGTGTTTTGTTTGCTGACCTTGGCGTAGTCATCGGCAAAACCGATGGCCGCGAAGGCCAGCGTCACGAACAGCACCATCCAGACATAGGCGTTATCCAGCCGCGCCCACAGCAGGGTCGAGGTCGTCAGCGCCCCCACGATCAGCAAGCCGCCCATCGTCGGCGTGCCCGCTTTGACAAAGTGGCCTTCGGGTCCGTCGGTGCGGATCGGCTGGCCTTTGCCTTGCTTGCGGCGCAGCACGTTGATCAGCGGCAAGCCAAAGATAAAGCCGAACACCAGCGCCGTCAGAAAGGCACCGCCGGCGCGAAATGTGATATAGCGGAACAGATTGAAAAAATCGCCGCCGTCCGACAGCTCTGTCAGCCAATACAACATCTGGTTATTTCCTTGCTTTTATCGTCAAGAGCGATGCCCCAGTTTACGGATCGCGTCAACAACGCGGGACACTTTGCTGCCCTTTGATCCCTTGACCAGCACAACATCGCCGGCATCGACAAGGCGCGTGATCTGCCCTGCCAGATCCTCCGCCTCTGGTGCCCATTGGCCGCGCAGATCGGCGGGAAGGGCGTCAAACAGCGCGCGCATGCGCGGACCGGCGCAGTGCACGATATGCGCCTTGGCAAGGTGCGGATCGCTGGCAAGGGCGCTGTGCATCTCGATCTCGTCCGGGCCCAGTTCCAGCATATCGCCCAGGATCGCAACGCGGCGTCCTTTGACGATACGGCCGACACCGTCGCGCGGGGTGCTGGCGGCCAGCACTTCCAGCGCGGCTGTCATAGAGGTGGGATTGGCGTTGAAGGCGTCATCGATCAGGTCAAGCGTGTCTTCGGAAATGCCGTGATCCAGCACGATGATTTCGCGGGTGCCGCGGCCGGTGGGGGGCTGCCATTGCCCGATGTCCTGCGCCGCCTGCACCGGATCCGCGCCAAGCGCGTCGCAGGCGGCCAGCACGGCGACGGCGTTCATGGCAAAGTGGCGACCGGGGACCGAAAGCTTGAACAGATAGTCGGTGCCGGCATGGCTGGCGTTAATGACGGTCGCACTGTCAGTGATGCGCACATGGCCAAGCGCCCAGTCCGCCCCGCCCCCAAACGTCGTGACGGCGTGCCCGCCAGCCGCCGCATGATTCAAAAGCACGGCAGAGGTATCAAGATCGGCGTTCAGCACGGCGATACCCTGCGGTTCCAGCCCGTCCATGATGGCGGCCTTTTCCGCCGCGATGCCTGCCAGATCGGCAAAGGCTTCCAGGTGTGCTGCTGCGACGGTTGTCACCATGGCGACATGAGGGCGCGCCAAGCGCGCCAGCGGTGCGATCTCTCCGGGGTGGTTCATCCCGATTTCAATGATGGCGAACTGGGTATCGGCCGGCATCCGGGCCAGCGTCAGTGGCACGCCCCAGTGGTTGTTATAAGACGCCTCTGCCGCGTGGGTGCGCCCCTGCGGGGTCAGTGCGGCGCGCAGCATTTCCTTTGTCGATGTCTTACCGACAGAGCCGGTCACGGCGACAACGCGGGCCTGCGTGCGGGCGCGGGCCGCGGTCCCCAGCGCCTCTAGCGCCTGCAAGACATCAGCCACCACCAGCAGCGGCGCATCATCCGCCACGCCGTCCGGGCGATGCGTGACCAAGGCGGCAGCGGCCCCCTTTGCCAGCGCCTGTGCCACGAAATCGTGCCCGTCCCGCGCAGCAGCAAGGGCCACGAACAGATCGCCCGGCTGCAACGTGCGCGTGTCGATCGAAACGCCGGTCGCCTGCCAGTCGCCTGTGGCCGCCCCCCCGGTGGCAAGGGCGGCATCGGCAGCGGTCCAAAGCGGTGTCATATCTTGCCTTCCAAAGCAGCGACAGCGACGCTGGCCTGTTCCGCGTCGTCAAAGGGCAGCACCGTATCGCCGATGGTTTGCCCGGTTTCATGGCCTTTGCCCGCAATCAGCAACGCATCGCCCGGTCCAAGCGCGTCAATGCCGCGCAGGATCGCTTCGGCGCGGTCGCCAATCTCGATCACCTCGGCGTGGCCTTTTGCGCCAGCCAGCACGGCTGCGCGAATGTCCTCCGGCCGTTCAGAGCGAGGGTTGTCATCCGTCACGATCACCAGATCCGCGTTTTCAGCCGCCGCCTGCCCCATCAAGGGCCGCTTGCTGGCATCGCGGTCACCGCCAGCGCCCACGATGACGATCAGCCGGCCCATGACATGCGGCTTCAGCGCCTTGAGCGCGGTTTGCACGGCGTCAGGCGTATGCGCGTAATCGACAAAGACCGTGGCACCGTTGTCGCAGCGCGCGACAAGCTGCATACGCCCGCGCACGGTCGTCAGCTGGTCCATGACATCAAAAACTTCGCCTGGAATAGCCCCCGCCGCGATGGCAAGGCCGCAGGCCAGCGCGACGTTATCTGCCTGAAAGCCGCCAATCAGGTTTAGCCGCGCCGTATGCGGGCGATCCTGCCAGGCAAAGCGCAGGTCTTGGCCCGTATCGTCAAACCGCTGGCTAAGAAGGCGCAGCCGCGCGTCCGGGTGACGGCCGACGCCGATCACCTCGATGCCGCGGGTCGTGCACAGGCTGGCCACCTCGTGCCCGCGCGGATCGTCAAGGTTGACGACAGCAACGCCATCTTCGGACAGCACGCGCGTGAACAGACCCATCTTGGCGTCGAAATACGCCTCGAAGGTGTGGTGATAGTCCAGATGATCCTGCGTGAAGTTCGTGAAACCCGCCGCGTGCAGCACCACACCGTCAAGACGGCGCTGGTCAAGGCCGTGGCTCGATGCCTCCATCGCGGCATGGGTGATGCCAGCGGCTTCGGCTTGCGCCAATACGCGGTGCAGTGTCACGGGATCGGGAGTGGTGTGATGCAGGGGCGCGGACCAAGCGCCTTCGACGCCGGTGGTGCCGATGTTGATGGCAGGATAGCCAAGCGCCTCCCAGATCTGACGGGTAAAGGTGGACACGCTGGTTTTGCCGTTGGTGCCGGTCACGGCGACCATGACGTCGGGATGCGGGCCGAACCACAGCGATGCCGTTTGCGCCAAAGCCGCGCGGGGGTCTTCGGCGACGATCACCGCGGCATCTGACGCGGCCAGCGCCTCTGCCGCCAGTTGGGCGCCCTCTGCATCGGTCAAGATCGCGCTTGCGCCCTTTTCCAGTGCCATGGCGACAAAGGCTGCGCCATGCACCTTGCTGCCGGGCATGGCTGCAAACATATGGCCCGGCCGGACCGCGCGGCTGTCGGTTGTCAGCCCTGCAATGTCGGGTCTGCGGCCGCCCTGTGCCGTCAGTCCCAGTTCCGCCAGCGTTTTCGTCTGTGCCATGATGTGGCCCTCGCCCGTTCAGTTCGAGGTAAGTGTTACACTGGCTAGGTCAGAGACTTCAATCTGTGGCCGCAGACCCAGCAAAGGTGCGACGCGGCGGATCATTTCGGCAGCGACAGGCACAGCGGTCCAGCCTGCCGTGCGGCGCGGCTCGTCACCGGAATTCTCGCTCGGCTCGTCCAGCGTGACGATCAGCACATATTTAGGATCGTCGGCGGGAAAGACGCTGGCGAAGGTCGCGATGACCTTGTCTTCGTAATAGCCGCCGCCGTTTTCCTTGGGCTTGTCAGCGGTCCCTGTTTTGCCGCCGACCTGGTAACCTTCGACATCACCCATGGATGCGGTGCCGCGGGTTACGACTTGCCGCAGCATGGACCGGGAACGGGCGCTGACCTCTGGCCGCACGATACGGGCACCCTGCTGGACCGTGTCGGATTTCAACAAGGTTGGCAGCACGCGGGTGCCGCCATTCAGCAGCGATGCATAGGCAGCGGCCAGATGGAGCGGCGAGTCCGACATGCCATGACCAAAGCTGATGGTCATCGTGCTGATTTCAGACCACTTTTTTGGCAAAAGCGGCGCACCGGAGGGAGCCTCTGACAGCTCGATCGGGGTGGGTTCTGCCAGACCTAGAGAGGTTAGAAACGCACGCTGGCGTTCGCCGCCGATCTGCATGGCAATGCGGCCCGTGCCCACGTTCGAGGATTCGACGATGATATCGGTCGCTGACATGCTGGGCGGCAGATAGTGGCTGTCGCGGATGCGGAACCGGCCCCAAGACAGCGGGCCCTTGGTGTCGATCATCGTGTCGGGGTTCAGCAGCCCCAATTCCATCGCCTGCGCGACGGCAAAAATCTTAAAGGTCGAGCCAAGCTCGTAAACACCCTGCACGGCGCGGTTGAACAGCGGGCTGTCGGATTGATCCCCCTTCAGCAGCACCTGCGGCCGGTTGTTAGGGTCAAAGTCGGGCAAGGACGCCATGGCGATGACTTCGCCGGTATGAATGTCCATCAAAACAGATGCCGCGCCTTTGGCGTTCAGCAAGCGCATACCGCCGTCCAGCACTTCTTCGGTTGCGGCCTGCACGGACAGGTCAAGCGACAGCTGCAGCGGTTTGCCTTCGTTTGCCGGATCGCGCAGCAGGCTGTCGAAGTTCCGCTCCACCCCGGCGACGCCGATGACTTCAGCGCTGGCCACATCTTCGCGGCCATAGCTGGCCCCGCCCAGGATATGGGCGGCAATGGGGCCGTTGGGATAGAGGCGCATCTCGCGCGGACCGAACAAAAGCGCGGGGCTGCCGATGTCGTGGACCTGCTGCATTTGCTCGGGGGACAACTGCCTGCGAATCCAGACAAATTTGCGCTTGCCCGTGAAATCCTTGATCAGGCGTTCTTCGTCCAGTTCGGGAAAGATCGCCTTTAGCTCGCGCGCGGCGCGCAGCGGGTCGATCATGTGCTGCGGCTGGGCGTAAAGCGAATGCGTTTCCAGATTGGTCGCGAGGATGCGGCCGTTGCGATCCACGATATCGGCGCGCTGGCCGATGATGGGATTGCCGGTCGCAGCTGTGCGCGGCTCTTCCGGGGCCGAACTGGCGATCGTGCCCATGCGCAGCCCGATGGTGCAAAATGCGATGGCGAAAAACGCGCCAAGCAGCAAAAGGCGCCCTTCAGCGCGGGCGCGGGACTTGTCGGCAATCGCCTCGTGGCGCAAGCGCAGGTTTTCCGCGGCAATCGCGCCGGGATCTTCGCCCCGTTCACGGGCTTTGAGGATACGGGCCAGCGGGCGAAGCGGTGTGCGGATCATAACGGGTCCTCGCCGCCACCGGGGGTGACGGATCTGATGTCGACAGGATCGGTGATAGGCAGAATATCGGGCAGCGGATAAACGATGGTTTCGATATTGCCGAACGCTTCTGGCGCAAGGGGCAACAAACCAAGGCGGTCGAAGTTGATTTCGGCCAGATCGATCAGGCGGTCCGGGCGGTTCAAATAGGCCCATTCCGCCCGCAACATTCCCAGCCGTTCATGCGCATCGCCGATCTGCGCGTGCAAACGGCGCACGTCCTTGATGGCTTGCTGGGTGGCATAGTTTTCCTGATAGGCCCAGAATGCCAGCCCCATGACGGACAGCGCCGCCACGACATACATCACGGCCCGCATCATTGCGCGTCACCCTTCATCATCGGCATCCCCATGTCCTTGCGATCCATCGGCTGCGCCGGCGCATCCGTGCGGACCGCGACCCGCAGCTTGGCCGAGCGCGACCGCGGGTTCATTGCAACTTCGTCTTTATCCGCCACAATCGCCTTGCGCGTCTTTTGCGTAAAGGCTGGCACAACGGTGTCCAGCACAGGCGCATAGCGGTTCGCATTAGGCGTCGTCGCGCTGCGTGTCTGGATGAACCGTTTCGCCATCCGGTCCTCGACCGAATGAAAGGTTACGATGGCCAGTTGCCCGCCGGGGGCCAGCGCACGTTCAGCCGCTTCCATGCCGGTGGCAAGTTCGCCGTATTCGTCGTTCACCGCGATACGCAGCGCCTGAAAGGTGCGCGTGGCGGGGTGGGATTGGTTCGGCTTGGGGCGCGGCAGGCAGGATTCGACGATCCGGGCCAACTGCGCTGTCGTCGTCACCGGACGGTTCGCGACGATGGCTTTTGCGATGCGGCGGCTGGCACGCTCTTCGCCATAAAGATAAATGATATCAGCAATTTCCGCCTCGTCCTTCATGTTGACAAGGTCGGCTGCGGAAAAGCCAGTTTGCGACATCCGCATATCTAGCGGCCCGTCGCGCATAAAGGAAAAGCCCCGCTCTGCCAGATCAAGCTGCATAGAACTGACGCCAAGGTCCAGCACGACACCGTCAAGGTTCTGCGCGTATTCATCCAGCCTAGAAAAGGTGTCCGCGACGGGCACGATCCGGTCGCCGTAATCACCGATCCAGTCCTGCGCCATCTCGAACGCGAGCGGGTCGCGGTCCACAGCGATGACACGTTCAGCGCCCGCATCCAGCAGACGGCGGGTATAGCCCCCTGCCCCAAATGTACCGTCCAGCCACGTGCCATGAATCGGCGCGCATGCGTCGAGGATCGCATTGATCAGGACGGGAATGTGGGGTGCATCTGACATGGTGGATCCTTACGGCACGAGGCTCATCGGGTCGAAGTCATCGCCCATTTCGTCCAACCACTCATCCAGCGGCTCGTCAACGTCGGCCTCGAAGCTTTCAAGCTTCCAGATCTGAAAATATTCGCCAAGACCCATGAAAGACAGCTCGCCTTCGACGACACCCAGCTTTTCGCGCAGGCGCAGGGCCAGCACGACGCGGCCGTCCTTGTCGATGGTCAGGTCTTCGGAATAGCCCATGAACAGCTTGCGCAGCTTGTTCTTATTGGGGTCGCTGTCGGGCATTGCCATGATACGCGCAATTTTGGCGTCATAGGCTTCGACCGTCAGCACCTGCAGGCTTTCGCCTAGGTGTTTACCATAAAGGATTTTTGCGGTCATGGGTTGGTCGGGGGTCCAGGCCGGGTCGCCCGCTTCGATCACGCGTCGAAATTTCGCCGGGATCGACATGCGACCCTTGGCGTCCACTTTCGACTGATACGTGCTCGTAAACGAGAGGTTCAACCTGTAGCCTTTTTACTGCCCGTCCCCCGAAAATTCGCCTTGGATGTGAAAACGGCGGATTGAGAAGCTGCCACTACTCAACCCGCCGTCTTCTGCCCTGAAAGGGCTGGACCGACTGCGCGCGCCACCTGGGGGGATGTCTGCTCGCTCGCGCGCCGGATCGCTTTGTTGGGTAAAAACGAGGCCTGTATGAAACCTGACATTTTGCCGGTGGGGTTCTTGTTGTGCCCCTTGTTTGTCTGCCCGTCGTTACCGTGAGACTGTTTTGGCAGACGCGCCCGGTCCGGGCAATGGAAAATTTGGGAATGCTGTGAACTTCACGGGAAAACAGGGGTCCTCACGGGTCTGTGATTCGCAAGTTATCCACAAAGAGACTCCGGCATGTGGGGGTCCTGTGGATAATTTTCCCTACATCTTGTGGAAATATTAACCGTTCCTGAGGATTCACAGAAGCCCCAAAAAAGTTTCGGGTCTGCTCCGAGTCGGACGAAACCAGTGGCTATCGGGTCGCAGTCAATCCCAAAACGGCCATGCGATTGCAGAAAAATGAGGCGCGAAAAGAAGAATCGGACCGCCTTTTGGGGCGATCCGATTCTGGATTCACAAAGATTCCATGCCAGCCCGCAGGCCGCGCGATTCGAATGGTCAGGCCATCCCGCCGTCGATGAACCGCCGGGCCAACTCGGCATAGGCCTGTGCGACGGGTCCGTCACCCAGCGCGACCGGCGTGCCCGCATCCCCCGACAAACGCGTGTCCAGATCAATCGGCAAGGCACCCAGCATCGGCACACCCAGACGATCCGCTTCGTGACTGACACCGCCATGACCAAAGATTTGCGTCTCTTCCCCGCAATGGGGGCAATGGAAGGTCGACATATTCTCGATCAGGCCCAGCAAGGGGGTGTTGAGCGTCTTGAACATGTCGATGGCCTTGCGCGCGTCCAGCAGCGCGACGTCCTGCGGTGTACTGACGATAACGGCACCGGTGACATTGGTCTTTTGGCACAGGGTCAGCTGCACGTCCCCCGTCCCCGGCGGCAGGTCTATTATAAGGACGTCGAGTTCGCCCCAGGCGACCTGCGTCAGCATCTGCTGCAACGCGCCCATCAACATAGGACCACGCCAGACGACGGCTTTGTCCGGATCAACCATCAAGCCGATCGACATGACTGTGACGCCGTGGGCCTGCAGCGGGATGATTGTCTTGCCGTCCGGACTGGCGGGCCGCTTGTTCACGCCCATCATCCGCGGCTGGCTGGGTCCATATATATCGGCATCAAGCAAACCGACGCGCCGCCCTTGCTTTGCCAGCGCCACAGCAAGGTTGGAAGACACAGTCGATTTCCCGACGCCGCCCTTGCCGGACCCGATAGCCAGAATGCGATCAACACCTGCCACCGGCGCGGGACCGGCCTGCGGTGTCGGGTGACGGCCCACCTTCAGGCTTGGCGGCTCTGGCTTGGGTGCTGGTGCGCTATGCGCTGTCATCACGGCAGACACAGTCAGACTGGCATCAAGAGCCTGTACCGCCGCCACGGCAGCTTGGCGCACAGGTTCCAATGTCGCAGCGGCGGCGGAATCAGGAGCCTCGATCACGAAACGCACGGTATCTGCCTCAATCTGGATGGCGCGGACCATATCACTGGCCCCCAAAGTGCCGCCGCCTGGCAACGAAATCCCTGCAACAGCGGCCAAAATATCGTCTTTGGAGATCGGCATCTTCATATTTCCTTCATAGAGCATCGCTTTTGCGGCACCCTGTGCTGCCAGACCAAAACCCGCAACCCCCTATTTCCAAAGGCCGGACCGCCCCTTTGCACAAGGATTACGCGGGTTAAAAACTGTCCTAGAGTAACGTTGCATTTGCTGCATAGCGGCATTGCCAACACGTCCATTGTGCAGTTGCAGCATCTTCATACATAACGGTCACAAGCAGAACGACAGACACTGCACCGAAATTAAAGACGCTGAAGGTAGATGAACATGGCATACGCAAACGCAACACAGACAGCAGCACCCGGCCTGATGGCACGCATGATCGCAGCAATGGCCGCACGCAAGGTGTACCGCACCACGATGACTGAACTGCAGTCGCTCGACAACCGCGATCTGGCCGATCTGGGCATCTCCCGCTCCATGATCCGCGCCATCGCTTATGAAGCCGCTTACGGCAAGTAATTCAGTTCGGAACCGGTCAACCTCCTCCCTGATCGGTTCTGACCCGCGCCGCCGCAACCTCCTCCCTGCGGTGGGCGCGCAAACAGGACGGCGACCCGACCTCCTCCCCGGGTCGCCGTTTTGAAACCAGTTTAAGAAATATGGGAACCTGCACCTCCTCCCGCAGTTGCCTATATGATCCGAAGGGCGCCAACCTCCTCCCTGGCAAACTTTGGAAACCCTCGGACGGCCCGCAACCTCCTCCCTGCGGCGCGGTCCACCCAGATCGGTGGTGGTCACCTCCTCCCGGCCACCACCGACAGGATATTTAGATCGGAACGCTGCACCTCCTCCCGCGGTAGTTCTGATAGCCCTCTGGCCACCAACCTCCTCCCTGGTTGGCCTTGGGGTTCACGACCCGGACGGCCCGCAACCTCCTCCCTGCGGCGTAGTCCAATACAGATCGGTGGCGGTCACCTCCTCCCGGCCGCCACCGATTTGCCCCATACGGGCGCTGCACCTCCTCCCGCAGCCACCCCGGATAGCCCGAAGCTGCAACCTCCTCCCTGCAGTTTGGGCGACAGATGCAGCTCTGACCTCCTCCCCAGAGCTTTCATCCCAGATAAAGGCGATGCGCACCTCCTCCCGCGCATCGCCTTTTTGGTTTCACGGGTGTGTCTTGTTCTGATTGCAAGCGGCACGATGGATCGGGCTTTGCCCTGCGGATTTTCGGCCAGCATGCATGAATTGAACCGCCCGGCGCAGTGGACGCAATGCACCTTCGTCAATTTTACGATGGTACAGGCTGAACGCGGCGCGAGGCTGCACCAGCTTTCTGCTGCAACAAGTCACCTTTGGCCACTCAACAACATCGCCGCAGCGCTGCTGCGGCTCTACTCTATATTAAGCTTGTCCAAAAGGATGGGACGGCGGGCGGGGTGCCTTCGGGCACCAGCCCGAACAGCGCCGCACCGCCGTGATCAGAACGGCACGTCGTCGGCGGCGTCAGCGGCGACGATAAATTTGGCAACGACTTTCTTCGATCCGGCCTTTTCAAAGGCAATATCCAGCTTGTCGCCTTCGATTCCTTCGATCAGCCCATAACCGAACTTCTGGTGAAACACCCGGTCCCCGATGGTAAAGGCGCTGACGGCTGTCATATCAATGACCATATTACGTGCCTCGACCGGCTGGGCCATGCCGCGCTGCTGACCGCGCGCCTGTAACCTGCGCCACCCTGGCGAGTTGTAAACGTTCGCATCATGGGCCTTTTGGTGCAGGTCCGACATGCTTTCCTCACGCAGCTTCGGACTTGCGCTGGCCGCCATGCCCGCCGCGCCGTAGCCGCCACCATAAAGCCCCGGCGGTGTCAGCACCTCAACGTGATCTTCTGGCAGCTCGTCAATAAAGCGGGACGGCAATGCACTTTGCCATTGGCCGTAAACCCGCCGGTTTGCAGCAAAGGAAATCGTGCAAATCGCCTCTGCCCGCGTGATGCCGACATAGGCCAGCCTGCGTTCCTCCTCGAGCCCCTTCACACCGCTTTCGTCCATGCTGCGCTGGGACGGAAACAAACCATCCTCCCAGCCAGGCAGGAATACGGCAGGAAATTCCAGACCCTTGGCGGCGTGCAGGGTCATGATGCTGACCTTCTCGCCCTCTTGTTCCGTCTCGTTGTCCATAATCAGCGCGACGTGTTCCAGGAACCCTTGAAGGTTCTCGAAATTGTCCAGCGCCTTGACCAGTTCTTTCAGGTTCTCAAGCCGGCCCGGTGCCTCTGGCGTCTTGTCGTTCTGCCACATGCCGGTGTAGCCGGATTCGTCTAGGATCATTTCGGCCAGCTCTTGATGCGTGTCGGCTTCCGCCCGCACCTGCCCGTGCCAACGGTCCAGGCCGTCAACCAGAATGGCCAGTTCCTTCAGCCCCTTACCGCCCAGAAGTTTGGCCTGCACGACAAGCCGCGCGCCTTCGACAAGGCTGACGCCGTTGGTCCGTGCGGCCTTTTGAATGGTCTGTACTGCCTTATCGCCAAGGCCACGCTTGGGCGTATTCACGATCCGCTCGAACGCCAGATCATCATCCTGCGAGACCGCAAGCCGGAAATAGGCCATCGCGTCGCGAATTTCCAAACGCTCGTAGAATCGGGGGCCGCCGATGACGCGGTAGGGCAGACCGATGGTCAGAAAGCGATCCTCGAAGGCGCGCATCTGGTGGCTGGCCCGCACCAAAATCGCCATATGGTCAAGGCTGACCTTGTCCAGACCGCGCGTGCCGCGTTGCAACGCCTCAATCTCTTCGCCGATCCAGCGGGCCTCTTCCTCACCGTCCCAGTGCCCGATCAGGCGCACCTTTTCGCCGCCCGATGCATCCGTGAACAAGGTCTTGCCCAGCCGCCCTTTGTTTCCGGCAATTACGCCAGAGGCTGCGGCCAGGATATGTTCCGTCGACCGGTAGTTTTGTTCCAGCTTGACGACCGTGGCACCGGGAAAGTCCTGTTCGAACCGCAGGATGTTCCCGACTTCCGCACCCCGCCAGCCATAGATCGACTGATCGTCGTCGCCTACGCAGCAGATATTCTTGTGCGCCGCCGCCAGCAGCCGCAGCCATAGGTATTGGGCCACGTTGGTATCCTGATACTCGTCGACTAAAATATAACGAAAGCGCCGCTGATACATTTCCAGCACATCGTTGTGCGTCTGGAAAATCGTGACCATATGCAGCAGCAGGTCGCCAAAGTCGCAGGTGTTCAGGTCCAGCAGACGGCGCTGATAGGCCGCGTAAAGGTCGACCGCCTTGTGGTCAAAGGCTGCGGCATCCGCCAGCGGCACCTTGTCCGGTGTCAGCGCCTTGTTTTTCCATCCGTCAATAATTCCAGCCAGCATCCGCGGCGGCCAACGTTTTTCATCGATTCCGGCAGCCACGATCAACTGCTTCATCAGCCGGATCTGGTCATCCGTATCCAGAATCGTAAAGTTCGATTTCAGCCCGATCAGTTCAGCATGGCGGCGCAGCAGTTTTACGCAAATCGCGTGAAAGGTGCCAAGCCACGGCATGCCTTCGACGGTCTCGCCCATCAGACGGCCGACGCGGTTCTTCATCTCTCTTGCGGCTTTGTTGGTGAATGTCACCGCCAGCACGTCCTGCGGACGGGCGGTGCCTGTCACCAAAAGATGCGCGATTCGCGATGTCAGCGCCTTGGTCTTGCCGGTGCCGGCCCCTGCCAGCATCAATACAGGACCGTTCAACGCCATCACAGCAGTGCGCTGCGCGTCGTTCAACCCTTCCAGATAAGGGCCGGCACTGCGCTGCGGCATGGCCCGCTGGCTTAGGGGGCGGGCGGCGGCCTCAAAGGCGTCGTCTTCGGAATAACTGCTCATGCCCTTAGGCATACGCCTGAACGCGGCGCAGATAAACCCCTGTTCACGATCCGTTCACATCGCCGCGCGATTGATGGCACAGCACAATGTATCGCGCGCACAGCAGCAGCCATGATCGCACGGCACCTACTGGACATCCTTTGCGGACCGCTTAACAATGCTGCAACTGCATAAGGGATGACCATGGCCGACTTTGAAAAAATTCTGATCGCAAACCGCGGTGAAATCGCCATTCGCGTCATGCGTGCTGCCAACGAAATGGGCAAGAAAACGGTTGCCGTTTACGCCGAAGAGGACAAGCTGTCGCTGCACCGCTTCAAGGCGGACGAAGCCTATCGCATCGGTGAAGGCATGGGCCCGGTCGCGGCCTATCTAAGCATCGAGGAAATTATCCGCGTTGCAAAGGATAGCGGCGCTGACGCGATCCACCCCGGCTATGGCTTGCTGTCCGAAAACCCTGATTTCGTTGATGCCTGCGCTGCGAATGGGATTACCTTTATCGGCCCCAAAGCCAAAACCATGAGAGAGCTTGGCGACAAGGCCTCTGCCCGGCAGGTGGCAATCGACGCGGGAGTGCCGGTCATTCCGGCCACGCCTGTGCTGGGCGACGACATGGCAGAGATCAAGAAGCAGGCGGCAGAGGTCGGCTATCCCCTGATGCTGAAAGCGTCCTGGGGCGGCGGCGGACGCGGTATGCGCCCGATCAATTCGGAAAAAGAGCTGGAAGAAAAAGTCCGCGAAGGCCGGCGCGAGGCCGAGGCCGCCTTTGGCAACGGCGAAGGTTATCTGGAAAAGATGATTATCAAGGCGCGCCACGTCGAGGTGCAGATCCTTGGCGACAATCAAGGCAATATCTATCACCTGTGGGAACGCGACTGTTCCGTGCAGCGCCGCAACCAAAAGGTCGTGGAACGGGCACCTGCCCCCTATCTGTCCAGCGCACAGCGCGAGAAGATCTGTAATCTGGGTAAAAAGATTTGCCAGCACGTCAATTATGAATGTGCGGGCACCGTCGAATTCTTGATGGATATGGAAACGGGCCAGTTCTACTTCATCGAAGTGAACCCCCGCGTGCAGGTAGAACATACCGTGACCGAGGAGGTCACCGGCATCGACATCGTCCGCGCGCAAATCCTGATCGCAGAAGGCAAATCGCTGGTCGAGGCGACGGGCTGCGCATCGCAATACGACGTCAAGCTGGACGGCCACGCGCTGCAATGCCGGGTCACGACAGAAGACCCGCAAAACAACTTTATCCCCGATTACGGGCGCATCCAGATGTATCGCAGCGCGACCGGTCCGGGCATCCGCCTTGATGGCGGCACCGCCTATTCCGGTGCTGTGATCACACGGTATTACGACAGCCTGCTGACTAAGGTTACGGCGCGTGCGCCGACACCTGAAATGGCGATTGCCCGTATGGACCGCGCCCTGCGCGAATTTCGTATTCGCGGTGTGTCGACGAATATTGCGTTCGTGGAAAACTTGCTGAAGCATCCGACGTTCCTGAACAACGAATACCACACCAAGTTCATCGACCAGACGCCAGAGCTGTTCGACTTCAAGGCACGCCGCGACCGGGCGACCAAGATCCTGACCTATGTTGCTGACATCACGGTAAACGGACACCCCGAAACCGCTGGCCGCCCGCGCCCGGCGGCGGATGTGAAACTGCCGAAAGCGCCGGTCAAATCGCTGGAAAAGATGATTCCCGGCACCCGCCAAATTTTGAACGAACAAGGCCCCAAAGCCGTCGCCCAGTGGATGAAAGACCAGCCGCAGCTGCTGATTACCGACACCACGATGCGTGACGGGCACCAATCCTTGCTGGCGACGCGGATGCGGTCCATCGACATGGTTACGGTCGCCCCGACCTATGCCGCCAAGATGCATCAGCTGTTTTCGGTCGAATGCTGGGGCGGCGCGACCTTTGACGTCGCCTACCGGTTCCTGCAGGAATGTCCGTGGCAGCGTCTGCGCGATATTCGCGAAAAGATGCCGAATGTCATGACGCAGATGCTGCTGCGTGCCTCGAACGGGGTGGGCTATACCAACTATCCCGATAACGTCGTGCAAAGCTTTGTCGCGCAGGCGGCAACATCTGGCGTTGACGTGTTCCGTGTATTCGACTCGCTTAACTGGGTCGAAAATATGCGCGTTGCCATGAATGCGGTGATCGAATCCAACAAGGTGCTGGAAGCGTCTATCTGCTATACCGGCGACATGCTGGACCCAACCCGCGCCAAGTATGACCTGAAATACTATATCGCGATGGCCAAAGAGCTGGAGGCTGCTGGCGCGCATGTGCTGGGCCTGAAGGACATGGCTGGCCTTTTGAAAGCGCCGGCTGCAACCCAGCTGTTCAAAGCCCTAAAAGAAGAAGTCGGCCTGCCGATCCACTTTCACACGCATGATACATCGGGCGCTGCAATTTCCACCGTGCTGGCGGCTTCGGCTGCGGGGGTCGATTGTATCGATGCCGCGATGGATAGCTTCTCAGGGAACACATCGCAGCCGACACTGGGATCGATCGTCGAGGCGCTGCGCGGAACTGATCGCGACACGGGCCTTGATATCAAGGCGATCCGCGAAATCAGCAACTATTGGGAACAGGTCCGCGCGCATTATCTGGCGTTCGAATCCGGCCTGCAGGCGCCTGCCTCAGAGGTTTATCTGCACGAAATGCCCGGTGGCCAGTTTACCAACCTCAAGGCGCAGGCCCGCAGCCTTGGCCTAGAGGACCGCTGGCACGAGGTCGCGCAGACCTATGCCGATGTGAACCAGATGTTCGGCGATATCGTCAAGGTTACGCCGTCGTCCAAGGTTGTCGGCGATATGGCCCTGATGATGGTGTCGCAGAACCTGACCCGTTCGCAGGTCGAGGACCCATCGGTTGACGTATCCTTCCCGGATTCAGTTATCGACATGATGAAAGGCAGCCTTGGCCAACCACCGGGCGGCTGGCCTGCAGGCATCCAGAAGAAAGTGCTGAAAGGCGAAAAGCCGAACCTTGACCGCCCCGGCAAGCACCTGAAGCCTGTCGATCTGGAAGCTGTGAAGGCTGAACTGACCCAGAAAGTCGGGCATGATGTCGATGGTGAGGATCTGAACGGGTATCTTATGTATCCCAAGGTCTTTACCGACTATGCCGCCCGCCATGAAACCTATGGCCCGGTGCGGACGCTGCCGACCAAGACCTTCTTTTACGGAATGGAACCCGGCGAGGAGATCAGCGCCGAAATCGATCCCGGAAAAACGCTGGAAGTGCGCATGCAAGCCGTGTCCGACATGAACGAGGACGGCGAGGTGAAGGTGTTCTTTGAACTGAACGGCCAGCCCCGCACGATCCGCGTGTTGAACCGTCTAGCCGCTGCCGACCGCGTGCAGAATCGCAAGGCAGAACTGGGCAACCCGAGCCATATCGGTGCGCCAATGCCCGGTGTGGTGGCCACTGTTGCTGCGGTGGCCGGTGCAAAGGTGAAAGAAGGCGATCTGCTGCTGACGATCGAAGCGATGAAGATGGAAACCGGCATCCATGCCGACCGCGACGCTGTGATCAAAGCCGTTTTGGTAAGTGCTGGTAGCCAGATCGACGCCAAGGATCTGCTGATCGAGCTGGAATAAGGTGATCCGCCCCCCTGCCGGGGGCGGATGCCTCCGGCGGGAGTTTGTTTGGCCAGATGAAGAGATCGGGCCGCGAAATAAAATACGCGCCGGGCATATTTTCCTCTTGCGGCGGACGTGCAGTGTTTATAAGTCACGCCTACCGACGGGATGCGGGCGTAGCTCAGGGGTAGAGCATAACCTTGCCAAGGTTAGGGTCGAGAGTTCGAATCTCTTCGCCCGCTCCAGTCGGTATAAACGAAAAGGGTCGCCTTGTTGGGCGGCCCTTTCGCGTTTCAGGGCTTTGAAAAATCTTGTGAATTTTTCTGCGATTGCCCCTTGCCCCTGACGCGCGGCTTTTGTAAATCCCCATTCACCGACGGACGCGGGCGTAGCTCAGGGGTAGAGCATAACCTTGCCAAGGTTAGGGTCGAGAGTTCGAATCTCTTCGCCCGCTCCATCGGTCAAACGAAAAGGGCCGCCCCGTTGGGCGGCCCTTTCGCGTTTCAGAAGGCTTTAAAAGTCAGCGTCGTCAGGGTGCGTTCGATTCCCTTGATGCCGGCAACGCTTTCGTTGATGAAATGGCCCACGTCGCGGTCGGTGGGCACATAGGCCTTCATTAGCAGGTCGAAATCGCCGCTGGTGGAATAAAGCTCTGAATGGATTTCGCGCAGGGCGATCGCATCGGCGACATCATAGGTGGTGCCGGGGGTGCAGCGAATCTGAACGAAGACGCAAGTGGTCATGGGCGTAGCCTTTCCTTGGAATTGCGCCGAACTTGCACCACAGGGACGCGGCGCGCAATCGGTGCCTTGGCGCAGGCCCCGCCCCTGCCTATAAGGCCCCAAGACACAAGGGAGACGCCGATGCGCACCGCCACCATTACCCGCCAGACGGCCGAGACGCAGATCAGCGTCACGCTGAACCTGGACGGCACCGGAGTTTACGACAACCAGACCGGCATTGGTTTTTTCGATCACATGCTGGATCAGTTGTCGCGCCACGCGCTGATTGACATGACGGTCCGCACAACGGGCGATCTGCACATCGACGACCACCACACGGTCGAGGATACGGGCATCGCCATCGGGCAGGCGCTGGTGCAGGCGCTGGGTGACAAGCGGGGCATCAACCGCTATGCCGATTGCCACCTTGCCATGGACGACGCGCAGGTGCGCTGTGCGCTGGATCTGTCGGGCCGGCCCTATTTGATCTGCAATCTGGATTTGCCGTTTGGCAAGATCGGGCCCAGCTTTGACACAGAGCTCGTGCGCGAATTCTTTCAGGCCTTGGCCACCCACGGCGGGATCACGCTGCACATCGACCGGTTGCATGGCTTTAACGCCCACCACATCACCGAGGCGGCGTTCAAATCCGTTGCCCGGGCCTTGCGCATGGCGATCGAGGTCGATCCGCGCAAGGCTGACGCCATTCCATCGACCAAGGGTAGCCTGTGACCACCACCGTTCTGATTGACTACGACAGCGGTAATCTGCATTCGGCGCAAAAGGCGTTCGAGCGGATGGCACGGGAAACGGACGCCGGGCAAATCGTGGTGACGGGCGATCCTGATGTTGTGGCATCGGCGGACCGCATTGTGCTGCCGGGCGACGGGGCCTTTCCGCATTGCCGCAATTCGCTGTTTGAACATGGTGCCTTGGCCCAGGCCTTGACCGAAGCGGTAGAGCAGCGCGGCGTGCCCTTTATGGGCATATGTGTCGGGATGCAGATGCTGGCGGGCACGGGTTTCGAATACGAAGCCGTGCAGGGGCTTGGCTGGATCCCCGGCGAGATCCGCCGCATTACGCCATCTGACCCCGCATTGAAAATTCCGCATATGGGCTGGAACGATCTGATTATCGACCAGCCGCATCCGGTGCTGGCGGGGCTGGCGACGGGGGATCATGCGTATTTCGTCCACTCCTATGCGATGCAGGTCGCAGAGCCTGCGCATTTGCTGGCGCATGTCGATTATGCAGGCGATGTGACGGCCATCGTCGGCCGCGACAACATCGTCGGCACGCAGTTCCACCCCGAGAAAAGCCAGAATGCCGGCCTGCGGCTCATCGCCAATTTTCTGAACTGGAAGCCCTGATCCAAAGGACCGCAGCCATGGATATCGCCGCGATACTGGACGACATCAGCGCGGCCATGGCGCGGGCACCCGACCGGGGCCGCGTGGCCAGCTATATTCCGGAACTGGCGCGCGTCGATCCCGGCCGCTTTGGCATGGCGGTCGCCCTGCCCGACGGGCAGGTGTTCAGCACCGGCGATGCTGCCTTGCCGTTTTCGATCCAAAGCATCAGCAAGGTCTTTACCCTTGCGCTGGCGCTGGGGCGCATGGGGGATCAATTCTGGTCCCGCGTCGGGCGCGAACCCTCTGGCCAGGCCTTTAACTCTATCCTGCAGCTGGAACATGAAGGCGGGATTCCCCGCAATCCGTTTATCAATGCCGGTGCCATCGCGACCACCGATGCTGCGCTGGCGGGGCACGCCCCGCGCGAATTTCTAGGCGAATTGCTGCGGTTCATCCGCACCGCAGCGGGCGACGAATCAATCCACATCAACGAAAAGGTCGCCGCATCAGAGCAGGCGACAGGGGATCTGAACCGGTCTTTGGCCTATTTCATGGCCGCCCACGGCAATATGGTAAACCCGGTCGAACAGACCTTGGGTGCCTATTTCCACCAATGCGCGGTCGAAATGTCCTGCAACCAACTGGCCAAAGCGGCGTTGTTTTTGTCCGGAACCGAAGGTGCACCGCGGCTTGTGTCCCCTGCCCGCCGCCGGCGGATCAACGCGATGATGATGCTGTGCGGTCACTACGATGCCTCTGGCGATTTTGCGTATCGCGTTGGTTTACCGGGCAAAAGCGGCGTCGGCGGCGGCATCATGGTTGTGGCTCCTGCCAAGGCGGGTATCGCGGTCTGGTCGCCCGGGCTGAATGCGCAGGGCAATTCCAAGCTGGGGACCGACGCGGTCGAAATGTTCGCCCGCGCCACCGGCTGGTCGGTTTTCGACTAAGCGTCAAACCGCCCCGCGAGCGGCGACAATCTGCCGACGGCTTATCGTTTTGTTTACCACTTATGCGGCAGCAGGCTAAGCCGTTCGGCAGGGACAACATCAACAGGCCGAAAAAATGCTGAAACTGCTGCGCGGAACATGCGCGATGATGACTTTGGTGGGCCTGTCGGCCTGCATGAACGCCACCGCGACACCGCCAGATGCCATGTCCTTTATCGGAAATGCGCCGCAGTCCACATCGACGATCCCGATGCACCCGAACGAGACACGCGAATTGCGTGCACTTATCCAGAAATACGCT
Organism: Loktanella sp. R86503; assembly: GCF_042466455.1. NCBI lineage: Bacteria > Pseudomonadati > Pseudomonadota > Alphaproteobacteria > Rhodobacterales > Roseobacteraceae > Loktanella > Loktanella sp. R86503. Next base: position 2,265,489 of record NZ_JAXHCI010000002.1, read on the forward strand.
GACATTTACGACATTCCCGAAAGCCTGCTGCACCGCGTCATCATCCGCGAAAGCACCCACAATCCGGGCGCGCACAATGGCCCCTATTACGGCCTGATGCAAATCCTGCCCGCAACGGCACGAACTATGGGTTTCAAGGGCAGCGACCGCGAACTGCTGGATGCGGAAACCAACCTGAAATACGCGGGCAAATATCTGCGCGGGGCATGGCTGCTTTCGGACGGGTCAGAGGCGACGGCGGTCAAGTGGTACAGCCAAGGCTACTATTACGAAGCAAAGCGTCGCGGCATGCTGGTTGAAACAGGTCTGCGCAAGGCCTGACCCACCGCAACGGACACAATAAACACGCCGGTACCCAATGTGCCGGCATGTTTCGTTTGACCTACTGGATGCGGGCCCAGTTCTGGCTTGCGCACAGCAGTCCACCGGCAACGCACCCCTGCAAACGCAGCGCATTACCGCTGACCTGCATCTTGCCGACATAAGTCTTTCCGTTGGACGGACGATAGACCTGCCCTGCATAGGTCCCGTCACCGTTCGGCGCCATGTTGATGACAATCTGCCGCCCGATGTTTTCCGACTGATAAGGCGTGCCATCAGCGTTATACGTGTTGGTGATGGTGCCGCATACAGCAGCGCCGCAGGGGGCGACGGTCACATAGGCAAATGCGCCGTCATCGACTTCGGTCTGCCAGACGCCGACGGCCGCATCCTGTGCGGATGCCGCCGTAGCGAAGGTTGCGGCCAAAACGGCAGCGATCAGGTGTTTCATATTGGGTCTCCTCCCCGATTGAACTGCGCTACTTTGCAGGGCGCGCGCGATTCCACGCAAGACTGACGCCACGTCGGTTGCCTTTTCACCAAGATAGCCGCAAAACGCAGCAACCTGATGCGCCTTAAGGAGCCTGCCATGATCCTCTATCCCGCGATTGACCTCAAAGACGGCCAGGCCGTACGCCTGGTACATGGCGAAATGGATCAGGCCACGGTGTTCAACGACGATCCCGCCGCGCAGGCGCAGGCCTTTGTCGATGCGGGCTGCCAATGGCTGCATCTGGTTGACCTGAACGGTGCCTTTGCCGGCACCCCGGTCAACGCCGCCCCGGTCGAGGCGATCCTGAAGCGCTGCAAGGTCCCTGCCCAGCTTGGCGGCGGGATTCGCGATATGGCGACGATTGAACGCTGGCTTGATCTGGGCCTCGCCCGCGTAATCCTTGGCACCGTCGCTGTCGAAAATCCCGATCTTGTGCGACAGGCCGCCAAAGCATTCCCTGGTAAAGTCGCCGTCGGCCTTGATGCCCGCAATGGCCGCGTCGCGACCCGGGGATGGGCCGAAGAAACCGACGTGATGGTGACAGATCTTGCAAAATCCTTCGAAGATGCCGGCATCGCTGCCATCATCTACACCGACATCCTGCGCGACGGCGCGATGAAGGGGCCGAATATCGACGCCACAGCCGATCTGGCGCGCGCCGTCGACATTCCGGTCATCGCCTCTGGCGGTGTTTCCTCGCTGGCCGATCTGGCCGCGCTGCGCGACACCGGCGTCATTTCAGGCGCAATTTCGGGCCGCGCGCTTTACGATGGGGCCATCGATCTGCGCGCAGCCATGGATCTACTGGCTTAATTCGCAGCCTTGTCGGTCAGCATATCCAGCGCACCGGCCATTTTCGCCAGGTAATCTGCGTCTTCGGGGATATCCAGACCCGCAAACATATCCGGCACCGCCTCATAAGCGATCAGCGTCTGGCCGTCTTGTTCATAAACCAGCACCTTCAGCGGCAGAACCAGACCGGCCAGACCATCCGCCTGCAATGCCGGTGTGCCAAGCTGGGGGTTGCCGAAAATCAGCAATTCCATCGGCATCAATTCCATATCGACGCTGGCCGCACCAGTTGCGTGGTCAACGCGAGCAAATACGGTGGCACCTGCGTCGGTCACTGCAGTTTCCAGCGCGTTCATGGCGTCATAGACCGTGCGCTCTGTCGGCTTGGTGACGACCTCGGCCAGCGCCGGAGCCGCCAAGGCGGGCAAGGCCAGCGCAGCGGCGGCAAGTGTTGTGCGAATCATGGATATGTCCTTTGTGATGTGACCCTAGCCTAACTTAACATATGCGCTCAGGTTCCCCTTCCCCTGCCCAGCCTTGCGCGGTATCACGCCCATATGCTGAAAACCCGGATCATCCCCTGCCTTGATGTCGCCAACGGACGTGTTGTCAAAGGTGTGAATTTCGTCGGTCTGCGCGATGCGGGCGACCCTGTCGATGCGGCCATCGCCTATAACGCGGCTGGCGCGGACGAGCTTTGCTTTCTCGATATCATGGCCACCGAGGAAAACCGCGGCACCATGTTCGAACTGGCGACCCGCACCGCCGAGGCATGCTTTATGCCGCTGACCATCGGCGGCGGCGTGCGGACCCACCACGACGTGCGCGCCCTGTTGCTGGCGGGGGCTGACAAGGTCAGCTTCAACTCTGCCGCCGTCGCCAACCCCGATGTCGTAACAGAAGCAGCGCTGCGCTTTGGCAGCCAATGCATCGTCGTTGCAATCGATGCCAAAACCGTGGCCCCCGGCCGGTGGGAAATCTTTACCCACGGCGGGCGGCGCGCAACCGGGATCGACGCTGTGGAATTCGCCCGCACCGTGGTGGCAAAAGGCGCCGGTGAAATCCTGCTGACCGCGATGGACAACGACGGCGTCAAGACCGGCTACAACATCCCCCTGACCCGCGCGGTCAGCGATGCGGTCAACGTGCCCGTCATCGCCTCTGGCGGCGCCGGCACGCTGGATCACCTTGTCGAGGGCGTCACCGAAGGCCACGCCAGCGCCGTGCTGGCGGCGTCAATCTTTCACTTCGGCACCTACACCATACCGCAGGCCAAACAGCATATGGCCGACGCGGGCATCCCCATGAGGCTGTCATGACCCTTGATGATCTGGCCGCCACGATTGCTGCCCGCAAAGGCGCGGACCCCGACACCAGCTGGACAGCAAAACTGCTGGCCAAAGGCCCCGCAAAATGCGCCGAAAAATTTGGCGAAGAATCCATAGAGGCCATCATCGAGGCCGTGCGCGGCGACAAGGCGGCGCTGACATCAGAGGCAGCAGATACCCTTTATCACCTGCTCGTCATGCTGACCGCCTGCGACGTGCCCCTGTCCGACGTTATGGATGAGCTCGCCCGCCGCCAAGGCACTTCCGGCATCGTTGAAAAAGCGGCACGCCAGCCTTAACGGCGGTCCCATTCTTCTGGTCTTAAATATCCCGGGGTCCGGGGCTGGCCCCGGTCAACATATCCGTTGGTGCCCACGCCGCGGCTTCTGGTTTCGCAAATTCTGACGATCAAACCTGCGGCATCGCCTGCCAAGGCGCAGCCCTGCGCGTGCAAAGGCACTTCATAGCCTGGACGAAATCACGCCCGTGTTGAATCCGCCCATCCGAAGTTCTCCGAAAAGGCGCTGATATTCGATTTTCGGACAACGGTCCTGCACCACGGTAACACCACGCGCCGCAGCAAAAGCAGCCGCTGCGTCATGGCGCACCCCTAGCTGTAACCAGATCACATCCAGCTGCGGCCAGCGGGCCAGTGCTGCGTCCACGACATCCGGCACGGCATCAGACCGGCGGAATACATCGACCATATCCACATCACCCGGTACATCGGCAAAGTTGGCGTAAACCGGCTCGCCCAGCAGGTCCTGCCCGGCAAGCCCTGGATTGACCGGCACGATCTTGTAGCCTTTCAGCTGCAGATACCGCGCAACGTAATAACTCGGCCGGACCGGGTTTGCGGACACACCCACGATTGCAATCCGCTTGATGCGCGTCAGGATGGATTTTAGCTCTGCATCTGTCATATCACCACCATCAGGGCAAAAAAACGCCCGGGTCAAGCCCGGGCGCATAGGTGTGGAACGAGGGACAGTCAAAGGCGCGGATCGGTTCCAGTGATCCGCTCTGATCCCTGATATGGGGATGATCACCGCCATCCCCACCCGTACTCTCCAAAGTGTGAACGCGCGTTAGCCAGCCTTGCTTGCGTAAAGGGCGACAGCGGCAGCATTGGACACATTCAGGGACCCAAAGCCACCAGCGGCACCGATACGCACCAGCGCATCGCAGGTTTCCATACTTTTCTCGCGCAGGCCCGGCCCTTCGGCCCCCATCACCAGCGCCACCGGGCGGTCGTGCTTGCCGACAAGCGCCTCGCCGATCGTCTGTTCGGCCTCTCCGTCCAGACCCAGCACGATATAGCCCATATCCTGCAGTTGCGTCATTGCATCCGCCAGATTGCGCACCCGCAAATAAGGCTGCCGTTCCAGCGCGCCAGAGGCAGTCTTGGCCAATGCGCCGGTTTCAGGTGCAGCATGGCGCTGCACGGCGACAACGGCGCGCGCGCCGAACACTTCGGCAGAGCGCAAAATTGCGCCGACGTTATGCGGGTCGGTCACCCGGTCTAAAAGCACGATGCGCGGCGGCTGTGGGCCGTCACCCAGCGCGATATCCTGCAAGCTGCCCCAATCCAGCGGCTTGACCTCCAGTGCGGCCCCTTGGTGCACGGACTGCGGATCAATGGGGGCGGCGAATTTACGCGGATCGCTAATCTCTGGCTCGATCCCCGCCTCGGCCACGGCGTCGGCCAACTTATCCAGCGCATTGCGCGTCACGACCAGACGCAGCTTTTCCCGCTTGGGGTTCAGCAACGCATCGCGCACGGCATGCAGGCCGAACAGCCAGATCGTCTCTGCTGCGGCCAGCCGCTTGGCCTGTTCTTTTTCGATTACCCACTTCGGCTTTTGCATCTTCACGCTCCTGACTGTTGGCCCTCCGATACAGGGAAACGCCGCCCGTGTGAAGCAACCGCAAAAAGGTGCTTTTTTGCAGTTGACGCCCCCGTGGGCCAAGGTTATCTCGACCCCCAGTGGGCGACAGGCCGCAAGGTGTGGCAGGAGACTGTAACTCTCTCGCGGAGACGCACGCCTGGTTCGATTCCAGGGTCGCCCACCACTTCACGCGAGACAGTATTAATTAATTTATGATTTTTCGCAGAAAAATCACACGTTTCAGTTCTTTCAACAAATTGTTGGGTTAGTCGATTTTTCGTCGAAAAATCGTATGCCCCGTTGGCGGTGTAAAAGGGCTGCGTGATGCAGCCCCTTTACCCTATTCGGCCGGTGCATCCTGTGGTTTGTTCACGTTCAGGCCGCGCATCAACAGCCGCGACGCCCTGCTGCGGCCACCGTCAATCACTGAAAACAATGACGGGATAAAAATCAGCGATAGCAACGTCGACAACAGCAATCCGCCAATCACTGCCACCGCCATAGGAGAGCGAAATTCACCCCCGGCCCCAAAGGCCAGCGCCGATGGCACCATGCCTGCTGCCATCGCAATTGTAGTCATCACGATTGGCCGCGCCCTCTTGTGACCTGCATCCAGCATACCTTCGGTGCGCGTTGCCCCGCTCTTCATTGCCTCTAGGGCGAATTCGACCAGCATGATGGCATTTTTCGTGACGATTCCCATCAGCATCAGAAAGCCGATGACAACCGACAGTCCAATCGCTGATCCGGTCAGATAAAGCGCCAGAATCGCCCCGCCAATCGCAAGGGGCAGCGACATCAGAATTGTGAAGGGCGTCACAAAGCTGCCAAACAGCAGCACCAGCACGACGTAAACGAGCATCACACCTGCCCCCATCGCGGTTCCGAAAGATGCGAAAACCTCGCCCTGTACCTCTGCGTCACCGGTGGACTGGACACGCACACCGGGCGGCAGATCGGACCCTGCGCCGGGCAGCGCGAAAATGCTGTTTGTGGCCTGCCCCAACACCGCACCATCGGCCAAATCGGCCTGCAAGGTAATACGCGTTTCGCGGTCGTAGCGTTCGATGGATGATGGCCCGTTCGCCAGCGTGACATCCGCGACGACCGACAAGGGCACGGGCGCCCCCGTCTGTGTGGGGATGCGCTGACTGGTCAGCAGTTCCAGATTGCGGCGACTGTCTTCGGCAATGCGCACGACAACCGGGATCTGGCGTCCGTCGATACTGAATTTCGCAAGATTGGCATCCGTATCGCCAATTGTCAGAACCCGAATCGTCGACGCAAGGTCGGATGCGGTCACCCCCAGCTCTGCCGCGATTTGCGGGCGCGGCGTAAGGCGCAGCTCTGGCCGTTCTAGGCTGGCGGCATTGGTGATATTCTTGATCGTTGCGACGCCGGACATCTGGGTTGCCAAATTCTGCGCCGCCTGCGTGACGATATCCAGATCGTCGCCCAGCACGGCGACGTTGACAGCGCGCTGACCGTTGGCGGCCAGCATGTTGATCCGGGCATCGGGAATATCGGCCAGACGGGCGACCAGATCATCCTCGATATCGAACTGGCTGCGCTCTCGGGTGTCTTTGGCCCCGAGCGTGACAGTGATGTTTGCCTTGGCGACATTGCCCCCTGCGCCCCCTTGCACCAACACATTCTGCACCTCTGCGATGTCTTTCGCGCGGGCTGCAATGTCGTTGGTGATAGTGCGGGTTTCGGCCAAGGTCGCGCCGGGCGGCAGCTCTACACTGACTTGCAGGCGGCCCTCATCGGCTTCGGGAATGAATTCGGACGGAAGCAGGGTCGCGGAATAGATCGAGCCGGCGAAAATCCCAAGGCCAAGGACCATCGTGATCAGACGATGATGCAGCGTCCAAGCCAGCAGGCGCATATAACCGCGCATGATAAAGCCGTCTTTTTCCGCGACGTGGTTGGGCGCATCCTTCAGGATATAGGCTGCCATCATCGGTGTGATCAGACGCGCAACCAGAAGCGAAAACAGAACCGCAACCGCGACGGTCAGGCCGAACTGTTTGAAATACTGCCCTGCAATGCCAGACATAAAGCTGACAGGTGCAAAGACGGCGACGATGGTAAAACTGATCGCAATTACGGTCAGGCCGATTTCGCCTGCCGCTTCCTCGGTCGCCTCATAGGCGGGTTTGCCCATGTGGATGTGGCGGACGATATTCTCGATCTCGACAATCGCGTCGTCCACCAAGATACCTGTCACCAGCGTAATCCCGAGCAAAGACACGGTGTTGAGCGAAAACCCCAGCATCTGCATGACAAAGAATGTCGGGATAATCGACAGTGGCAAGGCCACAGCGGTAATCAGGGTGGCGCGCCAGTTTTTCAGGAACAGAAACACCACGATGATCGCCAAAGCGGCCCCTTCATATAGCGTTTCCATCGCGGAATGATAATTGCCGGCGGTATATTCGGTGGCATCGTCGATCAGCGTGATCTCTACCCCCGGATAGGCGGCGCGCACCTCGTCCAGCCGTTCGATGACGCGTTCAGCTACAGACAGGTCTGACGCCCCCGTTGCGCGAAACACGCCAAAGGCCACGACGGGCTGGCCGTCAAGGGTGGCAAAGCTGCGCGCCTCTGACGGGCCGTCAATAACCTCGCCCACGTCGGACAGGCGGATCGTGCGGCCATCCGCCAGCGACAGCGGCGTTGCCGCGAGCTGTTCAATCGTATCCGCCCCGCCAAGGGCGCGGATGGAAAATTCTTGCCCCCCGATATCGCCGCGCCCGCCGCCAAGGTCGATATTCGTGGCCGATAACTGACGGCTGATCGACGCGGCAGAAATTCCAAAGGCCAGCAGGCGCTGGGGGTCCAGTTCGACCTTGATCTCTCGGTCCGCACCGCCAAGGCGGGTGATCTTGCCTAGCCCGGCGACGCCCTGCAATTCGCGGTTTAGAACCTCGTCCACGAAATAGGACAGGTCTTCGATACTGCGGCTGGGGTCGGCGACGGCATAGGTCATGATTGCCTGCCCCGTCACATCCAGCCGTTGCACCAGCGGCTCTGTTATGCTGTCAGGCAGTTCGGCCCGCACGCGTGTTATCGCGTCCTTGACGTCGTTCAGGGCGCGGTCGCTGTCGGTCGACAGTTCGAATTCCACGGTTGTCACGCTACTGCTGTCCGTCGCGACAGAGGTGATATGCTTGACGCCTGTAATCGACGAAATGCTGTCCTCTATCGGTTTGGTGACCTGCGTGATTAGCTCTGACGGGGCGGCACCAGCCTGACCGACAGTCACGTCAATAATTGGCACATCGATATTGGGAAACTGTGTGACCGGCAGCGTGCGGAACGCGAACAGACCGACGATAACAAGCACAAGAAAGGCCGCAATCGACGGAACCGGGTTCCGGATTGCCCAGGTCGACATATTCATTCGGACACCTCGGCCGTGTCTGTGTCGGTGGCTGCATCTTGCTCTGGTGCCACAGGCGTCACCTTGTCCCCGGTGCGGAAAAAGGCCCCCGCCCGCAGCAGGACATTTTCCCCTTCGGCCAGACCGGCCGTGATTTCCCGCATGCCGCCCGACACGACGCCCAGTGCGACGCTGGTTTGCGCAACGGTGTTATCCACGACCTTTTGCACGACGCTGTCGCCGCCGGTGGTTGTTACCGCAGACACGGGCACGGTCAGCGCCATGCGTTGGTCGGTCTGGATATCGGCGCTGGCAAAGATACCCGCCCGCAGACCGGTTTGATCGTCAATGGACACGCGCACCGTGCCAAGACGACTGACCGGATCGACTTGCGGGCTAATCCGGCGCACGATTCCGCTGCGCGGCGGCAGACCTGCCACCTTTACGCTGGCAGTATTGCCGATGCTGACCTTGACCAAATCCGTTTCGACAATCTGGAACTCTGCCTCGATCACGCCGTCGCGGATCATGTCGAACATGGCCGTACCGGCAGCGGATAGTTCCCCCAGCTTGGCAGAGCGATCCGCAATGATCCCGTCCACAGGCGCGGTCACAGTGGCCCAGGATAGGTTCAGCGCCGCGATATCGCGGGCTGCTTCGGCCTGCGCCATCTGCGCATTCCCTGCCGCGATCGCGGCCTGCGCCGTTTGCACGGTCGCATTGGCGCTGTCGGCGCTGGCCTGCGCCTGATCCAGTGCCGACTGCGACACCGCACCGTCGCGGCGCAGCTGGGTGTTACGTTCCAGCGCGGTGGCCGCCTGTCTTGCCGTCGCATTGGCAGAGGCAAGCTGCCCTTCGCCCTGCGCAATGGTGGCCTGCGCGGCGGCCAGATTGGCATCCGCCTGCGCCAGTTGCGCGCGCAGTGTCTGGTCGTTCAACCGGGCCAGAATGTCGCCCTTGCTGACCGTGTCGCCAACATCAGCCAGCAGTTCCGTAATCTCTGCCCCCGACACGCGGGCAGAAACGACGACATCTTCGCGTGCCAACAGGTTGCCGGATGCGCTGACGATCTGCGTCACTTGGGTTTGCCGCGCGGGCACAACCGTCACCGTCGGCGCGGCGACACTTGCGGCAGCGGCGGCCCCTTGATCGGTGGCTGCCGTATCTTGCGCCAATGCCGGCGCTGCGGGCATGCCAGCAAGGGCCGCGACCAGAACAAGGCCGATCCCCGCCGGCCGCAGGATAGCCAGCGCCTTTTTCACAGCATCATTTTCCATCGCGCAGGGCCTTTTCATCCGTCAGGGGCCGTCTGCCAATGCCAGCGAAGGTGCACAGGATCGCGCCCGAGTTCATTCTGTTTCATGAAAGATCTGACAACAGCGCGCGTCCAAAGCAAGTGGGTACAAAATCGCGCTCTGCCATCTGTGATAGATTTATGCGCAACAGGTCATTGTTTCAGCGCCGCCATCCGCAAGGATACGACAAGCCCCGGCGCATTGTCCGACAAGGTCAGCGTGGCGTCATGCAAATCGGCAATCACCGCAACCAGACTCAGCCCCAGACCGCTGCCCGGCGTGGCACGGCTGCGATCCAGCCGGTATAGCCGTTGCAGCACGCGGGCGCGTTCGCCTTGGGGAATCCCAGGCCCCTGGTCGGCAACCGAAAGGATGACATCCCCCCCGCCCGGTGCAGACCGATGGTAATCGGCGTGCCTGCGGGCGTATGACGCAAGGCGTTTTCAATCAGGTTCGCAGGAATTTGACCAAGCAGGTCCTTGTCACCCAGCACCATCGCCGGCGCCGTATCCATATCAAGGCGCAGATCGCGCCTGTCTTCGGTCGCTGCGGGATCGTAAAGTTCTGCAAAGGTGGCGGCCAAGGCAGCCAGATCGACGGGAGCAAAGCGGGATTTGGGTGTGCCAGCCTCGATCTGGGCGATTTGCAGCAGGGCGTGAAAGACCGACACCACCCCTTGAACTTCGGCTTGGGCCAGATCGACAAGCGCCGCGGCATCATCCGGCAGCGGCAGGCCGGACAAATCGTCCAGATGCACCGAAATACGCTGGATCGGCGTTTTCAGATCATGTGCCACGTCCGACGACACCTGCCGCAATGTATCGACCGACGCTTCTTGTGCTGCGGCCATCCGGTCAATGCGGGTGCCAATGCGGCGAAAATCGTCGGACCATTGCGCCGTCGGCTGCACCCGCGCGGCCAGATCACCGCTAGTCAGCTGGTCCAGCGTGCGTCCCAAGGCATTGACTTGCCGGGCTGAACGGCGCGCCATGATCAGCCCCGCGCCCAGCGCAATCACCAGCGTCGGCAGCAGCGACAGCAGAACGATGTTGCGAAACACGGTCCAAAGCTGGTCAATCTCTGCCCGGCTGCGCGCGATGCTTAGCTGTCCGCCGTAAAGCGTGGTTGTCAGCGCAAGGTATTCACCGCCAATGCGTGTCCCCTCGCCGTCCAGCGTCGTCAGGTAATACCCGTTCTGATCCTGTGCCAGCACGCCGTTACCATAGTGCCGCCCCCGCGGCGTGACATAAGACAGCACAATCCGCGCCGGATCGCTGACCCGCGCCTCTGCGGCGACAAGGGCAGCAAGCGCTGTGGCCGAAGGTGCGGCACGAAAGCCGGCGACATCCTGCGTCAGATCGCGGCGCATGGTGGCATCAAGCGAGGTGCGGCTTGCGGTATAGCTTGCCGTCAGGCTGGCAATACTAATGAGGGCAAAGACCGCGACAAGCCCCAGGGCCAGTCGCACCGGGCTGGCCCGCAGCAGAGCCGTCAGGCGGTGCACAAATGACGTCATCCTTCGATCCGGTAGCCCGCGCCGCGCACGGTTTTGATCAGGTCAGACCCAAAGGGCTTGTCCACCTTGGCCCGCAGGCGGCTGATATGGGTTTCGACAACATTGGTTTGCGGATCAAACGAAATGCCCCAGACATTTTCCAGCAGCATCGTGCGGGTCTGGATACGCCCCTTGCGACGCAGCAGGTGTTCAAGGATCGCAAATTCGCGCGGCAGCAGATCAATTTTCTGCCCCGCGCGGGTCACGTCTCGCGTGACCAGATCCATGACCAGATCACCGGCCGTCAATGTCACATCCTGCGCCAGCGTCCGCGGGCGACGGCCAAGGGCGTTGATCCGGGCCGACAATTCGCCAAAGGCAAAGGGTTTGACCAGATAGTCATCCGCCCCGGCGTTCAGTCCGCCAATGCGGTCATCCACCGATCCCATCGCGGTCAGCATCAGGACCGGCGTGCGGTTGTCTGCCCCGCGCAGGGATTTCACCAAGGTCAGCCCGTCGATTTCCGGCAGCATCCGGTCGATGATCATCACGTCATGCTCTGCGCTTGTCGCCTGCACAAGACCGTCGCGGCCATTGTCAACAAGGTCGACTGTATGCCCTTCTTCGCGCAGGCCGCGGGTGATGTATTGGCCGGTCGTCCGGTCGTCTTCGACCACGAGTATTTTCATCGTGTTTCCATGCGTCATGCCTGATCCTTTGACAGATGGGGCGCGCGGGCCCGCTTGGCAAGAAAAGACCCCGCCGTCCCAAAGGGGAACCGCGGGGCCAGAGCTCTGTTGGTGCATCAACCAGAGCCAAGGACAGCGGCCCGGTGCATCGGGCCGTGCCTATCTGAATGGCCTAGACGGACTTTTTGGCCAGATCGCCGACGGTCACATCGATCGACATCTCTCGCCCTTGCCGCCAGATGGTCGCGGCCGCATCACTGCCCGGCGTCACATCCGCCACGGCGCGGGTCAGATCGCCGACGTCACTGATATCCTTGCCAGCAAAGGTCAGGATAATGTCACCATCGCGAAGTCCGGCCTTGGCGGCGGGGCTGTTCGCTGCGACATCCTCGATCACGGCACCTTTGGGGGTGTCATAGCCCAGCACATTGGCGATTTCATCGCTCATCGGGCCGATCTGCACGCCAAGCCAGCCGCGGGCAATAGAGCCGTCGTCCTGCAAATCGGCGACGATTTTCTGCACCAAATCCGATGGCACAGCGAAGCCGATGCCGACCGATCCACCGCCCGGGCTGAAGATCATTGTGTTTACACCGATGACCTCACCATTTGCGTTGAACAGTGGACCGCCGGAATTGCCCTTGTTGATCGCGGCATCGGTCTGGATGTAGTCATCATAAGGCCCCGAATGGATATCGCGCGAGACGGCAGAGACGATGCCGGATGTCACAGTGCCACCAAGGCCAAAGGGATTGCCGATGGCCAGCGCCTCGTCACCCGGACGCACGGCGGTGCTGTCACCCCAGGGCACGGTTGGCAGGTCGGTGCCAGTGTCAATCTTGATCAAGGCGATATCGGTCAGCGGGTCCACACCAATGACCTCTGCGTCGTATTCCTTGTCATCGCTTAATGTTACCTTGACCGTCTGGGCCCCGTCGACGACGTGGTTGTTGGTGACGATATACCCGTCCGCCGACACGATAAAGCCGGAGCCAAGCGCCTGTGACGGCTGCGCTGAGCCGCCTTGCGGGGTCTGGAACATAGGACCGAAGCGGCGTTCAAGCTCTTCACGCGGAAAGCCGGGGGGCAAGGCATCCGCCAGCGACTGTGCATCCTGTGCTTTCTCCGTCACCTCGATGAAAACAACGGCGGGGGACAGGGTTTCAACCAGATCGCCATAGCCGCCGGCAGGAACTGCCAGCGCAGCGGTGGGGGCAAGTGTCATGGCGGTGGAGCCGGCCAAAGCAGCTAACATCGTCAGCGCGGCGGCAGAGCGGCGGATCGCGGGGGTCATGGGCAGCATCCTTTGGTTGCGTCTTGATGCAGCCTAGATGCGCCCCTGCCCTGACGATTGCCTGACGGGTGCTATACAGATTTGTAAGGATTGAAATGGCCGCGCCGGTGGAGCCTTGATCATGCCGGCGCGGGTTCGGCCAAGTCCGGTTTTGAGTTTATTTGGCCAGATGAATGACAAGCCCCGTTATGCAACGCCCGGAATTGCGACGCGGCGGGCGCTGTCCTGGAACTGGTGCATCGACATTGGCCAGACGGTGCCGGGCCAGCGGACTTCCATTTCGCGCAGTCTGGGGCGGTATACGGTTGTGTAGAGCGTACCAAAGCCCTGAGCAAAGGCCGTGGAGTAGAGCGGCGGTTTGAGAAAAGCGTCGATAAACACGTCTTGCGGGTCACGGTGCAGGGTCAGGCGCTGCAGCAAGAACCGTTCGCGTTCGACTGTGGCGGTAAAGCGGGCATGGCTGACCCATTCGACCTGTTCCTGATGGTTGGTCGCAACGGCGTTGCGGGTCAGCAGCGTCTTGCGGTCCGGCCCCATCATCGCCGTCAGATAGTTGCGGTGCTCGTCCAGCACCGTGACGTTGTAAGACATGTGGGTCGGGATACGCATCAGCACCTCGCCCGCCTGTTCTGCCGTGGTGCAGGTTTGCAGGATATAGCGCAGGATCAGGGGAACGCCGAACCCCTGCCCCACGATGCGCCGTCCGCCAAAGGTCAGCGAAACGGCCAATCCGGCATCATTAATCCCGTCGACCAGCCCCCAAAGGCCGTCGCTGATGCCCATCACGCGGCGGCCCAGCCAGTTGGTGTTTAGGATCAGGCTATCGAAGGCGTTCGGGTTGTAGTCGTAGTTGCGCACCAGCACGGGTTCAGTGCCGGGCCAGATCGCCTGGCTGCAGCCGGTCAGATAAGGCGGCGGGTTGTAAAAGGACAAGAAACGAGCCGCCATATCCCCGCCCCCAGCCAATTCGCACAAGGAATCGTAAAGCGGCACCAGCTCTGGCATATTGGATGCCAGGGCGCGGTGACATTCCAGATAGGTCGGGCGCGCGCTTTCGCCGTCCCGCAACCACCACTTGCGATAGGCGGGCCAGTATTCGGCAAACAGCCCGGCCCACCGAGGACCGGGCTGTTCCTCTGATAACGCGCGCCAGAGCATTTACATGATCTTGAAGGCAGGTTCGGCCAGCGCAGGCCCCGCGGACGCGACGGGGAGCGGTTTGCCCGAAACGTATTGCTTGATACCGTGAATCCACTTTGATGCGCGGTCATTCAACTGGAACGACTTGGTCATGGACCGCCCCCGCGTTACAAGGATACCGATATCGGCCCCTTCATAGCGGTAATCGCCGGGCTGCAGGATGCGCAGAAAGAAAGCTTCGTTTTCCGATTCCACCGCCCGGCGGTGATAGTCGAAGCGGTCAAAGACGACGCGGCCGTCTTCCAGCATTTTGTAGATGCCGGTTTCGGGTGCATCGGTGCAGATATCAACGGTATCAGCGGTATGCTTGATGACCATCTGCGACCAGCTGTCGATCATATCCGGGTTGGCCCAGCGGTTGTTCAGCTCGTCCACGTCCAGCTGGAACTTTTTGCGGCTGAATTCCAGCAGGTGAAACAGGAACAGCGGTGCGTCGGCATGCGCAAAGGCGGCATGGTTCGTCATGGATGAACAGCCGGTAATGCGCGGGTTCAATTCGCCCAGCCACAGATCGCCGGTCTTTTTGTCGATCAGGAAATCGAGCTCGAAATAGCCGCGGTAGCCTTCTTTACGCAGCTGTTCGCCGAACTTAAAGGTCATGTCGCGTGCTTTTTGCCGCACCTTGGGCGGAAAGGCAGTGGCCAGAATTTCGTTGCCGCACCATCCCCCACGATAAGGCGTCAGATCTTTGAAACCGACAAGTTCCGTCATCAACGGGCCAACGATCGTGCCTTGGGACGTGGCGCAAGCCTCGATCGCAGAGCCACGGCAGTCGATCCGCTTCATGATCTTGATCTCGCCCTCGCCGACGATTTCGTGTTCGTGGCGGCGGAAATCCTCTTCGGATTTGATAAAGAATGTGGTGTGCCCGCTGTCGCCAAAAGCCGATTGCAGCACCAGATCGTGACCGATCCCGGCCTTTTCAGTGATGCGGCGCAGGTCTTCGTAGGATTTCACCTCTGCCAGGGTGTTGGGCACAGAGGGCACACCTGCCTTGTTGCCGATGCGCACGGTTTCAATCTTGTTGTCCAGCGACTGGCGCAGCTTGGCCTTGGGGAACCAGACATCCGCACCCAGTTCCTTGGACAGACGTTCGGTTTCTTCGTCGAACATCAGGAACACGAACTTGGGCTTGCCGCCGCGGCGCTTGATGAAGTCGATGACTTCCTTGTGCTGCAGCAGATAGTTGTTGATGTCCTCTATGGACTGGAATTCTGCATGGGGCTGTTCGGACGGGCAGAACACATTGGGGTGTTTGCCGCCGTAACAATCGATGTAGCAGATATACTTGAAGTTTTTGACCCACTCATCAAGGCCGAGCAGATTGAAGTTGGTCGCAGAGATAAAATAGACGGGCTCTTCGTTACGGTGAAAGAACCGGCGAATTTCGGAGATATTCTTGAGAACTGTCGTGGTCATGAATCGTCCTTTGTTATTCTGCGGCGGTTTTCTTTGCGGTCAGTTTCTTGTTTGCTGTCAGTCGTTTCTGCGGAGTTTGCGCTGCCAGCGCCTCTGGCGTGAAGACGCGAAGCCCCAGATCGGCGCGGTAGCCGTGGATTTCATTCACGTCCAAGGCGCGCATAAAGGCAAGAATTTCAGACGATATCACCTGCCCGGGCACGAGGATTGGAAAGCCGGGAGGGTAAGGGATGATGAAACTGGCGCTGACCACTTCCTGGCCGGCGTCAAGCGCGTGCTGAAGCGATCCGTCCAGATCCATGTAATCGCAGTTGTTTTCGTCATAGGCCATGTAATAGGCCGTGCGGATATCGCCTTCTGACGTGACATTGTCGGCACGGAACGCATCATGGAAGCGGCTGAAGTCGGGCAGCGGCGGATACTTTTCCGTCAGGTTGGACACGCGGCGTTCAAAGCCGAGGCGTTCCATTTTGGACGCATCGTCCAGCAAATCGTCCAACCCGCGGGCAATTTCGACCAGCACTTCGATCAGATAAGCAACAGAGGACCGCGTGGTGCCGATGTTCGTCATGAACAGCACCGAATTGCGTGAGGTTTTGTTGATCTGGATGCCGTATTTATCCATCAATATCTGCGTCTTAAAGGTATCGCCGTCCCAGCCGGTGCCGCCGACACCCAGCGTCACGCGGGTGGCATCAAGGACGAATTCGTCATCCTCCCACGCCTCTAGCATGTCGATCCATCCGCGATCGGGGTCGTAATAGCTTTCGGTGCCGCTTTCGCGGTATTCGGACGGGATCATTTCCGCGAGGCTGAGCACCTTAAAGTATTTTTTAAGCAGCGGATGCGTAGATATGGCGCGGCGCATCGACATCGCCGCCTCTAACTGGCGCTGCACGAATTCGAACCCTTCCAGTTCGACCTGGCGGCGCCCCACATCAAGGGAGGCGATAATCTGATAATTCGGCGATGTTGACGTGTGGGTCATGTAGGCTTCGTGAAAGGCTTGTTCGACCTCGCCTTTGAAGTCCTGATCGTTGACGTGGATCATTGACCCCTGCCGCAGGGATGTCAGCGTTTTGTGCGTTGATTGCGTGGCATAAACGCGGATGCGCGCCTCTGGCGGGGCGATCAAACGGGTGTTGAGGATGGTTTCCGTGTCGGCGTTTTTCAGCATGTCCTGCTGCGCCGCATAGGCGGCGGCGTGTTCTTCGGTCTTGAACCGGGCACGCATCTTGTTGGCGGTCCGCATCGCGGTGCGTTTGCGGTAGGTCGGGTTGAAGCGGGCAAAGGCGAACCATGCCTCGTCCCACAGGAAAATCAGGTCGGGCTTGATGGCCAGGCACTCTTCCATGACGCGGTCGACGTTATAGACGATGCCGTCAAAGGTGCAGTTCGTCAGCAGCAGCATCCGCACGCGGTCCAGCTTGCCAGCGGCCTTCAGGTCCAGCAACTGCTGCTTCATCTCGCGCAGCGGCACCGCGCCGTACATGGAATATTCGTTCAGCGGATAGCTGTCGAGGTAGCAAACCTGCGCCCCTGCCAGCACCATGCCATAGTGGTGCGACTTGTGGCAATCGCGGTCGACCAGCACGATATCTCCTGGCCGAACAAGAGCTTGCACGACGATCTTGTTGCAGGTCGATGTGCCATTGGTTGCGAAAAACGTCTGCTTTGATCCAAAGGCGCGCGACGCAAGTTCCTGCGCCTCTTTGATGGGGCCGTGAGGTTCCAGCAGGGAATCCAGCCCGCCCGACGTGGCAGAGGTTTCAGCCAGAAAGATATTCGGCCCGTAAAACGCGCCCATATCCTGAATCCAGTGGCTGCGCGTGATCGATTTGCCTCGGGAAATCGGCATGGCATGAAACACACCGGTCGGCTGTTTGGAATAGTTGACCAACGCTGTAAAAAACGGGGTTTTATAACGGGACTGCACACCGCGCAGGATGTTCAGGTGCAGTTCCATGAAGTCTTCTTGGTTATAAAAGACACGGCGGCAAACACCAAGTTCGGTGCCGGCGATATCCTCGACCGACCGTTCGGTTACCAGATAGGCATCAAGTTCCGGCCGGACGTCATCGATCAGACGGCACAGCGCCGGGCCGAAATCCTTGGCTTCCAGATCGTTAAGGCGATCCGTGCCGGCGATCCCTTCCAGGAAGCGCGCCAGGATCGGGTGGTCGGATTTTGACCGCAGCGTCACGCCGGGGCGCACGACGATAGCCTGAATGTTGTGGTTGAACAGCACGGCGATCAGCGCATCCTCGACGGACGGCACGACCAAAGCCTCGTAGATAAACGGATCTTCGGCGCGACGCATGGCGTGGACATTGGCCTTGAGCCAGTGTTCTTGCGCATCCGACACCTCGTCCACGATCAGCACCTCGAAATAGGGCTTGGTCATGGCGCGCACTTCGGGGGACAGCAGCGCCTCGTCGTCGTGTTCTTCGCGGTCGTCGCTGTCGTGATCCAGCGGGATATGGCGCCGGCGGTAAGCACCGGTCGTCAGGGCACGGGCAACGCGGTGCACGCTATAGGACAGTTCGGTAAAGCTGTTGTGTTCGAACTGGCGGCGCATCTGGTCAAAGACCTGAAGCCCGGGAAAGGCCCAATAAGCCTCAATCTCTGCCAGACCGTCGAACAGTTCAGAGGCAAGACTGCGCAGCGTGGGATCGATCTTGGCTGGTGCCTCTCGGGCAAGCTGCGCCGTGACCTCTCGTAATTCGCTCCAGCGGTCGGCACGTAGCTGGGTCGCGGAATAATAGTCGGTCACGGAATGCATTACGGTCGGTCCTCGGCAGTGTTACGCGGGACGCCGATTGGGCAGACCGGCCCGGACTGATCCGGGCCGATGCCAAGATGGCGTTTAGATAACGTCAGTGTGGGGGACGATGGGTGGGACTGCAACAGTCCCGCCAGGAGTTTTGTATTCGATTTCCATCTCTGACTCCGCAGGGCCATCGACCATCAGACCAGCGCGTGTGCCTTGATGGGGGATTTCCAGCGGCCCAAGCGTTTTAAGAAAGCTGTCCACACCGCTGTTGCGGTCATAGACGGAAAAATCGACATCGCGGTCGCGGAAGGATTTCAGGACCTGCCCCAACCCCTTCATTCCGGTTTCACGCTGGCGACGGACCATATCCAGATCAATCTCGATCGGGAACATATCTTCCTGGCCCTGGCTTTGGTGCAGAACCATCGACGTCGGATCAACGACGCAGGACCGGCCGATTCCGCCAGATCCCAGACCGTTAATGTCGATCACATAGCACTGGAATTGCGCGGCGGTGGCGCGTGCGATGGCAAGTTCGGCATCGCGGTCGGTGGTGCCTGTCAGCACGGGATGCAGCAATACTTCAACGCCCTGCGCCGTCAGCTGGCGGGTCGTTTCCGGGAACCACATGTCATAACAGATCGACAGACCGAAACGGCCCACATCAGGCACGTCGAAAACGCAAAATTCCGTGCCTGCGGCGATGCCTGCCTCGTAGGGGCGGAACGGAAACATCTTGGCGTAGCGTTTGACAATATTGCCGTCGGGGTCGATTACAAAGGACGTGTTCAGGATACGACCGTCCGCGTGGCGGATAAACATGGATCCGGGGATCAGCCATACCTTGTGCTTGCGCGCGGCTTCGCAGAACCGGTCAAGGGTTTCGTTCTGCGGCTCTTGCGCGAACTTGTCGAGCGGACCAAACGGCGCAAGTTCCGAAAACAGCACCATCTGGGTCCAGGGAAAGCGCAGCATCAGCACATCTAGGCGCTGCAGCATGCCTTCGACATTGGGCACAAGCGGGTTCACATACATCTGAACGCCGGCGATTGCGAAGGGAGTCATTTCAGTTTCTTCCTCAGGGCCGGGAAAATCCGGTGGCCTTCTGTCTAGCAGCTTCGGTCTTGAAAGGGAAAGTCGTTCGCCGCCCCCTGCCAATCAATTGGAAAAATGGCGAACCGGACGGCCCGCCATTTCTAGATTTATCCGCTCGTTCAGGCTTGATGCTGCTCTGCCACGGCGGCGGTTAGGGCAGCTTCAAAGATGGCAAGGCCTTCGTCAATCACTGCGTCAGATGCGGTCAGCGGCACCATGATCCGCAGGGCATTGCCGTGCAAACCGCATGACAGCAGGATCAGGCCCCGCTGCAAGGCATGGGCCACGACACGTTTGGTCAGGTCCGCATCCGGTGCCGCGGTTGAAAAGTCGGTCACGAATTCAACGGCAACCATGCCGCCAAGGCCGCGAATATCCCACAAGCGGAACGGCGCAGCGCGGGCACCGATTTCGGAAAAGCGGGATTTGAAATGCTCGCCGATTTGCGTCGAACGTTCCAGCAGACCTTCTTCCTCGATGACGTCAATCGCGGCCAGCGCTGCGGCGCAGGCGACCGGGTTACCGCCATAGGTGCCACCAAGCCCGCCCGGGATCATCGCATCCATCACATCGGCGCGGCCGATGACGCCGGCGATGGGATAGCCGCCCGCCATGGATTTCGCGACGGTGATGAGATCGGGCACAACGCCGGAATGTTCGATCGCGAACCATTTGCCGGTGCGGCCGAATCCGGCCTGAATTTCATCCGCAATCAACAAGATGCCATGCTTGTCGCACAGCGCCCGCAAGGCTTGCATCATTTCGAACGGCACAGGGGTATAGCCCCCCTCTCCCAACACGGGTTCGATGATGATGGCAGCAATGCGCTCGGGCTGCGCATCGGTCAACATCAGGTTGTTCAGCGCTGTCAGGGCGTCCTGCACGGTGATGCCGTCGCGGGCATTTGGAAAGGGCGCGCGAAAGATGTCAGAGGGGAAAGGGCCGACGTCCTTTTTATAGGGGCTGATTTTGCCGGTCAGGCCCAGCGTCAGCAACGTGCGGCCATGGTAGCTGCCGGTAAAGGCGATCACGCCGGGGCGGCCTGTCGCGGCGCGGGCAATTTTCACTGCGTTTTCGACGGCTTCGGCACCGGTCGTGACCAGCAGTGTCTTTTTCGGGTGATCCCCGGGGGCCAGCGCGTTCAGACGTTCAGCCAGCGCAACATAGGGTTCATACTGCACAACCTGAAAAGAGGTGTGCGTATACAGATCCTCTTGCGCCTTGGCGGCGGCGACAACGCGGGGATGACGGTGGCCGGTGTTCAGCACGGCAATACCGCCGACGAAATCAATAAAGCGGTTTCCCTCGACGTCCCACAGCTCTGCGTTTTCGGCGTAGCTGGCAAAGATCGGCGCGGCAGAGGCAACGCCGCGCGGCACAGCCTGTGTGCGCCGGCGCAGCAGGGCCGCATTCGACTGCTCTTCGACGGGCAGATCGGGCACAACGGTCAGAGGGGTGCGCGGTGCTTCTGCAGCAGCGGTCGCGGGCTTGATCTTGGTCTTGGTGGTCTTGCTTTTCTGGGTCATGCGCGCGGTCCTTTGCGAGCCAAGGGGTGTATAAAAAATCAGTGCCTTGTGTTTAATATAATTGTCAAACGATGTTTTCGTTCCAATTTGCGTCACCTTTTGTCGCGCAGCGACCTTTCGTTGATTTTGCTTGAAACTTTGGCTCGCGATGCCGCTTAATGCCGTGCGGCCCCTGCAACGGCGGGCTGCAATCATAAAGGGGGATTGCGGTGGACATCGGGGAACGGCTGCGCAGCCTGCGCGAAGAACATGGGCTGTCACAGCGTGAACTTGCCGCTAGGGCAGGACTGACCAACGGCACGATCAGCCTGATCGAAAAGAACAAGACATCGCCTTCGGTCGCCTCGCTGAAGTCGCTGCTGGACGCGATCCCGATCAGCATGGCGGACTTTTTCACGCCCCCAGCAGGGGCAGAGGAAAAACCCGCATACTTTTTCAAATCGCACGAGTTTCACGAAATCGCGCCGCAGGACGCCGCCCCCCGGCCACATGTATCGCTTCGCCAGCTGGGCCGCGCATCGGAACATGCGCTGCAGTTGCTGCACGAATCCTATCCGCCCGGCGCGGACACCGGGCCGGAATTTCTAAGCCATAACGGCGAGGAGGCGGGCATCGTCGTAAAGGGCCGGATTGAGGTGACCGTAAACGGAGAAGTTTCCGTTCTGCATCCCGGTGACGGATATATCTTTGACAGCCGACTGCCGCACCGTTTCCGCAACGCCAGCGACGATGTTTGCGAAGTCATCAGTGCCTGCACGCCACCGACGTTCTAGACCGGCGGCAGCCTATGCGTCGCAAAGCTTGATCTGCGGATCAAGTGCGGCATAGCGGCGGGCCGTGATCTTGTGGATTTCGGTCGGGGGAATGAACTGCCATTCCTGCACAAACATGCGCTTGGCCGCACCGCGCAGGTAACGGGCCATTTGCTGATTGCCGATCGGTCCCTGGTTCACATTGGATCCATGGAAGCCGATTACCGCTGCCGGCCCGACGCAGGCGTTCGGCAAGGTCGTGAAGATGACGCAGGCTGACCTGCAAAAGCCGCGCACCTCTACCCGGCCGCCCCAGGCCAGTAGGTCGGCGCGGTCCGCCTCTGCACTGATCAACTGACCGCCGCCATCATTGACGATCATGTAGGGCTCTGCCGTGGGTGGCGGCCTGCGGTCAGTGCACAGGCCCATTTGACAAGCGATCGCGAACCAAAGCATAGGACGGCCTTTCAAAGAAGGTATGCCCTATCATTCCCTCCGGCTGGATGGCAGGCAAGAGGTATCAGCCGTGGCCGGCGGCTTGGCGCGCAGCACAAAGCAAAGCGCCGGAGGCATGACGAGATGCCTCCGGCGGGAGTTTAACTTGCCAGATGAAGGCGCGGAGGCAGTTACTGCGACTGGCTCCAGGCAATGGTGTATTTCGACAGGACTGCAGATATTTCGTCTGCGGTGGCGGTGCCCGCGATATGGGCGACGAGGCCGAGCTTTTTATCCTCGATCACGGATTCGACCTGCGCATTGACACCTTCGTCTTTGAGGGCCTTGTCGTAAACACGGGCAATGGCCTTTTTACGCAGGTCGGGTTTGAAGATCTTGCCGACGGCGGTTTTGGGCAGCTCGTCCATGACTTCCAGATACTTGGGGTGCGCTGCGCGTTCGTGGATATGCGCTTTGGCGTAGTCCAGAAGTTCTGCTTCGGTAATTTTGGCACCGTTAACAAGTTCGACGTAGACGCAAGGCAATTCCCCTGCGTGGGCATCGGGCTGGCCGATCGCACCGGCAAAGGCGACAGCGTCGTGACCGGCGAGGGCCTCTTCGATTTCGGCGGGGTCGATGTTGTGGCCGCCGCGAATAATCAGGTCCTTGGCGCGGCCGGTAATCCAGACATAACCGTCTTCGTCGATGCGGCCCAGATCGCCGGTGCGCAGGAATTGGGCGGCGTGATCGTCGCCGGCGTAGTAAAGGTTCTTGTTCTTGTCAGCCTCAGTGTAGGTATTGCCGTTGAAGATACCGGGCGAGGAGACGCAGATTTCCCCGATCTGGTTCACACCGCATTCGACATGGCTTTCGACGTCCATGATCTTGATCCGGGTATAGGGGAACGGAATGCCGATAGAGCCGACCTTTTTCTGACCGCTTGGTGGATTGATCGACACAAGGCAGGTCGCCTCTGTCAGGCCGTAGCCTTCGCAGATCGTCACGCCGGCGGCCTCTTCGAAGCGACGATAGAGTTCGAGCGGAAGCGGTGCGGAGCCGCAGAACACCAGCTTGAGCGAGGAGATATCGGCATTGACCGGGCGCTGCATCAGGGCGGACATGGCGGTCGGCACGGTGATGACGAATGTCACCTTGTGGCGTTCGATCAGTTTCCAGAAGTTGTCGAACACCCCTGCCCCGCGATAGCCCTGCGGTGTCGGGAACACGACATGCGCGCCCGACCCAAGCGAAGCGCCCAAGGAGACGATGGTTGCGAAGACGTGGAAAAGCGGCAGCGGGCAGATCTGCACATCTTGTTCGGTGAAGAGCAGACGCGCGCCAAGGAAGTTGTTGTAGATGATGCCGGAATACAGATGTTGCACCACCTTTGGCATGCCGGTCGTGCCGCCCGTATGGAAATAGGCCGCGACGCGGTCCACAGGGCTGTCAATGAACTGCAGGGTTGTTGACTGCTTTTTCACCGACTTGTCGAAGTCCAAGATCGTCGCCTTGTGGTTTGCCACGTTTTTGGGGCGGATCCACGGCACGATCAGCTTTTTCGCGCCGGTCAGATAGCGGTGAAGATCCACTTCGATCACATGCCCCACATTGGGGGCAAGCGCGACGGCGGCGGCGGCTTTTTGCGCCACATCGGATTTGGGGAAAGACTTCATCGTGACCAGGACTTTTGCCCCGGTTTCGCGCAGGATGGCTGCGATTTGCTCAGGTTCCAGCAGGGGGTTGATCGGGTTGACGATACCGGCGATCTGCCCGCCCAGATAGGTCAGCACTGCTTCGGTGCAGTTCGGCAACATGAAGGCGACCACATCGCCTTCGCGGATGCCAAGGCTGCGGAACAGGTTCGCGCTTTGCGCGCTGCGCGCCAGCAGTTGCGACCAGGTCAGTGTTTCGGCGGGGTCCTTGGGGCCGGATTCCAACTGGAACGTCACCGCGGGGCGGTCCGGGAATTTACCGGCGGTCTGTGTCAGCTGCGCAAAGGTCGTAACGGGCACGTCACGATCGGCCCAGGTTGTTTCCGCTTCGATGGCTGCGGCGTCAGCCCGGCCTGCATATCCCATGATGTCCCTCCCAGAACGTCTGTGGCCGCTCTACGGCCTGTCATTACCTGTTAACACTGACCGGAAAAGACGCAGCGTCGCAAGACTGACGCCACGATATTTCCTATTCCGCAGCGATACCGTCGGTGAATTGAAGTCGCGCCAGCTGCGCATAAAGCCCGCCTTCAGCGACCAGTTCGTCGTGGGTGCCGGTCGCCACGATGCGGCCGCCGTCAAAGACGACGATGCGGTTTGCCTTTTTCACTGTCGCCAGGCGGTGCGCCACGATCAGCGTGGTGCGACTGCGGGCCAGATCATCCACTGCGGCCTGAACAAGCCGTTCGCTTTGCGCATCCAGTGCGCTGGTGGCTTCGTCCAGCAGCAGGATCGGCGCGTCGCGCAGGATCGCACGCGCAATGGCGATCCGCTGTTTCTGCCCACCGGACAGCATAACGCCGCGTTCGCCGACATAGCTGTCGTAGCCGTCGGGCAGCGCCATCAGGAAATCATGGGCGGCAGCAGCCTTTGCCGCGGCTTCGACCTGAGCATCAGTTGCATCCGGGCGGCCAAAGCGAATGTTTTCCCGCGCTGTATCGCCGAATACGACAGGGTCCTGCGGAACAAGCGCGATCATCTTGCGAAAATCGGCGCGGTCCATGTCGCGCAGATCGACGCCGTCTAGACGGATCGCGCCTTCTGACGGGTCATAGAACCGTTGCAAAAGCTGGATGATCGTCGTTTTGCCCGCCCCGGACGGGCCAACCAGTGCGACCGTTTCGCCCGGCTGGACGGTCAGGTTCACATGGTCAAGCGCCGCAACGCCAAGGCGCGACGGATAGCGGAACGTCACATCATCAAAGCTGATCTGGCCCTGCGCGACATTGGGCAGGGCAGCAGGTGTCGCCGGATCGCGCACGGCGTCATCGGCATTCAGCAGCTCTACCAGGCGTTCGGTTGCACCCGCGGCGCGCTGCAACTCGCCCCACACCTCGGTCAGGGCTCCGACGGCACCGGCGACCATGACGGCATAGATGACGAATTGCACCAGTTCCCCGACGGTCATATTGCCCGCGCGCACGTCATGCGCCCCGATCCACATGACGCCCACGACGCCCGCAAAAATCAAAAAGATCACGATGGCGGTCATCCAGGCCCGCACAGCGATGCGGCTGCGGGCCGCGTCGTAGCTTTTTTCGGTCACGGTACGGAATTTTTCGCGGCTCAGATCCTCGTGGGTGAAAGCCTGCACGGTCTGGACGGACAAAAGCGCCTCTGACGCATTGCCAGAGGATTGGGCGATCCAGTCTTGGTTTTCGCGGCTCAGCACGCGCAGGCGGCGGCCCAGCACCACGATAGGTACGATCACGGCCGGCACAAGCAGCAACACCAGCGCCGTCAGTTTGAACGATGTGACCATCAGCAGAATCAGCCCGCCTGCAAAGATCAGGACATTGCGCAGGGCGATGCTGACCGAACTGCCGATCACCGACAGGATCAGCGTCGTGTCGGTCGTGATGCGCGACAGCACTTCGCCGGTCATGATGTTTTCAAAAAAGGCGGGCGACATGCCGATCATGCGATCAAAGACTGCCGTGCGGATATCAGCCACCACCCGTTCGCCAAGACGCGTGACAAGATAGTAGCGCAGGGCGGTGCCAACCGCGAGCAGCGCCGCGATGCCAAGGGCTGCGGCAAAGTAGCGATCCAGTAGTTGCCCGGCCTGCACGTCAAAATTGTCCACCACCCGGCGCACCGCCAGCGGCAGAATCAATGACACGCAGGCCGTCAACGTCAGCGCGCCCAACGCCAGAGCCATCATCCGTCGGTACGGCGCGATAAACGGCCAAAGCTGGCGCAGCGCGCCCATATTCTTTGATTTGGCGCGTTCTGCGTCGGTGACTGGGGGCGCGTCGGCCATATCATTCATCCTGATTAAGCTGGGTCGCACATAAAACTGTGACAGCCGAGGCACAAGCAAAAGGCGCTGCGGCACATTCGTTCAACCGCGCCGCCAGGCAGCAGGATTAGAAAGAGGGAAAGGCATGGAGCGGGCGACGGGAATCGAACCCGTATCTTCAGTTTGGAAAACTGAGGTCTTAACCATTACACAACGCCCGCGCGCTTTGCAGGTTAGGGTATAGCCCTGCCCAGCGTTCGGGTGCAAGCCCATTTTCGCGCATCATTTTGCCTTAGTCGCGCCACCTTTTCACAGCAAGACACGGGGAACTAATGTGCTAATCCGACCGGAGGACGAGCCAATGCGCAAATTGCTGATCCATTCTTGCCTGACCATATTCGCCCTGCTGGCCCCCATGAAGGCGGCGGCTATCGGTTGCGGTGATGTGACAAAAATCATGCGGATCGAGCCAACAGGCTATGTGCCGGACATCCACTATATTTGCAGTGGTCAGTCGGTCGCGATCTATAACCAGACCGGCTATTATGTGACGTTCTATTATACCGATGTTTACGGTAGGACGACGAAATATTCTGATCTGCGGTCCGGTTCGTGGATCTGGCTTTCATCGGCTGTGACGATTACCAATTCGACATACACCAAAAGCCGTTCGACGGTGAAACTTGCCAATGCCGCTGTCAAAGTCGGCGTTGCGCCCGACAGCTACTAGGCCGGGTCATTCGACCGGCGTCAGCAAGTCCGGCCCGCTTGCACGGTTTGAATTCACGCGCTGCGAAACCTTAGTAAACCGCAGCAGGTCATCGGGCGCGGGCCGCATCAGAACGGCTGCCCCGTGCCCCGCCTCGCCCAGCCAAAGCGGCCAGTCCTGCGGCCTGATGATCACCGGCAGACGGTCGTGGATCGGGGCCATGGCGGTATTTGCCGCACAGGTCACGACAGCGCAGGATTGCACCGGCGCATCGCCCCTGTCCCAGGACTGCCAGATTCCCGCCATCGCCATCGGCGCGCCATCGTTGCAGTCCACGAACCATGGCTGCGGCGTCTGCCCTTTTTCCCGTTTCCATTCATAAAAACCGCTGGCAACGATCAGGCAACGCCGCGCGCGGGCCGCATCGCGAAAGGCAGGCTTTTGTGCAATCGTCTCGGAACGTGCATTGATCAGCAGCGGACCGTTTGTAAGGGTATCGTACCAATGCGGCACGAATCCCCAGCGCATGCCCCGCAGCCGCCGGCTGCCCTGATCTGACGTCACCACATGCACCGGCATGGTTGGGCAAACATTGTAGTTGGGGATTTGGGGAAGGTCATTGGCCGGCGCAGCCGAAAAAACCTGCGCCATTGCGTCCTGCGGAAGGGTGATTGCCATGCGTCCACACATGGCGAAAACATAAGGCAGATTGCAGCCGCTGGCCAGATGCGGCGCAAGGTCTGCAGCGGGCCAAGCGGACATCTTTCGTCCGATCAGCCGCCTGACGCTAACCCTGTGATGGAATTCCCGGGTCGCTTGGCGCACCGCCCCGACGCTGGTTCGGGGCGGTGCAGTCGTTTTAGTTCATGTTGATGCGGCCATCGGTGTAAGGCGTATAGGTGCCAACCTCGGCGATATATTCGGCCACGACATCGGCCAGATCGGGGCCGTAGTCATAGGCATTGGCCGCCGATACGAACATGGCATAACCGTCGCCGCCATTGCGCACAAAGTTGTTGGACACAACGCCATAGGTTGCAGCCGGATCAAGCGGCGCGTCGCCGACCATAACATTGGACACGCGGCTGCCAGGCTCGTTCGCGGCCGTCACGTCGAACGTGATACCAGCAACCTGAGGGAAGCGGCCATCGCCTTCGCCCACGGCGCTGACGCCGTTTTCAAGCGCTTGCAGCAGCACATCGCCGGTGACTTCGAAAGTGGACAGCGTGTTCTGGAACGGCAGCACGGTCAGGACTTCGCCTTTGGTAATCTCGCCCGCGTCGATGCTGGCGCGGATGCCACCAGAGTTCGAGATTGCAACCTGAATCCCCTGATCGGCCACGCGGGCCAGCATGGCGTCGGAAATCAGGTTACCGCCGGAACATTCCATTTCGCGGCAGACGTCACGGTTGCCTTCGATCGCCTCGGCGGCATTGCCGACGATTTCGGACCGGATGGCTTCCAGCGGTTCTGCCAGTTCGGCAATGCGGTCAACGGTCGGCTGGTCTTCGGCAACGGAGCCGTCCATGACCAGCGGCTGGCCAGACGCTTCGGTGATGACACCAGCGTCGTCGAAGGTGACGTTCAACTCTCCCAAGTATTTGCCGTAAGCATAGGCCTGCACAATGGCGGTATCGCCGACCATGGTCGGATACTTGCCCTTGGCCCCTTCCATGTCACCCAACAGCGTGTTGTCGTGACCACCAACAATGACGTCAACACCGGTCGTATTCGCCGCGACATCCTGGTCCACCATATAGCCCGAATGGGACAGCACGATGATCTTGTTGACGCCTTCAGCCGTCAGCTTGTCCACTTCGCCCTGCACCGCGTCTGCCGGCTGGGTAAAGGTGATGTTCGGGCCGGGGCTGGCGATTTCCGGCGTGTTGACAGGGGTCAGGCCGATCAGGCCGATCTTTTCGCCGCCGCGTTCGATAATCGCGGATTTTGCGATCTTGTCAGACAGCAGCGCCTCGCCCGAAATATCGGCGTTCGACATCAGGATTGGGAAATCAACAGCATCAACAAAGGCACCCAGCACTTCGGGACCGTCGTCAAATTCGTGGTTGCCCACGGTCATCGCGTCATAGCCCAGCTTGTTCATGAACTCGGCCGTCATGGTGCCTTTGTACTGGGTGTAAAACAGGGTGCCCTGAAACTGGTCGCCGCCATCCACAAGGATAGAGTTGTTGGTTTTGGCGCGCGCCTCTTCCAGTGCGGTAACCAGACGGGCAGAGCCGCCAAAGCATTCGCCGGCGGTATTGTCTTCGGCAGCGCAAGGGCCGTCGTATTTGCTGATCGGCTCAAAGCGGTCATGAAAGTCGTTCGTGTGCAGAATGGTCAGGCTGTAATCCGCGCTTGCGGTGCCGGCCAGAAGGGCAAGCGCGCAAGAGGTTCCCAAAATGCGAAAGTTCATGAGGTATCCCTGTCTTATTTTTAAACTGATGGTCAAAGATTGGCCGCAACCCGCACACGAGTCAAATGAAGCTCCTATGACAAACCGTCAGTTGCCGTTGGGTCAGGCGAGCCATTTCAGCAACTGACTACAAAACGGGCATCCGCGCAGGCCCCCGCAGCCCAGGTGCTTGCCTTTGGCCCTGCCCTGCGTCATTCAGTGATCATGCTGATCTATAAAATCTTTCGCGGCCCCGAATGGGACGCCCTGCGTGCGGACGGATCAACGGCAGGTGCGCCTGTCGATCTGGCCGATGGTTTCATTCACTTTTCAACCGCAGCCCAGGTGCCAGAGACGGCGGCGCGGCATTTCGCCGATGTCGCGGGTTTGTGGCTGATTGCCGTTGATGCACAGGCCCTTGGCCCGGATCTGCGGTGGGAGCCGTCGCGCGGCGGCGATCTGTTCCCGCACCTGTATCGCCCCCTGCTGGATGATGACGTACGCTGGGCCAAACCATTGCCCATCAAGGACGGTCTGCATCAATTTCCCGAACTGGACTAAACGATGTTTCGCCACCTTGATGATCTGGCCCTGACCCTTTTGCAGCAGTTCGATCCCGAACGGGCGCACGGACTGGCGCTGACAGCGCTGAAAATGGGGCTTGGGCCCAGCGACGGGCCTGTCACCTCTGCCCGGTTGCGCACAACGGTTGCGGGACTTGCCTTGCCGAACCCCGTCGGCTTGGCGGCGGGTTTCGACAAAAACGCGACGGTGCTTGCGCCTTTGTCGCGCTGCGGTTTTGGCTTTATCGAGGTGGGAGCCGCAACGCCCCGCCCCCAACCCGGCAACGCCAAACCGCGCCTGTTTCGCCTGACGCAGGACAAGGCTGCCATCAACCGGTTCGGGTTCAATAACGATGGTATGGAAGCAATTGCAGCGCGTTTGAAAGGTCACAAAGGTATCGTCGGCCTGAACCTTGGCGCGAACAAGGACTCGGGCGATCGCGCCGGCGATTTCGCACAGGTGTTGACCGCCTGCGGTGATCACATCGACTTTGCCACCGTGAATGTATCCTCGCCCAACACGGAAAAGCTGCGCGATTTGCAAGGCAAGGCTGCTTTGTCGGCCCTGCTGGCCGGTGTGGTTGCTGCGAACGATGCGCTGGCGCGTCCGGTGCCTGTCTTTCTGAAAATCGCGCCGGATCTGTCGCTGGACGAGCTGGCAGAGGTTGCCGAGGTCGCCAATACCGCCGGCATTGCGGGCATCATCGCGACAAACACCACGTTAGATCGGGTTGGCCTGCATGGCCCGCATAGCGCCGAGGCCGGCGGTCTATCCGGTCAACCGTTGTTTGAAAAATCAACGCGGGTGCTGGCGCATCTGGCTGGATTGACCAAATTGCCGATCATCGGCGTCGGCGGCGTCGGGTCGGCCCAGCAGGCCTATGACAAGATTCGCGCAGGCGCGTCAGCCGTCCAGCTGTACACAGCATTGGTGTATGGCGGCATCCGGTTGGCCGAAGATATTGCAAAAGGGCTTGATGCCTTGCTGGAACGCGACGGCTTTGCCCAGGTTGCAGACGCTGTGGGCACCGGACGCGGCGACTGGACCTGACGATAGCCACCACCGCCTGCGCAATTCCGGTTTAACGCTAGCAAATTTGCTGCGTCATGCGGCAGGCGCTGCGGGGTCGCCGCCACGCCTGCGCACAAGGTCAAAGCCCCTTGGCGCGGTAGCTGTCCGCCACCTTGCGAATGGACACCAGATAGGCGGCAGTGCGCAAATCAGGGACATCATCGCGGCTATGCCATACCTCGCGCATGGCCTGATAAGCCGTCCGCATAGTGTCATCGAGGCCGGACCGCACCAATTCAAGTTCGTCCGCACCGCGCAGATACTTTTCCTTGAAGTTGGGTGTCATCGACCAGCGGTGTTCCAGCATGTCGTCCAGTCGCTCCAGCTCTGCCACGATCAGCTCATGACGCGCTTCTTCTGCGCGCCGCTGCATCCGGCCGAAACGGATGTGGGACAGGTTTTTGACCCATTCAAAATAGGACACCGTCACCCCGCCCGCGTTGGCATACATATCGGGAATGATCACGGCACCCTTACTGCGCAGTACTTCATCAGCGCCTGCGGTGGTCGGGCCATTCGCCGCCTCGATGATCAGCGGTGCCTTGATCCGGTCGGCATTGGTCATGTTGATGACCCCTTCCAACGCAGCAGGAATCAGGATGTCGCAGTCATGTTCCAGCAAGGCCGCGCCATTGGCGTCATGCGTGGCATGGGGGTAATTCGCAACGCCGCCATGGCTCATGATCCACTTTTTGACGTCTTCGACATCCAAACCGGCTTCGGCGTAAAGCGATCCGTCATGTTCGATGATGCCGGTGATAATGGCATCGTCTTCTTCACTTAAAAATTTGGCGGCATGATAGCCGACGTTGCCAAGACCTTGCACGATGACGCGCTTGCCGGCCAGCTTGCCTGACAGTTTCGCCTTTGCGACATCATCCGGGTGGCGGAAAAATTCACGCAGGGCGAACTGCACGCCGCGCCCCGTCGCTTCTGTCCGGCCCTGAATACCGCCCGCGTTGATTGGCTTGCCTGTCACACAGGCTGAACCGTTGATGTCGGTCGTATTCATCCGTTTGTACTGGTCGGCGATCCAGGCCATCTCACGCTCTCCCGTGCCCATATCGGGGGCGGGGACGTTTTGCGCCGGATTGATCAGGTCGCGTTTGATCAACTCATAGGCAAAGCGGCGGGTGATCTGTTCCAGCTCATGTTCGTCCCAAGCGCGCGGGTCGATACACAAACCGCCCTTGGACCCGCCGAAAGGCGCATCAACCAATGCGCATTTGTACGTCATCAAGGCCGCAAGCGCTTCAACCTCGTCCTGATGAACGCTGAGGGCGTAGCGAATCCCGCCCTTGACCGGTTCCATATGTTCGGAATGCACCGACCGGTATCCGGTGAACGTATGGATAGCACCGCGCAGGCGAACACCGAACCGGACGACATAGGTGGCGTTACAGATGCGAATTTTCTCTTCCAGGCCGGGGCTAAGGTCCATCAGCTTAACCGCACGGTTAAACATGATGTCGACGCTTTCGCGAAAACCGGGTTCTGGCGCAGTGGTCTGCTGGTCCATCGTCGTATCCTTTTTCAATACGCCGCCCTTCGGCGGCCCGCATGAGTACGGTGTAAGTCGAAGCCTAGCCCGATTCGCGATAAGGCCCAACACAACACGCGCTGTCACAACAGATAGTTAACGCAGGCTTTCAAACGCTTGCCAAACAATCCGCCTGTATCGCCGATTTCGATACAATCGCCTGCCCGATAGGTGACTGTCATCGCAAGACTGCAATTTGGCCAGTTCCGCGGCTCAGTTCTGCCGCAATTTTGCCACCCCATCGGTGTCTATGTCGGGTTGGCGAAGTGGGATTCCGCGCGCGCCTTGCCCAGATGGCAATTGAAGGAAAAAGAATGATGCAAAAGACTGACCCGTCCCATAGCCCACGGTTCAACCGGATCCGGAGCTGGCTGTTGCATCTTGCCCGGTCCGAGGATGGCAATCTTTTCATCGTCTTTCTGCCGATGCTGTTTATCATGATGGTATGGGGCGGCATTGCGGTCGATCTGATGCGATTTGAATCCCGCCGCGCCACATTGCAGGGCGTGACCGACCGCGCCACACTGGCGGCGGCCAACCTGGACCAATCGCTGGACCCGGCAAGCGTTGTGCAGGATTATTTCGTAAAATCCGGCCTAGAAGACAGCATGGACGGTGCGCCGATTGTAACTGAAGGCTACAAAAGGCGTGAAGTTTCGGTCAAGGGCCGTTACGATCTTGATACCTTTTTCATGCGTCATCTGAATAACGTTTTATACGCCACCAAGAGTGAAAACGATTTCAAAACGCTGTCAGCGATTGCAAATTCGACTGCAGTTCAGGGCGTTGGCGCTGTTGAAGTCTCTCTTGTTCTCGATTTATCGGGTTCGATGTATTATTACATCAACGGCACGACGACCCGCCGCATCGACAAGCTACGCACTGCGGCAGTCAAATTCATCGAGACTTTGCTGGTCCCAGAATACGAAGACCGGATTTCGATTTCGCTCGTCCCCTATTCAGAACATGTCAATATCGGGCCAAGTCTATTTAATGAACTGAAAGTCAACCAGAATCACAATTTCTCTCATTGTATCGAATTGCCGGCCAGTTCGTTTACGACGACGTCGTTCAGCACCAGTACGACATATGACCAAACCCAGAATATCCAGACCAACGCCTATGGATTCGGTAGCACATCCAAAGCCGCATCGGGATATACGCGAAACACAGCTAACCCGGCACTGGATCAACCCGTCTGCCCGAAAGAAACATTCGAACGGATCATCCCGATCAGCCAAGACAGCGATGAATTGACAACCGCCATCAAGAAATTCCAGCCGCGCGCCGGTACGTCTATTTTTCTTGGCCTGAAGTGGGGTGCGACGCTGCTGGACCCATCGTTCCAGACGACAATTGCCAAGTTGCCGTCAGATATGATCGACGACGCCTTTGCCGGGCGCCCGGAACCTTATGAGGCCGAAGCCGGTGCCAATAGCAAAGTCAAATCGCTGAAATATATCGTGCTGATGACTGACGG
Organism: Loktanella sp. R86503; assembly: GCF_042466455.1. Classification (NCBI taxonomy): domain Bacteria; kingdom Pseudomonadati; phylum Pseudomonadota; class Alphaproteobacteria; order Rhodobacterales; family Roseobacteraceae; genus Loktanella; species Loktanella sp. R86503. The sequence continues at coordinate 2,299,383 of NZ_JAXHCI010000002.1, forward strand.
ATATAACGACCGGTCCTATCGTATGAACGACAGCTTTTACGATGATCCCAGCGAGATTTATTATTGGGCACACCATAACCTTGCCTGGGCTATGCAGAGCAGTAACAATGGTCCCGACGTATCGCAGTGCACCTATCTGAATTGCTCCGAGTTCTATACCGCAGCGCAGGGCGTCGGATATATGCAAAGCATGTGCACCGCAGCTAAGAATAAAGGCATTATCATCTATGCCATTTCCATGTCTGGCGATGACAATGATTCCGATGCGGTCGCAGGCCGGACGGAAATGGCAAAATGCGCCAGCACCACAAACCACTTCTTTGCAACTTCCGGCGCGGAATTGGACGAAATCTTTGCGAATATCGCAGAGCAAATTACAGATCTGCGGTTGACCCAATGATGCGCCGCATTTCCAAGATACGCAGGGCCCGCCCCTTGTCCTTTTGCCGACGAATGCGCCGGTTCCGTGCGTCAGAAGCCGGATCGTCGACGGTCGAATTTGTTATTCTGTTTCCAGTCATCTGGATGATGTTCGGCATGACGATCGAGGCGGGCATGTATTCCATGCAGCAGGTTATGCTGGAACGTGGCCTGGACCTGACCGTGCGGGAAGTGCGCCTAGGCATCATGGATAATCCGACCCATGACAAACTGGTGACGAAAACCTGTGAAAACGCCTTGATCATGGTGGATTGTGAATCCAGCCTTCGGCTGGAGATGATTACCTCTGGCCCGACAACCTTTGTCGCGCCATCACGCAAGATCGCCTGCGTCGACAAGGCCGCGGCCACGCCCGCCACGGTCAACATTGTGAACGGCGCCAACAACGATCTGATGATGCTGCGCGTGTGTATGAAGATCAAGCCGCTGCTGCCTTTTGCTGGTTTGGGAAAGGCCCTGATCGAAGACTCGAACGACTCTTATTATTCGCTGACCGCAACCTCCGCCTATGTGATGGAGCCGTTCCAATGACGATGACAACTCGCCTGCGTTTGGCGCTGCACCGCCTGTGGCGGCAGGAAGACGGCACGCTGACAATCGAATTCCTGATCCTGGCACCGATCATGTTCTGGACGTTTCTGGCGACGCTGGCCTATTTCGACGCCTACCGCGCCGAGGCAATCAGTGAAAAGGCTGCCATGACCATTGCCGACGTCATGAGCCGGGAAACAAATGGCATTTCAGACACCTATCTAGACGGTGTCTATGGCTTGCTACAGTTTTTGACCTATAGCGATGCGAATCCGGAAATGCGTGTCAGCGTATTGCGATATCACGATAAAACCAGTCTGACACCCGATGGCACCGACGACCATTTTCACGTGGTCTGGTCAGAGGTTCGCAACGACGAAAGCACCGGGAAACAGGAAAAGCTACAGACGAGTGACGCCAAAACGATGACTGCAAAACTGCCAAAGATGGGGAACGAAGATCGGCTGATCCTGGTCGAAACCTGGACCCATTACGATTCCGCCTACAACTTGGGTATGCGGAACGTCTGGGGCGGTAATGACGGCGACGGCGAAATCAAGGACATCGTGATGCAGACCTATGTTTTCACCGCACCCCGTTTCGGTCAAACTTGTTTTGACAACACGCCGGCCACCGTCGACGACCGGATCTGCTAGGCAGACAGTGGCCTGCCGTGGCACTTGGCTCGTCCTGACGAACCGTTAGGCAGACTTTGCTGGGCGTCAGATGACGCCCGCGATATCGAGCGCGATCCGGTCGGCCAACGCCTTTGACACGCTCGGCGGCGTCAGACCGCCGACGCCAATCCGCCGGCCCATGCGCCAGTAAAGCCCCGGCTGCCATCCGCGTGGTTGCGCAGTTTTCATCCGCAACGTGAACCCGTTCGACGGCTTTAGAGCCATCGGGCTGCGATCAACGCCGATGATATCGCCGCGCGCGGCAATCAGGTGGCCTGCCGCATCCGTCAGCCCGTCCTGCGTCCAGATCAGACTGTCGTCCCGCCCCTGCCACATCGCATAGCCAAGCGCCAGCGCGGCCAATCCTGCGGCAATCATCAAAGCCTGCGCAATCGGGCCTTGCGAGACGGCCGAACGCAGCAGCAGGGCGGCAACCGCCAGCATGACGCCAATGCCCGTCGCTGTCCGGATGGCTGTCGGTGCAAGGGTCGGCGGCGCGGCTTGGGTCATGAGGGGATGCTCCGGTGCAGGTTCATCAAGATTACAATTGGCGGGTGCATGAATCGTCGGGGACGGATCGTGCGTCATCGTCATGACACGGGCTGCATTGCAAACTCAATCCAATCTCGCGCCGACCGACTGGCAGACCAGCTTACAGTAATTTGCCTCGATCTCGGGCACAGTCAGGCGGCCATCCGGGCGATACCAGTTTGTGATTCCCGTCAACAGTGCAATCAGGCCCAGCGTTGCGACGCGGCAATCGGAAATGCTGAAATCCCCTGATGCAACGCCGTCGCGCAGAATGCTTTCAAGGCGGTCTTCGTATATGCGGCGCAGATCGGCAATCTGGGCAAAGTTTTCATCCGTCAGGTTGCGTAGTTCCATATAGCTTAGAAATACGGTGTCCCGGCGGGGCAGGTGAAACCGGATATGGAACCGCGTGAAGGCATCCAACCGGGCCAAAGGCGTTCCGGTCAAACCCGCGTCGTCAAGTGCGGCAATCAGATCCGTCATATTCCCGCGCAAAAGGTCGAACAAAAGCGACTGCTTGTCGGCGGTGTAATTGTAAAGCGCGCCGGCTTGTACACCGACCTCTGCCGCAATCTGGCGCATAGACACAGCCGCATAGCCGTGCCGGGCGAACAGCCGCAGTGCGGCGTCCTGCACCTTTGGTCCGGTAATCCCGGCATGAGAGCCTTGCTTGCGCGCCATGCCCCCCATTAACTGAACATGCGTTCAGATGAAAAGCGGTTTCCCCCGCAGCCTGTCCTGCTATGTTGCCTGCGTGTCCCAAAGGTAGCACCCATGCCCCCTGCCCGTCCCTTGTTTCTGACGTTTCTGCTGCTGGCCGGCTGCGCCGATGCGCCATCGCTTGACGGTCGCGTTTCCGCTGCCGCCGCCGCGGCACCCTATCCGCAATTGCAGCCCTTGGCCCCGCTGTTGGCGCAGGCGGCGCAGCCCGGCCGGATTACAGCTACGTCGACTGCGCAGATGGATGGCAGCACTGCCGGTTTGCGCGCCCGCGCCGCCGCCTTGCGCGGCCCGGTGATCGACGCTGCGACACGCGCCCGGATGCAGCAGGGCATCGCACGGGCCGCGTTGCGGTAGCCCACGCTTTTCGCTAGTACCGCCACAACTTATCGCCGCAATATCGGAGCCCCCCTTATGTCAGACCCCCTTCGCCTTGGTATCGCGGGACTTGGCACCGTGGGTGTCGGCATCTTGCGGATCGTGCAAAACCATGGCGATCTGCTGGCGGCCCGCGCCGGGCGGCCCATCGTGATTACTGCGGTTTCTGCCCGGTCGCAAAAGGATCGCGGCGTCGATCTGTCCGGCTACGCATGGGAAGACGACCCTGTCGCCCTTGCCGCGCGGGACGACGTCGACGTTGTGATCGAAGTCATGGGCGGCCATGAAGGGCCTGCCAAACATACCACCGAAGCCGCCCTTGCCGCTGGCAAGGATGTTGTCAGTGCCAACAAGGCGCTGCTGGCGATCCACGGTCAAGCCTTGGCAGAAGCGGCTGAGGCCACGGGCCGCGTCATCCGCTTTGAAGCCGCCGTCGCGGGCGGCATTCCCGTCGTGAAGTCCCTGATCGAAGGACTGGCCGGTAACGAGATTACCCGCGTGCTGGGCGTGATGAACGGCAGCTGCAACTATATCCTGACCCGCATGGAAGACGCAGGTCTGACCTATGCCGAGGTTTTCGAGGAAGCCAACCAGCTTGGCTATCTGGAAGCAGACCCGGAACTTGACGTAGGCGGTATCGACGCAGGGCACAAACTGGCGCTGCTGGCCGCGATTGCCTTTGGCACGCAGGTCGATTTCAGCGGTGTCGCGCTTGAAGGTATCGGCGCGGTCACGATCGAAGATATCCGCCAGGCCGCTGACATGGGGTACCGTATCAAACTGCTGGGCGTGGCGCAGATGACCGGTCGCGGGTTGGAACAGCGCATGTCGCCTTGCCTTGTGCCCGCCACGTCGCCTTTGGCACAGCTGCAAGGCGGCACCAACATGGTCGTGCTGGAAGGCGATGCGGTCGGCCAGATCGTGCTGCGCGGCGCAGGTGCAGGCGAAGGCCCCACCGCCAGCGCCATTATGGCCGATGTCATGGATCTGGCGCGCGGCACCCGCTATGCCACCTTTGGCCAGCCGGCGCACACACTGCGCCGCGCCCGCGCCGCGACGGCCGCTATTCCGGCACCATATTACCTGCGCCTGCAATTGTTGGACAAACCCGGCGCGCTGGCCAAGGTCGCTGCCGCTTTGGGCGATGCGGGTGTCAGTATCGACCGGATGCGCCAATACGATCATAACGACACCGCGGCCCCCGTGCTGATCGTGACGCATAAGACGACACGCTCTGCCTTGGACGAAGCTCTGGCGCGTTTCACCCAGACCGGCGTTGTGACCACTGCCCCTGTCGCAATCCGTATCGAAGCGGTCTAGCGAAAAGCGCCCCGCAATATGCGGGGTGAAAATCGCAAATCCTGTTAGCGATCACATGCTTGTCATGCCGCCCGGTTAAACGCTAGGCCAAGGCAACATGCGAAGGAGCTACCATGTCTACGATTCCCGACTTCAACGATCGCAGCCTGTCACTTGGTCTGGCGCGGGTGTCCGAAGCCGCCGCCATCGCCTGCGCCCCGCTGATCGGGCGCGGTGATGAAAAGGCTGCCGATCAGGCCGCTGTCGATGCCATGCGCACCCAGCTGAACAAACTGGACATTGCCGGCGTCGTCGTGATTGGCGAAGGCGAGCGGGACGAAGCGCCGATGTTGTTCATTGGCGAGGAAGTCGGCACGGGAAACGGCCCGGGCGTCGATATCGCGCTTGATCCGCTCGAAGGCACAACATTGACCGCCAAGGACATGCCGAACGCTTTGGCCGTCATCGCCATGGGGCCGCGCGGGTCCATGCTGCATGCGCCCGATGTCTATATGGACAAGCTTGCCATCGGGCCGGGCTTTGCGCCGGGCGTCGTGACCCTGGACATGAGCCCCGCCGACCGCGTTAAGGCGCTGGCAGAGGCCAAAGGCTGCACCAGCCGCGATATCACGGTCTGCGTGCTTGAACGGCCGCGCCACGAGGATATGATTGCCGAAATCCGCGCCACCGGCGCCGCGATCCGGCTGATCACGGATGGCGATGTCGCCGGCGTCATGCATTGCGCCGACGCCGCGCGCACGGGCATTGATATGTATATGGGCTCTGGCGGCGCGCCAGAGGGTGTACTGGCCGCAGCCGCGCTGAAATGCATGGGCGGGCAAATCTTTGGTCGCCTGATGTTCCGCAACGACGACGAACGCCGCCGCGCCAGCAAGGCCGGAATCACGGATTTTGATCGCGTCTATACGCGCGATGATATGGTCACCGGCGATGTCATCTTTGCCGCGACCGGTGTGACCGACGGCAGCCTGCTGCCCGGCATCAAGCGCGAGCCGGGGTTTGTGACGGCGGAAACCATGCTGATGCGGTCCAAGACCGGCTCTGTGCGGCACATGCGCTATCGCAATCCGGTCGCATAAGGGGCATCTGGTGGCCCATGCCTTTTGCAAAGGCGGATATGACCACAAGACACAGGTGACACGATGACAGATCAAGCGGCGTATTTGGGTGTTGGGGCTTCTCTGACCGGACGCCGCTGGATCGGCCCCACCGCAGAAGAAGATCGTCTGGCCGAAGCGATGGCGCAGGACACGGCATTACCGCCCGCCTTATGCCGCACCCTTGTGAAACGCGGCGTTCGCGCCAGCGATGCAGCCGCGTTTCTGGCCCCTACCCTGCGTGACTTGCTGCCGGACCCCCGCAGCCTGCGTGATATGGAAAAGGCGGCGACCCGGTTCCTGGCTGCCGTCAAAGCACGCGAGCGGATCGCCGTCTTTGCCGATTATGACGTGGATGGCGGATCGTCGGCGGCGCTTTTGCTGGTCTGGCTGCGCGACATGGGCCTGCGCGCGACACTTTATGTGCCGGACCGTATCGACGAAGGTTACGGTCCCAATGACGCGGCAATGGCCGCGCTGGCAAAGGATCACGATCTGATCGTCTGCGTCGATTGCGGCACGGTTTCGCACGGCCCTATCGCGGCCGCCGCGGCTGCTGACGTGATTGTGCTGGACCACCATTTGGGCGCTGAAACTCTGCCACCTGCGCTGGCCGTGGTGAACCCGAACCGTCAGGATGAAAACGGCGATCTGGGGCATTTATGCGCGGCGGGTGTCGTATTCCTGATGCTGGTCGAAGCGAACCGCCAGATGAAGACTGCCGGCAATCAAGGGCCTGATCTGATGGCCCTGCTCGATCTGGTCGCGCTGGCCACCGTGGCCGATGTGGCCCCATTGGTGGGCGTGAATCGTGCGCTGGTGCGTCAGGGTCTGACCGTGATGGCGCGGCGGCAGCGCGCCGGGCTGGTGGCGCTGGCGGATGTGGCGGGCATGGATCAGGCCCCGACATCCTATCACCTTGGCTTTTTGCTGGGCCCGCGCGTGAACGCGGGCGGGCGCATCGGGGCCGCAGATCTGGGCGCACGCCTGCTGGCGACCGCTGACCCGGTCGAAGCGGGCGCACTGGCCGAACGCCTAGACCAGCTGAACACTGAACGCCGAGAGATCGAGAACCGCGTGCGCGAAGCCGCGCTGGAACAAGCGACCGCGCGCGGTCTTGACGCCCCCCTGGTCTGGGCCGCCGGCGCAGGCTGGCATCCCGGTGTCGTCGGCATTGTCGCCGCTCGCCTGAAAGAAGCCACCAATCGCCCTGCCATCGTCATCGGACTGGAGGACGGCACTGGCAAAGGTTCTGGCCGGTCCGTCAGCGGCATCGACCTTGGCGCGGTGATCCAGCGTGTCGCTGCCGAAGGATTGCTATTGAAAGGCGGCGGTCACAAAATGGCCGCCGGCCTGACTGTGGCAGAGGACATGCTCCCCGCCGCAATGGACCGTATCGCCGCCCTATTGGACAAACAGGGCGCAGGTGCCCTTGGGCCGTCGGATCTGCGAATCGATGCGTTGTTAATGCCGGGCGCGGCAACGGTCGAGCTGATCGAAAAAATTGCGGCGGCCGGTCCTTTTGGTGCCGGCGCCCCCGCCCCGCGATTCGCCTTTCCCGATTGCCAGATTCTTTTCGCAAAACAGGTCGGCACGGGGCATCTGAAGGTGACTTTTGGCGACGGTTTGGGGGCACGCATCGATGCAATCGCTTTTGGCGCGATGGATGGGCCGCTTGGCGCACGTCTGACGCAGCACGGCGGCGCGCGTTTTCACCTTGTTGGCCGGCTGGAGGTCAACACATGGCAAGGCCGGCAAAGCCCGCAGTTGCGACTTGAGGATGCCGCACCCGCTTAAATTGCGAAAAATGGGGGGCGGCAACTTTTTTCCAAACTTAGGTGAAAATGTTCTTGCACCCCCCCAGCGCATTACTTAGAAGCCCCCTTACCAACAGTGGCCCGTTCGTCTATCGGTTAGGACGTCAGGTTTTCAACCTGAAAAGAGGGGTTCGACTCCCCTACGGGCTGCCACGGTTTCATTTTAGTTCTTTCCTTTCAAGGGCTTAGAATTAGAATTGTCCAACCTATCTTTTAGGTTGGTCACGTTTACCTTCGCAAAACCACTGTCAGACAGCCGCCCGCGATTGGCCTTTTTGGTATACGTCGCCGCCTCTTTTGTGTCCGTGTGAGCAAGGTAAGAAGCGATCTCCCATTCACTCGCGCCAGCGTTCGCCAAGCGTGTCGCACCGGCCTTACGCAGCCCGTGTAGTGACCCCGGAACGTTGGCCTCAGTGCAGCGGTCACGGAACCAGTTTCCGAAACCAGCGGGCGTATATGGCTTGTCTCTGCCGTCATGCGTGATGAAAAGCATCCGATCCGCCGCGACGTGCCGTAGCTCCTCGGCCAGTTCGGGCAAGATCGGCATATCTGCTGCGACAGATGTTTTCCCGCGCCGATATGCGATCCGATCAACGCCGTCAGTGCGGCTTACAAGCTGCCGTCCAGCGCGGGTTAAATCTTGCCGCGCCATGCCTGTATTTAGCGCCAGCAACAGCACCAGACGCGCTTTAGTGCCGGGTCCGTGCGTATCTAAAAATCTGTCAACTTCATCGTCGGTCCAAGTGTGGTATCCGTCTGGATTGATTGTGCGGCGGTCGGCATGTCGTGCGGGATTGGATCCGGCATAGCCCATCTTTTGCGCTGCAAAGTTGAATAGCATCGAAAGGTTCTTTTTGACGGTATTTGCCGCAACTGGCCCTGTCTTTTTGCCCATCAGGGCTTCGACGTGCCGCACTTGCAAACTAGCATATTGATATTTTCCCGCGACGCCGCGCAGCCAATCCAATTCAAGCCGGATCGTCCGTTTGCGACTGTCCGAAAGGTTCTTGAACCGTAAGCTGCCAAGGTATTGCTCTATCAGCCATGTGATAGTGCCATGATCGGCACGGGACCGCACCGGCACCTTTGCCCCCTGCACTGCCGCCTCATATTCGGAACGGAATTGCTCTGACCCGTAGGCCCCGCCGATGTATGCAGATAACCCACGCGACCGATACCGCCACCGCACCTTGCCATGGCGATCCGTCACGCGTGTAACGCCGGGAAAGGGGTTCTTGCGCTTCATCCTAGCAACTCATCAGGGTTCGGCCCACGCTGTGATGCTGGGGTTTTTCCAGCGACGATTGAAACCGTCCCATCGGGCAACAGGTCAACGTGCCATTCAGCAACGCCCGCCGCCTGCATCGCCTTTGCGTAGCGGGTAAGGTCAGACTGCTTAAGTATGGCGGAACGTTTGCTCATTGCTCGGTGTTCTCGATTTCAAGCGTGATCAATGGTAGAGGCGCAGCGGCTGCGATTATGTGGGCAATGCCGGTCAGGTCGATCACAATAGCGCACGGCCTGCCACGCATCCCGCCGTCTAACTTCCGTAGATCATCAGTGCGCCCCATAATCGGCTGACTTGAGCCAATGACAGCGAACAACCAATTGTCATCGTCGGACACGCCTTTAACTAGCCCGCTTAAAGCGCGGCCTTTTTCTTCATCGCTAATTGGGTCGCCAGCAAAAACGGTTACGTCGTCCTTCCATCTGGCAAAATTTGCGATGACAGGGAGGATAGCCAATGATGCAAGGTCAAACGCTTGCGGCAAAGGAATGCCACCAGAGGTTAGCGCGTGAACGGTAGTTAGCTCGATCAGGTCATCTAGGCTAAATTTGGCCCGCCCGCCGCCTTGGATCTTGCCGATGAAGTTTCGTCGCCGCCAGTCGCGCTGTGTAGCGCCGGACACGCCCGATATTTCCTCAACCTCTTTGGCAGAAAAGGTCCGTGTCGTGGTTTTGCAAGTGTAAAGTGTCATATGGACCACCTCCGTTTCGTGAGACGTATCACGCATCTATTTGCGTGGCAAGTCTCACGTTACGGGAAAAGTGGAATTTTATCCGGCGTTGTTTCGTTCAACTGCCGCAGCCTCCTTTGCAAACATTTCATCGCGGCCCACCAATCGCCCCATCGCGTTTGAAATGGCGCAGATCGCATCCCGCCGCATGCGTTGGTGAACGCCCTTGATTGATTCTTGAGCATAATCCCAAGCCAAGATTTCGAGCGCACTCGCCAGCCCGGTCATGTCTGCCAAGATGCTGTCGGCCTCGTCCAAACGGTCGCGCAGGGGGTTCTTTTCCTCGGTCATGCTGCGGCCCCCTCTTTGCGGTCTAGCCCCTCAAGGTCGAGCGTGAGGCGGTCAGCTTTGCCAATCAGTTCATGCACAAGCGCGTAGGCTGCGTTCGATGCTGGCGACGAATTCGAGTTGCTTTCGCTGATTAGGATTTCCAGACCTTGCAGCAATCCGTGAAGGAATGTTGCATCAGTCGCGCATTGTTGGATCGTCTTGGGTGTTGCGGTCATTGTCTTTGGCTCCCAGTGTGTGTATCAACAATTAATGTTGCTAACCTAGGGCCGACCGCCCGTCAATAAGAATTGTTGATATGACCCCAGCCCAAAGCCGTGCAGCCCGTGGAATGATCGGACTCTCTCAAACCGCCTTAGCCGAAAGTTCCAGCTTGGGGCTTTCGACCGTGGTGGACTTTGAGCGCGAACGCAGGGTCGTGTCGGATCAGGCAATAGCTGCGATGAAAGCCGCCCTAGAAGCTGCTGGCGTTGTGTTTCTGCCTGCAAATGGCAATGGTCCAGGTGTGGCTCTGCAAAAGGATTGGACCAAATGAAAGTCCGCAAACCAACGGCACAAGAACGTGCAGTATTGGAAGCTTTTTCTGGAACGCCAGAACCTTGGGAGCGATTTTCTGGCGCGGGAACTGTCACTAAGCAGAGCCTCTTGCAGATGAATTGGATTCGACCCAATACCGACCCCGATTATGACTCAAGCTGGTTTGAAATAACACCGGAAGGCGAAGAGGCGCTATATTAGGCTGGCCCCATCGGATCCTACCCCGACGTGCCAGCCTTGCACCGCGCCTGTGAAAGGATCAGGCCGTGCCTTGTCGGCGGTTTACCCACTCACCGACTAACGGGGATCGTTCGCGCAGACGGTGCGCAGGTGATACCAACCTATCCTGAAACTTTGGTATGCCGTGACACGATGCCGGGGACTTCCTTGCGTAGCTGGCCCATGCCTTGCTGCACGCCGTTGCGAGTGACGCTCTGGACGAACGGCATAAGGTTGCCGTTATTGTCTGCCGACACGCCGACCGTGACTTGCATCGCCCCGCCGCTGTCCCTACCGCCGCCCAGCTTGTTGTTCGGGATAATCTTGCCGCCGCTTGGTGGCGTGAACAGTTCCGGCCCGCGTTCGCCTACAACGTAGGATTTGCCGCTAGAGACAGACCCGCCGTTAGCCCGAAAGCCGCCGAAAGCGTTCATTGCCGCCCCGGCCAAACCGCCCAAACCACCACCGCCACCGCCAATGTTGGCAAAGGTGCCAGTGCCGAAAATCGCGTATTCAATCGCCGCCCGTTTGATTGCGTCCTTAAACTGGTCAAACGCATCAGCGCCGCCCATCGCTGCGTCAATGATGCTGTCTTTCCACGACTCGTTTAGGCCCTCCAAAGCTGCGATCTGGTCTTGCGCAGCCTCATACTCGCCTGTCAGCCGACCAACCTCTGCCGCCTCTGCATTGATCCGCTGCGTTAGTTCGTCGGTTACAGCAATGCCGCGCTTTTTCGCCTCGTCTAACAGGTCGTAGCGGGCCTTCATCTCGGCAATCTCTGCCGATGTTTTGCCAATCGTTTCGATCTGTCGTTCCAGCGCCTGAATGTCGCGCTCTACGTCGGCATAGAAAGGCGTTTCCGTCTTTGTGCTGCCGGAACCCTTCGACTTAGACCCGCCGCCGCTTGCCTTCTTCGGTGCGCTTGGGTTGAGGTAAGACGATGACCGGGCGTTCGCCACGCCAAGGTTCTGTTGCCCGCGAAACTCGCCCGCGCTCTGCACTTGGTCTGTCTGCGTGCCGCGCTCGTCGTCGCCAAGCGGGGCCAGCTTTGCAGCCAGTGCCGCCTTGGCCTCGGCGTTCTGTGCCGCTGTGAAGGCCGCAGCCGCGTCCCATGCCGCCCCGGCGACTTCGCGCATACGGATAAGCAAGGTGTCAGCCGATGGAAGGGCGCTGTATATGCCCTCGCCAATTTCATACGCGGCTAATACCGCATCGAGGGTTGAATTGTGGACCTCGCCAATCGCTGCGTCCAATTCCGTCGCGACCCGCGCCGCGTTCGCCGCCGCCTCTGCCATTGCATCGAATTGAGGGGGGATCTCCCAGGCTGAACCATAGATCGCAATGAGCATGTCATTAAGACGGGTTGAAGCGTCAGCGATCTCGCCCGGCCCTCTTGCCGCCCCAATGCTGTCCAAGGCGTCACGCAAGGACAACGCTTGATCCTTTGACAGCCCAAATTCGTCCGTCATCCGCGCAATCGCGTTGCGCCCGTTGTGGCCCCCTTGGTCAATCGCTGTAAACAGACCGCCAAACTCGTCTGTCAGTGACGCTGCCGCCGTCTGTGCGTCCTGTAGCGCCGCTTTCATGGCGAGTATGCGCAGCAAGTCCAATTGGCCCTGCAATGCGCTTGCACCGTCGCCAAAGCGGGCTGTCAGGTCATCGGTGGACATTCCGGCAAGGTCCGCAGCGGCCTTGTATGCATCTAGGGACGCCTGCAATTCTTCGATTGCGTCGCCGTAGGTTTCCGCCGCATCGCCGCTGCTCATAAAGCTGGCAATGACTGGTGCGCCAACAGCCAAAATAGCGCCAGCGATTGCACCGTATGCGCCAAACACCCCTAGCATCTGCGTTCCCTGCTGTGTGAAGGCCGTGATAGCGGACGTGCCGCCTTGCACCTGCACCGCGAAGTCTCCCACCTGATAGCCAAGCTGCTGCGCTACGTTCTTATTGCGCTGCAGAACGTTGGTCAGCCCTGCGTTCGAGTTGGCGAAGGCGGTCGCCCCTGCCGTTGCCTGCTGATATTCCGCGTTTAGATTGTCCATCAGCTTTGCAGCGCGATCAGCGTCGATCTTGCCAGCGGCCAATGCCCGGTTCACCTGTAGCTGTTCACGCTCAAAGCGTTGCGCCGCCTTGGCCAACGGGTCAAAACGCTGTTCCATGCGCTGAATAGATTTCGCAGCGGATTGTGCTTTTTTCTCGAATTGATCGTTTTCGAGTTGTAGCAGAATAGCGATCCGCTCTGTTTCCGTGACCATTTCTAGACCCCTTCAAATGTGTAGGCAGGCGAAAAAATAGCCGCCGCCCCTACGGTGTGATCGGTGGCGACATCAGCGCCGCCACCGATCGGTCAAATTTAGGCCACGTTGCCAAAGTCGCCGTATGCCAGCGCGTCGGACTTCTTCACCGCCAATGCGATGCGCTCCTCTGCCCGGATCGTCACAAGGTTGCGGGTGAAGTCGTCATTCACGTAGCCAACCTCGACGCGCGGTTGCCAGCGGTCGTAAAGGGTTGCCGCTTCCGAAAAGCTGCCGACAAGAAACTTGTCGACCGGCATTGCCTTTGTGGGGATGACCGGCAAGCCAAACAGGCTCGGGACGACATCGCTTTGCGGATTGCCCAGGATATAGCGGCCATCAGCATCTTTCAGCATCCGCATGCGCCACCAATCGGACGGGTGAATGATGATGCCGTCCGGCGCATGGTCTGCCAAGCCGACCTGGAGGATCGCGCTACCGATCATGTCGATCATATCCGGGTCAGAAGCTGCCAGAGGGTCAGCAAAGGCCGCAGCGTTCGGTACAAGGCCCGTCAGGTTTGCCCCGGTGCCGTCACCAAACAGAAGCTGCGCCTCCTCGGCCAGCACCAGACCATAGCGCAATTCGCTGTCGATCAGGCCTTGGATCTGCGGTGCATCGGAAAGGATCTGAACGGACGCCTTGACCCAATGCGCGATGACCCGCGTGGGAATGTTCTTCAATTCCCATTCATAGTTGCTTTCAGGTTTCACGCCGCCTTCTGCAACGGTCGAAGGATTGTTATTGCGGGTCGTTTGGTCGGCATATTCGACCGTTCCGCTTTCCGTCTGAATGACTTGCAACAGCGACCGAACCATCATGCGCCGTTTAGGCAAGCCGACCGTCGCATCGCGCATAGGAACGTCGATAGCGCCGCCAGAGGATGCACTCGTGGTCAGATTGGCCTTCACGTCCATCTGAACCTTGCCGCCGTTGGAACGGGAAAGGTCGGACAGTTCAGACGTTTTCTTGCCGATAAATTCGCGGCCCCAGGACTGCATAGGCTCACCGCCAAAGGCGCGTTGATTGGCCGCAATCTTGAGTGATTTTACTTCGTCGAACATTTTCTCGCCCTCTTCATCGGCCTTTGCGATGTGGCCTTCCATATTGCTAAGTCGCTGCTCAATGCCGCCAATGGACTTCGCAGCGTTCAGCAGTTCCTTGGTGGCTTCTGCCACGTCGATGTCGTGTGTGTGGTTTGTCATTGCCTTAGACTTTCCATTTTGCGGCATGCTGAATTGCAAGTGCCGCCGATTTCAGTTCAGTGATGTCGGGTGTTGCTTTTGACAGCGCGGCCCAGCCGCCCTTGACGACAAGTTCAGCCGCCGCCTTTGACAGGCCGATGTCGCGCAATGCCGCTTTCAGTTCGCTGCGGCTCTCAAACGATTTGACCTCTGTCACGCCTGCCCTGTCAGCGGCAGGAACGGTCACGATGCTAATTTCTTTGAGCGTCACCTCTGTCAGCATCCGAACGCCACCGGGCAATCGCTTCTGGCCTGTCGGTGATACCATGTAGCCGATGGACATACCTTTGATGTCGCCAGCCTTAAGGTGCGCAAAGGCATTGCGGCCTTCAGGCGTATCTAGGTTCAGCTGACCTTTGACCATCAAGCCTGCCGGGGTTTCAGTGAAGGTGTGCCAATGCCCGATGACCTGTGAATGGTCGTGCTGCCAAAGCATCGGGATCGTATCCGCGCCACGCAGAGAAGCGGCAAAGGCCCCCGGCGCGACGACATCGCCGTGGTTGTCAGGATCGCCGCCATACGGTGAAGCCAAGCCCGTGATCGAACCTGCGTTGCCGCTGGAAAACTTCGTGCTGATTTGGAGTGTGTCGTGCATGTTTACCCCGTCAAAATACGTTCAGAACAGCCAAGGCCGCTCGTGTGTCGCATCCGCCCAGCAAGCGCCGGTGGGGTAATACGTTTGTCCCGGCAATCGCCGGTAACGTCTGCATATTTGCATCTGAATTGCTCATTGTCAACCTAACTGTTCATTTGCGAACGAACCGCTGCCAATATCGTGCTGGTGTCGCGGTCTAATTCGGGTTTTCTGGTGATCTGCTCGATGCGCCCGCATCGCTTTCTGCGCTATTTTGCAGATACTTGCGGGCGCTTGTGTTGCTTGTGTGCGCCTTCGCACCCGTACCCCCCGTTTCAGGCCCATAAAAGTGTGAAAGAACCGGGCAACGGGTGAACGGATAGACAGGCCCTGCTTAATAAACCTAGGCGGGTGTTATCAGTGCGCCGTGCTGTCGTCGGTCGGCTCGATCATCGCCATTGCACCAGCGTCCAGCAGGTCAGCATATGTTCGCAGCAACGTAGCCGCCTTGAACGATCCTGCTTCGCGCACCGATGCCACGCTTGCCGCCGTCAACAGCTTCTCGATCACCATTGCCATCGTGGCACCATCGGTCAGCATCTGTTCCATCGTGGCTAATATAGCCTTGGTGCATCCCGCTCTGATCTCGTCCTCTGTCGGCTCTTGATAAGGCTGATCGTCAGGGTCTGGCTTGCCCAGATAGTCGAAGGCCCCGGCCTCTACGTGCGCAATCATGTAGTGCATCATCGAAGCCGTCTTATCCGCCCCGATGTCCATGCATGCCTGCGCTGCCGCGAAGGTGAACATGCGATCAACCACCAACGTCATGTCGCCGGTGCGCTGCATCATGTGCGCGACTGCCTGTTCAATGGTCAGGTCGCAGAATTGCGATTGGTTCATGTTGGTCATTTGGTAGCCCCTTGGTTCTGTATTTTAATTGGATTGGAAATGGTCAGACCACCGTGACAAGCCGTGACACCCTTTAGGTGTGTGTCACGTCTGTCACGCCTGATTGGTCCCGGCTCATTCCGTGACACGTCACGCCCTGTCACGCTTTGTCACGCTTGCTATCGCTCTCGTCACAGCGCCAAGCGTGGTCATCTAGCACTCGGATTAGGCCACGCTCTTGAAGCCCCTTCCACGCCCGACCAAAGGCCTGACGCGCCGCACTAGCGCTCTCCCCATCAGTCAGCTTGTGACGGTCGCAGTATTCCCGCCAGTGATCTAAAGAGACGCACTGTCGGTTCGACGGGAAAGCCTCGCCAGATTTACTGACGCCGTGATCTGCCAGTGCGTCTCCAAAGGCCTGCATGGCTATTAAGGCCTGACCTTTAAGCCGGGGTGCGCGTTTAGCTGGCGCTTCGGTTGGCTCGATCACAGCGGACTCGACATTTTCGCCGTGCGTATTCAATCCAATGACAACGGTTTTCAGGGTGAAGGCAAAAACAGCCCCCCCAACCTTGTCCCTTTGTTTTTTGGTTTCCGCTAAGATCACGCTGCCATCGCGCGTCAGTTCAATCTCGGTGTCGGTTGCGGCACGCAAGCTGCCGCTGCCCCTAGCACCTTTGCTGGAGTCCTTACCCGAGTGGTGAATGACCATGATGTGGCACTCATTGTTCGCACGGAGGTAGTCGATATTTCGGACGAAAGCGCCCATATCGCGGGCGGTGTTTTCATCGCCGCCGCCAAACGCCCGCGCCAAGGTGTCGATCACGACAAGCGAAGGCGGCGTCTGCAAGCTATCAAGTGCCGCATTTAGGGCGATTGCATCGCCATCGCCGCAAAGATCCAGCGCGGTAGGCAAAAGAAGGAAGTCGCCATTTTGTTCGGTGTGTTCCATCAGGTGCGGCTTGGCCTGTCTGATAGCGTCGATCCGGTTGTTGATACCCCCGCCACCTTCGCCCGCGACGTAGACAACCGGACCTGCATATTCTTCATTCCCAGGCACCCTGTGGCCATGCCAATTCTGGCCAGCCGCGATGTGCATGGACAGGTCCAACGCAAAGAACGTCTTGCCCACGTTTGAATCGCCATACACTACCGAAAAGGAGCCCCGATCTAGCCATTTTGCCACTAGTTCGCAGGCATCGAGAACGGGCTTGATCGCGCTCAACGGCACCATCTGAAATGCAAGGTCAGCAGCGCGGCCAGTCAGTTGTATCTTTTTGATCTGTGTTTCAGCGCGTGGAAAGGCAGATAGATGTGCCGCGTCCTGTGCGCCCATGCTGTCAAAATCATAGCTATGGTGTGTCACGCTGCGTCCCTCCGCTGTATGTAGTGAATGAAGGCCGCCTGCCGTGCCGGGGCCATGCGGTTGAACGATGCCAGCGCATAGGCGTCCAGTTCCGCAGGCTCGGCCATGTCGGCCCAGAAAGCCGCCTGATCCATGTGATTGAAAAGCGGTGCGCCGGGCATACCCGCGCCACCGACAAAAGCGCCGGCCACCGTTGCTGCGTTGTCAGCGTCCATCGACCGCAGCGACATATAAGCCAGCATCCCGCGTTCGCGCTCGTCCAGCCGCGCCCGCAGGATGACAGGCAAGCCCTGCCATGAGTCGGGGTTTTCCAGCGTCAGCGCGTAGCAGATCGAACGTGCGACCGATTGGTGCGCGGGGTTCATATGATTGAGGTTCATGCCAGCGCCCCCCGCATGTTTGCGAAGGTCTGAAAAGAGTTGCTAGACCGGTCCCAGACGAACAATCCAGTTGCCCGCGACCGCCGCTTGTGGCAATGTTGCTCTAGAAGGTCCGCACCTTTTTTATTCCCAAGCGCCGTGACCTTGCCCGAGGTCGCGGCGTTTCTCGTTTTGGGGGGCGGATTTGGGTTGGACAAACTGCGATATTTGCCAAAGTTATCAATGGCCGGTTTTGCAGTGGTTGGACAATCTAAGTCATTGACTTTGTAGGGGTTATTTCGCCCCCCTACGGGCTGCCACGGTAACTTCCTGAAAATGTTGATAGAAACATCGCCGCTGGGGTCATGGGTCTATTCACGCCGCCTGCGGACGGCACTTTATCTGATCAATACGCCTCTCCGAAAATCGCGCGCCAGTTGCCGACAAATATGCGGCGGCGTGCCTGGTCCATTGCGACCAAAAGTGTGGGTGCAATGGGGATCGTGCGCTGGATGCTGTCTTGCAGGACGGTTTGGTCCGCCTCGGCCGATTGCACCAAACGGTTGCGGCGCAAGATCGCCTGCCCTGCCGGTGACAGGATGTAATCCAGCAGCAGCGCAGCCCCTTCGGGGTGCGGCGCTGATTTGGGAATCATATAGGCGCGAGACAGAACAAGGGTATAATCCTGCGGAAACATGACCCCGACCCGTCCGTTTGCCATTGCGTCCAGATAGGACCCCAGCACGTTGTAGGCGATCAGAAATCTGCCGCTTTCGACCGATGAAATAATCTCGGCCGAGCAACAGGTCGCGACGGCATCGACGCGAGCAAAACCTTCGAGCAGACCGCCAAAGGTCGTGGCTTGCTGGCTGTCCATGAAGGCGAACAGATAGCCTAGGCCAGACGCCTCTATATCGTAGGTGGCGATCTTGCCGCGATAGGTGTCCGGCTTGCGGCGCAGCAGATCAAGCAGGTCAAATCGGGTGCGCGGCACGTCGATTTCCGGAACCAGATCTATGTTATAGATCGTGACAGCCGCCTCTGCGGTAATGCCCCAGACTTCGTTGCGCCAGCGGCGCGCCTCGGGCAGCGCAAGGGTCCGGCCAGAGGTATAGGGCCGCGCGCAGGACCGGTTGACCAAATCGACGATCTGATGAACCCCGGACGAGATGATGGCGTCGGGCTGCCCGCCGTGTCCGCCGTCACAGGTGCGCAGCGCGGCGGCATAAAGCGCGTTGGACCCCCATTGTTCATAGGTCAGTGTGATGCCCGGATTGGCCGTGACAAAGGCGTCCAGTAGCGGTGCAAGGATTTCGGTATCTGTGGTGGACCGGACGACAAGTGGTGTCGTCACGGCCGCGCCGGGGGCGGTGTAGGTGCTGACCGCCTCTTGCGCATGAGCAGCGGTGGACAGCAGCAGACTAAGCGCGATGGGACGGATCACGGCGTGTCACTTTCCTGTTGCGGCAAGGCCAGGCTGACACGAAAGCCGCCCGGCACGTTTGCCATGATCATCTGCCCGCTAAAGGCGCGGGCGACCGCAGCAACGATGGACAGGCCCAGCCCGGCGCTGTTGCCTTTGGATGCGGCGCTGCGTTCGAAACGCTGACCAAGCGTGTCGCGGACATCGGGCGGCGGACCGCCCCCTGAATCCTGCACCCAGATTGCGGCGGTATCGCCTTCGACCGACACGCCGACCAGAACCGGCGCAGCGCCATGGCGCAGGGCATTGCCCAGCATGTTACGCACCGCTTCAGTCAGCGAAATCTCGTCTGCAAGCACCATCACGGCATCTTCGCCTATGTGCAGCTGCACATCCTTACCGGGGGCCAGCAGTTCGTGATCCCGGCTGTCCAGCACCGTCAGGGCAATGTCGCGCAGGTCAATGGGCGTTGGTGCCGCATTGTCGATGCGGTGAATGACCAGCGCCCGCGACAGCATCTGATCCAGCAACGTGCCAAGCGACCGCGTCCGCAGCACCAGCCGTTCCAGCCGCTGCGGGCGGTGCGTTTCGTCCTCTAGCGCAAGTTCCGCCTGCGCACGAATGGCCGCGACGGGGGTGCGCAGCTGGTGCGCGGTGTCGGAAATCAGGTTTTTCATCGCGCCGACCTGACGGTCAAGGCGGCCCATAAACCGGTTCATTGCGCCGACCATAACCGTCACCTCTGCCGGGCCGCCGGCCCGCATGGGTGTCAGATCGTAAGGGTCGCGGTGCATCAGATCGCGGGTCAGGACCGCCAGCGGCCGCATGGCGGACCGGATCACCACAAAGGCGCTGACGATCAAGGCAATGCCCCCCAGCGCCGTCAGCAACAAGGCGCGGCGGGTCAGGTCCAGCGCCATGGCGCGGCGGGCCTGCATGGTCTGACCGACGGTCACATATATGCGCCCTGAATAGGCCCGTTCGGAAAACAAGCGCGAAACGGTGACAAAACGTGCGGGATCCGCTTGCATATGGCCATCGCGATATCGGGTCAGCGCGGGATTGCCGCTTTGATCCGGCAGATCCTGACCGTCATAGCCCGTCAGCAATGCGCCGTCAGGGCCATGGATCGCGTAAAATATTCGGTCGTCGGGGGCGAGCGACAACAGGCCGAACGCCGACACCGGCAAATCGATCACCGGTGCGCCATCGCTGATCGAAATTGATTCCGCGATATCCTGCGCCGCGCCCACCAGCAGCGGGTCAAACGCCTGTCGCGCGGCGCTGCGGCCATAGGCAAAGGACGCCAGCGCAACCACGATCCCGCCAAGCGCCAGAAGCGACAGCACGCCCACCATGACACGGCTGACCAGTGTCCAGCGGTGGTGCGGCGATCCACTAGGCATGCAGCCCGATCCTGTAACCGATACCGCGCTGCGTTTCGATCCTGACCGGTGATGCCGCGATCCGCTTACGCAGGCGCGCGATATAAAGCTCTATCGCGTTCAGGCCGACATCGGCATCGTCAAAGGCGAACAGCCCTTCGTACAGGCGCTGTTTACTGATCGCCTGCCCTTGATAGCGCAGCAGCAAGCCCAGTAGGGCCGCTTCACGCCGGGTCAGATCCATTGCGGCCCCGTCCAGCGTGGCGGTTTGGGTAGCGGGGGAAAAGGCCAGCGGGCCAAGGGTCAGCGCGTCGCTTTTCTGCTCTGCATCGCGCCGCATAAGGGCCCGCAGGCGGGCATCAAGTTCACGCTGATCAAAGGGTTTCACCAGATAATCATCCGCCCCAAGGTTCAGCGCCGACACGCGGTCATCGACTGAAAACAGCGCCGTCAGCATCAGGACAGGTGTGCGGTCACCCCTTGCCCGCAGGTCTTTGAGCAGGTCCGTGCCATGACGATCCGGCAGGTTGATATCCAGCACCATCGCGTCATAGCGTTGCACGCGCAGAAAATCCTCGGCGTCTGCGACGCTGCCAGCCACATCGCAGGCCATGCCGGATTTACCCAGCCGCGCGGCAATCGCATCAGCGACATCCGCAGCATCTTCGACGATCAAAACGCGCATAGTCCCCCCTGCGGTGCCGTGTTGCCGTTCCCCGTGACAGGTTCGCGACAGCTTTTGCGCCTAACCTCTTATCAGCCAAACGCGAGGAGACCGCAATTCTTGCGGTGCGTTGGCGCGGGCTACCGGGCGGCCATAAGCCCCGGCAAAACGAATCTGGAGGGATTTTCACATGACTATCAAGGCAACACGCCTGACCATCGCCGCAGTTCTGCTGGGCGCATCCACCGTGGCCGCATCGGCGCAGGGCTTTACCCCCGAAAGCCCCGAATGCATCGCTCCCGCCAACCCCGGCGGCGGCTGGGACTTTACCTGCCGCCAGGTCGGCAAGCTGATGCAGGACGAAGGCCTGATCGAAAAGACTATGCAGGTCGTGAACCTGGCCGGCGGCGGCGGCGGTGTGGCTTTTGCCGAAGTCGTCAACAAGCGGTCTGACAGCAACGATCTGATCGTTGCCGCATCCTCTGCGACGACCACTCGTCTGGCGCAGGGTGCATATCCCGGCAACACGATGGATCAGGTGCGCTGGCTGGCGTCCATCGGCGCTGATTACGGCGTCATCGCCGTTGCGGCTGATTCCGAAATCGCCGACTTCCCCGCGCTGCTGGAGCAGATGAAGTCCGACCCTGCGTCGGTATCCGTGGCGGGCGGCTCTGCTGTCGGCGGCTGGGATCACCTGAAAGTGCTGATTGCCGCTGACGCCTACGGTATCGACGATGTGCGTTCGGTCAAATACATCGCCTTTGATGGCGGCGGAGAGGCTGTGACCCAGTTGCTGGCTGGTTCCGTGCAGGCCTTTACCGGTGATGCATCCGAAGCCAAAGGCTTTGTCGACAGCGGTGACATCCGCGTGCTGGCCGTGCTGGCACCAGAGCGTCTGGAAGGCGACTTTGCCGAATATCCAACCGCAAAAGAGCAAGGTGTCGATGCAATCGGTGCCAACTGGCGCGGCTTCTACGCACCCGGCGGCATGAGCGACGAAGCCTATGACGCATGGTCGTCCAAGATCGCCGACCTTTACGCCTCTGACGCGTGGAAAGAGGTCATGGCCAGCAATGGTCTGGCACCGCTTGACCTGCAGGGCGCGGAATTCGAAGCCTTCGTGGCCGACGATGTCGCGCGGATCAATGCGATTTCCAAAGAAATCGGCATCATCCAGTAACTGGCCCCGCGCCGATGAACATCAGGGGCGCTGCAACTGCGTTGCGGTGCCCCGACCGTTCCCCCCCCCTTCCCCACATACCTGTCAAAGGATCCCACCATGACCGATCGCATTTTTGGCGTCGTCGGGCTGCTTCTGGCGATTGGCTTTGCGCTGGCTGCAATGACAATCAAGGAAAGCTTTTTGTCTGATGCCGTCGGCCCCAAAGCCTTTCCGCTGATCATCGCCGCCGTTTTGGGCCTTAGCTCTGCCGTCATTGCGCTGCGCCCGGACGAATCCCCGCAGTGGCCAGCCCTTTCCCGCCTAGTCGAGATCTTTGCCGCCGCCGTTGTCATGGTGCTTTACGCACAATTGCTGCCCGCAGTCGGTTTTGTCATCGCGACCTTTTTTGCCTCGGCCTACCTGACATGGCGTCTGGGCTCCGGGCTGGTTGGTTCGCTGCTAACCGGCGTTGGTACATCGCTCGGCATCTATGTCGTCTTTCACCTCGTGCTGGGCCTGTCGCTCGCACGCGGCCCACTTGGTTTCTAAGGACGCATCACCATGGACACCCTTGTTTCCCTTGCCGATGGCTTTGCCATCGCGCTGACCTGGCAGAACATTCTGCTGGCCTTGCTGGGCTGTTTTCTGGGCACGATCATGGGCGCCCTGCCCGGTCTTGGCCCATCGAACGGCGTGGCGATCCTGATCCCGCTGGCCTTTACCCTTGGCCTTGGGCCGACGGCATCCTTGATCCTGCTGACATCCGTCTATTACGGCGCGATGTATGGCGGGCGGATTTCGTCAATCCTGCTGAACATTCCAGGCGACGAGCCTGCGATGATGACCTGCCTTGACGGCTATCCCATGGCACAAAAAGGCATGGCCGGTCAGGCGCTGTCGCTATCGGGTCTGGCGTCCTTTGTCGGCGCGTTCTTTGCCACCTGGGGCCTAATCTTTTTGGCCCCCCAACTGGTCAAGATTGCACTGCTGTTCGGCCCCGCTGAATACTTTGCCCTATTCGCGCTGGCCTTCATGACGCTGGGCGGCGTGTCGTCCACGAACCAGGCCAAATCGGCCTTTGCAGCCGCCCTTGGCCTTGGCCTTGCGATGATCGGTGTGGACACGCAAACCGGTGTGCCGCGCTTTACCTTTGGCGAAGTCCACCTTTACGACGGGCTTGATTTCCTTGTCGCCATCGTGGGCCTGTTCGCCCTGTCAGAAGTGTTCATCTTTCTGGAACACCGCCATGGCGGTGCCACCGGCAGCGCCGAGAAAATCAAGGTCGGCCGCCTGACGCCGCCTGCCGCGATGATCAAGCAAACCACCCCGACGATGATCCGTTCGACCGTTCTGGGCTTTCTGGCGGGCGTTCTGCCCGGTGCCGGCGCATCGCTGGGATCATTCATCGCCTATACCTTTGAAAAGAAACTGGTCGACCCCGAAGGCAAAACCTTTGGCAAAGGCGATCCCCGCGGTGTCGCCGCGCCAGAGGCCGGTAACAACGCCGCTGCCGGCGGTGCGCTGGTGCCGATGCTGGCGCTGGGTGTGCCCGGGTCGGGCACTACGGCTGTGCTACTGGCGGTGCTGCTGTCGCTTAACATCACCCCCGGCCCGCTGCTGTTCAGCCAGAACCCCGACGTCGTCTGGGGCCTGATCGCCGCGCTGTTTATCGCGAACTTCATGCTGCTGGCGATGAACATTCCGATGGTTGGCATCTTTACCCGCGTGCTGATGGTGCCGCCGCGCATCCTGATGCCCGTGGTCGCGATGGTGTCCTTTGTCGGTATTTACGGCATTTCCGGCTCTTCGTTTGACTTGCTGGTCATGGTCGGCTTTGGCGTGATGGGCTGGGTGCTGCGCAAGCTGGATGTGCCGCTGGTGCCCATCATTCTGGGCACGCTGCTGGGCAACGCGATGGAAAACAACCTGCGCCGCGCGATCACCATCGACAACGGCAACTGGTTCACCCTGATCGACAGTCCGCTGGCCATCGGCCTGTGGACCATCGCCATCATCGGTTTTGTCATCCCGCTGATCGTCGGTCGCCGGGTCAAGGCGCAGATGCACGCGCGCCGCGACGAAGAAGGGTCGCTGTCCGACTGAACTGGACGCCTGACCAACAAAAGGGGCGGCGCGCCATCGGCACGCCGCCCCTTTTCATGTCTGCCCCATTCCGGTGCTTACGGACGCGGTGGTCGGCCCATCGCAGAGGCATCGCAAACGGCATCTGGATCCTCTGAAGCACAGCCCGACTGCGCCTTCAGGCAGGACAGGATCGCGTTCCCGCCTGCCTCGCCTGCATGATAATGATAGCTCATACCATCAGCCACGTGACCGTTGCAGGCATCAAGTTCGCCGGGCGCCGTGCCATCCGCCAGCGCATGGGCGAAAATAGCGTAGCCATCCATCGCGATCCCGATTTGCGAGGCATGATTTGCCACGGATGGGCCATCGTTCAGGCAATCCGTGACAGCGTGATAGTGATAGCCGACATGGGTATTCACATGGCCGCCGCAATCATCGAACGGTGCAATTGTATGGGCTGCCAGAATATCCTGCACAGGTGCAGGTCCGTCCAGCCGCACCCCGTTATAAGCCACACCCGAACCGGACATTTGCGTCGGGCTATCGCTTGTCGCCGCCTGCGGCACGAGCGGAATAACATAGGTGACCGTCGCATCATCAGGAAGATATTCCGGCAAACACTGAACGCAGTAATTGTTGTATGCAGGGTCCACATCCGGCCGCGCGGCAGCTTCGCAGGCCTCTTGTGTATCGGTCACACGCACCTTGCCAGTGGCTTCATCGAACAACTGCCATTCAGGGTCGTCGTAAAAGGTCGAAAGGTTGGCGACAAAGGCCCCGTCCACATCGTTGACCTGGCCGTTTTCCAACCAAATCCCGCCCTTGTCCGCGCTGTCGTTGATCGAGGTCGGGCACCAGGGGCCAGGCGTATAGCTTTGCGGCTCTGGCTTGACCGTAATAGAGAAACAGGTCGTCTTGGCGCCGCCTGATAAGGTGCAATCGACCACCTCTGGCCCTGAAACAACTGTCGCCGCGTCAAAAAGATGCGTGATGTCGTGAAGAACGGCATCATCGGATTCATGGGCAAAGGCCGGGATCGCAGTGCAACAGATCAATGTTGTCAGGACAAATGTTCGCATTCAGGGGCTCCAACTCAGCACAGGGGACGCAGACGCGTATGCTGGTTATACGCAGCACCAACGTCATTCCGTCGCGTAAAGCGCAAAAGCCTTTACTAAAGTCATCGGCGATCAGAAGGTTGCAGGAATTCAGCGCCAAGCATTCCGCTAGAACATTAACCCCAAGGCAGGCACAAACCGGATTAGCAGTGCGCACCTGCAGGGTGACAAACGCTATCAATATCGGAAATCATTAAACGCAATATAGCGTCAAAAATGGTGCCCAGGGGCGGATTCGAACCACCGACACGAGGATTTTCAATCCACTGCTCTACCCCTGAGCTACCCGGGCACCGGGATGGCCAAGGCCATCGGGTAGCGGCGTTCTAGGTCAGGCGCGCGGGCGTGTCCAGAGCCTTTTTTACGAAATCAGTGAGGTTTTTCGTGGCCTTGAAAATCTTCGTCGTCGGCCTGCTCTTCCGGGGCTGCCGGAATGGCGTAAGAGCCGGTCAGCCACTTGGCCAGATCGACATCGGCGCAGCGTTTGGAACAGAACGGGCGGTATTGCGGATCGGTGGGACGTTCGCAGATCGGGCAGCTCATGCAGGCAGACCTTTCCACGGCAAACGCTCGCGTTTGCGCTGCAATTCGAACAGACCCATTGTGGTCCAGCCCACCAAGGACGTTTCGACCGCGTCAGCGCGAAAGGCCGCGCGCAGCGATTGTTCGACCTGTTTGCGATGCGCCTTGGACATCGGCGCAAAATCGACAGCGATCTGCCCGCCAAAGCCACGCAGACGCAGCGCACGGGGCAGCACGCGGGCGGCGGCAAGATTCACCTTCAGCGCCGCAGCAGGCGAGGTGTCGCCGCCCGTGTTCACATCGACAGCCACCAGCGCACGGGTGGCTTCGACGTACATCGTCCCCTCTGCCAGCGTGATTTTGGGCCGCGCGATATCGTCAATTTGATCCAGTACACCAAGGCGCGCAAAACCGCCTGGTTCTGTCACGACTTCTGCGGGGATGACCCATTCGCGCCAGGCCAGCGTATGCGGGCCGTCGCCGTCGGTCAGGGCCTCTGGCTCGGTGCCGTCGGCCTCTGCCATGATTGCGGCAGCTAGGTCCTGCATCGCGATGATATCTTCGGTGATGTCAACTTCTGACGCATAGGCGCAAGAAGAGCGCAGAATCAGGCCCGTCTCTCCGTCCGCCTCGAACGCCGCATTGGCGACGCCAAGCAACGCGTCGCGCTGTTCGTCGTCGGTGATCTGGCGGCTGATGTTCAGGCCGGGTTTGCCAGGCGTTACGATGGCATAGCGGCTTTTGAACAGCACGCGGTCGGTGACAGGCACCGCCTTGCCGTCATCGGCGTATCCTGTGACCTGCACCAGCATCGGCTGACCGGGGCGCAGACCCTTGGCGCTGCGCAAAAAGGCTGTGCCGCCCTCTGGCAGGCGCAGCATCATGCCCCCCTGCCCTTTAAGAGGACGATCGCAAATGCCGCGATAAATTGCGCCGGGGCGCGGCGCGTCGGCGGCATCCACAAGCAGATCGTCCAGCTGGCCATCAACCAACAAGGCGGCGGCTTCGATCCCGTTCAGATCGTCTAGGATAATCGTGCGGCCCTTCATGCGGGGACTCCGTAAATGGGATAGCCAGCGCTGGCCAATAGGGTTGCGGTTTCCGCCAGCGGCAAGCCGACGACACCGGTAAAACTGCCGTTGATCCATGGGACAAAGGCACCGGCAGGTCCTTGGATGGCATAGCCACCCGCCTTGCCGCGCCAGTCACCACTGGCGATGTAACTGTCTATTTCAGGCTGCGACAAACGCTTCATCATGACAGTGGTCTGCACGTCGCGCGCCCATGTCTTGTCGCCGCGTTTGACGACTACGGCGGTAATCACCTTGTGACGGCGGCCAGACAGCAGCGACAGGAATGCGCGCGCTTCTGCTTCATCCACCGGTTTGCCCATGATGCGACGGCCCAGCGCGACTGTGGTATCGGCAACCAGAACGATATCATCAGGTGCGGCAGCAACGGCCGCGCTTTTCTGCGCCGCGATGCGCTTGACGTAATCGCGCGGCAATTCGCCCTTGGTCGCATCTTCGTTAATATCGGGCGGCGATACGGCGTCAGGCACAACGCCGATCTGCGCAAGCAATTCCAACCGGCGCGGAGAGCCGGAACCGAGGATCAGTTTGATTTTGTCAGTCATATCAGCACCCCGGTGCATGCGCAGGGTGTCGGTCGCGGTCTGGCAAGCAAACCGCAGGCCCGCAAAGGCGCGACACCGCGCCCTTGTTTATTTGAAACGATAGTTAATCCGACCCTTGGTCAGATCATAGGGGGTCATTTCGACCTGTACCTTGTCGCCCGCGAGGACACGGATGCGATTTTTGCGCATCTTGCCAGCCGTATGTGCGATGATTTCATGGCCGTTTTCCAACTCGACCCGGAATGTCGCATTCGGCAGCAGTTCCTTCACGACGCCCGGAAATTCGAGAAGTTCATCCTTGGCCATGTGGTCTCCTGTCTGTAAACTTGCCGCGCAAAGGCGGCTGCGGCGTGTAAATGCGCCTCATTCCCAAGATTTTCAAGGGCAAATGTCGATCCCTGCCCTTCATATCCCGCAGGCTTTGCAAAAAACCAAAGGCAAAACGGGTTATCGTCTGGCCCGGATGACAATCCCGCCGTTACAGCCAGGCCAGAACCAGCCCCGCCAGCACCACATAACGCAAACCCTTGGCGCATGTTACCAGCAGCAAGAACGGCAAAAGCGGCTCTTTCATTACGCCGGCGACCAACGTCAGGGGATCACCGACAACAGGCAACCAGGACCCCAGCAACGTCCAGCGGCCATAGCGGCGATACCAACCCTGCGCACGGTCAAGCTGGTGACCACTTACAGGAAACCAGCGCGCGCTTTGCCAGCGCAACACGGATCGCCCCAGCCACCAGTTTACCAGCGATCCCAGCACATTGCCAAAGGTTGCGACAGCGATCAGCACGGCGGCAGAATGTTTCCCCGATATCAGCAAGGCGGTTAAAACCGCCTCGGACTGCGCAGGAAGCAGCGTTGCCGCTGTAAAGGCAGCAAGCCACAGACCAAGATATGAAATCATATCAGCGCGTTAGTCCGCAGGTGGCGGGCCAAAGCGGTCGGTCAGCCGGGCGATGATCTGATCGCGGGTCTGGCGATACAGCGCAAGGCGCGCGTCCCGCTGGTCGACCATGCCGGTGGGGTCCAGAATGGGCCAATATTCCACGTCCAAATGATAGAACTGCGTCAAATCCAGCGCGCGGCGCTGACTGGCGGGCGACAATGCTAGAACCAGATCGAATGACGACAGATCATCACCCCATTGTTCCATTTCGTCAAAGCTACGAGACCGGTGCCGTTCCAGTGCGACGCCGATTTCAGCGCAGACTGCGACGGCAAACCCGTCGATTTCCATATCGTTATTCACGCCGACGGATTGAATGTAGGACCGTGTGCCATACAGCTTTTTCATGATCCCTTCTGCCATGGGCGAACGGACGGCATTATGGTCGCAGCAAAACAGGACGGACTGCGGCAAATCCGTCGCGATATGTCCGCGGTCATCCGCCAAAATGCAGCACACAGATCAGGGTAAACAAGCGGCGCGCTGTATCAATATCAACCTCGGCCTTGCCGTCCAGCCGTTCCTGCAACACCCGCGCACCTTCGTTATGAATACCCCGACGTGCCATATCGATGGTTTCGATCTGGCTGGGCGGCATGGTTTTCACAGCATCGAAATAGCTTTCGCAGATCTGGAAATAGTCTTTCACAACCTGACGGAACGGGCCAAGCGATAAATGAAACGCCCCCGCCTCGCCCAACTCAGCGTCGGTAATGTCAAACACAAGCCGCCGCTCGCGAATCGACAGCTCCAGCCTGTAGGGGCCGGGCGGCACGTCGCGCCCATCCCGGGCGGGCAAGGCAAAGGTATTGTCTTCCAACAGGTCAAAGATCGCGACCCGGCGCTCTTGCTCGATCTCCGCACTCGGCGGCGGCAAACCGCTGTCATCCAGCGCAATATCGACGATGCGGCTCATGATCTGTTCAACCGATCAAGACGGGCTTGGACGGACAACCCATGCGCTTGCAGGCTTTCAGACTGTGCCAGACGCGCCGCCGCAGGTCCGATTGCAGCCAAAGCATCAGGCGTCATGCGGGCCAGTGTCGTGCGTTTAACGAAATCCATGACCGACAACCCGCTTGAAAAACGCGCCGACCGTGCGGTCGGCAGCACGTGATTTGGTCCGCCAATGTAGTCACCGATTGCCTCTGGCGTCCAGCTTCCAATGAAAATGGCCCCCGCATGGGTGATTTGCATGCTCAGCGCCTCGGCGTCGGCAACACAAAGCTCCAGATGCTCTGGCGCAATTCGGTCGGACAGCGCAACAGCGGTCGCCAGATCGGGCACAGTGATGACCGCCCCGAAATCGCGCCAGCTTGCTTTGGCGATGGCGCGCCGTTCCAGCGTTTCCAAACGCTTGTCCACAGCCGCCGCGACCGCCTGACCAAAGCCGGCATCCGTGGTGATCAGGATCGACTGGGCGCTTTCGTCATGCTCGGCCTGGCTCAGCAAATCCAGCGCGATCCAATCAGGATCATTGTCCGCATCCGCAATGACAA
Source organism: Loktanella sp. R86503 (assembly GCF_042466455.1). NCBI lineage: Bacteria > Pseudomonadati > Pseudomonadota > Alphaproteobacteria > Rhodobacterales > Roseobacteraceae > Loktanella > Loktanella sp. R86503. The sequence continues at coordinate 2,329,125 of NZ_JAXHCI010000002.1, forward strand.
GAATTTCCGACGGCCCCGCAATCATGTCGATCCCAACCTTGCCAAACACCCGCCGCTTTGCCGCTGCAACAAAGGCGTTTCCCGGTCCGGTAATTTTGTCTACCGGCGCGATGGTGTCCGTTCCATAAGCGAGCGCCGCAATCGCCTGCGCGCCGCCTATGCGGTAAATCTCGTCCACACCCGCAACCCGCGCCGCCAGTAATACCAACGGGTTCAGCACACCGTCCGGTGTGGGCACAACCATCGCCAGCCGCCCCACGCCCGCCACCTTTGCCGGAATCGCGTTCATCAGCACCGACGATGGATAGCTTGCCAGCCCGCCCGGCACATAAAGTCCCGCTGCAGACACGGGCGTCCAGCGCCAACCAAGGCGTGCACCGGCATCATCAATCCAGGTCTGATCGTCCGGCATCTGCCGCGCATGATAGGCACGAATACGCTCCGCCGCGAGCTCCAGCGCCGCCCGATCCTCCGTGCTGACCTCGGCGCAGGCGGCGTCCACCTCTGCCGTCGAAATCCGCAGCTTGTCCGCTGTTAGCGTCAGGCGGTCGAACTTCGCGGTCAGATCGATCAGCGCCTGATCGCCCCGCTCCCGCACATCGGCAATGATCGCAGCGACCGCGTCATCGACATCGGGGCTATCCTCGCGTTTTGCACTCAGCAGCGCTTGAAATTGCGCTTCGAAATCTGCGCTTTGCGCATCCAGAAACTGTGGCATATCTCGGCATCCTTGGTGGGGTGGGCCTTCATCTGGCCAGATAAACTCCCGCCGGAGGCATATAAATCATGATTGCAATCAGGCAATCAGTCCGGATGTCGCGGGACCTTGCGCGATGGCGCGATATACGGCCGCGTCACGTCGCGCAGCACGATTTCCAGCGCTTCGACTGCGCAGGAAATCACCCCGTCGCCGGCGAGGGTCATCACGACCTCTCCGGTGCCGTCGACGCCGGGGCGAAACTCCAGCGCCAGCAGCGACAGGATCGTATCCGCGTCGCCCTTGGGCACACCCTGCGACCGCACCCCCATGACGTCTTCGATCAGCAGAACGCTTTGCACACGCTCGAAATCGCGGCGGCCATGGGCCTTGGCCGCATCTTCCCAGCGAAACCGGTTCAGCAGGATCGCAAAGCGGCGGTCAGTCGGCGTCCAGCGCATTTCGGATGCGGGAAACACCGCGTCCTGCGCCAGGGCAGAAATGACCTGCAAATCCTCGGCATCCCGCGCCATCAGGGCAAGGGGTTTGTCGACCCCGTCTTCAAAGCGTGCATCTTCGTTCATACGCCAGTGACCCGCTCGATCTGCGCCCCAACGCCGCCCAGCTTGTCCTCGACATGCTCATAACCGCGATCAAGGTGATAGACACGGTTCACAATCGTCTCACCCTCGGCGGCCAGACCGGCCAGAATCAGCGACACGCTGGCCCGCAGATCGGTCGCCATGACAGGGGCACCTTTCAGCTTTTCAACGCCGTGCACGGTGGCGTGGCCGCCGTGAACTTCGATATTCGCGCCCATACGCACCAGTTCGGGCGCATGCATGAAGCGATTCTCGAAAATCTTTTCTTCCAGCACCGATGTGCCTTCGGCCAAGCACAGCATGGCCATCATCTGCGCCTGCAAATCCGTCGGAAAGCCGGGGAACGGTTCAGTCACGACGTCAACCGCACGCGGCCGGTCGCCGCGGCGCTTTACCTTCAGACCGTTCGGCGTCTCGGTCACATCAACACCTGCCGCATCCAGCCGTTCGGCAAAGGATTCCACCAGATCCATCCGCCCGCCAAGGCATTCGACTTCACCGCCGCAAAACACCGGGGCCAGCATATAGGTGCCCAGCTCGATCCGGTCGGTGACAACAGGATGCGTCGCAGCGCCCAGACGGTCCACACCCTGGATTGTAATGGTAGAGGTGCCCTCGCCTTCGATCTGCGCGCCCATGCTGCGCAGGCAGCGGGCCAGATCGACGATTTCCGGCTCGCGCGCGGCGTTTTCAAGAATGGTCGTCCCCTTAGCCAGGGTCGCGGCCATCAGAATATTTTCAGTCGCGCCGACAGAGGCAAAGCGCAGCGGCACCCGCGCGCCCTTGAGCCCGCCGGGGGCCTTGGCGTGCAGATAGCCGTCGCGCAGTTCAATCTGCGCACCCATCGCTTCCAGCGCTGTGACGTGGATATCCATAGGCCGCGCACCAATGGCGCAGCCGCCCGGCAGCGACACAATCGCCTGATGATGCCGCGCCAGCAGCGGGCCCAGCACGAGGTTGGACGCCCGCATTTTGCGTACGATTTCATAATCGGCGGTGGTGGATGTCATGGCGTGGCTCGACAGCACCTGCACCTTGCCGTTCTGCATGGATGTCACTTCGACACCTAAGGACTGCAGCAAGGCGGTCATCGTCTTGATGTCCGACAGGCGCGGCGCATTGGTCAGCGTCAACGGCTCTTCTGACAGCAAAGTCGCGGGCATCAGCGCCAGCGCGGCGTTCTTGGCCCCCGCGATAGAGATCTGACCTTCAAGCGGGCGTCCACCCTTGACGACGATTGAATCCATGGACCTGACCTTCCTGCTGTCGGCGTTGGGTGCCGTGTTACAGCGACCCGCCTGCAAGGTCCAGCCGCGCTTGGCTTAGTCGGTGGTATCAGCGCTACGTGCCTTAGCCTGCGCCTTGCGCTTTGCCATGTTCGCCTTCAGCGCAGCCTTCAGCCTGTCCTCACGGGTTATTCCCTTGCTTGCTGGCTTGGTCCGGGCGGCGGCGGTATCGGGTGTGATTTTGTCTGTCATAAAATTCTTCTACCCGCTGTGCATTTTTTGGTCCAGACAGGGCTTGCACCCCGCGCAAACGTCCGCTAATTCCCCGCTCACGGATGCTGTGGTAGCTCAGTGGCAGAGCACACCCTTGGTAAGGGTGAGGTCGAGAGTTCAATCCTCTCTCACAGCACCATCTGAACCCCTTGATAACAAAGAATACCCTTGTATCCAAAGCGCTTCGGTCGTTTTGATGTTACAAAGAGCGTTACAAAATGGTGCGTGATGGCGGGTAAAAATTTACACTTTATGAATCGCGACGGGCGATATTTCACACGATACGTAATCCCCATAACTCTTCGGCCCTTCCTCGACGGCAAGACTGAAATCCGTGTAGCACTGGGCGGCGACCGTAGCGTTGCGCTCCGGAAGCATCCTGCTGCGCTGGCTGCTGTGCTGGAGAAAATCGGGGCAGCCGAACGCCAACTCGCACTAGCATCAGGTAAGCCTGTCGTTCCTGGAAGCTACCCGCTGACAGACGCGCAGATCGCCCGTCAGTTCTATGACTTAAGATTGGCGCTGGACGATGAGGCCCGCAATACGACGCGAGGCTACGGGCTAGTTGGTATCGACGATGGATTCGTGGCCGACCTCAAGCGCGGTCTTGCTGGTCAGGCGACGGACGACGTGCTCGACCGATTAGTGGGTTCAGAGATCGACCATTTTCGCCGGAAGGGAAACACGACAGCGACGCGGGGCACTCAAGAATGGCGCTCACTCGCGCGGGCGCTTTGCCAGGCTGGCCTAGAAGCGCTTGAGCGTGAGTTTGAACGCGATGAGGGGGACTTCACCGGCACACCGAAGGCACCCTTGCTCAAAGACCAGCCAGCCGCTGCGCCCGAAGACGCTCCCGTCTCGCTTATGGGCTTATTCGAAGATTACGTTCGTTCGCGGCAAAAGCTCGGCGGCGGCAAGGAGATCGGCAACCGTTGGCTACCTGCCTTTAAAAGCTTCGTTTTGCACCTGAAGCATGATAACGCAATAAAAGTGACCAAGCAGAATGTGATTGCATGGCGGGATGATCTGAGCTCGAAACTCGCCCCAAGCACCATTAGTAAGGTCCACCTCACCGCGCTAAAGACAGTGTTCGAGTGGGCCGTGCGCGAAGACCGCCTGCCCCAAAATCCTGCCAAAGATGTCAGGCAAGACTTAGCCAAGCAGTCTCGTGCACGCGAAAAGGGATTCACTCTATCGGAGGCGACGGCGATTCTACATCTCGCCGCTGGCTACGTGCCAGCACCTTACAATGGCGGTCCCTCGCGCGAACTGCAACAGACATCGGCTGCTAAGAGATGGGTGCCATTTCTCATGGCTTACAGCGGCGCTCGTGTGGCAGAGCTTACACAGCTTCGAAAGGAAGATGTCCGGCACGAAGGCGGTATCCATTACATGCGCATCACGCCAGACGCCGGCTCCGTCAAGACAAATGACTATCGTGATGTTCCAATCCACCCTGCCCTTATTGCAGCTGGCTTCGTTGCATTCGTTGCTGCGTGCCCAGATGGTCCACTTTTCTATTCAGCGATCGGTCGTGGTGACCAATTGAAGCGAGCCCAGACGGTTGGGAACCGCATTGCCGAATGGCTAAAGAATGCCAAACTTGTGCCCGCTGATGTGGCACCCAACCATGGGTGGCGTCATCGGTTCAAGACAGTTGCTTTAGAGGAGGGGCAGTTGGGACGTATCGTGGATGCAATCTGCGGACATGCCGGGCGGACTGCAGGTGACTCATATGGGGACGTAACCATCAAAGCCAAATACAAAGTGATTGCAGCGATGCCTGAATATGACTTGGGCACGCGCAGCGCCAGACGTTCTCTGTCCCCTTTGACCACCAGCGATGAAACAAAGCTTAGCTAAGCTCCGCCGCGAGTGCCTCTGCCTGACGTAGAACAGTCTTGATGGCGTCCTTGGCCAAGTCAGGCGGGTAGCCGTGATGTAGAAGTATTTTCTTTACGGCGACCCGCATCTTTGCCCGAACATTCTCTCGGCGCCACCAGTCCGTGCCGGAATTACTGCGAACCGTTTGAACAAGCTCGGTTGCAATGATCCTCAGGCTAGCTTTGCTCATGATATCGACCGCACTGCTGTTGTGCGCTAACGCGTCGTAAAATGCGCGCTCTGCAGCGGTTAGGCCATCCTCTGGCTCATTCCGCAGATCTTTTGCTATGTTGTCAGTTCCTGCAGAATCTGCAGCGCGTCAACGCTGTCGAGTTCGTCTCCGACCTCAGGGAGGCCTGCGTTACACCCCATGTCGCGTAGAAAATCACGATACTTAGCGATTGGCGGGCGCACGACCCGACATCAGGGTTCCGCCTTGTCGATCAAGCACCAAAAGCGGATCGAGGAAGCCTTCGGCTGGGCTAAAACAGTCGGCGGCATGGCGCAAACCGTCTATCGGAGCGTCGAACGGGTGCAATCCCGCTTCATTCTGACGATGGCCGCGAATAACCTGGCCCGACTGCCCAGATTCTTTGGGAAATTGAAGCGGAAGGTGACTGCATGGGGACCGAAAATCTCGAACCTTTGTTGACGAGCGAAGTGCGCAATCACCACACAAACAGAACAACATTCCGGCGCGTGGGCTAATTCAGCGGCCTGCTCGATGAGATACTTCCGAAAATGAAAGAGGCTATGGCGGATCACATTCGTGGCCGTCTATCGGCAGCCGACTTTGTGGCGAGATCAATCCAGCGTAGCAAGGTATTTACGATGCCGTAGCTCTGTTCCTGCCGACTGACACGACAATTATGGCAGGAGCAGTCCGCGATCTCGATACGATCGGGGCTTGGGACCACAAAAGATTGGCCCGGACAGCTTTACCACCGCTTTGCGGTCTGGATCCAATTGCCGAGAAGCGCAGTATGACTGCCATAAACACCGGGCTGTAGACTTGCATATTTTGCTGAGCCTAGCCCCCTTGGCGATGAGTTGAATTTTAGTTGTTCCAAAATGCAGTGAGTCACCAGCTCTCATTAATTTCAGCAATTTTTCATGATTCTATTGTAAGCCAGAGGGGGCAGCGCCTATTAGAAGAGTGGATCAATTCGACCTTTAAGCTAATCGTTATTTATATATTTTCCGCTAAATGGCTCATAAAATTTTGGGCTACTTCTGAATTTTCGACAGATGCGCTACTTGAAATGATGCTACGCAATTGCCTCTTAATTTCCTCCACATTGAAATCATACTCTGTTTCTGACATTTTTAGCTCGTTTTTCATCTGCCTTGAAAGACGGAACTGATTAATCATTTGATTAAGAGATTGCATTTCTAAAATCTCCCGCTGCGCTCTTAGCGCACTTAAAGCAGAGTCTTCAAACTCCTTAACTAGTAGGCTTCCAAATAGTGCCGTGATTGCACCGAAAATCCATTTTGTTGGATCTGTATTTGACCAGTTACTAATGGTATAGCCTGATATACCAAGAATAATTGTTATGAGTATTAGTAAAGATAGTTCTGGCTTGGGCAACTGGTTGAGGTAGCAGAAATTTCGGCGAAATCGCACCGGCGGTTGTATTTCATCGCCATCAACTAAATCGCTTTCAATTACCACGACAAATGCCGCAGATTTCTGAGTTCCCAGCAAGTCTGATATATCTTTATTGAACTGGTGGTCCCGCGTAGCGAGCCCAAGACTATTTTTGACTCCAAGTCTAGCATTGTAGATAACAAGCTTTCCAGCAAAGCAATCTTCATCGCCTCTTTTGAAATTACGATCCAGAGTTATGGCACCATATGTGAGCGGATACAACGCAGATAGCACCCAACGATCAAAAGGAGAAACCAAAATTCTGCTAGTAGCGCGAAAAATTATTCCCCAAATCGTTCCACCCATCACAAGTCTCTCCCGTAAATATTTTTTGTAGCAGCGTCGCCATATTTTTCTTTGGTGTCTGATTTTTCACTCTGGTTAGGTCGGTATGCTTCAATTCTTGAGTCGACGCTCCGTAGGTTGAAAAATGCCTCAATCGCAACGCCGCAATGCGATACGCCTAGGCTCGGTTTAGGTTTGTGGATAGCATTGGCGTAATTTGGCACGTTCGGTTTCACCTGTGAGAAAGTAAATCGACCAAGTCCTGAAACAATTGCTGTGTGTTCAGACGCATTTATAAACCTCGGCAGGCCGATGCCCGCATTTTCCGAAAGTGACAAAGAATTTGTTGTGGATTCATTGAGCGTCGCCCATTTAATGGCAATGTCATCCCACGTGCTCTCAGGGAATTCTCCCTTGTCTAGCTCCTTCAACGCTGATTGAAATGACTGGGCGAAACCAACGCCGTGATCTATAATCAAAACAGTTGCAGTGAACGAAGTTCTAACGCAACTAACCTGGCCGACCTTGACGCCAGAGTGTTCAACGGAATTTCTCATTATCTCCAAGATTGCATCCCCGAATGCTTTCTGAACTGCACGAGGACGATCTTTCGCAATTGCACTCGTCAACTCCTCTGCAATTTCAGTGTAATTTTGAAAGCAGAAGTCTCGAGCTATGTAAGTATGAAATTCATTATTTCCGTTTTCCCCATGATAGTCGATATTTTTTCGAAACGATTCCCTTATGGCGCTCCCGCCCTGCAACGCTCCGCGCGCACTCTGCAGATGCATCCAGGCAGAGGTCGCAATCACGCCATAATTGTCAGTGGGGTTAGGTTCTGAAAAGTAATCGAGTATGTCTAGTATCACCGAGGGGGATCCTTTGCAGGTCTAGGTTAAATCAAATTTAGCTATAATGCCCGATGCAATAAGTTACAACTTGCCCTCACTTTCGCATTAAGCAATATTATCGAAGTGTTCTCAGCCTTTGTTAGTCCACATCTGTCAAAAGGCGCTAAATCCTAGTCAGTTTTGCTTTAGCCGAACGCCGCTACATATAGGGTTAGGCCCGTCGTCGGCACCGTTGCAGGCTATTCACTCATATTCTTTCGACGACGCACTTCTAATTTAAACTTACGGAGGGGCTTTGCATGATTTTGGTGAATTTTGATATCAGTTATATTTTCACTTGATAATAATTGACTCGTCCCAATCAGTGGATTCTTAGAAAAAAGTCCGGCGAATGCTGGGTCTGAGTAATAAACCGGTTTTCGAGCAATTACCGGCTCGTCCCCGTAGACGGAAAGTAGCATTTCGTCTTTCTCCAGATCAAGCACAGTTGAGGCCGGAACCATGAAGATATCCTCCATGGCCTTTGCCATCATCGGCGTCGCACAGCCAAATGCCTGAAACACCTTACAGTTATTGATAATCGTCGGCCATACGTCAGGATAAGCGGCTTGAAGTTGGGATAAGTCCTGCCAAAATGACCACACCTGCACCCCGTAACCTCGGAGTAGCGTTTTCGCCGCTACAAATTCATCAACATGACCAAGTTGAGCAACTTCATCCATTAAAAACAGCGTCGACTTCGCCGGCCGTGTTTTTCTGGTGACCAAAATATTGATCAGGCCTTTAAAAAGTGTTGATAGCAATTGAGAATGGGTCACCAAGCGGTGTGGGGGGAACACCAAGTAGATTGATGTTCCCTCCCCGTCCCTGAATTTTTTTAAGTTAAGACTGGATTGAGAGATCGATCGGCGAATGCCAGCGGAGTTCAGATAGCTTAGCCCATTGTGAAGGACTGTTATCATGCTCCCCCAAGTTTTGTCCGGCGTGCTAGCGATCATCGCCGAGACTCGCATTGGCAAGTCTCGGCGCGAACTCATCATGCGCAATATCGCCACTGGATAGGAGATATCATAGGTTTCGCCGGCTGATAGAAAGCGTCTTATCCTCGCTTGGACAGCGGTTTGGTCATCAATTGCCACAAAAGACGATTCTGCCGCTTCAAGTAATAATTTAAGTGTTCGATCATCTGGTTCCGCACCACTGAAAGACCGAATAGCAGTGCTAAAATCACGATTAGCGATTTCTACTTCCTTGTCGGAGAAGGGAAAAAGCGAATCCATTTCGTTATCAGACATCAGCCTTTGCTGTTCAATTGTCAAAATACGAGAAGTCGTTCTTTTGCCTCTTTGTAAGTCCCGATGTTCGCGGTAGGCTTCTTCAACTTGCCAAGGGTAGATTGAAAATCGCTCTAAAATGCTATTAAGCTTAGAGTCCTCTTTCAGTTTTATCTCTAAAGGAGTTTTCTGGGGGGTTATCCTATTGCGTTCGCTAGGAAATCGAAATAGATCACTTAAAAGATCCTCGACTGAGCCTCCGTCAGAATCATTCGCAAAAAAGTCGATGAGGCCGGCAAGAATGCTAGCCGCCGACATATCCCAAAACGGATCGGCATTTTTGCCTTTAGATGTCTGTAAAAGCATTCCGGCCAGCGCTTGCGCTGCAGTCGACTTACCATCGGCAAGATAGGGGAGGAGATCGAATACATTTATTCCCCCTGCTTCGACGCCATCAACGGTATTCGAATTGGTCACATTAAATGGATCAATCAGGCAGATATCTTGCCCAAGTGCGATGCGCCGGCCGGAAGTAACCGCAAAATTCTCTCCCTTTGGATCGACGACGACTAGGTCACCCTGATGCCTAAGTGCGGCTGGGATAACGCTTGCAACCCCTTTACCCGCTCCCGTAGGTGCGATGGTGATAAGGTGACCTTCACCATGAAATAGATAGGGGTCAAAATATCCGGTTTGGGGAGTAAAATCCTTATTCCCAAAGCTAAATCCAAACGGGACCTTCGCATGCTCATTTTCCAATGAGTAGCCAACAAGGAGGCCCGGTTCATCGATTTTTGGCGGTAGGCGGTTCGTTCGCATAATTTATCACTTCACTACGCGCAGTAGCGGCGGACAACCAAACCACTGTATCTGCAATTTTGTTAATTTCGGAGATTTCGTAGATTTCGACTCTGAACTGACTATGGTTCCAGTTAGGCGAACCCGGAAAAACAGGAATTGTTAAACCTTATCAAAATGGGTAAAGCCACCACCCACAGAAAACCACAAACAACCTTACTTCGAAACCCTAATCCTCTTTAATTTTAACTATTTTTCATGAAGTTGTCTGAATGATCCGTCGATGACCGTCAAGTCATCGACATGACATTTTTACCTGCTTTGTGAAGTCAGTATCTAAAATCCATTCACAACTCGATAAGAGCCCCCCCTTCCCAAACTAGAGCTAAGGTGTCTCGGGAAACGCTGATGGGCGAGGATTCCGCGCCGGACTTACAAACCAATTTCTCCGGCATCCGAAGATGACTAATCAACAAATATAGGCGCTGACTAGTGGTGCTCCGGCACCAAAACGTCCTGTTGTATCGGAGTGGAGATTCGACATATCAATTGGATCGCCATTCTAGGCAAGGATAGGGCTTTGCTGCACAAATCTGTAGAGGGATTCATATCGTAAATCCGGTGTATTAGCTGGGTCGCATGAGAAAACCGACACCTCCGATCTACAAAACTACGAACTGGGCTGATTACAATGCGGCGCTGAAGCGACGCGGATCACTGACGATCTGGTTCGATCCCGAGATGAACTGGGATGCCCCCCCCCCCCCCCGCACCTTGAACGAGCGGCGAATGGCAGTAGTGGGCAGCAAGCGACTGGCTTGATTTCCGTTTATGCTGGAAATGGTGCAGTAATGTTTGGCAAAGGTCGGCGTGAGAAAAACCCACATTGCAGCTCACACTCGGTCATATCTGGGCTGTTCTCCTCTATGGCTCGTGTTCGATCGCGTCTTCTCCACGATCTAGCTTAGACGGGCAGAATTAAGTGTCCCCGCTTGCTCGGCACCCTAAAGCATCCCCATCAGCATAGGTGCATCTTCTAGGACTTCGATGTGTTACCCGCCCCATTCCTTTCCGCGTATTTGACTTGGAGGGTGGTCGCGAAACTTATAGAACGTAGGCAACAGCTTCATAAGGCGGCATCAGTGTCGCGAAGCAAACGCTGCAGGCCTTGCGTGGTCTTGAGAGTTAAGATTGGTAGGGAGCCTCCGCTGGCGGCACGCAGCACCTCAATCCAGCGCCATTCCTCTTCGCTCAATGGGCCGCGGTCAGACAGGGTAAAGCAATGTCCTTTACGACCGATCATTTTGAAAAAATTCCACGGAGCGCCGAACGGCTGCGTGTCGTCAGCGCGGGGTCTGCTCCGCCGGACGCATCACGCAGTTCTTTAAGCCAGATGGTCTCGTTCGTGGTGACGATCGTTCCGAAGATCTGCGCTATAGCCGCCGACTCCGTTTCATACCCCGCCTGCCCCATTGCGAGGAGAAAGAGATGACGCGGGTCACATTCTAGCGCGTTCGCCAGCCCGAGAACGCGGTCGAGTGGAAGCTTCGTCGCGCCGCTTTTGATCATCGACAACACGTTGGCGTTTACGAAACCCGCTTCGCCCGCGATGTCGATCTGAGACTTCGGCCGCAGCTGCAACGTGCGTTTGGTGACGTAGGCCGCAAGGGCGCTGTTAACGTAGGGTCGCTTCATCTTGATTATTCCATAAGATCACGCAGCTGATTGCTGCACTTTCTTTATAGCGTCGCGCAGGTAGGGGCTGATTGGGAACTGCTAGTGTTGAAGCTCCGTAAGTCACACAAAAGCCTGTCGCTTAGTTTGATCAGGTCACATAATTGACCAAGTTGGCCAGCACACCTTAACGTTGTGTTAACCCCTAAGGAGGAACTGTCTTGTTCGCCCGTCAGATTTGCGCATTTGCATTTATACTCGCTTTCCCGACGGCTGCATTGGCGGACTTCGTTAAACCCGGCGACTGCGCGATCATCGTTGCATCACGCCAGTCAGTGCCAGAAGCCCTTAACTACATCCGCGACAACGCTATAAACGCGGATACGATTTTTGCCTCTCGCAACGGGTGGTATGCGATTTCCGTAGGGACGATCCCGAATGCGGGATCGAGCGATTTCGTAGCCTCCTTGGCAGCGCGTGCTACCATTCCTCCAGATAGCTACTGTTCTACTGGTGAGGCCTATGTCAGCGTTGCGTGGAGCCGACCTGTCAGCTCAGCCATACCAAGCACATCTGGCACAAATACTAGCCTTGATGCGCCCTTTGATGCTCGTCCGCTGACGACACAGGAGAAGCGATACCTACAAGCCGGACTGACGCTACAGGGCACCTACAGCGGGCTGACAGACGGTGAATGGGGCCGTGGCAGCCAGACGGCATATGAAGCCTTCCTCACGGAAGAAGGCTGGATGGACACCAACCGTAGCGCCGCCATCCTTGCAATCCTTACAGCCGACGTCATCGAGGAGGACCGCTGGACCAATCTCTACATGCCGGCGATAAATGCCAGCCTTTATTATCCGGCAGCCACCATGTCTGCGCTTGATAACACCGAGACCCGAACAACAGAAATCGATAGCTACGATGGGTCTATCGCAACGCGTTTTTATGTTGGCAACCAGACGGATGTAGTGGACTTCCATCTCAACATCCGACGTAACTCCGACAACTGGGGGCCGCTCTATGAAAGCCAGTCTGACGGGCTGATCGTCACCGGAACAAAGTCCGGCAGCTTTTACGCCTATGCTCGCTCCCTACGCGATCCGGCGGATGGGCTGTGGTCGACGGTTTACATCGTGAACCAGCTTGAGGATAAAAGTAACCGCCCTGCCCTAATGGCTTCTGGCTTTCAGATCGGCAGAGCTCCATCGCTAGACGTTTCGAATAGCGGCTACCTCATGAAGCTAGTTGAAGCCGCGGTTTCAGAATATGAAGCTGGTCGCAGCGCTGATGTCGCTGCCACGACCAACCCGCCACCTGTGGCACCACCCCCACCTGCTGCAGCGCCATCGCCGACAGAACGTTTCTCTGCGACCGGGTCCGGCTTCTATATCAATGCCGATGCGGCGATCATGACGAATGCCCACGTCATTAAAGATTGCGACACGCTGACGGTCGAAGGAGAGGCCCTGCGCGTGATCGCTGCGTCAGATACCTTCGACTTGGCCCTACTTGCTCCTGTGGTTCCTCATCAAACTGAACACTTCTTGTCATTTGCAGCGAAGCCCGCTCGGCTCAACAGCGACATCACTATTGCAGGTTTTCCCCTTCAAGGGATCCTAAACGGACTGAACATTACCCGCGGCAGTGTTTCATCAATGGAAGGGCTGGAAGATGCCACCCGTATGCAGATCTCTGCGCCCGTGCAGCCTGGAAATTCTGGCGGGCCTATTGTCGACCGCTACGGCCGGGTGGTGGGCATTGTGGTTGCTAGACTAAACTACGAATACACCAAGGAGCGATCCGGTGCAGAGCCCCAGAATATCAACTTCGGGATCCGAGGCGCTATGGGTGCGATGTTCGCTGGCCTGAACGACGTCGTCATCAGAACGACAGAACTGTCAGAGGAGATTACACCAGAAGACCTAGCGGACCAATTACGCGATGCGACGGTGCTGATCCAATGCGAGGGTTCAAATTAGCCTTGCGACCTGATTTTCAGAAGCATCTTTACTTGGGGCTAGTTCGGCAAAGAAATGTTCGACTAGGTGTGGCTGTCCAACATATCTGCAAGCGAGGGCCGGATGGGCGGGAAGCGGTCGTTCGCTGCGCAGGCCCCTAGCGACCGCAATGCGAAGCGGAGCAGTTAGGTCTTCTTGAAGAGATCACGTCAGTCGCCGCGGTGTCGGCCGGGCGGTTATTTCCTTTAATCGGCGGGTCCGGCAATGAAAACTGCCTGCAGGACGCCTGTTCTTAACATGCGGTTTTAGGCTACAACCTTTCGGACAAGGCAATTCAGATAGACTGCCTTAAAGGCAATTTGAGTCGGGTGTGAAGCACTGAACTTGGGAGTAAAGATGGCTTTCTTGGCAAAAGATACAAAACTTCTGTGGGGACGAGCCGCTGGCATATGTAGCAATCCCGAATGTCGCGCAAAATTGACCGCAACCGGGGCCGATCGGAAGAGCTTCTTGACCGGCGAAATGGCACATCAAATTGCACAAAGCCCTGACGGGCCGCGTGGCACCGATGGTGGCGGGGACGACACTTATGACAATCTGATACTTCTTTGTCCAACGTGCCATCGCACTATCGACAAGGCACCAGAAGGGACATTCTCTGTAGAAGCCCTGAGAAGTTGGAAAAAGAACCACGAAGACTGGGTTGATGGGTGGGCAACAGAAGGCAAGTATTCAACGGCATTGGAAGTCGCACAGGAGGTGCAGCGCCTTTTGCTCGAGAACCGCACGCACTTTGAAGAGTATGGCCCCAAATCTAAAACGGCTACGGAAAATCCCGCGTCCACTGCCCAAGCGATATGGAAGGCTCGAAAGCTGGACACCCTTCTTCCCAACAACCGAAGGATCATATCTTTGATGGAGCGGCACTCAAAACTTATCCCCGCTTCGGCAGCCCCCAGCTTTCCGAGATTCAAAATGCACGCTGAAGCTTTCGAAGGAAATCAGTATGATAGAGTCGAACATTACCCGCTATTTCCGGAGAAGTTTTCCGAAGATATTGAGGGGATGACAAGATGACAAACGGTTCAAACGACTTCGGCGTGACGCTTCCTCAAATAAGTTTCCTTTTACAAATTCTTGACAGCCACAAATCCGTTGAGAGTGTTGAGCGTAAAAAGGATATTCAGTTCGATATAGCAACAAGTTTGGGTGACAAGTTGCGAGTCGTTTGTATAAACGAATACACTTGTGGGTTGGCAAAGGTTCTGGAGGTCTTGGAGACCTTCCCGGGGACAAACATTATTTATGTAGGCGGTGCGTGGAACGGATACACAATGGAAGCTAAGGAATACTGCATTGAATCAGGTATCGGTCTTTTTAACTCAACCGAAATTAGCGGAGCGCTTTTCCGCGAAGACTACTGGAGATATCACAAGAGGGATAAAGAGGGAAACCCGCTGTATTCAACGAGAAGTTCCTGAGGTCCTTGGCATTTACGGATTTGGGTCCTTCTTTAGGGGGCAAGAATTCAATGATATCGATATTCTATTTGTGCTTCGCTGTGAGTTTGGAAGAATTCTTCCAGCTTCAAAGAAGTTGATGGGGATGACTTTATATCTATCAGAGGTTTTTGGTGAAACATTTCATCCTTTAGTTTTGACAGAGGGAGAATTTGAAGAACGCCCTCTGCGAGACATGCATGAACTCATTCGGATAAGTTGAGCATTGAATAGCTGCTTTGGAGAAGTGAACTGATGTCGGCAACTAATTTTTAGCCTACTTGGGCGCCGGGAGCGGTCATCCTGCGCCTAACGTTCATATGGCCGTTAGGTGCCGTTAGGTTTCGCGATACCTCGCAAAGATCGTGAGGGCTGAACCAACAACGAAGAAGGTTCCGAAGACGTAACTGAGAAAGCTGGATTGTCTGTCTAGGGTGTGAAGTCTGCTTATAGCTTCATCATAATAGGTTGGTCCATTTTCAGCCAATCTCGTTGTATCAATTTCTTGACCAACGTTTTCAGCTAAAGCGCCCTCGTAGATGGCAGTGTAAATTCGCGCTTGGTTCTCCATAATGTCTATTGTGAAGGAAAGTCGTTTATCTTCGGCCATAGGCGTCAGCAAAAAGAACTGGCAAACAAAGCCTAAGGCCATGAGAATAGAGCCCAACATCTCAATCTTCTTGTATTTGGTCATATAACTGCCTTTTGGCTTTTCTAAGGAGCGTGACTGGATCACGGAAATCGATTGCAACCGCCATACGGGTTCTGGTGAGTGCCCTCAAGAATGACGGCCTTGGTCAACCGGGCACCTAAATGACAGCTTTTCGCGATCCACTACAATTTGAAAGCTTAATCTGGATGTCTCCTTTGGGCCGGATGAAGCGAGTAAGAACTCTTTGGCTGTGGGAGAAAATATTTTCTTGCCCGCCTGCCTACCTTACCACAGGCAAATCGCTCATACGCGTTGTGTAGCGCGGACTACGGTGATCGGCCCGCAACTGCCATGATTTCGTCATCCCCTCACTGGCCAAAACCATTGTCTTCTTCCCAAACCGCCCGTTCACCTCATCCAAAGCATGCATCAGCGCTGGCGAACCCTCCCGATAAACATCGAATAAGGTCAGCGGCCGCTGCTCATAGGGCAGCAAATCGTCGAGCATGACGCCCGCCTTAGTGAACCCGTAGGACGTCGCGCCAATTTTCGGCCACGCCGCCAAGGCACACCGCTTCGCCGCCCCGACAAGATCGAACGTGTCCGACGACATCGGCGTCAATCGTGTCGATCGTGAGCCAGCATACTGCGGACGATCCTGAAGGTGGCGGTTTGTGTGGAAAAACACTGTGAGTGTTCCCGCCACCAGGCCATGCTGCCTTAACTTCTCTGCAGCACGGGTCACATGCGCAGTGATTGCCTGAAACAGCGTATTGAAGTCCGTCATCGGCGTGCCTGAAGACCGCGTGACAGCCATACCCTTGCGCTGTGGCTCCACGTCATCGAAAGCGATGCAGGGTTCCCCTTGTAGCTCCAACACAGTGCGCTCCAATACGACGGTGCCAAGTGCGCGGGCTTGCCGCAGCGGCATGTCTCGCAACTCAGCGGCCGTGCCGATGCCGAGGCCTTGTAACTTGGCTTGCGTCTTGCGGCCGATGCCCCAAATGTCACCGACAGGCACAAGTGGTAGCAACCAATCAGCCAGCGATTGATCCATCATGTCGAGCACACCCGCAAAGATGGGGTTCTTCTTTGCAATGTCGTTGGCGCATTTCGCCAAGGTCTTTGTTGGTGCGATACCCACACGCACCGGCACCCCTACCCTGCGTAGCACATCTCGACGGAGTGCCTTGGCGTGAGCAGTGCGATCCTTAAACCCGGTAAAATCCAGAAAGCATTCATCGATCGAGTAGACCTCCACGGTCGGTGTATAGTCCTCGTAAACCTCTACCACCCTTCTGCTGATATCGCCGTAGAGAGTGTAGTTTGACGAGAAAACGCGGATACCATGGGCCTTAACCTTGTCACGGATCAGGTGCAGCGGCTCCCCCATCTTGATGCCAAGGGCCTTTGCTTCATCGCTGCGGGCCACGGCGCAGCCATCGTTGTTAGACAGAACAATGACGGGAACGTTCTTCAGCGTGGGGTCGAAGATCCGCTCGGCACTCACATAAAAATTCGCACTGTCACTGATTGCAATGGGCCGCGTCACGCCAAATCATATCGCCGCACAATGCCGGCAATGACTCCCCAAATCTCGCTATCCTCAGTCAGCTCGATGTCCGGATAGGACTCCCGACTGTTGGCCGGTGCTAGGTAGAACCTGCCATCCCGTTTGCGCAGGATCTTCGCTGTCACCGCACCCTCGACCACAGCGAGAACAGCACGACCAAGCCGCCGCTTGCCTGCGCGATCGACAGCAATAATGTCACCGTCGCGGATGCCGACATCCCAAAGGCAATCACCTTCCACGCGCCACCAGAACGTAGAGGCGGGGTGACGCACAACCCAAGCGATAGGATCAATCTCGTCTTCGAGATCATCACCTGCGGGGGACGGAAACCCTGCACTAACACGCATGGCAGGCATGCCAATGATGTGTCGGTCTGCCAAAATGGGGGCTTCGATGGGATGGAGGGGCATCCACGACTCCTGCGTTGTTCTTGTTATGTTCCGCCTCTATCTGATACCCGTGTGTTACCTGTCAAGCTACACCAGTGAAACGATCTTGGCTTTTTCTGTGCCCAGCCATCCGACATGTCGCATTGTCTGCCGGGTCCCAAAAAGCTAAGATGAACACTCTCGTCCGGAGCCTCTCATGACACAGCATTCACGCGGCCAGGCGCGCGGCATCGAGCGGCTCTACTTGGATTTCGACAGCTTCTTTGCCTCTGCCGAACAGCATTTCAATCCAGATCTCCGCGGCCGCCCAGTTGGTGTTGTGCCCTTAGATTCGCCTCACACCGGCTGCATTGCGGTTAGCCGGCAGGCCAAGGCACATGGCGTAAAATCAAATACGCCAATCTCAAAGGCCCGTGAGATTATTCCGGACATGATCTTCGTTGTCGCACGCCATGACGTCTATGTCCGCCTACACAAACGCATTTTGGATGTGATCGAAACAGTCGTGCCCGTCGCTCACGTTAGATCGATTGACGAGGTAGTCTGCAACCTACTGCCGTCGGAAGGAGCGCGCGCTGAGGATCTTGCCCAGCAATTGAAGACCGCTCTCTCCACCGCGTTCAGCGACGTGCTGACCTGCTCAATCGGCATGGCACCGACCGAACTTCTGGCCAAAATTGCGGCTGAATTGCATAAGCCGGACGGTTTCAAGCTTATCGAGGCCGAGGATCTGCCGCAGGCTCTGTCCGACATAGACCTTGGTGATCTACCGGGCATCTCGAAAGGCATGCGCGCGCGTCTTGAGGCAGCCAAGGTTCACAATTTTAATGACCTTTGGGCGTTGGCCCCCAAACAAGCGCGGGCCATCTGGGGCAGCGTAGAGGGCGAAAGGTTCTGGAACGGCCTCCACGGCTACCATACCGAGCGCCCAGCCACGACGAAGAGCATGTTCGGTCATAGCCGGATGCTGCCGCGTGACTGGCGAAATCCGGAGAAAGTAAAGATCTGCGCAAGGCTCCTGACAGAGAGTGCCGCTCGCCGTGTGCGCCGCGCCGATGTCCGCGCAACCAAGCTAACGCTGAGCTTCAGAGGTGGCGGAGCTCGTAACTCATCTGGCCGGCGATCGGACGACAAGCACTGGAGTTGGGAAGGATCATTTGCACCGGCTCGCGACGACCACACGTTCATGACTGCTCTCGACGCAGGACTCAAAGAGGCCGAGCGCAGGCTGCCCTTTCAGCCACGCTCTGTGAGCGTGATGATCCACGGCCTGATTGGCACCACCGAGGTGATGGGCGACCTTTTTGCGGCGTCACTGGGCGTATCTGGTGGCGCATCGGAGACGGCAGATCGCGCCAAATGGGAGAAGGTCAGCGATCTGATGGATGGGTTGCGCGCAAAGCTTGGACCGCAGGCACTATCGTTGGGACCACAGACAGAAGTGCCCGGTGGCTATGTCGGTGCCAAGATTGCCTTCGGGAGGATTCCGGACAAGGAGGACTTCAGTGGGCCGCCAGTCGCTGATGAAGACACCCACTTCGTCACGTTTTGAACAATAGTCAGAAAACACTATAATTAAACATCAAGTCGCATTCGATAAAGAATGTTCAGCATTACTCACGCCTACGATTGGAGATAACCTATTCGGAAAGATGGCGAACCTTTACTAGGACTAGGCTATCGGCTTGTTCCTGAATGGCGACCCTACAAAAGAGTCCCCGGCAAATCTGGCGACCTTCGAACGAAAATACTGAGCGCGCAAGCGGGCCGATCTGGGGCCGGACCTTGCCGCATAGACCTATTCGCCGACACCATCAAAGGCCCGATCTTAGCTTAGTCTTTGCTTCATTTTTAAGCTAAGAGTTTGAGTAGATGAATAAGGCCCTTTTCCCGCACGTCAGGCGCAGGATCCCAATTACCGCCACCCCTCTTAAAGATTTATACGAAGCGCTTCAGTAGGCCCTTCCAGGGCCTCTGAGACCCACTCTAAAGATGCAGCCCCCTTTGAAGGATAAAGTCGAAGGGACCTTGCCAGAATTTGTAATATATCAACCAAAGCCGCCTGCGTTATCCCAATCGTCCAACTCCAACTGTTCTTGTAAGTGCTGCCGGTAACGCTGTCGCAAACGGCCGACAGACCGTTCGGTCCACGGCTCTTGACGATCAAACTGATCTACGATGTTGAAGTTGCCGGAAATGTTCAAGGCCTGCGCCAGATCCTTTCTGCTGGCGTCCAGAAGAACGGGGTTTACGTCAAAAATGCCGAACATTTTCATATCGCGTTCTTCAGCACGACCCGCGTTTATCA
This sequence comes from Loktanella sp. R86503, assembly GCF_042466455.1. NCBI lineage: Bacteria > Pseudomonadati > Pseudomonadota > Alphaproteobacteria > Rhodobacterales > Roseobacteraceae > Loktanella > Loktanella sp. R86503. Next base: position 2,348,722 of record NZ_JAXHCI010000002.1, read on the forward strand.
AGGTCCCACGCCGGCGAGCGTGCGGAAGATTAGGAACGGATTTCTTACGCTCCGCCGGGCTTTTCTTCACATTCGCCGCAATTGCTTGGAGCGCCCTCCGAGCCAACCAATCACGCGCGGCACGCAAACGTGCCTTTAGTTCAGAACGGTCAATTTTGCCCTCGCCAACCACCCACACCGGAATTCCTCGCTCAACCAAGATATCGTAAACCCGCAGATCCCGGCCTAACCGGCAAACACTTGTAACAAGGATGGCGCACTTCAGATGCTCGGCATTTTTCAAAGCATCACGCAGGTCTGGCCGCAACATAGGATTCCCTGCGCCACTTTTGATATCCTCGTGCAAGGAGATCAGGCCTTTGCCTCCAACCCGTGCATACGATCTGATCGCGTCCTGCTGCCCATCGAGGCTAAGACCTTTGTAAGATTGCTGCAAAGTAGACACGCGCGAGTAGCCAACGAAAGATGGAAGTTGAGGGCGTCTGGGCACGGTGGAGGCCTTTCATGCTGAGATCGAGTTTCAGGGAACAAAACGTCTTGTTTAAAAATGAGGCAAGACGGTCGTTTTTTCTATAAGTCCCAGGCGTCTGGTGTGGGTTATGACATGTGACCAATGGCTCGTGTGAGCGCAGTCAAAAGACCGCCGCAAGCGCTCATGCGCCGATCGTGCGCTCCCGCTGGTAAATAATAGTGGCTCTCTCTCAAATGGTCGGACAAGTCGGACAGCTTGTGCGGATTTGGCTGTCCGATCTGTCCGAGTTGTCCGACCGCTTTTTGTTTTAGGATCCGAGTATAGACTTGTTCACGACATACAGGCGCGGGCGACCGGGAATAGCTATGGGCGCTTTCGATTTGAGATTTGATCCATCTGTGCCTGTAAGAATACCATAGCCTCGTGCGGCTCTTGCCACAGCTTTCAGATCCAAGCCTTCATGAATCTCCGCCCATCCCTGGTCGTCGAACATCATCCGGATTGCATCCTGCCACCCGACTTGATCGGGCACATGCGAGCCGCCAACCCACTGAAGCCGCGCGGCCTCGCTAGACACAAAGCCTTTTAAACGACGAACAATTTCATCTTGAGAATAGGGATCCAATTGCCCAATTTTCCACTGTTTGAAAAGCTCCGCAGCCGCTTGCATTGCTGTGCCAGCACTCCATCCTGTAAGGCCACACTTCGTCGCCATCTCGCCTGCCAATGCAATTAGTGCGAACTGCGTAGCGACCCGAATTGAGAGCTCAGTTTGGGGCCCGCCTTCTGACTTCAGGAGGTGATCTTTAATTCTTTCAAGAACTTTTTCACGGTTCTTGTGCTGGTCTGCGGTTGAGGCAATCAGCTTTTCAACGAATGCAGATCCTGCAGTGCCACATGTGTTTGCGCAGCATTTTTTCAGCCGATTGGAGAAATCGGCCGCACAAGGTTCTCCGTGCAGATCGTCGAAAATGCCATGATTGCGGCCATCCACCGTAATGTCCATCACCCTGACAATTTGCCCACCCATTGGAGTAATGCCGGCTTCGCCCAGCTTTTCTGCAATGCTTACTTCTCCGGTCGACAAAAACACCATTCGCCATTCAGGCAATGTAGCTGCCGCGCCGCGAGACGTAGCGCGCCCTTTACCTTGACCATTTGCGAGCATGTATGCCGCTAATGAGGCATCCTTCGCAGAAATTTCGCCCAGCTCGTCTAAGGCTAAGAAGCTATCGTCCGCTGACACTGCTGCACCTTCAAGAGCATTCGCGGTGGTGCGGCACGTTTGGATCAGACTGCGACCCCCCCATACAGAAGTTGCAACGTGAAGTGCCGTCGTTTTGCCAGTAGAGGACTGACCTTTAAAGTGCAGCCCGAAGCCGTCACGGCCCATAATACGAAGGAGTGGTCCACTAAAGGCGAGCGAGATCGCTACTACTAAAACAGGATTGTTTTCGGCCCGCTGCGCTACCTCTTTTGTCCAATCGCTAGGGGTGCCATTTTGAATTATCGGCCGTGGCTGAAACAACGATTGCCGCGGCGCATAGATTGCTTCCATTTGGCCAAGCGCTGTGCCGTCGCGTAGAATAAAGGTGCGGAAGCTCGCATCCGCCCAGCCTACCTTCTCTGTTAAGAGGGTGGCTTTTGCTGGTTTCCAGTCAAGAAGAAAAGTCGACAGGACTTTTTGTGCAGAGCGATCACGGCTGACTTCGATGCCTCGGTGGAGCAATTCCTTAAAAACCAACTTAAAATCAGAGATTTCGACGGCGCTCATGATCCATGTATGAGAATTGCCTAAGGCATCTGTTGCCACAAGCTTTCGTCCCCAGCGCTGGTTACCTAAATCATGGGTTACTGCCTCCACTCGAATAGGTCCGCAGAGCCACATGGGAGCACCGTTAATATTGTCTGCTTCGGGTAGCATGAATATCCCATCGTCCCGGACTTCAAACCCGTCTGGCAAATCGGAAAGATTGGTATTACTCGCATTCATCATCGTTGGTCTCCATACAAGGGGGGGGCAGTCCGGCACCACGCTATGAAAGCGAAGGCTGCCGGCTAGGGTTGGTTTGGGCGAAATTATGTGCAGGAAGGCGCTAAGCTCGCCGAAATTAATTATCTCAGCGAGGGAAAGCCGCTTTTGCTTAGCGGGTAATGTTGGAGATTAAGTTACTAACCGGTAGAAAGTGCTGTCTGCCAATTAGGCACTGTCCAACGGACACTATGTTGTAGATCCTCGCGCATCTTTACTAAATTCGCCAATTGTTGAGCAATTGTAGGTGCCGCCGAGGGATTGAGAACAAGCTCCTTTTCGAAATCCTTAATGCGAGCATCAATCTCACGAAGTTTGTGCCGCCGAACCATCTCCGCCAAGGTCGTAGCGGCATCGAGAAGACACCCTACCATCACTTCGGCACGACCGAGCGAACCATGTGCTCCATCGTATGGATCAGCGTTATCGCCGGCGTCTTCCACAAGTCCAAACATACTCTTTGGCCCGCTATCGTCTTTAAAGTCAGGGGCATCGATGCACATAATGTCGAAATATAGATGAAAGTCGCTCAGATTTCCGTCGTCCTGAAAGCTTTTAAAAAAGGGGGTGCGATTTACAGTTTCACCGAAGAATTGGTCAGCAGTTTTTAGCTCCTCAGCACGCTTCGCGCGCTGCCGCTCCCGATAACGGCGCTGCTTTTCAGTGTTAGAAAGTGCCATTCAAACCTCCAGCTATGGTTACTGGTTACTAATACCCATAACCAAACCAAAATGTCAACAAAATTTGTTTTTGGAGCGACAGAAAGCAGATGAGACGACTGGTCCGTCATCGAGCGCTGACAGTCCGAGGTGACCAAGATCCCGCCCTTGTTTGGAAAGGGCCATCTGATAGATACAAAGATGACTTCCCACATGAGCAAAAAAGGCTCGAAGGGGCGAGTCGACATTTTCGACTGATTTGGACGTTGAAGCGGCACCCATCGTATCTGGGCTGAACGGTTGGGCCCGTGGGCATGTTTGGTCCGAGCCCCAGTTGTTTGAAGATTGAGCGACGCAGACTAATGTTGCCTTTCAGGTTCTGTATCCCAGTTCATCATTGGCAAATCGAGATGTCATGACGCGGTGCAATACATGTGCCTGCTTCATATAGGGACCTAGGCAATCCAAGCTTCGTTTGCCCTAGTGCCCCCCGGTGCGCTGGACCCCAACTAAAACGGCTAGGCCTACAAGCGGTTCCCCGCAGGTCAGTTAACCTATTCGCAACAGCGCGTTCTCTGTGTTGTCTGCGTCAGATGCGATCTCAATAGACGGATAGCATCTGGTGAGCTTCACAGTGTGCAGGCGGGGTGTCTGTGGTGTATTCCGGATCTTCTGATCTGCTTTATGTCAGCCTGCCTGAGACAGCCGGATCCCGACTAGCATGGCAATGCGCAACCTTGTCGAACCTTTACATTTTGGCAAAAAACGCCTTTCGCCTTGCATGCAAGGTTGGATCGATCAATAGCCTTATTTTGTTGGTGATTTAAAAAATCGTCAGGTTGGCATTGGTTGCTTGCGCAAGGCTGAACGTTTACATTTCTGGTAACAGACGCGTGAAGTGTAAAGGTTACGCAAGGCGCATGCAGGGCAGAGCGCAGCCCTAGAAGCGCCCCCACAGCGGGTTGTCCTTCATGAGTTCATGCTCGGCCATGGCTTCAATCTCCGCAGCATCAAGACTGCCGGGTGTATCGCATAAGGCGTCCACATCACCTACTGCTTGCCCTTCAGAGTCGATAAGAGAGCCGTAGGACGCTGAGGTCTGAGCCCCCTTCGCGTTACCCATCAAGATAGCTCTTGCTGCTCCTAGGGGCTTCGTAATGCTTCCTTTGGTCCATGGCTTTGGGCGTTCATTTGTGCTTCGTGCCGGATGAATTCCTACTGCTGTAAACATTTCCCCGATCTGCATTCGGCTGAGCAGATCTTGGTTAGGCACAATCGCGAGATAGTCGGCCATCCGCTCTACAAGCGACCTGCTTTTCTTCGATCGAACAAGAGCTGACGCTTCATTCCCGGCCTTACCACCATCTGCCGGACCAAATTCCTGACCAGCGCGTTTCAACTTGTCGATCGCGGACTTTGTGCCAATTCCAACTAACGTCCGAAAGTGTTCATGATGCTCAGCTACTTCGATCCACCATGGCTGGCCTTCATAGGCTGAAAGGCAGTCATCGAACACAAACATGTCGGGATACGCATCATGAAGTTGTTTGGCGTGTTTGCCGTTGCGAGAAATACGTGATGGATCTGCAGCCAGTATTTTGTAGCCGTTCTCTTTGGCCCGCCGAAGGCAGCTATGCAGAACGGGGCGATCATCTGCTGACGACAAAGTGCCCTGCTGCACTTCTGTCTCGAACGGCAGCAACGTGTAACCATCTTTGGCAGCCAAGATCGCAAGACGCTCCCATTGGCGTCCGAGTTCACCTTCTTGTCCAAGCGTAGAAACCCGGCCGTAGGGGATGGCTATCTTAATTGCTGAAGTGGCTAGGTCGCGTGCGGTCGTCATTGGCTTGTGGCTCTTGTGTTGGGGTCAGATGGACTGACTGGCTTAGGGATTAACCAGGTGTATAGGGGGTGTGTGTAGTTACTGAGGGCAACGGGTAAGCCCCTGTCTATTAAAGAGAAAAAAATTTAGATAATAGCATAAAATGCGGCCAAATGGCGTCTAGCGAGCCTTACGCGGTGCGCTTGTTCAAGTTGATAGACATGCCGCCTCTAAGATTCCTGCACTTATTGCTCGTTGTGCTTTCGTTATAGCCAGCCTCCGGATCAGATGCGAAAAACTTCGGACATATTTCCCGTCGGCAAACAGTATGACTGCCTATCAAACAACGAATGGCGGAATGAACTCTTACCATTCTAGATTATTAGGCTCACCGCCTAGATCAAGCTCAGCCACCAGCTTTCTAAAACTCAGTGGCAGTGCTGACAGCGCACTATCGTCGATAGCTAAGCCCTAAGTTCCGCACCGCGATGCTCACAACAAGGCGGCCTTGCTGTTCATTACGCCGCCGCTTTGCAAGATCACTTGTTGCAAGGGTCTGGACTTACGTCAAAGTTGAGTTTGAGCCCTACTAGCGATTCCATGCCGGTGGCGGCTATCACATTGGGATAAGGATTATCATGACTGCTGCAGAGTTCGAAGCGATTTTGGAAATAGTGGCCGAACGCCTGAACCGAGACGTGACCACAGATAATTCGATGCACAAGCCAGCAATCTTTGAAGCGCAAGTCAGGCACCGGATCTCTGAGCGCCTGGTCGAACTGGGCCTTGACCCGGCCCGGGATGAGCAAGTCCAGGCGTTCCCTGATATTGTGATCGGGAATTTTGGTGTTGAGGTCAAAGCCACCGAAAGCGACAGCTGGCGTTGCATCGCAAATAGTGTATCCGAAGGAAAGCGCAGCGCAGCCGTCGACAACATATATATCATGTATGGAAAAATGGGCGGCACGCCGCAGGTTATGTTTGCAGACTACGGCAACAGCATCATCCACGTTCGCACGTCCCATGTTCCTCGTTTCGAGATCGAGATCGGGTCTGAACGTTCTCTATTTGATCAGATTGGCACGACTTACGAAGATTTCCGCAAGCTCGACATGCACGATAAGATGACGCACATTAGGGAATATGCACGAGGTAGGCTAAACGAGGGGGAGCGGCTGTGGTGGCTTGAAGACAAGCCAGAGGATGAGCAAACCCATACACTCTCCATGGAGATCCGGCTCTACATGGACCTGCCTCAAGATGAAAAGCGTGCGATCCGCGCAGAAGCGGTTCTACTTTGCCCCCAGGTCTGCGGCGGCGGTCGGCAACGCCGGAAATATACCGACCCGGTTTCATACATGATGTCTTACCGAGGCGTCCTTTGCCCTCAAGCGCGTGACCTGTTTTCTGCCGGCAGTGTCGCCGGGCCGGCACGCGGCGGGCATTATGTCGAGCGTTCAATCATGGCGATACAAGATGAAATGCGGGAGGCGGCAGCCTATCTCGAGCCGGCACTGTTCGTCGAATATTGGGGGTCCGACGTTCCGCAAGATCAACGTATTATTGAATGGCTGAAGCGCGCGGATGGTTACGCCGTAGACTTTACACCGTCACAAAACTTGTTTTTAACGGAACAGAGACTAGAACAGTCAAAGAACGTTTTTGGGGTTTAAGATGAAAAAGCATACCGTCGTATCGATGTTTAGCGGATGCGGCGGCATGGACCTTGGCTTCTTGGGTGGCTTCGACGCCAGTGGGAAGCACTACGCCAAGAACCCTTTCGAAATTGTATGGGCAAATGATCTAAACCCGAATGCATGCCGAACATACGAAGCCAATCTGGGTCATCAGATCCACGTTGGAAGTGTCTGGGATCACATCGACAGCATGCCTGAAAGCTGTGACGTCGTGATCGGCGGTTTCCCGTGCCAGGATATCAGTATTAATGGAAAGCGGGCCGGCGTGGCCGGTGCACGGTCAGGCCTTTACAAAGCCATGGTCGATGCAGTTGAAAAGATGCGGCCTCGTATCTTTGTCGCTGAGAATGTCCGAGGCCTACTTTACGCATATAACAAAGACTCGCTTGCGAAAGTTCTGAGCGACTTCAAGGCCATTGGCTACGAGGTCAGCATCAAGCTTTACCATGCAGCTGCATACGGCGTTCCGCAGAAGCGCGAGCGTGTGATGATTGTTGGCGTGTTGAACGGATCGGTGCCGTTCGAGCACCCTACCCCGCTGCTTGAAAAGCCTGACTGGATCTCTTCTCGGGCGGCAATTGAAGATCTTGAAGGCGCAGAACAAGATCTCGAATTCAGTCACGTCTGGAGCCTCGCCCGGGCGTCAAGCGATCAAGGCAGCCGCGTTCTGAACCCTGACGTTCCAGCACACACTATCCGTGCGGAATGCCACGGGAACAACCAGTTTCATTACAAGCTGCCACGTCGGATCTCGATGCGTGAAGCCGCCCGCTTTCAGACCTTCCCGGACGAATTCATATTTCACGCAAAGTTGCGTGAGACTGAGCGCATGATCGGAAACGCCGTGCCACCCGTGCTGGGCTGGCATGTTGCCGGTGCCGTTCTTGAATGCCTCACGAAGGCGGATGGAGCCGCGTCGATCGCTGCGGAATAACGCTGCCCTCCGTCAGTTTCGAAGCCAAGCCGGCTTAGAAAGAGCGCGATTTCAGGACCTATTCCTTGCAAAATCATGACATTCGATTAATAAACAGAAAATTATTATACTTATATAGAACCGCCAGCTTTTGCCGGCGGGCCTGTGACTGATAACATTGCTAAAACCGCAAGGTTCAGACTGCGGGGGTTTTTATCATGCTCAGCACTCACTGCTTATATGCGTAGCACCAAGGTGCGACCCGGGGAACGAGAGCATGCAGGTTGCTAACCAAACCTTCATACAAAATAATGTATTGTTCATATGATGGAGCCTAAAAATTCACGACTAATCACGAAATGGGGAAACTTGACACCGGGCCGGACGTAAATACCGATCATCTAGCCGTCAGTGTATGCCGCATTGCAGATCTCGAGAATACAGTGCGGCCGCAACTCGTCGATCGACGGCTGACGCGTCGCGGTTACGCGCTCACGCATGAAGCAATTCCGGACGAAAGGAATGTCAGGCTCACGGTCGAAGTCACGAATGACGAATTCTAAGTTCCCGTTGTAGCGGATGAGGAAATTGAGCAAATGCTACCGGCGCACCTTAAGCACCTCAGCAGCGGCCTAAGCGGCTTCATGAAGCGTCGCATGGAAGTCATAGACCGCGTTGCCGCGCAAGACGAAGACGATGACGATGACGATGACGATGACGATCTTACGCGACCTTTCGTAGTCGTCAGGCAATTCGGCGAAGAACTTTACCCCGTTGCTCATGGTCAGTATTTATAATAGCCTTTAACAAGAATGCGGCTCTCTTCGATCATCGCAAAACTCTTGTTCTGTTCATCAAGCAACGCCGCGCCTAATGCAGTAATTTAGTAGCCACCGGGATTCTCAGCGACGTTGACGCCGATATGCCCTGTCCCGAGTGCGAGAGCGGCACCGCAGTTGACAGAGGCCAGACTGGTCGTTCGGTCCTTCTTGCGAAATGGGTAAGGCCGCCTGTTAGGGTAGTCAGCCACACCGCGGCTCTCGAACTTCATCGACCCGCCGTAGCTGTGACGGGCTTCCAGTTCTGCTTTAAGAAGGAGGGTGTATCGATCACGCACATCTACAAAATCGCGGATGCTGTCACCGTCGAGAGATGTATATGCGCTCATTTTGCCAATTTAGGTTTAATATCGAACGAGTATTGGCAAAACACTAATAAATCAGGCCATTAGCTTGCAATAACTCCTCGTAGCCCGCGAATGTGCGGGCTATTGCACCCGAGTCGCGTTCACTACAGGATCAGACGTGACGTGCACCAACATGGCGGATCAAAAGCAAGGCTCAAGAAAGAAATTTCGGTCAGAAACAGGTCCGTTACAACGTTACAAATCCATGCGTAAGTCATTGTTTTATATAGACCATACGAGAGTTCAATCCTCTCTCACAGCACCATCCGAAACCCCTGAAATGGTTATCCTTCTCGCGCGGCTGCGCTTCAGAATTTGTTGACAGGAATTTTCAGGTATGCCGCACCGTCTCCCTCGGGCAGGGGCAGTTGTCCGGCGCGCAGGTTAATTTGCAGGGCCGCCAGCATGCGCTGCGGCAGGGGCAAGGTCGCGTCCCGGTCCTGACGGGTCTTGATATAGTCGGCCCGGGACGTGCCATCACGGACATGGATGTTGTGTGCCTTATGCTCTGCCACCGTCGCTTCCCATTCGGGGGCGTCGCGTCCAGCCGCACCGTAATCATGCCCTACGAAAAGGCGGGTATCGGCGGGCAGAGCCAGAATGGCCTGCAGCGATTCCCACAGATCGGCAGCGCTGCCACCGGGAAAATCGGCGCGCGCCGTGCCACTGTCGGGCTGCATGAAAGTGTCGTGAACAAAAGCTGCGTTGCCGCAAAGATATGTTACCGAGCCAAGCGTATGCCCGGCAGACAGCATCACCTGCACCGTCAGGTTGCCTAAGGCAAATTGATCGCCGTCCGCAAACAGATGGTCAAAATCTGCTTCAGGGTCAAATGAATCTGGCATATTATAAATGTCACGCCAAAGTTGCGCGATATCCCGCACTTTTTCGCCAATGCCGTTGGGTGTCCCGGTGCGGGCCTTTAGCAGGGTAGACGCCATAACGTGATCCGCATGCGGATGGGTATCGAGGATACGATCAACCACAAGCCCGTTCTTTTTCACAAGGTCCAGGACCTGATCGATACTGTCTGTGCCTGTCGCGAAGCTGGCGGGGTCAAAGTTCCGGACCACATCGATCAGCGCCGCCTTTTTTGTTGCCGGATCAGCGCAGATATACTGGATTGATCCGGTATCGGGCTCGTATATGCCCCAGACGTCAGGCTTGTCTGCTCCGGTGGACGGCGAATGCCGCACGACAGCTTTTTTCAGCATACTGGTTTCGGGCATTTGCAGATCCTTCGCGGCATGGGGATTTCGACGTGGGCCTTGTCGGTATCTGAAAGATAGGTCTGTCTTTCGCTGCGGCAAAGCCGCTGTATGCACCGGCCGCTTTTCGAGGTTGGCCGTCCAGACCCCCTGCCCCCGCACATACATAAGCTAGTAGCGCCGCGTCAGCCGCCAAGCTGGGTGCGCATAGCCTGATAAACGACAGCCGTCGCGACGTTGGCAAGGTTCAGCGACCGCACAAGCGGATTGCGCATCGGCAGACTGAAAACCCGGTCATCCATGCCCGCCAGTATTGCAGGTGATAGGCCAGCGGATTCGCAGCCAAAGACCAGATAGGCATCCGGCTGATAGACCGGATCAAAGACGCTTTGCGCGCCGTGTTCTTCAAAGAAATACAAGCTGCCGCGCGGCGGCTGGCGTGCGTCCAGAAAGCCCTGCCAGTTTTCGTATTCGGTCAGATGGACATGTTTCCAATAGTCGGTTCCGGCGCGGCGCACGGATTTTTCATCCAGCGAAAAGCCATAGGGCTTGATCAGGATCAGTTCCATATTCAGTGCAACACAGGTGCGGCCGATGGCTCCGGTGTTGAACGGAATCTCGGGCGTGACCAGAACCACCTTCATACTTGGATTGGGCATAGGGCTATCAGCTTTCGATTTTATGCCGGCTTTGATGCGCGCAACGGCCTTGCTTTACCGCTGCGTCAGAAATGCTGTTGCCTGCACAATGGCATCGGTCAGTCCGTGGAAGAAACCGGGGTGCGTGACATCCACCAGTCCGGCGGGACGATCGGCGTCAGCGGCATTTTCCATAGGTATTGCCATATCCGGCGCAGACCGCAGAACGATCAACGGCGACGGATCTTTGACCAGCGCGCGATAGCTGTCTCCCTTGCCGTGTTTGAGCACATTTACCGCCAGATAGTATAAATTGATACGGTCGGCCAAATCATCCTCTCCGGCTTCGATCAGCAGCGCCTTTAGCTTGCGGGAAAACGGGCCGCGCCGGAAGTGGTGCTGCATCCGTGCCTCGAAGGCGGTATAGATGTCGATCGCTTCGCGTTCGAGCGTGACAATCGCCGCGTGCAGCGCCTGCGCCTGATCGTCGCCAGCGGCCGCGCCGCCACCGCGCGTGATTTCGTCAATCGTATTCTGCGCCGCCAGCGCATTTGCACGTGCGGCAGCGACCAGTTCGGTCACGGTCGTGGACGAGGTCATCATTCACCCTCCATAGGTTGCCGCAGCCATAAGCGATCTGGCCCCGAATGGGAGGGGCAGAATCGCAATTGCGCCTATGAAAGTGCCCCGCGCCACGGCGATCTGGCCCTGATCCAGCTCTGTTCGCGTCTGGTCAGCCTGATGCGCAGCCGTTATGGTCCGCCCAAAGGCCAGATAGGACGCGACAACCATGGTAGGGATGCAAGCGGGCGGACAGCCCTTCAACATCATGATCGTGGGGCAAGGCGGACGCCTTCAGTACGAAGCTCTGGTCTTCGTGGCCTCGCTACGCCAGATGTCGCCGCAGTTTGCCGGTGGTGTTTTTGTCGTTGAACCCCAGCCTGGTCCGAAATGGGACAATGATCCCCGGATGAGCCAAGACATACGTGACGCCCTGCTGGAACTTGGCGCGCAGGTCGTGCCGTTCGACAGCCAAGTTTTTGGCAGCAGCTATCCATATGGCAACAAGATCGAGGGGCTGGCCGCCCTGCCTGCGGGCGAGCCGTTCATGTTCTTTGACACCGACACATTGATTACCGGCGAACTGTCGGACCTGCCATTGGATTTCAACCGCCCCGCCGCCTCCATGCGCCGCGAAGGCACCTGGCCGCAGGAAGAGCTGTATTGGCCGGGCTACACGGCCGTCTGGAAATCGCTCTATGACCGTTTCGGGCTGGATTTTGCCTCCAGCCTCGATTTGTCACATCCCGATGACTATTGGCAGCGGTACCTTTATTTTAACGCAGGCTGGTTTTTCGGTGCGGATCCGGCCGCCTTTGGCCAGCGGTTTGTGGACTATGCCAAGGCCGTGCGCGACGATGCGCCAGAGGAGTTGGTGATCCAGCCACTTGACCCGTGGCTTGACCAGATCGTCCTGCCACTGGTGATCCACAGCTTCGGCGGCGGTCGTCCTGGGCCGGAACTGAAGGGTCTGGACGGCGATGTGACCTGTCACTACCGCCTGCTGCCGCTGCTGTATGCCCGCGAAAGCGATCATGCTGTACAGGTCATGGAAGCCGTGACCGCCCCCAACAAGATTAAAAAACTGCTGAAGGGTCACGAAGCCTTTAAGCGGATGGTCTATCAGGGGCGCGGGCAAAAGGTGCGGGCGATGTTTGATCGCAATGATCTGCCAAGCCGCGAACAGCAGATCCGCAATCAGATCAAGGCCAAGGGATTCTGGATACGCTAGGGCCAGCGCCTGTGTGAGGGCGCTTCCGATTTTTCGAAGAAAAATCGGATGTTGGGGCGCTGCCCCAAACCCCGGGATATTTATAACCAGAAGAAGAGGACCGGGTTATCTGGCGAAGATGTCCGCATCAGCGGCGAGGCCTTTGACTTCAATCGGATTGCCCGAGGGATCGCGAAAGAACATGGTCCACTGCTCTCCCGGCTCGCCTTTGAAGCGGACGGAGGGGGCGAGGATAAAGTCGGTCTGACGCTCTTCCAGACGGCCTGCGAGTTTGTTCCATTCATCCAGAGGCAAGATGATGCCGAAATGCGGCATGGGCACCATATGATCGCCAACCTTGCCCGTTGCGGCATGGGCGAAAGGCGTACCCAGATGCAGCGATAATTGGTGGCCGTAGAAATCGAAATCGACCCAGGTGTCCGTCGAGCGCCCCTCTACCGCGCCCAGCGCGCCGGTATAGAAGTCGCGTGCTTCGTCCAGATCGGTGACATGATAGGCGAAATGGAACGGATAAGGCATTGGCGGCTTCCTTGGTCGTTGAGTGGTGGGTTGAAACCTCCTAAACCTGAAGCAAGGCATTGCAAAGGGAGAGAGACATGTCCGGCGAACCGACCTACGGTTTTGATACGCTACAGATTCACGCGGGCGCACGGCCCGATCCGGCCACGGGTGCGCGGCAGGTGCCGATTTATCAGACGACGGCCTATGTGTTCCGCGATGCGGACCACGCCGCAGCATTGTTTAACCTGCAAGAGGTTGGTTACATCTATTCGCGCCTGACCAACCCGACAGTTGCAGCCCTGCAAGAACGTATCGCAACGCTTGAAGGCGGTGCGGGCGGTGTGTGCTGTGCGTCCGGTCATGCGGCGCAATTGATGGCGCTGTTTCCGCTGATGGCCCCGGGCAAGAACATCGTCGCAAGCACGCGGCTTTATGGCGGCACGGTCACGCAATTCACCCAGACGATTAAGCGTTTCGGCTGGTCCGCGACCTTTGTCGATTTTGACGATCTGGACGCGGTAAAAGCCGCGATCAATGACGACACGCAGGCCATTTTCGGCGAGGCAATTGCCAACCCCGGCGGCTATATCATGGACGTACGCGCGATTGCCGATATTGCCGATGACGCAGGAATCCCCCTGATCATCGACAACACTACCGCCACGCCATATCTGTGCCGCCCAATCGAGCTTGGTGCGACACTTGTCGTTCATTCCACCACGAAATACCTGACCGGCAATGGCACTGTCACCGGTGGCTGCGTTGTGGATTCGGGCAAATTTGACTGGGCCGCCTCGGGCAAATTCCCGTCCCTGACAGAGCCCGAGCCTGCCTATCACGGCCTTAAGTTCGCCGAGACCTTTGGCCCGCTGGCGTTCACCTTTCACGGGATCGCTATTGGTCTGCGCGATCTGGGTATGACCATGAACCCACAGGGCGCCCACTATACCCTGATGGGGATTGAAACGCTGTCCCTGCGTATGGAACGCCATGTACAGAACGCGCAAAAGATTGCAAAATGGCTAGAGGACGACCCCCGCGTTGACTACGTCACCTATGCTGGTTTGAAGAGCAGCAAGTACTTTGACCGCGTCGAAAAAGTCTGTCCCAAAGGCGCGGGCGGCTTGTTCACCTTTGCGGTCAAGGGTGGCTATGAGGCCTGCATCAAATTGATCGACAACCTAGAAATATTTAGCCATGTGGCAAACCTTGGCGATACGCGCAGCCTGATCATTCACCCTGCATCCACTACCCACCGCCAGTTGGACGAAAACCAGCAACGCGCGGCGGGTGCAGCACCGGAAATCGTGCGCGTGTCCATCGGGATAGAGGATGCAGATGATCTGATTGCCGATCTGGATCAGGCATTGGCCAAGGCAACCGCCTAGGTATCATGGGCGGGGTTTCGGCCCCGCCCCGATCGCGTTACTCGGCAAAACCCCAAGTGACGGTGACATCGGCGTTGACTGTGATCTGGCCTGCCGCCACGGGCACCTTTTCGGCGCTATCCATTGCCATACGCATATAGGGTTGCGGCGCGCCGCCAGATGCGCCGCCTTCGGTCAGCGACTGCACCGGCCCCAAGGCCACGCCTGCAGCTTGTGCGTAAAGCTCTGCCTTGTTCATTGCATCCGCGACAGCAGCGCGGCGGGCATCGGCAAGTGCGGGCTGCCGGTCCTGCAGATCGAACGTAAGCCCATTCATCTGGTTCGCGCCCTCTTGGACGACGGCGTCCAGCGTTTGCCCGAGATTGGCCAGATCAAGCACCTGCACATTGACGTCGGTTGCGGCAATATAGCCAGTAATGCGGGATGACTTCGTCGCCTCGTCATAGGTCTGCTGCACATCGACGCGCAGCCCACTGGTCTGGATATCCTCTGGCGCAATTCCGGCAGCTGTCAGGCTGGCCATGACCTTGTCCATATCCGCGCTCATGTCGCGGACAGCCTGTGCTGCGGTCGGGGCCTGCGCCAAAACGCCAAGTGACAGGCTGGCCATATCGGGGCTAACCATCACCTGCCCTGTTCCGGTTACGGTCAAACCGGCATCTTGCGCTACGGCTGGCATGGCCGCACTGCAAAGCAGCAGGCTTGCGATCTTCAAAGATTTTCTCATGACCCAACTCTTTCCAAATGATTTACAACAGGCGAGTGCACGCCAACGCCGTGTCGAACGCCTTGGCCCCGGCCCGGTTCTGCGTTAGCCTGCGCACAAGAATACCGAACATTTCCAGTATTGCGCACGGACGTATGGCCAATCGATGACACCTAATTTCGCACTCTCGCTTTCATTCGACGGTATCGCCCTTCTGCAGCAGGTGCCAGACGGCTGGCACCTGGTGGGCGAGGTGCCGCTTGAGACAGCAGATCTGCCTGCCGCGTTGTCGGACCTGCGGGATCAGGCCCTTATGCTGGACCCGTCCGGGCTGCGCACGAAACTGGTCATCCCTAGCGATCAGATCCGGTACATGACGTTGCAGGGCGAAGATACGACAACGGACGATGTGCATCACGCGTTGGAAGGTACGACACCCTATGCGTTGAACGAGCTGGTGATCGACACGGTGCGCGCAAACGGCAACACCTATATTGCTGCGGTTGCGCAGGAAACGCTGGTGGAGGCGACAGCCTTTGCCACAGATCACCTGTTTAATCCCGTTGCCTGCGCCGCCCTGCCGGAACCGGGTACCTTTGACGCCGAAGTCTTCTTTGGTGCCCTGCCTGCTGGCCGGAAAATGGATATTGTCCGGGCGGACAAACCCACTATGCAAACCGGCGTCGTCGTTTTGCCGCAACGTGAAGTGCTAGCAGATAACGCCCCAGCCTCTGCCGCCGACGCCCAACCAGCCGACGTGCCCGTCAATAAGGCCGCATCAGAAGACCCGGCCGCGCCTGCCGCCGATACAGAATTAGAGGTCATTTCGGAAACGGATGCTGTTGCTGAAGCGCCGCCATCCGATGATGCCCAGCCTGACCTTGCGGAGCCAAACCTTTCCGAGCAAGCCAATACAGCAGCGCAAGATGCAAAAGTATCTTTGCCGGAAAATGATCTGCCTGCCGCGACGGCAGCGCCGGATGCGGCCCGCGATGAACCGGAATTCGCGTCGCGCAGCAAAATTGTACCGCCGACGATCAATGCGGCCACCAAGTCCGCGCCATCGGTGCAACCGTCTGACAACGCTATTGCATCGGCATTGGCAGCCCGCCGCGCCCCGGCCGAACCCGCTGCGGATGGCGGCGCGCGACCGGCGGCACAAAGCCCGCGCATCGCACAGCCCATCGCCGGACATGCGCCTGCAATCCAAGGCAGCACCGCCCGCGCCGGTGTGACAGCCACGCCTTTGGCAGCCCCGGCGCAGGAACCGTTGTTCACCCGCCGTAAAGAGCCGCCCGCCCCCGTGGCAGGAACCGCCCGCCCGAAAGAGCCGGTATCCGCGCTTGCCGCCGCCATTGCGGCCCAGTCCGGCCGGCAGATCATTGACGACCGGCCCGCGGCGCAGCAATCGACGGCACAGCCCGGCGCAGCGGCGACAGCCACACCCGCAGCGGGCCGCGTGCGAGAGCGGGGAAAGATCCCGTTTTTGGGGCTGATTCTGACGGCAGTCCTGCTTTTGGTCATGTTGCTGGTCGGCCTGTGGTCCCTGACCCTGCCAAGCGGCACCGTCAGCGGCTGGTTCTCTGGCGCGGATACAGAAGACACGGAGCTTGCCGCGCTGCTGCAAGAGCCTGCGCCAGCAGCACCTGTCGAAGATGCGGTCTCGCAAGACAGCCCTGCGCAAAATGACGAACTGGTCGCAGCGCCAGATGTCACCTTGGAAGAGCTGCCGGCAGCAGAGGTCAATGACATATCAGAGCCCGCCCCTTCGGCAATCGTGCCGCAGACGGTATCAGCTGTCGCGCCGCCTGCCCCCATCGTCCGCGCCCCTGCGGGACGTGTGCTGTCACCCGATGAAGCGGATCGCATCTATGCCGCGACCGGCGTTTATCAACGCGCGCCCCGCATCGCGGCAACGCCGGTCAGCACCGCGCTGGAAGGGGTTGATCCCGTCGCCACTGTCGATGTGCCAGAGGCGCTGGACCAGCCGGACATGCCCGCCCAGGACGCAGCCGCGCCCGATGCGGTCATCGCAGAGCAGCCGGTTCCACCCGCTGCGGATGTTGTCTTTGACCGCGACGCGCGCGGGAATATCGCCGCCACGACAGAAGGCGTTGTGACGCCGCAAGGTGCCTTGGTGATCGCCGGCGCACCAGAGCTGCGCCCGATCCTGCGTCCCGGCACGCCGCGTGTTGAAATCGCACCGGTGGCACCGATTGCGCGACCTGGCGATTTAGTGGATGCGGCAGAAGACGCCCAAACCACCCAGCCGGCAGGCAATCCCGCCTTTGTTGCCGGGCCCCCGCCGCTGCGCCCGGTTCTTCGGCCCGGTGACGCCGCGGCCTTGACCTTGCCATCCACCGATGTGGCAGAGGCCCCTGACCTGCCTGTATCCCCGCCCTATACCGGCGTCCGGCCGCGTCTGCGGCCCGGCGGCCTGATTGCAACTGCAGCCACGCCGGACGAAGCCGAAACCGTTATTGCCGCCTATACCGGATCGCGTCCCGTCCTGCGCCCCGCTGGCATCGCCCCTGACGTCGAAGCAGAGGCAGAGGACACAACGCCGGCAGAAGAAGAAGCTGTCGTTACCGCCGATATTAACGCTGTCGCTGCGGCCATTGCCGCCGCTGCCCCCGCGTCGTCCTTTAGCAATCGCACCGCGCTTGCGGTCAGTGTCGCCCGCCGCCCCGATGCGCGTCCTAACAATTTTGCACAGGTCGTCGCCCGCTCTCGGCAGGCGGCAGCGCCGCCGCCCGCGGCTGCCGCACCTGCACCCACACGCACGGCAGCAGTCGCAGCCACCCCTGCCCCGCCAACCATCGTCGCCCCCAGCGGCAATGTCCCCGGGGGCGTGGCGCAGGCCGCCACAGTCGATAATGCGATGAACCTGCGGCAAATGAACCTTGTGGGCGTTTACGGTAAACCCAACGCCCGCCGCGCCTTGGTGCGTCTGGGCAACGGTCGCTTCGTCAAGGTCGAGGTCGGCAGCGCACTTGACGGCGGTCAGGTCACCGCAATCGGCGACACGGCCCTGAACTTCGTCAAGCGGGGCAAAACCTATGCCCTTGTGTTGCCAGGCTAAGGCATTTGCCGCGGATTTGTGTCGGCTTCGAAACCTTGTGTGATTGCGCCGCCATTGCGTAACGCCATTCGCCTTGTATGACAGGCGCATGGAAACATTTCTTCTTCAGGCTACAATCTATCTGGGCGCTGCTGTCATCGCGGTGCCTTTTGCCGCCCGCCTTGGTCTTGGCAGCGTGCTTGGCTATCTGGCTGCCGGCATTGTCATCGGCCCCCTGACAGGACTGGTCGGGACAGAGGCGAAAGACATCCAACATTTTGCCGAATTTGGCGTCGTGATGATGCTGTTCCTGATCGGTCTGGAGCTGGAACCCCGCGCCTTGTGGGATATGCGCGGACGCCTGATCGGTCTTGGCGGCTTGCAGATCACCCTGACCACGGCCATCGTCACCGGCGCAGGCATGTTTCTGGGCTATCCCATCCAGACATCGTTGGCGATCGGTCTGATCATGGCGCTGTCATCCACCGCTATCGTACTGCAAACCCTGTCGGAAAAAGGTCTGATGCAAACGGGGGGCGGGCGATCCGTCTTTTCGGTCCTTCTGACGCAGGATATCGCCGTAATTCCAATGCTGGCGCTACTGCCGCTTCTGGCAGTTGCCGGCAACAAACTAAGCATCGCGCCCGATGGATCGCTGGTGCGCAATCTGACCGAGGATCACCACGCCACCCTATCCCTGGTCGATGGCCTGCCCGGCTGGGGCGTCACGCTGGTGACCATTGCCGCCGTGGCCGCCGTGATACTGACCGGTGTCTACCTGACGCGCCCCGTCTTTCGCTACATCCACCACGCCAAGTTAAGAGAGATGTACACCGCCCTTGCCCTGCTGATGGTGACAGCCATCGCGGTGCTGATGGGAACGGTCGGACTGTCGCCTGCGCTGGGCACCTTTCTTGCGGGGGTCGTGCTGGCAAACTCCGAATTCCGGCACGAGCTGGAAAGCGATCTGGAACCCTTTAAGGGTCTGCTGCTTGGCCTGTTTTTCATTACCGTGGGGGCAGGCATCAACTTTGCGCTGCTTGCGTCGCAGCCCGCGCGGGTCGCCAGTTATGTCATCGGTATCATCGTCATCAAAGGCGCTGTGCTTTATGCCCTATCCTACCTGTTTAAGATGCGTGGCAAGGATCGCTGGCTGTTCACGCTCGGCCTTGCGCAGGCCGGGGAATTTGGCTTTGTGCTCATCTCCTTTTCTGACCAGCAGGGCGTGTTGCCGGGCAATCTGTCGGAAATGCTGCTATTGGTGATCGCCCTTTCGATGCTGGTCACGCCGGCGCTGTTTATCGGCTACGACTGGCTGTCCCGCCGCATGGACGACAGCGAAGAGCATGAACACGACGAAGTCAACGAACAGGGCGCGGTCATCATCGCGGGGATCGGCCGCTTTGGCCAAATGGCGAACCGGCTGATCCAGTCCGCCGGCTTTTCAACCGTTGTGATCGACAACGACCTGCCCGCGGTCCAGATGATGCGCAAGTTCGGCTATCGGGGTTTCTTTGGCGATCCGACCCGCCCCGATCTGCTGGCCGCAGCCGGGATCGACGACGCGCGTGTCATGCTCGTCGCCATTGACGACAAGGATATGGCCACGCGCCTTGTGGCCTATGCCCGCAAAGTGCGCCCCGATCTGCACATCATCGCCCGTGCCCGCGACCGGGTGCATACCTACGAACTTTATGCCGCCGGTGCCGACGATATCGTCCGCGAAATGTTCGACAGCTCCCTTCGGGCCGGCCGCTATGCGCTAGAAAATCTGGGCCTGACAGAGTTCGAAGCGGCAGAGGCGGAAACCCTGTTCTATCATTCCGATCGCAAGATGGTCCGCGATCTGGCGAAACTCTGGAAACCCGGTGTGCCGATCGCCGACAATGCCGACTATGTCACCCGGGCGCGGCAGTTGAACAACGACCTAGAAACCGCATTTGCATCCCGCGCTCAAAACCGAGAAGCGGAAGAAAAAGAACGTCTTCAGCCCCGCCGCCCCGGCGACACCTCTGCAAGCAACAACAACTAGCTTGCGCTGACTGCCGCTTCGGCAAAGGTCGCCATATCCGAATGACAGGCGGCAGCAGCCTTGACGATGCCGATAGCCAGGGCCGCCCCGGATCCTTCGCCCAAACGCAGGCCAAGCTGCAACAGCGGCGGCTTGCCCAAACGGTCCAGCAGGGCGGCATGGGCCGCCTCGGCACTTTGATGCCCTGCCACCGCATGATCCAGCGCACCAGGCACCGCAGCGGCAAGCGTGGCAGCAGCCGCGCAGCAGATAAACCCGTCAAGGATCACCGGAACGCCGTCCACCCGCGCCCGCGCAATGGCCCCCGCCATGGCAGCGACTTCGCGTCCGCCAAGGCATCGCAGCGCCTGTAGCGCGTCCGTGCCCGCCTCTGGATTGGCACCAAGGCCGCGGGCAACAACATCGGTCTTATGCGCCAGTCCCGCATCGTCAACGCCTGTCCCGCGCCCGGTCCAGTCACCGGGATTGCCACCATAAAGAGCATGGGCAATCGCCGCCGCAGAGGTCGTATTACCGATCCCCATCTCGCCCACCACCAGCAGATCCGTGGCCGTATCGACCGCGGTCCAACCGGCAGCCAGGGCTGCGACAACTTCGGCTTCACTCATGGCAGGGCCTTGGGTGAAATCTTGCGTCGGGGCATCAAGGTCCAGCGGCACGACATCCAGACGCGCGCCGTTGACTTTGGCAAGCTGATTGATCGCCGCGCCGCCGCCTTGAAAATTACCAACCATCTGCGCCGTCACCTCTGCCGGAAAGGCGGAAACACCCTGCGCACAAATGCCGTGATTGCCGGCAAAGATCACGATCTGGGGCGCAGCAATGCGCGGGCGGTCCGTACCTTGCCATCCCGCCAGCCAAAGCGCCAGTTCCTCTAGCCGGCCAAGGGCACCGGGTGGTTTGGTCAGTTGACCGTTTCGCGCCGCTGCTTTGCCGATCGCGACCTGATCGGCAGAAATTGCAGCACAAAGGCAGCTGCGGAATTCTTCAAGCGTCTGAAACGGAAGGGTCATGGTCGTCCTCGTTGCGGTTCGGTTCCGACCTGTCTAACCATAAGCCGACGAAAGAAAACCCATCTAATTGGACAGGCCCTTGCCCCGCACAACTGCCCTTATGACCCTTGGCGATCTGCCTGCTGCCTTTGGCCTGCTGACCCGCCTACCTGTGCGCGTCGATACAGCCCATGCCATGGCCCGCGGCGCGCGGGCCGCATGGGCTTGGCCGCTGGCCGGACTGGCGATCAATGCCCTGGCTGCCGGCGTTGCTATGGCAGCAATATGGTGTGGTCTGCCCGCCCCAATCTGCGCCCTGCTTCTAATCACCGTCCAGATGATCATAACCGGCGCGATGCACGAAGACGGGCTGGCCGACAGTATCGACGGGCTTTGGGGCGGCTGGGACAAGAACCGCCGCCTTACCATCATGAAAGACAGCCAAATCGGCACCTACGGCGTGCTGGCCCTGCTTATATCGGTCCTGCTGCGCTGGATGCTTTGGATCACGCTTCTGGATACCGCGCTTTGGCCTGCCGCACTTGCGATCGGCGCTTTATCCCGCCTGCCCATGATCGCCCTTGCCACAGCCCTGCCCCATGCCCGCAGCAACGGGTTAAGCCATGCCGTTGGCCGCCCGCCCCTGCCGACATGCCTGCTTGCCGCCGGCATTTCGCTTGGTCTCGCACTCTTCTGCCTTGGCTGGATGATCTTGCCAGTCATCACCGTCATCGCCCCAGCAACGGCTGCCTGGGCCATCATTGCGCGGCGCAAGATTGGCGGGCAAACCGGCGATATCCTTGGCGCATCCCAGCAAATCGCCGAAATCGCGGCGCTTTTGTCTCTCGCCGCTTTGGCCTGACCACTTCTTCTGGTTAAAAATATCCCGGGGGACGGCACAGCCGGGGGGCAGCGCCCCCTACGCCCTATCGCTTACAGGCAAGGGCTTGCTGGAACGCACCGGGGCCTACCGGGCCCAGATCACGCATCAACGCCTTGCCTGCCTCTATGCGCACCGCCAGCACACGCGACCAGTCAGGCGCAGCGACGATCGCTTCTGTGACACTGTCACATGTGCGAAATCCACCGCTGATTTCTTGCTCGCCAATGCGGTGGTTGGTTAGATCCGGGACGCGGTAAGCCTCGGTCAAGGCCGCACCGTCAAAGCGCCAGATCCGCAAGATCCGTGCCAGATGGGGGCGGTCAATATAGGCCACTTCCATCCGCCCATCGCCGTCGATATCACCTGCGCCAATCGGCGAAAGCCAGCGGTGGGTCTGACCGATATAGGGGGTCTGGTCCAGCAGGACCAAGGCACCGTCCCGTAGGCCATAGACCACCAGTTGCGCGCCTTGCGTTAGGCTGCTGCGCACCGCGATGACCTCACTGCTACCGTCACCGTCCAGATCGGCCAGTCGCGGGGCGGTGTCTTCGAACACATGGCCCGCGCCTGCCGAAACACGGATGTTGCAATCGGCGGCAGTGGCGATACGCAGGGTGGCCGCTTCGATTGCATCGCCAAGAATGCCGTGGTCGTAAATGGTCGTCGGATCGTCATACCACGCATGGCTGATAACGCCGCCGCTTGCCACGACAAGACTGCCTGCAAGCGCTGCAGGCGGGGACGGCTGGCTATCGCAGGCCGCCGCAAGATCTGCATGCATGACCAGCAAACCAGCGGCGACCGCAATGCGCATCAGATCTGCTTTTCAGGCATTTGCACCCGCAGGCCGTCCAGGGCGTCGGATACCTTCAGCTGGCAGGTCAGGCGGGACAGGGCCGGATCCGGCTTATAGGCGAAGTCCAGCATGTCTTCTTCCATCGCGTCTTTCGGCTCCAGCTTGTCGGCCCAGGCGGGGTCTACATAAACATGGCAGGTCGAACACGCACAGGCGCCGCCGCAGTCGGCCTCGATCCCCGGAATGCCGTTGTCACGGGCCCCTTCCATGACTGTCATGCCATTTGCCACGTCGACGACATGCTCTTTGCCGCCGTGCTCTACATATGTAATTTTCGCCATCGTCTTGTCCTTTCGCGCGTGTCAGCATTTGGCCAGATAACTAAGGGAACGGGGCTTGTCCTGCCAGTCACAAATGCAAGCGATCATGCTTGGTGCGACAATGGCGTTTGACCTGCACCGCCGACACTTTATGACGGCAGCAGAAGGAGTCATAATGCACCGCTTTTTACCGTTCGCGCTTTTGTTGTCCGCTTGCACGCCGCCCGCCGATAGCAGCAGCGCTGGCGCGGCACCGATTGTCGTGTCCCTCGGCGATATTGAAACCGATGCAAAAGGCAGCTGTTTTGCGCGCACCGACGGGCCGACGCAGACCAACATCGTCAGCGAATTGATCGAAGTCGCCCCTGAAACGCGCGACGCTGCGGGTGCTGTTATTAATCCGGCCGTTTTTCGCACGATTACCCGGCCGCAAACCGTCAAAGTTGGCGAAGGGACCCGTTTCGAAACCGTCTGCCCGCCGATCTATACAGAGGCATTCGTATCCACACTTCAGCGCGCCTTGTTGATCCGCCGTGCCTATGACGGGCCGATCACGGGGCAATATGACGCAGCCACTAGCCTTGCTGTGCAAAGCTATCAGCGGCGCAGCGGCACCGACAGTCCGCTGCTGGCAACCCATGTCGCCCGCGAACTTGGCATTCTCGCCGTCTCTCGCGGTTAGGCACAAACTTGAAACGCCGCCCCCTTTCAGGGACGGCGCAAGTTTGAAATGTTGCCGGCTTTATTCGCTGCCGGTCATGTCGCCCAGCGCCAGCGCAAGAAAGCGCGGATTGCCGTCGCGGCGGACCAGCAACAGCAAGGATGTCTGGCCGGCCTCGACTGCATTGTCGATGCGCGCCTGCAGCTCTTCGATCGTTGTTACAGGCTCCTGCCCTGCATCGGTGATCAGATCACCCGGCGTCAGTCCCTTGCCTGCTGCATCGGAGTCCGGATCGACTGCGGTAATCACCAGCCCCGGACGATCATCCAGACCGAACTCCTCTGCCAGCTCTGGCGTTACGGGGGACAGGGTCAGGCCCAGCATTTCAGCGCCGGCATCGGCGGGATCAGGGGCATCGTCGGACGCAGGGAAGGCAGTCGCCTCGTCCGTTTCGCGGCGGCCAAGCGTGACCTCCATCGCAGTTTCTTCGCCATTTCGCAGAACTTGCAGCGGAATCGTCGCACCGACAGCAGAGTTGCCGACCATGCGCACCAATTCGCGCGTATCGGCGACTTCGGTGCCGTCGTAGGACAGGATAACATCACCGGCCAGCAGACCGGCATCTTCGGCGGGACCGGCAGGGACGTCGGTGATTAGCGCGCCGCGGGCCGTATCCAGCCCGTCAATGGCGCTGACCATATCAGGTGTGACGTCCTGAATACGCACACCCAGCCAGCCGCGACGGGTTTCGCCAAATTCCTGCAACTGATCGACGACGTTTTTAACCACTTCGGACGACATCGCAAAGCCGATGCCGATGGACCCGCCATTAGGTGACAGGATCGCGGTATTCACGCCGACGACTTCGCCATCCATGTTGAACAGCGGACCGCCAGAGTTGCCGCGGTTGATGGCGGCATCCGTCTGGATGTAGTCGTCATAGGTGCCGGACAGCGCCCGGTTACGGGCAGAGACGATACCGGCAGAGACAGAAAAGCCCTGCCCCAACGGGTTACCCATTGCCATGACCCAGTCGCCCACGCGGGCCCCGACGCCATTGCTGTCGCCAAATTCCACAAATTGCAGCGGGCTGTCATATTCGACCTTAAGCACTGCAATATCCGTGTTTGGATCGGTGCCGACCAGCGTAGCGGGCAGCTGCGCTGCGGGCTGGCCATCGCCGGGGAAAAACTCGATCTCGATCTCGTCTGCGCCTTCAATGACGTGATTGTTGGTGACGATAAAGCCGTCAGCCGAAATGACAAAGCCAGAACCCAGCGCGCTGGACCGGCGCGGCTGACCGCCGGGGCCGTTTTCCAGATCGTTAAAGAAATCCTCAAACGGGGACCCTTCGGGCACAATGCCCTGCGGCATGGTGCGTTCGGCCACCGTGGTTGATGTGGTGATATTGACTACCGACGGGCTGACCTGCGCAGCCAGATCGGCAAAGGTCAGCGGCCGGCCCGCGGCAGCGCCTGGCAGGGCCTGCGTGGTTTCCGCTGTCGTGGTTTCGGGGTTCACCTGCGCAATGCCCGGCATCGCCTGCGACATGATCAGCGCGGTGGTCAGGGCAAGGCCGGACAGCATGTAACGGGGATCGGAGAGTGTTAGAACTTTGGCCTGTGACCTCACGGGGCGGACTCCTTGTTGTGTTGCGCAGGGCAGCGTTGACACTGAACCTAGGGCGCAAACCTGAGAGCGCAAAGTGTCAATGTAAAGGGTGAACGGATCGTGACTTTATGTCCCGATCAGCGCCGCGAGCCACAAAAGCGCAGCGCCAGTCGCCAGCACCGCTAGCCCGACAAGGCGGCGATCGGCCAGGTCCAGCCTGCGCAGGGCGGCCAGCATATCTTCGATAAGCGAAGGGGCCAGTGCGTACACCAGCCCCTCGATCAGCAGAACAAGGCCGAGGCCTGTCAATGCCATTGCAATCATATGCGCGTCAGTTCGACGCGGCAGGTGCCGTCGCTGCTGGTGCAGCAGGCGCCTGAGCCGCAGAGCGGTTCGCGGCCTGACCCTGATCGGATTGCAGATAGTTAAAGAACTCTGAATTCGGCGACAGGACCATGGACGACCGGCCAGATGCGGCAAAGCGCTCGTAAGCCGTCATGGAGCGGTAGAACTCAAAGAATTCCGGGTCTGCGCCAAAGGCTTCGGCAAAGATGGCGTTGCGCTCTGCGTCAGCCTCACCGCGTGTTACCTCGGCCAGACGGTTGGCTTCGGATGTCACCTCGACCACGGTGCGGTCTGCGGCGGCGCGGGTGCGCTGGGCAGCTTCGTTACCGCGCGCGATCTCGTCCGCGGCTTCGCGGTCACGTTCCGCAATCATCCGCTCGTAGGTGGCGTTCAGGTTTTCCGGCGGCAGGTCGGTCCGCTTGAGCCGCACGTCGATCACTTCCAGGCCCAGGCTGCGGGCTTCGGCAATGGCGTTGTTGCGGATCCGCAGCATCAGCGCCGCGCGGTCGGTGGACAGGATGTCATTCGACGCCACGGTACCCAGAACGTTCCGGGTGGTGTCACGCAGGATGCCATCAAGACGCCGCGCTGCGACCTCTTCTCCGCCAGCGCCGACGGCCTGACGGAACTGCTGCACGTCTGCAATACGGTAGCGGGCAAAGGCGTCGACGACCAGACGGCGGTCATCGGACGGCGTCACCTCCAGCGGGTCAAGATCGCGCGACAGGATACGGTCATCATAACGCACGACGTTCTGGATGAACGGGATCTTGAAACCAAGACCGGGGTCTTCCTGTACCTTCACGATCTGACCGAATTGCAGCACCAGCGCCTTTTCACGCTCGTCCACGATAAATACCGAAGAAATGGCCACAATCAGCACCACAACGAAGGCGGGCAGTAGGAAAATGGATTTCCGCATCAGTTCGTCCCTCCGTTCGTTTGGGTCTGGGTCCGGTTTGCGCCACCGCCCAACTGGTTCAACGGCAGATAAGGCACGACGCCCTGCCCGCCTTGGGATTCGTCAAGCAGGATGATATCCAGCTCTCCCAGAACTTGCTCCATGGTTTCCAGATACAGACGCTTGCGCGTCACATCGGGAGCCTTGGCATATTCGCCAAGCACGGCAGAGAAACGGCTTGCTTCACCGGCAGCCTCGTTCACGACCTGCGCACGATAGCCTTCGGCCTGTTCGATGGTCTGGGCGGCCTGGCCGCGTGCTTCGGCCTCGACACGGTTGGCATAGGCGTCAGCGACGTTCTGCAACCGGTCGCGTTCCTGCTCGGCGTCCTGCACCTTGCGGAAGGATGCGATGACAGGCTCGGGCGGGTCGGCCTTGTCAAAGTTGACGCGGATGATGTTCACACCGGACTGATAGCTATCAAGCGTGCTTTGAATCTCGCTTTTCAGACGTTCGGCAATTGCGCCGCGATCCCGGTTCAGGATCGGTGCCAGCTGGCTTTGCGCGATAATTTCACGCATCACGGATTCGGACACAGCTTCGATGGTCTGTTCGGGGTCAGCCAGATTGAACAGGAAAAGCTGCGGATCAAGGATGTTCCACACGACCTGAAAATCGATGTCCACGATGTTTTCGTCGCCTGTCAGCATCAGACCCGCATCCAGACCGGACCGGCTGGTGCCGATATCGATGGACCGCTCGGACGTCACCGGAAGCACTTCGCGGGTCACGATGGGCCAAGGCGCAAAGTTCAGGCCCGGACCGTTGGTGGACATGTAATCGCCCAGCAGCAATTCGACTGACTGTTCCTCTGGTTTGACGGTATAGATAGACGCCATGCCCCACAGCACGGCAGCCGCCAGCACGCCAAGTCCGACGGTGCCGCGCGTCAATGCCGGACCGTTGCCGCCGCCCGTGCCGCCGCCGGTGCCATTGCCACCGCCACGACCGCCCATCAGCACACGCAGCTGTTCGCGGCCCTTGTTCATCAGCTCGTCGATTTCAGGAATCTGTGGCCCCTCGCCCGGACGACGGGGCGGACGCGGCGGAGGGTTGGTCCCATTGCCATCGTTCTTGCCCCGGTTATCATCGCCGCCGCCCCCCCAGGGGCCCCCGTTATTGCCTGCCATCGTGTGTCAGTCTTCCTTGATGTTACGATCCTGTTCGGATCCGTCCGTTCTAAGATCGGGCCATTGGCCCGATAATTCAAGTTGTCCGCACCGGGGACTTCATCGTGACCAGTTCTTCACCCATGGTGGGATGAACAGCGCAGGTGCGGTCGAAATCTTCTTTTGTTGCGCCCATCTTGATCGCGATCGCCACCATCTGAATCATCTCTCCTGCATGGTCCGCGACGATGTGACACCCCAGGATCTTGCGGGTTTCGGTGCTGACGATCAACTTCATCAATACACGCTGCGGCGTATCCAGAAACGCCGTCTGCATCGGGCGGAACGCTGTGGAATACACCTCTACGCTTTCGCCGCGGGCGATGGCGTCGTCCTCGGTCTCTCCGATGGTGCCCAGTTCAGGCTGGGTAAAGACAGCGCTGGCAATTAGTTCGTGATCGACCGGCGTCGGGTTGCCCTTAAAGACGGTTTCGACAAAGGCCATGCCTTCGCGGATCGCAACCGGCGTCAATTGCACGCGGTTGGTCACATCCCCGATGGCATAGATTGATGGGACATTGGTCTGACTGAACTCGTCCACCACAATCTCGCCGTGGCGGCCGACGTCGACGCCCGCATCTTCCAGACCCAGACCTTTGGTGTTGGGTGCGCGGCCTGTCGCGAACAGCACGTGGTCGAACACCTTTTCGTCGCCGTTTGTGGCGCGGGTCCACACAGGACCCGCCGCGCGGGCATCGGTAAAGCTTTTGGGGTTATCGCCCAGCGGATTGGTGCCCCCCGCGGCCGCGTCAGATCCAGCCGGCATCCGGCCCTTGGGGGCCTGATCGGCGGGGCATAGTTCGGTAATGGTCGTGCCGGTGTGCAGATCAATACCGCGGTAGCGCATTGATTCCGCCAGCAGCCCGCGCGCTTCGTCGTCAAAACCCTTAAGGATCTGTGCGCCGCGGTGGTACATTGTCACCTTCACGCCAAGGCCGGCCATGATGCATGCAAATTCGCAGGCGATATAGCCGCCGCCCACGATCAGCAGCGTTTCAGGCAGCTTTTCGAGCAGAAACATGTCGTTGGATACAAGGCCCAGATCGCCGTTTTCCATGTCGGGGCGCACGGGATGCCCGCCCGTGGCGATCAGAATATGCTTGGCGGTGACGGATTTGCCGTCCCCCAGCTTGACCGTATGCGCATCTGTTACAGTGGCCCGGCAATCGTGGATTTCCACGTCAGAGCCGTTCAGCAGCTTGCGATAAACGCCTTCCAGACGGTCCAGTTCGGCGTGCAGCTTACCGCGAAACGTGTCCCAGCTGAAATCGCCAATGGTGGCGTCCCAGCCATAGCCCTGTGCTTCTTCGATCTTTTCGGGATAGCTGGATGCGTAGACCATCAGCTTTTTCGGCACGCAGCCGCGAATGACGCAAGTGCCGCCCATGCGGGATTCCTCGGCCAGTGCGACCTTTGCGCCTGTCTGCGCGGCCACACGGGCCGCCCGCACACCGCCAGAACCGCCGCCAATAACAAAAAGATCGTAATCGAAAGACATGTGCAGGCTCCGCATTGCAAATTTCACAGGCAACCTAGCCGCAACCAGACCGAAAGGCCAACGCCCCCTGCCGGAAAAGTGAGCACAGTGCAGATCAGTTCGACAGATCAGGAACTGGCAGCCCACCGACACTGTCACGCGGCAGGGCTTTCAGCTCTGCCATCCCGGTCGCCACCGCCGGTTCAGCCGCGGATATTTCGAAGCCCGTGATGCAATCGCCCCATGCACACCGCTGGCGCGGCCTGCTTGTCTCTGATCTGTCATCTGATTATACGACAACGTTCCAGTGTTTCCGGCGAAAGGCCCCCGCAATGCAGACGCCTTATTATTTGATCGACAAAAGCCGCCTGCTGCCGAATCTGCAAAAGATTGCCTGGCTGACCGAACATTCGGGGGCCAAAGCGCTGCTTGCGCTTAAATGCTTTGCGACCTGGTCCGTGTTCGATCTGATCTCTGAATACCTAGACGGTACCACATCGTCATCCTTGTTCGAGGTCAAGCTGGGCCGCCAACATTTTTCAGGCGAAACCCACGCCTATTCCGTGGCCTGGGCGGATCACGAGATTGATGAAGTCTTGCGCAACTCTGACAAGGTGATCTTCAACACCATCGGGCAGTTGTCCCGTTTTGAGGCGGTGTCGCACGGGCACACCCGCGGCCTGCGGGTCAATCCCGGCGTGTCGACATCGACCTTCGATCTGGCCGATCCGGCGCGCCCCTTCAGCCGCCTTGGCGAACACGACCCCGCCGCGATTGACGCGGTCATCGACCAGATCAGCGGCTTCATGTTTCACAACAACTGCGAAAACGGCGACTTCGACCGCTTTGACGCGATGCTACAAGGGATTGAGGAACGCTTTGGCCACCTGATCGCACAGATGGACTGGATCAGCCTTGGCGGCGGCATACATTTTACCGGCGAAGGTTACCCGCTGGACAAACTGGCCGCGCGGCTTAAAGCCTTTGCCGATACTTACGGCGTACAGGTCTACCTCGAACCCGGCGAAGCGGTCATCACCAATTCCACCACGCTGGAAGTCACCGTGCTGGACACGCTGCACAATGGCAAAAACCTGGCCATCGTCGACAGCAGTACAGAAGCGCATATGCTTGATTTGCTGATCTACCGCGAAAGCGCCAAGGTCGCCCCGAACGAGGGGCGCGAAGAATGGATGATCTGCGGCAAATCCTGTCTTGCGGGCGATATCTTTGGCGAATTCAAATTCCCCGCCCCATTGGCTGCTGGTGACCGCATCAGCATTCAGGACGCGGCTGGCTATACGATGGTCAAGAAAAACTGGTTCAACGGTGTCCAGATGCCATCCATCGCGATCAGGGAACTGGACGGCACGGAACGCCTTGTCCGCGCGTTCACCTACGACGATTTCGCCGCGGCGCTGTCCTAAGCGCCCTTCACCCACCCAGACCACAGGGGATGTAACCGATGAAAAAGAACGTTCTAATTATTGGCGCCGGCGGCGTGGCGCAGGTTGTGGCGCATAAATGTGCGCAGAATAATGATCGGCTGGGCGATATCCATATCGCAAGCCGCACGGTGGCAAAGTGCGACGCGATCATCGCCTCAGTCCATGAAAAGTCCGCAATGAAAGTTGACGGCGTGTTGCAGTCTCACGCCCTTGACGCTCTGGACGTTGCTGCCACCTCCGCCCTGATTCAGGAAACAGGCAGCCAGATTGTGATTAACGTCGGCTCTCCTTTCGTGAATATGTCGGTGCTGGACGCCTGTATTGCCACCGGTGCCGCCTACATCGACACCGCCATCCACGAGGAGCCTGGCAAGATTTGTGAAACGCCGCCGTGGTATGGTAACTACGAATGGAAAAAGCGCGAGATTTGCGCGCAAAAAGGCATCACCGCGATCCTTGGCGCAGGCTTTGATCCGGGCGTTGTCAACGCCTATGCCCGCCATGCCATTGACACTTATATGGATACCGTGACCGCCATCGACATCGTCGACATCAATGCGGGCAGCCACGGCAAATACTTCGCCACGAACTTCGATCCGGAAATCAACTTCCGCGAATTCACCGGCACGGTCTATTCTTGGCAGTCCGGTGCCTGGCAGGAAAACCAGATGTTCGAGGTAGGCCAAGACTGGGATCTGCCCGTCGTCGGCACCCAGCGTGCCTATCTGTCCGGCCATGACGAAGTGCATTCGTTGTCCGCCAACTATCCGGGTGCCGACGTGCGGTTCTGGATGGGCTTTGGCGAACACTATATCAACGTCTTTACCGTGCTGAAAAACCTTGGCCTGCTATCCGAACAGCCCGTCACGACCGCCGAAGGGCTGGAAGTCGTACCTCTGAAGGTCGTCAAGGCCTGCCTGCCCGACCCCGCCTCGCTCGCTCCAAACTACACCGGCAAAACCTGCATCGGTGACTTCGTCAAAGGCACGAAGAACGGGCAGCCGGTTGAAGTCTTCGTCTACAATGTCGCCGATCACGCAGAAGCCTATGCAGAGGTCGGCTCGCAAGGAATTTCCTACACCGCTGGCGTGCCGCCCGTGGCTGCCGCCCTGCTGGTCGCCGACGGTACCTGGGATGCAAAAACCATGAAAAACATGGAAGAGCTGCCACCCGCCCCGTTCCTCACGCAACTCGACCGCTTGGGCCTGCCCACCCGGGTCAAGGACGAAAACGGCGACCGCCCCTGGAACGCTTGAAATCGTACAGGGGGCCGACCGCGCCCCCTGACACACTCCCAAGAACGCCAGCCCCCCCCGCCGGTCCCTTCTTCTGGTTCTAAATATCCTGGGGGTTTGGGGGCAAAGCCCCCAAGCGGTCGCCAAAGCACTGCTCAGGCGAAACCAGCTTAGTCCCCGTTGTCCGCAAATATATTCCCGTCATCCAGAAAATCGTAGCGTGTTTCGTCAACTTCGCCTTTGTTGATGTCATGCACTTCGACCCGGCCGTCGCCGTAACCGGTAATCACGATATCGCAGATATCAATAAAAAGTCCGTTTTCGACGATGCCCGGAATCTGGTTCAGCACGAGGCTTAGCTGACGTGCATTTCCGATACGGTTCAGATACAGATCAAGGATGTGATTGCCTTCGTCGGTGATAAAAGGCGCCTGACCATTCATGCGCAGGCTTGTTGTGGCACCCATAACATCCATGCCCACCAGCGCTTCTTCGACTAGGGCTTTGGATGTCTGCCAGCCAAAAGGGATCACTTCGATCGGCAGCGGGAAAGCCCCCAGCGTCTCGACTTTCTTGGATGCATCAGCGATGACGATCATCTGGTCGCTGGCGGTCGCCACGATCTTTTCCTGTAGCAGCGCGCCGCCGCCGCCTTTGATCAGGTTCAGCGCACCGTCATATTCATCCGCGCCGTCGATCGTCAGA
Source organism: Loktanella sp. R86503 (assembly GCF_042466455.1). NCBI lineage: Bacteria > Pseudomonadati > Pseudomonadota > Alphaproteobacteria > Rhodobacterales > Roseobacteraceae > Loktanella > Loktanella sp. R86503. The sequence continues at coordinate 2,381,432 of NZ_JAXHCI010000002.1, forward strand.
TCCAGCCAGCGGGCCTCGTCCAGGGAAATCACTTCGATGCCGACGTCGCGGGCCAGTTGCGCCGTGCGCGTTGATGTTGGCACGCCTTTGATTTTCAGGCCCTCGTCCCGCACCATCTCGCCCAAGCAACGTACCAGCCATGCGGCGGTGGACCCGGTGCCAAGGCCCAATTTCATCCCTGATTCGACATAGTCGCAGGCGCGTTTTGCGGCGACGTATTTCGCCTTGTCGATAGGTGACAGATCAACGGGCATGGCAAGGCTCCTTTAAAACACGGGCAGGTTATAGGCGGCGCGGTGCTTTCATGACAGGGGGCATTTACGCTGTTACCGCAAACACTTGATGCGCAGGTCTATGAGGCTGCATGGAACTTTTCCCGCCAGTCATCGTTCTACACAGAACGTTTGAAAGGTTCCAATTATGTTGCAAGAGCCCGCGACGCGCCGCCGCGCCATGAACGGGGCGTGCAACACCACGGTCCTGAAGGGAATTGGAACAGCCCTGCCCCCGCACGAGCTGTCGCAATCCGACGTGCTTGAACAGGCCCGCGCGCTACTGGCCCCCAAATATCCGTTCTTTGAAAAACTAGTGCCTGCGTTTGAAAATGCGGGCGTTGATCGGCGCTACAGCGTCATGCCGCTGGACTGGTTCGCTGCGGATCACGGCTGGGCTGACCGCGGCGCGGCTTATATGACCGGGGCCAAGGCGATGTTCATCGCTGCCGCCTCTGATGCGCTGCATGCTGCCGGCATAACAGCTGATCAGGTCGACACCATCGTCACAGTCTCCTCCACCGGCATCGCGACCCCCACGCTAGAGGCGCAGGCCCATGCAGAGATGGGCTTTCGCCGCGATGTGCGGCGCGTACCGGTATTCGGTCTGGGGTGTGCAGGCGGCGTGTCGGGCCTGTCCATCGCCCGCCGGCTTGCCGCCGCCGATCCCGGCAGCACTGTTCTGATGGTCGCGGTCGAGGCATGTTCACTGTCTTTCCGGTCCGACCGCCTGCAAAAAGCCGATGTGATCGCAACCGTGCTGTTTGGCGACGGCGCGGCAGCGGCGGTGATCGGTGCAGGCTCTGGCACAGCAGGCGAAGTCATTCTGCACGACGGGCACGAGCATCTGTTTCCGGACACCCTGCCGATCATGGGCTGGGACGTGGATGAAACCGGTCTTGGCGTGATCTTTGACCGCTCAATCCCCAGTTTCGTCACCGATGAATTCCGCCCTGCCATCACGACGATGCTGCAAGCCGCGCAGCTGGACCTTAGCCAGATCGACCGCTTCGTATGCCACCCCGGCGGCACCAAGGTGGTGGAGGCGATCGAGGCAACGATGGACCTGCCCGCAGGTGCGCTGGACGCGGAACGCGCGACCTTGCGTGACTATGGCAATATGTCCGCCCCGACTGCGCTGTTCGTGCTTAAACGTGTGCTGGCCGCTGGGCAGACAGGCAAGCTGGCGCTTTGCGCGCTGGGGCCGGGCTTTACCGCGGCCATGATGCCGCTTACGGTCGCACCATGACGACCGGCACCTTTCTGTTCCTTGCCTTCATCGTGGTGCAGCGGCTGGGCGAGCTGGTGATTGCCAGGCGCAACACTGCACGCCTATTGGCCCGCGGGGCATATGAAGTCGGCGCGGGTCACTATCCTGTCATGGTCGCCCTGCACTCTGCTTGGGTACTGGCGCTGCTAGTCTTTGGCTGGAACCAGCCGCTACACATGGGCTGGCTGGCGCTTTATGCTGTATTGCAGGTGTTTCGTGTCTGGATCCTTGGCACCCTGGGGGCGCGCTGGACCACGCGGATCATCGTGCTGGACGAACCGCTTGTCTCTCGCGGCCCGTTCCGGCTTATCCCGCATCCCAATTATACCCTTGTCGTACTGGAAATCATCGCAGCGCCGATGGTGCTGGGCCTGACATGGGTGGCCATCGTCTTTACCGTGCTGAATGCCGCGATGCTGTATCACCGCATCGGCGTCGAAGACGGCGCACTGCGCGGCAAGGGGCGGCATGCGACTGGCCCTGCCCGTCCGTAAAGCGTCGCTTTCAGGCTGACGCGGGCGGCGGCTTTGGATAGGGTCGGTACATGGAATCTGTGTGCCTTCATTATGCCCCTGACAATGCCTCGCTGTGCGTACGGCTTGCTTTGGAATTTGCAAACCGGCCGTATCGCACGGCTCTTGTGGACCGCGCGGCTAGTGCCCAGCGCAGCCCCGCCTATTTGCAGCTGAACCCGGCCGGTCTGATCCCCGCACTGGAAACACCAAGCGGTCCGATCTTTGAAACCGGTGCGATCCTGCTGTGGCTGGCGGATACCGCCCCCGGTACCTTAATGCCTGCGCCGGACGCCCCCGGGCGCGGCGCGGCGCTTAGCTGGCTATTGTGGATGTCCAACACGCTGCACCCGACCCTGCGGACGCTGTTCTATCCTGAACAATACCTGCCCGCCGCCCCATCTAGTCTGCGTCACGCGGCAAAGCATCGCCTTGCCAGCCATCTGGATCTGCTTGAAAAGCAGTGGTCGCCCGATCATGTCGCGCAGATGTGCTATCTTGCACCAATGCTGCGCTGGCCCGCGCTTTATGGCGGCCCGGCGGGGTGGTACGATCTGGCGCACTGGCCTCGCCTGTATCTTTTCGCGCAGGTGTTCGAACAGATGCCCGCCACCAAGCGCGCTGCCGCGGCAGAGGGACTGGGTGCCACGCCGTTTTCCGCGCCGCACCACCCCAACCCGCCAGAAGGCAGCCCCACCTGATGTTCGTTTCCGTCTTCGACATGTTCAAAGTCGGGGTCGGCCCGTCATCGTCTCATACGATCGGCCCCATGGTCGCCGCCGCGCGGTTCCTTGATCATTTGCGCGCCCAGCCCTTTGCGGTGGCGGGCGTGCGGGTGTCGCTTCATGGATCGTTGGCCTTTACCGGCATAGGCCATGCCACCGACCGCGCCGTGATCCTTGGTCTGACCGGTATGCGCGCCGATGATTACGACGCAGAGGCAGCAGAGGCCGCCTTGGCGCAGGTCAGGCAAAGCGCGCGGATCACACCGGACGGGCTTGGACCTTTGCGCTTTCACCCGAAGGATGACTTGATCTTTGACTACGGCCCCGCTTTGCCCGGTCATGCGAACGGCATGATTTTTAAGGGTTTGGATAGCCAAGGTGATACCGTTACCCAAATAACTTACTATTCTATCGGCGGCGGTTTTGTGCTGACAGAGGCAGAGCACGCCGCGGGGCGGGGCACCGACATCGGCCCGCCCGTCCCCTATCCGTTCAGTACCGCCACCCAAATGGTGCAGATGGCTGAACGCAGTGGCAAATCCATCGCCCAGATGAAACGCGACAACGAACGCAGCCGCCGCACCAGCCCCGACCTTGACGCGGGCCTGCGACATATCTGGTCGGTCATGTCTGATTGCATCGACCGCGGACTTGCCACGGATGGCATCCTGCCCGGCGGGTTAAGCGTGCGCCGGCGGGCGCGCGGTATTCATGAAGCCCTGATGGCCGAACGCGGGATGAACCAGCCCGCCCCCCATACCATCAACGACTGGATGTCCGCCTATGCCATGGCGGTGAACGAGGAAAACGCCGCTGGCGGCCGTGTTGTCACTGCCCCCACCAATGGCGCGGCGGGGGTTATTCCCGCGACGATCCGCTATTGGCTGGATCATGTGCCGGGGGCCAGCGCGGCCGGCGTGCCGGATTTCCTGCTGACGGCTGCGGCGATCGGCGGGCTGATAAAGTACAACGCCAGCATCTCCGGCGCGGAATGTGGCTGCCAGGCAGAGGTCGGCTCTGCCGCGGCCATGGCTGCAGCGGGCCTGTGTGCGGTGCTGGGCGGCAGTCCGGCGCAGATCGAAAACGCAGCAGAGATCGCGCTGGAACATCACCTGGGCATGACCTGCGATCCGGTGCGCGGATTGGTGCAGGTGCCTTGTATCGAACGCAATGGTCTTGGCTGTATCAAGGCGGTCAGTGCCGCCAGCCTTGCCCTGCGCGGGGATGGTGTGCATCTGGTGCCTTTGGATGCCGCAATCGAAACAATGCGCCAGACCGGCGCGGATATGAGCGACAAGTATAAGGAAACCGCTTTAGGCGGCCTTGCCGTCAATGTGCCGAACTGCTGACCTGCGCCAGAACGCCAGCGATCAGCGACTTTGACGCAGATAGCGGCAAGGTCAGCAAGACCGGACCGGCAACATCAAAGCTGACCTGCGCCTGCTTTACCGCGTTCGAACTGCTGACAAGGCCATCGGGGGCCAGCTTGCTGTCGGCAAGGTCCCAGACAAGGCCATTGCTGCTGACTGTCGCATGTCCTAAAGGCAAAACGCCCGCTCGCAGGCCGGGCGATAGCTGCCACATGCTGTGCCCCTGCGGCAGCAAGACGCACACATCGTCTGGCGAAACCAGGATCACGTGATGCGCCCGCAGCCGTGCCAGCGTGCCCAGCACCGCAAGCGTGTGATCCAAACGCCCGCCCAGAAAACCCGCAGCCATGATCAGAGGTGCTTTGATACGGGTCAGGCACTTTTCAAAATCCGTACTGTCCTGCTCTGCCACATGATGCAGCGCGTCGGCAAAGGCCGTCCGCGCCTTGTTGCTAAGCGAATCCATGTCGCCGATGACCGCGACAGGCCTTAAATCATGGCGCAATGCATGATCGGCCCCTCCATCGGCCGCGACGACGGATGGCGCAACCTTTAGGCAAATGTTAAGTTGACTGTTGTCTGTATCAGAACCACCAAGCAAAGTGATTGGGGATGAGGCGTGAACAATCGGTTCAAACATGGCATATTGTCTTCATTTGGGGTGCCTGCCTTGAAAGTGCCACGAAATGATCGCGTCATTACCGCCGGACTGTTCCGGTTTGCGAACCAATTGCTGGTAAACAGGCTGTCACTAGGACTGGCAAAAAGCGAGCGAAATCATGGTTGAGTCGAGCAAGATTCTTACCGTTTCCTATGGCACCTTTTCGTGCACGTTGGAGGGATTTGAAGATTCCTTCTCGACGATGAAGGCGATTGCAGAATATTTCCGCGATCTGGCCGCAGGGGACCGTTATTTCGGGGCTGAACCCCCGACCCCCGACGCAGAAATGCTGACACGCATCGCAGAGCGCGAAATTTCGCGCCGCGTTGATGTACGGTCAAGTGATACCGGTATTGTCTTGCGCGCCTCTGAACCGGCGGCAGTACCCATGCAGGTCGCCGCGCCGTTGACCGCGGCCACGCCGGCCCCCGCAGCGCCAGCTGCCACCGCTGATCCGGCACCGGCACCCGCGCAGGCCGAAGCTGCAAAGCCGGATGTTGCGGATACAGCGCCAGTGGATACCGCCGCAGCGGATGAAGCCCCTGCACCCGATGCGGCAGAAGATGACGAATCGCCCGTCATGCCGCCCGCGCCGCGCCGTCCGGTGGAAACCGACAGCATGCGTGAAAAGGCAATGGCCGCAGCCCGCGATGCAGCCCCGGTCGAAGCCGTGGCACAGCCTGCCGCCCCCCGCACCGAGCCGCCAGCGCATCCCGATTCGGAAAGCGTGGCTGCGAAATTGCAGCGCATTCGTGCGGTTGTTGGCGGTGTGAATCCTGCCGCTGCCCCCAACGCCTTTGTCGAAGACCTGGAAGAGACGGTCCCCGTGGCCGGTGCCCCGGAAAACCCTGAAGTCGAAGCAGGCGCGCCTGCTGCGGACGACGCACTGGACGCAGACACCAGTTCAACAGAGGTTACCGCTGACGCCGATTTGTCGCAGGACGATGCAGCGCCTGTGGATCAGGATGATGCGGAACCGGACACAGCGGCAACCGCTGCCTCTGCGCCTGTTGTGGCTGAAGAGTCAGATGATGCACCCACCGCTGCCGCGGAAGAAGACGAGACAGACGACCAGATCGACGCCGTTCTGCGCAACTTGCAGCGTGCAGGTCTGCGTGCCCCGCAGGTAGAAGAGCCCGCGGCAGAGGTTGCAGCCGACACGCCGCCGGCGGCACCGCGCGGCCGTATCCTGCGCGTCACGCGCCGGCAGCGCCCGACTGATGACGCGGCCGATGCCGTCGCAACACTGACCGCTGCGGATATTGCTAAGCTGGCCGCCGAAAAAGCGGCCGTGTCGGCCCCCGCCTTGCCAAAGCAGGAAAAAGACACGTCTGCTGCCTCGACCTCGGTTGCGGCGCTGATGGCTGAAACCCAAGACGCACCGCAAGTGGCTGCAGATGAAAAGCCGCAGGATGATACCGCTGCTGATACCGTTGATGATCACGGCAATGCGGACCTGTCCGCGGATCTGCTTGACGCGGACGATTCGGTGGATGTCGATTTGCCGGATGTTGGCAGCACCCTGTCTGACGACGACGAGGCTGATCTGCAACGCACCCTTGCGGCCCTGCGCCAAGAGGACGACACCGATGCTGCACCGCAGGATGCTGCGCCTGAACAGGCAAAAGCACCGGACGCAGACGCCGCTGCACCTGCGCAAAAGCTGCGGCGCGACCCGCTGCCTGACACGACAGAGGCAGAAATGTCGCGGATCATGTCACAGGCCAATAACGAATTGGCCGACCCCGAAGCAAGCCGTCGCCGCAACGCGATTGCCCAGTTGAAAGCCGCTGTTGCCGCAACGGAAGCCGCGCGTCAACTTGGCGAGACTGGTGACAAACGGGCCGAGACGGAGGATGCCTTCCGCGAAGATCTGGATCAGGTTGTCCGCCCCCGGCGTGCACCGCGCCCCGAAGGCACATCCGATCGCGGCGAACGCGCCCGCCCTGCGCCGCTGAAATTGGTGCCAAGCCAGCGCGTCGATCTGGAAAAGGAACTGGCTGAAGCCAAATCCGACGGTCCGGTTCAGCCGCGCCGCGTAGCGACCGCAGCCGCGGCCCCCGCGGCAGAGGCTGGCAACTTTGCCGAGTATGCGGAGAATATGGGCGCAACCAGCCTGCAAGACCTTTTGGAAGCCGCCGCTGCCTATACCGCTTTTGTGGAAGGGTCCGAAGACTTCTCTCGCCCACATATCATGCAAAAGGTGCGCCAGACCGTGTCAGAAGATTTCAGCCGCGAAGACGGGCTGCGGTCCTTTGGTACCCTGCTGCGCCAAGGCCGGATCGAACGCGTCCGCAACGGTCGCTTCGCCGTATCGGAACGGATCCGGTTCAAGCCGGAAGCCCGCGCAGTCGGCAGCTGATCCGGCAGACAAGATGCACAAACAAAAAGGCGGGGGTGAAAGCCCCCGCCTTTTTCATATGCAACCCTTAGACCTGACCTAGTCCTTTTCATCCGGATCGGGCTGGCCGATCCCCTTGAAAATGCTGCGGAACGGATAGGCCCACAGCACACCAAGGCCGACATAAATCGCAAGTTCCAACAAGAACGACGGGCGATCCAGCGTCGACGTGATTGTCACTGCAACAATCAGATAGGCCGGCAATCCCAGCACCAGGATCAGCAACGCCCAGCGTTTACGTGCCTTGTAGCTCAGGTTGGCGAACCAGCCGTTCATCGCGCAGCGAAGGGGTCGGTGACAAGGATCGTGTCCTCCCGTTCTGGCGATGTCGACACCAGTGCCACGGGGCAATCGATCAGCTCTTCGATACGGCGGACGTATTTAATCGCCTGTGCGGGCAGATCATTCCAGGACCGCGCTCCTTCGGTCGATTCGGACCAACCGGGCATTTCCTCGTAGATCGGCTTGCAACGCGCCTGCTGGTCTGCGGCGGTCGGCAGATAGTCCAGAACGGTGCCATCCAGATCGTAACCGGTGCAGATTTTCAACGTCTCGAACCCGTCCAGCACATCCAGCTTGGTCAGGGAAATCCCCGACACGCCAGAGGTCGCGCAGGTCTGGCGCACAAGCGCCGCGTCGAACCAGCCGCAGCGCCGCTTGCGACCTGTGGTGGTACCGAATTCATGGCCGCGCTGACCCAGCTTTTCGCCGTCATCATCCAGCAGCTCGGTGGGGAACGGCCCTTCACCCACGCGGGTGGTATAGGCCTTGACGATGCCCAGCACGAAATCAATCGCGCCCGGCCCCACGCCCGTCCCCGTCGCAGCCTGACCTGCAATCACGTTTGAGGAGGTGACGAAAGGATAGGTGCCGAAGTCGATGTCCAGCAGCGCGCCCTGCGCGCCTTCGAACAGGATCCGCTTACCTTCTTTACGTTTGTCGTTCAGCACTTTCCACACAGGAGCGGCATAGGCCAGAATCGCTGGCGCGATCTCTCTCAACTGGGCCAAAAGATCGTCACGGTCGATCGGCTCCAGCCCCAGCCCCCGACGCAGGGCATCATGATGCACCAAGGCGCGGTCAACGCGCAGTTCCAGCGTTGCGGGATCAGCCAGATCGGCAACGCGGATCACGCGGCGCCCGACCTTGTCTTCGTAGCAGGGGCCGATGCCGCGGCCTGTCGTACCGATCTTGGCAACGCTGGCCTGATTTTCCCGTGCCCGGTCCAGTTCCCCGTGGAACGGCAGGATCAGCGGTGTATTTTCCGCAATCATCAGCGTTTCAGGATTGATATCAACGCCCTGCGCGCGGATCGTTTCGATTTCCTTCAACAGGTGCCAGGGGTCAAGCACGACACCGTTGCCGATCACGCTAAGCTTGCCGCCGCGAACAACGCCGCTGGGCAGCGCGTGCAACTTGTAAACCTTGCCGTCGATCACAAGGGTGTGGCCAGCGTTGTGCCCCCCCTGAAAACGGGCGACGACATCGGCGCGCTCGCTTAGCCAGTCAACGATCTTGCCTTTACCTTCGTCGCCCCACTGGGCGCCAACGACGACAACGTTTGCCATGATACTTGTCCTATTACGGAAAATTCCGCTGACCGCTATATGCCCCTTGGGGCAGGCATGAAACCGAAAAAGCAAGGCGACACGCCAATGCACCCTCCGCCGCGCGGCCTTTGGGGTTGCGGCAAGAGGACCAACGGCATAGATAGCGCCGAACCGCAGACAACCCGCAGGCCCGTCCTACATGGAAAACGTCGTCCTCGTCATTCACTTGATCCTAGCACTGTCGCTGATCGGCACAGTCCTTTTGCAACGCTCTGAAGGCGGCGGATTGGGCATCGGCGGTGGTGGCGGCGGTGCAGCCACCGGGCGCCCTGCCCCGACAGCCATGGGCAAGGTCACATGGATTTTAGCAATCGGCTTTATCGCGACATCCATCGCGCTGACGATCATCGCAGCTGAAAATGCAGCAGGTGCATCGGTTGTCGACCGCCTGCAGGATGCCCCGGCTGCGGATGCTCCGGCATCGTCCGGACTTGGCGACAATCTGTTGCCGCCTTCGGCAGGCGACGCGCCGCTGGTGCCGTCGGGCAACTAAGCCACTGATACCACAACACTTGGCCGGCCTTCGGGCCGGTTCACCAAAATATTGCGTCACGGGTTGCACGTGAGGGCCTGTTTCGGCTATCCGTAAATCCCGTGATGATGCGATCCGATGCTGGATCGTATGTCTGAATTCTTGACACACACGGGGGCCCTTCCATGGCACGTTTCATCTTTATCACGGGCGGGGTTGTGTCGTCGCTGGGCAAAGGCCTGGCCTCTGCCGCGCTGGGATCGCTGCTGCAGGCGCGTGGCTATACGGTCCGCCTGCGCAAACTGGACCCTTATCTGAACGTTGATCCAGGCACGATGTCACCATTCGAACACGGCGAGGTTTTCGTCACCGACGATGGCGCGGAAACCGACCTCGACCTTGGTCACTACGAACGCTTTACCGGCGTGGCCGCCCGCATGACCGATTCCATCAGTTCCGGCCGGGTCTATTCCACGGTGCTGGAAAAGGAACGCCGCGGCGATTACCTTGGCAAGACCATTCAGGTCATTCCCCACGTCACGAACGAGATCAAGGATTTCATTTCCATCGGTGAAGACGAAGTCGATTTCATGCTCTGCGAAATCGGCGGCACGGTCGGCGATATCGAAGGTTTGCCCTTCTTTGAAGCGATCCGCCAGTTCGCCCAGGACAAACCGCGCGGGCAGTGTATCTTCATGCATCTGACCCTGCTGCCTTATTTGGCCGCAAGCGGAGAGCTGAAAACAAAGCCGACCCAGCACTCTGTCAAGGAATTGCGCAGCATTGGCCTGGCCCCCGACATTCTGGTGTGCCGGTCCGAACATCCGATCCCGGAACGCGAGCGGGAAAAGATCGGCCTGTTCTGCAATGTGCGCAAGGACGCGGTCATCGCGGCCTATGACCTCAAATCCATCTACGAGGCGCCCCTCGCCTATCATGCGCAGGGCCTTGATCAGGCTGTGCTTGATGCTTTCGGCATCGCCCCCGCGCCTGCACCGAACCTGACAGTCTGGCACGACGTCGCCGACCGCATCCACAATCCCGAAGGCGAGGTGCGCGTTGCCATTGTCGGGAAGTACACACAGCTGGAAGACGCCTACAAATCCATCGCAGAGGCGCTGACACACGGCGGCATGGCGAACCGCGTGAAGGTGCGTATCGACTGGGTCGATGCAGAGCTTTTCGACCGCGAAGATGCCGCGCCCTACCTCGAAGGCTTTCATGCGATCCTCGTCCCCGGCGGCTTTGGCGAACGCGGCACCGAAGGTAAGATCAAGGCGGCGCAATTCGCCCGCGAAAAAGGCGTACCCTACCTTGGCATCTGCCTTGGCATGCAGATGGCCGTCATCGAAGCCGCGCGTAATGTCGCCGGTCTGACTACCGCCGGATCAGAAGAGTTCGACCACGAAGCCGGCATCAAGCGCTTCGAACCTGTGGTCTATCACCTGAAGGAATGGGTGCAGGGCAACCAGACTGTCGCGCGCAAAGCCAGCGATGCCAAAGGCGGCACCATGCGCCTTGGTGCCTACAATGCGACCCTGCGCGAAGGCTCAAAAGTTGCGCAAATCTATGGCACTACCGCGATCGAGGAACGCCACCGTCACCGCTACGAAGTCGATACAAAGTATCGCGATCAGCTCGAGGCGACCGGCCTGTGCTTTTCCGGCATGTCGCCCGATGGCAAACTGCCAGAAATCGTCGAATGGAAAGACCACCCCTGGTTTATCGGCGTTCAGTTCCACCCCGAACTGAAATCCAAACCCTTCGCGCCGCACCCGCTCTTTGCCGACTTCGTCCGCGCCGCCGTCGAAAACTCGCGCCTCGTCTAAGGCGCGGTCCCTTTCTTCTGGTCTTAAATATCCTGGGGGTATGGGGGCAAAGCCCCCATGGATCGGCCCGGCGCAGCCGGGTCGATCCCAAACCGCCGCATCAAAAGCTGCACCAGTCACAATGAAACACTAGTCACAATAAAAAAGGCGCGCCTCGCAAGGCGCGCCTTTTTCAATTCGAATATCGCAGCTTCAGAAGCTAAAGCGGCGCGTCACCACCAAGCTCGCCGTGGTCGCATTGTCGCTGCCCTGCTTTACAATCGGGCTATCAGCCGCGTCATTGGCATATTCTTCATAACGCACGGTGCCGGTCACGCCCCAATCTTCGGAAAAGGCATAGGATGCGCTTGCCTCAACCCCTTGGGACAGGAGGCCGCCCTTAGCGTCATAGGCCGTCAACGTATTGCCGTTACCGGCCTCGGCGGCAGTCACGCCGAAATACTGCTGGGCGTATTCGTCATCCCCGAAAAAGAACCGTGGTCCAACACGCAGCTCAACCGGGGCCGAAGGGCGATAGATGGCGTCTGCACCAATTTCACCGACAACCGCGTCATGACCGGTGACACCCTTGCGCGCCACTGCGAAGACATAAAAGTTCTCGGCGGTGTAAGTCAGGCCGCCACCAAGCTCCAGCGCAGCGTCAATCGTTTCTGTGCCAGCCAGTTCGGAATATTCGGCACCGCTGCGCTCTCCGATATAGCGGATGGATGCGGCAAAACCGAAACCCTGCGCTGTGCCGCCTTCGGATCCACCAAAGCGAAGAGGGCCAAAGCTCAGCTGCTGGATGCTGAAATTGCCGGTCACGTTTCCTTCATTCTCCGACGATCCGAAATAGGCGGGGGCAGACTGGGGGCCAAGCCCGATCGAAAGGGTATTTTGTGCGGCGGCCGCGACGGGCAGAAGGGCCGTTATCAGTGCGGCAGACAGCAAGCGAGAAGAAGACATGCGAAAACTTTCCGGGAAAGAGATGTATTTGTCCCCATTCTAGCATCAATGCAATGTGCAACAAGGCTTCACGGCACCATCCGAACAGGTTAGGTCAATGTGATGCTTTCATATCAACACGCCTATCACGCCGGAAACATGGCCGACGTTCACAAGCACGCACTGCTTGCCTGGATGCTGGACTATATGATCCGCAAACCTAAACCGCTGTCCTATCTGGAAACCCACGCCGGGCGTGCGATCTATGATCTGCGCAGCCCCGAAGCTGTGAAAACCGGCGAAGCTGCTCAAGGCATCGCGCTGGCCCAGGACTGGTTTGCCAAGGATCATCCCTACGCCCGCGCGTTGGCCAAAAGCCGCGAACGCTACGGTGCGCATATCTATCCCGGCAGCCCGCAAATCGCCCTGGATACGCTGCGCTTCGAAGACAACATGACCCTTGCCGAACTCCACCCGGCAGAGGCGGAAGCCCTGCGCACCGCCCTGCCCGGTGTCACCGTCAGCCAGACCGACGGCCTTGCCATGGCGCTGTCACGCTGCCCCCCCGATCCGCGCCGCGGCCTGCTCCTGTGCGATCCCAGTTGGGAGGTTAAGACCGAATACGAAGATATTCCTGAATTCCTGCGCAAGCTGCACCGCCGGTGGCCCGTGGGTATTCTGGCGTTGTGGTATCCGGTGCTGACCGATGCGCGGCACAAACCGATGCTACGCGCACTGCACCGACAGTTTCCGGACGCCATATCCCACACTGTAAACTTCCCCCCCGCACGGCCAGGACACGGCATGGTGGGATCGGGCATGTTCGTCGTCAATCCACCCTACGGATTTGTCGACGAAGCCAACGCGCTGTCACGGCTTTTTGCGCGGGTGCAGCCACAGACCTGATCGCTCACCCTTTCCGAACACCTGTGCCGGCCCTATAACCAGCCCATGTTTGCAGATCTGATCCGGCGCATGACCGCCCCCGCCCCCGACCGCATCCCCGACGCCGACGCCCGCCTGGCCCTTGGGGCCTTGCTGGTGCGACTAGCCCGCGCCGACGGCCACTACGACCCCGTGGAAAAATCCCGGATCGAGGCGATCCTTGCCCGCCGCTATGGCCTCAGCGACGCCAGCGCATTGCGCATGCAATGCGAGGCGCTGGAAGCCGAAGCCCCGGACACCGTCCGCTTTACCCGCGCGATCAAAGATGCGGTTGATTACGAAGACCGCCTCGCGGTGATCGATGCCATGTGGCAGATCGTGCTGGCCGACGGCGAACGCGACGCGCAAGAAGACAGCATCATGCGCATGGTTGCCCCGATGTTGGGCGTCACGGATCAGGACAGCAACGCCGCGCGCCGCAGAATCGAAAACGCGGGCTAAGGCCCGTTGCATTCTGGGGGGTTTTGCGGCCATATCACCCCCCATGAATACCGCACAAACACCTGTCATCTCGATCCGCAACCTGCACAAGGCCTATGGCAACCTAGAGGTGCTGAAGGGCGTCGATATCACCGCACCCGCCGGTCATGTCGTGTCGTTGATCGGATCGTCCGGATCAGGGAAATCCACCCTGCTACGCTGCGCAAACCTTCTGGAAGACAGCCAGCAAGGCGAAATCGTCTTTGATGGCGAGCCAGTAAAATGGAAAGGGACGGGACTGAACCGCCGCCCGGCCGATCATGCCCAGATGATCCGCATCCGGACCAACCTGTCAATGGTGTTCCAGCAGTTCAACCTGTGGGCGCATATGACGATTCTGCAAAACGTGATGGAAGCGCCGCTGACTGTCTTGAAACGTGACCGGGCAGAGGTGGAGGACGCCGCCCGCCGCTATCTGGACAAGGTCGGCATCGGCGACAAGGCGGATGCTTATCCCGCCATGCTATCCGGCGGCCAGCAACAGCGCGCCGCCATAGCCCGCGCCCTGTGCATGGAACCCAAGGCGCTGCTGTTTGATGAACCCACATCCGCACTGGACCCGGAACTGGAACAGGAAGTCGTGCGTGTCATTCAGGCCCTCGCCGAAGAAGGCCGCACCATGCTGATCGTGACCCATGATATGCGCATGGCAGCGGACGTCTCGGACCACGTCGTATTCTTGCACCAAGGCCTGATCGAGGAACAAGGCACCCCCGGCGATCTGTTCACCAACCCGCAAACCGACCGCCTGCGCGGTTTTCTTTCCGCAACCTTGCCGGCCTAGCCCGCTGACCCTGCGTCAGCCTATTCAGGCTTGCCATTTTACAGGTTTCGCATAACCCTCTGGCCGATCATCGAGGCGCAACGCCGCCTCATCCAACGGGAGACGACAATGAACAAACTGACACTCACCACCGCAGCCTTCGCGTTGCTGGCCGGATCCGCCATGGCACAAGACGTTGTGCGCATGGGCACTGAAGGGGCCTACCCTCCGTACAACTTCATCAACGACGCCGGTGAAGTTGACGGATTCGAACGTGTTCTGGGTGACGAACTCTGCGCCCGCGCCGAACTCACCTGCACCTGGGTCACCAACGACTGGGACAGCATCATCCCGAACCTGGTTTCGGGCAACTACGATGTCATCATGGCCGGCATGTCGATCACGCCGGAACGTGACGAAGTCATCGACTTCTCCGACCCCTACACCCAGCCCGATCCCAGCGCTTTTGTCGCAATGACCGACGGCATCGATCTGACCACCGCCGTCATTGCCGCACAGACCGGCACCATTCAGGCAGGCTACGTTGCCTCCGAATTGCCTGACGCGGCCCTGCTTGAATTCGCAACCCCGGAAGAAGCTGTTGCAGCCGTGCGCAATGGCGAAGCTGACGCCGTGCTGGCCGACAAAGCCTTCCTTGCCCCTATCGCAGAGGCAGAAGCTGAGCTGAACATCATGGGCGACGACGTCCTGATCGGCGGTGGTATCGGCCTTGGCCTGCGCGAAAGCGATGCTGACCTGAAGGCAAAGTTTGACGCAGCCATCCAGTCCATGAAGGCCGACGGTTCCCTGAACACGCTGATCACCGACATGCTGCCGGGCTCCGCCACGTTCTAAAAACCGCGCGCCGCGCCCTTGCACGGGGGCGCGGCGCATCCCATTCATCTGGCTGAATAAACTCAAATACCAACGTCAAGGATCGGCGCCATCTTTAGCTATTGCACAGATCCCGCCAGCCTGTCTGGCCTGACGTGGCTCTCTTGCTACCTGACGACAGGCAAGCATATGGGCATCTACTGGTCCGTCGGGACGGTCCTGCTTCTTCTCGCGATTACCGCCCCTGTGGCGTTGCTGTTCGGCTATGGCGGTGCGTCCGCCGCGCGCAGCCAGATCGCACCGGTCCGCTGGTTTGGCAAAACCTATATGGCGGTCGTGCGCGGCGTGCCGGATATCGCCTTTTTCCTGTTCTTCGTCATCGCGCTGGATCAGGGCATCGAATACCTGCGACACAAGATGTTGTGCCCCGGTTGGGACCAGCCGGTGCGGCAAGGCAACGACTTTGTCGTGTGCCAGCAGGCCAAGATGCCACTGGGCAATGCGGCGCAATGGGTTCACGAAACCTACGGTTTCGGCCTTGCCGTTCTGACCTTTTCCATCGTCTTCGGTGCTTTTGCCGCCAATGTCATGTTCGGTGCCATGCGCGCCGTGCCCCGCGGCCAGCTGGAAACGGCAGAGGCTTACGGCATGACCCGCCGCCAGGTCACCCGCCGCGTGCTGGTGCCGCAGATGTGGGTCTATGCCCTGCCCGGCCTGTCGAACCTGTGGATGGTTTTGATCAAGGCAACCCCGCTGCTGTTTTTGCTGGGCGTCGAAGATATCGTCTATTGGGCGCGCGAGCTTGGCAGCACCAAGACCCCTAATTTCACCGATTACCCCCACAGCGACTGGCGCATGTGGTATTTTGGCGCGCTCTTGGTGTTCTACCTTGCGCTGACCAAGGTATCCGAAATTATCCTGAGTCGCGTTATGTCCCGCCTGACCCGCGGGCAGGCCACAGCAGGCGGTGAAGCGCAGCGAAAGGCCGCAGGATGAGCTGCATTCAAACCATCGCCGACTACGGCCTGCGCAGCCTTGGCATCGGAGAGCGGCTTTTGCCCCGATCCGATTTCACCCTGTGCCAACAGTTCACGCTGATCGGCTCTGGCATGATCTGGAACATCTATTTCGGCATCTTCGCGCTGGCGGCAGGCTTTGTGCTGGCGACGGCGCTGGCGCTTGGCAAAGCCTCGAACCGGACGGTGCTGCGCAAGGTGTCGGAATGGTTCATTTTTATCTTCCGCGGCTCGCCGCTGTTCATCCAATTCTTCTTTGCTTATTTCCTGTTCCTCTCGCTCAAAAGCGTGGCACCGGTCTTTGGCCTGTTCACATCCGCCTGGGCCGGCGCGCTGGTTGTGCTGTTTTTCAATACTGCAGCCTATTCCGCCGAGATTTTTCACGGCGCGCTGCTCTCGATCCCCAAGGGCGATACAGAAGCGGCAGATGCCTACGGCCTGTCCGGCTGGACCCGCTTTCGCCGGGTGGTCTGGCCAACGATGCTGCGTCTGGCCTGGCCCGCCTACACGAATGAGGCGATCTTTCTGTTTCACGCAACCACGCTTGTCTACTTCTCTGGTTTTCCGGCGCTGCAACAGCGGGGCGACGCGCTGTATTATGCCAATTACTTTGCCGACAAGACCTTTAATCCCTTCGTCCCCTACCCCATCCTTGCAGGCTATTTCATCATCCTGACGCTGGTCGTGATTACGTCATTCGGCCTGATCAACGCCCGCCTGAACCGCCACCTGCCGCAGGAAAGGCGCAAGCGCCTGCGGATCCGGCCCCAGATTATCCGCTGAACCAACGCCCCGCTTGCGTGGGCGGGCACAGAGTCCTAGATTGCCGCTATCAATAGCAGGTGATCCATGAAAATCGGAATTTTGCAGACCGGGCACGCACCAGATGCGATGCGACCGGACACGGGCGACTACGCGGATCTGTTCAAGCAGTTGCTGGGCGATCAGGGGTTCGAATTTGAAACCTATGATGTTGTGGATATGCAATTCCCGGCGGACATTCACGCCGCCGACGGCTGGTTGCTGACCGGATCAAAGCATGGTGCCTACGAAGATCACCCGTTCATCGCGCCGCTGGAAACCTTTATTCGCGATGCCTATGCGGCCGGTGCGCCGATGGTCGGCATTTGCTTTGGTCACCAAATTATTGCGCAGGCCCTTGGCGGCCGTGTCGAAAAATTCCCCGGCGGCTGGGCTGTCGGGCGTCAGACCTATGACTGGCAGGGCGACACTGTCGCACTGAACGCCTGGCATCAGGATCAGGTGACGCAGCGCCCCGAAGGGGCTAAGATCGTGGCTACCAACGACTTTTGCGAGAACGCGGCGCTGGTTTACGGCAACCGTATTTTCACGGTGCAGGCACATCCGGAATTTGAAAACGCCTTTACCAAGCGCCTTGGCGACGAACGCGGCGAAGGTGTGGTCCCCGCCCCGCTGCTGACCGCTGCCCGCGCCGCCGCGATGATGCCGATCGACAACCACCGGATCGCAAATCAAATGGCCCGCTTTTTCAAAACCCGGAGCCTGACATGACCTGGCTTGACGCAATTCCCGAAGCGGCGCGCATGTATCTGGAAAACAACCGTCTGGATGAAGTCGAATGCGTCATCGCCGATCTGCCTGGCATCGCCCGCGGCAAGGCCGTGCCAGCGTCCAAGTGGGAAAAGCAGGCGCATTTTCATCTGCCCAATTCGATCTTTTTCCAGACGATTACCGGCGAATGGGGCGAAGCTGCCGGGCCAGAGGGATTTCTGGAACCTGACATGATCCTGCGCCCCGACATGTCCACCGCGACCGCCGCGCCGTGGACAAAGGACGGCACCTTGCAGGTCATCCACGATGCCTTTGATCAAAAAGGCCGCCCAGTTGGATGCAGCCCGCGCAACGTGCTGAAACGTGTTGTCGATTTGTACAAGGCCGAGGGCTGGACACCGGTCGTGGCACCGGAAATGGAATTCTATCTAGTGGGCCGCAACATCGACCCCGCCAAACCTATCGAACCGATGATGGGCCGCACGGGCCGACCCGCTGCGGCGCGGCAGGCCTATTCCATGTCCGCCGTGGACGATTATGGCCCGGTGATCGACGACATTTATGAATACGCCGAAATCCAAGGCATCGAAATCGACGGCATCACTCAAGAAGGCGGTGCCGGTCAGCTTGAAATCAACCTGCGCCATGGCGATCCGGTCAAGCTGGCGGACGAGGTGTTTTTCTTCAAGCGCCTGCTGCGCGAGGCCGCGTTGAAGCATGACTGCACCGCGACCTTTATGGCCAAACCAATCGAAGGCGAGCCGGGCAGCGCGATGCACGTCCACCATTCGGTTCTGGACCGCAAGGGGCGTAACATCTTTACCGGCCCGCAAGGCGGAGAGACCGACGACTTCTTCCACTTCATCGGCGGATTGCAAGAACATATGCCGTCGGTCATCGCCGTGATCGCACCCTATGTGAACAGCTACCGCCGCTATGTCCGCGACCATGCCGCCCCGATCAACCTTGAATGGGGCCGCGACAACCGCACCACGGGCATCCGGATTCCCATTTCCCCGCCAGAGGCGCGTCGCGTGGAAAACAGGCTCGCGGGTATGGATTGTAACCCCTACCTGTGCATCGCAGCGTCGCTGGCTTGCGGCTATCTGGGCATGAAAAACGAAATCTGGCCGGACAAGCGGTTCCAGGGCGACGCCTACGAGGCCGAAGACGCGATACCGCAGGGCCTTTATGCCGCGCTGGAATTGTTTGACGATGCCAAGGACATGCACGCCGTGTTGGGCGAGGAATTCGCCCGCGTCTATTCAATCGTCAAACACGCGGAATATAACGAATTTCTGCAGGTAATCAGCCCTTGGGAACGCGAACATCTGTTGCTCAATGTCTGACCGGATGAAACGCAACCTGCTTGCGGCGCTTGGCTTCGTGTTCTGCTTGGGCGCGATGTCACTTGCGGTCGCGACGACATGGGACAAATTTCAAAGCCAGCAGATAGAGGCCGAATGAACCCGCTATATCGCAATGATACCGCCGGCAAATTTCCGGCCAGCTGGTATGCCGCGACGACCAACCTGCCGCCGCAGCGCCCGTCACTGCGCGGCAACCGCGATGCCGATGTTTGTATCATCGGTGCCGGCTATACCGGCCTGACAGCGGCGCTGCGGCTGGCGCAAGCCGGGCGCAAGGTCATCGTGCTGGAAGCGCATCGCGCGGGCTTTGGCGCATCGGGCCGCAATGGCGGTCAGGTCGGATCGGGCTATAACTGGCACCAGATCGATCTGGCGAAAAAGTTGGGCGATGGCGCGGCGCGGGCGCTGTGGGACTGCGCAGAGCAGGCCAAGGCCGATTTGCATGATTTGATCGCGGCCCATGCACCGGATGCGAAATGGACGCCGGGCGTAGCCTTTGGCACCTATTCTGACAAGGGCCGCAAGGATCTGCACGCCGAAGCCGAATTTCTGTCGCGCACCTATGGCTATGACAAGATCGCGCCGCTGGACCGCGCCGGGCTGCGCGATCTGGTCCGAACGAACGCCTATGCCGGCGGCTGGCTGGACAACGGTGCCGCCCATATCCACCCCCTGCGCTATGCCGTTGGCCTTGCCGCCGCGGCAGAGGCTGCGGGCGCTGTCATTCTTGAAGGGTCAGAAGTTCACGGCATCCAGCAGGGTACGCCTGCCCGCGTGCAGACCGGGCGGGGCGTGGTTACGGCGGATCACGTCATTCTGGCGGGCAACGGTTATCTGCCCGGCATCAATCGCAGGGTGGCCGCCCGCGTGATGCCGATCAATTCATTTATCGGCGCGACAGAGCCGCTGGGCGATCTGGCGGACGAGGTCCTGACCCGCGATATTGCGGTGGCGGATTCCAAATTTGTGGTGAATTACTATCGCCTGTCCGAAGACCGCCGCCTGCTGTTCGGTGGCCGCGAAAGCTATTCCATCGGTTATCCCAAGGATATCGCACCTGCGCTGCATGCGCGGATGATATCGCTGTTTCCGCAGCTGGCGCAGGTCAAGCTGGACTACGTCTGGGGCGGCACGCTGGGCATTACGATGACCCGCCTGCCCGCGCTGCAACGCGTCGCGCCGAATATCATGTCGGGGGCTGGCTTTTCCGGCCACGGCGTTGCCTTGTCCGGCTTTACCGGCCGCGTTATGGCAGAGGCGATCCTTGGCCAGAGCGGGCGCTTTGATGTCATGTCCGCGCTGCCGGTGCCGAACTTTCCGGGCGGCGCGCGTTTCAGTGCGCCGCTGCTGACACTGGCCATGACGTGGTATGCGTTGCGGGACCGGCTGGGCGTCTGACCCCGCCTGCCCCGCCCGCGTCATTTTCCGAGCTTTGACAGTTTGTCCTGCATTTCAGCAAGCTGCGCTTTGATCGTTTCCAGATCATCCGCCGGCTTTGCCTTTTCCGGCTCGCGCGACACACCGGGGATCATTCCGCCGGTCATCGCCTTGAAAAAGGCGGACTGCTGACTGCGCATCGCCTCGAACCCCGGCATATTCAGCAGCGGGTTCGATTTTGTCATGTTGTCCATGGCCTTGCTTTGCCCGTCGCGCAGCATCTCGAAGCTGGCGGTCAGGAATTGCGGCACGACTGACACGGCCTGGCTGGTATAGCCGCGCACCAGGTCGGTCAAAAGATCGACGCCCAGCACGCTTTCGCCGCGGCTTTCGTGTTCGGCAATAATTTGCAGCAGGTATTGCCGCGTCAGGTCATCGCCGGATTTCAGATCAACGATCTGCACTTCGCGGCCTGCGCGGATGAAAACAGCGATATCTTCCAGCGTCACATAGTCGCTGGTTTCCGTGTTATACAGGCGCCGGCTGGCGTAGCGCTTGATCAGCAGTGGTTTATCGGTGGCGGCCACGGTCTGCCCTCCCAAGCATGATGCAGTGCAGCAATGCTATGCCGCGACTGCAAGACAAACAAGAAAAACTCTGAACACAAAAAGGCGCACCCCAAAGGGCGCGCCTGATCGTCTGAAGCCGGGTCTGGCTTACTTGGCGGTTGTCGCCTTCTTGGCGGCGGCGGTCATTTCGTCGGATGCCTTTTTCGCAGCGTTGGTCATGTCCTCGGACATGTCCTTGCCTGCGGCCATCATCAGTTCCAGCGTCTGGGTCTGAACCTTTTTCGCAATCTCTGCAAAGGCGGCCATATGCTCGGCTGCGGATTCTGCAGTGGCGGATGCGAAATCGGTCATCGACTTAGCGTAATCGGCGGGCTCTGCCTTGGCTTTCGTCATGTCCTGCATCTTGGTCAGGGTATCCTGCGCCCACTTGGCGGACAGCTGTGCGGATTCCTGTGCAGCGGACAGCGACACGGTCGACAGCTTTTCGGCCAGGGTTGCCTGGGATTTGTAGGCATCTTCCATCGACTTGGTGTCAACGGGGAAAGAGCCCATCAGGTCTTTGAAAACGGCTGTGAAGTCTTGGGTCTTCGCCATGGTATGCATCCTTTGCTATGGTGGCGAAGGTCTGTTCCATCGCCCTTATCTGCACCAACAATCTATATGCTGCACTGCAGCATTGCAAGTTTTTTCCGCAGTGCAGCATTTTGAGTTTCTGCAACTGCGCAATACTCTGATTTGTCGATACAATTCATACGGGAACTAAACTTCCCCTAGGTCACATATGTTCCCGGTGCCGGGCAAATCGGTGGAAATTTGGGCGAACCCGGTGTGCGGGGGGAATCATATCGCCTGATTTTTCTGCAAGCCATGCCTGCCAGTGCGGCCACCAGCTGCCCTCTTGTTGCTGGGCCGCGTCCTTCCATGCCGCAGGATCAAGCGAAAGATCGGAGTTCAGCCAGTGACCGTATTTGTTCTTTGCGGGCGGATTGACGATGCCCGCAATGTGACCAGAGCCCGAAAGGATAAAGGTCTTGTCAACCGAGCCCATCTTTTGCACGCCGCGATAACTGCTTTTCCAGGCTGCGATGTGATCGGTTTCGCAAGCAATGGCGCAGATAGGCTGCGTCACCTGTTCGATCTGCACAGTTGCACCGGCAACATCAAACCCCGCACCGGCAAATTTGTCATCCTGACACAATCCGCGCAGATACTGCTGCGCCATCTTGCCGGGCAGGTTCGTGGCATCCCCGTTCCAATACAGCAGGTCAAAGGCAGGCGGGGCTTTGCCCAGCATATAGCTTTTGATCGCCGGCCCATAAATCAGGTCATTGGACCGCAAAAAGCTGAAAGTCCGCGACATGTAGTATTTGTCCAAAATGCCCGTCTTGCCGACCTCAAGCTCGATCCCGTTCATGAAGTCTTCGTCCAGAAAAACTCCGACCTCTCCGCGATCGGAAAAGTCGGTCAGCGCGGTGAACAAGGTAGCCGATTTGACCGATGTATCACCGCGCTGCGCCAGCAGGGCCAGCGTCAGTGACAAGGTCGTCCCGGCGATGCAATAACCGATGGCGTTGACCTGCGGCACGTCGCAAATCGCCTTGACCGTGTCGATCGCCTGCAAATAGCCATCCTGAACATAATCGGTCATCGATGTGTCGGCATAGCTGGGGTCCGGGTTGACCCAAGACACCACGAACAAAGTATGCCCCTGATCGACAATCCACTTGATCAGCGAATTTTCCGGTTTCAGATCAAGGATATAATATTTGTTGATCCAGGGCGGAAAGATCACCAGCGGCACCGCATGCACGGATTTGGTGGTGGGCGCATATTGGATCAGCTCGAACAGGTGGTTGCGAAAAACCACCTCTCCGGGTGTGGTGGCCAGGTTTTCGCCGACGGTAAAAGCATCCTTATCCGCGAGCGTGACGACCAGATCACCGTTGTTCGCTTCCAGATCGCGGACAAGATTTTCTAGTCCCCGAACAAGGGATTCCCCTTCTGTCTCGACCGCAAGGCTCAGGGCTTCTGGATTGGTGGCCAGAAAGTTGGTGGGGCTGAACATGTCGATGATCTGCTGCCCAAAATAGCGCAGCCGCTTCTTTTCGGCAGGGTCAAGCGCTTCGACATCATTGATGGCCTGCGTGATCGCCTCGGCGTTGATCATGTATTGCTGTTTGACGAAGTTAAAGAACGGATTGGTGCGCCACAATTCGTGGGAAAAGCGGCGGTCGCTCGGGGTTTTGTCCTCTGGCGCGGCGATATGGCCCTGCGCCAGAAGCGCCTGCGCTTCTACGAAATGGGTGACGGATTTGGACCAGAACGACAGTTGATGCTCGATCAGCTTGGCCGGATTGTTGACCATCTGGGCCCAATAGGCCCCCGCCGCCTTGGCATAAAGTTCCTGACTTGGGCCTTGCAAGGCCGCCGGCACCTGCCGTGCCTTGGACAGCGCCGCCACAAGACGCTGCGTCAATGCATCAACACGCGCCAGATTTTTTTCAAGATTGTCAAGTTCTTTACGGCTTGGTTCACCTTCGTGCATATCAATAGTTGTCATATCACTCCCCCCGGCCTACCTTCGCAGTTGCAGCATTCATTGCGCGACCACATCAGGAACGTTCCAACATGAAGTATATGATGACCTACGACATGATGGAAAGCATGCGTAACACGAACCAATGGCTTGGGTCGACAGCGCGTGCTTTTGCCAGCTATCCCGCCATGGCGATGACAGCCAATCCGTTCATGGACTGGCTTGGTGCCTGGGGCGAAGTGACGGAACGGGCGTTCAGCCGGATGGTCGTCAAACCGGACTGGAACATTCCGGTGCAAACGGTCGATGATGGCACGGATCATATCGTGCATATCGAAACGGTTTTGCAAAAGCCGTTTGGCGATTTGATCCATTTCAACGTCGGCGGACGCGCACCGAAAAAGCGCCGTGTGCTGCTGGTCGCCCCCATGTCGGGCCACTATGCCACGCTTGTCCGCAAGACGGTCATTTCCTTGCTTCCCGATTGCGAGGTTTATACCACCGACTGGCACAATGCCCGCGACATTCCGGTCAGTGCCGGCAAGTTCGATATCGAGGATTATACGCTCTACCTAGTCGACTTTATGAAAGAGCTGGGCAGCGATCTGCACGTCATCGCTGTCTGCCAGCCCGCCCCCCTGACCATGGCTGCCGTGGCCTATCTGGCTGCCGAAGATCCCAGCGCGCAGCCCCGGTCCATGACCTTGATCGGCGGTCCGATTGATCCTGATGCCAATCCGACATCGGTGACGGACTTCGGCCATTCTGTCAGTATGGGCCAGCTGGAACAGCTGATGATCCAGCAAGTCGGCTTTAAATTCAAAGGGGTGGGCCGCAAGGTTTATCCCGGCTTGCTGCAGCTGTCGTCCTTCATTTCCATGAATCAAGAGGCGCATACCACCGCGTTTCGCAACCAGATCATCGCGACGGCCAAGGGCGAAGCGTCGGAACATGACAAGCATAACGAATTCTATGACGAATACCTTGCCGTCATGGATATGCCGGCTGAATTTTACCTCTCGACCGTCGAACGCGTTTTCAAAAACCGCGATATTGCCCGCAACGCCTTTGTCGTCGCAGGCAAAAAGGTCGATATCGGTGCGATCACCACAGTTGCCGTAAAGGTGGTAGAGGGGGAAAAAGATGATATTTCCGCCCCCGGCCAATGCCTTGCCGCCCTGGCCCTGATGACGGGCCTGCCCGACAGCAAAAAAGCCGCCCATCTAGAGCCGGGTGCCGGTCACTTCGGCATTTTTGCCGGTGGCAAATGGCGCAAGAACATCCGCCCGCTGGTGCTGCGTTTCATCGACGACAATGCGGATGCGCCGCAGCCAGAAAAGCCTGCCAAAGCTCCGGTTAAAGCCAAGGCCAGCAATGTCACGGCCATGCCGTCCAAGACTGCTGCGAAGTAAGCAGCTACTGTCAAACAGCCCCGCACGGCTTCGCCCGGCGGGGCTGATTGCTGACCTATCGCAAAACGAGCGGTTGCTGCATCCAGGCGCGAATGACTGCCAGGGTTGCCTCTGGTTGTTCCAGCGTCGGCAGGTGGCCGGCACCCTCAATGACTTCCAGTCGCGAATAGGGAATCATTTCCGCCATGAATTCATGGCGCCGCACTGGATAAATCGTGTCCTCGGCCCCGCAGATGACCATGGCCGGCTGGCGGATCTGGCGCAGGGTGGCCGATTGGTCCCGGCGGCGTTGCATGGCGCGGGCCTGGCTGACGTAACGCTCTGCCCCTGTTGCCCAGGCCATGTCGGTGACGCATTCCATTGCCGCGCGGCGGTGCGGGCCATCGGCAAAGCAGGCGGCAGGCATTTCCTGCGCGACGACATCCTTAAAACGGCCGGCACGGGCGGCGACGATCAGCGGCTCTCTTTCGGCGGCCGTTTGCGGCGTTTCGGGCTGGGCTGTGCAGTTCATCAGCGCAATGCGCAGGACCCGTGTCGGCGCGCGGCGCGTTACCTCTAGCGCGACAACGCCGCCCATCCCCGCCCCGAGCAAGGCAAACCGTGCGGGCGCGCAGTCTAGAATACGACTTGCGATATCTTCGATCCGGTCGCCCCCGGCCGTCGGCATGATACAGGTCGCGTGATCCACCGACATTGCGGCTGTCAGCGACGCGAAAACGCGGGCATCGCACAGCATTGGCGGAATCATCACCAGCGGTTCGTACGCCATTATCTTGCCCTGCTCTTTCGTGTTTTGCCCGTCATCGCACCGGGGGCAAAGCGGTGCAACCCCAAGCGGGCGGCGCTGGCGGCGGCTTGCCATGACACGCCCGCCGCTACCGCAAAAGCCTGGCTGGCAGATTAGCTGCCGATGCGGTCCAGCACCTGCTGCACGGCCTGTGTCATCAAAGCCAGACAATCGGGATCGGAAAAGCGGTGGTCCGCGCCCTTGACCAGCGTCAGCCGCACATCGTTCCCGGTCACATGATCCAGCAACCGCATCGCGACACTGACGTCGACATCCATATCCGCGGTTCCCTGCAGAAAACGCACCGGGAACGGCAGATCCAAAGGGTCGCGCAGGACAAGCTGGTCGCGTCCCTCCTCGATCAAGCGGCGGGTGATAATATAAGGATCGCCATAATCAGAGGGCAGCGCAATCTGCCCGTCGCGCATCAGGGCATCACGCTGGTCCGCGTCAAAGCTGGCCCGCATGCTGTCTTCGGTGAAATCCGGCGCAGCGGCGATGGTGATAAGGCCCGCAATTCGTTGCGGCATCGCCTTGGCGCAAAGCAGCGAAATCCACCCCCCCATGCTGGACCCGACCAGCACCAATGGCCCATCGATCATGGCCAGCACTGCGCGGGCATCCGCGCACCAATCGCCGATGGCACCATCGGTAAAGGCTTCGCTGCTTTCACCATGGCCGGAATAGTCAAACCGCACGAAGGCACGGCCCTGGGCCTGCGCCCAGGCTTGCAGGTGCACAGCCTTTGTGCCGCCCATGTCGGATTTGAACCCGCCAAGGAATACGACCGTCGGACCCTGTCCGGCAGTGTCGTGAAAGGCAATCCGTCGCCCCTGCGGTGTTGTCAGCATATCTGGCATCGGCCTGCACCCCTTTTGACTTTGCGGCCCACCACATCACGGCAAACAGGTCAATGACAAGGGGTGGTGCGCGGCCGGGCGATGCTTGCGCGACCGGTGTCGCCCCCTTGACCGCGCGCGCACCAGACGGCATCTAGGCGCGACACATATCCCGCAACCGGGCGTTCCGTGGGCGCCAAACCGATGAGGAGCCAGCATAATGGCCCAGATCACCCTTACCTTTCCCGATGGCAATGCGCGCAGCTACGATGCTGGCATCACCGCTGGTGACGTCGCCGCTGACATTTCGTCCAGCCTGCGCAAAAAGGCTATTTCCGCAACTGTGAACGGTCAGCACTATGACCTGCAGTGGCCGATTGAAGCTGATAGCTCTATCGCGATCAACACGATGAAAGACACGGTTCCGGCGCTGGAACTGGTGCGTCATGATCTGGCCCATATCATGGCCCGCGCCGTGCAGGAAATCTGGCCCGACACGCAGGTCACCATTGGCCCGGTGATCAAGGATGGCTGGTATTACGACTTTGACCGCAAGGAACCCTTCACCCCAGAAGACCTTGGCGTCATCGAAAAAAAGATGAAAGAGATCATCAACAAGCGTGATGATGTGCGCACGGAAATCTGGGACCGCCCCAAGGCGATCCAATATTATCAGGACCGCGGCGAGCCTTATAAGGTCGAGCTGATCGAAAGCATCCCGGGCAACGAGCCCCTGCGCATGTATTGGCACGGCGACTGGCAGGATCTGTGCCGCGGCCCGCACTTGCAGAACACCGGCCAGGTGCCTGGTGACTGTTTTAAACTGATGTCCATTGCCGGTGCCTATTGGCGCGGCGACAGCAACCGCGCAATGCTGCAGCGCATTTACGGCGTGGCCTTCACGAACAAAGAAGACCTGAAGGCCCACCTGCACATGCTGGAAGAGGCCGCCAAACGCGACCACCGCAAGCTGGGCCGCGAAATGGACCTGTATCACATGCAGGAAGAGGCCCCCGGTCAGGTGTTCTGGCACCCGAACGGCTGGACAATCTATACCGAACTGCAGGACTACATGCGCCGCAAACAGCGTGCTGACGGCTATGTCGAGGTCAACACCCCGCAGGTCGTGAACCGCGTCCTCTGGGAAAAATCCGGTCACTGGGACAATTATCAGGACCACATGTTCATCGTCGAGGTGGACGAGGATCACGCCCGCGAAAAGACAGTCAACGCGCTTAAGCCGATGAACTGCCCTTGCCACGTGCAGATCTTTAACCAAGGCCTGAAATCCTACCGCGACCTGCCGCTGCGCATGGCCGAATTTGGATCGTGCAACCGGTATGAACCGTCAGGCGCGCTGCACGGCATCATGCGCGTGCGCGGCTTCACGCAGGACGACGCGCACATCTTTTGCACCGACGACCAGATCGTGGCGGAAACTGAAAAGTTCATCAAGCTGCTCGCCTCGGTCTACGCAGACCTTGGGTTCAACAACTGGACGATCAAGCTGTCCACTCGCCCTGAAAAGCGGATCGGTAGCGACGAAAGCTGGGACCGGGTAGAAGCCGCGCTGGGCGACGCCTGCAAGGCCGCCGGCTATGGCTTTGAGCTGCTGCCGGGTGAAGGTGCCTTTTACGGCCCCAAGCTGGAATTCACGCTGACCGACGCGATTGGCCGGGAATGGCAGTGCGGGACCCTGCAGGTGGACCCCAACCTGCCCGACCGTCTGGACGCCAACTATGTGGCTGCCGACGGTGACAAGCATCGCCCCGTGATGCTGCACCGCGCCGTGCTGGGCAGCTTCGAGCGTTTCATCGGCATCCTGATCGAAGAACACGCCGGTAAGCTTCCGTTCTGGCTGGCCCCGCGTCAGGTTGTCGTGGCCACCATCGTATCCGACGCAGACGATTACGCCCAAGAAATCGTCGCGGCACTGCGCGCCAGGGGCATCCGCGCCGAGGCGGACACCCGCAACGAAAAGATTAACTACAAGGTCCGCGAACACTCTGTCGGTAAGGTGCCGGTCATTCTGGCGCTGGGCGGGCGCGAGGTTGAAGAGCGTACCGCCTCTGTCCGCCGTTTGGGCGAACAGCAGACCAAAGTCATGGCGCTGGACGAGATCGTGGCGGAACTCGCCCTGTCCGCGACCGCGCCCGACCTGCGCTGACCTGACAGGCGGCCTGCCGAAAAGCGGGCCGCCTTACAGATGCGCGGCCTGCGCGTCTGCCTTCCAGCCGATCGTCCACACGTCGCCGTTCTGGATCACCGGACGTTTCATCAGCGTCGGATACAGGGTCAGCAGACTGGCCACGGGCTGCGCCTTTTCCCCGTCTTCCAAATTCCGCCAAGTCGTCGATGACTTGTTGATCGCCGCTGACCCGAACTGGCCGATAATTGCCTCACGGTCGGTATCGGTAAGACCATCTGCACGCACATCGATAATCTGGGGGTCATGCCCCGCGTCGCGCAGCGCCTTGATCGCTTTTTTGCAGGTGTCGCATGACTTCAGACTGTAAACTTTCATTCGATCGGGAACCTTTCAATTGAAACACCCCTTTAGGGGTATACAAACGGTGTCGCCACCGCCCTGCCCGCAGCGTGACAGGCACATCCCGAACAATAAAGCCCGCTATCGCACTTGCGAAGCGGGCTTTAAAGCACTTGGAAACACAAAAATCGTCAACATCGCGTGGTGACTTGCGCAGGGCTGGCAGGCCCATCCAGCGCATCAGTCAGGTGACTGAACGCGCGGTGCGCATCATCACATTACCATGGCAGCAAACGCGTCCAGCGCAGCACGCGGCGAGTTTTGCGCGGCTGTGGCGCTGCGGCAAGCCGGTCGGCCTGTTGGGATAACCGGTCCAGAATAGCCATCTGGATTTCAGGAAAGCTGGCAGTCGTAGCAGAACGTTTTGTAGCGTGCATTTTTTGCCCCCCGAGGCATTTGTCATTTCTAGGACAAATTACCGAATGGGCAGAACACCCACTATGGGAACACGAGGCAACATTTCCCCGAAATGTGTTAATTTTATGAAATTCCATTAAGGCCTAAAGGCTTAGGTGCCTTTGCCTGATAACTGGACGTAGCGTCACATGCCTGATGTTCGCGCAGAAAAGCGGCCAAACTAAGGCCAGATCGGTTCGAATCGTCACGGCGCGGGGAAAGCACGCGGCCTGCCAGCCTGATTTGCATTGACCTGAATTTGCAGATTGATCCGCTCAGGGGTGTTGCCCTGCCCGGCCATAAACGGCCCGGCAGGACACCCCGATAAGTTTGATAGGGCTGCTACGATGAAGCCAGCACGCTTTCGAACTCGCGCCACTCACCCTTGCTCATCCCTGATGTCTCTTGCGTGACCTCTTCGCCTTTCAGCATACGTTGCAGGCAAGCTAATCCCTTTGCGCTAAGGACGGCGCCGCCCAGACGGTAGTCGGCAAAAGCATTGTAAGCTGCGGGAACCCAGTCAGCCACGATGTTGCAAATTGCATCGGCATAGACCCGGATTTCATACTGCGCATGGGCATCGGCGCGCAGACGCAGGAAGTGGAACAGATTGTGCAGATCAACCTTCCAATACCATTGCGTATAAATGTTTGCAGGCAGGTTCATGCGGGCCAACTCTCTGGCAAGGCCCTGCTTGGGTGTGCCGTCGGGGCCTTCTTCGGCAATCATTTCCGCATAGTGGTCATAGGTTTGCGCGGCGTCGCCCTTCAAAATATCGAGCACACGGGCGGATTCGTCAGGTGTCAGGCTGGCACCCCGACCCTGATTGTTGATGGTGCTTTGCGCTGCCAGCTGGGATGGGTCCGGCATATAGAATTCACGATCAAGGATCGAATAACGCGCGGAATATTCGTTCACGTTTGCTGTGCGGTGGCGGATCCACTGACGCGCCACAAAGACAGGCAATTTGACGTGCAGCTTAATCTCGCACATCTCGAACGGTGTGCTGTGCCAATGCCGCATCAGATAACGGATCAGACCTTCGTCGTTCTGCACGGATTTGGTGCCCTTGCCGTATGACACGCGCGCGGCCTGACAGATGGCTGCATCATCGCCCATGTAATCGATCAATCGGACAAATCCGTGATCCAGTACAGGCTGGGCGGTATACAGATGCTTTTCCGCGCCTTCGGACACGGCCCGCAACGTCTGGCGGGGGGTGGCGCGCAGGGCATCGATTTCGGCCTGTTGGTCCGGGGTTACGGGCATGGGCATGGTCCTTTTGTCTCGAATCGCTGCACTTTAGGCGGGGCGTGGCAAAACCTCCATAAGTGGTGAACAAAGCAGTTGCGATCCGGCAGCGCGGATTGACTCGGCCCCGCACCCCCAAGACAGTGGCGTTAACTAGAAAGTCATTCCAGAGGACGATTCCATGATCCGTTTAACTATCGCAAGTTCCCTGCTTGCCTTGCTGACAGCCTGCGGCGATGGACAGCCCTTGTTTGACGAAACCACGACCGACACTGATACAACCGACACCGATACAACTGATGACGGTGAAGATAGCGATGGCGGCATCGATAACGACGGTGCCGTGACCGTTCTGCCCGGCACGACGAATGCCAGCTCTGATACCGGAATTTTCCGCTTTGAAGAGGCAGTCGATGGTGGCGGCCTTGTTGAAGCCGTCGCCTATGACAGTGCCACCGATACCTTTACCGTCGACGGCATCGGCTTTGACGGAGAGAATGTCTATACCCGCATGCCCGGCACGCTGGCCACCGTCGGGACGGCCCGCGTCTTTGGTGCCAGCTCCTCGGTCACCGATCCTTTGACGGGGACCCCGGTCGATCAGGTCACGCCCTACCGCGCGCTTTACGGTGTCAGCAAAAATCAGGCGGATGGTCAGCCGATCACTAGCTATGCAATCGTGCGGACAGGCGGCTACGTTCCCTACGGCTTTGGCGGTTTCGTGTACCAGCGTGACGGCGGTGTTACGCTGCCGGAAACTGGTCAGGCCACGTTCAGCGGCGATTATTCCGGCATCCGCGTTTTCAACAACCGGGGCGGCCTTGAATACACCACAGGCGATATGTCGATGCAGATCGACTTCGAAGACTTCAACGCCAATGATGCGGTCAAAGGGCGCCTGACGAACCGCATTGCCATCGACCAGTTTGGCAACGAAATCGAACTTGGCACCGAAGATGGCGATCTACAGCTTCCCGATGTGACCATTTCGATCCAAGAAGGCAGCCCGTCCATCGATTCCAACGGCGAGATTTCGACCGACATGGGATCCTATATCTCGAACGGTGAAGGTGGGATCGAGGTCTACGAGACAGGCACCTTTAATGGCCTTGTCGCGGGTGACGCCACCAATCTACCGGGCGGAGAGATCGTCGGCGTAATCGTTCTGGAATCGACCGACCCGCGTTATACCGATGTGACTGTGCAGGAAACTGGCGGCGTGATCCTGTACCGATGATCCGGTTGCACCTTGCCACGGCGGCCCTGGCGGCATTCAGCCTCGGGGTGACCCCTGCCGCGTCACAGACCGGGCCAGCCTCTGCGGAACAGGTGCAGGGGGCGGCATCGCTTTCGGCAGAAGATATGCGCGTGCTGGCGCAGCAACTGCTGAATGCCGGGCGGGCAGCGGATTCGGCGCAAGTTTTGACCGCATTGCTTGACCGCGACCCGAATGATGCGGCGGCCCTGATCTTAGGGGCTCAGGCGGCATTGGATCAGGGGTTGCCGGCGCAGGCCACCGGACTGGCGCAGCGCGGCTACCGCGCGGCAGGCGATGATACGTCCCGCTATGTCGCGGCGCGACTTGCAGCGCGGGCGCATGCAGAACAAAAGCAGGACACACGCGCCCAGTTCTGGCTGCGCCGTGCGCGGCAGGTTGCACCTTCGGCGCAAGGGGCCGAGTCTGTCGCGCAGGATTATGCGTTCTTGCGCAATCGCAATCCGTTGTCGTTCAACCTTAGCTTTGGGGCATCGCCGTCCAACAACATCAACAACGGCTCACGCTCTGATACGGCGACGATCGGACCATTCGTCACCGTACTAAGCGAGTCGGCCAAACCTTTGTCCGGCATCCAGTTCGATGCGGCCTTGTCTGCAAGATACCGGGCGCATGAAACGAACCGC
The DNA here is from genome assembly GCF_042466455.1 of Loktanella sp. R86503. Lineage (NCBI taxonomy): Bacteria > Pseudomonadati > Pseudomonadota > Alphaproteobacteria > Rhodobacterales > Roseobacteraceae > Loktanella > Loktanella sp. R86503. The sequence goes on from NZ_JAXHCI010000002.1 coordinate 2,414,036, forward strand.
TCTCAGCTGTCGTTCGGGGTCGATCTGCGGACAACGACCTATGCGCTGAACCAGTCTGCAAAGGACGCATTGCAGCGCGATATCGACGCCAGCTTGACCGCCACCAGCGACCTCCCCCGCAACGGCAGCGATTTTTCCTATTCAGAGGCGTCATTCAGCCTCATCCAGAAACAAATTTTCAAGGCGGGCGCACGGCCAACGACCATGTCGGTTCAGATTGGCAAATCGTGGTATGGCGGCGATCCCTACCAGCGGTTCGTTGCCCCTGCGGTGTCGCATACCTTTGCCTTGGGCCGCACCGACCAGTTGCGTCTGGACGGATTTGCAAGGCTTAACCAGTCGGACCGGGAAGAGCGGACCGATGATTTCGGCGCCCCGATCAATGATCCGGACATCCTGAATTACGGCCTCGGCGTCACCTATTCGACGCTGCAAGCCTCTGGCGACGTTGTCAATTTAGGCTTGGCGCACCGCATCAGTCGTTCGGACAGGGCCGACAATGATTTTTCGGCCTGGCGGATTAGTGCAGGGCTGGATCTGGCAGAACCGATTATGAATGTGAAATTCGGCTTCGGCTTTCAGATGGAAGAGCGTGACTACGGCGATTCAATCTATGTCGACGGGACCCGCCGTGACCGCATTGTAAATGCCCAGGTTGCGGCACAGTTCGACAATGTCGAATATTACGGGTTCATTCCCGTCATGACACTGGGCGTTGGTCGCACATTTTCCGCGGCAGAACGTTTCGATACCGAATACGCGACGATCGGAATGGATCTGCGGTCGGCGTTCTGATTACGGGTTGGCGGCGGCACACTGCATGCTAGGTCTGGGCGCAGATGTACCCCGATAAAGGAATGACAGCAATGTCCTTGAAATATCTGCACACTATGGTCCGCGTGAAGGATCTGGAAAAGACGATGGCGTTCTTTAACCTGCTTGGTCTGAAGGAAACCAAGCGGCGCGACGACGAAGGGGGCAGGTTTTCGCTCATCTTCATGGCGGCCGAAGGCGATGAGGATTGCCCGGTCGAACTGACCTATAACTGGGACGGCGACGAAGGGCTGCCATCCGACAGCCGTCACTTTGGCCATCTGGCTTATGAAACCGACGACATCTATGCGCTGTGCCAGCATCTGATGGATAACGGCGTCACGATCAACCGCCCGCCACGTGATGGCAACATGGCTTTTGTGCGCTCTCCTGACAATATCTCGGTCGAGCTGCTGCAAAAGGGCGAGGCCCTCGCCCCCGCTGAACCATGGGCGAGCATGCAAAACACCGGTCATTGGTAAAATCATGACGCGGGCTGGCAGGTGCAGCGCGGCGAGCAGGTGCGCCGCCCCCGCATTGCGCCAGCCGGCCCGCACAATCTGGCCAAACCTGCGCGTCGGCCATATCGGGCCAATGCGGCACATCATGGCAATTGCGGCTTTCGCCGTCTTACTGGCCGCCCCTGCTGCCCAGGGGGCGTGCCGTCAGGCCTTGGCGCTTGGGCTCGATATATCTGGATCTGTCGATGCGCGCGAATACCAGCTGCAGCGTCAGGGGCTTGCCCAAGCCTTGGGCGCGGATGACGTGGCCCGGGCTATCCTGCAGCAACCAAGCGCCCCCATCCGGCTTAGCGTTTATGAATGGAGCGGCCCGCGCGCGCAGACTGTCATTCTGCCTTGGACAACGATTACCGGCGCAGACCAGTTGGATGCCGTACGCCAACAGATCCTGACGGCCCCGCGCAGTGTTCAGGACCAGACCACGGCCCTTGGCTCAGCCCTGTTGACGGGATTTGCCATGTTGGACACGCAGCCTGATTGCTGGGCCCGCACCCTTGATCTATCGGGGGACGGCATTGCGAACACAGGGCCGCGCCCACAGGATATCGCCCGCAGCCGCACGCCGCAGGGCGTGACAGTCAATGGATTGACCATTGCGGCTGACGAGGGGGCAGGCGCGGCAGAGGTTCAGGAACTGTCAGCGTACTTCCGCGCCTACGTCATTCGCGGACCGGGTGCCTTTGTCGAAACGGCGCTGGGATTCGAGGATTACGCCGCAGCGATGGAACGCAAGCTATTACGAGAGTTACAAAGCCTCGCCCTGTCTGACGCCCGTCAATAGATATAGCGGATTTGTTCGGTCCAGTACCGTTCCATTCGGCGCAGTGATCCGGTGATGTCTTCGATACCCTGCTGATCCATGACCCCGCGGGACAACAGACCATCGGCATGTGTCGCAAACAATGTTGAAACGATCAGGCGGATATCCCGCCCCTTCTGGGTCAGGCGCACACGCACGGAACGACGGTCGATTTCGGATCGTTCGTGATGCATGTACCCGTTATCCACCAGCTTTTTCAGGTTATAGCTGACATTGCTGCCTTGATAGTAACCGCGAGATTTCAGTTCGCCGGCAGTGACTTCGTTTTCGCCGATATTGAACAACAGCAGTGCCTGGACTGGGTTAATTTCCAGCACCCCCATGCGTTCGAATTCATCCTTGATCACGTCCAGCAGCAAACGGTGCAACCGTTCCACCAGCAAGAGTGAATCCAGATAGGTCGCCATAAAGGCCGCGTTGGCCGGTGACATCGCAGTGCCATCGGTTTTCGTGTTCAGTTTGGCATGCAAGGTCATTGCAGTCTCCGTTCCAGCTGTCTGAGCAGGAGACTGCAGTAAATTATGAAAAATTTCGTTAAGTGGCGTGCGGCCGCGTCAGGCCTTCTGCACCGACCGTAATGTCACCGACCAGTGCTGCGAACTTGGCAGGTGCCGCGCTTTGGCCGCTGACCCAGTGATAGATGTCCAGATCGCTTTCATCCAGCAACGCTTCGTACAGGGCCAGCTGGGCTGCGTTGTAGCCGCCCAGTGCGCGGCTGGCAAAATCGGACAGGATCAGGTCCATTTCCTTGATGCCACGGCGCATGGACCGCATCGCCAGACGCTTGCGCGTAATTTCAACTGTTTCGGTCATGCTTCATCCTTCAGCATTTCACGCAGCCGCTTTTCCAGACGAGCCAGCTGATCGGCGCTTGCCGCCATGGACAGGCGCAGGTCGCGCAGTTCCGTCAACAGGGCGCGGGCGTTCGTGTCGGCGGGTGTCTCCTCTCCCGGGGGGGGCAGACCGTCGCCCTGCCCCGTCAGCAGCCAGGTAAGGCTGACGCCCAGCATGCCTGCCAGCATTTGCAGGCGGTTCGCCCGGGGTTCCTTGACGTCCTGTTCCCACCCTTCAAGGGTAGACACCTTGACGCCCAGCCGCGTGGCCAGTCCGTTCAAGGACAAATCTGCAGCTTCGCGCGCCGCTGTCAGGCGGTCGCCAAAGGTGGCGGCTTCGTCGCTGTACCAATCGGAATCGGGCATATAAACCTTCTGATCGCTTGCGTGGACTTGGGTCATCATCCTATGACACAGGCAACGCCCTTTGACCACAGGATGCCCCCGATGACCTTTCTGTCTGCGACGCTAGACCGCGTCAAACCATCCCCCACCATCGCCGTCACCACCCGCGCAGCAGAGCTGAAGGCGCAGGGGCGCGATGTCATCGGCCTTGGCGCAGGAGAGCCGGATTTCGATACGCCCGACAACATCAAGGCCGCCGCCACGCAGGCGATCAAGGACGGCAAAACGAAATACACCGCTGTCGATGGCATCCCGGAGCTGAAAAAGGCGATCTGCGACAAATTCAAGCGCGACAACAACCTGTCCTACATCCCCGCGCAAATCAGCGTCGGAACGGGCGGCAAGCAGGTGCTTTACAACGCGTTTATGGCGACGCTGAACCCCGGTGACGAAGTTATCATCCCCGCCCCCTATTGGGTCAGCTACCCTGACATGGTGCTTTTGGGCGGCGGCACGCCCGTCTTTGTCGAAGGCGAGATGGAGCGCGGCTATAAGATTACCGCAGACCAGCTAGAGGCAGCAATCACCCCGCGCACCAAGTGGTTTTTGTTCAATTCGCCATCCAACCCCACTGGCGCAGGCTATAGCTGGGACGAGCTGAAGGCGCTGACCGATGTTCTGATGAAGCACCCCCATGTCTGGGTGATGACGGACGATATGTATGAGCATCTGGCCTACGGCGCCTTCACCTTTTGCACCCCCGCAGAGGTAGAGCCGGGTCTGTATGACCGCACCCTGACGGTCAACGGCGTCAGCAAGGCCTATGCCATGACCGGCTGGCGCATTGGCTATGCCGCCGGGCCAGAGGTGCTGATCAACGCCATGCGCAAGGTGCAGTCGCAATCCACGTCCAACCCCTGCACCATCAGCCAATGGGCCGCGGTCGAGGCGCTGAACGGCACGCATGAGTTCATCAAACCTAACAACGAGATGTTTATCCGCCGCCGCGATCTGGTCGTCGATGCGCTGAACGATTGCGAAGGGATCACCTGCCCCCGGCCCGAAGGTGCATTCTATGTCTATCCGTCCATCAAGGGGTGCATCGGCAAGACCAGCGCCGGCGGCACCTTGATCGACACGGACGAAGCCTTTGCCACCGCCCTGCTGGACGAAACCGGTGTTGCCGTTGTCTTTGGCGCGGCCTTTGGCTTGTCACCGCATTTCCGCGTCAGCTATGCCACAGCCGATACCGCGCTGGCAGACGCCTGCGGGCGGATCAAGGCGTTCTGCGCGGACCTGACCTGATGCCAGCTACCGCCCGCGGGCTTGATCGCCTCGGGCGGTTCGCTATCGTGACGCAAAAAGGGGCAACCATCCATGGGCGCTGATCTTCCAGACTATTACTTTCGCATTCGCGAAAATGGGGCGGCTGTCTTTCGCGTCGATACGGAAAACCGCCATCGCCGGATCGAAATGGACCAGATTGCCGTTGTGAACGTCCGTAACGGCGAAGTGAAGCCGCAAGGCGACCGCAGCCTGACCGAAGCGGATATCGCAGCCATTCAGAACTGGCTGAACGATCGGGTGGCCCTGCTGGCCCGGCGCGATATCGATGATATCCACCGCGCCGTTGATTACCTGAATATCACGACTCAATGGGTACAGGCCAAAGCCTCTGACGCGCAGCTGGAGGACGTGACAGACGCCCTGTTGCTGGCCATGCATGACCTGCGGTCCGTGCTAGTTCGCAAGAAAGCGGATCGCCTGATGGCAGAGGATCAGAAAACCGCGGCCAAAGACTAGGCGTTGCGGCGGTCAATTATCTGCCGCGCAACGCGGTACAGATAGGTGATGGCAATGGCGGCCAGGATCAGGTTCGTGATCGGGTTCAGATAGTCCACGACCCGGTCGTATTGCGACTGCAACAGATACCCCGCCGCAATCAGCGCCATATTCCACAATGCGCTGCCTGCTGTGGTATAAATCATGAACCGCGTCATCGACATATGTGCCAGCCCCGCGGGAACAGAGATCATGGTGCGCACGCCGGGAATCATGCGTCCGAAAAAGGTGGCCGCCTTGTCGTGGCGGTCAAACCAGTCGATGGCGTTTTGCACATCATCCTGACTTAGCGTCAGCCAGATACCATATTTGCCAATGAACTGCTGCAGCCTCTCCAAGCCGACACGACGGCCAGCCTCGTACCACAGCCATGCCCCCAGTACGGTACCGACCGTGCCCCAGACAAAGACCGCAAGCAGCGACACGCTGCCCTGCGCCGCGTTAAAGCCTGCCAATGGCATAACCAGTTCCGACGGGATCGGTGGAAACACGTTTTCTAGGAACATCACGACACCGACGCCGAACGCGCCCATCGTGTCGATCAGATTGGTGATGAAATCAAACATATGGCCCAACCCAAGCTATGGGCCAGCGGTTCCATGCGTCATCGGATGCCTGAACCGCCTGCGCCAGAACCGCGACGTCAGAGCGACAGCCGCGACCGTCAGGCCGATCACCATCCCAAGCCAAAGCCCCTGCGCGCCCCAGCCCAGTACGAAGGCCAGCAGGTATCCAGCGGGAATGCCGATAACCCAATAGCTGACAGCGGCGATGATCATCGGCACAGCGGTGTCCTGAATACCGCGCAGCAGGCCCAGCGCCATAACCTGCGCCGCATCGACAAGCTGGAACAGTGCGGCATAGGCCAAAAGGATGACACCAAGGGTGATTACCTCTGCCCGTACGGGCGAATCCACATCGACGAAAAGGGCGATCAGCGGTTCCGGAACGGTCAGGAAAACCGCAATCGTCATCGCGACGAAAAGCCCCGACAGCGTGGTTACGGCAATGCCGCCGCGCCGCAGCGCCGTTTCATCAGCCCGCCCGACAGCACGCCCGGCCCGCACTGTTGCCGCTTGGCTGAGCCCGATATGCACCATGAAAGTCAGGCTGGTGATCTGCAGCGCAATGCCGTGGGCGGCCAGCGGGATCTCTCCGATCCAGCCCATCATGATGGCAGAGGCGGTGAATAACCCGCCTTCGGCCAATGACGTTAGGCCGATCGGCACCCCAAGGCGGAATACGCGGGCCATGATCTGCGGATCAGGTCGCAGCGGATTGCGCATTAACTGATAGTCCGGCAAGCGCCGCAGAACATAGCCCCCTAGTACAAGAACGGTGGCAACCTGCATCGTGACAGAGGCGATGGCCGCACCTTGAATCCCCAGTTCCGGCGCACCGAAGTTGCCGAAGATCAGCACATAGTTCAGCCCGATATTCAGCACGGCAGCCACCACAGTGGACCACAGGATCATCGCCGTCATTTCCAGCGCGACAAGGAAGGATTTGAGCACCATGACGATCAGCGCCGGGATCATACCCAGCGCAATGATCCAGAGGTAGTCCGCCCCTTCTGCCGCGACGGCGGGCGTCTGGCCGATGGCAAGCAAGATCGGCTCTGCCACGAAAAACGGAATCATAACGATGCCGCCATAAATGATCGACAACCACACCGCCATGCGGGTCGCGCGCCGGGCAGTGGTGATGTCCCCCGCCTCTGCCGCCGCGGCGACAATTGGCGTCACCGCCTGCGCAAAGCCCGCACCCACGATAAAGATCACAAAGTACAGGCTGCTGGCCAGAGTGGCGGCCGCCAGCGCCGTCACGTTGTACCACCCCAGCATCAATGTATCGGTCATGTGGATCGCGAATTGCGCCACGTTCGACAGCGTCAGCGGCAGCGCGAGTTTCAGCGCGGCGCGGATGTGTTGCGGAAAGGTTTGGGCAGGTTGATCCATGGGGACTCGATTAGGGGTGTTTCGGGCATTGGTCCAGCGCTGGCATCGCGGGGCAAGAAGGGGGGCCAGCCCCCCACCGCTTGCGGCGGCCCCCCCGGGATATTTTCGACCAGAAGAACGGGGACCCGGGGTCAGGGTTTCAGGACATCGCGCCAGCTGTGTTTAGGGGCAAAGCCGAGCATGCGCTTGGCCTTGTCGTTGGCATAGAAGGTTTCATATTCGCCCATATCGCGGGTTGTCGGCACGCCTTGATAGAAGCGGTCGATGACCTCTTGTGTTGTCAGGGCCACGCTGAGGTCGTCATTGGCGACGTTAAAGACCTGATAGCCCAGACCATCGGTTGCAAGGCAGCGTTCTACCATATGCGCCAGATCGCGCGCGTCGATATAGGCAAAGATGTTGCGGCGGCGCTTTTCGGGGTGTGCGATGAAGTCGGGAAAATTCTGCGCATATTCAAGCGGTTCAATCACGTTGTTGATGCGCAGGGCATAGATGTCGCTGCCAGAGCGCGCCTGAAAACTGCGCGCCGTCGCCTCGTTTACGACTTTGGACATGGCGTAGCTGTCCTGTGGCACGGTGGGATGGTCTTCGTCGATGGGGATATAGGCGGGCTTGACCTCTCCGTCGTAGAAGCAGACGCCATATGTGGTTTCCGAGCTGGCAAAGATGATCTTGGGCACGCCCGCCTTCACGGCGGCGTCGATCACATTGTAGGTCGACATGGTGTTGATGCGAAAGGTTTCGTTGTCAGGGACGATCATGATACGGGGCACGGCGGCGAAATGGACGACGGCGTCATAGCGCGGCACGCCCGTGCCCGGGTCAAGTTCGTCGAAATCCGCATAGGCCTGCATCGCGCTGGCGACCTGACCTGCATCCGTCAGATCGACCCGCAAGCTGCGGCCGTCGGCGGGGGCGTCCAGATCGACATTGGTGACAAGGTGGCCAAGATCGCGCAGATGCTTGACCGCATATTGCCCGGCTTTGCCGCTGCCGCCGGTGAAAAAGATACGCATCGGGGTCATCCTTCTTACAATTCTCTGATCGGGGTTCCGGCCTGATAGGCGCGGATCGCCTCGACCGTTTGGTTATAAAACAGGCGAAACGTCGCATCTGTCGTGTAGCCAAGGTGGGGCGTCAGCAGCAGCCGGCCAGACGTGATCAGATCCTGATCGCGCAGGGGATCGTCCAGCGGCAGGGGTTCGATGTTAAACACATCAAGCCCTGCCATCGCCGGTTTGCCAGCACGCAGGCCCGCGAGCAACGCGTCTGTATCGACCAGTGGCCCGCGCGAGGTGTTGATGAACACCTGTCCTTGCCTGGCAGCCGCAAAAGCCGCGGCATCCAAAAGGCCCCTGCTGCGATCCGATAAAACCATATGGACAGAGGCCACATCCGCCCGCGCCATCAGGTCAGCCAGGCTTTCTGCCCGCGCGGCACCAAGTTCAGTACAGCGTGCATCGGTAAGATTTGGCGACCAGGCGATGATATCCATCCCCAGCGCCTTGCCGATCACCGCCATCTGCGCGCCGATGTTGCCCAGCCCGATCAGCCCCAGCGTCAGCCCTGCCACATCCCGGCCAAGGCCGCTTTGCCAGCCGCCGGCCGCCAGATTCGCCGCCTCTGGTATCAGGCGGCGGTTCAGGGCGAGCATCAGGAGCGTCGTCAGCTCTGCCGTTGTTGTCTTGCGGCTTTGGGTGCCGCAGACGGTAATTCCGGCGGCGCGGGCAGCGGGCAGATCGATGCTGGCATTGCGCGGGCCGCTCGTCACGATCAAACGCAGGTTTGGCAGCTGTGCGATCAGATCGGCGCCCACAGGCGTGCGTTCGCGCATTACGCAGATCACATCGAAAGGGTGCAGGCGCCTTGCCAGATTGGGGCCTGTGATGGTGTCCTGAAATACAGTCACATCGCCCAGTCCCGACCAATCTGCCAGACGCTGTGACGCAAGGGCATAATCGTCCAGAATTGCGATCTTCATTGTTTCCCCTCCACCGGTCCGCTCTACCTAGCGTAGACATCCGGCATGGCCAACACAGCCGGAGCATAAGTGGAGGAGAAACCATGAAACGAATACTGCCTGTAGCCTTGATGGGACTTGCCGCATTGCCAGCCGCCGCCCAGAACCGGATTGACGTGATCCGCCCGGACGCCCCCGCGCTTGCTGCTTATGGCGATTACAAGGTCGGCGTTCAGACTATGACATTTACCAATATGGGTCAGGTCGATGTCGTGAACACGCAAGCCGAAGGTGATATCCCGACCTATGACCGGCCGCTGACCGTTGAAATCTGGTACCCTGCTGCCGCAGATACCACCCCTGGCGGCAGCTATCAGGCAATGATGCGCGATGGCACAGACGTGACATTGCAAGGTCAGGCCGTGCGCGACGCTGCTGCGCTGACCACCGAATCCTTTCCGCTGGTTGTGATCAGTCACGGCTATCCGGGCAACCGCTGGCTGATGGGGCACCTCGGGGAAAACCTGGCGTCCAAAGGTTATGTTGTCGCCGGCATTGATCACACAGACAGCAATTACGACGACATGGGGAATTTCGGCTCTACCCTGTATAACCGCCCGTGGGACCAGAAATTCGTCATCGACAGCATGGAGTCGCTGGATGGTGATCTGGGCGCGATCACAGACGCCAGCAATACGGCCGTCATCGGCTATTCGATGGGCGGCTATGGTGCGCTGATTTTGGCAGGTGCCGGCCTGACAGAGGCGATTGCGTCGTCCGATTTCGCCCCGCCGCAGGGCCTGCTGGACCGCAATGTCATGGGCAGCGATACCCATGCGGAGCTTGAAGACGACCGGATCAAGGCCTTTGTCGCCTTTGGCCCTTGGGGCAACAACCGCGGGTTCTGGGATGCGGATGGTCTGGCAGGCATCGACAAGCCGCTGCTGCTGATCGCAGGCAGCGTTGACGATGTGTCTGAATATGACGCGATCCGCGGCATCTTTGACGGGGCGGTGAACAGCGATCGCCACCTGCTGACCTATCTGAACGCCAACCACAACGCCGGTGCCCCGATGCCATCGCCCGAGGAAGGCTATGCGATCAATCCCGATCTGGGCTGGGCACCGTTCGAACACTATGGCGATGCGGTCTGGGATAACGTGCGCATGAACAACATCGCCCAGCACTTCGTCACCGCCTGGGTCGATCAGAACCTGAAAGGCGCTGACATGTCCGCCTATTTCGATCTGACGCCGAACGCCGCTGACGGCGTCTGGGCTGTGGATGACGCAGGCGAGCCGACGGCCGACAACACCTATTGGACTGGTTTTGCCAATCGCACCGCCGTTGGCCTGACCTTTGAATCCAAGCCCGCCGGGGAATAACCGCACCTTGGGGCGGGGCGAGGCATTGCCCCGCCCCGCCCCGCCTGCCAATATGCGCCAAACCGTGAAAAGAGCAGCGCATATGTCCGATCTCCTCTCCGGGGGCTCCCCCGATTCTTATAATGCCTCGTCCATCCAGGTGCTGGAGGACATGGAACACGTCCGCCTGCGCCCCGGTATGTATATCGGTGGCAAGGATGACCGCGCCCTGCACCACATGGTGGCAGAGATTATCGACAACTCCATGGACGAAGCCGTCGCCGGCCACGCCACATGGATCGAGGTCGAATTGCACGCCAACGGCCATGTTACCGTGCGCGACAACGGGCGCGGTATCCCGATCGGGCCGCACCCCAAGGATCCGACGAAATCGGCGCTGGAAATCGTCTTTTGCACCTTGAACGCAGGCGGCAAGTTTTCCGGCGACAGCTATTCCACGTCCGGCGGTCTGCACGGCGTGGGCTCTTCTGTTGTAAACGCTCTGTCCGACCACCTGCGGGTCGAGGTCGCGCAGAACAAAGAGCTGTTCGCGATGGAATTTTCCCGCGGCGTCCCGCAGGGCAAGCTGGAAAAGATCGGCGCAGCCCCCAACCGGCGCGGCACATCGGTGACGTTTCACCCCGACGCCGAGATTTTTGGCCCGCTGCAGCTGAGACCGGCCCGCCTGTTCAAAATGGCGCGGTCCAAGGCCTATTTGTTCAGCGGTGTCGAAATCCGCTGGAAAACCGAAATCGACGACGGCGAAACGCCCGCCACCGCAACGTTCAAATTTCCCGGCGGTCTGGCCGATTACCTGAACGAAACCTTAAGCGGCTCTACCACCTATTCCGACACCCCCTTTGCGGGCAACGTCAGCTTTACCGAAAAGTTCGGCGTGCCAGGCAAGGTGGAATGGGCGATCAACTGGACCCCTGCCCGCGACGGCTTTATCCAGTCTTATTGTAACACTGTCCCCACGCCAGAGGGCGGCACCCACGAGGCCGGCTTTTGGTCCGCGATCCTGAAGGGCATCAAGGCCTATGGCGATCTGACCAACAACCGCAAGGCGGGCAATATCACGCGCGAGGACCTGACCGCCGGCGGCTGCGCGCTGGTGTCCTGTTTCATCCGAGAGCCAGAGTTCGTCGGCCAGACCAAGGACCGCCTTGCCACTGTTGACGCGCAACGCATGGTGGACGCTGCCGTGCGCGACCACTTTGACAACTGGCTGGCGGCTGACACGAAATCCGCCGGCGCCATCCTGGATTTCCTGATCCTGCGCGCCGAAGAACGGATGCGCCGCAAGCAGGAAAAGGAAACCGCCCGCAAGACGGCGACCAAAAAACTGCGCCTGCCCGGCAAGCTAACCGATTGCACCAACAAGACCCGCGAAGGCACAGAGCTGTTCATCGTAGAGGGCGACTCGGCCGGCGGGTCCGGCAAGGGCGCGCGCGATCGCAAGACACAGGCGCTGCTGCCGCTGAAGGGCAAGATCCTGAACGTGCTGGGTGCGGCATCAGGCAAGCTGACCACCAACGCCGAAATTTCCGATCTGTGCGAAGCGCTGGGCGTCGGCATGGGCACGCGGTTCAATCTGGACGATCTGCGCTATGATAAGGTCATCATCATGACCGACGCCGACGTCGACGGCGCGCATATCGCATCCTTGCTGATGACGTTCTTCTTTACCCAGATGCGCCCGCTGATCGACAACGGCCACCTGTATCTGGCCTGCCCGCCGCTGTATCGCCTGACCCAAGGGGCGAAGCGCGTCTATGTCTCTGACGATGCAGAAAAAGACCGCGTGCTGGAAAAGGGCCTGGGCGGCAAAGGCAAGATCGACCTGCAACGCTTTAAGGGTCTGGGCGAAATGGACGCCGCCGACCTGAAATCCACCACCATGGACCCCGCCACCCGCAAACTGATCCGCGTCACCGTCGCCGACGAAGAACCGGGCGAGACCAGCGATCTGGTCGAGCGCCTGATGGGCAAAAAGCCCGAGTTGCGCTTTGCCTATATTCAGGAGAATGCGCGGTTTGTGGAGGAGTTGGATGTTTGAGGTATTTTAGTTTAAGAAGGCTCGTGCTTTGAGCAGATCACTCGCTAGCGATCTAGCATCTATATTCGTATTGGAAATCAATACGGGCCTACAATCATGTTTTCGATGCATCCGCCAGATCAATTACGAACTGACAGTTGCTACCAAACCGGATGCAGAGAGCCTTTTCTTCTGGACTCACACGCTATTGATGCACTCAGCGCAGATATCTTCAATTTTCTGGCCGACTGAATCGAAATATGAAAAAAGAGGAGCTGAATTACGATTACTAATAGACGAAGATTCGGCTAACGTCCTGAAAAACAGATCAATAAGAAATGATATCGTACATAAAGACGAACGACTTCATAAATGGTATGAAAAATCAGAATACGGTAATGTAGCTGACAAAAACATCGGTCCGCGAGCAGGGCTATCTGCATTTACAGGCTTTGATATGATCGAGTACTTTATAACCGATGAAACAGTTTTTTTATTTCGAGGTAGAGAGTATGATTTGCAGAAACTTGCTTATGCTCTCGACAAAATCAATAGAGCATTAAACCTTCCAAAAACCAAATAACTTAATTTGCAAATACCGTCACTTGGTCCTTAGTCATTGAGCTAAAGCAAACTGCTAACCCTACCTCTGCACACTCGCCAAATACGCCAGCAAATCGACAATCGGCAGGCTGGTCATAATTGGCTGGCCGGTCTCGGATTTCACGGCCACGTCCCACCCTTCAAAGAAATCGCCGTAGACGGGCATCGGTGATCCGTGGCTGGTCAGGGGGTCGCGGCCGTCGATGCGCATCACGATGCGGGTGATCGGCAAGGTCCCGCCAAAGCGGAACTGCATACGCGTCAGGTCGGGCGGGCGGATCAGGATCATGTTCGCCATCGGCCCGTCGCCCTGCGCCCCAGCCCCGTGGCAGGTGGCGCAGTGCTTGGTGAATAGCTTCTCTCCGACCTCGGCGTTTTGCGCGTGCAGCGGCAGGCCAAGGCAGATCAGCAGGGCGGCAAGGGTGTGGCGCATGGGATCACTCCAATTTCGGTTTGATCCCAGCGTGGTCCCCCTGCCCGCCTTTTGCGTTGATTTAGATCAAAATCAGTTCAGGCTTAGCCCGCTGACCGTGGCGGCGATGCTGGTTTTCGTGTCGTCGCTGTCACCCGACACGGCCAGCCCGATCAGTGCGCCCGGCGCGCCGCCGAAGGCGCGGGTGTAGTCGGCGGCAAGGTTCACGCTTTCGCTGAATGCACCGGTGCCGGCCTGGCGCAGCGGAATCGTCACGCCGGTGCCGGCGGTGCCATAGGGCGAGGGCAGCACCGATCCGATCGCATTGTTGCCGCCATAGGCGTATTGCAGCACGCGCACATCGCTGCGGCCAAGCAGCGCGCGGATATCGGCGTTTGCCAGCTCTGCCGCAACGGCCTGCGGAACAAAGACGAAGTAGACAGCGATATTGCGGTCATCCCCGCCTTTGCGGCTCAGGTCCGTGGCGGGCACGCTTTGCGTGACGTTCCACGACCAGCTGGCCGATGTCGCGCCCCAGTCCGCCTGCGGCGCGCGGCCCCATGCGATGCTGACGGTCCCGTTCGACGCCAGCGACAGGGACTGTCCAAAGCTGTAATCGTTAGAGCCGAACAGCGACAGGCGCTGCTCTTGCCAATTGGCAAAGCTGACGGGGCCAGCAGTGGCGGCTGATGCGGCAACGATCAGGGCAGCGGCGAGGGGCAGTTTCATGCAGGTATCCTTTAACTGATTTGGTCAAAAGATAGCCGAAGCCGCAGGCAAATCACCCCGTGACACCGTTTGTCACGCCATTGTCAGGCGCGCGCGGCGCTTTGCAACATCCCGCTCAGGGCTGCTGGATCAGTTCCAGATAGTTGGACAGGGCCAGCAGCTCTGCCGGGACCGGTACGGGATTGCCATCCTCTGCGGTCATCACCAGCGGGCCAAGGTCGCCATCGCCGAAACGCGGCATCGGGTCTGCACCGCCGTGGCTGCCCCGGTTGAAGCCGTCGATCTGGCTCATCACGCGGTCCTGCGGAAAGGTGCCGCCATTGCGGGCGCTGATCAGGGTCAGGTCAGGCGGCGTCACGGCAAGGCTGGCCGCCATTGCTGCATTGCCGCGCCCGTCGCGGCCGTGACAGGCAGAACATTGCGCCACAAAGGCAGCTTCGCCGTCGATGACCTGCTGCTCTGGAGCGCAGGCGGCCAAAGCCAGAATTCCTGTCAGGATGATGATACGCATGTGGGGGCCTCGTGCTGCTTGTGCGCGCCGTTGGTCCGGCGCATGTTGCCGCCAATCATGGGCGCTAAGGCCCGGTCTGGCAAGTGAGGGCGCGATGTCTGTGCAAGTGTGGATCATGTTGGCAACGGGCATCGGTATTCCCGTGCTGGCGGCAATGAACGGCGCATTGGGGCGCCATATCGGATCGCCCGCCGTCGCGGCCTGCGTGCTGTTTGCCGTGGCTTTCAGCATCGCGCTGGTGGCGGCGCTGGTCACGAACCCGGGCGCGGTGGCCAAGCTGCCGACAGCACCGAAGCAGTGGTTCATCGCGGGCAGCTTTGTCGCGTTCTATGTCTTGGCGATCACATGGATCGGCCCTGACATGGGGATCGGCAAGGCCGTATTCTATGTCCTGCTGGGCCAGCTGATCGCGGCGGCGGTCATTGACCATTTCGGCCTTTTCAACGCCCGCGTTGCGGCCATCACCTGGACCCGGCTGGCGGGTATCGCGCTGATGGCGGCGGGTGTCTACGTCGCCCAGCGCGCCTAGGCCGCGCCGTCCACAAGCCGTCCGTCCACAAGGCGCACTGCGCGGTCCATCCGGGCGGCAAGGTCCAGGTTATGCGTGGCAATCACCGCCGCCAGTCCCGTGCTGCGCACAAGTCCCATCAGCGCGTCGAACACCTTGTCAGAGGTTGCGGGATCAAGGTTGCCTGTCGGCTCGTCCGCCAGCAGCAGCACCGGATCATTGGCCAGCGCGCGGCAGAAGGCGACGCGCTGCTGCTCTCCGCCTGACAGCTCTGCCGGGCGATGGGCAGCGCGGTGGGCGACACCGACGGTTTCCAGCAGCATCATGGCGCGGTCGCGCGCATCCTGGTCGCGCACACCATTGGCCATCTGCGGCAAAGTGATGTTTTCCAGCGCCGAAAACTCCGGCAGCAGGTGGTGGAACTGATAGATAAAGCCGACATCATTGCGGCGGATCGCGGTGCGGCGGCGGTCGTTCAGATTGGTCATATCCTCGCCCCGGATCGCAACTGTGCCAGTGTCGGCCGTATCCAGCAGACCCGCGATATGCAGCAGCGTCGACTTGCCCGCGCCAGAGGGCGCGACAAGGGCCACGACCTCTCCGGCCTGCACGGACAATGTCGCGCCTTGCAGCACGCGCACTTCGTTCGGCTTGCCGTGATTGTAGCCCTTTTTCAGGTCAGTCAGGGTCAGGATCGGATTATTCATAGCGCAACGCCTCGACCGGGTTCATGCGGGCCGCACGGCGGGCCGGAAAGATGGTGACAATCCACGACAGACCCAGCGACAGCGCCACGGATGACAGCACATCGCCCAAGTTCAACTGCGCTGGCAGCGCATAGATGCCGCGGATTTCAGGATCCCAAACACCGCCGCCCGCAACATAGTTCACGAAGGAAAAGATCGGATCGATATAAAGTGCAAACAGGCACCCGAGGATCAGGCCAAGCACCGTGCCGACCGTCCCGATCCCTGCCCCGCAGATAAAGAAAATGCGCAAGACCGACCCTTCGGTCAGGCCCATGGTGCGCAGGATACCGATATCGCGGCCCTTGTTTTTGACCAGCATGATCAGGCCGGAAATGATGTTCATGGATGCAATCAACACAAGGATCGAAAGAAGGACGAACATTACGTTATCCTCGACCGTCAGGGCCCGCAGGAAAGCGCCTGCGCTATCACGCCATGACCACAGGTAGGCATAATCGCCAGCAGCGTTCAAGATCGCCGGCATGACGCTGTCAACAGCGTCCGGATCGGCGACCATGACTTCAATCTCGTCCGCGACGCCTTCGCGGTTGAAAAAGGTCTGCGCCTGATCCAGCGGCATGTAAACGCGAGTTTTATCAATATCATAGCGGCCAGCTGTAAAGATATAGACTACCGAATAGACATTCACACGCGGGCTGGTGCCCATCGCGGTACGCACGCCGTTGGGGGAAATCAGCTTGATCCGGTCGCCAACAGCAACGCCCAACTCGCGCGCAACGCCGGACCCGATGGCGATGCCGCTGGCGAAATCATCAAGGCTGCCGGTGGAATCCTCTGGTGTGACGATGCGCGGGACGGTGCGCAGGTCAGCCTCGGTGATGCCGTAAACTTCGACGCCGGCGTTTTGCGTGCCGCGGTTCGCCATGACTTGCTGGCGCACCAAGGGCGCGGCGCGGGTGACGCCGGGGACCTGCGAAATACGGTCCGTCAGCGCGGCATAGTCCGAAATGATCCGCGTGAACTGATCCGTGCCTGAAATCGGCGTTTGTTCATAGACGGTGACATGGGCGTTGGAGCCAAGGATGGTATCCACGAACTCTGCCCGGAAGCCGGAGCGGATCGCCAGCGTCGCAATCAGGGCGAAGACGGCCAGCGTGATGCCGATCAAGCTGATCCAGGTCATCGTCGACACGCCGCCCTCTGCCCGTTTGGCGCGGATGTAGCGCCAGGCAATGAGCCATTCGAAGCGCGCGAAAGGAGGGGTCTGGGCCATGGCAGGTTCCGGTTCTTGGGTCGGGCGGACCTTGACCGCAAATCAAGGGGCGCGTCAATGCAAGGGGGTGTGAGGTGGGCGCTTGTCGCTTGCGGGGCCTGATCTGGGAAGGGTTGAGGGGGCGCTGCCCCCCGTCGCGGTGCGACGTCCCCCGGAGTTTAACTGGCCAGATGAAGCCTAGCCGTGGTTGCCGCTGTTTTGCAGGTGGGCAATGGACTGGCCTGCGGCGGCGGCCTTGCCTTTGGCCGCCCAGATAAGGCCGCGGCGAATCATTTCATGGGGCGGGCCGCTGGCGATAACGTCGGCCTGGTGCCCCAGCGCGTTGTAGTAGACCCGGCCGAGGCCCCATTTGCGTGTCCATGCAACAGGCATATCTACCGCGCCGTTCGGGCTGTGGTACCATGTCACCACGTCCGTGCGGGTGATGGCGAGGACGTGGTTGGCGGGATCGGTGTGCAGGTAGTATTGCTCTGTCCTGATATCGAAATCCGGGATGCCATTGGTCAGGGGATCGTCTGCGGTCATCGTCACGCGGTGTTTGACGCCGTCGCCGCCGGGGTGGGCAACCCAGTTTGCGCCGGTGATGAATTGCCACAGCGGATTGCCGCGAAAGGCGTCGCACATGCCCCCGTGGCACCCGGCAAGACCGGTGCCGCGGGCGACAGCCTCTGACACGTTCGTTGCGGCCGCGCGGCTGAGGTCGGACATGGTCCAAACCGGCACGATCAGGTCGAGCCTTTGCAGCAATTCGGGATCATCGAAAGGTGCGAGGCTGTCCGTGAGGGTGACGTCTGCACCAGTCGCGGTCAGCATATCGCGAAAGAGGTGGGCGATGCGTTCAGGCTGATGGCCGTCCCAGCCGCCCCATGTGATCAAGGCTTTCATATGGCGCAACCTTTCAACGGCTAACCCCGGCGCACGCCGGACAGGCGCGGGGTTGTGGTGGCGGTTTGATGGGGACGCAGGGCGGGTTCCTGGCGCAAGGCTGATGCGCTGCGGCCCGGGCTTCGGCCCAGGCTGCGGCTGCGGTTACGCAAGGTGCCCATGACCATCGCCAGCACGATACGCAGCGCAGCCCAGCTAAGGATAAATCCTGTGCCTGCTGCAGCTACACCGGCCACAGAAAGAGGCACGGCTGGCGTGAAGTCGGACCATGTTGCGGCAAAGGTAGCGGGATCGCCAAGGCGCTGCGGCATGGTCATGCGCGCAAGGGGGGAGGCACCGCGCAGCGTAGCAAGATTATCGGTCAGCTCGGCATGGCGGCGAAAGGTGCGGCGCATATCCGCCTGTCGGTCCTGCAGGAACGGGGTGCCGGTCAGTTCCTCTAGCGCCTGGGTCCGGGTCAGGCCCGCGCGCATGGCAGAGTTTTCAAAATCCGCGACGACGATATTCAGCGCATCCACCTGCCCTGCCAGCCGCTGCAGGTATTGCTGCGAAAATTCGGGGTATTGCGATAGTGCGGCACCGCCTGCCAAACCGCCGATCAAGGCCAGGGCGCGGATCATGCGTTCACCGGGTGATCGAGCCATGCGATGACGCGGGCGGCATCCTCGTCCGGGGGAAAGACGGGGTAGTTTACATGCTGGATCAGGCCGTCCTGCAGGATCAGGGTGCAGCGTTTCAGCAGGGTCAGCCCATCTGCGGTAAAGCGCGGCAGATTAAGCGCCCCCATCAGCGCACCCTGTGCATCGGACAGCAGCGGATAGGGCAGATGCAACCGGTTTGCTGCCTCTTGCTGATCGGTCGTGTCCTGAGAGGACAGGCCAAAAAGGTGCTGCACGCCGCGTGCGCGCAGAGCGGCGGCATGATCGCGGTAGGCGCAGCTTTGCGGCGTGCAGCCGCGCGCACCGGGGATTGTGTCCCAATCTGCGGGCAGATCGCGGTCCGGCCGGCCTGTCATGGGATAAATGTAGACAACGCAGCGCCCCGCAAGTCGGGACAGATCCACAACCTGCCCGTCAGTGGCTGGCAGCGGGACAGACGGCATAGCAAGCCCCGGAAGATGGGCCGCGCCGCCGTCATCGCGCGGTGCGGGCAATTGCGTCCAGTCGACATGCGTAGGGGGTGTCGCGGTCGGGGGCATTGGAAGGGCCTGTCTGCTGCGTTCTGTTTTGCGCACACTGTGCCGCAAGTCGCGCTGCAGGTCTACCGGGTGATGAACCAGCGGCAGTAACGGGCAGGTGACACGCAAACGGCGGTGCAGGTTGTCCCGCACCGCCGTTCCGTCAGGCCTGACGTATCTGGGCCCGGTTAAAGGTCGGCGTAGATCGCGATCAGCTTGGCGACGGCATCGCCGGGGGACAGTTCCTGGCTTTCGCCAGTACGGCGGCTGGTTAGTTCGACCACGCCATCCTTGAGCCCCCGCGGGCCAACCGTGATACGCCATGGCAGGCCGATCATGTCCATCGTGCCGAACTTGGCCCCTGCCCGTTCGTCCCGGTCATCATACAGCGGATCAAGGCCAGCGGCGCGCAGGCTGTCGTAAAGGTCTTCGCAAGCCGCATCTGTCGCTGCGTCACCCTGGCGCAGGTTCACGATGCCGGCGTGGAAGGGGGTTACGCCTTCGGGCCAGATGATGCCTTTGTCGTCGTGGCTTGCCTCGATGATGGCACCCAGAAGGCGGGACACGCCGATGCCGTGCGATCCCATGTGGACCGCGACAGGCTTGCCGTCGGGGCCTTGCACGGTTGCGCCCATGGCGTCGGAATACTTGGTGCCAAAGTAGAAGATCTGGCCGACCTCGATCCCGCGTGCGGTGCGGCGGCGCTCTTCTGGCACTTGGGCAAACAAAGCCTCGTCGTGGGTTTCGTCGGTGCGGGCATAGCGCGACGTGAACTCTTCGAGCACGGCGGCGCAGGCGGCCTTGTCGTCGAAGTCGATCTGGCGATCGCCAAATGTCAGATCGGTAATCTCGCTGTCATAGAACACCTCTGATTTGCCGGTTTCCGCCAGCACGAGGAATTCGTGCGTATCGTCGCCGCCGATGGGGCCGGAATCGGCGCGCATCGGAATCGCCTGCAGGCCCATGCGTTCATAGGTGCGCAGATAGCTGACCAAGTGGCGGTTGTAGGCATGCAGCGCATCCTCTTGTGTCAGATCGAAGTTATAGCCGTCCTTCATCAGGAATTCGCGGCCACGCATCACGCCAAAGCGGGGACGCGTTTCATCGCGGAATTTCCACTGGATTTGATAGAGTGTCAGCGGCAGGTCCTTGTAGCTGCTGACATGAGAGCGAAAGATGTCGGTGACCAACTCTTCTGCTGTGGGGGTAAACAGCATCTCGCGGCCGCCGCGATCCTTGATCCGCAGCATTTCATCGCCGTAGGCGTCATAGCGGCCGCTTTCGCGCCACAGATCGGCGGACTGGATTGTCGGCATCAGCATGGCCAAATGGCCGGCCTTGGCTTGTTCCTCGTGAACGATCTGTTCGATGCGCTTGAGGATTTTGTATCCCATCGGCAGCCAGGAATAGATCCCGGCGCTGGCCTGCTTGATCAGGCCCGCCTGCAGCATCAAGCGGTGGCTGACAATCTGCGCCTCGCGCGGGGTTTCCTTGAGGACGGGGAGGAAGTAGCGCGACATACGCATGGGGTGTGTGACCTTATGACGAAAAGTGTTGCCGAACTGTCTAGTCGTCCCCCTGCCCGCCCGCAAGCATGGCTTGCACGGCTGTCGCTGCTGCGGCATTGAAAGAGAAGTGATCGAGAAGGAAATCCGATGCCGATGTCAACGCGCCAGCAAACTGTCTATTGGGGCATCGCAAGTGCGGTATTTCTGCTGGTGCTTTATGCGCTTGGCAATGTGATCATGCCTTTCGTGCTGGGCGGTGCAATCGCCTATATCCTTGATCCGGTGGCCGACCGTCTGGAACGGCTGGGCCTGTCACGCACGCTGGCCGTCGCGATCATCGCGCTTGTCGCGTTGCTGGTGTTTGTCCTGCTGATCCTGCTGGTGATCCCGACACTGGTGACACAGGCCACGCAACTGGTCGAAATGGCACCCCAATTGATCGATACGTTGCAAAGCTGGCTGACGACCCGCTTTCCCGAATTGCTGGTCGAAGGGTCCACAATCCGCACCCAGCTGGACAACATCGGCAATATGATTCAATCGCGCGGCGGTGAGGTGCTAAATACGCTTCTGTCATCGGCGATGGGGCTTGTGAACATGGTTGTGCTGCTGGTCGTGGTGCCTGTGGTTGCCATCTATTTGCTGGTTGACTGGGACAACATGACGGCGCGGATCGACGCGCTGCTGCCCCGCGATCACGTTAATACCGTGCGCGATCTGGCGCGCCAGATCGACCGCACGCTGGCCAGCTTCATCCGGGGGCAAGGCCTTGTCTGTCTGATCCTTGGCACATTTTACGCGGTTGCGCTGGCCCTTGTCGGTTTGAATTTCGGCCTCGTGGTGGGCGCGGTGGCCGGGGCGCTGACATTTATTCCCTATGTCGGGGCTATCGTTGGCGGCGGTCTGGCGCTGGGCCTTGCGTTGTTCCAGTTCTGGGGCGAATGGCCCTGGCTGATTGCTGTCTATGCGATCTTTCAATCCGGCCAGTTCGTCGAAGGCAACATCCTGACGCCAAAACTGGTCGGCAATTCGGTGGGCTTGCACCCGGTCTGGCTGCTGTTTGCCTTGTCGGTATTCGGCTCTCTTTTCGGTTTTGTCGGTTTGCTCGTTGCCGTGCCCGTTGCGGCTGTCATCGGTGTTCTGGCGCGGTTTGCGCTGGACCGTTATCGCGCCAGCCCCCTTTACCGCGGCACGCTGGGCGACTGACCGTGGCCATGCAACTGACCTTCGACTGGCCAACGGGTGTTGCGCTGGGGGCAGAGGATTTCTTTGTCACCGATGCCAATCGCGCCGCCTATACCATGATCGCCGCACCGGAAATCTGGCCTCAGGGCAAGCTGGTGCTGATCGGGCCAGAGGGCGCGGGCAAAAGCCATCTGGCCCGCGTGTTCGCAGCCCGCCACAGTGCCCAGATTGTCAGCGCCGCAGACCTGCCTGATGGTCTGAACCCCGCCTCGGCGGTCGTCGTCGAAGACATGGACCGCCTGCCCCGCAGGTCAGAAGAAGTGATGTTCCACCTGCACAACAACCTTGCAGCGCACCGTTTGCCGCTGCTTATGACCGCCCGCAGCCACCCTGCGCGCTGGCCCGTCACCCTGCCCGATCTGGCCAGCCGGATGCAGGCAACAACCCCCGCCACGATCACCGGCCCCGACGATGCGCTGTTGCAGGCGGTGTTGATGAAGCTTTTTGCCGACCGCCAGATTCTGCCATCACCCGAAGTGGCGACCTATCTGACGCCGCGGATTGAACGGTCATTTGCAAGTGCGCAACGTATCGTAGCGGCGCTGGATTCCGCCGCTTTGACACAAAAGCGGGCAATCACCGTTAAACTGGCCGCACAGGTTCTGGACAAGCAAGACGGCTTGCTGTGAACTCTGTCATACGCCTGCCATATCGGCGAGGCATAAGGCGCTATGATGAACGCTGATTTTTTAAATAGTGACCGCCCTGATCCGGTGACACTCGACCTTGACCTGACCACCGCAGACCGTTTTGTGAACCGGGAACTGTCGTGGATCGGCTTCAACATGCGTGTGCTGGAAGAAGCGGAAAACCCCCGCGTGCCCCTGTTGGAACGGCTGCGCTTTTTGTCGATTTCCGCCACCAATCTGGATGAATTCTATACCGTGCGCGTTGCCGGCCTGCGCGAGCTGGCCCATGCGGGCAACACCACGCCGGGCCTAGACGGGCTGACCCCAGCGGAACAGCTGCGCCTGATTGACGTGGCAGCGCGTCTTTTGATGGATCGCCAGCAGACGGTTTATCGGACTCTTGTGTCCGAAATGGCGCAAACCGGCATTCACATCCTGACCCGCGATGATCTGGGAACGGACGACATCACATTTTTGGGTGACTTTTTTCTGGAACAGGTCTTTCCCGTCCTGTCCCCCATGGCGATTGATCCCGCCCACCCTTTCCCGTTCCTGCCGAACGAAGGCTTTGCCCTTGCCCTGCAACTGGAACGCAGCAGCGACAAGCGGCTCTTGCGCGCCTTGCTGCCGGTCCCTGCGCAGATCAAACGCTTTGTGCGCCTGCCCGGCGATGATTTCCGCTTTATCCCGCTGGAAGAATTGCTGCTGCACTTCGTCGGCCGCCTTTACCCCGGCTATAAGGTACGCGGGCAATGCGCGTTCAAGGTGCTGCGCGATAGCGACCTGGAGCTGGAGGACGAAGCCGAGGATCTGGTGCGCGAGTTCGAGACCGCCTTGAAACGCCGCCGCCGCGGCGAAGTGGTGCGGCTAAAGATTTCCGACAATGCCCCCACCGCGCTGCGCGATCTGATCATGCACGAATTGCATGTCACCGAAGAAGAAGTCGTGAACGTCGACGGTCTGATCGGTATCAGCGATCTAAGCGAGCTTGTGCTAGACGAACGCCCTGACCTGCTGTGGCCCACCTTTAGCCCCCGCGTGCCCGAACGCGTGCAGGATCACGATGGCGATATGTTCGCTGCGATCCGGCAAAAGGACATGCTGCTGCACCACCCGTACGAAACATTCGATATGGTGGTGCGGTTCCTTGCGCAGGCTGCCCGCGATCCCGATGTCGTGGCCATCAAGCAGACGCTGTATCGCACATCGAAAAAGTCCCCCATCGTCGAGGCGCTTTGCGAAGCTGCCGAAGACGGCAAATCGGTTACGGCATTGGTAGAGCTGAAGGCCCGTTTTGACGAGGCTGCCAATATCCGCCAATCGCGGCGGCTGGAACGGTCCGGCGCGCATGTCGTCTATGGCTTCTTGAACTACAAAACCCACGCCAAGATCAGCACCGTTGTGCGCCGCGAAGGCGACAAACTGGTAACCTACACCCACTTTGGCACCGGCAATTACCATCCGATCACTGCGCGCATCTATACGGATGTGTCGCTATTCACCTGCGACGCAGCCCTAGGCCGGGATGCGACCAAGGTGTTCAATTACCTGTCCGGCTACGCCCAACCCGAAGGGCTGGAAAACCTTGCGATTTCTCCCATCTGCCTCAAGACAGAATTGATCCAGATGATCGAGGCAGAGGCCGATAACGCCCGGGCCGGCAAGCCTGCAGTTATCTGGGCCAAAATGAACAGCCTGATTGAAAAGGACGTGATCGACGCACTTTATGCCGCCAGTCAGGCGGGTGTGCGGATTGATCTGGTTGTGCGCGGCATCTGCGGTTTGCGCCCGAATGTGGCGGGCCTGTCGGAAAATATCCGCGTCAAATCCATCGTTGGTCGGTTTCTGGAACACAGCCGTATCGTTTGTTTCGGCGCAGGCCATGCTCTGCCCAGCAAAAAGGCGCGGGTCTTTATCAGCTCTGCCGACTGGATGAGCCGGAACCTGAACCGCCGGGTCGAAACGCTGGTTGAAATCACGAACAACACCGTCAAGGCGCAGATTGTCAGCCAGATTATGGCGGCCAATATGGCCGATGTGGCGCAAAGCTGGGTGATGCAGGCTGACGGCAGCTTTATCCGCGCGACCTGGCCGGATGGCGAATTTGCGTTCAACTGCCACCGGTTCTTTATGGAAAACCCGTCCCTGTCCGGCCGCGGCTCTGCCGGTGCGTCCGATGTGCCGCAGTTGACCCATACTGACGACTGATCACAGGTTGCGGGGCGTTGACTCTGCGGCGCAGCGCGTCACATGTTGGTCATCTGAATTGACCGGGACGATCATACGATGACGGACGATACCGCCACCGAAACTATCGACTGGGGCCCGTTTGGCCGTCCGCTGTTCGATGATGCGGCATCCCAGAACCTAAGCCGGGTTGGCGTGGTCGACGTGGGATCGAACTCTGTCCGTCTGGTGGTCTTTGACGGGGCCGCCCGTAGCCCCGCGTATTTCTATAACGAAAAGATCATGTGCGCCCTGGGGGCTGGCCTGTCCGACACTGGCCGCCTGAACCCCGAAGGCCGCGTCCGCGCCTTGTCTGCAATCCGCCGCTTTGCCGCTCTGGCGCAGGGCATGGGCATCGCCCCCCTGACCGCTGTTGCCACCGCCGCCGTCCGCGAAGCCAGCGACGGCCCTGATTTCCGCGCCGAGGTCGAACGTGAAACCGGCATCAAGCTGTGGGTCATCGACGGCGAGGAAGAAGCCCGCCTGTCCGCGCAAGGTGTCCTGCTGGGCTGGCCCGGCAGTTTCGGGACGGTCTGCGACATTGGCGGGTCCAGCATGGAACTGGCCGATCTGTCGGATGGTCGCGTGGGCCGGCGCGTGACATCGCCGCTGGGCCCGCTGAAACTGCGCGAGGTGAAGGGCGGCAAGAAAGCCCTGAAGGCGCATATCAAATCCGTCATCGCCGATCTGCATGAAAAGATGGATCATGAAACCGGCATGCGCCTATTTCTGGTTGGCGGATCGTGGCGTGCCATTGCCCGCGTTGATATGGAACGGCGCGGATATCCCCTGACTGTTCTGCACGAATACCGCATGACGGCCCGCCGGATCGGAGAGACGGCGCAGTATATCGCCGATGCAGACCTGCAAGACCTGCGCAGCCGCTGCGGAATTTCCGACAGCCGTATGTCGCTGGTCCCTCTTGCCGTGCTGGTCCTGAAGGAACTGGTGCGCGTGTTTAAACCCAAGGATGTCGCCGTATCGTCCTATGGCATCCGCGAGGGCATGCTTTACGAACAGATGCCCCGCGCCCTGCGCGAACGCGATCCCCTGATCGAAGCCTGCCGTTTTGCCGAGGCGAAAGACGCCCGCCTGCCCGGCTTTGGGCGGTTGCTGTATGATTTCGTCAAACCGCTATTCCCACGCGCCAACTGGCAACGTCAGCGCATCATCAAAGCTGCCTGCCTGCTGCACGATGTCAGCTGGCGCGCGCACCCCGACTACCGGGCCGAGATTACGTTCGACAATGCGACCCGCGCCAACCTTGGCGGGCTGAAACACAGCGAAAGGGTGCAGCTGGGCCTGGCGCTGATGAAGCGCTATTCCAGCAAAACGCCAGACGGCCGCTTTGCCCCGCTGTTTGCGATGCTGACGCCCGAACAAATGAAAGAGGCCGATATCCTTGGCCGCGCCCTGCGCTTTGGCGCGATGCTTTGGCTGGAAGGCGACACACCGCCAGGCACGATCAAGTGGAGCGCGAAGTCTAAGCACCTGACCCTGATGCTTGCCGCCGGGGCCCGCCCGCTTTACGGCGAGGTGGCAGAGGCACGGCTGACCGCGCTGGCACAGGCCCTCGACGCCACATTCGACGTCAAATTTAAAGGCTAAAGCTCGATTTCCTGCGGGGGGTCCGATGGCACGAACGTCGGGGCGTCCGGTGCCCGGCGGATGATGATATCACCGTTGGGCAGCAATTCAGGCGCGCTGTAATTCTTGATGTCGTCGATCATCGCCATGATATCGGCCAGCGCCGGACCCATCTGATCCGTCAGCGATTTCATCGCCGGACCCATTTGATCCGCGAACTCTTGCAGATCGCGCATCGCAGGTTCAGCCTCGCTCAGCAGACCACGCAGCAGCAGCTTTGCGCCTTCTTCCATCAGACTGCGACCGGGGCGCTGGTCTTCAACCGCGTCCAGCGTTTGGGTGGGCGCTTCGGTCGGCGGATCGGACATTTGCGCCATGGCTGCGACAGCACTCAGCGCAAGGACGGATGCAAGGATGAGCTTTTTCATCCCTATCAGGTAGGGCCGCTGCCACCGCTTGCCAAGGGGACCGGCAAATCCAGCGTCACGGGAAAGTGGTCCGATGCCAAAAGCAAGGCATTGCGCAATGCTTCATTCGCATAACAGGCCGGCGTGTCAAAAGGATGCCAGATGGTCCACTGCGGGCCGCGCGCGGCGACATCGGGGCTGACCATAATGTAATCCAGCAGAACCGACAAAAACGCCCCGTCATGTTCAAACCGGGCAGTGGCAGGCTGCGCTGCGATGCGACCCGACAGCGCCTGCCGTGCGTGAGGATCAAACAAGGGCACAGCGCCAACCTCGCCCAAAACCACTTCAACCCCGGAGCGCCCGAACAGTGCCTCAAATTCATCAAGGCCTGGACCATCATTGAAATCGCCCAGCACGACAACAGGCTGCCCTTTTTGCAAAAGCTGGTCCACCCGCGCGCGCAACCACAAACACTGCGCCAGCTGCTTGCGGCGGTTTTCAATGTTGATCCGCAGCATATGGGCCGCGTCGCCAGCGCCATGCGGAGCCTTGGATTTGGCATGAACTCCGATCAGGCAGATGGGTTTTGCGCCCTGCGGGGTCAGGATCACTTCAAGCGGCGGTTTTGACCAGCGGACAGGCTCTGGCCGGCCGTCGTGGTCCAGATCGACGGAAAAACTGCCATCGAATTGCGGTGCCTGTGGCGCAGCAAACGGCGTATGAACGGCGTCCATTTTGTGCGGATCATACATCAGCGCGATTTCTTGCTGCGTGTCGTTCACAAAACCTGTCAGCACCCGGTTTGTGCGCAGATCGAACCGTTTAGCGAATTTTTCCAAGGCGCGCTGCGTGCTGCGCCTGCGAGAGGTATCAGGCGCTTCGATCACCATGACCGCGTCGGCATCCATGGCTGCAAAAACCGCGCCAAGCGCCGCGATCTGGTCGCGCCGCGTGACGTTCCAGCGACCCGACCATTGTTCATCGTCCAGCAGATCGCCCGCGTCATTGAACAGGTTATTGAACCATTCGACGTTATACGTGGCCAGCCGCAGCGGGCCCGTCACTGCCGCAGATCCGCAATGTCTTCCCATGCGCGGTTGATCGCAACCAGCCGCTTTTCCGCCAGCTTGACCGCCTCTTCCGGCACGCCGCGCGCCAGCATCCGGTCGGGGTGGGTTTCGCGCACCTGCGCGCGCCAGGCGGCGCGGATGGTGTCCATGTCGGCATCCGGCGCAACCCCCAGAACGTCATATGGGTCACGGGCGGCATCAGGCACGAACTGCGCCCGGATGCGGGCAAACCGCCGTTCGTCAAAACCAAAGATATCGGCCACGCGCGACAGAAAGGCATCTTCGCCTGGATGATAGTTGCCGTCGGCAATGGCGATGTGAAACAGCCCTTCCATCAGATCGCACAGCGGGGCGTCGTTGTCGCCAAACATGCGCTTGATGCCCGCGGCATAGTCCTCGAACCCAGCGATATCGGTGCGGGCCATATTGAACAGGCGGGCGGCGTGCGCCTCTTCTTGTGGGGGAATGTGAAAGACTTCGCGAAAGGCGGCGACCTCGGACCGTGTCACGGTGCCATCTGCCTTTGCCATCTTTGCACCCAGCGCGATGACGGCAATGGTAAATGCGACAGAGCGGTCCGGCGGCGTGCGCAGGCGCTCGAACACGGCGAACAGGCTTTCACCTGCGCGCAGGGCGGCAATGGCATCGGCAATGCGGGTCCAGATCGACATGGAACTTAGTCTAAAGCATCTTTTGCAAAAGGATAAGGTCGATCCAGCGATCAAACTTGCGCCCGACCTGCGGCAGATGCGCCACCTGCACAAATCCTATGCGTTCGTGAAAGCGGACCGCGCCCGGATTATCGCCGCTGCACCCGGCCCACATGCTGTGCATCCCCTGCCCCGCGGCGTGATCACAAAGCGCCGCCAACAGGGCACGCCCGGTCCCCAGCCCGCGGGCGGCGGGGGCCAGATGGACCGTGTGTTCGACCGTATGGCGATAGCCGTCGCCGCCCCGAAACGCGCCATAGGTGGCAAATCCGGTGATGTCACCGCCTGCCGTGCTGACCCAGAACGGATGGAGTTTTTCAGCTTTTTCGGCCAGCAGCGCAGCAATACCTGCGGGGGTCTTTTCAATCGCCGTAAAGGTCGCTGTGGTATCGCGGATAACCGGGTTCCAGATGCCGCAGATCGCGGCTGCATCATTACCCGTGGCGGGCCGGATCATAGCGTCACAATTCCGCGGGGTGTTTGTAATGTTAGCGAAAAGCGGACCGGACCCGTGATGAACTGCACGCGGTGATCCACCAGTGGCAGCGTATTTTGTAGCATCTGCGCTTGCGGATGGTGCACCGTCCAATGCTGCAGGCGGCAGGCGCTGTCAGGCAGCCGGTCCACCGGGTGACGTGTACCCGCCGCCCAGCGGATCAATGTCGGCACGCCGCCGTCCAGCGGCAGGCTCCCATCGTCCGGCACGGTAATGTCCCACGCCAGATCGCCGCGAGTTAAAGGCACGGCCGGGCCTGGATCGACGGGCATTTTTGCATGCGCGGCCGACAAATCATCGGTGCGGCAAATCCAGTTGGCGGGGCGCATCGGTCCGGTGAAATCATCAAGCGCGAACCAGGTGGGCCGTCCGGTCGCTGCGGCGTCCGGATCCCGGGCGATAAGTTCCAGATAAATATCCCCCATGCCCAGCAGCATGTTATGGGTGCCGTAGCGTGGATGTTGGCCGCCCGCTTGCAGCGGCGCGCTGATCATATGCGACAGCAGATCGGCAGATGCGGCCAGATCGGTGCAGGCCAGTGCGATGTGGTCAAGGGTCAGCATGTTCGGCTCCGCCAATTGCCTTATTAGAAACACCGGCGCGGCGGATGATGCAAGAGGGGCCGCTCTCTGCGTTGCAAAGAGCGGTGCCTCCGGCGGGAGTTTATCTGGCCAGATGAAGTCTAGTCGCGGGTTGCGCGGATTAAGGTCAAGATATCGGCGGCGGCTTTCGGAATGTTGGTACCCGGGCCAAAAATGGCTTTGACGCCCGCATCGGTCAGGAACTTGTAGTCCTGCTGGGGAATCACACCGCCGCAGATTACAAGGATATCGCCTGCGCCTGCGTCTTCGAGGGCGCGGATCAGTTTGGGGGCAAGGGTTTTATGCCCCGCCGCCTGAGAGCTGATACCGATAACATGGACGTCGTTGTCGATTGCATCCTGTGCTGCCTCTTGCGGAGTCTGGAACAGGGGGCCCACATCGACGTCAAATCCGATGTCGGCAAAGGCGGTGGCGATGACCTTTGCCCCCCGGTCGTGCCCGTCCTGGCCCATTTTGACGACCAGCATGCGCGGGCGGCGGCCCTCTTGTGCGGCGAAGTCTTCGACGTCTTTCTGGATTGCGGCAAAGCCGGCATCGCCGTCATAAGCCGCGCCGTAAACACCGGCGAGTGTTTTAACCTCGGCCCGGTGGCGGCCAAAGACGTTTTCCATCGCGGTCGAGATTTCGCCGACGGTGGCGCGCTGGCGTGCCGCTTCAACGGCGGCTTCTAGCAGATTGCCGCCTTCGCGGGCACGGCGGGTCACTTCGGCAAGGGCCGCATCGCAGGCAGGCTGATCGCGACCATCGCGGGTTACCTTCAGGCGCGCGATCTGGCTGTCACGCACGCCTGCATTGTCGATGTCGCGAATGTCGATCGGGTCCTCTTTGTCCTTGCGGTATTTGTTGACGCCGACGATGACTTCGGTGCCGCGGTCAATATCGGCCTGACGCTTCGCTGCGGTTTCCTCGATCCGCAGTTTGGGCATGCCGGAGGCAACGGCTTTGGTCATGCCGCCCATTTCCTCTACTTCCTCCATCAGCGCCCAGGCGGCCTCGGCCAGATCGTGGGTCAGCTTTTCGACGTAGTAGCTGCCAGCCAGCGGGTCGACGACGTTGGTGACACCGGTTTCCTCTTGCAGGATCAGCTGCGTATTGCGGGCGATGCGGGCGGCGAAGTCGGACGGGAGGGCGATCGCCTCGTCCAGGGCATTGGTATGCAGGGATTGTGTGCCGCCGAGCACGGCGCTCATCGCCTCGTAGGCCGTGCGTACGACGTTGTTGTAGGGGTCCTGTTCCTGCAGGCTGACGCCGCTGGTCTGGCAGTGGGTCCGCAGCATCGACGACTTGGGGTCTTTGGGCTTGAATTCTTCCATGACGCGGGACCACAGCAGGCGGGCGGCGCGCAGCTTTGATGCCTCCATAAAAAAATTCATGCCGATGGCGAAAAAGAACGACAGACGGCCGGCAAAGCTGTCAACGTCCATCCCGGCTGCAATCGCGGCGCGCACATATTCGCGCCCGTCAGCCAGGGTATAGGCCAGCTCCTGCACTAGGTTCGCCCCGGCCTCTTGCATATGGTAGCCAGAGATCGAGATCGAATTGAATTTCGGCATCTCTTTCGCCGTATATTCAATGATATCCGAGATGATCCTCATGCTGGGTTCGGGCGGATAGACATAGGTGTTGCGCACCATGAATTCCTTGAGGATATCATTCTGGATGGTGCCTGACAGCACACGGCGGTCATGGCCCTGCTCTTCTCCGGTGACGATAAAGTTGGCCAGGATCGGGATCACCGCGCCGTTCATGGTCATCGACACGCTGACCTTGTCCAGCGGGATGCCGTCAAAGAGGATTTTCATATCCTCGACGGAATCGATGGCCACACCGGCCTTGCCAACGTCGCCTTCGACGCGGGGATGATCGCTGTCATAGCCGCGGTGCGTCGCCAGATCAAAGGCGACCGAAACCCCCTGCTGGCCGCCCGTAAGGGCTGCCTTGTAAAACGCGTTGGATTCTTCGGCTGTCGAAAACCCCGCGTATTGCCGGATCGTCCAGGGGCGCCCGGCATACATCGTGGCTTTGACGCCGCGCGTATAGGGGGCTGCGCCGGGGATGCCGCCCATGTGGGGCAGATCAGCGATATCATCCGCTGTATAAAGTGGCTGGACATCAATTCCTTCCAGCGTGTGCCAGGTCAGATCGTCAAGGCTGCGGCCACGCAGCTCTTTGGCTGCGATCTTTTCCCATGTAGATTTGTCAGTCATTGGTATCCCCCCAAATGATGTCGTGCGGGCCAGCGGTCGGACGAGGCCCTGCCCTGCGGCCGGCTGTTGTATCATTGATGGCAGCGGCGCGGGCAAAGGTCAAAAACTGCGGCACCGCGCTGCGCGATAACGTCAGATCACTTGCGCAGTGCAGGTCAATCATCGGGCACAGGCCACGCTGTTTGCCGGCGCTGCGCCAAAGCAGGCAATTTGGCGCATCGCAAATCTGCGCGTCGTTGCTATATGGTAGGGTATGATGAAAACTATTTTTACAATGGCTTGCCTTGCCACCCTGTGCGCCGCGCCCGGTCTGGCGCAAACAACGTCTGCGCCTGCCGATTCCGCCAGCGCCCCTGACCAAGATCCCGTTGCCGCGTGGAACGCGGATCGCACCGTGTTTGTCGATGCGGCGGGGCTGGATCTGGACGCTTTCAAATGGATCGCACGCCCTGTGCTGGTCTTTGCAGATTCGCCCAACGACCCGCAATTCGTGCAACAGATAGAGCTGCTAGAAGCCCGCGCGGAAGAGTTGGCCCTGCGGGATGTGGTGGTGATATTCGACACGGACCCCGCCGCCCGCAGCGAAACCCGCCTGCGGCTTAGGCCGCGCGGGTTTATGCTGGCCTTGATGGGCAAAGACGGGGTCGTGAAGGCGCGCAAACCGCGCCCCTGGGATGTGCGAGAATTGTCGCGATCCATCGACAAGATGCCAATGCGCCAGCAGGAAATGCAGGACCGGCGCGGCGTGAACCAGTAACACTGCACCGGCAAAGCAAAGCCTGTCATCGCCGGGCCCGTGCCGCCAGCTTCATCCACCACCACGCCAGTGCCATTAATGCGGTCAGGTTTACCACCAGCACCAAGGGCGGGCTGATCCCCGTGACGGCAAGGATACGGCCGACAAGATACAGCATTCCGTAGACCGCAAGCGCCCCGAAGACATAGGTTTTCATCGGATCAAGCGGCACACCGCAGGCGCGCACAATCCCCCAGAACACGATGACGGCGATCATCGGGGCCGTTACCGCACTGCGCGGCATTTCTGTCGCGTAACTGACGGTGCCAGAGGGGATCATCACCACCAGCGCGCCAAAGGCCACGAGCACTGCAGCAATGCAGGCCACAGCCCAGATCAGAACAAGAGGCGGCTTGCGGGTCATTCAAACTCCATAATGACATCGTCCACGGCAAGGCTGTCACCCGCGCTGGCATTGACCTTGGACACGACACCGCGCCGTTCCGCGCGCAGGATGTTTTCCATCTTCATGGCCTCGACCGTGCACAGGGTCTGCCCCTCTTGCACTTCGTCGCCTGGTGCCACGTCGATTTTGACGATCAGGCCGGGCATGGGGCAAAGCAGCAGCTTGGACGTATCGGCCGGCACCTTTTCCAGCATCAAGGCTGCCAGCTTTGCCTGTCGCGGGCTGCGCACATGTACTTTCAGGTCGGCACCCCGGTGACGCACGCGGTAACCGCCCGGAATACGGGCCGCCTTCAGTACCAGCGGCGTGCCATCGACAGACAACCGCACGAGCGGTTGCCCCGGCAGCCAGTCGCTTTCGACGCGCAGCGTCTGCACCCCGATGGTTACGTCAGCGCCGGCGCGGTCCGCCTTGACCACCGTGTCAAACGACTGGCCCTGCACCGCAACATTCCAGTCGGTTCCGACCATGCGTTCGTGGTTATCCATACGCCCCGTGATGCGCGTGCGGCGGATTTCACTGATGCGATGCATAGCCGTGACGGCCGCCGCGATACGCAACAAGGTATCGTCCCCCAGCGCCACACCGCCGAAGCCGTCGGGAAACTCTTCGGCAATGAATGCCGTTGTCATGTCGCCACTGGTAAACTTGGGGTGGTCCATCACCGCCGCCAGAAATGGAAGGTTATGCCCGATGCCTTCCAGTTCAAACCCGTCCAGCGCAAGGCGCATATGGTCGATCGCCTCGGGCCGGGTCGGGGCCCAGGTACAGAGCTTGGCAATCATCGGGTCGTAGAACATGCTGATCTCGCCGCCTTCGAATACGCCGGTGTCGTTGCGCACGGCATAGGTATCCGTCGCCTCCTCGACCGGGGGGCGATAGCGGGTCAGACGGCCAATGGAAGGCAGAAAGCCACGATAAGGATCCTCTGCATAAAGGCGCGATTCGATGGCCCAACCGTTAATTTTCAAATCGCTTTGCCCAAAGGCTAACTTTTCACCAGCGGCGACCCGGATCATCTGTTCGACCAGATCGATGCCGGTGATCAGTTCCGTGACCGGATGTTCCACCTGCAACCGCGTATTCATCTCAAGGAAATAGAAATTGCGATCCCCGTCCACGATGAACTCCACCGTGCCTGCACTGGTATAGCCGACCGCCTGCGCCAATGCGACGGATTGCGCCCCCATGGCGGCGCGCGTTTCTTCATCAAGGAACGGGCTTGGTGCCTCTTCGATGACCTTCTGGTTCCGGCGCTGGATACTGCATTCGCGTTCATGCAGATAAACCGCATTGCCGTGACCATCGGCCAGAACCTGAATTTCGATGTGCCGCGGCTGGGTCACAAACTTTTCGATAAAGATGCGGTCATCGCCAAAGCTGTTGGCCGCCTCGTTCTTGGATGACTGGAAACCTTCGCGGACTTCGTCTTCTTTCCAGGCGATGCGCATGCCCTTGCCACCGCCGCCAGCGCTGGCCTTGATCATCACCGGATAGCCGATTTCGCCGGCGATCCTGATCGCCTCTTCTGCATCGGCAATCAGGCCCATGTGACCCGGCACCGTGCTGACACCCGCCTCTTGCGCCAGCTTCTTGGACGTAATCTTGTCGCCCATCGCCTCGATCGCGCCGACGGGCGGCCCGATAAAGGCGACACCCGCTGCCTCCAGCGCCTGAGCGAACTTGGGATTTTCCGACAGAAAGCCATAGCCCGGATGCACGGCCTCTGCCCCGGTTTGCCTGATGGCGTCCATGATCTTGTCGATCACGATGTAGGACTGGTTGGCCGGGCTGGGGCCGATATGCACCGCCTCATCCGCCATTTTCACATGCAAGGCATTGCGGTCCGCATCGGAATAGACCGCGACAGTGGCGATCCC
Organism: Loktanella sp. R86503; assembly: GCF_042466455.1. Taxonomy (NCBI): domain Bacteria; kingdom Pseudomonadati; phylum Pseudomonadota; class Alphaproteobacteria; order Rhodobacterales; family Roseobacteraceae; genus Loktanella; species Loktanella sp. R86503. The sequence goes on from NZ_JAXHCI010000002.1 coordinate 2,449,110, forward strand.
CATGCGGCGGGCGGTCTTGATGACGCGGCAAGCAATCTCGCCGCGGTTGGCGATCAGAATTTTCTTAAACATGCGGTTCAGTCCTCCAAACGCAAAACCGCCGCCGAGGCAGAAACCCCGACGGCGGAAATGATCGTCCTTTGCGCCGAAATGGCGCGAAAGAATTTAGCGGGTCGAGCGGCAGATGCCTGCGTCGTCGCACAGCAGGCCAGCAGCCACACCGGCAACAGCCGTTGCAGTCGGGTCAGTGCCCAGAACTTCTGCTGCAACAAGACCGCCGCCAGCGCCGATAACGCCGCGCTCCAGGTCAGTGTCGCCGATGCCGGAACCGGCACATGCGGACAGGCCCAGGGCTGCGATAGGGGCGAGGAGCCAGGATGCTTTGAACATAGTGTGTAGCCTTCAGTTAAGTTTTGAATAAGCGCAAAATCACGCGAGTCAGCGGGCGACTCAAGCCCGATTAGAGACAAAAGGCGCTTTGCCGCCGATTTGTTCCCATAAAAACGATTGCTATGCGATAGCAAACCGAAAAAGCCTGCCGCATCTCGGTGCATATCCGAATAATGATGCGGCAAAGCCATCATGCAAAGATCTCAGGAAAGCTGATGCGCGCACGCGCCACGTCGATGCGCAGCAGCGCATCATAGCTTTCGGGATCAAAGGGGTCATCAACGGCGACAACCTCGCGACCCAACAGCCAGCTTAACCGGCCAGCGTCCAGATTACCGCGGACAAAAGGCTCCTCACCGAAATGGTGCCACAGCGCTTCCATAAAACCCGCGTCTGCCCTCTTGTCGGGCGGCCGGCGGTCGGCATATCGCTCGCGCGCAATCAGCTTGGTTGCGCCGTCCTTGTGCCCGCGGCGGATGACGAATTGATAATCAGTGCCCGGCAGGCGACCCGGAAAACCGCGATGCTTTTCCATTACGCCGCCCCCCACATGGGGTTACTGGTTCGTCGTGACCGCCCCCGGGACAACGCGGGCCTGACCTTTTGATCCGCTGACAGCGACAACGGCCATAAGAGCCATGACGCAAAAAAGTTTAAATCCGTTCGACATTTGCCTGATCTACCTGACTGCCGCAGCCAGCGTTGATCGCCGGTCTGCCATTGTTTCAGGGGCGACTCTGTTGCGCCCCTCGAAACAGTCCTAGCAGGCCATGCGATCCGGCATAGTGTTTTATGCGCAAGATCACGCAACAGTGGCAGGAAAACACCGCTTAAGCGGCGATTAACGGCCATCGCATCCATTGGCATCAAAAATCCTCCCAGATGCAGGTTTGGTCCTTCAACCGAAACGGCTGAAAAAATTGGGTGATTGCAGGATCATAGGTCCCGAAATCGGATGGCGCGTCCGAAACGGACAACACGATTTCGGCCTCGCTCCAGCCATTGCTCTGCAGCGCAGGCACAATCACGCTGTCGCAGACAAATTGCAGATCTTCAATAATATCCGCAAATTCCAGATGTGCGCCTGCCGGGGCTATCGCCGGCACGACAAAGCGAAATCGCGCAATTCCCGCGGCTTCCTCTAGAATCACATCATACAGCGCAAACTCGGTGCCAGACGGCACCGCAATCTGCTGCGCCGTGACGGCCCCGCCCGAAAACAGCGCAGCTGTCAAAGCAACCGCAGGACAAAATCGCGCAAATTGCATCCCGGCAACACACGCCGCATTCATCTGGCCAGAAATACTCCGGGGGGCGGCCGCCACAGGCGGACGGGGGGCTGGCCCCCCTTCCCTGTTGCCGGATCTAAAGCGGAATGTTGTCATGCTTCTTCCACGGGTTCTGCAAAGACTTGCCGCGCAGGGATGCAAAGGCCCGGCACACCCGCTTGCGGGTGGAACGCGGCATGATCACCTCGTCGATGAACCCCTTGCTGGCCGCAACGAACGGATTGGCAAAGCGGTCCTCGTATTCCTTCGTCCGCTCTGCGATTTCTTCGACGCTTTTGCCGCGATGAATGATTTCGGTCGCGCCCTTCGCGCCCATCACCGCAATCTCTGCCGTGGGCCAAGCATAGTTGAAGTCGCCGCGCAAATGCTTTGACGCCATCACGTCATAGGCCCCGCCATAGGCTTTGCGGGTGATGACCGTAACCTTGGGCACCGTCGCCTCGCCATAGGCGAACAGCAGCTTGGCACCGTGCTTGATGACGCCGCCGTATTCCTGTGATGTGCCCGGCAGGAACCCCGGCACATCCACAAGCGTCAGGATCGGAATTTCGAAGGCATCGCAAAACCGCACGAACCGCGCAGCTTTGCGAGAGCTGTCAATATCCAGACATCCCGCCAGCACCATCGGCTGGTTGGCCACGACACCCACGGTGGACCCTTCGAGCCGGATGAAACCGGTCAGGATATTCTTGGCAAAATCCGGCTGAATTTCATAAAAATCGCCTTCATCCGCCAGTTTGTGGATCAGCTCTTTCATGTCATAGGGCGTGTTGGCGTTGTCCGGAATCAGCGTATCAAGGCTGTCTTCAATCCGGTTCACATCGTCAAAGAACGGCCGCGTCGGCACGGTCTTTCGATTGTTCAGCGGCAAAAAGTCGAACAGACGGCGGCATTCGGCAATCGCCTCTACGTCGTTTTCAAACGCGCCATCAGCGACAGAGGATTTTTTGGTATGCGTGCCTGCGCCGCCCAGTTCTTCTGCAGTGACGACCTCGTTCGTGACCGTTTTCACAACGTCGGGGCCGGTCACGAACATGTAGGACGTGTCGCGCACCATAAAGATAAAGTCGGTCATGGCTGGCGAATAGACCGCGCCGCCCGCACAGGGTCCCATGATCAGGCTGATCTGCGGTACAACGCCAGACGCCATCACGTTGCGCTGGAACACCTCGGCGTAGCCGGCAAGCGATGCCACACCTTCCTGAATACGCGCGCCGCCGGAATCATTGATCCCGATCACTGGCGCGCCGTTTTGCATCGCCATATCCATGATCTTGCAAATCTTCAGCGCATGGGTTTCCGACAGCGATCCGCCAAAAACGGTGAAGTCCTGAGAGAACACATAGACCATGCGGCCATTGATCGTGCCCCATCCTGTCACAACTCCGTCGCCCATCGGCGTGCTGTCCTGCATACCAAAATCGGTGGCCCGGTGCGTCACAAAGGCGTCGAATTCCTCGAAGCTGTCTGCGTCCAGCAGCAAATCGATCCGTTCACGCGCAGTGAGTTTGCCTTTGGCGTGTTGGGCCGCAATGCGTTTTTCGCCCCCGCCCAGTTGCGATTCCGCACGCCGCGCCGCCAGCGCGTCCAAGTGATCTTTCATGATATCCCCCCGCAGCCTTCGCCTTGCTTTGACGGGGATCATAGGTTCGCTGCACGCGCAGGTGAAGCCACAAAGCGCGATGAGGTGGCGGAGTTTGTCAAGAAATTTTCCTTTACCGACGTAGGGATGGCGCAGACCGATGGCGTGCAAGGCGTGTTAGCGCTATCCGCAGGCTGGCCTTTTGCGTTCGTTTTTGCACAGCGTGCTGCGCCGTGACGGTCAATGGACAACCTTTGCGTGAATAGTACCTTACCGCGATGCAAACGCCCCCGCACATCCGGTTCTTTGACAACCGCACCCCGCCGCATATTTCCACGCTGATCCTGCTGGCAGGTATTTCCGCCCTGAATATGTCGATCTTTTTGCCCTCTTTGACGCGGATGGCGGAATTTTTTCAAACGGACTATGCCACGATGCAACTGGCCGTTTCGGGATATCTGGCGGCAACGGCTGTGCTTCAGATATTCGTCGGGCCGCTGTCGGACCGGTTCGGGCGGCGCAAGCTGATGTTGGGATCACTGCTGGTCTATGTTGCCGCAACAGTTGGTGCGCTGGTGTCCACGTCCATCACGGCGTTTTTGTGCTTTCGCATCCTGCAAGCGGCTGTCGCCACGGGCATCGTGCTGTCGCGGGCCATCGTGCGCGATATTTATCCTGCGAATGTCAGCGCGTCCAAAATTGGCTATGTCACAATGGGCATGGCCGTCATTCCAATGATCGGGCCGACCATCGGCGGCGTGCTGGATCAGGCCTTTGGGTGGCAGTCGTCGTTTGTATTTCTGTCGCTCGCCGGAATCCTTGTGTTTGCGTTCTGCTATTTCGATCAGGGCGAAACCGTCCGCGCCGGCGGCACAAGCTTTGCCCAGCAATTGCGCAGCTACCCCGACCTTTTGACCGCACCGCGGTTCTGGGGCTATGCTTTGTGCAGCGCGTTCGGCTCCGGCTCTTTCTTTGCCTTCCTAGGAGGAGCGGCGTTTGTTGCAGACCATTTGTACGGTCTATCAGCAATGATGACAGGGGCCGCACTTGGGGCACCGGCGATCGGCTATGCCATCGGCAACTTTCTGACAGGCCGCTATGCAACCCGGTTCGGAATTGATGCCATGGCGGTATCCGGCTGCATCGTCAGCATCATCGGACTGGGTATATCCTTGCTGGTGTCGCTGGCCGGGTTCAACACCGCAGCGCTGTTCTTTGGCTTTTGTACGCTGCTTGGTCTGGGCAATGGTCTGATGCTACCCAATGCCACTGCTGGCCTGCTGTCAGTGCGCCCGCTTTTGGCAGGTACCGCATCGGGCCTTGGCGGTGCGTTGATGATCGGAGGCGGCGCAGCATTATCGCAATTTGCAGGCAGCTTGCTGAACGATACATCTGGCACCATCCCGCTGCAGGTTCTGATGCTGGTCAGCGCGATTTTGTCGCTGGTGTCGATCGGCGTTGTAATCTGGCGCACCCGGGTTCTGGCCGCTCGCCAGCCAGCCTAGCGGCGTGCCGCGCGCCAGCCTGCGGCGCGGGCCTCGCTTTGCGTACAAAACCACCGTTCGCCTTTTGCCACGTTGATTTGCGTCGCGCCGTAATGTTCCTGCCCCGGCATATGATAGATCATACCAGAGCCGCTGATGTTGCCCTTGATCACGCAGCCATCCGGCGCGGCACCTTGGCCTGACTGCGCGGCGCGATACTCTGCCGGGTTCTGCATGGCAACGCCCCAGACGCCCAAGCCTTCGGCGCGGGCGGCTTGTTCGAAGGGAACGTAATCCATGCTATATTGGCGATAGGCCGTCGCAAGGCCCGCTGCGACCATGTCCTGCCCCAGATCGCGGCCCGCCGCAGTGCATTTGGCCACAGTGCGCCCATAGCGGTCGGTATCGCGCGGCGCACAGGACACGGTGTCGTTGCCGATTAACACCTGCATCGCACGCGTGGCAGCCAGACCGCAGGCTGCAGATACTCCGCCCTTGTCCAGACAAGTCTGGCTCGCCTCTGGCGCATCAATGCCGTGCAGGCGGATGCGGGTCTGCCCGATTTGCAACGTGTCGCCATCAATCACCCGCGCCCGGCCAGAGATATCGGCGGCGGCGGCAGGCAATGCACAAAGTAGTAAACAAATGATTAATGATTCTCGCATAGCCCCAAGGTGGGTGCGAAAAGTGGCAGGGTAAAGGCAACTCGGGCTGCCTTTACCGTCAGTTTAATTCAAAATCAGCGCTGCTGTGCCTGCCAGTCCGGGTGGATCCAAGGCACCTCGTTCGCGCGGGCCAAGGGGTCCAGACCAAGGATATGGTCCGACGCCTTCTCTCCCACCATGATCGAGGGTGCGTTCAGGTTTCCATTGGTGATTCGTGGAAAGATCGAACTGTCGGCAACGCGCAGCCCCCGCACGCCGATGACCCGACATTCGGGGTCCACAACTGCCAAAGGATCATCCGCCGCCCCCATCCGGCAAGTGCCGCAGGGGTGATAGGCGCTTTCAGCATGTTCGCGGATGAATTCATCAAGGGCCTCGTCCGAGTCCACCGCCGCGCCGGGCTGGATTTCATGCCCCCTGAATGGCGCAAAGGCCTCTTGACCGAAAATCTCTCGGGTCAGGCGGATACAGGTGCGGAAATCCTCCCAATCCTGCGGATCGGACATATAGTTGAACCGGATTTCCGGCGCGATATCCGGATCCCCGCTTTTCAATGTCACTGCCCCCCGCGACGCGGACCGCATTGGCCCGACGTGCGCTTGAAAGCCATGCCCTTCTGCCGCGACCTTGCCGTCATAGCGGATCGCGATAGGCAGAAAATGGAACTGGATGTCAGGATATTCAACACCCGCTTTGGACCGCACGAATGCCGCGCTTTCAAAGTGGTTCGACGTGCCAAGCCCCCGCTTGCCAAACAGCCACTGCGCACCGATCAGTGCCTTCCAGAACAATTTCCAATAGGTGTACAGCGTCACCGGCTTGGTGGCTGCTTGCTGGATATAAAGCTCCAGATGATCCTGCAGGTTCTGCCCCACACCGGGGCGGTCAGCCACGACAGGAATGCCATGCTGTGCCAGATGGGCCGCATCGCCAATGCCGGACAACATTAGCAGCTTGGGCGAGTTGATGGCAGAAGCCGCGATGATCACCTCTTTGCTGGCCGTAATCACCTCTGTCACGCCGCGACGGCTGACTTCGACTCCGGTGGCACGGCCATCCTCGATAATCACGCGGCGGGCAAAGGCGCGGGTGACGCGGCAGTTACCCGTTTTCTGCGCAGGCCGCAGATAGGCGTTGGCGGCGGACCAGCGGCGCCCCAGATAGATGGTTGCATCGAAGGGGCCAAAGCCTTCTTGCTGCGCACCGTTGTAGTCGTCCGTAGCCTGATAGCCGGCTTGCTTGCCTGCCTCGACAAAGGCCTTGACCAGCGGATTGCGGCGCGGGCCGCGGGTGACATGCAGCGGGCCATCTTTGCCACGCCATGCCGGATCGCCGCCGTGCAGACCGGCGTGCCAGTGTTCCATCCGCTTGTAGTATGGCAGCACATCAGCATAGGACCAGCCCTGCGCACCCATCTCGGCCCAGTGGTCAAAGTCCTTGGCGTGGCCGCGCACATAGACCATGCCGTTGATCGAGGACGACCCGCCGATCACCTTGCCGCGCGGCGTCGCAAGCTTCCGGTTGCCCAGATGCGGTTCCGGCTCTGTCTGAAACCCCCAGTCGTAGGTTTTCATATTCATCGGATAGGACAGCGCGGCAGGCATCTGGATAAAGGGGCCAGCATCGGTGCCGCCGTGTTCGATCACCAGCACATCCTTGCCCGCCTTTGCAAGGCGGTAGGCGATCGCGCAGCCGGCGCTGCCCGCGCCAATGATGACATATTCAGCGTTCATTCGATGACCTCTCGCAACTGCAACTGTCCGAATTTTCGCGAAAATTCGGCGCGGGACACGGCAAGGCGGCGCATCAGAACGGGGCCTCGACCGGGTTCATCGCGACATAGATACCTTTGGTCTGGGTGTAGTTCATCACGGCTTCTTTCGAATTTTCGCGCCCCACGCCCGACAGCTTTGAGCCGCCAAAGGGCGCTTCGACCGGGGCAAGGTTATGGGTGTTGATATAGCAGGTCCCGGCCTCGAACCCGGCGGCCATGCGGTGCGCGCGGGTCAGATCGGCGGTAAAGACGCTGGCGGCCAGGCCGTAGGGCGTGGCGTTGGCGCGGCGCAGAACTTCTTCTTCGGTATCGAAGGTCAGGACCGACATCACGGGGCCAAAGATCTCGTCCGTGGCGATGGTCATCTCGTCCGTGACATCGGCAAAGACGGTGGGGTCCAGAAAAAACCCACCCCGGTCAGGGCGCGTGCCGCCACACACCAGCCGCGCACCTTCAGCGACGCCTTTGGCGATGAAACCTTCGACGATCTCGCGCTGACGGGCGCTGACCATGGGGCCAAAGTTGGTGGTTATGTCCTGCGGATCGCCCATGACAACAGCGCCGAGGCGTTCGGTCAGACGCGCAAGGAAGGCATCAACCATGCCGCGCTGCACGAAGACGCGGGTGCCGTTGGAACAGACCTGCCCGGTGGAATAGAAGTTCCCTAGGATCGCGCCAGACACGGCGTCATCCAGATTGGCGTCGTCAAACACGACCTGCGGCGACTTGCCCCCCAGTTCCATTGTGACATGCCGCAGGCCGGCAGCGGCGGCGGCATAAACCTTTTGCCCCGTGGCGACAGAGCCGGTCAGCGACACCTTGGCCACACGGGGGTCGGTGATCAGCGCAGAGCCGACAGCCCCCATACCCTGCACCACGTTGTAAACGCCCGCTGGCGCGCCGGCCTCGTGCAGGATTTCTGCAACCTTCAGCGCGCAAAGCGGCGTGGTTTCCGAAGGCTTAAAGATCATTGTATTGCCGCAGGCCAGCGCGGGGGCCCCTTTCCAGCTGGCGATTTGGGTGGGGTAATTCCATGCGCCGATGCCGACGCAGACGCCCAGCGGCTCGCGCCGGGTATAGACGAAATCGCCACCCGCAAGCGGGATATGCTCTCCTGTGATCGTGGCCGCCATGCCGCCGAAGTATTCAAAGGCATCCGCGCCCGATGTCGCATCGGCCACGGTGGTTTCCTGCAGCGGTTTGCCGGTGTCGAAGGTTTCGAGGACGGACAGATCGTGATTGCGTTCGCGCATGATATCGGCGGCGCGGCGCAGGATGCGGCCCCGCTCTGTTCCGGTCATCGCAGCCCAAGCGGCCTTTGCCTGCGTTGCGGCCTGCAAGGCGCGTTCAATGATGGCGGGGGTCGCGGCGTGGACGCGGGCGATAACCTCGCCCGTGTAAGGGTATATGACCTCAATCACCTCGCCTGCGGTATCTTCGACGTATTTACCACCGATAAAGTGGCTGGCGTTGGGCTGTGTAGGGTAAGACATGGATGCCTCCGGCGGGAGTTTAAGGGGCCAGATGAATGGGATCATCGGCGCGTGAAAGGGCGGTCAACGTGCGGTTCTGAGCGTGGTCAGCAGGTTCAGCACCTGCGCGGCGGCGTCTGTATCGGGCGCGGCCAGGGCGCGGCGGATGTAAATGCCATCAATGAGGGCCGCCAGAATATCCGCCACCTCGGCGGGGTCAGTGACCTGTCCGCGCAGGGCATGGGTCAGGTTGGAACGCAGGCGGCGCTGATACAGCGACAGCAAACGGCGCGCGGCGGGATTGGTCTGCGCCTGGACATAAAAGGCCATCCAGGCAGCCACGGTACCCGGATCAAAATGGGATTTGGCAAAGCTGGCGCGGATGATCGCTTCTGCCCTGTCAGGCGTGGATTTGTAGCCGCGCAGCACCTCTTGACGAAACTCGCGCAGCAGGTGTTGCATGGCAGCAAGGAAAATCTGGTCTTTGCCACCAAAGTAATGGTGTGCCAGTGCCGATGACATGCCGGCACGCTTTGCAATTTGGCTGACGCTGACATTCAGCGAGCCATGGATGCCGACCTCTGTGATTGTTGCTTTGATCAAAGCGTCGCGGCGTATAGGTTCCATCCCAATCTTGGGCATTGCAGTATTCCTTGTTGCAATATCTGTCTAAACCGTTTTTGATTGACTCATCAATCAATAAAAACCGCAACTGGTAAAACCGACTGGGAGATTACGATGACTTTCAAGACCACCCTATCCGTTCTGGCGCTGATCGCCGCGACACCTGCGCTGGCACAGGACGACTGCAGCAGCGTTACCTTTGCTGATGTGGGTTGGACCGACATCACTGCGACCACGGCGGCCACTTCGGTCGTGCTGGATGCGCTTGGGTATGACACCGAAACCAAGCTGCTGAGTGTGCCTGTTACCTATATTTCACTGGCAGCCGGCGACATCGATGTGTTCCTTGGCAACTGGATGCCTACGATGGAGGCTGACATTGCCCCCTACCGCGAGGACGGCACGGTCGACACCGTTCGCGCCAACCTTGAGGGTGCCAAATACACGCTGGCGGTGAACAAGGCCGCCGCTGACATGGGCATTAAGACATTTGCCGATATTGCCGCCAACCGTGACGCGCTGGACGGCGAAATCTATGGCATTGAGCCGGGCAATGACGGCAACCGCCTGATCCTGGACATGATCGCGGCAAATGCCTTTGACCTCGAAGGCTTTGAGGTTGTCGAATTGTCCGAACAGGGCATGCTGGCGCAGGTCGAACGGGCCGATAGCCGCGAGACTCCGATCGTGTTCCTGGGCTGGGAGCCGCATCCGATGAATGCCAAGTTCGATATGACCTATCTGGAAGGTGGCGATGACTGGTTCGGCCCCGATCTGGGCGGCGCGACGGTCTACACCAACACCTCTGCCGGTTATGTCGCAGCCTGCCCGAATGTAGGCAAGCTGCTAGAAAATCTGTCTTTTACGCTTCCGATGGAAAATGAGATCATGGGCGCGATCCTGAATGACAACGCCGATCCGGCAGATGCAGCCACGGCGTGGCTGTCTGCGAACCCGGACGCATGGACCGGCTGGTTGGACGGCGTCACCACGCTGGACGGCGGCGATGCTGTTGCAGCTGTAACGGCCAAACTGGAAGGCTAAGCCCCGCGGCTTAGTCATATATCGGCGCGGGCCACGGCGGCCCGCGCCACCCTGACCGAAGGCACCTGATGAACTGGCTGACTGATACAAAAATTCCTGTGGGCCTTTGGGCACGCGATATCTTTGACTGGATCAACCGCGCCTTTGGCGGCGTAATCGATACCTTTGCCGATGCCTTGAAGGACGGCTTTGACGGTATCGTCGACGGCTTGCTGGCTGTGCCGCCGCTTGTGATGGTCGCCATCTTTGTCGCGATTGCCTGGGGTATCCAGCGCCGCTGGCAGACGCCGCTGCTGGTGCTGTTGGGCTTTTTGTTCATTCTGAACCAAGGCTACTGGGAAGAGACAATCCAGTCCCTGACCCTTGTCATCATGGCCTGCACCGCTTGCATGGGAATTGGTGTGCCGATCGGGATCGCGGGGGCGCATAACCCGCGTTTTTACCGCGCCATCGTGCCGGTGCTGGACCTGATGCAGACCCTGCCGACCTTTGTTTACCTGATCCCGACTGTTGTGCTGTTCGGCATCGGCATCGTGCCGGGATTGATTGCCACCGTCATCTTTGTGCTGCCTGCGCCGATCCGCCTGACCTATCTTGGCATTTCGTCCACCCCCACCGCGTTGGTCGAAGCTGCGCAGGCCTTTGGCGCGACGAAACGGCAATTGCTGTGGAAGGTCGAACTGCCGTCGGCCCTGCCGCAGATTATGGCGGGCCTGAATCAGGCCATCATGTTGTCGCTGTCGATGGTCGTGATTGCAGGATTAGTCGGCGCGAATGGCCTTGGCGTGCCGGTCGTACGAGCGTTGAATACGGTCAATACCGCCCTTGGTTTTGAATCCGGTTTCGTCATCGTCATCGTCGCCATCATGCTGGACCGGACATTGCGGGTGCGTAAGAAATGAGTGCTGTAGAATTCGACAACGTCTCTATCGTGTTTGGCGACACGCCAGAAGTTGCGCTGCCCCTGATGGATCAGGGCATGACCCGCCCCGAGATCCGCAAAGCCTGCGATCAGGTGCTGGGCGTTCACAACTGTTCGCTGACCGTCGAAGACGGAGAGATCCTTGTTCTGATGGGCCTGTCAGGGTCCGGCAAATCGACGCTGCTGCGGGCGGTCAACGGGTTGAACCCGGTTGTGCGCGGGGATGTGCGCGTCAAGACGCGGCACGGGATGCAGTCGGTCACCGGCGCCGATGCCAAGACCCTGCGCGATCTACGCCTGCATGACATCGCGATGGTGTTTCAGCAGTTCGGCCTGCTGCCGTGGCGCAGCGTGCGCGACAACGTTGGCCTGGGGCTGGAACTGGGCGGGCAGACTGCAGCGCAGCGCCGTGCACGGGTGGACGAGGAACTAAAGTTGGTCGGTCTGGCGGATCGCGGCGATGCGCTGGTCGAGGAACTGTCAGGGGGTATGCAGCAGCGTGTCGGACTTGCCCGCGCTTTTGCCACGGACGCTGCAATCTTGCTGATGGACGAACCGTTCAGTGCGCTTGACCCGCTGATCCGCACCCGTCTGCAGGACGAGCTGCTGGACCTGCAAAAGCAGCGTGGCCGCACGATAATCTTTGTCAGCCATGATCTGGACGAAGCGTTCAAGATCGGCAATCGCATCGCGATCATGGAGGGCGGGCGCATTGTGCAGGTCGGCACCCCGCGCGAGATTTTCACAAATCCTGCCAATGGCTATGTTGCTGAATTTGTCGCCCACATGAACCCGCTGGGGGTTCTGACTGCGCGCGATGTGATGATCGAAGGGGTGTCTGGCGGCGATCAGGTCGCGGCTGAAACACCGGTCAAAGACATTATCGACAAGGTGCAATCGGGCGCGGCGCTGGACGTTGTGGAAGCTGGTCAGCCGATCGGACAGATCACACCATCGTCCTTGCTTACAAGGCTGGCGCAGCGCGGCTGACAAAAGGCCCGGACCCTGGGGCGACCAAGGTCCGGACGATGTGTTCGTTTCGAAATTAGCTTCCTGCGTAGGCGGCCATGACTTCGTCGCTGGCTTCGACGTTCGTGGTCACGGACTGGACGTCGTCGTCATCTTCCAGCGTTTCGACCAGACGCATCAGCTTGGTCAGCCCTTCCAGATCCAGTTCGGTCTGCATGTTTGGCAGCCAGATCAGTTTGGTGCTTTCGGCTTCGCCCAGCGCTGCTTCAAGCGCGGTTGAAACCTCGTTCAGGTCTGTCGGTGCGCAGTAAACGACGTGGTTTTCCTCGTCCGATTGCACATCCTCTGCGCCCGCTTCGATCGCGGCCATCATTACGGTGTCTTCGTCGCCGACAGCGGCGGGATAGACGATCTGGCCCTTGCGGTCGAACATGAAACCAACGCTGCCCGTCTCGCCCAGATTGCCGCCGTTCTTGGTAAAGGTTGAACGAACAGAGGACGCGGTGCGATTGCGGTTGTCGGTCATCGCCTCGACGATGACAGCGACGCCGTTCGGGCCGTAGCCTTCGTAACGGATTTCGTCATAGCTTTCAGCGTCGCCGCCGACAGCCTTATTGATCGCGCGCTCGATCACTTCCTTTGGGACAGAGGACTGCTTGGCCTCTTTTACCGCAAGCCGCAGGCGCGGGTTCTTGTCGGGATCGGGGTCGCCCATCTTGGCTGCGACGGTGATTTCCTTGCTCATCTTGGAGAACAGCTTGGCGCGCAGTTTGTCCTGACGCCCCTTGCGGTGCTGGATGTTCGCCCATTTGGAATGCCCGGCCATGGCGTGAACCCTCTTTTGGTCTGTCGGTGATTGCGGCTCGCTATAGCGCAGAGGACCCTGCCCCCGCAAGCCTGCGCCTTACAACGGGTAAAGCCAGGGGATTGCAGCAGAGCAGATGACCGCCAGCGACAGGTTCAGCGGCACGCCAATCCGCAAAAAATCGCTGAATTTGTAGCCGCCCGGGCCATAGACCAGCGTATTGGTCTGGTAACCGATAGGCGTCGAAAAACTGGCAGAGGCGGCCATCATCACGGCGATGACCAAAGGGCGGGCATCGACACCCAGCGCAGCGGCCAGACCAATTGCGATGGGTGTCATGACAACAGCCACGGCGTTGTTAGACACCAGCTCTGTCAGGATCATCGACAAGGTATAGACCGCAAAAACGACAACGAACGGAGGCAGCACAGCCATATAGGGGGCCAGCGAGCCTGCAATCGCCTCGACCGCGCCAGAGGCTTCGAGGGCCGCGCCAACGGCGAGCATGGCAAAGATCAGTGCAAGCAGATGGCCGTCAATCGACTCGAACGCTTCGTCCGCGTCGATGCAACCGGTGACCAGCACAATGACCGCCCCCAGAAACGACAGCTGCAGGATCGGCGCGACGTTGAATGCAGCCAGCACGACAACGGCCAGCATGACACCGATCGCAATCGGCGCATGGCTACGGCGATAGGCCCGTGCCGATGGTTTGGAGACATCTGCAAGGTTCATATCCGCCGCAAGGCGCTGGATATCCTCTGGCGCGCCTTCCAGCAGCAGGGTGTCGCCAACCTTGACGACCAGTTCGTCCAGCTGGCGGCCGATGTTGCGGTCACGGCGATGGACGGCCAGCGTATAAACGCCGTAGCGGCGGCGCAGTCGCAGCGCCCCCAGGGTGCGGCCGACCATGCGGCATTCCGGCGAAATCAGCACCTCGACCGTGGATGTTTCCACCGCCGACACCTGATCGACGCGGCGCAGTTCCTTGGTCGCCTGCAGCGACAAAAGCTCTGTCATCGCGGTGCGCAGAACGATACGGTCGCCGACTTCCAGCTTTACGCTTTCCAGATCGCGGCGCAGCGATGCGTCGCCGCGGATCACGTCGATCAGGCGCACGCCTTCACGTTTGAACAGCTGAACACTAAGAACCTCTCGGCCGATCAGGTTGCTGTCGGGGGGAATCACGGCTTCGGTGAAAAAGCGCATCTTGGACCGGTCCGACAACATGGTTGCCATGCTGGTGCGGTCCGGCAGCAGGCGGTTTCCGAACAGGATCAGATACCCCATGGTCCAGACTGCAATGACGATGCCAATGGGCGTGACTTCGAAAATGCCGAAAGGTTCCATCCCGGACTGGCGCGCCACACCGTCAACCACAAGGTTCGTGGATGTGCCGATCAGCGTCAGCGTTCCGCCTACGATAGAGCCATAAGACAGCGGAATGAGCAGCTTGGACGCCGAAACCTTCAGCGTCCGTGCCATCTGAACAAAGACAGGCAGCATTACCACAACCACTGGCGTGTTGTTCACAAAGGCAGAGGCGGAGATGACAAAGCCCATCACGCCGCCGACGGCCTGCCGTGCGTTCCGCTTGGCCGCGCGTTCGGCCATCTGCGTGACGTAATCAAGCGCCCCGGTGCGCACCAGGGCTCCCATGATGATGAACATCATGGCAATGGTCCAGGGGGCCGCGTTCGACAGCACCTTGACCGCTTCATCATAGGGCAAAATTCCGGTGAACAGCAGAAAAGCTGCCCCGATCATGGCCACAACTTCGGTCGGGAAGTTTTCACGCATGAAAAGGGTGAACATCACGGCAAGGACTGCAAGGGTCGCAATGGCCTGATGCTGATCCAGAAAGGCGAGATTAATCATGTTGGGCTTTCGTCAGATTGATCCACGCATTGTCGCCTTTTGCCACGCCTTGCGCAATGTCCCATCAGCACGCGGAACAGCTTGTTGCGCAAGGTCAAAGTCCGCAAAGCGTTCGGTCAGCAGATTAAAGAGCGGGGCCCGATTGTGACAGTGCACCGCCCTGCCGGACCATCACACAGGTCTTGGCTTTTCCGGTGGCATCATCGGTTTCGACGTATAAGCCAGACAGCGTTGCCTCGCCTTCGGCGGGGGTAAATCGAGCCTTGGGCATACCGGTGATAAAACGGCGCAGCGGCTCTGTCTTTTCCATGCCGATGACAGAGTTGTAGTCCCCGCACATGCCCGCGTCGGATTGGAACGCCGTCCCGCCCGGAAGCACCATCGCGTCGGCTGTAGGCACGTGGGTATGGGTGCCGACCACAACGCTGGCGCGGCCATCGCAATAATGACCGACAGCCATTTTTTCAGAGGTCGCCTCGCAGTGGATATCAACCAGTGTGGCCTGCACCTGCCCGCCCATGGGATATTGCCTTAGCACCGCATCCAGCGCGGAAAACGGGTCGTCAAAGGGGCGCTTCATAAACACCTGACCCAGCGCCTGCACGACCAGCACCTTGCGCCCGCGCGCGTCGGAAAACACCCGCGCGCCCGCACCGGGGGATGCTTTGGAAAAATTCAGCGGACGGATGATGCGCGGCTCTTTGTCGATAAAGGACAGCATATCCTTTTGATCGAAGGCGTGATCGCCCAACGTGACGACGTCTGCGCCCGCATCAAGGATTGCTTTGGCATGATCGGGCGACAGGCCCGCGCCATTTGTCGCGTTTTCGCCGTTGACCACAACGAAATCGAGCTTCCATTCCTTGCGCAGTCGCGGCAGGTGATCGGTGATGGCACTACGGCCGGCGCGTCCCATGACGTCGCCCAAGAACATAATTTTCATGCCCCCCTGTTAGGGGCTGGGGCAAAAATCTTCTAGAAGATTTTTCGGCTTCCGATTTTTCGACGAAAAATCGACCCCTACGGCACGGTCAAGACGCCGCCTTCTGTCACGATCAGATCCAGAGGCTGATCTGTCGGCTCCAGCGGCAAATCCGCTGTGTGCTGTGCGGCGAAGGCAAAACCGATTGCCAGAACGGGACCCTGCGCCCGCAGTGCCTGCAAGGTGCGGTCGTAAAACCCGCCGCCATAGCCCAGCCGACCTCCGCGCAGATCAAAAGCGACAAGCGGCACGATCAGGATTTGCGGGATCATCCAACCGCCCGCCGCTGGTACCGGCGCACCAAAGGTGCCGGGCACCGTGGCGCAATCCGGCGTCCAGGTGCGAAACTGCAGCGGCTGGTCCTTGGCTATGATGACCGGCACGCCGACGGTGCCGTAAGCTGCGGCCTCTGCCATGGCTGGCAGCGGGTCGATTTCTGTGCGCATCGGCAAATAGCCGGCTAGCGGTACGCCCCGGTGACCGGCCAGCACCTCTGACAAATACCCCGCCTGCGCGCCGCCCTGCGCATGTGCGCCTGCGCGGCGGGCCAGCGCCGCCTGCCGCGCGGCGGCCTTGTCCTGCATTACAGCAGCCATACGGCCGCCAGCCCGAGGAAGGCGAAAAATCCGACGATATCCGTCACCGTCGTCACAAAGGCACCGGACGCCAGCGCTGGGTCGACGCCGATGCGTTCCAGAACTATCGGCACACCCGTGCCGGCAAGCCCTGCCACGACAAGGTTGATCACCATCGCGCAGCCGATCACGGCACCCAGCATGGGCGAACCGAACCAGACGATACCGACAACCCCCATGACCACAGCAAACAGAATGCCGTTGATCAGACCAACCAGCACCTCGCGCCGGATAACGCGCCAAACGTTCGCTCCGGTCAGATCGCGCGTTGCCAGTGCACGCACGGCAACGGTCAGCGATTGCGTGCCTGCGTTGCCACCCATTGATGCCACAATCGGCATCAGCACCGCCAGCGCGACCAGCGATTGCAGGGTGCCTTCGAACAGGGAAATGACCATGGACGCCAGAATCGCGGTGAACAGGTTGACCGCCAGCCAGGGCGCGCGCTGCTTTGTCGTTTCGATCACGCGGTCGGACAGGCTGCCTTCGCCCACACCGGCCAGACGCAAAAGGTCTTCCTCTGCCTCTTCTTCCAGAAATGCCATGGCGTCGTCGATGGTGATGACACCGACAATCCGGTCGTCGTCGTCCACCACGGGGGCGGTGATCATGTGATAGTGATTGATGGCCTGCGCGACCTCTTCCACGTCCTGTTCGACGTGAAAGGTGCGAAAGGTATCCTCCATAATGTCCTGAAGCCGCGTTGCACGCGGATTGCTCAGCACCCGGCCCAGCGTGACATAGCCTGTCGCCTTTAGCCGGGGATCAACTAGGATGATGTGATAGAACTGGTCGGGCAGCACCACATCGGATCGCAGAAAGTCGATGGCATCCCCGACGGTCCAGTGATCGGGCGCGCGCACCAGTTCCACCTGCATGTGGCGACCGGCGGATTCCTCTGGGTAGGACAGCGACTGCTCCACCGCGACACGGTCGCCCGGTTCGAGGGCGTCCAGCACCGCCTCTTGCTGTTCTTCGTCCAGATATTCGACAAGGTCCACGACATCGTCACTGTCCAGATCGCGCACGGCGTCGGCCAGTTCGGTCGGGGAAAACGCAGCGATAATCTCTTCCCGGATCCGCTCGTCCAATTCGGACAGGATGTCACCATCCATCCCGCCCTTCCACAGGGTCAGCAAGTCGCGGCGCTGGCGCGCGTCGATCAGTTCGATCAGGTGGGCGATGTCGGCGGGGTGCAGCGGGTCAAGCAGCGCGTCAATATCTTCGACATTGCGCGCCTCGATCGCCTCAAGGACATCGGCGACCACACGGTCGTTGATGCCAAAGACCTCTTCGTCATCGTCTTCAAGGTCCGGGAGCGTATCAGATTCGGTCATGGCAGTCCCCCTTGTTGGCCTGCCCCGCAACATAGACAAGCTTTGCCGCGCCACAACAGTGATACTGCCGATTGTAGCCCCCCGCGGCGCGCTTTAGGATAGCCGCATGACAAAACATCTTCTTTTAGGACAGACCCTCGAGTTTGACGGCGATGCCCTTGCGGACTGGCAAGGCGCAACGCGTTACGACAGCGCCGGCGGCGTTGTGATCGCGGCCGGCAAGATCGTGGCAACCGGCAGCGGGGCTGCGCTGCGTGCCGCACACCCCGATGCCGCCGTGACCGATTATGGCGATGCGCTAATCAGCGCAGGCTTTGTCGATGCCCATATGCATTACCCCCAGACACCGATTATCGCCAGCTGGGGCAAGCAGCTGATTGACTGGCTTAACACCTATACCTTTCCGCAGGAAATGCGGCTGGCGGATGCCGGTTACGCACGGCAGGTTGCAGATACGACGCTTGATCTGGCGCTGGCGCACGGGACGACGACCCAGGTCAGTTTCTGCACGATCCATCCCACCAGCGTCGACGCCTGGTTCGCGGCAGCCGAAGCCCGCGGCATGGCCGTTGTGGGCGGCAAGACCTGCATGGACCGCAACGCACCGGACGGGCTACGCGACACAGCGCAAAGCGCCTATGACGACAGCAAAACCCTGCTGGACCGCTGGCACGGCAAGGGCCGCGCGACCTATGCGATCACCCCGCGGTTTTCGCCGACCTCTACCCCCGATCAGCTGGCGGCGCTGGGCGCGCTTTGGGCTGAACGACCCGAAGTGCTGATGCAGACGCATCTGTCGGAACAACTGCCGGAAATCGCGTGGGTCCGCGATCTGTTCCCGCAATCGCGCGACTATCTGGACACCTACGAGGCATTTGGCCTGCTGGGTCCGAATGGCCTTTATGGTCATGCGATCCATCTGGAACCGCGCGAAATCGACCGCCTGGCCGAGGTTGATGCCGCCGTCGTGCATTGCCCGACATCGAATACCTTTATCGGTTCTGGCCTGTTCGACATGGCGGGGCTTGCCGCACGCGGGCTGCGCATCGGGCTTGCGACGGATACGGGCGGCGGGTCCAACTTTTCAATGCTGCGCACCATGGCGGCGGCCTATGAAATTGGGCAGCTGCGCGGCACCCCGCTGCATCCGGCGCAGCTGATGTGGCTGGCAACCGAAGGATCGGCACGCAGCTTGCATATGGGCGGACAGATCGGTCATCTGGGCGAAGGGTCGGCTGCCGATATCACCGTGCTGGACCTGTCATCGACCCCCGCCATTGCCCAACGCGCAAACCAGGCAACCGACATCTGGGAGGCATTTTTTCCCACCATCATGATGGGCGACGATCGCGCCGTGCGCGACGTCTGGGTCGGCGGCGCGCGTGTGTCCGCCTAAGCGGCGCAGGGCATCAAAAGCACGATCACCCAAACATCGGCCCCGCGCCCGGCCAGATCCGCCGCGTGGCCGAACCCGTAGTTCGCATAGCGCGCATCCAGCAGGATCTTGGATTGCTGCGGATTGGACAGCCATGCACCCAGCGCAGCTTCTGCGGTGGGAAAGCCTTGGGAAATGACCTCTCCGGCGGTGCAGCCCGACACACCTGCCGCCTTGACCCGCGCGTTTGCCCGTGCGCCGATATCCAAGCCCATCATCAGTTTGTCGCCTTGCGCCAGATCCGCGGCATATTGCGCGGCAACAGCATCAAGCTTGCTGTTGGATGCCAGCAGGGTGCGGCCGGCATCGCTGCGCGCCTTGTTCAGCGCGGCATCGACAGAGGCGGACTTGGGCGCGGTCTGCCCCAAGGCAAGCACCGGTTGATCCGTCACAGGCGCGCCAGAGGCGCTAAGCGGGACGACCATCGGGATTGGCACCGGCACACAGGCCATCAGGGCAAGCGCTGCAGCAGCAAAGAGGGCAGACAGACGGATCGACATGAAGCGGCACCAACGGCTGGAAAAGGTCGCCCTATAGGGACAGCCCCGCGCGGGCCGTGTCAATCCATCAGGGCGCGGGCCAGCAGGTTCTGGCGCAGGATCAGGGCGGCGGTGTCCACGGTCAGCATCCGGCCCTCGCCCACAATCTGCCGCCCTTCGACGAACAGATCGCGCACGCGCGTCGGCCCTGCCAGCACAAGCGCGGCGGCGTCCCAGCTTCCGGCGCTTTCGATACCGGACACATCCCAGACTACCAGATCGGCGCGTTTGCCAACCGCGATCTGGCCCAAATCGTCCCGTCCCAGCACGGCAGCCCCGCCGCGCGTGGCAAGGCGTAGGGCTTCGCGCGCGCTCATCTTGTCGGCACCGTTTTGTACGCGTTGTAGCAGCATTGCCTGACGCGCCTCGCCGATCAGGTTGCCGCTGTCGTTGCTGGCCGACCCATCGACGCCAAGGCCCACATTCACCCCCGCATCCCGCATCGCCCGCACGGGCGCGATGCCGGACCCAAGGCGGCAGTTCGAACAAGGGCAGTGCGCGACGCCAGTGCCCGATCTGGCAAAAAGGTCGATTTCGCCGGCGTCCAGCTTGACACAATGGGCATGCCAGACGTCGGGGCCGGTCCAACCAAGGTCTTCTGCATATTGGCCGGGGCGGCAGCCGAAGCGTTCCAGCGAATAGGCCACATCTTCGTCATTTTCCGCCAGATGCGTATGCAGCATCACGCCTTTATCGCGCGCCAGCAGGGCGGCATCGCGCATAAGGCAAGTGCTGACAGAAAACGGCGAACAGGGTGCCACGCCGACGCGCACCATCGCCCCCGGGCGCGGGTCGTGGAAGGCGTCGATGACGCGGATACAGTCCTTCAAAATCGCGTCTTCGCGTTCGACAAGCGTATCCGGCGGCAGGCCGCCGTCGCTTTCCCCGATGCTCATCGCGCCGCGCGTGGGGTGAAAGCGCAGGCCGACCTGTGCCGCCGCCGCAATCGTGTCGTCCAACCGCGCGCCATTGGGATAAAGGTACAGATGATCCGACGACAGGGTGCAGCCCGACAGCGCAAGTTCAACTAAGCCCGCTTGGGCCGATATGAACATCTCCTCTGGTCCGAATTTGGCCCAGATCGGATAGAGAGTCCGCAGCCAGCCGAACAACAAGGCATCCTGCCCCCCTGGCACGGCGCGGGTCAGGGTTTGATACAGGTGGTGGTGGGTATTGATCAGGCCCGGGGTGATGACGCATCCTGCGGCACTGTGCACCGCGCCTGTCGTCGTCAGCCCCTGCCCCACCGCAGCAATCACGCCGTCCCGGATCAGGACGTCGGCGTCTGCAAGCTCTGTACTGTCATCGTCCATCATGACGACGACAGTGGCCCCGCGCAGAAGGGTTTCAGACATCCATCGCGTCCTGCAGGATCTGTAGTGCGACAGTATGTATATCGCGGTTTGCCGCAGCGATGATCTGGCCCCCGTGATGGGCCGCGCCGCCTTGCCAGTTCGACACAATACCGCCGGCGGCCTGAATGACGCAGATCGGCGCGTGCACGTCATAGGGCTTTAACCCCGCCTCGATCACCAGATCGACCTGTCCTGCCGCAAGCAGCGCATAGCCGTAGCAGTCCATACCATAGCGGGTCAGTCGCGTCTGGCTGGCCACAGCATGAAAGGCCCGGCCTTCAGCCTTGGTGCCGACCTCTGGAAAGGTGGTGAGGATGATAGCATCCTTCAGCGGACGGCTGGGGCGCGTCGCCAGCATATACGTGCCATGCGGGCCGCTCACTTCGGACTGGCCAAAGCCGCCGACAAAGCGTTCCTGAATAAATGGCTGGTCGATCAGGCCAAACAGTGGCCCGGTTGCGTCAGCCACCGAAATCAAGACACCCCAAGTGGGTGTGCCGCAAAGATAACCGCGCGTGCCATCAATGGGGTCCAGCACCCAAGTCAGCCCGCTGGTGCCGCTTTGTACGCCCAGCTCTTCCCCCAGAATACCGTCGTTTTGGGCGTTCGCGCGCGATGACGGCGCGCATCGCGACCTCTGCCGCGCGGTCAGCCGCGGTGACGGGATCAAACCCCCCATCGGCCTTGTTGTCGGCCATCAATTCTGGCGAACGAAACAGCCGCAGCGTTTCGGGCCGGGCCGCGTCAGCGATCAGATGGGCGACACGGATCAGGTCGGCTTTCGTTGCGTCATCCAAGGTAAGACATTCCCGAAATTATGATTATCCAGACGACACAGGCTAACCGGGCGTCAACCCGATTAGCCTAACTGACGTGTAGCACTTTGAAAACGCCCAACCGGGCAACGGGCGGCAGTTATGCTGCCGCTTCGCTTAGCACGCGGGCCAGATCGAACAGGCGGCGGCGCTGGTTTTCTGGGATGGCATAATAGGACCGCAGCAGATCCAGCGCCTCTTTGTCGGTCATGATGTCACCCGGCAGATCGCCTGCCTTTGGCGCGGCCTGCGCATCACCGTCCAGACCATCAAAGAAAAACGACACCGGCACGCCCAGCACACGGGCGATATCCCACAACCGAGAGGCACTGACGCGGTTCATCCCCGTCTCGTATTTCTGAATCTGTTGAAACTTGATGCCCACGGCTTCGGCCAGTTGTTGCTGGGTCGTGCCATTCATCCACCGCCGGTGGCGAATACGTTTACCAACATGGACATCTACATCATGCTTCATCGTAATTGATCCTGTTCAAACGGACACTTGCCCGATTACTCATCGTAAAAAAACAGCCCGAAAATAGCTCTTGCCGTTGCTGTCTGACTGCCTAATTCACCGCAACACAAACACGCAACGGTTGCATGTGATGTGCTTACCTAAAGGACAGGCAGGCCGTCGTGAACCTAACCTAAAGGCTAGAATTGACCTTGCGTGACCCTATCCGATTGCGCCCTTGACTTTTTTCGCGCGACAGTTGCGCCATGTCAGCAAGCCACCCGAGGAAAGGTCCGTCCGATGCGCGCATTTCAAGTCACCAGCTTTGATGAACCGCCCCGCGTTACCGAAATACCGCAGCCTGAGCCGGCTTTGGGGGAAGTTCTGCTGCGGATTACGGCCTGCGGCGTCAACTTTGCCGATACGCTGATGGTCAAAGGCAAATATCAGGATACCCCGCCCTTGCCCTTCACCCTCGGGATGGAGGTGTGCGGCGTCGTGATCGCCCATGGACCCGGCAGCGACCAGCCCACCATCGGCACGCGTGTTGCGGTCTTTGGCGGTCAGGGTGGGATGGCCGAATATGGCACTTTCCCCGCCGATAAGTGCCGCGCCTTGCCTGATACGATGGGCGACACCGTGGCTGCCGGTTTTCAGGTTGCCTATGGCACGTCGCATCTGGCGCTGACCCGCCGCGCGCATCTGCGCAAGGGACAGAACCTGTTGGTTTTGGGTGCCGCAGGAGGTGTCGGTCTGACAGCGGTGGAAATCGGCAAGGCACTTGGGGCCACCGTAATCGCCGTGGCGCGGGGCGCGGACAAGCTGGCAGTCGCGCAGGCCGCAGGCGCGGATCACCTTATCGATACGGACGCGGGCGATCTGAAAACCGCACTTAAGGCGCTGGCCAAGCAGATTGGCGGCATGGATGTCGTCTATGATCCCGTGGGCGGTGATTTATTCAAGGCCGCCCTGTCATCCTGCAATCCAGAGGCCCGCGTGATCGTCATCGGCTTCGCCAGCGGCGACGTGCCACAAATTCCGGCGAACATTCTGCTGGTCAAGAATATTGATGTCATCGGCTTTTACTGGGGCAACTACCAAAAGTTCGCCCCTACCGCCATGAACGACAGCCTTGCAGAGCTGATGGAGATGTTCGCCCAAGGCCGCCTGAAGCCGCATATCAGCGACACCCTGCCCCTGGACCGCGCAGCAGAAGGGCTGGACCTGCTGTCGCGACGCAAATCGACAGGCAAGGTTGTGATAGCGCCCTGACCATCGAACGGCATTAAGTGCCTGTTAATCATAAGCGAAAACAATGTATGACGCAGGCCAGCGAACCCGGCGGCAACACACTGTGTCAACCTGCCGCGACACGGCATCAGGTCTTGAAACGTGGGCCTGCTATGCCAATATGATACCCGAGCGCAGTACAAGTTGCGCAAGGCATTCAACAGGAGGTCTTGATGGCTGAATATCAAACGATCAGGACCGCGGGCACCGTCCGCGGCGCCGTAATCGACGAAGGGCTTCGCGCCCATATGAACAAGGTCTACGGCATCATGTCCGTAGGCATGCTGATCACGGCGGCTGCCGCCTGGGCCATTTCCGGCCTTGCGCTGTCGTCCGTGCCGACCGGCGCGCAGATTGGTGCCAACACCTATCTGACCGATCTGGGCGTGCTGCTGTACACCAGCCCACTGAAGTGGGTGATCATGTTCGCACCGCTGGCCATGGTTTTCGCCATGGGCGCGATGATTAACAAGCTGTCGGTTGCTGGCGCGCAGACGTTCTTTTACGCCTTCGCGGCGTTGATGGGTCTGTCGCTGTCATGGATCTTTGCGGTCTATACCGGCTTCTCGATCATTCAGGTCTTCCTGTTCACCGCTGTCGGCTTCGCCGGTCTGTCGCTGTATGGTTATACGACCAAGAAAGACATCAGCGGCTGGGGCAGCTTCCTGATCATGGGCGTTATCGGCCTGATCGTGGCGTCGATCGTGAACATCTTCCTTGGCTCCGGCGTCGTGCAACTGGCAATCTCTGCCATAGGCGTGCTGATCTTTGCAGGTCTGACCGCTTACGACACCCAGAAGATCAAGACTGACTACATCGCGCACGCCCAGCAGGGCGATGCAGAATGGTTGGGCAAGTCCGCCATCATGGGCGCGCTGAACCTCTATCTCGACTTCATCAACATGTTCATGTTCATGTTGCAGCTGTTCGGCAACCGCGAGTAATCGCCCAGGCCTGATACGATCAGGGGCCGGTCCGCAGGGACCGGCCCTTTTTCGTTGCGGGCGGCGCGTGTTCAGCGTTCAGTGCCGCGAACGCCGAACTGCAGGACGCCCACCATGATCGACACAGCCATCGCCCGAAAAGCCGACCTGATCGGCAGCGCCTTTATGGTGTTGGCCATGGCCCTGTTCGCGATCGAGGATGCCTTTATCAAGACCGCTGCCCTGACCATGCCCATCGGACAGGTGCTGATCCTGTTTGGACTGGGCGGGGCTTGCGTCTTTGCCGCGCTGCTGCGCTTGAACGGCATGGCACTGTTCGTGCCGGACGTTCTGTCCCGCCCCATGCGAATCCGCGCGGTGTTCGAAGTGACAGGCCGTCTGTTCTATGTCCTTGCCATCGCGATGATTCCCCTGTCGGCCGCCACGGTCATCTTGCAAGCGACGCCGCTGGTAGTTGTGGCGGGGGCTGCGATTGTTTTTGGCGAAACCGTCGGCTGGCGGCGCTGGACGGCAATCGTTGTCGGGCTGATCGGGGTAATCATCATTATCCAGCCGGGCACCGACAGCTTTTCAGTGCTATCGCTTCTGGCGATCATCGGCATGTTTGGATTTGCGGGCCGCGATCTGGCCAGCCGCGCGGCACCCGCCAGCATCGGCACGTTGCGGCTTGGGTTTTACGGCTTTTGCGCGGTCATT
The DNA here is from genome assembly GCF_042466455.1 of Loktanella sp. R86503. Taxonomy (NCBI): domain Bacteria; kingdom Pseudomonadati; phylum Pseudomonadota; class Alphaproteobacteria; order Rhodobacterales; family Roseobacteraceae; genus Loktanella; species Loktanella sp. R86503. Next base: position 2,474,490 of record NZ_JAXHCI010000002.1, read on the forward strand.
GTCGCAGGTGCCCTTTATACGCTGTGGCAGGGGGCAGGTCTGGTCCGCCCTGCCCCGCTTGCCACCTTGTCGCTGCTTGGCGCGGTAGCTGCCGGTGTGGCCGCCTATGCCAGCCTGATGAAGGCGATGCGCACCGGCGACGTATCTGCTGTGACGCCCTTCCGCTATACCCGCTTGCTGTTTGGCATCGGGATGGGGACGCTACTGTTCGGCGAACGCCTGACAGCGGCCACCTGGGCCGGGTCGGCGCTGATCGTGCTGTCAGGTCTGTTCATCATGTGGCGCGGCAAACAGGTCGCTGCATAAATCCGCCCCCCCAAACGCAAAAGGCCCCGCATATGCGAGGCCCAGCGTAGCAAAGGTAGCAGATCTTACTTGATCTTGCCTTCCTTGTACTCGACGTGCTTGCGCACGACGGGGTCGTACTTTTTGCAGACCATTTTTTCGGTCATGGTGCGGGCGTTCTTCTTGGTGACATAGAAGTGCCCGGTGCCCGCGCTGGAGTTCAGGCGGATCTTGATGGTGGTTGGCTTCGCCATGTGTCTTCTCCTGTTCGCGGCGCGGAATGCGTGCTGCGCATCAAATCTCTTGAGGATTGCCTTCTAACCGGCGCTGGCCCCGAGTCAACCACAAAAGGGGCTTTTGGTGACGGGGAAGCTGCGCAAGCGGCAATTGGCGCAAGGGCCGTGTATGTGCGGATGGCCTGTAAGCCGGATTTTGTCCCCCGCCTTGCGGCAGTTGGACGATCATTCATCTAAAATCGCCGTTACCGACGATCCTCTAGCTGCCAACCCGGGCCTTTTGGGTCAGGCGTCCCTGCCGGGATATCCATTGCTGGATCACACCGGCGCAAGGCCCCTATTTGGCATTGCTCCCGGTGGGGCTTGCCGTGCCGCTTCTGTTGCCAGTCGCGCGGTGGGCTCTTACCCCACCGTTTCACCGTGACCTTGGCGTCTGCAATGCCGCACGCATGGTGCGACCAAGGCTGTCTCTTCTCTGTGGCGCTTTCCCTAGGGTTGCCCCCGCCGGGTGTTACCCGGCACCGTTGCCGTCATGGAGTCCGGACTTTCCTCGGACATTGCTGCCCGCGACCGTCCAGCCATCCGCACGCTAGATCGCCTAAGCGGTGACGATGCCATCGTCAACGGGAAAGCGATGGGCCAGATCAGCGATCAGCGCCATGTCAGCAGCACACAGCGGCCCCGTTGCGCGGGGGCGAAAGCGCAGGCGAAACGCAGATAACAGCACATCGTCCGGCACATCGGCGGTATATCCAAAGCGCTGCATCAATGGGCGAAAACCTGCGGCATCAGGCGCATCCCCATGCGGCGCAGGCCAGATCGATAGGCCCAGCCGGGCAAGCCGCTGCCAGTCGAACCGCGCGCCGGGGTCAATCTTGCGCCCGGGTGCCATGTCGGAATGACCGATGATCCGCGCGGGCCGGATTGACCAGCGATCCATAATTCCGGCCAGCAGATCGCACAGCGCATCCATCTGCGCGGCAGCAAAGGGGCAGTTGCCGGGGTTTGCCAGCTCGATCCCGATGGACCGGCTGTTTACATCCGTCACCGCGCCCCAACGCCCTGCCCCGGCATGCCAGGCGCGCATATCTTCCGGCACAAGGCGGTGCACTGTGCCGCCTTCTTCGATCAGGTAATGTGCCGACACTTCGGTGTCAGGATTGCACAGGGTATCGCAGGCCGCAGCGGCGCTGGTCATCGCCGTATAGTGGATTACCACCATATCAGGCAGATGCCCGTCCCGCCGCGGCCCATAGTTTGGCGATATGCGATCTGTCTGGATCAGTTGCCAGCCTCGGCCAACAGGAACGGTGCCGGATCCCAGCCACAGGCAAAGCCGTCGCCGTCAGGGTCAAGTCCGCGCGGGTCCTTGTCAGGGCCGCCCCGTGCCAAGAAATCGCGCTGCGCAGCGTCGGGCGAATTATAGGTCGCGCAGTTACGCTGGAACTTGCCCTTGCTCGCAAAGATCGAGCGGGAATACCATTCCTGCCCTTTGCGATTCGGCGCACTTAGCGCATATTCGACAATGTTCGGTCCCGTATCGCTGGGGCGCTCTGGCAAGGCGCTTGGCATGACGACCTGACGCTGCGCGATTTGCTGCGCGCGGCGCTGGGCGTCGCTTTCGATGGTTTCGCGGCTGGACACAGCTGTAAAGGACTGCTCGTCCGACAGGCCGGGGTTACTGGCCAGCGCCGGCTGCGGGTTTGTCGGCGACGCCTCCAGCGGCACCTGTTGGGCCTGCGCTTGCGCCAGACCGACCGGCGCACCGCTGCCGATACCCAGCGCGGCAAGCTCTGTCGGGTTCACCGCTGTGGCCGGGCTGGCAAGCCCGCCGGACAACGGCGTGGCTGCCACCTGCGCTGGCGCATCAAACGTTGACGTCTGGCTTTGCGCCTGCGCCTGTGCCGCGACCCGCCCGCTGTCGGGAACCTGCGGAGAGCAGGCAGCAAGGGTCGCAGCGACACCAAAAAGTGCAAAAGAACGGATCACGGCAAAGGCCTTTTCAAGTCAAGGATCGCACTGATGTTACCACCAATGGTTCGGTTTCGCGACAAAACCTGCCGCACGTTCCAGTGAATACGCAACATTCAGCAGATCGCCCTCTTCCCATGGGCGGCCGATCAGTTGCAGACCAAGCGGCAGGCCGCTGGCATCCGTGCCGGTCGGCACAGCGATACCGGGCAAACCTGCAAGGTTGACGGTCACGGTAAAGACGTCGTTCAGATACATCTTGATCGGGTCCGCATCTGCCATTTCGCCTAGGCCAAATGCAGCCGACGGCGTTGCTGGCGTCAGAATTGCATCGACGCCTGCGGCAAAGACGTTGTCGAAGTCCTGCTTGATCAACGCGCGCACCTTGCGGGCGCGGTTATAATAGGCGTCGTAAAAGCCCGCAGACAGCACATAGGTGCCAACCATGACGCGGCGCTGCACCTCTGCGCCGAAGCCTTCGGCGCGGGTCTTTTCATACATTTCGGTAATACCGTCGCCCTTTTCCAACTTGGCGCGGTGACCAAAGCGGACACCGTCATAGCGGGCCAGGTTCGACGATGCCTCTGCCGGGGCGATGACATAATAGGCAGGCAGCGCGTATTTGGTGTGCGGCAGGGTAATGTCGCGAATTTCAGCGCCAGCGTCGCGCAGCATGGCGGTGCCGTCTTCCCACAGCTTCGCAATCTCGGCGGGCATGCCGTCCATACGGTATTCCTTGGGGATACCGATGACTTTGCCGCGAATGTCGCCGGTCAGGGCGGCTTCGAAATCAGGGACAGGGACGTTCGCGCTGGTGCTATCCTTGGGATCGAAGCCGGACATGGCACGCAGCATAATTGCCGAATCGCGCACAGTCTTGGTCATCGGGCCCGCTTGGTCCAGCGAGGATGCAAAGGCGACAACGCCCCAGCGGCTGACGCGGCCATAGGTCGGCTTGATCCCAGTAATGCCGGTAAAGGCAGCAGGCTGGCGGATCGATCCGCCGGTATCGGTGCCGGTCGCACCAAGGCAAAGATCAGCCGCGACAGCAGATGCAGACCCACCCGACGATCCGCCCGGTGTCAGTTTGCGATCGTCTACCTTCCAAGGATTTACCGCGTCGCCGTAAACCGAGGTTTCGTTCGACGAGCCCATGGCGAATTCGTCCATATTCAGCTTGCCCAACATGACCGCGCCAGCATCGAACAGCTGGCTGGTGACGGTGGATTCATATTCAGGCTTGAACCCCGCCAGAATGCCACTGGCGGCCTGACTTGGCACGCCTTTGGTGCAGAACAGGTCTTTGATACCTAGCGGGATACCGCACAAATCAGGCGTATCACCTGCCTTTAGGCGGGCATCTGCGGCTTCGGCTTGGCTTTTTGCAACTTCGGGCGTTTTGTGCACGAAAGCATTCAGCGCATCGGCGGCGTCGATGGCGGTCAGGCAGGCCTGTGTCAGCTCTGCACTGGTAATGTCGCCCTTGCGCAGGGCGTCGCGGGCATCGGCGATGGTCAGTTTAGTCAGATCGGTCATTATTCCACCACCTTCGGCACGGCAAAGAACCCTTCACGGGCATCGGGGGCATTGGCCAGCACGGCGGTCTGCTGATCACCGTCGGTGACGACGTCTTCACGGCGAAACAGGCGCTGCGGCGTGACGCTGGTCATCGGCTCGACACCGTCGACATCGACTTCGTTCAGTTGTTCGATAAAGCCAAGAATGGCGCTGAACTCTTGGGCCAGCGCTGGCAAGGCGTCATCCTCGACCTTGATCCGGGCGAGTTTCGCTACGCGGCGTGCGGTATCTGTATCAATGGCCATGCGGACTCCGAAACATCGTTGCAGGGTATGTTGGCCCCGCATTTACCCCGCCCCCGCGTCCGCTACAACCGCTTGCCGCAACGCCGTGTCACATGACAACTTGTCGCACGGGGCGCACCGTCCTAGGTTCAGCACCAGAACGTACCCCGGCACGGGGCCGCGCAATGACTTGAGGATACGATTATGGGACTTTGGAACTTTGTAAAGAATGCCGGCAAGAAACTGACCGGCAACGACGATGAGGCTCCTTCAGCTGAGGCGCTGAGCAAGGAAGTTTCCGATCTGGGTCTTGATGCCAAGGATGTGGACATTAAGGTTGACGGCGACAAGGTGACCGTGTCGTCCAAGGGCAAGGCCCTGACGCAGGAAGCAAAAGAAAAGCTGATCCTGGCTGTTGGCAATGTTGACGGCGTGGCCGCTGTCGAAGATGCCGTCGAAGCCGAGGACGCAGCAGAGCCCGTGTTTTATACCGTTAAAAAGGGCGACACCCTGTCCGCGATTGCGCAGAACACCATGGGCAAAGCCAGCGCCTACACCGCCATTTTCGAGGCCAACAAGCCGATGCTGACGCACCCCGACAAGATCTATCCGGGTCAGGTGCTGCGGATACCGCAAAACGCCTGATCCGATCAAGGTCGCAAACGGGCGATCATCAGGGGGCGGGCCATGCAGGCCTGCCCTTTTTGTTTTCCATCAGCTGTTATTGCCTGCCCATTGCAGCAATCACGCCAATCAACGGCGCAATACCGTCAGCGCCGGTCGGCAAAGAACGCTTTCAGCAGCGCCTCTGACGCGGTGGCGTGAATGTTGTCATAGACTTGCGGGGCATGGTGGCATTGCGGATGCGCAAAAATACGCGGCCCCTGAGCCACGCCGCCCGATTTGGGATCGGACGCGCCGTAATACAGCCGCGCAATACGGGCGTTGGAAATGGCGGCTGCGCACATCGGGCAAGGTTCCAGCGTGACGTAAAGGTCATAGCCTGTCAGCCTTTCCTGTCCCAAAGCCGCGCAGGCAGTGCGAATAGCCAGCATTTCCGCGTGCGCGGTCGGATCGAACAACTCTCTTGTGCGGTTGCCAGCCTGCGCCAGCACCCCGTCCGGTCCGGCGATCACGGCCCCGACCGGCACTTCACCGCGGTCGGCGGCGGCCCGCGCCTCTTCCAGGGCAATCTGCATGTAACTGCGAAATGTCATGACATCGTCATGCCCGCCCCTGCCCCGCTCTGGCAAGACCCCGCGAAAGGCGCTATGCGTCAAGGATGAGCAATACCCCCCCTGAAGGCGATCGAATCGCCAAAGTTTTGTCCCGCGCCGGCATCGCCTCGCGCCGGGATGCGGAACGCATGATTACCGAAGGTCGCGTGTCGGTGAATGGCAAGACCATCACCAGCCCCGCGCTGAACGTCACCGACCGGGACCGCATCGTCGTCGACGGCAAGCCCGTGGGTCAGCCAGAGGCGGCCCGCCTGTGGCTGTATCACAAGCCTGCCGGGCTGGTGACATCCGCCAGGGACGAAAAGGACCGTGCGACGGTCTTTGACAATTTGCCGGGTGATATGCCCCGCGTGATGTCCGTCGGACGGCTTGATATCAATTCCGAAGGGTTGCTGCTGTTGACCAATGATGGCGGGATCAAGCGGCGGCTGGAACTGCCCAGCACCGGTTGGCTGCGCCGTTACCGCGTGCGGATCAACGGATCGGTGTCAGAGGCGCGTCTGGACGAGTTGCGCAAGGGGATCACCGTCGACGGCGTCGATTACCAGCCAATGCTTGTCACCTTTGACCGTCAGCAGGGCGCAAACGCCTGGCTGACGATCAGTATCCGCGAAGGCAAGAACCGAGAGATCCGCCGCGCGATGGAAGCCGTCAACGCCACCGTCAACCGGCTGATCCGGGTCAGTTATGGCCCGTTCCAGCTGGGCAAGCTGGCAGAAGGTGCCGTGGAAGAAGTCAAAGGCCGCGTCCTGCGCGAACAGCTGGGCCTGGAAGCGCCCGAGCCGCAAAAAGCGCGTGTGCGCAAACCGCTGACCCGCGTGATGAAACCCGGCGCTGGCCCCGCAAAGGATGCACCCGCCAAAGGCGCAGCAGGCAGGCCCGGCGCGCCCCGCACGGGCGGTCCACGCCCTGCCGCGCCAAAGCGTGGATTGCGTAAAGACTGATATTTTGGGCGAAAACACCTCGCAAATCGGGGTGCGTCTGATTACCTATCGGCTGTAACTGACTGCGCGAGTGTTCCGCCATGGCCCGATTGATCCTGTTCCTGACGCTGGTTTGCGGCCTTGCGATTGTCGCGATGGCGGCCATCGCGGCCCTGCGCACGGCCTCTACACAAGAGGGTGCCGGAACGGCGCAGGGTTTGCCCGGTCCGGTGCGGATGATCGCCTTTGTCTTTCTGTTTGCCCTGACCACCGGGGTCAGCACCGGACTGTTGGGGGCAGACTAATGGCGAAACCTTACGGCGGTAAATTCAGCCCCGGCGCAAAGCCGGCGGGCCAGGTGCAGCAGCGGCCGACGGTTGATCCGGTCGGCGCACGGGCGAACCTGATGCTGGTGCCGCCGGTGATCTTGTTGTTCACATCCCTTGGCAGCGATCCGGCCGGGCTGGCAACGGGGATTGCGGGGGCCGCGTCCCTTGGCCTTGGCGCATGGCTTTTGCGTGGCGGCCTGCGGGCGACAGCGGCGTGGCAGGCCCGCAGCGTCGCCCGGCGCCCTGCCCTGCCGCGCAAGATTTTGGCGGCCCTTCTGACCGGACTTGGCGTCGCGCTTGCCACGGCGACGGGCAGCGATGGCCTTTTGGGCAGCGCTGTTTACGGCATCGTCGCGACCGCCGCGCATCTGGCTGCCTTTGGCATTGATCCGCTGCAGAATAAACGCCTGGCGGGCGTCGACAGTTTTCAGCAGGACCGCGTCGCCCGCGTTGTCGAAGAGGCAGAGGCGCATCTGTCGGCCATGATGGCACAGATCACGGCGCTGAATGATCGTCCGTTGCAGACCCGCGTCGCTGCCTTTCAATCCACCGCGCGCACCATGATTCGCACGGTCGAGGAAGACCCCCGCGATCTGACATCTGCCCGTAAGTTTCTGGGCGTCTATCTGCAGGGTGCCACGGATGCGACCAGCAAATACGCCGATCTGACCCGCCGCAAACCAACGACAGAGGCAAGAGAAGCCTATGTCGCGCTGCTGGATGATCTGGACCGAAACTTTAATGCCCGCACCGCGCGTTTGTTAGATGACGACCGCAGTGATATGGATATCGAAATCAAGGTGCTGCGCGACCGTCTGGCGCGCGAAGGCATCGCAGACAGACAGGACTGATAGATGGCTGACACGACCCGCGACCGCGCACAGGCAACCCTTGCCGATGTAGAAAAGATGACAGCCGTCGTATTACCCGAACCGCCCGCCGAAATGGTCACGCTGGATACCGCTGACAAACCCACGTCAGAGGCAATCACCCGCCGCATGAACGAAATCGATCTGACGGACACAAACTCTATCGTGACCTTTGGCACGGCCGCGCAAGCCGGATTGCAGCAGATTTCCCAGGATATGCTGTCGGGCGTGCGCAACAAGGATGTGGGCCCGGCGGGTGAAAGCCTGCGCAGCATTGTCAGCACGATCCGCGGTTTTTCCGTGGCCGAACTGGACCCGAACCGCAAGCAAGGCTGGTTTGACAAGCTGCTGGGCCGGGCGACGCCGCTGTCGAAATTCGTCGCCAAGTATGAAGACGTGCAAACCCAGATCGACAAGATCACCGACGATCTGCTGGGCCATGAAACCATGCTGATGAAGGATATCGAGTCCCTCGACCGGCTGTATACCAAGACGCTGGCGTTCTATGATGAACTCGGCCTTTATATCGTGGCCGGCGAGGCGCGTCTGGCCCGCATCGACGCCGAAGAAGTCCCCGCCAAAGAGGCGGCTGTCGCCGCTGCGCCTGAAGCAGACAGCGTCATGGAAGCGCAGCAATTGCGCGACCTGCGCTCTGCCCGGGATGATCTGGAACGCCGGGTGTATGATCTGAAGCTGACCCGCCAAGTGACGATGCAGTCGCTGCCGTCGATCCGGCTGGTGCAGGAAAACGACAAGAGCCTTGTGACCAAGATTAATTCGACTTTGCTGAACACCGTGCCCCTTTGGGAAACGCAGCTGGCGCAGGCGGTGACAATCCAACGCTCTGCCCAGGCGGCGGGCGCGGTGCGCGAGGCGAATGATCTGACGAATGACCTGCTCAAGGCCAACGCCAAGAATTTGCGCGATGCAAATACCGCGATCCGCACGGAAATTGAACGCGGCGTGTTTGATATCGAGGCCGTGAAGGCCGCGAACGCCGATCTGATCGCAACGATCGACGAAAGCCTGTCCATCGCCGACGAAGGCAAGCGCAAGCGCGCCGCGGCAGAGGCCGAACTGCAAAAAATGGAACAGGATCTTAAAACCACGCTGGCATCAGCCAAATCGCGCAATACGCCAGCGAAAGGCGCTTAAGGCATGGTAAAACGGGCGGCAGTGCGGATTGGCGTAACGGCAGCAGGGCTTGCCGCGCTGTCCGCCTGCGCACCGCCTGCGGATACGGCTGTTACGCCAGTGATCCCCCAGCAGGTCGCCCGCCCTATCGTGCGCGCACCGCAGCCCGCACCCCAGCCTGAAACAGCCGCGCCCGCCCCCAGCGCCGAAAGCGCCGCGCTTAAGGTCTATTACCAGCGGTTGCAGAACGATTTGATTGCCCAGGGTTTGCTGCGCAGCGACGGGGGCGGCACAGACACTCCCTTTACCGATACCATGCTGGCCCGCAATTTTGTGCGCATCGCGCTGTTTGACGAATATGTCGCTGACGGCGATTTCCTGCGCGCGCAGGCGACGGAATCGCGCCTGCGACGCTGGGATCAGCCGATCCGCATGTCGGTCGAATTCGGCCCCTCTGTCACTGCAGACCGGCGCAGCAAGGACCGCGCCAGCGTTGCGGCCTATGCCGCGCGGCTGTCGCGGGTTTCGGGTGTGCCGATCAGCATGACCGACGACAACGCCAACTATCACGTGCTGTTTCTGTCCGAAGATGACCGCGCCGGATATGAAACGCGCCTGCGCGAACTGGTGCCCGGTATTGGCGGCAGCAGCTTGCGCGCGATCATGAACCTGCCCCGCGATCAACTATGCATTGTTGTCGCTTTCTCCGAAGGCGGCTCTGCCAGCTATGCCAAGGCCGTTGCGGTGATCCGGGCCGAACACCCGACCCTGCTGACAACGTCCTGCATCCACGAGGAACTGTCTCAGGGCCTTGGCCTTGCCAACGACAGCCCGCAGGCGCGGCCTTCTATCTTTAACGACGACGAAGAATTCGGCCTGCTGACCCGTCACGACGAACTGCTGCTAAAGATGCTGTATGACAAACGGTTCAAGACAGGCATGTCCGTCGAAGAGGCTGCCCCGATTGCGCGGGTTATCGCAAAAGAATTGCTGGGCACGGACAGGGCCAGCTGACCAGACCGACCAACACAGGAGCCTGACATGGGTATTCTCGACTTCCTATCCGGCCAGTTCATCGACGTTATCGCATGGACCGACGACACCCGCGACACGATGGTCTGGCGCTTTGAACGCCACGGCCACGAGATCAAGTATGGTGCAAAGCTGACGGTGCGCGAAGGTCAAGCCGCTGTTTTTGTCCACGAAGGCCAGCTGGCTGACGTGTTCACCCCCGGCATGTATATGCTGGAAACCAACAACATGCCGATCATGACGTCCCTGCAGCATTGGGATCACGGCTTTCAAAGCCCGTTCAAATCGGAAATCTATTTCATCAATACGACCCGCTTTACCGATCTGAAGTGGGGCACCAAGAATCCGATCATGCTGCGCGATCCCGAATTCGGCCCGATCCGCCTGCGCGCCTATGGCACCTATGCGATCAAGGTCAGCGATCCGGCTGTCTTTATGCGCGAAATTGTCGGCACGGACGGCGAATTCACGGCCGACGAGATCAGCTATCAAATCCGCAATGTCATCGTGCAGGAATTCAGCCGTGCGCTGGCCGCGTCCGGTATCCCTGCGCTTGATATGGCCGCAAATACCAAAGACATGGGCGATCTGGTCGCCAAGGCGATTGACGCCACCATGACCGCCTACGGCATCACCATCCCAGAGCTTTATATCGAAAACATCAGCCTGCCAGAGGCTGTCGAAAACGCGCTGGACGCCCGCACCAGCCGCGGTATTGCCGGCAATCTGGACGAGCATATGAAATGGAAGGCGGCAGAGGCGATGACCCAGCCCGGAAGCGCGGCAGGTCAGGCGATGGGCATGGGCATGGGCGCGGGTCTGGGCATGCAAATGGGAAACATGGTGCAGTCCGGCCCTTGGGGCCAAGTCCCGCAGCAAACTGCCGCCGCCGCCCCGCCGCCTCCTCCACCTCCGGTAGAGCATGTTTGGCATATCGCCGTCGCCGGTCAGACGACCGGGCCATTTTCCAAGGCCGCGATGGGCCGCAAGGTGACCGAAGGCACGCTGGGCCGGGACTCGTTGGTCTGGACCCAAGGCCAGGACGGCTGGAAGCCTGCCTTGGACACGGAACTGGCACAGCTTTTCACCGTCATGCCGCCGCCGCCGCCCGCAGGTTGACGGCCCCCGGATCAAGGCAAGCCGGCCCGCCGCAGGGCCGGACGCATCCTTCCTAGACAATCTGCCGAGTGCCTGATGACCGCCGACACCCCCCTACCCGCGCCCGAAAACGATCACCGGTTTCCGTGCCACACCTGTGGGTCGGACCTGCGTTATGATCCGGCCAGCGCGCAACTGGTCTGCGATTACTGCGGCAATACCGAAACCATCGGCGGCGGTGCCAGCCCGTTTGGTAGCATTGTCGAACTCGATTTCCGCCAGGCCCTAGACAATGCCCTGCCCGGTGCCGAAATGGAAGAAACCCGCGTCCAGTCTTGCCCCAACTGCGGTGCGCAGTTCGAACTGGCGGGCGACACACACGCCGCCGAATGCCCGTTCTGCGCAACGCCCGTCGTTACCGATACCGGCACCCATCGCCATATCAAACCGCGCGGCCTGCTTCCCTTCGCGCTGGATCAGGCGCGCGCGCGTGATGCGATGACCGACTGGCTGGGCAGCCTGTGGTTCGCCCCCGGCGGTTTGACTGAATACGCCCGCAAGGGCCGCGCAATGGACGGCATCTATGTGCCCTACTGGACCTTTGATGCGCAGACCGCCAGCAACTACACCGGGCAGCGCGGCACCCATTATTACACCAGCCGCACCGTCACGCGGGACGGCAAACGCCACACCATCCGCGAAAGACACACCCGCTGGCGCAGCGCCGCTGGCCGTGTGCAGCGGTTCTTTGACGATGTGCTGGTGCTGGCCTCTACCAGTTTGCCCAAGCAATACACCGACGCGTTGGAACCCTGGGACCTGTCAGAGCTGGAACCCTATCAGCCGCAATACCTCGCCGGTTTCCGGGCCGAAGGCTATCAGGTTGCGCTGCAGGACGGCTTTGTTCAGGCCCGCGGTTACATGGACCGAATGATCCTGCGCGATGTCAAATTCGACATCGGCGGGGACGAACAAAGGGTGACAAATGTGCAGACCCAGGTGTCTGCCGTGACGTTCAAACATATCCTGCTGCCGGTCTGGATGGCGGCCTACAAATACAACGGCCAGACCTACCGCTTTGTGGTCAATGGCCGCACCGGACGCGTTCAGGGCGAACGGCCCTATTCAAAATGGAAGATCGCTTTTGCCGTTTTGCTCGGGCTGGTGTTTGCGCTAACGGTCGGTTATTTCTACGCGATGAACCAATAGGGGGAACCGTCCGATGATCATCTGCTGCGGCGAAGCGCTTATCGACATGCTGCCACGCGAAACGCCCGCGGGCGAAGCTGCCTTTGCCCCCTATGCCGGCGGTGCTGTGTTCAATACCGCAATCGCGCTGGGCCGTCTTGGCACTGGCGTGCAGTTTTTCTCTGGCCTGTCCTCTGACCTCTTCGGAGAGCAGCTGCGGTCGGTACTGGCCGACAGCAAGGTCGATAGCAGCCCTGCCCATATTTCGGACCGGCCAACAACGCTGGCCTTCGTGCGACTGCTGAACGGCCACGCCACCTATGCGTTTTACGATGAAAATACCGCAGGCCGGATGCTGACCGCTGCCGACCTGCCCGATATCACCGCCGATGCGCTGTTCTTTGGCGGCATTTCACTGGTCGTCGAACCTTGCGGCGAGGCGTACAAAGCCTTGATGCTGCGCGAGGCACCGACAAAGCTGACGATGATCGACCCCAATATCCGCCCCGGCTTCATCAAGGACGAAGCCGCCTATCGCGCCCGTCTGAACGCCATGCTGGCCGTTGCCGATATCGTCAAGATCTCGGACGAGGATCTGACCTGGCTGACGGGCAGCGATGACGGCGCAGCGCTGCTGGGCGATAGCGCAACGCAGGTCGTGCTAATGACCAAAGGGGCCGAGGGCGCGACGATCATCACCCGTCGCGGCCAGTTCGACGTGCCCGCCGTCAAGGCAACTGTCGTCGATACGGTCGGTGCAGGTGATACATTCAACGCAGGCTTTCTGGCCGGGCTTGACCAGGCGGGGCTGTTGTCCAAGGCTGGCGTCGCAAGTGCGACCGACGACCAACTGCAAGCGGCCGCCGCCCTTGGCGCAAAGACTGCGGCAATCACCGTCTCTCGCGCCGGGGCGAACCCGCCTTGGGCACACGAGCTTTAATATGCGCGCCCTGATCCAGCGGGTCAGTCAGGCCAATGTCGCCATTGACGGTGAAATTGTCGGCGCCATCGGTCCGGGCTTGCTGATCTTTATATGCGCCATGGTGGGCGATACCCCCGACGCACCAACCAAAATGGCTGCGAAAATTGCAAAGCTGCGCATCTTTAAGGATGACGCGGACAAGATGAACCTATCCTTGATGGACACGCACCGCACCGCACTGATCGTGTCGCAGTTCACACTGGCGGGCGACACCAGCCGCGGCAACCGCCCCGGCTTTTCCAGCGCCGCCCGCCCCGACGATGGCCGCGCTGCGTACGAAGCGTTCATCGCAGAGGTCGAAAAACTGGGGATCACCACACAAACCGGGCAGTTTGGGGCAGATATGGCCGTAAATCTGACCAATGACGGCCCAATTACCCTGTGGATCGATGTTTAGCAGGCATTGCCAGGCCACCCCGAAATTGGCAAGGTAAGCTGACCAATTTGCGAAGGTAGCGCCCATGCCCGTCATCACCACCATCGACGACCTGAAACAGATGCACCGCCGCCGGGCGCCAAAGATGTTCTTTGACTACTGCGAAAGCGGCAGCTGGACAGAACAGACCTTTCGCGAAAACACGTCAGACTTCGACAAGCTGCGCCTGCGGCAGCGCATCGCCGTTGATATGTCAAACCGCACCCTTGCCAGCACCATGATCGGGCGTGACGTGACCATGCCCGTCGCCCTCGCCCCTGTTGGGATGACCGGGATGCAATGCGCCGATGGCGAAATCAAAGCCGCCCGCGCTGCCCTGAAATTCGGCGTGCCCTATACACTCTCCACAATGTCGATCTGCTCGATCGAAGATGTCGCCAAGGCCACCAAGGCCCCCTTCTGGTTCCAGCTTTACGTCATGCGCGATGAAGAATTCGTTGATAACATCATCAACCGCGCTAAACACGCCGGTTGTGATGCGCTGGTTCTGACACTGGATCTGCAACTGCTTGGCCAGCGGCACAAGGACCTGAAAAACGGCCTGTCTGCCCCGCCGAAACTGACGCCTAAAACGATCCTGAACCTTGCGACCAAATGGTCCTGGGGGCTTGGGATGTTGCAAACGAAAAACCGCAGCTTTGGCAATATCGTCGGCCACGCAAAATCTGCGACCGATATGTCGTCCCTGTCGTCTTGGACTGCCGAACAATTCGAACCCAAGCTTGATTGGGGCATGATCGCGCGTCTCAAGGAAAAATGGGGCGGTAAGCTCATTCTTAAGGGTATCCTTGACGTCGAGGACGCGAAAAAAGCCGTCGCGGTCGGCTGCGATGCCATTGTCGTCTCCAACCACGGCGGCCGCCAACTCGACGGTGCGCTATCTGCAATCCGCATGCTGCCCGCCATCGCCGCAGCCGTCGGCACCCAAACCGAAGTGCTCATGGATAGCGGTATCCGCTCCGGTCAGGACATCCTTAAGGCCCGCGCGCTGGGGGCGCAGGGTGTCATGATCGGCCGCGCCTACATTTACGGCCTTGGCGCGATGGGCGAAGCCGGCGTGACAAAATCGCTCGAAATTCTGGCCCGCGAAATGGATCTGACCATGGCCCTTTGCGGCAAGCGCGACATCGCCGATGTCGACCGCGACGTTCTGCTGGTTCCAAAGGACTTCGAAGGCAACTGGGCCTAACTGAAGCCAGACAGAGCGCAGCGCGCCCCGCGTTCCCTTTCATCTGGCAAGATAAACTCCCGCCGGAGGCTCCCGCACGCCTGCGCTTTAAAATAAACCTGTGTAATTCATACATCCCGTGCAAAATCCGCCCCTGCCCCCTTTCAAAATACCCCAAGGACCGCTATAGGCGCGGCTTCATCGGACCGCACACCCTTGGAGGGCGGTCCCACTACATCTGGAGAATACCAATGGCTGACAAGATCCCTGATCTGCACGCCGAGGTCCGCGCGGGGACAGGCAAGGGGGCCGCCCGCACAGCCCGTCGTAACGGAATGGTTCCTGGCGTTGTTTATGGTGGCGGTGTTGACCCCGTTGCCGTGCAACTGGACTTCAACAAGCTGCTGACGCGCCTGCGTAAGGGCCGCTTCATGTCCACGCTGTTCAACCTGAAGGTTGAAGGCCACGACGACGTCCGCGTGATCTGCCGCGGCGTCCAGCGCCACGTTGTCAAGGACCTGCCGACGCACATCGACTTTATGCGCCTCAAGCGGACAAGCCGCGTCAACATCTTCATCCCCGTTGAGTTCATCAACGAGGAAGAGTGCAAGGCACTGAAATCCGGCGGCGGCACCCTGACAGTCGTGCGCAACGAAGTCGAAATGAACGTTCTGGCCGGTGACATCCCCGACCACCTGACGATCGATCTGGCTGGCCGCGCGATGGGTGACACCATCCACTTCAGCGATGTGCAGCTTCCCGAAGGCGCAAAGCCGGTCATTTCCGACCGTGACTTCGTCATCGCCAACATCGCAGCGCCAAAGACCATTGCCGCCGATGATGAAGATGACGTCGCAGCCGATGAAGTGCCCGCGACCGAAGTCGAGGGCGAATAAGACGACCGAACGGGGGCCCTGCGGGGCCCCTTTTCACATCTGGCCCCTTTTCCATGCGCTGCGCGCGGGTTAACGATGGGTCATGAAAATACTTGTAGGTCTTGGTAATCCCGGTGCCCAATATGCGGGCCACCGTCATAACATCGGGTTTATGGCGCTGGACAGGGTCGCGTCCGATCACGGCTTTGGCCCGTGGCGCGCGAAATTCAACGGCGATGTCTCCGAAGGCCGGCTTGGCGCGGACAAGGTGCTGCTGCTAAAGCCTGCGACATTCATGAACGAATCGGGCCGCGCCGTGCAGGCCGCCTGCGCCTTTCATAAGGTCGCGCCCGCCGATGTGATCGTCTTTCACGACGAACTAGACCTTGCGCCCGGCAAGGTGCGATTGAAAACCGGCGGCGGTCACGCGGGGCATAACGGTCTGCGGTCAATTCATGCGCACCTGGGGCCGGATTACGACCGTGTGCGCCTTGGCATCGGCCATCCAGGGCACAAGGACCGGGTTGCAGGCTATGTGCTGCATGATTTTGCCAAGGCGGATCAGGACTGGCTGGACGACGTTCTGCGCGGCATATCGGACGGCATCGGGCAGCTGATCGACGGACATGGCGACAGGTTCCTCAATGCCATTGCCCTGCGGGCTGCGCCTCCCCGATCATCGACGACGAAGCCCGCCAAGCCCCCCGCCCCTTCCCCGGCCAAACCCGCCGCTGCGGCTGCCCCGGAACCGGATACACGCAGCGCGCTGGAACGGCTGAAGGATCGGTTCAGATGACCACCGCCGGTGTCAGCGCTGCTTTTCTTGATCAGGCGACGCATTGCGCGAACATGCAGTCAGCTTTCATGGCGCGGCTTTGCACATTGCTGGCGGGACGAACCTGGCCCGAAGGCCGGATCAAAGACCGCGTCATGCTTTGGACAGGCGACATCGGTCCAAAAGGGCAAAGCGTCCCCCTGCGCCTGTGCGGGGCCTTGCATGCCCTGCGGCTGAATGGCGACGACCAGCTCGCTTTGGCCTATCCGCCCCACGACGTCAGCGATAATACCCTGTGGCAAGCGGTCAGCGCGGCGCTGGTCCAGCACGCGGATTTCATTGACAGCTTTATCGATAGCGCACCTCAAACCAATGAAGTGCGCCGCGCTGCAGGGATTATCGCGGCGATGCACTGGCTGCACATACGCTGCCCGCTCCCCTTTCGTCTGACCGAACTGGGGGCCAGCGGCGGATTAAATCTGATGTGCGACCACTTTGCGTTGTCGTTGCCGCAGACCCACCTTGGCCCCGCGGATGCCGTCCTGACCCTGTCGCCAACATGGACCGGCCCTGTCCCGCCGCGCGCGGCACCCGTCGTCATTGACCGCTATGGCGTTGACCTCAATCCACTGAACCCGCGGGACCCGGACAATGCCCTGCGCCTGCAAGCCTATCTGTGGGCGGACCAACCGCAGCGGCTGGATATGACCCGCGCCGCGATGAAGATCGCGGAAGCGCCGGTCGCGCGTGCCGACGCCATCGACGGGCTGATACCTCGCCTGCCCCATATCAGCGGCCAATTGCACCTGATTTACCACACAATTGCCTGGCAGTATTTTCCGACTGATCGCCAAACCCTTGGCCGCAGCCTGATCGAGGCGGCAGGCGCAAACGCGACCGACGACAGCCCATTGGCTTGGCTGGGGCTAGAGGCGGACGGCACCGACGCGCCTGGCGCGGCGCTGACCTTGCGCCTGTGGCCAAGGGATGTGACCGTGCAACTGGCACGCATGGATTTTCATGGCCGCTGGGTCGACTGGATTGCACCAGACTGACACCGCCCGCCATAACGTTAGGATACCTGATGGAAAAAGACCCTTCGTTCAACGTTTTGGGCAGCAGTCTTCAGACCTGCTCTACCGCGCCCATGACCGGATTTTTTCGCAACGGCGCGTGCGATACCTGCGCTGCCGATCAAGGAAGCCATACAGTCTGCGCGGTCATGACGGCAGAGTTTCTGGCCTACTCGAAATATGTTGGAAATGACCTGACCACACCGCGGCCAGAGTTCGGCTTTGCGGGCTTGAATCCGGGCGACGGGTGGTGTCTGTGCGCCAGCCGGTTCCTGCAGGCGCACGACGAAGGATGCGCACCGCAGGTGAACCTTTACGCCACCCACGTACGCGCATTGGAAATCGTGCCGATTGATGTGCTGCGGCGCTATGCGGTGTCATTGTGATCCGCGCAGTCGTCATTGCTTTGTTGCTTCCGACCTGCGCGCTTGCGCAGGATGAACCGCTTGTTCGCGCGGCGGATCAGGACCGACTGGATGCTTTTGACGCCACCGCCGGTGCGGCCCTGCTGCAGGCGCTGGCAGGTGGCCGCCTTGGCGATGTCGATCTGCTGCAAGAGGTGCTGTCCGGCATCGCGCTTGCGCCGCTTGCGACGAGCCTGCCCGGCGAATGGGCCTGCCGGACGTTAAAACTGGGTGGTGATAGCGGCGCGCTTGTCGCCTATGCGCCTTTTGACTGCACGATTACGGCGGACGGTGCGTCATTCGTCATTGAAAAGGCAAGTGGATCGCAGCGGTTGTCCGGTCGGATTTCACTGATTGACGGCCAGATGATCCTGACGGGCACCGGCTATGTCGCGGACACGCCGCCTGTGCCCTATGCCGATCTGCCTGCCGAAAATACCAGCGACGGCACCCTATGGCCTGTCGTCGGGATCGTCACCCAGCCAGAGCCGGACCGTATCCGCATCCTGATGCCCAAGCCGGTGCTGGAATCCGATCTGGATATTCTGGACCTGCGCCGTAAACCCGCGCCAGAGGCAGCAGAAGAGGTTGCCGCGTCCGAAGAGGAAGAGGTGGACGCCGCCCTGATGCCGGACGACGCCCCTGTGGAATAACCTGGAAAGGTCAGGTTTTCATGTCAAAGCCAAGGTGCTTGGCGACGGTAAAGATATCCTTGTCGCCGCGCCCACACATGTTCATCACCAGCAGGTGATCCTTTGGCAGGGTCGGTGCGATCTTCATCACATGGGCCAGCGCATGCGACGGTTCCAGCGCGGGAATGATGCCTTCGAGTGCGCAGGACAATTGGAACGCCTCCAGCGCCTCTACATCCGTGATAGAGACGTATTGCGCGCGGCCAATGTCGTGCAGCCAAGCGTGTTCCGGTCCGATGCCTGGATAATCCAGACCGGCCGAGATGCTGAACCCTTCAAGGATCTGGCCGTCATCGTCTTGCAGCAGATAGGTGCGGTTGCCATGCAGCACGCCCGGGCGGCCGCCGGTCAGGGATGCACAATGCTCCATCTTGGCATTCACGCCCTTGCCACCCGCCTCGACCCCGATGATGTTCACCGATTTATCGTCTAGGAAAGGGTAAAACAGGCCCATTGCGTTCGATCCGCCGCCGATAGCTGCAATTAGCGTGTCGGGCAGACGCCCTTCTGCCGCCTCCATCTGGTCGCGGACTTCTTTGCCAATGATCGACTGGAAATCGCGGACCATCGCCGGATAGGGGTGCGGGCCGGCCACAGTGCCGATGCAATAGAAGGTGTCGCGCACATTGGTCACCCAGTCACGCAGCGCATCGTTCATTGCATCTTTCAGCGTGCCACGGCCAGAGGTGACGGCCACAACCTCTGCCCCCAACAGGCGCATACGGAACACGTTCGGAGCCTGACGTTCAACATCATGCGCACCCATGTAGACAACGCATTTGAGGCCGAATTTTGCACAGACTGTCGCAGTGGCGACGCCGTGCTGGCCTGCCCCGGTTTCAGCGATGATGCGGGTCTTGCCCATGCGGCGTGCCAGAATGATCTGGCCCAGCACGTTGTTGATCTTGTGCGCACCGGTGTGGTTCAGCTCGTCGCGCTTCATATAGATTTTGGCACCGCCCAGATGGTCGGTCAGCCGTTCGGCAAAGTATAGCGGGCTGGGACGGCCAACATAGTGGGTCCACAGATCGTTCATTTCGGCCCAGAAGCTGTCGTCAGTCTTGGCCTTTTCGTATTCTTCCTCAAGGCTCAGGATCAGTGGCATCAGCGTTTCCGACACGAAACGCCCGCCGAAATCGCCAAAGCGACCCTTTTCGTCGGGCCCGTTCATGAAACTGTTAAAAAGATCTTCTGGCATGGCCCATCCCCCGTAAAATTGTTCAGCTAGCAGTAAACCCGTGCGCGCCAAGGGTAAAGCGGGCAGCACGCCGCAGGTTTACGCGCTGCGCACCGCCGCGCAGAAATCGCGGATCATGTCCGCATCCTTGACGCCCGGGCTGCTTTCGACGCCGGACGACACATCGACCTGCGGCGCGCCGGTCAGGCGTATCGCCTCTGCCACGTTGGACGGGCGCAAACCGCCTGCCAACATCCACGGCACGGACCAGCGCCGCCCCTGCAGCAAACGCCAGTCAAAAGTCAGGCCATTGCCGCCAGGCAGTACGGCTGTCTTTGGCGGCTTGGCATCGACCAGAATTTCCTCGCAAACGGCCATATAAGCGTCAAGCGTATCAAGGTCTTCGGCGTCAGCAATGCCGACAGCCTTCATCACGGGCACACCTGTTCGGGCGCGAATGTCGGCGACACGGTCGGGCGATTCGTGACCGTGCAACTGCAAAAGATCCACAGGCACACGCGCCAGCAGCGCATCCAGCGCATCATCTGCGGGGTCCACGGTCAGCGCGACCTTGCGCACGCCCAGCGGCACCGTCAGCGCCAGTTCGGCAGCAGCGTCCAGCGTCAGGTGGCGCGGAGATTTTTCAAAGAAAACCAGGCCGATGTCATCAGCGCCGCAGGCCACGGCAGCGGCAACGTCCTGCGCCGTGCGCAGGCCGCAAATCTTGATCCGGGTCTTCATAGTCTAGGCAGTGTGACGCTTGGGCGCATCAAGCAGCGCCAGCACGTCGTCGCCTTTTTTCGGGCTTGCACTGACAGAACGCAGCTGGGCGACTTCGGCGCGCAAACGCGCAATCTCTCGCGCACGGGCGCGGGCTTCGACGCGTTCGGGGTATTCGCGGATCCATTCCCACACCAGCCCCAGCAGCAGGCCAGCACCGACAGCCAGAAAAATGACGATGAACAGCGGCAACGTCACCTGAGGAGAGATACCGAACAAGTCAGCAAAGGCCGTCGGCATTGCCTGCAAGGTGGTCGCGTCACGATTGGCAAGGCCAACAAGGATCAAGACAACAGCCACAATGGCCCAAAAGACGTACTTCAGCGTTTTCATCCGGTCGCGATCCTTATTACTTTCTGATGCGGCGCGTTACGCGCCGTTCAGACGGTCGCGCAGCAGTTTGCCTGTCTTGAAGAATGGCACATGCTTCTCGTCGACTTCAACCGCTTCACCAGTGCGCGGGTTCCGCCCGGTGCGGCCATCACGTTTTTTCACTGAAAAAGCGCCGAAACCACGAAGTTCAACCCGGTCGCCTTGCACAAGCGCGCCAGTGATCTCTTCGAAAATCGTGGTTACGATCCGCTCGACATCCCGTTGAAACAGATGCGGGTTCTGTTCGGCGATCTTTTGGATCAGTTCAGAGCGAATCATATGTCACCTCGCAGGCACAAACAGCAAAAAATGGCAGACCTGCCATATGCTTGACCATAGACCGGATGCCCTCGTCAAGAAATAGCCCGCATACACGCAAAGGTGTAAATTATCTGGATTCGGCGGCGGGATTTAGCTGATCAGCGGCCGAATACCTGTCTGAGCCTGCCAAAAGGCGACGTAACGTCAGCAAAGCCGACCAGCCCTGATCACCGATTCGCCCCCGCCCTGAACGAAAAAAGGCCCCGCCGGTGATACCGGCGGGGCCTTTCGTATTCATTTCGTCAAGAGGCGATCCGGGTTTAGTTGTCGCCTTTCAGCGCTGCACCCAAGATATCGCCCAGCGAAGCACCGGAGTCAGAGGAACCATACTGATCGATGGCCTCTTTCTCTTCTGCGATTTCGCGTGCCTTGATCGACAGGCCCAGCTTGCGGGTCTTGGAGTCAACATTGGTGACGCGGACGTCGATCTTGTCGCCTACACCGAAACGCTCCGGGCGCTGCTCGGCACGGTCACGGGACAGGTCAGAACGACGGATGAAGGACTTCATACCTTCGTATTCGACCTCGATGCCGCCGTCTTCGATCTTGGTGACCTCAACGGTGATGATCGAACCGCGCTTCACGCCGCCAATGGCATCGGCAAACGGGTCAGCGTCCAGAGCCTTGATCGAGAGCGAGATACGCTCTTTCTCGACGTCGACTTCGGAAACCTTGGCTTTGACGATGTCACCCTTGCGGAAGTCACCGATGATGTCTTCGCCGCGGCCGTCCCAGGACAGGTCGGACAGGTGAACCATGCCGTCGATGTCGCCTTCAAGGCCAACGAACAGACCGAATTCGGTGATGTTCTTGACTTCGCCTTCAACTTCAGTGCCCTCGGGGTGGGTTTCTGCAAACACTTCCCATGGGTTACGCTGGGTCTGCTTGAGGCCGAGGGAAACGCGACGCTTGGCAGAGTCGATTTCCAGAACCATGACTTCGACTTCCTGAGAGGTCGACACGATCTTGCCGGGGTGCACGTTCTTCTTGGTCCAGGACATTTCGGACACGTGAACCAGACCTTCGACGCCCGGCTCCAGTTCTACGAATGCGCCATAGTCCGTGATGTTGGTCACGCGGCCAGTGTGGTTGGAATCAAGGGTGTACTTGGCTTCGACGGCATCCCACGGATCGGCCTGCAGCTGCTTCATGCCAAGGCTGATACGGTGAGTTTCTTTGTTGATCTTGATGACTTGCACCTTGATCGTCTCGCCGATGGACAGGATTTCGGACGGGTGGTTGACCCGGCGCCAAGCCATATCGGTGACGTGCAGCAGGCCGTCAACGCCGCCCAGATCAACGAACGCACCGTATTCGGTGATGTTCTTGACCACGCCGTCAACTTCCTGACCTTCGGTCAGGTTGCCGATGACTTCAGCACGCTGCTCTGCACGGGATTCTTCGAGGATCGCACGGCGCGACACAACGATGTTGCCCCGGCGACGGTCCATCTTCAGGATTTGGAAAGGCTGCTTCAGACCCATCAGCGGGCCGGCGTCGCGCACGGGGCGCACGTCAACCTGAGAGCCGGGCAAGAAGGCAACAGCGCCGCCGAGGTCGACGGTAAAGCCACCCTTCACGCGGCCAAAGATCGCGCCATCGACACGCTCTTCGTCAGCATAGGCTTTTTCCAGACGGTCCCACGCTTCTTCGCGGCGGGCCATTTCACGCGAAATGACGGCTTCGCCACGGGCGTTTTCCACCTGACGCAGGAACACTTCGACTTCGTCGCCAACCTTCAGGTTGGGTTCTTCGCCGGGTTCTGCAAATTCTTTCAGATCGATGCGGCCTTCCATCTTGTAGCCGACGTCGATGATGGCCTGACCGGCTTCGATCGCGATGACCTTGCCTTTGACGACCGAGCCCTCTGCGGGCGTATCAATTTCGAAGCTTTCGTTCAAAAGGGCTTCGAATTCTTCCATGCTTGTGTTGCTTGCCATGTGGCGCTGATTTCCTAATCTTGTGTTTTATACGGGCCGTGCGGTTGTCTCCGCCGGTCTTTGGATTGCGGTTTGGCCGGTGCGGCGAGTCGGACATAAAACAACAGGGCCGGTATGATACCGACCCTGCTCGAGTCTCATGCCCGCACCTGTCTCGATGCTTCGGCCCGGACTGTATACAGCGCAGGCCGTTTTATCGCAAGCCCCAGGGCCGGACAGGACGGATCAGTCCACCTTGGTAAACAGGATCGCCGGATCACGGCGCACTTTGGCCTGCCCCTGCAACCAGTCACCTTCCTGAGCGCGATAGCCCAGCGGCAAAATGCAGACGGATTTCAGGCCCTTGGCACGCAAGCCAAGGATGTCGTCGAACTTTGCCGGCTCGAAGCCTTCCATTGGGGTCGCGTCGATTTTTTGTTCTGCTGCGGCGACCATAGCCACGCCAAGCGCGATATAGGCCTGCCGGGCGGCATGCTGAAAGTTCACTTCGGAGCCCCGGCCAACGTAGTTACCCTTTAGGTTCTTGTAGTATTCCTTGATGTTGTCGCTCACGCCGCCGCGCGCTTCGCCGGTCTCATCACGGACCATGTCGATGCGTTCTGCGGTGTAATCATCCCAGGCCGCGAAGACGAGGACATGGCTGCCGTCGACCAGCTGCTGCTGGCCATATGCGGCCTCTGCTAGTCTGGCGCGGGTGTCTTTGTTCGTGACAACAAAAACTTCGAAGGGCTGCAGACCACTGGAAGTCGGCGCCAGACGCAGGGCGTCAAGGATCGCCTGCACTTTATCGTCGGGAACGGGTTTGCCTGCGTCCATTTTTTTGGTGGCATAGCGCCAGTTCAGATCATCAATCAGCATTGAGGCTCTCTTTCGTGATGTGGCGGCGTCCACATCGGACGACCTGTCCGCGGTCAGATAGGGCATTAAAGGCGCGTCCGCAGCATCCAGTCTTGCACAGGATCTGTGCGGCGCTGCAGGCGCCGTGCAGAAGCGGTGCGTTCCCCAGACGGAAGCACAGGGTCAGAGGTGGAAAGCGGGGGCCAGCCCCCGCGCCCCCGGGATATTTATAACCAGAAGAAGGGGACGCGCGGCTAGGCGCGTTTTGCGGTAACGATAGTGATGGCCTCCGCCAGCGCCTGAGCCGCGGTCATATCGGTGGTGTCGATCAGGATTGCATCGGCAGCGGCGATCAAGGGAGCCTCTGCCCGGTTTTGGTCGCGGTCGTCGCGGGCGCGCACTTCGGCGAGGATCGCGGCAAGATCGGTTTTCACACCCTTGGCGGTCAGTTCTGCAAAACGCCGGTCGGCGCGGGTTTGCGCGCTGGCGGTGACGAAAAGTTTCACATCCGCATCCGGGCAGATCACGGTGCCGATATCGCGCCCGTCAAGTACCGCACCGCCGTCCCGGCCGGCAAAGCTGCGCTGAAATTCCACAAGCGCGGTGCGCACATCGGCAATGGCCGCAACGCGGCTGGCGGCATCGGCCACGGCCTGCGTGCGCAGGGTGTTCGGGTTCAGGTCTGACGGATCAAGCGACCTTGCCGCCGCGATTGGCTCGGCCCCTGCCAGAACGGCAGCGCCGACGGCACGATAAAGTAGTCCCGTATCAAGATAGGCGAAACCGAAGTGAGACGAAAGCGCCTGCGCCAGCGTGCCCTTTCCGGCGGCGGCAGGACCGTCGATGGCAATGACGAAGCTCATGCCGCAGACCGGGAAATCTGCGCGCCAAGCCGGGTCATCAGCGGTTCAAAGATCGGGAAGGATGTGGTGATTGGGCTGCCATCGTCAACGCTGACCGGCTTATGCGCGGCCATTCCCATGACCATAAAGGCCATGGCGATCCGGTGATCAAGGCGGCTTTCGACGGTGGCACCGCCGGGCACATTGCCGGCGCCGCGGCCTGTGACCTGCCACCAGTCATCGCCTTCGGCGACTTCGATGCCAGCGGCGCGCAGGCCTTTGGCCATCGCATCGATACGGTCGCTTTCCTTGACGCGCAGTTCCCGCACGCCCTGCATATCGGTGACGCCCGTAGCAAAACAGGCCACGACGGATAGCACCGGGTATTCGTCGATCATGCTGGCAGCGCGGGCGGGCGGAACGCTGATCCCTTTCATATCAGGGGAATAGCGGGCGCGCAGGTCGGCGACAGGCTCGCCCCCCTCAATGCGTTCGTTTTCATAGGTCAGGTCGGCACCCATTTCGCGCAGGGTCGTGAACAGGCCAGCCCGGGTGGGGTTCAGACCGATCCCGGGGACCAGCACGTCAGAGCCTGGCACGATCAGCGCGGCGCAGACCGGGAAAGCCGCGCTGCTGGGATCGCGCGGCACGGCGATTTGCTGCGGCTGCAGTTCTGGCTGGCCTTGCAGGGTGATGACGCGGCCTTCGTCTGTGTCCTCGACGTCAATCTCGGCACCGAAGCCGGCGAGCATACGTTCCGTGTGATCGCGCGTGGCTTCTTTCTCGATGACGACCGTCTGGCCGGGGGCGTTCAGGCCGGCGAGCAACACGGCGGATTTCACCTGGGCTGATGGCACAGGCACAACGTAGCGCACCGGCACCGGATTTGCTGCGCCGACAAGGGTCATTGGCAAACGCCCGCCATCGCGGCCCACGGCGCGGGTGCCGAACAAGGCTAGCGGATCGGTGACGCGGCCCATGGGTCGGCTACACAGGGACGCGTCGCCCGTAAAGGTCGCGGTGATGCCGGTGGTTGCCATCGCGCCCATGATCAGACGCACGCCGGTGCCGGAGTTTCCGCAGTCGATGACGCCCGCAGGTTCGGCAAAGGCGCCAACGCCAACGCCCTGCACCGACCATTCGCCGCCGCCGTGATCTGTGACCGTCGCGCCAAAAGCGCGCATCGCCTTTGCCGTATCCAGCACGTCGTCGCCTTCCAGAAGGCCTGTGATCCGCGTTTCGCCGACGCACATCGCACCAAGGATCAGGGATCGGTGGGAAATCGACTTGTCCCCCGGCACTTCGGCAATGCCGGTCAGCGGCCCGCAAGCGCGAGAGGTCATCGGAACGGGGGTGCCATGGCCGGACATAAGGGACTTCCTTTGCAAATTCGGCCCCTGCTTAGCCCAGCAGCCGTGCCGGGTCGAGAGGCACAAGATCAATGAACACGCAGGTTACGGACCAGGCACACGGGCCCCGACAGGACCGACAGCGCCGGACTGCGTCAGGCCGGCTTGCGGAACGTCAGGTAGTGCGGATCGCGTCCTTCGCGCAGGGCCTTCTGTTCGTACCGCGTCGAAACCCAGTCGTCCCATGGCGTGTTCATACCGTCCGGCAGCGCCGTTTCCAGAACGAAACCGGCCTTTGGCACCTCTTCCAGTGTCTGGCGCACGTAGTCGGGAATATCGGTCGCCACGCGAAATTCCGCACCGGGTTTCATCGCGCGAAACAGCGGATCCAGATGCTCTGCCGTGACAAAGCGGCGGCGGTGGTGGCGGGCTTTGGGCCAGGGGTCGGGGTAGTTCAGGAACGCCTTGGCGATGCTGGCATCCGGCATCACGTCGAACAGGTCGCGCACATCGCCCGGATGCACCTTTAGGTTTTCCACGTCAGCCTTGCGGATCTTGCCCAGCAGCATCGCCACACCGTTAATAAACGGCTCGCAGCCGATCAGGCCAATCTCGGGATAGCGCTCTGCCATGGCGACCAGATGTTCGCCCCCGCCAAAGCCGATTTCCAGCCAGATATCCTTGCCGTCAAAGATCACCGCAGGGTCCAGTTTCACCCGGTCCGGGTTGATGTCCCAATCAATTGGCCCGGGCGACAACGCGTCCAAGTCGTTTTCAAGGTAATCCTTCTGGCTCGCACGGATGGTCTTGCCCCGGAAGCGGCCATAGAAATTGCGCCACGGGGCGCCCGATGGGTGTCTATCTTCAGTCATGGCCGCAGGCTTTAGCCGAGGCCGACCGAGCCCGCAACCGCTGTCGAGATGCAAAAGGGCGGACCACTGGCCCGCCCCTTTTCGCTGTCACATCGGTCAGCGTTTAGACGGCGCGTTTTAGTGCATCGGCAAGATCGGTGCGTTCCCAGCTGAAACCGCCGTCTGCCTCTGGCGCGCGGCCAAAGTGGCCATAGGCAGCGGTACGGGCATAGATCGGGCGGTTCAGGCCCAGATGGGTGCGGATGCCCTGCGGGGTCAGGTCAATGGTAGCGCGGATCGCTTTTTCAACAGCAGCCGGATCGACCTCGCCCGTGTCATGCAGATCGACATAGACCGACAAGGGTTGCGCGATGCCGATGGCATAGGACAGTTGCAGCGTGCACTTTTCGGCCATGCCGGATGCGACTACGTTCTTGGCCAGATAGCGCGCCACATAAGCGGCAGAGCGGTCAACCTTGGTTGGATCCTTGCCAGAGAACGCGCCGCCGCCATGCGGGGCCGCACCGCCGTAGGTATCCACGATGATCTTGCGTCCGGTCAGGCCAGCGTCGCCGTCGGGGCCGCCGATGACAAAGATGCCGGTCGGATTGACCCACCATTCGGTTTTGTCAGTAATCAGACCCTCTGGCAGCACTTCGTGGAAATACGGCTCGATGATCGCGCGAATATCGGCGCTGGTCTGGCTTTCGTCGGCATGCTGGGTGGATAGCACAATCGACGTGACCTCTACCGGTTTGCCATCGACATAGCGCATCGAGATCTGGCTTTTCGCATCCGGGCGCAGGGTCGGCTGTTCACCGGATTTACGCACTTCTGCAAGGCGGCGCAGCACGGCATGAGCGTATTGGATCGGGGCTGGCATCAGCTCTGGCGTCTCGCGCGTGGCAAAACCGAACATGATGCCTTGATCGCCCGCGCCTTCGGGCTTGTCGTCCGATGCATTGACGCCCTGCGCGATATGCGCCGACTGTTCGTGCAGCAGGTTCGTAATTTCGCAGGTGGCGTGGTGGAACTTGTCCTGCTCGTAGCCGATATCCTTGATCGCAGCGCGGGCAATATCGGGCACACCTGCCAGAAACGCCTGCGTCTTCTCTGCCGTGCTCAACCCGACCTCGCCGCCGATGACGACGCGGTTGGTGGTGGCAAAGGTTTCGCAGGCAACGCGGGCCTCTGGCTCTTCTGTCAGAAAGGCATCGAGGATGCTGTCGGAAATACGGTCGCAGACCTTGTCAGGGTGTCCCTCTGACACGGATTCAGAGGTGAAAATATAATCTTGGCGTGCCATGGGACGTGCTCCATTTAAAATTACCCCGCCCCGTCAGGAAGCCGTTGTGGCAGGTCATCCGCTTGGTTAAGCAGACTACCCCGCAGGGTCAACGCAAATCGCGCCGCCCCTTGCGGTGGTGCAAGGCCGCGGCGATCAGGCCCAACAACACGAATATTATGACCGGCACATCACCCCAACGCACGTAGGGCGTTGCGCTGCGCGCAGGCGGCAGCGGTGCATCGACATAGCCGGCGGTATCCAGCGGGATCATCGCCGTGATGCGACCATATGCATCAATCATCGCGCTGATCCCGGTATTGGCAGAGCGGACCATCGGCAGGCCCTGTTCGATCGCACGCAAGCGTGCCTGCATCAGATGCTGCGTCGGCCCTGCCCCTTTGCCGAACCACGCATCATTGGTAATCATCATCAACAGGCGCGGCCGCTCTGCCGTTGCGATTTCCTCGGCAAAAATGCCTTCGTAGCAGATCAGCGCCCGCGCGTGGCCGATCCCCGGCAGATCGATCAAAGGCTGCGGCACCGGTCCACTGGCAAAGCCGCCGCCTTCTGATGTGGCAAGGCCGTGGATGCCGAAACGTTTCATAACCTCGCCAAAGGGAACGTATTCGCCAAAGGGAACCAGATGGGCCTTGTCATAGGTCTGCACCACCTGCCCCATCCGGCCCAGCACGATCAGCGCGTTATAATAAAGCCCGCCTTGACTGCGATTGATGCCGGTGACCAGCGGCACGCCCATGGCGGCCTCTGATATCGCCTCCAGCTCTGGCTGGGCATAATCCATCAGGACAGGCACGGCGGTTTCGGGCCAGACGATCAGATCAGGGCGCGGATCGGCCTGGGTGTAGCTGATCATGCGGCGCAGAAAGGTCAGGTTGCGTTCCGGATCCCACTTTTCATCCTGCGGGGCATTGGGCTGCACGATGCGAATGCTGGGGGCGTCCGGATCGATCACCGTGGCAGGCGGCAGCAATAGCGGCATAGCAGCCAGTGCGATGACGACGGGCACAGCACCAAGCCACTGCTTGCGTGCCAGCCACACGAATCCCGCCGCTACGCCTAGCGTTAGCAGCGTCAACAGATGGGGTCCGCCATAAGAGGCCAGTTGCGCCCAAGGCGTCGGGATCAGCACATGACCGATCAGCGCCCAGGGAAAGCCGGTGAACAAATAGCTGCGCACTGCCTCGATCAGTGTCAGCGACAACACGAGTGCAATGAGCCGCCCCGGCGCGATCATACGGGCAAGGCATATGCCGACCACCCAGAACAGCGCCGCCCCCAACGCCATCAAGGTGACAGCCAGCGGCGCGGCCCAGCCCCATGTGCCCGCGTCGACCAAGAATGGATCGACCAGCCAGCGCAGCGTCAGGCCGAAATAGCCAAGCCCGATGAATAGCGCACCCCGCGCTGCCGCGCGTAACGTGGGGGCTGCGTTCAGCACGGCCAATACGGCCGCCCAGCCCGGCACGGCAACGAACCACCAGTCCAGCGGGGCCATCCCCAGCGCGACCACCAGACCAAGCGCAATCAAGGCAGCAATGCGCGGCCAGCGGCCAAGCTGCCACAACCGGTCTGTCACTGTGGTCACATCAGCCCCGCATCAATCCTGCGGCATGCGCACGCGCAGCCGCTTGATCCGGCGCGGGTCGGCGTCCAGCACTTCGAATTCCGGCCCGTCAGGGTGACGGATCACTTCGCCGCGCACCGGCACATGGCCGGACAGCATCATGACCAGACCGCCAAGGCTGTCGATTTCCTCTTCGTCGATGTCATCGTGATCGGTCAGGTTCATCCCGATTTCAGCCTCGAAATCCTCCAGCGCGGTCTTGGCCTGCGCGATATAGACGCCGGGGGCTTCCATGCTGAAGCTTTTCACCTCGTCCACGTCGTGTTCGTCCTCGATCGCGCCGACGACCTGTTCCAGCAGGTCCTCGATCGTGACAAGGCCGTCAGTGCCGCCATACTCGTCGATCACAAGCGCCATATGGGTGCGGTCGGCCTGCATCTTGGTCAGCAAAATGCCCAACGGCATGGACGGCGGCACGAACAGCAGCGGCCGCAGCAGATCGCGCAGATCAAAGGCGATGGCATCACCGTTAAAGCCGTATTTCAGCGCAAAATCCTTAAGGTTTACAAACCCCAGCGGCGTATCAAGTGTGCCGTCATAGACAGGCAAACGGGTCAGGCCGCTTTCGCGAAAGATAGCGACAAGGTCTTCCTTGGTCGTGGTGACGGATGTGGCGGTAATGTCGGCCTTGGGGATCGAGACATCTTCGACCCGCATCCGGCGCAGATTAAGCATCCCCGGCACGGTCAGGGTCTGTGCCGTAGACCTTGCGCCATCGGTGTCATCATCCTCGCCTTCGCCATTTGGCGAGAGGGCGTCAAACAGCCTGCTAAAGAAATTTCCGCGCTGTTCGTCGCCTTGTATATCGTCTGCCTGCTCGGGCTGCGCGCTTTGCGCTGCCTCCAAAGACCCGTCGTCGGTATCGCCCATCGTCTCCCTGCCTATCTGGTGCCTTGCGGCGTTATGCACGGTATGGATCATCTAGACCCATCTTGCCAAGTATTTGCGTCTCCAACCCTTCCATCAGGGTGGCATCCGCGTCGTCTTCGTGATCGAACCCCAGCAAATGCAGCGTGGCGTGTACGATCAAATGCGTCACATGATCGGCCATCGGCTTGCCGGCAGCCTGCGCTTCGGCTTCGCAGGTCTGATAGGCAATCGCAATATCGCCAAGCTCCGGATCAGCGGGATCGGGCGCAGCCGGCATTTCGCCGGCCAGATCCGCACCGCGTTCATCCGAAGGCCACGACAGTACGTTCGTCGGTGCCGGTTTGCCGCGAAAATCAGCGTTCAGCGCGGCGATGCGGTCATCGTCGCAACCCATCAGGCTGATGTCCCATGCCTGCGGGTCGTGGCCAAGTTCAGCCAGGGTGGCATTTGACGCGGCCAGTGCAAGGGATTCAAGGTTTATCGCATCCCAGCGCGAGTCTTCATTCAGGCAATCAATCGTCATGTATCGTGTCCCGTGACGGCAAGCTGGCCAGCGTCCCTGCCGGCCCAAAGCTGTCATCCAGCATTCCGCTCAGATCGTCACGCTCTATCTGCTGCACCATCGCGCGCAGTTGCCGCACCGCATCAAGCCGTTTGAGCACGGTATCCGCCCAAAGATTGGCGGTTTCCGCGTCCGTGCGGCGGATTTCGGCGTAGGCTTTTTGCGTATCCGCCGCCAGCTTGGCGATTTCGCCGTCCAGCTTTGCATTTTCCTTGCCCGGCTGGTCCAGCCAGGCACGCACCCGGCCCAGTGCCGACTGCGTCGCCTGGTCCAGTTCCGTCATCACGGTCGATCCGCCCGGCAGTGGCATTGCGGCAATCGCCCCCAACATCTGGCCCAGCTGTGTGCGCAGGGATTGGCGCAGTTCGGGCGCATCAGCACCGTCAAAAACGCGGCCTGCGGGCAATTCGCCTCGGCGGTACGCGACAAAGGTTTCCGCGACCGTGCGTGCCACCCGGTCTGCCGCCGCGCCGCGAAATCCCGTGACCAACATGATAAAGCCCTGTTCGGAATAGGCCCAAGGCCGGCCGCGCCGCCCGCCATGGGCACTTGAAATCACATTTTGTGATTGCAAGTTGGCCCATTCATCCGCGGTCAGCTGAAAGGCATAGTCATCCAGAAACCGCCCCGCATTGCGCTGGCGACTTTGGTTCACCGCCCCTGTCGTGCGATCAAAAATCGCAGCGACATCGGCATCCAGAATGACGGGCTGGCCGCGCAGGTGAAAGATCGCCTGCCGCACGCCAGCCACAAGGTCATGGCTCATCCGGTCTTTTCCGCGTCCGCCTCGTAGGCTTCGATGATCCGCGCGACCAGCGGGTGCCGCACCACATCCTTGGACGTGAAGTAGTTGAAGCTGATCTTGGGGATATTTTTCAACAAACGTTCTGCTTCCCACAGACCTGAATTCACACCGCGCGGCAGGTCAATCTGTGTGCGATCGCCCGTGATCGCCATGCGCGACCCTTCGCCCAATCGGGTCAGGAACATTTTCATCTGCATGGTTGTGGCGTTCTGCGCCTCGTCCAGAACGACGGCAGCATTGGCCAGCGTGCGTCCGCGCATAAAGGCAAGCGGCGCGATCTCGATCCGCTTTTCCTCGATCAGTTTGGCGACCTGCTTGGCCGGAAAAAAATCGTTCAACGCATCATACAGCGGCTGCATGTAAGGATCGACCTTGTCCTTCATGTCACCGGGCAAATAACCCAGCTTTTCCCCCGCCTCGACCGCAGGGCGCGACAGGATGATCCGGTCAACATTACCGCTGATAAAATGGTTCACCGCGACAGCAACCGCCAGATAGGTCTTGCCCGTGCCCGCAGGCCCGATACCAAAGCACAGCTCGTTTTCGAACAGCGCCCGCACATAGGCCTTTTGCGCCTCCGTCCGCGGTTCGACCAGCTTTTTGCGGGTCTTGATTTCCACCCGGTCGGCCAGCTCACCCTTGAACAGCTCTGGTTGGTCACCATTGGTGATGGACAGATCGGGGTGCATCCGCAATTCCCGGTCGATATCGCCAGGTTCCAGCGTTTTGCCGGATTCCAGCCGTTCGTACAAAGACTTGAGGATTTCCAGCGCATCCTTGCGCGGGCTTTCCCCGCCAATGACCTCCAGCCGGTTTCCGCGGCGCAGGATCTGCACGCCAAGCGCGCTTTCGATCGCTGTCAGATTGCGGTCAAACTGGCCGCACAGGTCGATCAGCAAGAAGTTGTCAGGAAATTCCAGAACGGATTCCGAAACGTCGGCAGCGGTGGGGGTCAGAACGCCAGAGGGCAATCGTATCTCCTGATACAAAGTGTCTGTAAATATCGTCGCAAGGCTGAACGCCGGCTGCAAGACATTGGTCGCACCGAAAGCGAAAAAAGGCCGCAGCGTCTGCTGCGGCCTTTGAAATGCTCATGATCGAAGCAAATTACAAGCTGTCCGGGATCGGGGAGCCTGCCTTGAACGGGCCAACGGCCGTGTTTGGCGGGGCAACGCCGGAACAGACCGGCAGACCATCGGGCGTCAGACGTTCTGACAAGTAGCCTTCGACGCCGTCGTCGATGATCCAGTGATCGCAGCCTTCTGGATCGACCCAGACGCCAGCGACCAGGGTGGACAGGTGGTGCGCGTTGACACCGCCGTCGATGGACTTGTCGTCGCCAATGCGGCGAACGCCTTCGCCACCTTCACATGCAGCAAGTACGCCGCCAACGGCTAGAAGCCCGATGAGTTTCACGATTTTCATATCAGGGTTCCCTATTAGCGGATGCAGTAGATTTCGACGCGGCGGTTTTCTTGCATCCCGGCAGCGGAGGTATTGTCGGCGCGCGGCTGACGTTCGCCAAGGCCACGGACGTCGACAACGCGGCCGCCAACGGACTGGGCCACGCCGGCAACGGCATTAGCGCGGTTGGCCGACAAACGCATGTTGTATTCGTCCGATGCACGGCTGTCCGTGTGACCGTAAATCATGAAGCCAAAGGCGTTTGCCGTCTGGAAAAAGTTCTGCAAGGTCGCGCGGCCAGCGGCGCTGATCGTATATTTATCAGTTGCGAACAGCTGATCGGTCGGCACCACACCGCAAATTTCAGACCGGTGGCACACCGCGCTGCCGTCACGGCGGCGGTGCGGCGACATGAAACCTTCGGCCCCGTCGTCCATGGCCCAATGCTCGCAGCCATCGGGATCGATCCAGATCGTCGGAACGTACTTTTCGGAACGGTTAACCTGCTGGGCAGATGCGCCCCCGGCGACAACGGTCAGCGCCAGAACGCCCGCAAGCGCGGCCTTTGCAAATTGGGTCGGGGTGGTTGCCACAGCGAATACCTCTTTATTGAAACATCTCAAACCCCCACGGGTATGAACGTCTATGTATAGCACACAATGCGCGGAGTTTTAGCCAGATTAGCGGGTATTGGAAGCGAAAATAACAACATATTGTGTCGCCACCGGCAACAGTCGGTTGCCGATCCGCGCATTTCTTAATAAATCGTTAACACCCGATGGTACAGGCAATTTTCAGCCGACGAGTTCGCCGCCCAAGGAATTCGTACCGGCTGTCGTGATTCTGACCTGGCGAACCTGCCCCAGCACGTTCGCCGGCGCTTCGGCATAGACCGCATGCAGATAGTCGGACTTGCCGATCATCTGGCCCGCAATCCGGCCCGGTTTTTCAAACAGCACGCCGACTGTCCGGCCGACCATCTCGTCTTGAATCTTGCGTTGCTGCTGCGTCAGCAGGGCCTGCAAACGGAAAAGCCGTTCCGTCATGACGTCATCAGGCATCTGCGGCTTTTCCGCCGCAGGCGTGCCCGGACGCGTCGAGTATTTGAACGAATAGGCCTGCCCGAATTCGACCTTGCGGATCAGGTCCAGCGTCGCTTCGAAATCCTCTTCCGTCTCGCCGGGGAATCCAACGATAAAGTCAGAAGAAAGCATGATATCGGGCCGGGCCGCGCGGATGCGGTCGACCAGTTTCAGATAACCTTCGGCCGTATGCTTGCGGTTCATCGCCTTCAGGATGCGGTCAGAGCCGGACTGCACAGGCAAATGCAGATAGGGCATCAGCTTTTCGCAGGTTCCATGGGCGTCGATCAGCGCATCGTCCATGTCGTTGGGGTGGCTAGTGGTAAAGCGGATCCGCTTGAGCCCATCAATGGCCGACAAATCCCAGATCAGACCGGCAAGGCCGGCGCCATGACCGTGATAGGCGTTCACATTCTGCCCCAGCAAGGTAATCTCTGCCACGCCGGCATCGACCAGTTCGCGCGCCTCGCGCATCACACGCTCTGCCGGGCGGCTGACCTCTGCGCCGCGGGTATAGGGAACCACACAAAAGGCGCAGAACTTGTCGCATCCTTCCTGCACCGTCAGGAACGCGGCGGGGGCGCGTTTCATCTTGGGGCGCGCCTGAAGCGTGTCAAATTTGTCGTCTTCGGGGAAATCGGTATCCAGCGCCTTGGCACCGATTTGAATCGCGCGGTCCATCGCGGGCAGGCGGTGATAACTTTGCGGACCTACAACCAGATCGACCATCGGCGCACGGCGCATGATCTCTTCGCCTTCGGCCTGGGCCACGCAGCCGGCGACACCGATTTTCAGATCAGGCTTTGCATCCTTCAGCGCCCGCATCCGGCCCAGTTCGGAATACACCTTTTCCGCAGCCTTTTCGCGGATATGGCAGGTATTAAGCAGGATCATATCCGCGTCTTCGGGCCGGTCGGTCGCAACATACCCCTCGCCGCCCAAGGCTTCTGTCATACGTTCGGAGTCGTAGACATTCATCTGGCAACCATAGGTCTTGACGAAAAGCTTGCGTGGCGCGGACATGGGCGGGACCTGACAACAAAGGGACGGCCCCTTCCCTAACGCCTGGGGCGCGGGCTTGCAATGCAGGGCAAATTCGCGGAACTTGCGCGCAACTTCCTGACCCGGCGTATACATGACATTTTCCAGCCTGACCGACTTTTTGCAGAACGGCCGTGCGGCGCTGGCCAAGGGGCCGATCGCAATCGTTCTGCTGGAGGACAGCGTCGAAGTTGACAGCACCCTGCGCCATCATTTGAAATCGGGCTTCCGGCAGGTCATCGCCATTGGCAAGGCCGATATTCCCGTCGCGCCGGACCTTGCAGCCCAGATCACGCGTGTCCACCACGACACTGCGATCGAAAGCACCCTGACCGATGCCGTCAACGGCGTGATAGAGGCCGCCCACGGGCAATGGATCTATTATGGATACAACACCGAATACCTGTTCTTTCCGTTTTGCGAAACGCGCACTGTGGGCGAAATGCTGGCCTTTTCGATGGAGGAACGCCGGTCCAGCCTTTTGACCTATGTTGTCGATCTTTATGCCCGCGATCTTGATGCCCATCCCACGGCCGTCAGCCTGCAAGATGCCCATCTGGACAAATCCGGTTATTACGCGCTGGCCCGCAAGGATAAGGCTGACGCTTTCCTTGACCGGCAACTGGATTTCTTTGGCGGTCTGCGCTGGCGGTTCGAAGAGCATATTCCGGCCCCACGCCGCCGCATCGACCGCATTTCTCTGTTTCGCGCCAAGCCGGGATTGCGACTTCGCAACGATCACACGTTTAATGACGCAGAATATAACACGTTTGCCTGCCCTTGGCACAACAGCCTGACTGCGTCGCTATGTTCCTTTCGCACGGCAAAGGCGCTACGCCGCAACCCGGGATCGTCAGCGCATATCAAGACCTTTCACTGGCATAATTCCGTGCCGTTCGAATGGCATTCGCAACAGCTGCTGGACCTTGGCCTAATGGAACCAGGCCAGTGGTTTTGATACCGCCGGATCAAGGCAATTCGCCCTGCAGCTAGCGTCCACCTTCAATCACATGAAGCAGCGCAGAGCCGCCGGACCGGTCGCGCATATAGGCCTGACTGGTCGTTGAATAAGGCCAGTCAGAAGACTGTTCCACCAGCCCTG
This sequence comes from Loktanella sp. R86503, assembly GCF_042466455.1. Lineage (NCBI taxonomy): Bacteria > Pseudomonadati > Pseudomonadota > Alphaproteobacteria > Rhodobacterales > Roseobacteraceae > Loktanella > Loktanella sp. R86503. The sequence goes on from NZ_JAXHCI010000002.1 coordinate 2,511,268, forward strand.
CCTGCACCGGCGCGTCGTAGATCAGGCTGCGACATTCCGCCAGATCGGCCTGCGTTAAAATGCGCCGGTTCCAGACCCGCCGTTGCCAGATCGCCATCGTCGCCGTGTGATGCCCCTGAAGCGGCACATGCCGCGCAAAGGTAGAGCGAATGGATTGCCACCGGACCAGATAGTTGTCGTCCCCTGGCGGCAGGGTCCAGATCACATGCATCCGGTCAGGCAGCGCAACGCCGTCGCCAATTTCAAACGGATACCGGATCTGGCACATACGCGTCGACAGGCGCAGCAGTTCGATATGCCGCGTCAAAAAGTCTGATGTGGGGTCTGCCAAGCGAACCGTGAAGAAGTAAGTGCCCGTACCCGGAAGAACCCGGCGTCCTGAATTAACCATGCCCCACACTTGCCCCATCAAAGGTTAACGCACTGTTAACGCTTTGACGAATATTTCAGTTGCGGCGCAATCTGATTACGACATCGACAGCAACAATCTGGCCGCCGCTTGGGGCGGACGGCAGGCTGCGGATATCAAGAGCCTCGCGCGGGGCATCTGTCAGCTCGGCGGTGTCTTCCCAATAAAAATGAGGGTGATCGCACATATCGGTGTCGAAATAGCTTTTGGCACCATCGACTGTAATCTCTCGTAGCAGGCCGGCAGCGCAGAACGCACGCAACGTGTTGTATACAGTCGCAAGCGAAACCCGTTCGTCACACACAGCGGCCGCGGCAAACAGCCCTTCGGCCGTGGCATGGCGATCCATCCCGTCACCCATCAGCAGGGCGGCCAGCGTGACCCGTTGGCGGGTCGGACGCAGCATCGCACCTGCAAGCCACTGGCTTGCAGCTTCGGTTGTCTGCGGCGAAAGGTTGGCAAAATCACTCATGCCCACTTCATATGTGATGACTGGCCTGCGGATCAACGCCTTTCCGGCAGTTAGGCAAGGCTTGCCCTTGCAAAGGCGGCAATGCTAGACGTGGCGCGCAATTTACGCACCCTTACCCGGCGCCAGATGCGCCCGGACCGGACACGAAGGATCGACATGGCCGAGTATCCCACCCACTTCGACAAGGACGCCCTTTTGGCTTGCGCACGCGGCGAACTTTTTGGCCCTGGCAATGCCCAACTGCCTGCGCCGCCCATGCTGATGATGGACCGGATCACCGACATCTCTGGCGATGGCGGCGCGCATGGCAAAGGTCATGTTGTCGCGGAGTTCGACATCACGCCGGACCTTTGGTTCTTTGACTGCCATTTCCCCGGCAATCCCATCATGCCCGGCTGCCTTGGCCTTGACGGCTTGTGGCAGCTGACCGGTTTCAACCTGGGCTGGCGCGGCTGGCAGGGTCGCGGCTACGCCCTTGGCGTTGGCGAGGTGAAGCTGACCGGCATGGTCCGCCCCGACCGCAAACGCCTGACCTACAAGATCGACTTCACCAAGGCGATCCAGACTCGCCGCCTGACGATGGGCGTCGCTGACGGCATTGTCGAAGCGGATGGCGACGTCATCTATCAGGTGAAAGACATGAAAGTCGCGCTGAGCGAAAGCTGATCGCAAGCGCCCGTCAGGCGGACCGGGGTGCATAGCGCATCGGTCCGCCTGCGGCCAAATACCCCAGAATTTGCCCTTCGGCGCATTGCGGCACCGCTATATGGTTGCGGCAGTCCGGCACAGTGGCCTAAACATACCCCAACTATGAAGGAGTGCGCCATGCGTCGCGTCGTCATCACCGGTTTGGGCATCGTGTCCCCCATCGGTAATAATGCACAAGAAGTCACCGCTGCCCTGAAGGCAGGCACCAGCGGCATCGAAGCCTCGCCCGAAATGGCAGAGCGCGGTTTCCGCAGCCAGATCGCCGGCACGTTGAAAATCGACGTGGCCGACCACGTGGACAAACGGACTCTGCGCTTTATGGGGCCAGGTGCAGCTTATGCGCATATTGCCATGACGCAAGCGATTGCGGATGCGGGCCTAACAGAAGATCAGATCGTGAACCCGATGACCGGCGTGATCGCCGGATCGGGCGGCCCGTCCACATCGGCCATGTTCGCCGCGCATCAGTCCGTGCTGGCCACGAATGCCACAAAACGCATCGGGCCTTTCGCTGTGCCAAAGACGATGTCGTCCACCGTCAGCGCCAACTTGGCGACAGCGTTTAAGATCAAGGGCATGAATTTTTCTATCACCTCTGCCTGCTCGACATCCCTGCACTGCATCGGCATGGCCGCGCAGCAGGTCGCCCTTGGCACGCAGGACATCATGTTTGCCGGCGGCGGAGAGGAACTGGACTGGACCCTGTCCTGCCTGTTCGACGCCATGGGCGCAATGAGCAGCAAATATAACGACACGCCGACCAAGGCGTCCCGGGCGTTTGACGCGGGCCGCGACGGCTTTGTCATCGCCGGCGGCGGCGGTATGGTCGTGCTGGAAACGCTGGAAAGTGCACAGGCCCGCGGTGCAAAGATCTATGCCGAAGTTACCGGTTTTGCCGCGACGTCCGACGGGGCCGACATGGTCGCGCCGTCTGGCGAAGGCGGCGAGCGGGCGATGCGGATGGCCCTGAAAACGCTGCCCGAGGGCCGCAAGATCAGCTACATCAACGCTCATGGCACAAGCACCCCAGTGGGTGATGTCGGCGAAGTCGAGGCCGTGCGCCGCGTCTTTGGCCAAGGTAGCACGCCGCCGATTTCGTCGACCAAATCGATGACCGGCCACAGTCAGGGCGCCACCGGCGCACAAGAGGCGATCTATTGTCTGTTGATGTTGCAGGATGATTTCATCGCGCCATCAATCAACGTCGAAACGCTGGATCCGGCGCTTGATGCGTCTGAAATCGCAACGGTGCGCGTCGATAACGCAGGACTGGATACGATCATGACCAATTCATTCGGCTTTGGCGGCACCAACGGTTCCATGTTGCTGTCGCGCTTCAAGGGGGAATGAGCATGATCGAGTTGAAAGGCAAACGCGGCCTGATTATGGGCGTGGCCAACGAGCGGTCGATCGCTTGGGGCATCGCCAAGGCCATGGCCGAGGCCGGCGCGGAACTGGCGTTCACCTATCAGGGCGAAGCCTTTGGCAAGCGACTGGAGCCGCTGGCGGCCAGTGTCGGGTCGGATATCATGATCGACGTTGACGTGAATGATGACGCCAGCATGGATGCTGCATTTCAGACCTTGAAGGACAAGTGGGGCAGCATCGATTTTGTCGTGCATGCCATCGCCTATTCCGACAAAAACGAACTGGCTGGCCGTTTCATCAACACGACGCGGGCGAACTTTCAGAACTCGCTGACGATTTCGTGCTATTCGCTGATTGATGTCGCGAAACGCGCGTCAGAGCTGATGCCCCATGGCGGCACGATCCTGACGCTGACCTATCAGGGCAGTAACCGCGTGACGCCGTTCTATAACGTCATGGGCGTGGCCAAGGCCGCACTGGAATCTGCCGTGCGTTATCTGGCGAACGACCTGGGCCCGCAGGGCATCCGCGTGAACGCCATCAGCCCCGGCCCCATGAAAACGCTGGCCGGGTCGGCCATCGCCGGCGCGCGCCGCACGTTCAAGCACACAGAGCAGAACACGCCCGCCCGGTCCAATGCGACATTGGAAGCGGTGGGCGGTACGGCGGTATATCTGGCGTCTGATGTAGGTGCCTATACCAACGGCGAAATTGTTCGCGTCGATGGCGGCTTTCACGTTCTGGGCATGCCCCAACCGGATCATCTGTAGCGCAGGCCGATTTTTCGACGACAAATCGGCAGAAGGCAGGGGGCCACCCCCCCGTCCCTGCGGGACTCCCCCCGGGATATTTTCGACCAGAAGAAGGGGGACGCCCGTTCCGGGCCTGTCCTGCACGTTTTTTAAGTAGGGGCCGAGGTGTTCGGGAACGCCAATTGGCCGCGGGTATGGACCCGCGGCCTTTTTCGCAAGGGCGAGGCTCAGGCTGCCTTGATCTCGACCATCTCGATGTCGAAGTTCAGGTCCTTGCCAGCCAGCGGGTGGTTTGCATCCAGCGTAACTTCGGTTTCGGTCACGTCGGCAACGGTGACAGGCACAACCTGACCGTCAGGGGTCTGCATCTGCAGTTGGGTGCCCACCTCGAGCGGGATATCCGCGGGGATGTCGCCGCGGGGCACGGCCTGGCGGGCCTGATCATTGACCGGGCCGTAGGCCTGATCCGCGGAAATGTTCACAGTCTTGGTGTCACCGACGGTCATACCGGGGATCGCCACGTCCAGACCGGGGATGATCATGCCGGATCCTACTTCGAATTCCAGCGGATCACGTCCCGTCGAGCTGTCGAACACCGTGCCGTCGTTCAGCGTGCCGGTATAGTGGATGCGGACGGTGTCGCCCTGTTTTGCAGTCGTCATTTTGCGTCCTTTCAGTTCAAAATCCCGTGGACGCTAACGAATCGTGCCAAGGGATGCAAACCGCTTTGCCCCTGCCGCCGCGTCGTGCAAGTCTTTGCCAAGCGACAGGAGCCTTCCCATGACGATCACCACATGCATTTTCGACGCCTATGGCACATTGTTTGATGTCAACGCCGCCGCCCGCAGGGCTGCCCAAGAGCCGGGACAGGAAAGACTGGCCGCCGTATGGGAACAGCTGGCGCGTGACTGGCGGCAAAAACAGTTGGAATACAGCTGGTTACGTGCCGTCGCCGACCGGCACTGCGATTTCTGGCAGCTGACCCAGGACGGTCTTGACTGGGCGATGGAGGCCGCTGGCCTGGATGACCCGGCCCTGCGCACACGGCTTTTGGCGCTTTATTGGGAGCTGGAAGCTTATCCGGAGGTCCCCGCCATGCTGCGCACCCTGAAGGATCGCGGCATGACCACGGCGATTCTGTCGAACGGGCCGCCGGATATGTTGCGCGCGGCTATCACGCTGGCGGGATTGAACGATCTGCTTGATGACGCGCTGTCGGTCGAGGATGTCGGCGTCTTCAAGCCGCATCCTTCTGTCTACGACATGGTTGGCAACCGCTTTGGCTGCCGCCGCGATCAGGTGATGTTCGTATCCTCGAACGGATGGGACGCGGCCGCGGGCGCGGGCTATGGCTTTCATACGGTCTGGGCGAACCGGTTTGGTGCGCCGATGGACCGGCTTTATGCGCGGCCCGAACATGTTCTGCCCGATCTGTCCACTTTGCCGGAGTATGTCTGATGCCGCGTTTTACCGCGCCGGACGGCACCAGACTGCATTTCACCGACAGCGGCACAGGTTTGCCTGTACTTGCCCTGGCGGGGCTGACGCGCAACGGCACGGATTTCGACCACGTCGCGCCGCATCTGGATGTCCGGCTGATCCGGCTGGATTACCGGGGGCGAGGCCAGTCGGATTGGGCTGATCCCGCTACCTATACCGTCCCGGTCGAGGCAAAAGATGCGCTGGCCTTGCTTGATCATCTGGGGCTGGCGCAGGCGGCGATACTGGGCACATCCCGGGGCGGGCTGATTGCCATGATGCTGGCCGCCACCGCACCTGGCCGATTGCTTGGCATAGCACTGAACGACATCGGGCCGGAAATTAATCCCGCGGGACTGACCGTTATCGCCGGATATGTCGGAAAGAACCCCGCGCAGAAAACCTATGCCGAAGCCGCGGCCTTTCGGGACCGTGTCTGGACCACGTTTCAGAATGTTCCGATGGCGCGATGGCTGGCCGAAGTCGAGCAGCATTATGAACAGACCGAAACCGGTCTGGTCATCCGCTATGATCCGGCGCTGGCGCAGTCGCTGGGTGACGGTAAAACTGCAATGCCGGACCTGTGGCCCCTGTTTGATGCGACGGCATTCCTGCCCCTGGCCGCCATTCGCGGCGCCAACAGCGATCTGCTGACACCCGCGACCTGGATCGAAATGCAGCGCCGTCGTCCGGATGGCATCTTTGCCGAAGTGCCTGATCGCGGCCATGTGCCGTTTTTGGACGAAGTTCCTGCCCTGACCGCATTACAAACTTGGATAAGGTCCATGACATGAATTTCGATATGATTACCGCCGCTGCAGCGCGCCTTGATGGGCATGTCCGGCGCACGCCGCTGCTCTCCTCGCCCTTTCTGGATCAGATTGCGGGTCGCCGTGTGTTCGTCAAAGCGGAATGCTTGCAACATACTGGCAGCTTCAAGGCGCGGGGCGGTTGGGCAGCGGTGTCAGCCTTGACCGAAGCCCAGCGCAAGGCGGGTGTCATCGCCTATTCGTCGGGCAATCATGCGCAGGGCGTTGCCCGCGCCGCAGCCGCCCATGACAGCCCGTGCGTCATCGTCATGCCCGCCAATGCACCGGCGATCAAGATTGCCAATACGCGGGCCTTGGGCGCAGAGGTGGTCCTTTACGATCGCGCGGCCGACGATCGCGATGCCATTGGTTTGCGCCTGTCGGCAGAGCGCGGCCTGACATTGATCAAGCCTTTTGACGATGCACAGGTCATGGCTGGCCAGGGCACCGCCGGTCTGGAAATCGCAAGCCAGGCTGCCAAGATGGGCATCACTGAGGCGGAGGTTCTGATCTGTTGCGGCGGCGGCGGGCTGACTGCTGGCGTCGCCCTTGCATTGGAAAAACTAGCCCCCGGCCTGCGCGCCCGCCCCTGCGAGCCCGAAGGTTTCGACGATACGGCCCGCAGTCTTGCCAGCGGTGAAACTCAGCGCAATGCCGCGGCAGAAGGATCAATATGTGATGCGATCGTCACCCCGCAGCCGGGCGATCTGACGTTTCCGATCATGCAGCGCCTGTGCGGCCCCGGACTTGTTGTCAGTGACGACGATTGCCTGCGCGCCATGGCGCTTGCTTTTGCCCGGTTGCGTATTGTGATTGAACCGGGCGGAGCGGCAGCCTTGGCTGCGGCGCTGTTCCATGGTGACAGCTTGCAGGGCGACACGGTCATCGCCATCGCCACCGGCGGCAACGTCGACCCTGACACTTTTGCCCGCGCCATCGCGCTGGATGTCTGATAACGCAATGCGCGACCTGTCAGCGCACCGGCGACGACTAACAAGATGAGAGGCCCCCGCATGAGAGAAACCACCGTTACCCGCGGCGATATCGCCATTCATGTCCGCATTGACGGGCTGGACGATCCGGCCGCGCCAACCGTGGTCTTTGCCAATTCGCTTGGCACCTCGTTGCACCTGTGGGATCCGGTCATGGATCTGCTGCCGAAAGGCCTGCGCTATATCCGTTGGGACAAGCGCGGCCATGGCAAAAGCAGCGTGCCGGACGGCCCCTATACCATGGGTCAGCTGGTCGGCGACGCAGAGGCTGTGTGCGACGCGCTGGATGTGCGCGATTGCGTTTTTGTCGGCTTGTCCGTCGGCGGCATGATTGCACAGGGGCTTGCGGTCAAGCGCATGGACATCGTTCGCGCCATGGTGCTGTCGAATACCGCAGCCAAGATCGGCACCCCCGCCATCTGGGCGGACCGGATCGCGACCGTCCGCGCCAAGGGGCTTGAGGCGATGGCAGACGGTGTGATGCAGCGGTGGTTCGGGCCAGAGTTCTGCGCCAGCCCTGCCATGCAGCCTTGGCGGCAGATGCTCGTTGATACGCCGCTCCAAGGCTACCTTGGTGTCTGCGCCGCTATTTCGGGCACCGATTTCTTTACCCCGACCAGCGGTCTTCGCCTGCCGACGCTGGGCATTGCAGGCAGCGAGGATAAGGCGACACCCCCCGATCTGGTCAGGGAAACCGTGGATCTGATCCCCGGCAGCAGCTTTGCCCTGATCCGCCGCGCGGGGCATTTGCCTTGCGGTGAAAAGCCCGAAGACTACGCGCAGATTCTGACGGATTTCCTGACCCGCACCGGCACCCTGGCCTGACGCCTTACCCCTTTGGCGACTGACCAAATGTCTTGCGGCCTGCATCCCCGCAGGCCAGACTGACCGGACGTCATAGCAGGAGTCCATCATGCCGCAGATCAAAGCCGCTGTCAGTCATGCCCATGGCGAACCCCTGCAGATTCAGACCCTGACCCTACGCGCGCCTTTGATGGGTGAAGTTGAAGTCACCCTGAAGGCCTGCGCGATCTGCCATTCGGACATCCACTTTGCCGAAGGGGCTTGGGGCGGCAAGCTGCCCGCTGTTTACGGTCACGAGGCCGCGGGCCACGTGACGCGCTTGGGCGATGGTATTCGCGGTCTAGCCATCGGCGATGCGGTCGTCGTGACCCTGATCCGCGCCTGCGGCAACTGCGCCACCTGTAACAGCGGCAAGCCGGTGCTATGCCCGGCCCCCGCCCCGCATCCGGGTCCGCTTACCGCAGGTGACGGCACCCCAGTCGAAGCTGCGATGGACAGCGGGGCTTTTGCCGAAAGGGTCGTGGTCGATCAAAGCCAGGTCGTCCGGTTGCCCGACGATATGAACCTTGTCGCCGCGTCCTTGCTGGCCTGCGGTGTCATTACTGGCGTCGGTGCGGTCGTCAATGCCGCCGGCCTGCGTGCCGGACAGGACGTTGTGGTCATCGGCGCGGGCGGCGTCGGGTTAAATGCCATTCAAGGTGCACGCATTGCAGGGGCAAGGCGCATTGTCGCCGTTGACGTGACCGACGACAAACTTGCCATCGCCCGCGATTTCGGTGCCACTGACGGCGTCCTTGCCAGCGACGACAAGCCTTGGCGTGCCGCGAAAAAGGCGATGGGCAAGGGTGCTGACGTCGTTATCGTCACTGTCGGCGCAATTCCCGCCTATGACACCGCCGCGCAATATCTTGCGCCCGGCGGCAAGGTCATCATGGTTGGCATGCCCCATTCGGGTGCGACCAGCAGTTATGAACCTGTGCGGATGGCCGCCGCAGGTCAGTCCATGATCGGGTCCAAAATGGGTGATATCGTCATCGCGCGTGACATCCCCTGGTTAGTGGACCTGTATCAACAACGCCGCCTGAAACTGGACGAGCTAATCAGCCGCACCTGGCCACTGGACCAGATCAACGAGGCCATCGCCGATACCAAATCCGGCGCAGCGAAACGCAACGTCATTGTCTTTGACTGACACTTATCCCGTCCGACCGGACTGATTGCCACCCGGCCCCGGGCAGCGGCAAATTGCAATGCGATGCCAATTGGACGATGGTGCCGCGCAACACCCCGTCCCTTTGCAGGAATGCCGCCATGACATTTGACCGTAGCCTCAAGATTGCCCCTTCAATCCTGTCCGCAGACTTTGCCGATTTCGGCCGCGAAATCCGCGCGATCGAGGCACAGGGTGCCGATTGGGTCCACGTCGACGTGATGGACGGCCACTTTGTGCCGAACCTGACCTTTGGCCCCCCCGCCGTCAAAGCCTTTCGCCCGCACGTGAAAACCGTGATGGACGTGCATTTGATGATCTCTCCGGTGGATGCCTATATCGACGCCTATGCGGATGCCGGTGCCGATATCCTGACCGCGCACATAGAGGCAGGGCCCCATATCCACCGCACTTTGCAGGCCATTCGCGCCGCCGGCATGAAGGCTGGCGTTGCCCTGAACCCCGGCACCCCTGCAGATGCCGTCGCCGACCTGATGGACCTTGCCGACATGGTGCTGGTGATGACCGTGAACCCCGGTTTTGGCGGGCAAAAATTTATCGACATGACCGCCAAGATCCGCCGCGTGCGCGAGCTGATCGGCGACCGGGACATCCACATTCAGGTTGACGGCGGTGTCGATCCTGTCACCGCACCATTGGTCGTGGAGGCCGGTGCCGATGTGCTGGTCGCAGGTTCCGCAGTATTCCGTGGCGGATCGGTCGACAATGCGGATGTCTACGGCACCAATATGGCCGCGATCCGCAAATCCGTCACCGGCTAAGGGTCAGCCAGCGCGGCGCAGGCGCAGCGCGTTGGACACCACAAGCACACTGGACGCCGCCATCGCACCGGCGGCCAGCATCGGCGACAACATCATGCCGGTGAACGGATATAGCGCGCCAGCCGCAACCGGGATCAGCGCGACGTTATAGGCAAAAGCCCAGAACAGGTTCTGCCGTATATTGCGCAGGGTGGCCCGCGACAGGTTCAGTGCCGTGCCCACCCCTGCCAGATCGCCCGACATCAGCACCACATCCGCCGTTTCGATCGCCACATCAGTACCGGTGCCGACCGCAATACCAACGTCAGCGGCGGCCAAGGCAGGGGCATCGTTGATACCATCGCCCACAAAGACCAGCGTACCCCCTGTGCGGCGCAGATTGTCCAAAGCTGCGACTTTACCTTCGGGCCGCACTTCTGCCACGACAGTATCGATGCCAAGGCTAGCCCCGACAGCGTCTGCCACGCTTTGCGCATCGCCTGTGATCAGGGCCGTGCGCAAACCCCGCGCTTTTAGGGCGGCGATGGTTTTGGCGGCGTTCGGTTTGACCGGATCGGACAGGCCCAGCACCGCAACCGCGACACCGTCGATTGCGGCGAAAACGGGCGTCTGTGCTAAGGCCGCAATCTGATCCGCGGCGTTTTGCAAGGCGCTGATATCAATCCCTTCCTGCGCCATCAGACGCGGCGCGCCGACGATCACAACCGCCCCGTCCACCACACCCCGCACCCCCATGCCGGTCAGGGCCGTAACCTGCGCCGCATCGGGCACGGTCAGCCCCCGCGCCTTGGTGGCTTTGACGATGGCGCGGGCAAGGGGATGCTCTGACGCGGCCTCTACCGCTGCGATTTGTGCCAGAACACGGTCTTCGTCCCGTCCGGGGGTCACGGTCAAGGCAGTCAGGTCAGGCGCGCCAAGGGTCAGGGTTCCGGTTTTGTCAAAGGCAATCACCGTCGCATCCGACAGGCGCTGCAGGGCATCGCCTCGGCGGAACAGCACGCCCAGATCAGCCGCGCGGCCCGTGGCGACCATGACGCTGACCGGTGTGGCCAGCCCCATAGCGCAGGGACAGGCAATGATCAGAACCGATACGCCAGCGACCAGCGCATAGGTCAAGGCGGGGGCCGGCCCAAATAGCAACCAAGCCGCGACGGTCAGCATTGCGACCGCCAGAACCGCCGGCACAAACCAGCGCACGACACGGTCGGCCAGCGCCTGAATAGGCAACTTTGCCCCCTGCGCGTCCTGCACCAGCCGCACAATTCCGGCCAGAACCGTCTGCGCGCCCACGGCCTGCGCCCGCACCCGCAAGGCGGATTCGCCGTTCACGGTACCGCCTGTCACGCTGCGACCGGGCTTCTTTTCCACCGGTGCCGGCTCTCCGGTGATCATGCTTTCGTCGACCCAGCCGGAGCCGGTCAGGACGGTACCGTCGACAGGCAAGCGCTCTCCGGGCCGGACGATCACAATGTCACCGACCACGATCGCATCTGTGGCAATTTCCATCGCAGCGCCGTCGCGTTCGACCTGCGCGGACTGCGGGCGCAATCCGGCCAAGGCGCGGATCGCAGCGCCAGCGCGTCCACGTGCCCGCGATTCCAGCCAGCGGCCCATCAGGATCAAGGTGACAATGACGGCGGCAGCTTCGAAATAAACGGCTTGCGTGCCAGCTGGCAGTAGGCCGGGCGCGAACAGCGCCACCGTAGAATAAATCCAGGCCGCACCCGCGCCAAGGGCGACGAGCGCGTTCATTTCTGGCGCGCCGCGCAGTAAGGACGGGATACCGTGAACAAAGAACCGGCGTCCCGGACCGATGAGCACAAGGGTCACAAGCACAAACTGTATGACCCATGACGCGGTGCGCCCTATGCTGCCGTCAATGGCGGCGGCCATGCCGGGGATGACATGACTGCCCATTTCCATGATGAAAACCGGCAGGGTTAGCGCAGCGGCAATCGCGGTGTCCCGCGCCAGAGCATGCTGCTCTGCCGCGGTGCGATCTTCTTGCGGTGCAGCGGGTTCGGCGCTGGCAGTATAATTGGTATTACCGGTGACACGCTGCGCAAGTTCCTGCGCCGTGACCGCGCCAACCAGCGCCGTCACCGTGGCGCGGCGGGTGGCCAGATTGACCTGCGCGTCTAGCACGCCGGGGGCCTTGGCCAAGGTCCGTTCGACTGTACCCGCGCAGGACGCGCAGGTCATGCCGTCCACCTCGATCTGGATCTGTGCGGTGGCGGCGGGATAGCCCGCGCGGGTCAGGGCCTGCGTGACGTCCGTCAGCGATGCCCCGTCCAGCGACAGCCGCGCCTGTCCGGTGGCAAAATTGACCCGCGCATCCCGCATACCGGGCAGTTCGGACAACGCACGCTCTGCCCTGCCCGCGCAGGCGGCGCAGGACATGCCGGTTACATCAAAGGTAAGATCGGCCGGGGTGCCCATCACGACAGCTCCTTTCGGTGTACTTTCTATCAAGGACTGCAAAGCGCCGGCGTCAAGGGTTGCCTATGTCGCAAGGCAGCGCGATGCCTCGATCCGCAGCGGCGGGCCGTCGCGCATGGCGCGGCGCAACCGCCGCGAAATCGTGTCAATCAGCAACGTCAGCAGGGCCGAAACGACAAGCAGCGCCATGACCCGGTCCATGCGCAGGGTCTGCACATTGCTTTGGATGTAAAAGCCCAGCGTGCCAATTCCAAGGAGGCCCATGATGGCGCTGTCGCGCAGGATGATTTCCCACCGATACAGGCATAGGGCCCAAAATGCGGGGGACAGGCGCGGGAACAAATCCCAAGCCCACAGCGTCACACCGCGCGGCGCACCGATGCGCTGCGGCAGCCCCGCCGCCTGACGGCCCAGCAGGTGGGCGATGATCGCGCCGTTGTGCAGGCCAAGCGCCAGAATTGCGGGCAGCATCGACGGGCCCAGCACTTGCAACAGCACAAAGGCGAGCATGTAATCAGGGATCGACCGCAGCACAACCAGTACGCCATGGCCGATCACGGCACCCGCGCGGCCCACCACGCGGGGCACGATGGCCGGAAACGCCACAGCCGCAATCAGCGCCGCGGTCGCCAGCGCAATTTGCGACAAGATCAGCGTGTCGATACTGCCGGGCAAGGCCTGCTGGGCGAAGACCTTGTCCAACCAGCTGCCCCAGCCGCCTCCGGTGCGCAGCGGGCTTGGCACGATACCTGTCAGGAAGCGCATCAGCGCGCCCTGCCCCATCGGCGGCGTCGGCAATACGATCAGTGCCGCGGCAGAGGCCGCGAGCATCAGCGGCACCAGCCGCCAGATCACCCAAAAGCGTAGTGGCAGGATCAGCGCGAGGAACAGCGCCAGCACGGCCGCAGCCTGACCGTATTGCGCCTGCTTGAACGCAGTCTCAAGCTGAAAGCCCAAGGTCGGCAAGCCGATAAACCCCAGCACAGCAGACGAGCGCAGACCGCATTCCAAACGATAGAGCGTATAGGTCCGCATCTGCGGCAGCGCCTGCGGCAAACGGACCCACAGCAGCGCCGTCAGGCGCGGTAAACGGCGGCCAAGCGGCGCGCTGGCGGCGGCGTCTTCCAGGTATTCGGAAAAGACCTTGGCAAAGATGCCCGCATAGGGCAGCCCGATGGCCAGCACGCCGGTCAGGGGCGATAGCCCCGTCAGGCCCAGCAACAACAGTGCCCAGAACAGCTCGTGCACGGACCGCACCGCGATGCAAGTCAGGCGCACGGCGGCGCGGCTATAGAACGGGGCGAGCAGCAGGCCCAGAGCCGCCCCCAGCCCCACGCCGCAAAAGGCAAAGGCAACTGTCAGGCCGGTCGCCCGCAACAGGCCCGCGATATCGGAAAAGTCAGGATGCACGATCCCCTGCCCGATGGCGCGCAGCGTCATCCAAGGGTCAGGCCTCATCGCGCCAAGATCGGCAAACCAAAGCGCCACAAGGGTAAGCGCGGCAAAGCCCGCAAGCACATGACGCCGCCGCAAATTCATCGGTAAAGCTGTAGCAGATCGTCTGCGCTTAGATCGGACGCAGGCGCATCCACGGCCACCCGCCCCTGCCGCAGACCAATGATGCGCGTCGCAACCCGCAAGGCCTGATCCACGTCATGCAGCACCAGCACGCATGTTGAAAAGGCCCCCAGCAGATGATCCAGCAAGGCCGCGCCTTGTTCGGGGTCAAGCGCGGTGACCGGCTCGTCCGCTAGCACCAGCGCACCGCCGCGCAGCATGGCACGGGCCAGCGCGACTCGCTGCCTTTGCCCGCCCGATAGCTGGGACACGGCCCGCCGCCCCAGACCATCTAGGCCGACGATGTCCAGCACCTTTGCCACAGTCGCCCGTTCATCCGCACGCGGCCAGATCAGCGTGCGCAGGTTGCGGGCCGTGCCGTGATCATCCAGAACCCCCATCCACACGTTGTGAAAAACGGACAATGGCCCGATCAGCCCATGATCCTGTGGCACCAGCGCCAGCCGCACCTGTGCGCGGTCGTGAAGCGCGGTCAGCAGTGTGCTTTTGCCCGCGCCGCTGCGCCCCAAAATTGCGATGCGTTCACCTTTTGCAATCTGCAAAGACACATCGCGCAGCGCAAGCTGGCCACCCCACCCAAGGCTTTCGCCCGTCAGCGTGACCAGCGGCTGTGTCATCAGTCGATCAGGTCCAGCGCGCGGGCCGTATCCACGATGGGCTGATACAGCGCATCATCAGCCGCGATGAAAGCGCTACGCGGGAAGGATTCCAGCAGGGCCGGATCTTCCATGCCGATCAGGGCCGCCTGCACCTTGTCAGCAAAGCCGGCACCAAAGGTGGCATCCACGTCGCCGCGGATCGTCCAGTTGTAATCGGGATAAGGCGGCGTTTCCCAAATGATCGAGGTCGCAGCAGCCTCTGGCGTCATGTCAGCGACGGCGGTGTCATAGACGGAATAATTCAGCGCACCGATCTCGTAAGCGCCCGATGCCACCAAGCGCAGCGTCTGGCCGTGATCGCCGGAAAAGCCGACATTAGAAAAAAGCTCTTCGGGTGATTGGCCCGTTTCGGCACGGATGTAGAATTCGGGCATCAACCGGCCAGAGGTCGATGTTTCAGCGCCGAAGGTAAAGCTGCGTCCTGCCAGATCGGGGAACGCGGGGTCCAGCGTCAGGCCGGTGTCCTTATTGGCGATGAAATAGGTAACGAAAGTTTCGTCCTCTGCGCCTTGCGCAATCGCGTGGGAATTAGGCACAGCGATGCGCGCCTGCACACCGGACAAGCCGCCGAACCAGCCCAGTTGGATCTGGTCGTTGGCAAAGGCAGTCACAGCCGCGGCATAGCTTTTGACGGGCACATATTGCACGTCAACATCCAGCGTATCCGACAGATAATCCGCCACAGCCCCAAAGCGTTCAACCAGACGGGATTCGTCATCGTCGGGAATCGCCGAAAAATAAAGCGTTTGCGCCGCAAGCGGATGTGCGGACAAAACAAACAGTCCAAGCAGAATGTGTTTCATGGGCGGCTACCTTTCATGACAGTTACGCCCTCATAACGCGCTCTGCGATCCGGTGTCACGGGGCCTGCTCTTGGAATAGTGCAATCTTGCCGGGAATTTCAGGTTTTACCCCAGTTTGATGCGCAACCCGCTTGCCAAGCGCCCCCCGACCCCGCAAAACACGCCCGTGCGGTCCCGTAGCTCAACTGGATAGAGCAGCCGACTTCTAATCGGCAGGTTGAGGGTTCGATTCCTTCCGGGATCGCCATGTCAGACACCGCGCCTGCCATCGCGCAGGCAGGTCATACCGCCTGCACGACGGCTATTGCTGCCCATTACATTCCCGATCAAGCGCCGCTTGGTATGATCCGGACAAAAAAGGCGCGGCCTTTTGCAAGGCCGCGCCGGTTTGCGCAACGCAAACTGCCGATTACATGGCAGGCATGATTGTGATGTCGCGGATCATGCCATCGACGCCTTCGATCATGCCCGCTTCGGTTGCTGCACCGCTTTCCAGATCGACGGAATACAAGGTTGTGCCGTTCACCAGCCAGCCGGTGTTTTCCATGGCATCGGTCGTCTGGATGTCAAAAGCATAGTTCGCCTCTGGTGCCGCGATGCCCAGTTTGCCTATGGCACCCAGCGTGCCGTCGTTGGGCGATACCTGCTGGATCACCGCAACGATCGTGCTGTCGATATCGAACATCGCCGTGCTTTCCGGCTTGCCAAAGCTGTTGATATAGGCGGCCGCAACGATGGCAGGGGTTTCACCGACGTGCATGTCGCCTTCCTGCCAGTCAAGGCTGCCGTCGACGGTGACAGCGCCGGTGTCCACGTCAACGCGGTGGTTGGTCGTACCGGTCATGAAACGCAGCTTGTCTGCCATCGGGTTGAAGTCAACGATGACGGGCTGATCGGCTACCGGCAGCGCTGTATCCATCGTCGCCATTTCCACTGCTTCGCCTGTGGCCGGGTCAATGCTGACAATAACCATATCTGGGGTCACACCGACCAGCGTGTTGTTGGACGGGCGCAGATCAACACCCAGCAGGCTGTCAACGCCGGTCACATCCATCGTGCCGGACACGGCCAGCGTTTCGGTGTCGAACATCACCAGGGTCTTGTCGCCCACAAGGCCAATGGCCGGGGCGGCAAAAGCGGCCGACATGGACAGGGTCAGGGCCGTGGTCGAGAAAGCTGCAATACGAAACATGGGTTTTCCTTTGTCTGGGTCTGCAAAAGTACGGCGTCCATCGCCGTCCATAATCCGAAGACACGCGGCTTCTGAAATTGGATGCAGAAAAGTGCAGAAAAATTTGCATCCATCCGGCGCGCGGCTGTGTCTTCGTTTTGAAAGGCCGGTAAATTGATGCAATACATGACGAATACACACGGCATCGCCATGACCATCGGCGGGCGATGCGATGCCCTGATGCCTGTGCGAAAGGACCGCGCCTTGACGGAAACAGACACCTCTGCCCGGGCGGACCGGTTGCGGCGCGCCTTGCTTGACTGCGCGGCAGGGCAGCAACGGGGGATCGATGCGATCCTAGAAAGCGACGGCGGCCAGTTGCTGGGCACAGCGCACCGCATCCTTGGACGGCGTGACCTTGCCGAAGAAGCCTTGCAGGACGCCATGGTTCAGGTCTGGCGCAAGGCGGGACAGTTCGATGCGCAAACCGGGTCAGCACGCGGTTGGATTTATGCGATCCTGCGTAACCGCTGCCTGAATATCCTGCGCGATGGCAAACGCCTGACTGTACTGTCCCCGGCCGACCTTGCGGCGCTGCAGGAACACCGCCAACAGATCGTACCCACCCAAGGGTGGGAAATATTGGCCGGCACCAGCCGCCTGCGCGACTGCCTGCACGGTCTTGATGGCGCAAGCCGCCATGCCATCCTGCTGGCCCACGTCGCCGGATGCAGCCACGCCGAAATTTCGACCCGTCAGGATGTCCCTCTTGGCACGATCAAATCGCTGATCCGCCGGGGCCTGCAGGCATTGAAGGAGTGTTTGTCATGACCGACCGCGCACAAGAAATCACCGCCCTGGCAGATGAATATGTCCTGGGGTTGTTGTCCGAATCCGAGGATGTCTTGTTCGAAGCCCTGCTAGGCCATGATCCCGCACTTGCAAACCGTGTCGGTGCATTGCGCGACACAATGCTGCCTTTGGATCTGTCAGCACCGCAAGTTCCGCTCGCGCCGGACTTTGCGGCGCGTGTCCGCCGCGCCCTTCCGGCAGCGACAGGCGCGGCCCCGCGCAAGGCCGCAAATCTGACCTCTGCGCCGAAGGCATGGTTACCGGGTCTGATCGCGGCCTCTGTGGTCGGTGCGGCAATCGGGTTCGGCGGCGCAGCCTTGCGTCCAGCACCCCTGCCTACGGTTGTTGCCGTGCTGGTCGACGACAACGGCGTGCCGCAAGCCGTGATTGACGATTACGGGAACGACACTGCAAATGTCCGATTTGTCGCGGATATTACCGTTCCTCCGGATCGCAGCCTGCAGGTCTGGACCCTGCCCTCGGCTGAAATGGGGCCGACATCGCTCGGCACCCTGAACGCCGCCTCTGCCGCAGCCCTGCGGTTCGCCGATCTTCCAGATCCCGGTGCACAGCAACTATACGAGGTAACGCTGGAACCGCTTGGCGGATCACCCACCGGGCGCCCGACGGGTCCGATCATCGGCAAAGGCTTTGCCGCAAGCCAGACTTGAAGCCATCCGGGCCAGCGTGGTCCTACGCCGCACATTGCTCGCACAAGCGGGCTTACGATGGGAAAGCAGGCCCCCTGCAACACAAATTTGGCCTTTGACCTTGAACTTTTAAGTCAAGCAAAAGCTGGCAGCCTTGTGCACCAGCTGTGCCGGATGTAGCCCTCTGATTGCGCGGGCATGGTGTCACGCCGCTTGCAGCCCCCAAGATCAAGGCTTCCTATGTCCCATTCTGACGATACCAATGCGCCATCTTACCCGGCAACCGATCCCGCGACAGGGCCATTGGCAGGCCCGGCAACCGGCCCCGCCGCGCGCATGCTGGCTTGGATCGAGGTAAACCGCGGCGGTATCATTCTGGCGGTGACGGTCGCCCTCGCGTCTAGCTTTCTGGCGGAACACTACAACGCCCCCGCCATGCTGTTTGCCCTACTGATCGGCATGGCGTTCAACTTTATGACCGACACCCCCCGCACGTTGGAGGGGATCAGTTTCTGCTCTCGCACCCTGCTGCGGATCGGGGTGGCTTTGCTGGGTCTGCGGCTGACCTTTGCGGATGTGTCGCAGCTGGGCATCACGCCGATCGTCGGCGTGGTGGGCATGCTGGTGCTGACGCTGCTGGGCGGCGTCATCTTTGCGCGGCTTTTCGGGCGCACGACGGCGTTCGGCCTGCTGACCGGCGGGTCCGTCGCGATCTGCGGTGCATCCGCTGCCATGGCGATTGCGGCAGTCCTGCCCAAGAAGTACCTGAAAGAAGAGGATATCTTGCTGACCGTCGTCGGTGTGACCGCCATGTCGACCATCGCGATGATCGTCTATCCCATGCTGTTCACATGGCTTGGGCTTGCGGATGTCGAAAGCGGCTACATGATCGGCGCGACAATTCACGACGTCGCGCAGGTCGTCGGCGCGGGCTATTCGGTCAGCGACACGGCAGGCGATATCGCGACCTTTACCAAGCTGTTGCGGGTGGCGCTGCTGCCTGTCGTCCTGCTGGTCGTGGCGCTGGTATTCCGCAAGGATGCGGGCGGCACCGCGGGCCTGCCATGGTTCGTCGTCGCCTTCCTTGCGCTGATGATGGTGCGCAATTTCGTGCCCCTGCCGGAATCGCTGCTGAACTTCGTCAACGATGCATCCCGGTTCCTGCTGGTCGTCGCGATTTCGGCGCTTGGGGTCAAGACATCGCTGCAAAAGCTGTTCGCGCCGGGGGTCAAAGGCCTGGTGCTGATCGCGGTGGATACGGTGTTCCTGCTGCTGCAGGCCATCATCTTTGCCCATATCTTTTTGCTATAGGTGAAACGGCGATCAGCCCGGCCCGTGCTGATCGCCGTGATACAGGCCCTTAAGGCCGTCGCGGCATCGCTGCCTGCAGATCGTCCAAAGTGACGTTCAGCCGCGCCGCCACTTTCGCAAGGTCAGCATCACGGCCGCCCTCTGCCTGCAGCGCTGCTTCCAGATCGGCCAGATCAACGCCCAGCGCCTGTGCGACGCCTGCGAAATCGGGGCCACCCTGACCGCCCCCGGCAGGTCCACCGGCAGAGCCGATGCCCTGTTCCGATGTCGTTGCAAAGTTGTCCTGTGCGACGACACCCATCAAGCAGGTCGGCAGGTTCGGAAAGCTTTCGCCCGCATGATAATGGTAAACCTCTTCCGCGCTGCCCGGTGTCGCGCCGATATGGCCGCCGCACTGGTCCAGCCCAACCGGTTCACTGCCATCCGCCTCAAGCGAGCCGAACATCGCAAAGCCGTCAAAAGCATAGGCAAACTGCGCGGTCTGGTCCTGCGGGACATTCGCACAGCTGGCATCTACGCCATCGGTGTCAAAGACCGTATCGATATCCGTTGCCGTGGCGTGCCAGTGGTACCAACCACCCGGATCAACGTGACCGCCGCAGGTATCCAGCGCGGGCATATGACCCGTTTCCAGCACACTTGGCGCATCCGCAAAGATTGGCACACCGTCCAGCGCGATCCCGACTTTGGCAACCGTGCCAAGCGATGTCGGCTGATCTGCCAGAACAGGTGCGATCGGGATCAGGGTTGTAATCGACATTTCGCTGCGCTCGTCCAGCGATCCGGCGATGCATTCATGCTCTGCCTCCGGGCCTTCGACGCGGATGTCAAAGACGTTCACAACGCCGTCTTCGTCGTAAAAGGTATAGCCAAGACCCGACAACATTTTCAGATAATCGCCGTCGATGCGATAAAGGCCAGCGTCCTGTCCATCCCAGTTCCAGATACCGCCGACATCGTCCAACGTGGCAGGGCAGAACGGCCCAATGTTCAGATCATCGGGCACAAACTTAAGCGTATAAGACGCACACTGCGCCGCATCCCCGTTTTCAAGCGTGCAATCCACGATCTGCGCAGGCTGCTTAAGGGCGTTTTCGGCAATGCTGTCCACATCCGAATGGGCAAAGGCTACGGCGGGGGCCAGACACCCTGCCGCCATAAAAAGTGAAGTCGTCCATGCGCGCGTCATCCTGTGTCTCCTGTCAGGGTCTGCGTCTTAAACGCAGACCCCGTCAATTTTTGTCGCTATTACAGACAATATTTATGACTATGACTGATGCCGCCGGTCACTTTTGCTGTCTTGGGTCATTCTGCCGCGACCGGTGCATCGGCTTGCTGTTCATTCTGCAGCCGTTTGGACGCCATTCCCGGCTCTGACCCCCAAACGGCGATCCAGCGATAGAACACCGGCGTCAGGAACAGGGTAAAGACCGTTGCAAAGCCCAGCCCGCCCACGATAACCCAACCGACGGCGATACGCGCCTCTGCCCCGGCACCAGAGGTGAGGATGAGCGGCAGGCCGCCAAAGACTGTCGACACCATCGTCATCATCACGGGCCGGATGCGCAGGGCCAGCGCATCGCGGATGGCACTGTCGATATCCTGCCCCGCCTCGCGCAGTTGGTTGGCGAATTCAACGATCAGGATGCCGTTCTTGGCCATGACCCCGATCAACATCACAAGCCCGATCTGGCTGTAATAGTTCAGCGACCCGCCCGTCAGCTTGATCGCGAACAAAGCTGCCGCCAGACCGAAGGGCACGGTTAGCATGATGACAACGGCGCTGGCGATGCTTTCGAACTGTGCCGCCAGGACAAGGAACACAACCAGAAACGCCACGCCAAACACGGTATACATCGCCGATTGGCCGTCCGTCAGGGTCGCCGCCTCACCGGTAAAGATGATGCCCATATCGTCCGGCAGAACCTCCTGTGCGATTGTGGTCAGCTGCGCCATGGCGCTGCCCAGATCGACGCCTTCGGCAAGGTTGGCCTGCGCTGACACGGCCAGTGACCCACCTTGGCGGGTAATGCTGGACTGGCTGACCACCGGCACCAATGTTGCCGCAGAGGACAGCGGAACGAAGCTGCCGCCGGGCAATTGCAAAAAGATGCCCTCAATATCGCTTGGATCGTCGATCGGCACCCCGCCCGCGACGACATTGACGTCGGTTTCCGTATCATCCTGAAATACGGTGACGGCTACGCTGCCCTGAACGATTGTACTGACGGTTTGCGTAATCTCTGCCTCGGTCAGGCCAAAGACTTCGGCCATTTCGGGGTCAACGCGGACTTCGTATTGTGCCTGCACATCATCGCCCGACAACTGCGCATTCACGAAACTGTCGTTGCCGCCCATGGCCGCCACCAGGGCATCGGCCGCGTCGGTCATGTCGTCGACATTGTTGCCGGTAACCGCGAACGAAAGCCCCTGCCCCGCGCCGCGAATGTTCAAGCTGTTGGTCGAGCGGGCACTGACCTGCACACCAGGTACGCTGCTAAGCTTGGCATTAATTTCGGCAACCAGCTCTGCCTGCGACCAGTCACGATCCGCCCAGTCCGGCAGGCGGACGACGATAAAGGCACTGGTGCCACCGCCAACGCCGATGATGCTTTGCACCACGTCGATCTGGCCGCTTTCGCGATAGGGATTTAGGATCGCCTCGATCTGGGCGACCTGCGCGTCCAGATAGGCAACGGTCGTATCAGACGCGCCCCGCGCCTGAATCAGGAAAAAGCCCCGGTCTTCTTCGGGTGTGATGCTTGATGACAGGGTCTGCGACGCACCGGCCGCGATGATGGCAAAGCCCATAGCGACCGTCAGGACCAGAATGGGCGCGCGGATCGCCCGGTCCATGACCGCGTCAAACCAACGCGCCGCGCGGCCCTTCGGCTTCGGCTCTGATTCCGCCTTACCCGGCTTGCCGGGGTCCAGAAACGCGGACATGACCGGCGCAAGTGTCAGCGCCGTCAGCGACGACAGCGTCACGGAAAACGCAAGCACGAAGCCGAATTCACTGAACACGCCCCCGGCCTGTCCCGGAAGGAACGAAATCGGGATAAATACGGCGGCAAGTGTCGCCGTAGTCGAAATTACGGCAAAAAACACCTCATTCGTGCCCGCGGCGGCAGCGGCAAAGGGGCCTAGGCCCTCTTTGCGTTTGCGCACGATGTTTTCGATCACCACGATGGCGTCATCCACGACCATACCTGTCGCCAGCACAAGGGCCAGCAAGCTGATCGAGTTCACGGAAAAACCTGTGATCCAGATGGCTGCGATGGTGCCGACCAGTGACACAGGGATCGTCACCGCCGGAATGATCGTTGCGCGAGGAGAGCGAAGGAAGGCAAAGATCACCGCCACAACGATGACTGTGGCAAGGCCGATGGATTTGATCACCTCGTCAATCGAACCTTCAATGAAAACACCGTCATCGGATGCGATCAAAAGCTCCACCCCTTCCGGCAGGGTGCTGCGCAGATCGTCGACCGCCGCACGCACGGCCTGCGAAATTGTCAGGGTGTTGCCAACAGATTGCCGCGTAATATCAAGGCCGACCGCCGCCTGGCCGTTTACGCGGGTGGATACATCACTATCCTCTGGCACGACTTGCACGAAGGCCACGTCCGACACCCGGGTCGTGCTGTTAATGGCCACCTGATTGACGGTATCGACCGTCACCTCTGCGTTGCCGACCCGCAGAGCCAGGGTCTGTGCATCCGTTTCGACCGATCCAAGCGGTGTATCATCACGCAAGGATGCCAGCGCATCCGTCACGTCTTCGACGTCCAGCCCCCGGCTAAGCAAGGACCGCATATCAAGCGTGACGCGGAATTCATTCGAACGGTTGCCACGCACTGTGACTTCGGCGATGCCGTCGATGGTTGACAGGCGGTCATAGACCGCACCTTCGGCGATGGCTGTCAATTCGTCAAAGCTGGCATCCCCAAGCAGCGCCAGACGGATGATCGCATCCGCATTGCTGTCGCTTTTCGTCACGCTGGGATCGTCGTCGATATCGTCCGGCAATTGCCGCAACGTGGCTGACACGATCTCTCTGGCTTCGTTGGCAGCGACGTCGACGTCGGTGCCTTCCGACAGGTCAATTGTGATCCGGCTCGACCCAGTGGAGGAGCTGGATTCCATATAGGACAGCCCTTCGAGCGCGCTTAGCGCGTCTTCCAGGACTTGGGTGATTTCTTGATCCACGGTTGACGGCACTGCGCCTTCGTACTCGGTGCGTACGGACAGGACCGGCTGATCGACGTCAGGCATTTCGCGCACGTCAACGGACGACAGCGCCGCCAGACCTGCGATCAGGATCAGCAGATTCAGCACGATCCCAAGTAAAGGCCGCGCCACGAACAGGTCGGCAAAGCCTGACTTAATCAGGCCCTTTTTCATCGTCCCGCTCATGTCGGATCACCGGCCGGCGCGGTTTGCGCACTGGCATCAGCCCCGACACGTGCACCCCCTTCGGCCGGCGCGCCGCCTCTTGGTCCGCGCCTGACGGCATCCGGCGTCGTAATTGCCGCACCCTCGCGCAGCTTTTGCGCCCCTTCAGTGACGATAGCCGTTCCGGCGGGAATATCCGCATCGATCCAGACGATATTATCGCGGCGATACAGGATCGTCACAGGGACCTGTTCTGCCGACCCGTCCGCATCGACCCAAATGCTGGATCCCGTCCGGGACCAAGTGATCGCCGTCGACGCAATGGCTGGCAAGGGGTCGGTTTCCTGCATGATGCGCACGGCAAAGGTCATGCCGGGCCAAAGTTCCTTGCTTGCATTGTCGATCCGCGCCTTGACGGTCACGCTGCGGGTGACGTCATCCAGACGGCTGTCAAAGGACACGACCTCGCCTTCAAAATTGCGTCCCGTAAGGCTGGGCGTGCTGGCGAAAACGGTCTTTACGTCCTGCAGAACGCCAATCGCGCGTTCTGGCAATTCGAATTCCACCAGCAGGGCTTCGTCATCGTCGATCGTAACGACCACCTCATTGGCGGACAGCTGGTCACCGACTTCGACATCACTAAGCCCGAGCTTACCTGCGATGGGTGCGCGCAATGTGCGATCATCCAGCGCAACCTGCGCCAGACCGACATTTGCCTGTGCCAGCCGCTGGGCAATGCGTGCATCAGACAACGTCACGTCCGTCACTGTCGAATTGCCACTGGCGCGCAACCGGTCGTAACGTGCGACTGTCTCATTGGCCTGATCCAGCTGGGCCTGCGCAATTTCCAGATCAAGCGTCTGAGTGCGCGCATCCAGTTGCACCAGCACGTCACCTGCGGCCACCGTTTTGTTGGCACTCAGGTTCACTTGCGTCACTTCGCCGGCCGCGTCGGCGACGACATCCGCACTTCGCAGCGCTGTGGCAGTGCCAAGCGCGTTCAAAACGACTTCATATGGTTGCAATTCTAACGGCGTTGTCACCACGGTCGTTGTCCGGTTGCCGCCGCCGGGACGCCCACCGCCACCGGGGCCACCGCCCCCGGGACCTGCACCACCGGGCCCCCCAGCGGAACCCCCAGCGGCCGTCGGCCCGCCGGCGGCGTCGTCCGTTTGCGCCGGCGTGACATTCACCAAACTGGCAATTCGTTCAGGCATCCCGAAAGCCGCAGAATAGATCGCAAACAAAACTGCAACCGCAAGTATGACCGAAAGAATTCTGCGCACGCGCTGTGCCCCTTATGTCCAAAGATATATCCGGGCTTGAACGCACCGCGATGCATCTTCCGTCGCACATCGATGTAAAAAGGTAAGGCAACAGTGTTCACATGACTGTCAGGCAGGTCGTTGTGCAGGGTGCGCTGCCCAAAATTACTAAGCTGCGCTTACCTTTTAGGCATTCTGTCCTGCCCAAGTGGTGCCGCAGCAGCTGCAATGATATCTCTGGCATAGGTCAGGCGCGCCGGCATGCTGCCCCCGCGCCGCGCCACAAGCCAAAGCGGATGCCGCCGCCGCTGTGCCAACTGCACGATCTTTAGCAGATCCTTGCGGCCAAAGGCTTCGATGCCGCTGCGCGGCAGCAGGGTATAGCCGATACCCTGCGCGACCGGAGCCGGTATCTGACCGATCTGATTGACAAACCCCCGCATCCGCAACCGGTCGGCACCGGTATATTCGCCCGGAAAATTTAGATGCAGCAGATCGTCTGCATAGGCGCTTCCGTCAGGATGCCCGATCATCCCCCGCGCCTGCAAATCGGCAAAGGCAGGCGGCGCATCGGGCGCATCCGCCGGCAGCACGAGGCAAAGCTCTTCCTCGCCCAGATGGCTGGCGTGTAGGCGCGGGTGTCCGGGGTCGGCATCCAGAACGCCCAGATCAAACAGACCGTCAACCAATCCTGCCAGCACCTGCGCTTGCGGGGCTGCATGCAGGTTAATTGCTATATCAGGCGCATTTTTCATCCAAGGCAACAGCGCAGGATAAAGCAGCATGGCAAAACTGCCCGAACAGGCGATGCGAACCGTTCCGCTGTCGGGATCGTCAGCTGTGATGGCGCTACGCAATGCATCCTCTTGCGCCCGCCGCGATTGGCCCATGGCAAAAACCGCTTCCCCCGCCGGGGTCAGGTTGAAACTTTTGCCCTGACGGGTCATCAGGCTCTGGCCGATCTGATCCTCCAGCTTGCGCAAATGTTGCGACACGCCGGGCTGGGTCATATTCAATCGCATCGCCGTGCGCGTGAAATGACCGGTTTCGCAAAGCGTGGTAAAAGTTTCCAGCCAAGTCGCATTCAGCATGTCAAAACCAAATATTTCGTTATGATTTTTTAGACATATCATAATTTCCAATTACATGCACCCACCGCTATCTGAAGTTCATTCCACCCCAAAAGGAGACTTCAGATGTCCCAGACACCCCGCACCTTTTCCCATATCGGCCTGTCCGTTCCCGACCTTGACGCTGCCGTAAAATTCTATGCCGACGTGCTTGGCTTTTATGTTGTGATGCAACCCACCCTGGCCACCGAAGACGACAGCGCCATCGGTGTGATGTGCACCGATGTGTTCGGCCCGGGATGGGGATCGCTGCGCATCGCCCATCTTGCCACCGCCGATGGCACCGGCATCGAAATCTTTGAATTCCCTGGAAATTACGCACCCGATGAAAAGCTGGAACACAAGCGTCACGGTACCTTTCACTTTGCCGTCCAAGACCCCGATGTTGAAGGTCTGACCAATGCGATTGTCGCCGCGGGTGGTCGCCAGCGTATGCCGATCCGTGAATATTTTCCGGGCGAAAAACCTTACCGGATGGTCTATGTCGAAGATCCCTTTGGCATCGTTTTCGAAATCTACAGCCACAGCTATGAACTGACCTATTCCGCCGGCGCCTACGCATCGTGATGCAACACGGCGGCGCGCACAGCCCTGCGACATCCGGTTGCAGGGCGGTAGGCAAGCGCAACCATTCCGTGGTTGCAGCCGGCCAAGGGCGCAGCTAACCTTTGATCAAATCGCCGCCCCAAAGCGGGCGCGGCACATCACATATTATCCGTCGGGGGGCCCCTTGGGGCTGAGAGGTGCACGCACCGACCCGTCGAACCTGATCCGGGTCATACCGGCGTAGGGAACGGGTAGCGCGCACCAGCCAAAGGGGCGTATTCCCGTTTTTTGACGTCGGCATTTCCCAACTATTGGAAAGTTGCCGCCGTGAACACTGCTCTACCCATCACCTTGACGATTGCCGGATCCGACAGCGGTGGCGGCGCTGGCGTGCAGGCCGACATCAAGGCGATGTCTGCCAATGGTGCCTATGCTGCCAGCGTCATTACTGCGGTGACAGCCCAGAATACCCGTTCCGTCACCTGTGTGCATGAAATCCCCCCAAGCGTGGTTGCAGCGCAGATCGCGGCGGTGCTGTCCGATCTGGATGTGCGGGCGGTCAAACTGGGCATGTTGTTCTCTGCGCCGGTCATCGCGGCGGTTGCGGACGGGCTGACGCAGTTCAGCGGCCCGGTTGTCCTTGATCCGGTCATGATCGCCAAATCCGGCGACGCATTGCTGCAGGATGCCGCTGTCGCCGCCATGATCCGCAATCTGCTGCCGCGCGCTGCCCTGCTGACCCCCAACCTGCCAGAGGCCGCCCGCCTGCTGAACACCGCCCCCGCTGCGACCGCGGCAGAGGTCATCGCCCAAGGCAAGCAACTGCTGGACCTTGGCCCGCAAGCCGTTTTGATGAAAGGCGGCCACGCCGAAGGTGCGATCTGCACCGATATTCTGGTCGGTCCAGACGGTGTGATGGCGACGCTGAAGGCCCCCCGCATCGCCACCCGCAACACCCACGGCACCGGCTGCACCTATTCTGCCGCGATCACGGCGCAGCTGGCACGGGGGCTGGACCTGACCGCCGCCGTGACCGCTGCCCACGGTTATCTGCAAGGCGCGATCAAGGCGGCAGATCAGCTTAATGTCGGCGCAGGGCATGGTCCGGTGCATCACTTCCACGCGGTCTGGGCATGAGCGCCGGTTCCGTTACTGTCATCGGCGCGGGGGTCGCCGGGCTTTGCACGGCGCGTGCCTTGCTGGATCGCGGCGCACAGGTCACGATGATCGACAGACATGCGGCCCCCGGCCCCCACGCCTGTTCGTGGTGGGCGGGCGGCATGCTGGCCCCATTTTGCGAAAGCGAAAGCGCCGAGGAACCCGTGGTGCGCCTAGGCCAAGAGGCGGCGGACTGGTGGGCTCGCCATACTCCGTCGGTGCAGCGCAGCGGCTCGCTTGTCATCTCTCCTGCGCGGGACCGGGCGGAACTGGCCCGCTTTGCTAAGCGCACAACAGGGCACAGCACCGTGGACCAAAGCGCCATCGCCGCGCTGGAACCCGACCTTGCCGGTCGGTTCACCAGCGGGCTGTTTTTCGCACAAGAGGCGCACCTGCCCCCCCGCACCGCGCTGGCCGATCTGCGCGCTGGCCTTGTCGCCGATGGCTGCGCCTTTCAGATCGCCGACGCACAGCCCGAAGATTACGCGCAGCGCGGCCTGACCATCGACTGCCGCGGTTATGCCGCGCGGGATGCGATCACCGATCTGCGCGGCGTAAAGGGGGAAATGCTGATCCTGTCCTGCCCGGATGTGTCGCTGTCCCGCCCTATCCGTCTGCTGCATCCACGCGCGCCGCTGTACATCGTGCCGCGCGGGGATGGCATTTTCATGCTGGGGGCAACAATGATCGAAGGGCGCGCCGGACCGCACATCACAGCCCGCGCCCTGCTTCAACTGCTGTCCGCCGCATATGCCCTGCACCCCGCCTTTGCCGAGGCAGAGGTGATAGAGACAGGCGTCGACAGCCGCCCTGCCTTTGCTGACAACCTGCCGCGCATTCGCCGCAGCAGTAACCTGATCCGGCTGAACGGGCTGTTCCGCCACGGGTTCCTGCTTGCCCCCGCTGCCGCCCGCATGGTGGCGGCTCTAATATTCGACAACCAAACACCAGAGGTGATGGATGAGACTGCAGCTTAACGGCGCGCCGATCGAAGCGCAGGCCACAACCCTTGCTGACCTGCTGGATGCCTATGGCTTCACCAATGCAAAGGTGGCCACAGCGGTAAACGGCAAATTCGTCGCCGTCAGCGCGCGCCCTGACTATGCGCTGACAGACGGCGATCAGGTCGAAATCCTTGCGCCGATGCAAGGGGGCTGAGGGATGCGTGATTTCTATGGCACCGCCCTGCCCGGCGGTTTAATGCTGGGCACCGCGCAATATCCCTCGCCCGCGATCCTTGCCGACGCCTTTCGCCGCAGTGGGGCCGGTGTTGCCACTGTGTCCTTGCGCCGCGAAAGCGGGCAAGACCGTGCGGGTCAGGATTTTTGGCGGCTGATCAGTGATCTGGGCGTGCGCGTTCTGCCCAACACCGCAGGCTGCCACACGGTAAAAGAGGCGGTTACGACCGCCCACATGGCCCGCGAAGTGTTCGACACGCGCTGGATCAAGCTAGAGGTCATCGGCGACGCCGACACCCTGCAACCCGATGTCTATGGCCTTGTCGAAGCCGCGCGTATCCTGACCGCCGACGGCTTTCAGGTCTTTCCCTATACGACCGAAGATCTGGTCGTCGCGGACCGGCTGCTGGATGCAGGATGCGAGGTTCTGATGCCCTGGGGGGCACCTATCGGGTCGGGGCGTGGGCTGAATAATATCTTTGGCCTGCGGGCCATGCGCGCCCATTTTCCGGATGTGCCTCTGGTGATCGACGCAGGCCTTGGCCTGCCATCGCAAGCCGCACATGCGATGGAACTGGAGTTCGACGCCGTGCTGCTGAACACCGCCGTCGCTGCAGCCGGCGATCCCGCCGCGATGGCAGAAGCGTTTGCGCTGGCAATCCGCGCCGGACAACTCGCCGCGCAGTCAGACCCGATGGAGCCGCGCGACATGGCCGCACCCTCCACCCCCCTGCTTGGAAAGGCGTTCCTTGGATGAGCCTTGATCGTTTCTATCCTATCTTAGACAGCGCCGACTGGCTGGAACGTCTGGTCCCGCTGGGCATCAAGCTAGTGCAACTGCGGATGAAAGACGCAAGTGAAG
The DNA here is from genome assembly GCF_042466455.1 of Loktanella sp. R86503. Lineage (NCBI taxonomy): Bacteria > Pseudomonadati > Pseudomonadota > Alphaproteobacteria > Rhodobacterales > Roseobacteraceae > Loktanella > Loktanella sp. R86503. The sequence continues at coordinate 2,541,050 of NZ_JAXHCI010000002.1, forward strand.
CCGTGCTGCAGGGTCACATCCGCCGCGCCAAAACGCTCTGCGCCGCGCAGGGCTGCACGCTGGTCATCAACGATCACTGGCGCATCGCGATAGATGAAGGTTGCGACTGGCTGCACCTTGGTCAAGAGGATCTGGACACCGCTGACATACCCGCAATCCGCGCCGCTGGCCTGCGCCTTGGCGTCAGCACCCATGACCGCGCCGAACTGGCCCGCGCGCTGACTTTGGACCCCGACTACATCGCCCTTGGCCCGATCTATCCGACGATCCTGAAGCAGATGAAGTGGCACGCGCAAGGCGTGGACAAGCTGACCACATGGCGCAACCTGATCGGTCAAACGCCCCTGATCGCCATCGGCGGCATGACCGTTAACCGCGCGGCGGGGGCCTTTGCCGCTGGGGCAGACACGGTGTCCGCCGTGACGGATATCACCCTGAACCCGGACCCAGAGGCGCGGGTCCGCGCTTGGCTGGCGGCCACCCGGTGAGCCGCTATATCCGCCAGGAAATCCTGCCCCAGGTCGGCCCCGCAGGTCAGGCCGCCATCCGCGCAGCCCGTGTGCTTGTCATCGGTGCTGGCGGGCTGGCAGCGCCAGTGCTGCAATATCTGATTGGGGCTGGCATCGGTCATCTGACGCTCGTCGATCCGGACACCGTGTCCCTGTCCAACCTGCACCGGCAAACGCTGTTTCGTATGGATGACATCGGACGGCCCAAGGTGGACGCCGCCGCCGCGACACTGCGGCAATTGAATGACGACTGCTGGATCGAAACCGTGCAGGCCGCCCTTGATCCGGCAAATGCCGCTGTGCTGACTGCTGGCCACACCCTTATGCTGGACTGCGCCGATAGCTTTGCCGCCAGCTACATCCTGTCTGACGCCTGCCTTGTCGCCGGGGTACCGCTGATCAGCGCCTCGACCCTTAGATTTACCGGCTATGTCGGCGGGTTCTGCGCCGGTGCGCCGTCCCTGCGTGCCGTGTTCCCCGACCTGCCGGACCGCGCCGCCAGTTGCGCGACCGCAGGCGTGATGGGCCCCGTTGTCGGGCTGATCGGGGCGGCGCAGGCGCAGATGGCGCTGGCTGTGCTGATCGGACAGACCCCTTCGCCGCTTGGGCAGATGTTGCAGTTCGACATGACCAGTTTTCGCGCCAGCGGCTTTCGTTTTGACACAGCGCCAGAGCCCAGCGCCGATTTTCGCTTTATCGCCCCCGCGCAGATTGGCACCGCCGATTTGGTCATCGACCTGCGCGATACCCAAGAAGCATCATCCCCCGTCATTCCCACTGCCCTGCGCCTAACCAACGCGCAAATCGCAAATCAGTCTTTCCCTAATACGGGCCGCATCGTTTTCGCCTGCCGGTCCGGCCTGCGGGCTTGGCAGGCAGCCAGCACGGTGCGGGCCAAACGGGGCGGCGAAATCTCACTCATTGCATGCGGCGATACGCCGGACATTTGAAAGGTAAATACAATGAAACTCATAACGATTACGGCCGCAATCACCATGACGGCCCAGCCGCTTTTGGCTGCTGACGACATGACCGTTCTGCTGGACTGGTTTGTGAACCCCGACCACGGCCCGATCATCGTGGCGCAAGAAATGGGCTATTTCGCCGATCAAGATTTAAACGTCACCATCATCGCCCCGGCTGATCCGTCCGATCCGCCCAAAATGGTTGCAGCGGGCCAGGCCGATCTGGCGATTTCCTATCAGCCGCAACTGCACCTGCAAATCCACGAAGGTCTGCCGCTGCGCCGGGTCGGCACGCTAGTCGCGACCCCGCTGAATTGCCTTCTAGTGCTGGCGGACGGGCCGATCACATCCCCCGCCGACCTTGCGGGCAAAAAGGTCGGCTTTTCTGTCGGCGGCGTTGAAGAGGCGATGCTGGGCACCATCCTGACCCACAATGGCGTCGCCCCGGACGATGTCGAAATGGTCAACGTGAACTGGTCATTGTCACCGTCGCTGATGTCGGGCCAAGTGGACGCGGTCATCGGTGCCTTTCGCAATTTCGAGCTCACCCAGATGGAGATCGAAGGCGTCAAAGGTCACTGCTTTTTCGTCGAAGAAGAAGGGTTCCCATCCTATGACGAGCTGATCTATGTCGCCAACGCAGACACGATGGACAAGGACCGCATCGCCCGTTTCTTGGCCGCCACACAAAAGGCGACCCAATATATCGTCAACCACCCGCAGGACAGCTGGGAGGTCTTCGCCGCCACCTCGACAGAGCTTGACGACACCCTGAACGCCCGCGCCTGGACCAACACGATCCCGCGCTTTGCCCTGCGCCCCGCCGCCTTTGACGTCGGCCGCTATGCCGCGTTCGAGGCGTTTCTGGCCGAAGCTGGCCTTGTGCCTGACCAGACGCCTGTGTCCGGCATCGCGATTGACGTGACCGCGCCATGACGGCACCGGATTACGGGCAAACTTTTGCCCAGTGGCGCAGCGGCGCACAGGGGCCGTGGCGGGATTATACCCGCCACGCCTTTGTCGCGGGACTAAGCGACGGGACGCTGCCGCGCGCGGCGTTCCTGCACTATCTGACGCAGGACTACGTCTTTTTGGTGCACTTCGCCCGCGCCTGGTCGCTGGCCGTGGTCAAATCGGAAACGCTGGAGGAGATGCGCACCTGCGCCGCAACCGTTAATGCGCTGGTCAATCACGAAATGGCCCTGCATATCGGGGTTTGCGCGGCACATGGCATTGACGAAGCCACCCTTTTTGCAACGAAAGAGGCCGAAGCGAATCTTGCCTATACCCGCTACGTTCTGGACGCGGGCCTGCAGGGGGATTTTCTTGATCTGATGGCCGCGCTTGCCCCCTGCGTTATGGGATACGGCGAAATCGGCCTGCATCTGGCGCAGACGTGCAGCGCGGATACGCCCTACAAGGACTGGATCGATACCTATTCCGCGCCGGACTATCAGGCCGTTTGTAAAAGCGTTGGCGCGATGGTTGATCGTGCCGTAGCGCAGCGGATCGGCCCCTTGTCCGCCGCGCCGCGTGCTGCGCGGTTGCAGCAGCGTTTCACCATGGCGACAGAGTTAGAGGTCGGCTTTTGGCAGATGGGTCTGGACGCATGACACCGCCGCCGGGCGTCACGCTGGCGGGGAATTATGCCCTTGGTGGCCAACGGCTGTTTACTGCGGATCTGAAGCTGCGAGCGAGGGAATGGACCTGCCTGCTTGGGCGGTCCGGCACCGGCAAAACGACGATCCTGCGGTTGCTCCTCGGCCTGCCGACGGGCGGCCATTTCGCTGGGCAGATTGCGGCATCGGACGGTGCCAGTTTGCAAAACCGCGTCAGCTATATGGCGCAATCCGATCTGCTGCTACCTTGGCTGAATGTGCTGGATAACGTCTGCATCGGCGCCCGCCTGCGGGGCACGCCCCCCGACCGTGCCCGCGCGGCAGAGCTGCTGCGCCTTGTCGGTCTGTCAGGCGCCGCCCAGCAGATGCCGCGCCAACTGTCCGGCGGGATGCGCCAACGCGTCGCCCTTGCCCGCACCCTGTCCGAGGATCGGCCCGTTGTTCTGCTGGACGAGCCCTTTTCGGCCCTTGATGCAGGCACCCGCGCCGATATGCAGGACCTTGCGGCGCAGGCTCTTGCGGGCCGCACTGTCCTGCTGGTCACCCACGACCCGGCAGAGGCAGCGCGGCTGGCGCACCAGATCATCCTGTTGTCACCGCAAGGCACAACAGTCTGGCCGACCCCGCCGCAGTCCCCGCCCCGCGCCATTGATGCACCGGACACGATCACAAGCCAAAGCCGCCTGCTGGCGCATCTGCGCTGCGCCGCATGAGGGGGCGGGATATCTTGGCTGCGGTACTGCTTGCGCTGGCCCTGTGGCAAGCAGCGGTCACATTGACGGGCGCGCCGCATTTCATCCTTCCCTCGCCGCTGCGGGTGATGCAGGCCGCTTGGGCAAGCCGCGTCTTAATCACGCAAAACGCGTGGGTGACGGGGATCGAAGTGCTGCTGGGCCTGTTCATTGGCACGGGTTTGGGTGCTGCAACGGCGATCGGGCTGGCGCTGTCCAAACGGGCAGAGCGGCTGATGCTGCCGCTGCTGGTCTTCAGCCAAGCGGTGCCGGTCTTCGCCCTCGCCCCGCTTCTGACGCTGTGGTTTGGGTATGGCATGGGGTCCAAAATCGTGATCGCCGTGCTGATCATCTTCTTTCCCGTGACATCAGCCTTTCACGACGGGTTGCGCCGCGCCGCCCCCGGCTATCACGATCTGGCCGCGACAATGGGCGCAAGCCGCTGGCGGTTCATGCGCCATATCGCGGTCCCGCAGGCGCTGCCCGCGCTGGGATCGGGCCTGCGGCTCGCGGCCGTTTATGCGCCAATCGGCGCCGTCATCGGCGAATGGGTCGGAGCGTCGCGGGGCCTGGGGTATCTGATGTTGCTGGCCAATGGCCGGGCCAAGATCGATTTGATGTTCGCCGCCCTGATCGTGCTTGCCTGCCTGACAGTATTGCTTCATCTGGCCGCAGGACGGTTAGCTAACTTGCTAACGGGTTATGCCCAAGGCGATTAAAGTTGCTTTTGCAACGCCTTTCGGTCCACCTTTGACGCATGGCGTCGGTCCATCGGGATATGTTTGACATGCCTGACGCCTGGAATATCAAGCTGGGCCGCAGCTGTCGTCCAGGCGTTCAGGCACGCCGCATCCCCTGCGATCACTAGGCAAGGTTGCCCCCCCACCGACATGAGTGCGCATTGGGCCGCTCCGGGCCAGGACCGCGCCGCAACTTCGATCTGAAAAGGATAGGTCGGCTTTCCGGCCAGATTAACCTGTGTGCCAACGCGCCCCAGCAACCAAAGCCGTCCCTGAACGTCAAAGTACCCCGCATCGCCGGTGCGGTGCCAAACGGTGTCGCCTGTCCGCACCTTGTTTTCCGCATCATGCGCAGGGTCCAGATAGCCGCCGTTCACATGATCGCCCGCGACCTGAATTTCGCCCGCGACGATGCGCACTTGAATATCGCGGACGGGCAATCCGACCAGAAGGCCCTGCCCCGCTGTCATTGCCGCCGCATCCTGCACGCTAATCTGGGCGCTGGTCAGATGCGCAATCGGCTCTGCCTCGGTCGAGCCGTAGACGCAGGTGATGTCCAAGGCGGGCCCTTCAGCTTGCAATCGCCGCAGCAGGTCCGGAAAGACCGGGCCGCCGCCTGTAAAGACAGTGTGCAGTGACGGCGGTATCGCGCCGCCCGCCAGCGTGTCGCAAAGAGCAGGCGGTAGCAAGGCGCGGGTGACGCTGTGCTGCACCATCCAGGCGGTCAGCGCCGCGGGTTGCACCTGCGCCAGTTGCGACATTTTCCAGTTTGGCAGCACCGACGTGCGGCCGCTGGCGATGTTGATCAGGACAAAGACAGGAAAGGCGACAAGGTCGACCTCTGCCGCGCGGCTGTCCAGCATGGGCGCAATCGCCCTGTGCTGGGCAGTCAGAAAGCCATGGCTGCGCGGAATCGCCTTGGGCGCGCCACTGGTGCCAGAGGTGAAAGAAATCAGCGCCAGATCATCCGTATCCGGCGGGGGCAAATCCAGCGCAGGGCCAGGTGCAGCGACAGGGCGCAGATGCGGCAGACGCCAAAGCGCAGGCAAGGCAAAACGCAGCAGCCCGTAGGCACCCGCGCTGGCAAAGGCCGTGACGCCCGCGACCCGCACCGCATGGCGCAGACCCGCCAGACCCATTGCAGGCTCTGGCAAGACCACGGTCGCGCCCAGTGACCAGAGCGCCGCAAGGCTGGCGTAAAGGTCCGCATCCACGCGCATGGCCAGCAGCACGCGGTCGCCTTTGCCGATACCGCGCCCGTGCCACGCCCGCGCCAATCCTTGCGCGCGGGTCTGCAATTGCGCAAAGCTGATCCGCTGCCCCTGCCCGTCGATGATCGCGGTGCGCTCGGGGGTTCGCGCGACGGCAGCGGCGAAGTCAGCTAACAGATCAGCCATCGCGGATCAGCCCGAACAAGCCATAGCGGCGAAAGATCTGCGCCCCTTCGGACGCGCTACGCAAGGCCGACAGGTTGTCGTCATGGATCAACGCATGAATTGCGGTGTCATAGCCCAGCGCGGCGGCGGCCGTGTGAAAGGCATGGGCCAAATGCTGTCCCGCCCCCTTTTGCATGCTGGCATAGGTCTTGAGGATTGCGCTGCGCGGCGCAAACCCTTCGGCATAGTTTGGCGTGCCGAACAAGAACCCCGCCAGCGTGCCATCTGGGCGACGGGCAAAAAAGATCAGGTCGCGCTTCAGCATTGGCACCATGGGCATATACATCGCCAGAAAAGCATCCTGACTGATCGGTTTGTAGAACGCGTTGCGCGCAAATGCGGCGCTGGACAGCGCGTAGACCTGCGCAAACAGCGACTCTGGCGCGGTGCCGTCCCACGCCTGAATTGTGAAATCATCGCTGGGCGCAGGCGGCGTGGCTGCGGCAGTGGCCAGCGGCACCCGGGCCGAAAAGTAGCTGCTGATCTGCGTGAAGCCTGCGTCCGTGAACAGGGCGCGGGCAACGGGATCATCCTTCGGCTCTAGCAAAAAAGCCGGGCTTCCGTCGGTTTGCGTGACAAAGCGGTAGCTGTGCCAAGTGTCGCCGTCCATCGGGCCTATCACGCGGTGCAGGCCGGCATCCCAGACATGGGCAATCGCCTGATCCAACACCGCGCGGCCCGCCGCTGATGTTTTGCAGGCGAACCCGCCCAGCGTCGCCGCTGGTGCGCTGTCCCATGCTGGGCCGTCCAGATACACGGTGATCTTGGCACCGTCATTTTGAAATACACAAGGCGTCATGCGGCAAATCCAATCGCAGCAAGATAGGTTATCACCGGGACCGCAAGAGCCAGCAGCGTCACCTTTGTCACGCGGCTGGTCGCAAATGCTGCGGGGATAAGAAACGGTCCCCCCCCCGAAAGCAATAGGCTGCAGACCACGGCGAGCCACATCGAACCGTTCCAGTTAGACGCAGCAGGGTTCAGCCCAAAGGCCACCGCGTAGATCCCGCAAAGCCCCCCTGCTGCCAGCAACAGCAAACCGCTGCGCACCGATACGGGACGGGCCGCCAGCGCCAAGGCGCAAAGCGCTAAGGTCATGCCCATCGCAGTCAGCCCGTAAAAGGTTACTGCGTTCCATCCTGTTGCGTTGCCCAGCGTCAGCCAGCCGAAACTCACCAGCGCCAGTCCGGCGACAATATCCAGGTCGGGGTATTGGCCGCGGCAAGGTGCGGCGCTGCGGCTAAAGGCATGGGCGGCAAGGACAAGGATGGGGATGATTGCATTGTGCACCTCGACCGTGGCCAGTAACAGAAAAACCGTGGTGACATAAACGTGCGACGCGTGATGCGTCAGCCCGATGCGCGGCGCAATCAGGCGGAATGCCACAAGGGACGCCGCGAAAACCGCCGCCAGCCACAACAGATCGCCCAGCGGACTGGCCGCATGAACAGACAGGAATGTCAGCAAACCCAAGGGCAGGAACAGGTTGTCGAAACCGCGCCAGCTGGCGGCTTCAACCAATGTGCCGAAACCTGCGACCATTAGGGCAATGACGATAATATTGGGCGGCGGAAACGGCGACATCAGCATCAGGCAAAGCATCGCGATCAACAGGGTGATCGTGAAAAAGACGACGCTGCCTTCGACGCTTTTGCGCCCTTCTTCTATCTTGAAAAACCGCGTGCCATAGGTGCTGCCCGCCAGCGCCGCCGCAGCATCCGCCAGTGTCAGCACCGCCATCGGCAGCACATATAGGTAAGGCGTGTCCCCCGACAAAAACAGGCAAACGCCGACGGACACCGCCAGCAGCAGATCGCCATAGGACGTGCGCCCGACCCCGTGCAGCGTCTGCCCCAGCCGCGATCCGGGCCGCCGTAGCACCAGCATGACAACAAGCGTCACCGCGACCAGCACATAGACAGGCCAGCGATCCGGGAACAGCCACGGCAGGGTCAGGGCGTAAAGGCCGGTAGCGATATGAACCAGCTTGCGCTGCACCTCTGCCCCGATCTGCCAGATGCCCGCCAGCCGCCGCACCAAAGCCATCACCCCCAGCAGCACCGCGACAGAGCAAAGCGCCAGCCCGATTTGAAGTGGAGCCGTCAAGCCTTAACCTCTTCGACGATCAGGTCGGAGTAAAAGAATGCCTTGTCGATCGCTTTCAGGTGATCCTCAGTGCCTGTCAGCGTCGTGACACGGCCGGCGTATTGTGGCGGCATCCGGCGCGGTGCCATCATGTTCCAATAGACCAGCCGCGCGCCGGGGGCCGCGGCACTTAGGATGTCGCCATAAACCTGCGCAAAGGTGTCCGGCGACATGTATTCAAAAATGTCCGACAGATTGAACCCGTCGGCCTTTTCCCCGGTTGAAATAAAAACCTCCAGCGCGCCGGGGCGGATATCGAGGCGGTCGAGGCGCGATTTGATCACGTCGAAATATTCGGCCCGCCACGTCATCGGCAGGGCCGCGCCATGGGTGCCTTTCATGATCCAGTGCAAATAGGGGTTTTGCGCCGGATCACAGGTGACGGCTGCATGGTGAATGCGGCGGGCAACGTGCTGCGCCGGACTGCCGTCGACATGGTCAAAGAACGTCTTGTCCCGCCCCATGCGCCCCATGACAAAGCGCGAAAAGAAGGTGTTCAGCAGCAACCGCCACCGCCACGTGTTAAAGCGCTGATCCAGAAACGCACGGCGCGCGGCCAAAGGGCGGGATTCAAAGATGGCGTCGATGGTGCGCTTGCTATGAACCAACGGCAAAAGCCGGGTGCGAAAGATGCGGAAATAGCGTTCGAACTTGCCCACGCCGCCAGCGCCATAAAGCGCGACGTCATCGGCCTGTGCCTGCCAAAATGCCTGCGTGTCTTTGTCCAGTCCCGCCAGCGCCCGGTCCAGCAGGCCCGCGCGCTGTATGCTGGGGCGCGCGCCCATCAGTTCCAAAAACTCGGGGTGGGACAGGTTGCGAAACGCGCCGATCCGCAGATGCAGACAGGCGATTTGCGATGGTGACAGATCGACAACCACAACCTTGGCGGGGTCCAGCGTCAGCATTGCCAACGCGTTATCCCCGGCCGAACAGATCGACACCAACGTGCCGCCCGTGCAATCGCCAAGCGCCTGCGTCAGGACGTCTGCATCCTCCCACAACTGCGCATAGCGGATGTGGTCAAAGGCCGCCTTGCCCGCAATTTCAGAGGTCATTCAAACGCTCCACCATGCCAGTTGCCCCGTCGACGCAGATCAATTCCCCGTCGCTGATCCACTGTGTCGCGCCTTTCAGGCCCACAACGCAAGGGATCCCAAGTTCGCGGGCAACGATGGCCGAATGGGACAAAAGCGAGCCGCGTTCGACCACGATGGCGGCGGCGCCTGAAAAGACCGCGATCCAGCCCGGATCGGTATGGCGCGCAATCAAGATGTCGCCGGGGGTCAAGGTTTGCCTGCGCGGATCGTGGATCACCCGTGCCCGCGCCGTGACGCGGCCGGCAGAGCAACCTGTCGCACTGCGCTGCGTGGCGGGGTCTTTTGTCGTGCTTTCGGGTTGCCACACCGGCGCAATCGCAGGGCCGCGCAGCGTAATCCGCTCTGGCGGGTCGGGGCGCAGGGCGGATGCGGCATCCTCTGCCTTGCGCAGGGCGATCAGGGACTTCAGGTCCGGCGATAGACCGTATCCCTCGACCGCGCCCAGCGCCTCGTCCTTGGTCAGGTGAAAAATATCCCGCGGCGCGGCGATCAGGCCGCGGGCGGCAAATTCGCGCCCCAACGCAAGGAACACGCGGCGCGTCAGGCCAAAGATGCGCGTGCGTTCAAACCGCAGGTTTTCGCGGTCGCGGACCCGGGCTTTGGTCCAGCTGATAAGCCATTTGGCAAAGTTTCGTTTGATGGGATTTTTAGGGAACAGCGCGGTCCAGTCCGGCTCTGCCTGCTGCTGGCCAGCTGTCTGCCCCCGTGCGGCACTGGCGGCGATGGCCTGCAATAGACTGCTGGGATCATCCGTCAGCGGGATGCTTTCCAGCTTCAGCTCTTCGGTGCAGCGGTCGCCAAAACGGTCCAGATAGCTTTGAACCTGCTGCAATATTGCCGGGTGTCCGGCCAGCGCGTTCAATCCATTAGCGGCCAAAGCATCGGCCAGCCCCGCCTGCGCCACCATCTGCCCCATCTGCGCAATGCGCTGCGCAGGCTCGGCCGAGACGATATCCCCCTGCCCGATCATGACATCGTTGTGCAGGATTAGCCCCTGCAGCCCCAGCCATTTTTCCAACAAATTGCGCGAGGCCCCAAAGGCGATCATGCACAAAAAGTCATTCACCAGCGGCGCGTCCCAGCGGTCCAGCAGCGTGCTTTCAATCCGGCGGTATTCAGCGGCCAGCGCGGTTGGCCCTGCGGTTTGCGGATAGAATTCGCTATCCAGCGCCGCATTCAGGCGGTTATAAAATCGCGCCCGGGTGCGGGGAAGCCGGATCGCCTGCCAGATCAGACCGCCCGCAACCCGCACAAGCTTGAGGTATTCCACCATGCGCGCGGCACCTTTGGCGGGGGGCGGGCCGATGCTTTGCGTGACTTCATCCGGCATCGGGGTCGCGACGCCCATCATGGTTTCCATATAGGCGCGGTTTAGCGAAAACCCCGGCAGCAGGGCCAAGGCGCGGTACCAGTTCACAAGGTTATAATAGACACGGCCATCAACCCGCCCCAGCATATTGCCAAAGACGCCGGCATGCGCTGCAACCGTGGCATCAGGCACCCCCAACAGGCCAACAAAGGCGCGGTAGACGCGGGCATAGACATGCACGGCAAAGGAATAGGTCAGCGGGCTGACCATGCCAGGATAGCTTTCGACAATATTGGAATTGTCAAAGATCGTTAGCGCGTTGTCCACCTGCGGCGCGGGCAGCAGCGGTGTCGTGATCGGGCGCGATTGCAGGATATGCAGGCCAGCGGCGTCGATAGCCCATTCGATATCCTGCGGTCGACCAAAGGCCGCCTCTGCCCGGCGTGCTAGGTCCGCGACGGCCAGCGCCTGCGCTACGGTCAGCACTTGCGGCGCATCGGGCCCCTGCGCTGTATCCGTAACGGTCCAATCCTCGCCGTCGGCTTCGCCTGCCACCAGCTTTTCGCCCAAACCTGCGATGGCAGACATGACAACGACGCCCCGCCTGCCCGACACCGGATCGGCAGAAAAAGCGACGCCTGCGGATTGCGCGTCAATCATGCGTTGGACAATGACGGCGGGCCCTTCGGCCGCCCCCCCCCGATTTTAGCTGGCGATAGGTAGCAACGGTATCGCCAAAGCCCGATTGATAAACCTGTTGCGCGGCCTGCCAGACGTCAGCGGCGGCGACATTCAGCACCGTATCAAACTGCCCCGCGTGGCTATGCTCTGCCCCGTCTTCTGACTTGGCAGAACTGCGCACAGCAAAGGGGCCGGTCCCCAATGAGCGCAGGGCTGCGGTCAGTCCGGTGATAGGTTCAGAACCGGCGCAAGCGCTTGCCGGGATGACAAAAAATGTAGGCGGGTTGAAACCCAGCTTGGCCAGCTGCGCGAGGGACGCAGCCTTGCCGCCGACCTGTTGTGCGTCCTGCGCGGCCTCTTGGGCGATGATGCCAGACATTAAAGAACTCTTATCAAGACGGGCACGAAGCCTGCGATGGCATAGCAGGCGAAAACCCAAAGGCCCGCAACCGTATCCATGCGCTTTTCCGCGCGAAGTGTGGGGGATTTGGCATAGGTCCGCACGGTGCTAAGGCAGGCCGCAAAGCCTGCCCCGCCCAGTGCAAGCGTGATCCAGAATGCGCCCGTGACAGCACCAATGCCCAACAGCAGACCAAAGGAAACCGCAGTGCAAGCCGCCCAAATAATAGCCGCGCGGCGCGGCCCCCAAAGGCGCGAATAGGTCTCTACCCCCGGCAATTCGCTTTGCGGGGCCCACAGCTTGCGCCCGATTTCCAGCACGGAGCCATTGACGAAAGATAACGCCAGAAACAGCCAGATGCCCCGCGCAGCCCCGCCGCCGGGCATCCATTCCATGCCGGTCAGCAAAAGATCAATTAACGGCATGATGGCCATATGGCTGACCAGATACAGCAGCGGCCGCGCCTTCAGCAAGGCCGCAGCACCGAACTCTGCGGTCATCGCTGCCAGCCAGACCCACACCAGCGCCAGAAGCAAAAGCGCAGGGGGATGCCACAGCCAGACGGCCAGCGCCGTGACGGGCAGCGACGCAAGCCCAAGCACGATAATCTGGCGCAGCGACACCAACCCGCGCGGGATCGGGCGGTGCGGACGATAGCGGCGGTCATCCTCCAAATCCTTGTATTCATCGCAAACCCGCATCTGGAAAAACAGCATCATGGCGGCAACGAAGGCCGCCACAAAGGCCCCTGCCCCCGGCAGCGGGCGCCCTGCCATTTCAGCCGAGGCGCACAGACTTGCCGCTGAAAAGACCGTTAGCAGCGGCACCGTTTTGGCCAACGGGAAGCGTTCCTTTTGATAGGTCCAAAGCGCCGCAACCTTCATCGGTGCCGCGCCAATTGCTGATGCGCCCGCGTGAAATCACCCGCCGCAATCGCCGCCACGATCGAAATTTCACCGCACAGACACGTCGCCGCCGCGACCTCTGCCAATGCCGCGCCTTTGCCCGCGCCCTTAAGCCCCAGAATGTTCAACCCCGCCGATTGGCTGGGCAGCGATGTGCCGCCGCCGACCGACCCCACAAGGATGTTGGGCATGGTAACAGAGCAGAACAAGTCATCGCCCCGCGGCTCCATCCGCGTGATTCCAACGGCGCTTTCGGCCACGCAGGCGGCGTCTTGTCCGGTGGCCAGGTAAAGCGCGGCCAAACCGTTTGCGTAATGCGCCTGCGCGCCAAGCTGACCTGACAGATGTGATCCAAGGTTCGCAACCTGACCGTAATCCAGCATCGCCTTCACACTGGTGCCAAGCACGCCTTCGACCACTTTGGCCGGTAAAGTGACCGACGCGCTGACCTTGCGACCGCGCCCTGTGACAAGGCCTAAAAAGGATGCCTTTTTATCGCCGGAAAAGTTGCCTTCGATATACCACGCCTTTGTCTTGATCGGGCAGCGTGCAATGATGTCTTCGCACAGCGCGTTTGTCGAAATGGTCACCATGTTCTGCCCCGCCGCGTCGCCCGTGGTGTAGCGGCAGATCAGGAACACGATGTTGTTGTCCACCATCGGCTCGACCGAGGTCAACTTGCCATGGCGCGTTGTTGCCTCTGCCGCGGCCTTAAGCGCCGCGATGTCATTCACAACCCATTCCACGAACAGCCCTGCATTGACCAGATTGTCGAACACGAAAGCCGGGGTGCGGATCACGCCATCGTACAGCAGCGCGGTGCTGATGCCGCCGGATTTTGTCGCGGCATATGCCCCCCGCCCGTAAGATGCGACCAAGGCCGCCTCTGTCGTGGCCAGCGGGACGTTGTAATCGCCGCTGGCGTTCAGGCCATTGATGCGCAGCGGCCCGATGATGCCGACGGGGATTTTTACGGTGCCGATGAAGTTTTCGATATTGGCATCGAAAAGCGCGGGATCTGCCATGGTCAGCGGGTCGGCCAGCGCATCGCGGTCCTGCGTCGATGCTGTATCCAACAAACGATTCCAGTATTTTGCGACCGATGCCGCCGTGGCGCGCCGCACCGGACGCAGGGCAGCAAAGGCAGCGGCACTGGGCTGCATACGGGCTGCCAACGGCTCTGCCTGAAACGTTGCGCGGACCTTGCGCAGCATTTCGGTCACATGGGACGGGACAGTCATAGGCAGAACTCCGGCTTTACTTCGCGGGTGATAGCCTAAAAACATATCGGCAATACGGTAAATATGCGATCGGACCCGGACATGAGCGCCCATTTGAAACACCAATGGAGCTTTGGGCACAATTATCTGACCGGTATCACCTTTGGCAAATGGTGCAAGTTATTGGCGCAAAACCGGTTTCAAGTGTCCCCTGCCTATTTGCATCGCGCTGCCGCAATTACGCTGGCAAGTCTGTCCAATTCGGTCTGCGCCGGGGTCGAGGAATTGCGCTATGGTGCGACGATCCGCCAGGCTCCGCATCCCAAGGCACCGCTGTTTATCCTTGGCCATTGGCGCAGCGGCACGACCTTTTTGCATGAATTGCTGGCGCAGGACCACGCACAGTTTCAGTTTCCCAACACCTATCAGGTGGTAAACCCATACACCTTTCTGACGACAGAAGGTTTCACCACCCGCATGTTCCCCTGGCTGGTTCCGTCGAAGCGACCGATGGACAACATGGCGCTGGCCTTTTCATCCCCGCAAGAGGACGAATTCGCCCCGCTGCTGATGACGCTGTCCTCGCTTTACCTTGGCACGAGTTTTCCGCGCCGGATGGATCATTACGACCGCTACATGACGTTTCAGGATGCCAGCCCGCAGGAAACGGCAGCCTGGCAATCTGCCTTTGTCAGCTTTTGCAAAAAGCTATCGTTGCATGACACACGCAATCTGCTGGTCAAATCGCCGCCTCATACCGCCCGTATTCGGCTGATATTAAGCATGTTTCCGGACGCCCGTTTCATTCACATCCACCGCGACCCCTACCGCGTGTTTCAATCCCAGCGGCATTTCTTTGATACCGCCGGCTGGTACACCTATTTGCAAAAGCCGGATCTGGCCGCAATCGATGAAGGCATTTTGCGCCGCCACGAGGCGATGTACGATGCTTTTTATAAAGACCTGCCTTTGATCCCCGATAGTCAGTTTCACGAACTACGCTTCGACGCCCTAGAAGCCGATCCGGTCGGCGAAATAGCGAAAGTCTATAATGCGCTGTCACTTGAAGGTTTTACGGGATTTTCCCCTATTCTTGGTGACTATGTTGACCGGTTGAAAGGCTATCGGAAAAACAGCTTTGGCGCATTGGACGCCAGGACAAAAGCCATTGTCGCAGACCGCTGGGCGCGCAGCTTTGAACGCGGGGGCTATCCGATATGACGCGTGCACCCGGTCCAAAGGGCGGGCTTTTCCTTGGATCCCTGGGGGCATTCCGGGCGGACCCGCTTGCGTTCCTGGCGCGCGCGGCACAGGACCATGGCGATATCGTACGCTTGCGGTTTGGGCCGATTACAGCGCATCTGATTAATCACCCTGCGTTTGTGGACCATGTGTTGTCGCGCAATGTGGCGAACTATGACAAGGCCACCCGCAGCGCGGACCGGATTGCGGCAACCACGGGTCGCAGCCTGTTGTCCGCCGATCAGACTGCCTGGGCGCGGCATCGCCGATTGATTCAGCCGGCCTTTCAGCCCCGCGCCTTTGACGCCATCGATGTAATTCTTGATGCATTGATCGACCAGATGTTTGCCCGCTGGGATAAGGCGGGCAAGATAGATATCGTGGACGAAATGATGCAGCTGGTCATCGCTGCCGCGATCCGCATTCTGTTTTCGTCCAGCATTGATCCGCAGCGCATTAATGCCCCGTTAGAAATTCTGCTGGCCGATACCTGGCGGCGGATCGAGGCCCCTTTGGATGCTTCGCTCCTTTCCCCGCGCCTGCACCGCCCCGCATTCAGAAGGGCCGTCGCGCAAATTGATGAGGTCGTGATCGACCTGATCCGAACGCGCCGCGCCAGTACCCAGCGCCCCGACGATGTGCTGACCCGATTGCTGGATGCCCATGCCGCAGAAGGAGAGGCGCAATTAACGGACCAAGAGTTGCGGGACGCCGCCGTGACGCTGTTGCTTGCGGGTCATGAAACAACTGCAAATGCGTTGTCTTGGGCATTCATTCACGCGGGATCGCCATTTCGGGATACTGATCCCGCGCAGGTCTTCGCCGAGGCAATCAGGCTTTACCCATCGATCTGGATTATCGAACGTCATGCGATAGCGGCGGATAACATCGGCGGTTACGATATCCCAAGCGGCAGTTCGGTCATGATCTCTCCGTTTTTGCTGCACCGTCGGGCTGACTTCTGGCCAGATCCGATGCGGTTCGATCCCGCCCGCTTTGCCGGCGATGCACCACGCCCGCGTGATGCCTACCTGCCGTTCGGATTAGGACCACACCGCTGCATCGGTTTGCACCTGGCTCGCAAGATAGCAACGCATGTGATCAAGCGGGTTTTCGACCAGTACGACCTACAATCCCTGCCCGATCAGCCCACCCAAACCAATCCGGGCATTACACTGCGCCATGCGCAGCCCCATTACTTAAACGTCGCCCGCAGATAGTTGGCCTCTGCGTCCCCATAGTCACCTCCCAATATCCCCACCCGGCGCACCACGCTACAAACTACCCCAGTGATCGGTACAGACCGGCGGTATGCACCCAGATGCTAAGTCCGTTTTCAAAATTGAAGCTTCGGTCATTTTCAAACGCACCGAACCCTTCAATTTTCAACTAGTGTTGATCATCCGGCTGTAATTACGATCTTATCTACCGCCTTTAAGTTTGTTTACTTAACCTGTCAGCGTTTCCCGCTTAGTGAAAATCCCGACGCTTACTTTAAGTCAAAAGCGTATGCTGCCCTAAGCCACCCTTCGACTGCCTAACGGGGGTTGTTTTGGAACAAAGACTGCGATCGTCTGGACCAAATCCCGAACGTTTGTTGCAACAGAAGAACTTGCGGCAGTTGTTTCCTCAAAAGTTGCAGCATTGCGTTGCGTAACCAGATCAAGCTGCCCCAAAGATTGATCAATACCTTGTATAACAGCGGCTTGCTGCTCTGCTGATGTCGCAATCTCTGTGACGCGGGTTGACATTGCGATGATGCGCTCGGCAACGTCTTTCAATGCGATCCCTGTGCGTTGCACCAGATCAACACCCTGCGTGACCTGTGCACCGCTGTTTTCGATCAAGCCTCTGATTTCGCTTGCGGCCTGCGAAGAACGTTGAGCAAGCGCCCGCACTTCTGATGCCACCACCGCAAAGCCCCGACCTGAATCCCCCGCCCGCGCCGCTTCGACGCCGGCATTCAACGCAAGTAGATTGGTCTGGAAAGAAATATCTTCAATCACTTTGATAATAGAGGTGATCTGCTGCGACGATGCTTCAATCTTACCCATGGCCACAACCGCGTCACTGACCAAAGCAGCACTTTTTTCCGTTTCAACTTGCGTCTTGTTTGCTTCCCCGCTTGTGGTTTTCGCCAGCTTTGCCGTATCGCGTACGTTTTCATTCACCCGTGACATCTGTGCGGCGACGTCGGCAAGCATGGTTGCCTGGCTTTCCGTTCGCATCGCCAAATCCGCAGTCGCTTTTGAAATTTGGCTTGTTTCGACACTGATATCATCCGCACCTTGTAATACAGCCTCCATTGCGCGCCGCAGGGACATGACCGCATCATTGAAATCACGCCGCAGGTCATCATATTCGTCGGCGAACAGTTGATCTAATTGCTGATCCAGTCGTTTATCAGACAGGTTTTTAAGTCCAATTCGAAGCTGATCGACAACGAATGACACCCGCTCTGCTTGTGCGCGATCACGCTCTGCCTCGCTGGCCTGACGTTCGCGTTCGCGGGTATTGGCAATGTCTAATTGAGCCATCGCATCGCTTGATTTTTTGGCTTCCTGTTCAGCCTTCAGCACAGCGGCTTCTGCCCGCAAGCGCATTTCCTCGCTTGCCTTCTGTTCTGACTGGGCCTGCACAAGCGCCGTATCCGCCTCTGCCATCGCCGTTTCGATATCGTTTCTGTCCTTGGCGGATTGACGATCCAGCTGCGATCTAGTCGCTATGGCCCGAAGAAGGGCCGCCGTTTCCACAAGAACGGCAACACCGTGAAAAAGCGTCCGTTCGATATTCAGCATCGTTTCTGCTGACGGATAAATCAGTGATGGCACCAGCACGGACAAAAGCAGGTGGTGCACGACGATCGCAAGCGCCGCAAGAAGGGTGGCAGTCGCATTGTTGACCAGCATTGTGCAGGCCAGAATCGCAAAGAACATCATGTGGCTGTCCAGCTGCCACCCTTGTCCTGCCAAAGATGCCGTCAGCATGAATCCCTGCCCAACCAAAGCAAGGCAGATGCCGACCGCCGCATGCTTTTCATTCATTCGAAGCGCAACAGAGCCCATGACGGCGAAAAGGGCAGTCCCGATCAGCAGTGGCAAAACCGGGTTTCCAACAAATAGCCCGATCAATGCTGGCACGGGCGCAAAGCACCATCCACACACTGCGACGATGCGCATGGCACGCCTACGTTCCAATTGAATGTTTTCGAATAGGCTCGATTCAGTTGTCGCAGTCATAATGAAGCTCCACATAATTGGGCGATCGCCCGGCCATCCAGCACAACAAGCGCACCGACGGATTGCAGCCTTGAAATAAATTTAGGATCGTTGGACACGGCTAGGCTTGCCAGCGGCGCTGAAACCGGACCGATCAACTGGCCACCGCTGCTGCGGACAATGCGTTCGCGCGACATCGAATCATGGGCCGACAGGACCAAAACCGGTTCGCCCGCGACAGGCCGCGCTGAGGCGGCGGTCACCAGGCTGCCCGACATAACAACCATAAGGAAAAGAAGAATATTTATAAGTAATTGCAAGACAGTCACGACCCTAGCGATTGATAGCCAAGTTGTAGTCTGCAATCATTTCCAACGTCTTAAGCTTGTCCGTGATATACCTTGATCAATCGGGACGTGCTGGGGGCAATCCCGCAGCCCCCCCGTGCTGCAATAAACAACGGCAAATAAAAAGCGCGCAGAATCAAAGATCCTGCACGCGCAACAGCATATAAACGGGGGCATCAAACCCCGGATTAATAGACCTTAGTGTGTCCAGACGCCGCGACGGTTGGTGGCGAAGTTTTCACCGTAGCCGCCTGCGCGGACATTGGCTTGGCGCGTTTGCGGTTCGATCACGACGGCGTCGATTCCGTGGTCGCGGGCGTAATCGACAGCTTCTTGCTTGGTGTCAAACTGCAGGCGCACCTGACTTTGCGTATCGGTCGAACTGGTCCAACCCATCAACGGGTCAATCTCTCTTGCGCTGTCTTTTACGAAATCCAGAAACCAGACGCGCGTCTTGGCCGTGCCAGATGACATGGCGGTTTTTGCGGGGCGATAGATACGGGCCTGCATGGACTTTGCTCCTGTTGAACCGCCGCTGTTATCGGCAAAACCGGTGCCAAGAGCAAGAGGAACCCGCGGACACATCGCCGCGTTCATCTCAGACAATGATTTACAAAGGCTGAACCCATGAAAATGCTTCCATTTATCGCTGCGCTGAACGTTCTGCCCGTCGGCGCATTCGCCGCAGCACATGCGGAGATGACGCCGATGACGGCGACCATTGCCGGACCTGATGGCGCTGCCGGCACGGTCACTGTTACGCCAACAGAATCGGGCGCGGCATTGGTCCAGATTGACCTGTCCGGCCTGCCTGCTGGCGATCATGCAGTCCATGTGCATGAAACGGGCGATTGTTCCGCCGCCGATTTCAGCAGCGCTGGCGGCCATCTGGCGGACGGCCATGATCACGGCGTGATGGCAGCGAATGGCCCGCATCCGGGCGATATTCCCAACATCACCGTGGCCCCAGACGGCACAGCGAAAATGGAATTTTTCAACGCGATGCTGACGCCAGAGCTGATGAATGACGTGGACGGCTCTGCTTTTATCGTGCACGCCGGCACTGACGATTATGCCAGCCAGCCGGCTGGTGCCGCAGGCGACCGGATCGCCTGCGGTGTATTTGGCGAATAGCCTAGAACGCCCATTCACCTTTGCGCATCACCGGGACGATTTCGCCCGTCCGGGTGATGCCATCGATATCGACATCGCCAGACCCAATCATCCAGTCGACATGGATCAGCGACTGGTTCGCGCCCTTCTGTTTCAGCTCGTCCTCGCCCAATTCTGACCCGCCAGCGACCGTGTCCGCATAGGACTGGCCCAGCGCGATGTGGCAAGATGCGTTTTCGTCGAACAGCGTGTTGTAGAACAGGACGCCGGACTGAGAGATTGGCGAAGAATGCGGCACCAGTGCAACTTCGCCAATACGGCTAGCCCCATCATCAACACCCAAAAGGTCGCGGAAAACCGCCTCTCCTGCTGAAGCGGTCGCATCCACGATCTTGCCAGCCTCGAACCGGACCGAAATATCGCGGATCACGGTGCCTTGATAGGCCAGCGGTTTGGTCGCGGACACGGTGCCATCGACCTTGTAGGCGTGCGGGCAGGTAAAGACCTCTTCTGTCGGGATATTGGGCTGGCACGTGACACCGTTCAGTGCAGGGGATGCGCCGCCCTTCCAGATATGACCTTCGGCCAGACCAAGACGCAGGTCGGTTCCGGGGCCGGTGTATTGCAGCGCCTCGAAGTTCTGCGTGTTCAGCCATTTCACCCGCTTTTTCAGCTCTGCCGTATGGTCAGCCCAATTCTGCACCGGGTCAGCCCCGTCAAGGCGGGACGCGTCATAGATCGCGTCTAGCAATTTGGACTGCGCCGCTTCCACCGGAACATCAGGGAAGACGCGGGCAGCCCATGCGGCACCCGGAAAGGCGACGATGTTCCAGTTCACCTCAAACCCGACAATCGGGCTCATCGCGGGCTTGGCGGCAACGGATACAGCCTTGGACGCGCGGGCGACCTTGGCGGCATCTTGGTCTGCCAGCAGCATGGGATCGTCACCGGTGATCGCCATACGCGCAGCGCCGCCCTTATAGGCTTTGCCCAGACCTTCGTAGAACCAGTCGGCAGCCCGGTCAAAGCTGGCATCATCGGCATTTTCATACCGCGCCAGCGTAATTGCATCGTCGGTAAAGAACGGCAGCACCAGACCGGCACCGGCCTTATAGGCGTGCACAGCAATGCGCTGCACCAGCGGCAGGGCAGACATATTCGCAGTGATGATCAGGTCCTGCCCCTTTTGCAGGTTCACACCGGTGCGCACGGCAACTTCGGCCAGACGGTCCAGTTTTTCAGGGTCGAGGTGGGATGACATGATGTGTCCTTTTCAGATGTGCGTCATACCTACGCCCGCCATGCGTATCGTCAAGCAGCACCGCCTGCTGACGCATCCTGTCAGCAGCACCCCTTGAACCGGGACGGATCAAGGTCAAATATGCACCAACCCCAAAGGATGACGCATGGCCTACGCCCAGACCGACAAACGTGAACTTGCCGACGCGGCCTATCTGTCCAACCCTGCCCCCAATGTGCGGACACGGGAAAAGATGGAAGGCGGGCGCAAGTTCGTGCTCAACACCGAATTCGACGCTGCGGGCGATCAGCCGACCGCTATCGCCGAACTATCGGACGGCGTGAGAGGCGGCGAGCGGGATCAGGTGCTGCTTGGCGCGACGGGCACCGGCAAGACCTTTACCATGGCCAAGATTATCGAGGAAACGCAGCGCCCTGCCATCATCCTTGCACCGAACAAGACGCTGGCCGCCCAGCTTTACGGCGAATTTAAAGGCTTCTTTCCCGACAACGCCGTCGAGTACTTCGTCAGCTATTACGACTATTATCAACCCGAAGCCTATGTCGCGCGGTCCGATACCTATATCGAGAAGGAATCCCAGATCAACGAGCAGATCGACCGCATGCGCCACTCGGCCACGCGGGCGCTACTGGAGCGGGACGATGTGATCATCGTGGCGTCCGTGTCCTGCATCTATGGTATCGGCTCTGTCGAAACATACGGCGCGATGACGCAGGACATCCACGTCGGCAAATCCTATGACCAGCGCAAGATCATGGCCGATCTGATCGCACAGCAATACCGCCGCAACGACGCAGCCTTTCAGCGTGGCTGTTTCCGTGTGCGCGGCGATAGTCTGGAAATCTGGCCTGCCCACCTGGACGACCGCGCCTGGAAGCTGTCGTTCTTCGGCGAAGAGCTGGAGGCGATCACAGAATTCGACCCCCTGACCGGAGAGCGCACAGATACCTTCGACAAAATTCGCGTCTATGCTAACAGCCACTACGTCACGCCGAAGCCGACGATGCAGCAGGCTGTTATCGGCATCAAGAAAGAGCTGCGGATGCGGCTTGACCAGCTTGTTGCCGAAGGCAAACTGCTAGAGGCGCAGCGTCTGGAACAGCGCACCAACTTCGATCTGGAAATGCTGGAAGCCACCGGCGTGTGCAACGGGATCGAAAACTATTCCCGCTATCTGACCGGCCGCGCCCCCGGAGAGCCGCCCCCCACCCTGTTCGAATTCATCCCCGACAATGCTATTGTTTTCGCTGACGAATCCCACGTCAGCGTGCCGCAGATCGGTGCGATGTATAAGGGTGACTTCCGGCGCAAGATGACGCTGGCCGAACACGGATTTCGCCTGCCGTCCTGTATGGACAACCGCCCGCTGAAATTCGAGGAATGGGACGCCATGCGGCCCCAATCGGTCTTTGTCAGCGCCACGCCCGCGGCGTGGGAGCTGGAACAGACCGGCGGCGTCTTTACCGAACAGATCATCCGCCCCACCGGCCTGATCGACCCGCAGATCGAAATCCGCCCTGTCGACATGCAGGTCGACGACCTGCTGGACGAGGTGCGCAAGGTCAGTGCTGCCGGCTATCGCACGCTTGTCACCACCCTGACCAAACGCATGTCAGAAGATCTGACGGAATACATGCACGAACAGGGCATCCGCGTGCGCTACATGCACTCTGACATTGACACGATCGAACGGATCGAGATTTTGCGCGACCTGCGCCTTGGTGCTTTTGACGTGTTGATCGGCATCAACCTGCTGCGCGAGGGTCTGGATATTCCCGAATGCGGCCTTGTCGCCATTCTGGACGCGGACAAAGAAGGTTTCCTGCGCTCTGAAACATCGCTTGTGCAGACCATCGGCCGCGCCGCGCGGAACGCCGAAGGCCGCGTCATCATGTATGCCGACCGCATCACCGGATCCATGGACCGGGCAATGAAGGAAACCGAACGCCGCCGCACACGGCAGATGGCCTATAACACCGAACACGACATTACGCCGATGACGGTGAAAAAGAACGTCGAGGATATTCTTGCCGGCCTGTACAAGGGCGACGTGGACATGAACCGCGTCACCGCCAAGGTGGAACGCCAGGGGTCCAACATGAAGGCCGTATTGGACGGCCTGCGCACCGACATGCGCAAGGCGGCTGAAAATCTGGAGTTCGAAGAAGCCGCCCGCCTGCGCGATGAGTTGAAACGCCTGGAAGCCGTCGAGCTGGCGATTGCCGACGACCCGCTGGCACGCCAGCAGGCCGTGGACAAAGCGGTCGAGGAATCGGCCAAGGCATCGGGCCGATCAACCGGTGGCCGCGGCGGTATGCGCGGCGGTAAATCCCGCTATGGCGGCAAAAAGAAGTAACCTAGCGGCGGGGCGTATCGCTGCGCCCCGTCAGCGCCTTGAACAGCACGACCAGCAGCGCAGCGCCGACGATCCCGATGATCAGGATCGCGATCAGGCTTGCGCCGATTGCGGCCGTCACTCCCAGCAACGCCAGCACGAAAGGCAGCGCAATCGCGCCAAGGATCCCTGCAACGACATAGGCAGCGCGATGACCGCCCGTTACGGCAGATGCAATCAATCCGGCCACAAGGCCGATGATCACCAGAAAAGTCAGCGCACCCCAGCCGACAATTTCGAAAAACGTTTCCATGGCAATCTTCCTGTTTAGGTTGTCATAAAGCAGCATGAGCGATCATGCGCGGCGGCGCAACGGCAATGGATGCACCATGAAAAACGATGCGCCCGCCCTGCCATGCAAATTAGGTTTGCGGTTTATTTGACAGCAATGATCGCGCACCACTTGCGCAGATCAAAATTCAGGCCAATTAAAGCGCATCACACTCATGCAAGGACACCGGCCATGCGCCATTTGCTGATCTCTGCCGCCCTGACCGCCATTGCGCTGCCTGCGTTTGCGGATGATACCACTGGTACCGTCGTCGCCTATGACCGCGTGTCGAATGTCATCGTCCTGCAGGACCGGTCCATCTGGGAAATTCCAGCTGACTTCCCCCTGCCAGCGGACCTGGTCGCTGGCGACCGCATCCTGATCGACTATCAAAGCAATGGTGACAACGGCGTTGGCAAATACCTCAGCATCACCCGCGTCGAAGGCTAAAGCTGCACCATCGGGGTGCCCTGCTGCCAGTGCCCTTTGACCAGAAAGCCGCGGTTGCCGATTTGCGGGAACTGCGGCCGCCACTCCATAAACCGGTCATTTGTAACAACCCGCAGCTTTGCATTTACGGCATGTTCCAGCAAAACAGGGTCGGCAGGAACGCCTGCGTCAACGACGGTGACACGGTTTTCGGGCAGTCCCAGCATTTTTGCCATGGCGCGGTTGCCCATGTACTGCCCCTGCAGCTTGTATCCGACATTTGCGTCGAAATAGACATGCGGGCATTCCCCGCTTTGAACCAGTTTGGCAACAACGCGGGTCAGAACCATCTGTGACGGCTCGCCGTTCCAATGCATGACGTTGGATCCATCCACGATCAAGCTTGCCGGACGGGCCGGCGCGCGTGGCGCTGGCCGTGTCGACCGTCCCGGCCTGCCCCGCCCCCGTTTGCTTCGACCGCGCCTTCCCGCTGGCCGGTGCCGCATCAGCAACGACAGCCCGTCCCAAAGCGCACCCAGCACCAAAACGATCAGTGTCGCCAAGCCAAGAACGCGCAGCGCGTCAGGTGCCATTCCGGCCAGCGCCGCCAGCACAAACAGCGCGCCCAGCGCCCCTGCGACATTCAACATCACTCTCACCCTCGCCCCGTGCCCCGTGCCGCCTGCCGGGCGGCATCTGGCGACTACAACGCATTAAACCTGTGATTGTGGTATCTCTGCTTCGTAAAACCAAGGCAACCGTGTTCCGCCATTGCGTGACCCGCCAGCGGTAATACATGCAGCGGCCGTGTCGCGGACGGACCGCGATTGGTCGCGGTCCTTGCTGCAATTTTAACCATTTGGTCACATTCTCTTGCAAATGACCGGGCCTGATCACAAGACTGGGCTTGCCACCGCATTGCATCAGCTTACCGGAACCACGCCATGAACCAGCACGCCTTGTCGAACGACCCCGCCGCAATCATCTCTGCTGACAAGGCTCACGTCTGGCACCATCTGGTGCAGCACAAGCCATTTGAAACCACTGATCCGCGCATCATGGTCGAAGGCAAAGGCCTGCGCGTCTGGGACATTACCGGGCGCGAGCATCTGGACGCGGTATCCGGCGCGGTCTGGACCGTCAACGTTGGCTATGGCCGCAAACGCATCGCAGATGCGATGGCTGCCCAACTGACCAAGCTGAACTTTTACGCCGGTGCCGCTGGCAACATCCCTGCCGCCCAGTTTGCCGAAATGCTTACTGCAAAAATGCCGGGACTCGACCGGGTCTACTATGCCAACTCCGGTTCCGAGGCGAACGAAAAAGCCTTCAAGATGGTGCGCCAGATCGCGCACAAGCACCACGGCGGGCGTAAATACAAGATCCTTTACCGCGAGCGGGATTACCACGGCACCACGATCGCCAACCTGTCCGCGGGCGGCCAGGAAGAGCGTAACGCACACTACGGCCCCTTCACGCCCGGTTTCGTCATGGTACCGCATTGCCTTGAATACCGTCGCCAAGACGGGCTGACCGATGCCGATTATGGTCGCCGCGCCGCCGACGCAATCGAAGAGGTGATTCTGCGTGAAGGCCCCGACACCGTCGGCGCATTGTGTCTGGAACCGATCACCGCAGGTGGCGGCATCATCACACCGCCGCAGGGCTATTGGGACCGCGTTCAGGAAATCTGCAAGAAATACGACATCTTGCTGCATATCGACGAGGTGGTCTGCGGCCTTGGCCGGACTGGAACCTGGTTCGGCTATCAGCAATATGGTGTTCAGCCCGATATCGTGACAATGGCCAAAGGCGTCGCCTCCGGCTATGCGGCCATCTCTTGCTGCGTTACAACGGATGCGGTCTTCGAACAGTTCAAGGATGACACGGACCATTTGTCCTACTTCCGCGATATTTCGACCTTCGGCGGCTGCACTGCCGGCCCCACCGCCGCAATCGAAAACATGGCGATCATCGAAGAAGAGGGGCTTTTGGACAATTCCACCGATATGGGTTTGCACCTAAAAAACAACCTGCTGGCCTTAATGGACAAACACGCCGTCATTGGCGACGTCAGGGGCCAGGGGCTGTTTGCCGGGGCTGAACTTGTGACAGACCGCGGCACCAAGGCACCCGTGAACGAAAAGCAGATTGGTGCCATCGTTGCAGACTGCATGAGCCAGGGCGTCATCATCGGCGCGACCAACCGCTCCGTGCCTGGCTTCAACAACACCCTGCTGTTCGCCCCTGCCCTGATCGCAACAAAAGACGATATCAACGAAATTACCGGTGCCGTTGACAAGGCCCTGACCCGCGTACTGGGATAGGGGTTCGCCCTTCTTCTGGTTACAAATATCCCGGGTTTTAGGGCAGAGCCCTAAGCCGATTTTTCGCCGAAAAATCGGATCGCCCTCCAGATGTCAGGCCGTCGAATATGCTGTTTGACCTTGTCCCGGCGGCATCCGCCTTTCTGGCATGCGCCCTGCTGGGGGCCGCGATCATACGCGGGTATACGGGATTTGGCTTTTCCGCGATCTTCATTGCCTGCGCCAGCCTTGTCGCTAACCCTCTCCCTTTTATCCCGGTTGTATTCATGGTCGAAATTACCATGACGCTGCTTCAGGCGCGGGGATTGCGCGGGCATATTGATTGGCAGCGCGCCCGAGCTTTGCTGTCAGGTGCGGCCTTGGCCCTACCAGTTGCGATATGGGTGATGTTGCAGCTTCCTGCGCAAATCGTTCAGTTCCTGATCAGCGCGATCATTGCGGCCCTGTCTGCAATCATGCTTGGCGGCTGGGTGCTTCGGCAGCCCCTAAGGCGGCGGGGCCATGTGCTGACTGGTATGGTCGCCGGCTGCGCGAATGCGGCCGGCGTCGGCGGCTTGCCCGTCGCGGCCTGCCTTGGTGCGCAGCCGATCCCTGCCGCAACCTTCCGGGCGACCATGATTGTGTTCCTGACCGGCATTGACCTCATGACGCTGCCGCTTCTGGGACTGGGCGGGCAGATTACAGCTGATACCTTTGTCGCGGCCCTCATGGCGGTGCCTTTTGTTGCCGCGGGTATCCTGCTGGGCAATCGCCGCTTTGCCGCGGCGCCTCCCGCCACCTTTCGCCGCCTTGCCACTTGGTTGCTGCTGTCCCTCTCGGTGCTGGGGATGCTGCGCAGCCTGACCTAATTGCGACAGCTTCCGATCTGCGGCACCGGCCACCAATACGCGGCAAACACCCGATATATTAAAATTGATGCACTGGTCATCAAGCCTGTCATCATGAACAATAAGCAAACAAGCAGCCCCGAAACCGTTGGCGGGGCCACACCCAAATACGACCGCGCCGGGTGACAGCAATCGCAACGACAGGGGGCCGTTTGCACGTGAATTGCACTTCGACAACGCGCCTTGCATGCGCCGCCTGCGCACGAAAGGATCTGACATGACTGATCCCGTCTTGGACCTGTCCAAGCCCATTGGCACCGAAATCCGTAAAACCACCTGCTACATGTGCGCCTGCCGCTGCGGCATTGATGTGCATATGAAGGACGACCCTGACGGCAAAAAGCGCGCCGCATACATCGAAGGTAACCGCGACCACCCGCTGAACAAAGGCGTGCTCTGCGCGAAGGGTTCTGCGGGCATCATGCAGCACAATGCACCGTCCCGCCTGCGGGCACCGATGAAACGCACCGGTCCGCGCGGGTCGGGGACATACGAGGAAATCACCTGGGACGAGGCGCTGGACCTTGCGACGTCCTGGCTCAAACCGCTGCGCGAAACAGCACCGGAAAAGCTAGCGTTCTTTACCGGGCGCGATCAGTCGCAGAGCTTTACCTCGCTTTGGGCGCAGGGCTTTGGCACGCCAAATTACGCAGCACATGGTGGATTTTGCAGCGTAAACATGGCTGCGGCGGGCATCTATACGATGGGCGGCGCATTCTGGGAATTTGGCCAGCCGGATTGGGATCATACCAAGCTGTTTCTGCTGTTCGGTGTGGCCGAAGACCACGACAGCAACCCGATCAAGATGGGGATCGGCAAGCTGAAGGCGCGGGGCGCGCGCATCGTCGGCGTGAACCCGATCCGGACCGGTTATAACGCTGTCGCAGACGATTGGTTCGGCGTGACGCCGGGCAATGACGGGCTGCTGATCCTATCCCTGATCCACTGCCTGATGACCGCAGGCCAGATCGACACCGACTATCTGGCGCGCTTTACCAATGCCTCTGTCCTTGTGAACCAAGACCCCAAATCGCCAGACTATGGCCTGTTCATCCGCGACGACGAACTACGCCCGCAAGTGATCGATCGCCGCACCGGCAAGCTGGCCCCTTGGAACGGCATCGGCGTTGAACCTAGCCTGACTGGCACATGGCGCAACGCGGGTTTCACCCACCGCAGCGTGTTTCACCTGATGGCCGACCGTTATACCGACCCCGTCCACGCGCCCGAATGCGTGGCGGACCGCGTCGGCATCCCCGCGTCCCGCATCCGCCAACTGGCCGCCGATATGGCCGACGTCGCTTTTAACCAACCCGTCATTCTGGACCAGCCCTGGACCGATTTCCGCGGCAAAAAGCACGACCAAATGATTGGCCGCCCTGTCAGCGTCCATGCCATGCGCGGCATCAGCGCCCATTCGAACGGCTTTCAGACCTGCCGCGCGCTGCATACGCTGCAAATCATTCTCGGTGCTGTCGAAACCCCCGGCGGCATGCGCTTCAAACCGCCCTACCCCAAACCCGCGACGGCCCACCCCAAACCGCATTGCAAGGTTGTGCCAGGTCAGCCGCTGGACGGCCCGCACCTTGGCTACCCCCAAGGGCCGGAGGATTTGTGCCTGACCGCTGCCGGCGATCCGGCCCGCATCGACAAGGCCTTTACATGGGAAAACCCCATGTCGGCGCACGGCCTGATGCATATGGTCATCAGCAATGCTCACGCGGGCGATCCCTATAAGATCGACACATTGTTCATGTATATGGCAAATATGTCGTGGAATTCGTCGATGAACACGCGCGGCGTCATCGACATGCTGACCGACCAAACCGAAGACGGCGACTATGTCATCCCGCGTATCATCTATTCTGATGCCTATGCGTCTGAAATGGTGGCCTACGCCGATCTGATCCTGCCGGATACAACCTATCTTGAACGTCACGACTGCATTTCCCTGCTTGACCGCCCCATCTGCGAGGCGGACGCCGTCGCCGATGCAATCCGCTGGCCCGTCGTGGAACCGGACCGCGACGTGCGCGCCTTTCAATCCGTGCTTTGCGATCTGGGCGCGCGGCTGGACCTGCCCGGTTTCGTCAACGCCGACGGCAGCGCCAGATACGCCGACTATGCCGATTACATCACCCATCACCTGCGCCGCCCCGGCATCGGCCCGCTGGCAGGCTGGCGCGTGGGAAACACGGGCTTGCAGGACGGACGAGGAGAGCCGAACGACAACCAGCTGAACGAATATATCGCAAACGGCGGCTTCTGGACCAGCCATATCCCGGCAGAGGCAGCCTACTACAAACCCTTCAACCGCGCCTATCAGGATTGGGCGGTGACCATGGGCCTGTATGACGCGCCGCAACCCTATATCTTTCAGCTTTACGTCGAACCGATGCGCCGCTTTCAGCTCGCCGCCGAAGGGCATGGTTTGCGCCAGCCCCCCGACCACCTGCGCGGCCAGATCAAAGTCACCATGGACCCCCTGCCGATCTGGTATCCCCCGTTCGAGGATGGCCATATCGACCCCGCCGAATATGACGTGCACGCCCTGACCCAGCGGCCCATGGCGATGTATCACAGCTGGGGCGGCCAGAATGCGTGGCTTCGACAAATCCACGGGCATAACCCGCTTTATGTCCCGACAAAAATCTGGGCCAAACATGGCTTCAAGGATGGCGACTGGGCACGCGTTACTTCGGCCCACGGATCGATCACCGTGCCTGTCGCGCTGCAGGAATCCCTGAACGAAAACACAGTCTGGACGTGGAACGCCATCGGCAAACGCAAGGGCACATGGGCGCTGGACAAGAATGCGCCGGAGGCAACAAAAGGCTTCCTGCTGAACCACCTGATCCACGAGCTGCTGCCGCCCAAAGGCGATGGCTTGCGCTGGTCCAACTCCGACCCGGTTACCGGCCAGGCGGCTTGGTTCGACCTGCGCGTCAAGATCGAAAAATCCGGCGCGCCGCAGGAATCCCAACCGATCCTGCCCACCATCTCATCCCCCGTTCCGCAACCACCGCGCAGCCTGCGCTGGAAGGTCGGCAAATCATGACCGCGCCCTTACCTGCCCCGCCCCCCCTTCTTCTGGTCAGAAATATCCCGGGGGGAGTCCGCAGGACGGGGGGCTGGCCCCCCCGATTTTTCTGCGGAGAATCACCACTACGCAAAGGCTGCACCCTATGACAACCTTGCCCCCGCCCTCTGCCGTAAAGCTCGGCCTTGTGATCGATCTTGATACCTGCGTCGGTTGTCATGCCTGCGTCGTGTCCTGCAAGGCGTGGAACACACAAAGCGATCTGGGCGCACCGCTTTCGGATCAGGACCCTTACGGCGCGGACCCCGGCGGCACCTTCCTGAACCGCGTGCACAGCTTCGAAGTGACCCCGCAGGACCGCCCGACGCAGCAAGTCCACTTTCCCAAATCCTGCCTGCACTGCGAGGATGCGCCCTGCGTCACCGTCTGTCCCACAGGGGCCAGCTATAAGCGGCAGGCCGACGGCATTGTCTTGGTGAACGAAGACGCCTGCATCGGCTGCGGGCTCTGCGCCTGGGCCTGCCCATATGGCGCAAGGGAAATGGATCCGGCAGCGGGGGTGATGAAAAAATGTACGCTTTGCGTTGACCGCATCTATAACGAGGCCCTGCCAGAGGTCGACCGCACCCCTGCCTGCGTGCGCACCTGCCCTGCAGGCGCGCGGCATTTTGGCGATCTGGGCGATGCGGATTCGGACGTCAGCAAGCTAGTGGCCGAACGCGGCGGCTTTGATCTGATGCCAGAGATGGGAACCAAGCCTGTGAACAAATACCTGCCGCCGCGGCCCCGCGATGCCGACCAGATCGACATTCTGGCCCCCCTGCTGGCCCCCGTTGCCAGTGATGGCAAAGGGCTGATTGCCTGGCTGGACAAGGCGTTGTCAAAGCTGCCGGGGGGACATGCCTGATGCATCCGGCCCCTTCCGTCATTGTATTTACGACATTTTCCGGGCTGGGGTTCGGCCTGCTGTTCTGGCTTGGCCTTGGCCAACCCGCCCCCACCGGCTGGATCGCTTTTGCGTTTTTTGCGCTGGCCTATGCAATGGCCGTGGGCGGGCTGCTGGCTTCGACTTTTCATCTTGGCCACCCAGAGCGTGCCTACCTTGCCGTCACACAGTGGCGCACCAGTTGGCTGTCCCGCGAAGCGATCGCGGCGCTTGCGACGTTGCTGACGGGCGGGGTATTTGCCCTGCTGCGGATCCAGGATATTGCGGCCGCGCCCTTGGGGTGGCTGGTATCGCTGGGGTGCCTTGCCACCGTTTTCACCACCGCGATGATCTATACCCAATTACGTACCGTACCGCGCTGGCGGCACTGGACCACGCCTGCGCTGTTCGGGGCACTGTCACTGGCAGGGGGGGCCATTTTGGCCAATCGCAGCAGCGCCGCGCTGGTTCTATTGGCCTTGGCCGCTGTATTGCAACTGGCGGCATGGGTCATCGGGGATACGCGCCTGAACCAGTCAGGCACAACGATCGGTACGGCCACCGGGCTGGGCGGGACAGGCCGCGTCCGCGCATTCCTGCCACCGCATTCGGGGACAAACTATTTGCTACGGGAATTTGTCTATATCGTCGGCCGCCGCCATGCGCTGCAGCTGCGCGCCATCGGCTTGATCCTGGCCTTTGGCATCCCTATTCCGCTGATCGCGGCTGGTCTTGGTCATATCACAGCGCTGGTTGCCGTGCTGGCCCATATCGCAGGTGTCCTATGTCTGCGCTGGCTGTTCTTTGCACAGGCCGAACATGTGGTCGGCCTGTATTACGGCAAGCGCTAGCGGCAAGGTCGTCCGATTTTTCGGCGAAAAATCGGCTTGGGGCGCTGCCCCAAACCCCGGGATATTTTCGACCAGAAGAAGGATGGACTCTATGTCCGGATCCGAACTTCGGTCTTGGCATCAAAGAGATAGACGCGGCTTGGATCGATGGTAATGCCGACGCGGTCACCGACACGGGAACGATGGTCGCCGCGTTCCTCGATGACGATCCTTTCTGCGGTGTCGCCGAGCAGATAGACGTAGGACACGCCGCCAAGGCTTTCGGTCAGGTCGACCGTATGCGTATCGCCAGTTGGATCAACGACAAGGTGCTCTGCCCGCATGCCTACGGTCACGGGGCCGCTGTAGGATGTCACACCAAGATTGAATTCCGTCTTCATGCCCGGCACCTGAACCATGCCATTCGCAACATCGCCGGCCATGAAATTCATAGCAGGGCTGCCGATGAAGCCCGCAACAAATTTGTTATCCGGGTCTCGGTAGAGGTCCATTGGCGCGCCGACCTGTTCGATAACGCCCTTGCGGAGCACGACGATCTTGTCAGCCAGCGTCATCGCCTCGACCTGGTCGTGGGTGACGTAGATCATCGTCGCGCCGATTTCCTTGTGCAGGCGGGCAATTTCGACGCGCATCTCGACGCGCAGTTCGGCGTCAAGGTTCGAGAGCGGCTCATCGAACAGGAATACTTCGGGCCCGCGCACGATGGCGCGGCCGATGCTGACCCGCTGACGTTGACCACCCGAAAGGGCTGCCGGTTTGCGGTCAAGGTATTCGTCCAGCTTCAGGATGCGGGATGCTTCGGCCACTTTGGCGGCGATCTCTGCCTTGGGGTGGCCGTTCATTTTCAGGCCGAAGCCCATGTTATCCTTGACCGTCATATGCGGATAAAGCGCATAGGTCTGGAACACCATCGCCACGCCGCGGTCGGATGGATCTAGGCGCGTCACGTCCCGCGCGCCGATATTGATCTGGCCTGATGTCGTTTCCTCCAGCCCTGCAATCATACGCAGCAAGGTAGATTTACCGCAGCCGGACGGGCCGACAAAAACGCAAAATTCACCGTCCGCGACATCCAGATCGATGCCGTGGACGACCTGTACGTCGCCGTATTTCTTGACCGCATTCTTAAGCGTTACGCCTGACATGAATTATTCCCCAGCGAGTTTCAGTGTATGTGTCCCGTGATCGGGAAAGCTCCATTTCGCCGCATCTTGAGCGATGGCTTTGGCTGCAGTGCGGACTTCGGGGGCGAGTGTTTCAAGCCCTTTCAGATCCGTGCGCGCTGTCGTGCTGGTGACGGACACCGCCCCCAGCACACGGCCTGATGGCGTCAGGATCGGCATGGCAATACAAATGATCCCCGGTTCGTGCTCTTCGCGGTCAAAGGCATAGCCGCGGGCCCGGATCGCCTGCAGTTCCTGCCGCAGGGCAGCCGGCGTAGTCAGGGTTCCGGGCTGAAACCGGTGAAACGATTGCTGCGCAATGATATCATCCGCCTGTGCATCATCCGTAAAGGCCAACATCGCCTTGCCGACGCCCGTGCAATAGACCGGACCAACCTTGCCCGCCTGCGAAAACATTGCGACCGGGTGGGCCGCGTTGCGTTTATCAAGATAAAGCACCTGCGCATGATCCAGTTGCGCCAGGTGAACGGTTTCGCTGGTGGCCACGGACAACCGCAGCAAATGCGGGCTTGCGACCTGCACAAGGCTTGATTGCGCCCAGGCGGCATGGGCCAGCCGCACCAGGCGCGCGCCGGGGGCATAGGTCTGCCGGTCCTGATCATAGGACAACATGTTCTGGCTTACGAGAGTTTGTAGCAGGCGATAAAGAGTCGGCTTGGGAAAGGCGCTTTCGGACAGCACATCGGAAAACCGGACCGGGCGACCAAAACTGGCGACCTGATCCAATACCTCGAGTGCCTTGCCGACTGTGCCGTCGCCGCTGCTTGCCATAACTGTCCCTCTCCCTCACCCGGACGCTGCGTTGCCGCGCAACGGGTGTGTTGACAAGCCTAGGGGATTCGCGATTAAGTATCAATATCCAAAACCAAGTTTCAAATATTGAAACCATTGGACGCAAATTTAGGGAGGAAACCAAATGTTGCGCAAACCACTGACCGCCGGTCTGGCACTTTCGATCGCTCTGCTTGCCGGCACGTCCGCCATCGCCCAGCAGCGTGTGCTGACATTCAACACCGACACGTCCGATCCCGCCCCCAAAGCCGCCTTTGAGGCGCTGATTGCCGACTTCGAGGCTGAGTATCCCGAGATCGACGTGCAGGTGAACCTTTTCGACCATGAAGGTTACAAGACTGCGATTCGTAACTTTCTGACGGCCGACAGCCCTGACCTTGCCAACTGGTACGCCGGCAACCGCATGAAGCCTTTTGTTGACGCAGGCCAGTTCATGGATGTGTCTGATGTCTGGGCCGACAACGGCCTGAACGAACAGCTGGCCTCTGCCGCGTCGTCCATGACGATCGACGACAAGCAGTGGGGTGTGCCCTACACCTACTACCAGTGGGGCATGTATTATAATAAAGCCCTGTACGAGCAGGTCGGCGCAAAGGTCCCTGAAACCTATGACGAATTCGTCGAAAACTGCCAGTTGTTCAAGGACGCCGGTATCGACTGTCTGACTACCGGTACATCCGCCATGTGGCCCGCCGCCGGTATCTTTGACTACTTCAACCTGCGCACCAACGGCTATGATTTCCACATGCAGTTGACCAACGGTGAAATTCCGTGGACGGACGAGCGTGTGCGTGAAACCTTTGCGCAATGGAACCGTCTGGTCGAGCCGGGCTATATCACGCAGAACGCAGCGGCCATCGACTGGCAGGATGCGGCTGCCCTGATGAGCCAGGGCAAGGCTGCGAACTACGTCATGGGTAACTTTGCCGTGGCCACGTTCAAGGACGGCGGCATGACCGACGAGACATTGGGCTTCTTCCCGTTCCCGACGATCAACCCTGACGTTGCCCGCGCCGAAGACGCGCCAACCGACACAGTCCACATCCCCGCCGGTGCGAAAAACCCCGAAGACGCCAAGACCTTCCTTGCGTATCTGGCCCGCGCTGATGTGCAGACCAAGCTGAACGCCGCCCTGGGCCAGCTGCCCGTCAACAACGGTTCCACCGTGGACGAGGCTGACCCCTTCCTGTCCCAAGGCTTTGAGATGCTGTCCACCGCATCTGGCCTGGCGCAGTTCTTTGACCGTGACGCGCCTGCCGAAATGGCCGCATCGGGCATGGAAGGCTTTCAGGAATTCATGGCCTATCCCGGCAACTTGGAAGACATCCTGGCCCGTTTGGAAGCCGATCGTCAGCGTATCTACGCACAATAAAATCTGATGGCGGCCCCCCGTTTCGCGGGGCCGCCGTTCACCGCAGGGGGGAAGAGATCATGACCGCACTACCCGATGCCCACGGACCCAAGCGGTCCTGGTGGAAATCCAACCAGCAAAAGCTGACGCCCTGGCTGTTTCTGGCCCCGGGCATTTTCATGTTTGCGGTCTATGTCGTCTGGCCCATCTTTGCGTCGTTCCAGTTTTCATTCTACGATTGGGACGGCCTGTCCCCTAAGGAATGGGTTGGCTGGGGCAACTACCAAGAGCTTTGGGGTGATCGCAATTTCATCATCTCTTTGAAAAACAACATTATCTGGCTGGTGCTTTATATGCTGGCCGTGCCTGCGGGTCTGGGGATCGCGATTTTCCTGAACCAGACCGTGACCGGTATTCGCATCTACAAGTCGCTGTTCTTTTTCCCGTTCGTTATATCGCAGGTTGTCGTCGGTCTGATGTTCGCATGGTTTTATGCGCCCAACTTCGGTCTGTTCTTTCAATTGACCGAATGGCTGTTCGGCACCGGCACCGCCGTGCTGGCGAACCCTGAATACGCAACCTATGGCATCATCGTCGCCGGCCTTTGGCCCCAGATTGCTTATTGCATGATCCTCTATCTGACCGGCCTGAACAACGTCGCCCCCGACCAGATCGAGGCCGCCCGTCTGGACGGGGCCAAGGGTCTAAAGATGCTGTGGTATGTTGTGCTGCCGCAGCTGCGCCCTGCGACTTTCATCGCTGTTGTTGTTACCGTCATCGGCGCGCTGCGCAGCTTTGACCTTGTGTCGATCATGACCAACGGCGGCCCCTTTGGCCAAACCCGTGTGCTGTCGTTCTATATGTATGAAAAAGCACTGTCGGAATACGGCTACCGCATGGGATATGGCGCTGCCATCGCCGTTGTTCTGTTCCTGATCATGATGGTCTTCATCGCCGGCTTTGTCTGGAAGATGGTCCGCGACGAAAGAGGCCACTGATATGTTTCCACGTCCTATTGCCCAGCGGTCCCGCGCCGCCCAACTGACCTATCAGGCGCTGCTGCCTGTTGCGCTGATCCTTTGGTTACTGCCTTTGCTTGGTATCGCCATGACGTCGATCAAGCCGTCGTCCGATCTGGCCGCGGGCAACTATTTCGGCCTGCCAACGCATATCGCGTTCGAAAACTACTGGGCCGTGCTGTTTGATTTCGACTTGTGGAAATACATCCGCAATTCATTTGTCGTCACAATCCCGACCGTGATCGGGTCGGTGGCTTTGTCCTGCCTGACCGGTTTCGCCCTTGGCATTTACCGGTTCAAAGGCAACCTGCTAATCTTTTTCATGTTCGTGGCCGGCAACTTCGTGCCGTTCCAGATCCTGATGGTGCCGGTGCGCGACATGACGTTGAACCTTGGCATTTATAATACGCCGCAGGCACTGATCCTGTTTCACATTGCCTTTCAGACCGGGTTCTGCACCCTGTTCATGCGCAATTTCATCGCCGCCCTGCCAAGAGAGTTGATTGAAGCTGCGCGCGTCGAAGGCGTGGCGGAATGGCGGATTTTCTGGTTCATCGTTCTGCCGCTGATGAAGCCCGCGATTGCTGCGCTGTCAGTGCTGATCTTTACCTTTATCTGGAACGATTTCTTCTGGGCGACCGTACTGACCACAAGCGCCGAAACCCGCCCCGTCACCGCCGGCCTGTCATCGCTGAACGGCCAATGGGTCGCCGCCTGGCATCTGGTCTCTGCCGGATCCATCGTTGCCGCCCTGCCCCCTGTCGCCATGTTCTTTTTGATGCAAAAGCACTTCATCGCTGGCCTCACCCTCGGAGCCGTCAAGTAAATGACCCACTATCGTCTTGATGCCGGTCGCCAAACGATCGTTCTGGCCGCCCCTGCGACGGGCTTGCCGCATTGCACCTATTGGGGCGCGCGGCTGCCTAGCGGGGCCGACCTGCATGCGATTGCCGCTGCCGCCGAAATCGACCTGACCGGAGGCATGCTGGACGCAAATCCGCTGGTAACACTTTGCCCGCAAACTGCTGCGGCCTTTCCCGGTCAGCCGGGGTTGGAGGTTCGCAGCACAGACGGTGCGCCCCTGCGCCCTGTCTTTGCTCAGACTGCCACCAATCGGGCAGAGGCACTGTCACTGTCCTATGCAGATACGGCCTTGGGCTTGACTCTGACATTTACGTTCGTCGCCGATGCCCATACGGGTATCATCACAGCGCAAACCGCGCTGGACGCAGACCAGCCCGTCCTGTGTGACTGGCTGTCCGCACCGACCCTGCCTGCCCCGCAACTGGCGGACGAGATGATTGATTTTGCAGGCCGCTGGTGCGATGAATTCCAGCCTGTCCGCACGCCATGGGCCGCGGGCATCCGCGCCCGCGACAACCGCACGGGCCGCACCGGGCACGAGCATTTCCCCGCACTGATCCTGCCCGCCCGCGGCTGCACGAATACAGGCGGAGAGGCGCACGCCCTGCATTATGGCTGGTCCGGCGGCCACCGCATGCTGGCCGAGGAATTGCCGGACGGGCGCCGCCAGATCCAGTTCGGCCACGCCAGCGGCAGCGACCCCCTGCCTGGCACCCATTTCGAAAGCGCACCGCTTTATGTGGCCTATTCGGACACAGGCCTGAACGGCTGCGCTGTCAGCTTTCAGCGCCATCTGCGCGACCGGATCGTCACCTGGCCGAAACCGAACACACCCCGCCCCGTGCACTACAACTGCTGGGAAGCGATCTATTTCGACCACTCCTTGTCTGCGCTGACCGCCATCGCGGATCGCGCCGCCGCGCTCGGGGCAGAGCGTTTCGTGCTGGACGACGGCTGGTTCAAGGGCCGCAATGACGACACCACCAGCCTTGGCGACTGGACCATCGACGCCGCCAAATGGCCAGACGGGCTGACCCCGCTGATTAATCATGTCCACAGCCTCGGCATGACCTTTGGCCTGTGGTTTGAACCGGAAATGGTCAACGCTGACAGCGACATGGCCCGCAACCATCCCGATTGGGTCCTTGGCCCAATGGATCAGCCGCTTGGCCGGGGCCAATATGTGCTGGATATGGCAAACGCTGATCTGCGCGATAATCTGTTCGATCAGATCAGCGGCATTCTATTCGGCCATGACATCGAATATATCAAATGGGACCACAACCGCGTGCTGCCGCACAACGGGGCTGCACAGACACGCGGCACCCATGCCCTGCTGGACCGCCTGCGCACAGCCCATCCAGAGGTAGAGATTGAATCCTGCGCCTCTGGCGGCGGGCGCATCGACTTTGGCATTTTGCAGCATACCCAGCGCGTCTGGCTGTCTGACAGCAACGACGCCCTGACGCGGCTTCGGATGCAACACGATGCGGCCCTGTTCCTTCCGTCCTGCGTCACCGGCAGCCACGTTGGTCCGCGCCATTGCCACACGACAGGGCGCGTCCATTCCATCAGCTTTCGCGCTTGGGTCGCCGCCCAGCGCCACATGGGATTCGAAATGGACCCGCGAGAGCTGACACAGGACGAGGCCGCGACTCTCACGCGGGTCACAGCGTGGTATAAGGCCAACCGCGACTGGATGCGCAGCGCCGATATCTTGCGGTTGGATAGCGCCAATGCCGCCGTCATCGCCGAACAGCAGCAGGCTGCCGATGGCACGCGGTTTGTCGTATTTGCAGGCCAGGCCGGCACCAGCACACAGATCGCACCGCGCCCGTTGCGCCTGACGGGGCTTGATCCTAATGCGACCTATACGGTTGATATCGCGAACAAGGACGATCTTTCGACCCTGTCGCGGGGCACGCCCGCCCTTAAATCCGGCCCCTTGACCCTGACGGGCCGTACGTTGATGTCACAGGGCATTGCCCTACCCTATGCCGTCCCCGACAGCATTTGGATCATCGAAGGACATCGCCTATGACCGCGCAATTTCACGACCTGGAAAACGCCCACGTCTTTATCACCGGCGGCGGCGGCGGCATCGGTGCCGCGCTGACGGAATCCTTCTTAATGCAAAAGGCAAAGGTCAGCTTTGTCGGCCGATCTGACTACAGCGTTTTTGCAGACGAAATGGCGGAAAAGACCGGCATCAAGCCGCTCTTTCAGCAATGCGACGTGACCGACACCAAAGCGCTGCACGCCGCGATGGACGAAGCTGTCGCCAGGCAAGGTGCGCTGAACGTCCAGATCAACAACGCAGCCGCCGACACGCGCATGGACCCCGCCGACATCACTGTCGAAGATTGGGACAACCAGCTCGCCGTGAACCTGCGCCATTATTTCTTTGCCTGCCAGAAGGCAGGGGCGCTGATGACGAATGGCGGTTCAATCATTAACTTTTCCTCTGCCAGCTACCAGATCGCGGGCGAACAGCTCGCGCCCTATATGTCTTCTAATGCGGGCATCCTTGGTCTGACACGCTCGCTTGCTCGCGACTGGGGGCCAAAGGGTATTCGTGTAAACGCGATCTCTCCCGGTCTTGTGCTGACCAAAAAGCAGATCGAAGAGGTGCACACCGACGCGGACCTTGCCGAATTTCGCAAAAAACAGTGCATTCCCGAAAACCTTTATCCCGAAGACGTGCCGGGGACAGCTCTGTTCCTTGCCTCTGATCTGTCGCGCATGATGACCGGCCAATGCCTGTTCATCGATGGCGGCCTGGCGTTCACAGGATGACCGTCGCCGCCGCCACATGGATTGCCGCCGATTGGGGAACAACGCATCTGCGCGTCTGGGCCATGTCGGACAGTGGCACCGTGCTGGCGGCGGCCCAGTCCGCTGACGGCATGGGCAAATTGCCCCGTGACGGTTTTGCGCCGGCGCTGGATGCGCTGACCGCTGATTGGCCTGCCGTGCCCGTAATCGCCTGCGGCATGGTCGGATCCCGTCAAGGCTGGATAGAGGCACGCTATACCGCCGTCCCCTGCCCGGCGCTGTCCCCCAATCTGACGCTTGCAGGTCACCGTTGTCACATCATACCCGGCCTGAAACAAGCAAGCCCCGCTGACGTCATGCGCGGCGAAGAAACCCAAATCGCAGGTTTCTTGTCACTGAACCCGAATTGGGACGGCGTAATCTGCCTGCCAGGCACCCATACCAAATGGGTGCACGTCAGCGCTGATGAAGTTGTCAGTTTCCAGACCGTGATGACCGGCGATCTGTTTGCCGCCATCACCGGTCACACCGTGCTGCGCCATTCCTGCGGCGATGGATGGGATGACGCGGGCTTTTTGCAAGGCGTCGACGATGCCATTGCCCGCCCGGAAAAGCTGGCCGCCCGTCTGTTTTCATTGCGCGCCGAAGGTCTGTTGAACGATCTGCCTGACGCCGTTGCACGCGCGCGTCTGTCAGGGCTGCTAATCGGGGCCGAACTGGCTGCAACCAAACCATACTGGCTCGGGCAGCAAATTGCCGTCATCGGTGCCGGTGCGTTGGCGGGTCTTTACGTCACGGCCCTTGGGGCGCAGGCTGCCCCGGCAACTCAAGTCAACGCGGACCGCGCCACCTTGGCCGGGCTGACCGCCGCCTATCGCAGCTGGAAGGACCAGACATGACCCGCCCCATTATCGCCATTCTGCGCGGCGTCACTCCGGACGAGGCCGTCGCCGTCGCCCGCGCCTGCATCGACGCCGGCATCACCCGGATAGAGGTGCCATTGAATTCGCCCGACCCTTTTGACAGCATCCGCCGTATGGCCGATGCGCACGGGGATATCGCTGAAATCGGCGCGGGTACCGTACTGACGCCGGACGATGTAAACCGCGTGCGTGATGCTGGCGGGCAGCTGATCGTATCCCCCAATGCCGACCCCCGCGTGATCATGGCGACCAAGGCCGCAGGCATGGCCAGCTGGCCTGGTGTAATGACGCCGACCGAATGCTTTGCCGCACTCAAAGCCGGCGCTGACGGCCTCAAGATTTTTCCCGCCTCGCTGATCGGTCCCGCCGGGATCCAGGCAATGCGCGCTGTCCTGCCTGCAGGTTGCCCAGTCTATGCTGTCGGCGGTGCCGGTCCAAAGAACTTCGGTGACTGGATCAAGGCAGGTGCCGACGGCTTTGGAATTGGCACCGCGCTTTATACGCCGGGGCTGTCCGCTGGCGATGCCGCCGCCCGCGCCCGCGATATTGTCACTGCTTTTGACGCAGCCATCCAATGATCTTCGACGCCACCCCCTGCATCTTGGGCGAAGGCCCGCTTTGGCATCCAGAACGCGACCAGCTGTTCTGGTTCGACATCCTGTCCCGCCGGATGCACACCAAAGGGCAGCACTGGGATTTTCCCGGCCATGTCTCGGCTGCAGGCTGGGTCGACTACGACACCCTGCTCGTTGCCTCCGACATCGCGCTCAGCCGCTTCGACATCGCCTCCGGTGATACCGTCAAAATTATGGATCTGGAACACGATCTTGCAGGCAACCGGTCCAACGACTGCCGCGCCGACCCGCAGGGCGGCTTCTGGATCGGCACCATGGGAATGGGGGCAGAGGCAGGCCACGGCAGCATCTGGCGCTATTACCGCGGCACCCTGCGCAAGATCTATGCCGACCTTGCAATCAGCAATTCGATCTGCTTCGCCCCGGACGGCAAGACCGCGTTTTTCGCTGACACCCCGACCCAGAAAATCATGCGCGTCGCACTCGATGCCGCCGGCTGGCCTGTGGGCACACCGCAGGTCCATATTGACCTGACCGGCACGGATTATAACCCCGACGGCTCTGTTGTGGACGCAGCCGGCAACCTGTTCAATGCGCAATGGGGTGCGGGCCGCGTTGCCGTCTACGACCCCCAGGGCCACTTCATCGAGGCCTTTGAGCTGCCCGCGCGCCACACCTCCTGCCCGGCTTTCGGTGGCGCGGACCTGTCGACGCTCTTTGTCACTTCCGCCCGCCAGGACATCGACGCCCCGGACGACGCCCAGGGCGCGACCTTTGCGATTAAAACCCGTTACACCGGCCAAAGGGAACACCGCGTCATCCTGTAAAACGCGGCCCGTCCCATTCATCTGGCAAGATAAACTCAAAAGGCACTCCCATGACCCGCACGCTCGGCGTTTGCTACTATCCCGAACACTGGCCCGAATCCCAATGGGCCGATGACGCCGCCCGGATGAAGGCGACCGGCCTGACATGGGTGCGCATTGGCGAGTTCGCCTGGAGCCTGATGGAACCCACCCCCGGCACCTACGATTGGGACTGGCTTGACCGGGCGGTCAAGGTGTTGGGCGATGCTGGCCTCAAGGTCGTGATGGGCACTCCCACAGCCACCCCGCCGCGCTGGCTGGTGGACCAGATGCCCGACATGCTAGCCGTCGACGCACAGGGACGCAGACGCGGCTTTGGCTCGCGGCGTCATTACGATTTCAGCCACATGGGCTACCGGGAACAGTGCCGCCGCATTGCAACCGCAATGGGCGAACGTTATGGGCGCAACCCTTATGTTGCCGCGTGGCAGATCGATAACGAATACGACTGCCACGAAACGACACTGTCCTACTCTGACGCGGCAAAGCGGGGGTTTCAGGACTGGCTCGCGCAGAAATACCAAAGTACGGATGCGCTGAACCGTGCATGGGGTAACGTCTTCTGGTCCATGCAATACGACAGCTTTGACCAGATCGAACTGCCGAACCTGACGGTGACCGAACCCAACCCTGCGCATGTACTGGATTTCCGGCGCTACAGCTCTGATCAGCTG
This sequence comes from Loktanella sp. R86503, assembly GCF_042466455.1. NCBI lineage: Bacteria > Pseudomonadati > Pseudomonadota > Alphaproteobacteria > Rhodobacterales > Roseobacteraceae > Loktanella > Loktanella sp. R86503. The sequence continues at coordinate 2,584,136 of NZ_JAXHCI010000002.1, forward strand.
GTGGCCTTCAACCGTGTACAGGTCGATGCCCTGCGCCCGCTGACCGATACACCCCTGATCCACAATTACATGGGCCGCACTTTGACGTTCGATCACTTCAAGGTCGGTGCCGACCTCGATATCGCGTCTTGGGACAGTTACCCGATCGGCTTTCTGTCCGACCGGATCGAAGGCACTACGAAGGAAAAGCAGACCTTTCTGCGTCAGGGCCATCCGGACAATCAGGCCTTTCACCACGACCTCTACCGCGCCGTCGGCAAGGGGCGCATGTGGGTGATGGAACAGCAGCCCGGTCCGGTCAATTGGGCACCCTACAACCCCGCGCCCCTGCCCGGCATGGCGCGACTTTGGGCATGGGAGGCCTTTGCCCACGGGGCAGAGGCCGTCTGTTATTTCCGTTGGCGTCAGGCCCCCTTTGCGCAGGAACAAATGCACGCTGGCCTGCTGCGCCCCGATAGCGAACCCGCCCCCGCCCTGACAGAGGCCGCCCAAGTCGCTGCGGAAATTGCCGCTATGCCGGACCTGGATCAGGCGACAGGCAATGCTGCGCTCATTTTCGATTACGAAAGCGCATGGGCCTGGGATACCCAGCCGCAGGGTGCGGATTTCGATATGTTCCGCCTGGCCTTTGCCGCTTACCGCGCTTTGCGGCGGGCGGGCCTGTCGGTGGATATCCTGCCACCCGATACGGGCGATCTTTCGGCCTATAAATTGGTGCTTGCCCCAGGGATCATGACGATTTCGGACAACCTGCGCGCCGCCTTGGCGACCTATCACGGCATAGCCCTGATCGGGCCGCGCAGTGATCTGAAAACGCGCGACATGGCGATCCCCGTCCCCATGGGCCCGTCCCTGCCCGACACGGACGTCACCGTCACCCTGACCGAAAGCCTGCCACCCAGCGACAAGATCAAGCTGCAAGGCGGCGGCCGCTTCCGCCATTGGTTCGAACATCTGGACGGTACGGCCCCCGTGCATCTGTCCACGAAGTCGGGCCAACCGGCAATCATGGGCGGCGATCACCTGCGGTATCTGGCGGGCTGGCCGGATGATGCGACATTCGACGGCATCATCGGCGGGCTATGCGATGCCGCCGGTATCGCGACCCTGCGCCTGCCTAATGGCCTGCGCGTGCGCGACACGGCCACCACGCGATTCTTCTTCAACTACGGCCCCAAGCCTGTCACATGGAAAGACACAATCATCCCCGCCGCGGGGGTCCACTGGGAGGCACTTTGATGATCGCACATTTCGGCACATCCGCAGCAGGTCACGACATCGACAGCGTCACGCTGCATGCTGGCGATCTGTCCGTCACCCTGCTGACCTGGGGCTGTGTTGTGCAGGATGTGCGGCTCGCGGGCGTCGAATACTCCCTGACGCGCGGCTCTGACCTTCTGGCTGACTACGAGGGCGAGATGCGCTATTCTGGCTCTCTGATCGGGCCGGTGGTCAACCGGATCAGCACCGGCCGTGTCGAAATCGACGGCATGATGTACGAGCTGGAGCGGAACCTGAAAAACCGCATCCACCTGCATTCCGGCAGCCGCGCCACGCACCTGCGGCCCTGGAAACTGCACGAGGCATCGGCCGACCGCGCGGTGTTCAAGCTGCATCTGCCTGATGGCGACGGCGGCCTGCCCGGCGACCGGCATATCCGCGCTGTGTTCACCGTGATCGCCCCCGCCATCCTGACGATGGAAATCACGGGCACGACCGACCAGCCGACGCTGATGAACTTTGCGAACCATTCCTATTGGAACCTTGACGGCACACCGACTTGGGACGGCCACACCCTGCAAGTCGCTGCTGACCGCTATCTGCCAGCAACCGAGGATTTCTATCCAACCGGAGAGATTGCCGACGTGGACGGCACCCCGCTTGATTTCCGCACCCCGCGCAAGATCAACATCAAGAACCCGGAAATGGACAACAACATGTGCCTGTCCGACGGACAGGTGCCGCTGCGCGACGTGCTGTGGCTGACCGGACAGTCCGGCGTCAAGCTGACCATTGCGACCGACCAGCCCGGCATGCAGGTCTTTGACGGGCGCCACGCGATCCGCCCCGGCAAGCCGCAATACGAAGCGCTCGCGTTCGAGGCGCAAGGCTGGCCCGATGCCCCCACCCACGCGAATTTCCCGTCTATCCGCGTGGGCGAGCAGACGCCCTACCGCCAGTTCACAACCTATACCTTTACCAAACCGGACTAAGCCGCAGGCTTAGCTGCCGCGATAGGTCGAATAGCCGTAGGGCGACAGCAACAAAGGCACATGATAATGGGCCTGTGCGTCTGCAATGCCAAAGCGGATCGGCACGGTATCCAGAAACAGCGGCTCTGCCCCGTCCTGACCGGTCGCGCGCAGATAGTCACCCGCGTGGAACGTCAGCTCGTAAGTGCCGGCGGCGAACTGCCCTTTGGGCAGGATCGGCGTATCCGTGCGCCCGTCGGCGTTGGTCGTCATGCGCGCTATCTCTTGCGGACCTGTTTGTGTGATTTGCGACAGCACGATCAGTAACCCGCTTGCCGGCAAACCGCGTGCCGTATCAAGTACATGGGTCGTCAAATATCCCTGCGACATAGGCGCGCTCCTTCTCGTTTCACCCGTGAACAAGCGGCTTGCGCCGTCGCTTGTCAACCCGGTGCCCGCAGGGGTGCATCCGAAAACCCTTGGGCGGAACGTATTCACGCCAGACAATTTTTCGCGGAAAAATCTTTGCACCTCGCCTGCTGTGCAGAAAAGTGGAAAAATGCGTTTGACACCGCCGCCCCGTCCGCTTATCGGATGCGCCGTGGTGAGGCGCGGTAGCTCAGTTGGTTAGAGCGATCGACTCATAATCGATAGGTCGGGAGTTCAAGTCTCCCCCACGCCACCACCCAACTTTTCCCAATCAGATGTAGCTCAGCACAGCCACAGCGGATCGCTGACTGGCGTTAGCTGTTCGGTCAAACCCAATATTCCGATACCATCTTGCAACGCCCTGAACGCGGGTTCAGGGTCTGTGCGAATGACCGAGGGGCCTTTGATGACTTTGCTTGCGACACTTGCCGATATTCTTGGGCCCCAGGGTCTGCTGACCGACCCCGCAGATATGGCCCGCTGGACGCAGGACTGGACGGGCTATTACACATCGATCCCGCTGGCCGTCGCGCGCCCCGCGACAACGCAGCAGGTCAGTGCGGTGATGGCCGCTTGTCACGCGGCTGGTCAGGCCGTGGTGCCCGTGTCGGGCAATACCGGGCTGAACGGCGGTGCCTCGGCCATGGGGGCCATTGCCTTGTCGCTGGACCGCATGACGGCGATCCGCAGCGTCGATCCCGCCTCTCGCACGGCAGAGGTAGAGGCGGGCGTTATCATCTCACGCCTTCACGACGCGGCAGACGCCCATGATCTGATCTTTCCACTCACCTTTGGCGCGCGCGGGTCTGCAATGATCGGCGGTGCGCTTTCGACGAACGCGGGCGGGTCGAACGTGCTGCGCTATGGCAATACCCGTGATCTGGTGCTGGGCCTGACCGTCGTGCTGGCGGATGGGCGGATCATGGACCTGATGGGGCGGCTGCATAAGGACAACAGCGGCCTGAACCTGCGGCACCTGATGATCGGTGCGGAAGGCACGCTAGGCATCATCACGGCCGCCACGGTCAAGCTGTTCGCTAAGCCGCGCGCCTATGCCACGGCGATGGTCGCGGCCGCATCGCTGGATGCCGCCCTGACCCTGCTACACCGCATCCAAGCTGCCACAGGGGGCGCGGTCGAGGCGTTTGAATACATGCCTGCCAATTACATCGACACCCATCTGCGCATCACCCCCGGGGCCAAGGCGCCCTTTGCAGACCGCCACGACGTCAACATCATGATCGAAGTCGGCGCTACCGCACCCCGCGATGCGACCCCGCTAGACGACGGCTCTGTCCCCATCGTCACCCTGCTCGAAGAAACGCTGGCCGAGATGATGGAGGATGGCCTGATCCTGGACGCCGTGACCGCCCAATCCGAACAGCAGCGCAGCGACATGTGGGCGCGGCGCGAGGCAGCGTCAGAGGTGATCTTTGACCGCCGCCCCTTTGTGAATACCGATATCGCCGTCGCTTTGCCCGATGTGCAGACCTTTCTGACCGAAGCACGCAAGCGGCTTCTGATGCTGGATCCTGGCGCAGATGATCTGTCTGTCGTTCACCTAGGCGACGGCAATGTGCACTACACCGCCTATCCCAGCAAAGAGGACCCCGACCTAAGCGCCGCGATCCGCGAGATGGTGGATGACGTCGTGCAGGACTTGGGCGGATCATTCAGCGCCGAACACGGCGTTGGGCTGTCAAAGCTGGACAGCATGTCAAAGCGCAAGGATCCGGTGGCGCTGGATGTCATGCGCGCGATCAAGGACGCGCTGGACCCCAGCGGCATCCTGAACCCCGGCAAGGTAATCCCGCCAAAGCGCTAGGCTTTAGTCAAAGAACCCCGGCCCGGCGCGTTCCAGCAGCTTGGCCGCCATTTCGCGGCCCATCTGTGCGCCGTCGGCAACGGGGCCTGTCATATCGTCAGACAGCACGCGAGTGCCATCTTCGCGCAGGATCTCGCCGCGCAGGCGCAGATTGCCACCCTTAAGCTCTGCCAGGCCCGCGATCGGCGTTTCGCACGAACCATCCAGCGCCAGCAAAAGCGAGCGTTCCGCAGCAAGGCGGTGGCCGGTTTCGGCGTCGTGGATTGCCTCCAGCATTTGGGCGGCGCGGTTATCGCCCGTGCGCCGTTCGATCCCGATGGCACCCTGCGCAATCGCGGGTAGCATGTCGTCGGCGCTGATGCCGTGATGCGGGACGCCGTCCATTTTCAGACGGTTCAGACCCGCCATGGCCAGAAACGTCGCGGTGGCCACGCCATCATCAAGCTTTTTCAAACGGGTTTGCACGTTACCGCGGAATTCGACTACGTTCAGGTCGGGGCGCCGTGCCTTGACCTGTGCGCGGCGGCGCAAGGATGAAGATCCGACCGTCGCCCCCTGCGGCAAATCAGCCAGCGCTGTCGCATTGCGGGATACAAAGGCGTCGCGCACGTCCTCGCGCGGCAGATAGGTATCCAGCAGCAAACCGTCCGGCTGCAATGTCGGCATGTCTTTCATCGAATGCACCGCAATATCGATCTCGCCTGACAACAGCGCCTCTTCGATTTCGCGGGTAAACAGGCCCTTGCCACCAATTTCCTTAAGCGGGCGGTCAATGATCTGATCACCTGTCACCTTGATGATGACGATAGTGAACGCCTCGAACGGCAGGTCAAAGGCCTGCGCCAGACGCGCGCGCGTCTCGTTGGCTTGCGCCATCGCAAGAGGCGATCCTCTGGTTCCGATCTTGAACGCGGCAGCGGGTGTGGGCAAATTGAGCATCATGACACAACTGTTAGCCCTGCCAATCCGGGTTGACAACCGCCCTGCGCGTTGCGACGAAACCCGCAACACAAAGGACGTCCCATGCCTCAGCAAAAGACCATTCTGCGCGCCCTTGCGGGTGAAACACTGCCCACGCCGCCCATCTGGATGATGCGCCAGGCCGGACGCTACTTGCCGGAATACAAGGCGACCCGTGCGCAGGCCGGTGATTTCCTGTCGCTTTGTTACAACCCCGAACTTGCGGCAGAGGTGACGTTGCAGCCGATCCGCCGCTATGGCTTTGATGCGGCGATCCTGTTTGCCGACATCCTGCTGCTGCCCCAGGCGCTGGGGGCTGACCTGTGGTTCGTCACTGGCGAAGGGCCGCGTTTGTCCACGATCACCGATCAGGCCGGCTTGGATAAACTTGGCCCCGTGGACGAAATCGACGCGGTGCTGTCGCCGGTCTATGAAACCGTCAAGATCCTGTCGCGCGAACTGCCTGCGGATACCACGCTGATCGGTTTTGCCGGTGCCCCCTGGACGGTCGCGACCTATATGATCGCAGGCCAGGGCACCCCGGACCAAGGCCCGGCGCATGCGCTGAAAAACGAAAACCGCCCCGTATTCGAGGCGCTGCTGGCCAAGATCACCGCCGGCACGATCCATTATCTGTCACGTCAGATCGACGCAGGCGCTGAAGTCGTCAAGATTTTTGACAGCTGGGCCGGATCGCTGGAAGGCAAAGATTTCGTTAGATACGCCATTGAACCCGCACGCGAAATTACTGCCGCGCTTAAGGCAAAGTATCCGCATATCCCTGTCATCGCCTTTCCGCGCGGTGCCGGCCACCGGTACGAAGGACTGCACGCCGCCATCGGGGCCGATTGCATCGCACTTGATGACGGCGTCACGCCGAACTGGGCAGCTGGTCATGTCCAGATCGATGGCTGCGTGCAAGGCAATCTGGCATCACGGCACATGGTCACGGGCGGCAAGGACCTGATCCGGGAGACGCGCAAAGTCGTGCAAGCCTTTAGCAATGGGCCGCACATTTTTAACCTTGGTCACGGCATTACACCCGACGCCGATCCGGCGAATGTGCAGCTGATGATTGATACGGTGCGCGGCATCTAATGTACGCACCCCCGGCCTTTCAAGAAGACCGGATTAACGTTCTGCGCGCCGCTATCGGCGGCATCACCTTTGGCGCACTGGTCACGCAAACCGATGATGGTCCGGTGGCCACCCATGTGCCCATGATGCTGACCGGACCGCATAATGCAATGGTGCTGGAAACGCATGTCGCCCGCGGCAATCCGCACTGGCACCACGCCGGGCCGACGGTTGCGATCTTTCAAGGGCCGCACGCCTATATCCGGCCGGGGTTTTATCCGTCAAAGGCGGAAACGGGCAAGGTCGTCCCGACCTGGACCTATATCGCGGTGCACGCGCACGGGATGCTGACCGCCATTCAGGACGGTGACTGGCTGCACGCTCATGTCACCGCGATCAGCGACAAGATGGAAGCGGGCCGCCCTGCCCCATGGGCTGTCGACGATGCGCCTGCCAGCTATATCGCAAGCCTGCAGCGCGGCATCGTAGGGCTGCGTATGCCTGTCACGCGCCTGACGGGAGCGTGGAAAGTCAACCAGCACAAGTCCGAAGCCGACCGCGCAGGCACAGCGCGGGGCCTCGACAACAGCGGAGAGATGGGCCGCGCCCTTGCCCAGGTCATCAAACCAAAGGCTTAGCGCAACGTCAGCCCCTCGGTCGGGGGCAGCGGTACGGGCTGGGTCACATAGGCGGCTTTGCGCTTTTCATAAAACGCATTGCCACCCGCGGTGACGACGTAATTCATGTTGTCATAGGAAAACCGGTGGCCCGCCTGATGAAAAAATTTGGCGTCGCCAATCATCGGATGCCGTTCGCCCCGCATGACAGATATCGCCGCCTCCTGCACGGTGGGCAGACCGCTTGAAGTCATTGGACGGGTCATGACACCGGGGGCGAACTGGTTCTTTTGGCCAACGACGCCGCAGATGGTATCGGGGTAGGCGTCTGATTTTACACGGTTCATGACGACATTCCCGACCGCAACCAATCCATCACGGCTGGAACGGTGGGATTCAAAGAACATCGCACGCTGAAGACATTCCAGGTCGTCCGCATCCACCTGCACGAAGCTGCGCGAGGCGGTCTGTTCTTTCTTGCCGCCGATCATGCCGCATCCTGCAACCGACAGCCCCAATGCCATAAGACCTGCCAGCCGCAGTACCATACGTGATGTGTTCATCGTAATTCCCCGTCCCGATTTTTGCAGCACCTTACGTGCCGCAGCGCACCACGCTCAAGTCAGAGTGCATCGGCACGGCCCGCTCTGCAGGACGACAAGCGGACACCCGCCGATAGGCAAACCGGTATCAGACCCATTTGGCCATTGGTGGCAGGCTCATCAGTACGGCATTGGCGTCATGCCCTGTGGTCAGGCCGAATTTGGTGCCCCGGTCGTAGACAAGGTTATATTCCGCATAAAGGCCGCGGTGCACCAGCTGCGCATCCTTGTCGGCGTCGGTCCAATCTTGGGTGCGGCGCTTTTCCACCAGCGGCAGATAGGCTGGCAAAAAGGCCCGGCCGATATCTTGGGTCAGGGCAAAATCCGCATTCCAGTCGCCGGTGCAGTGATCGTCCATAAAAATGCCGCCGACGCCGCGCGCGCGGTTCCGGTGCGGGATATAGAAATATTCATCCGCCCATGCCTTCAGCCGGGGATAAAGGTCCGTGCCGTGCGGATCGAGGTGCGTCTGCTGCACCGCATGGAAGTGGGCCGTATCATCAGCGTATTCGATGCAGGGGTTCAGGTCCGATCCACCGCCAAACCACCAGGCGTGCGGCGTCCAGAACATGCGAGTGTTCATGTGCACGGCAGGTGCATGGGGATTTTGCATATGGGCCACCAGCGAAATACCAGATGCCCAAAAGCGCGGATCGCTGTCCATGCCCGGCACACCGCGCGCGGCCATCGCGCGCTGCGCCGCGTCCCCCAGAACACCGTGGACGGTCGAGGTATTCACCCCAACCTTTTCAAACACCCGCCCGCCGCGCATGACGGACATCAGGCCGCCCCCCGCCTCTGACCCGTCGTCTGCGGTGCGGCGGGTCTGTGTGCGTTCAAAGCGGCCCGCAGGCAGCGCTGCAGTGGACCCAGTGGTTTGCGTATCTTCCAGTTCTTCGAACGCGGCCACAATCTGATCGCGCAGGGTTTCGAACCATGCGCTTGCCTGCGCTTTTTGCGTATCCATCGTGTCGGTCATCTGGCCCTTGCCCTGCTGTTATTGCATATCATCTTAAAGGGACACTAAGGGTAAAGCCAAGCGCCAGCCCCCTGGCCCCCACAGACCGGAGCACCTTATGCGGTATCTTCTTTCCTTTGCCCCTATCGCCCTGCTGGCCGCTTGCGCCACGCCGCAACAGCAATGCCTGAACACAGTGTCAGAGCCGCTGCGTGTGAATGCATTTCTGATCGCGCAAACGCAGGCCAATCTGGATCGCGGCTTTGCCCTTGATGAACAACAGCGCGTCAGCCGCGGCTTTGATATGTGCCGCCAGCGTGACCGCGATGGCAACGTGTCGACCCATCTTTGCCCGACAACAAAGGTAAGAACGGTCAACGTGCCGCAGGCCATCAATATGGACGTCGAACGCGACACGCTGGACCAATTACTGGCGCGGCAGGCAATTCTTGAAAAGCAGGCAAGCGCCAAGGCAAATCAATGCCGCGCGCTATATCCCGAATAACGCCTAGTGCACCGCGATGGCGGCGGGATCCACCAGCGTGCGGCCGCCGTCAAGCGTCACGATCTGGCCGGTTACGAAACCGGCTGCATCGGATGCAAGGTACTGCACGGTATCCCCGACCTCTGCCGCATTCGCCAAACGGCCCATTGGCGTCGCCTCGATGATTGCTTCGCGGGCGTGTTCATGGTCGCGCATCCAGCCCAGCAGGTTGTTGGACAACACTGATCCAACCGATACGCCATTCACCCGGATTTTCTGAGGTGCAAGCGCAACGGCCATGGACCGCGTCATCTGATCCAGTGCCGCATTCGCGATGGAAAAGCCCATCAGCGCGGGGTGCGCCCGCTGTCCGGCGATGGAGGACAGGTTCACAATAGACCCGATCGGCCCATCCTCGCTGGGGGCCTTTTGTTTGACAAAGCGCCGCCCCACCGCCTGCGACAAACGCAGCGGCATCATCAGGTTCTGCTGCATCAGCTCCTCGACAGAGGTATCCTCGGCGTCAAGCGCCGCGGTCTCTGTCACTAGGCGCGCGGCGTTGACCAAAATATCAACCCTGTCAAAGGCATCTACTGTCGCCGAAATCAGGTTTGCCACACACAGCTTTTGCCGCAGATCGCCGGTAAACATGCGCACACGGTCGGCATCCGCTGACAGGTCGGCTATTTCGCGTTCCAGCGCGTCTTCGTTGATGTCTGCAAAGACAACATTGGCACCGGCACGCACAAAATGCCGCGCAATCGCCAGACCAATGCCGTTACCGGCACCGGTCACGATGGCCGTCCGGCCTTTGATAGAGAAAGACATGAAGCAGTCCTTTGGTCAGGATTTCAGCGGGCGGGTCGCATGAAAGAGCTTGAATGCGCCATCGCCCGGCAGTTCTTCGACATTGCGAAAATGTTCGCGCAGCGCAGCCTCGTAGGGCAGATGGCGGTTGGCGACCATCCACAATTTGCCATGACCGGCCAGCATACGGGCCGCAGCTGCAATAAAGCCCTGGCCCAGCGATGGTGTGCCCTTGGATCCGGTATGGAACGGAGGGTTCATCACGATGCCATCGAATTTCGTCGCAGGTTTGAACGACAGCGCATCGCCCCAGTGAAACACAGCGCGGGGGTCGGTCACGTTAAGGCGCGCGCAATCCAGCGACAGGGCTTCCGCTTCGATCATGTCGAGCGATTTGACGCCGTCCCGTTGCAAAACGGCCTGGCTAAGGAAGCCCCAGCCTGCGCCAAGGTCAGCCACCCGCGCCGGCAGTTTCGCAGGCAACGCGCCCGCCAGCAGGGCAGAGCCCTTGTCGATGGCCCCGTCAGAAAAGACGCCAGCGGTCGTGTAATAGCCGTGATCGCCAACTGCGGGCGGCGGAGCTGCCCAATCCGCCAGCTTGTCAGTGGCATCGAACCAGAACAGGCGGCCCTTGGCTTTGGGCAGGGATGGCAGGTCGCCCAGAACGGCGCGCACGTCCTTGAACAGGCTGTCGATGCCGTCGGTGCGCTGGCCGTCAACGATCACGACCTGCCCCAAGGCGCAGGCCTGCGCGATCATCGACCGCGCTAGCGCCTTAGACCGGGGTACAGTGACGATCATTGTCGGCGATGCGGCGGTGTCTTGGCTGACGGCATAGCCTGCTTGCGCAAAAGCATTGGCATCGGGGGCAAAGCCGTGGGCAATGCGAATATCGCGATCCGCCAACGGCGACAGGTCATAGTCGGCGGCGGGGCGCATAACCGTGACCGGGCCTTCGGGCAGGGTCAGCAGCGCGTCATCTAGGACGGTGAAAAGGCGGGATGTTGCGGCCATCAGGGGCGGAACAGCGCGGCGGCGCTATTCCTTCTCCATCGTGCATTGCAGCGGGTGCTGGTGACGTTGCGCATAATCCATGACCTGCGCCACCTTTGTTTCTGCAATTTCGTGGCTATAGACGCCGACGACCGCGACGCCCTTTTTATGAACGGTCAGCATGATGTCGAACGCCTGTGCGTGGGTCATGCCAAAGAAGCGTTCCAGCACCATGACGACAAATTCCATCGGCGTGAAATCGTCATTCAGGATCAGCACCTTGTATAGCGGAGGCTTCGCCGTCTTCGGCTTGGTTTTCAGAACGACGCCGATGTCGTTTTCGCCGTCATCGTCGTTATTGGCCGCCATGATGTCGTGTCGCGTCTGCATCGAGACTCCGGTCCTGCATCCATGTGAATAAGGCGTCTATATAGTCGGAAATGGCCGCAAGAAAACCCCCTGCAATCCGGCCGGACTGCAGGGGGTTAAACTGGCGCAAGTATCAGCTTTCGATCATGCGCCTGATTTTCGCAAGGGCGCGGTCTGCGCCTTCCTGATAGCCGATCGGTTCATAAAACCGGCCCTGATCGTCAAACAGCAACACAGAGGCGGAATGGTCCATGGTATAACCGCCATCGTCCAGCGGCACCTGACGCGCATAGATGCGAAATGCCGCCTCTGCCGCCTTCACCTGCTCGGGTGTGCCGGACACGCCGGTGACGCCCGGCACCCAAGACACGTAGTCGCGCAGGGTGTCCACCGTATCGCGTTCGGGATCGACGGTGACGAAATAGACATTCAGCGCCTGACCATCCGCGGCAAGCGCCTCTTGCCAAAGCGATACATCGCCCAAGGTTGTCGGGCACACCTCTGGGCAGTGGGTGAAGCCGAAAAAGACAGCCGTTGCGCCGCCTTTCAGGTTTTCGGCGGTAAAGGTTTCGCCCTCCGTTGTCGTCAACACATAATCGCCCTGCCCCAGCGTGTCAGTCAGGTTCAGCGGATCGCTGCCGTCGGGTGCAGCAAGCTGCAACCAGACGACAGCGGCAAAAGCCACAAGGACCGCAGCCCACAGCGCAATGCCTGCGCGTTTCATGTTGCGTGTCATCAAGACCCCTCCTTAATGCGCCATTTTGGCGGCTGTCGCACCGACTGGCAGAACGACATCAATCTGGCCGGCATTTTCGAACGTCAGTGTGACAGCGATGGCCTCGCCTTCGATCAGAGGGTAATTCAGATCCATGAACATCAGGTGATAGCCGCCCGGCTGCAGGGTCACGGTTTCACCGGCCGGGATCGGCAGACCCTCTGACAGCTCTCTCATTTTCATCACGTCGCCCTGCATTGCCATTTCGTGGATCTGCGTATCGCCGGAAATGGTGCTGGCCGCTGCAATCAGCGTGTCATCGACTGTTCCGGCATTGGTCACTGTCAGGAAACCGCCCGCGACAGGGGCATTGGGCAAGGTTGCACGGGTGAATGCGCCCGTGATCGTCAGATCACCAAGCGTATATGTCTCGCCATTTGCATGATCCATTGCGCTATGGTCTTGGGCGCTGTGCGTCATGGTGCCATCTGCCATTTGCGCCTGCGCGGCAGTGGCAGACATCATGGCGGCGAAAAGCCCGATTGTTGTCAGTTTCATCGTATATCTCCGGTCTTGCATGGCGCGTGCGGACACACCGCGACCCGCGCCAGCGCGATTGAATGAAAAATGCGCCGCGTTGGCGCAGCTCGTTCAGACCAAAGCAGGGGGCGCGCGCGACCGGACATGGGGATCGCCCCCTTGCGATCCGGCAATAAGGTCGGCTGACTGTGTCAGTTCGAACACCGTGGACAAACGGAATTCACGCGGGCTGGCGTGGCAGGATGGTGCATCCGGCAGCAAGTGACAGAACGGGCAATGATAGTGGCTTGTCGCAGGGCCATCGCCGCAAAGATCGTCACCTGTCGCACCAAAAGCGGCCAATGCCTGTATCGCAGCGGCCTGAGCCGGGTTCGGCACCATTTGCGCAGCGGATGTGACACTGGACACGGCGACGATCAGAATCGCAGTGAGGGTCAGCAAGGTGTGGCGCAGGTGGCGGATCATTGCCAACGCATACAAAACTGACACGCGATCCGTAAGGGGCCTTTACGTCGCAACAGGGCGCACCCACCGCATCTAGACATGGCCGCCCCAGCGCCCCACTACATCTGGAAATCGTGCAGAAACACCACAGTCAAAGCCTTTGAAAATTAGCTATTTTCGGCAGTGCGGTGCCTGTGTTAGCGTTAATCCAATAACAATGGTCACCGAAAAAATTCGGGGCTTTGAGGCAGATTCGTAAAAAGAGGCAGAGACGTGCAAAACCGTCCCCATACCCGCGCTTTGCGTGCTATTTCCGTGATGCTGTTCATTGCGCTGACACCGGTGGTCGCATTTGCTGCCCCCTACGCCGCCTACGTCATGGATGCCCGCACCGGAGAGCAGCTGTATTCGCAAAACGCCGATACCCGCCTGCACCCCGCATCCCTGACCAAGATGATGACCCTTTATATTGCGTTCCAGGCTATCCAGCGCGGGGAAATCACGCTTGATTCGCTTGTGACCGTGTCCAGTAACGCATCGTCAGAGCCGCCAAGCAAACTGGGCTTGAAAACAGGTCAGAAAATCAAGTTGCGCTATCTTTTGCGCGCGGCGGCTGTGAAATCGGCCAACGATGCTGCCACCGCCATCGGAGAAGCGATTTCCGGTTCCGAAGAAGCCTTTGCCGTTCGGATGAACCGCACGGCTGCCGCGATGGGCATGACCAATACCACGTTCAAGAACGCCCACGGTTTGACGCAGGACGGACACCTGTCGACTGCCCGCGATATGAGCGTTCTGGGGCGCCACGTCATTTATGACTTCCCGCAGTATTACAACCTGTTTTCGCGCCGCACGGCGGATGCGGGCATTGCCGAAGTTCGCCACACCAACCGCCGCTTTCTGGACAGCTATGAAGGTGCGGACGGCATCAAGACCGGCTTTACCAACGCCGCGGGCTTCAACCTTGTCGCCTCTGCGCAGCGCGGGCAGGAACGCATCATCACGACGGTTTTCGGCGGCACATCCACCGCGCAGCGCAACGCCAAGATTACCGAATTGATGGACATGGGCTTTAGCCGTGCCCCTTCGACCGCCACGCTGCAGCGGCCAGAGCCGCCCGCATCGGCCCCGGCAAGCGATCCGTTGCTGGTGTCGTCGAACGTCGGGCCGGCGACCAATGGCGGCGCAGGCAAGACCGTGCGCGTATCCGGCCGTGTCACCCGCAGCCTGCGTCCAGCCGCGCGGCCTTCGCAAGCGGTCAGCGCCCCGGTACAACTGGCGGTCAACACGGATCTGATCAATTCGGTCCTGGCAGAGGCTGTGCAGGTCGCTGCCGTCGCCCCTGCTGCCGTTGCACCAACGCCTGCCGCACCAGAAGTCGTCACCCGGATTTCGACCTCTGGCGGGCGCAACTGGGGTGTGAACGTTGGCCGCTACAATTCTCGTTACGAGGCAGAAAAGGTGCTTTTGCGCGTTGCTTTGAACGAAATGAGCACGCTTGAAGGCGCTGTACGCCGCGTCACGCAAAATTCGCGTGGCTTTGATGCAAACTTTATGGGTTTAACGCGGGAAGGTGCCGATTTGGCCTGCCGACGCTTGCAGGCACGTAGTCAATCGTGCTTCATGATCGGGTCAGAGGGTTAATATCCTCTATAGCGACAATCGGATGGCCGATTTGGACGATCGTTCGCCATCTGTGATGCCGACGCTGCCGGGAAACCGGCGGCGTCGTTTTCGTTTGGGATGAGCGGGAAAAGGCACTTGGTCCCTGCCCCGCGCAATCAGGCGGTGCCGCGCACCGGGCGGTCGTTGGTGATGTTGAACTTCATGCCATCCAAAAGCTCTTCCAGATCGGGGCGCGCAGCCGGCCCGTTCGAGATATCGACAAGCATCAGTGAACCATCGGGACGAATGGCAAAGGCACCGGGTTCGGCGAAAAGGTCTGTTGTTTCCGCCTCTGACAGCGGTTCGGATACATACAGCCCCAAGGCGCGCATCTGGTCGACAGTCAGGCCATAAGCCAGATCGAAGTTCCAGCCGAATTCGGCCTTGTCTGCAATCGCCTTCTCCTGCGTATCGGCTGAAACGACGATAACATCCATGACGTCTGTCCACTGCGGCAGGGCGGCATTCAGCTTGTTCAGGAACCGTTTGCAGCGCGGGCAATGACGACCGCGATAAACGAACAGCATGGTCCAACGCTCTTTCGGCGCGCCTATCGTTACGGTCGCATCCTGCCCCGCGATGGCAAAGGTCATCTGTGCGACGGGTGCGCCGACGTTCGGTTTGGCTGTAGTCATGTGCTGTCCTGCTTGATTTGGTTTAGGATTTGGCTTGCGGCACACTGGCGCAAACCCTGCCGTAACAGCAAGTCACAATGCCAGGATGACGCTTGTTAGACGGCACGCCCTTCAAAAGCGGCTGCCATGAGGGCGCGGGTATAGTCCGTCTGCGGTGCGTCAAAGATGTCGGCAGCACTGCCCGCCTCGACCACGTCGCCCTGCTTCATCACCATGACCTTGTGGGACATGGCGCGCACAACCTTCAGGTCGTGACTGATAAAGATATAGGCAAGCCCGTACCGCTGCTGTAAATCGCGCAGCAGATCAACGATCTGCACCTGCACCGTCATATCCAGCGCGCTGGTCGGCTCGTCCAGCACCACCAGTTTCGGACGTAGAATCATCGCGCGGGCGATGGCAATGCGTTGCCGCTGGCCGCCGGAAAATTCGTGCGGATAGCGATCCATCAGCACGGGATCAAGGCCGACCTCTGCCATGATCTCTGCCACCATCTCGCGGGGTTTGCGCGCGGGGTCGATGCGATGGATCGTCAGCCCTTCTGCGATGATCTGCTCGACCGTCATGCGCGGCGACAGGCTGCCAAAGGGGTCCTGAAACACGATCTGCATGTCCGACCGCAAGGGTCGCATTTGCCGCTGGTTGTGGCCCTGAATATCCTGCCCCTGAAATCCGATCCGTCCTTCCGACGCGATCAGACGCATGATCGCCAGTGCCATCGTCGTTTTGCCAGAGCCCGATTCGCCGACGATGCCTATCGTCTCCCCTGCCCGGACGGACAGGTTCGCGTCGTTCACGGCCTTAATATGCCCGACCGTGCGCTTCATCAGGCCGCGGCGGATTGGGAACCAGATTTTCAGATGATCCGTTTGAACGATAACGGGCGCGTCAGCAGCGACCGGGCCGGGTGTGCCGACGGATTCAGCAGCTAGCAACATCTGCGTATAGGGGTGCTGCGGCTTGGCAAAGATTTCCGCCGTCGGGCCGGTTTCGACGATGACGCCGTCCTTCATCACGCAGACGCGGTCGGCAATCTTGCGCACGATGGTCAGGTCATGGGTGATGAACAGCATCGACAGCCCTGTGTCACGCTTAAGCTCTGCCATAAGTTCCAGAATTTGGGCCTGGATCGTGACATCCAGCGCGGTCGTCGGCTCGTCCGCGATCAGCAGATGCGGGCCATTCGCCAAAGCCATTGCGATCATCACACGTTGACGTTGGCCACCGGACAGCTGGTGGGGATAGGATTCAAGCCGCTCCTCCGGCTCGCGGATGCCAACTTGGACCAGCAGTTCGATCACACGGGCGCGGACGGCGTCGCCGCGCAGACCTTGGTGCAACTCGATCGATTCGCCAAGCTGGCGCTGGATCGTGTGCAACGGGTTCAACGATGTCATCGGCTCTTGAAAGATGAAGCTGATGTCATTGCCGCGCACCCGCATCAGGTCGCGTTCCGCAGCGCCGACCATCTGGGTGCCGTCATAGGTGATGGACCCCGTGACCTGCGCCGAATCCCCCAGCAGTTGTACCGTGGACAAGGCGGTCACGGATTTGCCCGACCCGCTTTCCCCCACCAGCGCGACAGTTTCCCCCCGATGCACCTGAAACGATACCCCGCGCACGGCGTGGGTCGTATCGCCGTCCTGCCGGAAGGAAACGTTCAAGTCGCGGACATCAAGCAAGGCGGTCAAGAGAAGGTCTTTCTGGGGTCGAACGCATCACGCACCCCTTCGAAAATGAACACCAGCAGCGACAACATGATCGCAAAGGTGAAAAAGGCGGTGAAGCCCAGCCAGGGGGCCTGCAGGTTCTGTTTGGCCTGCAGCGTCAGCTCGCCCAATGACGGGGCAGAGGACGGAAGGCCGAAACCAAGGAAATCCAGCGTTGCCAGCGTGCTGATGCCGCCTGTGATCAGGAAAGGCAGCATTGTGACCGTGGCGACCATGGCGTTGGGCAGAATGTGCCGCATCATGATAGTTCGGTCACGCACACCCAAGGCCCGTGCTGCACGGACGTATTCAAAGTTACGCGCCCGCAGGAATTCCGCGCGGACAAGGCCCACAAGTGATGTCCAGCCGAACAACACGATCAGGAACACCAACAGCCAAAAACTTCGCCCCAAAATAGCGAACATGATGATGATAACGTAAAGCGACGGGATGCCGGTCCAAATTTCGATCACGCGCTGAAAGGTCAGATCGACCCAGCCGCCGAAATAGCCCTGCACCGCCCCCGCCACGATCCCGATCAGCGATGACGCTACGGTCACGATCAGGGTGAAAACGATCGACAGGCGGAAGCCATAAATGACCCGCGCGACCACATCACGCTTGGTGTCATCCGTGCCCAGCCAGTTGTTCCCGTCAGGGGCGGATGGCGCCACACCCGGCACATCAACGATGGTGTTGTAGCTATAGGGGATTAGCGGCCAAACCATCCAACCCTTTTGGTAGTCCGGATCGTCTATCGTGCCTGCGTCCGATGCCGCGATGGTGCCTTCTGGGTCGTCAAAGCACATATCCGCAAGGCCGCCCGTGGCGATCAGGCATTTCACCTCGACGTCGGTGTAGCCCGCTTCGGTCAGGAAATCGCCGCCAAAGTCCGCCTCTGAATAGAAGCTAAAGATCGGCATCCGCAATTCGCCGCGATAGTCGACCAGCAGCGGTTTGTCATTGGCGATGAATTCGGCCAGCAGCGACAGGCCAAACAGAATTGCAAAGATCCACAGCGACCAGACAGCCCGGCGGTTGCGCTTGAAATTACGCCACCGGCGTTGGTTCAGCGGCGACAGATACGGCGCACGCTTTTTAGCCGCGCCCATTAACGCCTGTTCATGCGGGTCGATATTGGTCATGTCAGCCCCTCGCCTCGAAATCGATGCGCGGATCGATAAACATATAGGTCAGATCAGTGATGATTCCGACGACAAGCCCCATCAACGAAAACGCAAACAGCGTGCCAAAAACAACAGGGTAATCGCGGGCCACGGCGGCCTCGTACCCTAGACGCCCCAGCCCATCGAGGCTGAACAGCGTTTCGATAATCAACGAGCCGCCAAAGAAGACCGAGATAAATAGCGCCGGAAAGCCAGAGATTACGATCAACATGGCGTTGCGAAAGACATGGCGATACAGAATTGTCCGCTCTCCCAATCCCTTGGCCTTGGCGGTCAGGACATACTGTTTTTTAATCTCGTCCAGAAAGCTGTTCTTGGTCAGCAGGGTCAGCGTTGCGAAACTGGCGATGGTCATCGATAGCACTGGCAGGGCGATATGCCAGAAATAATCGGCAATCTTGCCCAGCATCGACAGGTCGTCAAAATTGGTAGAGGTCAGCCCCCGCAACGGGAAAATGCGCCAGTAACTGCCGCCCGCAAACAGCACGATCAGTAGGATCGCGAACAAAAAGCCGGGGATCGCATAGCCGACGATGATCGCGCCGCTGGTCCAGGTGTCGAACTTCGATCCGTCGCGCACGGCTTTCCTAATCCCTAGCGGGATTGAAATTGCATAGGCGATCAGTGTCGTCCAAAGGCCCAGCGTGATCGATACGGGCATTTTTTCCATCACCAGATCGAACACCGAAATCGACCGGAAATAGCTTTCACCAAAGTCGAACCGGACATAGTTCCACATCATCGTCAGAAACCGTTCCAGCGGTGGTTTGTCAAAGCCGAATTCTCGCTCCAACTCCTCGATGAACCCAGGCGGCAGGCCGCGCGATCCAATATAGTCGCTGCCTCCACCTTCAACCAGCTCGCCTCCGCCACCGCCTGAGATGCCTTCGAACACATCCCCCCCGCCTTCCATCTGGGCGATAATCTGTTCGATCGGCCCGCCGGGGACGAATTGCGTCAGGGTAAAGTTCACCACCATGATCCCGACCAGGGTCGGAATCACCAGCAGCAAGCGGCGTAGGATATAGGCGCTCATGTCAGGTCAGCGCAGCGCGCCGGACGCTTTCAGCGCCTCGGCTTTGTCGGCGTTGAACCACCAGAAATCCGTCTCTCCAAGCGCGTAGGGCGGCAGGTTTTCAGGATGCTCGAACATGTCGTAATAGGCGACAGTGTAGACAGCCTTGAACCATTCCGGCACCCAAAATCCCTTGGCCCGCAGCACACGGTCAAGCGCGCGGGTTGCAGCGTGCATGTCATCGGCCGTCTGGGCCGCCACGACCGTGTCGATCAGGCTATCAACGGCCGGATCAGCCAGACCCATCAGGTTGCGGCTGCTATCCGCGGCGGTTTCAGATCCAAACCACTGCTTCAGTTCTGTTCCCGGCTCTAGCTGCATGGAAAAGCCATGCGTCACGATATCCCAATCGCCCGACCGCGTGCGTTCGGTTTCCTGCGCCGGATCAACGCGGTCCAGTTTTGCATTCACACCCAGCCGTTTCAGGTTTTCAACATAGGGGTTGATCACCCGGTCAAAGGCGGGGCTGCTTTCCAGAAAAGCCACATCCAGCGTTTTGCCATCCTTGCGGCGCATCCCGTCATCACCTGCAATCCACCCCGCGTCGTTCAGCAGGGCAGAGGCACGGCGCAGATTGCCGCGGTCCAACTGGCTGGCGCTGGATGTCGGGGCCATCGTGACCTCTTCTGTCAGGATGGCGGCATCCAGCAAACCTTGATCGACCAGCGGCTGCAGCACGGCCAGCTCGCCGTCGCTTGGTGTGCCTTTGGCTTCCATCTCTGTGTTAGCCCAAAAGGATTCAACACGGTCATACAGGCCGTAGAACAATGTCTCGTTCGACCATTCGAAATTGAACATCAGCCTGATGGCCTCGCGCACGGCTGGGTCCTGAAACTGGCTGCGCTTGAGGTTGAAAATAAAAGCCTGCGCCGTCGGCAGGCTGCCGTCGGGCAGTTCTGCCTTGATCACGCTGCCATGCTGGACGCCGGGGAAATCGTATCCTGTTGCCCAGCTTAGGGACGAGTTTTCCACGCGGAAGGTATATTCGCCCGCCTTGAACGCCTCGAACGCGGTATCGCCGTCGGCAAAATACTCGATACGAATGGTATCAAAGTTGTTGCGGCCCACATTGATCGGCAGGTCAGCGCCCCAGAAATTAGGGTTGCGGCCATAAGTCAGGCTGCGGCCATAATCAAAGTCCGCCAGCATATAGGGGCCCGTGCCCATGGGCGGTGTTTTCCACGTCTGGTCGATCCGGCGGCCATCGCGTTCCCACTCGGCCTTGGAAAAGGGCGGGAATGTCGCGGCAAGGCTGATACGGTCGCGTAGCGGTGCGTCATCGCCAAAGGTGAATTTGATACGGTAGGGGTCCGACACTTCGACCATTGTAATCTGACCGGCAAAAGCAGCACGGAATTCGGGCAGGCCCTGCTCCATAAAGGTGTCATAGCTGAATTTGATATCTTCAGCGGTCATCGGGCTGCCGTCGCTGAACGTCACGTCGTCGCGCAGGTTGAAAATGACGTAGGACAGGTCCTGCGGATACTCCATCGTTGTGCACAGATAGCAGTAAAGCGCGGTCGGATCGTCTGCCGTTGTGGTCACAATCGCCTCGAACGGGGCGGTGGACAGTGCTGCGGTATTGCCGCCACGGAAATAGGGGTTGTAGCCGTCAAAGGTGCCGGGTGCCCATTCCGCAATTTCCCCGCCTTTGGGGGCGTCTGGGTTCACATAATCCAGATGGGTAAAATCGGCGGGGTATTTCAGATCTCCGAAATAGGAATAACCGTGGCTTTCTACTACATCCTGCGCGCCTGCCTGCCCGGCCAGAAACAGACCGCCCAGCAGCAAAACAGACCCAGCCAACACATTTACGGGACGCGGCAAAGCAAGGGCGCGGGGGCGGCAAGGGGTCTGAGGCATCGAAGTCTCCGGTCAAGGGGCTGGTCTGCAAGGTAACGCTGCACAGCCAATCGGCACAAGTTGCGAAAATGTAATGTCTGCGTGAACCCGCTGCTTCGCAACAAAAAACCGCGCCCATGACAGGACGCGGTTCAAATCTTGCGCAACTTTTGCGGGCGATCAGCCTGTGATCGTCGCGAGGTATGCAATCAGGTTCGCGCGGTCTTCTGGCTTGGCCAGGCCCTTGAACGACATCTTGGTGCCGGGGGCATAGCCTGCGGGGTCCTGCAGGAAGTTGTAAAGGTTTTCCTCGCTCCATACGTCGGCAACCTGTTCCAGCGCACCGGAATAGGCATAACCGTCAACCGCATCCACAGCGCGGCCTACGACACCGTCCAGATGGGGGCCAACACCGTTGGCACCGTCCAGGGCGTGGCAGGACCGGCAGTTCCGGAACACGCCTTCGCCCGCGCCGGCATCAGCAGCTGCAAAGGCAACATCGAACGGCACTTCTTCTTCGGCGGGGGCTGCTTCACCAGCGGCACCGGATTCGGGGACTTCGATCAGATACGCTTGTTCGGCATGTTCACCGTCGTGGCTGCCTTCGCCGCCGACGTAGATAATATCAGCAGCCCAGCCACCCAGCAAAAACACCAGAAATGTGCCGCAAAGGCCGCCGACCACCTTGGTCATCGTCATTGTGTCGAACATGTCGCGTTCTACCCCGCTTTGATCAGTTGCGCTCTAGTATCCGTTTCCCCCCCCGATACGCAAGCTATAGTGGCGCGACGAAACGACGTGAATGTCGCAAATGCTGCCAATTTGTCTGGGGGGACACACTCATGCCCGCAAAAATCGCCTTTCAGGGCGAACTGGGTGCCTACGGCCACCAAGCCTGCGCCGAGGCGCGTCCTGATCACGATCCCCTGCCCTGCGGCACATTCGAGGATACAATCGAGGCTGTGCGCAAAGGCGATGCCGAACTAGGCATGATCGCGATCGAAAATTCGACCTATGGCCGCGTCGCTGATGTGCATTCCCTTTTGCCCGGCAGCGGCCTACACATCGTGGACGAGGCATTCGTGCGTGTGCACGTCAACCTGCTGGGCGTGCCCGGTGCCAAGGTTGCCGATGTCAAACAGGCGCATGGCCATGTTGTCGTACTGCCCCAGTGTTCCAGCTTTTTGCGTGAACATGGCATCAAGGGTGTCGTGAACGCCGATAATGCCCGCGCTGCCCGCGAAGTCGCTGAACGCGGCGACAAGACACAGGCCGCATTGGCGTCAGAGCTGGCTGCCGACATTTACGGCCTGCACGTTCTGGCCCGCCACATCGAGGATCACGCCCGCAACACGACACGGTTTGTGATCATGTCCCGCGAGCCTGATTTGCGCCGCCGCGGCCGCGGCCCGATGGTGACGTCCTTCGTGTTTCGCGTGCGCAACATCCCTGCCGCGCTTTACAAGGCGATGGGTGGATTTGCGACGAACGGCGTCAACATGACCAAGCTGGAAAGCTATATGGTCGGCGGCAACTTCACCGCGACCCAGTTTTACGCTGAAATCGAAGGTCATCCGGACGACCGCAATGTGCAACTTGCGCTAGAGGAACTGGATTACTTCACCGATCATATCAAGCTGATGGGTGTTTTTCCGGCCGCCCCGCGCCGGCACGAACGCAGCGATTAAACGCTGCGTTTTTCGCCATCGATACCAAAGGCAAACTCGCCAACGCGCTTTTTGAACCGCTTGGTCAAGTTCGACTTGGCCAGTTTCAGCGATTGCAGCAACAAACGTGCCGATAGCGATTTGGCCGATAATTCAATGGACACGGCAAGTCGCGTGCGATTGGGCGACAAGGCAACCAGTTCGACAGTCGTCTTGCCATCCAGCCCGTTGGACGCAACGTCAATGACCAGATCCGTCGGTGCCACCAGACGCGCGACCACAGCACGAAGACGGCGTTCCCGGCTGCGGAATGTAAACGCAACATCCCATGAAGACCCTTGTTTAACCGGGTGGCCCGGATCCATCCGCCGCACATCGGCCCCGCGGCGCATCATCTGACGTTCGAAACCGGCAAAGTCCGTCACCCGCGCGTAAACTTGGTCGATAGGGGCTTCGATATCCTCTCGGGTGCTGAATTTCATGAAAGTCGCCTTGTCCTGTCCTGACCGGTTCCCCGGTAAATTTCGCGCGCTAAGGATTTAGTCCAGTCTGTCTGCCAACCAGTTTTCCAACAGAAAATGCGCAATCGCACCTTTGCGGGCCGGGTTGATCTGCGGATGTTGTCCGGCAAAAACCTCTGCCATTTCTTCGCGGGTTACCCAGCGTGCATCCTCTATTTCCGCCGGATCAATCGTGATCTCGCGGCTTGTCGCCTCTCCGGCCATACCGCACATCAGCGATGCAGGAAACGGCCAGGGCTGGCTGGCCAGATACCGGACCGGACCGACGCACACGCCTGATTCCTCGAGCACCTCGCGGCGCACCGCAGCCTCCAGCGTCTCTCCCGGCTCGACGAAGCCGGCCAGCAGGGAATACATCCGCTCTGGCCAGCCGGGCGAGCGACCGACAAGGACAGAGTTGCCATGCGTGATCAACATGATGACCACAGGATCGGTGCGCGGAAAATGGTGACGTTCGCAGGTCTGGCAATTGCGCTGCCATCCGCCCATCGCCAGATCACTGGCGGTGCCGCAATTGGCGCAGAACCGATGGCTGGCGTGCCACATGAACATGGCCCGCGCAGTGGCGGAAAGTTCAGCCTCCAGCGGGGTCAGGCGGGTCATGACGCCGCGCAATTCGGCAAAGGCGGGACCGCCGGGCAGTGCAGGATGCACTTGCAGGCTGGCGTCCATAAAACTGTTCAGCGCCCCGGTGTCCGCATCGTCCTGCGGCGTCCACCCTGACAGATCAGCGGCAAAGACTGCTGCACCGTCCACGCGCCCCAGCATCAGCCAATCGGGCGCGGCATCGTCCAGAATAGGGTGATCGGGCGGCAGCATCACAAGACCCGCGTCATCCATCAGCGGCTTGCCCTGCCACAAAACGATCACGCGCGAATCGGCATGCCTAGCGCGGTCAGCGGCGGTTGCACGCCACTCTGCCGCACGATCAAGGCCGCCTCCGGCGAATGTCACGGTCTCTGCAATTTTCATGCATTTGCAATCGCATGGTGCGCCGCAATGCGCAATGTTTTCAATAAGGCGCAATTCCCCCTAAACCCTGCCCTACTGCACCAGCATTTCCGCCGCTGCGGGTTGCGCAGCGTCCAACGGCTCGCTATATGAGCGTTGAGAGGTTGGCGCGGGCGAGCGCCTCGCCAACCTGGTCAGGTCCGGAAGGAAGCAGCCATAACGAGCCCCGCTTGGGTCGTTGTCAGCCTCTCACCTCAGTTTTCCCCGCATTTGTCAGGGTCACACAGCTTTGCCCCACCCCAGCCCCAAGCAGTATTCCCGTTGAGCATTCATGCGCTTGATGATCTGGGCTGGTCGGCGTTCGAAACTGAACAATTGACGCCAGATGACGCAAACCTGCACCCGGCGCGCATCACCAGTGTGCACCGGCGCAATGTATCCGCGCTGACCGCCAGCGGCCCCCTAACCCTTGTTGCCGACCCCGGCGTGACAACCGCCAGCTTTGCCGTCGGTGACTGGGTCTTGTGCGATTTGGGCGGGGCACGTCTGGTCCGCCGCCTGGATCGCCGCAGCCTGCTGCAGCGCGGGGCAGAGTATAAATCAAGCCAGCGCCAGCTGATCGCCGCCAATCTGGACACGCTGTTCATCGTGACATCCTGCAACGCAGACTTCAACATCGCCCGGCTGGAACGTTATCTTGCCTTGGCGCATGACGCCGGAATTGCGCCCGCGATTCTGCTGACCAAAGCTGATCAAACGGACGAGGCTGCAGACTACATCGCGCAGGCGCAAGCCCTGGGCGATTTCCCCGTTCTTGCGATCAACGCAAAAGGCGCGGATGTCGCGGCTGCCCTCGCGCCATGGTGCGGGCCGGGGAAAACCGTCGCCTTGGTCGGATCTTCCGGCGTGGGCAAAACGACGTTGGCGAACGGTCTGACGGGGCGCGGCGATGAAACCCAGGATATCCGCGAAGACGACGCCCGCGGTCGCCACACCACAACAAAGCGGTCGATGCACGCCCTGCCCACAGGCGGCTGGCTGATTGATACCCCTGGCATGCGCGGCCTTGCGGTGGCCGACGTCACCTATGGCATCAATGCGACGTTTCCGGAAATCAGCGCCCTGACCGACAACTGCCACTTTCGCAATTGCAAACACGAAGGCGAGCCGGGCTGCGCGGTTCAGGCTGCCGTGGACGCAGGCCTTGTCGATGCGGACCGCGTCCGCCGCTATCGCAAACTGCGGGCCGAAGACGCGCAGGCTACCGAAACGACAGCCGCCGCCCATGCCCGCAAGCGCCGCACGGGCAAGCCTGCCAAATCTGCCAGCCGCCGCCGTTAGCGCGTCGCCCAAATTTGGCGGCGCCCTGCTTTCACAGCCTCTGGTCGCAAGGCCCGCAACCGCGCTAGCGCCCTCTGCGGTGCCTCGCCATGTAGCACCATCAGGCGCAACACGGCCATCTCTGCCCGGCCGCACTCCCCTGCATCCTGCAATAAAACGCGGCGGCCGGCTGCCAGCTGCGCCGTGATCCGGCTCTCCAACCCGATCCAGCGCACCGTCGTCGCCGCGTCCGGTAAACTTGCCCCAGGAAAAGGCAGCCCAACCCAGTCAGGCGGCGCATGGTTCAGGTCCGCGCCCAGACGATGGCCAGCGGCGTCCATTTCGCCATCCGTGGTCAGGGACACGACCAGGGACGGCTTCCATCGCAGAATCGTGCGGAAATCGGCGGCGTAATCACCGCCACTGCCCGGAACAGGACAGATCCCCAGCTTGCCACGCCCGACCGGCAGGCGGGCGATTGCAAAATCAGACATAACACCCGGCATTAGTGCCCAGCCCACCGATTTTTCGGCGAAAAATCGGAAGCTCCAAATTTTCGCGAAAATTTGGCTGCCACAAACATCTTAGGTATTGAACAAGAAGTGCAGAACGTCACCATCCTTGACGGTATAGGTCTTGCCTTCGGCCCGCATCTTGCCGGCTTCTTTCGCGGCCTGCTCACCGCCCAGGGTGACAAAATCATCATAGCCGATGGTTTCCGCACGAATGAAACCGCGCTCGAAATCCCCGTGGATCACACCAGCCGCTTTCGGCGCCGATGTGCCCGCATTGATCGTCCAGGCACGTGCTTCTTTCGGGCCGACAGTGAAATAGGTCTGCAACTGCAGCAGGGCATAGCCCGCGCGGATCAAGCGGTCGAGGCCGGCCTCCGCCAGTCCCATTTCGCTCAGGAACATCTCTGCCTCTTCCGCATCCAGCTGGCTGATCTCTTCTTCGATCCGGGCAGAGATCACGACGGCAGAGTTCCCCTCTGCCTCCGCCATGGCCCGCACACGCTCTGACTGGCTGTTGCCGGTGGCGCTAGCCTCTTCCTCGACGTTGCAGACGTAAAGCACTGGCTTCGTCGTCAAAAGCTGCAGCATCCGCCAGGCTTTCGCGTCTTCGGGGTCGACATCAACCGTGCGCGCAGGCTTACCGTCTTCCAGCACCTTTTGCGCAGCCTCCAGCAGACGGACCTGCTGGCCAGCTTCCTTGTCACCGCCGCGCACCTTGCGCTGCAGGTTCGCCAGGCGCTTCTCGATGCTTTCCAGGTCAGCCAGCATCAGCTCTGTCTCGATGACCTGCGCATCGTTGACCGGGTCAACGCGGCCTTCAACATGGGTGATGTCGTCGTCTTCAAAGCAGCGCAGAACGTGGGCGATAGCGTCGCATTCACGGATATTGGCCAGAAACTGGTTGCCCAGCCCCTCGCCTTTGGACGCGCCTTTGACCAATCCGGCGATATCGACAAAGGTCATTCGCGTCGGGATGATCTGCTTGGACCCGGCAATGCTGGCCAGCTTGTCCAAACGCGCGTCGGGAACAGCGACATCGCCGACGTTCGGTTCGATCGTGCAGAACGGAAAGTTAGCCGCCTGCGCCGCCGCCGTCCGCGTCAGCGCATTGAACAGCGTGGACTTGCCGACGTTCGGCAGACCAACGATCCCCATCTTGAAGCCCATGACGCATCTCCTGTTTTAAATCCCGCTGGGGCATAGCCCCGCAACCCGCTTCGCGCAAGCCACAGGCTTTGGGAATACACTGATCCGTGCTATCCTGCCGCAACATTCCACTACAGGAGAGCGTGCATGCAACCCGTCCCCTACCTTTTCTACAATGGCACCTGCGAAGAGGCATTCCTCTTCTACGCGTCTGTTTTCGGTAACGCGCCTGACTTCATGCGCGTCAAGGGATCGCCTATGGAAGAACATCTGCCGCCAGAGGCCGCGAATGCCATCATGCACGCAAGCCTGAAAATCGGCAGTGGCCAGATCTACGGCTCTGACGACTTGGATCCCGCGCCGGGCGCGGCAATGGCAGGCTGCAATGTGATGGTAGAGCTGCCTGACGTGAACACCGCCAGACAGCACTTTGACGCGCTATCCGCCGGAGGAGAGATTCGCATGCCCTTCGAGGCGCATTTCTGGACCCCCGGCTTTGGGGCCTTCACCGACCGGTACGGCATCCGCTGGATGATCGGCACCGAGGATGGCGCGACCTGAACGGTCAATCACGCCGGTTGCGCCCTTCCCAAATCAATATCCAAGCGAGGATGATAAACATCGGATGGGTCAGGCCGCCGCTGAACAGCAATGCGGGAATCCACACCAGAAAGGTGATGATCGCGATGATGGGCCGCCCTGCAAACAGGATCGACAATGGCGGCAACAGAAGAGCGAGTAAATAATTCATGCCTCCAATATGGGGGCGGGTCCGCGCATTTCAATTCCACCGAAAACAATTGGCCCCCATTGCATTTGCGCGCCCCATCCCCCAAAAACACGGCGACCCAAGAAGGATGCCGTCATGTCCCGTATCGACGCTAAATTTGCTGATCTGAAAGCACGCGGCCAGAAGGCGTTTGTCGCCTATGTCATGGCGGGCGATCCGACCTATGACACCAGCGTCGAAATCGTCAAAGGCCTGCCCGCCGCAGGCGTCGACATCATTGAACTCGGCCTGCCCTTTACCGACCCCATGGCCGACGGCACCACGATCCAGCTGGCCGGGCAACGCGCCCTGGCCGGGCATATGACCCTGGACAAAACGCTGAATATCGCCCGCGAGCTGCGCAAAACCGACGACACGACGCCAATCGTGCTGATGGGCTACTACAACCCGATCTACGCGCGCGGCGTACCCAAATTTCTAGAGCAAGCGGCAGAGGCCGGAATTGACGGGCTCATCATCGTCGACCTTCCGCCGGAAGAAGACGAAGAGCTTTGCCTGCCCGCCCAGGCCGCAGGCATCAACTTCATCCGCCTTGCAACCCCGACCACCGACGACAAACGCCTGCCGAAGGTGCTAACCAACACATCCGGCTTCCTTTACTACGTCTCTGTCACAGGCATCACGGGCACCGCGGCGGCACAAACAGCTGATGTCGCGCCCGAAGTCGCCCGCATTAAATCGCGCACCGACCTGCCCGTGATCGTCGGCTTCGGCATCCGCACGCCAGAGGCGGCAGAAGCCATCGCAAGCGTGGCCGACGGCGCTGTCGTCGGCTCTGCCATCGTGGAAAAGATCGGCGCAGGCGAACCTGTTGCGGACGTTCTTGCCTTCGTCAAATCACTTGCTGACGGATGCCACCGCGGCTAGGCGGTCCTCCCTTCTTCTGGTCAAAAATATCCCGGGGGAATCGGGCAAAGCCCGATGGGGGCAGCGCCCCCGATTGGCTGCTAAAAAATCAAAGCCCCGCGCGAACCTAGCGCGACAGCTTTGCTGCCTTTTTCAGTAACATATCGCGCTTGAGCTTGGTCAGCCGGTCGAAATACATCTTGCCCGCAAGATGATCGATCTGATGCTGCACGCTTGTCGCCCAAAGCCCGACGAAGTCGCGCGTCTCAATTTCGCCTGCCTCATTCAGAAAGCGGACCGTGACCGCCCGGGGACGTTTGATAACGGCGGAAACACCCGGCAAACAGGGGCTAGCCTCGTCATGCGCGCGAAGCTCGATACTGGCGTGCAAGACTTCCGGGTTCGCCATCCGCACCGCTTTGCCCCGCGCCGTGCTGGCATCGACAACGGCCAGACGCAGCGGGATGCCTAATTGCACAGCAGCCAGGCCCACACCCGGCATCGCCTCCATAACATCAACCATGTCGTGCCAGATCGCGCGGACCTCGTCGGTAATCTCGGGCACCTCCGCGGCAGGGGTACGCAGGGCGGCATGGGGCCAGGATACAACAGTCCGCATTACATAATCTCCGCATAATCGGTGCACAGGATGCCATCCAGGTGGTCGCGCTCGTGCTGAACGATCACAGCGTCTGTGCCCGCGAACGCCTCTTCACGGGCGGTGCCATCCAGATCCTGCCAGCGCAGCAGCAGATCACGCGGACGCGGCACGGCGACCGTCAGCATCGGGATCGACAGGCAGGATTCGTCATTTACAACCAGTGCCGCATTTGCCGTCACGATGTGCGGGTTCACAAACACACGCGGGGTCCGCGCGCCCGTTTTCCATGTCACGTCCATAACGAAAATCCGCTGCAGCACGCCAATCTGCGGTGCGGCAAGCCCCCGCCCCGGCGCGGCATACATGGCCGCGAACATCTCTTCACTCAAGTCCGCAAGGGCCGCATCAAACACCGTAACCTGTGCACAGACCGCGCGTAGCGCCGCGTCTGGCACGGTCAGAATGGGGCGTGTCACGCCCGGGCTCTTTCGCGCTTTAGCTTTTGCATCTTGCGCGTGATCATCTGCCGCTTCAGCGGTTTCAGATAATCGATGAACAACTTGCCATCCAGATGGTCAATCTCGTGTTGAACGCAGGTCGCCCAAAGCCCGTCGAACCGCTCGCTCTGCTCCGCGCCATCAAGGTCCATCCAGCGCACCTCGACCTCTGCCGGGCGTTCGACATCTGCATATTGCTCCGGGATCGATAGACAGCCTTCTTCATAGACGCTGTGGTTTTCGCTTTCCCAGGTAATCTCCGGGTTGATCAGCACCATGGGCCGCGCCGGATTGATGTCATCCTTGACGCAATCCATTACCATCACGCGCAGCATCACACCGACCTGCGGTGCCGCAAGGCCGATACCGGGGGCGTCGTACATCGTCTCTAGCATATCGGCCGCCAGCACCCGCAGGTCATCGTCGAACTGCGTGACAGCTTCGGTTACCTTTTTCAGGCGCGGGTCGGGGTGGATCAGAATGGGGCGTATTGTCATGCCATCGATCTAATCCCTGGGCCGCCAATTGCCAAGATGGCCCGCAATTTATCCCTTGGCACCCCAATTGCGCCTGCTAGGGTCGCCGCACACTCCCAAACAGGTATGCCGCCATGAACTTTGACACCCCCGTAAACCGTCGCAACACCCACTGCGTCAAATGGGACGCTATGGAATCCGTCTATGGCGTATCCCCCGATGACGGCATCGCGATGTGGGTGGCCGACATGGAATTTCGCGCACCGGACGTCATTCAGGACGCGCTTTCTGCGATGCACGACCACGGCGTTTACGGCTACTTTGGCAACCCGGAGCCCTATACCGATGCGATTCGCTGGTGGATGCAAACCCGCCACGGCTGGCAGGTGGACGCGGACGCGATAATGACGACCCATGGCCTTGTAAATGGCACCGCCCTGTGCGTCGACGCCTATACGCAACCCGGCGACGCCGTCGTGCTGTTCACCCCTGTCTACCACGCCTTCGCCCGTGTCATCACCGCAGCCGGGCGCGAAGTCCGCAGCTGCGAGTTAGTCAATAACGCGGGCCGGTACGAGATGGACTTTGATGCCTACGACGCCCAGATGACCGGGTCAGAGCGGATGGTCATCCTCTGCTCGCCGCACAATCCCGGTGGCCGTGTCTGGACAAAGTCCGAACTGGAAGCCGTCGCTGCCTTTGCCAAACGCCACGATCTGATCCTAGTCTCCGACGAAATCCACCACGACCTGCTGATGCCCGGCCAGACCCATATCCCCATGGCCAATATCGACGGGGTTAAAGATCGCCTTGTCATGATGACCGCCGCGACCAAGACGTTCAACATCGCAGGCAGCCATACAGGCAATGTCATCATCCCCGATGCTGACTTGCGCGCACCCTTTGCAGCCCGCATGGCCGCCCTTGGCATATCCGCCAACAGCTTTGGCCTGCACATGACCACCGCCGCCTATTCCCCTAAAGGGGCCGCTTGGGTGGACGAGCTATGCCTTTATCTTGATGCGAACCGCCGCCTGTTCGACGACGGCATTAACGCCATCCCCGGCGTCCATTCCATGCCGCTGGAAGCAACCTATTTGGCCTGGGTCGATTTCACAGGCACCGGAATGAACAGCGAAGAGGTGATCCGCCGCGTCCAACAAGACGCCCTGATCGCGCCCAATCACGGCGTCACCTTTGGCAAAGGCGGCGAGCATTTCCTGCGCTTTAACCTAGGTGCCCCGCGCGCGCAGATCGCCGATGCGGTGGCCCGCTTGCAAAGGGCTTTTGCCGACCTGCAATAGCTTTACAGGCGGGGCAAAAATCCTGCCGGCGCATTATCGGCGCGCACGAAATCGACAGGCGGGTTATCCGTGACGGCATGCAGCCATTTGAATTCAAAAATGCATTCGTCGCCTTCGACCCGGCTGCCGATAATCAACGCCTGATACAGGTGCCGCATCCCGTCATAGATATCGACACGCCCCCGCAGCAGATCACCGGCATCAGCGTCCAGCGCCATGCCATCGGACCAAAAGCGGCGGATGCGCATGATATCGTCGCCATCATGCACACACAGGCGGTTGCCGCGCGAAACTGACGCGCGGCGGGCGTCCTGCAATCCCTTAATTACGGCATCGGGCAAAAAATCGTTCATGGCAGCGCCTCCTTCGCGTTCATAGTAACGCGCAAGTATGACGAATGTTCAAACATCTTATCCGCCGCGCCGCGGCAAAGCAGGCGCAGAAACCGATCAGCCCGCCTTCACCTTCGGCCTTAAAACATGGGGTTTCGCAGCATCATAAAGCGCCGAGTCAGGAAATCCGTGTTGCGATCCCAGCACGGGCCCGACCATGATCAAGGCCGTACGCGTAATTTTTGCATCCCGCACCTTGGCGTGAATGTCACGAAGTGTACCGCGAAGAATCAGCTGGTCCGGCCAGGACGCGCGATAAATCACCGCGACCGGACAATCGGCACCATAAAAAGGCGTTAGGCGCCGTTCGATATCGCGCAGCGCCCGAATCCCCAGATGGATCGCCAGCGTTGTGCCGGTGGCCGCAAAATTTTCCAGCGTCTCACCGTCGGGCATACCGGTTGACTTCATGCTCATCCGCGTCAGCACGATCGACTGCCCCACCTCTGGCACGGTCAACTCCGTTCCCATGGCCGCCGCCGCCGCCGCATAGGCAGGCACGCCGGGAATGATCTGATAGTCGATCCCGTCCGCCTTCAGCCGCCGGATCTGTTCTGCAATCGCGCCATAAAGCGACGGATCGCCCGAATGCACCCGCGCCACATCCTGACCCGCCGCATGCGCCGCCAAGATTTCGCCGTGCGTGTCATCCAGCGTCATCGGGGCCGTATCCAGCACCCGCGCCCCGATGGGCGCAATCGCGACCACCTCTTCTGGCACCAACGATCCCGCGTACAAACACACCGGACAGGCTGCGATCAGCCGCGCCGCTTTCAGCGTCAACAGCTCCGGGTCACCCGGCCCCGCACCAATAAAATAAACCGTCATGCCCGTCCTCGCTTATTTCTAAATACGCTCGCCAAAGGCTCGAATTTTCGCCGAAAATTCGACTACCTCGCCAGATCGCCATCAATCTTGCGGGCATAGCCGCGCGGTGTGAACATACGCGGCCCCTCGCCCAGTTGTGCAAGGCGCGAGTTGCTCGACCCCACCAGCACGACCGTCAGCATGTCGACCTCGTCAACTTCCAGCGCGTCCAAGCGCCGATAGCGCACATGCTCCTCTGGCCGCCCAAGCGAGCTTGCCAGCATAACGGGCGTATCGCCGGGGCGATGCTGCAGCAAAATATCCCGCGCCTCTGCCAGCAAGGTGCGCCGCGTTTTACTGACCGGATTATAAAAGGCGACGACAAAATCGCCTTCGGCCGCTGCCGTCAGCCGCCGCAGGATATCATCCCGCGGCGTCAGCAGATCGGACAGGGAAATTGCGCAAAAATCATGCCCCAGCGGGGCCCCCGCCCGCGCCGCCGCGCCCTGCAAGGCACTGACACCGGGCGAGCAAACAACCTCTACCCGCCGGGCGGCATCGGACACACCCAGCGCCTCTGGCCCGCGATCAAGCAGTTCAAACACCAGCGCGCCCATGGCATAAATGCCGGCATCGCCCGAACACACCAGCGCGACGTTCTTGCCCTGCCCCGCCTGTTCCAGCGCATAGCGGCAGCGCGCCTCCTCCCCGCCCAGCGGGAAATCCGACCGCGCCTTGCCCACAGCCAGTGGCCCCAGCAAATCGATATACAGCCCATAGCCTACCAGTTCTTCGGCGTCGGCGACCAGACGCGACACCTCTGGCGTGCGCCAAGACGCCTGCCCCGGCCCGATCCCTACGACCGACAGCTTGCCGCGCGCACGGCCTTGCAGCGCTGTCAGCGGCGCATCCAGCGTAGCCACGGCGCAAGTTGCCATCGCCGCCTTGCGCTTTTCGACAACCAAACGCCCCTGCGCGCCGACCTGTGCTAAAGCTGCTGCTTCGGACACGCCGTGCGTGCCGACCTCGGCAAATACCACGTCTGACGGATGCGCCAACCGGGGCGTCTCTGCCTCAAGCCTATCCGCATCGAACAACCGAAGCGGCACGCCAAAGGCCTGCGCCAGTGCGATAATCGCGGGCTCGTCCGCCTTCAGTGAAATCGTATTGACGCAAGCAATCGCCTCCGGCGCGATCCCGGCTTCCGCCAAAGCCTCGCCCACCAAGGTCGCCAAATCCGTCTCTGGGCAATTGCGCGCGCACCCTACGCCCAATGCAAAGCGCTGCGGTGCAAACTGCAAGTGATGCGGACCAAGCTCCGCGACAGGCGCCGTGCCGCAAGTGATCGTCACGCCGTCCCCCGCCGGCAGATCCGCCAACCATTCCGCAGCAGCCGCCTCTGGCCCGGTCACCCGCGCGCCAGCGCCGGACAGCAGCAAGGCCATCGCGTCCTTCGCATCCCAAGGATTGACCAACCGCCACCCCAAAGGCGGCGCATCCAAGGCAATCCCGAGCGCTACATCGCCCGCTGTCGTAACCGCCGCAACCGCCCCCAGTGCATCCGCAATCCGCGCAGCCAACCGGTTGGCGCCGCGGTGCCCGCCCAGCAATGGCACCACAACACCGCCATCATCACTGACCGACACAACAGGAGGCTCGGTTGTCTTATCCGCAAGCAGCGGCGCCATGGCCCGGATCAAGATGCCGCTCGCGCAAACGCCGACCACAGGTACACCCGCCGCAAACAAGTCGCGGGCATGATCCAGCGCGTTGTCAAAAAAAGCATCCGCCACATCGACACGCCCCTTGCGCCCATGCACCAACGCGCCAAGCGTTGCCGCAACACGGTGCGCCGTCGCCTCGCCGGACCGCGACAGGGCCAATACGACAGGTTCTACAGCCATGGATCGGCCCCTTTTGTCAGTAAGATCATCGAAAAATAAGGTGCCGAATCCGGTGCCTGCGCAAGCGGGCATACGACCTGCTCGGCCAGGCTGGCCCGCTCGACATAAACCGCGTGGTCCGTCAGCCCAAGGTCATCGAACACGGCGCGGATCTTTGCCAGATGCCGGCCAACCTTCATGATGACAACGCTTTCGGCACCCGCAATCCGCTCCCGCAGCTCGGCCTCCGGCAGCGGGCCGGGCAGCACCGTCAAACGCTCGTTTCGCGCAACAAGCGGACGCGCAGCCACCGCAGCACAGGCCGCGATGGACGTCACGCCTGGAACAACTTCGACCCGGTAATCAGCCGACAACCGGGCAAACAAATACATAAACGATCCGTAAAAGAACGGATCCCCCTCGCATAGGCAAACCACGTCCCGCCCCGCATCCAGATGCTCTGCAATCGCCGCCGCGCCGGTATCATAGGCCGCCTGCGCCGGTGCGCGCTCCACGCTCATCGGGACGTCCATGACAATCTCGATCGCATCTGCCGGGATCAAATCCGCAGCGATCGACCGGGCGAAACTCGCACCGCCCGCCAGCGCCGGATAGGCCACGACAGCGGCATCCTCAATCAGCCGCGCCGCCCGCAGTGTCATCAGATCCGCCGCCCCCGGCCCCAGGCCAACACCATAAAGCACGCCGCTCATGCGCATTCACCTGGCCAAACAAACTCCCGCCGGAGGCTCCGCTCCCTCATCGCTTCACTAGGCTCCATTGGGTCACGGGCATCGCTGCCCGCCATCCCGTCAAGCGCCCGACCGGTTCAGCCCGGCACACCGACAGCCGCACCAGATCGCCGCCATGGCGGGCATGCAGCGCCATAAGGACGGCCTCTGACTCCAGCGTTACAGCATTGGCGACCAACCGCCCCAGTGGGCGCAGCGCGGACCATGCCGCGTCAAAGACCGCCTCGCTCAGGCCCCCGCCGATAAAGATTGCGTCAGGTGCGGTCAGACCATCCAGACAGTCCGGCGCACTGCCGTCCAGCAGTTCCAGCTTTGGCACGCCCAGTGCCAGCGCATTGGCGGCGGCCATGGCGCGGCGATCATCGCGCGGTTCGATCCCGATGGCACGGGCATAGCGTGCCGCCCGCATCCATTCGATCGCAACAGAACCGGAACCGCAGCCGATATCCCACAGCAGCGCCCCGCGCATCGGCATCAGCTTGGCCAGCGTCGCCGCACGAATTTCTTGCTTGGTCATCGTGCCGTCGGACTGGAACAGATCATCCGCAAGCCCCGGCACGCGTGGCAGCAGCGCAGCGTCCGGTGCTGCAATGCATTCGACCGCCAGCGTATTGAACGGCGGCACGACGTGGTCCCAGCTTTCGGCGACGCCATCGAAACGCGCCTCGTCCTTGCCGCCCATCGCCGCCAGAACGGTCATACGCGATTGCCCAAAGCCGCGCTCTGCCAGATAGGCTGCGATCTGATTGGGTGTCCCGGCCCCTGTCGTCAGAATCAGCAGGCGTGCATCGGGCTGGATAAAGGCCACCATCTGCGCCACGGGGCGCCCGTGAACGGTTAAGGTTTCGACATCCGCAAGGCTCCACCCCATGCGGGCCGAAGCCAGCTGAAATGCGCTGATCTGCGGATGATAGACAATTTCCGACGGATCAATCGCCCGCCCGATCCGCGCGCCAACGGAAAACCACAGCGGATCGCCAGTCACCAGGACGACGGCCCGGCGATGACGCAACCCTCGCAGGGTATCAATCATGGCATCGAACGGGGACGGCCAGGCAAGCCGCTCTGCGGTCACGCTACCGGACAGCGCGTGATGCCGCTCTCCGCCTAAGATGACCTCCGCCGCTTCCACGACAGCGCGGGTAGCGGGGGACAGCCCCTCCATCCCGTCTTCGCCAATGCCGACGATATGCAGCCAGGGTTGCGTCATGATCCACTCCGATATTTCGGCGAAAAATCGGCACTGCCGCCCGCCTTGCGATAATTTTGCGCCATTAGATCCGGTCTTCCGGCAAACCCGCAGCCAAGGCATTAACCGCCGCCGCCGCCAGCGCCGAACCGCCCCGGCGACCGCGCAGCGCGATAAAATCGCATCGACGCGGATGGGCGGCAAGTTCAGCTTTGGATTCAGCTGCGCCGACGAAACCCACAGGAAAGCCCAAAATGACCGCCGGCTTCGGTGCGCCTGCATCAAGCAGTTCCAGCAGGTGAAACAGTGCAGTCGGCGCATTGCCGATCGCGACGACCGCACCTTCAAGATGCGGGGCCCACAGCTCTACCGCGGCAGCAGAGCGGGTGTTTCCAATCGTCTGTGCACGGTCCGGCACGCTGCCGTCATTCAAGGTGACGATAACCTGGTTCTGCGCCGGCAAATAGCGGCGGATAATCCCCGCCCCCACCATTTCGCAGTCGCACAAGATGGGTGCCCCCGCCGCCAGCGCAGCATGGCCCGCTTTGACGGCCCCTGCGGAAAACGCCAGCCTGTCGGCGATTTCCACCATGCCGCAGGCATGGATCAGCCGTGTCATCACCGGATGCATGTCTTTCGCAAAGCGGTCCAGGCGCGCCTCTGACCGGACAGTCGCAAAGCTTTGCGCGTAGATCGCGGCGGGGTCTTTTTCGTAGGGTCTCATGCAGAGGAGGCCTTTGCGCGGGGAGAGGGGGCGGACCCTCCGGGGGGAGTTTATCTGGCCAGATGAAGTATCAGGCCTTGCGCGATTTGCGCGCGCTTTCCGGGCCGTGGGGATGCTGGGCGTGTGGATAGACCGGATGGGCATGGTCGTGGTCGCCGTGGTGATGGTGGTGCCCGTGGTCGTGGCCGTGGTCATGGCCATGATCGTGCCCGTGATCATGGCTGTGGTGGTGATCATGGTCGTGGTTATGGTGGTGGCTGTGAGGCAGACCATGGGCGTGGGCGTGCTGAGCCTCCAGCCGGCACAGGCCGGTGCAGAACGTGTCGCACAGCCTGCAGTCGGCCACGTTGGAGCCAGGCGCGTTGGCACCCTGCCCTTCTACATGGTGGTGATGGCTTTCCTGCACGGCGCCAACTTCGCTTTCAAAGCCGAGCACTTGGGTGCGGTATTTGCACATAACGCAGAGCGCGGGCGGTGTTGCGGCAAAGGCGGGATGCTGGCGGTCGGCGGCGCTTATTTCGCGCTGCTCGCCCCCGGCAAGAGCCAGCACCTGGTCGCGGTAGGCACAGAGGCCGCAATTGGGCGGCGGCGTAGCGCTGGCCTGTTCGGTGATCCGTTCGGCGAAAGTTTCCAGCACTTTGGGATGATCGCCCAGATAGGCGGCTTTTACGAATTGGATGCCGGGATGCTCTGCTGCAACCTGGTCGGTAAAGCCGTAGATACGGTCGATCAGGATGCCCGAAAACAGGAAATACGGAAACACAATGACCCGTTTGTAGGGCAGCATCGCAACGTGTTGCAGGCAGGGTTCCACAAGCGGGAAGGTCACGCCGGAATAGCCGACTTCGTGCCAGCCAAAGCCCATGCCTTCGGCCAGCATGCGGGCGATCTTGGCCACGTTGCCATTGGCATCCGGATCTGACGCGCCGCGGCCGATGACGACAAGGCAAGTCTGCGTCAGGGGCAGTGCGCCGTGTTCGGCATTGGCACTGTCCACAGCATCTTGGATGCGGCCGGCGGCGGCGGCGATCATCTTGGGATCGACCCCCAATTCGCGGCCATAGCTGATCTGTGTGCCATGCTGGGCGGCATAGGTATTAAGCACCGTGGGAATGTCGTTCTTGGCATGCATGGCGGCGAACAGCATGCCCGGCACGGCAAGGATCCGTTCGCACCCTGCGCCGCGCAACCGGTCCAGACCGTCGCGGATCACCGGGTTTGCAAATTCCAGATAGCCGTAATCGACCAGCCAATCGGATGGCAGAAATGCCGGCAGCTTTTCGGCCAGCGTCGCAAATTCGTCCACGGCGGACTGGCTGCGCGAGCCGTGGCCGCAAATCATGACGCCGGTTTTCATGCGGGCTGTTCCTCACGCTCTGGTTCGGATTTCTGCTTGGCCTTGCGGCCTTTCAGGGCGCCCAGCGCAATGGCGATTCCCGCTGCACCAAGGGCGATTCCCGCAACCCAGTGGTTATGCCCCGCCGCGTCGACCAGATGGCCGGGGTGGGCAGAGGCTGTCGTGGCCGTCAGGATCAGGATGGTCGTCAACAGGCGCATGGCGTATCTCCGGGCGTGGGTAGGCCGGGGCCGAGAGCTGGCTTTTGACGATGTGGCGTTCTGGTCCCCGTCAGGGTCGACCCGTCTGCCACCAACCGCTCTGGCCCCGTATCGGGCTTCGTCAGGTGCAGGGTATATGCGGGGCCGGCACATTTCGCAATGGAGTGCACCGCGCGAAATTATCGGTCCCTGTTCCGCAACCTGATCAGCTGACCAGCCGCAGGCTGGCGGGCCGGTGTGCCGCGGCTGTCTCTTGTGCGGATTGAATGGCGCTGGTCGGCATCGCCACGGTAAAGGTCGTGCCTGCGCCTGCCGCGCTTTGCACTGTCACCTCGCCGCCGTGGGCGATGGCAAGCGTTTTGCAAATCGCAAGGCCAAGACCTGCGCCGCCTTCGGATCGATTCTGCGTCGGTTCAAGCTGCTGGAATGCATTGAAAATCACATTATGCGATTCCTCGGGAATGCCGCAGCCGTTGTCCTGAACCTCGATATTGAAACCGGTCGCCGTCAGTCTTGCGCGCAAGGTAATATCGCTGGACC
Source organism: Loktanella sp. R86503 (assembly GCF_042466455.1). Classification (NCBI taxonomy): domain Bacteria; kingdom Pseudomonadati; phylum Pseudomonadota; class Alphaproteobacteria; order Rhodobacterales; family Roseobacteraceae; genus Loktanella; species Loktanella sp. R86503. The sequence continues at coordinate 2,623,739 of NZ_JAXHCI010000002.1, forward strand.
GCGCGAACTTGAATGCATTGCCGACAAGGTTCGACAGGATCTGCAAACAGCGGGCGCGGTCGGCAAAGGCCATGACCTCGTCGCAATCGACACTAATTGTGACGCCCTTTTCGGCGGCGATGGGCGCAAATTGCGTTTCCACCTCTTCAAGCAGTCCGCGGACGGGAAATGCCGTGCGGTCCAGTGCCGCCTCGCCCAGTTCCATGCTGGTGTAGTCCAAAATCTCGTTGATCATGCCAAGCAGGTGGTTCGCTGCGACAGTAATCTTGTGACCGTAAAGTTCGGCCTGATCGCCGATCCGGCTGTCCGTTTCGATTGCGTCGTGCCCCGCCTTTGCAGCATTTATATCCTTGAGCCGCCCCAGAATGCTGGCGTAGCCCAGCACGATAGTCAGCGGCGTGCGCAATTCGTGGCTCAGGATGCCCAGAAATTCCGACTTTGCGCGGCTTGCGCTTTCGGCGGCATTGCGTGCCTCGGTAAGTTCCTGGATGTTTTCCTGCCATGTGCGGTTTTCGATCACATAGCTGAAAAGCGCCCCCATTACGATAACGGTTGCAGTGCCGGTGATCGCAAGGGCAAGGACCTTGAACGCTTCTGGGTTGATGAAATCGCCGGTGATATCCAGCGGCGACACGCGGAACGCGGCCATGCCCGTAAAGTGCAAGGTAACGATCCCAAGCGTCAAAGCGATGGCCATCTGGTATTCGCCGGCGCTTTTGCTTTGGCGGCCAAGCGCCAAGGCCGCCGCACCAAAGGCAACGGCCAGAATGATTGACAGTGCAAGATAGGCCCGGTCCCAAAAAATGACGCCCTGCACGCGGTAGGCGATCATACCTGCGTAATGCATTGCGGCGATGGAAAGCCCCAGGATTGCGCCGCCCAGCACCGGGGCAAACCGAAACTTATTGATGGTAGAGATCATGACGCCCAGCGCACTGCCCAAGACCGCAATAGCAAAGGACACCAGAGTCAGCGCCAGATCAAAGCTGACCGGGACATTGGGGCGAAATCCCAGCATGGCGACGAAATGGGTGCACCAGATTGCAATGCCAGCGGTCAGTGCTGTCAGCAGATACCATGACACGGCCTGCCGCTGCGGCCGCTGACGGGCATGGCGATACAGGCGCGACGTGACCCAACTGCCAAAACCGCAGAGCAATGCGGACAGGGCGACCAGGCTGATGTCATGGAAGACTGTGATGCAGGTTATAATTGTCATCATGGGGCTGCTCTGCCTGAAATCATATTAAGTTCAACGCTTAAGGCGCTTTTTCATTTCCTCCCTAGCAACTGTGGCGAAGTTTGGGCCACCCGCGAACTTAACTTTCTGCGGCGGCTGTAGACGCTGGGTCACAAGGCATCCGCCTTATGCACCTGCCTAAAATACGGGCAATCGGTCAAAGATCGCGTCAGAATTCCCTAGGACCGCTGTATTATCGCATGGCGGCGCACAGGACCTGCGCGCCAGTCGGCGTTTCCTGCGCCCCCTGCCCGCCCTAGCTGTACCCTGACGCAAACAAAGGGAGCGATAGAAATGGGCCTGCTGGTAGACGGACAATGGCAAGACAAATGGTACGACACCAAGAAAAGCGGTGGCAGCTTTGAACGCGATGTTGCCAGCTTTCGCAACTGGATCACCGCGGATGGTAGCGCCGGGCCATCAGGCGATGCCGGCTTCAAGGCCGAAAGCGGGCGTTACCACCTGTATGTCAGCTATGCCTGCCCTTGGGCGCACCGGACGTTGGTATTTCGCATGCTCAAGGGGCTGACAGCGCATATCGATGTGTCGGTCGTGCATCCGCATATGTTGTCCGAAGGCTGGGCGCTGTCGGACGATTGGGACGGCGCGACGGGTGATCAATTGTTCGGGCATGATTACCTGCGGCAGGTTTATCTGAAGGACACACCTGACATGACCGGCCATGTGACCGTGCCTTTGCTGTGGGACAAGGTACAGGGGCGGATCGTGTCGAACGAATCGTCGGAAATCATCCGGATGTTCAATAGTGCCTTTGACGACCTGACCGGCAATACAGACGATTACTGGCCCAGCGCGTTGCGCGAAGCCATCGCGCCGATCAACGACCGGGTCTATGACTCAGTCAACAACGGCGTTTACAAGGCCGGCTTTGCCACCACGCAAGACGCATATGACGCAGCCGTGTATCCGCTGTTCGACAGCCTGGACTGGCTCGAAGGTATCCTTGCGCGCAACCGCTATCTGACGGGGGACCGCATAACAGAAGCAGACTGGCGGCTTTGGACAACCTTGGTGCGGTTCGACACCGTTTATCACACCCATTTCAAGTGCAACCGCGCCTTTATCCGCGACTATCCCAACCTGTGGGGCTTCACGCGCGAACTATATCAATGGCAGGCACCGGATGGTGCGATCGTGGATACTGTAAATATGGATCACATTGTGCAGCACTATCACTACAGCCACGAAACGGTGAACCCGCACCGCATCATTCCGATCAATCCCGAACCGGATTTCGAACTAGCGCACGGACGCGGCTGACTGCTCTCCGTAATGGGACGCGATGTCTGCCAGCTCTTCTGGCGGGACATCGCGGTTCAGCGTCAGACGCGCCGTCGCACAATGGTTAAAGATCGACCCATCCGAAAAAAAGCTGCTGTCCGTCACACACAGGACGTTGGCCCAAGGCTGGCGAAATGCGGCAACATCAGCGACAGTTAGCCCGTTGCCCTGTTCAAGCACCAGATCCAGAACTACGGCATCGAAGGTAAAATCCTCTAGCGCCTGCACCGCGGAATCGGCATCAAGGCACAGCCTGACGTCAGCGCCGTGGCGCTGCATATGCCGTTGCCAAACAACACCCAACGCCGGATTGCTTTGCACAATCAGGATACGCACTGGCGGTGAACCGCTATGATCGTTCCCAAATTTTACCATAAGTAAAAAATAGCGCAAAATTGGCAATCTGCATACACTCATTAGTTGTCGGGTTGGCAAAAGGCTGATTTTCGCCAGCGTCTGCTTGTGTCGTAAGCAAAAATCCGGTTGAAACAGGCGAAACCTGCCGTAAGGGACTGCGCCAAGATGACGACATGGATCACGATCTGCGACACTTGCAAACGCGACGGCTGGGATCTGACCGGTGCCACGCAGACAGATGGCGAAGCATTGGCCGCATTGATCGAGGATGCAGCCCGCGATTTGCCGGATGTGCGCACCCGCCGGGTGGCCTGTCTGATGGGGTGCAAGGCCGGCTGCAACGTCGCCGTACAAGCCCACGGCAAACTGTCCTATACCATCGGAAACTTTGAACCCGTGGCAGAGGCCGCAGAAGGCATCGTAACCTATGCCGCGCTGCATGCCGGATCGGCCAGCGGACAGGTGCCCTATCGCGACTGGCCGCAGGCGATCAAAGGTCACTTCGTTACCCGCCATCCGCCCCTGCCCGCCGCGGTATCCGACACGGACGCCGCATGACCGCGCCGCGCGATCATGGCGGCGGTCTGGATGCGGCCATCGCCACATATGGCGGCACTCGCACCGATTGGCTGGACCTGTCGACAGGCATCAACCCCGTGCCTTATCCGCTGCCGGACCTGCCGCCGCATGCATGGAATGCCCTGCCCGATAAGAACGCGCAAACCAGATTGATCGAACGCGCCCGCGCTTTCTGGAACGTGCCCACTGATGCTGCCGTTCTGCCGGTTCCCGGTGCCTCTGCCGCGATTGCCCAGCTGCCGCGCCTTGGCAAGGTGGGTCAGGTTTCCATCCCCGGGCCGACATATAACGAACATGGCGCAGCTTTTCGCGCGGCAGGTTGGACGCTGATGGATGACGCCCGCGACGCCTTTGTTGCGGTGCACCCGAACAATCCCGACGGGATCGTATGGCAGGCGGAACAGATCCATGCGGACCTTTGCATCATCGACGAAAGCTTTTGCGACGTCATGCCAGATGCGTCGCTGATCCAACTGTCCGCGCGGCCCGGCACCATTGTTCTGAAAAGCTTTGGCAAATTCTGGGGCCTTGCGGGTCTGCGCCTTGGCTTTGCCATAGGCGATCCGGCAATTATTGCTGATCTGGCAGAGGCGCTAGGCCCGTGGCCCGTATCCGGCCCCGCCCTGTCGATCGGGGCAGAGGCGTTGGCCGACCCGATGTGGGCGGACGAGACATGCGCCCGGCTGACCAAAGATGCCCAGCGCCTTGATGAGCTGCTCATCGCACAAGGTGCGATCGTGAAAGGCGGCACATCCCTGTTCCGCCTGTATCAGGTCGAAGACGCCGCTGCCGCACAGGCGCATCTGGCCAAAAGCCATATCTGGAGCCGGATTTTCCCCTACGCGAACGACTGGCTGCGCCTTGGCCTGCCTCCGCCGGACCGCTGGGATCAAATTGAAGGTGCCTTTTGACGCTGATCTTCGGCCTTTTGCTGGACGCCATGTTTGGCGAACCGCGCTGGCTATGGTCCCGCATTCCCCATCCTGCCGTCATGATGGGAGCCTGCGTCGCCTGGATTGACCGCCGCGCCAACAACGGTGCCAATCGCCGTGCCAAGGGTGTGATCGCCTTTGGCCTACTGGCGCTGGCCTTTGCCCTGCTGGGCTTTGTGCTGGCCGCTATTCCCGGGCGCGCCGTCGACATCATCGTACTGGCCATCCTGCTGGCGCAGCGCAGCTTGGTTGATCACGTCCACCTTGTGGCAACGGCCCTGCGCCAATCGCTTAGTGCTGGCCGCACCGCCGTTGCGCAGATCGTCGGCCGCCAGACCGCAACCCTGAACGAAGCCGCCGTCAGCCGCGCCGCGATTGAAAGCGCCGCCGAGAACTTCTCTGACGGTGTGATCGCGCCTGCCTTCTGGTTCGCCGTTGGCGGGTTGCCGGGTTTGCTGCTGTATAAAATCACCAATACCGCCGATTCCATGATCGGCTATCGCACCGAAAAATACGCTGAATTCGGCTGGGCCGCGGCGCGGTTCGACGATCTGCTGAACCTGATACCCGCGCGCCTATCCGCCCTGCTGATCTGGCTGACCGCCCCCAGTCGCCATGCCCTGCCCGCAATCATGGCAGAGGCGCCGCGCCACCGCTCTCCCAACGCAGGCTGGCCAGAGGCGGCGATGGCCCAAGTGCTGGGCGTCGCCCTCTCCGGCCCGCGCACCTATGACGGTGTGCGGCGCGATTATCCCTTCGTGAACGATGATGGCCACCATTTGATCGGCCCCGCCGACATCGAAAACGCCTGCACCGTGCTGTGGCGCACTTGGGCATTGGGGCTTTTCGCCGCCCTGATTGTGACCCTGTTCTAATCTGCAGATGCCTCTGGCAGGATAGGGTCACATCAAAAGGACCGATCCCATGCGCTTGACTGCCCTGCTCCTCACCCTCGCCGCGCCGCTGGCTGCACAGGACTGCGGCGCACCCCTGCCGGACTTCAAGGCGGGGGTCGTAGCCGAGGCAACCGCCATGGGCATCGCACCCGATGTGGCAAGGGCGTTCCTGTCCGACGCGCAAATCGACCCAGCTGTGTTAAAGGCGGACCGGGCGCAGGGGGTGTTCCAGCTTGATTTCGTGACCTTCTCTCGCCGGTTGATCAGCACAGCGCGGCTGGATGCAGGCAAAGCGATGGGGGATCGCCACGCCGACACCTTTGAGCAGATCGAGGCGCAATACGGCATACCGCGCGGCGTGCTGCTGGCGTTTTGGGCTTTCGAGACGGATTACGGCGCAATTCAGGGTGATTTTAACACACGCAACGCGCTGTTCACCCTTGCCCATGATTGCCGCCGGCCAGAGCTGTTCCGCCCCGAACTGCTGGTCGCGATGCAGCTATACGCACGCGGCGATTTCGATCTGGGTACGACGGGTGCCTGGGCCGGAGAGATCGGGCAAGTCCAGATGTTGCCCCGCGACATCATGGCCCACGCCGTCGACGGCGATGGTGACGGGCATATCGATCTGAAAGGCTCTGCCGCCGATGCCTTGATGTCAGGCGCAGCCTTACTGTCAGCGCTGGGTTGGCGTGCGGATGAGCCTGCACTGCAGGAAATCGTTGTGCCGGATGATCTGGACTGGTCACGTACGGGACTTAACCACCAGCTGCCAGCCGCGGATTGGGCCGCGCTTGGCGTGACGGGACGCGGCGCAGCACTGGCAAATCTGCCCGGCGCGGTACTGCTGCCCATGGGGCGCAATGGACCTGCCTTCATGGCCTACCCTAATTTCAGCGTCTATTTCGAATGGAACCAGTCGCTGACCTATGTGACGACGGCCGCCTATTTTGCGACCCGTTTGGCGGGGGCACAAATCTATGATGCGGGCAGCGCGGAGCCTGGTTTGGACGGGGCGCAGATGATGTCCCTGCAGGAAAAGCTGGCGGCACGGGGCTATGACGTGGGCGGAATAGACGGAATTCTGGGCGAGAAAACGCGCGAGGCTGTGCAGTTGGAGCAGGCGCGGCTGGGCCTGCCTGCGGATGCCTGGCCAACGGCTGCGCTGCTGGGACAGCTTTGATCGGGGGGCCAGCCCCCCGTCCCTGCGGGACTCCCCCCGGGATATTTTTGACCAGAAGAAGGGGACAAGCGTCGGCGGCAAGCCGTTAAGCGACCATGCTTTCGGCTTTTTTCAAATCGACAGAGACGAGTTGGCTGACGCCCTGTTCACCCATGGTGACGCCGAACAGGCGATCCATACGCGCCATCGTCACGGCATGGTGCGTGATAATCAAAAAGCGCGTGTCGGTGCGGCGGGTCATTTCGTCCAGCAAATCGCAAAACCGCGTCACGTTGGCATCGTCAAGTGGCGCGTCAACCTCGTCCAGCACACAGATTGGGGCGGGGTTCGCAAGGAAGACCGCAAAGATCAGTGCCATCGCCGTCAGGGTTTGTTCCCCGCCTGACAGCAGCGACAGGGTAGAGAGTTTCTTGCCCGGCGGCTGGCACATGATTTCAAGGCCGGCATCCAGGGGATCTTCGCTTTCGACAAGGACAAGGCGTGCCTCTCCGCCGCCGAACAGGCTGCGGAACAGAGTCGAGAAGTTGGCGTTGACCTGCTCGAAGGCGGTCAGAAGTCGTTCGCGGCCTTCCTTGTTCAAACCGGCGATGCCGGAGCGCAGGGCGTCGATCGCGCCTTCAAGGTCAGCCTTTTCCGCGACCAGCGTGTCGTGTTCGGTCATAACCTCTGCCGCGTCTTCTTCGGCGCGCAGGTTCACAGCACCCAGCGCGTCGCGCTGGCGGCGATAGTTCGCAATTTCCGCGTCGATCTTGTCCGCGCCGGCAAGGTCCGCGGTATCGATCCCAAGGCCGTCCCACAATTTTTGCGGGGTGGTGTCGCGGTCTTCGTTGATCCGCGCGACGGCTGCCGCAACGGCATCGCCGGCTGCATCGCCGCGGGCTTGCGCGCGGGCGCGGGCTTCGCGGGCGCTTGATGCGGCGCGTTCGGTTTCGCGTTCTGCCAATGTAACATCGCGCAGGCTGGCTTCGCCCAGTGCCAGCGCCTCGGCGGCGGCGGCGCGGCGGGTGTCTGCTTCTGCGATGCTGGCGGTCAGTTGATCGCGGGTTTCCGCAATCTGGGCGGGGACGCTGGCTGCGTCGTGCAGCTCGTCCTCTGACGCATCTTTGCGGGCCGCCAGTTCGTTGCTGCGCTGGGTTGCGTTATCAAGGCGCTGGCGCCAGCCCGACAACTCCTTGGTGATTTCCTGACTACGTTTCAGGCGGGCGTCACCGGTCCGGCGCAGATCGTCCGCACTTGCGCGGCGGGCAATCATGGTCATTCGTGCGGCTTCGACTGTCATGCGAATGTCGTCGACGCCGGCGCGGGCATCGTCCAGATCGTCAAGGTCCGCTTGCGCGGCCTCTGCGTCCAGCACCTGAGCGCGGGCGGTGGCGGCCTCTTCTGCGTGGCGGGCCACGGCCAGAGAGAGGGATTCCAGTTTGCCAGCAGCCAGATTGCGGTCCGCTTCGGCGCGGCTGGCGGCACGCTGCGCTTCGGCAACGCGCATGTCGGCGTCGCGGCGGGCCTGGCGTGCGGTCTGGTCGGCCTGCGTCAGGGCGGACAGGCGGGCGGTCAGGGTTTCATGCGTCAGAGCTGCCTCGTCGGCGGCGGCCTGTGCGATGTCCAGCTCGCTGCGCAGATCGGCAAGCCGGTTCAGCTGCTGCAGACGCAGCGCGGCGGCAGAGGGGGCATCGGCGGCGCCAGCGCGGTAGCCGTCCCAGCGCCACAAATCCCCCGCTTGCGACACAAGGCGTTGGCCCGGCAGCAAATCGGTCTGCAAACGGGGACCATCGGCGGGATCGATAACGCCGATCTGGCCGATCCGGCGGGCCAAAACGTCTGGTACATCGACGACTTCGGACAGAGGCCGCGCCCCGGCAGGCAATGGCTGCGCCCGCGCGTAACCGGGCAGTTCGACCCAGCCGGACGGGTCGGTCGCCAGCACGGCAGGTGCCTTCAGATCATCCGCAAGCGCCGCACCCAAGGCCGCCTCGAACCCGCGGGCAACGGTCAGCAGGTCCAGCACTTGCCCCCCTGCCGCGGCATCGCGTTCGACCAGCCGCGCCAGTGCGCCGACTTCGGCCTGCAGCGCCTTCGCCTCGCCCTCGGCGGATGACCGCTGCGCGCGGGCGTCGCTTTCTAGGCCTTGCGTCGCCGCGCGGGCCGCTTCGGTTTCGGCTAGCGTTTCTTCTGCATTGGCCGCCGTCGCTGTCGCGATCTCCTCGGCCAGCGTGGCTGCTTCAAAGGCTGCGTCTGCGCTGCTGCGTGCGGCCTCTGCCCCTGCCATGGCGCTGCGGGCACGGGCGGCTTCGGCTTCTGCGCGATCAGCCGTCTTGCGGTAGTCGTCTAGCAGGCGCTGCGCCGATTGGTGCCGCGCGGACAGGCGGGCGACGTCTTCGGTCAGCTGCCCCAGGTCCTGTTCGCGTGTTGCCAGCACCTCTGCCGCCTCTGATGCGGCATCTTGCGCGGCGGACAGGGCATCATCGTGGCCTGCGCCCGCCTTGGCGATTTCGGCTGCTTCCCAAGTCAGGCGCGCGATGGTGTCTTCGGCATCGGCGTTCAGGCTGTTTTCCCTTGCGATGTCATGTGCCAGCTGTTCAATCCGCCGCTTGAGCGTGGCGATTGTAGCTGCGGCCTGCGCATCCTGATCGGCCAGTTGGTCGCGCTGGACAGTCAAACGCTGCAGCACCGCGCTGGCGATAGCGTCCTCTTCGCGCAGGGGCGGCAGCGCTTCTTCAGCGTTTGTGCGCCTTGCGGTTGCCTCTTCTGCGGCGCGTTCCGCCTGCGCTGCAGCTAGGGCAGAGCTGCGCACCTCGGTCAAGGCGGCTTCCAGCGCGGCATTGGCGTCATGCCAGCGGCGATACAGCAGCATGTCTTCGGCCCGGCGCAGGGCGGTGCCGATTTCGCGGTAGCGGGCAGCCTGCCGCGCCTGCCGTGCCAGTGTGCCAAGTTGCGCGGCCAGCTGGCCAACGACGTCATCCACACGCAAAAGGTTTGCCTCTGCGCCTTTCAGCTTCAGCTCAGCCTCGTGACGGCGCTGATAGAGGCCAGAGATGCCTGCCGCCTCTTCCAATATGCGGCGGCGGGCGGTGGGTTTGGCGTTGATCAGCTCTGAAATCTGCCCCTGCCGCACCAAGGCGGGGGAATGTGCCCCGGTAGAAGCATCAGCGAACAGCATCTGCACATCGCGGGCGCGGACATCCTTGGTGCCGACCTTGTAGGCAGAGCCAGCATCGCGGGTGATGCGGCGGGTGATGTCCAGCGTGTCGCTGTCGTTGAACGCGGCGGGGGCAAGCCTTTCGCCGTTGTCGATAATTAGCGCGACTTCGGCAAAGTTGCGGGCGGGGCGCGTTGCCGTCCCGGCAAAAATCACGTCTTCCATCCCGCCGCCGCGCATGGCCGTGGGGCGGTTTTCGCCCATCACCCAGCGCAGTGCTTCCAGCAGGTTGGACTTGCCGCAGCCATTGGGGCCGACAACGCCGGTCAGGCCATCGGCGATCACCAGATCGGTGGGATCGACGAAGCTTTTGAAGCCGTTCAGGCGCAGGCGGGTGAAACGCATGGGCCAGGGCCCCTTGTTTGATTCCTTGAGGGGCGAGATTGATCGTCGAAACTGCGCCAAGTCAACCAAGCCGCCCCCGATCGGGCCCCGACGGCCAAAGTTATCCACAAGATGTTTATTGTGCGGTACCGCAAGTATCGCCGCTCATTGCCATATTATCGCCATCCCGCACCTGTCTAAATCGGCGCGAAATACAGCGACAAGGGTCCCCACGTTTTGGCATTTTTCGACTTTCTGCACGAGCTGGAGGATTACTCTCCTGACATGGTGACGCGGATGAACCGCCGTCACGCCCGGATCGTTGCACCGTTCGAGGAGGATCTGGTCGGCGCGCAGGTGCTGGATCTGGCCGCCCATGACGGGCGGTGGAGCTATGCCTTGGCCGAACACGCAGAACATGTCATTGGGGTCGAGGCGCGGACCGATCTGATCGACCGTTTTGCTCAATATCCTGCCGGACCGCAGCACGGGCGGGTGAAGCTGGTCTGCGACGATATTTATCGCGATCTGGACAAGCGGTTGATCCGGGACGAAACGTTTGATGCGGTCATGCTGTTCGGCATCTATTACCACATCATGGATCACTACGGTTTGTTGGCGCGGGTTACCCAGTTAGAGCCGGAACTAATCGTCATCGATTCGGAGTTCATGGTCGATCGCAATCCGATCATCCAGATGGTCAAGGAACGCACCGACAACCCGCTGAACGCCATTGCGCAGATCCCGGGGCAAAAGGTCACGATCAAGGGCATGCCGTCCGTTGGCGCGATGGAACGCATGGCCGATGTGCTGGGCTATAGCTGCACATGGGTCGACTGGGACGCCCTGCCCGAAGACCAGCGCGGTACGGTGCGCGATTATTTCCGCGACGGCGAAATGCGACGCAAAACCTGCTATTTGCGCCCGCTACCTGCACAGGACCTTGGTGAATTGCGGGGTTGACGCGGCCGCCGCGCCGGGCGCACAAAGAACCCTGCAAGGTTCCCCGCGACAAACGCAAAGCGTTGGGGATGAAACTGGGAATGTGGAAGGGGCCGATCCTGCAATCGGGAGGCCGCGTGCCACAGCCGCCCCCGCGACTGTAAGCGGCGAGCGTGACGTCATTGAGCCACTGGGCTGCCAAGCGATTGGCCCCCGGGAAGGCGACGCCACGTGTTTGACCCGCAAGCCAGGAGACCGGCCTTGCATGATGAAACCCCATCCCGTCGGGTGTGACGGGCTATAGGAGCGTAAAATGCATATCGAACCCGGCGTCGTCACTGGCGCGAAACTGGCTCTTGGCAGCGTGACTGCCGCTGGTGCGGCCACTGTGTCCGCAAAAATGGTCTGGGAAAATCTGGTGCAGCGCGGGGCCGCGTCCCTGATCGCCCGCAGCGCCATGGCGACCGCCGCGACCTTCGTCTTTTTTGAACTGCTGCCGCATCTGGCCGTCGGCCCGTCCGAAGTGCACCTGATCCTTGGCTCGACACTGCTGCTGATGCTGGGCACCGCACCTGCTGCTGTTGGCCTTGCCCTTGGCCTGCTGTTGCAAGGCCTTCTGATGTCGCCGACCGATCTGCCGCAATACGGCATGAACGTCACCACCCTGCTGGTGCCCCTGCTGGCGCTGCACATGGTCACGAAATCTGTCGTCGCCCGCGGCACGGCCTATGTCGATCTGACCTACACACAGGCGCTGAAGCTTTCGACCACCTACCAGGCCGGCGTTGTGGCTTGGGTCGCGTTCTGGGTTGTCTGGGGCGAAGGTGCGGGCGTGTCCACACTGACATCGCTGGCGTCCTTTGGGGCTGCGTACATGACCGTCGTGCTGATCGAACCGCTGGTTGACCTGGCTGTGCTGGCAATCGCCAAGCGCATGAAAGCACAGGGTTCCGGCCTTCTGGATACCCGCGTCTACGGCTAAGCCCGCATCGGCTGATTTGACACGCCGGGCCAAAGTCGCAGGACTTTGGCCCGCATCCCTTTGATATATCGAGTTTCCCAATGGCTGCGAAAATTCCCGCAACCGTCGTCACAGGCTTTCTGGGCGCCGGCAAAACAACCTTGATCCGCAATCTGCTGCAAAACGCCCAAGGCAAGCGCATCGCCCTGATCATCAATGAATTTGGCGATCTTGGTGTTGATGGCGACATCCTGAAAGGCTGTGACAGCGATGTCTGCGCCAAGGATGATATTGTCGAACTGTCGAACGGCTGCATTTGCTGCACCGTCGCCGACGATTTCATCCCCACGATGGAAGCCCTGCTGGCCCGTGATCCCAAGCCCGATCACATCGTCATCGAAACATCTGGCCTTGCCCTGCCCCAGCCGCTGGTGCGGGCTTTCAACTGGCCCGGCCTGTCAACCCGCGTGACCGTCGATGCAGTGGTCACCGTGGTTGACGGCGTTGCCGTGACCGAAGGCCGCTTTGCCCATAACGTCGCCGCCGTGGACGCCCAGCGCGCCGCCGATGACGGCCTTGACCATGAAACGCCGCTGTCGGAACTGTTCGAAGACCAGATCGCCTGCGCCGACATGATCGTCATCAACAAGACCGACCTGATGGACCCAAAGGCCGCCTCCGACCTGAGCGACCGGCTTAAGGCTGAATCCCGTCCTGGCGTGCAGGTGGTGCGCACTGCGATGGGCGAATTGCCTGTCGACGTGCTGTTGGGCCAGGGTATCGGTGCAGAGGATGATCTGGACGCCCGTCACGAAGTGCATCACCATCATCACCACGACGATCATGATGACCACCACGACGACGATGATGATCATGACCACCACGATCACGGACACGATGAATTCGAATCCTTTATCGTGGAACGCGGCGAAATCACCGATCCTGCCGCATTCGCCGCGCAGATTTCTGACGTGATCCGCGCCCATGACATCCTGCGCCTCAAGGGCTTCGGCTCTGTCACCGGTAAGCCAATGCGCCTGACCGTGCAGGCCGTTGGCCCCCGCGTCGATCACTACTTTGACCAAGCGCTTGGCGATGCGCCCCGCGGCACGCGACTTGTCGTCATTGGCGAAGCCGGCCTTGATCAGGACGCGATCCGCGCCGCGTTGCAGGCATGACGATCACGGTCGATCTGGCTGACCCCCGGTCGGCCGAGGGGCTGGCGCTACTTAACGCCAGCCACGCCTTCCTGATGTCGCGTTATGCGCCGGAACACAGCTTCGCGCTTAACCCCGACCAATTGGCAGAGCCGCACGTCAGCTTTTTCATTGCATTGCGCAATGACGAACCCGTCGGCTGCGCGGCCTTGTCCAACAAGGGTACCTATGGCGAAATCAAATCGATGTTCGTCCACCCCGATGCCCGCGGCAGCGGCACCGGTGCCGCCCTGATGCAAACGCTAGAAGAAGAAGCCCGCACCCAGGGCCTGACCCTGATGCAGCTGGAAACCGGCGATGATTTGCACGACGCCCACCGCCTGTATCAGCGGCACGGTTTCGCCGTCTGCGGCCCCTTTGGCGATTACGCCGAGGGGCCCCATTCCGTTTTTATGGGAAAGCGGTTGTGAGCCATCAATCCGGCAGGTTTTCCTTGCCGCGGATGGCCTTCCCTTTTGCTTCATCCGTGGCAAAATCGTCGGCAGGATCGCTGGGCTTGTCCAGATCGGTCTTGCCTGCGCTTTTCTTCATCCGCGCCAGCAACTCTGCCTTTGACGGGCGCGTGCCGAACGGCGTCTTGTCAGAACCATACTGGTTATGCTCCTGATGCTTCGGCCCTTTTTTCGCCATTTTCGGTGTTCCCGATTTTCCGTAGTCCATGGGACTGGCCCCTTTGCGTGGTTTGATAATCCCATGTGGCCTTTTGCAATGAAAGGTCAAGCGTGATGCACCTGCTTGCCGCCAGCGCCAATGCGATCCCCGACGGCACAGAGCCTGTCGATCCCGGCCAGACCCCTGCCGACGTGGTCTTTATCAGCGCCGCCGATACCGAACTTGCCGCCCTGTCAGAGGCGCGGGCCGCAATGGATGCGGCCCCTTCCTTACGGATGCTAAACTTGATGAACCTGACCCATCCGGTGTCAGTGGATATGCACCTTGATGCCTGCGCAACGCGGTCCCGCCTTGTGATTGCCCGCGTGCTGGGCGGCATGGGCTACTGGACCTACGGCGTCACCCAATACGCTGCCCGCCTGCGCGAAGCGGGCGTAAAGCTCGCCTTGCTGCCGGGTGACGACAAGGAAGATCTGGATCTGCGCGGGCTGTCCACCGTGACAGACGCAGATTATGACGCGCTTTGGTCTTACCTTGTTGAAGGCGGACCGCAGAACACGGTCAACTTTCTTGCCTGCGCCAAGGCGATCGTGGACGGCACCGACCGCCCCGCCGGTCCCAGCCCCTTGCTGCGCGCCGGCGTCTACTGGCCGGGTGCGGGCATTGCCGATCTGGCCACTGCGCAGGCTACGTGGCAGCCGGATGCACCTGTCGTGCCGATCGTGTTTTACCGCGCCCTCGTGCAGGGCGGCGGCCTTGCGCCGATCAACCGCCTTGTGCGGTCCCTGACCCGCACGGGCCTGAACCCGCTGCCCATCTTTGTGGCCTCGCTCAAGGATTCACTCTCTGCCGACACACTCCACCGGCTTTTCACGCAGGCCCCGCCTGCCGCGATCCTGAACGCCACCGCCTTTGCCGTCGGCAGCCCGCATGACGGCGACGACAGCCCGGCCAACCCACTGATTGCCAATGACGCCCCCGTCTTCCAGATCGTCCTGTCCGGCGGGTCAGAAGACGCCTGGCGCGCCTCTACCCAAGGCTTGACCGCCCGCGACATCGCCATGAACGTCGCCCTGCCAGAGGTCGACGGCCGCATCATGACCCGTGCTATCAGCTTCAAAGGGGCCGCCTATTTCGACGAGGCGACGGAATGCGCGATCACGACCTATCAGGCGATGGGCGACCGGATCGACTTTGTCACGCAGCTAATCGCGAACTGGACCCGCCTGCGCAGCACCGCCCCTGCAGACCGCAAGGTCGCGCTGATCCTCGCCAACTACCCGAACAAAGATGGCCGCCTCGCCAATGGCGTCGGCCTTGATACGCCGGCAGCAACAGTCCACACGCTGAACCTGCTGGCCGGCGCAGGTTACACGACCACGCCCCCGGCTGACGCGCAAACCCTGATGAACGCGATAATGGCCGGTCCCACCAACTGGTTGACCGACCGCGCGGATACGGACGGCGGCGAATGCCTCCCCCTCGACGTCTACAAACAACACTTTGAAACCCTCCCTTGGGACGTCAAAAACCAAATTACCACCCGATGGGGCGCGCCAGAGGATGACCCTTTCCTCTCTGTTTCTAAAATATCCCCGCCGGAGGCATCCGAGCCGGCAGCAGGCGCAGGTTTTAAGCTGTCGATCCACCGGTTCGGCAATGCCGTCGTCGCCCTGCAGCCCGCGCGGGGCTATAACATTGACCCGACCGAAACCTATCACGACCCCGATCTTGTGCCGCCGCACAACTATCTGGCCTTCTACTTCTGGCTGCGTCACCATTGGGGTGCCCACGCCATTGTGCACATGGGCAAACACGGCAACCTTGAATGGCTTCCGGGCAAGGCGCTGGCCCTGTCCCAAGACTGCTGGCCAGAGGTCACCCTAGGTCCCGTGCCGCACATTTACCCTTTCATCGTCAACGACCCCGGTGAAGGGACCCAGGCGAAACGCCGCACCAGCGCCGTCATCGTTGACCACCTGACCCCGCCCTTGACCCGTGCTGAAAGCTATGGCCCGATGCGCGACCTAGAGGCGCTGGTGGACGAGTATTACGAGGCCGCTGGCCTCGACCCGCGCCGTCTGACCTATCTGCGCGAACAAATCCTGTCGCTGTCGGATGCCACAGGCCTTGCCCAAGACGCCGGCCTGTCCGGTGATGCCGACAGCGATCTGGCCAAGCTCGACGCCTACCTATGCGAGCTGAAAGAGTCGCAAATCCGCGACGGGTTACACATCTTTGGCCAATCCCCGACAGGCCAGCAGGAGATCGACCTGACCATTGCCCTCGCCCGCGTCCCGCGCGGCGACGGTAAGGGCGCGAATGCCTCGCTCCTGCGTGCGCTGGCCCGCGACTTCGCGCTTAGCATCGATCCGCTGGACTGCGACCTGTCGGCCCCCGCCCCCGAAAAGCCCGCCGCCTTGGGTGACCTCAAAGGCTGGCGCAGCAACGGGGACACGGTGGAACGGCTTGAGCTGCTGAGCCAGCAAATCATCGGGGACGGCGGGCGGGGCGCTTTGGGCGTCAGCCCCATCGCGTCATCTGCTGTGCTTGATGAAATCGAAACCCGCATCCGCCCCGCCGTCGCCGCCTGCGGCCCCAGCGAAGGCGCAGGCTTGCTCCGCGCGCTCGATGGCCGCGCCATCCCACCCGGACCATCCGGCGCGCCGACCCGCGGCCGCCTGGATACCTTGCCCACGGGACGCAACTTTTACTCTGTCGACAGCCGCGCCGTGCCGACCCCGACCGCGTGGGCGCTGGGGTGGAAATCAGCGAACCTGCTGCTGGACACCCACCTGCAATCCGAAGGCGACTGGCCCAAATCTTTGCTGATCACCGCATGGGGCACCGCCAACATGCGCACAGGCGGCGATGACATCGCACAGGCGTTGGCGCTGATGGGCGTCAAGCCGACTTGGGACGCCGCCAATCGCCGCGTCACCGGCTTTACCGTTATCCCCGCCACCACACTTGGCCGTCCGCGCGTCGACGTCACCCTGCGCATCTCTGGCTTCTTCCGCGACGCTTTCCCCCAGCTGATCGCCCTCGTCGACAGTGCCGCCCGCGCGGTCCAAGCACTGGACGAGCCAGAGGACATCAACCCCGCCGCCGCCCGCGCCAAACGCGGCGAAGATACAGCCCGCGTCTTCGGCTCCAAACCCGGTGCTTATGGCGCGGGTCTGCAGGCGATGATCGACGAACGGCTTTGGTCGGACCGCGCCGATCTGGCGCAGGCTTACCTGACATGGGGCAGCTACGCCTACGGCGCAGACGGGGCAGGAACAGCGGCCCGCAAAGCCTTCGAAGCGCGGCTGTCGCAAACCGACGCCATCGTGCAAAACCAAGACAACCGTGAACACGATATTCTGGACAGCGACGACTACTATCAGTTCGAAGGCGGTGCAGCTGCCGCTGTGGCCACCCTGCAAGGCACGGATCGCCCGATCTATCACAATGACCATTCACGTCCGGAACGCCCGGTCATCCGGCGGCTAGAAGATGAAATCGGCCGCGTGGTCCGGTCCCGCGCCACGAACCCAAAATGGATCGCAGGCGTAAAACGCCACGGCTACAAAGGCGCGTTCGAAATTGCGGCAACGGTCGACTACCTTTTTGCTTTCGCGGCAACGACAGGCGCCGTGCGGAACCACCACTTCGATCTGGTCGAAGACGCCTTCCTTGCCGACGACGATACCCGCGAGTTTATCGCAGAGGTAAACCCGCCCGCCCTGCGCGAAATCGCCCAGCGCCTGCAAGAAGCCATAGACCGCAATCTGTGGACGCCCAAGTCAAACTCGGCCCGCGCCCGTATCGCAGGCCTGCTGGATTAGCCTGCGACCGACAACGCACCGATCAGCAAATAGGACAGCAGCAAAAAACCGGCAAAATAGTGCATGACATTTCCCTAAAATGGTCTGCCGCGGGTCATAGTCTGGCGTCACCCGCTTGGCATGGGGAATAACAGACCCAGCGGCCCCCTTATTGCCGCCAGCCTTGCCATCGGCTGCTTTGCTTGCACCGCCATCCTGCGCCGCCTACACATACACCTGCAAAAACGGAGTGCCGCCATGACCGACGATCCAGACCGCCACGCGATGAAAATGGCAAAGAAAAAGGCCGCCCGCGACAAGATCATGGCGACCAAGACCGACCAGAAGGGTCTGGTCATCGTCCACACCGGCAAGGGCAAAGGCAAATCCAGCGCCGCCTTCGGGATGATTTTCCGCTGTATCGCTCACGATATGCAATGCGCCGTCGTGCAGTTCATCAAAGGCGGCATGAGCACGGGCGAGCGCGACCTGATCTTGGCAAAGTTCACCGACATCTGCGCGTTCCACACCATGGGCGAAGGTTTTACCTGGGAAACCCAGGACAAATCCCGCGATACCGAAATGGCGCAGGCCGCTTGGGCCAAGGCCAAAGAGCTGATACGCGATCCAGCCAACACCATGGTCCTGCTGGATGAAATCAACATTGCGATCCGCTACGATTATGTTGATATCAACGACGTCGTCACATTCCTGCGCGATGAAAAGCCGCCCATGACCCATGTCGTCCTGACAGGCCGCAACGCCCACGACGACCTGATTGAACTGGCTGATCTTGTGACAGAAATGGAACTGGTCAAACATCCCTTCCGCGCCGGTATCAAGGCACAGATCGGCGTGGAATACTGACATGCCACTCATCCCCAAGAACCCGCACGCACAGAAAGCGGCATTGGTGTCTGCGGGCCCTACACCGCCGTGCTGCTGTCCGACAGCGGCGGGCTGACTCAATTCGGCGCATTCATCGAAACGCTTCCGCCCGGCTCTGCATCCTCCACGCTGCATTGGCATGCAAAAGAGGATGAAATGGTGCATATGCTGACCGGCACGGTGACCTTGGTCGAAGGCGACACGCAAATGCCAATGCATCCGGGCGATACAGCCTGTTTCAAGGCCGGGGTTCCTGTCGGCCACTGCCTGCGAAACGACGGTGACGCCCCGGCCAGCTACATGGTCATTGGCACGCGGTCGGGCCGTGATGACGTCACCTACCCGCTTACAGGCGATACGCTGTCAATCCTTGACGGTATTAAGACCTATCGCAACGCGGATGGCGCCGTGATCAATATCGCGCCATATCACGGCGCATAATCATGCCCCTTTGGCTCACGTAACCCCATGCAGATGACCCCCGACCACGCACAGGCCTTGCAGGACATCCTGACGTGGCGCCGTGACGTGCGCCATTTCCGCCCCGCCCCGGTCGCACCGGACCGCATCGGCAAACTGCGCGCCGCGATGGACCTTGCGCCCTCGGTCGGCAACGCGCGGCCATGGCGGGTGCTGCAGGTCGACACACCCGCCCTGCGGTCCGCCGTCATCGCCAATTTCGAAGCCGCCAACGCAAAGGCAGCCGCGCGCTATGCCGGCGCGCAAAGGGATGCCTACAACGCCCTCAAACTCGCAGGCCTGCGCGACGCGCCTGTCCATCTGGCAATCTTTACCGAACGCGATCCGGACGAAGGCCACGGCCTTGGCCGGCAAAGCATGCCGGACATGCTGGCGTTCTCGACCATTTGCGCCATTCACAGCCTCTGGCTTGCCGCCCGCGCCGACAATATCGGCGTTGGATGGGTGTCAATCCTCGACCCGGCCGCACTCCACACCACCCTTAATGCTCCGGCGAATTGGTCCTTTACGGCCTACCTGTGTCTTGGCATTGCCGCCAGCACCGACGACACACCGCTGCTGCACCGCACGGACTGGCAAGCGAACACCCCGACACAATGGCGCAGGGTCTGACCTTCTTCTGGTCTTAAATATCCCGGGGTCCGGGGCAGCGCCCCGGCCTTTTTTCCAATTTTTCGCCGAAAAATTGGCTAGCTCAACGACGCGCCCGGCGACAACACACGCGGGTCAAGCACACATTCGATCACCGCAACGGTCCCCGCCGCCCGGGCCTGCGCAAATGCATCTGCAAACTGCGCCTGATCGGTTACCTTAATGCCAAACCCGCCATAAGCTCGTGCAAGTGCGGCGAAATCGGGATTGGCAAGTGTCGTCCCCGAGACGCGACCCGGATAAGCACGCTCCTGATGCATCCGGATGTTGCCATAGCGGCCGTTGTTCATGACGATGACAATCGGGGCCGCACCGTGCTGCACAGCTGTTGAAAGCTCGTTGCACGTCATCTGAAAGCAACCATCACCCGCCAGACAGACAACCGTTTTCGCAGGATGCGCCAGCGCTGCGGCAATGGCGGCGGGAAATCCATAGCCCATCGAGCCAGAGGTCGGTGCCAACTGTGTGCCGTAGTGTTTATAGGTAAAATAACGGTGCAGCCACGCCGCGTAATTTCCGGCTCCGTTCGTCACGATGGCGTCCTGCGGCAGCGTATCCGACAACCAGCGGATCACCTGTTCCTGCTTCACGTCGCCGGGGCTTTCCACAGGATCCTGCCATATTTCATAGGCAGCCCTGGCGGCGCGCACTTCCCCGGGCCACCCCGACCAATCGGCTTGCCGCTGCATTGCTTCTGCCAGCCCTGCCACGGCGAAATCGCCGCGGCACACGACGCCCATATCCACGCCGTAAACGCGCCCGATCTCGTCCGGGTCAGCGTGGATATGTGTGATCGTCTTACCATGGCCTGCAGGGTTCACCAGCGTATAGCCTTGCGTTTCAATATCGCTGAACCGCGTGCCCAGCAGCAGCAACGCATCCGCATCCCGCACCCGCGCCGCAAGCGCCGGGTTCACGCCGACATTCAAATCCCCGGCAAAGCAAGTGTGCCGGTTATCCATGTAATCCTGCCGCCGGAACGACGTCGCAACCGGGATTTGCGCCGCAGTTGCAAAGGCGGCCAGCGCCTCTGCGGCCTCTTGCGACCAATGCGGCCCGCCCACGACCATAAGGGGCCGTTTGGCGCGTCGCAGCCGCGTCAGCAGGTCATCCCAAACACCCGCGTCTGGCGTCACATCTATTGTCAAACCGCCTGAAAAATTGGGCACATCTGCCGAAGCGCCCAGCATATTTTCCGGCAGTGCCAGCACCACCGGTCCGGGCCGTCCTGACGCAGCCAGACGAAACGCACGGGCAATGTATTCCGGCAGGCGGGCCGTATTATTGCACTGGAAAACGCCTTTGGCCAGCGTGCCGAACATGGCTTTATAATCGACCTCCTGAAAGGTCTCTCGATCTGTCTGGCTGTTGTCGATTTGGCCAACGAACAACACCATCGGCGTGCTGTCCTGCCGGGCCACGTGCACGCCCGCACTGGCGTTGCAGGCTCCTGGCCCGCGCGTGACAAAACAGACGCCGAGCCGTCCGGTCAGCTTGCCCTGCGCTTCTGCCATCATGGCAGCCCCGCCTTCATGGCGGCACACGACGTTCTGGATACCGCTGTCATAAAGCCCGTCCAGCGCGGCAAGAAAGCTTTCGCCCGGCACAGAAAACACGCGTTCAACGCCCAGTTTCACCAATTGATCGCTTAAAATCTTGCCGCCATGACGCATGTCATCTGCCCTTTGCCCCGTTTGGTCGCAGCATGTCGTGGCCAGATCGGTCCCGCAAGACGGATCGGCATTTGCGCCCTTTTGATTTTGCCGTCACATTGGCGCAATGAATACTGCCGATGACCGCACCCAGACCCGCACAGACCTGATGGACCCCGCCCGGGCGCAAGCCCTACAGGCGGCTTTGGGTGCAGAGCCTGCCATTGTGTCCGGTGATCCGCTGCCACCCTTTGCACATCATATTTATTTCTGGGACGCAGCACCGCCATCACGCCTTGGACGCGATGGTCATCCGGCAACGGGCAGCGGCTTTATCCCCGATTTGGGATTGCCGCGCCGGATGTGGGCAGCGGGGCGGCTGATGTTTCATCAGCCGCTGCTGGCAGGCGTTCGGGCAGAGCGGATCAGCCGCATCGAGGGCATTACCCGCAAGGACGGCCGTAGCGGCCCGCTGGCTTTTGTGCGGGTGCGGCACGATATCCGCCAGCGGCAGGCACTGGCGCTGACGGAATGGCAGGATCTGGTCTTTCGCCCGGATGGCATGGACCAATCGCCGGCACCTGCGGCCCGCACGGACGAGGTGATTGCTGAACCCTTTACGCCGGATACAACGCTGCTGTTTCGGTATTCGGCGCTGACTTTGAACGGTCACCGTATCCACTACGATGAGGCCTATGCCCGCGAGGTCGAAGGCTATGACGGTTTGGTCGTTCATGCCCCCCTGCTGGCGCATCTGCTGATGGGTTTGGCGCAGCGGCAGTTAGGCGAATTGCGTGAATTTGCCTATCGCGCGACAGCGCCCCTGATGCACCACGAGACCGCCGCATTGTGCTGGCGCGATGGCATTGCATGGGTACGAACCGCAGACGGGCGCCAATGTATGATCGCCGAAGCGCGGTGATATTCCCGGCGTTGAAGGGGGGCCAGCCCCCCGGGATATTTTTGACCAGAAGAAGCTAAAGGGACGCGGCGGGGTCGAAATCGGCAGGGATTGTATCCCGGTCGTCGATCAGCAGGTCTGCCATGACCTGCGCCATTTTGGGGGCCATGCCAAACCCGATCTTGAACCCCCCATTCGCGATGAAAGCGCCGGCGATGAAGGGGTGCCGCCCCAGCATCGGGGCGCGGCTGCGGCTGCGCGGGCGCACGCCGGCCCAGCGGGCGACCACCGGCGCATTTTGTAGAGCCGGCAGGGCCGCGCGGGCCTTGGCGATCAGCGCGTCAAGTTTGTCATCGGTGGCGGTGCCGTCAACGAAATCCCGCTCTGTCGTGGATCCGATGGCTACGGTGCCATCCAGATGCGGTACGATATGCAGCGTATCGACGAAAAGTTGCGGCAATTCGCTTGCATCATGGCGCAGCAGCGCGGCCTGCCCCTTGACCCCTGCCCCGACAAGACGGGTATGGCAGGCTGTCATCTGTTCCAATCCGGCGGCACCGGTGGCCCAGACAACCTTGCCCTGCGGATCGCCGCACCGCAGGATGGCCCCGCCTTGTGCCGTGATCGCAGCGGCAAGGGCGAGGGTCGCCTGACGCGGGTGGATCAGGGCGGTCAGCGTGTCATGGATCAAAAGGCCGGTCGGGCTTGGCGGTTCCCAAGCAGCATGGGTAGCAGGCACAACGCGCCAGTCTGCCTGCCCCTGCCACAGCTGCGCCGCGCCAATTGCGCGGCTTTGCGCCAGCGCGATTGCTGCTTCGTCCGCCAGCGGCTGCAGGCGGCCTGTGCGCGCGTAGCCGGTGGTGCGGCCTGACGCCACGGCCACCTTTGCCCAGAACGCTTGCGCCATCAGCAGACTGGACAGTTGAAAGGCTTTCTTGTCGTTCCACTGCTCCGGCACATGTGGCGCGAGCGCACCGACGATCCCGCCGGAGGCACCGGCCGCCACGCCGCCAGGGTCGATGACCTGCACCCTGGCCCCGCGCCGCACACAGGCCCAGGCGATTGACAGGCCTATCACACCGGCCCCCATTACCGTCACATCCGCCGTTGCCATTGCCCGCCCCGCACTTCACAAGTCGGGTATCCCATACGGCAAAGTATCATGACCGGCCAGAGCACTGACCCCCACCCCCTTGACTGGCGCAACACGGCGCATGGCACCGTTCCGGTGTCATTGCAGTTCGACGACCCATTTTATTCGCTACAAGGCGGGCTGGCGGAAACGCGTCACGTCTTCTTAGGCGGGAACGATCTGCCGGCGCGGTTTGCAAACGGATTTCATATTGCAGAGCTAGGGTTCGGCACAGGGCTAAATTTTTTGACAACGCTGCAGGCGTTTCGAGACAGCGGCACGCAGGGCCGTTTCCAATTCACAAGTTTCGAAGCCTACCCCCTGGATCCGGCGGCATTGCAGCGGGCCCTTGCGCCCTTTGTAAAAGACCTGCCGGTAGAGGTATTGCGCCGGGTGGGCGATATTACCGGGCCGGATTTCGATCTGCGCGTGGTAATTGGCGATGCGAACGTGACCCTGCCCGCCTGGGAGGGGCGCGCCGATGCGTGGTATCTGGATGGCTTTTCGCCAGCTAAGAACCCCGGGCTATGGACGCCGCAGATTATCGCCGCAGTGGCGGCCCATACCAGACCCGGCGGCAGTGCTGCGACCTATTCGGCGGCGGGGCATGTGCGGGCTTCGCTGACTGCGGCAGGCTTCGACGTGACCCGCGTGGCGGGTTTCGCCACCAAACGCCACATGACCATCGCGCGAAAGAGTTAAGCCATGCAGACCGCCAACACCAAACTGGGCATTGGCCTGATGGTCGCCACGACCTTTGTCTTTGCCGTGCAGGACGGGATCTCTCGGCATTTGGCGGCTGAATACAACGTGCTGATGATCGTCATGATAAGGTATTGGTTCTTTGCCGCCTTTGTCATCGCGATTGCGCGGCTAAAGGCCGGTTCGATCCGCCGCGCCGCGGCGACCCGCCAACCGGCCGTGCAGATCTTTCGCGGCCTGCTGCTGGCCGGAGAGATTTGCGTCATGGTCGCGGGATTTGTGGCGCTGGGGCTGGTGGAAAGCCATGCGATTTTTGCCTGCTATCCGCTGCTGATCGCTGCCCTGTCAGGCCCCGTGCTGGGCGAAGGTGTCGGCTGGCGGCGCTGGGCAGCGATTGGCATAGGATTTATCGGGGTTCTGATCATTCTGGAGCCGGGGATCACTGTATTTGCCCCTGCGGCGATCCTGCCGCTGGCTGCGGCGGTGATGTTCGCGCTTTATGGTTTGCTGACGCGCTATGTCGCTAGGCAGGATACCACGGCGACCAGCTTTTTCTGGACCGGCGTTAGCGGGGCTGCGGCCATGACCTGCGTCGGCATCTGGGATTGGCAACCGATGAGCGCGCCCGACTGGGGTTGGATGGCGGCCCTTTGCGTGACTGGTGTGACGGGTCACTGGCTGCTGATCCGCTGCTACGAGGTCGCGGAGGCCAGTGCCGTCCAGCCTTTTGCCTATCTGCAACTGGTGTTTGCCAGCACCATCGGACTGTTTGTGTTTGGCGAAACACTGCAAACACATGTGGCTGTCGGCGCATTGGTCGTCGTCGGCGCAGGCGTATTCACGCTGATCCGCAGCCGCAAAGTTGCAAAAGACGGTCTTGGACAGGCATAACAGGCCGAATGGCTCGCGTTTCTGCGACAGGCTTGCGGCTGTTGCGTTGATCACACATGCGATCTTTGTTAAGTTTTTGCGAAACAATACGAAACAAGGCGCTAATGTCACAGATAGACCCACTTACGGTATCCGTCGCCTCTGCCGATGCATTGCCTCCTCTGGCGATGCAGGTGACTGATCTGGGCCTTGGACTTGGCACGATTGATTACATCGCGGATACCATTACGCTGGATGACCGGGCCGCTGGCCTGTTCGAACTGCCGGCCAATATGCCTATACCGCGCAAGACGCTGCATGCGCAGATCCATCCCGATGACGTGCAAGATGTCGAATGTCTGGTCGAACAAATGCTAAGCCCGCAGCTGCCGAACTTTGTTGACGTGGTTCACCGGATCAAAACTGCCGATGACAGCGAACGCTGGGTCAGCGCGCGCAAGCGTGTGACCTTTGGACCGAAGGATGCTGCAGGCTACAGCGCCCCGGTGTCCGGCATCGTGGGGATCATGGATATGACCCCGCATAAAAAGGCTGAACGTCAGGTGCAGGATCTGATGCGGGAAACCAATCACCGGTTAAAGAACCTGCTGACCGTTGTGCAAAGCATTGCCCGCATGACAGCGCGGAGTTGCGATGTATCCGAATTCATGCCGCGCTTTGATGCGCGGCTGCGGGCACTGTCACACAATCAGGATCTGCTGGTATTACGCGGTCACGAAAGTCTGGTTCTGGGCGATCTGGTCAGAGAGCAATTGCGCCCCTTTTCCGGCGATGCCAATGCTGCCATCACGATCAGCGGCCCTGACCTGCCTTTGCGCTTTGCCGCAATCCAGCCGATCGGCCTTGCCCTGCATGAACTGGCGACTAATGCGGCCAAATACGGGGCGTTGTCGGTTCCTGATGGCACGCTGGCGATCAATTGGACCATCCAGAATGGCAAATTCACCCTGTCCTGGACCGAAAGCGGCGGCCCTGTCGTTGTACCGCCCCAACGCACCGGATTTGGCAGCACCGTTTTGCAGGCCATGACCCGCAGCGCCCTAGAGGCGGAGGTCACGCTGCGCTATGACCCCGAAGGCGTGCATTGGAGCGTTGTTTGCGATGCATCAATCATCAGGGAAAACACAGCGCACCAGTAATGCCGGCGGCGCAGCCCCCTGCCGGATCGTTCTGTCGTAACCCGATCAGGGCCGGACGATCGGGCGCAGGGTGACACGCGGGCTGTTCACCTCTGAGGGGGCGGTGGCTGTTGTCAGCGAGGTCTGAACAAGGTCTGCCGCACCGGTCGCCGCCGCATCGGCCGGACGCGCCACCGGACGCGGCAGTGCTCCAGATGGGTCCTGTTCGCTGTTTTCGCCGGTCACCGGCGCGGGCAGTTCCAAAGCACCATCAGCACGCGCAACGGGACGCACGATGTTTTTCTCACCGCGCAGCAGTTCGGTAAAGGCGATGGGCCCAGCTTGGCCTGTCAGGCGCGCCTGGTAGATCGGAATCGATTCCGTGACGCGCTGCACATAGTTGCGGGTTTCGCGAAAGGGGATCATTTCGATCCAATCGATGACATCGACGTCGCCGCTGCGCGGATCGCCCCGTTCTTCCATCCAGTCACGCGGACGGCCCGGCCCTGCGTTGTAGCCTGCCGCGATCTGCACGGGGCTATCACCAAAACGGTCGGTCAAATCCGCAAGATAGCGGCTGCCAAGTGTGGCGTTATAGCGCCAGTCGGTCGTCAGGCGGTTCTTGTCGTAAGGCAAATCCAGACTGCGAGCGACATCGCTGGCGGTACCCGGCATCAATTGCATCAGGCCCAAGGCCCCAACCGGACTGCCAGCGGCTTCGTTAAACTCGCTCTCTCGGCGGGCGATGGACAGGGCCAGCGCGGTGG
Source organism: Loktanella sp. R86503 (assembly GCF_042466455.1). Lineage (NCBI taxonomy): Bacteria > Pseudomonadati > Pseudomonadota > Alphaproteobacteria > Rhodobacterales > Roseobacteraceae > Loktanella > Loktanella sp. R86503. The sequence goes on from NZ_JAXHCI010000002.1 coordinate 2,650,471, forward strand.
ATACGGGCAGGTCAGCCTCTGCCAGGCCATGCAGCGGGAAATACAGCGACGGGATCACCATGCCGCGCGCGGCGGCGGTCTTGCCAAGCAGCACTTCGAAATAGGTCTGATCCTGCGCTTCAAGCGCTGCGCCAAGGCGGGACAGATCATCGGCATCCAGTATTTTGCCAAGTTCGGCAAAGAACAGCACGGCCTTGCCACGCTCGTTGGCCTGAAGCAGGGCCATACCGGCCTGCACCAGTTCGTTCTGCATGACGGGCGCGTTCTGCCAGTCCCGCGCATCGCCCCGCCCCGTCAGAAACGGATCAAGCGGCACGCCCAGCTTTTCTGCAGCCAAAAGCCCATAAAAACTGGTCTGATGCTGCGCCGCGCGGGCATAGGCGATACGGGCCTCGTCCGTGCGATCCAGCGCATCCAGCGCGCGTCCTTGCCAATATCCGGCGCGGCCAAGGGAAATCGGGCTGTCCACCTCTGCCGCCGCATTGTCGAAATGCGCTAGGGCCCGCGCCGGATCATTCAGAAAGCGCAACTGCAAATATCCGGCCAACCATTCCAGATCGGCATAGTTTGCCGCACTTTGCGCGGGCGTGACAAAGTGGTTTGCCGCCAGATCATAGGCGGTCTGATAGTTGCCATCTCTCATCTGCCAACGCGCCAGAATGCGCCGCCAGCTGGCCCAGCGCCAAGGCTGGCCCAGCGCCTCGGCAGAGGTTGACTGCGCCGCCAGGATCGCGATGGCGTCGGTTTGCCGCCCCTTGCCTGCCAGCCAGTTGAAACGGTCATACATCAGCCCGGGTGCATTGCGCAGCGTGGCAGGCACGGCTTCGATCACGGCATCGGGATTACCGGCCTTGCGGATCAGCGCGATGCGCGCCCGCACCAGCGCAGCCTGATCATCGTCCAGCAAAGTCATCATCTCCTCTGCCTCTGCGGTCTGCCACCGCCACAGCAGGGCATCGGCCCGCGCGGTGTGAAGGTCGGTCAGATCAGCCCCGAAAGCGTCCAGCAAAGCGGCCTGCCCGGATGGGGTCAGTTGCAAATCGACCCAGGCCGTCCGCACGGCCGCGCGAGCCGCGTCCGGATCACCGTTTGCCAGATAAGCCTGCGCCAGACGCACCGCGCCTTCGCCTGTCATCGGCGCATAATCGCTGAACCAGCCGATAACGCTTTGCGGATTGAAGTTGGCCGGGATCAGCAATTCACCCGCGCCGCGCAGTACGTCCTGCCCGGGCCAGTCGCCATGGGCCGCGTGAAAATCAATATAGTCCTGAAACACCGCATCGCCGAACCGCAGCCGCTGCCACGTCACAAGCGTGCGGATCGCGTCATCCTGCGGCCCTGCCTTGGCATAGGCATTCAGGAAATCACGCTTCATCGCGAATTCCACAGCCGCGACGTCATCACCGGACACCTGCCCGGCAACGGGCAGTGGCAAGGCAAACAGGCAGGCTGCGACGGCAAGGCGGCGCGCGGCGGGGAACGGCATCGGTAGGTCCCAAGGCTCAGGAAAAGGGCCTTCACATCGTATCGTGCATGCTCGGCGATGCAACGCACAATCTTGGCATTGTGCGCAAACCGGTCTAGGGTCCGCGACGTTCTGCCGGCCCGGTTTCGGGCTGCCCATTCGCACAAGGTCACAGGTCAATGTTCAAAGGCTCTTATGTCGCACTCGTCACGCCGTTCACAAACGGAGAGGTCGACCTTGCCACCCTGAAACAGCTTGTCGACTGGCATGTCGATCAAGGCACACACGGGCTGGTTCCCGTCGGCACGACTGGCGAAAGCCCGACGCTGACCCACGCTGAACACGATCTGGTCGTAAAAACTGTCGTCGATCACGCTGCGGGCCGCATTCCTGTCATCGCAGGGGCCGGGTCCAACAACACGACTGAAACTGTGCGTCTGGTGCAGGCCGCCAAGACGGCGGGTGCCGCCGCAGCGCTGGTCGTCACGCCCTATTACAACCGCCCGACGCAGGCTGGCCTGATCGCGCATTTCGCCGCCGCTGCCGACTGCGGTTTGCCCATCGTGATCTATAACATTCCCGGCCGCTCTGCCGTGGACATGAGCGTTGCGACAATGGCGGAACTGGCCAAGCTGCCGATGATCGTTGGCGTCAAGGACGCCACGGGCGATCTGTCCCGCGTGCCCAAGCAGCGCCTGTATTGCGGCACTGATTTCGTCCAGTTGTCGGGCGAGGATGCAACCGCGCTTGGCTATAACGCCCACGGCGGCGTTGGCTGCATTTCCGTCACCGCCAACATCGCCCCCGCACTTTGCGCCAAGATGCAAGAGGCGACACTGTCAGGCGATTTTGCCACCGCACTTGATATCACCGACCGCCTGATGCCCCTGCACGAGGCGATCTTCCTCGAGCCGGGCTTGGTCGGCGCAAAATACGGCATGTCCCTGCTTGGCTTGGGCAACGAAGACGTACGCCTGCCGCTGGTTGGCCTGACGGACGGGGTCAAGGACCGCATCCGCGCCGCCATGGTTCACGCTGGCCTTCTGAACTGATGCCCCAGTCCGCTGCCGTCTATGCAACAACCCGTTCGGCGGACGCGGCAAAGCGTTTGCGGCGCAATACATTGATGGCGGTGATCGGCCTTGGCGTGATCGGATGGGCCTGGGTGACAAGCGATCTGTCGTCCTGGGCGCTGTCGTTCTTTATCCTGCTGACCCTGTTTCAGGCACTGATCCTGGCCCTGACGGTTGCGGGCCTGATCGTTTCACGCCAACCGCTGATCGTGACGGATCAGGATGTGGTCATTCGCACCGCCCTGATTGCCCGCGTACCCCGCGCGCATATCACCGCCATTGCCCCCCACGCGGATGGCAAGGGTATGGCGTTAACATATGACGACGCTGAAAATGGTCATCAGGGGCAAATCAAGCTGCCTTGGAACTTTATCGCAGAACCGCAGGGTCAGGTCGTGGCCGATTTGTCCCGCATCCTGAATATCCCGCAGCAAAGCGCCGCCTAACGGGCCGGCGGGTGGGGCGCCTTTGCGGGCTTGCCCGCAAACAGCGTCATCCGCCGGATCGCAACCAATCCGGCGTATAGGCAATGTCGCTGCAGCCGCCAAAGCCTGCCGCTCGTGCCAGCTCTGCGCGCAGCCGTGCGATCCTCCCTGCCCCCATGGCGACGCCCGCCTGAGGCCAAAAGGCCCGCACCTGCAGCACATCACCCTGCCGCGCCATGTCAATGCGGCCGATGGCCCGCGCGCCTTCCCATACCGGGAAAACATAATAGCCATAGGTTCGCTGCGCCGCCGGCACGAATATCTCGATCCGGTAATGAAAGCCGAACAGCCATTCCGCCCGCTTTCGGTCACGCAAGGCAGGATCGAAGGGCGATAGGATGCGCACCTTTCCCGGCAGGTCAGCCGCCTGATCCAGCACAGCGGGCCGCGCCAGACAGCGGCGCAGCTTGCCGTCCGCGCCTGCCACATCCAGCGCTACGGCGTGCCCCTCTGCCAAGGCTGCCTGCGCCCAATCGCGGGCCTCTTGTTTCGTGACGACATCCCAGAATGCCGCCACCTCGGTCGGTGTTGCAAACCCCAGCCGGTCCAGCGCGGCATGGCACAGCGCATCCACCGTTGCGGTCGGATCAGCGGGCAGATCGCGCACCGCGTCCGGAATGACCCGCTCTGTCAGGTCGTAAACCTTGCGAAACCCCTCGCGCCGGGCGACCGATACTTGCCCGCTGCGCCACAGATACTCCAGTGCCGTCTTGCTGGGGTGCCAATCCCACCAGCCGCCTTTGCCGCGCACCTCGTCCTTGCCAACGTCACCGGATGTGCAGGCCCCGTGATCCGCAATCTGGCGCAACACCGCATCCACCTGCACGCCAAAGCCTGCGGGCCTGTCCTTTTCCCAACGGCTTTGCAACCGCGCCGCATCGCGGGCAAAGCGCAGCCGCCAATGCGGCCACAGGTCCATCGGGATGACCGCGGCATCATGGGTCCAATGTTCGAACACAGTGCGGTCCTGCGCCAGAAGCCCGTTCATCGCGTCAGGGCGGTACCTGCCATAACGCGACCAAAGGATCAGATCATGGGCACGGGCAAAGGTATTGACGCTATCCAGCTGCACAAAGCCCAGATCAGCGATCACTTCCATGGCAGAGGCCCGCGCTTGCACCCCCAGGCCATGCCGCGCCAGGAACACGGCCCGCGCGCGGGCGTTGTCCAGAAAAGGCGGGTTCACAGGTCCGGCCCCAGTTGCCCCGCGCGGATGCTGCGCAAACTATCCAGCATCAGCGCCGTTGTCAGACCGATATTCAAAAGCCCGTTCGTCGCCGCCATCCCCGAAAGCAACCGCCATTCCACCGGCAGCAATACATCGCCAAAACCAAGCGTGGTGAAAGCAACCAGCGCGAAATAGACCGCCTCCTCAAGGTCAGGAAATATTCCGAGCCCCCGCAGTGCCAGCGCCCAGACCCATACACCGCCGGTCATCTGCGCCAGCACCCAGACGGCTGTCAGACACAGCACCAACACCAGTTTGGGCTTGTGCGGCCGCCGCGCCAGCCACGGATGCAGACGGCTCAGCACCACTTCCATCAACCAATAACTGACGCCGGCGATCAGGATGGACGCCAGAACAAGCGCACTGCCAAGGGTAATCTGGATCAGCATGACGCCTCCTGTTGTCGCAGGCCGACCATAACAGCCCCACCTCGCACCACCAGCCGCCTTGTGCACACCGGCTTGCAAGACTACATCGGGGCCATGGCCAAGAAACCTGACAACAAGAATTACAAAGTCGTCGCCGAAAACCGGCGCGCCCGCTATGACTTCGAGATCCAGGAGGATCTGGAGGTCGGCATCATCCTGCACGGCTCGGAGGTGAAATCCCTGCGCGTCGGCCAGTCGAATATTGCCGACAGCTACGCCTCTGTCGACAACGGAGAGTTGTGGCTGACGAATGCCTATATCGCGCCTTACGAGCAGGCGATGTTCAGCCACGAACCCCGCGCCAAGCGCAAGCTGCTGGTGAAATCCCGCGAAGTCGCCCGCATGTGGAATGCCACCAAACGTGAAGGCATGACGCTTGTACCGCTGGTGATGTATTTTAATGACCGCGGGCTTGTGAAGCTCAAGATCGCCATCGCCAAGGGCAAAAAGAACCACGACAAGCGCGCCAGCGATGCCAAGCGTGACTGGTCGCGCCAAAAGCAGCGGATCCTCAAGACACACGACTGACACTTGCGCAACTTGCACGGCGGCGGTGCCTGCGCTAGGCAGTGACCGATCCGCTGCAAAAGGTGCAATATGGCCGAACTGTCCGACGATCCGCAAACGCTGGTCAGCACTGACTGGCTTGCCGCGCACCTGAATGACCCCGATCTGCGCCTGCTTGACGCATCCTGGCACATGCCGGACACCGGACGCAGCGGCGCGGCTGAATACGCGCAGCAGCACATCCCGGGTGCGCGTTTCTTTGACATCGACGATATCAGCGATGCGCGATCCGAATTGCCCCACATGGCCCCCGCAACGGAAAAATTCATGTCCCGCCTGCGCGCGATGGGCGTCGGCGACGGCCATCAGGTCGTGGTCTATGACAGCACGGGCCTGTTTTCCGCCGCCCGCGTCTGGTGGTTGTTCCGCCTGATGGGCAAACGCGACGTTGCCGTTCTGGACGGCGGCCTACCCAAATGGCTGGCAGAAGATCGCCCGGTCGAGGATATGGCCCCCATCATCCGTGACCGCCACATGACGACCAGCCGCCAGAACCAGATGGTTCGGGACGTCACGCAGGTTGCCCGCGCGGCCAAACTGGAAGACCACACTATCCTTGATGCCCGCGGCCCTGCCCGTTTTGAAGGGACCGCCCCCGAACCCCGCGCAGGCCTGCGCAGTGGCCACATCCCCGGGGCGCGCAACGTGCATTATGCTACATTGCTAAATGTTAACGGCACGATGAAATCCGCACCCGCCCTGCAAAAGGTCTTTGCCGACGCCGGTGCCGACCTGACCAAGCCAGTGATCACAACCTGCGGCTCCGGCGTGACCGCCGCGATCATCAATTTGGCGTTGGAACGCATCGGCAAAACGGATCACGCGCTTTACGACGGATCCTGGTCCGAATGGGGCATGTTCCCCGATCTGCCGATCGAAACCGGTCCCGCCCGCTAAACCTTACCTTCGCAACCGGCCCGACGGCCCAAAGGAAACCCGCGATGTTCCAAACGCTCAAGGCGCAAGCCCCTGACAAGATTCTGTCCCTGATGCAGGCCTACAAGGCCGACGACCGTGACACCAAAATCGACCTCGGCGTCGGCGTCTACAAGGATGCATCCGGCAACACGCCTGTCATGCGCGCCGTGAAAGAGGCCGAGCGCCGCCTTGTCGCAGACCAAACCACAAAGGCCTACACCGGCCTTGCCGGCGATCCGGCCTTTGCCGACGCGATGATCGACCTGCTGCTCTCTGACACCGTGGAACGCAGCCGCATTGCCGCGATCGCCACCCCCGGCGGCACAGGTGCCATCCGCCAGGCACTGGAAATGGTGAAACTTGCCGCCCCCGGTGCGACGATCTGGATCAGCAATCCCAGCTGGCCGAACCACGCATCGATCATCAAATTCCTTGGCCTGCCCCTGCGCGAATACCGCTATTTCGACGAGGCAACGCGCGGCGTCGATTTCGATGGCATGATCGCGGATCTGTCCACGGTGGCCGAAGGCGACGTCGTCCTGCTGCACGGCTGCTGCCACAATCCGACCGGCGCAAACCCGACGCTGGACCAATGGGACCAGATCATTGCCGCCTTGCAAAAGGTCAATGCAGTCCCCTTCGTCGATGTCGCCTACCAGGGCTTCGGCGACGGCCTTGATCAGGACGCGCAGGCCACCCGCAAAATCGCCGCTGCCTTCCCCAACGTGATGATCGCCGCCAGCTGTTCCAAGAACTTCGGCATCTACCGCGAACGCACCGGCATCCTGATGGGCATTGCCAGCGACGCCGAAGAGGCAAAACTGACCCAAGCCAACCTGAACTTCCTGAACCGCCAGAACTACTCTTTCCCGCCAGACCACGGGGCCCGCGTCGTCACCACGATCCTGACCGACCCGGCCCTGCGCGCCGATTGGGAGGCCGAACTGGAAGAAACCCGCAATGGTATGCTCGGCCTGCGCAAGCAGTTAGCCGACGAACTGCGCCAGCGTGCGAACGACGACCGCTTTGACTTTATCGCCGACCACCGCGGCATGTTCAGCCGCCTCGGCACGTCAGAGGCAAAGGTCGAAATCCTGCGGGCCGATCACGGTATCTATATGGTCAGCGACAGCCGTATGAATATCGCAGGTCTGAACGCAAAAACGGTCCCGATACTTGCGCAGGCCATCATCGACGCTGGTATCTAAACCGCGGCGGACCCGCCCAAAAGCGGGTCCATCTTTCTTCTGGTCCTAAATATCCCCGGGGGGAGGCGCAGCCGCAGGGGGGCAGCGCCCCCCCTTTTTTGTTTGCGCAAACATGCTGCACCTGCAAAAGCAACCCTTGCGACCCGGCGCGCAACAATATACCAATTGCGTAACTTAAAATGAAATAAAGAACCTCACGTATGTCATTCCGCATCCAGCCGACACCCCCTGCCCGCCCCAATCGCTGCCAGTTGTTCGGCCCCGGCTCGAACACCAAGCTTTTCGCGAAAATGGCCGCGTCGGATGCGGATGTCATTAACCTCGACCTCGAAGATTCCGTGTCCCCAAACGACAAAGACGCCGCCCGTGCCAATATCATTCAGGCCATCGACGATATCGACTGGAACACAAAGCACCTCAGCGTGCGGATCAACAGCCTTGATACGCCCTTCTGGTATCGCGATGTGGTCGACCTGCTGGAACAGGCGGGGGACCGGCTTGATCAGATCATGATCCCCAAGGTCGGCTGCGCCGCCGATGTCTATGCCGTCGACGCCCTTGTCACCGCGATCGAGGCCGCGAAAGGCCGCCGCAAGCGCATCGCCTTCGAAGTCATCATCGAATCCGCCGCAGGTCTGACAAACGTGGACGACATCGCCGCCGCCAGTCCGCGCCTGCAAGCCATGAGCCTTGGCGCTGCCGACTACGCAGCCTCAATGGGCATGCAGACAACGGGCATCGGCGGTACGCAGGACCACTATTATATGCTGCACAGCGAAACCCGCCATTATTCCGACCCGTGGCACTGGGCGCAAACCGCCATCGTCGCCGCCTGCCGCACCTATGGCATTCTGCCCGTCGACGGCCCCTTCGGCGATTTCAGCGATGACGAAGGCTACCGCGCCCAAGCCCGCCGCAGCGCAACGCTTGGCATGGTCGGCAAATGGGCGATTCACCCCAAGCAAATCGCCCTCGCAAACGAGGTATTCACCCCCTCGGACGAAGCTGTCGCCGAAGCCCGCGAAATTCTTGCCGCCATGGAACAGGCCAAGGCCCAGGGCCAGGGCGCAACCGTTTACAAAGGCCGCCTTGTCGACATCGCTAGCATCAAACAGGCCGAAGTGATCGTCAAACAATCGCAGATGATTTCAGGTTAGCGCGGACCCGCGCAAATTGGGGTGCCCATTGCAATCCGAACCTTACGTCGCCTATATCGACGTAAGGCAAAAAGGGCGTTCCCATGACTCAGTATCTCGACTTTGAAAAACCACTCGCCGAAATCGAAGGCAAAGCAGAAGAACTGCGCGCCATGGCCCGCGACAACGCCGAGATGGACATCGAGAAAGAGGCCGCCGCGCTGGACAAGAAAAGCGCAGACCTGCTTAAATCGCTCTACGGCAATCTGACGCCCTGGCGCAAATGCCAAGTCGCCCGCCATCCCGAACGCCCGCATTGCAAGGACTACATCGCCGCCCTGTTCACCGACTACACGCCGCTGGCAGGGGACCGGAACTTTGCTGACGACCACGCCATCATGGGCGGCCTTGCGCGTCTGGATGGCCGCGCTGTCATGGTGATCGGTCATGAAAAAGGCAACGACACCAAATCGCGGATCGAACATAACTTCGGCATGGCCCGGCCCGAAGGCTATCGCAAAGCCATCCGCCTGATGAACATGGCGAACCGGTTCGGCCTGCCCGTGGTCACGCTGGTCGATACCCCCGGTGCCTACCCCGGCAAAGGGGCCGAAGAACGCGGCCAGTCCGAAGCCATCGCCCGTGCCACCGAAGCCTGCCTTGAACTCAACGTCCCCCTCGTCAGCATCGTGATCGGCGAAGGCGGCTCTGGCGGTGCTGTCGCTTTTGCGACCGCGAACCGGGTCCTGATGCTTGAACACTCCATCTATTCCGTGATCAGCCCCGAAGGCTGCGCATCGATCCTGTGGAAGGACGCCGCAAAAACGCAAGAGGCCGCTGCCGCCCTGCGCCTGACCGCACAGAACCTCAAGGAACTCGGGGTTTGCGATACGATCATCGCCGAACCACTGGGCGGGGCCCACCGCGACGCCCAGACCGCCATCAAAGCCGTCGGCAAGGCGCTGACGGCCACGCTGAAGGATCTCGACAAGGTCGCCGCCGACAAAATCCGCCTTGATCGCCGCAAGAAATACCTCGACCTCGGGAAAAAAGGCCTCGCAGCCTAAGGTTCACCCTTCTTCTGGTCATAAATATCCCGGGGGAGGCGAAGCCGGGGGCAGCGCCCCCTCCACCCCCGCGCAGGTCACCACATCCGGTCTTGCGCCCGCATGTCATAGTTGTCGTCGTAATCCGCCGCATCAAATGCGTCGTCTTGTGCGCGCAGCATTTCCCCTGCGGTTGGCACAGCACCATGCGCCGCGCCGGCATGCCATGTCTGCGACCGCATGAGCGCCTTGGCGCATTGAAAATATGCCTCTTTCACAGTGACAACAATCACGCTGCGGGGGTGCTTGCGGTTCTGAACAAAGCTTTCTAACACCTGTGGATCCGCCGTCACAATGGCCTGCCCGTTTACGCGCACCACGTTGTTTTCCCCCGGCACCATAAACAGCAGGCTGATCCGTCCGTCGCGAACGATGTTGCGCAGACTGTCGATCCGGTTGTTGCCTTGCCAGTCCGGCAACAACAAAGTGCGCGCATCCACGATCCGCACCACAGGCCCGACATCGCCGCGCGGGCTGCAATCCGTGCCTTCCGGTCCGACGGTCGATACCATCACCAGCCGCGATGCGCCGATCCACCGCCCATAGGTAGATGTAATATGCGAAGCAACTTTGCTCAGCGATAGTGGCACAGGGGCGCCATACAAAGCCTCCAGCGCGGCAATATCGGCAACAGGCGTCATACCGGCGGTCCTTCTACTTCGGGCGGGGTCACGGCACGCTGGGGCACGGCCAATCCGGCCTCTCGCGCAAGCGCGTCAGACGCGCCCTCCACCGCGACCTCCAGCTGGTGCAAAAAGGCGCGCAGGCCGACACCAACGGGGATGGGGTCCAGAAATTCGAACACCGCCGTGCCAGACTTGCGGTAAATCCCGCGCTTTGGCCAAAAGACACCGACATTCGTGGCCACTGGCACGACCGGCTGCTTCAGGTCGGCATAAAGCGCAGCAGTGCCCTTTTTATAGGGCATGATCGCGCCCGGCGCGACACGGGTACCCTGCGGATAGATGCACAGCTGCCCCGGTTCTGCATCGCCGGCCTTGACCCGCGCCAGCATGTCACGGATCGCCGCACCCTTTTTGCCGCGGTCCACCGGAATGCAACCGGCCCGATAGGCAAAGAAGCCCAGGATCGGTGCATAAAGCAGCAACCGCTTCATGATGAACCGGGGGCGGGGCAAAAGTTGATAGATATACATCACGTCCATGAAAGACTGATGTTTGGCGGCAATCATGCAGCCATAAGCCGGCGGTGTGCCGCGCACCTCGAACCGCAATCCGATCATCCAGCCCGCCAGCCAAATCACGGCGCGCGAATACCATTTGCAGGTATTAGCAGCCCCGCGCGGGTGAATCAGCGCATAGGGCAGAAACACGATGCCCATGATGGCCATCAGCGTATACATCACAATGCTGAATAACAGCGACCGCAGCCACTGGATGGCATAGCTCATGATTGCGTCCTCAAGGTGCGCAGGGCCGCAGCCCGCGTGGCGAAAAAGGCGGTCACGCCCGCCAGCGGCGGGATCATCAGCGGCGCGAGCCAGCCCAGACCTGTAAAGCCCAAACCCGTTAAAAAACCACCTGCATCGCCGCCATCCGGCAAAATCGCCACAGCCAGGACCCCGATCAGTGTTCCCAGCGCCGCCCCTGCCGCTGCCCGCAGGGTAAAGCGGCGCACAAAGGCACGGGCGATATATGTGTCGCGCGCTCCCACCAGCCGCAGCACGCGGATAACCTGCGCATTGGCCGCCAGCGCCGATTGCGCGGCGAGTGTGATCATCGCAGCCGTCGCCCCGCCGATCAGCGCCAGCGCAACCCAGCCCAGCATCCGCAGCCGGTTCGCGGCCGTCACCAGCGGCTGCCGCCAGCGCGTGTGATCGTCCAGCACGGCCCCGGGCACCTCGGCTTGCAGACGGGCACGCAAGCCCGTTGCGTCGTAGCCGTCCGCCGTTTCGACGATTTCGATCAGTTGCGGGATCGGCAAGGCGTCGAGCGGCAGATCAGGCCCGAACCACGGCTCTAGCAAGGCGCGTTCTTCATCATCGCTGAGCGCACGGGCGCTGGCGACACCGGGCGTTTGTTCCAGCACGGTCAACGCGGCACGCACCTGCGCATCGGCCTGATCTGCAGGCGCGGAAATCCGCAGCGTGGCCGTGCGCGCCAGTTCCGCCGACCAACGATCCGCCAGCCGCCCTGTTGCCAGCGACAAGGCAATCGCAAAGACGGCCAAAAACGCCATTGCGCCGGCGGTAAACAAAGTCAGCCGCGCGGTAAATCCGGTGGGAGGTACGGCACGGTCGGCCTGCGGATCCCCCCCCAAAAGCGCCAGCGCGCGGGCGGTCAATTCGGTTATACGGTCCATCACAGCGCCACCCCCGCCTGCAGCCGCCCGCCCCTAAGCCGCAGCACATTGGTACTGACCTGCGCCTTGGCCGCCCGGATCAGGTTCAGATCGTGGCTGGCGATCAGCACGGTTTTGCCCATGCGGTTCAGTTCAACCAACAGCGTCAGCAGGCGCTGCGACATTTCCCAATCGACGTTACCTGTCGGCTCGTCCGCAATGATTACATCCGGCGACATAATCACAGCCCGCGCCAGCGCGGCGCGTTGCCGTTCGCCCCCTGACAGTTCTGGCGGCAACTGATCGGATTGGGCGGCCAGGCCGACCCAGGCCAGCAGCTCGTCCAGATTGCCTATCGCCTCGTTTGCGCGGCCGGCGACCTGCAAGGGAAGCGCGATATTTTCGGCAACGGGCAGGTGATCCAGAAACTGGCAGTCCTGATGCACAACGCCGATGCGCCGCCGTGCCAGCGCGATTTCATCCCGGTTCATCTGCGCGGCGTTTTGTCCGAACAGACTGACCGTCCCGCTGGTCGCACGCAAATCGCCATAACAAAGCTTCAGCAGCGTCGTCTTGCCCGCGCCTGACGGACCGGTCAGAAATTGGAACGATCCTGGCGCAAGCGACAGCGAAAGGCCAGAGAACAGCTCTGCCCCGCCATAGTTGTAGGCCACGTCCGATAGCTCGATCAAAGTGGTATCCTCACCTGTGTCAGCAATGTTTTGCCCAAATCTGCAACAGGTTACAATGCAATCACGTCTGATCGTGCTGCAAAACCTTGGCCTTACGCACAGGCATTGCTAGGAAAGACGAAACAATAGGTGCCGATTGGTGCCTTGTGCTGTGCAAAAGGACCTGTGGCCATGCGGCTGATCTGCCCGAACTGCGGCGCTCAATACGAAGTCGGTCTGGATGTCATCCCCGATGACGGGCGTGATGTGCAGTGTTCCAACTGCGGCCAAACGTGGTTTGAAGACCCCAAGGCCCCGTCCGCTGCCGCAGAAGACGATGCGCCTGCGCAGGACAGACCTGCACCTGTATCGGTTGCCGCGGCATCGCTGGCAGCTGTCGTATCCCAGACACAGACCCCGCCGCTGACGGCTGGTACAAATCCGGATGAAAAGCCCGCCCCGAAGGCAGAGCCGAAACCGGAACCGAAACCTGCAGCATCTGCAGCGGCAACCCCGCCGCAGCCCGTCCGCAGCCAGCTGGACCCGTCCATCGCGGATATCCTGCGCGAAGAGGCCGCGCGCGAAGAAGCCGCGCGCAAGTCCGAAGCCGCCGGTGCGCTGGAACAACAGGCGGACCTTGGCCTGACCGAGCCGTCTCGCCCGCGTCCTGCCCAGCCTGTCCCGCCTATGCCCTATGATCAAAGCCATGTGCACAAGGATAACGCGCAGGCGGCGGTGCCGCCAAAGCTGTCTGCAGCCACGCAGGGCAGTCGCAAGGAACTGTTTCCCGATATCGAGGAAATCAATTCGACGCTTCGATCCAGCGCAGAACGCGGCGGCCTGCCGCTGCTTCCGTCAGAGGAGGACGAAATTGCCCGCCGCAGCAGCTGGCGCGGCTTTTTCGTGACACTGGCACTGATTGTCATTCTTGCGCTGATCTATGGCTACGCAGACGATATTTCAGCGCAAATTCCAGCCCTGGAGGCAGCCTTGTCCAGCTATGTCACGGCAATCGACAGCGCCCGGCTTTGGCTTGATAACCAGATTGCATCAATGCTGGGTGACGCAGCAACGCAAGCCTGACCCCGGACCGCCCCTGAGGGGCGGTTACGGCATCACATTCGATCAGAAACGATCCAGCAACCGGTCAAGGTATTCGCGCTCGACCTGCGGGCGCTCTTGCTCTGCTGAACGGCGACGCAATTCTTCCAACAGCTCTTCGGCACGGCGATAGGTATCTTCGCCCTGCAACAGGTTTTCATCGGTACCATATTGTCCGGTGTTGCCCAGCTGGCGGCCCAGCGGATCTCGGCGACCGGGCTGGGCCTGCCCGGATTGCTCGCCGGTGGCATTACCCTGCCCCTGCTCTTCGCTTTCGTTTTGCGCAATGGCTTCGCCGATGGCCCGCATACCATCGCGCAGCGCATCCATTGCATCGGCCTGCCGGTCGATGGCCTGCGCCATATCGCCGTCGCGCAGCGCCTGTTCGGCCCCGTCCATCGCACCTTCGGCCTGATCAAGAGAGCGACGCGCCAGATCGCCGGCATCGCCCGGAAGACCCGGCAAGGCACTGCGCTGGCGGTTCAATTCATTGCGCAAATCCTGCTGGCGCTGCGCAAGCGACCGGCCCTCGCCTTCGTCTGAACCGTTACCCTGACCATCGTTTTGACCGTTGCCGTCGCCCTGCCCCGATTCCTGGCCCGGCTGGGTGCCAGACCCATCGGCACCGGGCTGCTGGCCTTGGCCGGGCTGCTGGCCTTGCTGGCCTTCGCCCTGCTCTTGGCCAGGTTGCTGCCCCGGTTGCTGACCTTGGTTCTGGCTTTGCTGGCCTTGGTTCTGCATATCGCGGAAGGCATCGTCAGACAGGTCCTGCTGGTCGCGCAGCGTATCGGCCAGATCCTGCATCGACTGCTGCCCCGGTGTCTGTGGGCCGTCGCCGCTGCCTTCACCTTGGGTGATACGCATGTTTTCCAAAATGCTGTTCAGCTGTTCCATCAGCGCCTGCGCCTCGGCCATACGGCCTTCTTGCATCAGCTCTTCAATGCGGTCCATCAGGGCCTGCAACTCGTCCTGGCTCATTTCTGTCGAATTTTCGGCTGACTGAGGCTCGTCCGTGCCGTCACCCTGTTCCATCTGGTCGGCCAACATCTGCATGTAGTCTTGCGTCGCATCGCGCAATTCCTGCATCAGCTCTGCAATTTCGGCCTCTGACGCGCCATTGCGCATCGCCTCTTCCAGACGCTCTTGGGCGCGGGCAAGGCGTTCGCGGGCATCGGCAAGACTGCCATCTTCCAACTGGATGGCCAGATCCCACAGGGCCTGCGCAATCTCGGCCTCGTTTTCGCCTGTCATGCCTGTGCCGGCAAACTGGTTCAGCCGCTTAATGATAAAGCGCAGGCGCAGATAAGTGGCCTGATTGGTGAACAACGTCTCCGGTTCATATGAAATAGCGCGAAGCACCTGCACAATGCGGGGGGCGTTTGCCCTGCTCCACAGCAGATCGCGGCGCTGTTCGACAATCGCCTTGGCGACAGGCTGGAAAAAGCGGCGGCCCGGCAGGATTATTGGCTCTGCCGGTGTGCTGGTGGTCTGACCAGCCGCATCGGTCACAGTCAGCGTCAAAGTCACCGGCTGGTTCGCCAATTCGTGTTGGGACAGGTTGTCGATCAGGAATTCATCAAAGTCGCTGCGGTCGCCGCCAAATGGCATCGGCAGGTCCAGCACCACTGGTTCCATCGGGTCCGGGTCAACCGTCAGGCCATAGCTGCGATCCACCGCGCCAAGGTCCAGCGCGAATGTCGCCGTGCCGCTTTCGACGCCGTAGTCATCCGAGGCGGAAAAGGCCTGGTTTAACTCTCCCATCGCGTCCGATTCGATCGGCGCGGTCAAGGTGACGCTTGGCGCTGCGTCGGGCAGAATACCGACATCCCACGCGGCACCATTAGGCCCGTCGATGGTGACTTGCCCTGCCTGCGCGACGGTAAAACTTTGCTCTGGGTCGGTCGCCGGGGCCGCGTGGCCCGCGTCTGACACGGTCTGTACCACGCTTAGGGCGCCAACTTCGCCATACAGGCGCAAAGTGATGTCAGAGCCGAGCGGCACCTGCACCGCCCCCGGCGCGATATCGTTCAGGTAAAGCACGGGCTTGCCGGTATAGGCAGGCGGCGTGATCCAGCCTTCCCAGACAGGGCCGGTCGCCAGCGCAGCGCCACCGCCGTTCTGGGCAATCTGCGCGACGGACCCGACGCGCAGGACCGATCCGAACAGCAAGGCCACGACAAACATCAGCAAAGCCATGAACCGCAACCCGTAAGGATCGCGGTCCGACACGCGCAGGTCAGGCTGCACCGCGCGGGCGGACTGCGTGGCCACGCGCATCCGCGCCTGATGCGCCCGCCATACAGCGGCAGAGGCAGGATCGGACGCCCCGATTGCCTGCGCATCGCGCACGGCTGAAATTGGACGCCCCGGCAAGGCGGCATCAACGCGGGCCAGCGCCTCTTGCTTGCTTGGCCAGCGGAATATCCGCAGACCGCGCACCAAGGCGGTCCCAGCGGCCAGCACGGCAATCAGCGAAAGACCCCAGAACACCTCCAGGCTCATGCGGTCCTGAAAACCGAACATCAGCGGGGTCAGGATAACGAAAAGCACGCTCCACAACGGCCAGAAGGCACGCGTTGCGCGTTCGGCCACCAACCCCATACGGGTTAGGGCAACAGGCCGCGCCAAATGCGCCAGATCGTCAGGGTGATCGGTCAGCGGGCCTCTCCCTTGGCGCGTTGTGTGACCGAAGGGGTCACAACCATGCAGGGATAATATCGCGTGCGATCATTTCGTCAAAGGTCGGACGGGCCCGGATAACCGCAAATTGATCATTCTGGACCAAAACTTCGGGGATCAGCGGACGCGAGTTGTATTCTGATGCCATGACCGACCCGTATGCCCCGGCAGAGCGAAAGACGACCAGATCGCCGGGGGCGACCTGTGCCATCGCGCGGCCCTTGGCAAAGGTATCGCCGCTTTCGCATACAGGCCCGACAATGTCATAAGTCGCACGCTCTGCCCCGGCTTCAGCTTGCACGACAGGCACGATATCGTGGTGCGCATCATACATCGCCGGACGGATCAGGTCATTCATCGCGGCATCAAGGATCAAGAACTGGCGATCAGCGCCATCCTTGACGTAAATCGCGCGGCTGACCAATACGCCGGCGTTGCCTGAGATCAACCGGCCTGGCTCGATCTCGATCTCGCAGCCCAAGTGTCCCACGGTGCGTTTGATCATCGCGCCATAATCCAGCGGGCTTGGGGGCGCTTCATTCGATTGCGCATAAGGGATGCCCAAACCGCCGCCCAGATCAAGGCGCTTGATCGTGTGACCATCGGCGCGCAGCTGCTCTGTCAGTTCAGCGACTTTCAGATAGGCGGCCTCGAACGGGGCCAGATCGGTCAATTGGCTGCCGATATGCACGTCGATGCCGATCACCTCGATCCCCGGTAAACGCGCAGCGTGGGCATAGACGTCGCGGGCGCGGGCGATAGGGATGCCGAATTTGTTTTCCGACTTGCCGGTGGCAATCTTGGCATGGGTTTTTGCGTCGACATCAGGGTTTACGCGAATGGTGATCGGGGCAACCTTGCCCAGCTCGACGGCGACAGCTGACAGCGCTTCCATTTCTGGCTCGCTTTCGACGTTGAACTGGCGAATACCGCCGATCAGCGCGTCGCGCATTTCGACACGCGTTTTGCCGACGCCGGAAAAGACAATGCGTTCGCCAGGCACACCAGCGGCGCGGGCGCGGGCGTACTCGCCGCCCGATACCACGTCCATACCGGCCCCGGCCTCGCCCAGCAATTGCAGGATCGCTTGATTGGACAGCGACTTCATCGCAAAGCAGACAAGGTGGTCCATGCCGGCAAGCGCTTCGTCGAACAGGCGGTAGTGGCGCAATAACGTCGCGCTGGAATACAGATAGAACGGCGTACCGACCTGCGCCGCGATTTCCGCGACTGACACATCTTCGGCGCACAAAACGCCGTCTTGATACACGAAATGATCCAAGGCACTGCTCCCGCTCTTACCGGGGCGTCATAGCAGATTGATCCGCCAACCCAAGCGCGGAATCCGGATTTGACCGTAAAGGAACGGGACGGCGGGCGGGGCGCATTTGCCCCCGCAGGGCGGCAAACAGCAGCGCGCGCCGTCAGCGGATCGGCTTGGCCCGCAGGAACAGATAAAGCGGAAGACCGCAGCTGACGCCGATGCAGAACGTCGCAGGGATCGCCAGCAAGGCGACCCAGTTGCGCCGCACCGCCACCTCTGCCAGCACCCAGACCGTCAGGGTGATCGCCGCGATTGTCAGATCCCAGGTCAGTCCGGTTGTGGCCGCGTTGACATACCACGCATCGATCATGCGCGGCAGTGACCAGCCTTCAGTGCGGAACCACGCGACAAACCAATACATCGGATGCACGGCACCCCAGACAGCCAGTGCCGCCCAGACCCAGCGCAGGGGTGACATATCACGCATCAAAGCCCAAGACTTAGCGGGATACCCGCTGCCCCAAGGCGCACGCCGCCCGGTCCAAGCGATACCCGGCCAATGCCATCGGCCACGCTCACGCCGGGCGTCACACCATTCGGCCCGACGCCAAGGCCCACATTTGCCGTCGGACCCGTCTGCGCCGCGCCATTCGCAACAGGATCATCCTGCGCGCCGCAGCCCGCCAATGTTAGGGCCAGCAGACCCGCAATCGTTGCCTTGTTCATTCCAGCACCTTTCGCCAATGGGCGACCGCTTCCCGCACGCGGGCGGGGGACGTGCCGCCGAAACTGGTCCGCGATGCGACAGAGTTTTCAACCCCCAGCACGTCAAAGACCTCTTGCGTGATACCCTCATGCACGGATTGCATCTGGGCAAGGGTCAAATCCGGCAGATCTTCCCCTTGGCTTTCGGCCAAAGCCACCAGAGACCCCGTAACGTGGTGCGCATCGCGGAACGGCAGGCCAAGTTCGCGCACCAGCCAGTCGGCCAGATCGGTGGCGGTGGAAAAGCCGGTGCCGGCGGCTGCCTTCAGGCTGTCGCGGTTGGCGGTCATATCGCCCACCATGCCAGCCATCGCGGCCAGGGCCAGCATCAGATTGTCAGCAGCGTCGAAAACTTGCTCTTTGTCTTCCTGCATGTCCTTGGAATAGGCCAGCGGCAGCCCTTTCATCACCATTGTCAGGGCAACGTTAGCACCAAAGATGCGGCCGATCTTTGCGCGGATCAGCTCTGCTGCGTCGGGATTGCGTTTTTGCGGCATGATGCTGGACCCGGTGGACCAACGGTCCGACATCTTGACGAACCGGAACTGCGCGGATGACCAGATCACCAACTCTTCTGCCAAGCGCGACAGGTGAACAGCGCAAATCGTCGCCGCCCCCAGAAACTCCAGCGC
Organism: Loktanella sp. R86503; assembly: GCF_042466455.1. Classification (NCBI taxonomy): domain Bacteria; kingdom Pseudomonadati; phylum Pseudomonadota; class Alphaproteobacteria; order Rhodobacterales; family Roseobacteraceae; genus Loktanella; species Loktanella sp. R86503. Next base: position 2,669,498 of record NZ_JAXHCI010000002.1, read on the forward strand.
AAAATCGCGGTCGCTGACGGCATCGAGCGAATTGCCCATCGGTCCGTCAAAGCCCAGCGCCTGCGCCGTCATGTGGCGGTCAATCGGGAACGAGGTGCCCGCTAGTGCAGCAGCGCCCAGCGGCGACAGGTTCATCCGCTTGCGCGCATCGGCAAAGCGGGACCGGTCGCGGGCGAACATTTCGACATAGGCCATCATGTGATGACCCCATGTCACAGGCTGTGCGACCTGCAGGTGGGTGAAGCCGGGCATGACCCAATCGGCCCCCGCCTCTGCCTGTCCCAGCAGCGCGGTTTGCAGAGCCTTGAGTGCTTCGTCTGCCGCATCGCACTGATCGCGCACCCACAGGCGAAAATCGACAGCAACCTGATCATTGCGCGACCGCGCCGTGTGCAAACGGCCAGCAGCTTCGCCGACAATTTCCTTCAGGCGCGCTTCGACATTCATGTGAATGTCTTCCAGCGCGGTGGAAAACTGAAACGTGCCGCCCTCGATCTCTGACAGTACCGTGAGCAGGCCTTCCCGGATCGCGTCCGCGTCGTTATTGCTGATGATGCCCGTGGCTGCCAGCATGGCCGCATGGGCACGAGAGCCGGCGATGTCTTGGGCTGCCAGCCGCTTGTCGAACCCGATCGAGGCGTTGATCGCCTCCATGATCGCGTCCGGTCCTGCGGCGAAACGGCCGCCCCACATCGTGTTCGCAGTTTTGGTCATGAGAAGGACGCGCCCCTTGAAATCCCTGAAATCCGCCTTGCTTTATACGGGCCTTGCGATCCTTGCAAATGCCGCCGCGCATACAGCCGCTGCCGATGCCGCGTTGGAGTCGCTGAAAGACGGCGATATGCGCAAACTGGTCATCGCGTCAGAGCCTACGGCCGCCCCCGATGTGGCCTTTACCGCGCAGGACGGATCGCAGGTCACGCTGGCCGATTACGTCGGCACTCCGGTGGTGCTGAATTTCTGGGCGACGTGGTGTGCACCCTGCCGCAAGGAAATGCCGCACCTGTCCGCATTACAGGACACCATGGGCGATCAGATCAAGGTGCTGACCGTAGCAACCGGTCGCAATCCGCCAGAGGCGATCGACCGATTCTTTGACGAAATCGGCGTGGAAAACCTGCCCAAGGCTCTTGACCCGAAACAGGAAATGGCCCGCGCCTTTGGTGTGCTGGGTCTGCCTGTAACCGTAATCCTGAATGCCGACGGCCAGGAAATTGCCCGTTTGCAAGGTGACGCCGATTGGTCGTCAGACAGCGCAAAGGCGATCCTGACCGCCGTAGCCGCCGGCGACTAAGGGTTCCATGCCGCCGCGTCGCCGGGGCCGATTATCATTGGCCGCAGGCCTGCACCGGCCGTTGCCGGTGCCGCAATCGCCAGCAGCAGCCTTAAGGTGAGACTTTACGCTTCTTTGTAAATTGGCCGTCACGCACGGCCGGTTTGCGGCTGATGAAAACGCCCCCTCAGGCGCGACCACCCGTTTGCGACAAGGCAACCGGAGAGACGCCAAGCAGCGCCAATGCTGCCGACCATTTCCCGGCATGATCGCTGCCAAAGACAATGTCGCGATTCGCAGGTCCCGTCAGCCAGCCATTTTCCGCCAATTCTTCTTCTAACTGTCCCGGACCCCATCCGGTGTAACCAAGCGCCAACAAGGCTGTCGCGGGACCAGCCCCGTCGGCAAGGGCCTGCAAGACGTCCTGCGTTGCGGTCATGCCGATGTCGTCATCCACCTGCAGCGTGCCCTTGTCGGCGGCATAGTCGCTGCTGTGCAAGACGAATCCGCGCACCTTTTCCACGGGTCCACCAAAGTGGACGTCGACATCCGGGCAGGCATCGCTGCATGAAATATTCATCTGCGCCAATAGCTTGCGAAATGCGATGTCCGGCAGCGGGCGATTGATAATTAAGCCCATCGTCCCTTCCGGCGAATGATCGCAAATATAAATGACGCTGCCGGCAAAGCGCGGGTCTTCCATGTCGGGCATTGCGATCAGCAGCTTGCCTGCCAGCGTTGTCATTTCATCCATACCCCATGATGCGCGGCACCGTACGCCTGTGCAAGTGGATCACGCAGGTTTGCAATCGCCCTTTCGTGACTTCCCATGTCAAAGCGTTTTGCGCAGGAAGGGCGTCATGACACATATCCATGCCCTTCTTACCGCCGTCTTGATGGTGCCCGCCGCAGCTGTTGCCCAAGATGTTGCATCGGTCGAGGTATTGCCCGGTTGGGAAACCGCCGACGGCACCCATATGGCTGCCCTGCGCCTGACACTTGCCCCGGGATGGAAAACCTATTGGCGCGCGCCCGGCGATGCGGGCATTCCGCCACAGATCACCATCACGGACGGCAACGTGCAAAGCGTTGCGTTCCACTGGCCCACGCCAGAGGTGTTCGACCAGAACGGCATGCGGTCCATCGGCTATCACGACAGCCTGACGTTGCCGATCGAAGTTACCGGCAGCGGCGATCTGCAGCTGACGGGCACGCTGGATATCGGGGTTTGCCTTGATATTTGCATCCCCGCGCAGTTGCACTTTGACGCGCCGCTGACCGACGGTGGACGCGATCCGGCGATTGTCGGGGCGCTGTTGAACCAGCCGCAAAACAGCGGCTCTGCCACCTGCCGTGTGACCCCGACAGACAACGGCCTGCACTTGGACGCAGTGCTGACCCTGCCCGCGACCGGCACGCAAGAAGCTTTGGTGGTCGAGGCTGGCGATCCCCACATCTGGGTGTCCGAACCCGTTATCACGCGGCAAGGCAACACCGTGACAGCGCAGGCCGAAATGGTGCGCGGCGCAGGAGAGACCTTTGCCTTTGACCGCAGCGCCGTGCGGTTCACGCTGCTGGGATCGGATCGCGCCATCGAAGTGCAGGGCTGCACCGCTGGCTAGTTGCGGCGCAAACCCAGCGCCAGCGCAGCCATCAAATAGATGGCTGCTAAAATGCCCGCCAATCCGGCGATGAAGACACCCATCGCCAACCCGGCGCTGGCGGGCGCAATACCTTGCAGCGCAGGCCACGCCGCGCCGGTCAGCAGCACAGGCAGCACCAGGGTGCTGAACAGTGCAAGCGCCGCCGCAACGCCAAGGCCCGCAGGCAGCCACATCGCCCGGCGGCCAGCACGCAAGGCGCGGCGCGCGGCGGTGATCTGCCGCGCAAAGTCCGCCTGCATCGCGATAAGCGACGGCACGACCAACAGCACCAGCACCATGCCAAAGCCCAAGCCATAGACCAGCGTCACCACCGTCGGCTTTAGGAATTCGGCCTGCGTCGACCCTTCGAACAGCAGCGGCGCAAGGCCCAGCACAGTCGTCAACGTGGTCAGCAGCACAGGCCGCAAGCGGTTCGCTGTGCCGTCGATAATCGCAGGCACCAACCCGCGATCGGCGGCGTATTCGTCGATGGTTGTGACCAGCACAATCGAATCGTTAATGATAATCCCGACCATGCCGATCATCCCAACAACAGTGAACAGGCTCATCGGGATGCCCCAGGCGTTGTGACCGTAAATCGTTCCGATCAAGCCAAAGGGAATGATCGCCATCACCACCATGGGACGGGTCCAACTGCTGAATATCCACGCAAGGCTGAGGTAAATGCCCCCCAGCACCAGAATAAGTGCATTGCGGGCGTCGGTCAGAAATGCGCTTTCCTGCTCTGACAGACCCGCCAGCCGGGTTTCGACGCCAAAGCGTTCGGCAATCGCGGGCAAGATCGTCTCATCAATGATCTTGTTCACCTCTGCCGCGCGGTCGGGGTCGTCGTCCGACAAATCGCCCGTTACGGAAATTAGCGGCACACCGTTTTCCCGGCGCACCGTGCTAAAGCCGGTGCGGCTGGTCACGGTCACCACGTCGCCCAAGGGCACATAAATGCCATCACCGGTACGGATTTGCGTGCGATCAAGGAAATCCTGCGTCAGCTCTTCATCGGGCAGTTGCACTTGGATCGTGGCGGACCGGACGCCATCGGGATAGCTTGCCGCCTCGATCCCGCCAAGGCGATCGCGCAGGATACTGCCCAGCGCGTCGATGGACAGACCAAGCGACTCTCCTTGCGGGGTCAGTTCCAGCAGCAGCTCTTCTTTGTCATAGGCAAGGCTGTCCTCTAGCCCGCTGATTTCGGGGAATTGGGTCAGTTCGGATTTGAGAGCCTCTGACGCGGCCTTTAGCGTTTGCGCATCGGCACCGGACATCTGCACATCCAGACTATCGCCCCCCGGCCCCGAACCCCAACTGCGAAAGCTGACGGTTTCGGCCATAGGCGATTGCACGACCTCTTCTTGCAGGGCGCTGACGAATTCGGAACTCGTTATCTCTCTGCTATCGGCATCGACAAGGCTGATGCTGATGGCCCCAAGCTGGTCGGGATCTTTCTGGTCGGCCCCGGCAATGCCGCGCCCTGCGTTACCGCCGATTTCCGCAACGACATAGGTCACAGGATTGGTACGGGTTTCAGCAGCGATCCGGTCCGATAAGACCTGCGTCGCGCGCTGCATTTCGTGCATCATTTCAATCGTATCGGTGCGGGTCGCACCGGGAAGCATGGCAAAATTCCCCGTCACCTCGCCCTGTTCGGGGTTGGAAAAGAACTGCCAGCGCACGTCGCCACGAATGAACAGCGCGACCTGGGTGGCCAGGATCAACAGAACTGCTGCAAACACAGGATAACGCGCGCGGATCACCAGTTCCATGAAGGGGCGAAATACCCGCAGGCTAAAGGCATCAAAGCCGCGATTGACCCAGCGCGAGGGCGCATCATACCACGCCTGCCCGGCATTGGGGCCGATGGAATGGCTTAGGTGGTTGGGCAAGATCAAAAAGCATTCGACCAGGGATGCCGCCAGCACTACGATCACGGTAAAGGGAATATCAGCGATCAAACTGCCAAATCGCCCGCCCACGGCGACAAGGCCAAAGAAAGCAATGACCGTCGTCAGGGTCGCGGAAAACACCGGGCTGAACATCTTTTTCGCCGCATTTTCAGCGGCAACCTGCGGCGGCTCTTTCAAGGTGCGGGCGCGGTAATCGGCGTGTTCGCCCACGACGATGGCGTCATCCACGACGATCCCCAGCGTCAGGATCAGCGCGAACAGGCTGATCATGTTGATGGTAATGCCAAAGCCATACATCAGCGCAATCGCCGCCAGCATCGAAGCCGGAATCCCCATCGCGACCCAAAGTGCGGTGCGCGCGTTCAGGAACAAAAACAGCAGGATTACAACCAGCGCGAGGCCCTGCAACCCGTTTTCAAAGAGTAGATCCAGCCGCCCGGTAATCTGCTCTGCCCGGGCGTTGATCAGGTCAATCGTGGTGCCAGCGGGCAAAGTCGCCTGCAACTCTGCTGCGACCTTTTCCACGCTTTCTTGCAGACCAATGGCGTCCCCGGTGGCAGAGCGCACGACGCTAATTTCTACCGCCGGATTGTCACCGACGAAATACGCGCGGCTACGGTCCACGCCTTCAACGGTGACCTGCGCCACATCGCCGATTGTCAAGGTTGACCCATCAGGGTTGGAGCGCAGGGCAATCGCTGCAATCTGCTCTGCGCTACGTTTTGCCACGCCCGTGCGCACCCGCGCCGCACCGCTGACGTCGCCGACCGCATCGCCGACCGCCTCTTCTGCGATCCGGTCCGCAATATCAGCAAGTCCGATATCGTGTTCGATCAGCGACAGGGACGGCACCTCGACTATGGTCGAAGGCGCGGCGATCCCTTTGACGGTGGCCTGCGTGACGCCTTCTTCGAAAAGGCGCACAATCATCTCGTCGGCAAAGCGGCCCAGTTGGTCCACGCCGACGGGGCCGGTGATCACAACGTCCGTTACCCGGTCGGACCAGCCACCGCGGCGCAGTTCGGGGTCCTCGGCATCGTCCGGCAAGTTGCCCGCCGCATCAATCGCGGCCTGTACGTCTTCGGCGGCGCGGTCGATATCGGTGCCGGGCGCAAATTCAAGGCTGATGCGGGCGCTGCCTTCGGTCGAGCGGGCAGAGGTGTCGCTCACACCCTCGACAGACTGCAACGCAGGGCCAAGCACCTGCACGATGCCTTCGTCTACGGATTCGGCCCCTGCCCCGTCCCATCGCACGCTGACGTCGATCCCGTCGACGACAACATCGGGGAAGTATTGGGCCCGCATATTCGGCCAGGCCATCAAACCCGCGCCGATCATGATGAACAGCAGCAAGTTCGCGATGGTCCGGTGACGGGTAAAATAGGACAGAATACCCCCGGCCCGGGCGTTCAGCGCGTCACCGCCTGTTTGGTGACCGCCCGCCATCAGCTGTCCATCCGGCTTTCGAGCCGGGCGATGGTTTCGGCAGGCACCAGACGTTCATCCAGCTGCGCCAGAATACGCGCCTTGGCCGCGTCCGGCATAGGGCTGTCCGTCACGAATGCCTTCAGACGGGCGCGGCGGTCGTCATCCAGCACAATGCTATCGGGCGCGGCAGCGGCGCTGCCTGCCGGTGCGATAGGCCGCACACCAATGCCAGCACCAAGCAAGGGGGTGCGAGCTGTGACGACGCGGGTACCTTCCAGACCTGCGGCGGAAATGATCACATCATCCCCCTGCCGTCGCAGCACTTGGGTTTGTTGCAATTCCAGGCGATCATCGGATCCGACAACCAGCACTGTGCCGTCGGCAGCAACCGCCGTGGCAGGCACCAGCGCCACGCCTGCAAGGGGCGGTTCGTGCACCTGAACCGTGACGAAATCCCCCGGCCGCAAACCGGGCGCGTCATCCAGCGCGGCAAAGATCTGCCGCCCGGTCTGCCCTGTGCCTACAGACCCGCCAATGCGGTCGACAGTGCCGCTGGCATTCAAATCCAACCCTTCGACATTCAGGCTGGCCGTCACAGGCAACCCGATCACCGTGCCGCCATCCTGCAACAACCGCGCAAATTGCGCGGTCGAGATGCGGAAAGCGATCTCTAGCTGATCGGGGTCCATCAGCGTGCCGAATTCCTCGTTCGCGGTCAGACGGGCACCCTGCGCAGTGGACACGCCTGTCAGAACGCCATCAAAAGTCGCTGTAACAACAGTATCGTCCAAGGTACGGTCCGCCTCGCTCAGGTCGATTTGCACACGGATCAGCGCGGTGCGGGCTTGGTCCAGCCGCGCCGCCGCCTGCGCCTGCGACTGCCGGCGGGTCAGAACAGTGGATTCCGCCGCGGAAACAGCAAGCTGCGCATCTTCAACGACCGATTGTGTGCCAACGCCGCGCTGCGCCAGATCGGTGGCCCGCGTCCGTGCAGCGCGGCGCAAATCTAGCTGTGATTGCGCCTGTGCCAGCTCGTCCGCGGCAAGCGTCACACCGGTTTCGGCATCGCGCACTTCGCCCTGCGCATCCTGAACATCCGCCGCAATTCGGTCGCGGGCAGCACGCGCATTGGTATCGTCCAGACGCAGCAGGTCCTGCCCGGCGGTGACGCGGCCCCCTTCGACAAGCTCTGGCGCGGTCCAGATCACGGTGCCGCCAACCGCGCTGCGCAGGGCCAGCGTCGTACGGCTGCGGACCTCTCCGAAGACCGTCAGGACGGGCGACAGGGTTTCAGGCGTGATGTCAGTGACATTGACAGCAAACACCCTTTCCCGCGGGGTAAAGCTGCGCGGCTCTTCGTTCATGCGGGCGACAACGGCGCCGCGCAGAGTGTTTACCGCCCAGGCCGCCAGCGCCAGCGTCACCGCCAGAAGAAACACACCAACCAAGGATCGCCGCAAAAATCGCATCCACTTTTCCCGTCAGATCACTTTGGGTAACCTAGGCCAAACCTCGCGGATCACCACATCACAACTGTTCACTTGCGCCGCTGATGTTCGTCCAGACGCGGCATGATTTCCACAAAATTGCAGGGCTTGTGCCGATAATCGAGCTGTTTCACCAGGATTTCATCCCAGGCATCCTTGCACGCCCCGGGGCTTCCCGGCAGTGCAAACAGATAGGTGCCCTGCGCCACGCCGCCGGTTGCGCGGCTTTGCACCGCGCTCGTGCCGATCTTGGCCATGCTGACATGGGTAAAGACGGTGCCGAAAGCGTCGATTTCTTTCTCATAAACATCGCGGTGTGCCTCGACCGTCACATCGCGCCCGGTCAGGCCGGTCCCCCCGGTCGAGATGACGACATCAACATCAGGGTTCGCGCACCACGCCCGCAGACAAGCCGCAATCGTTTCGCGATCATCCTTCACGATATCACGGGCCGCCAGCACATGCCCAGCATCCTGCAACCGCGCCACCAGCGTATCGCCCGACCTGTCATCGTCGGGCTTGCGGGTATCGCTGACCGTCAAGACGGCGATGCGGACGGGGATGAAGTCTCTGGTCTCGTCAATTCGGCTCACGGCAGGCCTCCTTCATTTCAGCGGGTCAGCGGGCGCAGCGTTTTATGTGCGCAAGAGCACAGAACAGGACGCGGTGGCGCATGCAAGCAAGATTGCACAGCACTTGCGTCCTCCGCCATGCGCCATAACTAACAGATAACCTACAAACGGACCGATCCATGCAGTATTCCATCCTCGACCTCGCCTCTGTTCCCGAAGGCAGCACCACCGCACAGGCGCTTGCCGCCAGCGTCACGCTTGCCCAGCGTGCCGAACAGCTTGGCTATCAGCGCTACTGGCTGGCCGAGCATCACAATATGGCAGGCATCGCATCCGCCGCGACCTCTGTGCTGATCGGACATATTGCAGGCGCGACCAAGACGATCCGCGTCGGTGCGGGCGGCATTATGCTGCCGAACCATGCGCCGCTGGCCATTGCCGAACAATTCGGCACGCTTGCAACGCTGTATCCGGACCGTATCGACCTTGGCCTTGGCCGCGCGCCGGGCGGCGACGGCCATGTGATGCGGGCAATGCGCGTGGAACGGCGCGGCGACACCTTTCCGCAGGACGTGTTGGAGCTGATCGCATATCTTGGCGACGACCCCACCGGCCCGGTGCAGGCCCACCCCGGCCAAGGCACCCATGTGCCGGTCTGGATGCTGGGCAGTTCGCTGTTCGGCGCGCAACTGGCCGCGCATCTGGGCCTGCCCTATGCTTTTGCCAGTCACTTTGCCCCTGACGCGCTAGAGGATGCGATTGCCACCTATCGCGGCAATTTCCGCCCGTCGGATAGCCTGTCTAAACCCCATTTTATGCTGGCCGCCAATGTCATTGCCGCCGATACCGACGCCGCGGCCCAGCGCCTGCGCACCTCTGTCCAGCAAGCCTTTGCCAACCTGCGGAGCGGCAAACCGGGCAAGCTGCCCGCCCCCGTGGACGATATCGACGGGCTGATCGGCGCTGGCATGCGCGCTGCGGTGGATCACGCCCTGCGCATCACCGCCGTTGGCAGCCCTGACACAGTGCAACGGCAAATGTCCGACCTGATCGCCCGCTATCAGCCGGACGAAGTCATTCTGACCGGACAGATCCATGATACCGCTGCCCGCATCCGCAGCTTTGAAATCGCGGCGGAGGTGATGCAGGGCACATCCCTTGCCGCTTAAACAGGCTCTCCTGCGTCAAGCCGCGCCAGAATGTCGTCGGCTTCGCTGATGATGATCTGGCGCTTGTCTGCATCCATCCGGTCCCAGACAGCATACATATTTCCCATCCGCGGATTGCCTTTGAACAAATCGCGGTGCCGGTCCATAAAATGCCAATACAGCAGGTTGAACGGACAAGCCTGTTTGCCCGTTTTCTGCGTCACCTTATAGCCGCAGCCACCGCAGTAATCCGACATCTTGTTAATATAGTTGCCAGAACTGACATAGGGCTTGCTGGCGATGATGCCGCCATCGGCGAACTGGCTCATGCCGACTACATTGGGTGCCTCGACCCATTCATAGGCGTCAGCATAGACGGCCAGATACCATTCATGCACTTGCGCAGGATCAATCCCCGCCAGCAAGGCAAAGTTGCCCGTCACCATCAACCGCTGGATATGGTGAGCATAGGCTTCCTCTTTGGTTTGCGCGACGCTTTGCTTCATGCAGCGCATGAAGGTCGTGCCGCCCCAATAGACAGCAGGCAGGTCGCGCGTGTGCTTTAAGCCGTTGCGCTGGGTATAATCCGGCCCTTCCAGAAAGTAGATGCCGCGCACATATTCGCGCCAACCGATAATCTGGCGAATGAACCCTTCGGCCGCGTTGATTGGTGCGTCCCCCGCCTGCCAAGCAGCCTCTACCGCCTTGCAAACCTCCATCGGGTCCAGCAGACCCGCGTTGATATAAAGCCCGACCAGCCCGTGATAAAGGAAACGGTTGTCGTCCAGCATAGCGTCTTGATAATCGCCAAACTGCGGCAGACCGCCCTTGATCCAGTGCGCCAGGTGCTGCCGCGCCTGTCCTTGATCGGTAGCGAACCAGAAATCGTCCAGATCTCCGAAGTTATCGGCAAAGCGGTCGGCCACAAGCGCCAGCACCTCCTCTACCGTCTCGTCGGGGGTAAAGCGCATCGGCCCGCTGAAATCGACCTGCCCAGGCGCGGGTTGGCGGTTATCGTGGTCATAATTCCACTGCCCACCAGCCGGATCGTCACCTTCCATCATCAGGCCGGTTTTGCGGCGCATATCGCGATAGAAATATTCCATCCGCAGCGCCTTTCGCCCCTTGGCCCAGCCGGCAAAGTCCTGATGCGACGCGATAAAGCGATCGTCAGGGCGCTGGTCGACATCAACCGGACAATCGTTCAGTGCCGCGATCAGCCGCCATTCGCCCGGCTCTGTCGCAATAACATGGTCCGCCCCATGCCGCGTAGCGGCCGCCAGCAAGACGCTGGTGATACTCGTCTCGCCCTTCTCCAGCGTGGCATAGTCGACGCTCCAGCCATCATCGCGTAGCCGTTTGGCAAACTTTCGCATCGCAGCGAACAGGAATGCGATCTTTTTGGGGTGATGCGGGACATAGCCCGCCTCCTCTGCCACCTCTGCCATCACGACCACGTCGCTGGCCTTGTCGCCCGCACGCAGCGCGCTCAGGTTCATCGACAGCTGATCACCAAGCACAAGGATCAGGTTCACCATGGCACGACCTTTCCCGCGTAATCGAAAAACCCGCCGGACTGGTCCACCGACAGACCATCCATTACCTCCAGCAGATTGCCGGCCGCATCATTCGCTGGCACCGTTTTATGCCGTCCGGTATAGTTTGCCGTAAACGGCGTATCCACGGTTCCGGGGTGCAGCGCCACGACGATACTGTCCTTATGGCTGCGTCCCACCTCGACCGCCGCGCCATGCACGATCTGGTTCAACGCCGCCTTGGACGCGCGATAGGAATACCAGCCCCCGATGGCATTATCCCCGATTGACCCGACCCGCGCCGACAATACGGCACACACGCTGCGCCCCCGCCGCGGCAGCAGACGCGGCACATGCCGCAGGATCAGCGCCGGCCCGATCGCATTGACCGCGAACACCTGCGCCATCGCGCCCGCCTCAATCGCGTCCAGCGACTTCTCAGGCACCCCAAGCACCCCGACCGCGACAAAAATCATTTCAAACGGGCCATCAACACTGCCCAGAACCGCCGCAACCGACGCCGCATCTGTCACATCAAGCCCGTCATCGCGCCGTGACAGCGTGACCACCGTATCGCCCCGCGCATGCAGCGCCTGCACAACAGCCTGTCCGATCCCGCCGGAAGCCCCGATCACCAATGCCCGCGCCATGTGCCGCCTTTTATCTATTCCAGCTTCTGACCTAGTCCCCCCGCCCCGCAGGTCCATATTTCTTCTGGTCAAAAATATCCCGGGTGAGGCCGCACCGCGGCCGAGGGCAGCGCCCTCAATTCCCCCCTTTCATCCCGCGAAACCTGCGCTATAGTCGCGCTCATGCATACGCGCCGCATCACCTTGGCCCTGGGCCTGCGTAACCTACGCCTGAACCACGCCTGAGCGTGCCCTTCGGCGCGACCGCTCGATAGGTGACAGCGCCGAACATCCCCACACAGACCAAGCTCAGGACCAAAGACCATGACCGACCGCGTTCTCATTTTCGACACCACCCTTCGCGATGGCGAACAATCCCCCGGTGCCACGATGACCCATGCTGAAAAGCTGGAAATTGCAGGCATGCTGGACGACATGGGCGTCGATATCATCGAGGCAGGCTTTCCCATCGCCTCTGAGGGCGATTTTGCCGCCGTCGCCGCCATCGCCAAAGCCTCGCGCAACAGCACGATCTGTGGCCTGTCCCGCGCGAACTTCAAAGATATCGACCGCTGCTGGGAAGCGGTCAAGCACGCCGCCAAGCCGCGCATCCACACGTTTATCGGCACCTCGGAATTGCACCGGGCGATCCCGAACCTGACGATGGACCAGATGGCCGAACGCATCCACGACTGCGTCACCCATGCGCGCAACCTGTGCGAAGACGTGCAGTGGTCGTCGATGGACGCGACCCGCACGGAATGGGACTTCCTGAAACGCACGGTCGAGATTGCGATCGCAGCCGGTGCCACGACGATCAACATCCCCGACACCGTCGGCTACACCGCGCCTGTCGAATCTGCCGACCTGATCCGCCGCCTGATTGCAGAATGCGAAGGCGGCACGGACGTGATCTTTGCCACGCACTGCCATAACGATCTTGGCATGGCGACGGCGAACAGCTTGGCCGCTGTCGAAGGCGGCGCGCGTCAGATCGAATGCACGATCAACGGCCTTGGCGAACGGGCGGGCAACACGGCACTGGAAGAGGTCGTGATGGCCATGAAGGTCCGGTCCGACATCATGCCGTTCCATTCGAACGTGGACAGCAAAAAGATCATGGCGATCTCTCGGCGCGTGGCCACGGTGTCCGGCTTTCCGGTGCAGTTCAACAAAGCCATCGTCGGCAAGAACGCCTTTGCCCACGAATCTGGCATCCATCAGGACGGCATGCTGAAAAACGCCGAAACGTTCGAGATTATGCGCCCCACCGACGTGGGCCTGACCGAAACCTCACTTGTCATGGGCAAGCATTCCGGCCGCGCTGCATTGCGCTCCAAACTGTCGGAACTCGGCTACGAGCTGGCCGACAACCAGCTGGCCGATGTCTTCGTCCGGTTCAAGGAATTGGCTGACCGCAAAAAGGAGGTCTTCGAAGAAGATCTTGTCGCGCTTATGCGCCAGAACGAGGCGGTCGAGGACCGGATCAAGCTGAAATCCCTGCGTGTTGTTTGTGGCACCGACGGCCCGCAAACCGCTGATATCGTCCTGACGATTGACGGCGTTGAAAAGTCCGCCAGCACCACCGGTGACGGTCCGGTCGACAGCGCCTTCAACGCGGTAAAGGCGCTGTTCGATCATAAGGCGCGGTTGCAGCTGTATCAGGTGCATGCCGTGACCGAAGGCACCGACGCCCAAGCCACCGTCAGCGTCCGCCTGGAAGAGGACGGCCGCATCGCGACCGGACAGTCGGCTGATACGGACACGGTCGTCGCGTCGACCAAGGCTTATATCAATGCGCTAAACCGTTTGATCGTGCGTCGGGAAAAGACTGCACCCGACCACGACACCAAAGGCGTCAGTTATAAGGACGTTGGTCAATAAAACGCCAAATGTTGTAAAATGACAAATTGTGGGGCAATTCAGGCCCAGAATTGCCCCGCAAAGTTGCAAAAGTTATAGTGGCAAAAACGTGCCACCTGGTCAGCAAACCGGGGCTTTCATTTCACCAAGGCTTGTCCTTATAAGGCACAAGCCCAGCGGCACCGGGAATCGCTTGGCAAATCTGCTTTTGCGACTTGGGAAGGCCACACCACATGGCGATCTGGCACAGTTTGTTTTCATCCGACATGGCGATCGACCTTGGGACAGCGAATACGCTGATCTATATTAAGGGTCGCGGTATCGTGCTGTCGGAACCTTCCGTCGTTGCCTATCACGTCAAGGATGGCGTGAAAAAAGTGCTTGCTGTCGGCGAAGACGCAAAGCTGATGCTGGGCCGTACCCCCGGCAGCATTGAGGCGATCCGCCCGATGCGTGACGGTGTGATCGCAGACTTTGACGTCGCCGAAGAGATGATCAAGTATTTCATCCGCAAGGTCGCGAAGCGGTCTACCTTTTCCAAGCCCAAGATCATCGTCTGCGTCCCCCACGGTGCCACACCCGTGGAAAAGCGGGCGATCCGCCAGTCGGTTCTGTCCGCCGGTGCCCGCCGCGCTGGCCTGATTGCCGAACCCATCGCCGCTGCGATCGGTGCCGGCATGCCCATCACCGACCCGACCGGTAACATGGTCGTCGATATCGGTGGGGGCACGACCGAAGTGGCCGTGCTGTCGCTGGGCGATATCGTTTACGCCCGGTCCGTCCGCGTCGGCGGCGACCGCATGGACGAGGCGATCATCAACTACTTGCGCCGCCAGCATAACCTGCTGATCGGCGAATCTACGGCTGAACGCATCAAGACCAGCATCGGCACCGCCCGCATGCCCGACGACGGGCGCGGCGCATCCATGCACATCCGCGGCCGCGACCTGCTGAACGGCGTGCCAAAAGAAACCGAAATCAGCCAAGCCCAGGTCGCCGAAGCGCTGGCCGAACCCGTGCAGCAAATCTGCGAAGCAGTGATGACCGCGCTGGAGGCGACACCGCCCGATCTGGCCGCCGATATCGTCGACCGCGGTGTCATGCTGACGGGTGGCGGCGCGCTGCTGGGTCAGCTTGATCTGGCCCTGCGCGAACAGACAGGTCTGGCAATTTCCGTCGCAGACGAGTCGCTGAACTGCGTTGCGCTTGGCACTGGCAAGGCGCTGGAATACGAAAAGCAGCTGCGCCACGTCATCGACTACGACAGCTAAGCCCTAACCCGGAGGGGCGCCGCGCCTTGGCCCGTGATCGCAACACGCATAACGATTTCATCGCCCCGATCCGCAGACTGCTGGTCGGGGTTGGTGTTGTTGTATTGCTCGGCATCTTTTTGGTGTGGCGCATCGACAGCCCCCGCGTGGAACGCTTTCGCGCGGCGGTGATCGACCAGATCGTGCCGTCCTTTGACTGGGCCATGGCTCCGGTGACAGGCGCGGTGGAACTGGTCGATGATTTCCGCAGCTATTCCGCCCTGTCCGAACAGAACGCCAACCTGCGCCGCGAATTGCAGCAGATGAAAGCGTGGAAAGAGGCGGCCCTGCAGCTGGAGCAGGAAAACGCCCGCCTGCTGGAACTGAACAACGTCCGCCTTGATCCGCAGCTGACCTATATCACCGGCGTCGTGATGACAGACTCCGGGTCGCCGTTTCGCCAATCGGTACTGTTGAACGTCGGACACCGCGACGGAATTGTTGACGGCTGGCCGGCGATGGACGGCATCGGACTTGTGGGGCGGATCAGCGGTGTGGGGCGCAGCACGTCCCGCGTGATCCTTCTAACCGACACGTCCAGCCGCATTCCCGTCACGATCCAGCCATCCGGGCAAAAGGCGATTCTGGCGGGCGACAATACGCTGAACCCGCCTCTCGAATTTCTGGAAAACGCCGATGCCGTCCGCCCCGGTGACCGGGTCGTATCATCCGGCGATGGCGGCGTATTTCCGGCCGATCTGCTGATTGGTCAGGTTGCCCTTGGCAGCGACCGCCGCCTGCGTGTGCGACTGGCGGCTGACTATGGACGGTTGGAATTTCTGCGGATCCTGCGCGCCCATGCGCACGAGGATATCAATGACCCCGGCGGCCTGCTGATCCCCGAAGAAGCGCTGATTGGCCCCCAGTTGCCACAGACGGCACAAGCGGGCAGCGATGGCTGAAAGCCCCGCCGCCCGCATCTGGATCGGCCGCGCCGTCTTTTTGGCTTTGGCGACGGCGGTGATCTTTATCCAGCTTTTGCCGCTGGATACCGCGCCGCCCGGCTGGGCCGCGCCGGATCTGCTGCTGGCCATATCGCTGGCCTGGGTCGCGCGGCGACCTGAATTTCTGCCGTTTATTGTCGTTTTTGCCGTGTTCCTGCTGACGGACCTGCTGTTCCAGCGCCCCCCCGGTCTTTGGGCTGCATTGGTTGTTATCCTGACAGAGGCGGTGCGATCACGCTCTCGTGGTTTGCGCAACGTGCCTTTGGCGCTGGAATGGGGTACAGTGGCATTTGGGATTGTCATGATTACGCTGGTAAACCGTCTGGTGCTGGCCATCATGCTGACCCCGCAGGCGCCGCTGACGTTGACCTTGATCCAGATGGTCATGACCATTGTGATCTATCCGGTTGTCGTGCTGGTGGCGCAGGTTCTTTTTGGTCTGACCCGGCCCGCGCCCGGTCAGGTGGATAGTCTGGGGCACCGGTTATGAAGCGACCCGTCAAGGATAACGAACAGTCGTCGCGCGGCATCAGCCGCCGTGCGTTGATCCTTGGGTCGGCGCAGCTTGGCGTGGCGGGCGTGCTGGGCTGGCGGATGCAATCGATGCAGATCGAACAGGCCGATCAGTTCCGCCTGCTGGCCGAAGAAAACCGCATCAATGTGCGCCTGCTACCGCCGGCGCGGGGTCTGATCTTTGACCTGAACGGTATTCCGCTGGCGGCCAACGAACAGAACTACCGTGTTGTCATGGTCCGCGAAGACGCCGGCGATGTGGATGCCGTGCTGGCCCGGCTGCAAACCATCGTCGATATCGACCCTGCCGATATCGAACGCGCCAAGGAAGATATGCGCAAGCTGTCGTCCTTTGTGTCTGTCACCATCACCGATCGCCTGCGCTGGGAAGACGTGGCCAAGATCAATGTGAACGCTCCCGCCCTGCCCGGTGTCAGCGCCGAGGTCGGCCTGTCCCGCCATTACCCCTATGGCGCGGATGTGGGCCATGTCGTCGGCTATGTCGGCCCGGTTAGCGACTACGATTTGTCCAAGATCGAAGATCAGGACCCGCTTTTGCAAATCCCCAAGTTCCAGATCGGCAAGACCGGTGTGGAAAACAAGCTGGAGCACACCCTGCGGGGATCGGCCGGCACCAAGCGGATCGAGGTGAACGCCCTTGGCCGCGTCATGCGGGAACTGGACCGGCAGGAAGGTCTGGCAGGCAAGGACATTCAGTTGACGCTGGACGAGCGGCTGCAATCCTATGCGCAGGCGCGTATGGACGGCGAAAGCAGCGGCGCGGTGGTCATTGATCTGGAAACCGGCGATTTGCGGGCCATCGCCTCTGCCCCGTCGTTTGACCCCAACCTGTTCGTACGCGGCATTTCGGTCAAGGATTGGACCGATTTGAACGAAAACAAATACCGCCCCCTTGCGGCCAAGGCTGTGCAGGGTGCCTATCCGCCCGGATCGACGTTCAAGATGGTGACTGCGCTGGCCGCTCTGGAGGCCGGTGCCATCAGCCCCGAAGAAACCATCTACTGCCCCGGCTATACAGAAGTCGGCGGCACACGGTTTCACTGCTGGAAAAGCGGCGGCCATGGGAATGTAAATTTCCACGACAGCCTGAAGGTGTCGTGCGACTGCTACTACTACGAAGTCAGCCAGCGGGTCGGTATCGACAAGATCGCGGAAATGGCCCGCAAGATGGGCATCGGGATCAAACATGACCTGCCATTGTCCGCCGTGTCATCGGGTCTGGCCCCTGACAAGGCGTGGAAAACCGAAGTGCGCGGCGAAGCTTGGCGGATCGGCGACACGGTCAATGCGTCGATTGGTCAGGGTTATGTGCTGGCCTCTCCCTTACAATTGGCAATCATGACCGCACGGATTGCGACGGGCAAAGTGGTGACACCGCGGCTGATCAAATCTATCGACGGCGTAGAAGAACCAAGCGGCATCGGCGAATCCCTCGGGATCAACGAAAACATGCTGCGCCGCTGCCGCCAGTCGATGGACGCTGTCATTAACGATAAACGCGGCACCGGCGCGCGCGCCAAAATCATGACCGCCGGGTTCGAAATGGCCGGCAAGACAGGAACATCGCAGGTGCGGCGCATCACGGCGGACGAACGCGCTCGCGGTGTGACCCGCAACGAAGATCTGCCTTGGGAACGGCGCGACCATGCGCTGTTCGTATGTTTTGCGCCGGTCAACAACCCGAAGTTCGCCGTGGCGGTCGTTGTCGAACATGGCGGCGGCGGATCAGTTGCGGCCTCTCCTATCGCCCGCGATATCATGCTGCAGGCGCTTTATAACGGCCCGCCCCCGCTAGACGCCTATCCTGCAGCGGATCGCGCCCGGATCGAGGAACAGCAAAAACGCATCGCAGAGCGGATCACAAAGATCAAACCAGCACAGGACCGTGTCTGATGAGCTATCTTGCCCATAACACCCAGTTCGTCCCGACAGGGTTTCGCAAGATCCTCTATCTGAACTGGCCGGTTATCATGCTGTTGATGGCCGTCGCCTCTGCCGGATTTGTCATGCTGTATTCCGTTGCAGGCGGATCGGCGCAGCCTTGGATGGAGCCGCAGGTCAAGCGTTTCATCCTGGGCATTGTGTTGATGATCGGCGTTGGCATGGTGCCGATCTGGTTCTGGCGCAATATGGCCGGCCTTGCCTTTGCGATCTCTGTCGCGCTGCTGGTCGGAGTAGAGTTTTTCGGCACTGTCGGCATGGGTGCACAGCGCTGGATTGATCTGGGCTTTATGCGGTTACAACCGTCAGAGCTAACGAAAATTACCCTCGTTATGTTTTTGGCGGCCTATTACGACTGGCTGCCAACAAACAAGACGTCGCATCCGGTCTGGGTGGCGCTGCCGGTCATCTTTATCCTAGTGCCAACGGCATTGGTACTGACGCAGCCCGATCTGGGGACGGCGCTGCTTTTGCTGTTCGGCGGGGCGTCGGTGATGTTTCTGGCAGGCGTGCACTGGGCCTATTTTGCGACCGTCATCGGCGCTGGCGTGGGCACTGTTTATGCGGTGTTTGTCAGCCGGGGCACGACATGGCAGCTGCTGAAGGATTACCAGTTCCGCCGGATCGATACGTTTCTGGACCCCGCCAATGACCCGCTTGGCGCGGGCTATCACATCACGCAAGCCAAGATTGCGCTGGGATCGGGTGGCTGGACCGGGCGCGGCTTTATGCAAGGCACGCAAAGCCGGCTGAACTTTTTGCCCGAAAAGCACACCGACTTTATCTTTACTACCTTGGCAGAAGAGTTCGGCTTTGTCGGCGCGTTCTCGCTCCTTGCGCTTTATGTGCTGATCATTGTGTTCTGCGTTGCCTCTGCCATGAACAACAAGGACCGCTTTGCGGCGTTGCTGACCATGGGGATCGCGATGACGTTCTTTTTGTTCTTTTCGGTCAATATGGCGATGGTCACGGGACTGGCACCGGTGGTCGGCGTACCGCTGCCGCTGGTCAGCTATGGCGGGTCCGCGATGCTAGTGTTGATGGTGGCCTTTGGTCTGGTGCAATCCGCGCATGTGCATAAGCCGCGATGATCAACGTCCTATTTTCCGCCCGCCCCGCCGCATGGGATGAATACGAGGCCCCCTTGCGCCGCGCCTTTACCGCTGCCGGGCTGAATTGCGATCTGTCCCGCGATCACGCACCGCAGGATACGCGCTACATCGTCTTTGCCCCGAACGGGCCGGTCAAGGATTTCATGCCCTACGTGAATACAAAGGTCGTGATGGGCCTTTGGGCTGGCGTTGAAACCGTTGTCGGCAATACGACACTGACGCAGCCGCTGACGCGAATGGTAGATGACGGTTTGACACGCGGGATGGTCGAATATGTGGTCGGCCACGCCATGCGCCACCACCTTGGGATGGATGCGCATTTGGCTGGGCAGGACGGCGTCTGGCGCGATACGGTCTATCCGCCGCTGGCCAAAGATCGCCCGATCACGGTGCTAGGCCTTGGTGCGCTGGGGGCGGCCTGCGGGCAGGCTTTGGCCGCCCTTGGTTTTCCGGTCACGGGATGGAGCCGGACCCAAAAGCAGATCGACGGGCTGACCTGTCTGTCGGGCGATGACGGTTTGACAGCAGCCCTGTCCGGCGCGCAAGGCGTTGTGCTGTTGCTACCGCAGACGCCAGCGACGGACAGCATCCTGAACGCTGACACCTTGGCATTGCTGGAACCGGGGGCCTTTGTCATTAACCCCGGACGCGGGCCGCTGATTGATGACGCGGCATTGCTGGCGGCGCTTGGCAGCGGCCAAGTCGGCGCGGCAACGCTGGATGTCTTTCGCAAGGAACCCCTTGCGGCGGATGATCCTTACTGGTCCCACCCCCGTGTGACCGTCACGCCGCATATCGCATCGACGACGCGTCCAGATACAGCGGCGCAGGTCATTGCGGAAAACATCCGCCGCGGAGAGGCCGGCCTGCCGTTTCTGCACCTTGTGGACCGCAAGGCTGGCTACTGAATTGCCCTAACGCAGCTTTGGCGGTGCTGACGGGTCGGACCCGGGTGCCATCGGCACGGCCGCCGCTGGCCGGGACACGTCAGGCAGATCGAACCGCAGGCCGACGCGGGCAAGACGGGCCGCCACTGCATCGGCGCTTGCGACGAACATCACGTCCATCACGCCTGCATCAATGCCGGAAAAGGTCAGTGCCTCTCCTGCCGCATGGGCCAGTGCGGCCTGCGCTGTTTCGGGCGCATCGACAAAGGCCAGCACATGCCCTTTGGCACCGTCGGCATAATCCGCTGCCACCAGCAAGGCATGATCCGCCAGACCGGCGCAGCGGCTTAGCTTGCGATCCAGCGCATCCAGCACCGCATCCGGCAGACCTGTGGGACGGGACACACCGGTCAACTTCGCCTCTGCCTGCTGGGGGGCATGATCCAGTGTTGCGGCCAGCCAGTCGACCGCATCGGCGGGGATCAGCATTTCGCTGGGGCCGGTTTGCAAGTTCAGCCCAAGCCCTATGCCCTGCCCCGCCATCATCTGCACTAACGCGCGGCCCGGAAGACCGGCATAGGGCGCGGCGCGGCCGGTAAAGGCGGACAAACGTTCTTCTGCATCAAAGACCAGCGTGTAAGAAGCGCCATCCACCGTAAACAGTGAGGGGCGCACACTGTCGCCATCAGGTTCGGAATCAAGCAAAATGAACAGGTCCGTATCGGCCAGCTGTTCATAGAACTTCAGACGCTGGTTGTCGGAATCGCCCATCACGGCATGGGCGCGATCCAGATCGGTTTCGATATCGGGGGCGGCAGTCATGACAGCACCTCTTTTACGCGGGCCCGCAGCACGGGCAACAAATCGGTCTCAAACCAGGGGTTGCGGTTCAGCCAAGCCGTATTGCGCCACGACGGATGAGGCAAGCAGAACACGCGCGGCGCGTGATCGCGCCACGCAGCCACGCGGTCCGTTACACCGACCTTACCGCCAAGGTGCCAGCTTTGCGCGTAGCCGCCAATCAGCAACGTCAGCGGAATATCCCCAAGGCTGTCCATCACCGGCTGCCGCCATGTCGCGGCGCAGACACGCGGCGGCGGCAGGTCGGATCCTGCGGCGTTATATCCCGGAAAGCAGAACGCCATCGGCACAATCGCAACCCGGTCCCGGTCATAGAAATCGTCGTGACCGATACCGAGCCAATCGCGCAGCCGATCGCCAGAGCGATCCCAGAACGGTGTCTGCGCCGCATGCACCCGTGCACCGGGGGCCTGACTGGCAATCAGAATACGCGGTGGCCCATTGAACCAGACGACCGGACGCGGCGCATGTTGCGTCGCGGTTCCGGCGAAGCGGTCCGCACAGATACGGCAGGCCGCAATGTCATCTTTCAGGTCCATGCCGTCCATTTAGGGCTCGCCCGCCCTAATCAACCGCTAACGCGCGGTCACACCCCGGTGAAAGCCCCCGCATCTGCGACTTCCGCCTGTCTTTAGCCATAATTCTGCGGCATACCGATGAAAAGAAGGGACGATGTGACGGACAGTTAACTCTGTTGCGTCATGAAAAACGCACCCGTGCGATGGGCGGATCAGGCAAGGCGATGTTGGAATTCAATCAGGTCAGCAAGTCCTTTTGGACAGGCAAGACGCGCAAGGTCATCCTTGATCGCGTGTCGTTCCGCGTCGAACTGGGTCATTCGCTTGGCATCCTTGCACCAAACGGTACCGGCAAGACGACGCTGATCAACATGATGGCCGGATTGGAAAAACCTGACGAAGGCACGATATACCGCGGTTGCCGTATTTCCTTTCCACTCGGGTTCATGGGCGGGGTCGTGAACCGCCATACCGCACGGGAAAACGTGCGCTATATCGCGCGGCTTTACGGGCTGGACCCCGATTATATCGAAGCGTTCTGCCGCTGGCTGTGCGGGATCGATGAATACTTTGACATGCCGGTCGGGACCTATAGCGCGGGCATGCGGTCGCGGCTGACCTTTGCCTTGATGCTGGCGCTGGAATTCGACATCTATCTGATCGACGAAGGTATGCCATCCACAACCGATGTGGAATTTAACCGCAAGGCGGGGGAAATCCTGCGCGAGCGACTGGAAAAGACAACCGTGATTATCGTGTCGCATCAGGCGCAAACCCTTGAACGGTTCGCCCGCTCTGCCGCCGTGTTGCGTCATGGCAAACTACATATGTTCGACACTCTGGAAGAGGCCAAGCAGCTTTATGACTACGAAGCCGACCGCTAAGAAATTTCGCATCCGTACCCCCGTCAGCGCTGCAAAGCCTGCCGCGCCAGCCCCCTTGGACGCGTCAGAGGCGGAATCCGCGCAGCGGGCAGCACCCCTCAATCCTGCGGGTCTTGATCCTGCGCCTCAAGAACGCGCGGTCCAAAGCACCGCGCCAGAGGATGCGTCACAGACGCCAGCAATGGACGACGCGCCGCAGGGCAGCGCCGATATCGAAGACATCCGCCGCGAAGGTTTGACCGGTCGGCAACTGCGGATGGCCCGCCGCGTTGCGCAAAAAAACGGTATGGCCGTAACCTCTGATTTCGATGCGGTCCGCCAGCTACGGTTGGCCGGCGTCGATCCGTTCCAGCGGTCCACGGTACTTGAACTGGTCGCCCCCAGCAGCGGCCCGACCGGAGGCACAACAGCACCCGGCGCGGCGCTGGGTGCATCCGCGGGCATGCCGAATACCCGCGTACAGCTGCCGCAAACGATGGCGGATACCCCCGGCAACCTTCCGTCCACGGAATTTGCCAGCCCGGCCGACCGGCACCTGTCGGAAATCATGAAAATCCAGGCCGACCTTGGCAAACGCCGCAGGCGCCGGACCGCAATGATGCTGTCGCGTCTGGCCGTTTTCGTCCTGCTGCCAACGCTGCTGGTCAGCTATTACTTCTACAATGTCGCAACGCCCATGTATGCGACCAGCTCTGAATTCGTGATTCAGCAGGCCGAACCAGCGGCCGCCACAGGCGGGCTTGGCGGGTTGTTCCAGGGCACATCAATGGCCACGCAGCAGGACAGCATTACGGTGCAATCCTACCTGTCGTCGCGGGCCGCGATGGTCCGTCTGGACCAAGACCACGGCTTCAAGGCGGTATTCAGCGATCCCGCGATCGATGCCATCCAGCGCCTGCCGGAGGATGCAACCAACGAGGCTGCCTTTGGCGTCTACAAGACCCGCGTCAAGATCAGCTATGACCCGACCGAAGGCATCCTGAAAATGGACGTCATCGCCCCGTCGCCCGAAACCAGCCAAGAGTTTTCAGAGGCGCTGATCGGCTATGCCGAAGATCAGGTCGACCAGCTGACCCAGCGTCTGCGCGAAGACCAGATGGCCGGTGCGCGCGAAAGCTACGAATCGGCCGAAGGCAAACGAAGCGACGCCCTTGCCGCGTGGTTGCAGTTGCAACAGGACGTGCAGCAGATCGATCCCATCGGCGAAACGCAGGCCCGGACGCAGCAGATTTCCCAGCTTGAAAGCGAACGCCAGCGCCTGACGCTGTCCTTGCAGGAACGGCTGAACGTGCGCGTCCCGAACGAGGCGCAGGTGAATGGCTTGCAGGCGCAGATTTCCAATATCGAAGCCTTGATCGCCGATCTGCGCAACCAAATGACGAACTCTGCCATCACAGGCACGTCGCTGGCGTCGCGCAATACCGAACTGCGGTTGGCCGAGGAGAACTATACCTTCCAGACCATGCTGGCGCAGCAGGCCCTGACCCAGATGGAAACGGCCCGGATCGAGGCGAACCGCCAGGTCCGCTATTTGTCGATGGGTGTCGAACCCGTCGCACCGGACGAGGCGACCTATCCCAAAGCCTTCGAGAATTCGATCTTGGCCTTTTTGATCTTTGCAGGCATCTACCTTATGATCTCTATCACCGCTTCCGTCCTTCGCGAACAGGTAACAAATTGATGCATGACGTCCAAATCGGCGACCTGACGGTCGGCAACGACCGCTCCCTTCTGGTCATCGCTGGCCCCTGCCAGCTGGAAAGCGCGGACCACGCGCAGATGATCGCCGGCCAGATGGCCGAGGTCTGCAAAGCTGCCGGCGCGCAGTTCATTTTCAAGGGCAGCTATGACAAGGCGAACCGCACATCCCTGTCGGGCATGCGCGGCCTTGGCATGGATGAGGGGTTGAAAGTGCTGCAAGGCATCAAGGACGCCATCGGTTGCCCGGTCCTGACGGACATTCACGGCATTGACCACTGTGCCACTGTCGCCGAAGTTGTCGACGTGCTGCAAATTCCCGCCTTCCTGTGCCGCCAGACCGACCTGCTTCTGGCCGCTGGCGAAACGGGCGCGGTCATCAACGTCAAAAAGGGACAGTTTCTGGCCCCCTGGGACATGCCTAACGTCGTGTCGAAAATTGAAAGCACCGGAAACAAGCGCATCCTGCTGACCGAACGCGGCGCTTCCTTTGGTTACAACACATTGGTTGCGGATATGCGGTCGCTGCCGACGATGGCCAAAACCGGCTATCCCGTCGTTATGGACGCCACCCATTCGGTACAGCAACCGGGGGGTCAGGGCGGATCGTCCGGCGGGCAGCGTGAATTCGCGCCGGTCATGGCGCGCTGCGCTGTCAGTATCGGCATCGCCGCCGTGTTCATCGAAACCCACGAGGCACCGGATACCGCCCCTTCTGACGGGCCGAATATGATCCCGCTGGACCAGATGGGCGCGCTGGTGACCTCGCTGATGCAGTTCGATGCACTGGCCAAGGCGAACCCGCTGCGGGTCTGACTCTACCCCCCTGCCCTCGTTTGCAGGGCAGCCAAATTAAAAAGGGCTGCCCATGCGCCACCTGCTGTTGATTGCCGTTCTATCCTGCCTCGCCGCCCCCTTGGCGGCGCAGGACCCCACCACGACTATCGATACCGTCGCCACAACGCAGCAGGACGGTGCAATCGGGGACCGGCTTCAAGATATTCTGGGGGTGCTGGGCGGATACGACGCGGTCACAGTCACGGTACAAGAAGGTGTCGTTACTTTTGACGGCACAGTGACAAATGCCAGCGATGCGGCCCGCCTTGACGAACTGGCAAACCGCGTGGCTGGGGTCGTGGCGACCCGCAACACTGTTTTCGAAACATCCGATGTCGGTGCGCGGCTGAACCCGGTTCTGGACCGTTTTCAGACCCGGATGACCCAAGCCATTGCATTCCTGCCATTGCTTGCAGTCGCGGCAGTCATTTTCGCATTGATTGTCTGGGGTGGTTTCTGGATTGCGCGGCGTCCCCAGCCATGGAACCGGCTTGCCCCCAATCCCTTTATCGCAGAGATTTTTCGCCAGATCCTGCGCCTTGGTTTTGTCGTGCTCGCGCTTGTTATCGCGCTGGATATCCTCAGCGCGACCGCCTTGCTAGGCACGATTCTTGGCGCTGCCGGGATCGTCGGCCTTGCCCTTGGCTTTGCCGTTAAGGACACGGTCGAAAACTTCATCGCCTCGATCATGCTGTCGATCCGACAACCGTTCCAGCCGAACGATCTGATCGAAATCAATGGCGATCAGGGCAAGGTCATCCGCCTAACCAGCCGCGCGACGATTTTGCTGTCGAACGACGGGAATCATATTCACATCCCCAATGCGACAGTCTTTTCCAACCGGCTTATCAATTACACCCGCAATGCGGAACGGCGGTTTCAATTCCGCATCGATGTGGCCCGCGACAGCGACCTGTCCGCTGCCCGCGCTTTGATCGAGGCCACGGTGCAAGACCTGCCCTTTGTCCTTGATACCCCTGACGCGCAAGTCTGGATCGAAGCGTTGGAGGCAGGCGGGATAGCCATGCAAGTCACCGGCTGGATCGACCAACGCAGCGCCTCTTTGGCGCTGGCTCAGGGGGAAGCCATTCGCAAAGTCAAACGCGCACTTGAAACGGCGGGAATCACGATACCTGATAACACACAGGCCATCAGCATCAGCCGCACGGCCACGCACAGCACAGCGTCATTGCCCGATGACGACGCGCCAATCGCCGTAGATTCACGCCACGAAAACGCCCTGGATGCCATGATTGCAACCGAAAGGCATAGCGACGACCGCCCCGATCTACTGCGCGCGGGCGGTCAGTCAGAATAGTGCGAAAAAGTGCGTTCAGGGGCTTGTAGCCCCCAAGCTCTTATCGTATCCACCGCCTTGCTGATGGGGTGTAGCCAAGCGGTAAGGCATCGGTTTTTGGTACCGTGTATCGTAGGTTCGAATCCTACCACCCCAGCCAGCGCTCTCCTTACATTGAACCAGCAAACCGCCCTGCAGGTGGTAAGTTTGCACAAACAGCTGGCGCGGAACCCGAAATTTGTTTCCGAACCATCGCGCCTTAAAACTTGCTTTAACAAGGCAATCTTTTGCCGCGCCAGCCAGGTCTGACGCTCGCAGGAACGTCGAAGCGGCTGTGCCTTGTGAAACTGACTTGGCAAACCGCGTGGTGACGCTAGATTTCAAATGGAAGGCTTGCATCAGGCGGTGCAGGCGCTGGTCAACAGGGACACTGCAAGCATGGCTCACAAAATTACTCTTACCGCTTTGGGACTGACTGCGGCGCTAACATCGGCGGCACAGGCCGATATCACCGTATCGTCCAAGATCGATACCGAAGGCGGGCTGCTGGGAAACATGATTGCCCTTGCCCTTGAAGATGCAGGGCTGCCTGTCGAACGCCGCCTGCAACTGGGCGGAACGCAAGTCGTCCGCGAGGCGCTGCTGGCTGGCCAGGTCGACCTGTATCCCGAATATACCGGCAACGCGGCCTACTTTTTCAACGAGGCAGACAGCGAGATCTGGAAAGACGCCGCAGCCGGTTATGCCCGCGCGGCAGAGCTTGATCTGGACGCCAATGGTCTGGTCTGGCTGCAATCCGCGCCGGCGAATAACACTTGGGCCATTGCAGTGACCGGCCCCGTGGCCGAGGAAAACAGCCTTGTGACCATGTCCGATTTCGGCGCATGGGTCGCTGGCGGCGGTGATATCAAACTGGCGGCCTCGACCGAATTTGTCTCTTCTCCGGCTGTGTTGCCTGCGATGCAGGACACTTACGGATTCACGTTGTCGGCAGATCAGACAGTCGTACTATCAGGCGGCGATACGGCTGCCACGATCCAAGCGGCCGCACGCGGCACATCGGGGGTGAATGCGGCGATGGCTTATGGCACCGATGGCGGTGTCGGCGCGACGGGTCTTGTTGTGATGGAAGACGACAAAGGTGTGCAGCCAGTCTATGAACCCGCCCCCGTAATCCGCGGCGAGGTGCTGGCCGAATACCCCGCGATCCCCGACATTCTGAACCCGATCTTTGCGGATCTTGACATGGCGACGCTGCAACAATTGAACGGCCGCATCCAGGTTGGAGGAGAGCCGGCAGAGGCTGTGGCACGCGATTATCTGACGCAGATCGGAGTGTTGCAGTAATCGCGGCCAAGCGGTCATACCGTATCACAGGCCCGGCGCTTTCAGCGCCGGGCCTGTTGTTTTTTGCCCTTGGGTGCGCGGCGCTGGCCGCACCCTATATGACGCTTGCAGCAAACCGCATTGTCGCAGGCGACGGGTTTCGGGCCTGGGACCTTGCCGGGCCGGGCGTCACCGCGCCTGCGCTGGCGGCCCTGCTTGCCGCGTTGGCGATGGGGTTACTGGGTGCGTGGCCTATGTTACGCATCGCCGGGGCAGCCCTTGGTCTGGGTGCGCTGGTCTGGCTTCTGACGCTTGGCAGCGCGAACCTATTGGACGGAGCGGGTCCATATGCCCGCGTGTCACCGGGGGCCGGTTTCTGGTGCCTGCAATTAGTGCTGGCGTTGCTACTGGCTGATGGTCTGACCCAACTGTCGCCAGGGCCTTGGGCGCGGCTTGGCATTCTGACCGTTGCACTGACTTTGCTGGCGGCGGTGCTGATGTCTGGCCTGTTGTCACCCCTTTCGGTCATGCAGGAATTTGCCAGCCGGCAATCCGCATTTTTCGATGCCCTGTCCCGGCATGTGTGGCTGTCACTCGGATCGCTTGGCGTGGCGGCGCTGATCGGTCTGCCCCTTGGCATCGCCTGCTATCGCAGGCCGCCGCTGCAGGATACGCTGCTGCCCGCCCTTAGCTTTTTGCAAACGATCCCGTCGCTGGCCATGTTCGGCATCATGATCCCGCTTTTGGGCTGGGTGGGCGATACCGTCCCCGGTGCACAGGCAATCGGCATTGCCGGCATCGGCTTTGCCCCTGCCTTTATTGCTCTGGTGCTGTATTCCCTGCTGCCGGTGGTCGCCAATACGGTCGCCGGTCTAAGCAGCACGCCACCTGCCGCGCAAGAGGCCGCGCGGGGAATGGGCATGACCTTTGCCCAGCGCCTGATCAAAGTCGAACTGCCGCTGGGCCTGCCAATTATCCTTGCCGGATTGCGTATCGTTCTGGTGCAGAACATCGGCCTTGCCGTCATCGCCGGGCTGATCGGCGGCGGCGGCTTTGGCACCTTTGTATTTCAAGGGCTAAACCAGACGGCCACCGACCTGATCTTGCTGGGGGCCTTGCCAGTCGTCGCGCTGGCCGTTGTCGCCGGGGTCGTGATGGATATTCTTGTCGCCCTGACCCAGCCGCAAAGACGGCCCGCCCCGAAAGGCACACCATGATCGAAATCGACGACATAAGTAAGGTGTATGACGGCAAGGCCGCTGTGGATGCCGTGTCGATGACGGTACAAACCGGCACCATTACTGTGATCGTCGGCACATCTGGCTCGGGCAAAACGACCCTTTTGCGCATGATTAACCGGCTGGAAGAGCCAAGCTCTGGCGAGGTGCGGATCAACGGCGTTGCGACAACATCGATGCCCGGCCATATCCTGCGGCGGCGGATCGGCTATGCCATTCAGGGGCACGGGCTGTTTCCGCATCACACCGTGGGACGCAATATCGGGGCCGTGCCGCAACTGCTTGGCTGGCCCAAGGACAAGATACGCACCCGCGTCGACGCGTTGCTGGATCTGTTTTCCATGGACCCGGCGCAATTCCGGGACCGCTATCCGGCAGAGCTGTCGGGCGGTCAGCAGCAGCGTGTCGGGGTCGCGCGTGCCCTGGCCTCGCGGCCCGATCTGTTGTTGATGGACGAACCCTTTGGCGCGCTTGATCCGATCATCCGCGCGCGGGCGCAGGCCGATCTGCGGCGTATCCAGCGCGCCCTTGGTTCGACTATCATGCTGGTCACCCACGACATGGAAGAGGCGATCCATCTTGGCGACCGGGTCGCTGTTATGGACGGCGGGCGACTGGTGCAACATGGCACCCCGAGCGAGATCATACAAAACCCCGCAACCCCCTTTGTCGCCGATATGGTCGGCGGTGTGGATCGCCCCCTTCGGCTTTTGTCCCTGACCGCCGTGTCCGACATCATAGAAGACGGCCCCGCCACGGGCGAGCCGATCGCGCCAGAGGCAAGCCTGCGCGATGCCCTGTCTGCCTGCCTGTGGACCGGGCGCGACGCGCTGCCCGTCAGCCGCGGCGATGCGATCATCGGGCGTGTCACCTTGCCTGCGATCCGGGCACATGCGCAGGCCAAGGCATGAGCGGCGGATTGCTGCGCCGCGCCGCGTTGACGGCGCTGCTGATCGCCCTTGTCGTGCGGCCGGGCTGGTTCACCTGGGCTTTTGCGCCATTTGCACCCGCTGGTGGCCCTGTCATTTATGAACGCACGTCGCTGCTGTCGCTATCGCTGAACCATCTTGGTCTGGTCATGCTGGCCTCTGCTACCGCGACGCTGGTGGCGGTCACGCTTGCCATTGGGGTGACGCGCCCCGCCGGTGCGGCGTTCCTGCCATTGTCACGCACAATCACCAATATCGGCCAGACCTTTCCGCCCGTTGCCGTTTTGGCGCTGGCGGTGCCGGCGCTTGGATTTGGTGCCGGTCCGACGCTTGTGGCGCTGTTCCTTTATGGCCTGCTGCCGATCTTTGAAAATGCGATTACGGGCCTGACCACCTTGCCCCCCGCCACGATGGAGGCCGCCCGCGGCATTGGCCTGAACGGGCGGCAGCGGCTGACCCGGGTAGAGCTACCTCTCGCCCTGCCCGTCATTCTGACCGGTATCCGCCTGTCTGTTGTCATCGCCCTTGGCACTGCAACAATCGGATCCACCGTCGCTGCCAAAACACTAGGAGAAGTGATTATCGCCGGTTTGCTGACCAACAACACGGCCTATGTGCTGCAAGGCGGCCTGATCGTCGGCCTGTTTGCCGTGCTGATCTATGATGCCATGATCCGGCTGGAAACCTTCCTAACGCGGCGCATGACGGGTGGGCCGTCTGGCAGATAGCGCATCTTATTGACCGCCAGATTTCCATATGACCGGCGTGACATAGACAATGCGATCGCCGGTGCTGACCATCACTTCACCGTCCTGGATATTGATCTGCAGCTTCATCGACCGGTCTGCCAGCGTGGCCAGTTCGCCGGTTTCAGCCTCATCCAGATTGACGACGGCAAGATTATCGAAACGCGTCGTGCTGTTTCTGATCTTGTCCCACCATACCTCTGCCGGGCGCCCGCCGTAGCAATAGACCACGACGGCATCGGCCTTGCCGCAGGACTGACGTACGACCTTTTCGCTTGGCAATCCAAGCGCGACCCAAAGTTCCAGCTCGCCGCTCAGGCTTTTCTGCCAGACGTCGGGTTCATCGTCCGTCGACAGGCCCTTCGTCATCTCCAGCAGCTCGTGCGCGTTCAAGGCAAAGGCCAGCAGGCGCACCATCATCCGTTCGTCGGTTTCCGACGGATGTTTGGCCACGGTCAGCTTGTGCGTTTCATAGTAATGTCGATCCATGTCCGATACGGACAGTTCAACTTTGTAGATGGTGGCTTTTTGCGCCATAGTCTTCCCCAAAATAGCCAGTTCGGGGATGCCTAGTGTGTCCGGACCAATTGTGAAAGCGGATAACAAGGGCGCAGCCAAACTGCGCAGGCCATCAGGG
Source organism: Loktanella sp. R86503 (assembly GCF_042466455.1). Taxonomy (NCBI): domain Bacteria; kingdom Pseudomonadati; phylum Pseudomonadota; class Alphaproteobacteria; order Rhodobacterales; family Roseobacteraceae; genus Loktanella; species Loktanella sp. R86503. The sequence continues at coordinate 2,700,697 of NZ_JAXHCI010000002.1, forward strand.
TGACCTGCGCAGTATGGTCCAAGGCGCAGGTTACTGGTCCTGCAAGTCCTGCGGCAGCAGGGCCTGCGGCATGTCCTGATAGCACACGGGGCGAGTAAATCGCCGGATCGCCAGCGTTCCGACGGATGTCGCGCCAAAATTTGTGCTGGCAGGGAACGGGCCACCGTGGACCATGCTGTCCGCCACCTCTACTCCGGTGGGGAAAGCGTTGACCAGCAAACGGCCCGCCTTGCGTTCCAGAACCGGCACAAGTGCGCGGGCGGCGTTTAGATCGGCGTCGTCCATTTGCAGGGTGCAGGTCAGCTGACCATGCAAAGCCTGCGCGATCTGCTGCACTTCGCCCTGATCTTTGGCGCGAATAACAATGCCGGCGGGGCCGAACATTTCTGCCGCCAAATCGGGGTTCGCCAGCCAGTCCGCGCCGGTGAGGACGAACAGCGCAGGTCCGCCGTCGCGCCCGCTGCCAGCCGCGTTCAGGCAAGTCGTCACGCTGGCGTGGGACGCCGCCTGCGCCACACCGGTGCGGTAGCCTTCCGCCGTGCCGCCCGTCAGCATCGGGGTGGGCGCGACCTGCGCCAATGCATCCTGCGCTGCGGCAATAAAGTCATCCGCCTGCGCGTCAGGCACGATGACAACACCGGGGTTCGTGCAGAATTGGCCCACGCCCATGGTCAACGATCCGGCCCAGCCGGTGCCAATCGTTGCGGCACGCGCTGTGGCCGCTGCGGGCAGGATAAACACGGGGTTGATCGCGCCAAGCTCGCCAAAGAACGGGATCGGCTCTGGCCGGGCCATCGCCAGATCGAACAGCGCTTTGCCGCCGCGATAGGATCCGGTGAAGCCTACGGCGCGGGTCAGCGGATGCTGGACCAGCGCCTCTCCTGCTGCGTTGGTGTTGGATTGCACAAAGCCAAAGGTGCCCTTTGGCATGCCTGTCTTTTCGATGGCGGCGGCAATGGCTTGCGCCACGATTTCCCCTGTCGCAGGATGGCCCGGGTGGCCTTTGTAAACCACCGGACACCCAGCGGCGAGCGCGGCCGCCGTGTCGCCGCCAGCGGTTGAAAACGCGAGCGGAAAGTTCGACGCGCCAAACACGCCCACCGGGCCAAGCGGGCGCTGGATCATCCGCAGATCAGGGCGCGGCAACGGTGCGCGATCCGGCAAGGCAGGATCGAACCGGCGGTCTAGAAAATCGCCTTTGCGAATGTGGTCGGCAAACAGGCGCAGTTGGCCGCAGGTGCGTCCCCGCTCTCCATTCAGGCGGGCGGCAGGCAGGCCGGTTTCGGCGCTGCCATAGGCCGTCAGATCATCGCCGCGTGCGTCGATTTCATCGGCAATCGCATCAAGCAGAGCCGCGCGTTCCTCGCGCCCGGTCCAGCCGTATGTGACAAAGGCTGCCTCTGCCGCCTGCATCGCCGCGTCGATTTCTGCCGCGCCGCCGCAATAGACCGTGACCGGGTCGCCGCTGACCGGATCAGACTTGAACGTCACGCCGCCCCCTGTCCAAGCGCCGTTGATGTAGTGCTGTCCGGCCAATGCGGTCATAACCTGTCCTTTAAATCAGTCTTCAAAAGCCTCCACGACATCGCGGCGGCCCAGCAGAAATGCGTCTGCAACATGTTGCAGCGGGCTGACGTCCACATCGGACTGACCCGCCTCGATCAATTCGGCAAAGCGGTGGTACAGGCCCGGATATTCACCCAAGCCGTCCGTTTTTTGCGCCATACCGTCGATGTGCAACGTTGCACCCCCGTCGGTCAGACGCAACTGGCCCTGCGTGGTATCGACGGTGATATTCCAGCTTTGCGGACCCTCCTGCCGCCAGTCGAAAACAGCATCGACGCGCATACCCGTAGGCCCGGCAAAGGCCAGATCAGCGGCAATCGGTGTGTCGCGGTTTTGCGGAAACGCCAGCGTCGCCGCTGTCAGATGCACAGGGCTTGGCAGGATTTCCGTCATGATCGACAAGGCGTTGATGCCGGGATCGAACACGCCAAGCCCGCCAGCCTGCCAGATCCAGTCTTGTCCCGGATGCCAGCGGCGCACGTCCTCTTTCCAGTCGATCTGTACATGCTTGATCTGCGCATCGCGCAGATAGGCGCGGGCCTGCGCGACGCCAGCGGCATGGCGCGAATGCCATGTCGCAAACAAGGTCACACCCTTGGCGCGGGCAAGGCGTTCGAGTTTCAGCACTTCCGACACGGTCGCGCCGGGCGGCTTTTCCAGCATGACGTGCTTGCCTGCCGCAAGCGCGGCCATGGCAATGTCAAAACGCGGCACCGGCGGCATACACAGCGATACCGCGCGAATATCCGGACGTGCCGCAAGCAAGGCAGCAATGTCGCCGTGATTTTCCACGCTGTCCACGCCGCCTGACCGGCTAACCGTGGCTGCCAACGCAAAAGCCCCGGACCCGGCAATCGCCGGAATATGCTGATCGCGGGCGATCTTGCCGATGCCCAGCAGGGCAATCGGCTCGCTCATCAACTGGCGACCCACGCCGCCAGCGCCTGCACCCCGGATATTAGTGACTGTCACGCGGCACCTCGTTTCCACGGCTTCCTTTCAGGATGCCAAAGTCGGCCCCTGTATCCGCCCCTTCGACCATATCCACAAACAGCTTGGAATAGCCCGAGGTAAACATCGGCGCGGCGGGGGTCCAAGCGGCCAGACGCGCGGCAAGCTCGTCATCGCTGATGTCCAGATGGATGCGGCGGGCTTCGACATCAAGCTCGATCATATCGCCTGTGCGCACAACCGCCAGCGGGCCACCGGCGGCCGCCTCTGGCGCGGTGTGCAGCACAACGGTGCCGTAAGCCGTGCCCGACATGCGCGCATCAGAGATACGGACCATATCCGTGATTCCCTTTTTCAGCACCTTGGGTGGCAGGCCCATATTGCCCACCTCGCTCATGCCCGGATAGCCTTTGGGGCCACAGTTTTTCAGGACCATGACGCAGGTTTCGTCGATATCCAGCGCATCATCGTTGATCCGTGCCTTATAGTCGTCGATGTCTTCGAACACGACGGCCCGGCCACGATGCTTCATCAGGTGCGGACTGGCGGCCGACGGTTTCAGCACGGCGCCGTTGGGTGCAAGGTTCCCGCGCAGCACGGCGATGCCCCCCGATGCCGCCAGCGCCTTTTCGACCGGCAGGATGACGTCGTCGTTCCAGTTTTGCGCACCGGCGACTTCTTCACCGATCGTGGTGCCGGACACGGTCAACGCATCGTCATGCAGCATCCCGGCTTCTGACAGACGCTTCAGCACGACAGGCAAGCCGCCCGCGTAAAAGAATTCTTCCATCAGGTATTTGCCCGATGGCATCAGGTTCACGATCGTCGGCACATCGCGGCCGCAGCGATCCCAGTCGTCCAGCGTCAGATCGACGCCAACCCGACCAGCCAGCGCCAGCAGGTGGATGACCGCGTTAGTCGATCCGCCAATCGCGCCGTTGCAGCGGATCGCGTTTTCAAAGGCCTGTTTGGTCATGATATCGGACGGCTTCAGGTCGTCCTTGACCATTTGCACGATACGGCGGCCCGTCATCTGCGCCATGACCCGGCGGCGGCTGTCAACGCCGGGGATTGCGGCGTTGCCGGACAGGGCCATGCCAAGCGCCTCGGCCATGCTGGCCATGGTGGACGCGGTGCCCATTGTGTTGCAGGTGCCGGACGAACGGCTCATCGCCTGCTCGGCCGCAAGGAATTCTTCTTGTGTCATTTTGCCGGCCTTGATGTCTTCGGACATCTGCCACAGCGCCGTGCCGGACCCCATGCGTTCGCCCTTAAACCAGCCGTTCAGCATCGGCCCGCCCGTGACGACGATGGACGGAATGTCGGTCGATGCTGCCCCCATCATCAGCGAAGGCGTCGTCTTGTCACAGCCGACCAGCAGCACCGCGCCGTCGATGGGCTGGGCGCGCATCACCTCTTCCACAGCCATCGCGGCAAGGTTGCGATACATCATCGCCGTGGGGCGGAATGTATTTTCGGATGCGCTGAACACGGGCACTTCGACAGGAAAGCCGCCAGCTTCCCAGACGCCGGCTTTCACCTTTTCTGCTAGTTCGCGCAGGTGGCCGTTACAGGGGGTCAGGTCGGACCAAGTGTTCAGAATGCCAATCACAGGGCGCCCGTCGAAAAGATCGTCGGGATACCCCTGATTTTTCAGCCAACCCCGGTGATAGATATTATCACGGCTGGTGCCGCCATACCATTCTTGCGAACGCAGGGTGCGGGGCCAGGGGGCGGGTGTGAAAGTCATCGGACATTCCTAGAAAGGGTGCGGCCATCGGCAAATGCCGACAGCATCAGGTGCAGTTGAAGGTATTGGCCAAAGCAGGCCGCTGCGCGCAATCTATGCGCTTGCGCTATGCGCTGCCAATGCAATTCCTTGCGCCGGATATATCGTTATTGGTATACCGGATTTCGTAACGAACGACAGGTTTACCATGACATCCCCGCCCAGCACCCTTGCCAGCCTGATCCAGCGCGGACTGCGCCTGCCGCAACTGCGGCTGCTGATTGCTGTGGCGGACCTTGGTCAAATATCCGGAGCGGCGGCGCAGGTCGGCATCACCCAGCCCGCCGCGTCCCGTATGTTGGCAGAGCTGGAACAGACCGCCGGCACACCCTTGTTGATACGCAACCCGCGCGGTGCCCGGCTAACCGACGCTGGCGTTTTGCTGGTCCGCAGCGCCCGCGTGGCCCTACGCGATCTGGAAACCGCCTTTGCCAGCCTCGACACACATGCGCAGGGCACAAGCGGTCTGGTGCGGATTGGCGCGGTCACCGGCGCGGGGTTAGAGCTGATCCTGCCCCTGATCCGCGACATGCGCGTGACCCATCCAGAGATTGAATTCGACGTCATGGTCGAAACATCTGACGTGCTGGCGGATGCCTTGCTGGCCCAGCGCATCGACTTTTACCTTGGGCGGATGCTGCCCGGTGCCCCGGCCCGCGACATCACCGCGATACCCATCGGGGCAGAGCCTATCGCCTTGATCGTGCGAAAGCATCATCCACTGACCCGCAATCCGCAGTTCACACTTGCCGACACGCTTGCCTATGACTGGGTCATGCAAAGCCAGGGCGGCCTGATGCGCCACGCGGTCGAAGCTTATCTGCTGGACCGCGACCTTGCCCCGCCGCAGCGCACGCTTAGCACGTCATCGCTGGTGCTGACGCTGGCGATTGTGTCGGATACCGATGTGGTGGCCCCGGTCGCGCGGTCAATCGCGGATGTGCTGGTCGCGCCGTACCGCATGAACAGCAACATCCGTATTCTGGATGTTGCCCCCGACATGGCTGTCGGACCCTATGCCCTGATCGCCCGCAAAGGCGACGCACCGACACCCGCCGCCGCCCGCGTGCTGGCGGCGCTCAAGGCGCGGATTGCCGCTAGATCGTGATCAGGTGATTGTCCCAGGCGACATTGAACGCGCCGACCCCTGACAGGGCATCTGCGCCAAACTGCACCATTCCACCAAAACCATCGGTCAGCATAAAGCCGTCCGGCGCGGCCCCGATGCCGCAAACATCGGCCCGGACGGGCATGTCGAGGAATGTCCCGTCCAGATCAAAGACCGCCAGTACACCCCCCTTGGGCGATGTGATCGCAACACGGTCGCCTGCGGCCTCGAAGGCGACGCTGCCGGCGTAATTGTGCAACCGGGTCGCCATGGCATCCGGCAAATGGCACATGACAGGGGCCTGCCCGCGGCGATGCAGACCCAGCAAAGGCGGCGTTACCTCTGCCGCGCCTTCCCATTGCATGGCAAAGGCGATGGTGCCGTCCGCATGGGCCGCCAGATGACGGATCGAATTCCAGTGCAAATCGGGGGCCAGTTCAATCTGTTCCTCGACCGTGCCGTCCAGCGCCAGATAGGTAAGGTTCGGGCGCATCGTATCAAGGTTCAGCTTGGTGCGGTCGTCGTCCAGCGCAGCGATGATGCCGCCGTTGGCGACCACCAGCCCACCATCGGGACGGCGCAAAACCTCGTGCGGGCCAATTCCGCCAGAGGCAAACTGCCCGGTGCGGCGATAGCCGCCCGCACGGGTCCATTGACCAATCCAACCGCTGCCCGTGGTGTTGTCTACCTCTGCAGTAAACAACACTTCTCCATCCGCTGAAAACGCGCCGTGTCCGCTGAAATGGTGCCCGTCCGGTGCGGTCAAGGTGCGGATCACGCGGCCCTGAACACAGTCGATCACCAGCGCATAGGTGCCGGGACGGCGGGCAAAGGTCACCGCCTCTGGCCGGATGGGATGGCCCGCACCCGCATGGCCGCGCCCCGGCAGCGGAATGCGAAACCGCTGCTGGCCCGCTGCTGTCAGGCCATAAAGCGCAAAGCTGCCGTCCGGCTCTTTTGCGGCGGCAAGGTAGTCCGGCGATCCGGCGTCCGCCCAGGTCATGGTTGGAATCGCGACCGCCGCTGCAAGGCTGGCCAGAAATCCGCGCCGCGTTGTCATCTCAGTCCCCGTCCGCCGAATTGAAACCGGCCGACACGCCCAGTGTCGCGCCGATTTCACCCAGCACCGCGTCATATGCGGTGGTGATCGCCTGTTGCACAATTTCGATCTTTAGCCGCTGGGACGGGTCGTCAACACCGGCCAGAATTGGATCATCCAGACCTTCGGCCAGTTCGATCGCACGGATCATCGCGGCCTGCGTGACCGGTGCCGTGCCATCCGTCAGTTGCTGCGCCATGTCTGCCATGGCCTGCAAGGACAGCACAATGTTGCGCTGGCTGCGGCCTGACCGCCACGCCTCTGCCCGGTTCGGGCGGGGGCGATCAAAGGTGCCGAGCGGACGCGCCAAACGCTGTTCGACATTAAAATCAAGGCCCGCCAGAAGCGCCGTAAACAGCGCCTGTGTCGCTTCCTTCTCGCTTAGGTAAATCTGGTTGCCTGGCTCGCCCGCGCTGCGCATCGTATCGGCGTAATCGCTTTGCCAGTCCTGATTGATTCGCGCAGCGATTGCTGCCAGATCTGCCGTCAATGCCTGCGTCAAGGCGCAGCCATATTGCCCCGCCTGTTCGAACTGCGGATCATACAGCAGATATTCCAAAGCATAGATGCCCCGCGCCGCAACCGAGATTTGTGCCGTCCCTTCCGCCGTTTCGATGATCGGGTCCTGATCGGCGATCAGACGGGCCAGCGCCTTTGGCGTTGCGCTGCGTTCGTCCGGCCAGAAGGCCACGATGACAGAGGCACCGTCTTGTTCAACAGGGCCGAACTTTAGATGACTGACCGCCATCCAGGCATCAAACGCAGCATTCCACGCCGGGCGCACCGCGCCGGGGCTGCAATCGGCCGCGGCGGCATCGCGCAGGTCAGCGGCGGCTGCATCGAACGCTGCATAGCCCGGCAGGATATGACCCTCTACGACGTCATTCACGTCGGCAAAGGCAGAGGATGCCGTCAAGGCCGCTGCAAGTGTTAGAACCAGTTTCATAGCGACTCCAGATATGCGATTAAATCGTCCCGGTCTTGCGGATCCATTGCCACGACGGCATCACGCTGCGCCTGCGCCTCGCCGCCATGCCACAGCACTGCCTCTAGCAGGGAACGGGCGCGGCCATCGTGCAGAAAGTATGTATGCCCTGACACGGTTTGCGTCAGACCGATGCCCCACAATGGCGGGGTGCGCCATTCCTGCCCGTTGGCGCGCCCTTCGGGGCGGTTATCGGCCAGACCGGGGCCCATGTCGTGCAACAGCATGTCGGTATAGGGCCAGATCAGTTGGAAACTCTGCTCTGGTTGGTCATCCAGCCGTTCGGTGACATATTTCGGCGTATGGCAGGCGATGCACCCGGTGTCATAGAACACCTGCTTGCCGCGCAGCACACGCGGGTCATCCACGTCACGCCTTTCCGGCACACCCAGATTGCGGGCATAAAACGTGACCAGATCAAGCCCCTCTGCGTTGATCTCGGTCAGTTCTTCCGTGCCGGTCGTGCCGTGAACCGCGTTTTGGCAATCAGCCTGCGCGTCAGTGCAATCGCCCCACGGCGCGTCAAAGATCGGGGTGGAAATCCCGATATCGCCAGCAAAGGCAGAAGCGGATTGTTCACGGATCGAAGGCGCGCCCGCCTTCAGGCCAAAGCGGCCGAGCATCGGGCGATCCGCCTCGAAGGACCAAACCACCTGCGCCCGCCCGGAAATGCCGTCACCGTCAGCGTCATCGGGATCAGCCTGCGCCAGAATATCGGCGGCGGGGATCGCCTCTAGCAGGCCAAGGCCGATCATCTGCGGGGCCACGCGGGGCGACAGCATGGCACCGGGGGCAAGCGGCCCATAGCCAAGGTTGTCGGCGGTATAGGTTGGCACGGTCAAGGTCGCGGTCTGCCCACCCGACAGATGCACCTTTTTATCTGCATAAGTGATGCCCATGCGATATTCGGCAGGATGACCCTGCACGGAGAAGTTCTGCAATTGCCCGCCATAGACCGGATCGGGCGCAGTGCGCGGCGTATCGTCCCCGCCAAGGCTTAGCAGAAAAGCGTCCAGTTCCGACATATCCGCATCGGTCGGCGCAGGGACCGAAATGCGCAGGAACATTGACACGGCCTCCTCATCACCTTCAGGCGGGCGGCCGCGCCCGTCTTTCAGATGGCAGTTCTGGCAGCTACGTGCGTTGTACAGCGGGCCAAGCCCGTCCGACACAAGCGTCGACGACGGTGACGACACCCAAAGCTTGCGAAACAGCCCGTCGCCAACCTTAAAATCTAACTCTCTTTCGAACGGCATATTGCCAGAGGGAATAGAAAAGGCATCGCCGTTATTGCGCGCCCGCACAGTGGCTGCGCCTGCGCTATTTGCCTCGAACGGTTCTGCCCTGGTGAAATCCGTGGTTGGCGCAGTTACGCCCGCGATACGAGAAGCCTCTGCCGCGGTGCGCGGCTGGATGGCCAGATGCGGTGCATTCAGGTCGTAGGTTTCAGAGGGTGCCGGATCCGCATGGGACTGCGCCAGAGCCGTCACAGCCGGACCGCCCAGCGCCAAAACGGCAGCGCAGCCAAGTAATAGGGGTCCGTGTCGCTGGATCATATCGGCATCTTGTCTTTTAAACGGGTCGATGCGGCAAGGAACCTTGCCGCATCATGTCAGTTATCTGATGGCACCGCCGGAGCAACAGTGCAACGCAACACCTGCGTTACTGGAACACCGCGTCCGGGTTATCCAGGCTGTCAGAGCCTTCCAGCGCAATCCCGTTCAGGTCCAGCGCGGCCACCGCGCGTTCGATCGAACGGGTCTGCGTGACAAGTGCATTCACAGCGTCCATCACCAGCGCCTCGCCTTCGGTATTTTCGCGGGCCAGCATTTGATCATAGGCCATTCCGGCCTCTGCCTTGTCACGGATCACGGCCAATGCCGCGACAGAAGCTTCCAACTCGTCCTTCAGCTGCGCATCGACGGCCGGATCAGCCTCGGACACCAGATCGGACAATGACGGGCCTGTCACGGTGCTGCCGTCAATGCGGGTATAGCTGCCAAGATAGACGTTTTGGATACCAAGACCGTCGTAATAGTGGCTCATATGCGTGTTGTCGGAAAAGCAGTCATGCTCTTCTTCGGGGTCGTTCATCATGACGCCCAGCTTCATACGCTGGCCGGCCAGCTCTCCATAGGACAGCGACCCCATTCCCGTCAGCATGGCCGAGATGCCAGCGGCTTCATCCGCCAGCAGCGTCGTCCGCGCGGCACCGCCATCGGCCCAGGCCGCGGCCATTTCGTCCAGATCCGTTACCAGCAGATCTGTCGCGGCCCGCAGGTAATCGGCACGGCGGTCACAGTTGCCATTGGTGCAGTCGTCCCCGGCGGCATAGTCAGTCCAGGACCGGTCCCCGGCCCCGGCATCCGTGCCGTTCAGATCCTGCCCCCACAGCAGAAATTCCACTGCGTGATAACCAGTTGCGACATTCGCCTCCACGCCGTCTGCCTCTTGCAGGGTGTCCTGCAACAGGTCCGGGGTGATCTGGGTTGCGTCCACCTCTTCGCCCGACAAGGTGAACGACGGATTTGCCACGACATTCAGCACGGCGAATTCGTTTTCGTCCGTCGCCCCGCCATAGGCCGCATCGACGTAATCAATCAGCCCCTCGTCCAGCGGCCAGGCGTTCACCCGGCCTTCCCAATCGTCGACCATCGCATTGCCAAAGCGATAGGCTTCGGTCTGCATGTAAGGCACCCGCGCAGCAATCCATGCGGTGCGGGCCGCCTGCAGCGTATCCTCTGACGGCTGGTCCAGCAGTGCGTTGACAGCCGCTTGCAATTCCTGCGCCGTGGTCAGGCTGTCAGCATATCCTGCCGCCGCGATGTTGGCATAGGTGCCCAGCACCTCTGCCCGCTCGACCGCAAAGGCGGGCAAGGCTGTCAGCGCGGTTGTTGCCGTCATGGCGAAAAGCATGGATTTCATGAGGTCGTTTTCCTTAATTCTTGTAACGAGAGTTGTGTTGAGCATGCGTTGGAACGGGTGCCGTATTCGGCATCCGCGCCAAGCGCAGAAAGACTTGCCCCAGACGTAGCGCCAGATCGACCGCACCCCATGCTGCGTGACCTTTAATCAAGGCGCTGGCAAACAAAAGCGCTTCGTCGTGGTCCTGTCCGGCCGCAGCCGCAACAAGGTTGGCAAAGGCATTTTCATCGCCGCCGATGCAACTGCACCCCAGCCCATGCCGCATGACAGGGCGCCGGGCATTTTCCAACAGCGTGGACATCAAGGCATCAAAGTTTGCGACGGCAGGCCCCGCCGCATCCCCCATGACCAGACCGAAATCCCGGGCGATCATGCCGCGATCGGCCCCGCCCGTGCACCAGGCACGCAGATAGACAACGGCGGCCAGCTCAATCGGCGCAAGCTCGTGCAGGGCGCCAACGGGCGCACCGCCGCGCGGCGTTTGCTGCGGCACATCATGGCCGGGGAAATGCGGGCGCACGGTCATTTCGTCAAAATCAGCTTGCCGGCGCGCGTCACGCGCAACAGATAAACCTGACCTGCCAGCATGATCCAAGCCTGATCACCACCGGCCATCAGATCCTTGGCGTTGTGCGTCGGCGCATCCTGCAATTGTGTCGAAGCGGACATGGCGTCACCTTTTGACATTGTGTATTCCGGGCTGCCGCAAAGGTGGCTAGGACGATGAACGTTTTCTGACTGAAATAGTCAGATACGTCAACGGGAATAGTCGACTAAAAGAGTTTAGAAGTAAGGCGAGAGCCGCATATAATTGATAATTATACGATTTCGATAAATTTCATCATAGGCAGCGCAATTTATCGAGACAAGATTGCCGCGAACAAGCCGTCGCAAACAGCCAGACCGCTGCAGATTTATCTTGGATCAGAATCGTAAAACCTTGGATATTGGTGCATCGCTTGCCATCATAAGCACCGAGGCCGCCGAAACCCGGCGACGTTGATTTGCTTGGTGATCAGCGAGCCGTGACCGAGGTGGGGATCTTTGCATACATTGATGGCTTCAAAAAATTGTGCCGCCGACATTCAACATTATGCTGGAAAGCTGCGGCTTTCACACGCACCTAAACGCCCTGCCCCACTGCCGCGTTAGGTCGATCAGTAACGTCGCAGGCGCATATTGGGTCTGGATAGAGCAGACCACGCTGACGAAAGCGCAAGGCAGGACGAGTTTCTTAGAACGCCCCACCGCGCCCCAAATATCCGTTCTTAAATGCTTCGATCCAAACATCCAGTATGCCCCCTTGCGGCGGATGCTTACAAGCAGGCAAACTTGGACCTACAGAAGCCAGTTCGCTTCCGCCTTAAGGATACTTTCCGAAAAGGACATTAATGGTGCCGTTCACAACGGCGCGCGGTGCGGGCACAACATGCGCGTTAAACACCGTCAGCGCCTCGTCGCAATACATCGCTCCTGATCCGGCACGCCAGGATTCAACGGTCGCGACAAGCTTCAGGTCGACGACCACATCATCATGTTCTGCGTGAAGCTGCCAATTCGGGTAGCGGCCTTCGCACCAGTTGTTGCCCAGCTTTACGTCGCAATGATCCTTTAACACGATGAAGTCCACACCGGGGAACGGCACCTGAAAATCGCAGTTGGTGCCGTCGGGAAGTTCGACGTTCCACATTAACATCGGCGGAAGATCAGGGTTGTCCAACATGATCAACGGGCGATCCATCAGGATCACCGCAGCCTTGGAGGCCTGACGCGTTGAATAGATCAAAGTACCACCACTCGTAATGGCGCGGGTTTCCATCATTGTGATAGCCGTCGTCGCGGTCCGTCACGACTTCCAAGGCGGCCTAGTCGTACAGGTCCGGTGCCTCAAAGTTGCCAATGACGAATTTGGGCGTCTGTGCCATGACTGACGAACCGATACCCGGTACAGACAGGAAGCCGGCACCAAGCGCGGTTGACATAAAAAAAGATCTTCGGGAAATTTCGCTGGTTTTTTCTTATGGAAAAATTGCGTAAGGTGATCAGCCTTCAGGCCGGTTCAGCAGCTTTGCGTATTTCCTCACAAACAGGTCCGCGCCCTTCATCTTGCTGGTCAGGAAGTCGCCGGCGGTTATGAAGCCAAGGAAGGAATTGCCTTGCTTGGAGCCAAGCGGCACGAGGATGGGTGCCTTGCTGCCCCATGGTTTGTAAGGCTTGATATCCTCAATGGCTTTGCCCGCTGCTAATCTGGCCAACGTCGCCTTGAGCCAAGGCAGCTGGCGGCTGATGGCCACAATCGTCATACCGTCGCCTGCATCCGCGACATCGCCGGCAGCAAACACATTGGGCAGCGCGGATGGGCGCATCCATTGATCGACCTTGATCCGGTTTGCGGTCGTTTTCTGAACACCGGCAAGCGTTTCAAGCACCTCGGATTGCGCGCGCGATCCGATAGCCGGAAAAATCAGGTCGAAGTCGTGCTGGGCCCCATCGGAAAGTTGCACGCTGCCCGCATATGGTTCGGTCATGCTTTGCAGGTTCTCGGCCCTCTGGCCGAAAATGAGCGTGACGCCAGATTTGCGCAGTTTCGCAGCCAAAGAAGTGCCCAGCTTTGACGGCATGGTCGGGAAAATGGCGTCGTCGCTTGAAATCAGCGTTATTTTCTTGTCCGGCATGGCATGGGCGATTTCGCCCGCAAGTTCGGTGCCAACAGAACCCGCCCCGACAATCCCGATGCGCCGCGCCGTTTTAAGCTGTCGATGGATGCGTTGATTATCGGCCTTGAGGCCCGCGATATCGGTGCCTTGCGGCTTGAACGGCATGGCGTTGCCGGACCCGGTGGCAACAACGATTTGATCCGCCTCGACCCGCGTGCCGTTCTCCAACGTGACGCCATTGGCGTCTATTGCTATTGCCTTGGATTCGATGACCCTGCCGTTCGATAGCAGGCGATCATAGGGAATGAGAGCGCGTTCTAGAAGCGAAGGGTCCACAACGGCGCGGATCATGGCCGGCGCATGAACGAAGTGACAGCGCGGCTCGATCAATGTGACGTCCGCTGTGGCGTCGAGAGACTTCGCGAGTTCGGCACCGACGTAACCGCCGCCGATAATAGCAATTTTCTGTGACATGATTTTCAACTCTCTTGGGGGCTTCGCGGCATTATTTTATAATTTATGGGTGGCGTGACCGGCGGGATAGGTAATCTGCCCGAATGTCCCGGCGCGATACGCGCGGAATGCTTGCGCCAGTTCGCCGTCACTGTTCATGACAAACGGGCCGCGCATGGCGATGGGATCGGTGATCGCCTGACCGCCAAACAACAGCAGATCCAACGGTTCGGCAGCCGGGTTGGTTACCTTTAACCTGCCACCCTGGGGGGCCAAACCGATAAGGGAATGCGCATCGAACCTGGCATCCCCGACCACGGCCCCTTGCGTCGGCAGGTATCCGGCGACAGGCAGATCGGCGTGCAGTGCGATTTCGACCGTTGCAAGCGGCTCTATCCTGATATGCCAGATAAATTCACCCGCATAGGTGGGGATGGGCGAGGTTTGCCCGTCATAGCCGCCAAGGAGGATTTTAACCTCTCCACGTCCGCCCGCCAGCATGGCAACGGGCAGATCTTGGGACGCAACCGGCATGTATTGCGCAGGCTCGATCTTGTTAGCCGCTGGCAAGTTCATCCAGAACTGAAAGGAATGCAGCACCCCGCCATCACGGCGCAGGGGCGTCGCAAGCATTTCGTCATGCACGACGCCGTTGCCTGCGTTCATCCATTGCACACCGCCCGCCGTAACTGTGCTGTGGTTTCCCAGACTGTCGAAATGGGTCATTGCGCCTTCCATGACATAGGTGAAAGGTCACGATCCCCGCATGGGGATGGGCAAAGCTACCATCGGGTTCTGGCAGCTCACCGGGAGAGATTTTGCGACTTGGCAGATGATCAAGAAGCAGGAACGGTCCCACCGCATCCACAGCACGGTTCGGAAGGGCACGGGCGATGCTAAACGTGCCGACCTGATCGGGCTGCGCTGGCTCTTGGAAAGTGACGTGTGTCGTTGGACTTCTCCGGTTGTTGATCCGGTGATAGAAGAAACATAACTTGATTGATATTTATACTTTTTTAGCATCAACATAAGCACACCTTAACTTCTGGTGCCTGATGAAGCTCGATCAACTCAACGTTTTGCGCGCCGTTGTTGAAACCGGCTCGGTCAAAACGGCCGCCGAACGGCTTAACCGGACGCAGCCAGCGATCAGCCAAGCGTTGAAGGCACTGGAGTTCCAGACCGGAACCGAACTGTTTGACCGGTCGGGGTATCGGCTGGAACTCACCCCGGTCGGCAAACGGGTCTATCTGCAATCCCTGCGCGTTCTGACAGAGGCGGAGGATCTGGGTCAGTTGATCCAGCATTTCGAGAAAGGGCAGGAAGAAACGATCACGATCGCGGTGGATAGCAGCACCAACCTTAATGCGCTGACCCCCATCTTATGCAAACTGCAAACGGATTTCCCCGAAACCCGCGTGGTCTTGCGCCCCGAGGTTCTGTCTGGCACCATCGAGGCCGTAAAAACAGAAACCGCGGCAATTGCGATTTCGCCAATGTCCTCGATCATGCTCGAGGAAGAGGGGTTCGACTACATCCCCCTCGGAACATCGACGGTGCGCAATGTCACATCACCATCCCTTTGGGCTCAGATGGGTAATCCCAAGCGGCTGTCGGACTTGCGGCGCTTTCATCAGGTCATTGCAAGCGACAGCGGGCAAGCCGGGGGGCTGTTCGACCGCGAAATAGGTGTGCAGAAAGGTCAGCGCCGCTGGTACGTCAGCGACCTGCACACAAAAAAGCACCTTTTGATCGCAGGCCTTGGCTGGGGTCGCCTGCCAGAACACATGATCGCGCAAGATTTGAAGCAAGGGCAGCTGCGCGAAATAGACTTGCCACACACGCATCTTGCCTTTGACGTCACCATCTATGCGTTCCGACAGTCCAAACCAATTGTCCGCGCCGTGGCCGAATTGCTTTGGAAGGAATTCAAAGCTTATGCCACCTAGGGCATTGATGGTGTAGCGGTCGGTCCTGATTGCCGATTTCACGACGGGTTTTGGCTGCGGACCCTTTAGAAAATTGGGGTCCGGCAATATTTGTGATGGCGGGAAATGCAGCATAGCAACTTCTGACAGTCGAATGACAGCAACCCGCCGAAAGCTTCTGACAAAACGAAAACCGAATATAGTCGGAGCCGCTTTCGCTAAGTGCGCCCCCCGTCCCCTCATACGACCACGCTACCCGCAATGAAGATCGACGATCCTCCTCGCCATGCCGCCCTTACAAAGCCGACCCGGCGTCGCCACACCCAGACATGCAAACGGCCCCGGGTACGCCCCGAGGCCGTTTCGTTATCACATCAGCCAAAATGACTTTGTGAGACGGCTAAGTCATGTCGCGTGGCACGCCACAACAACCGACCTATCAGTGCCCGATCAGCCGCATTTGGAATAACCGCAGCTGCCACACGTCATGCAGCCTTCGACCATGCGCAGGTCATAGCTACCGCAGCTGCCGCACGCCTTGCCACGCGGGGCGTTGCCAAGGGCGACGACGTCGGCCTGCGGATCGCTTTTCAGGCCTTCGCCCTCACCCGACAAAAAGCCCGTTGCGATCATGTGCTTTTCGATCACGCCACCAATAGCTGCCAGAATGGACGGCACGTACTTGCCCTGCATCCAGGCACCGCCGCGCGGATCGAACACGGCCTTCAGCTCTTCGACAACGAAAGTCACATCGCCGCCGCGCCGGAACACGGCACTGATCATCCGCGTCAGCGCCACGGTCCAGGCAAAATGTTCCATGTTCTTGGAGTTGATGAAGACCTCGAACGGACGGCGATGCCCGGCCACGACCAGATCATTCACGGTGATATAGATCGCGTGCTCGCTATCGTGCCACTTCAGCTTGTAGGTCGCGCCTTCCAGCTCGGTCGGGCGGTCCAGCGGTTCGGTCATATAAACGACCTCGGCAGAACCGTTGTCCTGTTCAACGGCAACGGGCTTGTCGTCGGACACGCTCAACACGGATCCGGTGACGGCATTCGGACGATAGGTTGTGCAGCCCTTACAGCCTTGATCCCAAGCGGCCATATAGACCTCTTTGAAATCGTCAAAGCTGATATCTTCGGGGCAGTTAATCGTTTTGGAAATCGACGAATCGATCCATTTCTGCGCCGCGGCCTGCATGCGCACATGCTCCAGCGGGGCCAGTGTCTGCGCGTTTACGAAATAGTCGGGCAGCGGGGTGTCACCCTTAAGCTCGCGCCACAACTGCACGGCATAGTCCACGACCTCTTCTTCTGTCCGCGACCCGTCCTTTTGCAGCACCTTGCGAGTGTAGGCATAGGCAAACACCGGCTCGATCCCCGAAGATACGTTCCCCGCATAAAGAGAGATCGTGCCGGTCGGCGCGATCGACGTCAGCAACGCGTTGCGGATGCCATGGGTGCGGATCGCGTCGCGTACGTCCTCGTCCATGTCCTGCATAGCGCCGGATGCTAAAAACGCTTCGGCATCGAACAGCGGGAACGCGCCCTTTTCCTTAGCCAGTTCGACCGAGGCTAGATAGGCGGCGCGGGCGATTGCGTGCATCCATTCATCCGTCTGACGCGCCGCTTCTTCGGACCCGTAGCGCAGGCCGACCATCAGCAGCGCATCGGCCAGACCCGTGACGCCCAAGCCGATCCGGCGCTTGGCCTTCGCTTCCTGGCGCTGCGCTTCCAGCGGGAATTGGCTGGCGTCAACGACGTTATCCATCATCCGCACGGCCGTCGCCACCAGGTCGGTCAGGGCCGCCTGATCCAGACCGGCCTTGTCGCCAAACGGATCGCTGACCAGACGCGCCATGTTAATCGAGCCAAGCAAACAAGCGCCGTAGGGCGGCAATGGCTGCTCGCCGCAGGGGTTCGTCGCGGCAATCGTCTCGCAATAGCTCAGGTTGTTGGCCTTGTTGATCCGGTCAATGAAAATCACGCCCGGCTCTGCGACCTCATAGGTCGACTTCATGATCGCGTCCCACAGATCGCGGGCCTTGACGGTGCGGTACACGGTGCCCTTGAACACCAGATCCCAATCGCCGTCCGACTTGACCGCATCCATGAACGGATCGGTGATCAGCACCGACATGTTGAACATCCGCAAACGGGCCGCGTCATGCTTGGCGGTGATGAAATCCTCAACGTCGGGGTGATCGCAACGCATTGTTGCCATCATCGCCCCACGGCGCGAACCTGCGGACATGATCGTGCGGCACATCGCGTCCCAGACATCCATGAACGACAGCGGGCCAGAGGCATCCGCCGCCACACCATGCACGATCGCGCCCTTGGGCCGGATCGTGCTGAAGTCATAGCCGATTCCCCCACCCTGCTGCATGGTCAGCGCGGCCTCTTTCAACATATCGAAAATGCCTGCCATGCTGTCGGGCACAGTGCCCATGACAAAGCAATTGAACAGCGTCACCTGACGCGCCGTACCTGCACCGGCGGTAATCCGGCCGGCGGGCAGGTATTTAAAATCCTCCAGCGCGCCGTAAAACTTGTCTTCCCAAACCTTTGGCGATTTTTCCACCGACGCCAAAGACGTTGCAATCCGCCGCCACGTATCCTCGACCGTGATATCCTTCGGCGTGCCGTCCGCTTCTTTAAAACGGTATTTCATATCCCAAATCTGCGCGGCGATGGGGGCACTGAAACGGGTCATGATGGCAATCCTTGGGATGGGGGAATCGGGAAATACAGAGGCACTCTCTTTAGGACCAAGCCTTGCAGTTGGCAACGCCCGGACTAATTGATAATCGCTGATAACCTGCGATAAGGCGTCACACATACCACAATATCTAGGTGAAAATATTGCCCGATCACATAAATCTGGTGAAACTTTCTGTCGGGACCGAGTCCATCGACGATATGCTTGGCTGGCAACAGCAACGCGCCAGCCAATCGCGTGATGGCAAATATTACCACGTCACCCGCATGTGGCCCAAGCGCGAGGCAGAGCTGCTGAACGGCGGCAGCATCTATTGGGTGATCAAAGGTGTCATCCAGTGCCGCCAGCGCATCTTGGGTCTGCGCGAAGTGATCGGCACAGATGACATCCGCCGCTGTGGCATCATACTTGCACCCGAAATCATCCGCACCGCCGCGACTCCGAAAAAGGCGTTCCAAGGCTGGCGTTATCTGTCCCCGGCCGACGCGCCCGGTGATCTGACCGGCAGCCAGCAAGCCGAAGAATCCCTACCGCCAGAGCTGCAAAAGGCCCTTGCCGCCTTGGGCGTGCGCTAGGGCGGCAAGGACCACGCCCAAGCCCCCAAAAGGTCTATATCATGACGTAGCGTCAAAACCGGTGACAGTCACCGCGCCGCGATGCATGCTCCGCGTAAGAGGAGATAAACCATGACCATTTTTCAAAGCCCCTTCGACGACGTTGCCCTGCGCGACATCTCGATTACCGAACGCGTGTTCGAAGGCCTGCGCGACCGCCCGTCAGAGGTCGTACTGACCGACGGCCCCACGGGCCGCACCATCACCGCCGCGCAGTTCATCGATCAGGTCGAATCCCTTGCCGGCGGACTTACCGCACGCGGCTTCGGCGCAGGCCATACCCTCGCGCTGATGGCACCGAACTGCCCCGAATACTGTGTAATTTTTCACGCCGTCGCCTTCGCCGGTGGCACCATCACGACAATCAATCCGACCTATACCGCCTCTGAAATCCGCCACCAGTTGCAGGACTCCCGCGCCGAATTTCTGATCACCGTGCCAATGTTCCTCGATACCGCCCGCGAAGCACTACCCGGCACCGGCGTCACCGATATTGCGACCATTGGTAAAGCCGACGACACGCTGGAACTCAGCGACCTGATGGGGGAACCACTGTCCGCCCAGGTGCTTGTCGATCTGGATCACCACACCGTTGTGCTGCCCTATTCCTCTGGCACCACCGGCCTGCCCAAGGGTGTGATGCTGTCGCACCGCAACCTGGTTGTGAACGTCGACCAGATCATCGCGGGTGCTAACTTTGAACGCGGCGAGATAGCCGCCGCCTTCCTGCCGTTCTTCCACATCTACGGCATGACCGTATTGATGAACCTGCACCTTGCAGGCGGCGGCGGCCTTGTGACCATGCCCCGCTTTGATCTGGAACTGTTCCTGCGCATCACCCAGGATAACAAATCCAAACGCATGTGGATCGTCCCGCCCGTTGCCCTCGCTCTGGCCAAACACCCGATCGTCGATCAGTTCGACCTGTCCGCGCTGCAGCAAGTCTTCACCGGTGCCGCCCCTCTGGGTGCCGACCTGTCAAACGCCGTCGGGGCCCGTCTGAACTGCGTATCTTTGCAAGGCTACGGGATGACAGAACTGTCCCCTGTCAGCCACCTGTCCCCCATAAGCAGCGCCATCCCGGGCGCCTCCGGCCTTGCCGCGCCGAACGTGCAATGCCGCATCGTCGACATTGAAACCGGACAGGACCTGGATACCGGTGCCGAAGGCGAGCTTTGGATCAAGGGCCCCAACGTCATGCAGGGCTACCTCAACAACGACAAGGCCACTACCGAAACCATCGTCGAAGGAGGCTGGCTGCGTACCGGCGATATCGCCGTCATCGACGCAGACGGCCAGATGTTCATCGTTGACCGCTTGAAAGAACTGATCAAATACAAAGGCTTTCAGGTCGCCCCGGCAGAGTTGGAAGCCACCCTTGTCGCAATGGACGGTATCACCGACGCCGCCGTCATCGGCCTGCCCGACCCAGAGGCGGGTGAAATCCCGATGGCCTTTATCGTGCGCACCGAAAACGGCCCGGACGCCGACACCATCAAGGCGCATCTTGCGAAAACCCTGTCGTCCTACAAACAGGTCCACCGCATCGATTTCATACCCGAAATCCCGAAATCCGCCTCTGGTAAAATCCTGCGCCGCTTTCTGCGCGACAAGATCAAAGCTGAAAGCTGACCGCCAAACCCGCAGCCCCCCTCCTTCTTCTGGTCAGAAATATCCCGGGGGGCCGCGCAGCGGCGGGGGCAGCGCCCCCTCTATAGTCGCGCCAACAGCTTTAGCGTGTCATTCGATCCACTTCGCCCATTGCGCCGGGCTTCCGGCAAAGGCGTTGATATCAACAGGCCGTTCAATGCCCGGCACAATGCCCGTGCCGGTGTACTGCCAGAAGGCCCAGCCTTCACCGGGATAGCGCGCAGATGGGTGTGCCGCGACGGACCGCAGCCAGAATTGCGTACGCGGCAACTGGCCAAGGGCCGTGTCCCAATAAAAATCGGGCGTGGTGTAAACCAGCGGCCGCTTTCCATAATGCCGCTCCAGCATGTCCAGAAACACCGTCGCCTCTGCCCGCACGGTCGCGCCATCCGGCTTGCGGCTACAGGTGCGGGACTGGTGGTTCCATTCCATGTCGAGCACAGGCGGCAACGCATTCGGATCGCGCGGCACATTGCGGATAAACCACGCAGCCTGTTCCTGCGGCGAGCGGCAGAAGTAATAGAAATGATAGGCCCCTTGCCGCACCCCCGCCGCTGTTGCCCCCGTCCGGTAGGTGTGGAACATCGGATCCGCCACATCGCCGCCTTCGGTTGCCTTGATAAAGGCAAAGGAAATGCCAGCCGCGCGGGCCTGACGCCAGTCGATATCCCCTTGATACCGTGACACATCGACCCCGTGGATCGGATAGTACGATGGCAATTGACCAACATTGGCATGGGGCGCGGCGTCGGCGAACAGCGGGTAAACCGGCGCGCTTGACGTCGCAACACGATCCCGCGTCCCGCGCCCGCCACAACCGGCAAGGACAAGAGCACAGGCAACAAGACAGATGAAAGACCGCATCACGGCTCCTGCAAACAAGTTCGATTTGTGGATCGGCCTGACCAGAACCGCACGGGCCGGCGTTCAAGTCAACGGCCGGGACGTCCACATCGGCAGGTCCCGGCTGTTTTCAACGCAGGCAAGGCACCATGTCAGGTGCCCAGCAACTGCTCCAGCGTCTTGAAGGTTGCGCGCTGCTGCATGGTCCAGTCGCGGCGGGATGTGCGGAACAGGGTCGCCTGCGAGGCGTGGATCATACCGTCGCTTAGGATTTTCAGCCCGTTCGCGCGCAGCGTCTCGCCGGTGGATGTAATATCCGCAATCGCCTCGGCGGTCTCGTTCTTGACCGTACCTTCCGTCGCACCCTGGCTGTCGATCAGCGCATAATCCGCAACCCCTGCCTGCTTCAGGAATTCACGCACCAGGCGGTGATATTTGGTCGCGATCCGCAGCCGGTGACCATGGACCGCCCGAAAGGCTGCTGCTGCAGCGTCCAGATCGTCAAGCGTATCGACATCGACCCAGGCCTGCGGCACGGCGATGATCAGGTCTGCCCCGCCAAAGCCCATCAGCGCAACTTCTCGCACCGACTTTTCCCAGTTCACAAGCTTTTCGCGCACAAGGTCCGATCCGGTCACACCCAGCTGGATACGCCCTGCTGCCAGCTCGCGCGGAATTTCCCCCGCGCTCAGCAGAACCAGTTCAACGCCCTCAATTCCCTCCACAGCCCCCGCATATTCGCGGTCGCTGCCTGACTTGCGCAGGGTCACACCGCGCTGTCCAAACCATTGAAAGGTTTTCTCCATCAGCCGACCCTTGGACGGCACACCTAGCTTCAGCATCAGATATCCCCCCGCAGTTGCAGCAGCAGATCAGGCCGGATCACACCGCCCACGGCAGGTACGGCCACGCCTTCGCCCAGCCGCGCCGTCAGCGCGTCATAACGCCCGCCGGTCGCAACCGGTGGCAAGGTCGGATCGTCTGCAGCGTAAAAGCCAAAGACAAAGCCATCGTAGTATTCAAGCGAGGTGCGGCCATAGCTGCCTTCAAATTCCAGTTTGGACACGTCCACGCCGTAATCTTCCAGCGCGTCCAGACGGGCGTTCAGCCGCATCACCGCCGGACCAATTGCCGGCATATCAACAGCGATATCCCGCAGCTGGCTCAGCACATGGTCAGAGGTTTCGCGCAGCCCCGTCAGCGTATCCAGCAAGGCCAGCTCTTCGCCGCTGATCGGCGCGGTGGCCGCATCGGCCCGCAGCGCCTCGATCCGACGCGCAACTTCCAGACGGCTGCGTTTACCCATATCCGGCCCGGCTGCGGCAAAGGGATCGCTGGCGGCCAGCAATGCAGCGCGGCTTGGCGGCACCGCAGTGCGTCCGCCAAACCGGTCAAGCAAATTGCGGAACCGCCGTGGCCGCCAGATGTGCCGCGCAAGCGCATCCTTGCGCGCCTGCGACGTGCGCAGGCCAGATACGGCCGCCATCAGAATCCCGATGTCCCCCGTCGCGGCCCGCAGCGGCACGTCGCCCAGCGCATCACGGATCGCGGCAAAGACTTCGGCATCGGCTAGCGCCGGATTGACACCGTCAAAAACCTCGTAGCCTACCTGCACAAATTCATTTGCCCGGTCCGGATCGTTGTCTTGCTTGCGAAACACCTTGCCCGCATAGGTATAGCGTGCGGGATCTGCATGGGACTGCATGTGCATCTGCACCACAGGCACCGTAAAGTCGGGACGCAGCACCATTTCCCCGCGGATCGGATCGGCGGTCAGGTAGGACCGGCCGCGAATATCCTCGCCATATAGATCAAGCAAGATATCTGCCGACTGCAACACATCGGTCTGCACCACGACGGCGTCACGCGCGGCAAAGAAATCGCGCAGGCGGTCAGCTTCGGTCAGTGTGGCGGCTAAGGTCACGATTGCGATTCCTGTTGTCCGGCCAGCATCTTTTGCACTTCAGCCACAAGATCAGTCCTCGCGACCTCAATCTGGCTCGGGCGGTCTTTCCACTCCTCCAGCGTTGCGTTTTCAGCAATCTGCGCGCCAAGGATCAGGTCCTTGATCTGCACGACGCCTTTCTCAAACTCATCCCCGCCCGCGATAATCGCGATCGGGCTGTTGCGCTTGTCCGCATATTTCAGCTGGTTGCCAAAATTCTTGGGGTTGCCAAGATAAACCTCTGCCCGCACGCCCACCGTGCGCAGCTCTGCCACCATGGTCTGGTAATCCGCCATCCGTGTCTTATCCATGACGGTCACAACAACAGGCCCCACGTCCACGCTATCCAGCCGCCCTGTCGCATGCAGCGCCGCCAGCAGGCGATCAACGCCGATGGACACGCCCGTCGCAGGCACCTCTTGCCCGGTAAAGCGCTTGACCAGATCGTCATAACGCCCGCCGCCCGCAACAGAGCCGAAGTTGCGCACATTGCCCTTTTCGTCCGTCACCTCAAAGGTCAGCTCGGCCTCGTAAACAGGCCCGGTATAATAGCCCAAACCGCGCACGACGGACGGGTCGATCACGATCCGGTCGGGGCCGTAGCCTTGGGCCGACAGCAGATCGGCGATGGTCTGCAATTCCTGCACCCCAGCCTCGCCCACCCTTGATCCCGCGACAAGTTGGGACAGCCGGGACACCGTCGCAGCGCCAGTTTCGCGGCCCGCATCCATAAAGCCCATGACGACATCGGCCGCGGCATCATCCAGCCCCGCACCCTTGGTGAAATCGCCGCTTTCGTCCTTGCGCCCCGCGCCCAGCAAGGCGCGCACGCCGTCCACGCCAAGGCGGTCCAGCTTGTCAATCGCCCGCAGCACGATTCCGCGCGCGGCCTCTTTGTCGTCGCCGGCCAAACCCGCGACTTCAAGCACGCCGTTCAGGACTTTGCGGTTATTCACCCGGATCACATAGTCGCCGCGCTTGATGCCGACAGCTTCCAGCGTGTCGGACAGCATCGCGCAAATCTCGGCGTCGGCCGCGACGGACGGTGCGCCGACCGTATCCGCATCGCACTGATAAAATTGCCGAAACCGGCCTGGACCCGGCTTTTCATTGCGCCACACAGGCCCCATCGCATAGCGGCGGTACGGCGATGGCAGATCATTGTGATACTGCGCCGCGACGCGCGCCAGCGGCGCCGTCAGGTCATAGCGCAGGGCCAGCCAGTCGCTGTCTTCTTCCCAAGCAAAGACACCCTCGTTCGGGCGATCGACATCGGGCAGGAACTTGCCCAGCGCCTCGACTGTTTCCACGCCAGAGGTTTCAAGCGGATCAAAGCCATAGCGATGATAAACCTCGGCAATCTGGCGCAGCATCTGGGTGCGCTGCGTCACCTGCGCGCCGAAATAGTCGCGAAAGCCTTTGGGCGTTTCCGCCTTGGGGCGCGGGGTCTTCTTTTCCTTGGCCATGGCATCCTCGCATCCGCTGGTCATCGCTGCGCGACATAACCCGCAGGGGCCAGCGTGGCAATGGCGGTGCCATTTTCATCGCAATTGCGATATGTCTCGCATGCGAAATGTACCGCACAAAACAAGACACTGTATTTTAAACCCTTTTCCACATATCCCGCACCACGCGCTGCATCCGGCAGTGGCGCGCACCCCGCCCCTCCGCTAGAAGTTGCCTCATGACCGATATCCTCCACCTAGAAGAACAAATCGCCCATCTGACCCGCGTGGTCGATGACCTTAGCGACGTCGTCGCCCGTCAGGACCGCGCCCTGGACCTGGCGCAGCGCCGGATCGAAATGCTGATGCAGCGCGAAGCCACAAGAGAGGCGGACGCCGGCGGCACAATTCCCCTTGGTGATCAGCGCCCCCCGCACTGGTAGGCGCGCTATTCATCTGGCCAGACATACTCCGGGGGAGCCGCGCCAGCGGCGGGGGCAGCGCCCCCCCCCTTTTCGATCGTTCGATAAAATCGCTACCGGCGCACCCTAGCGTTCGGTTCCGGCGTCGGCGACGACGCCTTCATGCAACAGATATTCGACCCAGTTGTCACTGTCGGAAAATGACGGATAGGCTGTCAGGAAAACAGTACGCCGCGACAGCGCGTCGATTTTCGCACCGCATGGTTGGCCAGACGGCGCCCCGCAATATTGCCCCTTGATAACCTCGTAGGCAGTATCGGTTTCCGAATAGGGCCGGATGTTTGACGCCTGATAACGGACCCCTTCGTGTGTTTGCACATCCCCCGTCAGCACAAGTGCCGCTGTGAATTGCCGCAGGCAGCCGTCAGTAAACCCGTCAACATAATGTGCCCGCATCGCGGTGCTTGTCGGCTGTGAATCATAGACCGTGTAGCCAGAGGCGCTTGCGACCGCTGTCCCAAGGCTGGCCGGCGCGACACCGCATGTCGTATCGATCTTGCCGAACGCCAAACCGGCACCTGGCGCTGCTTGCGCGATATCCACGTTGCTGTTCAGAATCGGCGTACCGGTGGTGCCGCTTCCTTCACAACCGGCAAGGGCGACGCAGGCCGCAGCACTTAAAAACACAAACTTCATAACAGGCCCCTCCTTTGACCGGGTATGGTTATCATGCCCGGACACATGGGCCGAATAGCGGTTGCGTGATCGGGCGCTCTTACGCGTCCTCTACCTCGATCACGCCGCCAAGACTGCGCAGGGCACCGCGAATCTGCGGATTGACTGGAAAGTCCTGCCCCAGATCCAGCTCGACCTCTCCCGGCAACGACGGGTCCATCAGGCAGAAATACACCGGCCCGCGGGCACCTTTAACCTTGTCCTTCATCGCCGATTCCAGAATGGACGCGACGGACGGGATCGCATCGGCGCAGTCAAGAAACACCCGCAATCCGTTGCTGGTGGCATCCACGACGGCGGTATCGATCGGGCTGACCGACCGCCCCAGCAGCTTCAGCTGATCCGCTTCCATTGTCGCCTCGACCTGAATCACGACATGAGAGCCGGTCTCCAAATGCTCGCGGGCCAGTTCCAGCGTATCGCTGAACAAAGTCACCTCGTATTGTCCCGTCGGATCGCTCAGCTGGGCAAAGGCAAACCGATTGCCCCGCGCCGATTTGCGCTCCTGCCGCCCGGACACGGTGCCTGCCATCTTAACGATGCAAGCGGCGCGACCCGCTTTGACGATGACTTCGTCCAGCGTCAGCACGTTCTTGCGCTTGAGCGCGCCCATATAGTCGTCCAGCGGGTGGCCAGAGAGGTAGAAACCGATGGCCTTGAATTCCTCGGCCAGACGTTCAGCAGGCAACCAGTCGTCGCCGCCCGCAAGGCGCGGCTCTGGCAGGTCGTCGCCGGCCTCTCCGAACAAGGATACCTGATTGCTGTTTTTCTGGTCGTGAATTGCAGCGGAATAACTGACCAGCGCATCAAGAGAAGACATGACCCGGCGGCGGTTAGGGTCCAAAATATCAAACGCGCCCGCACGGGCCAGCATTTCCATCGGACGTTTGCCGACCTTTTTCAAATCAACCCGCCGGGCCACATCGAACAGGTTGACGAAAGGCCGGTCGCCCCGTCCTTCCACGATCAGTTTCATCGCCTCGACACCGACGTTTTTCAGCGCACCCAGCGCATAGACCAATTTGCCGTCGCGCACGTCAAAAGTTGCCATCGACCGGTTCACGCAGGGGGGAATGTATTCCAGCCCCAGACCCTTTTTCACCTCTTGGAAATAAATGCCCAGCTTGTCTGTCAGATGGATATCGCAGTTCATCACGCCAGCCATAAACTCGACCGGGTGGTTCGCCTTAAGCCAGGCTGTCTGATAGCTGACGACCGCATAGGCGGCGGCGTGGGATTTGTTGAAACCGTAGTTGGCGAATTTTTCCAAAAGGTCGAAAACCTCAGAGGCTTTCTTTTTCGTAACGCCGTTTTCCATCGCCCCTTTTTCGAACTTGGGACGTTCCTTCGCCATCTCCTCGGCGATCTTCTTACCCATGGCGCGGCGCAGCAGATCGGCACCGCCAAGCGAATAGCCCGCCATGACCTGCGCGATCTGCATCACCTGTTCCTGATAAACGATGATGCCTTGGGTTTCGGCCAGCAGATAGTCGATGGATTCGTGAACGGATTCGATCTCTCGCTGGCCATTTTTGACCTCGCAATAGACCGGGATGTTTTCCATGGGGCCGGGACGATAAAGCGCCACAAGGGCGACGATATCTTCGATACAGGTCGGCTTCATGCGCTTCAGCGCATCCATCATGCCGCTGGATTCCACCTGGAACACAGCCACAGTCTTGGCACTGGCATAAAGCTTGTAGGCAGCCTCGTCGTCCAGCGGTATCGCGCCGATGTCGTATTCGAAACCGGCGGGCGGCTGATACAGCTCTCTGCCGTCGGCAGATTTGTTCAACGGCCTGCCCGACTTGCGGATCAGCTCCACCGCGTTCTGGATCACTGTCAGGGTCTTCAGACCCAGAAAGTCGAACTTTACCAGACCGGCCTGTTCAACCCATTTCATGTTGAACTGGGTGGCGGGCATATCGGACCGTGGGTCCTGATACAGCGGTACCAGCTCGTCCAGCGGCCGATCACCGATCACCACACCCGCAGCATGAGTAGAGGCGTTGCGCAGCAGCCCTTCGACCTGCTGTGCATAGGTCAAAAGCCGGTCGACGACCTCTTCGTTTTTGGCCTCTTCGCGCAGGCGCGGCTCGTCAGCCAGGGCCTTTTCGATACTGACAGGTTTGACCCCCTCGACGGGAATCATCTTGGACAGACGGTCCACCTGACCATAGGGCATCTGCAGCACGCGCCCGACGTCGCGCACCGCAGCCTTGGACAGCAACGCACCAAAGGTGATGATCTGCCCGACCTTGTCGCGGCCATACTTCTCCTGAACATAGCGAATGACTTCCTCGCGCCGGTCCATGCAAAAGTCGATGTCGAAATCGGGCATCGACACACGTTCAGGATTCAGAAAGCGTTCAAACAGCAAAGAATATCGCAGCGGATCAAGATCGGTGATCAAAAGCGCATAGGCGACAAGCGATCCCGCACCCGAACCACGGCCCGGCCCGACGGGGATACCGTTATCCTTGGCCCATTTGATAAAGTCGGCCACGATCAGGAAATAGCCAGGGAAACCCATACCCTCGATAATGCCTAGCTCGAACTCCAACCGCTTCTCATACTCCTCGACGCTGACCGCGTGGGGGATGATCGACAGGCGAAACTTCAGCCCCTCTTGCGCCTGACGCCGCAACTCCGCGACCTCGTCATCAGCGAACTTGGGCAGAATCGGCGGGCGTTTATAGACCTTAAAGGCACAGCGCCTGGCGATCTCGATTGTATTTTCCAGGGCCTCTGGCAGGTCGGCAAACAGGGTCGCCATTTCCCGTTCGGATTTGAAATAGTGCTGCGGTGTCAGGCGGCGCCGCGGTTCAGACTGGTCGACATAGGACCCTTCGGAAATGCACAGCAAGGCGTCATGCGCCTCGTACAGACCCGTTTTCGGGAAATATACGTCGTTGGTCGCGACAATTGGCAAACTCTTGGCATAGGCCATCTCGATCAAGCCGCGCTCGGTCAAAACCTCGGCCTGCGGCAAGCCGCCGCCGTCAGGATGGCGCTGCAATTCCACATAAAGCCGGTCGCCAAACAGGGCGTGCAGCGTATCAAGTACCTGCTCTGCCCGCGGCTGCTGGCCCTGCTGCAACAGACGCCCGACAGGCCCGTCCGGCCCGCCGGTCAAACAGATCAATCCGGCGTTATGATGGCTCAGATCATCGAAATCAATTTGCGGCAACTGGCCTTCGTTATCCAGATACGCGGCAGAGTTGAGCTTCATCAAATTCAGATAGCCCTGCTCGGACTGGGCCAGTAGCACGATAGGCGCGGGATCAGGCGCACGCTTGCCCGGCTCCGGCGCGGTATAGGCGAGCGACATCTGGCAACCGATGATCGGCTGGATGCCGGCCTTGGACGCATATTCGCTGAACTCAAGCGCGGCGAACATGTTATTCGTATCTGTCACAGCGACGGCGGGCATCCCTGCCGCCTCGGCCATAACAGACAGCTTTTTAACCGGAACAGCCCCTTCCAGCAGGGAATATTCGGTATGCACGCGCAGGTGAATGAATCGGGGGGATTGGGTCATGCGCTACCCTAGATCGCCCTGCGGATGGGGGAAAGCCGCTAACGCTTAGTTACCCGGCTAAGCGCGTTGACGCGGGCGCGGCCCCGGCGCAAGTTCGCGCGTATGACAGCATCCCTGAATCACTTTTTTGCAGCCCTCTCGGACCCGACACGCCGCGCGGTCATCGAACGGCTCTCTGCCGGCCCCGCATCGGTCAGTGACCTTGCGGCACCCCACCCCATGGCGCTGCCGACATTCATGAAACACCTTGGCGTGCTGCAAAAGGCAGGCTTGGTGCACACGATCAAGAAAGGCCGTGTGCGCATGTGCCATCTGGATGCAACACCGCTGGTGACAGCGCAGGGCTGGCTCGCCTGGCAACGCCGGCTTTGGGAAACACGGCTGGATCACGTCGACCAGCTGGCACTAGAATTAGAAGGCGAATCGCAACCCGAGGACACGCCATGAGCGACGATCTCAGCCTTTCCTTCACCCGCACGCTTTCAGCTACGCCGGCACAAATCTGGCGCTGTTGGACCGAACCGGAACTGATCAAACAATGGTTTGCACCAGCGCCGGTCCAAACCACAGAAGTTGAAATCGACCCCGTCCCCGGCGGCATCTTTCGCACGGTCATGGTCGTGCCTGACCACGGCACCATCGCGGGGGATGCCGGCTGCATACTGATCGCCAGTCCCGAACGGCATTTGGTCTGGACGAATGCACTTGGTCCAAACTTTCACCCCAACAAGATCGGTGATGGCCCTATGGACTTTGCTTTCACTGCCGACATCCAGCTCGTCCCCGGATCCGGCGGCTGCACTTATACCGCAACGGTCAAGCATGCCTCGGCCCAAACTGCGCTGGCCCACAAGGATATGGGGTTTTACGACGGCTGGGGCGCGGCCACGAGCCAACTTGAAACCCTTGCCCGCAGCCTTTAGCCGTCTCACCCCACTGCCCATAAAACAGGCAGACCGTCCCCTTCTTCTGGTTCTAAATATCCCGGGGGACGGCGCAGCCGGGGGGCAGCGCCCCCTCTGCCCTTGCAAAATGAAGCACAAGCGGCTTTTGTAGGCAAAACGGGGGCCGATCTCTACGCCGCATCGACGTCGTGCCGCAACCCGATTGACCTGGTAAGGCGGCAGGTTTTCACATGGATATCACGTTTCTTCTCAACGGAGAGACTGTCACCGCCCAAGCGGCGCCAACTGTCACCCTGTTGGACTGGCTACGCACACAGCGCGGGCTGAATGGCACGAAAGAGGGTTGCAACGAGGGCGACTGCGGGGCCTGCACTGTCATGGTCACCGACGCCAGCGGCGCGCGCAGCCTGAATGCCTGCATCCTTTTTATGGGGCAGCTCGCGGGCAAGGCCGTGCGCACGGTAGAAGGTATCGCCGGCCCGGATGGCGCTTTGCATCCGGTGCAGCAGGCGATGGTGGATCATCACGGCTCACAATGCGGGTTCTGCACGCCGGGGTTCGTCGTCAGCATGGCGACGGCGCATCTGAACGGACGCAGCGATTACGACGACCAGCTAGCAGGCAACCTGTGCCGCTGCACAGGCTACGCCCCGATTGTGCGCGCTGCTAAGGCGGCGGCGGATGCGCCGGTGCCGGTCTGGATGCGCGACACTGCGCCGGACGCCAAGACACCCCATGCCCCGACAAGCGCGGATACTCTGGCCGCGTGGTATCTGGACCACCCGAACGGAACATTGATTGCAGGGGCCACGGACGTCGGCCTTTGGGTGACCAAGCAGTTTCGCGATCTGGGCGATGTGGCGTTTTTGCACGCCTGCACCGATCTGCAAACGATCGTAGTCACAGACGACGCGATCCGCTTTGGTGCGGGCGTGACTATGACGCAGGTGCTGGACGCCGTGGTTGAGGACTATCCGTCCTATGCTGCGATGATCCGGCGCTATGGCTCGGTTCAGGTGCGCAATGCAGCGACAATTGGTGGCAATATCGCCAACGGCAGCCCCATCGGGGACAATCCGCCTGCGCTGATCGCGCTGGGGGCGACCCTGCATCTGCGGCGGGGGGATACCCTGCGCGATGTCGCGCTGCAGGATTATTTCCTCGCCTATGGCAAACAGGACCGCCAGCCCGGCGAATTTGTTACCGGCGTCACCATCCCGCGCGGACGGGATGCGCACCGCGTCTATAAACTGTCGAAACGGTTCGATCAGGATATCAGCGCCGTCTGCGGCGGCTTTGACGTCACGGTTTCAGACGGCAATGTCACTGCCGCCTGCATCGCCTTTGGCGGCATGGCAGGCGTGCCAAAGCGGGCAGCGGCGGTCGAGGCCGCGCTGATCGGCCAGCCTTGGAACGCACAGACGGTTGCAGGCGCCCTGCCCGCCTTTGCCGCAGATTTTGAACCGCTCAGCGATATGCGCGCCAGCGCCGCCTACCGGCTGGAGGCCGCGCAGAACATGTTGCAGCGGTATTTTGCGGACCTATCCAATGCCAGCGTCAACGTGCGGGAGGTGTCGGCATGAGCGTCGCAAGCCCCTTGCCCCACGACAGCGCCGCCCTGCATGTGACAGGCGCGGCCCGCTACATCGACGATCTACCCACGCCGGCGGGGACGCTGCACCTTGCCTTTGGCCTGAGCAAGGTTGCGTGCGGCGCCATCACTTCGGTCGATCTGGACGCAGTACGCGCCGCGCCGGGTGTCGTCCTGGTGCTGACGGCGGATGATCTGCCTTTTGCCAATGACGTGTCACCCAGCAATCATGACGAACCTTTATTGGCTATGGGCTGGGTGCATTACGCTGGCCAGCCGGTCTTTGCCGTTGTCGCTGACAGCCACCTGAACGCCCGTAACGCAGCTAGGCTTGGCCAGATCGAGATTGCGGCCGAGACCCCGATCCTGACGGTCGAAGATGCACTGGCAGCGAACAGCCGGTTCGAGGATGGACCACGCATCTGGACAAAAGGCGACGTCGATGACGCACTGTCCCGCGCCGCGCACCGGGTCGAGGGCCGGATCGACATGGGCGGGCAAGAGCATTTCTATCTGGAAGGCCAGGCCGCCCTGGCACTGCCGCAGGAAGGCGGCGATATGACCGTCCATTCCAGCACCCAGCACCCCACGGAAATCCAGCACAAAGTGGCCGAGGCACTGGGCGTGCCGATGCATGCCGTGCGGGTCGAAGTCCGGCGCATGGGCGGCGGTTTCGGCGGCAAGGAAAGCCAGGGCAATGCACTGGCTGTCGCCTGCGCAGTCGCGGCCCGCGCGACCGGGCGGCCTTGCAAGATGCGCTATGACCGGGATGACGACATGATCGTCACCGGCAAACGCCACGACTTTCGCATTGATTATGACGCCGGCTTTGATGAAAGCGGGCGGCTGGTGGGCGTAGATTTTACCCAGTATACGCGCTGCGGCTGGGCGATGGACCTGTCCCTGCCCGTCGCCGACCGCGCCATGTTGCATAGCGACAACGCCTATCTGCTGGA
Organism: Loktanella sp. R86503; assembly: GCF_042466455.1. Classification (NCBI taxonomy): domain Bacteria; kingdom Pseudomonadati; phylum Pseudomonadota; class Alphaproteobacteria; order Rhodobacterales; family Roseobacteraceae; genus Loktanella; species Loktanella sp. R86503. The sequence goes on from NZ_JAXHCI010000002.1 coordinate 2,733,529, forward strand.
CGCCTGCCGCATCACGTCGCATCGGCTGAAGACCCACACGCAAAGCGCCACGGCGTTCCGCGGCTTTGGCGGCCCGCAGGGTGTGCTGGGGATTGAGCGGGTGATGGATCACGCGGCCCATGTGCTGGGAATGGACCCGGTCGCGTTGCGGCGCGTGAATTACTATGCGCCGATGGACGCCGCGACTGACGGTGCAGGCGGCCACGTTGCAGGGGGGCTGTCTGCCCCCCGGCCTGCGGCCCCCCCCGAGGATATTTCCGAAACAGAGAGCGAAGCAGACCTGACGTCGCGTGGGGCGCAGACTGTGGCCGATGACCGCGTTGCCGTGCCGACAGATGCGGTAAACACCACGCCTTATGGCATGGCGGTGACGGATTTCATTCTGGATGCCATGACCGAGAGCCTGCTGGCGACGAGTGATTACCACGTGCGCAAGGCGGCGATTGCGGATTGGAATGCCGCCAATCCCCTGCTGAAGCGCGGCATTGGGTTTAGCCCGGTGAAGTTCGGGATTTCCTTTACGCTGACGCATCTTAATCAGGCCGGGGCCCTGGTGCATGTGTATCAGGACGGCTCGGTTCATCTGAACCATGGCGGGACCGAGATGGGACAGGGATTGTTCCAGAAGGTGGCGCAAGTCGCAGCGTCGCGGTTCGGGATCGATGTCGGACAGGTCAAGATTACGGCGACAGATACAGGCAAGGTGCCGAACACCTCTGCGACGGCGGCGTCGAGCGGGGCAGATTTGAACGGAATGGCTGTCGCGAACGCCTGCGATATCATCCGCGTCCGGATTGCCGGGCATTTGGCCGATACGTATCGGACCAGCGTCGCGGATGTGCAGTTCATGCAAGGCCGCGTGCATGTGGCGGGCAAGGACATGAGCTTTGCCGAGGCGGCGATGCTGGCCTATCAGGCGCGTATTTCCTTGAGCGCTGCAGGCTTTTACAAAACACCCGATCTGGCGTGGGACCGCGTCAAAGGTCAGGGGCGGCCGTTCTTTTACTTTGCCCAAGGGGCGGCGGTGACAGAGGTCGTGATCGACACGCTGACCGGGGAAAACCGGATTTTACGCTGCGATATCCTGCACGATGCGGGGTCGTCGCTGAACCCCGCGCTGGATCTGGGACAGATCGAGGGCGGTTATGTGCAGGGGGCCGGCTGGCTGACCACGGAAGAACTGGTCTGGGATGACAAGGGGCACTTGCGGACCCATGCGCCAAGCACCTACAAGATCCCCGCCTGCGGCGACCGGCCGGATGTGTTCAACGTCGCGCTGTGGGATCAGCCCAATCCAGCGGCGACGATCTATCGTTCGAAAGCCGTGGGCGAGCCGCCGTTTATGCACGGCATTTCTGCCTTTGCCGCGCTTGGCGATGCGGTGGCGGCTTGCGGGCCTGTTTGGCCAGATTTGCAGGCCCCCGCGACGCCAGAGGCGATCTTGGCTGCTGTAAAGCGCGCACGCGGATGAGCGGGATTAAGGTCACAGTCGCGCGCACCGCCGGATCGGTGCCGCGCGAGGCGGGCACGCAGATGATGGTTTGGGCGGATCGCACCGCAGGCACCATTGGTGGCGGCGCGCTGGAGTGGGAAGCCATGGCGGCAGCCCGCCGCATGATCACGGAGGGCCGCGCAGCGCAGGTTCTGACCTTGCCGCTGGGTCCGGCGCTGGGCCAATGCTGTGGCGGATCGGTGACGCTGGAACTTGTGCAAGCGGATGCGTTGGAGGTGCCGCAAGGTGCGCCGCTTTGGATTTACGGTGCGGGACATGTCGGTCGCGCTTTGGTTGACGTCATGGCCCCCCTACCGGAGTGGAATATCACATGGGTGGACACAGATGCAGACCGCTTTCCGCAGGATGCGAAGGCATCGGTGCTTGTTGCAGCCGATCCGGCGCGGGCCGCAGCGCATGCACCAACGGATGCGCACCATCTGATCCTGACCTATAGCCATGCAATCGATCTGGAACTATGTCACGCGGTCCTGTCGCGCCCTTTTGCCAGTTGCGGGTTAATCGGGTCCGCTACGAAATGGGCGCGGTTTCGCGGGCGGCTGGCGGCCCTTGGGCATAGCCCTGCAACCATTGCGCGCATTGCCTGTCCCATTGGCGACACGCGGCTTGGAAAACATCCTCAGGCCATTGCCATCGGCGTCGCCATGGCGATGCTGGGCCGGAATGCAGCAGGGCAGATTGAGGCGGCGGGATGAGCGAGACCCTTTTAACACTCGATAGGTTGACCAAGGCCTATCCGGGCGTGGTCGCCAACAAGGACGTTTCATTTTCCATCGGTCGCGGCGAAATACACGCGCTTCTGGGGGAAAACGGGGCGGGGAAATCGACGCTGGTGAAGTCGATCTACGGCCTTGTGAAGCCTGACAGCGGCACGATGACATTGAACGGCGCACCTTTTGCACCGGGCGAGCCGGGGGATGCGCGCAAGGCGGGCGTCGCGATGGTGTTCCAGCATTTTTCGCTGTTTGATGCGATGAGCGTGGCGGAAAATATCGTGCTCGGCATGGATAATCCGCCGTCCCCCCGCGCGATTGCGGGCGAGGTGCGGCGGGTATCGCATTTGTATGGCCTGCCGCTGGATCCGGACCGGATCGTCGGCGATCTGTCAGCGGGTGAACGGCAGCGTGTCGAAATTATTCGTTGCCTTTTGCAAGAGCCCAAATTGCTGATTATGGACGAGCCGACCAGCGTGTTGACGCCGCAAGAGGTCGATATCCTGTTTCTGACCCTGCGCAAGCTGGCGGCAGAGGGAACCTCGATCCTCTATATTTCTCATAAGCTGGGGGAGATTGCGGCGCTTTGCGATAATGCCACGGTGCTGCGGCTGGGACAGGTCGTGGCGACCTGCGATCCGCGCCAGACTGCCCCGCGCGAGATGGCAGAGCTGATGGTCGGCACTGTGCTGCAATCCCCCGTGCGCACCGCGCGGCCAGAGGGACCGATCCGGCTTGCGCTGAAAGGGCTAAGCGCCCCTGCCCCGCACCGGTTTGGGACGGCGCTGAAGGATGTAACGATCACGGTGCGTGCTGGCGAAGTGCTGGGCATTGGCGGCGTGGCCGGTAACGGACAGGATGAATTGATCGCCGCGCTGTCGGGCGAGATGTGTGTCGCCCCGGGCATGGTGGAACTGGACGGCGCGCCGGTTGGCGCGGATGCGGTCAATGCACGGCGGGCGGCCGGGTTGCTGTGCGCGCCAGAGGAGCGTCTGGGACATGCAGCGGCCCCTGACATGACATTGACCGAAAACGCGCTGCTAACCGGCGTGCGCCGCAAACATTTGGAAAAACGCGGATTTTTGCGCTGGCCTGCTGCCACGACTTTTGCAAAAGAGATTATCGCAGCTTTTGATGTCCGCACACCCGGGCCGGGAAATACGGCGCGGTCGCTGTCGGGCGGAAATTTGCAGAAATTCGTGATCGGCCGAGAGATTATGCAAAGTCCGAGCGTGTTGGTGGTGAACCAGCCGACCTGGGGTGTCGATGCCTCTGCCGCGGCGGCGATCCGGCAGGCACTTCTGACGCTGGCCGACGAGGGCGCGGCAGTGATTGTCATCTCTCAGGATCTGGATGAGCTGATGGAAGTATCGGACCGGTTTTGTGCACTGACCGATGGAAGGTTGTCGCCGGCACGGCCTGCGCAGGGATTGAGCGTGGACGAAATCGGCATGATGCTGGGCGGTGCGCATGATCTGGAGGTCGCACATGTTGCCGGGCAGTGATCGCCTGCCGCGGGCATATTTGCGGCGTATGCCGATACAAAACTGCAAGGTTGCGGCGGAGGACGGCCTTGGTGCCTCCGGCGGGAGTTTATTTGGCCAGATGAAGACGGGGATGCGGCGATGATCGTTCTGGACAAGAGGCAACAGCCAAGCCGGATGTGGAGTTATGGTGCGCCGGTGCTGGCAGTTGTGCTGACGATGCTGGTCGGGGGGATCTTGTTTGCGGCTTTGGGCAAGAACCCGGTCGAAGTGATCCGGACGATTTTTCTTGATCCGCTGTTTTCCCAGAATGCCTGGTTTTATCGCCCGCAATTGCTGATCAAAGGGGCACCGCTTGTGCTGATTGCGGTGGGCTTGAGTTTCGGCTTTCGCGCGGGAATCTGGAATATTGGCGCGGAAGGGCAATATGTCATCGGCGCGCTGTGCGGCGCGGCGGTGGGGCTTGCGTTTTATCCGGCGGAATTCTGGCTGGTTTTCCCGCTGATGATTATGGCGGGTGCGATTGGCGGCGCGCTTTGGGGGTTGATACCGGGCATTTTGAAGGTGCGTTTCGGCACCAACGAGATTTTGGTGTCCTTGATGCTGGTCTATGTGGCTGAGAGTTTGCTGGCCGCCATGGCGCTGGGGCCGCTTAAGAACCCGGAAGGCATGGGGTTTCCCGGTAGCCGGAACCTGGCGCAATATCCAAGCGCCGCTAATCTGGAGCTGATATCTGGGTCCGGCCTGCATTGGGGCGTGGTGGCCGCGCTGATTGCCGTGATCTTTGCCTATGTGCTGTTGGCGCGGCATATGTTCGGGTTTCAGGTGCGGCTAGCGGGGCAAGCGCCACGGGCGGCGCGGTTTGCCGGGGTCAACCCGGCCCGCATGATCCTGATCTGCATGGGCCTATCGGGCGCGCTGGCTGGTTTGGCCGGCATGTTCGAGGTCTCTGGCCCCGCGGGCCAAGTGACGATCGATTTCAACGTCGGCTATGGTTTTACGGCAATCATTGTCGCATTTCTGGGGCGTTTACATCCCGTGGGCATTTTGCTGGCGGGGGCTGTGATGGCGCTGACCTATATTGGCGGCGGCATTGCGCAAAGCAATCTGGGACTGCCTGCCGCCGCGATCAGTCTGCTGCAGGGGATGCTGCTGTTCTTTTTGCTCGCGGTGGACGTGCTGACAAACTATCGGGTGCGGTTTTCAAAAAAGGTGGCGGCGTAATGGACCTGAGTGCAATTAATCCGGTCCTGCTGCTGGCGTCCTTGATGGTTGCGGCAACGCCGATCCTGCTGGCCGCCATTGGCGAGCTGGTGGTGGAACGCGCGGGCGTGCTGAACCTGGGCGTTGAGGGGATGATGATCACCGGTGCCATCTGCGGCTTTATCATTGCGGTCGCGACAGGCAGCCCCTGGCTTGGGTTTATCGGGGCGGCAATCGGCGGTGCGATGTTATCGCTGTTGTTCGGTGTGCTGACGCAGTTCCTGCTGTCCAATCAGGTGGCGACGGGTCTGGCGCTGACGCTGTTCGGTTTGGGCCTGTCTGCCCTGATGGGGCAAGGGTATCTGGGTATCCGCGCGCCGGCGTTTCCCGATTGGCACGTTCCCTTGCTTAGCGATATTCCCGTTATTGGACCCATCGTATTTCAACACGATCCCATGGTCTATGTCGGGTTGCTGATCGTTGCTGGCGTCTGGTATTTTCTGAATCGCACGCGGGGCGGACTGATCCTGCGGGCGGTGGGTGAAAACCATGATGCGGCCCATGCACTGGGTTATCATGTGCGCCGGACACGGATACTGGCGATCATGTTTGGCGGGGCCTGCGCGGGGCTTGGCGGCGCGTACCTGAGCCTTGTGCGGGTGCCGCAATGGACCGAAGGCATGACCGCCGGCGCGGGCTGGATCGCCCTGGCCATTGTCGTCTTTGCCAGCTGGAAACCGGGGCGGCTGGTGCTAGGCGCCTATCTTTTTGGCGGCGTGACTGTCCTGCAGCTTAATTTGCAGGCAGCGGGGGTTGCGGTACCGGTCGAATATCTTTCAATGTCGCCCTACCTTGCCACCATCGCGGTTCTGGTCATCATGTCGGCCGGACGCGCGCCTGGAAGCCTAGGCCGAATCTTTCATGCCGCAAGATAAGCGGCGACCACAGGGGATATACCAATGAAAAGAAGAACACTTCTCGCATCGGGCGTTGCAGCCGCGACGCTTGCCATGGCCGGCCTGCCCGCATTGGCGCAAGACAAGACCAAAGTCGGTTTCGTCTATGTCGGCCCCGTCGGCGATGGCGGCTGGACATACGAGCATGACAAAGGCCGCCAAGCGGTCGAGGCCGAGTTCGGCGATGCCGTCGAGACTGTGTTCGTCGAATCCGTCCCCGAAGGCCCCGACGCGGTGCGCGTGATGCAGCAGATGGCGTTGGACGGCGCTGATCTGATTTTCACGACATCCTTTGGTTACATGGACCAGACACTGGAAGTCGCATCCAAGTTCCCCGATGTGAAGTTTGAACATGCGACCGGTTTCAAGACTGCTGACAACGTCGGAATCTATTCCGCACGATTTTACGAAGGCCGCGCCGTGCAGGGTCACATTGCTGGCAACCTGACGAAGTCCAACATCATCGGCTACATCGGATCCTTCCCGATCCCCGAAGTCGTGCGCGGCATCAACGCCGCCTATCTGGCCGCCAAGGCTGTGAATCCTGACGTCGAGTTCAAGATCGTCTGGGCCTACACGTGGTTCGATCCGGCAAAAGAAGCCGAAGCCGCCAACGTGCTGATCGAGCAAGGCGCTGACGTTGTGCTGCAGCACACCGATTCGACCGCGCCGCAGGCCGCAGCCCAGGCCGCTGGCAACGTTTACACATTTGGTCAGGCGTCCGACATGGCCGAATACGGCCCCATGCCGCGCGTGTCGTCGATCATCGACAACTGGGCCCCCTACTACATCGCGCGCACCAAGGCTGTCATGGATGGCACTTGGGAATCCGACAGCACCTGGGACGGGATCGGCGCTGGCATGGTCGGCATCGGTGAAATCACCGATGCGGTCCCCGCTGATGTGAAAGCCAGCGCAGAAGCGCTGCGCGACGCGATTGCCGCTGGCGAAATCCACCCATTCACCGGTCCGGTCAACAAGCAGGACGGCTCTGTCTGGCTGGCCGAAGGTGAGACCGCTGATGACGGTACGTTGCTGGGCATGAACTTTTACGTCGAAGGTATCGAAGGCGACATTCCGCAGTAAGCGGACCAACCTTTCAACTGACGAAAGGCCCGCCGTTGGCGGGCCTTTTTGTTGCGAAAGAACAGGTTATTCAACGGGACGCGGATCAAACGCGTTGCCGCTGTTAACCAGATTTTCAATCAGCCGCGCCTTGAGCGAGGGATCAGATCGATCATTCATGATCCGCTGCGCTTGAATATAAGTGTCCAGATTGAACGATTTACCGCGTGCCAGCTGTACGCCAAGCAGATCTAGGTTCAGATCAAAGGCAGCCCGCATGGCCGGGCTTGTGTCTGCAATGCGCATTTCGCGCAGGCTTTGCGCGATCGCAGGAACGGCGGTCAGGCTGGCCATGACGGCAGCGATCATTAGACCGGGTTTTGCGTGGAACGACATAATCGCAATCCTTTGCAGAGGCTCAGATCGGCCCGGCGTTAGACGACTAAAAAGGGCCCGCCTTGTCAGGCAGGCCCTTTCGGCAAGGTAAAACCGTTTGCCAGTCGTTAGTAAGTGACGGAATAGCCGGGGCCGTAGCCTGCGGATTCGCCATTCACGATCAGATCGACGCGCTTGGCTTTGGATGCGTCATTGGACTGGTCCAGAATGATTTGCTGGATCGCCGTCAGCTCGCCCGTCGTCAGGGTGTCGCCAGCGCGGTAGTTCACGCCCAGTGCGGCGATGTTCGCTTGCGTGGCGGAAACGCCGGCAGCGGACAAATCGTTGAAGCCTTTGGTGGGCTGGAAGTCAGCGGCAGAAGCAGCGGTCACGCCGAGTGCAGAAACCAGAGCGGCGACGATCAGGGAGGATTTGAAGTTGGTCATTGTCTTGTCTTTCATATTTTCAGGGCTGCGCCCTATGTGTTGTCCGCTGGGAGGAGCGGTGGGAGGAGGATCGCGGGGATGCGATTAGTAGGTGACGGAATAGCCGGGGCCGTAGCCTGCGGATTCGCCGTTCACGATCAGATCGACGCGCTTGGCTTTGGATGCGTCATTGGACTGGTCCAGAATGATTTGCTGGATCGCCGTCAGCTCGCCCGTCGTCAGGGTGTCGCCAGCGCGGTAGTTCACGCCCAGTGCAGCGATATTGGCTTGCGTGGCGGAAACGCCGGCAGCGGACAAATCGTTGAAGCCTTTGGTGGGCTGGAAGTCAGCGGCAGAAGCAGCGGTCACGCCGAATGCAGAAACCAGAGCGGCGGCGATCAGGGAGGATTTGAAGTTGGTCATTGTCTTGTCTTTCATTTGGTGAGGGACATCGTGTCCTCTTCTGCCAAACGATATAGGGAGGGTTTTTGCGAATGTGCACACCCAACTGTAAACTTTAATGTGATATCCGCATTTACGCACACAAGACAGATTTATTTTACACAGACGGAAATCGTTTCTTGATGCGTAGTGCAATTGACACCGCGGCCAAAAAGATTGCGGACCAGGCCGCGGCGTGTCACCGTCACGTCATGAAACAGCTTTATACGCGCGACGGAACACCGGTGTCGCATCTTGCATTTGGTACCATGCAATTTGGTGGCCGCGCCGATGCGCAGGCCAGTAAAGCCATGTATAGTGGGGCGCGCGACGCTGGCATCAATCATTTCGACACCGCCGTGCGTTACAACGGCGGCGCAAGCGAACGGTTGTTGGGGCCAATGATCGCGCCCGAACGAGATTCGATTTATCTGGCGACCAAGGTTGGCTTTACGGGCGGGGCTGGCGCAGAAAATATTCTGACGCAGTTTGAAATTTGTCGTCAGCAGCTGGACGTGGACAGTGTCGATTTGCTGTACCTGCACCGCTGGGACGATGAAACGCCCCTGACTGAAACATTTGAAACCCTCGCGCAGCTGCAATCTGACCGGAAGATTCGTCATATTGGGGTCAGCAACTACGCTGCATGGCAAGTCATGAAGGCGCAGGCGGTCTGCGCAAGCCTTGGCACACGGATCGACGTAATGCAGCCGATGTATAATCTGGTCAAACGACAGGCCGAGGTCGAGATTCTGCCCATGGCAGCCGATCAGGAGATCAAGGTTTGCGCCTACTCTCCGCTTGGGGGCGGATTACTGACCGGAAAATATGCGCGCGGCGGCACAGGTCGGCTGAGCGATGATAGAATGTATGCTGCCCGTTACAGCCCGGACTGGATGCATTCTGCCGGGGCAGCATTGGCGAATTTGGCAGATGATCTGGGTACGGATGCGGCGACATTGGCTGTAGCCTGGGTTGCAGCCCATGCCACCTGTCCCTCGCCCATCATTTCGGCACGGTCCATGACGCAGCTTACGCCCTCGCTGGCGGCACAGGACTTTGAGATGACAGAAACGCTTTATACGCAGATCAGCGCATTGACCCCGGCCCCCGCCCCGGCGACGGACCGGCTGGAAGAAGCATAGTTAACATTATGGCAGCCGCCGCGATGTTGCGGTAATGAACTGGCTCAAGGTATCGTTAAAAGTCCGTCTTCGGACGCCCCCCTGACCGCCGCATTTGTCAAAGAGTAGCCTTCATGCCCGAACGGGTTAAAAATTGTCGTGCGGTGCCACTTGATGATCAAGATTGCGCAGCCATGTCCTGCACATGATCAGACCCCGTATCAATCCCGAAGGCCGCCGCCTGCACCGCCAGTTTGAACGGCTGCGCCGTGACTATCCCCGCATGGGCAGCGTGCTGTTCCGCATCAGCCGCCCCGGATGGGCGCTTGTCCGCGTGCCGGTGGGTGTGACCTTTATATTGGGCGGCCTGCTGGCGATTTTGCCGGTATTCGGCTTATGGATGATACCGGTGGGTTTGCTGCTATTGGCCGTTGATGTGCCTTGGCTACGCCGCCCGGTATCAAGCGCCATGATCCGCCTGCGCCGCCGGGCTGACAGATTTCGTCAGCGGCGGCGGGAGAGGCGCGACAACTGAGGGGGCGCTGCCCCCGGGCTGCGCCCTCCCCCGGAGTTTATCGGGCCAGATGAAAACGGATCAGCCGTCTTTACGGATCGTTGCGTTTTGCGGATCGTAGGGCGAATCCTCGACAATTGTTGCGGGCCAGAGCTGGTCGAACATCTTGACCTGTAGCTGCGTGCCAACGGCGGCGTGGTCGGGGTGGACGTAGCCCATCCCGATGGATTTGCCGAAGTGGACCGAGTAGCCGCCAGAGGTCAGGCGGCCCACGCGCATATCGCCGTGATAAAGCGCCTCCCGGCCCCAGGGGTCGGCATTATCCGGACCGTCGATCAACAGAGTCACGCAGGTCGAGCGGATGCCTTTGGCCTGCATTTCAACCTTACCGTGGAAATCCTTGGTCAGATCGACAAAGCGCGGCAGGTCCGCCTCTAGCGGGGTGGCGTCGCGGCCAAGTTCGTTGCCAAAGGCGCGGTAGGATTTTTCCTGCCGCAGCCAGTTTTGCGCGCGAGCACCGACAAGTTTCATGCCATGCGCCTTGCCTGCGTTTTCCAGCAGATCGAACAGGTAGTTCTGCATCTCGATCGGGTGGTGCAATTCCCAGCCAAGCTCGCCTGTATAAGCCACACGAATGGCGCGGACGGGGCACATGCCCAGTTCGATGTCGCGCACGGACAGCCAGGGGAAGCGTTTGTTGGACAGGGCGGTCGCGGGATCGGCGTCCTTGATGATGGATTGCAGCACGTCGCGGGATTTGGGGCCGGCGATGGCAAAGACACCCCACTGGGTCGTGACCTCTTGCGCGTTGATGCGGCCGAAGTCAGGTTCCTTGTCGGCGATGGCCTTATAAAGGTAATCCTGATCGTAAGCCGTCCAGGCACCAGCAGAGATAAGGTAGTAGTCGTCATCCCCGGTGCGGGCGATGGTGTATTCGGTCCGCGTGGTGCCGGCAGCGGTCAACGCATAGGTCAGGTTTATGCGGCCGGTCTTTGGCAGCTTGTTTGTCGTAAACCAGTCAAGAAACGCAGTGGCACCCGGACCACTTATGCGGTGTTTGGTGAAGGCGCTTGCGTCGATTAGGCCGACGCCGTTGCGGATCGCCTTGGCTTCTTCGACAGCATATTGCCACCAGCCGCCGCGGCGGAAACTGCGGGCGTCGTGGTCGAAGCTTTCCGGGGCGTTCACGGGGCCAAAGTAGTTGGGGCGTTCCCATCCGTTGACCCAGCCGAATTGCGCGCCGCGCGCCTTTTGACGGTCGAACGCGGGCGTGGTGCGCAAGGGGCGGCAGGCGGGGCGTTCTTCGTCAGGGTGGTGCAGGATATAGACGTGTTCATAGGCTTCTTCGTTCTTGCGGGCAGCCCATTCGGTCGTCATCCACGACCCGTACCGTTTGGGATCAAGGGACGCCATGTCGATATCCGACTCTCCCTTTACCATCATCTGCGCAAGGTAGTAGCCGGTGCCGCCAGCGGCGGTGATGCCGAAACTGAACCCTTCGGCCAGCCACATGTTGCGCAGACCGGGGGCCGGACCGACCAGCGGGTTGCCGTCGGGGGTATAGCAGATCGGGCCGTTGAAGTCGTTCTTCAGGCCTGACTCCTCGCACGACGGGATGCGGTGGATCATGGCAAGGTATTGCTCTTCGATCCGTTCCAGATCGAGTTCGAACAGATCGGCACGAAAGCTGTCAGGAACGCCGTATTCAAAACGCGCGGGGGCATGCTTTTCATAAACGCCAAGGATCCAGCCGCCGCGTTCTTCGCGCACATAGGACTGGGCGTCGGCGTCACGCACGACGGGGTGTTCGGGGTTGGTCTTGCGGTAGTCCTGAAGCGCGGGGTCGACGTCCATCACGATGAACTGGTGTTCGACGGGAATCGCGGGGATCTTGATGCCGAGCATTTTCGCAGTGCGCTGGGCGTGGTTGCCCGAGGCGGTGACAACATGTTCGGCGGTGATGACGATCTGTTCGTCGGAGGGGACAAGGTTGCCGCCCTTTTCCACCATTTTGGTCGCAGTGACTTGCCAGTGAGTGCCGTTCCAATGAAACGCATCCGCCTGCCAGCGGCGTTCGATCATCACACCGCGCTGTCGTGCGCCCTTGGCCATCGCCATCGTCACGTCGGCAGGGTTAATGTAGCCATCGGTATTGTGATAAAGTGCGCCTTTCAGATCAGAGGTTTCGATGAGGGGCCATTTCGCCTTGATCTCGTCCGGCGTCATAAAGACGTAAGGAACGCCGCAGGTTTCTGCGGTCGAGGCGTAGAGCTGATACTCCTCCATCCTTTCATCCGTCTGGGCCATGCGCAGGTTGCCGACAACGGCGAAGCCTGCGTTCAGGCCTGTCTCTTCCTCTAGCGTTTTGTAGAACCGGATCGAATAGTCATGGATGTGGGTGGTGGCAAAGCTCATGTTGAAATAGGGCAGCAGACCGGCGGCGTGCCAGGTCGAGCCGGAGGTCAGCTCGTCCCGTTCGAGCAACATGACATCGTCCCAGCCCGCCGCGGCCAGGTGATAGGCGATCGAGGTGCCAACGGCGCCGCCGCCGATGACCAGTGCTTTGACGTTGGTTTTCATGTTCGATTCCCCGAAGCCTGCTATGTTGCTTGGCAATCTGCTGCAAACCCGCGCCCGGCGAAAGAACCAGCCGACGCAAATCGGCATGAATACGACAAGGGCGCATAAAGCGGGCTGTCCCCGACGCAACGCTGCGCGGCTGCGCGCGTGACATGGCGGTTGCCGCGCCCTAGAACGTCAGGCAAAGGAAACAGGGAGCGACAATGCTGATCTGCAAAACCGTGGCCGAGGTGAAAACCGCCGTGGCTGACCTGCGCAGGGCAGGGACTGTGGGACTGGTGACGACAATGGGGGCGCTGCATGCGGGGCATATGGCGCTGGTCGCGGCAGCAGCCCGCAATCACGCTTCGGTCGTTGCGACTATTTTCGTCAATCCGACCCAGTTTGGCGACGCCAAGGATCTGGAAAACTATCCCCGCACCGAAGCGGCGGATCTGGCGATGCTAGAGGACGCGGGCGTTGCCATGGTATTCATGCCGACCCCCGATGTGATGTATCCGCCCGGCGACGAAACTATTGTCGAGACAACGCATCTGGCAAATATCCTGCACGGCGCGGTGCGCCCGGGACATTTTCGCGGCGTTGCCACGGTTGTGACCAAGCTGCTGAATATCGTGGGGCCTGAAGCTGCCTACTTTGGCGAAAAGGATTACCAGCAGCTGGCCGTCATTCGCCGTATGGTCGCCGATCTGTTCATTCCCGTTGCCATTCACGGCGTTCCGACAGTCAGGGAAGCTGACGGGCTGGCCATGTCATCCCGCAACATCCGCCTGATCGGCGATGAACGCTATGATGCAAGAGTTCTGAACCTGTCGCTGACCGTTGCCGAAGCGATGGTCAAGGAAGGTGCAACCATAGAAGTCATCGCGGAAACCATTCGCGGCGTTATCGCTTCCAAGCGGGGTGCAAAACTGGTGGGGCTAGATATTGTCGACGCTGAAACCTTTGCCCCTGTCACCGGCGTTCCGACCCGGAAAATCGGCATCATGATCGCGGTCCAGTTCATGACCGTGCTACTTATCGACCAAAAGGAAATCACGCCATGAGCACGCAAACCCCAATCGTTCGCCGCACGACGGTGCCGCAGATCCGTAATCGCAAGGGTGGCGATCCGATCGTTTCGTTGACATCCTATCATGCCCACACCGCGGCGATCGTTGATAAATACGCCGATTTCATTCTGGTGGGCGACAGCCTTGGCATGGTGATGCATGGCATGGAAAGCACCGTCGGCGTGCCGCTGGATCTGATGATCATGCACGGCAAAGCCGTCGTGCGCGGCACACACAAAGCGCTGATCGTCGTGGACATGCCCTTTGGCACCTACGAGGAATCGCCCAATATGGCGTTTCGCAATGCAGCCAAGATCATGAAGGAAACTGGGTGCGGCGCTGTCAAGCTAGAGGGCGGCGCGCGCATGGCAGAGACGATCCACTTTCTGGTGGAACGCGGCATTCCCGTCATGGCCCACACTGGCCTGACGCCGCAATCGTCCCACGTCATGGGCGGCTTCAAGACCCAAGGCCGGGACGAGGAAAGCTGGGACGCGCATAGCGCGGACGCCCGCGCCGTGGCCGACGCCGGTGCCTTTGCCGTTGTGCTGGAAGGCATGGTAGAGCCGCTGGCCGCGCGCATCACAAAAGAAGTCGCAATTCCGACAATCGGCATTGGTGCCTCTGCTGACTGCGACGGTCAGATTCTGGTGCTAGAGGATATGCTGGGCCTTAATCCCTGGACGCCGAAGTTCGTGAAAGTTTACGGCCAGCTTGGTCCGATGATTGAGGATTCGGTCAAACGCTATGCCGAAGACGTCAAATCCCGCGCCTTCCCCACCGAAGACGAAGTTTACCGCTAAACTCTAATCGCCCGGAAATCAGCACAGATGCGCCATCTTCCGGGCGTAACCCGCCAATAATCATGATCTGTGTTTGTATTTTTGACACGGACCGCGTCGTTTTTTTGACCGTTTGATTTTAAGGGGGGATCAATTACGCCAATTTGGTGTTATGCTCTCCAGTACCGCACGTCAGATGCGGATTTGAGGAGAGCACTATGAAACGCACCACGCTTTATGCGGTGGCTGCACTCATGGTTTTGGGCGGTTGTATTTCGCCAGAACCAGAAGCAGGTCGCGCGGATACCAATATGATGCGTTTTTCGACCATGAGCTATTCGCCCAGCTTCGAACGGTCGCAGTAAAAACGCGAAAGGCGCAGACGAGCTGCGCCTTGTCACATCAGTTTGACGATAGCCAAGGCTGCCCCGTGATCGGTGCCGCCTTTTGGCCGTGGTATCAGCCGGATACGTCTTCATCCATGATCAGCGGCTCGAAGGCCGGCAAATCAGCCGGGACCGGGCCAACGACACCAATTTCAACTGGCGGCGGCGGCATTCCGGTCGTGGATGGCAGCGGCGTCGGAGAGCTGGCCGGACCGTCCAGCGGTGTCGTGCTGACAGGTGCAGGTGGATCAACCAGAACCGGCTCCGGCACGGCAGGGATGACCAGCGGCACGGCGTTGCCAACCTGCGCTTCGTTTCCGTTGAAACTGCTTGGAACAGGTGTGGCACAGGCCCCCAGCACAGCCAGAACTGAGGCTGGCATCACGAATTTTATCATCGACATCTCTCCTTTGAACATTTGGCATGACGTGGGGCGCGGCGCGTCCAGGTCAAACCTGCGGTGTTACATTTGTCCCGGCACAACCAGATCGGGAGGCCGATGGCCATCGGCAAAGGTCTTGATGTTGATCAGAACCTTTTCTCCCATCTCGATCCGGCCTTCGGTGGTGGCAGAGCCCATATGGGGCAGCAGAATGACATTGGGCAAGGATTTCAAGCGGGGATTGATCTCGGCTCCGCGTTCGAACACGTCAAGGCCCGCGCCGGCAATTTCGCCGGACCGCAGCATGCGGGTCAGTGCGTTTTCGTCGATCACTTCGCCGCGGCTTGTATTCACGATGACGGCGTCAGGCTTCATCAGCTTCAGCCGGCGGGCGTTCATCAAATGGAACGTTGATGGGGTATGCGGGCAATTGACGCTGATCACATCCATGCGGGCGACCATCTGGTCCAGGCTTTCCCAATAGGTCGCGTCCAGCGGTGCCTCTGCCTCTGGGCGCAGGCGTTTGCGGTTATGGTAATGGATCTGCATACCAAAGGCACGGGCGCGGCGCGCAACTGCCTGCCCGATCCGGCCCATGCCCAGAATACCAAGGCGGCGGCCCGCGACGCGCCCGCCCAGCATGGCCGTCGGGGCCCAGCCCGCCCAGTCGTCCGATTGCGCAACGCGCATGCCTTCGGGGATGCGCCGCAGCACGGACAGCATCAGCGCCAACGTCATGTCCGCGGTATCATCCGTCAGAACGCCCGGCGTGTTTGACACCAGAATGCCCCGCTGACGCGCCGTGGCGACGTCGATATTATCGACCCCTGCCCCGTAGTTCGCGATCAGCTTCAGCCGCTCGCCAGCCTGCGCAAGAAGCCGCGCGTCGATCTGGTCGGTGATCGTCGGCACCAACACATCCGCATCCTGCATCGCCGCGACAAGCGCCTCGCGCGTCATTGGCGCGTCATCCTCGCGCAGCGTGACGTCGAACAATTCCGTCATCCGCGTCTCGACCACCTGCGGCAACCGTCGCGTGGCGACAACACTTAGCTTCTTGCTCGGCATCGGGGCTCCTGCAGCACTTTTCAAAACGTCGTTGTCCTGTCAGGTTGCCAGTCAGGGACGCGGGGCACAAGAACCATCGCGCCCGTCAGGCGGATCGAGGCTTTATCCATGAAAATAACACAGTTGTTGTGTCTTGCTTTTGCAACCATCATCGCGGCACCTGTCCTTGCGCAGGATACCGCTGCGCAAACCGCCGCGATCGAAACTCCAGCAATTGAAACCCCGGAAATCGGGCCAGAGGTTGGCCCGGAAACCAATTTGCCCTTGCCCCGCTATGTTAGCCTGAAGGCCAAAGAGGCGAACGTGCGCCGGGGCCCCAGCCTGACGCACCGCATCGACTGGGTTTTCCAGCGCCGCGATATGCCGCTGCAGGTTGTTGCCGAATATGGTCACTGGCGCCGCGTTATCGACCGCGACGGACAGGGCGGCTGGGTCCATTACACCATGCTATCGGGTGTGCGCACCGTCATCGTCGATCAGGACCGCCTGCCCCTGCGCGTCAAACCGACCGACACCGCTGCCGAACGCGCGGAACTGGAACTGAACGTCATCGCCCGCCTTGGTGAATGCGATGAAGACTGGTGCGAGCTGACCGCTGGCGGCTATACGGGCTGGGCGCATAAATCTGTGCTTTGGGGCGTCGACGAAGACTGACGCTTTCGCGCGCAGCTTTCATACGCTAAACGGCGCGCATGAATAGTGCCGCATCCGACAACCGCCTGAACCTGTCCGCCGGCCTTTTGTCCTGTGCTGTCGCACTGGCATTGGTGGTGGCGAAACTATGGGCGTTCGGGGAAACCGGCTCTTTGGCCATTGCGGCGACGCTGGCCAATTCCGCGATGGACCTGATGATGTCGCTGGCCGCCTTGGTAGCCATCGCCTATGCCGCCAAGCCCGCAGACGACGATCACAATTTCGGCCATACCTCGGCCGAAGATTTGGCAGCCCTAGGCCAGTCCCTGATTATCCTTGCTTCCTCTGCCGTGATTGGCACCGCAGCAGTCTGGCGGCTATGGCAAGGCGATCCTGGTCTGCCGGAAAACGAAGGAGCCGGCATCGCCATCATCCTCTTTTCCATAGTCCTGACACTCGGTCTGGTATTGTGGCAACGCCGCGTCGCGGCCCGGACGAACAATTCCGTCATCAAGGCGGACAGCCTGCACTACCTTGGCGATCTGATTCCCAATGTCGGCGCAATCCTTGCGCTTTGGGCGTCATCGGCATTGGGTCTTGCGCAGGTCGATAGTGTTGTCGCCTTGGGCGCCGCCCTGCTCTTGGCCTTTGGCGCGCTGCGTATCGGCAAGGAGGCATGGGACGCCTTGATGGACCGACAGGCCGACCCCGATATGATCGCCGGGATCGCCGCCATCGTGCAGGGTTTTGATGGCGTCCACGGCTTTCACGACTTGAAAACCCGCCGCGCTGGCAGCCGGGTCTTTGTAAACCTGCATATCGAACTGGACGGCGACCAAACCTTGCACCGCGCCCACGCCATCGGCGCAGGGCTGCGCCGGGCAATTCTGCACGCATATCCCGGTGCCGATGTCCTGATCCACAAGGACCCCGTCGGGGTGCAAAAGCATCCCGACGACCCGTCACTGTGACCTAGCGATTAAAACCTTTCATTCGAAAGGGTTCAGGCCGCCAGCCCGCGCCCTTTCAAAAGCGCCTCTACCCCGGGCATCCGCCCGCGAAACTGCTGGTATAGCGCGGCCGCATCGACCGACCCGCCAGAGGACAGCACTGTCTGTTCCAGCCGCTGCGCCAGCGCCGGATCAAACGGATCGCCCGCCTCTTCAAACGCTGCAAAGGCATCCGCGTCCATCACCTCGGACCACATGTAGCTGTAATAGCCACTGGAATAGCCGTCACCCGCAAAAACATGCGCAAAATGCGGCGTTGCATGCCGCATCCCGATCGCATGCGGCAGACCCAGATCGCTTAGGATTTCCGCTTGCCGCTGCATCGGGTCAGCCGGGGGCGGGCCTGCGTGAAATTCCAGATCGACCAAGGCACTCGCGATATACTCGACCGTTTGGAAGCCCATGTCATAGGTCGCCGCGTTCAACATGCGTTCCAGCATGTCCTGCGGCATCGGGGTGCCGGTTTCAGCGTGAACCGCAAATTCGGACAGCACCTCCGGCACCTCCAGCCAGTGCTCATACAGCTGGCTGGGCAGTTCGACAAAGTCCCGCGCCACGGACGTGCCACTGATGCTTTCATAGGTCACATCCGACAACATTTGGTGCAACGCGTGGCCGAATTCGTGAAACAGCGTCCGCGCATCATCA
Organism: Loktanella sp. R86503; assembly: GCF_042466455.1. Classification (NCBI taxonomy): domain Bacteria; kingdom Pseudomonadati; phylum Pseudomonadota; class Alphaproteobacteria; order Rhodobacterales; family Roseobacteraceae; genus Loktanella; species Loktanella sp. R86503. Next base: position 2,751,883 of record NZ_JAXHCI010000002.1, read on the forward strand.
TAAGACAGCAGCGCAGGCTTGCCCGCCGCCGGCTTGGCAAAGTTGCACACATTCACAACGATTGGCTGCACATCACCCGCCAGCTTTTGCTGGCTGCGCATCGCCATGCACCACGCGCCAGACCGCTTGGACGCGCGGGCAAAGTAATCGCCAACGAAAACCGCGATATGCTTGCCGTCCCGCGTCACGTTCCACAGCCGCACATCGGGGTGGTAAACCGGCCCGTCAAACGGTTCAAACTGCAGCCCGAATAACCGCGTCGCGCAGGCAAAGGACGCCGCAATCATACGATCAAGCTGCAGGTACGGCTTCAAGGCGGCCTCATCCAGATCATGTTCGGCCTGACGCCGCTTTTCAGAATAATAGCGCCAGTCCCAAGGCTCCAGCGGCCCTGCAATACCGTCAGCATGCAATAAGGCAGTCAGCTTCACCGCATCCGCCTCGGCAGAGGCTTTCGCCGGGGCCCAAACCTGCATCAACAGATTGCGCACCGCATCCGGGGTGCCCGCCATCTCTGTCTCCAGCTTATAATCGGCAAAGCTGTCATAACCCAGCAGCTGCGCCCGCTCGCTCCGCAGCGCCAGCGTTTCTGCAGCCAGGGCGCGGTTATCGGTCGCGCCGCCATTCATGCCCCGCGCCGTCCACGCGGCATAGGCCTTCTCGCGCAGATCCCGGCGCGGCGAAAACTGCAGGAATGGCACGATCAGCGACCGCGACAGGGTCACCACCGGCCCGCCATGATCACCGGCTTCGCCCGCCGCACGGGCCGCATCAATCACGAAACCTGGCAAGCCAACAAGATCACCCTCGGCCAGCGGCATGAACCAGTCCCGTTCGTCCGCCAGCAGATTTTGCGTGAACTGCGTTCCCAGCACCGCCAGTCGCGACTTTACATCCCGCAGCCGGTCCGCAGCTGCCCCCGTCAGCTGCGCACCCTGACGCACAAATCCGCGCCGGCTCAGCATCAGGACACGAGCCTGCTCGTCACTTAGCCCCAGATCATTCCGTCGCGCCCACAGATCCTCGATGCGCGCAAACAAAGCCGCATTTGCGGTCACTTCCGATCCGAACGCACTCAGCAGCGGGGAAAAGTCGCGCTGCAGCGCCTCGCGTGCCGGATTGCTGTCCGCTCCCGCCACGCCATAAAACACTCCCAGAACCCGGCTCAAACATGCCTCCGCCAGCTCCAGTGCCGCGATGGTATTGTCAAAGGTCGGCACCTCGGGATTGTCCGCAATCGCCGCGATATTGCCGCGCGCCTCGCTCAACGCGGCCTCGACCGCCGGCGCGAAATCAGCGTCCTTGATCGTATCGAACGGCGGCAAGGCATAGGGCGTATCCCAAGAGGTCAACAGCGGATTAGTCATGGCAAATCTCCTTTGCACGCAAGGTAAGGCCGGACCCGCAAAGGCGCCACCGCCCCCCGTTCATCTGGCAAAATAAACTCAAATCCCGCCTACGGTTAAAGCGCAGCCCGCGCCGATCAGCTTGGCCCGCTTCCTCAACCGCGGCGCTGTCCCCGCTCGAACCGGCGCAGAACGATGGACAGCGTAATCGTCATGGTCAGATACACCAGCGCCACAACGTTATAGGTCTCGAAATAACGGAAATTACCAGCCGCCAGCACCTTGCCCAGCTGGGTGATGTCCGCCACGCCCAGCACCGACACCAAAGACGAATCCTTTACCATCGCCACAAAATCATTGCCCAGCGGCGGCAGGATCGTACGGAATGCCTGCGGCCAAACGACAAAGCGGAACCTATGCCAGCGAGACAAGCCCAAGGCGCGGCCTGCCTCGATCTGGCCTTGGTCGACCGATTGCAGCCCGGCCCGGAAAACCTCGGCCAGAAAGGCAGAATAGGCCAGAAACAAGGCGATAATGGCGCGCCACAGAAGGGGGAAGTCGCGGGTCCGCGCCTCTGGCAGACCCAGTGCGTTCCACCCGGCAACCAGCGCCGGTGCCAGTACAAAGGCAACATAAAGCAACAAAACCAGGATCGGGATGCCCCGCATCACCTCGACATAGAACCGAGAGATTTGCCGCAGCACGATCGACCCCGACCCCGCCATCAGCGCCAGCGCAAGCCCCAGCGCACAGGCCATCGTATAGCTGACCAGCGTGACAAACACCGTTGTCTTGACGCCCTGCATCAGCGTGACAAGTACCCCGCGTGATGCAGGATCACCCAGCACCGCCGCGAACATCGCAGCGCCGATTAAGCCGGCCGCAACCAGCCAATAGGGAAAGTCGCGGCCGCGCGGCGTCACGTTGTCTTATTCGCCCATTTTGAAATCAAGGAACCACCGGGTATTCAGCGCATCCAGCGTGCCATCCGCTTCCATATCCGCAATCGCCAGATTAATCGGCCCGACGAGGGGCGAGCCTTTCGGAAAGATGAAGCCAAAATCTTCGGTCCCCAGCTTCTCTCCTACGATCTTCAGCGCCCCGCCCGAGGCATCGACATAGCCTTGCCCGGCTGTGCCGTCTGTCAGCACCAAATCAACATCGCCGGTGCGCAGCGCCTGCACTGTGGCGCCAAAGGTTTCCATCGTCCGGATCCGCGGGTTCGCCTCGTCCCCGTCCAACACGTCATAGACGCCAACGTAAAACGGCGTCGTACCGGGCTGGGCGGCCATCAGCAGGTCGGCATCGGCGGCAAAGCCAGCGGCATCGCTAAAACGGTCCTCATCCCCGCGGACCAGCATGACCATTTCGGATGTCATATAGGGGTCTGAAAAGTCGACAACTTCAGCCCGGTCATCGCGGATCGTGATGCCCGTCATGCCGATGTCATACTGCGCTTCTGACACAGCGGGTATCATCGCATCCCAGCTGCTGTTTTCGTAAACAACGTCAAGGTTCAGACGGCGCGCGATTTCCGCCATGGCGTCATATTCCCAGCCAACCGCCTTCCCATCCTGGATAAATTGCAACGGCGGATAGGCATTTTCCGTCGCAACGGTCACGACCTGCCCGCCCAGATCCGGCAAATGGCTTTCAGCGGCAGCAGTCGTCGCCAGCATCACAGCGGCAATGGAAGTCAAGATTTTCATGGCAGGTCCAATCCCAGATAATATCCCGGCTCAGACCTTGGCGGCTTGTGCGCCGGCCTGCAAGCCCTTGCCCTTACAGACGGCACAATCAGCCCGCACCGACGCCTGCATGATCCGCGTATCGGCATAAAGCGCATCGTAAATCAGCATACGCCCCCCCAGCCCCAGCCCAGCCCCCGTAATTGCCTTCACCGCCTCCAGTGCCATCATCGCCCCCATGACGCCGGGCAGCGGGCCGATGACCCCCGCCTCGGCGCAGCTTGGGACAAGGCCGGGTGCAGGACGTTCTGGAAAGACGCAGGCAAAACAAGGCGTGCCACGGGCAGGATCATAAAAACTGATTTGCCCTTCCCATTGGGTCATCGCAGCCGCAATCAGCGGCACGCCCAGCGCGGTGCAGGTCTGGTTGACCAGATAACGCGTATCGAAATTGTCGCAGCCGTCCATCACCAGATCATAATCCGCGATCAGATCCGCCGCGATCTCGGCGGTCAGACGGCGCTGATAGGGGCGCACCGTCACGTGGTGATTGCGGCGCGTGATCTCCTGCGCGGCGATCTGCACCTTGGGCTGGCCAACGTCAGCCTCGCCATAGATCACCTGTCGCTGCAGATTGCTGTGATCGACCACATCGTCATCAATGATGCCGATCGTGCCAACGCCGCTGGCGGCCAGATACTGCAGCGCGGGCGATCCCAGCCCGCCGGCCCCGATCACCAGCACCCTAGCGCGGGCCAAAGCCGCCTGTCCGGTGCCGCCCACTTCGCGTAGCATTATGTGGCGCGCATAGCGTTGCAGTTCGTCGTCCGACAATCCCGCCCTGGTCGGTACGTCCGCAACCGGCTCCGGACGGGCGCGCGATTTCACGGCACGCAGAACAGCGGTGTAGCCCCAGACCAGCGCAGCAAATCCAAGGATCAACAGCCACAACCGCACGTCGCCGCCCGTCGCCTCGCGCAGGGAATGCCCGGCTGGCAGCGTCAGCTGCGCCGCTATGACAGCAGTAATCAACGCAGCCAGCATAATCCACCGCGCGCGGCGCGGGGCCTCCATCGCAGCGCCAATCCTCCAGATCAGCGCAGCCAAAAACCCGACAAAAATCACGATGCGCCCCTGTCACTTGCCAGGCCGGTGGACCCGAACCCGCCGCCCCCCCGCGCCGTATCATCCAGATCGCCCAGCGCAAAACCGGCTTGCACCACAGGGGCCACAACCAGTTGCGCAATCCGCATCCCATGGGTCACGGTAAACGCCTCCTGACCCAGATTGACCACCAGCACACCAAGCGGGCCGCGATAATCGCTATCGATCGTGCCCGGCGCATTCACCAGCGCAATTCCGTGCCGCATCGCCAGACCGGAACGGGCGCGGACCTGCACCTCGAACCCTTGCGGGACCGCAAGGCGCAAGCCTGTCGGAATCAGGGCCCGCGCACCGGGGATCAGCGTCACACCCTGCGCCCGATCAGCTGCATCGAAATTCGCACATACATCCGCCCCCGCCGCCCCGGCGGTCTGATAAACCGGCAGCGGCAAGGTCTCGTCCGCCCCGGGTACAAAGGCAAGTGCGACCCGCAACCTGCATTTCATCTGGCCAGATAAACTCAAATCGCTCACGCCAGCGCCTCGGCGATGCGCTGCGCAAGGCGCTGCGCCACCGCAGCCTTGGCCATGCGCGGCCAATCTTCCGCGCCCTGCGGCGTAATCAGTGTCACAGCATTTTCCGTGCCGCCCATGATGCCTGTGCCGTCGCTGACGTCGTTCGCCACGATCCAGTCGCACCCTTTGCGCGCCCGCTTTTGTGTCGCCAGTTCGGTCACGTCCTGCGTCTCTGCAGCAAAGCCCACAACAAGTGCCGGACGCATTGCTGCATCCAAAGCGCTGACAGTGGCAAGGATGTCGGGATTTTCGGCAAATTCCAACGCGGGCAGACCGCCTGCAGTTTTCTTCATCTTTTGCGCCCCGGCATTGGCGACTCGCCAGTCGGCCACAGCCGCAGCGAAAACCGCGACCTGCGCGGGCAACGCGGCCATAACAGCGTCTTTCATCTGCTGCGCCGTTTCGACCCTTACCAATGTCACACCGACCGGCGGCGGCACGCTTGCTGGGCCGGTTACAAAAGTCACCTGCGCCCCCAGCGCCACCAGCGCCTGCGCAATGGCCGTGCCCTGCGCACCGGACGACCGGTTGGCGATATAGCGCACGGGATCAATCGGTTCGTGAGTCGGACCAGAGGTGACGATGACATGCCTGCCCTGTAGGGGGCCTCCTGACAGCTGCCGCTCAATTGCCGCGAAAATGGCCGCAGGTTCGGCCAGCCGCCCCGGCCCGTGTTCCCCGCAGGCCATATCGCCCACGTCCGGGCCAACAAAGCTGACGCCATCGCCTTGCAACACGGCCAGATTGCGCTGCGTGGCGGGGTGGTTCCACATCCGCACATTCATCGCCGGGGCCATCATGACGGGCGTATCCGTCGCCAGCAAAAGCGTGGTCGCCAGATCGCCTGCCAACCCGGTTGCAGCCTTGGCCATCAGGTCGGCCGTCGCGGGCGCAACAACGATTAGATCGGCGACACGCGACAGCTGGATATGGCCCATATCAGCCTCGTCCGTCAGATCGAATAGGTCGTCATAAATCTTTTCGCCGGCCAATGCAGAAACGCTCAAGGGGGTGACAAACTCCGCGGCGGCCTTTGTCATGACCGGCGTCACCGCGGCCCCGGCGCTGCGCAGCAGCCGAATAAGCTCAAGCGACTTATAGGCCGCGATACCACCACCGATAATCAGCAAAATACGCTTGTCGTGCAGCATGATGCGCCCCTTTGTGTTGCGCCCAGATGTAGGGGCAGCATCCCGCGATGACAACATGGCGCGTGCTGACCTGCCCCCCGCACCATGCATTCAATGAAAAATGCCAGCCCGTGGCAACGGGCTGGCATCATATGCTGCAATGGCGCAGCGGGTGCTGCGCGCCATTTCGATATGGCTGCGATCAGGCGAAAAACGCAGTCACTTCGCGGCTCTGGCTTTCCAGATTCTTGCGCATCTTTCCAAAGGCCGCGGCCTCCAACTGGCGTACACGTTCCTTGCTCAGGCCCAGCTCGCCGCCGAGGCTTTCTAGCGTGCGCGGGTCGTCACGCAACTTGCGCTCGCGCACGATAAACCGCTCGCGATCGTTCAGATCGCCCAGCGCCGTCAGCAGCCACTGCCGCAGCTGCGCGTTGTCATGCGCCAGCTCGACGTTTTCTGCAGCCTGAGAGCTGTCGTCCTCCAGCGCATCAATCCACTCGCGACCTTCATCTTCTGACGACTGGGTCGCATTCAGGCTGAAATCGGAACCTGACAGGCGGCCTTCCATCATCTCGACATCATGCAGCGGCACGCCGACCTCTGTTGCGATCAGTTGTCGCATGATGTGACCTTCCAGCTTGCGACCTTCGGCAGCCGCTTCACGTTCCAGGCGCGCCTGCACGCGGCGCAGGTTAAAGAACAACGACTTCTGCGAAGATGTAGACCCGGTGCGAACCATCGACCAGTTGCGCATCACATAGTCCTGAATACTCGCCTTGATCCACCAGACGGCATAGGTCGAAAACCTCACGCCGCGATCGGGGTCAAACTTCTCGGCCGCCTTCATGAGACCCACAGAGGCCTCTTGAATGAGGTCGTTCATCGGTGCCCCGTACCGCTTGAATTTTGCCGCCATGGAAATCGCCAGACGCATATAGGCCGTGATAAGACGGTGAAGGCTTTCCTCGCACCGTTCGTCCCGCCATGCATAGGCCAGTCGCAACTCCGTATCCGCGTCCAGCAGCTCCGCTTTCATCGCAGTCCGCGACATGGTCTGATCCGAGTATCCGTCAAATGCCATCAAGGTATCCCCCAGGGTTGCGCGAACTGCTTGTGTCTTAGGGCAAGGCAGTCTCTATGTGGGTTCAAACACGTTGCCGCAGCGAAAGTTCCATGAAGAAGTTGCAGAACCTCATTTTCATACTAGGCGGCGCGTCGTCCGGAAAATCGGCTTATGCCGAAGGGCTCGTCACTTCCACAGGCAGGCCAAGAACTTACATTGCGACAGCTCAGGCTTTCGATGCCGAAATGAAGGCGAAAATCGATGCGCATATCATCCAGCGCGGCGCAGGCTGGACGACGGTGGATGCTCCGCTTGACCCGGCCGATGCGCTACGCCAGCAAGACCCCGCCGGTATCGTGCTACTGGATTGCGTGACACTTTGGCTGACTAACATTCTGCTGGCCGACCGCAACATATCGGCCGCCTGCGATGACCTACTCGCCGCCCTTGCGGCCTGCCCGTGCCCCGTTGTCGTCGTCTCGAACGAGGTCGGCATGGGCATCGTGCCGGACAACGCGCTCTCAAGACGGTTCCGCAACGCGCAAGGGCAGATTAACCGCCGACTTGCCGCGCAGGCGGAAACCGTCGTGGCCGTCATGGCCGGCCTGCCGCTCGCCTTGAAAGGCGATCTGCCGTGACCCGCCTGTGGCTTGTACGTCATGGCCCCACCCACCAGAGGGTAATGACAGGCTGGCGCGACGTACCCGTTGATCTGTCTGATAAGGCAGCCCTGACGCGGCTTGATGCCTACCTGCCCCGGAATGCGCTGCTGGTGTCGTCCGATCTGATCCGGGCCGTGCAAACCGCCGACGCCTTGACACCCAGCCGCACCCGCCTGCCCCATTGCAACGACCTAAGAGAGATCGACTTCGGTGCCTGGGATGGTCTGCACCACACGCAAGTCAGCGCGCGCGATCCCGTTCTGTCACGCCAGTTCTGGGAAAATCCCGGGGATCTGGCCGCCCCGAACGGTGAAAGCTGGAACGACGTCACAACCCGCGTGTTCCGCGCCATTCAGACACTGATTGCAGCGCACGCCCCGGCCCACCTGATCATTGTGGCACATATGGGCGCGATCATGTCCCAGATCCCGCGCGCCACGGGCCAGACGGCCTTTCAGGCTATGGGCCATTCTATTGATCCCCTTGGCGTGACCGATATAAAGATCCGCGCAAAAGACTGGCAAATAGGCCGCATCAATCATCGCCCATAGGATAGCTTTACAGTGACCCATCAGCTGATCATCGGAAATCGCCTCTACTTCAGCTGGTCGCTTGCCGCATGGCTGATGGTCGACCGTTTCGGCCTGTCAGATTATGTCAAAACGACGGTGCTCTATCCTGCAACAGAAGACGGCGTCGGCGCGCTGATGACAGATTACGCACCAGCGCGCACCCTGCCTACCATGATCACGTCCGATGGGGCCATTCTGTCAGACAGCATGGCCATCGCCGAGGAACTCGCCAGCCTCTACCCGAACGCCGGCCTCTGGCCAGCAGCGCCCCTTGCCCGCGGCACGGCTCGCGCCCTTGCCAATGAAATGCACAGCAGCTTTCGCAGACTACGCGCAGAATGGCCCGTCAACCTGCATCGCAGCTACGCGCCTGTTCAGCCATCTGAATCAATCTCGGCAGAACTGGACCGACTAGAGGCAATCTGGGCCCACGCCCGAGCTGTCACAGGGCAAGACACACCCTGGCTGTGCGGCGACTACAGCATTGCGGACGCTATTTTTGCCCCCATGGCTATACGCTTGGCCAATTACGGCTTTGACACGCACCCCGCGACGAAAGCCTATGTGGCAGCCCATCTGGCCGATCCTGCGCTGCGCCGCTGGCGTGCGATGGGTCTGGCAGCAAACCAGACGTCAAAGGTTTTCGAACACCAGGGCCCCACACGCCCCTGGCCCGGCCCCACTCCGTTGGCAGCCGCGCGCGTCGATACCGGCACGGCAGAAAATACAGCATGCCCTTATTCCGGTGACCCCGTCACTCATCTCGCTGAAATCGGCCAACGTATTTTCGGTTTCTGCAATGCCTTTTGCCGGGATAAAACTGTTGCAGATCCAGCCGCATGGCCGGCCTTCATGACCCTTTACCGGGGCTGATCCAGCTTCATCTGGCCAGACAAACTCCCGCCGGAGGCACCGAATTTTCTTTCGAAAATTCGGAACAGGTCTTGCACAAACGGTGGCTTCAAACTTCTTTCGTCAAGGTCAGCCGAAAACTGACCGCCTCGGCGACATGGTTGCGCCGCACGCTTGCCGATCCGTCCAGATCCGCGATTGTGCGCGCTACCCGCAAAACGCGGTGATAGCCGCGGGCCGACAGCCCGAACCGCTCTGCCACGCGCAACAGCAAATCGCGGCCTTCTGTGTCCGGAGTCGCGACCTGCTCCAGCACCGCGCCTTGCGCATCAGCATTTGCCATCATCCCCGCATGGCCATCATAGCGCGCCACCTGCAGCGCGCGGGCCTGCGCGACGCGCGCCGCTATATCTGCGGATGTGTCCCCTGACCGTGGCAGGTCAAGATCGGTAAAGGCAACCGGCGGCACCTCGACCCGCAGATCGAAGCGGTCCATCAGTGGCCCGCTGATCCGCCCCATATAGTCCTCTCCGCAGACTGGCGCGCGACTGCAGGCGCGGGCAGCTTCCGCAAGATAGCCGCACTTGCATGGGTTCGCTGCTGCGACCAGCATGAAACGGCAAGGATAGCGGACATGCGCATTGGCGCGGGCCACGACGACCTCGCCGGTTTCGATCGGTTGACGCAAGGTTTCCAGAACGGTGCGCGGGAATTCGGGGAATTCATCCATGAACAACACACCATTGTGGGCCAGACTGATTTCCCCCGGTTTTGCGCCACGCCCGCCACCGACGATGGCTGCCATCGACGCGGTGTGGTGCGGCTCGCGAAACGGCCGGGTCCGGGAAATGCCACCGTCGTCCAGAAGCCCGGCAAGAGAGTGGATCATCGACGTCTCCAGCGCCTCTAGCGGGGTGAGGGCCGGGAGGATGCCAGGAATACGGGCGGCAAGCATGGATTTGCCAGAGCCGGGGCTGCCGACCAAAAGCATATGATGCCGCCCGGCTGCGGCAATTTCCAACCCGCGCTTGGCGCGTTCCTGGCCTTTCACTTCTGACAGGCAGCGCGCGCCACTGGCATGGGTCACGTCGCCAGGCACGGCAGCATCAAGCACAGCACGACCTGTCAGATGAGAGATGGCCTGCGCAAGAGAGGCAGGTGCAATGACACGGACGCTGTCAACCCAGGCTGCTTCTGCCCCGCAGGCGGCGGGACACATCAGGGACCGATCGCTGTCACCCGCCGTCACGGCCGCCGGCAGCGCGCCAATGACGGGAACCAGTGTCCCGTCAAGCGACAGTTCCCCCAGCGACACAAGATCAGAAACTTCTTCGTGGGGAACGACCTCCAGCGCTGCCAGCACAGCCAGCGCGATAGGCAAGTCAAAGTGAGATCCCTCTTTGGGCATATCGGCGGGAGAAAGATTGATGCTGATCCGCTGGCTTGGGAGCGCAATGGCCATCGCTGTCAGCGCCGCGCGGACCCGCTCGCGTGCTTCTGACACGGCCTTGTCGGGCAACCCCACGATGGAAAATCCCGGCAAGCCGGGGCTAATGGCGCATTGCACCTGCACCAGACGCGCATCGATCCCGTCGAACGCGACGGTATAGGCCATCGCGACCATGCGCGCTCCTTAAATTAACTACAGTTAACAGGTAGCGGTGTGATGGTTGCTAATTAGTTAATTCTGGCGAGCAAATGTGAGGTTTTCCGCGTTGCGAAAAACCTCAGCGCGCCGCGCGGGAGTTTATTTTGCCAGATGAAGCAGGCCGACCGTGAATTATGTCGCCGGGCCGGTGACGCGGTTGACGTGGCCCATTTTACGACCGGGGCGCGCCTGCGGTTTGCCGTAAAGGTGCAGGCTGGCGGATTCCTTTGCGATGTGCGGGATGCGGTCCACGTCGTCGCCAATCAGGTTTTCCATCGTCACGTTGCTGTGCCGTGATCCATCGCCCAGCGTCCAGCCCGCCACTGCACGAATATGCTGTTCGAACTGGTCGATGGCGCAGCCATTTTGCGTCCAGTGACCAGAATTATGCACACGCGGCGCGATTTCGTTCACAATAAGGGCTTTGGGCGTCACGAAGAGCTCGACACCAAGCACGCCGACATAATCCAGTGCATTCAGGATACGCGCAGCGATCAGGATCGCGTCCGTGCGTTGGGTGGGCGTCAAGGTCGCAGGTACTGTTGTTGTGTGCAAAATGCCGCCGTGGTGCACGTTTTGTCCGGGGTCGAAGCAGGCGACAGCGCCGTCCTGCCCGCGGGCGGCGATAACGGAAACCTCGTGGGTGAAGTCCACGAATCCTTCCAGAATTGCCGGTTGACCGTTCATATCATCCAGCGCAGGCCCGGCATCACCCTGTGCCATGATCCGCGCCTGCCCCTTGCCGTCATACCCCATACGCCGGGTTTTCAGGATCGCAGGGGTGCCGATGTTGGCGATTGCAGCGTCAAGGCTGGCTGCGTCGGTAATATCGGCAAAGGGCGCGGTCGTTAGGCCAAGCCCTTGTAGAAACGTCTTTTCGGTCAGCCGGTCCTGCGATGTCGCAAGGGCCGCGCGGGGCGGATGGATCGGGCGCAGTGCCTCGATCGTATCAAGGGCAGCGGTGGGGATGTTTTCGAATTCAAAGGTGATGACGTCGCAGGATTGCGCAAAGCGCGTCAATGCGTCGGTGTCGTCGTAATCCGCCTGCATGTGAAAATTCGCGACATGGGACGCGGGACAGTCGCCGGCAGGTTCAAAAATGCAGGTTTTGAAGCCCAGGCGCGCTGCCGCGACAGAGAGCATGCGCCCGAGCTGGCCGCCGCCCAAAATGCCAATGGTTGCGCCGGGGGCAAGTGGTTCAGTCATCGGATGGTTCCTGCGCGATAGAGGCAGACAGATCGCTGCGCCATTGATCAAGGCGTTTTGCCAAAGCGGGATCATGCAGGGCAAGGATCGCGGCGGCCATCAGACCAGCATTCGCCGCGCCCGCCGTACCGATTGCCATGGTGCCCACGGGAAAGCCCCGCGGCATCTGTAAAATGGAATAGAGACTGTCGACACCCGATAGCGCACGGGTCTGGATCGGTACGCCCAGCACGGGGACGCGGGTTTTCGATGCCATCATGCCCGGCAAATGGGCCGCGCCCCCTGCCCCCGCGATAATGACATGCAAGCCTCGATCGACGGCGGTCTTGCCGTAGTCCCAAAGGCGGTCAGGGGTGCGGTGGGCGCTGACGATCTTTTTTTCGTAATGGACACCAAGCGCATCAAGGATATCGGCGGCTTCTTTCATGGTTGGCCAGTCGGATTGGCTGCCCATAATGATGCCGATCTGCACGTCTGCCATGACGCCCCCCCTTGTCATAATGTCGTTGCCTTATACCCTGCGTAAACGCAGCGGCAAGTCTGGGTCGTCAGGCGATGATGTCGGGATTGAGACGATCCTCGAGCCGGGCAATCAGATCCTTGAGCGAAAGCTTCTTTTTCTTAAGCCGCTTCAGGGTCAGCACGTCACCGGGGTGGCGTGCCTGCAAGGCAGTGATCGCAAGGTCAAGGTCCCGATGTTCGCCGCGCAGCACAGCAAGCTCAATCGTCAGGATTTCTGCCTCGCTCATGCGGGAAGAGGAATTCATAACGGTCTTTCAATAATTGCACGGATCACCGTCCATGCGGGGTTGATGCAGTCCTATCGCTTTTCGACAAAAACGCCTAGAGGTTTCAGTCCCGTCAACACAGGCGCAACCGCCGACTTGCGACAAGGCGCAAAGGTTCCCATATTAGAAGCAGCGGTTGCCGAATGCGGGGCCGCTTTGCAGATGTCGCTTCAAGACAAGGACGTGTCGCATGACAAAACTGGCTTTGGGAACGCATCCGTTCCTGCTGGGGTTTGAGCAGCTGGAACGTTTGGTGGAACGCACCGCCAAGACGGGAAACGACGGCTATCCCCCGTATAACATTGAACAGACCTCTGACCGGTCGTATCGCATCACACTGGCTGTCGCCGGCTTCGCCGAAGACGATCTGGCCATCACGGTCGAGGATTCGACGCTGGTCGTGCGCGGCCGCCAAAACGACGATGCGGGCGAACGTGTCTTTTTGCACCGCGGTATTGCAGGGCGGCAATTCCAACGCTCTTTCGTGCTGGCCGAAGGGGTCGAGGTCGGCGCAGCGACCATCGAAAACGGCTTGCTGCACATCGATTTGAACCGAAGCGAGCCTGACCGCGTTATACAAACAATCCAGATCCGGAAAGGATAAGCCATGTTTACAAAAAACGATCTGCAGTCTTTGGGTCAAAATATCGTCTATCTTAAGCCCGTGCTGACGGCTGACCTACCAGACGACGTGCGGGCGCAGGCAGGCGATTTGAAAACACTGTTTGCGGTGCACAACACGATGGGCGAACAGGTCGCGCTGGTGGCAAGCCAGGGGATTGCAACCCATCTGGCAGCCGAACACCATATGCAACTGGTCACGCTGCACTAAGGTTTTCAGCCCCTTCCCGCGCAAGGACAGGTAAGTGCAAAACCGCGAGTGATACGATATAAAAAAGGCCGGACGCGATGGTCCGGCCTTTTGTTGTTTTTCACGCCGGGTTTTAGGCGGTGATCAGGCCCATCGACTCCAGCTTCAGAATAACCTGATGAGCGCAGTGATCGACATCTGACGATTCAGTTTCGATACGCATTTCGGGGTTTTCCGGCACATCGTAGGGATCGGAAATACCGGTAAATTCCTTGATCTTGCCTTCACGGGCCAGCTTGTAAAGCCCCTTGCGATCCCGGCGCTCGCATTCCTCGATCGAGGTGGCGACGTGTATTTCAATGAAAGCACCGAAGGATTCGATATCCTCGCGCACGGCGCGGCGGGTCGTTGCATAGGGCGCGATGGGCGCACAGATCGCGATGCCACCGTTTTTGGTAATTTCCGATGCGACATAGCCGATGCGGCGGATGTTCAGGTCGCGGTGCTCTTTGGAAAAGCCCAATTCGGACGACAGGTTCTTGCGCACGATATCACCGTCAAGCAGCGTTACCGGACGGCCACCCATCTCCATCAGCTTGACCATCAGGGCGTTGGCAATGGTAGATTTGCCAGACCCGGAAAAGCCGGTAAAGAACACGGTAAAGCCCTGCTTGTTGCGGGCAGGCTTGGTCCGGCGCAGCTCTGCCACGACCTGCGGGAAAGAAAACCACTCGGGGATTTCCAGACCTTCGGCCAGACGGCGACGCAGTTCGGTGCCGGAGATATCCAGCACGGTGCCGCCTTCGGGGACTTCGTCCGCAGGATAGTATTGCGCCTTTTCCTGCACGTAGACCATGTGCTTGAAGTCGACCATTTCGAGGCCGATCTCTTCTTCATGCTTTTTGAACAGCTCCTGCGCGTCATAGGGGCCGTAGAAATCTTTACCGGCAGAGTTTTTGCCGGGGCCGGCGTGGTCGCGGCCAACGATGAAGTGGGTGCAGCCGTGGTTGGCGCGGATCAGGCCGTGCCAGACAGCTTCGCGCGGGCCAGCCATACGCATGGCCAGGTTCAGCAACGACATGGTTGTCGTGGACTGGGGGTACTGGTCCAGGACCGCCTCGTAGCAGCGCACGCGGGTAAAGTGGTCTACGTCACCCGGCTTGGTCATGCCGACAACAGGGTGGATCAGCAGGTTAGCTTGCGCTTCTTTCGCGGCGCGGAACGTCAGTTCCTGATGCGCGCGGTGCAGTGGGTTGCGGGTCTGGAAGGCGACAACCTTGCGCCAGCCCAGTTTGCGGAACAGGGCGCGCAGCTCGTTCGGCGTGTCACGCTTTGACCGGAAGTCATAGTGCACAGGCTGCTGAATGCCCGTAACCGGACCGCCCAGATAAACCGCGCCAGCGGTGTTATGCAGGTAGTTCACCGCAGGATGGGCTGAATCGTCAGCGCCAAAGACTTTTTCGGCTTCGAGCGATTTGTTCGGCACCCATTTATCAGTGACGGTCATGGTCGCAAGGATCACACCTTCCTGGTCGCGCAGCGCGATATCAGTGCCCAATTCGATCGTGTCTGCGAACTTTTGCGACACATCTAGGGTAATGGGCATCGGCCACAGCTTGCCATCGGCAAGGCGCATGTCGGACACGACGGAGTCGTAATCGGCTTCGGGCAGAAAACCCTTAAGCGGATAGAAGCCACCGTTCATCAGCAGTTCCAGATCGCAAATCTGGCGCGAGGTCAGGTCGTGGCTGATCAGCTCGCCTGCCTCTTGCTTCAGCTTTTGCGCGCTGTCGGGCGAGACATAAAGTTCAGGGATCGGCGAGAGATTTTGAGGCATGGGTGGACCTGTGAAAATGTCGTTTCAATTCAGAAGCGTCGGAAACATGGAATCATGGCAGGATCAAGACTTGCCGCAACATTCAAGCAAACTTGGGACGCAATGGATCAATTACGCCCCAAAATTCGGGATATTGTTCCAGAAAGCCTGATGGTCGCAGAACAGTGCCGAAGGCGGTGAAACTGACCCGCCGCCTTGCGGCGGGGGCCAGCCAACGGTTTATTCGGCAGGCTCTTCTGCGCCGTAGCCAAGCGGCAGCGTGACGTCTTCACGCTCTGCTTCGCCGTGTTCGGCAAGGAAGCGTTCTGCATCCAATGCGGCCATGCACCCCATCCCGGCTGACGTTACCGCTTGGCGATAAATGTGATCGGTCAGATCGCCCGCGGCAAACACGCCGGGAATAGCGGTGCGTGTCGTGCCTGGCTCTACCTTCACGTAGCCGCCGTTATGCGTTTCCAGCTGATCCTTGACCAGTTCCGATGCGGGCGCATGGCCGATGGCAATGAACAGCCCCTTAGCGGGGATTTCGGTGACCTCTCCGGTTTCGACATGCTTTACACGTACGGCCTCTACGCCAAGCGGGTCAGTCGTGCCGACGACCTCTTCCACCGCATGGTGCCACATCGGGACGATCTTGGGGTTCTTCAGTAGGCGGTCCTGCAGGATCTTTTCCGCGCGCAGCGTATCACGGCGATGAACCAATGTGACCTTGGACGCAAAATTCGTCAGGAAAAGCGCCTCTTCTACGGCAGTATTGCCGCCGCCAACCACGACGATTTCCTGACCGCGATAGAAGAAGCCATCGCAAGTAGCGCAGGCGCTGACGCCGAAGCCTTTAAACTTTTCCTCGGACGGCAGGCCGAGCCATTTGGCCCGCGCGCCGGTTGCCAAAATAACAGCATCAGCTGTCACAACCGCACCGCTGTCGCAGGTCGCCGTAAAGGGACGCTTGGACAGATCAAGCGAGGTGACAATGTCATGCACGATGTTGGTGCCCATGGCGCGGGCGTGCGCCTCCATACGGACCATTAGGTCGGGGCCCTGCACTTCAGTATCGCCAGGCCAGTTTTCAACTTCTGTCGTGGTGGTCAGCTGGCCGCCCGGTTCGATCCCCTGGATCAGCATGGGTTCCAGCATTGCCCGGCTGGCATAGACGCCAGCAGTGTAACCGGCCGGGCCAGAGCCGACGATCAAGACCTTGGTATGTGTGTTGCGATCCGTCATGGGATGCCTCCTGATGGCTTTGGTGTGGATATAGGCGCGTGGCGGCACCATGAAAACCCACTTCGGATTGTCGGTTGTTGCGCAGGATTGTTACATTATTGCGCCCATCGCAGCAGTCGCGTATGAATTGCAAAATTTTAAGAGGATTACAGGTATGCCCGGCTCGAAACTCGATGAAATTGATCGTATGATTCTTGCCGAGCTACAAGCTGACGGGCGGATGACCAATGTCGAGCTGGCCAAGCGGGTCGGCATAAGTGCCCCGCCCTGCCTGCGCCGCGTGCGCACGCTAGAGGAGCAGGGCTACATTCGCGGTTATCATGCCGATATCGACCCGCGTGAACTAGGGTTCGAGGTTCAGGTGTTCGCGATGGTCGGGCTTGTCAGTCAGGCAGAAGCCGACCTGAGCGCATTTGAAGGCCGCTGCAAAGGCTGGCCGCTTGTGCGCGAATGTCACATGCTGAACGGCGAGGTCGATTTCATCCTGAAATGCGTCGCGCCTGATTTGCGGTCTTTCCAGCGGTTCCTGACAGAAGAGCTGACCAGCGCGCCGAACGTGGCCAGCGTCAAGACATCGCTGGTTATTCGGGGCGCAAAGGATGAACCAGGCGTTCCATTCGACGTGCTTGAAGCGCGCTTAGCGAAAGAGGCCTGATCCATCCCCCTGGCCCGCACCCACTGTGCGGGCCTTGCCTACGGGTTCTAATCAAGCGGCACTGAACAGATCCAGATCGCGCAAGGCGATGCGGGGATGCAATAAGGGACCAAAGTCAGACAGCGATGTTTTGTGCGGGAACATAGCCATCAGTGTCGCCGCTGTTTCGCCCCGCAGGTTCAACTGATGCGGCAGACCGGGATGAAGGGTTTCAACCTCTATTCCGTTGACGCTGACAGCCGCATGATCGGCAAAGCCAAGCTGATAGGCGTGCACGGGCGCAATCGGTTGCAATGCAATCACACTGCAATGGTCTACAAAGTCCCGCGCGGGCACAAAGGCAACCTCGTCCCCGGTCAAACG
Organism: Loktanella sp. R86503; assembly: GCF_042466455.1. Taxonomy (NCBI): domain Bacteria; kingdom Pseudomonadati; phylum Pseudomonadota; class Alphaproteobacteria; order Rhodobacterales; family Roseobacteraceae; genus Loktanella; species Loktanella sp. R86503. The sequence continues at coordinate 2,769,407 of NZ_JAXHCI010000002.1, forward strand.
CCGCGTCCCCGGGGCACGGTGGGCAATACGGGCCGTAGGCCCCAGCACCAGATCCTGCGCCGGACGCGACAGGCCCATTGCCTCTGACGTGATGCGGACCATCGTGCCGATTTCGGGGCGCAATTGCGTGCTGCGCGGCACAATCTGCATCTGGCCGCGCCATAGCAGGGTCTGCAAACCATGACTAACCGTCAACACGCGGTCACCCGGCCACAGATCCTCGACCGCGCGCGGGCCGGTATCGGTTTGCAAGATTGCACCGCGGCCCAGCGCACCAAAGCAGTCTTCGAACACAGCACTTGCGGGTGCAAGGCGATGGAATTCAAATGTTTCGAGGGAAGTCGTCAGGTGGGCAACCTCGTATCTGCGCATGAGAGGCATCACGCGCTGAGGTTGCCCATCTGGACTAGCGATCCGGTCTGAGGACACCGGATTTGAATAGCGATCCGCCGCGAGGCCTGCGGCGGCAGTGGGGGTCTTGGACGTCATGTGGCACCCTTGCGGTTTGTCACATCATCTGTCGGCCCCACCGACAACATCTGAGGAGAACGTTGCTGTTGGTCCAAATGTGTCAAAAAAGGGGTGGTGCTGTCAAAGTGTTTTCGCAAACACGCTTAACTGGCTACTAATAGGTAAATTATCGGGGTGATTGTCCCCGAAGGCGGATCAGTCGCGCCTTAATTCGGGCCTCCAAAGCCGGTTTGAGCCGCGAATCACTAACTGTCTATTGCCGTGAACCAATGCAAATCCTGCATGCTCTGCCGGACTTTCGCAGCTATCTTGGAAAAGTTTGACTCGTTCATATCATGACGTCAGCCAACGACCGCACGGGGCCGCGCTGGAAACATGAAAACCCGCGCCACCAGAGGCATGAACAGCGCGGGATGTCCGGTACCAGTCAGAAAATTGCTGGCAATCAAATGTGCGGCCGTCTTAGCTGGCCAACTGAATACCGACAGGCATCGGCGGCAACGTGACTTTGACTTTGCGTTCTTCTGCATCCAGCCGCCGGGAAATCATCGCTTGGCGGCGCAATCCGCGTTCCCAAGGCATCTTGGTGCTGCAGACCTCGGCTTCGGCGATCATGTTAGTCATCCAGCGCTTTTGCTGTGTCATGGGGTGGTCCTCTGAAAATTTGGGGCTGCAGGTGCAGCTGATGGGACCAGTGTCACGCGATGCTGCGGCACAAATTAGGCCATTCACGCGGTTTTCAAATAAATTGGCCGCGCCAATCCAGCCAATTGCGGCCATATTGTTGCACGCCAGGAAACCATGGGAAAACACCGCGATTGCGCGCAAAAGCAGCACCAATCTGCGTTGATCAAAACCGACTGTTTCGAAAATGAAGGCAGGATCAGGACCGCTACTTGCCCTATTTGCGCCTGATTACAGCGAAATCGCTGCAATCAAACGACCGTAATCCGGGTCCTTGGCATGCACACTGCGCCGATAGGAAAAGAATCGCGCCGGATCACCATAGGTGCAATGCCGCGTCCACTCTGCCTGCTTCACCCCGGCGCGCCCCAATCGATGAAGGCCGTAAGCGGGCAGGTCGAAATGCAAACGATCCCCCTGCCCTGCAACAAAGAAACGCTCTGCACTAGGATCTTGCGCCATGAAACGCGCCCGAAATTCCGGACCCACTTCATAAGCGCGCTGACTAATCGTCGGCCCGATGACAGCGCGGATATTGGCAGCGCTTGCGCCCAGCGCCTCCATCCCCTTGACCGTTGCGTCGATCACACCGTCCAGCGCGCCCTGCCACCCGGCATGGCAGGCCCCTATGACACGCGCGACCGGATCGGCAAACAGGATTGGCTGGCAATCCGCCGTCAGTACTGAAAGCGCCACGCCCGGCGTCGCCGTAACAAGACCGTCAGCCTTTGGCTTGTCGACCGGTGCGGCGGTCACCGCGACCACGTCGGCGGAATGGACCTGATGAACCCCCGCCAGCGCACCGGCATCAACCCCCATCGCGCCCGCGACACGCCCGCGATTGATCGCCACAATGTCCGACTGATCGCTGCTGCCAAATCCACAGTTGAGACCGGAAAACACCCCTGACGACGCACCGCCGACGCGGGTAAAGAACCCGTGCCGCAAAGGGCTTAGCAAAGGCGCGGTGATGATATCCAGTGTCATGCGGTCAATCCCGGTGGTGGGGTGGCGCCATCGGGATAGATCCCGATCACCTTAAAATGGTCGCCCATATCGGCAGGGTGGGTCAAGCGGCGATGTGCAGCGATATGCGCCTCCAGGGCGGGGCCGGATAAACCTGCGGCCAGGGCCTGTGCCCGCTGCGTGATGCCAAGGCGTTCCAGAAACACGCCTTGCGGCGTCAGACGGGAGTGGAGGGCCGGCTTGGCCGCGGCCGCCAGCGCGGCAAAGTCCACATGCGCCGTCAGATCTGCCTGACCGGGGTCCGCCAGCGGATCCGTCATCCGGTGCGCCTGCACAGCCTGAAACGTATCACCCAGCGACGTCCAGTCGCCATAATCGATAATCAGCGCCGCCCCGCCGTGTGCGGCAATTCGGCTGCTGATCGCTGCGGTAATCGGCACCAGCGCCGGACAAACCTCGACCAGATCACCATCTTTGGTATCATCTAGACGATGCGCCAATACGGCCAAGGGCGCAGGGTCGGTCACGCCAAAGGCAAGCTGACCGTCCTTCAGCCCAACCACGACTTCGCGCCACCCTGCCCCGTCACGGCGAAACTGGCGGATCGGAAGCGCATCAAAAAACTCGTTCGCGACAAACAGCAGCGGTTGCTGCGGCAGCTGGTCCACGTGATCCAACCAGATTGCCCCCGGCACCCGTTCAGCCTGCGCCGCACGCAGCGTCGCCGAGGCTTCAATCAAATGCACCTGCGCCGCATCCACAAAGCCCGGCACACCGCGCGTGGCGCGCAGAATATCCGCCATCAACGTCCCGCGCCCCGGCCCCGCCTCGGCCAAGACAAAGGGGCTTGGTGATCCTTGGTCCAGCCAGGCTTGGGCCAGACACAAGCCAATCATTTCCCCGAACATCTGACTGACCTCGGGCGAGGTGATGAAGTCACCCCCGGCACCGAACGGATCGCGGGTGGCGTAATACCCATGCGCCGGGTCCAGCAAACAGGCGGCCATGTAATCGGCCAGCGTCATGGGACCACTTTGCGCGATACGCGCACGCAATTGCGCAGCCAGGCTCACGTGCGGCGCGACAGCACGATCAGGCTGACCCCGAACACAAACATCGGCAGCGACAGGCATTGCCCCATTGTCAGCCCCCAATCGCCAAGATCAAGCGCCCAGCCAAGCGGGTTGTCCGTTCCGCGAAATTGCGCGTCGGGCTGGCGCACGAATTCCAGCATGAACCGCACAAACGCATAGCCGGCACAAAAGACGCCCGTGATCAGCCAAGGAAACTTCAGCGCACCCCTGAGATAAACCAGAAACAGCAAAAGTGCCCCCAGCACCAAACCTTCCAGCGCGGATTCGTAAAGCTGGCTTGGATGCCTTGCGCATAAACCGACAACACCCGGACAATCCTGCGCAGCTGCCGACGGAAAAACAACGCCCCACGGCAGGTCGGTTGGCCGCCCCCACAATTCGTCGTTGATGAAATTGGCGATCCGCACCAGAAAAATCGCGGGCGTCGCCGCCAGCGCCGTCACATCTGCCATCGACCCAAGGGAAACCGCATTGCGGCGGGCAAACAAAATAACGGCCAGCACAACCCCGACAAAGCCGCCGTGAAACGACATGCCCCCGGTCCAAATCGCCGGAATTTCCAGCGGATGCGTCAGATAATATCCCGGTTGGTAGAAAAAGCAGTAGCCCAGCCGCCCGCCCGCGATCACACCGATCACGATATAGGTCAGATAATCCTCAAGCCGGGCCGGCGCGACTGGCGGCTCGCCTCGCCAAAGGGCGGGCCGCTTCAGGGCCGCCGAAATCATGCGATACCCTATCGCGATCCCCACGATATAGGACACCGCATACCAGCGCAGCGCAAAGGTCGCGCCAAATAGCGTGACCGAGAAAATTTCGGGCGAAATATCGGGAAAGGGAATGGCAGCTAACATGGCGCTATTCCTGTGGTGCGGCATCGGCGAAGTCAACCGCCCGCTTGCAGCCCGGCCATCACAACACCATATAGGAAAGGACACGGGGTTTTACCCCGCAACCGGATGGAGAGACCCGATGCAACCCAAGGGCAAGATTTTCGACGACCTCAGCAGCCTGATGACCAATGCCATGGGCGTTGCCCAAGGCGCAAAGGACGAAGCTAACAACGCCATGAAATCCATGCTGGATCGCTGGCTGGCAGACCGCGACTTGGTCACGCGCGAAGAATTTGACGCTGTGCGCACAATGGCGCAAAAAGCGCGCGAGGAAAACGCCGCCCTGTCTGCGCGCATTGAAGCCCTCGAAGCAAAGCAAGGCTAAAGCAAATTTCTGCAAAAGGGCCCAGCAATCAGCGTTTGGCCCTTTGCGCAGCCCCGCAGCTCCCCCGTTCATCTGGCCGGAAAAACTCCCGCCGGAGGCATCAGGTTTTCGACGAAAACCTGACATCACTCCTCGCCAAAGATTACTCCGGTCAGGCTCAGCCCGCGATCAAAGCGGCCGCTTTGCAAGAATGCCAGCACCTGCGCCATGACCAGCGGGTTGTTCATCATAAAGGTATGCGTCACCGGCAACACGATATGGTCCTGCATACCCGCAAGCTGTGTGCTTTCTACACTGACCTTGCCGTCGTCACCGCCATCGATCACAGCCGAATATACCGGGTTCAAGCTACGCGACCCTGCGATTATACCCAGCTCGTATCCTTCTGCGTCTGGCAGCGCATTTGGAAAGCTGTCAGGCGCGGTGCCAAGCTGCAGTCCCGCCGGTCCGTTGATCCACTGGAACGGCTCCCATGTGCCAAAAACGTCAACCAGATCCGACCCTTCGTTTGGGGGGGCCAGCATGACGACCCGGCCCAGATTGTCGGGGTGGTGATTGACCAGATAGGCCCGGATCAGGATGCCGCCCATGGAATGTGTCACCACATGAACGCGCCGGTCGCCGCAGGATGCAATATCCTGGCCTACGTTTTCAGCGACCAGTTTTTGTATCGGGTCCTCTGTCGATGGATAACCGCGATTAACAACATAAAAGCCCTTACCCTCCAAGTAGATCTGCATCGGCGTCAGACTGACCTCGCTGCGCGCCAATCCATGCAGCAACACAACACATTCGCGCGACTGGGCCACGACAGGCCCGCCGCGCGAACAGGCGGCCAGCATCACAAGCAAGATCAGGGTGATATACTTCATCACCCTTAGATAGCACCCTTCCCTCAAAACCCCAGCCCAGAGCTTGCACAATTCTGCGCCGCAGCGCAGGCTGGCCGCATGTCACGCCCGCCCCGTATCGCTGTTCGCGCCATTATCCTGCACCAAGGCCGCCTGTTGCTGGTCAATGCCTACGCTGGGCGTGCCGACCTTTGGTGTGCGCCCGGCGGCGGGGTAGAGGCCCATGCCAGCCTGCACGACAACCTGATCCGCGAAGTGTTCGAAGAAACCGGCCTGACAATCGCCGTAGGCCCGCCCGCGCTCGTCAATGAATTCCACGATGTCGAGCGTGATTTCCATCAGGTCGATATTTACTTCCACGCAAGCATCCTGCGGGGGACCTTGAACCCTGACTGGACCGATCCCGAAGGGATCGTTACGGACCGTCGCTGGGTCAACAAAGAAGAGGCGCGGGACCTGCGCATCAAACCTGACGCGCTGATCCATGCGGCGTGGGGTGATCCGGGCATCATGCTTTATGACCCGCTAGAGCCGATTATTCGCTAGGACTTCACGAACCGCCGAAAGCAGCGGGATAAGCCAGCCTTTGCCGCGGGGCTTTGCCCCCTGCCCCGGCCAACAACATATGGTCAACCGGATAGGGCGATGTCAGTGCGGCAGCTGCACCGGCATCAAACCCGGCCCTGGCATAAAAGGCGGGCGCGCCCAGTACGGCGATGACAGTCTGCGTCTGGTCTGCCCATGCCGCAAGCTGCGACACAAGTCGTCGCCCGTGCCCCCGTCCTTGCCACGCAGGCGAAATTGCAACCGGCGCAAGGCACAGCCAACCGGCCGGGGCCTTGAATGCAGATAGTGCGTAATAACCGATGATTTCATCCTCCAAGGGGATCACCTGCTCCCCCCGCATGACGCCATCACGTCGCAGCGCGCGCACTAGGGCGACCTCTTTTTCGCCATCGAAAGCTGCGCGCAGCAAAGCGTCGATTGCAGGAATATCATTCTGGCTGGCGGGGCGGATAAAGCCGGGAAACTGCATGCCGCCATCATGAAGCGCTTTTTGTGCAATGCCCAGCCCGTCAAGGTCAGCTTCTCAGATTAATCTCTATTTAATGTTTGCCACCCTAAACTTTGCACAGTTGAAATATGGGATGGCCTGGATGTTCGAACAGAAAATCAATCTGGCCACGGCACGGTCGGCACAATCCCTCAATCAACCGGATTTTTTCGCGAACGTCCTTGGCGATCTTGCCGAATTACTTGAAACGATTGTCGGGCTGCAAGACGCAGAAGGATTCATCAGCACCGTCGGCGGACACATTGGTAAGGACATATCCGGCCTTTACCCCACTGACCAACCAAGCGGCAAACCGGCGCAAATGGCGCAGATCCTGTTAGACTTGAAAACGCGGATCGGCGGCAGCTTTGGACATCGTGTCGGCGGACGACAACCAGATTGTCATGCACGCCGGGCGCTGCCCCTTTGGCGACAAGGTCATAGGGCGTCCATCACTTTGCATGATGACGACAAACGTCTTTGGCCGCGTTGTCGCTGACCGCAACGGTTATGCCCATGTCAAAATCGACAAAGCCATCGCCCGTGGTGACAGCCATTGTCATGTGGTCGTGGCGCTGCAGATCGATGAAAGCACCCCGACGTCCGGGGCTGAATTCTTTCCCGACTGACTTATGAAACGTCGCCTGCTTGAAACGATGCTGTCCTTCAGCTCTGAACCGTGCATCGTTCTGGACCGGAAGCTGCAGATTGTCGCGGCAAACAATTTGGCCCGGACATCTTTGTCCGTGCAGGCCGGGGATGTGTTTCAGGATTGGGCCGCGCAGACGGCGCAGGAAACCTGCAAGTTGACTCAATGCTTTGGCAGCACTGCACAGGTCAGGTTTGCCCTGAAAACCCAAGCTGGCAAAAGCTTGACCGCCTGTGGATGGCGCCTGGGCGGCGCGTTCCAAACCTACGATCTGATCGCCGTCAAATTGGTCGAAACCCTGCGCATCAAATCAGGCTTTGCAACGATGACGGCCTCCCATCGCAGCAATCTGCAACGGGCAAAAAGGCTACACTTGCAAAAACTGCAACTTGAACAGGAAAACCAGTTGCTGGCAGTGCAGGTGGAAACAGACCCTTTGACGGGCTTGCTCAATACCCGCGGCCTGCACCGGGCCTTGCAGGATGCGATAGACCAAAAGACGAAATTTGCGCTGTTCTATATCGACATGAACAACCTGAAAGCCATCAATGACACCTTGGGGCACGAAGCGGGCGATCAGGCCATCCGGACGCTCGCACAGGCTATCAGGGACAATTCGCGCAATCATGATGTCGCCGCACGCATCGGCGGCGATGAATTTGCATTGCTGACCCTGAATGTTGATTCATTAAATATCCTGCGCAACATCGGGGAGGCGATTGCGACCACACTCGCGCAGCATAGCGTCACACTTTCAGGCGACCGCATACAGCATTTGTCAGCCGCTATGGGTATTGCGCGCCATCCCGAAAATGGTGCCACCATACAGGCGCTGGAAACCGCGGCGGACCAGGCGATGTATGCAAGCAAACGTATGGCGTTGACGACTGTCATTGCCGGCGATGCGCGCAGCAAGTCAACCGCCGATGCATTGCAAGCCGCTGCCGCGCGCCATCCCTTCAGCCCCTAGTTCTGCTATTTCAACAGCCTTGGAATTGTTTTGCAATTACAGTGCAGATTGCACGCAGGCACATAAGCCGCGCCATTTATGGAATACGGGCCCGCAGCTAGACTGCGGGCCCGTATTTTATCAGCTTTGCATTTGCAAAACGGATGGTTGGCGATGTGTGGGGCCCGTCATTCGCAAGCGCTTCAGGAACCCCACTGTCATCATTCAGGCCGACCGGCCCGAAGGATGATTACATCATGCCGCCCATGCCGCCCATTCCGCCCATGCCGCCCATGTCGCCGCCAGCGTTGCCGCCGTCTTTGGACGGACGGTCAGCGACCATGGCTTCGGTGGTGATCAGCAGACCGGCAACCGATGCTGCGTCCTGCAGAGCGGTGCGCACAACTTTCGCGGGGTCGATGACGCCGAACTTGAACATGTCGCCATATTCTTCGGTCTGAGCGTTGAAACCGAAAGTGACGTCAGTGCTTTCGCGAACCTTGCCGGCCACAACGGAACCATCAACGCCAGAGTTTTCGGCGATCTGGCGCAGCGGTGCTTCCAGTGCCTTGCGGATGATCGCAATACCAACGTTCTGGTCAGAGTTCGCACCTTCCAAACCCTGAAGCGCCTTGCCGGCCTGTACCAGAGCAACACCGCCACCAACAACGACGCCTTCTTGTACAGCAGCACGGGTTGCGTTCAGTGCGTCATCGACGCGATCCTTACGCTCTTTCACTTCAACTTCGGACATGCCGCCGACGCGGATCACAGCAACACCGCCAGCCAGTTTGGCGACGCGCTCTTGCAACTTCTCTTTGTCGTAATCGGAAGAGGTCTCTTCGATCTGACCGCGGATTTGGTTGACCCGTGCTTCGATCTCGGCCTTTTCGCCAGCACCGTCGATGATGGTGGTGGTGTCCTTCGTGATCGTCACGCGCTTGGCAGAACCCAGCATGTCGATGGTCACGTTTTCCAGCTTCATGCCCAGATCTTCAGAAATGACCTGACCACCGGTCAGGATCGCGATGTCCTGCAGCATGGCCTTGCGACGATCACCAAAGCCCGGTGCCTTGACAGCAGCAATCTTCAGGCCGCCGCGCAGCTTGTTGACGACCAGTGTTGCCAAAGCTTCGCCTTCGACGTCTTCCGAGATGATCAGCAGCGGCTTCTGCGACTGGATGACGGATTCCAGCAGGGGAACCATCGGCTGCAGTGAGGACAGCTTCTTCTCGTGCAGCAGGATGATGACGTCATCCAGCTCTGCTGTCATCTTTTCGGTGTTGGTGGTGAAGTAGGGCGACAGGTAACCGCGGTCGAACTGCATACCCTCGACAACGTCGGTCTCGGTCTCGAGGCCTTTGTTTTCTTCGACGGTGATGACACCTTCGTTGCCGACCTTCTGCATCGCGTCGGCGATCTGACGACCGATTTCAGCTTCGCCGTTGGCGGAAATGGTGCCGACCTGTGCGACTTCGTCGCTGTCGGTCACGTCACGTGCAGCGGCCTTGATGGCCTCAACGACTTTGGCTGTTGCCAGGTCGATACCGCGCTTCAGGTCCATCGGGTTCATGCCGGCGGCGACGGACTTCATGCCTTCGCGGACGATGGCCTGCGCCAGAACAGTCGCTGTTGTCGTGCCGTCACCGGCTTCGTCGTTGGTACGCGACGCGACTTCCTTGACCATCTGTGCGCCCATGTTCTCGAACTTGTCTTCCAGTTCGATTTCTTTAGCGACAGAAACACCGTCCTTGGTGATGCGCGGTGCGCCAAAGGACTTGTCCAGAACAACGTTGCGGCCTTTGGGGCCCAGTGTCACTTTGACGGCGTCTGCAAGGATGTTCACACCCTTAAGCATGCGATTGCGGGCGTCGGTGCCGAATTTGACGTCTTTAGCTGCCATTTTCATGTGCTCCTAAAAAATATGTAGTGGATTGGAAAAGCGATTGCCAAGGCGACCCTGCGCCAAGGCATCCGGCATTACATGATGCCGAGGATGTCGCTTTCCTTCATGATCAGCAGGTCTTCGCCATCAAGCTTGACCTCGGTGCCGGACCACTTGCCGAACAGGACGCGATCGCCGACCTTCACAGCCATCTCGATCAGCTCGCCGTTGTCCTTGCGGGCGCCGGTGCCGACGGAAACGATCTCGCCTTCAGCAGGCTTTTCCTTAGCGGAATCAGGGATGATCAGACCGCCCTTGGTCTTGTCTTCGCCTTCGATGCGACGGACCAGCACGCGGTCGTGCAGAGGTTTAAATGCCATCTTGTGAACCTTCCTTGAAGCGTTTCAATTTCGTTAGCACTCACCTTAGTCGAGTGCCAGCGAACGCTAGTTAGGCACCTACATCGCACCTGTCAACCGGGTTGATCGCAATCTGTTACGGCATGACGCGGCATGCTTAATTCCGCGTAGACAACACCGGCACTGCTTCACGAAAACGGCACCGCAAACCACCTTGAAAGGTTTAGCTGTCATCCCAATCCGCAAGCCCCTTGCGACCCGCAGGCGTCAGGTCATAGACGCCCCGCCGCACACGCACGAACCAGCCATAATGATCGTTTGCCATGATTCGCGTCGCATCGGGCACCTCGGCCCAATCTTTGATCCGCGCGCCTGTGGATTCGCCATGCACTGCCAGAAAGCGTGCGCAAGCCACAGCATCTTGCCGGTAGCCGGTCACCAGCCCGTGGCGCGTCGCACCGCCCGCATTAGGATCCCCCTTCAGCCGAGCGAACTTTTTCTTAATAGCCTTGGCCTTTTTCGGCGACTTGCGCGGGGTGAACGGCGCAGGCTCGGCCATTACCTCGACGAATCCGTCGCGCAGACGCACCGTCATGACACCCAAACGCAATCGCCGCGCCAGCCCGACGTTCGCCAACAGGGCCTTGCGTTGCCCGCCAGCGGGCACCGCCAGATACACCTGATCCGTCACCGCCTGCCGCGCGATACCCTGATGGAACAGCGCCAAAGAGAACCCAGTTTTCAGTTCGACCACGACGATATCATCGCCCTTCATCGCCACAACATCAGCCGCGCCGACCTCGCCCTTCACATCAAAGCCCTGACGGGTCAAATGCGCCTTGATCGCGGGATAAAGATCTGCTTCGCGTGGTTTGGTCATTGTCTTCCCGACTTGCGTGACAGCACGCGTCATCCCCCCTATAAGGCGGCAAAATCATTCATCAGCATAGGCGAAATGACAATGACCACCCTGATCTTCGGCCACAAATCCCCCGACACCGATTCCACGGGGTCCCCCCTGATCTGGGAATGGTTCTTGAAGGACGCAGGCGTCGATGCCAAGGCCGTCCTGCTGGGCCAACCCAATACAGAAGCCGCATTCGTCGCCAAGCGCTGGGGCTTCGATCTGCCAGAGATTGTGCGCGATGTGACCGACGGCCAGGCCTGCGTCATTGTCGATACCAACAATCCGGCTGAATTGCCCGAAAATATCAACGGTGCCGACGTACAGGCAATCATTGACCACCACCTGCTGGTTGGCGGCATCAAAACCAAAGGCCCGATCGACATCACGATCCGTCCGCTGGCCTGTACCGCCACCATCATGCATCAGCTGATGGGCGACAAAGCGATCAAAATGCCCGACGGCATCAAGGGCCTGATGCTGTCCTGCATCCTGTCCGACACCCTCGCCTTCCGTTCGCCGACAACGACCCCGGTTGACCAGAAACTTGCCGAAGACCTCGCCGCCGATCTGGGCATCGACATCGCATCCTATGCCGATGAAATGTTCGCCGCAAAATCCGACGTCAGCGCCTTTACCGATGCCGATCTGCTGCGCATGGACTCCAAGGAATACGAAATCGACGGCACCAAATTCCGCGTCTCCGTGCTGGAAACCACCTCGCCTGCCGCCGTGCTGGACCGCAAGGATGCGCTCGTCGCCGCCATGCCTGCCGTCGCAGCCGAAGACGGCGTCGATCAGGTCCTGCTTTTCGTCGTCGATATCATCCGTGAAGAAGCCACCATGCTGCTGCCGAACGATTTGACAAAACAGGTCGCCAAGGCATCCTTCGATGCCGACACCTCTGGCGACACCGTCGTCCTGCCCGGCGTGATGAGCCGTAAAAAGCAGATCATCCCCAACCTCAAAAAATAAGCGGCGGCCTGCAGCCTATCCGGGCTTTCTTTTAAATACTTCGGCCGAAGGCATCATCAGCTGCCTTCGGCTCTCCCAATTTGATCGGCGCGCCAGGCCGCCCTTCATCTGGCCAGAAAAACTCTCGCCGGAGGCTCCGACGCTTCCCCCGGCATCACCCTCCCCATGAAAGCCAAGCCATGACTCAGATCGTCCACAGCTTCCTCGACATAGCCAGCGAATACGACGCAGCCTTCGTTGACCTCTGGGGCTGCATGCACAACGGCGTCAGGGCCTTCCCGGATGCTGTCAAGGCGATGCAGGACTATCGAAAGGCCGGCGGCCGCGTGATCCTGGTCACCAATGCCCCCCGCCCCTGGACATCTGTTCAGAAACAGATTCAGGGCATGGGCATCCCGGACGACAGCTGGGACGCGATCGCGACATCTGGCGACAGCGCCCGGGCGGCCATGTTCCAGGGGGCTGTCGGCCAAAAGGTCTGGTTCATGGGCGAAGACCACGATCAAAGCTTTTTCAAGCCAATGGACATGCTTGCCGATCCGGTCGACATCAGCCAAGTCCCGCTGGACGAAGCTGACGGCATCGTTTGCTGTGGCCCGGCCGACCCACATGCCGATCCCTCCGTTTACCGCCCGCAATTTCTGGCGGCCAAGCAGCGCGGTTTGAAATTGCTTTGTGCAAATCCAGATATCGTGGTTGATCGCGGCGAAAGCCGGGAATGGTGCGCTGGCGCTTTGGCAAAACTTTACACCGAAATGGGCGGCGAAAGCCTGTATTTTGGCAAGCCGCATCCACCGATCTATGACCTTGCCCGTCGCCGTCTGTCCCAGCTCGATGGCGGCGCGGATCTGACGCGCATCATTTGTATCGGTGACGGCATCCACACTGATATCCTCGGCGCCCAACAAGAAGAGCTTGATTCGCTGTTCATCACCGGCGGTCTGGCCGCCGCGGAAACACAGACGACGGATATGCACCCTGCTGAGCCGGCGCTGCAATCCTATCTTGAAACCCAGCAAGTCAACCCGACCTATGCCATCGGCTTTCTGCGGTAGCCGCCCGCCATTTGACTAAGGGCGCAATTGACATTTCGCAGCCGCCGCGTAATTTAGTTACAAATGATCCGCAATAGTGGATCTTTTGTAACTTTAAGGATTGCGCCATGCTCGACAATTCGCCCCGCGGCACGATCGTGATTGAAAACCTCGAAATCGGCATGATGCGGTCCCTGCGCAAGATCGTCACCGACGAGGACATAGAGATGTTTGCGCAGGTCAGCACCGACCGCAATCCAGTCCACCTTGACGATGCCTACGCCCAAGACACCATCTTTGAAGGCCGCATCGCCCATGGCATGCTGACGGCGGGCCTTGTCTCTGCGGTGATCGGTGAACAGTTGCCGGGACATGGCACGGTGTATCTTGGTCAATCCCTGCGCTTTCTGGCACCCGTCCGCCCCGGCGACATGGTCACGGCCGAAGTTGAAGTCACCGCAATCGACTACACCAAGCGCAAGGTCACGTTGGACACACGCTGCCTTGTTGACGGCAAAAAAGTGCTGACAGGCGAAGCCATCGTGCTGGCACCGTCGGGCAAGTTCGACTGAAGCCAGCCCTTCCTTGCGCGCACCTTGCGCCGGGTGCCGCACCGCGCTACGCAACCCTCATGCGCATCATTCGTGACACACTCTATCTTGATCCTGCCGACCGCGGTGCCGCTGCTGCCATTGGCAATTTTGACGGCGTCCATCTGGGCCATCGCGCCGTGATCGACGCAGCCCGCTGTGCTGCGGCGCAACTTGGCGCGCCGCTTGGCCTAATGACATTCGAACCGCATCCGCGCCAGTTCTTTGCGCCAGACGCCCCGCCGTTTCGCCTGATGAACGCAGAGGCGCGCGCGAACGAGCTGGCCAAGCAAGGCGTCGAAAAGTTGTACGAGGTGCCGTTCAATGCCGCCCTTGTCGCGTTGACCCCGCGTGAATTTGCGCAAACCGTAATCCATGACCGCCTTGGCCTTGCCCATGTCGTGATCGGGGCCGACTTCTGCTTTGGCAAGGACCGCGCCGGCAATGCGGCTGACCTGCAGCGCTATGGCGCGGAAATGGGCTTTGGTGTCACTGTCGCACCGATGGTTGCCACTAAAGGCGGGCGCGTCAGTTCGACTGCGATCCGCACCGCCCTGACTGATGGCAAGCCGCGCGACGCCGCCGCTATGCTGGGCCACTGGCACCGCATCGTGGGCGAAGTCATTCGCGGCGATCAGCGTGGTCGGGAATTGGGCTATCCCACTGCAAATATGTCCATCACAGGTTTGCACCCGCCAAAATTCGGCGTCTATGCCGTGCGCGTCGATATCGCCAAAGGTCCCCACGCAGGCCGCTATGACGGGGCCGCCAGTATCGGGGTCCGCCCGATGTTTAATGGTGAAGTCCCCAATTGCGAGACGTTTATCTTTGATTTTAAAGGCGACCTTTACGGCCAGCACATTAGCGTGGCTCTTGTCGATTACCTGCGGCCAGAGCTGAAGTTTGACGGCCTGCCCGCCCTTATCGACCAGATGGACGCCGACTGCGTCAAAGCCCGACAGATCCTGTCCAATGTCTGACGCCATTGACCGCAGCGGATTACGCCCGAACTTTTGGAAAACCGTGCCCATGGCCAAGCTGTCGCGCCCCGAATGGGAGGCGCTATGCGATGGCTGCGGGAAATGCTGCCTGAACAAGCTCGAAGACGAAGACACCGGCGAAGTTGCCTTGACTCGTGTCGCCTGCCGCTTGTTGGATAATGAATCCTGCCTTTGCGCCCGCTATGAAGTGCGGCACAAATTCGTGCCGGAATGTATCGTGCTGACACCCAAAACCATCGCGGACAACATGTATTGGCTGCCGCAAACCTGCGCCTATCGCCTCGTGGCGGAAGGACGCGATTTGTATCCTTGGCATCCCCTGCTGTCGGGCGATCCGGACAGCCCCCATGCTGCTGGCGTCACCATGCGCGGACAAACCCTATCCGAAGTCGATGTGAACGACGACGAATGGGAAGACCACATTATCGAGGAGCCGACCTAGATGATCTTTACTTCTGACAACGCAGGCCCGGCCCACCCTTCTGTGATTCAGGCATTAATGGACGCCAATACCGGCTATGCCAGCGGTTACGGGGCCGATGCGGCAATGACCCGCGTACGCAAGATGATCCGCGACATATTCGAGGCACCAGAGGCTACAGTGCATCTGGTCGCTACGGGCACTGCTGCAAATGCGCTGACCCTCGCGACGCTGTCCAACCCGTGGGAAACCATTTTCTGCAGCCCCATGGCGCATATCCACGAAGATGAATGCAACGCGCCAGAGTTTTATACCGGTGGCACCAAGCTGACCCTGGTGCCCGCGACAGATGCCAAGATGACCCCGGACGCCCTGCGCGCGTCGATCTTGGGCGAGGAAACCCGCGGCGTGCATGGCCCGCAGCGTGGACCTGTGTCTATCACGCAGGCCACTGAAAAGGGGACGGTCTATACCGTTCCCGAAATACAGGCGCTGACCACTGTTGCGCGTGAATACGGGCTCAAGACCCACCTTGATGGCGCGCGCTTTACCAATGCGCTGGTGTCACTTGGCTGTTCACCCGCCGACATGACTTGGAAGGCGGGCATCGACGCCGTCAGCTTTGGCGGTACCAAAAATGGCCTTCTGGGTGTCGAGGCTTGCATCTTTTTCGACCCCGCAGCGTCGTGGGAATTCGAGCTGCGACGCAAGCGCGGCGCGCATCTGTTTTCCAAGCACCGCTACCTCTCTGCCCAGATGGAGGCTTATCTGACGGACGATCTATGGCTGACCATGGCATCACAGGCCAATGCCGCCTGCGCCCGCCTGATCGCGGGGCTGCAAGGCGCAAAAGACGTCACGATTCAGTATCAGTCGCAGTCGAACCTTGTGTTCTTTGACGCCCCCCGCGCGGTGCATCAGCGCATGCTGGGGGCCGGTGCCCAATACTATGTCACATCGGGTGATCCGGAAAGCGGCCCCGGGGATGAAGTCCTGACCGGGCGGCTGGTATGTGACTGGTCATGCGATCACGCGGCGATTGACTGGTTCGTTACGCTTCTGACGCAATAATTTGCGCAACCTGCGCCACGTGGGTCAGGGGGACCATGTGGCCTGCCTTTGGCACCACATGATCCCGCGCTTGTGGCACAGCCGCGCAAATTCCGGCATGGATGGCGGGAACAATCGGCACCGAAAGTTCACCGCGGATCAGGCAAACCGGCATCTGCAGTTGCGACAACCGTCCGGCGGCATCGTGAATATCATCCTGAATTGACGGCGTGCCCGCCATGATTAGGGGCATCCGCCGCGCAAATCCGGCCTGTGTATGCGGCGGCATGGCGTCCCAAGACCCGCCGCCCCAATCACTGTGAAACAGCCGCGCCGCCTCTTGCAGGTCCCCGGCGGTGTAGGCCGCATAGATCGGGGTGAACCGGGCAATGTGATCGGCCTGTGCGGCCGCATCTGTCGCAAGGGCAAAATAGACCGGCTCGATGAGGGTCAGGCGCTTGACGCGGTCCGGATGATCTAGCGCCAATCGCAGCGCGACCGTCGCCCCGAACGAATGACCAATGACATGCGTTGGTCCATCGCACAGGCCCAGCGCGGCGGCGGCATTGGCGCTTTGGTAATCCCCCTGCCCGTCCCAATCAGCCGATTTACCATGGCCTAGCAAATCCATCAGAACAGACCCACCCGGCAGCGTTTGCGCCAGCGGCACAAGCGCCTCTGACCGGGCAAGGGTGCAGTGCAGCAGCAAGTTTTCCGCAGCCCCGCCCAGGCGGAGCACATTGATATCGCGCCCGCCCCGCACTTCGATTGCCATCAAATGCGGCCAGCCAGATGGGCATCCAGATCGGCCAGACGATCCTCGCCCCAGAACCGCTCGTCGGTGTCAGTGATAAAGAACGGCGCACCGAATACGCCCAGGCGCACGGCGTCTTCGGTGTTGCTGTGATAGGCCTCTGCCCCTGCAAGCAGCCCTTTGTCCGCAAGCGCAGCGTCAAAGCCGGCTGCGGTCAGGCAGTCGCGGATCACATCATCCTCTGCGATGTTGCGATCTTCCAGCCAACAGGCCCGGGTGATGCCGGCCACCAAGGCGCCAAGGTCCCCGCCGCCAGCAGCCTGCGCCGCGATGATGGCGTAAGAGCTTGGCGCTGGATTGGTCGGAAAAAACGCCGGCTTTGCCTTCATATCAAGGCCGGTCATGGCCGACCGTCGACGCATGTCCTGCAAGCGATAAGCCTGACGGTTCGGGTGACGTTCCGCCGGCGGCTGCCCCCCAGTGCGGGAAAAGACGTTCATCAGATCGATCGGCCGATAGGTGATCGTCGCCCCATGTGCCTGCGCAATATCTGCCGGACGCGTCCCACAAAGATAGGTATAAGGGCTGATCGTTGCGAAGTAGTAATCGATATGGGCCATTTTCGTCAGCCTTTCCAGCGAGAGTGTTTTCCGAACCGTAGCGGTGTGCTAGGCGGTGTCAACGCGGGCGATTCCGCGATGTGGCGATAAGGACCCCCCATGGCGAACCTGCACGAACCCAAGCTGATCTCTGGCAATGCAAACCGTCCCTTGGCAGAGGCTGTTGCGGCCCGCATGTCGATGCACCGTGGCATGGACGTCGCTTTGGTCGATGCGCGGGTCGAACGGTTCAATGACGGAGAGATCTTTGTCGAGGTCTTCGAAAACGTGCGCGGCGAAGATATGTATATCATCCAGCCCACATCGAACCCCACGAATGACAATCTGATGGAGCTGCTGATTATCGCTGACGCGCTACGCCGGTCGTCCGCCGCCCGCATTACCGCCGTCATGCCCTATTTCGGCTATGCTCGTCAGGACCGCCGCAGCAAGGCCCGCACACCCATTACCGCCAAACTGGTTGCCAACATTCTGGTCGAAGCGGGTGTGGAACGCATCCTGACACTGGACCTGCACGCGACCCAGATTCAGGGCTTTTTCGATATCCCCGTCGACAACCTTTATGCCAGCCCCGTCTGGGCGCTGGATGTGATGCACAACTTCAAAGGCCAGATGGATGATATCATGGTCGTGTCCCCCGATGTCGGCGGCGTCGCACGCGCCCGAGATCTGGCGCAGCGCATCGGTGCCCCCTTATCCATCGTCGACAAGCGCCGCGGCAAACCCGGAGAGGTCGCGGAAATGACCGTCATCGGTGACGTCAAGGATCGCGTTTGCCTGATCGTTGACGACCTTGTCGATACCGCAGGCACCCTATGCAAGGCCGCCGAAGTCCTAATGGAAAACGGTGCTCGCGAGGTGCATTCTTATATCACGCATGGCGTGCTGTCCGGTCCCGCGATTGAACGCGTTAGCAGGTCGGTCATGAAAAACCTTGTGATTACCGACACGATCATGCCGAAGCCGGAAACTATCGCCTGCCCTAATATCCGCATTGTGAAAACCGCGCCGATCTTTGCGCAGGCCATTCTGAACACATGGAACGGCACTTCAGTGTCGTCCCTGTTCAACCACAAGACGCTTCAACCAATCTATGAAGGCGTCTACGGCCGCTAAAGGTCCCAGACCTCGTCGCTAGGAATCGCCCCGACACTGACCCACGAAACACGGACACGCGCCACGCGCGTGTCGCCCCAAGTCCGAAATACGATGTCAAAGCCATCGCGGGTGATGTTTTCAGACGAAACATCCGCCCGCGCATTGGCGCTGTTGGAAATATCCCACATCGCCAGCGACACCTGCACAACCGGCGCGGAATCATAGCGTTCCGTAAACTGCACCGCATGCCGGGTCAGGCGCGGCCCTTCGCCGGTCCACATTTCGCCATCGTCTTCGAAATCCGAAAACAGCACCAGCTCGCCCTGATCGATGCCGACTGTATGGCTTGCGAATTTACGCATCCGAAATTCACTCCAAAAAACGATTGTTTATCAATTTTGCCTCAGTCTTCGATATGAATGCCTGAATACAGCAAAAAGGCCCCGACAAGCGGGGCCTTTTTCTAGTTGTTACCGAATTGCAGCGTTTAGCCGAAGTTCGACTGCTTTGGGTCCAGTCCGATATGGGTGCCAATGGCCACCATGTCAGCAATCAGCTTTGCTGCGTCGTCGACAGGACCGGGTTCGTTTTTGAACACGTCCTTGGCCTTCGTCATCTCTGCCTGCGCATCAGCCATCAGCCCGTTATAGACTTCCTGCGTCATTTCGCTGCGCGGCAGTGCACTTTCGGCCAGAACCGACACCGACGTTGCCGTGATTTCAGCGAAACCGCCAAGCACCACAAATTCGTCGGTACCGCCGCTGCGCACGATGCGCAGAACGCCCGGACGCAGGGTGGTGATGGTAGGCGCGTGGCCTGCCATCGCCGTCAGGTCGCCGTCGGCACCGGGGATTTGCACCTCGGAGGCCTCGACCGAGGCCAGACGGCGCTCGGGCGAGACGAGATCGAATTGCAGATTATCTGCCATGATCGCTCCTTACGCCGCGTCTGCGGCCATTTTCTCGGCTTTGGCGATCACTTCGCTGATGCCACCAACCATGTAGAAGGCACCTTCCGGCAGGTGATCGTATTCACCGGCCACAACCGCCTTAAAGGACGCAATGGTGTCTTCCAGGGCAACCTGAACGCCAGGAGAACCGGTAAACACTTCTGCCACGTCGAACGGCTGGGACAGGAAACGCTCCAGCTTACGGGCGCGGGTCACGGTCATCTTGTCCTCTTCGGACAACTCGTCCATGCCAAGGATGGCGATGATGTCCTGCAGGGACTTGTAACGCTGCAGCATCTGCTGAACGTCGCTGGCGACCTTGTAGTGCTCTTCGCCCACGATGCCCGGGTCGAGCAGACGCGAGGTGGAGTCCAGCGGGTCAACAGCCGGGTAGATACCCTTTTCCGAGATCGCACGGTTCAGAACCGTGGTCGCGTCAAGGTGCGCAAAGGACGTTGCCGGTGCCGGGTCGGTCAAGTCGTCGGCGGGCACGTAGATGGCCTGCACGGAGGTGATCGAGCCGTTCTTGGTCGAGGTGATGCGTTCCTGCATCGCACCCATGTCGGTTGCCAGCGTCGGCTGGTAGCCCACAGCAGAGGGGATACGGCCCAGAAGTGCGGACACTTCGGAACCAGCCTGCGTGAAACGGAAGATGTTGTCCACGAAGAACAGAACGTCGGTGCCGGACTGGTCGCGGAATGCTTCTGCCATCGTCAGACCGGACAGCGCAACGCGCATACGGGCACCCGGCGGCTCGTTCATCTGTCCGTAGACAAGGGCCACTTTGGACTTTGTCAGGTCTTCCATGTTGATGACCTTGGACTCGATGAATTCGTAGTACAGGTCGTTACCCTCACGGGTCCGCTCACCCACACCAGCGAAAACGGAATAGCCCGAGTGCACTTTTGCGATGTTGTTGATCAGTTCCTGAATAAGAACCGTCTTGCCCACGCCGGCACCGCCGAACAGGCCGATCTTGCCGCCCTTGGCATAGGGCGCCAGCAGGTCGATGACCTTGATACCGGTGACCAGAACTTCGGACGCGGTCGACTGCGCTTCGAAGGACGGTGCATCGCCGTGGATGGAACGGCGCTCGGTCTCGCCGATGTCGCCACGCTCGTCGATGGGCGCGCCCACAACGTTCATGATGCGGCCCAGGGTCGCGTCGCCGACGGGCACGGTGATCGTGGTGTCCATGTCGGTGACTTCCTGACCGCGGACCAGACCTTCGGTCGCGTCCATTGCGATGCAGCGCACAGTGTTTTCACCAAGATGCTGGGCGACTTCCATCGTCAGCAGCTTGCCGTTGTTGTCGGTGGTCAGGGCGTTCAGAATTTCGGGCAGGTGATCCCCGAACTGGACGTCCACGACGGCACCAATCACCTGCGTGATTTTGCCTTTTGCGTTTGCCATAAGTGTTTCTCCAGTCTTCTTAGAGCGCTTCAGCGCCCGAAATGATTTCGATCAGCTCGTTCGTGATCTTCGCCTGACGCGAGCGGTTAAACTCGATTGTCAGGTCTTCGATCATGTCGCCGGCGTTGCGCGTTGCGTTGTCCATGGCGGACATCCGTGCGCCCTGCTCGGACGCTGCGTTTTCCAGCAAGGCTGCAAAGATCTGCGTCGCGACACCGCGCGGCAGCAAGTCGGCCAGAATGGCCTCTTCGCCGGGCTCGTAGTCGTAAAGCGTGCTTGCAGTTGCGGCATCCGGCGCGGCTTCGAACTTGGCCGGAATGATTTGCTGCGCTGTCGGGTGCTGCGACACAACGTTTTCGAACCGCGCAAAGAACAGCGTGGCAACGTCGAATTCGGCCGCGTCAAAGCGGTTCAGCACATCCTTTGCCACGCGCTGTGCGTCGGCATAGGACATCCGCTTGACGTCGGACATGTCGATATGACCGACAAAGTGGTCGCCCAGCTCGCGACGCAATGAATCGCGCCCCTTTTTGCCGACGGTCAAAATCTTGACCGTCTTGCCATCAGCGATCAGCTTTTTCGCGTGTACCCGGGCCAGCTTGGCGATGTTGGCGTTGAAGCCACCGCACAGGCCGCGCTCTGCGGTCATGACGACCAGCAGGTGCGTTTGGGTCGACCCTGTGCCAGCCAGCAGCTTTGGTGCAGAGGGCGAACCCTCTGCCGCTTGGCTCAGGCCTGCCATGACCGCGTTGAACCGCTCCGTATAGGGGCGCGCGGCCTCGGCTGCGTCCTGTGCCCGCCGCAGTTTTGCGGCGGCCACCATCTGCATGGCCTTGGTGATCTTGCGGGTCGATTTGACCGACGCGATCCGATTTTTAAGGTCCTTGAGACTAGGCAAAACCTAAACTCCTCTCTCGGGCAAAGGTTACGCAAAATCCTTGGCGAAGGCTTCGATGGCTGCCTTCAGCTTGGCTTCTGCATCGCCTTTGATCTTGGGATCTTCGTTCGTGATCATGTCCAGAACATCGCGGCCGTCGGTGCGCATGTGCTTGAGCAGACCAGCCTCGAAACGACCGACGTCCTTGGTATCGATCTTGTCCAGGAAGCCTTTCGTACCCGCATAGATCACGGTGACGATTTCGGCGTTGGTCAGCGGCGAATACTGCGGCTGCTTCATCAGTTCTGTCAGGCGGGCACCGCGGTTCAGCAGACGCTGGGTTGCGGCATCCAGATCGGAACCGAACTGCGCAAAGGCCGCCATTTCGCGGTACTGTGCCAGTTCCAGCTTGACCGGACCTGCGACGGATTTCATCGAGTTGGTCTGCGCGGCAGAACCCACACGAGACACCGACAGACCGGTGTTTACGGCAGGGCGGATACCCTGGAAGAACAATTCGGTTTCCAGGAAGATCTGACCGTCGGTGATCGAGATCACGTTTGTCGGAATAAACGCGGACACGTCGCCGCCCTGGGTTTCGATGATCGGCAGAGCCGTCAGCGAACCGGAACCGTTGTCTTCGTTCAGCTTTGCCGAACGCTCCAGCAGACGGGAGTGCAGATAGAACACGTCGCCGGGATATGCTTCACGGCCTGGCGGACGGCGCAGCAGCAGCGACATCTGGCGATAGGACACAGCCTGCTTGGACAGGTCATCATAGATGATCAGGGCATGCTTGCCGTTGTCACGGAAGTATTCGGCCATCGCAGTGGCAGAGTAAGGTGCCAGATACTGCATCGGTGCCGGATCGGACGCGGTTGCAGCAACAACGGTGGTGTATTCGATCGCGCCAGTCTCTTCGAGCTTTTTCACCAGCTGGGCAACAGTCGAACGCTTCTGACCGATTGCAACATAGATGCAGTACAGCTTCTGGCTGTCATCGGTGGCTGCGTCGTTATACGACTTCTGGTTCAGAATGGTGTCCAGAGCGACAGCGGTCTTACCGGTCTGACGGTCACCAATGATCAGCTCGCGCTGGCCACGGCCAATCGGGATCATGGCGTCGATGGACTTCAGGCCTGTCGGCATCGGCTCGTGAACCGATTTACGGGGGATGATGCCCGGTGCCTTAACGTCCGCAACGCGGCGTTCGGATGCAGTGATCGGACCCTTGCCGTCCAGCGGGTTGCCCAGACCGTCAACGACGCGGCCCAGCAGTTCCAGACCGGCAGGCACGTCCACGATGGACTTGGTGCGCTTGACGGTGTCGCCTTCCTTGATGTCACGGTCGGAACCGAAGATCACGACGCCGACGTTGTCGGTTTCGAGGTTCAGAGCCATACCGCGAATACCACCGGGGAATTCGACCATTTCACCGGCTTGCACGGCATCAAGGCCATAGACGCGGGCGATACCGTCACCGACGGACAGCACACGGCCGACTTCGGCGACTTCGGCATCCTGACCGAAGTTTTTGATCTGGTCCTTTAGGATCGCAGAGATTTCAGACGCTTGGATCGCCATTTATCCGACCTCTTTCATGTTGTTCTGGAGTGCGTTGAGTTTGGACGCGATCGACGTGTCGATCATGCGCGAACCGACCTTGACGATCAGGCCGCCAAGAATGGAGGCGTCCACAGTTTCCTTGATGCTGACCGACTTGCCAACCTGTTCGCTCAGGGCATTGGCAAGGTTGTCGCTTTGGGTTTTGGTCATGGCCTTGGCGCTGGTCACCTCTGCGGTGACTTCGCCGCGGTCGTCAGCCAGCAGGTCGCGCAGCGTGGCGACGATACCCGGCAGGACGAACAGGCGGCGCTTATCCGCCAGCAGGCCCAGCAGATTCGCCATCGTCTCCGACAGCGCCATCTTTTGCGCGATAGCCTTAACAGCGGACGCTTGCTCTTCGCGACCATATAGCGGCGAGGAAATCAGATCGCGGAAATCCGCGCTGTCGGACAAAGCCGCGTCAAGCGCGTCGACGTCTTGTTCCATCGCCTTGAGATTGTTGCCGTCTTTAGCGATGTCAAACACCGCCGACGCATAGCGCCCGGCGATACCCTGAGTGATCGAAGCTGGTTCGGACACGTCCACCCTTCCGATATAAGGCCCCCGTGACCCCAAAAGGGTCCGGAGGCGTTCACGTCTCCTCGAAGTAACCGAGGCATTAAAATCACGGTCGATCTAGCAGAGGAGTTTGCATCCCGCAACATGTTAAGGCGATGTTTAACATCTGACGCAGCCGCGATTTGACGTCTTTTTTCGCAAATAGGCGATCTGTCGCAGCGCGTCATCGCAGCGCGGGGCGGCATAACGCAGGAGCCGCCTCTGGAAAGGGGGCAAGGGCCGTTTCACGCCGCCGCACGCGCAAGCCGGGTCCGGTGATGGCGGGCGATTGTTTATAAGCCTCGACGATCAGAACGCCACCGCCTGCCAGCATTGGGATCGCGTGGCCAGCGCGTTCCAGAAGGCCAGCCATGCGCCGCCAGACCGGGTGGTGCGATGGGGGTTGGTACAGCGTCGCGCGCACGGTGCCGATATCGAAGCCGTGGCCGCGCAGCTGGCTTTCCAACTGGCTAGGCGAATAGGGCCGGCCAAAGCCGAATGGCGTCCGATCGGACCGCGACCAAAGCCCGGCGCGGTTGGGAACGATGAATATGACCCGCCCGCCGGGGCCCAGCACACGGTGACATTCGCTAAGCACGGCCGGCGCGTGATCCGATGTTTCCAGCCCGTGCATCACGACCAGCTTGTCCACGAAACCGGTAGGTAGCGGCCACAGCGTATCTTCGCACAGGACGGATACATTCGGCTGCCCCGCCGGCCAGGGCATCACGCCTTGCGGGCCAGGCATCAAGCCGATGACCCGCCGCGCCTGCCCCAAATAGGGCCGCAGCAAAGGCACGGCAAAACCGAACCCTGCGACAGTCTGGCCCTTTGCCTCTGGCCACATCCGCACCAGTTCATCGCGTATCACCTTCTGCGCCGCCCGGCCAAGGGCGCTGCGGTAATAGAAGTTACGCAGTTGAAGTACGTCCAGATGCATTACAATGTGCAAAGTCCCAAGGCGGTCTTATGCGTCACCCTACCAAAGAAAAGCGAATTTGCCATGCCCGTTGAACTGATCACCGTCCCGTGCCTGAATGACAACTACGCATTCCTGATCCACGACGCGGCCAGCGGGCAAACCGCACTGGTTGACGCGCCAGAGTCAGCGCCCATTCAGACCGCCCTAGATGCGCGCGGCTGGACCCTGACTGATATCCTGATTACCCACCATCACGATGACCATGTGCAAGCCCTGCCTGCCCTGCGTGGCACCGCCCGCGTCATCGGTGCAAAGGCGGATGCCCACCGCCTGCCGGATTTGGACCTGGCTGTTGCAGGCGGCGACTCTTTTACCGTCTGCGGGCTGCAAACCGACGTGATCGAAGTTTACGGCCATACCATCGGACATATCGCCTTTCACATGGCTGCCGAAAACCTGCTGTTCACCGCTGACAGCCTGATGGCCATGGGCTGCGGGCGCCTTTTCGAAGGCACACCGGCGCAGATGTGGGACAGCCTGCAGCGCCTGCGCGCCCTGCCCGCCGATACCGTTGTCTGTTCCGGTCACGAATACACGACGGTAAACGCAGCATTTGCCTTGTCACTTGAACCGGACAATTCTGCTATTATCTCTCGTGCAGCGGCGACACGGACTGCGCGGGAAAACGGCCTCGCGACTGTTCCATCGCCATTGTCGCTGGAACGTGAAACGAACCCGTTTCTGCGTGCCGACGATCCGGTTCTGGCAAAGGCCATTGATATGGCCGGCGCGCAACCTGCCGATATTTTCACCGAAATCCGCGCCCGCAGGGACCGGTTTTGAATCATTCGGGCAGATTTGCGTAAATTTGCCCCATAGACCGCCCCGTTCACGCCATGTCAGTCTTTTTGTGAACACATCAGAGAAGAAAAAACTTGAAGGTTGGGCCGAAAAGCCAAACCTTGAACATTAAGGCCACGGTCCATCACGGGTGCCAGCCCGCAGGACCTTCCGAACAGCAAGGAGCACCTGAAGTGCCATCTTTTTCAACGACGCTTGAGCAGTCCATTCACGGCGCGCTGGCCTTGGCCAACGCCCGCCGCCACGAACTTGCCACGCTGGAGCATTTGCTGCTGGCGCTGATCGACGAACCGGACGCTGCCCGCGTCATGCAGGCGTGTTCCGTCAATCTGGACGAGTTGCGTAAAGACCTTGAAGATTTTATCAGCGACGATCTGTCGACGCTGGAAACCGATGTCGACGGATCCGAAGCGGTGCCAACGGCCGCCTTTCAACGTGTGATCCAGCGTGCTGCGATCCATGTGCAGTCATCCGGCCGCACCGAAGTCACAGGCGCGAATGTGCTTGTTGCGATCTTTGCCGAACGCGAAAGCAACGCCGCCTACTTCCTGCAGGAACAGGACATGACGCGCTATGACGCCGTCAACTTTATCGCGCATGGCGTTGCCAAGGACCCGGCCTTTGGCGAAAGCCGCCCCATCAGCGGCAGCCCGCAGCCCGATGACGACGAAAGCGTCACCGACGGCGACAAAAAGGAATCCGCACTGGCGAAATATTGCGTCGATCTGAACGAAAAGGCTGGCAAGGGCGACCTTGATCCACTGATCGGCCGCGCTCACGAAGTCGAACGCTGTATTCAGGTCCTGTGCCGTCGTCGCAAAAACAACCCGCTTCTGGTGGGCGACCCCGGCGTTGGCAAAACCGCCATTGCCGAAGGTTTGGCGTACAAAATCGTGTCGAAAGAAGTGCCCGAAGTTCTGTCCAAGGCAACTATCTACAGCCTTGATATGGGTGCTCTGCTGGCCGGTACGCGCTATCGCGGTGATTTCGAAGAACGCCTGAAGGCCGTGATGACCGAAATGGAAAACCACAAGGACGCGGTTTTGTTCATCGACGAAATCCATACCATCATTGGCGCCGGTGCCACATCCGGCGGTGCGATGGATGCGTCCAATCTGCTGAAACCCGCGCTGCAAGGCGGCAAGCTGCGCTGCATGGGATCGACCACATACAAAGAATTCCGCCAGCACTTTGAAAAGGACCGCGCACTGTCGCGCAGGTTCCAGAAAATCGACGTCAACGAACCCTCGGTAGAAGATGCCGTCAAAATTCTTAAGGGACTCAAGCCCTATTTCGAAGAGCATCACAGCGTCAAATATACCGCCGACGCCATCAAGGCGGCTGTGGAACTGTCCGCGCGTTACATCAATGACCGCAAATTGCCGGACAAGGCGATCGACGTCATTGACGAGGCAGGTGCATCGCAGCAATTGCTGCCCGATTCCAAGCGTCGCAAGACCCTTGGCATCAAAGAGATCGAGGCTGTCGTCGCCAAAATTGCCCGCATCCCGCCCAAAAACGTCAGTAAGGACGATGCAGAGGTGCTGAAGGATCTTGAAGGTTCGCTCAAGCGCGTGGTGTTCGGCCAGGACAAGGCGATCGAGGCCCTGTCGTCCGCCATTAAACTGTCCCGTGCGGGTCTGCGCGAGCCGGAAAAGCCGATTGGCAACTACCTGTTCGCAGGCCCGACCGGTGTGGGCAAGACAGAAGTTGCAAAGCAACTGGCCGATACGCTGGGTGTTGAATTGATCCGCTTTGACATGTCCGAATACATGGAAAAGCACGCTGTTTCGCGGCTGATCGGTGCGCCTCCGGGCTATGTCGGCTTTGATCAGGGCGGTATGCTGACCGACGGCGTTGATCAGAACCCGCATTGTGTCTTGTTGCTGGACGAGATGGAGAAGGCGCACCCTGACGTCTATAACATCCTGCTGCAGGTGATGGACCACGGGAAACTGACCGACCATAACGGCCGGACAACCGACTTCCGCAATGTGATCCTGATCATGACCTCGAACGCTGGTGCCTCTGAAATTGGCAAGAACGCCATGGGCTTTGGCCGCGAATCCCGCGAGGGAGAGGACATGGCCGCAATCGAACGGATCTTTACGCCGGAATTCCGCAACCGACTGGATGCGATCATCAGCTTCGGTGCCCTACCGCAAGAGGTGATCATGAAAGTGGTCGAAAAGTTCGTGCTTCAGCTTGAGGCGCAATTGATCGACCGCAACGTCCACATCGAACTGACGCCCGCCGCTGCCGAATGGCTTGGCAAGAAAGGCTATGATGTCAAAATGGGTGCGCGCCCACTGGGCCGCGTCATTCAGGAACACATCAAAAAGCCGCTGGCCGAAGAGTTGTTGTTTGGCAAACTGACCAAAGGCGGTCTGGTCAAGGTCGGCGTCAAGGGCAAGGAACTGGAACTGAAATTCGAAGCACCTGAACAGGGCCGTATTTCCGGCAAGAAGCCACCACTGCTTACGGCTGAATGATTCGTCTGATCACGATGACGACCCTATCCCTCGCAACCACATCGGTTGCGGGGGATATTCTTTTGATCCCGCCGATCGACTGCGATTTGACACAGACCTGCTATATCCAGCAGACCGTGGACCACGACCCCGGCCCCGGTGCGCAGGATTTCCAGTGCGGCAGCCTGAGTTATGACGGGCATGAGGGAACCGACTTTGCGCTGCCAACTCTTGCGATGCAGGCGGCGGGCGTCGATGTCTTTGCCGCTGCCTCGGGCACAGTGCGCGGCGTTTGCGATGATATGGCTGACATATTGCAAGGCTCCCCCGGCGCGCCGGATGTGTCGTCCCGCGAATGTGGCAATGGCATTGTCGTCAGCCACGGTGACGGCTGGGAAACGCAGTATTGCCATTTGAAACAGGGCTCTGTCACGGTGCAAACCGGGCAGATCGTCACCACGGGGCAGGTGCTGGGCCAAGTCGGGCTATCAGGTGCAACCCAGTTCCCCCATGTGCATTTATCGGTGCGCAAGGATGGTGACGTCGTCGATCCCTTTGCGCCGGATGCGCCGAACGTCTGCGGTGAAACGTCGGAAAAGGCGCTTTGGACGGCAGACGTCCCCTTCCCCGCTGGCGGATTAATTGTGGCGGGTTTCAGCGATGCCGTTCCAAATTATGCGTCGATTAAGGCAGGAACAGCCGGCCAGACCGGGATGGCCAAAACAGCTCCCGCGCTTGTCGTCTGGGGGCTAGCCTTTGGCGGGCGGTCAGGCGACCGAATGACACTAACCATCCGCGGCCCGAAGGGAGTAGTGTTTCAGGATACCCAAATCCTGGAACGCACACAGGCCCAACTGTTCCGCGCTGGCGGAAAGCGCACGCCGCCCGGCGGATGGCCCGCTGGCGATTATACCGGTACAATCGAATTGCGCCGGGGCGATGATCTGCTGGATGTGCTAGGCACGCAGGTTACATTGAATTAACGCTCTGTCAGCTTCAGCTCGATCCGCCGGTTCTGCGCCCGTGCCGCGGCAGTATTGGCGGGGTTCAGCGGCTGGAATTCTGCGAAACCGTTCGCAGACATCCGGTTCGGCGCAATTCCCAGCGTTTCCATATAACGCACGACCGACAAGGCACGCGCCTGCGACAATTCCCAGTTATCCGCAAAGATCCCGTTGCCCGACAGCGGCACATTATCCGTGTGCCCGTCCACGCGAATGATCCAGTCAATCGTGTCCGGAATATTGTCCGCGATCTGCCGCAGCAATCCGGCGACCTTTCCAATTTCCTCGCGCCCACGGTCCGACAATGTCGCATCACCGGTGCCGAACAGCACCTCGGAAGAGAATACAAATCGGTCGCCTGCAATCTGGACGCCGTCCAACCCTTCGACTAGCCCGCGCAGCTGCCCAAAGAAATCGGAACGGAATCGCTCTAAGTCCTGATTTGCGGCCTCAAGCCGCTGGCGTTCGCTTTCCTCCAGCGCGCGGCGGCGGCGTTCCTCTGCGGCCACACGCGCCAACGCGGTATTCAACTGCGCCCCTAGCTGTTCGATCTGCACCTGCGCATCCGATTCGTCACTTGCGCTGATGTCCAATAGCGACTGTAGCGTGCCAACCTGCTGACGCAGGGCTGCAACCTGTTCATTCAGCAAGGCAGTCTGACGCTGCGCCTCAAGGCTTTGGGCCTGCTCTGCCGTCAGTGCTGCTTGCGCTGCGGCAAGCAAGGCGGCCTGACGCTCTGCCTCGCTTAACGCCGCAGTCCGTCCCCCATCAACCGCATCCAGATCGGCCTGCAAAGCATCACGAGCGGCGTTGGCAGCGGCCAGCAATGTCAGCGTTTCCTCAGCTTCGCGACGCTGCGATTCCAGCGACAGTGTCAGAGCCGTCAATTCTGTATCTGCCCCTTCAAGCCGCTTGCGCAGGGCATCCACTGCTGCGGCATCGGCGAGTTGCGCCGCCTCCAGATCGCTGATTTGGCGGGTCTGATCGGCGGTCTGCGCCTCTAATGCGCCTGTCTGCGCCTGCAGGTCCGCCACCATCGCCTGCAAGGCTTCACGCCGCGCGGCTGCCAATCGTGCGGCTTCCGCCTGCGCATCAACCTCAGAGCGGGCAGCGGCCAGGGCCAATTCCTGCTGCTGCTGTTGCGTCATCAATTCCGTGTTCGTCGCCTCTAGTCCGGCGACCTGCGCCGACAGATCGGCACGTTGCGCCAGCAGGCCAGCGACCTGCGCCTCGAAACCGGTCACGCGGTTTTGCGCAGCCTGCAAGTCCGCGGCGACCTGATCCCGTTCTTCCAGCAGCAAGGCGATGCGGCTGGATTGCGCATCATTGTCCGCCGCCAGCGCGGTATTGGCCGTTTCCGCAATGCCAAGTGCACTGGTCAGGCTGGCCACCTGCCCTGCCAGATCGTCCAACTGACTTGCCTGACCGCTGATCGTTTCACGCAGAACAAACTGAATGACCATGAAAATCGTCAACACGAACATCAGCACCAGCAAAAGTCCGGTCATCGCATCCACGAAACCCGGCCATATGTTTGCGTTCATCCGCTGATTGCGCCGTGACAAGGCCATAGCTTAAAGGTCCCGCCGTGACTGTTTCACCGCGCGGGTCAGTGCAGCCAAATCGCTACGCAAATCAGCCAGCGTTTCCTGCCGTCCGGCTGCAACGTCTTCGGCCAGGCGCAACATTTGCGTGTCAATTGATCGCAGACGCATCCGGCTTTCAGCGTCCAGACCATCCACGCCGCCATCCTGCATCTGGGCAATTAACCGCTCTTGCCCCTCGGCGATCCGCGTCAGCAGGGCGACATCGGTGCCATTGCCGCGCTGCGTATCTACCAGTCGTTCAATCGTGCGGGTCAGCTGTGTCAGGTGATCATCCGCTTGGCCCCGCGTCCGCTCTGCCTGCTCGAACATACCGCGCATCGTATCCAGCTGTGCGCCCATATGCTCGGCAAAGGCCTGCATCATCGCACTATCCTCGCCGCCCGCCCCGTCGTCACCGCTGGCAAAGCCAAGCCGCGTGATCGTAGAGAGCCACTCTTCCAACTCGCGGTAAAAACGGTTCTGCCCATGTCCGGCGAACAGTTCCAGCAAGCCGACGATCAGCGATCCAGCCAGACCCAGCAAGGATGAAGAGAACGCCGTACCCATGCCGCCCAATTGGCTTTCCAACCCCTGCTGCAACCGGCCAAAGATATCGGCACCGCTTTCGCCATCAGCGGGATTCAGCGACCGGATTGTATCGACCAGCGCAGGCACGGTGGTCGCCAAACCATAAAATGTCCCTAAAAGACCAAGGAAAATTAACGTACTGCCCAAATAACGGGTCATCTCTCGATCTTCGTCGATGCGCTGCGCGACGGAGTCCTGGATCGACGTTGCGGCTGTCGACGAAATCTGCATTCGCGTGCCGCGCGATCGCAGCAACGTGGCAAGCGGTGCCAACAGGGACGGCGCAATCGTCATTCGGTGCCCGACGCGATTGGTGGCGAACCCCTCGATCCACTCAACCGATTTCATCAACTGCCAAACCTGCGCAAAGGTCGAAGCAACCCCAAGGACGAAAACAACCAGTATAAGGCCGTTCAGATAAGGGTTGGACAGAAAGATCAGCCGCATTTCGGCAAAGCCCAGATACAGCCCCGCCCCCACCAGGCCCAAGGCGATCAGCATCGATGTAATCTGGCGCACGGGCTGCGAAAATTGCGGTGGCACGTCCGGTCTGTTGGAATCCGTCACGTCAGGCTGTCCTGTCTTGTCAATTGACCGCAGCCTAAGGGGCCTGCGGACCAAACGTAAATGGTTAATCCGCGCCGCCCAGCGCCTGCACCCGCGCCGTCAACCAACGCATGTCAGGGTCGATAATCCCCATATCATCCAGATGCGCCGACGTCCGAAACAGATACTCTGGGTTGGGGCCACGTCCGCCCGTACTGCGCGCGATCATCTGCGCCTGCGTTTCCAGATCCAGCTGCACATATTGTTCATGATCCGGATCAATCACATAGGCCACGGCATCAAGCGGTCCGTCTTCGGTCTGCAGGGTCACCATGCGTTCCACGTAAGCGGAAGATACCAATTCGCGTTCACGCAGCATTTGCAGGACGTCGTCAGCCTCTGCCTCATCTGCCTGCAATACCATTCCGGTGCACTGCCCGCCCGGCACCGCATCCAGCGCCAAGACCAGCCCCGGCAATTCTGGCGTGCCGCGATGGTGAATCGACAACATGCAAAAGCTGCGGTGATAGTCATGCAATACTGCACGCCGCGCCGCAGCCGGTGTGAAACCGGGGTTCCACAGCAGCGATCCATACCCGAAAACCCACAAGCTCATGTGACTGGTCCTTTTCCTTGCGCACCTATAAACGCAGGGCCAGCCGAATACGAGGGGTCTGTCATGAAGCAGCTGTTGTTCATCGTCCTGGCGCTCTCTGCGATTTACGCGGGCGTCTGGTTCTTCGCTGCGCGCGGCCTGGACCGCGGATTGCAAGCCGGATTGGACGCAGCAACGACGCAAGGCTGGGCGATTAAAACGGAAAGTCTGAAAACCGGCGGCTTTCCCTCTCGGTTCGACGTGACCGCCCGAAACCTTTCGGTGACATCCCCTGACGGCGGTCTGACCTGGCAAACCCCTTGGGTGCAGACAGCCGCCCTGTCCTACCGGCCGAACAAGGTCATTGCGACATTTGCACCGCAGCACACCCTGCAAATTGGCCGTCAGAGCCTTGCGGTAACTGCGGACAGTTTGCGGGCCAATGTCGATGTTGCTGCCAATACGGCCCTGAGCTTTGACAGCATGACGGCTGAAGGTCAGAATCTGACGTTAACCTCTGACACTGGCTGGTCCGTGCAAACGGCACGCACTTTGGTCGCACTTCGCAACCTTGCGCCCCAGGCAAACACCTACGAGACTTATATCAATCTGACAGACGCGGCCATACAGCCAGCCCTGCAGATCTATCCCAAGGGTTCGGCGCAGGTAGTGATGGATGCGACGCTGACCCTTGACCGCCCGATTGACCGCTTGGCGTTCATGCCAGCCCGCCCCCTGATCACCAACGCGATGCTTAATAGCATAGAGGCAACGTGGGGCGATATCCGCTTGACCGGCAGCGGATCAGTCACTGTTGACACCGCCGGCCACCCCACCGGCCGAATTGATCTAAAAGCGCAGGGCTGGCTGACCGCCGTGGATCTGCTTGCCAATCTTGGCGTGATCGCGCCGGGATCGGTTCAAACGGTCAAGACATTCGTTGGCATGCTTGCCACCGACGGAACAGTCACCTTGCCGCTAACCTTTGCAAACGGGGCAATGGCGCTTGGGCCGGTCCCGCTGGGACCAGCCCCGATATTGCGCCTTCCCTAAAGCGCAGCCGCACGGCGGGCTTCGATCGCAAGCCAAATCTTTTCTGCGATATTGGTCCCGTCAAACCGCTCCAGCTCTTGAATACCGGTCGGAGAAGTGACGTTGATTTCTGTCAGCCAGTCACCAATGACATCAATACCCACGAAAACCTGACCTTTTTCACGCAGCAGTGGCCCGATCCGGGCGCAGATTTCGCGGTCACGATCTGTCAACGCGACCTTTTCGGGCCGCCCGCCAACGTGCATGTTTGATCTGGTTTCCCCCGCCGCCGGCACACGGTTGATTGCACCGACAGGCTCCCCATCAACAAGTATGACCCGCTTGTCGCCCTTGGACACAGCGGGCAAAAACTTTTGCATAATCAACGGCTCGCGATTAATCCCTGCAAATAGTTCATGCAGCGACGCAAGATTGCCGTCACCCTGCGCCAGCTTGAAAACACCGGCCCCGCCATTGCCATACAATGGTTTTAGTATGACATCACCATGCGTTGCACGAAAGCTGCGCAACGTGTCGAGATCACGCGCAACCATAGTGGGCGGCGTTAAATCAGGAAACTGCAATACCAACAGCTTTTCCGGGTAATTTCGCACCCAGAAAGGGTCATTCACCACCAGCGTTGTCTTGCGGATCATGTCCAGCAAGTGCGTCGTCGTAATATAACCCATGTCAAAAGGTGGATCCTGACGCAGCCAGACGACGTCAAATGTTGCCAAATCAACTTCGACCTCTTGCGCCAGGGTGTAGTGATTACCCTTTTCGCGGCGTACCGTTAGGGGCCAGCCACGCGCGGTAATCCGGCCTTCATTGAACGCCAATTTGTCGGGCGTGTAGTAAAACAGGTCATGGCCCCGGGCCTGCGCCTCTTCGGCGATGCGAAATGTGCTGTCTGCATCAATATTGATTGGACCAATCGGGTCCATCTGGATCGCAACTTTCAATGTCATGGCTTGGCCCTTTGGATCAGATTTCCACCCGATATGGCGCCGCATTACCTGTTGCGCAATGGCGGGTCACCATCCGCCAAAAGCATTTGCAATGACCTGAACCTGTCCAGATTGATCAACGGTCGCAACGTCGAAACGCATGGGCGTCAGTGATCCGCGTGGTTCACGCCCGACAAACTCCGATGCTGCCATGCAGATACGATCCATCTGGCGCCGGGTTACACGCTCTGCCGCCCGTCCATGCGTCCGACTTTTCTTAACTTCGATGAACACGACCGAATCGCCGTCACGCATGATCAAATCGATTTCGCCACCTTGCCCACGCCAGCGACGCGCCGCCTCTGCGCATCCGCGCTGTACGTAACTACGCGCGACCACATCCTCTGCAGCCAAACCCGCCAAGTAATTGGCCCGGCTGCGGTGCTGCATGCCATTGCTTGCCCGCTTGTCTAGATCTGTGCATGTCATGGTTTACATCCCTAACTATCCTTATTCTCAAGCCCCAGCGCCGTTTGGTAAACCTGCCGCCGCGGCAGCCCCAACGCGCCGGCGACAGCAGTGGCCGCGTCCTTTACTCGCATCGACTTCATGGCGTCCCGCAATGCCGTTTCCACATCCACCTCTTCAATCGTTTCAGCACCGGCACGGCCAATCAGGACGACAATCTCTCCTTTCACGGTGCGGCCTTCATATGCGCGCGCAAGCGATCCCAAGGTTCCCTTTGATACTTCCTCGAACTTTTTGGTCAGTTCCCGGCACACTACCGCAGACCGACCTTCTCCCAATATCTCGCAGGCTTGAGCTAACATTCCATGAACGCGTTTGGGCGATTCATAAAATACAAGTGTGAATGGCAAATCCCGCAGTTCCGCAAGCTGGGTGGCCCGTTGCGCCTGCGCGGCCGATAAAAAGCCGACAAAGGCAAACCGGTCCGTCGGCAATCCGGCGACCGCCAGCGCCGTCAGCACGGCAGAGGCGCCGGGCGCAGCGGTCACAGGCAAACCCGCCGCTTGCACGGCAAGCGCCAGTTCATACCCGGGGTCCGCGATCAACGGTGTACCCGCCTCGGATACGCAGGCCACAGACTTGCCCTGTGCAATGGCCTCGACGAACCGATTGACTGACCCTTCTCCGCTATGGTCGTGAAATGCAATGACCGGCCGCTTGCCAAGAGGGACCCCGTGAATTTCCAGCAGCTTGCGTGCTGTGCGCGTATCTTCAGCGGCGATCACATCGCAACTTGCCAAAATATCCAGTGCCCGCAGCGTAATGTCCCGAGCCGATCCAATCGGAGTGGCAACAAGATACAGTCCGGCAGCCAATGGTTTAATCTCGTGATTCATGCCTAGACCCCTGCGTGCGCTGCTTTATGATACCCGAGCCTTGAACCATGGGGCGGAACAGGCGTGAGGACAACGCCAGTCGCACCCTGAGGCCCGAAAAACAAGAGGATGCCGCCGATGACTGCCATGCTGCCCCAAGCGACGACCCCGAATCTGCGCCGATGGGTCGCCCGCGCCACCGCGCTGTTTGCGTTTTTATGGATGGCGGCCTGCGTCGCGGTTCCCATGAACGATGCGACCGATACGGGCGTCGCCATTGATCCGAGCGCCCCGGTCCAGGTTGCCCTGCTTGTCCCTGGCGGTTCTGGCGATTCGAACGATGCTGCGCTGGCTCGCAACCTCGAAAACGCCGCGCGCATGGCGATGGCAGATCTTAACGGCGTCGAAATTGATCTGCGCGTATACAACAGCGGCGCAAATCCGGCCCAGGCGGCCAGTGTTGCGACGCAGGCCGTGGATGAAGGGGCAAAGATCATCATCGGCCCGCTTTACGGTGAAACCGTCAACCCGGTTGGCAATGCTGTCGCAGCCCGCAATATCAACGTGCTGGCCCTGTCGAACAACCCCACGGTTGCGGGCGGAAACGTCTTCGTGCTTGGTGCGACCTTCGATAACACAGCAAAACGCCTTGTCAGCTACGCCCGCCAGACCGGAGTCGAACGTTTCGGGATCGTCCATGCCAACGACCTTGGCGGTCAACTGGGCCGTGATGCCATTGTTGCAGCCGTGCAGGAAAACGGCGCACAGGTCGCCGGCGTCGGCAGCTATCCCTTGTCCCAGCAAGGTATCGTGACTGCAACGCCGCAGATTGCCGAAACACTGAAAGCCGCCGGCGCACAGGCCGTGTTCCTGACTGCGGGTGCGAATGCCGACCTGCCCCTGATTGCCACATCCCTGCCAGAGGCCGGAATCAACCCGGATGTGACACGCTATATCGGCCTGACAAACTGGGCCGCCGCGCCACAGGCGCTGGCGTTGCCGGGTGTTCAGGGCGGCCTGTTCACTGTACCCGACCGCGGCATGGTCGCGAACTTCGAATCGCGCTACCGCGCGACCTACAACAGCGATCCGCACCCGCTTGCCGGCCTTGCCTATGACGGCATCGCCGCTATCGGTGCGCTGGTTGCCACCGGCAACCGGAATGCGCTGACCAAATCCGCCCTGACAACACGCCAAGGGTTTCAGGGCACCAACGGCATCTTCCGTTTGCTGCCAAACGGCTTGAACGAACGCGGCCTTGCGGTCGCGACTGTCCGCGGCAATCAAATGGTCATCCTGCAGAACGCGCCGCGCAGTTTTAGCCGGTCGGGCAGCTAATTGGACGAGCAAGTTAATTGAATAGCCTACAAAACGACGCAGCGCCGGAGGATCTGATCCTTCCGGCGCTGCAAATCTTTGACGCCCCCGCTATGCAGGCGGCGCTGGACGCGGCCAGTCAGACCGCAGCAGATGACAAGGCGCTGCGCGCGGCTGCCGTCGGTCTGCTGAAAAATGCACAGGCCGCTGGCCGTGCAGCCATCAAAGACGCCTTCGAGGTGCAGCCCTTTCGCGCCGGCCCCACGACCCGCGCCTATAGCTGGCTGACCGACCAGATCTTGATCACGGTTCTGGACCTTGCCCGCAACCGCCTGCATCCCCTATCGAACCCCACCGACGGCGAACGCCTGTCTGTCATCGCTGTGGGTGGCTATGGCCGCGGCGAAATGGCACCTCATTCCGACGTCGACCTGTTGTTCCTGACCCCCTACAAAATGACCCCATGGGCCGAAAGCGTGATTGAATCCACGCTCTACATGCTTTGGGATCTGAAGATGAAAGTCGGCCACGCCAGCCGCACCATCAAGGATTGCCTGCGCCTTGCAGAAGAAGACTACACTATTCGCACCTCGCTGGTTGAATACCGCTATCTGACCGGCGATGCCGCCCTGGCCGAACAACTGGGCAAAAGGCTGTGGACCGAGCTTTTCAAATCCACGGCCCCCGACTTTATCGACGCCAAGCTAGAGGAACGCGCCCAGCGCCACCGCAAGCAAGGCGGCCAGCGCTACATGGTCGAACCCAACGTGAAAGAGGGAAAAGGCGGGCTGCGCGACCTGCAATCGCTGTACTGGATCGGCAAATATATCCACGGCGTGCGCGATGCGTCCGAACTGGTGCGCCACAAGGTTTTCACCCAAGAAGAATACGAAGCATTCCGCGCCGCGCATGAATTCCTGTGGGCTGTGCGCTGCCACTTGCACCTGATCGCCAACCGCGCGCAGGACCAGCTGACCTTTGACATGCAGGTCGCCGTGGCCGATGCAATGGGCTATGCCGATGGCGGCGGACGGCGCGGCGTTGAACACTTTATGCAGGCCTACTTCCGCCATGCAACGATGGTCGGCGACTTGACCCGGATCTTTCTTGTGGCGCAAGAACGCAGCCACGCCAAATCCGCGCCGATGCTGGAACGCCTGCTGAAACGCAAACCCAAGACTAAGCCCCCTTATGCCATCAAACAGAACCGCCTGACCGTATCAGGTCCGAAATCCTTTCTTGCCGATCCGCTGAACCTTTTGCGCATCTTCGAGGAGTCCATGCGCACCGGTACCTTGATGCATCCCGATGCCATGCGCCTGATTGCGGGAAACTTGCACCTGATCGACGATCAGATGCGCAGCGATCCGGATGCCAATAAGCTGTTTCTTGGCCTGCTGCTGAAACACGGCAACCCCGAACGGTCCCTGCGGCGCATGAACGAACTTGGCGTGCTGGCCGCATTCCTGCCCGACTTTGCCCCGATCGTCGCGATGATGCAGTTCAACATGTATCACCACTACACCGTGGACGAACACACGATCCAATGCATCAGCCACCTCTCTCAGATCGAGCGAGGCGAGCTGATCGAAGCGCTCCCTCTCGCCTCTGGGATCCTCAAGGATGGTGTGAACCGCAAGGTGCTTTATGTCGCCCTGCTGTTGCATGACATCGGTAAGGGCCGGCCAGAGGATCATTCCATCCTAGGCGCGCAGATTGCGCGCCGCGTCTGCCCGCGCCTTGGCCTGTCGAAAAAGGAAACCGAAACTGTCGAATGGCTGATCCGCTATCACCTGCTGATGTCCGACACTGCGCAAAAGCGCGATATTTCCGAACCGCGTACCATTCGCGGTTTTGCAAAGGCTGTGAAATCCGTTGAACGGCTGGACTTGCTGACCGTGCTGACCGTCTGCGACATTCGCGGTGTCGGCCCCGGTACGTGGAACAACTGGAAAGCCGTGCTGCTACGCAACCTGCACGCGGCCACCCGCTCTGCCCTTGATAACGGGCTGGAAGATGTGAACCGCGAAACCCGCGAAACCGTTGCCAAACGGTCACTCCGCGATACGCTGGCCGGATGGGACCCCGCGGACATCAAAAAGGAAATGGGTCGCCACTATGGCCCCTATTGGCAGGGGCTGCCCCCCGCGACCCACGTCATCTTTGCCGACCTTCTGCGGAATATTCCAGACGATGAAATCCGCATCGACCTCATGCCCGACACTGACCGCGACGCGACCCGCGCTTGTTTTGCCATGGTCGATCATCCCGGCCTGTTTTCCCGCATGACCGGCGCACTGGCCTTGGTCGGCGCAAACATTGTGGATGCACGCACCTATACCTCCAAGGACGGCTACGCGACTGCCGTCTTCTGGATACAGGATGCTGACGGTCACCCGTTCGAGGAAACCCGTCTGCCCCGCCTGCGCAACATGATCCACAAGACGCTGATGGGCGAAGTCGTGCCGCGCGATGCCTTGGCCGACCGCGACAAACTGCCCAAGCGCATGCGCGCCTTCCGCGTGCCGACAAATATTACCTTCGACAACGAAGGGTCGGAAATCTATACCATCATCGAAGTCGATACCCGTGACCGGGCTGGTCTGCTGTTCGACCTGACACGCACACTGGCCAATGCCCATGTCTACATCGCCTCTGCCGTGATCGCGACCTACGGGGAACAGGCCGTCGATACCTTTTATGTAAAAGACCTGACCGGCCTGAAATTCCACAGCGAAAGCAAACGGCAGAGCCTTGAAAAGCGCCTGAGAGAAGCCATTGACCGCGGCACGGAACGGGCGCACACGTGACGCCGCAATCTTAGGGGCCAAACCATGAAACCGATCCGCCTGATGTCCGGCTTTTTCACCGTTGGCATCTGGACGCTGCTTAGCCGTGTCATGGGCTTTGCACGCGATATCATGATCGCAGGCTACCTTGGCACCGGCCCCGTGGCCGAGGCATTTCTCGTCGCCTTCTCTCTGCCCAACCTCTTTCGCCGCTTCTTCGCCGAAGGTGCATTCAACATGGCCTTTATCCCCATGTTCTCGAAAAAAGTAGAAGGCGGCGACGGCGCAGAGGAGTTTGCCCAGGATGCCTTTGTCGGCATGGCCGTCATTCTGACATTCTTCACTATCCTTGGCATCGTTTTTATGCCCCTGCTGGTGACAGCCATGGCATCGGGCTTTCGCGGCGACGAACGCTTTGATCTGGCGGTGGAATATGGCCGCTACGCTTTTCCTTATATCCTATTCATATCTCTCGCCGCACTGTTGTCCGGCGTGCTTAATGCAACGGGCCGCTTCATGGCGGCCGCCGCTGCGCCGGTGTTGCTGAACATCATCTTCATTCTGGCCATCATCGTTGCCGCCGCGCTTGGCCGCCCGCTCAGCGATACCCTCGGCGTCAGCCTCGATCAGGCCCTTGGCCTGCGCGTCGGCGATTCCCTTGCCCTGTCGGTGCCCTTCGCAGGCTTTGTGCAAATGGCAGTCGTCTGGTGGGCTGCCGCCCGCGCCGGCTATCCACTGCGGCTCAAGCGCCCCCGCATAACGCCGGAACTCAAACGCCTCGCCATCATCGCCGCACCGGCCGCGCTGGCAGGGGGCGTGGTGCAGATCAACCTGCTGGTTGGCCGCCAGGTTGCCAGTTTCTTCGAAGGCGCCGTCGCTTGGCTAAACTACGCAGACCGCCTGTACCAACTGCCCCTTGGCGTTGTCGGCATCGCCATCGGCGTCGTGTTGCTGCCCGACCTGTCCCGCCGTCTGCGCGGCGGTGACACAGCCGGCGGGCGCGATGCCTTTAACCGCGCCTCCGAACTCAGCCTCGCCCTGACGGTGCCTGCCGCCGTCGCTCTGATCGTCATCCCAATGCCGCTGACATCCGTACTGTTCCAACGGGGTGCCTTTACAGTCGATGATACCGCGGCCACCGCCCTGACTGTAGCGGTCTACGGCCTTGGCCTACCGGCCTTCGTGCTGCAAAAGACATTGCAACCACTGTTCTTCGCCCGCGAAGACACCCGCAGCCCATTCAAATACGCACTCGCGGCGATGGTTCTGAACCTTGTTTTGGCGATTGGCCTGGCACCCTTCATCGGCTTCATCGCCGCCGCCCTTGGCACGACCATGACCGGCTGGGCCATGGTCGTTATGCTCTGGCGCGGGTCTCGTGATATGGGCGAAGCCGCCACGCTCGACGACCGTTTCAAAACACGCATCTGGCGCATCATCATTGCATCGGGCGGCATGGGCGTGACCCTGTGGATCAGCCAGATTATCCTTGGCCCGTGTTTCGGCATGGCGGGCCTGCGCTACATTGCACTCAGCGCCCTCGTCGCAATGGGCATCATCAGCTACTTTGCCATCGGTCAAGCCATCGGGGCCTTCAAACTCCACGAATTCCGCCGCGCCCTGCGCCGCTGATCCCTTTCATCTGGCCAAGTAAACTCCCGCCGGAGGCACCGAAGCTTACCGCTGGCGCAGCCGGTACAGCAAGGCAGCCCAGCCGCCCGGTGCCAGTACGATTGACGCTGCAAAACCAGCAACGAAGCCCGCCAATTCAGCAATCCACATCGGGCTGGACCCGAAAATCAGGCCAAAGACCAGCTGCAGTCCCAACAGAAACCCGATCAGCCGGAAGGCCGCGATCTGGTTTTCACCGGCCTGCCCAAGCCGTAGCCACAGGATATAGGTGAAGGCCCCGATCAGACCGTAAACTGCAGGCCAAACCCCATAAAGCGGCACCGGCCCGGTCACGAAAACACCGTAAGCCAGGGCACCCACCAGCGTACCAACAACAAAAACTGCCAAAGTGGCTGCGCCGGAAAACACATCTCCCACGAACTTGCCCAATGCCAGCAGCAAGGCGACGCCGAATAGCGCGTCGGTAAAACTGCCATGAACAAAGGCATAGGTCAAAAACCGCTTCAACAGCTCTGGGCTGGTATCGCCGCGGGTCCAGACATAGTCCCAGACCGCCGGGGAAAACGCATAATTATTCAGCGCCGCAATCCGCCAGCCGATCGCGCCGGGTCCGCCCACCACCCCCGTGGCACCCGCGCTTAGTGTCAGCTCGATCGCGGCGACAATGACCACCAGTACAATGACGACCGGCGGGATGGTGTTAAATGGACTTTCAAAAGGAGCGGGATCGTGGCTCATAACAATTAAGACCTTGGAAATGGCGGACAGCAGAGGTGGCCACCTGTTGTTGAAGTTCGCGTGCGGCTCTGGCATGGGTATGCCACCCTGCCCCCTGTGACCACCCCGGATGATCCTATGACCAAAGCGACCTTTACCCCCCGCGTCTTTTCAGGCATCAAACCGTCTGGCGGCCTGACCCTTGGCAACTACCTTGGTGCAATCAAGCGCTTTGTCGGTATGCAAGGCGAGATGGAGACGATGTATTGCGTCGTCGATCTGCATGCGATCACGGTCTGGCAGGACCCGGCAGAATTAAGCCACGCCACCCGCGAAGTCGCTGCGGGCTACCTCGCTGCCGGTCTGGACCCCGCCCAATCGATCCTGTTCAACCAGTCGCGGGTAAGCCAGCACGCAGAACTTGGCTGGATCTTTAACTGCGTTGCCCGCGTCGGCTGGATGAACCGCATGACCCAGTTCAAGGACAAGGCCGGATCGGGTGCGGAAAAGGTATCGCTTGGCCTTTACGCCTACCCTTCCCTGATGGCCGCCGACATTTTGCTGTATCATGCAACGCATGTGCCCGTGGGCGAGGATCAGAAACAACACGTCGAACTGACACGCGACATCGCGAACAAGTTTAACCACGACTTCAAGGTCGATTTCTTTCCCGAAACGATTCCCGTGATAGACGGCCCTGCCACGCGCGTCATGAACCTGCGTGACGGCACTAAAA
Organism: Loktanella sp. R86503; assembly: GCF_042466455.1. Taxonomy (NCBI): domain Bacteria; kingdom Pseudomonadati; phylum Pseudomonadota; class Alphaproteobacteria; order Rhodobacterales; family Roseobacteraceae; genus Loktanella; species Loktanella sp. R86503. The sequence continues at coordinate 2,812,522 of NZ_JAXHCI010000002.1, forward strand.
AGATGTCAAAATCCGGCGAGTCCGACATGGAGCGCATCAACATGCGCGACAACGCGGACACGATCGCTAAGAAGTTCAAGAAGGCCAAGACTGACCCGGAGCCGCTGCCAGACACCCTCGATGGTCTGAAAGACCGACCCGAGGCGCGCAATCTGGTCGATATCTACGCCGCCCTGTCCGATACGACGTCAGAGGCTGTGATAGGCGAATATGCCGGCGCTGGCTGGGGCCGCTTCAAACCCGCGCTGGCTGATTTGGCCGTCGATAAACTTGCCCCGATTTCGGATGAAATGACGCGCCTGATGGACGATCCGGCCGAAATTGACCGCATCCTTGCAGACGGGGCCGAACGCGCCCGCGCCATCGCCTCGCCGATTTTGGCTAAAACCTATGATATCGTTGGCTTGCTACGCTGAGTTTGGCGCTGGCCGATTTTTCGCCGAAGAATTGGAAAAGCGAAGCTGCCTTTGGCAGCTGCCTCCGGCGGGGATATTTTCGACCAGAAGAAGGGCGGACATCGCTGCGGCCTGACGCTGCGCCTGTGTCATAAAACTGTGTCCCATTGCGGCCAAGGTCACCTTGCAGTTCCCCGGCTGCATTCCCAATGGGCCGCACCCTGTCCCGAAAGCGGCCTTGGGGCGGCGCATTCCCCAGCGGATGCGCCGCCTTTACCCCGAGGGTCCTGTTGCATACTGTGCCGCCAACGTTTCCCGAAAGGCGCAGTCATGGCAACCGGCACCCAAATTACCACCTATTTCGAAGGTCGCTGGCACGACAGTGACCTGGCTGTCATGCGCGCGGCGGACCATGGGTCATGGCTTGGCACGACAGTGTTTGACGGCGCACGCTATGCCCATGGCGTAGTGCCTGATCTGGCCGCCCATTGCGCCCGCGTGAATCGATCCGCCGAGGCCCTGATGATCACGCCCACCGTCGCTGCCGATGACATGGTGCAAATCGTTCGCGAAGGTCTGGCGCGTTATGACCGCGGCACAGCCGTCTATATCCGTCCGATGTACTGGGCGCTTGATGGCGGCGATCTGGGGATCGTTCCCCGCGAAAATTCTACCGGTTTTGCCATCAGCCTAGAGGCAATTCCGATGGCTCCTGCCGGGGCCAGCACCACGCTCACCACGACCCGGTTCCGCCGCCCCGTGATGGAAGACAATGTCGTCAATGCCAAAGCCGGCTGCCTTTACCCCAATAACGCCCGCATGTTGGCAGAAGCGCGGGCCAAGGGCTTTGGCAACGCGCTTGTCGCCGATGCCATGGGCAATGTTGCCGAAACCGCCAGTGCCAATGTGTTCATGGTGCGCGGCGGGGTTGTCTTTACGCCTATCCCCAACGGCACGTTTCTGGCCGGGATCACCCGTGCGCGGCACATCAAGAATCTGCGTTCTGAAGGTGTCGATGTGCGCGAAACGGTTCTGACCTTTGACGATTTCCGCAGCGCCGACGAAGTCTTTCTGTCTGGCAATATGATGAAGGTCACCCCCGTCAGCGCCTTTGACGATGTGCGGTACAACAGCGGCCCTGTCACCGACCGTGTGCGGCAGATGTATTGGGACTGGGCTGCGTCCGAAACACTGTAACCGTTGCCAGCGCGCCGCTGATCCTGCACGATGCGCGAAACAAGGGGGACACCATGCGCAAGTTTCTGGTCGTGCTGGATGACAGCCGCGAATGTCTGAATGCCATGCGTTACGCAGCGATGCGCGCATCCAAGACAGGCGCGGGCGTGACTGTGTTGTCGATTATCCCGCCGGACGAATTCAATCACTGGATCGGCGTCGGAGAAATTTTTCGCGAAGAAGCCCGCGAGCGGATCGAAGTCCATTTCGAGGTTTTCGCCAAATGGATGCGTGACCGGCAAAACGTGAACCCGGAGCTTGTCATTCGCGAAGGCGAACCCGTACCAGAAATTCTGGCCCAGATTACCGAAGATCCCGCCATTGGTGTGCTTGTCCTTGGGGCCAGCACCGACAACAAGGGCCCCGGTCCATTAATCAACGCGCTGTCGCGGCAGGCCGGCACCCTACCGATCCCCATCACGATCGTCCCGGGCGATCTGTCCAAGGAAAAGCTGGAAGCCATCACCTGAAATAGGTTAGAATGATTCCAAACCTTGACGAAAGTGCCGACAGGGCGCATATCTGATACCTGACAAAAAAGGACGGTTTTCATGTTTATCCAGACCGAATCAACACCAAACCCTGCGACGCTCAAGTTCCTGCCGGGTCAGACCGTGCTGGATATGGGCACTGCCGATTTCCCGACCCCTGACGCTGCAGGCTCGAGTCCGTTAGCGCAGCGCCTTTTCGCCGTAGACGGTGTCGAAGGCGTGTTCTTTGGCATGGATTTCGTGACGATCACCAAGGCTGACGCCGTCGATTGGGACCATATCAAGCCGGCTCTGCTGGGTGCGATCATGGAACACTACCAGTCCGGCCAGCCGGTCATGGGTGCGGACCATACACCTGCGTCAGGTCATGCGGCGCACGACGGCGAGGATGGCGCGATTGTGGAGCAGATCAAGGAATTGCTTGATACCCGCGTGCGGCCCGCCGTGGCTCAGGACGGGGGCGACATTACGTTCCACGGCTTTGAACGCGGTGTTGTGTATTTGCACATGCAAGGGGCCTGTGCCGGATGCCCGTCATCCACGCTGACCCTGAAAATGGGTATCGAAAACCTGTTGCGCCATTACATCCCCGAAGTCACCGAAGTCCGCCCCGTCGCGGCCTAAGCCGTCGCGGTCGGTTAGAATGCGCAAAGGCCCGGTGCATCGCGCCGGGCCTTTGCATATACTTTTAAGCCCACCCGTTCACGATCCGATAAGCGCAGGACCCGCGTATGACCGACGATCCCACTGTCATCGCCTTTGACACTTCTGGCCCGCGCTGCGCGGGGGCTTTGCTGATTGGCGACCGCATCATCACCCGCACCGACGACATGGCCCGCGGTCAGGCAGAACACCTGATGCCCATGCTGGAGGAGATGCTGGCGAAAGAAGGCCTTGTCTGGGCCGATATCGACGTCATCGGCGTTGGCACCGGGCCGGGCAATTTCACTGGCATCCGCATGTCTGTCGCCGCGGCCCGCGGCCTTGCACTTGGGCTGAACAAGCCTGCTGTTGGTGTCAGCGTGCTAGAGGCGCAGGCCTTCGGCACCTCTGGCCCGATCCTGTCTACAGCCGCCGCACCGCGCGACATGGTCTATGCCCAACGCTTTACCGACGGCTGGCCCGAATCAGAACCGGTTTTCACCGATCTGACCGGTGCCCTTGCGGTTGCCGGCCCGGATGACGTGACCGTACTTGGTGATATGGCACCGATTCTATTGGCCGCCCACGGCCTGCCGACCGGTCCGCAAGCTGTCAGCGTGATAGAGGGCATCGCCCTGCTGGCGGCCGATCCGATCTACCGCATGGATCACCCCGAACGCCCCGCGCCGCTGTATTTGCGCCCTGCCGATGCCGCACCTGCGCGGGATGCGCCGCCGACCATCATTCCATGACGCTGGATGATCTGGCCGCCACGCATGCATTGGCTTTTGACATTGACCGTCCGTGGTCTGCCCATGAATTTGCCAGTTTGCGCGCCCAGCGCGGCACACTACTGTGCGGTGACGCAAAGTCCTTTGTTTTAGGCCGCGTCATTATGGACGAGGCCGAAATACTGACCGTTGCCACCGCGCCGGATCACCGCCGCCAGGGTCTTGCCCGCAACGCCATCGCAGCATTTTGCAACCTTGCGCAGTGCAGCGGTGCCGCTACCGTGTTTCTGGAAGTCGCCGCCGATAATGCCGCGGCCATCGCGCTTTATACTGCGCTTGGCTTTGGCCAAGTCGGTCAGCGGCGCGCATATTACGACCGCGAAAACGGTGAGGCCGTTGATGCTTTGGTCCTGCGCCGGACGTTGACACCCTAAAATAGCGCCTGAAATTTGATCTTATGGCAAAAGATGCAGCATGTTCCGCAAAGAAACGGTTGACCACCGCCGCGCCGCATTGCCTTATCTGGTGATGAACCACGAATGGACCAAACCGTTCGGAAACAACACCGTCCTCTGGGAGACTATGTAATGACGCTTTTCACAAAATTCCTCGGTGCATCCGCTGCGCTGGCGCTGTCCGCCGGTGCTGCCATGGCCGACCCGGCCATCATCTTTGACCTTGGCGGCAAGTTCGACAAATCCTTTAACGAATCCGCTTTTAACGGCGCGACCCGCTGGGCCGAAGAAACCGGCGGCACTTTCGCCGAGGTCGAGCTGCAGTCCGACGCCCAGCGCGAACAGGCACTGCGCCGCTTTGCTGAATCCGGCGCAAACCCCATCGTCATGGCCGGCTTTTCCTTCATGACGCCGCTGGGTGACATCGCTGGCGACTACCCCGACACCAAGTTCGTGATCATCGATGCCGTTGTCGACGCGCCGAACGTCAAATCTGTCGTCTTTAACGAAGAGCAGGGTTCCTACCTGGTGGGCATGCTCGCCGCTATGGCGTCCAAGACCGGCACCGTGTCCTTCGTCGGCGGCATGGACATCCCGCTGATCCGCAAATTTGCCTGCGGCTACGCCGAAGGCGCAAAGGCTGTGAACCCTGACGTGACTGTCATCGCCAACATGACCGGCACCACCCCTGCCGCATGGAACGACCCGGTCAAAGGCACCGAGCTGACCCTTGCGCAGAAGTCCCAGGGCTCTGACGTTGTATTCCAGGCGGCTGGCGGCACCGGTGTCGGCGTCCTGCAAGCAGCAGCAGACAACGAAATGCTGGGCATCGGCGTTGACGCAAACCAGAACTACATGCACCCCGGTCAGGTCCTGACCTCGATGCTCAAGCGCGTTGACGTCGCTGTCTATGACGCCTTCACCGCCGGCACCGAAGTCGAGCCCGGCATCGCGTCCCTTGGCGTCAGCGAAGACGGCGTCGGCTATGCCATGGACGAAAACAACGAAGCGCTGGTGACACCCGAAATGATGGCCGCTGTTGAAGAAGCCAAAACCGGCATCGCTGACGGCTCCATCATGGTGCACGACTATATGTCCGACGAATCCTGCCCGGCGCTGACGTTCTAAGCACCCATCAGGCCACACCAATCGGGGCCGCGCTGATCCATCGGCGCGGCCCTTATCCATCGGGGGACCAGGCATGACAAACATGATCCAGACTTTTTTCGACGCTTGGGGTGCAACACCTGCAGCGCGAGCCGTGCAAATCGTATACCCTGCCGCCGTAAAAGGGATCACAGCATGACCGCCCCCGCCATCGAACTCAAAGGCATCTCCAAGGCCTTTGGCCCGGTCCAGGCCAACAAGGATATCAGTATTCGCGTCATGCCCGGCACGATCCACGGCATTATTGGCGAAAACGGTGCTGGCAAGTCCACGCTGATGAGCATCCTTTACGGCTTCTACAAAGCCGACGCGGGAGAGATTTTTATTTCCGGCAAAAAGGTCGACATCCGCGATAGCCAGACAGCCATCGCCTCTGGCATCGGCATGGTTTTCCAGCACTTCAAACTGGTCGAAACCTTTACCGTCCTTGAAAATATTGTCCTTGGGGCCGAAGACAGCGGCCTGCTGCGCCCGTCCCTTGCCCGCGCGCGGCGCGAGCTTAAGGCGCTGGCCGATGAATACGAATTGAACGTCGAACCCGACGCGCTGGTGCAGGATATTGGCGTCGGCATGCAGCAGCGAGTGGAAATCCTGAAAGCACTGTACCGCAAGGCTGACATCCTGATCTTGGACGAGCCGACCGGCGTGCTGACACCGGCAGAAGCTGATCACCTGTTCCGCATCCTTGAAAACCTGCGCCGCGAAGGCAAAACCATCATCCTGATCACGCATAAACTGCGCGAAATCATGGAAACCACCGACACCGTCAGCGTCATGCGCCGCGGTCAGATGACTGCCACGGTCAAGACATCCGAAACCAGCCCGCAAGAGCTGGCAGAGCTGATGGTTGGCCGCAAAGTCCTGCTGCAAGTGGATAAAAAGCCCAGTGTGCCCGGTGCCGTCATTCTGGACGTGCAGAATTTGCACGTCACCGACGACAAAGGCGTTCACCGCCTTAAAGGGATCAACCTGCAGGTCCGCGCGGGCGAAATCCTTGGCATTGCGGGCGTTGCTGGCAATGGCCAGTCCGAGCTTCTGGAAGTGTTGGGCGGCTATGAAAAGGCGACCGGCACGATCCTTATGAACGGCACGCCAATCGACCTGACCGGCACCAAATCCGACGGCCAAAGCCGCCGCGCACGCGGCATTGCCCACGTGCCAGAGGACCGCCAGCGCGAAGGTCTGATCATGGACTACGCCGCATGGGAAAATTCGGCCTTTGGCTATCACCACGACGCGAAATACCGATCTGGCCCGTTCATGAACAACGCGGTCATGCTGAAGGACACCGAAGAGAAGATGGCCCGTTTCGACGTGCGCCCGCCCGATCCAAAACTAGCGGCCAAGAACTTCTCTGGCGGCAACCAGCAGAAAATCGTCCTTGCCCGTGAAATCGAACGCAATCCGGACCTTTTGCTGATCGGCCAGCCGACCCGCGGCGTCGATATCGGTGCGATCGAATTTATCCACCAGCAAATCGTCGCCCTGCGCGACCAAGGAAAAGCAATTCTGCTGGTCAGCGTCGAGCTGGAAGAAATCCTTGCCCTGTCCGACCGCATTGCCGTCATGTTCGACGGCCACGTCATGGGCGAACGCGACCCGGCAAAGACAAACGAAAAAGAACTTGGGATGCTAATGGCTGGCATGACCGGCGATCCCGCCGATGTCACCGTCGCCCAGATCGAAGAAAACCTGGCGCACGCCGGCACAGGGGAAAAGGTTTAAATCATGGATGCGATGCCAAAATGGGCCGATGTGGTCCTGATCCCCGTTATCTCTTTGGTGCTGGCTGCACTGCTGTCCGCCCTTGTCATCCTCGCCATCGGTGAAAACCCGTGGGAGGCGCTGAAGCTGATGGTCGACGGTGCTATCGGATCCACCTATGGCTGGGGCTATACCCTTTATTACGCAACGAATTTCATCTTTACCGGCCTCGCCGTCGCCATCGCCTTTCACGCCCGCATGTTTAACATCGGCGGCGAAGGTCAGGCGGCTTTGGGCGGTCTTGGTGTTGCGCTTGCCTGTCTTTACATCCCATGGCCGCATTGGTCGCTGGCCCTGCTCGGCGGCACACTGGGCGCTGCCCTGTTCGGTGCCGCTTGGGCTGTCATCCCCGCATATCTTCAGGCCAAGCGCGGCAGCCACATCGTCATCACAACGATCATGTTCAACTTCATTGCCGCTGCCTTGCTGAACTATCTGCTGGTCGGCGCGCTAAAGCCTGCTGGCAGCATGGAGCCATCGACGGGCAAGTTCCCGGACCCGACGCACCTGCCGTCGTTCCAGGATATGTTCTCGACCGCTGACACTGTGATGTTCCGCGGCGCGCCTGCCAACATCACCTTTTTTGTGGCCATCGCCGCCTGCATCGCGGTCTGGGCGCTGATCTGGCGTACGCGTCTGGGCTATGAAATCCGCGCCTTTGGCCATTCGGAATCGGCCGCCAGATACGCAGGCATCAGCCCGACCAAGATCATCATGATTTCTATGACCATCTCTGGCGCATTGGCTGGCATGATGGCGATCAATAACGTGATGGGCGAAGCCGAACGCCTTGTTCTGAACGCCGTAGAAGGCGCAGGCTTCATCGGGATCGCCGTCGCCCTGATGGGCCGCAGCCATCCCTTTGGCGTTTTCCTTGCCGCGATCCTGTTCGGGTTCCTGTATCAGGGCGGCGCGGAACTTGCACTGTGGACAAGCATCCCGCGTGAATTGATCGTCGTGATCCAAGCCCTCGTGATCCTGTTCACAGGGGCCCTCGACAACATGGTCCGCATGCCGCTGGAAAGCTTCTTTCTGTCGCGGCGCCGTGCGGCCCAGCGTAAATCCAAACTGACCGCGGCGGAGTGACACCATGGACCTGATGACGCTTCTGCAACTGCTTGATTCCACCGTCCGCCTTGCCACGCCCCTGCTGCTGGCCTGTATCGCGGGCCTGTATTCCGAACGCGCGGGCATTTTTGACATCGGGCTGGAAGGCAAAATGCTTGCCGCCGCCTTTTTGTCTGCGGCCATCGCCTTTACCACCGGCAATGTCTGGCTTGGGCTGCTGGCAGGCATAGGTGCTTCTATGCTGCTGTCTGCGATCCACGGCGTCGCCTCGATCACCTTTCGCGGCAACCAGCTGATTTCCGGCGTCGCGATCAACTTTTTGGCCGCCGGCCTGACCGTCGTCATCGCGCAAAGCTGGTTCGGCCAAGGCGGCCGCACGCCCCAGCTATCTGGCGGCGCACGCTTCAACCCGATCACCCTGCCCTTTGCCGACGCCCTGCGCGACGTGCCCCTGCTTGGCCCGATCTATTACGAACTGATTTCAGGCCATACCGCACTGGTCTATATCGCCTTGCTGATCGTGCCCGTGACGTGGTGGGTGCTCTACGCCACCCGTTTTGGCCTGCGCCTGCGCGCCGTCGGCGAAAACCCGGCTGCGGTCGATACCGCTGGCGTATCCGTTGTCGGCCTGCGCTTTGTCGCTGTGGCGATCTGCGGTGTGCTTTGCGGTTTGGCCGGTGCCTACCTTGCCACTGCGCTGCAAGCCGGGTTCACCAAAGACATGAGCGCAGGCCGCGGTTATATCGCCCTTGCCGCACTGATCTTTGCCAAATGGAAACCCTGGCCCGCCCTTGGCGCAACCATGCTGTTCGGCTTTTTGCAGGCGCTTGCCCTGCGCCCCGACCTGATTCAGCGCACGCTTGGCTTCAGCGTTCAGACCCAGCTGCTGGACGCCCTGCCCTATATTCTGACTGTCGTGATCCTTGCCGGCTTCGTCGGCAAAGCCATCCCCCCAAAAGCCGGAGGCGAGCCCTACGTCAAAGAACGCTAAGCTGCCTGTTTGACACTGCCGCCGATCCGCAGTCTGGTAGGTTAAACCACTTCCAATCGGACGTTCGATGCAACTTTACCTGCCCATCGCAGAAGTTTCGGTTAACATTTTCCTAATTCTGGGATTGGGCGGGCTGGTTGGCGTCTTATCGGGTATGTTCGGCGTCGGCGGCGGCTTTTTGATCACGCCGCTGTTGTTCTTTGTCGGCATCCCGCCTGCAGTGGCGGTCGCCACCTCGACAAACCAGATCGTCGCTTCGTCCTTTTCCGCGCTGCTTGCCCACCTGAAACGGCGCACCGTCGATTTACGCATGGGCACGGTTTTGCTGATCGGCGGGCTTGCGGGATCAACCCTTGGCCTGCTGATCTTCAACTACCTGCGCAGCTTGGGCCAAGTCGATTTGCTGGTCAGCCTGTTCTACGTCGTCTTCCTTGGCATCATCGGCGCACTGATGCTGGTGGAAAGCCTCAATGCAATGCTGAAATCGCGCAAGCCCGGCGCGCGAAAAACACGCAAGCATCACTACTGGGTCCACAACCTGCCACTAAAGGTCAAGTTTCGCGTTTCCGGCCTTTATATCTCGGTCATCCCGCCTCTGCTGGTCGGCGTTCTGGTCGGCATCCTGTCCGCAATCATGGGTGTTGGCGGCGGCTTTATTATGGTGCCGGCGATGATCTATCTGCTGGGCATGCCAACCAAGGTGGTGATCGGCACTTCGCTGTTCCAGATCATCTTTGTCACCGCCTATACCACGATGCTGCATGCCACGACGAACTATACCGTCGATATCATGCTGGCCCTGCTGCTGATCCTCGGCGGCGTCATCGGGGCCCAGGTCGGCACCCGCATCGGGGCCAAGCTAAAGGCGGAAAGCCTGCGCATCCTGCTGGCTTTGCTGGTGCTGCTGGTCTGCGGCAAACTTGGCCTTGATCTGCTGCTGCAACCGGCAGAGCTTTATACCCTTAGCGCCGCAGGTGCCCTATGATCCGCGCCTTACTGACCCTGCTTTTTTTCGCCACTCAGGCGCAAAGCGAAACCATCGTTTTGGGGCTTAGTCAGGATTCCGTGTCCATCACCGCGACCTTCGACGGCTCTGACATCCTGATTTTCGGTGCCGTTAGCCGCACCGCGCCGGAACCGCAGGACATGGGCGATCTGGGCGTCATCGTTGCCGTATCCGGCCCCGACCAGACCGTATCGGTTTTTCGCAAACAACGGCGGATGGGCATCTGGATCAACACCGACGAAGTAATCGTCGACCGTGCGCCGTCCTTTTATGCCGTGGCATCCAGCGCACCGATTGACGACGTGTTAAGCGATACCGAAGACCTGCGTAACCGCGTGACCATTCCCCGCGCCATCCGGTCCGTTGGTGCCACGGTGGACGACAGTGCAAACTTTACAGAGGCGTTGATCCGCATCCGGGCCAAGGATGCGCTGTTTCAGGTCAACGAAGGCGGAGTCGATCTTGAACAGGATACGCTGTTTCGCACCGCATTTCGTCTGCCAGCTAATCTGCTGGAAGGTGACTATCTTGCCCGCATTTTTCTGACCCGCGGCGGCAAGGTGATCGACACCCACAGCACGGTCATTCCCGTTCAAAAGGTCGGGCTGGAACGCTGGCTTTATAACCTCGCCCATGTGCAGCCATTCCTGTACGGCTTGCTGTCGCTTGTCATCGCAGTCGCGGCAGGCTGGGCCGCCTCTGCCGGGGCTGCTGCACTTAAACGGTAAAAACCTTATAAATAAGGCGTTCGTTATACCCGCGGATAAGGTCGCACCCTATGCGCCGTCTTCGTCCTGCATTGTCAGGGTCAGCGGCGCCGGCCCCTTGTCCAGATCGTCGATCCGCAAGAACGGCTCTGCCGGTTTTGCCAGACGGTTACGCACGACCCAGCGCAATTGGTTTTCCGCCCGCGTGATGGCGACATAAGCCAGCCGTTTCCACAGCGGCTGCCCCGCCTCTACCCGGCCCATACGCGACGCCATTTCGATATCCGGGGCAAAGACCTGCACCGTATCCCACTGGCTGCCCTGCGCCTTGTGGATGGTCACGGCGGCACCATGCAAAAACGTTGCGCCCATCTTGGCGGCAAAGGGAATGAACGGCTCTTCGTCACCCTCATGTTCAATCTTGACGATACTCGCCGCAGACATTTGCGGATCAATCGCACCTAGCACATGCAGCTTGCTGAAACCGGGCCGCTTTCCCGGCCCCAAATAGATGACCTGCGCGCCTTTGATCAGGCCCCGCGCCTCGAGGTCCAGCCGCTTTTTGCGGTGCTTGACGGGTAATTCGATACCATCGCAGATCAACGGCTCGCCCGGCAACAGACTGTCGCCCGGTGCATCATAGGCGGCGCGAAAGGCGTGGATCAGGCGGATGCGGGTCTTGTTCGTCCAGACAAGGCAAGGCGAGCGGGCCATCAGATCCGCCTCTACCCGCTGCGCCATGACGACGCGCTCGTCCTTCTCTGCTGCCTCAGCGACCATACGCTCGAAATGGTAGAAATCCAGCATGGGATCGGCAAGCGCATGGGCCAGGTCAAGGATCGGGCTATCCGCGCTTTGCCGATGGATACGGTTCAGTGTCAGCACGCGCTTTTCCGGTAGCGTTTCAAACACCATGCCGCCACTGGATTGCACCGGCGGCAACTGCGCCGGATCGCCGAACAGGATCAGCGTAGGAAAAATTTCCTGAAGGTCTTCAAACTGTTTGGCATCCAGCATGGAGGATTCGTCGATGAATCCGATATCCAGCGCCTCTTCGCGCCGTTTCCACCCGGTGATGAAATCGCTGCCGCGCAGCCCCGCGGCGGCCAATGCGGCGGGAATGGATTTGTGCCCCTGATACGACACATAAGCCCGGTCCAGCGCAACATCAGTCAGCTGTTCCACATCCGGCCGTTCGCCCTGCCCGGCCAGCCATTCGGCAACCTTTTCGTATTCAGGATCATAGACGGGGGTGTAAAGGATCCGGTGGATCGTTGTCGCCGGCACGCCGCGATTGCGCAGCACGGATGCGGCCTTGTTCGTCGGGGCCAAAATCGCCAGCGTGCGCCGGCCGCTGCGTTTCTTACCCTCATAATCGCCCGAGACGATTTCAACCCCGGCTTTTTCTAATGCGCGGTAAAGCTCTGCCAGAAGCATGGTCTTGCCACTACCCGCCTTGCCGATCACGGCAAGAACCTCGCTCACCTCGCTTTGCGGTGGTTGGAGGAGGTCATTGTTCAGATCGACGCCAGACTGGCGCAGGGTCATTTCGACACTGTCCCAAGCGGCGGCCTGATCTTCGGAAAAGGTGATGGTGGGGGCGGGTGTGTTCATTGCGCGACCCTATCCGCCCCCGCCGCCCCCTGCCAGATGTCAGGCCGCCTTTTCTGACGATGCCTGCCCGATTACATGGCCAAAGGATCGCGCGAACCACGCCTCTGATATGGCAGAGCTAACGCCAGCCCGGCGCAACACCTTTAGCCGGTCCTCCGCGCGGTAAGGCCAAAGCCCGACGCTGATCGCATCACGCCCGCTGCCGGAACTGCCCAGCACCTCTGGCGCGGCCCCGATGGCGTTGTAGATGCGGATCATGCGGGCATCAAAAACGCCGAGCAGATGGGTCAATGAAAATGCCCGCATCAATTCCCCGCCCGCCAGCATCAGCAGGCCAGCAACGCGGGGGCTGGCACCCTGCGACAGGCAAAAGCGGGTGCATTCCCAGATCAGCGGGCTGCTGATTTCACCGTCCATCAGATCCGAAAAGTGGTCGTTTACCATGGTACGCCCCGACATCGGCAAAAAGCGCATAGACCCGCCATGCACGCCGGGTCTTTCTTCCCAGACGACATATAGCGGGTTCATCGCATCGTATTCGTCCCGTTCCCAGCCGTTCTTATCGACTGACACCTCCCATTTCAGGCGGTCGCGGAATTGGGCAGCACGGTCCTTGTGCATACTGGCTTGCAGGTCCGGGTGATGGTGAAAGTCGTTGGCATAGATATAGCGAATCATGGCGAAGGCCCCTGTCATTGCGATGGGGTAGTCTTCGGACCGGGTGGTTAAGATTATGCTGCCCTGCGAACGGTGCCTAGCTGGCCGCAACATCCGTATCAGCGTGGCGCCCAGGCCAACCGCCGGGCGCATCCTTTGCGGCCCCCCCGATCATGATCAACCCTTCCGACAAGGCGCGGGCAACTGCGTGAACGGTATTCAGTGCCCCCAACTTGTGCCGCGCGCTTTCGATGTAAGCCCGCAGGGTATGTTCGGAAATTGAAAGCAAATCAGCAGCCTGAGAGCGAGAATAGCCCATGGCCAGAAAGCTGAGCGCATCGACTTCGCGCGGGGACAGCGGGCGTACGGCTTCGGGCGTGCGCCCGGCTTCGATCTGCAGTGCCTTGGCGTTGAGGAAGTGGGCGATCACGATCAAATCGCGCTGGTTGTCGGCGGTAAAGCTATCCCATTCCGCATCGGTGGCGGTATGTGACAAGGTAAAAAGGGCGAACTGCCCATTGGGGCCGCGTATTGGAATCGTGAATCCCTAGTTGCCAACACCATGCGCAATCGAATCGGCGCGAAAGGCACGGGCTGCCTTGGATGACCAATCCATCCGCTTCCAATCGACAGGATGGAAACGCTGGAAACAGCCCGACACAACGGGATCCACGCGAATATAATCCATGTCCTGATACCGCTGCGCCCAACCGGGATCATAGGTGCCAAAACCGTATTGTTCGCCGTCGACACTGACCCAGTGATAGACGACATGATCGACATTCAGGGTCTGCCGCAGGCTGACAACCAGTTCCTGAAGTTGATCAAGCCGGTCGGTGGCTTCGAGCCGCTGCAAAAAGCGGTTCAGTTTGTTCCGCATCTATACGTACCCGGCCTGACTGGCCCTCGGATGTCGACGCGATTTCTGCCGTTGCCACGATTGCGGCTTCGCGCATCCGGTCCGCCACAAGGGGCAGACCATTCTGGAAGGCGAAAGACTCCAAATCGGCCAGAACGTCGATGATCCACTTATGTCCCACGTTCACACTCCCTTACAATTCGTTAACAGGTCATTAACAACTCACGGTAGCATGGGTTAATATTGCAAAATACTCGCTTCTTAAGCCTCCCCCGATATAGGGGGAGGCTTTCAGCATAAATAATTGACACTGCATAGGTCGGTCCCACAAGCGGCGATTTTTACCGCGGTCATCGGTCAGACAGCGCGCTGCCGGAATCAGTCATATTGATAAAGAGATTCTGAACAAGAAAAGGCGCCTGCCATAGCAGACGCCCTTTCATCAAAAGCGGTCGCCTTACCTAACCGCGGGATTCAAACTGTGCGTCTTCAAAGGTGCGCAAACCGGTGCGCGGGCTTTGAACCAGCACCGCCATGTTGCCGGGCTTGTGCTGGTTTTTGCGCATCTTGGTATGGGCGGCGGGAATGTCGTCCCAACCGAACACTTCGGACATGCACGGATCAAGGCGGCGTTCGACCATCAAGTTATTGGCGGCAGAGGCCTGCTTGAGGTTCGCAAAGTGGCTGCCCTGCAAACGTTTCTGGTGCATCCACATATAGCGCACGTCAAAGGTCAGGTTATAACCAGTTGTCCCGGCACAGATTACAACCATCCCGCCGCGCTTGCACACGAAGGTGGACACAGGGAACGTCGCCTCTCCGGGGTGTTCGAACACCATATCAACGTTATTACCCTTACCGGTAATGTCCCAGATCGCCTTGCCGAACTTGCGAGTCTCGTTGAACCATTCCTTGTATTCAGGCGTGTTTACCGTGGGCATCTGACCCCAGCATTTGAAATCATTGCGGTTCAGCACGCCCTTGGCCCCCAGCGACATGACGAATTCGCGCTTGGATTCGTCCGAGATAACGCCGATGGCATTGGCCCCTGCCGTATTGATCAGCTGGATCGCATAGGACCCAAGGCCGCCGGAGGCCCCCCAGACCAGCACGTTCTGACCGGGCTTTAGGTCGTGCGGTTCATGGCCGAACAACATGCGATAAGCGGTGGCCAGCGTCAGGGTATAGCAGGCCGATTCTTCCCATGTCAGATGCTGCGGGCGGGGCATCAATTGCTGCGACTGCACACAGGTGAACTGCGCGAAAGAGCCATCGGGGGTTTCATAACCCCAGATCCGCTGGCTGGGCGAGAACATGGGATCGCCGCCATTGCAGTGCTCGTCATCGCCGTCGTCTTGGTTGCAATGAATCACAACCTCGTCGCCGACTTTCCAACGCTTCACCTTGTCGCCCACAGCCCAAACGATGCCAGAGGCGTCGGAACCGGCGATGTGAAAATCAGCACCGTGCACGTCAAAGGGGCTGATCGGCACGCCAAGTCCGGCCCAAACGCCGTTATAATTAACGCCAGCAGCCATCACCATGACCAGCACTTCATTGCTGTCAGGCTTGGGGCAGGCCACGGTTTCCACCTCGAACGCTTTTTCGGGTTCGCCGTGCCGTTCCCGCCGGATTGTCCAAGCGTACATCTGGTCTGGCACATGCCCAAGGGGCGGCATTTCACCGATTGCATAAAGGGGCTTTGGGCTCGCCTTGGTGGCGGTGTCCAGATCAAGGGGCATGTCCGTCTCCATCATTGCATCCATCATGTTTTCGCCGCGCTGCAGAGTCGGCCTGTACGCTTGAGTATGCAAGCGCAGCGCAATGATGCAACCCCCTTGGTCTATATTTTGTAATTTTATTACGTAACGGATTTTTCTTCGGGAAAGTGATGGGCAATAGATCTGGCGTAATAGGGCAGGATGTCCCGCCCCCGATCGGTAATCGTGATCGCGTCGGGTGTGACCGCAATCAGCCCCCGCTGGGTAAACCGGGCAAGCGTATCAGCGACAAGGATTGACGGACTGCGCTGCGGCAACGGCATGTCGCGGGTATGCAGGGCATCGAGGCAAATGGTCGTTTGTGTCAGCAGGTCTGCTGCAGACAGGCCAGGATTGCGCAGCATCAGACGGGCGATCAGCGGTGCCGCCAACACCGGCACAACGGCGCGCACGCGGTCCATTAGCGCATCTGCCACCGCCTCTGTAGGGTCGCCGGTCAAATCTGGCCGCGCCTTTAGAAACAGCGAAAGTTCCAGCGGTTCGCCAAACCCGACAGATGCGGTGCCGAAGCCGTCAAAGCGCCCCGTGATACGTTGCCAGAAATGCCAGGAAATGCCGCGCAATACGGTCATGGCAGGCGGCCGGAACCGCCGTACGCCCCGTTTATCCGCATCAATCAGAAACTGATCTTCGATGACCCGATCGTAATTCAGGCCCACAGGAACAAAAATGACATCCCGCCCGCCGGGACGGTAATTGGACACAATGTAATTTAACAGGCCAAGCTTGGGCGGCCTGACCTCTCCGGTCAGGGAAAGACCACCTTCGGGAAACATGGCCTGCGTCACGCCAGCATCCGTGGCCATCTGAACATAGCGCGCCAGCACGCGGCGATACAGATCCCCGCGGGACCGGCGACGGATAAAGTAGGCACCCAACGCGCGAATCAAAGCAGAGAGTGGCCAGACCCGCGCCCATTCACCCACGGCATAGGATAGCGCACCCGCCCGGCTGACCAGATAAGTGACAAGGACGTAATCCATGTTGCTGCGGTGGTTCATCACAAAGATGATCGTCGCTTCCGGGTCCAGCTGGTTCAGCTCTTGCCGGGGAAAGGTCGCGATGCGCACACGGTAAAGCGTATTGGATAAAAATCGCGCAACCCGCATTCCAAAAGAAAAATAGGCCGTCGCGGAAAAGCTGGGAACGATTTCGCGGGCATAGCTTTTGGCTTTTTCAAAGGCGACGTTTTCGGGAACGTCATGTTCGTGGGCATAGTCAACAATCGCCTGCGTCACTTCCGGATCATAGATCAGACGCTGGATCATGTCGTAGCGCCGCGCGAGCTTGAATGGCTCTATCGGGCGGGCAAGGCGTTCATTCAGCCGCGCGATGACCCGCTCTGCTCTTTTACGAAAGAACCAGCGAACGGATGGAAACAGAAAATGCGACGCAAAGGTCACGGCCGCGAACAGCACGATAAGGACAAAGGCCCATAGGGGCAGGGTCACGGAATGCGTCATGCCGGAACCGTGACAGGTTTGCCCCGCCTCGTAAATCCCGCCATGCCGCAGCGCAGCGCTTGACGAAGGTTCAAAGTTACATATAACCGATACATATCGTAATAAAATTACGCGACCAATGACGGAGTTTTCCGATGACCGACCGCCCCTGGCTGTTTCGCACCTATGCTGGTCACTCTACCGCGACAGCGTCAAATGCGCTTTATCGCGGAAATCTGGCAAAAGGGCAGACCGGTTTATCCGTGGCTTTCGATTTGCCGACGCAGACCGGGTATGACAGCGATCACGAATTGACGCTGGGCGAAGTGGGCAAGGTTGGCGTTCCGATTTGCCACTTGGGCGATATGCGCATGCTGTTTGCAGATATTCCGCTGGACCAGATGAATACCTCTATGACGATCAACGCGACCGCGCCTTGGCTTTTGTCGCTTTATATCGCGGTGGCGCAGGAACAGGGCGCCGATATTTCCGCCCTTCAAGGGACAGTGCAAAATGACATTATCAAGGAATACCTATCGCGCGGCACATATATTTGCCCCCCTGCCCCATCATTGCGGATGATCACCGACATTGCGGCCTATACAAGGGAATTCCTTCCAAAATGGAACCCGATGAACGTGTGCTCTTATCATTTGCAAGAGGCTGGCGCGACACCAGAGGAAGAACTGGCTTTCGCCCTTGCAACCGCGACAGCAGTGCTGGACGACCTGAAAGGAAAAGTGCCCGACGCGCATTTT
This sequence comes from Loktanella sp. R86503, assembly GCF_042466455.1. Taxonomy (NCBI): domain Bacteria; kingdom Pseudomonadati; phylum Pseudomonadota; class Alphaproteobacteria; order Rhodobacterales; family Roseobacteraceae; genus Loktanella; species Loktanella sp. R86503. Next base: position 2,830,286 of record NZ_JAXHCI010000002.1, read on the forward strand.
CCGCAAATGGTCGGACGAATCTCTTTCTTTGTGAACGCAGGCATCCGTTTCGTGACGGAACTATGCAAAATGCGCGCCTTTGTCGCCCTGTGGGATGAGATCTGCCAGACGCGCTACGGTGTCGCGGATGCTAAATACCGCCGCTTTCGGTATGGGGTGCAGGTCAATTCGCTTGGCTTGACTGAACAGCAGCCTGAAAACAACGTGTATCGCATCCTGATTGAAATGCTTGCGGTCACCTTGTCGAAAAATGCGCGTGCGCGTGCCGTGCAATTACCCGCCTGGAATGAAGCTTTGGGACTGCCACGGCCATGGGACCAGCAATGGTCCCTGCGGATGCAACAAATATTGGCATATGAAACAGACCTTTTGGAATTCGAGGACCTGTTTGACGGCAATCCGGCGATTGACCGCAAAGTGCAGGCCTTGATGGACGGTGCCCGTGCCGAATTAGCCACGATTGACAGCATGGGCGGCGCGGTCGAGGCGATTGCCTATATGAAGGGACGACTGGTGGAGTCGAATGCCGCGCGTATCCGCGGAATTGAAACAGGCGCCACCACGGTGGTGGGTGTGAACAAATGGGAAAGCGCAGAGCCATCGCCGCTGACAGCTGGCGATGATGCCATCATGGTATCCGACCCTGCAGCCGAGGCCGATCAGCTGGATCGTCTGGCACACTGGAAAGCCGCGCGCGATCCCCAAGCAGTGCAGGCAGCGCTGGACGCCTTGCGCCAGGCTGCGATTGACGGCAGCAACATCATGCCCCCGTCAATCGCAGCGGCAAAGGCCGGGGTGACGACTGGCGAATGGTCCGACGTCGTCCGGGCAGTCTTTGGCCAATACCGCGCACCGACGGGTGTCAGTGCCGCCCCGTCAAATCACATCGAAGATTTGGACGACATTCGCGCCCGCGTGGATGCCGTGTCAAAAAAACTGGGGCGAAGGCTGAAGTTTCTGGTCGGCAAACCCGGTTTGGATGGCCATTCCAACGGCGCCGAACAGATTGCAACCCGTGCGCGTGATTGCGGAATGGATATTGCCTACCAAGGTATTCGCCTGACGCCCGACGAATTGGTTCAGGCCGCCCGTGATGAAGGTGCCCATATTATCGGGCTCTCGATCCTTTCGGGCTCGCATATACCGCTGATAGAAAGCTTTATGCTTAAATTACACGCAGCCGACCTTGGTCATATTCCTGTGATCGCTGGCGGCATCATTCCGGACGATGACAGGCAACGACTGAAAAAACTGGGGGTTTCCCGCGTTTATACACCGAAAGATTTCCGGCTTAATGAAATAATGAATGATATTGTCAGCCTGGCCGACCGGTCTGAGGCCTCTGTACTATAGGATAGCATTAACTAAATATTATCGACTTAGGTGCAAATGCACTATATCGGGGCTTATTGGGACTTTTCCCGGCGCCTTTTTCAGGAGTTGAATATGAATGCCGACCTAAAATCCATGACCCGCAAGGATCTGGAAAAACTGCGCAAGGACGTTGATGCCGCGCTGAAAAGCGTCGAAAGCCGCGAATTGAAGATGGCACATGACGCCGCCGCAAAAGCGGCAGCCGATTTCGGCTATTCACTAAGCGATCTGGCCGAAATGGCCGGCGGCAAAAAGCGTGGCGGCATCAAGTCCGTTTCCGCACCAAAGTATCGCAATCCTGCCGATGCGACCCAAACATGGACTGGCAAAGGCCGTCAGCCTGATTGGTACAAGACCGAAATGGCAAACGGCACCGACCCAAGCACGTTGGAAATTTAAGCCTATTGCTGGTGGCGTCGTAAAGCTTCGAAGGTATATTCCTCGACCACTTCGCCATCAGCGCCTTTGCGGAATTGGGGGGCCACCGGCAAACACCCCACGCCGCAAATCTGCCGCGATACGCGCGTGCGACCATTTATATACCAAAAACGCCCACCCGGCGTAGAGACATATCCATTCATATAGGCAGCACTATCGCTTTCCACGTCGATGGTGCTTGGCATTTCATTGAAGTAGCCTTCGTTAAAGGTGCCATGCGTGTGATAGGATGCGATGACCGCGATATCGTCGGGGAAACGCGCGGCGCAGCTGGCCATATCACCTGCAACCGGCGCCGTACTGACCAATTCGCCGTCTCGGGTCAGACCGAGATAGCCACAATATTCACGCTGCTTTTCAAAAGACTGCGCCTGAAGGCTTGTCAGAACCGACCGGGCCAACGCCAATTCTTGCGCATCTTGGGCGTGCGCGGAAGTTGCCAAGAGCAGCGGCAGAAGGATCACGTAGCGTAGCATGGCTTTTCTTTCGATGCGGTTTCCAGCAATACTCCTGCGAAACAACAAGGAAACCAAGACATGACTATTCATATTGGCGCAAAGCCTAGTGACATTGCCGAAACTGTCCTTATGCCAGGCGACCCCTATCGCGCCAAATGGGCGGCCGAAACATTTTTGACTGATGCTGCCTGCATTAACGAAGTGCGGGGCATGTTAGGCTTCACAGGCATGTGGAAGGGCAACCGCGTCACGATCCAAGGGTCGGGCATGGGCATGCCGTCAATGTCGATCTACGCGAACGAGCTGATCAAAGACTATGACGTGAAGACCCTGATCCGGATCGGCAGCTGCGGCGGCATGCAGGACCAGACCAAAGTCCGCGACGTGGTTCTGGCCATGACCGCCTGTTCCTCTGGCACGCCGTCGGACACGATTTTTCGCGAATTGAACTATGCCCCGGTCGCAGATTTCAGCTTGCTGCAAGCCGCCCATGCTGCGGCGACCAAGCGTGGCACCCCGACGCATGTCGGAAGCATTTACTCTTCTGATACCTTCTATGCCGAACGCAACGACCTGACAGAGCAGATGATCCGTCACGGTGTCCTAGCCGTCGAAATGGAAGCGGCAGAACTCTATATACTTGCCGCCCGTTACAAGCGCCGCGCCCTGGCCGTGATGACCGTCAGCGACCACATCATCACCGGAGAAGCGCTGCCGTCGGATCAACGCGAGCGCACCTTTGGTGATATGGTCGAAATTGCATTGGAAGCTGCGTTCACCTAACGCCCATGCCCACGTGAATAAGCATTAAGGGGCGGCTCCTGCCAAGGGGCCGCCCCTTTTGGGTCCAGCACCTCCATCGCGAGGGGGTAGCAAATCGCGGCGTCAGAAGAATGCTGGGCGCTGCAATCGCCGCCGGGACAGGCGGACAGGACTGCAAGCAGGTCAATTTCAGCCAGCAGATCCAGGTAATCGCCCTTGCGCACAGGGCTCGCCTTCATGAAATATTGCCCGGTATTGGCGGTAAAGCCGGTGCACATAAATACGTTCAAGACATCGTGCACATGTGGCTCTGCATCCCGCAAAGGCAGATTTGCGGCGTCGGCCAGACCGCGGGTCAGGTTGGAATGACAGCAATGGTGATAGTCGTGACCGCCCAAAAGTCGCGCCGTATATGGATCACACCGCGTTCCGATCACATCGTGCACCGCGCCGCCATAGGCATCCCGCCCGTACCATCCCAACGTATCATGGGTAATGGTCGCGATGGGGCGCAGAAACGGAAAGTTCGACCAAAGCCGGTCGCCGGTCGTGACATGGCTGCCGTGCAGCGCACGGGTCTTGCCGGAATAAAAACGCTCTGTCAGGTCATTGGCGTTGAAAAGGTTCAGATCGCCGACCTGCGGCCCCTCTGGGCAATGAATACGCAGGACTTCCCCGGCCTTGACACGGATGGATGCAGCGTCGCGGGCCGGAACCGTCACATAAGACACAGGCTCAAGCGGCAAAGCAGCGCGATCAAGTGCGGCCTGCGGCACAGCCAGGCTGTCGTTCGGGTAGCAGATCACCGGCGCGATATCCCGCAGGTCTTGTGCATCCAAAGGTTCGCTCATGTCGCTTCCTATTCATCGTTCATTCAAAACAAAACGCCGCCCCAAGGGACGGCGTTTGCGTTTCAAAGTCCAGTCCGGATCATACGATCCGTTCGACCATCATATGTTTGATTTCCGCAATGGCTTTTGCCGGGTTCAGACCCTTAGGGCAGGTCTTGGCGCAGTTCATGATTGTGTGGCAGCGGTACAGCTTGAACGGATCTTCCAGATCATCCAGACGCTCACCCGTCGCTTCGTCACGGCTATCGACGATCCAGCGGTGCGCCGCCAAAAGGGCTGCCGGGCCAAGGTAGCGGTCAGAGTTCCACCAATAGGACGGGCAGCTGGTCGAACAGCAGGCACACATGATGCACTCGTACCGACCATCCAGCTTTTCGCGGTCTTCGATGGACTGCCTCCACTCTTTTGCGGGCGCGTTGGTTTTAGTTTCAAGCCACGGCATGATGCTGGCGTGCTGGGCATAAAAGTGCGTCAGATCGGGGATCAGGTCCTTAACCACAGGCATGTGCGGCAACGGATAGATCTTGATATCGCCCTTGGCTTCATCAAGGCCGGAAATACAGGCCAGCGTGTTCACACCGTCAATGTTCATGGCGCAGGAACCACAGATTCCTTCGCGGCAGGACCGGCGAAAGGTCAGGGTCGGGTCGATATCGGTTTTGATCTTGATCAGCGCGTCCAGAACCATCGGCCCGCAGGTGTCCAGATCGACAAAATAGGTATCCAGACGCGGGTTTTTGCCGTCATCAGGGTTCCAGCGGTAAACCTGCACCTTTTTCGTGTTCTTGGCACCCTCTGGCTTGGGCCAGGTTTTGCCCGTCACCATGCGGCTGTTTTTGGGTAGCGTGAATTCAACCATGTCTCAGGCTCCTGTCTGCAAACGGCCTTACCGGGTTGCGGTAGGCGAATAAGGGATCAGCGGTGCGGCGCCGGACAACCGGGTGTAGCATTCCGCGTAAACGACGGCCGGATCGCGGCCGCGCAAGAAATCGTCTGTCACACCGATCGAAATGCCGGACTGCAAACCGTTGCTGCTAGAGGCACCAACCGCGATGCTGCCGGTTGGTCCAGCCGCGGCCCGTGCCTCTTGGCTGCACTTGGCTTCGACCTGTTGCAGGGTCGGCGTTTTCGGCGGCGCACAGGCTGCCAGCACCGCAAAACCTGCAATCAGGCCGAAAGCGCGCATCAATACACCCGCTTCTTGGGTGCGATCTTTTTCATGTCGATCCCGCCTTCGGCTTCGGTCGTCAGCGGGTCCATATGCACCGGACGATAGGTCAGGTTCACATTGGCACCGTCAACAGTCGCAAGGCTATGCTTGCGCCATTCGTCGTCGTTGCGATCGGGGTAATCCTCGTGGGCGTGGGCACCGCGGGATTCCTTGCGCGCCTCGGCAGAGACGATAGTGGCAAGCGCATTGGGCATCAGGTTCGTCAGTTCCAGCGTTTCCATCAGGTCGCTGTTCCAGACAAGGCTGCGGTCGGTGACATGCAAATCGTCCAGCTTGGCCGCGATCTTTTTCATCGCCTCCACGCCTTCGGCCAGTGTCTTGTCCGTGCGGAAAACGGCGGCGTCAGCCTGCATCGCCTCTTGCATTTCAAGACGCAGAGCAGCGGTCGGGGTGCTGCCGTTCGCGTGGCGCAGCTTGTCGAAACGGTCAAAGGCCGCATCAACCGATGCCTGGTTCAGCGGCGCATTTTCCGTGTTAGGATTGACAATCTGACCGGCCTTGATCGCCGCGGCGCGGCCAAAGACCACAAGGTCGATCAAGGAGTTTGACCCAAGACGGTTCGCCCCGTGCACAGAGGCGCAGCCTGCCTCGCCCACGGCCATCAGGCCGGGCACAATCGCATCGGGATTTTCATCCGTCGGGTTCAGCACTTCGCCCCAATAGTTCGTAGGGATGCCGCCCATGTTGTAGTGAACGGTCGGCTGCACCGGGATCGGTTCTTTTGTCAGGTCGACGCCGGCGAAAATGCGGGCTGATTCGGTGATGCCGGGCAGGCGCAGGTCCAGCGTTTCCGGCGGCAGGTGGTTCAGGTTCAGGTGGATATGGTCCTTTTTCGGGCCAACACCGCGACCTTCGCGGATTTCCATTGTCATGCAACGGGATACCACGTCACGGGACGCAAGGTCCTTATAGGTCGGCGCATAACGCTCCATAAAGCGTTCGCCTTCGGAGTTGGTCAGGTATCCCCCTTCGCCGCGGGCACCTTCGGTAATCAGGCAGCCGGCACCGTAGATACCAGTGGGGTGAAACTGCACGAATTCCATGTCCTGCAGCTTTAACCCCTGACGCGCCACCATTCCGCCGCCGTCACCGGTGCAGGTATGGGCAGAGGTTGCGCTGAAATAGGCGCGGCCATAGCCGCCCGTGGCCAGCACGACCATCTTGGCATTAAAGACGTGCATGGTGCCGTCGTCCAGCTTCCATGCGACAACGCCCTGACACTGACCGTCTTCGGACATGATCAGGTCGATGGCGAAATATTCGATGTAGAACTCGGCCTTTTGCTTCAGCGACTGACCATAAAGCGTGTGCAGAATGGCGTGGCCGGTGCGGTCGGCTGCGGCGCAGGTGCGCTGCACGGGGGGGCCTTCACCGAATTCGGTGGTGTGGCCGCCGAAGGGGCGCTGATAGATCGTGCCTTCTTCAGTCCGGGAAAACGGCACGCCGTAGTGCTCTAGCTCATACACAGCCTTGGGAGCTTCACGCGCGAGGTATTCCATCGCGTCGGTGTCGCCCAGCCAGTCAGACCCTTTGACGGTGTCGTACATGTGCCACTGCCAGTGGTCGGGACCCATGTTCGACAAGGACGCCGCGATGCCGCCCTGCGCTGCAACAGTGTGGGACCGGGTCGGGAACACCTTGGTGATACAGGCCGTTTTCAGGCCCTGCTCGGCCAGACCCAGCGTCGCACGCAGGCCAGAGCCGCCGGCACCGACAACGATAGCGTCATAGGTGTGTGTTTCGTATTCGTAAGCAGCCATCGGTCAGTTCCTCAAGCGTTTCAAAGGGCAAGGCTGGCGACGGCAAGAACGCCGGCCGCAGCTGCGGTATAGGACAGGCAAATCATCGCAATGATCGCGACCTTTTTGGCCGTGCCGTGAACGTAGTCTTCGATCAAGGTCTGCACACCACCGCGAAAGTGGATGAAGCCGACGGCAATCGTCAGCAAGGCAACGATCGCCGGGAAGGGTCGCTGGTAATAGGCAACGACATCTTCATAGGGGGCACCATAAATGCTGCCGAAGGTGAAGATGAACAATGGGATCAAGCCGGCAAGCGCGACAGAGCTGATCATCATGTGCCAGTGATGCTGGGTGCCGGATTTCGCGGAACCCATGCCAGCGGCGCGTTTACGGTCGGTCATATAAGCCATGGTCAGAACCCCTTACAGCACGATGACAGTGAAAATCGTCAGCAGCACGGCTATCAGCACCATGGCCTGACCAAAGGTTTCCGACTTATCGACCTCTAGCATGCGACCGCTGTCCCAGATCAGGTGACGGATGCCAGCCAGCGTATGATACCAGATGCCCGCGACCGAAAAGAACATGATCAGATCGCCAAACCAGCTGGTGATGAACCCGTCAGCGGTGGCAAAGGCATCAGGGCCGGTCGCGGCGGCGACGAACCACCAGACAATCAACAACGCGGTCACGATCAGCGCATTGCCGGTAATCCGCGTAAAGATGGACGTCATCGACGTCCATTGCGGACGATAGATCGTCAGATGCGGCGAAAGCGGGCGATTGCCCCGGTTTACATCAGCCATGTCGGTTCCCTTAAGCTACGGCATCCCGCGTCCGGGTGCGCAATTGGTCTAGTTCTGCACCATCCCGAAGGTGAAGTCACGCGCAGCGACGGTCAAACTCTGCGCGAAATCGCCGCGCCCGGCAGATTTTAGGTGTATGTGATCACATAATTTAAGCGCGTGATCACAAATCTGACGCTGAACGTTGCCGCGCTATTTAAAGCGGCATCAGCGCCCAATAATCCAGATCCAGAAGAACATCCGGCAAATATTTGCCGTCATCGCCCCGCAACACGCCAGCCGTTCCTTTCGTCGCGACCAGACGCAGGCGGATTGCGCCGACGCCCGGTGCGGTGGTTTCGGCAATCTCAAGCACCTCGGACCAGGCGCGCACCGTGTCGCCGGCAAAGCAGGGATTGGCGTGGACGCCGCCGTTCAACGCAACAACCAACTGCGCATTGGCCAATCCATTGAAGGACAGGGCGCGGGCAAGGCTGATGACGTGACCGCCATAGATCAGCCGCTTACCGTCAGGCCGGTTGGTCGCGTCAAAGTGCACCTTGGCCGTGTTCTGCCAGAGGCGGGTTGCCAACATATGCTCTGCTTCTTCGACGGTCACACCGTCGACGTGGTCAATGACCTCGCCCACCCTATAGTCGTGCAGGCGGTGCGCCTCGCCCGCAAGGGTGAAATCGTAACCGCTAAAATCCAGCCCGCGCGGGATAACCAAATCTGCCGCATCAACGCGGTCCGACAAATCAGGCACAACGGCTTGCGGTGCAGGGCCGTCACCGCGTTTGCGGACCATGACCCAGCGGACATAGGACAACAGAACTTCGCCATGCTGGTTGCGACCGGTGGTCCGCACCCAGACCACACCGCTTTTGCCATTGGAATTCTGCTTGATCCCGATCACCTCGGACTTGGCCGTAATGGTATCACCGGGCCAAAGCGGGGTTTGCCAGCGGCCTTCGGCGTAACCAAGGTTGGCGACAGCGTTCAGGGACACATCGGGCACGGTTTTGCCAAAGACGGTATGGAACGTGACCAGATCGTCCAGCGGGCTGAACGGCAAACCGCAGCTTTGGGCAAAGGTATCAGAGGAATGCAAAGCGTGCCGTGCGGGATATAGCGCGTGATACAGCGCCCGTTCCCCCATCTTTATGGTGCGCGGCACGGCGTGGGTGATAACATCGCCGACCGCATAATCTTCGAAAAAGCGGCCCGCGTTGGTTTTGGTCATTGCTGGCCCAGCTTCATATCGGGGTGGTAGTCCACCGAGATATCCTTGGTCACCGCCTGCCCGCAGCGCATCACGCCGTTGGCCTGATCAAAGGCGTAGGTCGGTGTACCATAAAGCTCCCATCCTTTGGACAGGGCGTCAGAAACCTTGTGGCAAAAGGCAGAAGTGTCGTCTTCGGTCAGGAGGCGATAGATTTTGGTCATGATTTATCCGAATGGGTTGTAGCCAAGGGCAATGTGAATAGCGGCGGCGATACTAAAGACGACCAGCGTCGCGACAACGGCGATAATTTCAGATTTGATCGGCGGCGCGTGATAGGCACCGCGCGGGCCTAGCGCCTTATTCAGTACGATAATTTCGGCCACGGCCCAGACCAGCAAACCGCCAAACAAAAGGAACGACGGCGTATCGCCGTTCACCAGCAAATGCGCCACGGCCCAAAGGATGACCGCCGTTAGTTGCGGATGGCGGATCGCACGGGTGACGCGCGTACCTTTGCCAGAGGCGGCAAACAGGTAAAAGGCCAGCAGGACCAGCAAATTGTTGATCCCTGTCATGGCAGGCGTGCGGCCCCAGTAAGATGTGCCGTCAGCGATCCGGTAGCCGATGACCATGCAGACAATACCGAGAATTGATAGGATGGCCACGGTAGTGCGCCCCTTGGCCCCCATCGCGGCACGACTTTCCGGCGCAAGCCGTGTCCACAGATGGCTGCCTGACCACAAGATCAGACCTAAAAGGATAAGTGTCATGCGCTCTCCAATGCGGCGATGGCGTCAGCTTTTGCCAGCGTGGCCCGCGCCGTGACGATATGCAAGTTCTCGACGATTCGGCCATCCAGAACGGCGACCCCCTGCCCTGCGGCGACGGCGGCATCAAAAGCTGCGATCTGGCGGTGCGCAAGGTCGATATCTTCTGCTGTCGGGCCAAAGATGGCATTGGCGGTGTCCAATTGCGCAGGGTGGATCAACGACTTTCCGTCAAAGCCCATGTCGCGCCCTTCAGTGCATTCACGATGCAGGCCGTCCTGATCCTGATAGGCATTGTAAACGCCGTCGATGGCGACAATACCGGCAGCGCGCGCACCCAGCAGGCAGTGCTGCAGCGCAGTTGACAGCGCCGCGCGGGTACGGCTGCCCATATCCTTTGCCAAATCATTCGTGCCGATGACGAACCCTTCCAGCCGGGGATGAGCGGCGATGGTTTGCGCGTTCAGGATACCCAGCGGGGTTTCCATCATGGCCCATAACGGCAGGTCCGGGACCAGATCTGCAACCGCATCCAGATCGGCGGGGCTGCTGACCTTTGGCACCAGCACGCCATCACATGCCATATTTGCAGCGGCGAGGGCATCGTCAGCGCCCCAGTCTGTGTCCAGCCCATTGATCCGCACGAGCTTTAGCCGCCCACCATAGCCGCCTTGCGCCAAGGCATCACGCAGGGTGCTACGCGCCTCGATCTTGGCATCGGGGGCGACGGCGTCTTCTAGGTCGAACAGGATGACATCGCAGGTCAGTCCGCGCGCCTTGTCCAGCGCACGCGGCTTTGATCCGGGGATATAAAGGGCGGAGCGGGTGGGACGGGTCTGCATGGATTGCCTCGTAATAAGATTGCGCCAAACTGGCAAAATCTAACGCATTAATTCAAGCCCAAAATTCGGTGACGCAGCGCGTTAACCCTGCCGTGCGCCGTTTGGTCGTTTCATTTACCATGGACCTGCAGGTTTGGACCGTACCGAAAGGATATGGATATGCGCAATCGGACCGCCCACCTGCTTTTGGCTTTCAGCCTTATAACAATGCTCGCTCCGCGTGTGTTTGCACAAAACGCCGCATGTCTGTCATCACACGACATGCCCGCGGCCCTGGCCCGTACTTATGACGAACATTTGCTGGCCACAGCCCTAACACAGTATGACATGTTGATTGCCCTTTACGTCAGCGCAAAAGGAACCTGGACCATGACTGTATCACGACCTGACGGACCGGCGTGCATCATCGCATCAGGCCATGATTTCAACCTTGCGCATCGTGACGGGCTTGTTCCGGCGACCCCGACCTGACACGCGGCGGATTATCGCCGTCGCACAAAAATTCACCGGCGAGTGTGCAACCAAACACGAATTGACGGCGTTGTGTGTGCATAGAAGGGCTAGAAGCTCTGGCCCAGTAAACCACTCGTTAGGAACCAGTCATGAAACGTTTTCTTGCAACCACCGCGATTGCTCTTGTTGTTGCCAACGGCGCATTTGCCGAAAGCCACACAACGACTGATGACGCTGCCACAGACGGCGCAATGACAACCGAAGCGCCCGCAGCCACCGACGGCACAATCGTCCCAGAGGCGACAACCGACACCATGGAATCGACCGACGAAGCCATGCCAGCCGATGAAATGCCGGCAGACGATATGCCAGCCGATACCATGACCGATACGACGACAGATGAAATGACGGACCCGATGGCCGACACGGATGCTGCCGCCACCGACATGGAAACGACTGACACCATGACCGATACCGACGCACCGATGATGGAAAAAGAAGGCTACACCACTGCCGTCAACGCTGACGTCACAGCCGAAGAGCTGACGGGCCTGAATGTCTACGGTCCGAACGAGGAAGAAGTCGGCGCAATCGGTGATCTGGTCATCGCCGAAGATGGCACCGTGACCGATGTCATCGTAGACGTAGGCGGTTTTCTGGGTCTGGGTCAAAAGCCCGTTTCGATCGCCTATGACGACGTTCAGCTGATGAAGCAGAACGAAGGTGACGACATGCGCGCCTATGTGTCGATGACACAAGAGCAGCTGGAAGAGCTGCCCGAGTATGAAGCACCGATGAACTAATACACTTCGGATATGCGTTCAGGCCGCCCCCTTGTGGGCGGCCTTTTCGTTTATGGTGCCGCTATGAAAGGGCCTGCCACAGCAAACGGGTGCCCGTCGCAAGAAGCAGGACATAGGTCAGACCAAAGAAAACGCGGTCAGACACATAATGATGGGCCCGCACACCTAAAAAGGTTCCGGCAATGGCAAAAGGCGCAAGGAACAGGTCCGCAAGTGCCGTCTGCGCGTTGAATATGCCTAGAAAAAGGTAGGGCACAAACTTCATCAGGTTGATGGCCCAAAAGACGATGACCGTCGTGGCTTGATAGGTCGTTTTTTGCATGTTTTGCCCCAGCAGGAACACCGCGACCGGCGGTCCTCCGGCGTGGCTGACAAAGCTGGTAAACCCTGCTGTCAATCCGGTAATCCACGCCCAATGGCGCGAAAATGGGAAATTACCAACCCGGATAAGGCCGCGCGACCGGCCAAGCTGCCAAAAGACGAATGCGATGCAGATTGCACCGATCAACAGGCGAAATGAATCTGCATTTACGGCCGCGTAAATCAGCGCGCCAAGCACGACGCCCGGCAAGGAACCGATCAAAATATGACAGGCGGATGGGGCATCCCACTTGCGCCAATAGGGACGCAGAGATGCGGCGTCGATCAGCATCAGCAGGGGCAGCATGATTCCCAGCGCAGGCCCCGGCGGCACAACAAGTGCCAAGATCGCAGAGGCCGCGAAAGCCGCCCCGGACCCGAAGCCGGACTTGGAAATGGCAGCAAACAACACAGCCGGAATGGCGATTGCGAAAAAAAGCAGATCAAAGGTGATCATCAACAAACCTTATGAAACGTAGTGTTCCCGGGGCGAAACACCGCCGGCGACCAAGGGCCGAAAAACCCAGTCATCGGCTGTCCCCTTGCACCCCTTATGTCAAAGGAATAACCAACTCGCCAAGTTCAACCCGCATAATAGCAGGAGCCTTCCTATGGCCAGACCCAAGATTGCACTGATCGGCGCCGGACAAATCGGTGGTACGCTTGCCCACCTCGCAGCTGTAAAAGAACTGGGCGACGTCGTCCTGTTCGACATTTCCGAAGGCACGCCGCAGGGCAAGGCGCTGGATATCGCCGAATCGGGCCCCTCGGCCAAGTTTGACGGCTCTTTCAAAGGTACGAACGATTACGCCGATATCGCCGGTGCTGACGTCTGCATCGTGACCGCTGGCGTGCCGCGCAAGCCGGGCATGTCGCGTGATGATCTGCTGGGCATCAACCTGAAGGTCATGAAATCCGTCGGCGAAGGCATTGCAGCCCATGCGCCGAATGCTTTCGTCATCTGCATCACCAACCCGCTGGACGCGATGGTCTGGGCGCTGCGTGAATTTTCCGGCCTGCCGCACAAGATGGTTTGCGGTATGGCTGGCGTGCTGGACTCCGCCCGCTTTCGCCACTTTCTGGCCGAGGAATTCAACGTCTCCATGCGCGATGTGACTGCCTTTGTGCTGGGCGGCCACGGCGATACGATGGTCCCACTGACCCGCTATTCCACTGTTGGCGGCATTCCTCTGCCCGATCTGGTCGACATGGGCTGGACCACGCAGGACAAGCTGGACGCCATCGTGCAGCGTACCCGTGACGGCGGCGCAGAGATTGTCGGCCTGCTGAAAACCGGCTCTGCCTTCTACGCCCCGGCAACCTCTGCCATCGAGATGGCCGAGGCATTCCTGAAAGACCAAAAGCGTCTGCTGCCCTGCGCTGCACATGTCGATGGGGCTTACGGTCTGGATGGTTTCTATGTCGGCGTGCCCACGATTATTGGTGCCGGCGGGATTGAGCGTGTGGTCGAAATCAAGATGGACAAGACCGAGCAGGCCATGTTCGACAAGTCCGTCGATGCCGTTAAAGGCCTGGTCGCTGCTTGCAAGGAAATCGACTCGACCCTCGCTTAAGACCTGACATCATATCTGCGACGATCAAGCCGCGCTGCATCATTTGCAGCGCGGCTTTTTTCGTTTTCCGCGACCGACCAAGGCGGAAGCCTGCGCAGGATTTGGACGCCGCTGCGCGTATTGCGGCCCAAATGAAACGGTTCATGGTGTCGGCCGCGAAGCATAAAGCGCAAACCGTTAACAGATAACCCCACGCCTGCGGAGAAAATCTGCTTTGTGATCACACGTTTCGCAACTGTGATCACAAATGTCGGATTTATTGTCAGGAACTGCGACCAGTAGTTTTTTGTTAAACGCAGATATGGTTCAAGGCTACAAACCCAATCGGACAAGGGACGCGACATGAACATTCACGAATACCAGGCCAAGGCACTTTTGCGGACCTACGGGGCCCCGGTCAGTGACGGCCGCCCGGTCACGAAAGCTGAAGACGCGAAAACCGCGGCTGGCGAACTTGATGGCCCGCTGTGGGTGGTTAAGGCCCAGATCCATGCAGGCGGTCGCGGCAAAGGACACTTTGTCGAAGCTGACGCCGGCGAAAAGGGCGGTGTCCGCCTTGCTAAATCCGTTGAAGAAGCCGCACAGGAAGCCAAAAAGATGCTGGGCCGTACGTTGGTCACGCATCAGACCGGCCCTGTCGGCAAGGTCGTGAACCGCATCTACATCGAAGACGGCTCTGGCATCGAAACCGAATTGTATCTGGCGCTACTGGTCGACCGTCAGACAAGCCGTATCAGCTTTGTCTGCTCGACCGAGGGCGGCATGGACATCGAAGAAGTCGCGGCCAGCACACCGGAAAAGATTCTGTCGTTCAGCGTTGACCCGGCATCCGGCTACCAGGCATTTCATGGCCGCCGCGTCGCCTTTACGCTGGGTCTGACCGGCACGCAGGTAAAGCAGTGTGTGACCCTGATGGGCCAGCTTTACAAAGCCTTTACCGAAAAAGACATGGAAATGCTGGAAATCAACCCGCTGATCGTGACCGACAAGGGCGATCTGAAGGTGCTTGATGCCAAGATCAGCTTTGACGGTAACGCCATGTACCGCCACCCCGACATCGCATCCCTACGTGACGAGACGGAAGAAGACCCCAAGGAACTGGCCGCGTCCAAGTACGACCTGAACTACATCGCGCTGGACGGCGAAATTGGCTGCATGGTCAACGGTGCGGGTCTGGCTATGGCAACGATGGACATTATCAAGCTGTACGGCGCAGAGCCTGCCAACTTCCTTGACGTGGGCGGCGGCGCAACCAAGGAAAAGGTCACGGAAGCGTTCAAGATCATCACCTCTGATCCCAACGTCAAAGGCATTTTGGTTAACATCTTTGGCGGCATCATGCGCTGCGACGTGATCGCCGAAGGTGTGATCGCCGCAGTGAAAGAGGTCGGCTTGCAGGTTCCGCTGGTTGTGCGCCTTGAAGGCACGAACGTGGAAAAAGGAAAAGAGATCATCCGCAATTCCGGCCTTGACGTGATTGCTGCCGACGACCTGAAAGACGGCGCACAGAAGATCGTGAAGGCGGTGAAGGGGTGATCCGCTCCGTCGCCCTGCTTGCGACCTTCGGCCTGATGGCGGCTTGCAGTGATGCAACGACCGTCAGGTCCGGGCCGCAGTTGCAAAGCCCGTCGGGCGGGGCCGATACGGTCACGCCCGCTGCCGCGCAAAGCGTGCCAGCGACGCAGCAGGACGTGGTCGTCATTTCCGACGTCTCTGCGATGGCGGCGCCCACGTCTGTCGCCGAGACTGGAGATGTTGTGGCAACTTTTCGCACGGTTTGCCTTAACAACCTAGGCGATGTGCAAGCCACGCGGAGCACGGCAACGGCGCTCGGTTTTCAGCCTATGGCCGACGACAACGGCGGCTTTGCCTTGCTGAACGCCGGTGCCGACCAGACAGTGCAGGTCAACTATATGACCAACCGTCGTTTTGAATGTGCGGTTACGACCAGCGATGCCGCCGATCCAGCAGCACTGCGATCCGCCTTTTTTGGTTTGGTTGGTGCCCGCAATGTCAAAGAAGGCACGACCGTCGCCTCGACGATCAACGGTAAGTCTTTCACATTTGCCTATGACACCTCAGGGGGCGAAGCGCTCGTCATGTACCAATAAGCGCGCTGCGTCGGAGGACGACGGCACCCATTGTTTTTGCAGGGCCAGCACCGACGCATCGCTCCACAACGAAATTACAGAACGTTAGGACCACTTATGGCCATTCTCGTCAACGAAAACACCCGTGTCATCTGTCAGGGCTTCACTGGCTCGCAGGGCACATTCCACTCCGAGCAAGCGATTGCATACGGCACCAAGATGGTCGGCGGCGTAACCCCCGGCAAAGGCGGCCAGTCGCACCTTGACCTGCCGGTCTTTGATTCGGTCCACGAAGCGAAAGCCCGCACTGAAGCAAATGCATCGGTCATCTACGTCCCGCCCCCCTTCGCAGCTGATTCGATCCTCGAAGCGATCGACGCAGAGATGGAGTTGATCATCTGTATCACCGAAGGCATTCCCGTGCTGGACATGATGAAAGTCAAGCGCGCGCTGGAAGGGTCCAAATCCCGCCTGATCGGCCCGAACTGCCCCGGCGTCATCACCCCCGACGCCTGCAAGATCGGCATTATGCCTGGCCACATCCACAAGCGCGGCAGCGTCGGTGTTGTGTCCCGCTCTGGCACGCTGACCTACGAGGCCGTTAAGCAGACGACCGATTCGGGTCTGGGCCAGTCTACGGCTGTCGGTATCGGCGGCGACCCCATCAAAGGCAGCGAACACATCGACATCCTCGAAATGTTCTTGGCCGATCCAGAGACACAGTCGATCATCATGATCGGTGAAATCGGCGGCTCTGCCGAAGAGGAAGCCGCGCAGTTCCTAGCAGACGAGCGCAAGGCGGGCCGTTGGAAGCCGACCGCTGGCTTTATCGCTGGCCGCACCGCACCTCCGGGCCGCCGCATGGGTCATGCCGGCGCGATCGTGGCTGGCGGCAAGGGTGACGCGGAAAGCAAGATCGAGGCGATGAAAGCTGCTGGCATCATCGTGGCCGACAGCCCCGCAACGCTGGGCGAGGCCGTTCTGGCCGCCATCGACAAGAAGTAAACCATCATGGTGGGCCGCAGGGCCCACCACCTTCCTCGTGCGACGGGCATGTGGCCCGTCCTACCCCACAGGTGTCCAGATGAACGACCAATCCCCGAACGACGTGCTTCATGCCTCCAGTTTCCTGCAGGGGCATAACGCCGAATACGTCGAGCAGCTTTACGCACGTTATGCGGATAACCCGCAGACGGTTGATGAAAGCTGGCGGGATTTCTTTGCCGCTTTGGGTGATACGCCCGCCGATGCCAAGGCCGAGGCCGCAGGGCCAAGCTGGGGACGTATGGATTGGCCCCCCGTGCCAAGCGACGAGCTGACGCAGGCGCTTGACGGGCAGTGGGCGCAGGAACCGGCAGCGGCAGGCAAAAAGATTGCGGCCAAAGCCGAGGAAAAAGGCGTAAGCCTGACCGAAGCGCAGGTTCGGGCTGCCGTTCTGGACAGCATTCGTGCGTTGATGATCATCCGCGCCTACCGCATTCGTGGCCACCTGATCGCAGACCTTGATCCGCTGGGCATGCGTGAAGTTACGGCCCATCCGGAACTGGACCCGGCCAGCTACGGCTTTACCAAGGCTGATATGGATCGCCCCATCTTTATCGACAATGTGCTGGGTCTAGAGGTCGCCACCATGGCCGAAATTATGGCCATCGTGAAGCGGACCTACTGCGGTACTTTTGCGCTGCAGTACATGCACATTTCCAACCCCGATGAAGCGGCATGGCTGAAAGAGCGTATCGAAGGATACGGCAAGGAAATCAGCTTTACCCAAAATGGCCGCAAGGCAATCCTGAATAAGCTGGTCGAGGCCGAGGGCTTTGAAAAGTTTCTTCATGTCAAATACATGGGCACAAAGCGTTTTGGTCTGGACGGTGGCGAAAGCCTGATTCCCGCGATGGAGCAGATCATCAAACGCGGCGGCCAGCTGGGGATGGAAGAGATCGTCATCGGCATGCCCCACCGCGGCCGTCTGTCCGTGCTCGCCAATGTCATGCAAAAACCTTACCGCGCGATTTTCAATGAATTTCAGGGCGGCAGCTTCAAGCCTGAAGACGTCGAAGGATCGGGCGACGTAAAATATCACCTTGGCGCATCCTCTGACCGTGAATTTGATGGTAACACGGTTCACTTGTCGCTGACGGCCAACCCGTCCCACCTAGAGGCGGTTAACCCCGTTGTGCTGGGCAAGGTCCGCGCCAAGCAGGATCAGAAGAACGACACCGACCGCACAAAGGTGATGGCGATCCTGTTGCACGGGGATGCGGCCTTTGCAGGTCAGGGCGTTGTTGCCGAAGGTTTTCAGCTGTCCGGCATTCGCGGCCACCGCACCGGCGGTACGATGCATATCGTTGTGAACAACCAGATCGGCTTTACCACAGCGCCACACTTCAGCCGGTCCAGCCCCTACCCCACCGATATTGCGCTGATGGTCGAAGCGCCGATCTTTCATGTTAACGGTGACGATCCAGAGGCTGTGGTTCACGCCGCCCGCGTTGCCACGGAATTCCGCCAGAAATTCCACAAGGATGTGGTGCTGGATATCATCTGCTACCGCCGCTTTGGTCACAACGAAGGCGACGAGCCGATGTTCACCAACCCGGTCATGTACACAAAGATCAAAAAGCAAAAGACGACGCTGACGCTATATACAGACCGTCTGGTAAATGACGGGCTAATCCCCGAGGGCGAGATCGAGGACATGAAGGCCTCTTTCCAGTCGATGCTGAATGCAGAGTTTGAAGCCGGCAAGACCTACAAGCCTAACAAGGCTGACTGGCTTGACGGCCGCTGGTCGCACCTTGACCGGCACAAGGAAAACTACCAGCGCGGCGAAACTGCCATCAGCACAGAAACAATGGCCGATATCGGCAAGGCGCTGACGACGATGCCGGATGATTTCGCCACACACCGGACAATCGACCGTCTGCTGGACGCGAAAAAGCAGATGTTCGAAAACGGTGAAGGGTTCGACTGGGCCACCGGCGAAGCCCTGGCCTTTGGCTCGCTTGCCTTAGAAGGCTATCCGGTCCGCCTTGCGGGCCAGGACAGCACGCGCGGCACGTTTAGCCAACGGCACTCTGCGTTGATCAATCAGAACACCGAAGAGCGTTATTATCCCCTCAACCACATCCGTGAAGGTCAGGCGCATTACGAAGTCATCGATTCGATGCTGTCGGAATACGCGGTTCTGGGCTTTGAATACGGCTATTCGCTGGCCGAACCCAACGCCCTGACCCTGTGGGAAGCGCAGTTCGGTGATTTTGCAAACGGCGCGCAGATCATGTTCGATCAGTTCATCAGCTCTGGCGAAGCCAAGTGGCTGCGGATGTCGGGCCTCGTATGCCTGCTGCCGCATGGCTATGAGGGTCAGGGCCCGGAACATTCCAGCGCGCGATTGGAACGTTTCCTGACGATGTGCGGCAACGACAACTGGATTGTCGCCAACTGCACGACGCCGGCGAACTATTTCCACATCCTGCGCCGCCAGCTGCACCGCAGCTATCGCAAGCCACTTATTCTGATGACGCCGAAATCACTGCTGCGCCACAAAATGGCGGTGTCCGATGCGGCCGATTTCACGACCGGTTCGTCCTTCCACCGCGTACTTTGGGATGATGCGCAAAAGGGTCATTCCGACACTAAGCTGGTGGCGGACGACAAGATCAAGCGCGTCGTGATGTGTTCCGGCAAGGTCTACTACGACCTTCTGGAGGAACGGGACGCCCGCGGCATTACCGACACCTATATCCTGCGGTTTGAACAGTTCTATCCCTTCCCGGCGCAATCCGCCGTGGCAGAGCTGGAACGGTTTAAAAACGCAGAAATGGTCTGGTGCCAGGAAGAGCCCAAGAATCAAGGTGCATGGTCCTTTATGGAACCCAACCTTGAATGGTGCCTGACCCGGATCAAGGCAAAACATACACGGCCCGTCTATGCCGGTCGGGCGGCCTCTGCGTCGCCAGCGACAGGTCTGGCCAGCCAGCACAAAGCCCAGCAAGCGGCCCTTGTCGCCGAGGCCCTGAACATCGAAGGAATGACGAAATGAGCACCGAAGTCCGTGTCCCAACCCTGGGCGAATCCGTAACCGAAGCCACCGTCGCCACCTGGTTCAAAAAACCGGGCGACAGCGTGGAAGTCGACGAAATGCTATGCGAGCTGGAAACCGACAAGGTCACCGTCGAGGTGCCCAGCCCCGTCGCCGGCACCCTGTCCGAAATTGTCGCCGCCGAAGGCGAAACCGTTGGCGTCGATGCTTTGTTGGCGCAAATCAGCGAAGGCAGCACCGACAGCGCCGAAGCCTCCGCCCCCAAGGCAAACAGCGATGCTGCGCCGGCCGAGAAGCCGGTCGACACCCCTGCAACGGGTGGCACTGGTACGGTGAATGCCGGCCCTGAGGAAACCAAACCGCGCGATCCCGAAGACGCCCCATCTGCCCAAAAACTGATGGCTGAAAAAGGCATTGACCGCGACGCCGTGACGGCAACCGGCAAAGATGGCCGCGTGATGAAAGAGGACGTGCTGAAAGCCCTGGCGCAGCCCAAGGCCGCCGCTCCTGCAGCGGCGCCGCGTGCGGCAACCTCTGCCGATCAGGCTGACCGCGAAGAGCGGGTCAAGATGACACGCCTGCGCCAGACCATCGCTAAGCGGCTGAAGGACAGCCAGAACACTGCCGCCATGCTGACCACCTATAACGAGGTCGATATGACCGCCGTTATGGACCTGCGGAACGAATACAAAGACCTGTTCCTGAAGAAGCATGGCGTAAAGCTTGGCTTTATGTCGTTCTTTACCAAGGCCTGCATCCACGCGCTGAACGAAGTGCCGGAAGTGAACGCCGAAATCGACGGCACCGACGTTGTTTACAAGAACTATGTCAACATGGGCATCGCCGCCGGCACACCCACCGGCCTTGTCGTACCCGTGCTCAAGGACGCCGACCAGATGTCCTTTGCCGCCATTGAAAAGGCGATTGCCGAAATGGGCGGCAAGGCCCGCGACGGTAAACTGTCCATGGCCGACATGCAGGGTGGCACTTTCACCATTTCCAACGGCGGCGTTTATGGCTCGCTGATGTCCTCGCCGATTTTGAACCCCCCGCAGTCCGGTATTCTGGGCATGCACAAGATCCAGGATCGCCCCATGGCGATCAACGGTCAGGTCGTTATTCGCCCCATGATGTATCTGGCGCTGTCTTATGACCACCGCATCGTTGACGGCAAAGGCGCGGTGACGTTCCTTGTCCGCGTCAAAGAAGCATTGGACGATCCCCGCCGTCTGCTGATGGACTTGTGAACAAAACTGCCGGGCAGGCATGACTTGCCCGGCATCCACCAAACCAAAGGCCGCCATGACACCCGAACTGACTGTCCTCACCCTTGCCGGCCTATTGCAAGGCCTGCAATTTGCGCTGGTATCGGTGCGTGCGAACATGGAACTCCCCGCTGGGAAGACTATGGGTCCACGCGATCCCGATCGCCTCGGCAAGCCGATTGTGGAACAGGTCAGCCCGCGCACTGGTCGGCTGTTCAGGGCGATGAACAATCATTTCGAAGCCTTGATCATGTTCACACTCGCGGTGGTCGTTGTGACCCTTGGCGATAAGGCGACCGGACTGTCTGCGGCCTGCGCGTGGACATTCCTTGCAGCGCGCATCGCCTATATACCTGCCTATTATTTCGGCCTGACGCCTTGGCGGTCAATCATTTGGATGTTTGGCTTTCTGGCGACCATGCTTATGTTAATCTCTGCCCTTTTCTAAACGGAGGCCCCAATGGCCAGCTATGACGTCATCATCATCGGTTCCGGCCCCGGCGGCTATGTCTCGGCCATTCGCTGTGCGCAGCTTGGACTGAAAACCGCATGCGTCGAAGGGCGCGACACGCTGGGCGGCACCTGCCTGAACGTGGGTTGCATTCCATCAAAGGCGCTGCTGCACGCAACCGAAATGCTGCACGAAGCCGAGCATAACTTTGCCGAAATGGGCCTGAAGGGCAAAACGCCATCGGTCGATTGGCCGCAAATGCAGGCCTATAAGGACAAGACCGTTAGCCAGAATACCGGCGGCATCGAGTTCCTGTTCAAGAAAAACAAGGTTGATTGGATCAAAGGCTGGGGTTCGATTCCGGCCGCCGGCAAGGTCAAGGTCGGTGATGACATCCATGATGCCAAGCATATCATCATTGCCACCGGGTCCGAACCATCGCCGCTGAACGGCGTCGAGGTGGACGAAGAAACCGTCGTCACCTCGACCGGCGCGCTAAAGCTGAACAAGATCCCCAAGTCGTTGGTCGTGATCGGCGCTGGCGTGATTGGTCTGGAACTGGGCTCCGTCTATGCCCGCCTTGGTTCCGAAGTGACCGTCGTCGAATATCTGGACGCTATCACCCCCGGTCAGGACGCGGAAATTGCCCGCCAATTTCAGAAGATGCTGACAAAACAAGGTCTGAAGTTTGTACTTGGTGCCGCTGTCCAAGGCGTGAACATCAAGAACAACAAGGCGACTGTCAGCTATAAAATGCGCAAGGATGAGTCCGAGGCAGAGATTACTGCTGACACCGTGCTGCTGGCAACGGGCCGTCGACCGTTTGTTGACGGCCTCGGCCTCGACGCCCTCGGTGTAAAAATGACAGAACGCGGCCAGATCGACGTCGACGCCCGCTACCAGACAAGCACCCCCGGCATCTATGCCATCGGTGACGCGATCACCGGCCCGATGCTGGCGCATAAAGCCGAAGACGAAGGAATGGCGATTGCCGAAATCCTTGCTGGGCAGCATGGCCATGTGAACTACGGCGTTATACCCGGCGTTATCTACACCCACCCGGAGGTCGCCTCTGTTGGTGAAACAGAAGAGACTTTGAAAAAAGCCGGCCGTGCCTATAAGGTTGGCAAGTTTCCTTTCCTTGGCAATGCACGGGCAAAAGCCAACTTTATGGGGGACGGTTTTGTCAAAATCCTCGCTGACAAGGAAACCGACCGCATTCTTGGGGCTCACATCATCGGCCCCATGGCCGGCGATCTGATCCATGAAATTTGCGTCGCCATGGAATTCGGTGCAGCCGCAGAGGATCTTGCCCGCACATGCCACGCCCACCCAACCTATTCGGAAGCTGTACGCGAGGCAGCCTTGGCCTGCGGCGACGGTGCAATCCACGCGTAATTGCCGCGATAAGCCCCCGGATAACCTCCGGGGGCTTCTTTGTTTACGGCCATCGGCATCCCTGCCTGTCCCGCTTTGTCAGGTTAAAGGTATGTGGTTAAGGCAGGGTAAACACCCGCGCTCTCTGTTTTAGCAATATCCTCGGGGGACGGCGCGCAGCGCCGGGGGGCAGACAGCCCCCTCTACAGCCGGATCAGCTCGCTAGGTTTTCAAAAGCCGCAAACCTTTGGTGACATCCCCCCGCACCGCTAAACGCAACCCCGGTTCGTCACCGGCCTTCAACGCCGCCACGATCAGGCGATGATGCGTTGGTGGGTCGGTCCGGTTCAGTTTACCATATAGCGCGCACATTGTTGGCCCCAGTTGCAGCCATACAGTTTCCGTCATCGCCAGAATGGCCGGTGCCTGCGCCCGAAGGTAAAGTGTTCGGTGAAATTCAAGGTTCATGCGGATATAACCGCTGGCATCATGGCGCGTCACCATTTGGCTGACACCGTGATTAATTGCCTCCAACCGCTCAATCAAAGCAAAATGGGCCCGTGGCAGCGCCCGCGACGCAAGCTCAGGCTCCAGCAAGGCGCGCAAGGTCGCAAGCTCCTCGATTCGTTCGTTGGACAGAAGCGGCGTGCTGACCCGGCCTGTTGCCGACAATGACAGCGCCCCTTCCGATGCAAGGCGGCGGACAGCTTCACGTGCCGGTGTCATAGACACGTCGTATTCCTTGGCAATACCGCGCAGGGTCAGCACGGTGCCCGGTGCGATCTGCCCATGCAGGATACGGGTGCGCAAGGCCCGAAACACGCGGTCGTGGGCGGCCCCTGTGGGCGTGATGGGGCGAGGCTGTATCATGGCGCGATCATGGGATCAGGTGTGTAGCGGCGTCAATCGTCGAAACGCAAACGATGAAGCACCTCGCCGTTTTCGCGAAGCCACTCTCGTCGCGCTGCGTAGTCGGACATAAGGCGCCCAACGACAGCCCAAAACGCCGCCGAGTGATTCATCTGATCAAGATGGGCAACTTCATGCGCAGCCACATAATCCAGCACCTCTGGCGGGGCCATGATCAGCCGCCAGGAATACATCAACGCCCCTGCCGACGAACACGATCCCCAGCGGGACCGCGTATCGCGCAAGGTTAATCGCGAATAAGATCGGCCAATCTGTGCCGCATAACGATCTGAGGCCGCTGCAAGCGCATCACGTGCCTGCGCCTTCAGCACCGCCATTACGGCACGCGCACTGGCCCCTTCGGGTAATTCCATTCGACCATCACGGATACGCGCACGTCGCACCGTTGACGTCACGATCGGCAGGTTCGCACCGCGAAACAGCACCTCTCCCGCAGTAATGACCGAAACAGGCGGAGTGACATCCGCCAGATGTCCACGCAGCCAACTTTCACGTTCGGTCAGGAAAGCAAGCGCCTCGCGTTCCGGCGCGCGGGGCGGCATCGTCAGGGTGACTTTGCCATCCAGCCGCGACACGCGCAGGCTCAATCTGCGTGCTCCAGCCGACCGCCGCAGATCCACCGTAATCGGGGGGTTGCCAATAATCAGATCGCGGCCCATATGGATCCTTTGTTCCGCCTGCGCCAAAGGTCTTTGACACTGTGGCTGCCTTATGGCAGTGGAAAACAGGCCGCCGCAAGGGCAGCACCGACATTCAAAGGGGGAAACCCATGCCAAAAGAAGAATGGGGCACAAAGCGCCTATGTCCTGAAACGGGCAAGCGTTTCTATGACCTGAACAAGTCACCCGTGATCAGCCCCTACACGGGCAGTGTCGTAAATACCGACACTGGCAAGACCCGCACGATGGTTGCCGATTCCGAAGACGCGCAGACCAAGAAAATGCAGGTTTCGGATGAAGAGGACGATCTGGTCCTGGACGACGACGATGATGACGACGAGGATGTCGATCTGGGCGATGATGTCCTGGAAGACGACGACGATGATACCGTCAGCCTTGACGAAATCGCTGATGTTGGCAAAGGCGACGACGACTGAAAAAACTTATAGTCGGGGCGCGATTTCCCACTTGATCTCGCCCCGATGGCTGCATAGACAGCGGCACACAGACGACGCACTTCGCGTCACACGGTTTGGGGCCTTAGCTCAGCTGGGAGAGCGCTTGCATGGCATGCAAGAGGTCAGGGGTTCGATCCCCCTAGGCTCCACCAAACCACTTCATTCAAAAATATGAACTATTGGGCACTGACCGCGACCCGCGGGCTGTCCCTTGATTTATCTGACTAGCGGGCTTTCGCGTAAACATAATGAAAAGCTTGGCTTTATGCTTTGGCCAGTTTTACCAACTCACAAAGAAGTAGTACCTTAAACGCATTTGCAGTGCATCTACACGAACTGCTTGGCAAGGAAGCCGATCAAAATTTGGAGGACGGACACAGCGACAATCTCTTGCCGCTTGCCCGCATTGCCGACCAGATCGAAGAGGTATTAATCAAGCAATACCCAATACGGCACGGCGCAGCACTTAGCCTTTTGGCCGTAGCAGGACGTAGCCCTATGGCAGTAGTTGCCTTTGAAGAAGCGAATATTGTTGCCCCTAAGGGAGCCAACACCGAAGGTGTCGTACATCGACAATCGCGCCGGCAAACCGCAGCTTTAAATTGTGCCTAATAGCAGTGGCTAAGTAACCAAGGGAGCAACGAAATAGCGGTGGACTAAAGCAACAGATCGAAGTCCGCAATTTGGTTCAATGCCTGCATGTCCAAATTACCATCGCTGACCTTCATGCCGATTCTGACAGTTTCTCCGGCATCGATATCATCGCCCGATTGAATACCGTCGACGATAAAGCGCCCATCTTCAGCGACACTGACTTCAGCGCGCCAAATGCTTTCGATTTCTAGGTTTCCAAGATCGAAAGAAGCCCGCCAGTTTGTCACATCGGTATTGCCCGTATTCGTAACCTGAAGTTCCAGAATGGCACCTGAACCCCAGTTTTTGTCCATAACGAAATTGAATTCAAACGAGGCGTCTGTGTCTAAAGCAGGCGTCGCCTCTACCGGTGGCACCACAACTTCTTCGGCTGGTTTTTGCTGTTGGGCATCTGTTCCAGTTTGTCCGGCGGACTGAGCTGCGCCCAGACCCACATCTGCGGCATCGGTCGATATAACGATATCGTCGAAGTAGGCAGAAACATCGTGATCCGGCAGCCAGCCGTCTGTATTGCCGCCGAAAAACGAACTGAAGTAAAACCGATCAATCTGCGATCCGTCATCAACAAATTGCAGACCATCAAGATCCAGAACTTGCTCGCCGTCGAACCACACCTCTACTTCACCGTTCGCCCTGTTACCGGAGTTAATTTGCACCCGCTGTACAAGATTGTGCCATGTACCCTGTTCAAACTTGATTGGGTCGCCCTGCTCATCAAAAAACTTGAAGCTTTCGCCGTAAGCACCCGGTTTATCCATATGATAAAGATAAAGCTCTGCCTCGCCGTCTTCGCGCCACATATAGCGTGCCGTAAACCCGTTTGAACCGTCAACATCGTCGCCGCCACTGGCGAGGCCGTCCGACGCAAGGCCAGGAAGCTTGCCGCCGCTATGGTCATCACCGTCAAAGTCGAAATCATCTGCAAACTTTACCCAGTATGACAGATAGTATTCCCCTTCGGCCGGTATTTTCCACGACGATGCTGCGGCGGCGTTATCGTCGCTGCTATAAGTGACCTTCAGCGACTGACTGCCCGACATTGCTTCTTCATCGCTGATTGCAGCGTTCTTTGCGGTGTTCGAGCCGAATTCGAAATCCCAATCGGCCTCTTGAAGCGATCGGCTGTAAGCAAGGTCGCTACTGTGGTTTTCAAATCCCCTCCGGATCGCACCGTGAGTCGTGGATCCTTCGGAAGTTGTGTAAATTTGCGTCATTCGGCACCTCGTTGTTTCAGCGTTGCGCGAACTCAATCAAAGCACAGTGAACCAATGGCAACGGTGGCCAGCATCCCGTAATGTTTTAGGCGTGGACAGGCCTAAAATAGGAACAATTTTAGCAAAGGTCCGCTAACAAGCCACGCTTATGCAGCGCAAGAATTGAACGACAAGCACCTACAAATTGCCGTCTGTCGTGTCGCGATAGCCTTAATTAGATAAAGCGATCCTAGATTAGTGCGTCCGCCTGCAAGCCGACGCAGCATCCCATTGAAGGGCCCTATGCACGCAACGGACCGGAGGTGACGGATTTGGTAAATGCGGCATCAAGGTGCGGAAACAGGCCCTTCGTTGCATGCTGAACGAAAAGCAGGTTTTTTGAAGCAAAATTGCCGTAGGTTGGTGCCGCACAGCGCCCTTTCTGGGTATGGCTGGGAAACCTCATAACGGCTCAGGTGGCTGCCACCGCAGTCTTGGTTTGGCAGCCACCTATTGAAACATCCGGTTATGTTCAGACGTCGATGACGACCTTGCCGATCGCTTTGCCGCTTGTCAGGCGATCATAGGCATCTTCGACACGATCAAGATCAAATGCTGTATCGTCAAGCAGCGGTTTCATTGCGCCGGCGTCTACAACCTCGGCGAGCTTTGCCAAAATTTCACCGTGCTTAGCGCGGCCTTGTCCACTGAGCATTGGCAGAAGCATAAAGATGATGTGCAAGGATAAGCCCTTGAAATGTGCCGGCGACAAATCGATTTCCAGCAGGCCAACAGTGGACGCGATATTGGCGTTGAGCGCCGCTGCCTCAAAGGAATTAGTCATATTGGCACCGCCTACGGTGTCAAAAATGATGTCGAAGCCGGCACCACCGGTGTACTGCGCCACATAATCGGAAATTTTCGTTGTGGCAAAGTCGATTGCGGTCGCGCCATAGCCATGAATGACTGCCAGCTGCGCGTCGCCTGTACCCGTGCCATAGACCTCTGCGCCAAAATGTTTCGCCAGCTGCACTGCCAGATGGCCAACACCGCCTGCACCACCTTGCACCAGAACTTTTTGGCCTGCGCTGATACCAGCGCGCTCCAGCCCCTCATAGGCCGTGATGCCAACCAAGGGCATGGCTGCGGCCTCTCGCATCGAGATTGATTTGGGTTTATGGGCGATCAGTTGCGCGTCAGCCAACATGAATTCCGCAAGCGCCCCCTGAAGGTTGGCCAAACCACCCGCGCAGCCGTAGACTTCATCACCAACGGCAAAGGCGGTGACGCCTTCGCCAATCTCTTCTACGACGCCTGCGAAATCCATCCCCAACACAGCGGGAAGCGCAGGCGAGAGGGGCAGATCGGCACCCATTGACCGGATCATGGTGTCGACAGTGTTCACGCTGCTTGCAGCGATACGCACAACCACGTGGCCAGCGGTCGCGGCAGGTTTAGGAAGTTCCGCAATTTCGAATTTTGCGGTTTCGCCGTAGGACGCGATGGTTGACGCTTTCATTGGAAGTATCCTTGGATAAGTTTTGAGAAGTTTATGTAAGGGGGGCGTGGTCGTGTTTCAGAACGCGGCAAAGCCGTCCTTGGGGGCTGTCGGAACAGTCCATCGCTCAATGGCATCAATATTACTGTAGGGTGCTTCGAGCGAAGGCACCTGACGGGTTTTGCGGTCAAAGAACCTTACGCCGGGGCCGGAAAACTCCTCGCCTGGCAGGTTCAGGTTCAAGTTCAACGTCACCGAAGATGGGGTGAGTTGCATTTCGTATTTTCCTGATGTGGCCATGCAGTGCATCGGCCTGAATGAGGGTGTTTTCGTATGGATTTAGCCAAGTATGACGGCGGCCTCATCAAGGCCTCGCATCACCTCTGCGCTGTGGGCGGCATCAAGCGCGGCCGCATGGGGCTGGGCGAACTGCCGGCTATCGTTGTCAAAATATCTTCCGCTGGCTTCGGCAAAACCTGTGCCCAGCGCCGCTTCACGCAGGATATTAGCCCCGATGCTCAGATCGTTGCCCGCTAGGCCGAAGCCCTCTTTGACCATTTTGGATGCCAATAAAGAGCCGGGGTTGACCGCGATTATTACAGGCCCTTCAGGCAGTAACTTTGCCATTTCACGCGACCAAATGGTCAGCGCCAGCTTGCTTTGCGCATAGGCGTCCATATCGCTTAACCGTCCGCGTCCGCGAAAGGCATCCAGATCGACGCGCGCTTGGGCGGCCGATGAAAGGTTCACTATGCGACCGTCCTTTGCAAGGATCGGCAAAAGTTCGCGGGTTAGCACATAAGGCGCGATGGCGTTCACCATAAAGCGAACATCATAACCCTCTTTGGTGACAGTATTTGGAGTCTTGAGGATCCCTGCGTTGTTGATCACCACATCAATCTGGTCGTGATCGGCGCGAATGGTGCTGGCCAGTGCATGAACGTCAGCCATATTCGACAGGTCCGCCAAGTATTGCCCGACAGAACCTTTGATGGTTTTCGCAGCCGCTTCCAATTTGGCCACATTGCGTCCATGCAAAAGGACCCTGTGCCCCTCTGCCGCAAGCGTTTGCGCTGTCAAAAGGCCGATGCCATCAGTGGAGCCGGTGATGAGAATTGTCTTGGTCATTGAAAGGTCCTGTGACTGCCTTGGAACCAGACTTATCACTTTCTAAAATTATACAAATAAGCTATATTTGAATTCAGTATTTTGAAAAAGTATATAATATGGATACGCAATCTCTTCGCCTATTCGTCCTCGCCTGCGAGACTTTGAACATAAGTGCCGCAGGCCGCGCGCTGGGCATGGCACCAGCGGTCGCAAGCACGCGCATCGCAAAACTGGAACATCTTGTCGGCGCGGACTTGTTGCATCGATCAACCCGCAAGGTATCGCTGTCATTAGAGGGACGCGATTTCCTTCCATATGCACGCGAAATGATCGCGCTGGAGGAAGCGGCTCTCGCTGCCCTCGGGAAGGGCCGGACAACGATCAGCGGTACATTACGCTTTGCCGCGCCCAGCACTTTTGCGCAGCTCTACATTGCGCCGCTGTTGCCGCTTTTTATGGATCAGTATCCAGACCTGCGTCTTGACTTGCACCTTTCCGATTCAGAATTTGATCTGATTGAAGGAAGCTACGATCTGGCACTGCGTAACGCGGTTTTGGCCGATAGCAGCCTTACCGCGCGAAAACTGGCCGGCGATACGCGCATTTTATGTGCCTCGCCTGCCTATCTTGATCGCTATGGTTCCCCCGAAGGTCCCGAAGATTTGGCGCAACACCGATTGATTGCATTTAAGGATGCCGAGCCACGGGCGCTCGTCTCTCAAGATGGCAGGCGGGCGGAATTCGACCCAACAACCGCAACCCATTATCTGATTGTGAACGACGGCTTGACGCAAAAACTCACGACCCTTGATGGTGGTGGTATTTCAATAAACTCCATCTGGGCGGTGCAAAAAGAGCTTGCGACCGGAAGCCTGACGCGCGTTTTGCCTGACTACGAATTGGCAAATAAACCAGCGCTTTGGCT
Organism: Loktanella sp. R86503; assembly: GCF_042466455.1. Taxonomy (NCBI): domain Bacteria; kingdom Pseudomonadati; phylum Pseudomonadota; class Alphaproteobacteria; order Rhodobacterales; family Roseobacteraceae; genus Loktanella; species Loktanella sp. R86503. The sequence continues at coordinate 2,860,606 of NZ_JAXHCI010000002.1, forward strand.
GATTTACCCCAAAAGCAACGTCGTCTCTGCCAAGGTTCGCGTGTTCATGGATTTCCTGATCGATCATTTCGGGCGTCAGAACGTAGTCCGTAAGGCATCCTGATCCCAAGATTTACATGACCCACCCAATTTGCCGTTTGCGACGACAGAGAACGCCTGACCCACGATTATTAAATGTCCGGTTAGGGCCGTATGGAAAGGCGGCCATGCCTTAAATGACGCCAGCTTCCGCGATCGCCAGCGCTTTTTCAGGTTCAACGCCAAGGTACCCGAAGAGCTGTCCATCCAGGTTTGGCCCAGCAACTGCTGAACTGCCCAAAGATTGCCTATCTTCTTATCGATCTGGGTCGCCTTCATTCGCTTTATAGCATGTGCCATCGGCACCAACCTTTAAACCAACGGATATCAGCCACTCACCGACCAAAGCGCACGTATTGGCGGGGCGAGACGTGAAGCCGTACCAGCCGCCTGCTGTTGCATCGCTAACAGGCCTGAAATTACTGCCGTGCCTTTCTTTGCTCCATGTCAGAATAAAAACGACGGAAAAACCGGGGCGCAGCGTTTTAAAACTGACACCGCGCCCAATCTTATCGAAAGCACCCACATGCGTCATCATCTTCTTCAGCGGGGCTTGGCCGTCCTTGTCGGTCTATGTGCCACCGCGGGCCATGCCCACGAAAGCGCCACTCACTGCGAGGCGGTCACAAAATCGGTCAGTGACGCGGGCTTTGACGATGTGGTCACGGTGACCTGCACCGACAATCAAGCTTTGATCGCAGGCGATACCTATCCCGACCACGAGATGATGACCGGTATCATCGGCACGAACGAACAAGTTCCAGTGCCTGCGGTGAATTATGCCTCACCCATCACATTGGAACCCGTGAGCGGGACAGAACCGCATACTCGCGATGCCGCCCTTGGTGTCGCGGTGAACGGCGTGCCAATCTATGACTACACGGCCGGCGGAGAGATGTCGCAAGCGGATCTAGGGACATATCAGGCTAATCTGGACACTGTCGCGACGGGCCAGCTTGATGCTTGTGGTGGTCATGCAGGACGCGGCGACGACTATCACTATCACGCCGCACCCACCTGCATGATTGACCAGATGGCGAACAAGGGCCCGGATGCGATCATCGGCTGGGCCTTTGATGGCTTTCCGATCTATGCAGACACCAATCCTGACGGCTCCGCCATCGCCACAGGTGTTCTGGATGTGTGTAACGGGCAAGCCGACGATGTTTTTGGCTATCGCTACCACACGTCCGAAGGTGCGCCTTACATCATCCAATGTCTGATGGGTGAAGTGCCTGACATCGACGCCCTGCCACGCGTGCGTCCATTGGGTGCAGCAGAGGGTGGACAGGGGCCAGAGGCAGGTCAGCCACCACGCGGCGGAGTTGATGATCTGGTATTCGTGCAGGATGACGACGGCACGCGGACGATGACCTATCGTTATCAGGGCGGCGACTATTACATCAAATACGCCCCGTCCGGGACCGAGAATTGCTATAACTTCGAAACACGCACCGTGACAAACGGTGGGGCGCTATTCGAACAGGAGCTATGCCGCGAATGACCCGGTTTCCTGCACTGGTCATAGCCCTGCTATGCTGCACGACCGCATTGCCCGCCGCTGCGCAGCAAACGCCGCCACCAAAGCCCGGCGAAGCCGCCCATGCAGAGGCCGCCAACTTCACCGTCACCAGTTCCGCATTTGTTAATGGTGCCGCCCTGCCTGATGATCTGCGCTGCACGCGCAGCGGTGGGGATGGCGTTTCGCCGCCGCTGTCATGGAACAATGCACCTGTTGATACACAAGCCTATGCCATTGTCATGCAACATTATCCGGTTGGCACCTATCCGGGTGTAAACGAGCCGAGCCACTATTGGCTGGTCTGGAATATTCCCGCAGGTGCAGACGGCGTGGCGAGAGGCAATCCGGAGTCCTTGGGGGTAGAGGGCAGCGACAAAGATGTTCGCGCGACGGGCTATACGCCGCCCTGTTCACCATCCGGTGCCGGTACCCATGAGTATACGATCTGGGTCTATGCTCTTGATGCGCCGCTTACTGATCTGCCGGATCAAGACGACATTAGTATTGTTTGGGCTGATGTCATGGCCGCGCTGAAGGGTCACGTCCTTGCCGGCGACTCTATCACATTCTGGAACTAGATCCCGCGGCTGAAACTGGCTTGACGTTTATAAACCGGTTATTTCCCGCGCCGATGCGACGGCCAGTGACTACGTTGCTCCCTCTGCCATTATCAGCTGCTGCCGGTAATCCTGAAGCCGGGCGTTGGCGTTACTGTCGACGAGGATCAGAACCGTAAAAAATGCGATAGCGGTCATCAGGCTTGCGCGCCAATACGGCCCGTCGAGGAAGGGGACCGCCAGCGCGCAAAGCGCGATGAGCGCAGGAAAAACCCTGAAGACAGCGATGCGGTAGTCGTTAAGCACCTTGTCGGCGCGTATGATCTCTGCGGCGATGAAACCCGCGGGATCTGCGCCAAAGGCGGACGGAACGGCGGCAAGCCGGGCTTGCGCCGGGAAGAACAGGCCGCCGCCAAGAACCAGCAATAGCACAGCTGCCACCAGCATCGGGACCGCAAAGGCCCGTGCCAGATCGGTCGCGGCCAGCTGCCGGAAGCCCATACCAGCCAAGCCAAAAGTCAGTCCAAAACTAATGAATGCGACGGCTGAGAGCATTTCGAACCGTGCCCATTCGGAAGCAGCCTTGACGATGTCCACGGGGTTACCTTTCAATTAAAGGAATGGATCCGGGTTGATCCCGATTGTCGCGGCCCGGCCCCGGATCCCAACTTACAGCTGCCAGGTGAAACCGGTGTCCGCCTCGGACCGCTTCCATAGCCGGGACATGACCGGCTTGTCGTGCGCGTGGGCGTTCAGCGTGCCGCGCCCTACGGGGCCGACAAACTCGCGGGTGCCGGTCGGACCATAAAGCGCGCGTTGCTCGGTCAGCGCCTGTTCGGTCGCGCACATGACCTCCGGATAGGCACCCTGCTCGGCTGTCTGGACCATCGGCGTCTTGGTCAACAGCCACCAGATGGCGCGCATGGTCCGACTACCGCTGGTCGAAATCAGCGAGGTTGCGGAGGAGCCGGGGTGGCAGACGAAGACTTTCACACCCGTGCGCCCCGCAGCGGCCAGCTTGTCCTGAAGCTCATAGGCAAACATCATCTGCGCCAGCTTGCTTTGGGAATAGGCCGTATTCGCGCCGTATCCCTTGTCCCAGTTCATGTCGTCAAAGCGAATAGTCTTCAGCCCCATGTTGTAGCCAAGGCTCGCCACAACCACGATCCGGCCCCTCGATTGTTCGATGCGGTCGAACAGCATGCCGCACAGGGTAAAATGGCCATAGTGGTTGGTGCCCAGCTGGCTTTCGAAACCATCATGGGTCAGCTGGCGGGATGGCACCTGCGCAATAGCGGCATTGCAGATCAGCGCGTCGATGCGCGGCGTAGTCGTCAGTACCTCTTCGGCGGCTTCGCGGACAGATACCTGCTTGGCCAAATCCATGCAAATGAAGCGCACGGCGGCGGCGTTACCGAATTCTTGCTTTAGATCCTCCACGGCGGCGGTGGATTTCTCGACACTTCGGTTCAACATCACTACCTCTGCCCCCTTGCCCAGCAGGATGCGCGCGGCCTGAAAACCTGCGCCCGCATTGGCACCGGTAATGACATAGGTCTTGCCGGCAAGGCTGCCGAGGCGTGCGGGCGTCCAGCCCTTAGGTCCGAAAGTCGTGTCAGCCATCTGTCTGATCCTCGATGTGTATATATGGAAGGGGCCGCCCGGGAATAATCCGGGCAGTAACTCTTTGCTTCAGGTGTTAAGCTGGCTGAACAGCGTGTCACCGCGCCGCCAGACCGGCAGGTAGCCGGGATATTCGGGCTTAACCGCGCTAACCTCATTGAGCCGCGCCATCTCTGCATCGCTTAAACTGATGTCTACCGCGCAAAGGTTGTCGACCAGCTGCGCTTCCTCGCGGGCACCGACAATGACGCTGGTGACGCCGGGTTTGTGTACCTGATAGAGGTCGATGTAATCGGTGCCCAGCCGCTGCAGGCTGCCCTCCACCTCTCGCATGATGGCCAGTCGGCTGGTGCCCAGATTGTTCGGGCCGGTGGTCATGCTGTTGTAAAGCTTGGTGGCGATGAGGTTGTCCGGTCGGCGCGACCCCAGCGCCACGCCAAGCATCTTTTCCGAGACGCCCGAGCTGTAAACATTGGCGGTGTCAAGGATATTGATGCCCGCCGCGATAGCCAGATCGACCATACGGGTTGCCAGCTCTTGACCTGTGGCCCCCACCAGATCGGCATAGCTGCCGCCTTCGTTGTCGAAGGTCATGGTGCCCAGCGTCAGTTCGGAAACATAAAGACCAGAATGCCCAAGCTGCTTGTATTTCATCATGATGCCCTTTGCGCCGCGGCGCTTGCGTCTGTAAACCGTAGTGTTTACATAAAAGGGACCACCCACTTAGTAAACCCCTGAGTTTACATTTTTCTGGTGACGCCGGGGATGAACGATGAAACTGACTGATAAGAAACGAAAAGATATCCTAGAGGCCGCCATCCAAGAGTTTCGCGAACAGGGGTTTCCGGCAGCTCGGGTCAACAAAATCGCAGAACTGGCGGAAGTTTCAAAGCGCACGCTCTATAAGCATTTCGAGAGCAAGGAAGTGCTGTTCCAGGCCATCACCGACATCCTGCTAGAGCAGATCGCTGCCACACCAAAGCTGCGCTATAACCCCGAAGCCTCGCTTCGCGACCAGTTGACTGCGGCGGCCCGGGATTACATTGGTCACCTTTCGGGCCAAGAATACATGGGCCTGAACCGGCTGGTGATGTCACAGCTTTTGCGCGATCAGGATTTTGCGCAGGCATTCTTTGCAAAGGCCGCGATGCAGGACGGCCCGATCCAGGAACTGATCGGCGAGGCAATGCAGGCAGGCGCGCTGCGTCAGGCCGAACCGGGCTTTGCCGCCGGGCAGCTTTTGTCGATGATCAAACATTTCCTGATGTGGCCCGAATTCCTTCTGGGTAAAAAGGCCGATCTGGACGCAGAGGCCGTCATCGCCGATTGCGTGCAGATGTTCCTGGCGCATTACTCACCAAAGTGATCGCGCCCGGCAGCTTCGTAAAAGAGGATTACAACTCAGCAGCTGGCTTGCCATCGAAACCTAGGTGCCCGCGACGCCCACGCCGCTGAACTTTCATTTAGCTGCAACTTGACCCCCATTGGGGTTTGCGCCGATTGGCGCAGGTTAAGCAATTGATTGTTAAAGCTTTCGACAAAGCCGTGATGCGCAGTCTTGCCCAGCGCGATGTAATGCCATTCGATCCGGTGCCCTTAACCCCACCGCAACATCGCGAGACCCGCCCCGTGACGATCATGAAATTTGCATTCAAGGCCTTTCGAGGCTAACTCCAACTGCAGTCGAAGTCAATTAGATGCTTAATTTCCAATTGGCAGAACACCTTTCACAGTATATTTAGAGGCTAACTGCAGGTGATTGCCATCTAGACATCATGTCATGAATTTCATCATCTAATTGAATTTATCTATTACGCCCCCCATTAAACCGCTAAATTAATTCAGGCAGAGATATACAACCACTGAGGCTCCCGCCAACAAAATCATATTCCAACAAAACTTAAATCACCTCCTCAAATTCATCAGAAGATAAAGGCAATAAGCGCCCCATTCAGCCACGCGGAAGATTGATGAACAGCCCCTACGACACCGCCTCGAGTGCATCGTATTTAGCTTTTAAAAAATTGACAGCGCAGCGCATAGCTACAAAATAGAACAAACCAATTCAAAAATATAATGTCGGGTTCAACACTCTTAGCAGCAGGCAACTTGGCAATGATCTCTTTTGCCTCCGAACTCTGGCTCATTAATGGCCCCACTGTCACAGGTGCGGCGGGTTTTCGGTTTCCCACGCGTATGGCCGTAATTAGGCTGCCGGATAATGGCGGATTATGGATATGGTCCCCGGTCGCACTGACGCCGGATGTGCGCGCCGCAGTGGATGCGCTTGGATCTGTCCGTCATCTGATTGCTCCCAATAGTCTGCATTACACATTTCTTGCAGAATGGGCCGCTGCCTATCCGGATGCGCGGATTCATGCAGCCCCCAGTTTGGACGCAAAGGTCGCAGGAACCAAGATACATTCCACCATCAGTATTGAACCGGACCCCGACTGGGCGGGGGCCATAGATCTGGTCATCGTGCGGGGCAACCGGATTACGACCGAGGTGGTGTTCTTTCACCGCGAGTCGGCGACGGCTCTTTTGACGGATCTGGTGCAACAGATCCCGCTTGGCTGGTATCGTGGATGGCGCGCTGTCGTGGCCCGACTTGATCTGATGACGGCCCCCGTGCCATCCGTACCGCGGAAGTGTCGCATTGCAACGACCGATAGAGTAGCCGCCCGAGACTCCATCAGACGCGTTTTGCAATGGCCCGCCCGACGTCTTGTCATGGCGCATGGCACTCCGATCCAGTCCGGTGGACAAGAGGCATTGCGACAAGCGTTTGCTTGGCTAAAACCGTAAATCACGTCGTCACGTTCAAAAACTACCGCTTTCGGGACAACTGAAAGGACGATTATTTTTGATCGGACCTGTCACTATTTCGTGCCGCTCGACATCCTTGTTAAAGCAACCTTCCGCTCGAACGCGATACTGAAGGTGTTGTTTTCACGGAGGCTGCTATGCAGAAGTTTCGAGAAGTTCGAATGAAGGCGCAGTCTTCCCCCTGATCGACCTCGCCAGGTGGAGTGGTATCAACACTTCACCTCGAGCCGCTCCCCCTTGTGTTGGAGCAGCGCCTCGGCCACATCCGCATTCGCCGCGCGGCAAGGTTTTAGAGCAATCTGTATAAGCAGCGGTTCTGAAGGCCTGCACCAATTCAGGGCAAAAGACATTCAGCCAACCGAAGTTGGTAGGCTTGGAAAGCCTAAGCGCGACGATGGAAAATATATGCCGCAAACGGCCGATTCACAGCAAAAGCAATGAGCCGAACCAAAACGTTAAATGATTTTAGGAGGTTTGTGCAGCGACGCATGCTTGCCGCTAAGGTCAAAACTATACGTCACTTTACAAAGATTGTCGAATGCCATGCGGAACCGACTTTTCCCGGCGAATTTTCTGAATCTTATCAGTAAGCCGTGCCAAGCAATTCCGACCCAAATGCCAAGCATTTCCGACCCAACCTGACCTTTGGTGCCAGGGCGGCAGAAAGCTCGCTATGTAGAGGAAGTTAGCATGGTCCCCCGGGTCAGCTGCCATGATGCCTCCTGACACTTCCCGCCCATACCGGCCGCCCATCCGTAGCCATTCGTTGCGGGACGCAATTCTATGAAGCGGTCATTCGCGCCATCATGAAAAATCGGATGAACTGGAGGGCGATACCATCAATAGTACTAAATACGATTGAAGATCATTTGAACTTTAGCTGGAATAAAGGTCCTGTTGCATAGCAAGGAATGCCTTTCTGACCGCTGGCAGCCCTCCCAAACGGGCCTTTCCCTCGCCTACGCTCCCAAATCGAGCTATGAGAAATGAACTCAGCTTCTTGGTGGCAAGCTCAGTCTCGCCCCGCGCCTCATAGGCACTCAGGACCGCAAGCAGCAATTCCCGCATGTCAGTTGTTTCGACTTCAGGCATGCCGTCACTTCTCAGACGGTCGGCGCGGTTGTGACGGGTCTTCGGCGGGCTTGTGAAGAGAACATAGCTCAGGACATCGAACAGGTCGCTATCAGGCGCATCCACCAATCCGCGGATATCGTTGAGCCGGTTTTGATCATACCCACGGTCAGACAGTTGACCTAGAAAGTGCTCTCTATTGTCGGGATCGCTCCACAGCTTGCGAAGCTGATCTTCATCCGCAATCAGCCCAGCCAGTTCGCCAAATAGCCGCTCAAGAAACTCGGCTGCTGAAATCGGTTTTCCCTCAGGGCTCCAGTAGGTTGTCGTTGCAATATACCGGATCGCTCTAGTCTTACCGTCTGACAGCTTGATAACAATTTTCTCACGCGGTGGTACTTCCGGCTCTTCATCATCAGGCTTAGCTGGATCACCGTCCGGCCCCGAACCTGGCCCAACAGGTGGCGTTCGAGGACTAGGCGGCTCTGGGGCAAGCGGCTCGCCGTCCCATTCAGGATCGTTGAAATTATCGTGGGCTTTTACGAAGTCCCAAATCGTGAAGAAGTCTTTGCCTTCATAGGTGCGTGTCCCGCGCCCGATAATTTGTTTGAACTCGATCATGGATCGGATTGGCCGCATCAGAACGATGTGGCGAATGTTTCGCGCATCCACGCCGGTAGAGAGCTTCTGGGAAGTGGTCAAAATCGTCGGGATCGTCTTATCATTGTCTTGGAAGTTCCGTAGATGCTGTTCGCCCACGGCCCCGTCATCCGCAGTTACGCGATGGCAGTAATTCGGGTTCGTGCCATCCTTCACTTGGTTGATCAGATCACGGACCAAGGCTGCATGGTCCTGCGTTGCGCAGAATACCAATGCCTTTTGACGCTGATTGATCTGCCCCATAAATTCCTTCACGCGGCTCAGCTCACGCTCTTCGATAACGATGCGCGTATTGAAGTCACTTTCAGTGAAAGCGTCGCCAATCTCGGCGTCACCGGCCACGAGCTCATCCTCGGGATGATAGACGTAGGCGTCGATGGTGCTGGCCATCTGCCGCACCTTGAACGGCGTCAGGAAGCCGTCCTCGATCCCGGTACGCAGAGCATAGGTATAGGCTGGCTCGCCGAAATAGGCGTAGGTGTCCGCGTTGTGTTTACGCTTGGGCGTGGCGGTCAGGCCAAGCTGCGCTGCGGGTTCAAAATACTCAAGCAGCCGCCGCCATTCGCTTTCGTCTTTGGCCCCGCCACGATGGCATTCGTCGACGACGATGAAATCGAAAAAGTCAGGCGGGTACTGCGTATAGACCGCTTTGCCTTCACCGGTCATAAAGGTCTGAAAGATCGTAAAGAACAGGCTGGCATTCTTGGGCGGCTGGCCGCCGTTTTTGCGGATCGTGTCAGGGTCGATCCGTGTCACGGCATCGTTGGGAAAGGCGCTGAACGCATTATAGGCTTGATCGGCAAGAATGTTGCGGTCGGCAAGAAACAGGATGCGCGGGCGGCGGACTGGCTCACCCGACAGGTTCCACTTGGACTGGAACAGCTTCCACGCGATCTGGAATGCAATGGATGTCTTGCCGGTACCGGTTGCCAGCGTCAGCAGAATACGCCGGTCGCCTTTGGCCAGCGCCTCAAGTGCCGCATTAACGGCCTTATGCTGGTAATAACGCAGCTCCCACTTGCCGCCGTCCGTTTCGAACTCCACAGCCCCGAAGCGTTCGCGCCAATCATTATGGGTCGTAAAGGTACGATCCCACAACTCGTCAGGTGTGGGGAACGGCAGGGCCATGTCGGCCTCGGCCCCCGTGGTCATGTCGATCTGATACCAGCTGATCCCGTTGGAGGCATAGGCAAAGCGCGACCCCAGCCGATCGGCATAGTCCTTGGCCTGACCGACGCCGTTGCGATGACTGATACCCGCGCGCTTTGCCTCCAGCACGGCCAGCTTCTGGCCTTTGTGGATCAGGACATAATCGGCAGACAGCCCCTTGCCCCGTGTGCCACCGGCCTGAATACGGCCCGGACAGATGACCTCACGACGAAGCTTACTGCCGTTCTGCCCCCAACCTGCTGCTGCAAGGACGGGGTCTATGCGCTCGGCGCGGGTATCGGCTTCGGTTTCGTCGTGAATGCTCATCAGGTCTACTCGTTAAATCACGTCAATTCGCCTGCGAAGGCTCTATGCAAAATGGATTGGCGAAGGTCGGTAATGTCTTGCAACAATGCTTGATAGCTCGATTCGAGCACAGAAACATTTTTCTGCATTTGATCAATTCGGTGGACCGCGGCCTTCTGGCTATCGCGGGGCGGGAAACTCACTGACACGGCCTTTAGCATTTTTATGGTGAATTGTTGCAAGGCGGCGCCGGATTGCGTGTCTAGGTAGAACCGCTTCATTCGTCCGGACTGCAGGAAGAAGAACAGAAACCGACAATCAATTTGTTCGCCGCATCGCAGCCAAGCAACTTGGGAGTTCAAGTTGGCACCTTCCAAATCTTCAGGAACGATCGCAACCTTGCCGATCTCCCCGCGATTGGTGAAAAGAACATCGCCACCTTTCAAGTGACCCTTCTTAAGCTCAGCATGCTTGGCATCTGAGATGTAGAGCATCTCATTTCTATCAATTGCCCCGTTTTGTATATTGCTGGACCGCAGGAAGGGTACTCCGTCAGCCACCATTTCTGATTTTTTAGGGTATTTGCTGGAATGGTTGCCATCACCAATCATGCATAGCTCTGACAATGCCTCAGCTTTCCAGCTTGGATCATCAGAGGCAAAAATCTTGTCGAGAACAACGGCCAACAACTCCTGCGCGTTTTGGAGGTTGGCTTCGGCGTGAGCGCGGGCGCGAGCCAGACCCTCGAAGGCCTCGTCCAGAACCGCAACAATCCGCTGTTGTTCTTCGAGCGGCGGGAGGGGGATTGGAAAGGCTTTCAACGGGGCGGATGATAGCTCTTTGAATGTAGCGCCGGTCCCTAAATCATTCAAAGCTTCTCTATTCATGGATAGGAAATAAAAGAGGTAAATCGAGTCCAGATTATTCCCCGGCACCATCCCTCGGCACCCCTGATTGAATGCCATCGGAACATCGTTGATAGCCAAATGACCAATAGGCGCGCGGGTTGACATAATCACCGAGTTTGACGGAACCAGCCTTGCTGAACAGCTAGCAAGGCCCTCGTCCGAAATTGTACGAGGGGTTTTCCCTATATTGCGGCCATCCATCTTTCCCATGTCTTTTGGGGTGAGCCAGTTCACGTCGCCGCCCCAGTAAGATGCAACCGACGATTTTGGGGTTCCGCCGTTAGTGACCGAACAGACATCACCGAGCGGTTTAATATTCCAGCCCGCCTTCACAGCATCCCCCGAATATTCTCTAGAATTTCCGCCGTCTCGGCATCCCGCGCCAACATGTCGGCAATAATGGCTTCAGGGCTACGCAATGCCTCGGTCTCGGGCGCATTGGGGTTCTTGACCGACAAGTCATACGTATCCTCGTCCAGATCGGCGCGGTTGACGATCCAGCTTTTCGGTCCGTTGGAGCGGGTGCGCTGCAATTCAACGAACTCGGCCAGATCGGCATCGTTCAGCGGGTTGGTCTTACCCATGCTGCGCCCCGGATCGAGTTGGTAAAACCAGATATCCCGCGTCGGCGCACCCTTTTCAAAGAACAGCACGACGGTCTTGACCCCTGCCCCCTGAAACGTGCCTTGCGGGCAATCGAGGATGGTGTGCAGTTCCGCCGCCTGCAGCAGCTCCTTGCGCAGCGCGACGCTGGCATTGTCGGTGTTGCTGAGGAAGGTGTTCTTGATGACGACAGCCGCACGCCCACCGGCCCGCAGCTTGCGGATAAAGTGTTGCAGGAACAGATAGGCCGTCTCACCCGTGCGGATCGGAAAGTTTTGCTGAACCTCGCGCCGCTCGCCGCCGCCAAAGGGGGGATTGGCAAGGATGACGTCGTGGCGGTCCTTTTCCTGAATATCCATCACGTTTTCATTGAGCGTGTTGGAGTGGATAAGGTTAGGCGCCTCGATCCCGTGCAGGACCATGTTCATGATCCCGATCACATAGGCGAGCCCCTTCTTTTCCTGCCCATAGAAGGTTTTGGTTTGCAGGGTCTCAAAGTCCGAGGCCGACAGGTTGTCGGTACGCATATGGTCATAGGCTTCGCAAAGAAAGCCCGCAGAGCCGACCGCGCCATCATAGATGGTCTCACCAATTTTGGGGTCAGTGACGCTGATCATCGCGCGGATCAACGGGCGTGGCGTATAGTATTCGCCCCCGTTCCGGCCAGCATTGCCCATACGGCGGATGCGGGTTTCGTACAGTTGCGACAGTTCGTGCCGTTCAGCTTGGGTATTGAAGGCCAAGCCGTCCACGGCCTCTAGCACATCACGCAGGACATAGCCCGAGCGGAACTTGTTACGCAGTTCGGTAAAGACCTCACCGATCTTGTATTGGATTGTGTCGGCACCGGTGGCGGACTGACGGAATGACGCCAGATAGGGAAACAGGTCCTTATCCACGAACGCAATCAAATCATCGCCAATGCGGGCGGTGTTGTGGTCAAACTTTCCATCAACTTTGGGCGCCGCCCATTTGTCCCACCGGAAGGCACCGCCGATGATCGGAGTGTAGTCGTCACCGTTTAATTCAGCGCGATCTTTGCGTTCGTTTTCAAGGTCATCGAGATATTTCAGGAAAAGCACCCAAGACGTTTGCTCGACATAGTCCAGCTCGTTTGCAATGCCTTCTTCGGACCTGAGATCCCGCTCGATTTTATTAAACGCGTTTTCGTACAAACTACTTCTCCAATTATGGGCGTATCGTCCCACCAGTCGGGGGCCGCTGCAAGAGGCCGCGACCCGCAGGCAGGTCTATTATCGAGGATTATGGGGTGCCTTTTGAAGCCAACATCGGCGTTCACCAAGCGGCAAGATCATCGGCTAAAGTCGAAAAACCGACGATCATTTGATTACGGTAGGTATGAGGCACCTGTCATATACAAGTACGAAGTTCGGAGTGACTTCCCACTGAACTTTGACAAGCCGCGACCGGAGTCCGATTGGTGTTTACGCCGTTTGGCGCAGGCTAACGAATCGCCCGCCCCACGGAGCTTTCAAACGGTGGTGTTCGCGAAACAACATCGTCCTCAGGTGATCATTGCAGATATCAGACAACACATCCAATTCAGCCAGCCGTACCAGCTGAGACTTCCAGCGCTCAACGGCCATATTCATCACTGATGCTCCTTGCGACAACCGTAAGCGCTGCAACATGCGATCGCTCGTAGGCACGAACGTGTCGGCCAGGGCAGGTGACTGTCGGAACCCCTTCCCTATCCAGTCGCCGCGCCAAATGTATCGGGGCAACCCGCTCCGATGTCGCAAGCTGTCCAAGCGTCAGGAAACGCGCTTCAAATTCCAAAATACTGGATTGGGTTATCAGCGAGTGACAATGATTGGTATCTGCGTTGAGGCGTTTGGCGTGACCAAGATACCCCGCATCCCTAAGGGCTCGAATGGCTCCGACGCCAATTTTTAGGTAGGCTGCGGCTTCCAGCGGCGTGAGGTCTTGCGTAGCGGTCGGGGTTTCGCGCACGCCAACGTCCACATCTTGCGGCACATAAATCGCCTGAAGTCCTACCGTACCTGCCCCTCGGACAAAACCGCCAACCTTGCCCTCCTGCCAAAGGGTGATCAGACGAACCAGTCCGACGCGCTGATTTTGGCAATGATCGCGGAGCGGAAGGAAAACCCCGACATCGGGCAGTTCAGGCAAGGCAACCGCTTCTGCCAAAAGCCTATTCACATCCTCAGCAAAGACATAACGCAGCGCGGTTCCGAACCGGATCGATCGCAGTATTCCATTTTCAATCAGCCCTTTCACCTGCGTCCCATGCACGTTCAACGCTACTGCCGTAGATTCGAGATTTCTCAACCCACCCCAGAAGTTGATCGCCTTGGATAACTGCTCAGGCGTTGTTTCCTTCAGCCCCGAGGATTGTGCCTCAGAGAGATTATCAACGTGACGGATCAGCCGTTTGAGAAAACCTACACTTAGCCCCGACTGTTCACGGGCGGTTTCGAACGACATGCGTTTAACGGCTGGTACCGGTCTGCCCAAGACGCGTTTCTTGGGTTTCATCGTATAGTTCCGTACTGCAAACGCATGTACGCTATCGACGATGGACTGGACCTCTGCGTCACCATCCGCTGCCCGCAGCCAAACATAAAATGCCCCCAGGTCTGTCGAGAAATAAGATCGTCGAGCACCGGGTCGAGATTTCAACTCCTCCATGCAGACCGTCAGGCTGTCTGGTCCAGCGGAGAGAACGCGTAGCCCCTCGACGCAGAACTCACGTTCAAGATCCGGGTCGACATTCGCAGGACTTGAAAGGGACGATCCACAAATAGCGGCACCAAGGCTCAAGCAAGCGCCGTGCAATTGACTGAGCTCTAACTCGCCTAGCCAATCGACCTGCGGTCCATGGTTGATCCTGTTCCTCACATACGCCTCGAATGCGGTAGGAGCATATGTCGGATCCACATCTGCGGCCTTTTTCACAACGTCGCGGTGCCGGGCAGTCTGGGCGACGACGTCGTAGGTTTCGTGCGAAGTTCCAGCACGAGGGAGCTCAACCAGAGGCGCCTTGTGATAGACGCAGCCGTGCAGACACATGACGTTCCACTCCAGAAGCTGGTGGGCACCATGACGCCCGGTCTTTTCTAGCGCCTCTTCGATACAGACCGGACAGACCCGTGTTGCCGTGCGGCGAAAGATGCCAGTACTGCTTCGGGTGTGCCCGACGCGGTAGCGTCCGATCCCGATCTTTTCAGGGTTCCATCGTGTCAAGTTCGCTCGGTCGAGCCCTGCAACATCGGCAAGTTCAGACAACTGGTCCGGATAGCCCGAGCAAAGAAACGGCCAGCTCAATCCGAAATCTGAGCAAATGTCCCGCGGAGAAATCCCGTTTCTCGCCGCGATCCGCGAGACAATACTTGCGGGAACCTCTCCGACAAAGGGAGCAACGGTCAGCCCAAGTTTCCGCTCAGGCGTTTCAGCATCACTCATCATCGCTCCCGTCATCAAAACATTGCCTTGGATTGATCCGGATGAAATCCTCAGCGAGAAACGGGTTAAGTCCCGGTATGGCCGCAGTCCGCATGAAGTAGACCTCTGCGAAATGGCGCTTGGAAAGCTCTGCTCCCAAGCCGTCAGAGCGCAGTGCGCGCGTCAGTGCTTCGACGATGAACTGTGCCAAAAGGCCAAACTCATAGTCTGCCGCGTGCATCAGCCTCGACGCGAACTGGGTCGTTCTCACGTCCTCATCGCGCGGCACCTTCGCTCTGTCACAGTAGCGCGCCACGAGGCCAAGGACATGATCCTGCCCCGCGTGCTGCGACAGGCGCTCGATCTCTATCGGATACATACGACGTGCCAACTGCGCATCCTGATTGATGATCGACTTGAGGCCGGGCATGCCAGTCAGAAGCAGACCGACCGGCCACTGACTGTTCTCCATCAGGGATTTGAGCGTATTGACGATAGCCTGCCGCTCCTTGTCGGTCTGATGCTGAGCCAAATCCTGCGCCTCGTCCATGTGCATGAAGAGAGTTTTTCGCAACTTGAACTGCTGTTTCACGAGTCCCCATATAACAGCCGCCGACCGATCACGGACAAGCGGGTAACCCGCCGCATGGAGCGCCGCCGTGGCCACGAACTTCATCGTAGCTGGCGATGGCACCTTGAGGCCCACAATTTCGTTGATGCCGTCCGGGCCGTCACAGACCAGTCGGTTCCGATATCTCCGTCTCAACTCCTGGATCGCCGTCGTCTTCCCCGCCCCTGACCGGCCTACGAGGACGATCCCCCTAAGGTCGGATACGATGCCCTCGTCGAGGTCCGCGCGGCGCTGTTCGAGAAGCTGGTCAAAATAGTTATCAAGACGATCGTAGGCCATTGTCGGGACATATGCGGACCGAATGTCTTGAATGATCTGGCGGACTTCAGGGTTATCCTTGTTCATCTTCATCGCTGAACCTCCATTCGGGTTGGGGATCGACAGAAAGAGAGGGTTGGTCAGAGGCATCACTGACGGAAGGCTCACCCTCATCGGCGTGCTCCTTGGACGCTGCAGTTTCGGAGAGAGCGCCTGTCAGGCTTGCCGTGCCTACGGACGGATTTTCCTCGACCGCCTCGCCCGGAACAGTGCCGAAACTCAGGCCAAAGAAGCTCTCGTGCTCTGCCCGGCGAATGTCCTTCGCAGATACGGTTAGAGGACCGATCTGACGCCATGCACGCTGGTGATCGTCGATCTGCTTGATACGCTCGAGTGCTGCATCGACAATCTCGATATGGAGACGCGCCGCGGCCTTGTTTGATCGGCGCAGATCGCGGATGGTCGCTTCCCATACAGCAAGAGACACACCGCGCGCATTCTGTAAGCCTGCGGGGATCGTATGCCATGCATCGTCGAACCAGACGGACAAACATCCCATGTCTTCGGGATCCATGCGCAGATCGATCTGTTGCGCACCGCGACGCTGGAAAAAGGCGGCAAGATCGCGACTGGTGTAGGCTATGCCGCAGACAAGTACGCCGTGCCGACCAAGCTGGCGTTGCAGAGGAATACCAAGGAAATGGCGCAGAGCATGGGGCGACTTGGCAGGGCTATATCCGTACAGCCCCATCAACCGATCCCAGGCATCCGCGGGTGTAGCATACTCTAAGCCGCGATGCGGACGGTGATGGTAAGCGTCGACGACGAAGCGCACCATGAGTTCCACAATGCTGTCCGCAGTATGTAATACATACTGATCGGCCGGGTAGTCGCCACGTTCTTGTGTGTTGCCAAACGTTCGACCCGTCAGAAATGGCATGAGCATGGTGCCCAAAGTTCGGAAGACGCGCTCGATGCGCGACCGCAACTTCGGCACGCCTGCTGGCAATACTTCATATCCGATCCCGAGGTCCGATAGGGCGGCTTTGAAGTCCGGGTTAACGAAGGAAGACCCGTTATCCACGACCACGTTGAAAATGTGGCCGTGCTGACTCCAAGCCTTCTTGCACCCGAGCTGTCTTGAAATCTCACTCTTGTTCCGCATGGCCAACCACAGGGTTGCCAATGCCGCCTCGACATTGGGCGTCCTTGCGACCTTGATTGCCAAGATCACACGTGTTGCAGCATCGATAGCTACGCACATCCAGAAGCGCCCAGTTCGAAGTTCGTCGAACTTGGGATCGCTCACATCGACCCCCGCGCCTTCCAAGTACGCAAGGAGATCGATCTGCCATTCGTCCATCTCTATGCGTTGCAACGGGGCTTCAATTTCAAGGCCCTGACCATATGGACCGAACTTGTTCTTGGCCTTTGCCGCACCCTCCCGAGCCGCACAGGTTTCGAACTGATCTAAACCTTCAATTCTCCGGTAAACGGTTCTCTCAGACACTTCCCGCACTGGGATCTGATCATTGAGCACGAGCGATTTGTTCAACTCACGAATGGCCCGATTTGCCTCGTCAGCCACGTGACGAACGTTGACCCGATTAGGGTGTAGATAGGTCTTAATCGCCGTCTGCAGGACATTCTCGACCTGAGAAGAAAGCCGCTTGGCGTTAGCACCGTTGAAGCGGCTTTTCTTAGCCAAGCACATGGGATCATGGGTTTTCTGCCACTCCCGCACCCAGGCCATGAGGGCTGTCCGACCCGGATGCTTCATGGAGAGTAGCTTTCCGAGCTCTGTCCCATCTTGGCCAAGCCGTATGTTCTCCAGGATTTTGGCCTCGACGCGTTTTTCCAATTCAGGGAGGAATGCGACGCACGAGTCGTTGGAGCGAGTTACCTCGCCATCTTTCTCCGCTTCGAGATAGCAGTCCACGAAAAGCTTCTTGCGAAAAATCTGGGCTTTCTCGGCGGCGCCCATTCGACTGACAAGTGAGCTTCCCGCCAGAGCTCGACGAGCAGCTTCGGCATTGGAGAAGTATCCGTACTCAATAGACGCCTTGCATTCATCGAGCATGCATTTGATGTCATCATGGCTAAAGCAGAGGAGATCCGAGCTGCCGTCCAAGGGACGCAGCTCCAGCGTACTATCCGAGACAGCGCAGACCACATGTACGGTGCCGCCTGCCATCACTGCATCCGATTTGCTTATGCGAAGTCTTACTGTCATCACCGGACCTCCGGCATCGACAAAATGCTCGCTTCGGTCACCGGAAGAGACAGGTCCGTCAAGGCGATCCCATAGAAGATCGCCTTGAACCCCGCCCGAAATGCGCGGCCCTGCAAGCCGGTCGCTGCGACGACCTGCCCCAGAGACGTTTTACGGTTCATGCCTCGGAGTATCTGCTGAACCATCGCATCGGCTTCGACATCCTCGGCCTGCCGGAACATATGAAGCAGCTCTGCATTGCGCACTTCCGCCGCGGAAAAGCTACTGTCCGTGACGAGTAGCGCATCGTCCGCGAACTGCTTCGAGGTCTGCACCTTGATCAGCGCGAACTCTCGGTCGAACTTATTTCGCTCGGCCAGCGCACCCGGCTTGACGGCGATCGCGATCTTGTTTCCGTCTTCCAAAGTGACAAGAAAATCGAAGGTGTGAAACGCGGATTTTCCCCCATGGTTTCGATAGGTGATCTGCGGAGGCTGATCCCAAATATTGACGACAGCTCTCTGCGACAGCAGCACCAAGAGACACTTCCGCTCAAGGTCACTTTCAAAGATGAGCTGCCGCCAAGCCGCACTAGCACGTAGTTTTGCGACCACGAACCCGCGTCCGCTCGCGCGTGATCGCGCCGGGAACATCCGGGTCGCACGGGTTCGCTCCGGCGGAACATAAGGTCCCCCGAAATTATCATCATACATTAGCTGCTATCCCCAGCACCCGAGGCTAGCCTCTCAGTGCAGCGGGTTCCTCTTTCATTGAGACACGAGGCCCCGGCCCACAGAATCCACTGCACGCTTGACCGGGGTCGAAAGTTGGATCATGAATGAGGTGTATCTGGCTTCAACTTGATACACCTGAAGGGCCTCTGGAGCTGCAACTCCGAGGCCTTTTGCTTTTCTAGGGCATGATTGCTCCTTCCCTTTGGAAGTCGGGGAACAGATCCTCCGGCGATGCGCCCACGGCCAAGGCCAAGGCTTCTTCAATGCGCTGAGATCGGCACATCCGCTTGCCGACCAATGTCAGCGCAGAGTCGCTAACCCCAAGCTCACGCGATATCTGCGCCAGTGATGTACCCTGAATCCTGAGTTCCGCTTTCAGACGCTCATGGGCGTCCAGATTTGCCTTTGTCGGGGTGCGCATCGGGGCGATCTCCAAGTTCCAAGGGTGCGAAATGAGCCGGATTCACATTTCAGCTAAGGAACTCCAGCCGACGTGGTCAACCTTACAAACCATTGTCCCAGAATAAAAAAATAGCTGGACCAATTGGTCCGCGCGGACCATTTGGTCCAGTCACTTTGTTTTCTTGACCTCTGACACGCTCTCTCAGGTAAGGTTCCTGAGTCGCCTCTAGAAAGCTCAGTCATTGGATCATCGGATTTGACGAAGTCAGATAAACAATACGAATCGATTGCTCGGCGGCTAGGTGCGGCCAATTTGTTGGCACTTCGCACGTCGACAGGAATGAGCCAACCGCAATTCGCCGCGGTCATCGGTTTGTCAGACCGTGCACTCCGCCGCTACGAGCGTGGAGAACGGGAGCTTCCTCTCGTTACAAGGATCGCGGTCATCCAAGCGTTCAAGAACGATCCACTCGCCAGTAATCAAATAGCCGCCGAGCTGGGTTTTTCAGACACCGACATCTCGCCAGGAACTCAGTCGCATTCGGCAAACGATGAAGGGTTCTGGAGAACAATGCGCAGAGAGAGTCAGGACCATCGGAAGCAGCAGTATTCTGCCCTTGGACAGATCTTGCTGAAGATCCGCGATAACACTTTTGCCAGCGCGACAATGTATTTCGCGGCGGAAAACATCGCATTGGCGTTCGGTCTTCCCTTCGGGTTTGAAATTAACGGAATTGATTGGATGTTTGTCGCCTCCTTCATTTTGATTGTGCTTCTATTCTCATCTGTCGTCACAGACCTGCCCCTGTTGAAAGCCGCACAGCACGTTTTCAGAAACATCAAGGCGCATGGTACATCCTAAAGGGGCATGATGGTTTGGAAGGGCGGAAAGCGGACTGACGGCGGTGCGGCGAACCGAAGCTCTTAGGACATCGGGGCGGACGCTCGTCATCGTCGCAGCACAGCTGAAGCCTGGTCTGTTACGAAGGGCGGTGAGCCGCCATTCGCTGCGCAGAGCATCAATGTCCGCGCTTCACGGGAAGCTGACCTTTCGACCGACCTGATCCGGACTTGATTGCCCAGTCTTCAGCGAACCGGGCGGTAGACATCTTCGGAGTTCAGCCGCCTGCGACAGCTTTTACTATGCAAGGGGCGCTGAGACAAAACAACCGAATCTCTGCATGTCACGCCGGCCAGAATTGGGTTGAGTTCTCTACGGTTTACAAATCTTTGTTGTAACAATCGAGGCAGCCACCGAGTCAGGGACTAAGGACGCGTTTGAACAATGCATATTAAGACAGAGGGAACGGCCAAGGTGCGCCATTCGGAGACTGGCCAACTCTTCGAGTTCGATTCGGATGAACTGAATTGGGAAGTTGTCTCAGGGCATGAGCGCGGTATGGGACCTGAGCGTCTCTGGGCCGCAGAAACAAGCCGAGACGGCTTGGGTGATCTTCGGTGGGAAATACCTGAGTATCCGGCAGGTTCATTTGGTGATCCGACAAGTCACCTAAATGGACACGATCTGGTTCAGGATTTTACTATCAGTGTTGAACATGAACCTGACGACCCAGACGCTGAACTCGATGATCAGGAAGATGAACCTGAGCCTTTTGATAGGGTTGCGGCTGCGGATGAAATGAAGGAGTGGTTTTACGAGAACTACGAGGACCCTGCGAATTCCCTGCCATACAACTCCAGAGAAGGCGGTTACCAATGGATTTATGGTGGACCGGAAACTGCGCTCGACGCCCTGCAGGATGGTTTTGCAGAAGAGTTCCCGTTTGAGTTCATCGAGAAAGTTGCATCGGACATCACTGAAGAGGCTGGGATATGGGACTGGACGCCCAAACCCGGACGCGACTGGTATGGCGAAGAAGAAGAGCCAAGGGCAGTTTCTGAGGATGATGCTGAGCGGCTGAGCCGCTTGATGCCGTTAGCAGAAGATTTGGTCCAGGACCCCGAAAGCGGCATTTTCAGCGTCCAATACAAGGAAGTATCCAAGCCAGATCTATTCACTGCAACACTGGCGCAGATAGCTGACACTATAGAAGATGTTCTGGAAAAACAATCGAATGGCTTGAATGCCGGTTCTTTAGACATTCGGAAGTTGCGGCGGACACTGGAACGATACGCAAACGATCCCCAGCGGGTCGAGATGGACCTGACTACTGTCCATCATAGTCTAACGATCCAAATCGGCTCGGGAGAGTTGCCGCCGTCGGATGAAAACCAGGCCCTTCTCTCTGCTTTGCAGGAGGGCGCGCAGGCAATTCGAGCGACCGACCCCGTTGTAGCTACAAACCGACGTATATTGCGCGAACAGGCGTTGCGCGAACTTTCTCCCGACGCCTTGAATCAAATCGCTGAAGCTGCTCCCGTTTTGGAAGCGATTACCGAGGGAGACCTCCGAGAAGAGATGCATGAGGACATTCTGTTCCTGACGGAGGAAATGCGAGCCGCGCCTCCTCGTCTGCCGGGGGTGACAAGGGCCGATGCTATAATACTTGGGCAAGACGAAGCAGTGCGCGTTCTCGGGCGTTCTGCACGGATACTAATTGCACTAAGAAGATCACCAGAGCTTATTAACAATCTCCATGATAGCACTGCCTTTAAGTCGGTAACCATTCTGACGACTTTGGCATCTTTGGTTGGCTTAGGGCTTATGCTCTTCTAAGACTACAAATTCCCAAGCCCAGACTAGGGCCGCGCGGCCGGGCTAATTCGCCTTGGTTCGCTGGATGACCTTGAATAGCTGCAAGCAGGCCGAGGAGAGCCGCGTGCGCTTCGGCAATGACTGGTGCGGCGGTGAAATCGAAAAGTCGTTGCGCCCAGTTGTGTAGGATTGATTGACGGGCCTACGTGCTGTGGCGTGAAGGTCAGCCCTCTGCATTTCGTGGTCGGGTCCCGTCACGCTCGACGTTGACGAACCGCCATGCCTTCCAGCGGCTTCTTCACGTGTCGACATTCGCAGGCACACCAGTTCTCTGTTCATTAAGCTGGAACGCCACGACCTATCGGCAGACAAGGCCAGCACTCCGAACTCGGTCAGGGGCAGTTTGCAGATGCAGCGAATGGCAGATTCGCCGGGCCGCACCGCAGCACCCGAACTCCTTGGCGAACGGCAGCAATGGGCCGAGGGTGTGTGAAAACTCAAAATCTGTGCGATGCTCGAGAACCGTTTCCCTCCATCACTGTCTGTTGCGGGCCAGATTGGAACGATCTGAGAAGAATTCCAATAGGACAGAATATTATTCTACAAGATCTGCCCCCAGACCGTTTTCACACACCCTCGGCCGTATTCCTACTTCTGCGACGACCTTAACGCTTTCAAGACATCGAGATCGCCAGCGAGGAATTGGGCGACTTCAAGACCCGTCCTCAACTCAGACGCTCCGCCTTCAGGATGCTTTACCTTTGGAAAATTCACGACTTTCCTGAATACCGTATCCAACCCAAGAACGTTGTCTCTCCATAGAATCCCATCTCCACCGCTTGGCCACTCGCAGGTAGGATCCGAGAGTAAGGCGGTATCTAAATAAAAGCTTCGACCCGGAAGCCCACCGGCGCTTCCTGAGCTTTCGGCAACATATGCTTTCGTGAAAGCAAAGTTTGCCTGAAGTTGGGGCACGACGTCAAATGATGGTCTTGCAGTTGATGCTTCCTGTATCGCTTGTTCTGCCGTCAGTTGTCCTTCACGGAAACGGCGAAGGATGGAGTTCACCTTGTCATGATTACTTTCGAATTTGGCTTTTCTACCTCTCATTCGAAATCCACAGGCAACGACCATTCTAATGCCAGGATCACCACGTTCTACTTCAGCTGCGTTGACCGCGTTGAATAATTCCCAGCTTTTTTCCAAGAAATCATGGCCGACGGAACGGCTGCGCAAGGACAGATCACGGAAGGCCGCTACACCGTCATTTATGACAAGGGTAGGAAAATGCCGGTTGCTATGTTCTGCAACAATGCGATGAAACTCCCGCATTCGACTGACGCTTGCCTTTGCGCGTTCGTCCAGCGGATTGAATGCTGCCTCAGCGATCCTGCCTCCATAACCGAGTAGGTCCCCCCAAGCCACGATCGAGACCTGAAATGGATACCTCTTTCCCTGCGCCGCGATCGGGCTATTTCTTCGAAGCTTGGTGATCATGGTCCCCATATGTGGCAAAAATCATACTTGGCATGAAAGGTATGCCAATTTCATGTGGTCCGCATTTCGAACGCCGCAATGCACCGTTCAAAGGTTAATCCAACTGCAGCAATGGACCGCGACCGACGACGCACCCTAAGGGCCCGTGCGCGCCCAGCCGCAGCGCCGCATGTCCGCTTCGAGTCGTGGGATCCGGGCGCGACATCGCGCAGGAATGACCGCTTTGACGATCACGAGTGAATAGGCAGGTGCCCCCACCGTTAATTATCAAGGTGGTATTCCCAGAATTCGAGATCATCGGCTTCAATGGGGATGTCATCGTCTTTCTTGATTGCGCGAAGATCGAAATCGGGATGAAAGTCGAGAAAGTGATCCAGAGCTTTCAGCGCCTTCTCGAGCTTGTTGAGTTTGCTTCGGTTCCAGTCGACTGGCGTGCCTTCTTCGGCAGATAGAACGCCGCGCTTGATCGCCTCCTCAAAGTCCTCCTTGTCGGCTCGATACCAGTTGATGGCAGCTGCTTTGTCATAGTGATCCATGATGACATGTTTAAAAACGGCGTCCGAAATTTGCTTCGGCCGGGCATCCACGACCGCTTCCAAGAGGACCTCAAACTGGGCTTGAAGATCATCACTGCCTTGAAACCCAGACAGAATAGTCTCGACCGCATCCGCATCCTTTGCTTCGATGAGGGCTGCGACCTTTTTCTTTTCGTCCTCCAAGAGCTCCTGCAGGGTGCCGATCTCATCTTCCTGTTCTATGATGCGCTCAAGCACTTCTTGATACGTGTCAGCCGAAACTGTAGAGGGTCCAACTAGCTTCTTTAAGGCTTGTTTGAGCGCGGATTTCCAATCTGTGCGTTTTTTGTCCCAAGTGTGCTCTGAGCGGGTTTCGAGAATGATCCCCGAGTCCTGAACCATCTTACGTAGATCTATCAGACCGGGATGGTGCGTGATGTCCCATGCCTGCTTTAGACCAAGTGTGCTCGTTACCACACTAAATTTAATTGGTGGCACCACAATGGCCAAGGAGCGGTGAGATTGTGACCAAGCCGCGCCAACTTCCATCAAACAGAACCAGCTCTCCATATAGGCGGGGGTCATGAGAAGCAGGACCAGTTTAGGTTCTTGGATCTGCTCTTTCATATACGCGTTGAAGTCTTCGCCGAAGGGGATGCCGTGACCGTCAAGCGAGCTGCAAAAGATTGCCTCATTCGGAACGCCGATGCCTTCTTTTAGAAGGTCGACCAGTTTCTCGGCAAGATGTTTGTCTTTGGTAGCATGGCTAATGAAAATATCAGTCATTCTTGTGATCGCTTGTATTGACTTAAGGCGTAAATTTTTTCGGTTCGGATCAAAAACTATGGTTGCTTCGCTCGTGCGAACGTTTGTCCCCTTCCATGCCCATAACCAATAGCACCCGAAACTTCTACGCCTGAGACGCAGGCGAAAACATTAACGTTCGCGGCTGATACAGGTAGCGAACTTCGATGCATTCGCAGCGAAAGCCGGTTCCGTTCGACACTACGGACTTTACCTTCCTGATTTCGCTGCATCAAGCACCAACGTCCGGTATGGGGAAGCTGCACCGCAGCGCCGCTCAAGCTTCGACCGACCGCTTAGGGCCGTCCGCGACTTACTGATGCTGTAAGGAGATGGCTTGGCCCCAGCGGTGGCGCTGATCGAGTATCGACCTCGAGCTTTCTCCTCCTCGCCGCTTTCTCAGCGAGAATCCTACCCCACAGTAACGTGGGGGCGCAGATAACGTAAAGGTTATTGGCAGATGAAAACATAAGTTCGCGTTCGCTTCATAAATCCCGCTCCCCGATCCTGCGTCATATTAGGGTCGTCGATAAAGGCGAACGTTTGTGGGCACTCCTGAGCAGCGAACCTCATAGCAAATTGGTGGATGCGCTGTCCAATTGACCCTTCAGTCTCGGCAATGCCTGGCGCCGCAGTGACAGCGACCATATGTTTTCGATTTCCGAGATCTTCATGGGTGAAAGAAATTTGTCCCGTCCCACCGACACCGCTGCCCTCTGCGGTTTCTTGAGCTGGCGGAGTGTAGTCGCAGCCAGCCAAAGCAATAGCCCCGGCCAAACAGACCAAATTCATTCTCATTATCTAAGCCCCCAATTCTTCAATGCTACACGGGGTGCGGTGCTGTTCACCCTCGGGAATGCAACGCCCGCGACCGCTATGGTGTTGGCTCCAACCCTTATTCGGCGGGAAGTAAATATAATGCGTGAGCTTTGCGCGTTTGATCGGTTTAAGCAACAGGTTTGGGCATGCGACGGGGTCCGCGGTAGCATACGACCAGCGCCATGAGCGCGCCTATGCGGTCGAAAAAATAACAGCTCACGCAAGGCGAACAGACGTCTGGTTAGGCTGGTCCATTTCACAGATGCTCTGACGAACAGGAAGGCGACCCGGGGAGTAGGCCGCCTGCGCATTTCGGTCGGACATGATGCCGTGACCTAGCCACGGTGTCTGGCACGCTAAGAAAATAGCAGGCCGGTGGCTTAAGCCTGCCCGGATAGAATGTGTCAGGACGCTCACGCGAAGTATCCGTCTCGTGTTGGCTGCACTCGGAATGCTGCTTCTTGCGTTGGGCGGCTGCTTGGCAGAGTGCCGCATAGCGGCATCGCTGCTCGCCCGACCGTCTGCAATGGGCCGAAAGCGTCATTCCTCTCTGAATTCGACGGAACTTACATCCTCCCGCCAGTAGACCCGGCTTAGTTCATGGGGCATCGCCAACAGAGCTACGCCAGCATTTCTAAGCTTCATCGAAAGTGCCCCCTGTGGGCGCTGTGTGACGGCGGCCAGCTCACCTAAGGATATGAAGGTCTCTTGGAACTGCTTGAGGCTATTGGCCGTGACTACGGTCGTCCCTCGACGATAACGACCAGATGCAGCCAGGCCGCACAGCAATCCGTGCTGAACCATATACGCGACGGTTTTAGCTGTGACTCGTAGCCTCCGAGCAGCCTCGCTGACGGAAATAAGGCTCCCGCATTGCGCATTCTCTTCATCTGCAGCATTGCGAGATGAAGACCCTGCGGCTCGGAAGGACATCTTTTCGCGCTCGTAGGCGTCGAGCATTTTTCGGGTCACGAAGCTCATTGGAATGATATCGCCAGCTGCGTCACGCTCTGCGAGGCCACGTGAGACCAGATCTTCTGCGTTACGCTTGGCATACCCCTCCAGCGAGAGTGACTGTTGTTCGTTCAAGGAAGCGATTCCATCCGAAGCCACCCCAAGAACGAGCACACCTTTTCTGACGGAGAAGTTGCTGAATACGTGCCGTCGCACGACGTCACGCAGGGGCTCGAACTCATCACCGAGACCCCGACTTTTCAGCCATGCCATCCAAGGCCCGAAGAGCCGACCGAAGAATCTACTATCCAACCCGTCTTCACGGGCCATCGCGGCAAGGCAGTCAGAAAGGGCCGAGGGGCCATCTTTCAAAATGTCGTAGCCCTGAGCGCCATAACTCATCCATTCTGACTCGCTATGCCCCTTCAGCGCAGCGAGTGGCCCTTTCGCAATTCTTAGGCCCAGCACTTCACACGCGCGGGACGCCACATTGAGTTCCAGTCGGTCGAACCATCGCTCGCCGCGCCCGCTCAGAATGCGGTTGGTCAGGTACAGCTCGAAAGCGCTGCAGTTCGCTTGGGCCACTGGCTGGTCCAGAATCCAGCCGTGATACTTCCGGAGCTGCGCTGCAAAATCTTTGGCATCCTTGTAGAATTTTTCGGCGGGGAGGCACACGAGCATGCATTCGTGATCCGCGCAGCTTCTGATCGACGAGAATTTCCAGTGGAGGCGACGTGATAAGCGCCATGCCTCGGCTGCGGATGGAACCTCTGCCCTGACACATTCCGGACAAACTCGCACGCGAGCGCGCTGAAAACTTTGAAGGGAGGCAAATTCATCCCGCAGGCGGAAGTGGCCATTGCTTAGATAACGGATGGACACTCTTCCCAATGCGGCCGCATCGCACCCGGCCAGCTGGGCCAATTGCTCGATGGCAACCTTTTCACCACGAAAGAGAGGATCGACGGGAAAAGCAATGTCACCGCAAAACTGCAACATGGAGCGGGCACCATTCCTGGCCGCAAGCCGCGATAGCAAGGAGGATGCCGGCTCGAACCCAGCATGCGACACCGTCAGCGGCAAACGCGGAAAGTTCGTTCCGGAGGTGGCAGGGAGGCTTTTGGCCAAACGGTTCTTCCGCAATCGGATAAAGACAGGACTGGCCTGACCTTACGATCGTAAACCCCACTGGGCAACGACGCTCTAATATCTGGAAGGTTCGGCTTTTGGGTCAGCTATCTGTCACAAAAGTCGGTTTTGTCTGGCAACTGACAAAGATAAAAATGGCGGACTGGGGAGGATTGGCGGAAAGCCAGTCATTCCAAGCCGATACGCCAGAACTTCCAACTATTGCAGCCCCTGCCCGCTCAATGGGTTATGGTGCGCACTTCCAACTTTCTGACCCGGTTCCGCCGCCGAAAACGAAAAACGCCGCACCCTCTGGCAAGGGAACGGCGCTCAAACATTCGAAAGGTGCGGACCTTCTAAAGCAACACTGCCACAAGCAGCGGTCGCGGGCAACGGGTTTGTTCGTTTGGGACCGGGCCAGTAACTCTTTCCAGACCTTCGCCAGCATGCGGGGGGCGCTGGCATGAGCCTCAATCATATGCACCCGGCCTATCAGTCCGTTGCCACGTCAATCTGCTACGCGCTGACGCTGGAAAACCCCGACGCATGGCAGGGCTTGCCTGTCATCCTGCGGGCGCGGCTGGACGAGCGCGAACGCGGGATGCTGGCCTATATGTCGCTGCGGTCGATGGACGCTGACAACGCCGCAGCGGTGGCCGGGGCGTTTGTCGGCGGGGCTGGCATGCCAGGTGCACCGCTTTTCAATCACATGGATCAGGCGGTTTTTTGGGCCGACATGGCCGAGCCTGCCGAACTGGACGCCTATGCGCTGGCCAGTTTTAACCGCATGGCACCGGCACGACAAACCGCCTTCATTAACTTCATTCAAAAGAGGGCCGCGGCATGACCTTTCAACATGGCGGCAGCTTACCCCGCCGCGATCCTTCAACCTTCGATTACCCGCCGCACAATATGGATAGCTTCGACCACCTGGCCGATATGGACCGGGCGCACATGGCGACCTTTCCCCGCATGGCCGATCCCGACAAGACGCTTTTGCCGACGACCTATGTTTGGCGCGACCCGGCGCAAATCCCGCCGCGTCCGTGGGTCTATGGCCGTCACCTATTGCGGGGGCAGGCATCGGTGACGGTTGCACCCGGTGGCCTTGGCAAGTCGTCCTTGTCGATTGTCGAAGGGCTGGCAATGGTTACTGGCCGCGACCTGTTGGGCGATCACGTCCACGGCGGGCCTAAGTCGGTCTGGCTGTTCAACTTAGAAGATCCCCGCGACGAACTCGAACGGCGCATTGCGGCAGCTATGCAACTTCACGGCATCGGCGGAAACAATCTAGGCGACCGTCTGCACATCGACAGCGGGCGCGACAGGCCGCTTTGCACGGCGATACAAACCCGCGACGGGGCGCACATCATCGAACCCGTCTTTGACGATCTGGCGCGGCAAATCAGGGGCCGCAAGATCGACGTTCTAGTGGTCGATCCTTTCGTGTCGTCGCACCAAGTTGGCGAAAACGACAACGGCGCAATCGACCTTGTGGCGAAAAAATGGGCCAAGCTGGCCGACGAGTGCAACTGCGCAATCGAGCTTGTCCACCACACCCGCAAAACGAACGGCGACGAGGCCACCACAGAGGCCGCTAGAGGGGCATCCGCGCTTTTGTCGGCTGCACGGTCGGGCCGCGTCTTAAACCGCATGACGAAGGACGAGCGCGAGTCTGCGGGCATCCCTGCCGACGACCTTTCCACATACTTCGCAGTCACCCGCGACAAAGCGAACCTAGCGCCAGCCGGGGCGCGACAGTGGCGGCACATGGCATCGGTGCAGCTTGCAAACGGCGACGACGTGGGCGTGGCCGAGCCTTGGACATGGCCGGACACCTTCGACGGCATGACAGTCAAAGACCTGCTGGCGGTGCAGAACGCAATCGAGGGCAAGTATCCCCGCTATTCCGATCAAGCAGGCGATGATTGGGCGGGCGTGATTGTGGCTGACGTTCTGGGCATGGACACCACGACAGACCGGAAGCGGATCAAGAAGATCATCGAAACATGGATCAAGGCCGGGGCGCTGGTGAAGGTCATGCACGAAGATAAAAAACGCATGAAGCGGCCATGCCTAGAGGTAGGCGAATGGGCCACCGAATGACCTGCCACACCACCCCTAAAAACATGGTGGGGCAAGGTGGGGCAAACACACCCCAAAAAGGTGCCACACCACCACCACCCCCTACGGGGGCGGTGGGTGGTGGTGGGGCGGCACACCTTAACCGCGAGGTGGTGGGGCAAATCTGCTGTCATGACACGTTGGGTAGTGCCTCCTTCTTTGCCATGACCCATGCAGCAACGACTGTAGCTATCAGATGGAAAAGTGGATTTCCCGCTATTCCTTCGACGTCGAAGCCTAGTGCGTTCAGCAAGCCAACGCTCATCATGAAGAAAAACGAGCCGCCTAAGGCGCACATAAAGACGAATGCAACGACTGCATTACGTGTTGCTGGTTTCCTAAACATTTTGATTACCTCCGTTCGATTTTCAACTTGCCTGACTCATCGAATTGCCAAGCGCAACCAGCTTCCAACACCAGCTGAAGCTCACAAGCAAACAAAGGGAACGACACAATGACCAATATGAACCAATCCCAATTCTGCGATCTGACCATTGAACAGGCAGTCGCGCACATGATGCAGCGCACCAACGACATGACGTTGATCGTGGACCGCATGTTCACCTTCGCGGCAGCGCAGGCATGCATGGACATCGGGGCGGATAAGACGGCTTCGATGATGCACTACATGATTGCGCACGTAGAGGCCGGGGCCTTCGACTACCTGGGCAAGCCAGACCCTGACGATCAGCCATATCACGAGCCGACAGAGGACGAGATCAGAGCGGGATGCACCAAGGCCATCCTAGCCACGATGGAACAGATGCTGACCGATGGTGCCACGATGGCAATGGTGATCGAAAAGCTGCTGACGGCGGCAAGCGTGGCATCGGTGCGCGAAGCAGGATCGTTCAAGGCGGCGACGTTGCTGCGAACATATGCTGACCTGCTAGACGCTGGCGCGATGGCAATGATCGAGCCGACCGACGACAGCACGGCGCACTGACACCCCGGTGGGTTTATTAAGCAGGGCCTGCCTATCCGTTCACCCGCTGCCCAGTTCTTTCACACTTTTATGGGGCTGAAACAGGGGGTACGGGTGCGAATGCGCACGCAAGCACCACAGTCGCCCGCAAATATCTGCAAAATAGCGCAGAAAACGATGCGGGCGCATCGACCAGATCACCAGAAAACCCGAATTAGACCGCGACACCAGCACGATATTGGCAGCGGTTCGTTCGCAAATGAACAGTTAGGTTGACAATGAGCAATTCAGATGCAAATATGCAGACGTTACCGGCGATTGCCGGGACAAACGTATTACCCCACCGGCGCTTGCTGGGCGGATGCGACACACGAGCGGCCTTGGCTGTTCTGAACGTATTTTGACGGGGTAAACATGCACGACACACTCCAAATCAGCACGAAGTTTTCCAGCGGCAACACAGGTTCGATCACGGGCTTGGCTTCACCGTATGGCGGCGATCCTGACAACCACGGCGATGTCGTCGCGCCGGGGGCCTTTGCCGCTTCTCTGCGTGGCGCGGATACGATCCCGATGCTTTGGCAGCACGACCATTCACAGGTCATCGGGCATTGGCACACCTTCACTGAAACCCCGGCAGGCTTGATGGTCAAAGGTCAGCTGAACCTAGATACGCCTGAAGGCCGCAATGCCTTCGCGCACCTTAAGGCTGGCGACATCAAAGGTATGTCCATCGGCTACATGGTATCACCGACAGGCCAGAAGCGATTGCCCGGTGGCGTTCGGATGCTGACAGAGGTGACGCTCAAAGAAATTAGCATCGTGACCGTTCCTGCCGCTGACAGGGCAGGCGTGACAGAGGTCAAATCGTTTGAGAGCCGCAGTGAACTGAAAGCGGCATTGCGCGACATCGGCCTGTCAAAAGCGGCGGCGGAACTAGTCGTCAAAGGCGGCTGGGCCGCGCTGTCCAAAGAATCCCCCGACATCACTGAACTGAAATCGGCGGCACTTGCAATTCAGCATGCCGCAAAATGGAAAGTCTAAGGCAATGACAAACCAAACACACGACATCGACGTGGCAGAAGCCACCCAGGAACTGCTGAACGCCGCGAAGTCCATTGGCGGCATTGAACAGCGACTTAGCAAGATGGAAGGCCACATCGCAAAGGCCGATGAAGAGGGCGAGAAAATGTTCGACGAAGTGAAATCACTCAAGATTGCGGCCAATCAACGCGCCTTTGGCGGTGAGCCTATGCAGTCCTGGGGCCGCGAATTTATCGGCAAGAAAACGTCTGAACTGTCCGACCTTTCCCGTTCCAACGGCGGCAAGGTTCAGATGGACGTGAAGGCCAATCTGACCACGAGTGCATCCTCTGGCGGCGCTATCGACGTTCCTATGCGCGATGCGACGGTCGGCTTGCCTAAACGGCGCATGATGGTTCGGTCGCTGTTGCAAGTCATTCAGACGGAAAGCGGAACGGTCGAATATGCCGACCAAACGACCCGCAATAACAATCCTTCGACCGTTGCAGAAGGCGGCGTGAAACCTGAAAGCAACTATGAATGGGAATTGAAGAACATTCCCACGCGGGTCATCGCGCATTGGGTCAAGGCGTCCGTTCAGATCCTTTCCGATGCACCGCAGATCCAAGGCCTGATCGACAGCGAATTGCGCTATGGTCTGGTGCTGGCCGAGGAGGCGCAGCTTCTGTTTGGTGACGGCACCGGGGCAAACCTGACGGGCCTTGTGCCGAACGCTGCGGCCTTTGCTGACCCTCTGGCAGCAACTGATCCGGACATGATCGACATGATCGGCAGCGCGATCCTTCAAGTCGGCTTGGCAGATCACGCGCCGGACGGCATCATCATTCACCCGTCCGATTGGTGGCGCATGCGGATGCTGAAAGACGCTGATGGCCGCTATATCCTGGGCAATCCGCAAAGCGATGTCGTCCCGAGCCTGTTTGGCTTGCCGGTCATCCCCACAAAGGCAATGCCGGTCGACAAGTTTCTTGTCGGCAGCTTTTCGGAAGCGGCAACCCTTTACGACCGCTGGCAACCGCGCGTCGAGGTTGGCTACGTGAATGACGACTTCACCCGCAACCTTGTGACGATCCGGGCAGAGGAGCGCATCGCATTGGCGGTGAAGAAGTCCGACGCGCTGGCATACGGCGACTTTGGCAACGTGGCCTAAATCTGACCGATCGGTGGCGGCGCTGATGTCGCCACCGTTCACACTGTAGGGGGCCGGATATGGCACAGAACATCGACACCGGCCTGTTGCTTCGCATGGAAGCCAGCTTGTCCAAATTCGAGAAGCAGATGGCGAAGGCAACGCAGGTCGGCACCAAAACTTCGACGGACCTAGAAAAGCGGTTCGACACGATGGGCAATCGCATGGCCGCGTCATCGAGCAAGGCCGCGACCGGCCTAGCAGGTGTCGTCAACATCGGCGGGCGTGGCCGGTTTGTCCTGCAAAACACCGCAGCGCAGCTTGGCGACATTGCCGTTCAGATGGAAATGGGGACCAGCGCCAGCAGAGTGATGGCACAGCAGCTTCCACAGCTTCTAGGCGGGTTCGGTGCGCTTGGTGGCGCTCTTGGCCTTGTGGCCCCCCTTCTAGGCACCGTGGCGGCGGTCGGCATCCCTATCGCGGCCATGTTTCTAAGCATGGGCAACGAAACCGCAGACCTTGATGACCAGCTAAAGAATCTCAATTCCAGCGTGGACGCCTACACCGCAGCAGCGGCGGCGGCACGCACACCAACTGCCGATCTAATCGAGAAATACGGCGAAGCGGAAGCAGCGGCAAGAACCTTCCTGCTGGCATTGCGTGACAGTGCCGAGGCGAAGTCTATGACCGCATTGGCGGCGACATTGCAGACGATGGCAACGCAGTTTGGCGGGCTTTCCACGGCGATGCAGTTTTCAGCAAAAGACGCCCGCGAACTTGGATCAGAAATGGATGCGACCGTCAGTAAGATTGCGGACGCCTTCGCTGTCACCAATGACGAGGCGTTGGCTTTGGGCAATGCCCTGGCAGCATTGCAGGCATCGGCCAGCGGCACTCTAGACGACCAGAACGCAGCGGCGGCAAACCTTATCGCGGTTTTGGCCGACATTGCGCCCACAACCGAAGCAGGACGGGCCGCAGCGCAATCCCTGACTGCGCAGATCAGCGAAGCGGGCCTTAAGGGGCTGGAATTGAACGCCACCGTTCAAGATGTAAACCAATCCATGATCGAGGCGGCGACGAACGCTTTCCAGATTGCCACCGGCATCGATGGCGCGTTGCCGTCTGCTGATGCGCTTCTAATCAGGATGCGCAACATCGCAGGGGCCGCATGGGACGCCGCAGCGGCCTTCACAGCGGCAAAGGATGCAGAGGCCAAGGCGGCACTGGCAAAGAAGCTGGCACCGCTTGGCGACGATGAACGCGGTTCGCAATCTGACCAAGTGCAGAGTGCTGGCGACAATCAAGCGCAGCGCAATCTGCGCGTGGCGAACGCCAGGTCATCGGCCTACCTAAACCCGCCGTCAGTCAAGGCCGCAACAGGTGGCCGGTCGCGTGGCGCTGGCAGATCCCCGGCCACGACTGAACGCCCGCTGATGGAAAGCGTTCAACAGGACATTACAGCGTTGCAACGCCAGATCGAAATGGTCGGTATGTCAAAGGCAGAGATTGCCGAACTGACGGCGCGTTATGCGCTGCTGGATGAAGCAAAGAAGCGCGGGATTGTCGTTACTGACGAACTGTCGGCGCGGATCGACGCAGAGGCCGCGCAGGTGGGCAAGCTGGCAGGGCAATACGAACAAGCGCAGGACAAGATGGCCGCGCTGGAACAACTCAACCAGCAATGGAAAGATAGCCTGATCGATGCGGCAATGGGCGTAGAGGGCGCGTTTGAAGGCGTCATTGGTGCGATTAAGCGGGCGGCAATCGAATACGCATTATTTGGTTCTGGCACCTTTGCCACTATCGGCGGCGGCGGTGGTGCGGGCGGGCTTATCGGCGCTGCATTGGGCGCAATCCCCGGCTTTGCTACTGGTACGAACAACGCGCCCGGTGGTTGGGCGACGATCAACGAACGGGGCGGCGAATTGGTGAACCTGCCGAGCGGTGCGCAAGTCATCCCGCACGACTTGTCAGCGCGAATGGTGGACAATCAGAGCCGAAGCCAGAACATGACGCAGAACATCATCGTCAACGGCGCAACCGGAAACAGCGAGATACGCCAGATGGTCGCGCAAGGCGTTCAGCAGGGCAACGCACAGATGCGCAAGGAAGTCCCTGGCATCGTGTCGCGGCATACGAAGGAAAAGGGATAGGCTGGCATCACCTGCGCACGGTCAGCGCGAACGATCCCCGTTAGTCGGTTGAGTGGGTAAACCGCCGACAAGGCACGGCCTGATCCTTTCACAGGCGCGGTGCAGGGCTGGCACGTCGGGGTAGGATCCGATGGGGCCAGCCTAATATAGCGCCTCTTCGCCTTCCGGTGTTATTTCAAACCAGCTTGAGTCATAATCGGGGTCGGTATTGGGTCGAATCCAATTCATCCGCAAGAGGCTCTGCTTAGTGACAGATCCCGCGCCAGAAAATCGCTCCCAAGGTTCTGGCGTTCCAGAAAAAGCTTCCAATACTGCACGTTCTTGTGCCGTTGGTTTGCGGACTTTCATTTGGTCCAATCCTTTTGCAGAGCCACACCTGGACCATTGCCATTTGCAGGCAGAAACACAACGCCAGCAGCTTCTAGGGCGGCTTTCATCGCAGCTATTGCCTGATCCGACACGACCCTGCGTTCGCGCTCAAAGTCCACCACGGTCGAAAGCCCCAAGCTGGAACTTTCGGCTAAGGCGGTTTGAGAGAGTCCGATCATTCCACGGGCTGCACGGCTTTGGGCTGGGGTCATATCAACAATTCTTATTGACGGGCGGTCGGCCCTAGATTAGCAACATTAATTGTTGATACACACACTGGGAGCCAAAGACAATGACCGCAACACCCAAGACGATCCAACAATGCGCGACTGATGCAACATTCCTTCACGGATTGCTGCAAGGTCTGGAAATCCTAATCAGCGAGAGCACCTCGAATTCATCGCCAGCATCGAACGCAGCTTATGCGCTTGTGAACGAACTGATTGGCAAAGCTGACCGCCTTACACGCGATCTGGAAAGCCTAGAGCGCAAAGTGGAGGCCGCAGCATGAACGAGGAAAAGAACCCTCTGCGCGACCGTTTGGACGAGGCAGATAGCATATTGGCCGACATGACCGGGCTGGCGAGTGCACTCGAAATTCTGGCTTGGGATTTTGCGCAAGAGTCGATCAAGGGCGTCCACGCGCGGATGCGCCGCGATGCGATATGCGCCATTTCAAACGCGATGGGGCGCTTGGTGGGCCGCGATGAAGCGTTCGCAAAGGAGGCTGCGAAAGCAAGCAAATCGGACGTTGCCGCATAAATTATGACAGGGGTAGTTTTATAGCTTGCATATTATGACAGGGGTGTTATTCTGCTGGAAACCACGGAGACTGGCATGGACATCTACAAGCTCAAACTATCGCAAAAAGAGGCCGCATTGGCCGCTAGCGTTACATCGCGCTCGGTCCAAAACTGGGCCGAGCGTGGATACATAGTTCCTCAATCGGATAAGATCGTTAGCCATGTCGGGGGCGGCACCAAAGGTGCAAATCGGACATTCACTTTTTATGGCGTTATGCATCTGGCAATGACGCAGGCGCTAATCAATGCGGGATTGTCCGAAGTTAAGCGGGCCGCAGCAGAGGCCGGATTGTTTGCATACGGCGGGGGCGGTGGCGACATATACGATCTTCCTGACCGTGAACCCGGCTTTCCATTCCATCCTAACTGCGGCGCAACCGTTTTCGCTGTTGGGCCGTATGGCTCGCATGACGAACTGTGGACACCGGGCAAAGCCCGCGACACGTATGGCAACCTACGGCACCGAGTTGGCGCTGGCATGGTCATGGTTGAACCTCTCGATCTGTTCCGCGATGTCGTCGGACGTCTGGGCTTCAACCCCGGCGAATTGCTGGACACTGCTTATCCCGACGCGGCCACAGCATAATGAGCAACCGCCGCACCACACAACATCTAGTAGCAACAGCACTGCAAGGCGCAAGTGCCGCTGGATTTAACGTGGTCGCGGCGGACATTCATGGCGGCGGCATTGTTCGTGTATACTTCACCGACCCGCAGGCCCCTGCCCTGCTGATGAAGGCGGACACGAAGTGCAACGAAAACGACGACATATTCGAAACGAGGTCAGGTTGAAGTATCTTAGCCAATCTGGATTTTGGCCGAGCGGCAATGCGCGTTGGTATTTCAAGGCCAAAGGCGCGAAGGCGGTTGCCATGCCCGACGCCCGCAAAGACAGCGCCGAGTTTCTTCGCGCCTATGTCGCCGCGTCTGGCAAAGCACCGGCGGCGCAGCCCAAGTCTTACACTAAGGGCAGCTTAGGCGCTGGCGTAACAGCCTATCTAGGATCATCAAACTTTCTGCGCATGGCCGACAGCACCAAGGAACGGTGGCGCTCACGTTGCGATGACATTCGCCAGGCATACGGCAGCGCCAGTTTGGAAAAGCTGACCGCCCGCAACATCAAGACGGATCTGGCGCAATTCGAGGGCCACTCTGCAAACAACCGGCTAAAGGTCTGGCGTTCGCTTTGCCACTTCTGGGACCAGCAGGGCCTTGTCGATACTAACGTCGCCAAACTTGTGTCTATGCGAGAGACTGAAAAAACAAACGGCTTCACCGCATGGACGCGGGAAGACTTCGCAGCCTTTCGCAGCCATTGGCCGATTGGATCGAAAGAACGGCTGGCGTTCGAATTGATGTATCGCACCTGCGCGGCCATTGCAGACACCTGCCGGCTCACGCGGGCGATGGTGTCCGATGACGGCTGGCTGACATACACCCGGCAGAAGTCTAAAAGCACTGCGACAGCGCCGTTTTATATCGCGGGGCCGGAATGGTTTGAAGCAACAGACGACCTACAAGCCTGCTTAGATGCAGAGCCGCAGCACATTGTATTCCTGACGACGCAGACCGGCAAAGCACGATCACCTAAGAGCGCCTCACAGTGGTTCTCTAAGGCTGCGACAGCGGCAGGCTTGGATAGCGGCAAGGCCGCACACGGCGTCCGCAAAGGCCGCGCTGCCATGTTCAAAGAGAACGGCGCGGCGGCTGACAAGCGGATGGCAATTTTAGGACACGAAACCGAAGGCGAGGCGACCCGCTACGCGAAGTCTGCGGACCTTCGAAGGATCATAGAAGGAACGGAAAACTTCCAACTTTCTAAACCTGTTCCAACTCACGACACTAAACCCCTTAAAACTAAAGGATTTAAACATGGGTAAGATGAAAATGGCGGACTGGGGAGGATTCGAACCCCCGACCCCTTGATTCGTAGTCAAGTACTCTATCCAACTGAGCTACCAATCCGCGTGTGGTGGGATTTAGCTGCAGCGCCTGACCGATGCAAGGGCTAATCGTAAAATAATCATACAGTTTCCGGACCAAGGGCAAAATCAGCTTTCGGCAGTGTGATTTCAAAGGTCGTACCGCTGCCATCGCTTTGCAAAAGCGTCAGCCGGCCACCATGGCCACGCACAAGGTCGCCCGAGATGACAAGGCCAAGTCCAGCCCCCCCCTTCCGCACGCCCCCCTGAAACGGCTGGAAAAGATGCTCTCGCGCTTTGGGGGGCAGCCCCGGCCCCGTGTCGGACACGGTGATGCGCCATAGCCTGTCATCTTCTTCTGCAGAGATGCAGATTTCGCCCGGCTTGCCGGTGGCTGTAACCGCCTGACGCGCATTGCGGACAAGGTTCGACAGCACCCGAAAGATCTGCTCTGAATCAGCACGCAGATTTAACGTCGCCGGAATATCCTCTGCAAAGGATAGCGGATAATCGCCCGCAGCCAGCCGCTCGCTTTCGACGACTTCGTCGACGATCTGTGCAAGCTCGACCCGCGCGAGTCGTGGCGCAGGTTCATCGGCGCGGCCAAAGGCAAGCGTGCTTTCGCAAAGGTGTACGGCCCGGGTAATCGACCCCACCAGCTTTGGTGCCATACGAATAACAAGCGGATCATCTGACCCTTCGATCCGGTCGGTGAACAGCTGCGCGGATGTCAGGATGTTTCGCAAATCATGACTGACCTTGGCAACGGCACCGCCCAGTTGCGCAAGGCGATCTTTCTGGCGCAGGGCTGACGTTAACTGCGTTTGCATCATTTGCAGCGCGTCTTCGGCATCCCTTAACTCGCGAAGGCCAGCACTGGGTTCGATAATGCGCCGCGCATCTTCGGGTGAATCTGCGTAGTTCTGCATGTGATCAATGACGCCCTTGATCGGACGAACCAGAATCGCCTGGACTGCAAGGAACAACAACAGGGCCGTGATGACCGAAATGATGGCCGACAGCAGCAAAACGTTCAGGCCGTATTCGATCATCGCGGTTCGCAATGGCATCTGATCCATGGTGACTTCGATCAGCTGCCCCCCGCCCTGCACGGGCGTTCCAATAACCCGAATGATCCGCGGTGACTTGTCCCAGAGGGTTGCGAGGGCTTCACGGATCAGATTTGGCCCCGATGGATCGCGCATATCGTATGTTGCTGCTATTTCATCGGGTATCGGGGATGACAAAGCCAACTGCCGCATGTCATCGCGTCGCAGAACAACGTTGAAAACGCCAGCATTTGTCAGCAGCTCGGCTTCCAGCTCTGGCGCAATCATGTCGGTGGCTTCGACGGCCAGTGACGCAATTTGCGCACGCTCCAGCCGGGCCAGCAAATAGTCCTCTCGGAAGCGGGCAACCGAGGGGACAAAAATAAAGATTTCCGCCAGCATTACAAAAATGACGGTTAGAATCAGGAACCGACCGGAAAGAGTGTTCAGCATTGCACCTCCGACGTTAGGGAAGGAAGCGCTGTACCAGCCCCACGATCCGTTTGACCATATCACTTTCGAACAGTTTGGGGGTGAAATAGGCCCCCGCCGCCCGTTTGTTCAGTTCCATATAGGTGGGATATGGTAAAACAGTATTGCTGATGGCCTGCATTTTCATCTTGTTTGCAATGGCCATGGCCCACAATGCGATCAATTCGCCGGCCATGTGCCCCGCAATTGATGCACCGACAGGCTTGCCACCCACAACCATCACCTTGATCAAACCGCGCATCTGCAGTTCGGTATTCGCGCGGTCATTATGTGCATATTCGGACCGCACGACCGTCAGCTTGTCACCATGGGCCTTTCGCGCCTGCGCTTCGGTTAGGCCAACCTGGGCAAGTTCGGGGTCGGTATAGGTTACCCAAGGGATATGGTCTGTGCGCACCTTGGACGGCAGACCCAAAACCAAAGACCGCACCAATTGCCCGCCGTGATAACCGGCAACGTGCGTGAACTGCAGGCCACCCGCAACATCGCCCGCCGCATAAACGCGCTTGTTACTGACGGAACGCAGGCTGTCATCGACCTTCAGACCCTTGCGATCATACTGCACATGCGCCTTGTCCAAATCCAGTTTGTCAACGTTCACCGCGCGCCCGACAGCCATCAAAAGATGTGAGCCGGTAAAGTCACCTTTTGGCGTATGCACGGTAACTGTGCCATCAGCCCCGCTAATTCGGCTGGCCTGCGCATCTTCGACAATTTCGATGCCTTCGCTGCGCAAATTTTCCAACACAATGGCGGCCATCTCTGGGTCGTCCTTGCCCATGGCCTTGGAACCTTCAATCACGGTCACTTTGCAGCCAAGCCGCACATGGGCCTGCGCCATTTCCATCCCGATAGGTCCACCACCGACCACCAACAGATGATCCGGCTTCTCGCGTAGGTCGAAAATGGTTTCATTGGTGTAAACTGTTACGGTATCAAGGCCATCAATCGGCGGCACAAAGGGGCCGGACCCAGTGGCAACGACAAATCGGCGCGCCTTAATGGCAGTCTCGCCGGCCTGCACTTCACTTTCGGAAATGAAACGCGCGTTTTCGCGAATAACGGTGCAACCGAATCCTTCGAATCGTTCCTGACTATCGACTGGCGCGATTGCTTCAATAACGCGGCGGACATGATCCTTGGCACCTGCGTAATTAACGTTAGGCATGGCTTGGGCGATGCCGAAATCGGGATTATCTAGGCCGGCATGAGCATGCTTTGCCGACGCCAAAAGGGCCTTGGACGGGACACATCCATAGTTCAGGCAATCGCCGCCCATCTTGTGGCCTTCGATCAGCACGACACGCGCACCCATCTGCGACGCCCCGGCTGCAATTGACAGGCCCGCAGACCCGCCGCCAATGATGCAGATATCAGTTTCGATACGGTTCATATTAAAGGCCTTTCTTGCCGCGCAGTGCATTGAGGATCAGAGGAAGGGCGGCCAGCAAGGAAAGCCCAAGGATCGGCAACAGGATTGCCGGTTGAAAGATGATGCCAAGGTCGGGGGTTTCGCCGCGCGCAAAGACTTCACCAAGGCCGGCGCCAACCGAAGTATAGACGACCGCCCCGGGCATAATGCCGAAAAAGGTCGTAATCGCGAAACGGTAAAGCGGTACGCCCACCAAGGCAGGCACCAGATTTGCAACGAAGAATGGAACGGCTGGGACCAGCCGGATCAGGAACAACATCGACCACTGGTTGCTCTCGTCATCGATACCGTCTTTGATTCGCTTGACGACACCGTCACTGGCATCCATTTTTTTCGCCAATGTCTGCCCAAGCCCCCAACGGGCCGCAAGGAACAGTGCGATCGCGCCAATTGTCGCCCCCGTTACGTTGAAAATGGCCCCTGGCAACACCGGAAAAGCTGCCGGAAAGCTGCCGAAAAGGAACCCGCCTGTCAGGGTGGCGATCGTTGCACCGGGCAGGCTGAACGCAACAATCACGGCATAGGCGGCGATAAAACCAAGAACGCACAGCAGATAGTTAGCATCGCGGAACGCCAGCAATGCTTCTCTGTTCTGGCTAAGTGCATCAAAGGAAAGATAGTCACGCAAAAGCCAGGCCCCCAGGATTGCAACCACAACAATAAGAATCAATGGCAGGCGGCGCAAAATAGGGCTTACAGTCGTCTTTTCTGACATCGTCACACTTTCTGCCGTATGGGCGTTTTACATTGCCATCTTACATGGCGCAGTGGCTTGGCGGAGGATAGACATCTCACGCGGCATTGATCCAGCAGGCTCAAACTTAAGGGGCTAAGGGCAAAACTGTAACAATTCGTTGCCATGCGTATATTGAACCGTAGCAAAACTTCCCGAACAGCGCCGTTGACACGCGGGGGCGCGCCACTTAAAGGGCAGGTCTGAATGAATGACGGGCCTCGAATCCATACCGGGTTTGGCCCCCGAACCGGAGGACACGCGATGAAGCGCACGTTCCAACCCAGCAACCGCGTCCGCAAGAACCGTCACGGTTTCCGTGCCCGGATGGCAACAGCATCTGGCCGCAAAATCATCAATGCCCGCCGCGCAAAAGGCCGGGCCAAGCTGAGCGCGTAAGCGCCTCACTTGACGATGACAGACATGATGCCGCCGGATACGCCTGATAATGGCGAATCGGCGGCTTTGTCGCGTCCGCAGGTCCTGACAAAACGGCGGGATTTTATCGCTGCAAGTCATGGCCGCCGGCAAGGCACACCCGGTATCCACCTGCAAGGTCGACCGCGTGATGACGGCACCGACTTGGTGCGCGTTGGCTATACCTGTTCGAAAAAAGTCGGCAACGCCGTGGCGCGGAACCGTGCCAAACGGCGGCTGCGTGAAATCGCGCGTATGATTTTGCCGACACACGGTCGCCCTGGCTGGGATTATGTGCTGGTTGGCCGCGCCGAAACGACCGGTAGCCTTCCTTTCAAGCAGTTGCAGTCGGACCTCATCCGCGCCCTTGCAAAGGTGCATCAGTGACGCCGCTGGCTTACGTTGTTGCCATACCCGTGCGAGCCTATCGGCTGCTCTTGTCGCCCTGGGTTGGTCACGGTTGCCGCTTTCACCCGACTTGCTCTGCCTACGCGCTGGAAGCATTGGAAAAGCACGGTGCTGCCAAAGGCGGATGGTTGACCTTGCGACGCATCGGGCGCTGCCACCCCTGGGGCGGCTCTGGCATCGACAATGTTCCCGACTAACGCCGGCCAAATGTTGGCAGAAAATTCGGAGCTTCCGATTCTTATGCGAAAGATCGGTGCCCCATCTTCCGCGACGCGCCGTCAATTTGACTAGTGTTTTGCCCCCTGCCGCAGTAGGTGATGCCATGCTTGACGAAACCGAAATTCACCCGCTGTTCTACGGCGCTCCGGACACCGTTGCTTTCAAGAAGCTGCGCAAGCGCCTTGTGCGCGACACCAGAGAGGCGATCGACCGCTACGGCATGATTGCTCCCGGTGGCAAGTGGCTTGTGTGCCTGTCCGGCGGCAAGGACAGCTACACGCTTTTGGCGGTGCTGTACGAATTGCAATGGCGCGGGCTTCTGCCGGTCGAACTGGTCGCCTGCAACCTTGATCAGGGGCAGCCGAATTTTCCGGCGACAGTGTTGCCTGAATTTCTAAAGAAAATGGGCGTACCGCATCGGATCGAGTATCGCGACACCTATTCGGTCGTCATGGACAAAACACCGCAAGGTCGTACGCTTTGCACCATGTGTTCGCGCCTGCGCCGCGCAAATCTCTACCGCATCGCCCGCGAAGAAGGGTGCACAGCCGTCGTGCTGGGCCATCACCGTGACGACATCTTGGAAACGTTTTTCCTGAACCTGTTTCATGGCGGCAAACTGGCGACCATGCCCCCCAAGCTGAAAAACGACGAAGGCGATCTGTTTCTATATCGCCCTCTGGCCCATGTCGCCGAGGCGGATTGCGACGCCTTTGCCCGCGCCATGAACTACCCCATCATTCCCTGCGACCTTTGCGGGTCGCAGGACGGCTTGCAGCGCCAGCAGATCAAACGCCTTCTGGATGGCTGGGAAACCAACAGCCCAGGACGGCGGCAGAAAATATTCTCGTCCCTGATGAACACTCGACCAAGTCACCTGCTTGATACGGCACTGTTCGATTTCGCAGGACTTGCCCTCGATCACAAAGACCCCGAAACCCCTTGACCTTTAGGGTCGGCGCGGTTTGAACCTACCCCACCAGATTTCACAGACGGACGGTTGCGACGCATGGAAGATCAAAACAAGAACCTGATCCTGGCACTTGTGCTCAGCACGCTGGTTATCATCGTCTGGACATTCCTGTTCCCGCCAGAGGTACAGGCCCCCGCCACGCTCGAGGCGGCGCAGGAACAGACCGATGCAACTGTACCAACGGCCGATCCCGTCACCGGCGGCATCGCAGCCCCGACGGATCCTGAAACTGCCGCTGCAGCCGACGCACCGCGCATCACCGTCCAAACGCCAGAACTGTCAGGCACGATTTCCCTGCTAGGTGGCCGGATCGACGACCTGAAACTGACGCAATACCACGAAACCATCGACGACACCTCGCCAGAGGTCACATTGCTGACCCCCAGCGGCACGCCTGATGCCTACTTTGCGTCCTTTGGCTGGGCCGCTGCAACCGGTATCGCCGCTGATGCCGTCCCCGGCCCCGACACCCTGTGGTCGATCGAAAGCGGAGAGGCGCTGACCCCCGACACGCCCGTTACGCTGGTCTGGGACAACGGTGCCGGCCAGATTTTCCGCAACCGTATTTCGGTTGATGACAAATACATGTTCAGCGTTGACCAAAGCGTCGAAAACAGCGGCGCAGACTCCATCAGCCTGCGCCCCTACGGCCTCCTGCGCCAAGAAGGTATGCCATCCGATCTGCAGAACTTCTTTATTCTGCACGAAGGTCTGGTCCGCATGACCGACGGAACGCTGGAAGAAGTCAAATACAAGAAAATGCTCGATTTCGCCGTCGATGACCGTGAAGGCACCAATGCGGAACGTCAGGACGTCACCTCCTCCGGCTGGATCGGCTATACCGACCACTACTGGATGACGACACTGATCCCGAACCAATCTGTGCCCTTCCGGTCCGTGGCAAAATATTTCCCCAGCCGCGACATCTTTCAGGCAGAGGCTGTCCAGGAAGCCCAGACCGTAGCCCCGGGTGCGTCAGCAAGCGTGACGACCCAACTGTTCGCCGGTGCAAAGGAATGGGAAACCATTCGTGACTATCAGGCAGCTGGCGTGACTGGCTTTGTCGACAGCATCGACTGGGGCTGGTTCTTTTTCCTGACCAAGCCGATTTTCTGGGTGCTTCACCACCTGAACCTTCTAATCGGCAACATGGGCTTCGCCATTATTGCCCTGACCTTCTTCCTGAAACTCCTCGTGTTGCCGCTGGCTTACAAATCCTATGTCAGCATGGCGAAAATGAAGGAACTTCAGCCCGAGATGGAAAAGCTG
Source organism: Loktanella sp. R86503 (assembly GCF_042466455.1). NCBI lineage: Bacteria > Pseudomonadati > Pseudomonadota > Alphaproteobacteria > Rhodobacterales > Roseobacteraceae > Loktanella > Loktanella sp. R86503. Next base: position 2,905,412 of record NZ_JAXHCI010000002.1, read on the forward strand.
AAGGAACGTGCCGGCGACGACAAATCTCAGCTTCAGACCGGCATGATGAAGCTTTACAAGGACAACAAGGTAAACCCCGCCGCGGGCTGCTTGCCGATCCTGATCCAGATCCCGATCTTCTTCTCGCTCTACAAGGTGATCTTCGTCACTTTGGAATTGCGCCACGCCCCCTGGCTTGGCTGGATCAACGATTTGTCCGCGCCGGATCCCTCTTCGATCCTGAACCTGTTTGGCCTGCTGCCTTGGGGCACACCGGAACAGGGCAGCATCTTCTTCATCCTGTCCCTCGGCGTGCTGCCAATCCTGCTCGGCATTTCGATGTGGCTTCAGCAAAAGCTGAATCCGGCCCCCGCTGATGCGACGCAGAAAATGATCTTTGCGTGGATGCCATGGGTTTTCATGTTTATGCTGGGCGGCTTCGCATCGGGCCTGGTCCTGTACTGGATCACCAACAACACGATCACCTTTGCGCAGCAGTACCTGATCATGCGCAGCCATGGGGCCAAGCCGGACGTGTTCGGCAACATCCGCTCCACCTTCAGCCGCAAGAAACCGGCTCAGGTCGCGGCAAACAGCCCGAAAAAGCCCAAGTCCAAGTAAGACCCAAGGCGACAGCGACAAACGAAGGCACCGGACCGCAAGGTTCGGTGCCTCTTTTGTTTCAGGCTTCGCATCCGTCCGTGCCTTGCGATGACTGGACACGAACCAGTCTTGGCGTTTATGCACCGTTGATGACCGGCGGCAGGATCGCCATTGGTGCAAGACGAAAGGTGCTATCATGCAACTGCCATTCCCAGAGATCGAGATGCCCTCCGACGAAGCACTCGAAAAAGGCCGGTTGCTCTTTGCCGGAGAGACAACATTCCTCAAGGGCGTTGTCGCGATGGACGGCTTGCCCCCCGCCGACCGGCTAGAGGTTTGCTTTGCCGGCCGGTCCAATGTCGGAAAGTCCTCTTTGATTAACGCGCTGACCGGGCGCAAGGGCCTTGCCCGCGCATCCAACACCCCCGGCCGGACACAGGAAATCAACTTTTTCACCGCTGGCGATCTGTATGTCGTCGATCTGCCCGGCTACGGATTTGCCAATGCGCCCGTCGCCGTCGTCGCAAAATGGCAGGCGCTGCTGAAAAACTATCTGCAAGGGCGCCCCACACTGCGCCGCGTTTTCGTACTGATCGACGCACGCCATGGTGCCAAAGCCGTGGACGAGGAAATCATGACGCTGCTGGATCGCGCAGCAGTGACCTTTCAGGTCGTGATGACCAAGGTCGACAAGGTCAAAGGCAACGCATTGGACGCCAGCATGGCCGCCACCCGCGCCGCCATGGCCAAGCACCCGGCCGCTTTTCCCGAACTGATCCTGACCAGCTCTGAAAAAGGCGAAGGCATCGCTGCCCTGCGCGCCGTCATTGCATCCATCGAGGCCTGACCCGCACCTGCGATCATCGCTTGAGGGGGCGCGTCCGCTCCGTTATCCCTAGGCAATACCTTCCGGGAGATAGCCATGAGGACTCAGGACATGAACCGAGACTGGATTGCCACTGCGCGCACGCTGTCAGAGGCCCTGCCCTACCTGCAACGCTATTCCGGTGCCGTTGTCGTCGTGAAATTCGGCGGCAACGCCATGGGTGACGCCGATGCGATGGCAGAATTTGCCCGTGACATCGTGCTGATGAAACAGGTCGGCATGAACCCCGTGGTCGTCCACGGCGGCGGGCCGATGATTAATGAAATGCTCGATAAGCTCGGCATCAAGTCAAACTTCATTCGCGGCAAACGCGTCACCGATCAGGCGACTGTCGAAGTGGTCGAAATGGTGCTGACCGGTCTCGTCAACAAGCGCATCGTTCAGGCGATCATGGACGAAGGCGGCCGCGCCGTCGGCCTGTCAGGCAAGGATGACGATCTGATGGTCGCCGAAGTGGACGATCCAGAACTTGGCTTCGTCGGCCGCCCAGTCGAAATGAACGTGCAGGTGCTGCGCGATCTTTACGGGGCCGGCATCATCCCAGTTGTGGCACCTGTCGCGACCGGCATGGACTTTCTTGAAACGTTCAACGTCAACGGCGACACCGCCGCGGGTGCCATCGCGGGTGCCCTCAAAGCGGACCGCCTGCTGTTGCTGACGGATGTGGCCGGCGTCAAGGATGCCAATGGCGAAGTCCTGACCCAGCTGAACCCTGCCCAGATTCGCGACATGATCGCCGATGGCACCATTGCCGGCGGCATGATTCCCAAGGTCGAAACCGCGCTAAAAGCGATCGAGGACGGGGTCCGCGCCGTGGTCATTCTGGATGGGCGGCTGCCGAATGCATCCCTGCTCGAACTATTTACTGAACACGGGGCTGGCTCGATCATCCGGTCTACAGAATCGCGCGTCAAATCGCGGCAGGACTGATCATTGCCTCTTACGCTGATCCTGATGCGGCACGCTAAATCCGGTTGGGACGATCCAATTGCCACCGATCACGAACGCAGGCTGACCCCCCGCGGGATCAACGACGCGCGGGCGATGGGCGCATGGCTGCGCACGGCGGGCCTATCGCCCGATGTTGTCCTTTGCTCCGATGCGTCCCGAACCCGCCAGACGGTCGCCGAACTGATGACAAACGCTGAAACGCCGATGCTGCCCAAGGTGGCAGGCGCACTTTACAATGCCTCATCCGATGTGCTCATCCAACAGATCAAGCGGCAGACAGCAAACATATTGCTCGTGTGCGCCCATAATCCGGGCATTGGCCTAGCAGCGCGGCAACTTGCGCTAACGCCGCCGCACCACCCGCGATTTGACGATTACCCGACCGCCGCGACAACAGTCATGCAGTTCGATAATGCCCGCTGGCCTGATATCAACCGCGGCACAGTAACCCATTTCGTCATTCCCGCCGATCTGAACGCATAAGGACCGCCTGCCTTTCAGCACGCGGTCCTGTCTTCTTCTGGTTAAAAATATCCCGGGGGTGCGGGGGCTGGCCCCCGCTTTTACCGGCTCCAACCTGCGTCAGTGACCCAGAATCTGGCTCAGGAACAGCTTCGTCCGGTCCGACTGCGGGTTGTTGAAAAACGCATGCGGCTCGTTCTGTTCCACGATCTGTCCCTGATCCATAAAGATGACCCGGTTCGCCACAGCCTGGGCAAAGCCCATCTCGTGGGTCACGCACAACATGGTCATGCCCTCTTCAGCCAGCTCGATCATGGTGTCCAGAACTTCCTTGATCATCTCGGGGTCCAACGCCGAAGTCGGCTCGTCGAACAGCATGATACGCGGCTTCATGCACAGCGACCGCGCGATCGCCACACGCTGCTGTTGACCACCCGAAAGCTGACCGGGGTACTTGTTGGCCTGATCGGGAATTTTCACCTTCTCAAGGAAATGCATCGCCGTTGCTTCAGCTTCTTTCTTGGGCGTTTTACGCACCCAGATCGGGGCCAGCGTGCAGTTTTCCAAAATCGTCAGATGCGGGAACAGATTGAAGTGCTGAAAGCACATGCCAACCTCTGACCGGATCTTGTCGATATTTTTCAGGTCCGACGACAACTCTGTGCCATCGACAATGATCTGACCGGATTGATGCTCTTCCAGACGGTTGATGCAGCGGATCAGCGTCGATTTGCCGGACCCGGACGGACCGCAGATCACGATCCGCTCGCCGCGGTTCACCGTCAGGTTGATGTCGCGCAGCACGTGGAACGTGCCGTACCACTTGTTCATGTTGTTGATATCAATCGCGACTTCATCGCTGACCTGCATGGCGCTGCGATTGATTTGGCGGTCTTGAACGGCCTCTGACATTGTCATGCCTCCCTTAACGGTTTTCGCGCTGGAGCTTCTTCTCCAGGTGCAGTGAATAACGGCCCATGCTGTAGCAGGCGATAAAGAACAGCACGCCGATAAAGACGAACAATTCCCAATAGACGCCATTCCAGTCGGTGCTGGCGCGGATGGCATTCGTCAGCCCCAGCGGGTCAAGCAAACCGATGAACAGCACCAGCGTTGTGTCCTTGAACAGACCGATAAAAGTGTTCACGATACCGGGGATAGAGATTTTGAGAGCCTGCGGCAGCACGATCAACTGCATGGATTGCCAATAGGAAAGCCCCAGTGAATCGGCACCTTCGTACTGGCCTTTCGGCACAGCAGCCAAACCGCCGCGCACGACCTCTGCGATATAGGCGGCAGAGAACAGCGTCACCATGATGATAACCCGCAGCGTCAGGTCAAAATTCGTGCCAGGCGGCAGGAAGTAGTTCAGCAGCAAGGATGCTGTGAACAACCAGACGATCAGCGGCACGCCGCGAATGACCTCAATGAAACCGACGCTGAGCTTGGTAACGATAAATAGGTCCGACGCGCGGCCAAGGGCCAGGATGATCCCCAGCGGCAGCGACAGCACGATGGCGGCGACGCCGATGACGACAGACAGCAGAAAGCCGCCTAACTGGTTCGACCGCACCGATTCCAGACCGATCGGCGCGACAGAGGTCAGCGCATCAACCAGCGGTCCCATGATGAACAGCCAGTACAGCACCGGCACCAGGATCGTGGCGATCACAGCAACGATCTGGTTCACGCCGACAAGCGCGCGGAACGCTGCGACCGCAAGCACAAAACCGATTGCCATCGCGATAGGCAGCCAGATCGGCCCACCCCAGATCAAAAAGAAGATCAGGAAAGGCGAGGCCAACGAAAAGCCCATGAACCAGCGCGGAAAGTTTCCAAACAGGACCGGTGCAAGGCCCGCCAGCATGACGACCAGCGCCACGGTTGGCCGCCAGTAAAGCTCCGACGGATAAAAGCCGAACAATAGTTGCTCCCACCGGTCGCGGATGACGCCCCAGCAGGCCTTTGACGCGGCTTCGCCGCTTGCAGCTAGAATTTCACGACAGTTGGACAAGGATGTCGCCGTCCAAGTCGGGCTGACGAACCACGGCACCAGATGGCTTAGCACGACCCAGATCACATAGATCGCAATCAGGGTCATCAATCCGTTCAGCCATGTCGGAAACAGGTTTTCCCTGATCCACTTGACCGCTCCCGCCTCGGTCATGGGCGGGGGTTGCTGCGCAAGCATGCTGTCACGGACGTAAGGGGCGGTTTGTGCGTGTGTATCGCTCATCTTAACGCTCCTCAAGTTTCATAGAGTTGTTAAATACGTTCATGATGAACGAAATTGCCAAGGACAGCGCCAGATAGACGAGGCCCAGCAACAGCATACATTCCAGTGCCCGCCCCGTCTGGTTCAGCGTGATGCCGCCCAATGTTGCCCGCACATCGGCATAGCCCACGGCCAAAGCCAAAGACGAGTTCTTAGTCAGGTTCAGATACTGCGACGTCAGCGGCGGAATAATGACCCGCATCGCTTGCGGCAGGATCACAAGGCTCATCGCACGGTTCGGACGCACGCCCAGGGCGGCTGCGGCCTCTGACTGGCCTTTGGACACAGACAGAATACCCGCGCGGACGATTTCAGTGATAAAGGCACCGGTATAAAGTGACAGTGCAAGCCACAGCGCCATCAACTGATTGCTGAGCTGAAAGCCACCGCTGAAGTTGAAACCAGTCAGCTCCGGATAGCTCAGCGTCACAGGACGCCCCAGCACAAAGAACGCCAGTACGGACGGCACAATCACAATCGCGAACAAAGGCCAGACCATCGGCAGCAGGCGACCTGTATCAAACAACAGTTTTTTCGCGTAGCGGCGATAGGCGTAGGCCCCGATCAGCGATGCAATGAACACACCAACCAAAAGGCCGGAATTCGCCCCCCAGACCGGCGCGGGCAAATAGGTGCCGCGGTTTGTAACGGCAATGCTGTTCCAGATCAGCGAAGCATTCGCAGTGCCATCTTCGCCAATACGGAAATCGCGGGGCTGCGGCGTCGCTTCGGAAAAGACTGCATAGATCAAAAGGATCCACAGCAGCAGCGGCACGTTGCGGAAACCTTCGACGTAGACAGCCATTAGACGGCTGACAAGCCAGTTGCGTGACAGGCGCAAAACGCCGGCCAGAACGCCAAGGATCGTGGCCAGTACGATGCCCATGAAGGCAACCAACAAGGTGTTATAAAGACCGACAAGGGTCGCATCCCAATGCGTTCCCGCATTAGTATAGCCGACCAGCCAAGTGCCGATGCTGGACGTGATATCATAGCTGGCACGAGAGCTTAGGAAGCTGAAATCAGGCTGCAACCCTAGATTGGCAAGGTTCGCCAGCAGGTTGTTGACCAGCCAATAGATACCGACGCAGACCAGGACGAGCGTGATAACCTGGATGGTCAAAGACCGATAGCGTGTGTCGTAGATAAGCTGGCTCAGCCGAAAGCTTTCGCGTGGCGGGCTATCCGACATCGATGACATTATATTCTCCCCGGGCAATGCCAGACTTTGTTCAGGTTGCTCCGGTTGGCCCGGATGCACCACGCGCTGGCAGACGTTCTTGACGCTTTTGGATCGGATTGACGAAAGGCCCGGCAGAAACCGGGCCTTTCGCCTATATTTTTAGCGGAACGGTGGCGAGTACAGCAGGCCGCCGTCGGTCCACTGTGCGTTCAGACCACGTGCCAGACCAATCGGCGTGTTCTCACCGATGTTACGCTCAAAGATCTCGCCGTAGTTGCCGCCAGCCATGATTGCGTTCTTGGCCCAGTCAGCAGACAGACCGATCATCGCGCCCAGCTCGCCTTCGGTGCCGAGGAGACGGTTCACTTCAGGGTTGTTGGTCGGTGCTGCGGACATTTCGCCGATGTTGGCAGATGTGATGCCCAGCTCTTCAGCTGCGATCAGCGCGTTCAGCGTCCACATGGCGATATCGCCCCACTCGTTGTCGCCGTGACGGACCAGCGGGCCCAGCGGCTCTTTCGAGATGATTTCAGGCAACAGAACGTGATCGCCCGGTGCTTCGAAGGTTGCACGGGTTGCAGCCAGACCGGATGCGTCCGTGGTGTAGACGTCGCAGGCGCCAGCCAGATACTGCTGCTGGCCTTCGGCGTTCGTCTGAACGGCCACGGGCTGGTAGCTGATGTTGTTAGCGCGGAAGAAGTCGGCCAGGTTCAGCTCTGTCGTGGTGCCGGTCTGGATACAGACAGTCGCGCCGTCCAGATCCTTGGCAGAGGTCACGCCCAGCGATTTCGGGATCAGGAAGCCCTGACCGTCGTAGTAGTTCACGCCGATGAAGTCGAACTTCAGGTCGGTGTCGCGGGACATCGTCCAGGTGGTGTTACGTGCCAGCAGGTCGATCTCGCCCGAGGACAGCGCGGTGAAACGTGTCTCGCCCGTTGTCGGAACGAATTCGACAGCGTCCTTGTCGCCAAAGATTGCAGCAGCAACAGCGCGGCAAACGTCGACGTCAAAACCTTCCCAGACGCCGTTGGCGTCGGGTGCACCAAAACCGGCAAGACCGGTTACGACGCCGCAGTTCAGGTGGCCGCGTGCCTTGACGTCATCCAGCGTTGCTGCCGAAGCAGCAGCAGCGGTCAGACCGGCAACTGCCAGCGTTCCAAAAAGTACGGTCTTTTTCATTATTACCTCTTCCTGAGTACCCGCCCCTAAAGGGCAGCCAATTATTCCGTCCGTCCGGACGGTTGGGTTTGACGGGTTTCCCCCCCAATGCAAAGAGATTGGGCGGATTCCAGCCCAGAGGTCAAGAGCAACTGCCGGGACAAACGGCTGTATCTGCCTAAGTGAACGGCAGTTTGACCCATTTGGCCTGTTTCTTGACCGCTTCAGGTTGATCGGCTCAGGTTCAAAAACAACGCGGCATCAAAGAATGCCTGTTGTTTGATCGCCGCCGCCTCGGCGGCTTCCTCGTCGTCGCCCCATTGGCTGATCTGGAAATCCTCGTCGATCCGGCTCAGTGGCCAGGCATCGCCCGGCGTCAACGCGTCCTTTGCGACCGCGGCAGCCAGAATCAGGGAACCCGACAATTGCACAAGGTCATGAAAGCCCGTCAGCGCAAAAGGGTCGTAGGTTTTTACGTGATCGTGTAGCCGTATTAACGATTCGTCCGGCTGCGCAATCGGCATCACCCCTGTCGCGGTCTTCAACGGTGCCCCTAGCGCCTGAGCAGACCAGTCTAGCCAGGGATCCCAAGCCTGCGATTGGGCCGCAACCAGTTCCTCTGGATAGGCAGCGCGATAGCACAGCAGATCGCTTTCCCCGTAGGACGCGAGCATCGCGACGACAGCGTCATACTGCGGTGTCACCTTGTCGATAGCAGAGTTCGCCGCGCGCGTGGCGGGCATTGTTGTGGGGTCAATCTTCTCGCCCTGTGCCTGCCATTCGGCGGCAACACGCTCTGCCATGGCCTGCGTCGGCAGGATCAATGGTTGCTTGTACGGCGTCTTGACCGCGCGACCATCCAGATCGACGGCAAAGCCGCCGTCGCGGGCGACAGTTGTTGCATTGGTCCAGAAACGTTTTGGGGCCCAGTCGCTCATGCGGGATCTCCGATCAGGTCATCAATGGCAGCGTCCAGCGCCGCGAAGGTATCAATCAAACGGTCAGCGCCCAGCGTGTCCGGCGCGTGATAGCCCCAGCCGACACCGATGGTCGCCACACCGGCCGCGCGCGCCATATCCATATCATAGCGCGTATCGCCGACCATGACCGCGCGCTGCGGCGCAACACCGGCATCCGCAAGGCAGGTCAAAACCATCGACGGATGCGGTTTGGAGGGATGGAAATCTGATGTCTGGCCGCTGATGAACAGCCCCCGCAGGTCGTGCTGGTCAATCAGGCGATCCAGCCCGCGCTTCGACTTGCCTGTCGCGACCGCAAGCAGCGTATCATCCTGCGCCTGCAGGCGATGTAGCACGTCCAGTGCGCCCGGAAACAACGGGCTACGCCGCTTCAGGTCAGCAACCGCATGGTCATGAAATGATGCCCGGTAATGGCGCACCAATTCATTCCGCGCTCCTGTATCCAGATCGGGGCACAGCACGGCAAAGGTTTCGGGCAGCGACAGGCCGATGATAGACAACACCTCTGCCCGGGTGGGCGGGGCCAGCCCGACCGCCCCAAAAGCATGCGTCATCGCACCGAGGATTTCAGCCTGACTGTCGACAAGCGTTCCGTCCACGTCAAAAATGACAAGGCGCAGGTCAGGCATAACAGGCCCCTAGCGATCAGTCGGGCATATTAAAGGGATCAACCGGCGCATGGCTGACATGCCAGCCGACAAAGTCCCAGGTGCGCTGCATATGGTCAGGTAGCGGCGCCGTCAGATGCAGAATCGCACCGGTTTCGGGATGTTCGATCGTCAGGCTGCGGGCATGCAGGTGCATCTTGCGGCTGATGTCGCCGCCCATGCCAGCCCCCCAGCCATCGCCAAGGTTTTCTTGCTCTGTCCCGCCGTATTTGCCGTCCCCGATGATGGGATGACCGATTTCGGCCATATGGGCACGCAACTGATGGGTCCGCCCTGTGATCGGCACCAGCGCAACCCAGGCCGCGCGCTTTGCCAGCGTGTCCAGTACGGCGTAATCCGTGGTGGCCCGCTTTGCGCCCTCGGTGCTGTCGACCTCTTTAGGATGGATGCAGCGCATTTTTTCGTTCTCGCCGCCCTTGCCGTGACCGGGTGCCTTCAGCAGGCCATACTTGATCGTTGCAGCACGGGGATGGGGCACGCCAGCGACAGCGGCCCAGTAAATCTTGCGCGTGGCGTGGTGCTTCAGATTCTCTGTCAGCTGCTTGGCCGCCATGCGCGTGCGGGCCAGCACCAGAACGCCAGAGGTGTCCTTGTCCAGACGGTGCACCAGACGCGGCTTTTCGTCATAGCCGAACATCAGCGCCTCTGACATCGCATCAACGTGTCGGGTGGTGTTGGTGCCGCCCTGCGTTGCCAGCCCCGCGGGCTTGTTGATGACGATCATGTGGTCGTCGCGGTAGATCACGCAGGACTGGATCAAGGCGGCATCCGCCTTTGTCACACCCTGTTTCAGCAGGCTACGCTCTGCCTCCACCTGCGCCTCGGTCGGCAAGGGCGGGATGCGGATGCTTTGCCCCACATCCAGCCGCGTGTTCGACTTGACCCGTCCGCCATCAACGCGGATGTCGCCCTTGCGGCACAGCTTTTCGATCCGGCCCTGCGTCAGGTGCGGAAACAACCGCCGCAAGTAGCGGTCCAGCCGTTGATCGCCGTCGTCGGGCCCGATGACCCGTGTCTGAACTCCGCCGCTCATGCCAATACCATCCGTGTCAAAGTCATGCCAAAGACCAGCGCCGCCAGTCCGATAATTACGCTGCCGCCGATATAGGCGACGGCCAGATTGAACTGGCCTCTTTCCATCAGCGCCACCGCATCAAGCGAGAACGCCGAAAATGTCGTGAAGCCGCCCAGAACACCCGTCATCAGAAACGGGGCCGCCCGCAGGCCGCTCTTTTCTGCCAGCGCCACAACGACAACCCCCATCAACAAAGACCCAAGCACATTTACCGTCAGCGTCCCCCATGGGAACCCTTGGCCCATAATGCGCAGCGTCAGCAGTCCGGTCAGCCAGCGCAACGTCGCGCCGATCGCCCCGCCAAGGGCCACAGTCAAAGCAGTCAAGATCATCACCCCCTGTCGCCCGAACAGGTCAACTTGTCAATTCGTGCTGCCCTGACGCTTGACCCGCAGTCCGGCAAAGAAATCCACGCGCTTTTTCAACTCGCGTTCGAACCCCCGATCAACAGGAAGATAATAGATCCCCCGTTTCATCGTATCGGGGAAATAGTTCTGACCGGAAAAACCGTCCTCGGCGTCATGGTCATAGGCATAGCCGGTGCCAAAGCCCTGTTCCTTCATCAACTTTGTCGGCGCGTTCAAAATGTGCCGCGGCGGTGGCTCTGACCCCGTCTGCCGCGCCGCTGCCATCGCCGCCTTAAAGGCAACATAGCCTGCATTAGATTTCGGCGCGAGCGCGAGGTACGTTACCGCCTGCCCCAACGCCAGCTCGCCTTCGGGACTGCCAAGTCGTTCGTAAGTCTCCCAGGCTTGCAGGCAGACGTGCTGCGCCTGCGGATCGGCCAGCCCGATATCCTCGACCGCCATGCGGACAATCCGGCGTGCCAGATATCGCGGATCTTCGCCGCCCGTCAGCATACGGGCGAGCCAATACAGCGCAGCATCAGGATCAGATCCGCGCACCGATTTATGCAAGGCAGAGATGAGGTTGTAATGCTCTTCGCCCGACTTGTCGTATTTGGCAGCGCGTTTCATCAGGCGGGACGTCAGCGCATCCGTGCCAAGCGGTTTGTCCGTTTTCCACGCCGCCACCTGTTCGATCAGGTTCAGCAGGCTGCGCCCATCCCCATCGGCCATATTGATCAACTGATCCCGCGCCTGCGCATCAAGCGGCAACTTGCGGTCTAGATCCGCCTCTGCCCGTTGTGCCAGCCGTTCCAGATCCGTATCGTTCAGCCGCGTCAAAATCAGAACCTGCGCCCGCGACAGCAAAGCTGCGTTCAACTCGAAACTGGGGTTTTCCGTCGTGGCACCGACCAAAAGAATCGTGCCATCTTCCATGTGGGGCAGAAACCCATCCTGCTGCGCCTTGTTGAAACGGTGGATCTCGTCAACGAACAGCAGCGTGCCTTTACCGTTCTGGCGGCGCATGCGGGCCGCTTCGAATACTCTTCGCAGTTCGGGCACACCAGTGAAAATTGCGCTGATCTGGACGAAATGCAGGTCCGTCTCGTCCGCCAGCAAACGGGCAATCGTCGTCTTGCCCACACCCGGCGGCCCCCACAGCACCAGCGAAGACAGCGACCCTGACGCGAGCATGGCACCAAGCGGCGCATCTGGCCCAAGCACCTGTCCCTGCCCGATCACCTGCCCCAAAGTCTGCGGCCGCAACCGGTCCGCCAACGGGCGCGGGCCTGCGCTGGCAGAGGTTGGGGAAGAGGGGCTGTCGAATAAATCAGGCATGGTTAATATCTAGGTCCCTTTTCGCAGTATTGTAAGCCACCCCCACCGCGACCCAAAAACGAAAAAGGCCCGGTCCAGCGGACCGAGCCTTTCGCAACAGGATAACGAAAAGTGCTTACGCCTCTTCGTCGATCTCGATCAGGCGGGCCTTGTCAGCAGCGCCCTTGGCGTCGCGGTCACGGTCAACCAGCTCGATGATCGCCATCGGTGCCATGTCGCCATAACGGAAGCCAGCCTTCATAACGCGGCAGTAGCCGCCCTGACGCTCTGCGTAACGCGGGCCAAGGATTTCAAACAGCTTGGCAGTGTGAATTTCCTGCTTCAGCTGTGCGTTGGCCTGACGGCGTGCGTGCAGATCGCCGCGCTTGCCCAGCGTGATCAGCTTGTCGATGATACGCTTCAATTCTTTAGCTTTCGGCAGAGTCGTCTTGATCTGCTCATGCTCGATCAACGAACCAGCCATGTTGGCGAACATCGCCTTACGGTGCTCGTGAGTCCGGTTCAGTTTGCGGTAGCCGCTTGCGTGACGCATTTGGTCATCTCCTAATTATACTTTGTGCAGCGGTCTGATGCGTGTCAGCCGCATTATTGGGGCAGTATTGCCCTGATATTCCCCGCCATACGCGGGCATTTGGGAAAGGGGCGGATCGTGACCCGCCCCCTATTCTTAGAACTGGTCGTCGAACTTCTTGGCCAGATCTTCGATGTTGTCTGGCGGCCAGTCCTCGACATCCATGCCAAGGTGCAGGCCCATGCCCGACAGCACTTCCTTGATCTCGTTCAAGGACTTGCGGCCAAAGTTTGGCGTGCGCAGCATTTCGGCTTCGGTCTTCTGGATCAGATCGCCGATGTAGACGATGTTGTCGTTCTTCAGGCAGTTTGCCGAACGGACAGACAGTTCCAGCTCGTCGACTTTCTTCAGCAGCAGCGGGTTGAATTCCAGCCCGTCGTCGTCGCCACCGGCAGAAGCCGATTCTGGTTCGTCGAAGTTCACGAAAACCTGCAGCTGGTCCTGAAGGATGCGGGCAGCATAGGCCACAGCATCGTCAGGCGTCAGCGAGCCGTCGGTTTCGATCTTCATCGTCAGCTTGTCATAGTCCAGAACCTGACCTTCGCGGGTCGGCTGAACATCATAGCTGACCTTCTTGACCGGGGAATAGATCGCGTCGATTGCGATCATGCCGATCGGCGCATCTTCCGGCTTGTTCTTGTCAGCCGAAACATAGCCCTTACCGGTGTTGACGGTCAGTTCCATATACAGATCCGCGCCGTCATCCAGGTGACAAATCACGTGATCCTTGTTCAGAACCTCGATGCCGGATGTTTCCGAAATATCGCCAGCGGTGACGATGCCCGGACCCTTGGCCTGAACGCTCAGACGCTTGGGGCCTTCGACATCCATACGGATCGCGATACCCTTCAGGTTCAGGACGATGTCGGTGACATCTTCGCGGACACCCGAAACGGAGGAGAATTCGTGCAGGACGTTGTCGATCTGCACGGCCGTGATGGCGGCACCTTGCAGCGACGACATCAGAATGCGGCGCAGCGCGTTGCCAAGCGTCAGGCCAAAGCCACGCTCCAGCGGTTCTGCGATCAAGGTCGCTTGACGATGCGGGTCGTTGCCCGGCTTCACGTCCAGCTGTGTCGGCTTGATCAGCTCAGCCCAGTTCTTGTGGATCATAGTCCCTCCATCCTTGCTCAACTTCATGTCCAAAAAGTCGGGCGCTCGAGGTTTCAAAACGGCAGATTGGGGCCGCGCACAATCGCACGGCCCCACTCATCTTGGTGTCTAGCTTAGACCCGGCGACGCTTTGGCGGGCGGCAGCCGTTGTGAGCCATCGGCGTCACATCACGGATCGAGGTGATGTTGAAACCGGCAGCAGCCAGCGCGCGCAGCGCGGACTCACGGCCCGAACCGGGGCCCTGCACTTCGACTTCCAGCGTCTTGACGCCGTGTTCCTGGGCTTTCTTGCCACAATCTTCTGCTGCCATCTGGGCTGCGTAGGGTGTCGACTTACGCGAACCCTTGAAGCCCATCGTGCCTGCAGAGGACCAGGCAATCGCGTTGCCCTGGACGTCCGAGATCAGGATCTTGGTGTTGTTGAAAGAAGAGTTCACATGCGCAACGCCAGCTGCGATGTTCTTGGAGACCTTTTTCTTGCCGGTCCGGCGGGTATCTCGTGCCATGACGGGGACTCCTTATTTCTTCTTGCCGGCAATGGCCTTTGCGGGGCCTTTGCGGGTACGTGCGTTGGTGTGCGTACGCTGACCGCGAACGGGCAGACCACGACGGTGACGCAGGCCGCGGTAGCAGCCCAGGTCCATCAAACGCTTGATGTTCATCTGGATTTCGCGACGCAGGTCACCTTCGACGGTGACGTTTTCGTCGATGTATTCACGGATCTTCAACACTTCAGCGTCAGACAGATCGTTCACGCGGCGCGTAACGTCGATGCCTGTTGCTTCGCAGATCTTCGCTGCGGTCGTGTCGCCGATACCGGCAATATAGGTCAGGGCGATTGGAACCCGCTTTGCAGTCGGGATGTTTACGCCGGCAATACGTGCCACGTGAGCTTTCCTTTTCGTTGCGGGTCCGTGATACCAGACCCTTTTTTCACAACGCAGGCCCGACCGAACAAGCGGCGGGCCTATGTCATATCAGGTAATCCGCAGAATCGGGTGCGACCCTTGCCACGGCAGTGATTCCCTTGCGGGATGGGGGTATCTAGAGGCGTGTTGGCCGGGGGTCAAGCCCCCCAACCATTCAACGACATCAAAGAGCTTTTTTAATCTGCGAGGCGACGTCGTCCATACTGGCCAGACCATCGACCGTGCGCAAATCGCCGCGGGCGTAGTAATAGCCAACCAGCGGACTGGTCTGCTTGTAATAGGCTAGAAGCCGGGTTTTGAGGCTTTCTTCGTTGTCGTCAGCACGACGCACGAATTCAGCTTTTTCCCCGCAGCTGGTGCAAACACCGTCCGCAGGGACCGGCTTGGTCGCGTCATTATAGACTTCGCCGCAGTTGCCACAGGTCGATCGTGCGGTGATCCGCGCGACAAGCGCGTCGTCGTCGACCTTCATCTCAATCACGCGATCCAGATTTTCGCCCAGTTCGGCCAACAGGTTACCCAAGGCATCAGCCTGCGCCAGCGTCCGCGGGAAGCCGTCAAAGATATAGCCGTTCGCCGCGTCATCATTGGTCAGCTGTTCGCGAATCAGGCCAATGACAATCTCGTCCGTGACCAGCTCGCCGCGGTCCATGACATCAGCAACACGCTTGCCCATTTCGGTGCCGGACGTGCGGGCAGCCCGCAGCATGTCACCGGTGGAAAGCTGAACCATACCACGCTCGTCAACCAGACGACGCGCTTGTGTTCCTTTGCCCGCCCCCGGCGGTCCCAATAGGATAATATTCATCGACGCGCCGGTCCCCTCCGCTTGCTCGCGCTGCGCTTGCCACGCAACTGCGACTTTTCAATCAGCCCCTCATACTGGTGCGCCAGTAGGTGGGATTGAATTTGTTGTATCGTATCCATCCCTACCGAGACGATAATCAAAACCGAAGTACCACCAAAGTAGAATGGAACAGCAAACTGGCTCCGGATGATTTCCGGCAACAGGGCGACCAGCGCCAGATAGCCAGAGCCAAGAACCAGGATACGGGTTACGACATAATCCAGATACTCGGCCGTCTTCTTGCCGGGGCGGATACCGGGCACAAAACCGTTCTGGTTCTTCAGGTTTTCGGCGACCTCATCCGTCTTGAACGCCACTTCGCGTGTATAGAAGTAGGTGAAAAAGACGATCATGATCGTAAAGAACAGCAGATACAGCGGCTGCCCCGGACCGAAGTAGGCCAGAATGGTGGACATCACGACGTTGGTCGAACCGCCTGAAAATGTGCTGATCGTGGTCGGCAGCAACAACAAAGCAGAGGCAAAGATCGCGGGAATCACGCCAGCCGGGTTTACCTTGATTGGCAGGTGGCTCGACGATGCGTCATAAACCTTCATGCCGCGCTGCTGGCGGGGGTACTGGATGTGGATCTTGCGAAGGCTCCGCTCCATGAACACAACAAACGCCAGAATCGCGATAACCATCAGGATCACGCCGACAATCACAAAGGGGCTGATTGCACCCGACCGGCCCTGCGACAGGAACTGCGCCAAGGCAGCAGGCACTTCGGCAATGATGCCGACAAAGATGATCAGGGAAATACCGTTGCCGATGCCGCGACTGGTGATCTGCTCACCCACCCACATCAGGAACATGGTGCCGCCGACGATCGTGATGACGCAAGCCGCAGTAAAAAACAGGCCGGGGTTCGACGCAAGGCCGCCTGCCTCTAGCGACTTCGCAAGGCCATAGGCCTGCGCCGTGGCCAGCAAAACCGTGCCGTAACGAGTGTACTGGTTCATCTTGCGACGCCCCTGCTCACCCTCTTTCTTAAGGTTCTTCAGCGGCTCCCACATGGCACCCAAAAGCTGCACGATGATCGAGGCCGAAATATACGGCATGATGCCAAGGGCAAAGATACCCATCCGGGACAGCGCGCCACCGGTAAACATCGACAGGATGCCACCAATGCCAGCGGCTGCGTCGTCCATAAAGGCGCGCAGCTGGACGCCGTCGATGCCGGGAACCGGGATATACGTCCCAAGGCGGTACACCATCAGCATACCAATGGTGAAAAGGATGCGGCTGCGCAGCTCTGTCGCCTTACCGAAGGCGCCCCAGCTCATATTGGCGGCCATTTGTTCTGCAGCGGATGCCATGCACGTCTCTTTTATATGAAAAACGCCGCCAGTCGGATGTCCCGGTGGCGGCGTTTGGGAAAACTCAGACCCTATCTAGGCGACGAAGCCGTCGCCCGCAAGCGATCAGGCCGCTTCAGTGCCAGCCTTGGGCTTGGCAGTCACAGTCACGCTACCGCCGGCTTTTTCGATTGCCTCAATGGCACCCTTGGATGCACCGTGAACAACCAGCGTAATCTTCGATGTAATCTCGCCTTTTGCCAGAACGCGGATACCGTCCTTCAGACGACGGACCAGACCGGATGCAATCAGCGCGTCCTCGGTCAGATCGTTTTTAACGTCGATCTTGCCTTCGTCGATGAACTTCTGGATCAGGCCCAGGTTCACGACAGAATAGGTCTTGGAATTGATGTTGTTGAAACCGCGCTTTGGCAGACGCTGGTACAATGGCATCTGACCGCCTTCGTAACCACCGATCGAAACACCCGAACGGGACTTCTGACCTTTGATACCACGGCCACCGGTCTTACCTTTGCCGGAACCCGGGCCACGACCAACGCGCTTGCGGCGGTGGGTTGCGCCTTCGTTGTCGGACAGTTCATTCAGCTTAAACATTGTCGCTTCTCCTTCAGCCGGAGGACCACACCCAGCGACGGGAACGTGGCACACGGCATTACATGTGAATCGGCCCCCAACCGGGCGCAGACTGGCGGCGTATAGCCTCGGCGTTTTCCGCCGTCAAGGAACCTGATCCAGCATCGCGCCCTTCAGTCGCTGCCATTGTCGATTTCAGTCAGAATTACCTACTCCCAAACGCAAAACGCCCCGGTGAAAACCGGGGCGCGCCTGCCGTCCTCAGCCCTGACGTCTTAAAGCCCGTAAGCAGACTGCTTTGCAATTTCGGCGATGTTGTTGCGGCTGATACCGATATCCGCCAGTTCGCGCGGGCCCATGGCGCTCAGTTCGTTATAAACGCGGCGATAGACAGCCCGCTTGGCGCTGCGCTCGCGCAGATCTGCGATGGTGTCGATAATGACCTGACCAAAGGTCGAGCCGGAAACGTGCGGTGCAAGTGTATTCATATGTGCCATGAGGGCATCCAATCCATGTGCGGGCTGCCTGGGCATTTTGACCAAACAGTTCAATTTCAGTGTGCGCCTCACCTAAGCCCGCAGTCGGGGCCGCACAATCGCTGGAATCTACAAGCCGCCATGCATGAAATGCATATCATTTAGGCAGTTTGAAAACTTTGCCCCCGGCACCCTGCCCCAACGCAAAACGCCCCGGGGTTTTCCCCCGAGGCGTTCCGATAATTCCGGCAACCTGGCGGTTGCCTACAGCTTAGCCGCGCTCTTCGATGATCTTAACGAGGTGCGGGATGCTGTTGACCATGCCGCGAACAGAAGGTGTATCTTCCAGCTCGCGCTCACGGTTCATTTTGTTCAGGCCAAGGCCGACCAGCGTAGCGCGCTGAACGGCGGGGCGACGGATCGGAGAACCGATCTGCTTGACGACGATAGTTTTAGCCATGCTCAGGTCTCCTTACGCGTCAGCCGTAGCTTCAGCTTCGGTGGCGTTGTGGGCCACGTCGCTTTGCTCGGTTACGTGATCGTCACGCTTGGGCAGAATGTCGGCGACTTTCTTGCCGCGACGCTGCGCCACAGAACGGGGCGATTGTTCTTTGTTCAGACCGTCGATGGTGGCCCGGATCATGTTATAGGGGTTCTGCGAACCCAGCGACTTGGACACAACGTCCTGCACGCCAAGCATTTCGAAAACGGCACGCATCGGACCACCGGCGATGATACCGGTACCTGCTGGGGCCTGGCGCATCACAACGCGGCCAGCGCCGTGGCGGCCTTCCATGTCGTGGTGCAGGGTGCGGCCGTCCTTCAGGGCGACGCGAATCATCTGACGCTTCGCCTGCTCTGTTGCCTTGCGGATCGCCTCGGGGACCTCTTTGGCCTTGCCCTTACCGAAACCGACGCGGCCCTTTTGGTCGCCGACGACGACAAGTGCGGCGAAGCCAAAGCGCTTACCACCCTTCACGGTCTTGGACACGCGGTTGATGGCGACCAGACGGTCGGCAAATTCCGGTGCTGCTTCTTCGCGAGGACGACGGTTCCCGCGCTGTTCACGTTCTGCCATGTGTGGCATTCCTTATCTTGGTGGCTTGCGCCGCTTGGATCGATCGCAGTGGGACAAAAGCCCCCCGATCATCGAGGCGGACACCCCTGCGGGCATCCGCCTTCACTTTCGCTTAGACTTTCAGACCTGCTTCACGCGCGGCGTCGGCAACTGCCTTCACCTTGCCATGAAACAGGAAACCACCACGGTCGAAGTAGGCGGTTTCGACACCGGCTGCCTTGGCACGCTCTGCGATTGCAGCGCCCACCTTCTTGGCGGCTTCGATGTTGTTCTGACCAACGACGCCCAGTGCTTTTTCGAGAGTGGAAGCAGACGCGAGCGTCACGCCGTTCACATCGTCGATCAGCTGGACGCTGATGTTCTTGTTGGAACGGTGAACCGACAGGCGCATGCGCCCGGCGTTCACAGCCCGCAGTTTGTTCCGGACGCGCATGCGGCGCTTCAGAAACAGAGTTCTTTTGCTGTTTGCCATGATATGCGTCCTTACTTCTTCTTACCTTCTTTGCGGAAGATATACTCACCTTTGTACTTGATGCCCTTGCCCTTATAGGGCTCGGGTGCACGCCACTCGCGAATGTTCGCGGCGACCTGGCCAACAAGCTGCTGGTCGATACCTTCAACAACGATTTCGGTCTGCTTGGGGGCCGTCACAGTGACGCCCTCAGGCACTTCGAAGTTCACATCGTGGCTGTAACCGAGCGCCAATTTCAGGACTTTGTCGCCCTGCATTGTTGCACGATAACCAACGCCGTTGATTTCAAGCTCTTTCTTGAAACCAGTGGTGACGCCGGTGACGAGGTTTTCCACCATTGAGCGAGTCATGCCCCACTGCTGACGGGCGCGCTTGGACTTGCCACGCGGCGTCACAGTGATTGCATTATCCTCGACCGAAAGGGTCACGTCGTCGGTTGCCTTAAAGGAACGTGTCCCTTTAGGGCCTTTTACTTCGATGGTCTGGCCGGAGACTGTCGCCTCAACCCCGGAGGGCAGCTCGACCGGCTTCTTACCAATACGAGACATTATGCTCTCCTTAGAATACGGTGCAAAGCACTTCGCCGCCGACGTTGGCTGCGCGTGCATTTGCATCAGACATCACACCTTTGGAGGTGGAGACAATCGAAACACCGAGGCCCTGACGGACGGACGGCAGATCATTGACGGCCATGTAGACGCGACGACCGGGCTTGGAAACCCGCTTCACTTCGCGAATGACGGCATCGCCTTCGTAGTACTTCAGGCTGATGGCAAATGCGGGGTGACCGTCCTTGCCGTCTTTCTTTTCGTAACCGCGGATGTAGCCTTCGTCGGCCAGCACATCCAGCACCCAGCCACGCAGCTTGGACGCAGGTGTTTCCACCACGCTCTTGCCGCGCATCTGGCCGTTACGAATGCGTGTCAGCATATCACCGATAGGATCGTTCATAATAAATTCTCCTTACCAGCTCGACTTGACCATGCCGGGGATTTCGCCATTGGAACCAAGGTTCCGCAGCGCGATCCGGCTGATCTTGAGTTTGCGGTAATAGGCGTGAGGACGCCCGGTCAACTGGCAACGGTTGTGCAGACGCACGGCAGAAGAGTTGCGCGGCAGCTTGGCCAAAGCCATTGTTGCCTTGAAACGCTCTTCGACGGGCTTCTCTTGGTCGTTGATGATCGCTTTCAGTGCTGCACGCTTCTCAGCATACTGCGCCACCAGCTTTTCGCGCTTCTTCTCGCGCTCGATCATGGATTTCTTAGCCATATCTAATATTCTCCCAATCAGCTGTTGAAAGGCATGTTGAACGCTTTCAACAGGCTCTTGGCTTCAGCGTCGGTTTTGGCGGTGGTGCAGATCACGATGTCCATGCCCCAGTTCTCATCGATCTTGTCAAAGTTGATCTCTGGGAACACCAGGTGCTCTTTCAGACCGGTGGCATAGTTGCCACGGCCATCAAAGGATTTGCCAGACACGCCGCGGAAGTCGCGGATACGCGGCATTGCGACGGTGATCAGACGGTCCAGGAATTCGTACATCTTGTCGCCACGCAGGGTCACTTTCGCACCCAGCGGCATATCCTCACGAACGCGGAAACCAGCGATGGATTTCTTGGCGCGTGTGGTCAGGGCCTTCTGGCCAGCGATCGTCGACAGATCTTCCTGAGCAGACTTGGCTTTCTTGCTGTCGCGGACAGCTTCAGCACCACAGCCGATGTTCAGAACGATTTTGTCCAGCTTGGGGACTTCCATCTGGTTCTTGTAGCCGAATTCCTCGATCAGCTTGGCACGGATCGTGTCAATGTACTGCTGCTTGAGGCGCGGGGTGTAGTTTGCTTGATCGAGCATCAGAGTGCATCCCCTGTGGTCTTGGCAAAGCGCACCTTGTTTTCGCCGTCCATACGGAAACCGACGCGGGTCGCTTTACCGTTGGCATCGACGATAGCCAGGTTGCTCAGCTGGATCGGCATCGGCTTGGGCGTACGACCGCCCTCGGACGATTGCGACTGCTTGGCGTGACGGATCGCGATGTTCACACCCTCGACGACGGCCTTGCCGGCCTTCGGATCGACAGACTTGATCTCGCCGGTCAGACCTTTGTCTTTACCAGCCAGCACGATGACCTTGTCACCTTTGCGAAGTTTGGCAGCCATTACAGCACCTCCGGCGCAAGAGAGATGATTTTCATGAAGTTCTTGGCGCGCAGCTCACGAACAACCGGTCCGAAGATACGCGTACCGACGGGCTCGTTGTTGTTGTTCAGGATAACGGCAGCATTGCGATCAAAACGGATCGCGGTGCCATCTTCGCGGCGAACTTCTTTGGCGGTGCGTACGACGACGGCCTTGCGGACGTCACCTTTCTTTACGCGACCACGGGGAATTGCTTCTTTGACCGACACCACGATGATGTCACCCACGGAAGCATACCGGCGGTGCGAACCGCCCAGAACCTTAATGCACTGAACACGGCGAGCGCCGCTGTTGTCAGCAACATCCAGGTTGGTCTGCATCTGGATCATTTGGTTACCTTTCGACCTTTAAGGCACTTTGTCGATTTCTGTCCGACGGGCCCTAGGGTTTCGTTAAACTGTTGGTGGCGCAGCTTATGCTACGATCACTTCCCAGCGTTTCGTCTTGGACTTGGGTGCGCATTCCTGAATGCGAACCTGATCGCCAACGTTGAACGTGTTGTTCTCGTCGTGGGCGCGATATTTCTTGGACTTACGCACAGTCTTGTGCAGCAGCGGGTGCTTGAAGCGACGCTCGACCGAAACGGTTACGGTCTGCTCGTTCTGGTTCGACGTCACGACGCCTGTCAGGATACGCTTTGGCATGCTTTAGGCCTCCGACTTGGCAGCATCAGCTGCTTTTTGATTGAGAATCGTCTTCACGCGCGCAGCGGAACGACGTGCGTTCCGGATGCCTGCAGTGTTTTCCAGCTGGCCGGTGGCCTGCTGAAAACGCAGATTGAAGGACTCTTTCTTAAGGTTTACAAGCTCTTCCCGAAGCTGATCGGGCGTCTTGTCACGCAGTTCGTTGGCTTTCATGCCATTTCCTTTCAACATCACTGGAGGGCCCAAAAGGGTCACCCGTCGTCCAGTGGAGTTCATGATGAAGCGCTCCTCTACAGGTGTATCCCCCATGTGGCAACCCCTTAAAGCGCTGTAAAATTGGGTTTTGGATTGCGCCACCCTATGTTTGGGCAGACCGTTAATATTGCATTAACGATTACACACCATCGAAAGGTCTACTGATGTTTAAGCTCCCCCTCGCCCTGATTGCGCTGCTGACCCTGACAGCTTGCAATTCCTATAACCCTGCCGCAGCGGCTGCCCAGGACGCACATAACGAAAGGCTCAAGCAGACGGTGTCACCGGAAGGTCAGCAGCTGCCGGAAAACATCGCCTCGTTGCGGGTTGCCGCTCAGTAACCGAAGTGTTGCTTGTTGAACGCCGGCAGCGATGCAGTATCTGACAGCGAACAGCATCCGCAGCACAGGGGATTCGATAAAATGGCGACCAGAACTGTCATCGGCTTTTGCGCTTTGGCCGCAATCCTGCAGGCAGGTGCCGCGTCCGCCGGTGCCTGCGATTACCGGCTAAGCTCTTTGATCGGCAAAGGGTCCGCTGCGGTCGCCTCTACCGGCAGCAGCGTTACCAGCGCTGCCGGCAATGCTCTTGGCTATTACACCCTGACGGATGCCGCGACCGGTGCCTCTTTGCTTGGGTCGGCAGCGGCTAGCACAACAGCCGCCGGCGCCGCCGGTCTGGTTGCCAGCACAGGGTCAGGTCTGGGTGCGGCAGGCGCGGCGCTGGTGTCGCCCATCGGGATCGCAGTCGGTGTGGTCCTGGCCGTCGGCGTCGCCGGCTCCGAAGGTTACTGCTACTTCAAGGATGAACGGATCACCGACTATGACGACGTGCTTAGCGTCGTTGAAAGCCTGGCTGCCAATGCTGACCCGCTTTATTTCGAACTGATCAAGCCCAGCACGCCGCTTGCGCAGCAGGACATCCTGATCATCGCCGATGGCACAGGTGCTTTCACGAAATACGAGGTCGCCAAGCTTTATATCGTCAACGGCGCACTTAAATATCGCGCGCCGCTGCGGGACAAGACGATCGGCAATATCAGCCTTGATATCGTGCCGGCCGCGGCAGAATAATCAATCGCCCCAGCGATAGTTAAAGCTGACGCTGATCCTGTCCTCTTCGGCCATGTTCATCGGCACCTCGTGACGCAGCCAGCTTTCCCACAGCAGCACGTCACCGACATCCGGCGCAACATAGATGAACTGGCGTAGCGCTTCCTCTGCCCCCTTCTGGCGGCTGGGGGCCGCCATCATCATCGGCAGACGCGGGTCTTCGAACTTGATAGCAGAGGTGCCCTTGGGCATTGCCACATAGGTCGTGCCTGAAATTACCGAATGCGGGTGGATATGCGCCGTATGAATCCCACCCTCTGGCAGGATGTTAATCCACAGATCTTCCAGCTTCAGTTTCTTGTCACCCAGATCAAACGCCAGATCGGCAGCAAAGGCTTTAACGTGCTTATCCAATGCCTTTTTCAATGTCTTGAATATCGGCATCCGCCACGGCAGATCCGTCAATGACGCATAGGACGTATAGCCCGGAAAATCATGCTCCTCACACCATTCCTGCCCTGCCTCGTCATCTTCGGCAATGGACAGACATGTCGCCTCCAGCTCGGCGGCATCGATGGGCTTGCCATGCTCTGACAGCTTGGCGCGATAAAGGCGGGTCACGAAGAGTGAGGATATATCTGACATGCCGCTCTCATATCGCAGCGCCCCCGCCCTGGCGAGAGTAGAGTTGCGCATCTTGATTTGGGTCAAGGTGACGTGGGCCGCGGTGCGTTAAAACGGCGCGGTCAGAAGGAGACGACGATGTCAAACACCCCCCACGAGCTATCCGAAGAATTCCCCGCGCAGGCCGATCAGATTAAATCTCTGCGTACAACAAACGCGCATTTTGCAAAACTGGCTGATACCTATCACGAGGTAAACCGCGCCGTTCACCGCGCCGAAACCGACGTAGAGCCCACTTCGGACGCGCATATGGCTGACCTGCGCAAACAGCGCCTGCACCTGAAAGACCAGATTGCCGCCGCCCTTTCTGCTGCGAATAACTAAGAAGACCCGCAAAACAAAAAGCCCCCGCCGATCGCTCGGCGGGGGCTTCTTTTTCACACGGGCAATAGGCCCGGCATTTTACCAGTCTTCGCGAACGACCGTGCGGGTCTTGATCGGAAGCTTCATCGCAGCAAGGCGCAGCGCCTCGCGTGCAGTCACTTCATCAACACCGTCGATTTCGAACATCACGCGGCCAGGCTTAACCTTGGCAGCCCAGAAGTCGACGGAACCCTTACCTTTACCCATACGCACTTCGACGGGCTTGGAGGTGACGGGCAGATCCGGGAAAATACGGATCCAGACGCGGCCCTGACGCTTCATGTGACGCGTCATGGCACGACGTGCAGCTTCGATCTGGCGTGCAGTGATCCGCTCGGGCTCAACAGCCTTCAGACCATAGGTGCCGAAGTTCAGGTCAGACCCGCCCTTCGCGTCGCCATGGATCCGGCCCTTGTGCATCTTGCGGAATTTGGTGCGCTTTGGTTGCAGCATCTTGTGTTACTCCTTAGCGATCACGGCGCGGGCCACCAGGACCGCGCGGAACAGCGCCTTCCTGAAGCTCGGCGTGCTTGCGATCATGTCCGGTTGGGTCGTGCTCCATCAGCTCGCCTTTGAAGATCCAGACCTTGATCCCGATGATGCCATAGGGGGTCATTGCTTCGTACAGCGCATAGTCGATGTCGGCACGCAGCGTGTGCAAAGGCACGCGGCCTTCACGGTACCACTCGGTCCGGGCAATCTCGGCACCGCCAAGACGGCCGGCCAGGTTCACACGGATACCGCCAGCACCCATACGCATGGTGTTCTGCACGGCGCGCTTCATGGCACGGCGGAAGGACACACGACGCTCGAGCTGCTGACCGATGTTTTCAGCAACCAGGGCTGCGTCCATCTCGGGCTTGCGGACTTCGACGATGTTCAGGTGCAGTTCGGACTTCGTCAGTTTGGACAGCTTCAGACGCAGACCTTCGATGTCCGCACCCTTCTTGCCGATGATGACGCCCGGACGGGCTGCGTGGATCGTGACGCGGCACTTGCGGTGCGGACGCTCGATGATCACGTGGCTGATGCCGGCCTGACGGCACTCTTTGCGGATGAACGCCTTGATGGCGAGGTCTTCCAGCAGCAGATTGCCATAGTCCTTGGTATCTGCATACCAGCGGCTGTCCCAGGTACGGTTGACCTGCAGACGCATGCCGATGGGATTGACTTTGTTACCCATTATGCTTGCTCCTCAATCTGGCGTACCAGGATTGTGATTTCCGAGAACGGCTTGACGATCTTGCCGAACCGGCCACGAGCCCGCGGACGACCGCGCTTCATGATCAGGTTCTTGCCCACATAGGCCTCGGCGACGACCAGTTCATCGACGTCCAGGTTGTGGTTGTTCTCGGCGTTGGCGATTGCCGACTGAAGACACTTCTTCACGTCGCCAGCAATACGCTTCTTGCTGAAGGTCAGGTCCGTCAGGGCCTTCTCAACCTTCTTGCCGCGGATCAGCGCAGCAACCAGGTTCAGCTTTTGCGGGCTGGTACGCAGCATGCGCAGCTTTGCGCGGGCTTCGTTGTCGGCCACGCGGCGGGGATTCTTGTCCTTGCTCATGGCTTACTTCCGCTTCGCTTTTTTGTCGGCGGCGTGACCGTAATAGGTCCGCGTCGGGGAATACTCACCGAACTTCTGACCGATCATGTCTTCGCTGACGTTGACAGGGATATGCTTCTTGCCGTTGTACACACCAAACGTCAGGCCCACAAACTGGGGCAGGATCGTGGAGCGACGCGACCAGATCTTGATAACTTCGTTGCGGCCGCCTTCGCGGACCGCTTCGGCCTTCTTCAACACATAGGCGTCGACGAAAGGGCCTTTCCATACAGAGCGAGCCATATTAGCGGCCTTTCTTCTTCTGGTGACGCGAACGGACGATCAGACGCGAGGACGCCTTGTTCTTGTCGCGAGTCTTGTTGCCCTTGGTGCCCTTGCCCCACGGGGTGACCGGGTGACGACCACCGGAGGTCCGACCTTCACCACCACCATGCGGGTGGTCGATCGGGTTCATAGCGACACCGCGAACGGACGGACGCACGCCGTAGTGGCGCATACGACCGGCTTTACCGAGGTTCTGGTTGCTGTTGTCAGGGTTGGACACGGCACCGATGGTGGCCATGCATTCCTGACGGACCAGACGCAGTTCGCCCGAGGACAAACGGATCTGAGCGTAGCCGCCGTCACGACCAACGAACTGGGCATAGGTGCCAGCAGCGCGTGCGATCTGGCCGCCCTTGCCCTGCTTCAGCTCGATGTTATGAACGATGGTACCGATCGGCATGCCGCTGAAGGGCATGGCGTTGCCCGGCTTGATGTCAGCCTTGGCCGATGCGATGACCTTGTCACCGATCGAAACACGCTGCGGTGCCAGGATGTAATTCTGTGTGCCGTCTTCGTACTGGATCAGCGCGATGAAAGCGGTGCGGTTCGGGTCGTATTCGATACGAACGATAACAGCGGACATGTCCAGCTTGTTACGCTTGAAATCGACGATGCGGTAAAGACGCTTAGCGCCCCCACCAATACGACGCATGGTGATCCGTCCGGTGTTGTTCCGGCCGCCCGACTTTGTCAGACCCTGCGTAAGGGCCTTGACGGGACGTCCTTTCCAAAGCTCCGAACGGTCGATCAGCACCAGCCCACGCTGGCCCGGCGTCGTCGGTTTGTACGACTTGAGTGCCATGTTTCTGTCTTCCGTTTGCTTGGCGGCAACTCT
Organism: Loktanella sp. R86503; assembly: GCF_042466455.1. Lineage (NCBI taxonomy): Bacteria > Pseudomonadati > Pseudomonadota > Alphaproteobacteria > Rhodobacterales > Roseobacteraceae > Loktanella > Loktanella sp. R86503. The sequence continues at coordinate 2,932,609 of NZ_JAXHCI010000002.1, forward strand.
TGCGAACTGCCTGAAGTGAAGGGCCCCGAAGGTCCCAAAGAATAAACCAAACGGCCCCGGAACGAATCCGAGGCCGGGTGATTGGCGGCTGATAGCAGGGAGGGGGTGAGGTGGCAAGGGGGGGGGAGCAGACCATGCACCCACGGCACAATGGAATATAAGCACTTTAAATTCACCCGATCATTTCACTCAGAAAATGAGCTTATGATTGCCTCCGTATCGTCTACAATAGACTGAAGTAGAAAGCTCTTTATCTCCCGACCGCATTCGAGACTAATAGAATTGGAAATCCCCATTTTTCCATGCGAAAATGAGTTGCGCAACGCGGATATGATTGCAAGAACTTGGAGATCATCACCGTCCTGAAATTTCTTTATTCTTTTTTTCAGACGATCGTCCGACATTGCTTTTGAAAGACTTGCCAACTGATGATCCTTCAGAGAGCTACGTACACCTTTTGCAGCTTTGCTAAAATCGGGTTTAGCAGCGCTTTTCGGAAAGTCCTGCCACTTCGAACCAAGCATTCTCTGATGCGTCTCAAGTGCAACAAACGAAAGCATTACCATTAGCTGTGCGGAATACCCCTCAATTGAATCTGTTCCCAGCTTTACGCCCTCCGAGACGTCGTCTGTCCCCATCAAGCCATCACAATACTTCGCCAGTCGATACTTCGATGCCGCAGAGGACAACATTTTAACATGGGGCACAGGCGACGATTCGATTGAGAACCCCCAACTCATAGGCGTAACCTTCGGACTGGCAGCACTTGCGAGACATGCCAATTGTAACTTCTTATAGTGTGCTGGCATCCAGGCATCTGACACTGATATTTTTATATTCAATTTGCTTTCCCAGAACATTTTCAAAGTAGCACGTCAGACCAGAAGGGTCACCGCAACCACAAGTTGATTTTCCCGACGAATATCACGAGCAATATATCTAGCAAACAAGAAAGGCCCCCCGCTTTCGCAGGGGGCCTTTTTTCAGTCTAACCGTAAAGCCAGTCTTACAGACCGGTGGACACGTCGATGGAGTTACCCTCTTCGAGCGTCACATAGGCCTTCTTGACGTCCTTACGGGTACCAAGCGAACCGCGGAAGCGCTTCACTTTACCTTTGGTGATCGTCGTGTTGACGGCCTTGACCTTCACACCGAACAGGGCCTCAACGGCCTGCTTGATCATCGGCTTGTTGGCGTCGATCGCCACCTCGAAAACAACGCCGTTGTTCTCGGATGTCTGGGTCGCCTTTTCCGTGATGATCGGCTTGCGGATCACATCGTAGTGTTCTGCCTTCGCGCTCATTTCAGTCGAGCCTCCAGTGCTTCGAGACCGGCCTTCGTGATGACCAGGGTATCGCTTTTCAGGATATCATAGACGTTCGCGCCCATGGAGGGCAGGACGTCCAGATTGGCCAGGTTGCGCGCTGCGCGGGCGAAGTCAGCGTTGACCTCGGCACCGTCGATGATCAGCGCACGCTTCCAGCCGCGATCGTTCACGTGCTTTGCCAGCGCCGCAGTCTTGGCGTTGTCGACAGCCAGTTGGTCGATCACGACCAGCTCGCCAGCCATCATTTTGGCGGACAGCGCGTGACGCAGACCCAGCTTGCGGAACTTCTTGGTCAGCTCGTGGCCGTGGCTACGCGGGGTTGGACCCTTGTAAACACCACCGTGACGGAAGATCGGCGCGCCTTTGGAACCGTGACGTGCGCCACCGGTGCCTTTTTGGCGATAGATCTTCTTGGTCGAGTAGGACACGTCCGAACGGCCCAGCGTGGCGTGTGTGCCCTGCTGTGCGTTGTTGCGCTGCCAACGGACCACACGGTGCAGGATGTCCGCACGCGGCTCCAACCCGAAGATCGCATCGTCCAGTTCCACGGAACCAGCGGATGCGCCGTCGATCTTGATTGCATCAGCCTTCATTGTTGTCACCCTCGTTTGCGGCGTCGTCCGCCGGGGTTTCGTTTGCGGCCTCGGCTTCAGCTGCCTCAAGTGCGGCCTGCTCTGCTTCAGCGGCGGCCTTTGCGGCTGCTGCTTCTTCAGCGGCTGCGGCTGCTGCTGCTTCTTCGGCCAGACGCTTGGCTTCTTCGTCCATGGACTTCAGACCAGCGGGGTAGATCACGCCTTCGGGCGTCGCCTTTTTGACGGCATCCTTAACAGTGACCCATGCGCCCTTGGAACCGGGAACAGCACCCTTGACCATGATCAAGCCACGGTCGGGATCGGTCTTGATGACCTGCAGGTTCTGGGTGGTAACACGGGCAGAGCCCATGTGACCGGCCATCTTCTTACCTTTGAAGATGCGGCCCGGATCCTGACACTGACCAACGGAACCGTGCGAACGGTGCGACACGGACACACCGTGCGACGCGCGCAGACCACCGAAATTGTGACGCTTCATGACACCGGCAAAACCTTTACCGATCGATGTGCCGGAGATGTCTACAAACTGACCAGCGAAGTAGTGGTTCGCAGTGATTTCTTCGCCAACGGCGATCATGTTTTCGGTCGCGACGCGGAATTCAGCAACCTTGCGCTTGGGTTCCACATTCGCCTTGGCGAAGTGGCCACGCATCGGTGCGCTGACGCGCTTGACCTTGGCTGTGCCTGCGCCCAGCTGAACGGCAGTGTAGCCGTCACGCTCGGGCGTGCGCTGTGCGACGACCTGCAGGTTTTCCAGGGCAAGGACGGTTACCGGGATCTGGCGGCCGTCTTCCATGAACAAGCGGGTCATGCCCAGCTTCTTCGCGATCAATCCTGTACGGAGCATATTCAATATCCTCCTTAAACGCTGATCTGCACGTCCACGCCAGCGGCGAGGTCGAGCTTCATCAGGGCGTCAACGGTCTGCGGGGTCGGATCGACGATATCAAGCAGGCGCTTGTGCGTACGGATCTCGAACTGGTCGCGCGACTTCTTGTCGATGTGCGGACCGCGCAGAACGGTGAATTTTTCGATCTTGTTCGGCAGCGGGATCGGGCCACGGACCGAAGCGCCGGTGCGCTTAGCGGTGGAGACGATCTCTGCGGTGGAGGCGTCGAGGACGCGGTAGTCAAACGCCTTCAGGCGGATGCGGATGTTCTGGCTGGCTGCCATGTGACATCACCCCTTAACTAGGGCTTAGATCGGAGAGGAGGAGACAGGCTCATCCGGCCCCCTCGTCGCGTCTTATGGTAACTTAAAAAGGGCACGCAAAGCGCACCCTTGGTGAGTTGGGGCCGTATAGGGCGAGTCGCTGCCTGTGTCTAGGGGCTTTACCCAAAGTTCTGCCTTGGATGTTGCAGTGTTTTTACATTTGCCGAGGTAATTGCCATCCGCAGCGAACAAGGTTGCCAACCGGCTTGGTGCGATAAATACATTTCAAAAAGTAAATGTTTCGCGTGCGATACATATTATGTAAAACGCCTATGCCCTGTTAGCAAAGGCTAATTCAGTCTGAATATTGGCCGTTAGGCACCCGCGCTGCACGCCAACATTCGGGCTTTTTTCGCGCGCCCTTAACACCCAATTTACCTTGATTGTAGAAACGATAAACGCCTTTTGGCAAAGGCCACTTCAATGCCCCCCACCAAACAAAAAGGCCGCCCCCTTTCGGAAGCGGCCTTCTTTGTCTTCAATGATCGGCCGAGTGGGACATTCTCGTGGTTTGCAAGCAAACCACTGCCATGTCCCACCCGTCACGTTTGGGCTGCGCCCAAGCCGTGACGTGCTTACTCGAGGATCTTGGACACGACGCCAGCACCGACGGTACGGCCGCCTTCACGGATGGCGAAGCGCAGACCGTCTTCCATTGCGATCGGTGCGATCAGCTCGACGTTGAACTTCAGGTTGTCGCCGGGCATGACCATTTCCGTGCCCTCGGGCAGGATCACGGTGCCGGTCACGTCCGTTGTACGGAAGTAGAACTGCGGGCGGTAGTTCGCGAAGAACGGTGTGTGACGACCGCCTTCTTCCTTGTTCAGGATGTAGGCCTCGGCCTCGAACTTGGTGTGCGGTGCAACCGACTTGGGCTTGCACAGAACCTGACCACGCTCAACGCCGTCACGGTCGATGCCGCGCAGCAGGATACCGACGTTGTCGCCAGCCTCACCGGAGTCCAGCAGCTTGCGGAACATCTCGACGCCCGTGCAAGTGGTGGTCTTGGTGTCGCGGATACCGACGATTTCGATGCTGTCGCCAACGTTGATCACGCCACGCTCGATACGGCCGGTCACAACAGTACCGCGGCCAGAGATCGAGAACACGTCCTCGATCGGCATCAGGAACGGCAGATCGACGGCACGTGCCGGTGTCGGGATGTATTCGTCAACAGCAGCCATCAGTGCCTTGATCGACTCTTCACCGATTTCAGGCTGGGTGCCGTTCATGGCGTGCAGTGCGGAACCGCGGATGATCGGAATATCGTCGCCGGGGTACTCGTAAGAGGACAGCAGCTCGCGGATTTCCATCTCGACGAGCTCCAGCAGCTCTTCGTCGTCTACCTGGTCAACCTTGTTCATGTAGACGACCATGTAGGGGATACCCACCTGGCGGCCCAGCAGGATGTGCTCGCGCGTTTGCGGCATGGGGCCGTCTGCAGCGTTCACAACCAGGATCGCGCCGTCCATCTGGGCAGCACCGGTGATCATGTTCTTGACGTAGTCGGCGTGGCCGGGGCAGTCAACGTGAGCGTAGTGACGGGTCTCAGTCTCGTATTCCACGTGCGCGGTAGAGATGGTGATGCCGCGGGCCTTCTCTTCGGGGGCGCCGTCGATCTGGTCGTATGCGCGGAAGTCGCCGAAGTACTTGGTGATTGCCGCCGTCAGCGTCGTCTTGCCGTGGTCAACGTGACCGATGGTCCCGATGTTCACGTGCGGTTTGTTGCGTTCGAACTTTGCCTTAGCCATGATGGCCTCCTTGGTATGCGAATAAGATGAGGGGCGCGGGGTTTCCCCCGCGCAGCCCGATTAAGCGTATTTCTTCTGGATCTCGTCAGAGATGTTCTGCGGCACCGGCTCGTAGTGGTCGAACTGCATGGTGAAGTTCGCACGACCCGACGACATCGAACGCAGGTTGTTGATGTAGCCGAACATGTTGGCCAGCGGCACGAAGGCGTCGATGACGTTCGCGTTGCCGCGGCTGTCCTGACCCTGCACCATACCGCGACGGGAGGTGAGGTCGCCGATGATGCCACCGGTGTACTCTTCCGGGGTCACGACTTCGACCTTCATGATCGGTTCAAGCAGCTTTGCGCCGGCCTTACGCATACCTTCACGCATACACATACGTGCAGCGATTTCGAATGCGAGGACCGAGGAGTCCACGTCGTGGAACTTGCCTTCCAGCAGCTGCACCTTGAAGTCGATGACCGGGAAACCTGCCAGCGGACCGGAGTCCATGACCGACTTGATACCCTTTTCAACGCCCGGAATGTATTCCTTGGGCACCGAACCACCGACAATCTTGGACTCGAAGGAGTAACCTTCGCCCGGCTCTGTCGGCATGATGTTCAGCGTGACTTCACCAAACTGACCCGAACCACCCGACTGCTTCTTGTGGGTGTAGGTGTGCTTGACTTCGTGGCCGATGGTTTCGCGATAAGCCACCTGCGGTGCACCGATGTTCGCCTCGACCTTGAATTCGCGCTTCATGCGGTCAACCAGGATGTCGAGGTGAAGTTCGCCCATGCCGCGCATGATGGTTTGACCGGATTCGAAATCGGTTTCCACGCGGAACGAGGGGTCTTCGGCTGCCAGGCGTGCGAGGGCAAGGCCCATCTTTTCCTGGTCGGCTTTGGTCTTGGGCTCGACCGCGATTTCGATCACGGGCTCGGGGAAGGTCATCGTTTCCAGCACGACCGGATCGTTCTGTGCACACAGGGTGTCACCGGTGGTTGTGTTCTTCAGACCGCCCAGAGCGATGATGTCGCCGGCGAAGGCTTCCTCGATCTCTTCACGCTGGATCGAGTGCATCATCATCATACGACCCACACGCTCTTTGTGCCCCTTGGTGGAGTTGAGCATGGTGTCGCCCTTGTTCAGCTTGCCCGAGTAGATACGGGTAAACGTCAAGGAGCCGACGAAGGGGTCGTTCATGATCTTGAAGGCCAGGCCAGAGAACGGCATGTCATCATCCGCACGGCGGGGGATGTTGCGTGTCTCTGTTTCGTCGCCAGGCTTGAAGCCCATGTAGTCGACAACGTCCAGCGGGCTGGGCAGGTAGTCGACAACAGCGTTCAGCAAAGGCTGCACGCCTTTGTTCTTGAAGGCGGAACCAGCCAGAACGGGAACGAACTTCATGGCCAGCGTACCCTTGCGGATCAGCTTGCGCAGCGTGTCCGCATCGGGCTCTTGACCGTCGAGGTAGGCCATCATGGCCTCGTCGTCCATTTCCACGGCCAGCTCGACCAGGGCAGCGTGATACTCTGCTGCCTTGTCTTTGTAGCTGTCACGGATCGGCTTACGGACCCAAGATGCACCCAGATCTTCGCCCTCGTAGACCCACTCTTCCATGGAAACGAGGTCGATGATGCCTTCCAGCTCGGTCTCTGCACCGATGGGCAACTGAACCGGTGCGGTCTTTGCGCCGGTGCGGTCTTCGATCATCTCGATGCACTTGTAGAAGTCAGCGCCGATCTTGTCCATTTTGTTGACGAACACGATCCGCGGCACCTTGTAGCGGTCAGCCTGACGCCACACGGTTTCGGTCTGGGGCTCGACACCGGCGTTGGCGTCCAGCACGCAGATCGCGCCGTCAAGCACAGCCAGCGAACGCTCGACTTCGATGGTGAAGTCAACGTGGCCGGGGGTGTCGATGATGTTCATGCGGAACTTGGTGTCCGACGTGCCATCAGCGGTCGGATCTTCCTGGCGCTGCCAGAAGGTCGTTGTCGCAGCAGAGGTAATCGTGATGCCCCGCTCCTGCTCCTGCTCCATCCAGTCCATCGTCGCGGCGCCGTCATGGACTTCGCCGATGTTGTGGGATTTGCCCGTGTAATACAGGATCCGCTCGGAGCAGGTGGTCTTACCTGCGTCGATGTGCGCCATGATCCCGAAGTTACGGTAGCGCTCAAGTTTATAGTCGCGTGCCATGAAAGGTGCTCCTGCTTACCAGCGGTAGTGGCTGAACGCTTTGTTCGCGTCGGCCATTTTGTGGGTGTCTTCGCGCTTTTTGACGGCTGTGCCGCGGTTGTTGACCGCATCCAGCAGTTCGCCGGCAAGACGCTCTTCCATTGTGTTTTCGTTGCGCTTTTTCGCAGCAGCGATCAACCAACGGATTGCCAGTGCTTCGCGGCGCTCCGGGCGGACTTCGACGGGAACCTGGTAGGTCGCACCACCGACGCGGCGCGAGCGCACTTCGACGGACGGCTTGATGTTCTCAAGGCACTCGTGGAACACTTCCACGGGGGACTTCTTCAGCTTGCCTTCGACGCGGTCGAATGCGTTGTAAACAATCCGTTCAGCAACGGCTTTTTTGCCGTCGATCATCAGGTTGTTCATAAATTTGGTCAGAACGGTATCACCGAACTTTGCGTCCGGCAGGACCTGGCGTTTTTCAGCGGCGTGACGACGTGACATGTCTTTTTCCTCTTATCAAGTTGCGGGCGAAATCCCGGCATCGTGCCGGGTCGGCCGAGTTTCTTACTTCGGCCGCTTCGCGCCATACTTGGAGCGACGCTGCTTACGGTCTTTAACGCCTTGGGTATCCAGAACACCGCGCAGGATGTGGTAACGGACACCGGGAAGGTCTTTTACACGGCCGCCACGGATCAGGACGACAGAGTGTTCCTGAAGGTTGTGGCTTTCGCCGCCGATGTAGGAGATGACTTCGAAGCCATTGGTCAAACGGACCTTGGCAACCTTACGCATAGCCGAGTTCGGCTTCTTTGGCGTGGTGGTGTAGACGCGTGTGCAGACGCCGCGCTTTTGCGGGCAGCCTTCAAGGTGCATCGATTTCGAACGGACTACTTTAGGCTGACGCGGCTTGCGGATCAGCTGCTGGATCGTTGGCATTGGGCTTTTGTCCCCATCTTTCTTGTGTGGCGACCACCGGGGGCCGCGGATTGATGACGCGTGCAACTCCGATTGGAACAGCACAAAAAATCCGCAGTCGAACCCTTACCGGAGGTTCGGTGCGGTGGGTAACAGAGGAACAAGGCGATAGTTGCCCGGTTCTTGACCACTTCAACTTTGGATTCGGATTTGGACGGACTTCGCCCTACCCGGATGAGGGGCCGTATAGGCTCTTGAAGGTAGGGTGTCAACACATGGGCACGGCCACCGCAAGCCTATGTGTTTTCTAGCGGATCCGGTCAGGGACAACGCGCCGTTTGAGGCTGATCCGCTGTTCTCTGAGCAGGGTAAAGACACCTGTGGCCACAACGATTCCCGCCCCGATCAGTGTCAGGGTGTTGGGAAACTCGCCAAAGGCCACGACCCCGAGGATGATGGCGGTCAGCAGGCTGGCGTAGCGGAACGGGGCGACGAAGCCGATCTCTCCGACGCGCATGGCGGCGACGGAAAAGATGTAGCCGAAGATGACAAAGACGGTGGCCCCCGCCAGATTGAACGCCTCTCTCCCGCTCAGGGGCTGCCAGTCATCCCAAATTGACACAAAGCCGGCAAAGGCTGTGATGCCGATGGCAGCGACGAGGGACACCATCAGGGACGGCACGGACCGCGATAGCTTTCGCACGATCAGATCACGCAGGGTGACACATGCGACTGCACCCAAGGCGTAAAGGGAGAAGATGTTAAAATCCGCCCCGCCCGGCCGGACAATCAGCATAACGCCGCCAAATCCGACAAGAATGGCCAGCAAACGCCGCCACCCCAGCGCCTCGCCCATGAACAGGGCTCCGGCTAGGCTGACGCTAAGCGGCAAGACCTGCATGATCGCGCTGACGTTGGCGATCGGCATGTGGAACAGGGCGGATATAAAGAAGTAGGCCCCGCCGATTTCCCCGGCGGTGCGCAGCAACATGATGATCCAGTCACGACGCGGCAGGTTGAATTGCAACTGCCCCAAGACGCGGGCCATGATAATCAGGCAGATCGTCACGCCCAGACCGCGCAGGCACAATAACTGAGAGAGCGGCAGCGCATCCCCCAAGGCCTTGGTAAAGGCATCGTTGATGGTAAATGTGACCATTGCGCCCGTCATCAGGGCCGCGCCGCGCATGTTGTCTGAAATCTGTGCCATGGCAACGGCGTAGCAGCGCCCCCTGCCCCGCGCCAGAGCCTGCGTGCAAACAATGCGCTTTTTCATGTAACGGATTCGGGCGACCAAACGAAAAAGGCCCCCGCATCCAGCGGGGGCCTTTCGTGTGTGACCAGTGGCCAGTCTTACTCGTCGCGGCTTTCCGGCGTGTCGACGATCACGGTATCGAATGCATCACCGCCAACCACATCATCGCTTGCCGGTGCGGGCGTCGGGGCTGCCAGACGTGCGGCCTCTTCTGCTTCTTCACGGCGCGTTTCGATGACGACGTTGTCACGCGAGGATGCAATGCCGCGGATCCGGCTGGTGGCACCGCCGGTGCCAGCCGGGATCAGACGACCCACGATGACGTTCTCTTTCAGACCGACCAGCTTGTCCCGCTTGCCCTGAACCGAAGCTTCGGTCAGCACGCGCGTGGTTTCCTGGAAGGATGCAGCAGAGATGAAGCTGCGGGTTTGCAGCGACGCCTTGGTGATACCCAGCAGGATCGGTTCGCCCGTTGCCGGACGGTCGCCGCGGGCCAGAACCTTGGCATTGGCTTCGTCAAACTCGGCCTTGTCCACGGTTTCACCCTTCAGAAGAACGGTATCACCGCTGTCCTGAATTTCCCACTTCTGCAGCATCTGACGCACGATGACTTCGATGTGCTTATCGTTAATCTTCACACCCTGCAGGCGGTAAACATCCTGCACCTCGTCGATCATGTAGTCAGCCAGCGCCTCGACACCCATGACCGCAAGAATATCGTGCGGAGCCGGGTTGCCGTCCATGATGTAGTCACCCTTCTGGACGAAGTCGCCTTCGGCCACGGGGATGTGCTTGCCTTTCGGCACCATGTATTCGACGCGGGTTTCAGAGTCGTCCGCCGCTTCGATCGCGATGCGACGCTTGTTTTTGTAGTCCTTGCCAAAGCGGACGTAGCCGTCGATTTCCGCGATGATGGCGTGATCCTTCGGGCGACGTGCCTCGAAGAGTTCGGCCACACGCGGCAGACCACCGGTGATGTCCTTGGTTTTGGCACCTTCACGCGGAATACGCGCAACAACGTCACCGGCCTGAATGTCTTCGCCGTCTTCTACGGACAGAACAGCGTCAACAGACATGGCATAGGATACGGGGTTGCCGTCATCCTTCAGCGCGGGTTCCCCGTCGGGGCCTGCGATGATGATCTTTGGTGCCAGCTCGTTGCCCTTGGGGGCTGCGCGCCAGTCGGACACAATACGCTGGGTCATACCTGTCGCATCATCGGTTTCTTCGCGCATGGCGATACCGTTGATCAGGTCGACATAACGCACCTTACCACCTTTTTCGGCGATGATCGGCAGTGTGAATGGATCCCATTCAAACAGCTTGTCGCCGCGGTGGACGTCCTGACCTTCTTTGACAAAGACCTTGGAGCCGTAACCGACCTTGTGGTTAGCACGTTCGACGCCATTGCCGTCGACAATCGCCAGAACCATGTTCCGGCCCATGACGACATGTTCGCCTGCGGTGTTATCCAGCAACGATGCATTGCGGAATTCCACCTTGCCGGGCTGGCTGGCTTCCAGGAACGACTGCTGACCACCCTGGGCCACACCGCCGATGTGGAACGTCCGCATCGTCAGCTGGGTGCCGGGTTCACCGATGGACTGCGCGGCAATGATGCCGACAGCTTCGCCGATGTTCACGCGGGTACCGCGCGCCAGGTCGCGGCCGTAGCAGGTGGCGCAAACGCCGTCTTCGGCCTCGCAGGTCAGTGGCGACCGGATGCGCATTTTCGCAACACCGGCCATGTCGATCATGTCGGCCTTGCGCTCGTCGATCAGCTCGCCGGCTTCGACGATCACTTCGTCGGTGCCGGGCTTAAGCACGTCATCCGCGGACACACGGCCCAGAACACGTTCTGCCAGCGACGATACAACTTCGCCGTCGTTTACGGCTGCTTCTGCCGTGATGGCACGGTCGGTGCCGCAGTCGATTTCGCGAATGATGCAGTCCTGCGCAACGTCCACCAGACGTCGTGTCAGATAACCCGAGTTCGCCGTCTTCAACGCCGTATCCGACAGACCCTTACGGGCACCGTGGGTGGAGTTGAAGTATTCAAGAACGGTCAGACCTTCCTTGAAGTTCGAGATGATCGGCGTCTCGATGATCTCGCCCGACGGCTTGGCCATCAGACCACGCATACCGCCCAGCTGCTTCATCTGGGTAACAGAACCACGCGCACCGGAGTGGGCCATCATGTAGACCGAGTTCGGCTCGTTTTCAGCGCCGTTCGCGTCTACGCCCGCCTTGGAGATGGTGGACATCATGGCGTCGGTAACCTTGTCGTTACACTTCGACCAGGCATCGACGACCTTGTTGTACTTTTCGCCCTGCGTAATCAGGCCGTCCATGTACTGCTGTTCAAAGTCCTTCACCAGATCGCGCGTTTCTTCGACCAGCGGCCACTTTGTATCGGGAACGACCATGTCGTCCTTACCAAAGGAGATGCCGGCCTTGAACGCTTCGCGGAAACCCATGGTCATGATCTGGTCACAGAAGATGACGGATTCTTTCTGGCCGCAGTAACGATACACGGTGTCGATGACCTGCTGCACTTCTTTCTTGCGCAGCAGACGGTTGACTAGGCTGAACGGTGCCTTTGCGTTCAGTGGCAGAAGCGCACCCAGCCGCAGACGGCCCGGAGTCGTTTCAAAGCGAACGGTGATTTCGTTGCCTTCGTCATCGATCTGGCTCATGCGCGCCTGAATTTTGGCGTGCAGGTGTACTTCACCAGAGGTCAGAGCGTGTTCGACTTCTTCGATGTTCGAGAAGGACATGCCTTCACCCTTCATCCCGTCGCGCTGGATCGTGGTGTAGTACAGACCCAAGATCATGTCCTGAGATGGAACAATGATCGGCGCGCCGTTGGCAGGCGACAGCACGTTGTTCGTGGACATCATCAGAACGCGTGCTTCGAGCTGGGCTTCCAGCGAAAGGGGCACGTGGACAGCCATCTGGTCGCCGTCAAAGTCAGCGTTGAACGCGGAACAGACCAGCGGGTGCAGCTGAATTGCCTTGCCTTCGATCAGGACCGGTTCGAACGCCTGAATACCAAGACGGTGCAGCGTGGGCGCACGGTTCAGCATGACGGGGTGTTCGCGGATGACCTCATCCAGAATATCCCAAACCTCGGGACGTTCCTTTTCCACCAGCTTTTTCGCCTGCTTCACGGTCGAAGACAGACCCTTGGCTTCCAGACGCGAGTAAATGAACGGCTTGAACAGTTCGAGCGCCATCTTCTTTGGCAGACCGCACTGGTGCAGCTTCAATTCCGGGCCGGTCACGATGACCGAACGACCAGAAAAGTCGACGCGCTTACCCAAAAGGTTCTGACGGAAGCGGCCCTGCTTACCTTTCAGCATGTCGGACAGCGACTTCAGCGGGCGCTTGTTGGCACCAGTGATGACGCGGCCACGGCGGCCGTTGTCGAACAAGGCATCGACAGATTCCTGCAGCATCCGCTTTTCGTTGCGGACAATGATGTCAGGTGCGCGCAATTCGATCAGACGCTTCAGACGGTTGTTCCGGTTGATCACGCGGCGATACAGATCGTTCAGGTCGGAGGTCGCAAAACGGCCACCATCCAGCGGCACCAGCGGGCGCAGTTCTGGCGGGATGACCGGAATGACGGTCAGAACCATCCATTCAGGACGGTTGCCGGATTCGATGAAGTTTTCGACGATCTTCAGACGCTTGATGATCTTCTTGGGCTTCAGCTCGCCAGTTGCCTCTTTCAGATCAGCGCGCAGCTGCTCTGCTTCGGCGTCCAGATCAATCTGGGCCAGCATCTCGCGGATGGCTTCTGCACCAATGTTCGCCTGGAATGCATCGGCGCCGTAGGCGTCCTGTGCGTCGTTGAATTCTTCCTCGGTCATCAGCTGACCATAGGTAAGGTCAGTCAGACCGGGTTCGATCACAACGTAGTTTTCAAAGTACAGAATGCGTTCCAGGTCGCGCAGAGTCATGTCCAGCATCAGACCGATGCGGCTTGGCAGCGACTTCAGGAACCAGATGTGCGCGACAGGCGCAGCCAGCTCGATGTGGCCCATCCGCTCGCGGCGGACCTTCTGCAGCGTGACTTCAACACCGCACTTTTCGCAGACAACGCCGCGATATTTCATGCGCTTGTATTTGCCGCACAGGCATTCGTAATCTTTGATCGGGCCAAAGATACGCGCGCAGAACAGACCGTCCCGCTCTGGCTTGAACGTACGGTAGTTGATGGTCTCTGGCTTTTTAATCTCGCCAAAGGACCACGACAGGATCCGCTCTGGCGATGCCAGCGATACCTTGATTTCGTCAAACGTTTTGACCGGGGCAACCGGGTTAAACGGATTGTTTGTCAGTTCCTGGTTCATCTTCAATTCCTTGAATTGGGGTGCAGTGGGGGCCGACAGGAAAAGCCTTCGTCATAGAGACCTTTCCTGCCGCAAGAATTTTCGAAAAGAAAATTCTTACTCGCCGTCCTCCGCATCCAGGAGTTCCATGTTGAGGCCGAGGCCCCGGACTTCTTTGACCAGAACGTTGAACGATTCCGGCACGCCGGCTTCGAAGTTGTCCTCGCCTTTGACGATGCTCTCATAGACCTTGGTCCGGCCAGCCACGTCGTCCGATTTCACAGTCAGCATTTCCTGCAGGGTGTAGGCAGCACCGTAAGCTTCAAGTGCCCAAACCTCCATCTCACCGAAGCGCTGACCACCGAACTGCGCTTTACCACCCAGCGGCTGCTGCGTGACAAGTGAGTACGGTCCCGTGGAACGGGCGTGGATCTTGTCGTCGACAAGGTGGTGCAGCTTCAGCAGGTATTTCACACCCACCGTCACCTTGCGGCTGAACTGCTCGCCGGTACGACCGTCGAACAGGACCGACTGGCCAGAGGTGTCGAAACCGGCCCGCGTCAGCGAGTCGTTCACGTCAGCCTCTTTTGCACCGTCGAAGACCGGTGTTGCGATCGGCACGCCGCGGGTCACGTTGCCTGCGATTTCCAGCATCTCGGAGTCGTCCATGCCTTCGATGCCTTCATCGTAAACTTCGTCGCCGTAGACGATGCGCAGCGCTTCACGGACCGGAGTCAGATCGCCGGAACGGCGATAGGCACCCAGCGCCTCGTCGATCTGCAGACCCAGACCGCGTGCGGCCCAACCCATATGGGTTTCAAGGATCTGACCGACATTCATGCGCGACGGCACGCCCAGCGGGTTCAGACAGAAGTCGACAGGGGTACCATCCGCAAGGAACGGCATGTCCTCCATCGGGACCACTTTCGAAATCACACCCTTGTTGCCGTGACGGCCGGCCATTTTGTCGCCCGGCTGCAGCTTGCGCTTCACCGCGACGAAGACCTTGACCATCTTCATCACACCCGGCGGCAGATCGTCGCCACGGCGGACCTTTTCGACCTTGTCTTCGAAGCGCGCATCCATCGTCTTTTTCTGGATCTCGTACTGCTCGTTCAAGGCTTCAACGATCTGCGCGTCGGCTTCGTCCTTTAGTGCCAGCTGCCACCACTGACCGCGGGACAGTTCGGACACCGACTCTCCTGTGATCACGGTGTTCGCCTTGAAGCCGCGAGGGCCCTTCACTGCGACTTTACCTTCGATCATCGACCACAGACGGGCATAGATGTTGCGATCAAGGATCGCCATCTCGTCGTCACGGTCACGCGACAGGCGCTCGACCTCTTCGCGCTCGATCTGCAGGGCGCGTTCGTCCTTTTCCACACCGTGGCGGTTGAACACGCGCACTTCGACGACCGTACCAAAGTCACCCGGCGGCAGACGCAGGGATGTGTCACGCACATCAGAGGCTTTTTCGCCAAAGATCGCGCGCAGCAGCTTTTCTTCGGGCGTCATCGGGCTTTCGCCCTTTGGCGTAATCTTGCCCACCAGAATGTCTGCTGGCCCGACCTCCGCACCGATGTATACGATACCTGCTTCGTCAAGGTTGCGCAGTGCTTCCTCGCCGACGTTCGGAATATCGCGGGTGATTTCCTCTGGCCCAAGCTTCGTATCACGGGCCGCGACTTCGAATTCATCGATGTGGATCGATGTGAAGACGTCGTCACGGGTAATCCGCTCCGAGATCAGGATCGAGTCTTCGTAGTTGTAGCCATTCCACGGCATGAAGGCGACGACGACGTTCTTACCCAGCGCCAGTTCACCCATATCGGTGGATGGCCCGTCGGCAATAACTTCGCC
Organism: Loktanella sp. R86503; assembly: GCF_042466455.1. Lineage (NCBI taxonomy): Bacteria > Pseudomonadati > Pseudomonadota > Alphaproteobacteria > Rhodobacterales > Roseobacteraceae > Loktanella > Loktanella sp. R86503. The sequence goes on from NZ_JAXHCI010000002.1 coordinate 2,948,028, forward strand.
CTTCAGAACCGTATCGCCCACCTTCACCAGCGGACGCTGGTTGATGCAGGTGTTCTGGTTCGAACGCTGGAACTTGCGCATGCGGTAAATGTCGACGCCCGCATCGCCCAACTCCAGATCGGACGTAGCACGCACGACGATACGCTGCGCATCGACCTGGTCGATGATGCCTGCGCGCTTTGCCATGATTGCAGCGCCGGAATCGCGAGCGACGACTTCTTCGATGCCCGTGCCGACCAGCGGTGCTTCTGCTTGAAGCAGCGGCACAGCCTGACGCTGCATGTTCGATCCCATCAAAGCGCGGTTAGCGTCGTCGTTTTCCAGGAACGGAATCAGCGATGCCGCGACCGAGACCAGCTGCTTTGGCGACACGTCGATCAGGTCCACGTTTTCACGCGGGGACAGCGTGTAATCGCCGTTCTTGCGGGTCGAGACCAGTTCGTTTTCGAAACCGCCAGCTTCGGTCAGGTTCGCGTTGGCCTGCGCCACGGTGTGACGCATTTCTTCGGTGGCGGACATGTAGGATACGTCGTCCGTCACCTTACCATCGACGACTTTGCGATAGGGTGTTTCGATAAAGCCGTATTTGTTCACACGGGCAAAGGTTGCCAGCGAGTTGATCAGACCAATGTTCGGGCCTTCCGGCGTTTCAATCGGACACATCCGGCCATAGTGGGTCGGGTGAACGTCGCGGACTTCAAAGCCGGCACGTTCGCGGGTCAGACCGCCCGGTCCCAGTGCGGACAGACGACGCTTGTGCGTGACTTCCGACAGCGGGTTTGTTTGGTCCATGAACTGCGACAGCTGAGACGAGCCGAAGAATTCGCGCACTGCAGCGGCAGCAGGCTTTGCGTTGATCAGATCCTGCGGCATGACCGTGTCGATTTCGACGCTGGACATACGCTCCTTGATCGCGCGCTCCATGCGCAGCAGGCCAACCCGGTACTGGTTTTCCATCAGCTCGCCGACAGACCGCACGCGGCGGTTGCCGAGGTGGTCGATGTCGTCGATATCGCCTTTGCCGTCGCGCAGTTCGACCAGCGCCTTGATGCAGGCGATGATGTCTTCGCGGCGCAGGGTGCGCTGCGTGTCTTCTGCATCCAGATCAAGACGCATGTTCATCTTGACGCGGCCCACAGCAGACAGATCGTAGCGGTCGGCGTCAAAGAACAACGTGTCGAACAGCGCAGAGGCCGCATCGACGGTTGGCGGCTCGCCCGGGCGCATGACGCGGTAAATATCCATGAGCGCGGTTTCGCGGTTCATGTTCTTATCAGCCGCCATCGTGTTGCGCATGTAGGCGCCGACGTTGATGTTATCGATATCCAGAACCGGGATCGTGGTGACGCCTGCGTCGATCAGATCCTTCAGTGTACCGCCGATGACGTCGCCGGACTTGTCCATCTCGAGGGTCAGCTCGTCGCCAGCTTCGACAAAGATCGCGCCGGTGTCTTCGTCGATGATGTCCCGTGCAACAAACTTGCCGACGATGTGGTTGTAGGGAACCAGCAGCTCGGTGACATTGCCTTCGTCAATCAGTTTCTTGACCGAACGCGGCGTGACCTTTTCGCCAGCCTTGGCAATCACTTCGCCAGTCGCGGCGTCGATCAGGTCATAGGTCGGACGGGTGCCACGAACGCGTTCCGGGAAGAACTTTGTCGTCCAGGCGTTTGCCTTGGCGTCCAGCTTGAATTCGACGGTGTTGTAATAGGCATCCATGATGGATTCCTGGTCCAGACCCAACGAATACAGCAGGGTCGTGACAGGCAGCTTACGACGACGGTCGATGCGGCAGAATACCAGATCCTTGGCGTCGAATTCGAAATCCAGCCAGGAACCGCGGTATGGAATGATACGGCAAGCAAACAGCAGCTTACCGGAGCTGTGGGTCTTACCCTTGTCGTGATCAAAGAACACACCGGGGGAACGGTGCATCTGGGACACGATCACGCGCTCTGTGCCGTTCACAATGAACGTACCGTTTTGCGTCATCAAAGGCATATCGCCCATGAAAACGTCCTGCTCCTTGATGTCCTTGACGGACTTGGCACCGGTATCTTCGTCTACATCGAACACGATCAGGCGCAGCGTGACCTTCAGCGGGGCGCTGTAGGTCATATCGCGCTGCTGGCACTCTTCTACGTCGTACTTGGGCTTTTCCAGTTCGTACTTCACGAATTCCAGAACGGCGGTTTCGTTGAAATCCTTGATCGGGAAAACCGACTGGAACACGCCCATAATACCTTCGCCGTCCAGCGGGGTCGGGCTGTCGCCAGAGCGCAGAAACAGGTCATAGGACGATTTCTGAACCTCAATCAGGTTCGGCATCTCCAGGACTTCACGAATTTTGCCGTAGTACTTGCGCAGGCGTTTCTGGCCGAGGAAAGAAGAAGCCATATCTAATGTCACCTTATATCTGTCTGTCGCACATCACGCTGCCCGGGCTGCAGCATGGTCTGCTTATGACTGGGGGCGTGCCGTCCATACGTGACCCTTGTCCCACCAAAGGCCTCCCGACGGAGCCACCTACCCAAAAGGGGGGCTGAATGATCAGCCAACCTTTAAGACAGGTGCGGCTGGACCTGCGACATTCGCAGATCCAGCCATTTTTTGTAGTGCGGGTGAGGTCGATTTTTCGTCGAAAAATCGGAACTCCAAATCTTCGCAGAAGATTTGGCCCGCGAGAGGCTTAGGCCAGCTCGACCGTTGCGCCAGCTGCTTCCAGCTTTGCTTTGATCTCGTCGGCTTCTGCTTTGGAAGCGCCTTCTTTGACCTTGCCGCCAGCTTCGACCAGATCCTTGGCTTCTTTCAGGCCAAGACCGGTGATGCCGCGAACTTCTTTGATCACGTTGATCTTCTGAGCGCCGGCATCCTTCAGGACGACGTCGAACTCGGTCTTTTCTTCAGCAGCTGCGCCGGCGTCGCCAGCAGGGCCTGCCATCATCACAGCGCCGCCAGCAGCGGGCTCGATGCCGTACTCATCCTTCAGGATGGTTTTCAGTTCTTGTGCTTCGAGAAGGGTCAGACCAACGATCTCTTCAGCCAGTTTTTTCAGATCAGCCATTTTATATGCTTTCCGTTTGCTTAATTGTGTTCCAACGTCAGGGCATTCAAGCCCCAAGGCAGTCGAGTTGCTTTATGCAGCTTTCTCTTCGATGGTCGAAAGAATGCTCGCGATGTTCGAAGCAGGCGCGCCAATGGCCCCGGCGATGTTGCTTGCAGGTGCCCCGATGCAACCCGCGATGGAAGCGATAAGCTCCTCGCGGCTTGGCATCCCGGCAACGGCTTTCACACCGGCTGGATCCAGAGCGGTCTCACCCATTGCACCACCCAGAATAACGAGCTTCTCGTTCTTCTTGGCATATGCATCAACCACTTTCGCCGCAGCGACAGGGTCTTCGGAATAGGCAAGGACCGTCATGCCCGTCAGGTATTCAGCAATAGAAGCGCTGGGTTTACCTTCAAGGGCGATCTTGGCGAGCTTGTTCTTGGCAACGCGCACGGAACCGCCTGCTTCACGCATGGAAGCGCGCAGATCCTGCATTTCGGCAACTGTCATACCCTCGTAGTGGGCAACCACTACGACGCCAGAGCTTTCAAAGATCTGGCCGAGTTCTTCGACCAGCTTCTCTTTTTGTGCTCTATCCACAGTTTTACTCCAAGTTTGGGGGTTTCCCCCCGGCTCAATTTTGCCCCCGGACTTCAGGGAGCGTTCGGGTCCGTTTCAGGGTCCCGAGGCCAATATCGCCCGAGGTCTAAACCCCGGAAATCTTGTTCTCGTTTCCCATCTCAGGAAGGAATTATGACAGGCGATTGCCTGTACCCTCCGTCTCGGACAGCACAGCGGCGATCGTTTGCCGCTGTGAAATGGCGCACCCCCGAAAGGCTGCGCCAAATGCGATTAGTTGCCGCTGGCAGAAGCGACGTCGACAGACACGCCCGGGCCCATGGTCGAGGTCAGGTTGACCTTCTTCATGTATGTGCCCTTTGCGCCGGCGGGACGTGCTTTTTGCACAGCGTCTACAAATGCCTTCAGGTTCTCCTCCAGCTGCTCTTGGCTAAAGGAAGCCTTGCCGATACCAGCGTGAACAACGCCGGCTTTTTCAGCGCGGAACTGGACCTGGCCGCCTTTGGCGTCCTTGACGGCAGTCGCGACATCAGGCGTCACTGTGCCGACGCGAGGGTTTGGCATCAGGTTGCGCGGGCCTAGGATCTTGCCCAGACGGCCAACGACGCCCATCATGTCAGGAGTCGCGATGCACCAATCAAAGTCGATCGTGCCGCCCTGAATGGTTTCCATCAGGTCTTCTGCACCGACGATGTCTGCACCGGCCGCTTTGGCTTCGTCAGCTTTGTCGCCACGCGCGAACACAGCAACGCGAACAGTCTTACCGGTGCCGTGTGGCAGCGTGACCGTGCCGCGGACCATCTGGTCAGCGTGGCGGGGGTCAACACCCAGAACCATTGCGATTTCGACTGTTTCGTCGAACTTTGCAGTTGCAGCGGCTTTCACCAGCGACACGGCCTCAGCGACCTTGACGTTTGCTTTGCCTTCGAATGCAGCCCGTGCGGCTACCGTACGTTTACCCAGCTTTGCCATTACTTCACCTCGATGCCCATGGACCGGGCAGAGCCCGCGATGATCAGCATGGCGCCCTCGACGGACGTCGCATTCAGATCTTTCATCTTTGCTTCGGCGATTTCACGCACCTGCTTGGCAGAGATCGAACCGGCAGTCGTGCGGCCCGGAAGCTTGGAACCAGAAGACAGCTTTGCAGCTTTCTTGATGTAATAGGACGCGGGCGGCGTCTTGATTTCCATCGAGAACGACTTGTCGGCGTAATACGTGATTACGGTCGGGCAAGGTGCGTCTTTTTCCATGTCTGCAGTCTTGGCGTTGAACGCCTTGCAGAATTCCATGATGTTGATGCCGCGCTGACCCAGTGCTGGGCCGACGGGCGGGCTTGGCTTTGCGTTGCCGGCCGGAACCTGCAACTTCAGCTGGCCTACTACTTTCTTGGCCATGAGGCCTCTCCTTCATTCAGCGGCGGATCAGATCCGCCCTACAAGTAGCCCCTAGGCGGGGCCAGTTTGCCGTGGTTCGCGAAACCGCTCCCACGTCCGAAACACGTCAGCCCTGCTTAGAGACCTGCGTGAATTCCAGTTCGACCGGGGTTGCCCGGCCAAAAATCGAAACCGTCACCTTAAGGCGCTGGTTTTCATCATCGACTTCCTCGACCAGACCATCGAAGTCCTCGAACGGACCGTCGTTGACCTTGACCTTTTCACCGATCTCGAAGTGGATCAGCGTACGCGGGCTTTCTTCGCCCTCTTGCACGCGGCCAAGGATGGCCTGCACTTCAGCATCGCGCATCGGGCTCGGGCGGCCTTGCGGGCCCAGGAATCCGGTGACGCGGTTGATCGAGTTGATCAGGTGGTAACCTTCATCCGACAGCTCCATGTGCACCAGCACGTAACCGGGCATAAAGCGACGCTCTGTCGTCACCTTCTTGTTCCGGCGAATTTCGATGACTTCTTCGGTCGGAACCAGAACCTCATCGATTTGATCTTCAAGGCCCTGCTCTGCAACCTTCTGACGGATAGTCTCTGCGATCTTTTTTTCGAAGTTCGACAGAACGCTAACCGAATACCAACGTTTCGCCATGTTCCTCGCACCTCGCAACGACGGTCAACACCCAAGGGGCAAGCCGCATAAATTCCAATTTTGTCAGCCGCTTGCGCCGCCTGTCCGGACAATAAATTTTGGCGTGCAACACGATTCGCCGCACGCCATCCGGGTAAGTTGTGGGCTATTACCGCCGAAGCCACCCGAATTCAAGGGGGCATAGGCAGTTTGTCGCCGCGGTCTCGGCCGTTAGCTACCGAAGTAGGTCAGAATGAATTGCAGACCTTGACGGATCACCAGATCGACGATGCTGAAGAATGTCGCCATCAGCGCGGCCATGATAAACACCATGACAGTGGTCAAAACCACCTCGCGGCGGGTCGGCCAGACGACCTTTGCGATTTCTGCGCGGGTCTCGTTGATGAACTTGACGGGATTCGTTGCCATGACAGCGTCCTTCGATTGACTGTGCGCAGATACGGGGTTTGGCGCGGCATTTCAACCCTGCCATCGCGACCTTATGGCCGCAACAGATCGACGCCAGCCATAGCCAAGATTTGATCAACCTGCGCAGTATAGAATTCGCGCGACAAGGCAAGCTCTTCGGCAGTGAATGCGTTAAAGGGCGGATGGTCCGGGCCGACAGGCCAGGTCTGGCGCGCCTCGACCGGATCAACCTTGCGTCCCGGTTCCGCGCCCAGAACCCGCGCAACAGCCGTGCGGGACAAGCCGCCATGAATGGCCTGCGGCAATGGCGCGACGGGAAGATCGCAACCACCCAGCATGCGGTGGCAGATTTGGTCGAAGACAGAAAGGTAATCCTCGTAGCACCAGATCGTCAGACGGTTGACACCGGGAGTTGCGCGCAGGCGTGTGATGACATCGACCCAGTCCACAGCCCCAAGCGGTTGCTGCTTCTTAAACTGGTCCGATGCGATGACATGCCCCGCCATCATAACCTGCCCATAGGCCGAGTTCAGAAATCCGGCGGGATCGCGGATCGCAAAGCACAGATCCACCCCCCGCTCGGGGGAGAGGACCGGAATCAGCATGCCCAACCGTTCACGCGCGCGCGGGTAGAGCGGCAGGCGCACGCGGCCCTGGCGGGTTTGCAGCACGCCAAGGAAGTTTTCCTCGCTGACGACAAAGCGTTTGGCCCGGCCAACCAGCTTGTCGCGCACCTGTGCCGGATCAGGGGCATGGCCGGTCACAGAGCGTTTGATCGGCAGGTCGAACAAGGCTTCCAGGCTTTGCCCGCCCCCGCGCAAATGCGGCGGCATCATCGTGCGAATGCCGCGCTGCCACAGCGGGATGCGTTGGGCGATCAGGGAATGTTGCAGGTGTGTCGTCGCCGTCTTGTGCGCACCAAGATGCAGCACAACAGTTGGCGCTGATGATGTGACTGACATTGGCTTCGCCCCCGACGGGAAAGATGGCGGAGGACTGGCAGGGGCACACGGGCTCGAACCGTGGGCCTACGGTTTTGGAGACCGTCGCTCTACCAACTGAGCTATACCCCTAAGGCCGCTGTCCGATTAGCCCGAACCGGGATCAGGATCAAGAGGCCATGCGCCCCTATCGTGCGAAAGCGTCAGAAAAACGCCGTCACCCCTATCAGGTCAGAGTGGAACATTCCCCCTGCCCCGCCCGTTGCACCCGCAAGCACATCATAAAAGGAGAAGACATCATGGCGATGAACACCCTCAAAGATATCTACCTCGACCAGTTGCAGGACCTGTGGAGCGCGAACACGCAGTCCCTGTCCGCGGTGACAGAGTTGGGTCGCGCCGCAACCGACAAAGAGCTGAGCGAAGCGCTGATTGCGGGCGGCAACGGCATCAGCGACGGCATCGCCGCGCTGGAAAAACTATGCGCCGACCATGGGATTGCGCCGAACGCCGAGCATTGCAAAGGCATGGAAGGGCTTGTGAAAGAGGCGCGTGCGCACGGTTTGTCAGATGACATTTCCGATCTGGACGTGCGCGACGCGGCGATCATTCCGCAGTATCAACGCATGGTCCATTATGCCCTGGCTGGCTACGGCACATTGGTTGCCTTTGCGAACCGCCTTGGTCTGGATGGCGACGCGGCCGTTTTGGAAAAGTGTCTAGACCAGACCTACGACGGCGACCGTCACATGACGGCGATCGCGACAAAAGGCGGCGTGAATAAAGACGCTGTCGCCTAACAGCTATTACATTTGCGGGTCAATCAGGCCACCCTTCGGGGTGGCCTTTTTATTAGCCCCCCACCAAGCAAAAAAGGCCGCCTCCTTTCGGAAGCGGCCTTCTTGGTCTTCAATGATCGACCGAGTGGGACATTCTCGTGGTTTGCAAGCAAGCCACTGCCATGTCCCACCCGTCACGTTTGGGCTGCGCCCAAGCCGTGACGTGCTTACTCGAGGATCTTGGACACGACGCCAGCGCCGACGGTACGGCCGCCTTCACGGATGGCGAAGCGCAGACCGTCTTCCATTGCGATCGGTGCGATCAGCTCGACGTTGAACTTCAGGTTGTCGCCGGGCATGACCATTTCCGTGCCCTCGGGCAGGATCACGGTGCCGGTCACGTCCGTTGTACGGAAGTAGAACTGCGGACGGTAGTTCGCGAAGAACGGTGTGTGACGACCGCCTTCTTCCTTGTTCAGGATGTAGGCCTCTGCCTCGAACTTGGTGTGCGGTGCAACCGACTTGGGCTTGCACAAAACCTGACCACGCTCAACGCCGTCACGGTCGATGCCGCGCAGCAGGATACCGACGTTGTCGCCAGCCTCACCGGAGTCCAGCAGCTTGCGGAACATCTCGACGCCCGTGCAAGTGGTGGTCTTGGTGTCGCGGATACCGACGATTTCAATGCTGTCGCCAACGTTGATCACGCCACGCTCGATACGGCCGGTCACAACAGTACCGCGGCCAGAGATCGAGAACACGTCCTCGATCGGCATCAGGAACGGCAGATCGACGGCACGTGCCGGTGTCGGGATGTATTCGTCAACAGCAGCCATCAGTGCCTTGATCGACTCTTCGCCGATTTCAGGCTGGGTGCCGTTCATGGCGTGCAGTGCGGAACCGCGGATGATCGGAATATCGTCGCCGGGGTACTCGTAAGAGGACAGCAGCTCGCGGATTTCCATTTCGACGAGCTCCAGCAGCTCTTCGTCGTCAACCTGGTCAACCTTGTTCATGTAGACGACCATGTAGGGGATACCCACCTGGCGGCCCAGCAGGATGTGCTCGCGCGTTTGCGGCATGGGGCCGTCTGCAGCGTTCACAACCAAGATCGCGCCGTCCATCTGGGCAGCACCGGTGATCATGTTCTTGACGTAGTCGGCGTGGCCGGGGCAGTCAACGTGAGCGTAGTGACGGGTCTCGGTCTCGTATTCCACGTGCGCGGTAGAGATGGTGATGCCGCGGGCCTTCTCTTCGGGGGCGCCGTCGATCTGGTCGTATGCGCGGAAGTCGCCGAAGTACTTGGTGATTGCCGCCGTCAGCGTCGTCTTGCCGTGGTCAACGTGACCGATGGTCCCGATGTTCACGTGCGGTTTGTTGCGTTCGAACTTTGCCTTAGCCATGATCGGCCCCCTTAATAAATGCGGGGCCGTCCTGACCCCGCTTGAAGCATCGCGGGCGATGTATGGCGGATCGCAGGGGAAATCAACCCGTCATATGCCAAGGCTGGCCCGCAAGCCAAAGCGGCCCGGTGATTTTTCACCGGGCCGCTGCATGATTGTCGCCAGAAAGAAACAAACAGTGCGGCTAACCTTGTTCGAAGCGATTGGATTTCGGGAAACCGTGCGGTGCCCGTTTACCGACGCCGCCGCGGGCCGCCTTCCATTCGGTCAGATCGGCTTCTGTGCGGGTCTTGCCACCGCCCATCGTCCAGGACAGGCCATCGGCCCAGGCAAAGGTGGTGACATCGCCCAACCCGCCGTCCAGTTCCAGCGTACCCTGCCGGCCAAAGACCTTTTTATACTTTTGCAGGCGCACACCTTTGCCGCGGCCCATTTCCGGCAGTTCATCCAGCGCAAAGACCAGGAAGCGGCCGTTTTCACTGACGACCGCCACGTGATCGCCCGTCACCGGGCGCACGACCTTGGCGACGCCTTCCTTGACGTTCAGCACCTGCTTGCCGGCGCGGGTTTGGGCGATGATGTCGTCTTCTGGCACGACGAAACCGTCACCTTCGGACGACGCGACAAGCAGGCGCCCGCCGGGGCGGTGGATCAGCAGGTCAACGATCTGCGCCTCGTTCGGCAAATCAACCATCAGGCGCAGCGGCTCTCCCATGCCGCGCCCGCCGGGCAAGGTGCTGGCCTGCACGGTATAGAACCGCCCGGTCGAGGCGAACACCAGCAGCCGATCCGTCGTTTCCGCGTGAAACGCGAATCGCGGACCATCGCCGTCCTTGAATTTCAACTCGCGGTCCAGCGGCACGTGGCCGGTCAAGGCACGAATCCAGCCCATTTGCGAGCAGACGACCGTAATCGGTTCTTTCGCGATCATGGCTTCCAACGGCACATCAGCAACTTCGCCGGCTTCGGCAAAGGTCGTGCGCCGCGCGCCGCCGATGCTGTCCTTACCGAACTGTTTGCGTGTCTCGCGCAGTTGTTCCGCGATACGCTTCCACTGCAGGCTTTCGTCATCCATCAGGTCCTCTAGACCTGCTCGCTCTTCCATCAGGGCGTCGCGTTCGGCAATTAGCTCCTTTTCCTCCAGACGGCGCAGGGACCGCAGTCGCATGTTCAGGATTGCCTCGACCTGCACTTCGGTCAGGCTGATCTCTGGATCGGCCCCGGCCACCATGGGCGAAACATAGCTTTTTTCATCCAGCGCGCGGACGTGATCCTTGGACCAGTCCTCGATCATCAACGCCTTTTTGGGATCGTCATCATAGCGGATGATGTCGATGACCCGATCAAGGTTAAGGAAGGCGATGATAAAGCCTTCGAGCACTTCGAGCCGGTGATCGATCTTTTCCAGACGGTATTGCGACCGGCGCAGCAGCACGTCCCGGCGGTGATCAAGGAAAGCGCGCAGCACTTCCTTGACGCTGCAGACCTTGGGCACAAGACCGTCGATCAGCACGTTCATGTTCAGGCTGAACCGGATTTCCAGATCGGAGTTGCGGAACAACATGCCCATCATCATGTCCGGTTCAACCGTCTTTGCGCGGGGTTCCAGCACGATGCGGATATCGTCGGCGGATTCGTCGCGCACATCGGCCAGCAGCGGGACCTTTTTGGTTTGCACAATTTCGGCCAGCTTTTCGATCAGCCGGGATTTGGGCACCTGATAGGGGATTTCGGTTATGACAACCTGCCATTGACCGCGGCCCAGATCCTCTACCTCGTATCTTGCGCGCAAACGGATGCTGCCGCGCCCGGTGCGATAGGCGTCGGCAATCGCCTGTGGCTTTTCAACGATAACACCGCCGGTCGGAAAGTCGGGACCGGGAATGTATTGCATCAAGGTATCGTCGCCGGCGTTCGGCGATTTGATCAGATGCAGACAGGCGTCGATCAATTCGTGCAGATTATGAGGCGGAATATTCGTCGCCATGCCGACGGCGATACCGCTAGATCCGTTGGCCAGCAGATTTGGAAAGGCGGCCGGAAAGACGACGGGCTCTTCCAGTGTGCCATCATAGTTCGGGCGATAATCGACGGCGTTCTCGTTCAACCCTTCCATCAGGGCTTCGGCAGCGGCGGTCATCCGCGCTTCGGTATAACGGGCAGCAGCGGGGTTATCCCCGTCGATGTTGCCAAAGTTGCCCTGACCATCAACCAGCGGGTAGCGGACGTTGAAGTCCTGCGCCAAACGCGCCATCGCGTCATAAATCGCGGCATCGCCGTGCGGGTGGTAGTTACCCATCACGTCGCCTGAAATCTTGGCCGACTTACGGAAGCCCCCGTTTGACGCCAGCTTCAATTCCCGCATCGCATAGAGGATTCGGCGGTGCACAGGTTTCAGACCGTCGCGCGCATCGGGCAGCGCACGGTTCATGATCGTCGATAACGCGTAGGTCAGATACCGCTCGCCAATCGCGTGGCGCAGCGTTTCGGTTACGTCGTTCGGGTTTGGGCTGTCGTCGATTTTATCGCTCATGACCGGCAGACTTAGCGAAGCGCCAGATCATCGTAAAGACGGCAGTGGGGCCGTGGGGCGGGAAATTCCCCGCATGCGGAACCGGGAATCACGTTAAGGTGTTCACATTCGGGCTGCAGCGGCCTATCGCATCACGTCTTGGGAAGGGCTTCGTCATGGGCAAATTCATCATCGGAACCTTTGTGATCCTTGCCTGGGCTTTTTACGCCATGTCAGGCGGCGCATCATTTGAACCCGAAACGCGCCTTGCAAAAGCGCCGCCCCCCGCATCAGAGGCATCCGCACCGGTAGAGGTGCCCGTGACCACCCTCGCCGCCCCTGTGCCGGTGCCCACGCCGCCCGTCCCCGCGCCAGAGGCGGAGCTTGTCGAAGCTGCAACGCAGGTCGCTGCGACCTTTGATGGTGCCACGGCAGAGGTTACAGGCATCACCCCCGAATTTACGTCGCTGGCTGCACCTGCACCGGCTGACGTCGCCAGCCCGGACCTTGGATCGCTGCGGCTTGTCGATGCGCGGGCCGTGAACATGCGCGCAGGGCCCGATACCAGCTTTGATGTGCTCGACACTTTGCCGCGCGGCACCCAGACCGAAGTTGTCGAAAACGACGGCAACGGCTGGGTACGGGTCCGTGTCATCAATACGGGTCAGATGGGCTGGATGGCCGAACGCCTTTTGACGCCAAGCTAAATCGCTTGCGCCCCCGCGCCGCGCGGATCAAACAAGGCGCATGACACAGCGCACCGTTTTGATCACAGGATGTTCGTCCGGTATCGGATATGATGCGGCCCACGGGCTGCGGGATGCCGGGTGGCGCGTTTTCGCGTCATGCCGAAAGGCAAGTGACTGCGAAAGGTTGCGCAGCGAAGGTTTCGATAGCCCGTTGATCGATTATGCCGACACGGACAGCATTGCCGCCGGGCTTGCGCAGGTACTGGCCGCGACGGGTGGCACGCTTGATGCGCTTTACAACAATGGTGCCTTTGCCTGCCCCGGCGCGGTCGAAGATCTTCCGCGCGGCGGGCTAGAAGCGATTTTCCAGACAAATGTGTTTGGCGTCCATGACCTGACCTGCCGGGTGATTCCCGTGATGCGCGCGCAGGGCCATGGCCGCATCGTGAACTGTTCGTCCGTTCTGGGACTGGTCGCCTATAAATGGCGCGGGGCCTATGTGGCAACAAAGTTCGCGCTGGAAGGGCTGACCGACGTGCTGCGGCTGGAAATGCGGGACACCCCGATCAAGGTGATCCTGCTGGAACCCGGCCCTATTGCATCCCGCATCCGCGAAAATGCCATTCCGCATTTCGAGCGTTGGTTCACGCCGGAAACCTCTGCCCGTGCGGCGCAATATCCCGAACTGACCAAGCGGCTGTACGAAGGCGGGGACGACAAATTCCAGCTACCTGCCAGTGCGGTGACCGCAAAACTGCGCCATGCGCTGGAACATCCGCGGCCAAAGGCGCGCTATTTCATCACGACTCCGACCTATCTTGCGGCTATCATGCGGCGCTTGCTGCCCGTTTGGGCGCAGGATGCGCTGATTTCACGCAACTAGCCGATCTGGCCTTTGCGCCCTGCGGTGCTATGTCGGATGCAACACCAACCGGGGGACTTATGGCCGACGATCCACTTTTCATTCTGGTCGCAGTTGCCTGCCTTGCCGTTCTGGCCGTGCTGGTCCTTGGCATCGGCAGTTTCGGCAAAGGCGGCGAATACAATCGCAAGAACGCGAACAAGATCATGCGTTGGCGGGTCGGGCTGCAGGCCGTCGCGATCGCGATGATCCTTTTGTTCGTCTATCTTCGAGGGCACTAAAAAATGGTCGTACTGAACAAGATTTACACGCGCACAGGCGATGCGGGCGAAACCGCCCTTGGCAATGGCAACCGGGTCAAGAAATACGACGACCGGGTCAATACCTACGGCACCGTCGATGAAACCAACGCCACCGTCGGCATGGCGCGGATCTATGCGGTTGGCGATATGGATGACCAGCTTGCGATGATTCAAAACGATCTGTTCGATCTGGGCGCGGATCTGTGCCGCCCTGACATGGCGAATGACGCAAGCGCCGAATACCCGCCCCTGCGAATTTCCGATGCGCAGGTTGATCGGTTGGAACAGCAGATCGACGCCATGACCCAGGCGGTAGAGCCGCTGCGCAGCTTCGTTCTGCCCGGCGGGACAGCTTTGGCGGCGCATCTGCATCTGTGCCGCACCGTAAGCCGCAGGGCTGAACGGTTGTGCGTGGCCTTGGCCACCGAAGAAGACGTGAACCCTGCCGCGCTGAAATATCTGAACCGGCTGTCCGATTGGTTCTTTCAGGCCAGCCGGATTGCGAACGATGATGGCAGATCCGACGTGCTTTGGGTGCCGGGCGCAAACCGCTGACGCGCCCGCCCTACGTTGACGTGCACGTCAGGACGCTGCGTCGAAGCCGTTTTGCCCTGTTGCCTTTCGGGCGCGGTTGATGTCTCAAAAGGCAAGATTTGTAAAAGATGGGAGTGATACGCGATGAAGGTATTGGTGCCGGTCAAACGCGTGATCGACTATAACGTGAAGGTTCGCGTCAAAGCGGACGGTTCGGGTGTCGATCTGGCCAACGTAAAAATGTCGATGAACCCTTTTGACGAAATCGCCGTCGAAGAGGCGATCCGCCTGCGTGAAGCAGGTAAAGTCGAAGAAGTCGTCGCCGTGTCTATTGGCGTGAAGCAGGCGCAGGAAACACTGCGCACCGCTTTGGCCATGGGCGCAGACCGTGCGATTCTGGTCGTGGCGGCGGACGATGTGCATACGGACATTGAACCGCTGGCCGTCGCAAAGATCCTTAAAGCGATCGTTGACGATGAACAGCCGGGCTTGGTGCTGTGCGGCAAGCAGGCGATTGACAACGACATGAACGCCACCGGCCAGATGTTGGCGGCGCTGATGGGCTGGTCGCAGGCCACCTTTGCATCCGAAGTCGGCATTGACGGCGATCATGCGACAGTCACACGCGAAGTCGACGGCGGCCTGCAGACCATCAAGGTCAAGATGCCGACTGTCGTGACGGTCGATCTGCGCCTGAACGAGCCGCGCTATGCGTCGCTGCCGAACATCATGAAGGCCAAGAAAAAGCCGCTGGATGAAAAGACGCCTGCTGATTACGGCGTTGACGTCAGCCCGCGCCTGACCGTGGTAAAGACAAGCGAACCTGCGACACGCTCTGCCGGGATCATTGTGAAATCCGTTGACGAACTTGTTGCGAAACTTAAAGAAGCGGGGGCTGTGTAATGGCTGTTCTTCTGATTGGTGAAGTAACCGACGGCGCGCTGAACGCCGATGCCACCGGCAAGGCCGTTGCCGCTGTAAAATCGCTTGGCGATGTGACGGTCCTGTGTGCGGGTGCCTCTGCATCGGCAGCAGCAGCCGAAGCGGCCAAGATTGACGGCGTGGCAAAGGTGCTTTGCGCCGAAGATGCCGCGCTTGGGCATCGTCTGGCCGAACCGACAGCCGACCTGATTGTCAAGCTGGCTGGCGACTATAGCCACATCGCGGCACCCGGCACGACAGACGCCAAGAACATCATGCCCCGCGTTGCGGCCCTGTTGGATTGCCAGATCATTTCCGAAGTGACGGCCATCGTGGACGCGGATACGTTCGAGCGTCCGATCTACGCAGGCAACGCCATTCAGACGGTGAAATCGGCTGACGCAACCAAGGTCCTGACGGTGCGGACGGCAGCATTCGATGCGGCTGGCATGGGCGGTTCCGCAGCGGTCGAAACCATCGACGCGGCCGGCAATCCGAACTTGTCCGAATGGATTGAAGACAAGGTCGCAGCCTCTGACCGGCCGGAACTGACATCGGCGGGTATCGTTGTGTCGGGCGGCCGTGGACTTGGGTCCGAGGAAAGCTTTGCCATGATCGAAAAGCTGGCGGACAAGCTGGGTGCTGCTGTCGGTGCATCCCGCGCCGCCGTCGATTCGGGCTATGCACCGAACGATTGGCAGGTTGGTCAGACCGGTAAGGTCGTCGCGCCAGAACTGTATGTCGCTGTCGGCATTTCCGGCGCAATCCAGCATTTGGCCGGTATGAAGGACAGCAAGATCATCGTCGCAATCAACAAGGACGAAGAAGCACCTATATTCCAAGTGGCTGACTATGGCCTTGTCGCCGACCTGTTCGACGCGGTGCCGGAACTGACCGACAAACTGTAAGCACAAACTGATCTGATCAGAAAAGGCGCGCTGTTCCAGTGCGCCTTTTTTGTTGCGCTACACGGCGTGGTGCAGGAATTCGCGCAGCGCAGGGACAAGCTTTGCTGCGGCTTCCTGATGGCTGCCAATGCTCATCATTTCCGACGCGGCCTTTGCCTGAGCGGGGGAAAAATACATTCCTTTTGTGCCCATTGCCAAAGCAACCGGACTCGGCTGCGCTTCGATCACGTCCAAAACCTGCGGGCGAAGCTGATCAATCATGCTGGCGGAAATGAACAGGGGGTCGGCGGAAAGTTTCCCGGGCCGCGTATCCCAAGGGGCATCGGACAACGGCTCTTTTGAGAACCAGAGCAAGATGCTGCGCGGTCCGATCTGGTTCAGCATGTTGCGCATCCGCGCGACCCAGGCCTCTCTCAGCTCTGACACGACGATATCGAAACGTTCGGGGGATTTTGCGTAAAGAGTGGTCAGCATGTGGCGGGTGAACGTGAAATCGGCAAAATCCACGTCAGAGTAGATGGCCTGCATCACGGTCGATGCGCGCAAAAAGCGGTCATTTCTGCGGGGGTGCACGGAATAGAACCGGTTCGAAAGATAATTCGCCCCCATGACCTGAACGACAGTGACTTTCGCATCGTGACAGGTGGCCATGATCGTCGGGTCGTTCACAAACGCATCAACACCCCCATTCACACAGCCCAGATTGACACAGGTTTGTCCAATTTCACGTTCCACCAAAGAGGCAAGCGGTCGATCAATGAATTTGCCAAACGTTTCCGTCCCGCCAATAAACGCAACGTAAGGTGTATCCAGCCGCCGTTTTGGGCCGCGGAAAAAAATGCGGGATAGCCCATAGCGACAAGGGGCATAGTGCAGTCCGGCACTATCGATTTCATCATGCTTCATACGCTTCACCACAGATCGTTTCGTCATCTTTGGATTGCAGATTCGCGGATTTGGATTTCGAATTCGCTAAGTTAGGGATTTGAGCCGAATTTTAATTATGACGGGCGCTTGATGGTCCTATGCACGGCGGCCTATGCTGCCGCACGTCAGGCAAAGGATCACAGACATGGCAATTGAACGCGTTGGTATCGTGGGGGCCGGCCAGATGGGCAACGGCATCGCACATGTCTTTGCAGTTGCAGGATATGATGTGCTTTTGACGGATGTCAGTCAGGACGCGCTGGACCGTGCTGTCGCCTTGATCGATCGTAATCTGACGCGCCAAGTGACCAAGGATCTGATTGACGAACCGGCGAAAACGGCAGCGATGAAACGCATTGTAACGACGGCGACCCTGACCGACCTTGGCCAGACGGATCTGATCATCGAAGCCGCGACAGAACGTGAAACGATCAAACAGGCCATTTTCGAAGACCTGATTCCCCACCTGAAACAAGACACGATTCTGACGTCAAATACCTCTTCCATCTCGATCACGCGTCTTGCGTCCCGCACCGACCGGCCGGAACGGTTCATGGGCTTTCACTTTATGAACCCGGTTCCGATCATGCAGCTGGTGGAATTGATTCGCGGCATCGCGACGGACGAACAGACCTTTCGAACCTGCGAGGCCGTCGTCGCGCGGCTGGGCAAAACCTCGACCGCATCAGAAGATTTTCCCGCCTTCATCGTCAACCGCATTCTAATGCCGATGATTAACGAGGCAATCTATACGCTGTATGAAGGTGTGGGATCGGTGCAGTCGATTGATACATCGTTGAAACTGGGCGCAAATCATCCGATGGGGCCGCTGGAACTGGCTGATTTCATCGGTCTTGATACCTGCCTGGCCATCATGAACGTTCTGCATGACGGTCTGGCTGACACGAAATACCGCCCCTGCCCCTTGCTGACCAAATACGTAGAGGCAGGCTGGCTTGGCCGCAAATCGCAGCGCGGTTTTTACGATTACCGCGGCGACACCCCCGTGCCGACACGCTGACCCAAAGCCAGCGTGTCGGTGCGAAGCCACGCCATCAATCCGCGTGGGTCGGACATCCGCTCTCTTATGTCGTCATAGGGAATTGCCGTTCCGATGACGGGCGCAAAATCCGTGTTTCGGGTGCGTGCGACTTCGTGCAGCAAAAGGCTTTGGCGTAGCAGCGGTGAAATCCGGTTCGCAATCTGATAGGCGCGCGAATTGGCCCCGGGGAAAAAGCAAGGCACGACCGTCGCGCCGGACATGCGGATCAACTTCGCGGTAAAGACATTCCATTCCGCTTCTTTCGCTGGGGCAAAGGCACGCGGCGCGGAAGCGACAACGCCGGACGGAAACAATGCAATCAATCCGTTCTGTGACAGATGATCCATCGCCTGCCGGCGCATTTCGATCATCCTGGCCTGCGCATCCGGCTGGTGTGGGAACGGCACTGAAATCATGTACCGCGTCGCCTCCTCGTCCAAGGAGGTCAGCAGAGAACGACTAAGTATGCGATAATCCGACCGCCGCTTGCCGATCAGTTCTGCCAGCACCATGCCGTCAACCATGCCATGGGGGTGGTTCGCGACAAGGACAACAGGCCCCGTTTTAGGGATATTGGCAATCTGTTCGACCGGCGTCGTGACGCGAATGCCCTGCGCGGCCAATGTCGCAGACCAGAACGCCTGTCCCTTGGCCGGACCTGCCCGTTCATAAGCCCGCACCATGCGTATGACAGTCGCCTTTCCCGTCAGCCATTCCACTGTCCGGATAAACCCCTGACGAAATGGGCCGTCAAAGGACGACGCATAGCTGAGGGTCCGCCTGTCATAGACGACCGGGCTTGGTTTTGGCGCGGTCGCCGCGCTGCCTGCTTTAACCGCCTTCGCCGAATTTGTCATCGATCAGCGCCGTTATTGCATCTGACAAAGCTTGCGCGTCGGGCCCGCGCGTGTCCACGTCAATCCAGCTGCCGACAGTTGCGGCCAGCATCAGCAATCCCATGATGCTGTCACCGCCCGCCTGCATACCGTCCTTGCTGACGGTCGCTGTGGCATCAAACGCCTCGACGACTTCGACCAATTTTGCCGAAGCGCGGGCATGCAGCCCTTTGACGTTCTGAATCTTGAGGCGCGTTTGAGCCATTATTACTGCGGTCCAACGATATGAGAATTGATATAACGGTGCGCCGCCTCAATGGCCGCATTGACCGCGTCCGGCACCGATTTTCCGCGCGATTTTGCCAGCTTGATCAGCATAGGAAGGTTGGCGCCATAAAGGATGCGGCGGTTGTCCGGGCTGCAAGCACGCAGGCTAAGATTACTGGGCGAGCCACCAAACATATCGGTAACGATGATGACCCCCTGCCCGGTATCGACAGCATCGGCAGCATCGCAGATTTCGGCCTGCTTGGCATTGCGGTCATCGTCCGGCGCGATTGCAATGGCCTGTATGCCATCCTGGCGGCCGACAACATGTTCGACTGCCAAAAGATATTCCCGCGCCAGGTTCCCGTGCGCCACGATGACGATTCCGATCAAGCGTTCTGTCCCCGCACTCCGCTGGCCCCAGACCCAATCCCAGTTCCGTCGCGGCGTTCCATTTCCCTATGCCGTTTAGATACGGGCCAGCCGTCTTGCGCAAGGGATGCTGCAAGGCTTTCCGCCAACACGACGGACCGGTGTTGCCCGCCGGTACACCCAAGGCCGATCGACAGGTGCGCGCGCCCTTCATCCTTGTGGGCCGGCAGCACCAGATCAAGCAGCGCCTTAATCTGCGCGACAAACGGATCAAACCGCGGATCCCGCCCCACGTAGGCCGCAACATCGGCATCACGGCCATCCATTGCCCGCAAAAGCGGGTCCCAATGGGGATTACGCAAAAACCGGCAGTCGAACACCATGTCCAGCCCGCGCGGCAGTCCCCGCTTGTAAGAAAAGGATTGCACTGAAATACCCAGCAGCTTGCCTTTGCCCTGCGCAAACAGACGCTCGACCTCGCTACGCAGGTCATGGGGCGACAAATCGGACGTATCGATCAGCACATCGGCACGGGCGCGAATCGGGCCGAGAAGCTCTTTCTCGGCGGCGATTCCGGCCAGGGGTGGCCCGGCGGGCGCAAGCGGGTGGTGGCGGCGCGTTTCCGAATAGCGGCGGATGAGTACATCGTCATCGGAATCCAGAAACAGGACCTGCGCCTCGTGTCCCATCACGCGGCTAAGGCGGTCAATCGCCTCTATCAGCGCGTTGGTGCTGAAATCACGGTTTCGCACATCAAGCCCCAAGGCAAGCGGCCCGGCAATTGGCCCGTCCAGAAGACGCGGTAATAAGGACAGGGGAAGGTTGTCGATAACCTCGAAACCGATGTCTTCCAGCGCGTTAATCGCGGTCGAGCGCCCAGCGCCAGAAGGCCCGGTGACCAGCACAATGCGGGGGCCTGAACGATCCTGAGAAGATGAGGCGGCGTCAGTCATCAAGCGATCCGGCCCGCGCGCAGGTATTGCAATAGGGCTGGTGCAAAGGATACGCCGATTGGCCGCTGAATTAAAGGCAAGTTACATCCCAAAAGCGTTATGGCCTGCACCTGCGGCAATCGTTCCTCTGATGTCAGGTCCAGATTGACCACACAAACCAGCGGTGCCGGCGAGGCAGGTCTGGCGCGCAGGATGCCGACGCCCCGCGCCTCTATCATGCCGCGCAAAATGGCAGGGCAGCTGGCCATGACCTGATCTGCATGGCGGGACAGGATGATGCGATCATCACCGATCAGGCCGGCCCCGAACGCCATCAGCTCCAGCGCGAGCGACGATTTTCCTGAACCGGACGCCCCTTTGATCAGCAAGGCTCGCCCGTTCAGGGACACTGCACTCGCATGGACCGTTTCGGGCACGGCTTAGACCGGCAAACCCACGACGAACCGCGCGCCAAGCGGATCTGAAGTGACGTCAACTTCAGTCGGGCGGATGTTTTCGGCCCAGATGACACCGCCATGCGCCTCTACGATTTGTTTGCTGATGGCGAGGCCCAAGCCAGAGTTATTGCCAAACTGACCTTCTGGCCGTTCCGAATAGAAGCGTTTGAAAATCTTGGTCAGCGCACCGTCGGGAATTCCGGGACCGGTATCTTCGACCACGACAAGAATCCGGTTTTCGCGGCGCCGCGCCCAGACCCGAATAGCATCGCCTTCTTCGCAGAACGAAATCGCATTGGTAATTAGGTTAACAAACACCTGCGCCAGACGCCCCTCAAGGCCCTGAACCATAATCGCATGATCAGGAAGATCAGAGATGTATTCGATCCCCTTGCTGTCTGCTTCGCGGCTTAGGAATTCATTCAGATTACCCAGCATCCGAAGGAGGTCGAACGTCTCTTCCTCTTCCTTTACCAATTCTGAATCAAGGCGCGATGCATTGGAAATGTCGGAAACCAGACGATCCAGACGGCGCACATCATGCTCGATAACCTCAAGCAGTTTTTCGCGGTGCTCTTCTTTCTTGACGATCCGCAGGGACCCGACGGCAGACCGAAGCGAGGCAAGCGGGTTTTTAATCTCGTGCGCGACGTCAGCCGCGAACTGCTCGTTACCTTCGATCCGCTCGTACAGGGCCTGCACCATGCCACGCAACGCACCGGATAGCCGGCCAATTTCATCCGGACGGGCGGTCAAATCAGGAATGCGAACGCGCGTCGGTGCCATTTTGCGCGCATTCTTGTCGCGGCCAAGTTCCGCGGCGGCAGCCAGATCGGCCAGCGGATTTGCAATGGTCGAGGCAAGAACAAGGCTCAGAATGACGCTGACCGCCATACTGACCAGAAACAGGCGCAATACCTGTTCGCGCTCTCTGCTGACCAGCGCGTCAAGCTCTCCGGCGGCGCTGGTGATGGATACGACGCCAACGGGGCGACCATTCTGTTCGATCGCGGTCGCCACGGCGAAGTTTGTGCCCAGCGATGTCTGAAGCGCGCTGACTTCGATACCGCGCTCCATGACACGGGCGACATCTTCGGCGCTAAGCGGCAGGGCATCCGTGTCGGCGCCTTGATCCGACGGGACCAGATTGCGCAATCGGGTCCACGTCTGCGACAGGGCGTCAGTGATGAAGGTACGGCTGTCGCTGGGCTGCAGTTCCTGAACCGCCGCCGTGCTTGGCGTACCCGTCGCAGTCGCAAGCTGCCGGCCGGACGGCCCAAAGATGGTGACAACGATGCCGCCGCGCAGGTCCATATCATTCAAGGTACGAACGACATCAATGCCATCACCGCTTGCCAGATCAACGGGTGCAGTCAAAGGCATCCGCGCTTCCAGCACATCGGCAATCAGCTCCGCCTCGTTCACCAGGCCAGAGGCACGCTGATACGCAAGATTGTCGCGCGACGGGTTCAGGTACAACACGCCTGCAACAAGCAGGGTCATAGCCAGCAGGTTAAAGGTGATGATCTTGCGCGCAATCGGCGAAGAACGCAGGTTCACCATTTTCCGCTTTTTACGATGGCGCAGCATTTCCTGTTCACCGGCAGATTGCGGCGCGATCCAGTCGTCGCCCAGCACAAGATCCGGCTCGTTCCGGGCGGCACGGCGCACGGAATTCAGATCACGGACATCAATATGGCGGGCGGCGTCGCTCATGATCAGGCTTCGTTGTACCGGTAACCGATACCATAAAGGGTTTCGATTGCGGAAAATTCGTCGTCGGCCTGACGCATCTTTTTGCGCAAACGCTTGATGTGGCTGTCGATCGTGCGGTCATCCACATAGATCTGATCGTCGTAAGCAACGTCCATCAATTGATCCCGCGATTTCACAAAACCGGGCCGTTGCGCCAACGCCTGCAACAGCAGGAATTCCGTGACCGTCAACGACACATCGTTGCCCTTCCACTTTACCGCATGCCGCAAGGGGTCCATGGTCAGCTCGCCGCGCACCATGACCTTGTTTTCCTCAGTCTCTTCTACGACTTCGCCGCCGATGACATCCTGACGGCGCAGCAATGCACGAATACGTTCGACCAGCAGGCGCTGGCTAAAGGGCTTTTTGACGTAGTCATCGGCTCCCATCCGCAGGCCTAGAACTTCGTCGATCTCATCGTCTTTCGATGTCAGAAAAATCACCGGCATCGATGTTTTCTGCCGCAGGCGCTGCAGCAAATCCATGCCGTCCATACGCGGCATTTTGATATCCAGAACAGCCATATCCGGCATGCGCTTGTTAAAGGCATCCAGCGCGGACTGGCCGTCGTTATATGTTTCCACCTCGAAGCCTTCAGCTTCGAGCGTCATTGACACGGATGTCAGAATATTTCGATCGTCATCGACAAGTGCGATCCTGGCCATGGGTTTTCCCCTACTGCTCGATTGTTGTTATTAACTGCTTTTCCCCGAATCTTTCATGCTTTTGCCATAGCGAATCAACCCTCTATTGCGAATCAAGCGCTGATCCGTGCCTTATTTGCGGCACAAAACGCAAAGGAATGGCTAATGGGTCACAAAGTTGCGCAAACGGGCTGCTTGGTTGCGCTAACATGTCGCTGGTTGCGCTAACGTCGCAAATCCGCCCTGTTCGGTCGCAAAAACATGGTGCTAAGAGGAATGAGCCAAAGAGGCCATAAACCCCAAGGAGCGCACCAATGGACCACGGAACGGTCAACCCCGCGATGAAACTTGAAGACCAAGGCATCACCGGACTGGGCGCTGTCTATTATAACCTGTCCGCTGCCGAGCTTCAGACTGCTGCTGTTGCAAAGGGTGAAGGCATTAACGGCAAAGGCGGCACTTTCTTGGTGACCACGGGCAAACACACGGGCCGGTCGCCTAAGGACAAGTTCGTCGTACGCACGCCAGAGGTCGAAGATACGATTTGGTGGGACAACAACCCGCCGATGGACCCGGCCAAGTTCGACACGCTCTACACTGATATGCTTTCCCACTTGAACGGCGGCACTGCCTATGTACAGGATCTGTTCGGCGGGGCGGACCCTGCCTACCGGCTGGATGTACGTGTTGTGACAGAACTTGCCTGGCATGGCCTGTTCATCCGCCACTTGCTGCGCCGCCCTGACCCATCCGAATTGAACAGCTTTGTGCCGGAATTCACGATCATCAACGCACCCAGTTTCAAAGCCGACCCAGCCAAGCACGGCTGCCGGAGCGAAACCGTCATTGCGTTGAACCTTGCGAAAAAGTTGATCCTGATCGGCGGCACCGAATACGCTGGCGAAAACAAAAAGTCGGTCTTTACGCTTTTGAATTACCTGCTGCCCGATCAGGGCATCATGCCGATGCATTGCTCTGCCAATCACGCGACCGGAAATCCTGTTGATACGGCTGTCTTTTTCGGCCTGTCAGGCACGGGCAAGACCACCTTGTCCGCGGACCCGTCCCGCACGCTGATCGGTGACGATGAACACGGATGGTCAGACCGCGGCGTCTTTAACTTCGAAGGCGGCTGCTACGCCAAGACGATCAATCTTCGGGCAGAGGCAGAGCCGGAAATCTATGCCACCTGCTCCATGCCGCATACGGTGATCGAAAATATGGTCTACGATCCGGATACGCTGGAGCTCGACTTTGACGACACCAGCCTGACCGCAAACATGCGCTGCGCCTATCCGCTCGACTATATCTCTAACGCGTCGGAAACAGCGCTTGGTGGCCATCCCAAAAATATCATCATGCTGACCTGCGATGCCTTTGGTGTGCTGCCGCCGATCAGCCGACTAACACCGGCGCAGGCGATGTATCACTTCCTATCCGGCTTCACATCCAAGGTTGCCGGCACCGAACGCGGCGTGACAGAGCCAGAGCCGACCTTTTCCACCTGCTTTGGCGCGCCGTTCATGCCCCGCCGGCCAGAGGTTTACGGCAAGCTGTTGCAGGAAAAGATTGCGACCCACGGTGCTACTTGCTGGCTGGTCAACACCGGCTGGACCGGCGGGGCCTATGGCACAGGTTCGCGGATGCCGATCAAGGCGACCCGCGCCCTACTGACCGCCGCCCTTGACGGCAGCCTAGCAGAGGAAAGCTTTCGCAAGGATCCAAACTTTGGCTTTGATGTTCCGGTCGCATGCGACGGCGTCGATACGGCCCTTTTGAACCCGCGCAGCACTTGGGCCGATCCTGCGGCCTATGATGCGCAGGCCGCAAAACTGGTGCAGATGTTTTCCGACAACTTTGCCAAATACGTTCCCTTTATCGACGAAGATGTCAAAGCTGCCGCTATCGGCTAAGGAACGCTGTTTTGCCAAATGGTGCCTTTCCAGCGCCGCAGGAATGATTAGGGTCGGGCCATGCGCCTGACCCTTTTCATATCTGCCCTGCTTACAATGCCGGTGGCTGCCGCAGCTGAAACCTATGTCAGCCCGGCGATCGGTGCTTTGGAAAACGGCGTCATCTGCCCGCCGCCGTCGGTGGGCGATGCCCCGGCCCCCGGCACCGTCGCCGGCGTGACCCACCTGGTGGACGAAGATCCGCCTTTTGTATCCACGTCCCGCCGGGTTCCGGCCGTGCTGGGCATCGGATTCGGGGTGAAAACCCTGACCGCCGACATCATGGGCCTGCCCGAGGTGACAATGACCGTCACCCACCCGCCCATGGGCAAGGATGGCGCGACACAGCAAAGCTTTTTGACGCGGATCGACGGCGGCACCCCGTCGCTGACGTTCTACCAGTTCGATTTCGCCTATGAACTGGTGCAAGGCACATGGGAAATGGAAGCGGTCAAAGATGGCAAGGTGCTGTATCGGACCAC
Source organism: Loktanella sp. R86503 (assembly GCF_042466455.1). NCBI lineage: Bacteria > Pseudomonadati > Pseudomonadota > Alphaproteobacteria > Rhodobacterales > Roseobacteraceae > Loktanella > Loktanella sp. R86503. Next base: position 2,973,619 of record NZ_JAXHCI010000002.1, read on the forward strand.
GTTCGACGTTGTCGCACCCAAGGATGCGCCAGAGCTGGCCCGCATCTGCGGCTTTGAGGAGCTGCTGTCCTAGGTCAGCCCATCACTCCGCGCCGGATCAGGTTTGCCCCGGCGACAATCAAGACAAGCAGCGTCACCTTGCGGAACATGTCCTGATTGAACCGGTCACCCAGCCGAAAACCGGCCCACATGCCAATCACTGCGGGCACCACCAGCAGGGCGGACAGCTGCCATGTATGCGCGTTCAGTACACCTGATTTCAGGTGGCCAAGGCATAGCATGACAGACCCCAGACCATAGATGACGCCTTGCACGGCCATTTGCTTTGCCCGCGGTGTGCGCAACGCCAGCAGATACAGCACTGTTGGCGGCCCCCATGTGCCAGCCAGACCGCCAAGCGTGCCTGCCGACAGCCCGGCACCCCATTCGAACGGTCGGCGCAGATGTGCCGGAATTGTGGGCTGCCAACCCAAAAGCTGCACGGCACACAGCGCGACGACCGGAACGCCAAGGATCACAAACATCGCATCGGCCGAAATTGCGGTCAAAAACTGGGCGGAAACCAGGATCATTACGCAGACGATCAACAGATAACGCCAATGTTCGGCAACCGCCGACCGCGCGGGGCCAAGTCCGGACCGCGCAATCTGCCATCCGTTGCTGACCAGAATCGGCAGGATAATTCCTGCAACAACAAGCTGTGGATCAATCACGATGCCCATGCCGCTGATCATGATCAGCGGCATCGCAAAGCCGACGGCCCCCTTGATGAAACCGCCAAGCAGCGTCACCAGACACGCGAACAGAACGATATGAAGCGGAATTACAGCAAGGATATCAGTCATATTGGCGGCACCTTGCGCGATCCGTCCTTAAAGTGCCACGCAAATCAACCGCGACATTTTAGTATGCGACATAGATATATTTCGCATTAATGTTGCGCTGCAAATGCAAACACTTTATCCGTGCAACTGCAACATAAAGGGAAAAGCGGATGGCACACGACGGAGCAGGCCCCATGACACACACAGCCATTCTTGCAGACTTGACCGATCTGACCCGATCCGCACTGGCGGCTGTTCTGTCCTATACCGACCAGGCGAAATCCGCCGTAGCCACGCTTGTCAGCGAAAACGGCCGCGTTTCGGCGCAGCTGATCGACCAGCACCAGCCCGCGGCACATGGATTGGCTTGGCTTGCGACATATGCGCAGGCTTTGCAGCAAATGCAGTCCTGGGCTGACCGGCTGGCCGCCAACAACCGCTTTGGCGAAGTCGAGGCCCTGATCCTGCAGATCGCCTTTGGCGAATATCTGTCCCAGATCGCCGGCGGCATTCCGATGAACCAGACCGAAGTTGTGCGCGCCACCGACTTTGGCCTGACGCCTGCCGACCTTGCGCCTCTGAACGCCCCTGCGCCCGCGGCTCTGATGGCCGGCGGCAATACGCAAGCGGCCCGTTCCATGCTGGCGCAGCTGATGCAGGACCGCACGGCAGAGCTAACAGTCGGCGCATCGGGCCTTGATGAAGAGCTTGAGATGATTCGAGACCAATTCCGGCGTTTCAGCCGGGAAAAAGTCGAACCCTTTGCCCATGACTGGCACTTGAAAGATGAACTGATCCCGATGGAGATCATCGACGAAATGGCCGAGTTGGGCGTCTTTGGCTTGACCATTCCAGAAGATTTCGGCGGTTTTGGCCTGTCCAAATCCGCCATGTGCGTGGTGTCAGAGGAGCTTTCGCGTGGCTATATCGGCGTTGGCTCGCTTGGGACGCGGTCCGAAATCGCGGCAGAGCTGATCCTGTGCGGCGGCACAGAGGCGCAAAAGCAGCAGTGGCTGCCGAAGCTTGCCAGTGGTGAAACCCTGCCGACTGCAGTGTTCACAGAGCCGAATACAGGCTCTGATCTGGGTGCCTTGCGCACCCGCGCCGTCCCCGATGACGACGATTGGAAAATTACCGGCAACAAGACGTGGATCACCCACGCCGCCCGCACCCATGTGATGACGGTGCTGGCACGAACCGACCCTGACACGACCGACTATCGCGGCCTATCGATGTTTCTGGCCGAAAAGACCCCCGGCACGGACGCGGCCCCCTTTCCCGATCCCGGCCTGACCGGAGGCGAGATCGAGGTCCTCGGTTATCGCGGAATGAAGGAATACGAACTGGCCTTCGATGGCTTTGCGGTGAAAGGTGAAAACCTGCTGGGCGGACAGACGGGCAAGGGGTTCAAGCAGTTAATGCAGACCTTTGAATCGGCGCGCATTCAAACCGCCGCCCGTGCGATTGGCGTGGCGCAATCCGCCCTTGATGAAGGCATGAAATATGCCCAAGACCGCAAGCAATTCGGCAAATCGCTGATCGACTTTCCCCGCGTATCCGGCAAACTGGCCATGATGGCAGTCGAAATTATGGTTGCCCGCCAGCTGACCTATTTCAGCGCCCACGAAAAGGACGAAGGCCGCCGCTGCGACCTGGAGGCGGGGATGGCAAAGCTGCTAGGTGCCCGCGTCGCCTGGTCCTGCGCTGACAATGCGCTGCAAATCCACGGCGGCAACGGGTTCGCGCTGGAATACAAGATCAGCCGTATTCTGTGCGATGCCCGTATTCTGAACATCTTTGAAGGGGCCGCCGAAATTCAGGCGCAGGTGATCGCCCGCCGCCTGCTGGATTAGGCGGGCTGCGCGCGGGGCAATCCCAAACGTGGATGCAGGTTGCCGGCGACGATATAGCCGGCGGCCAGCCCCATGCCGCAGGCTGCAAAGATCCCCGCCACCGGGGCGACGAACAGGATCATCGCGGCCACAGCGGGTGTTGTAATACCCGACGCATCCCGAAAGGTCGCATAGACAGCAACCATTTCCGTCCGTTCAGCCGGGCGCACCGCCATCAGAAACGGCAGACCGCCGCAAACATCCAGCAGAACCAGCGCAACAGATCCGGCCATGATGCAGCCCACCGTCAGCCACGGCCAGCCTGACAATAAAAAGCCCACCATGAACAGACTGGCAGAGATGGCAAACCCCAGCCGCACGCCACGCCTTACACCGATCCGTCTGACCCTGCGCAGCATCAGCGGTGTCGTGAACAGCAGCCCGTTGCTTAGGCTTAGTGCGATCGCCGCGACCTTGTCGCCAAGGCCCGCCTCGATGCAGAATATGGGCAGATAAACGATATAGACCCACCATCCGCAGGATCGCATGACTGCAAAGAACCAGCCGGCAATCAATCGTGGCTGCGCGGCAAACCGCCCTAGGTAAGCCAGCGGATTGGGCGCGGGAGCCTGCGCCCGTGCAATCTGTCGGCCATTCCCAAGCCGCAACCGCCAGAACTCCAACGCCAGACCCAGCGCAAAGATGCCAGCCAGAATGAACGGCGCAGGGGCCCACCAGTTCAGCAGCGTCACCCCAAGGATTGGCCCGACGCTCCATGGCACGGCGCTATAAACCATGCGCATCGCTTCATTGCGGCCCAGCTCGATCCGGTTGATGTAGTCAAGAACATAGGCGTTCAGGCATATGGTAAAGGTCACCGTGCCGACCGCGTTGAACAGCAACACAAGCGCCTTTCCCTGTGCGCCACCGAACAAGGCCATCAAAACGCCCGCAAGGTAGAACGCGCAGGCCAGTGTCAGCATCCAGCGGCGCGGGATATAGCGCGCAGCGTAAGGCACCATCAGCCCGAAAAACATCGATCCTATGCCGACGCACAGGTAAATCCGACTGACCACCGCCGCATCGCCATAGGCGCGATAGATCACAAGCGGCATAACCGACAGCAAGGTCGCGCGGATGCACGCCTCTAGCGCGGACAGACGGGCGAAATCGCTGATCTTGGGCGTCGGGGCGTGGGTCAGGTAAAGCGGAGCGCGAGGCGCAATCATGGCGCGGGGACCTTGTTGGACCCTTTGGCTGTGACAGCGCCTGCCGGGCAGCGCTTTTCCAAATGCGACACCCGGTGTCGATTATGCCTGCAGGACGCCATCCAGCAATCTGTCATCCATCCTGTCACCATGCAGCACGCTGACATCCCCCGTCGGTTCGAATACGACGGCACGGATCTGGGAAAATTCCAGCGCATTCGCCTCGCGCAGTTTGCCGACAAGGTCGCCGGTCGTCATGCCAGAACGGTGCAGGTTGTCTTTCAGAATTTCACCGTCCCGCATGATCAGCAGCGGGTCGTTATCCGTGACGTCGACCAACCCCTTGAACCGGGACCGGGCCTGCGCAATGACGGATTGCACTGTGAATAGCGTCGCCAAGGCCAGAGCGCCTTGCCAGAACGGCGTTGTCGTCGACATTGCCGTCGTCGCCACGACAGAGCCGATGGCCACAGTCACCGCAAAATCAAAACCCGACATTTTCGAAAACGACCGCAATCCAAACACGCGTGTCAGCGCCACGACAAAGACGATAGCCCCGATGGATTGCAGTATGATCTGAACGAATGGTGCAAGCATCATGTTCCTCCTTCAAAGGGGCAACACGCGCCTGCCGGTGATCGTTCCACCGAAGGTCAATCCGATCGCTGTATCGCGTCCAGCAACCTGTTCCGGGCGGGCAGCACGCGGTCAGCATCCAGCGACCGCAACAGGCGATGTTCAACGAAATAGCCGGTCGTCGCCAAAGCTTTTATGATTTCCGGCGTCGTAGCCTCGCCCTTTCCGGCCAGAACGGGCGGTAGCAACAGCAGACGGCTGGCCCATTCGCCTGCCGCCTCTCGGCTGACAGCGCGGCCAGACCGGGGCGACACAAAGGCAAGGTCTTCGTTCACGCCGCGGACCGCGCAGGCGCTTAGATCCATGCCAAAGCCCAGATCGTCGAGCAGGGCCTGTTCCCACCGCAGATAGGCAAGCGGCCAGATGTCAGTCTGCCCCAGCAGATCCAGCAGCTGAACGGTTTGCGAATATAGGTCGGCGTGTGCTTCGCGTTCGGGCAGCACAACGGACAACAGGCCGCAGACGGCATTCAGACCCGCAAGGGCAAGGCGGTCGCTCATTGCGTTGACGGCCCGGCTGCGCAACGGCTCGACCGTGAATGACCCCAGATGATTATCCAGCCGCGCCTTCCACGTCACGGCGATCTGTGCCCCCGGCTGAAGCGACGGCGCAATCTTGCGACTGATCCCGCCCCGCACGGCGCCGGCGTGACGCCCGTGTTCAATCGTAAAGACTTCGACAATCGCCGAGGTCTCTCCATGCGGGCGCACGCGGAGCACGGCGCCTTCGTCCTGCCAGCTGATCATAGGCGCAATCCTATCACCATATTTCAGGCGACCATAGCTTTACCGATGGCTTGGCTGCCCACGAGGGGGCGCATCAATCCAGTCCGGGCTGATCCAGCAGGTGGCGACCTTGACGATCTTCCACCTCGATCACCCATAGATCGCTGTCGAACCCGCGCTGTTTCGCGATAGAGGCGTCGACATCCGCCTCTGCCCCTTCGGCCAGCGTGACCCAGACGCGGTCGCCCGACATCAGATCAAACGACCGGTTAAATGCCGCGGCCTGCCCGTCCAGCGTATTAAGTTTGATCAACACCGCACCCGCTGTTGCATCACCGCGAGCGACCACGAAAGCCGGAATATCCAATACCCGCAGCCGTGCAAGATAGGCACTGACCCAAAGGTCCGCCGTCAGGCGTGGTTCAGGCATCGCCGTCTTTGAAGTTCAGGCCCATTTCGTCGTAACGCTCTTTGTCTTCCAGCCAGTTCGACCGCACTTTGACCTGCAGAAACAGATGCACCTTGCGCCCGAGCAACTCTTCCATCTCGGCGCGGGCGGCTTGGCCAACGGCCTTGATCGTCTCGCCCTTGTTGCCCAGCACGATGCCTTTGTGACCGTCGCGGATCACATAGATCAGTTGGTCAATCTTGGCGGAACCATCTGGGCGCTCTTCCCAGTTTTCGGTTTCCACCGTCAATTGGTAAGGCAGTTCCTGATGCAGGCGCAGCGTCAGTTTTTCCCGCGTCATTTCAGCGGCAATATTGCGCAGCGGCGAGTCGGAAATTTCATCGTCCGGATAAAGCCACGGCCCCGCAGGTACAGCCCCGGCAAGCCAGTGTTTCAGCGCGTCGCAGCCATGGCCACGCTCTGCGCTGATCATGAACGTTTCCTCGAAGGCAAAAGCCTCGTTCATTTGCTGCGACAGCTGCAGCAGGGCCTCGGTCTTGACCCGGTCAATCTTGTTAATCGCCAGCGCGACCTTGGCCTTGCCGACCCGTTCGGCAAGCACTTCCAAAATGGCCTTCACCCCGGCGGTGATACCGCGATGCGCCTCGATCAGCAGTACGACAACATCGGCGTCGCCAGCGCCGCCCCAGGCGGCGGCAACCATTGCACGGTCGAGGCGGCGCTTGGGCGCAAACAGACCGGGAGTATCAACAAAGACCAATTGGGATGCGCCATCCTGCGCCACACCGCGAATACGCGCGCGGGTGGTCTGGACCTTATGCGTCACGATGCTGACCTTTGCGCCCACCATCCGGTTCAGCAGCGTGGATTTGCCTGCGTTCGGCTCGCCTATCAAGGCGACAAAGCCTGCGCGTGTTTCGTCCGTCATTGTCCGACCCTTTCGAGCAGGGCCTGCGCCGCTGCTTGTTCCGCCTGCCGCTTGGCCCCTGCGGTTGCCTCGGCATGCTCGCCGGATTCTAGTGTAACACGAATTGTGAAAACCGGCTGATGATCCGGTCCTGTGCGCGCAACTTCGGTATAAACCGGCGGAGGTGCACCGCGCCCCTGCGCCCATTCCTGCAGCGCTGTCTTTGCATCGCGGGCGTCAGCGGCAACGCTGCCAACACGCGATTTCCAATGCTTCAGGATCACCTTGCGGGCCGCGTCATAGCCAGCGTCATAATAAACCGCAGCGATGACCGCTTCCATTGCATCAGCCAAAAGGGCTTCTTTACGGCGCCCGCCGGATTGCATTTCAGAGCGGCCCAGCTTCAACACCTCGCCCAGCCCGATGTCCCGCGCCACAGCGGCACAGGTTTCGCGGCGCACCAAGGCATTGTAGCGCGGTGCCAGCAGCCCTTCGGCAGCACCCGGATCAGCTTGCAACAGCGCTTCGGCAATCACGAGTCCAAGCACACGGTCGCCCAGAAACTCCAGCCGCTGGTTGTCGTCGCGGTGTACGCTGGACATGCTGGAATGCGTCACCGCGCGCACCAAAAGAGCCGGGTCGGCAAAGTCATGACCCACGCGGGCGGCAAAGCCCGTCAATTGTGCTGATAGCTTCACTCGATCCCCTTGAAGAAACGATCGCTGCGCCAGGTCCAGAATGCCAGCATGGATGCCCCGGCAGAGGAAAAGATAACCCGATCCGCGCGGCCGACAATGTCTTCGCGCGGCACAAAGCCGACGCCGTTCAGCGACTGAGGCACGCGGCTGTCAGTGGAATTATCGCGGTTGTCACCCATGAAGAAGAAGTTGTCGGCAGGCACCGTGAAGACGCCGGTATTATCAAGCGAGCGGTTGCCGATATTCAGGATATCGTGGCTGACGCCGCCCAGCAGTGTTTCGGTGCTGCGTTCCTTGATGCAGTCCGCCCCCGGACCGACTGGCGCATTGGCACAGGACGGCAACGCCTGCTCGGGTCCTTGTGGTGCGTAGGTTTCAACAAATATGCCGTTGTCTTCGACCTTCACCGCTTCACCATTAATATAAAGCAGGCCGTCCTTCATCTGGATTTTATCGCCCGGAAGACCGATCAGACGCTTGATGAAATCGCGTCCTGTCACAGGGTGGCGGAAAACGACGACATCGCCCCGTTCCGGATCGGACCCGAACAGACGTTCGGTTTTACCCTGGAACGCACCGCAAAAGTCATCGGCACCGATATCGACGCCAAGCGCAGGGATCAGGATCGACGGGCAAGAGGCGTAGGAGTAACCGTAAGCCATTTTGTTGACGAACAAAAAGTCGCCAATCAACAGCGTGTCCTTCATTGATCCCGATGGAATCCAAAAGGGCTGGAACAAAATTGTGCGGAAAAGACCGGCAATCAACAGGGCGTATACCACTGTTTTCACGGTCTCGATCACTCCGGCCACCACGCCCGTCTTTTCGGCCATCGCAATTTTTCCTAATTCAAGCTTTGCAGGGCTACATGATCGCACGCACTCTGCCTGTCAAGGTAGGGTGCCCGCCCCCGCGGTGCTGGCGTACGCCATGCAAGCGGTCTTATTCTACAACGGGCCGCGCCTCGATCATGACAAAGGCTTGGGCCCAGGGGTGGTCGTCGGTCAGGGTCACATGAATGATTGCCTCGTGACCCGGCGGGGTCATCTTGTCCAAGCGATCCTTGGCCCAGCCAGTGACTTCCATCACGGGCTGGCCGGTATGCAGGTTGCTGACAGCCATGTCCTTCCAGGCGATTCCCATGCGCAGGCCGGTGCCCAGCGCCTTGGAACACGCCTCTTTCGCAGCCCAGCGCTTCGCATAGGTGCCAGGCGTGTCCTTGCGCCGTTCTGCCTTGGCCTGCTCGGTCGGGGTAAAGACGCGGTTGCGAAAACGGTCACCGAACCGGTCCAGCGTGGCTGCGATCCGGTCAATGTTCGCCAGATCCGTTCCGATACCAAGGATCATACCCGCGCCGCATCCATACAGCGCCGCATCTCGCCAATGGCGTCTGGCAAGCCGCGGTAAATCGCCTCTCCGATGATGAAGTGGCCGATGTTCAACTCTCGCACCTCGCGCAGGGCGGCAATGGGGCCGACGCTGTCATAGGTCAGACCGTGGCCCACGTGGATTTCAAGCCCCAGTGAATGACCAAAGGCCGCCGCTTCGGTCAGGCGCGCCAGCTCGCGGTCGCGATCAACCCAGCGCCCTTCGGCCCAGGCGTCGGCATAGGCACCTGCATGCAGTTCGATCACCGGCGCGCCAATGCGGTGCGCGGCTTCAACCTGATTCCGATCGGCAGCGATAAACAGCGACACCCGGCAGCCTGCATCGCGCAACGGGGCAATATAATCGGCAAGGACGTTGGCCTGACGCGCGACGTCCAGCCCGCCTTCGGTCGTGCGCTCCTCGCGCTTTTCCGGCACGAGGCAAACGGCGTGGGGCTGGGTCGCAAGTGCGATGCGCTGCATTTCAGCCGTGGCCGCCATTTCAAAGTTTAGCGGCACGCGCAGCGCAGACTTAAGCCCGGCCATGTCGTCATCACGGATATGGCGGCGATCCTCGCGCAGGTGTGCCGTGATGCCATCAGCACCGGCATCCTGCGCCATCAGCGCGGCGCGCACAGGGTCGGGATTGTCCCCGCCCCGCGCATTGCGCACGGTGGCCACGTGGTCGATGTTAACACCCAGTCGCAGCTTTTCAGTCATCGCGTCACTCCTTCTCTGCGTCGCATTTGCGTCCCGCATCATTTCGTGCCGGCGTCCTTGGGCGATCCCAGCGATTCCAGCTTGGCGCGTAAGATATTGCGCCGGCGTTTCTGATAGGCCTGCAGCACAGGCACGGACAGATAATAGGCTGCGGTTGCGGTGAAGATACCGGGCAAAACGCCGCCGATCATATAGGGGTAGAAAATGTCGAAATAGAATATCGACAAGCCCTGCCAGTCCATTTGTTCAGGCGTAAAGATCGCGATGACGTTGTGCCACAGATCAGCGCCCGCATCGGCAAACTTTTCGCCAAGCGAAATCGGCGGGCCGTGCAGCTTGCTACCCAGCAACCAGTGACCTGTTTTCAGCGAGACGGCCGCGATCGGGACATAGGTCAGCGGGTTGCCAAAGAATGTTGCCATCAAGGCAGCCAGTATATTGCCGCGCAATACGCGTGCGATCAGCGCAGCCACAATAAAGTGCAGCCCGTAAAATGGGGTAAACGTGGTAAAGACCCCCGCCCAAATGCCGCGCCCGATTTTTTCCGGCGTATCAGGCAGACGGCGAACCCGATGTTTGACGTAGGAAAAGGCCCGGCCCCATCCGCCACGCGGATAGACGGCAGCGGTCACGACCTGCCAGATCGGCCGCCTATCCCTGCGCTTGAACACCCCGTGTCCTTCCTCGAGCTTTAGCCCGCGTGATGTGAACCGGCTTGGCCGGGATCGCGCAGACGGCTGACGCCTGAAACGTTGCTGTCGGCTTCGACCGCCGTCATGACCCGGTGCATGTGTTCGGTATCACTTAGGTCGATATCAACCAAAAGCCGGTAATAGTCCGGCTTGCGGTCAATAAACTTAAGATCGGAAATATTGGCTTTCTGCTCGCCGATCAGGGTACAGATGCGGCCCAGCACGCCGGCGTCATTGGTGATCGATATATCAAAGGTTACGGTATTCACAGCGCGGTGCTGTCCGTCTTGCCAGCGCAAATCAACCCAGCGGTCCGGCTGGTCTTCGTAGTCGGCAAGGGCCGCACAATCGATCGCATGCACGACAACGCCTTGTCCGCGATAGGTAATACCGACAATCCGTTCACCCGGCACCGGCTGGCAACACCGGGCGCGATGGTGTGACTGGTCCACCTCCAGGCCGACAACGGCGCGGTTCGGATCAATTTCGTCCCCAGAGCTTTGGGCAAGATCGGGATAGATGGCGCGAACAATATCACGGGCACTGATGTCGGCGCTGCCAAGGCTGGCCAGCATGTCATCGACACCGTCCAGGGCAAGCGCCTTGGCCGCAGTGCGCAGCGCCTTTTCCGTAAGTTTCTTGCCGACATTTTCGAAGGCAACGCGTACCAGCTCACGGCCCAGACGGACAAAGCGTTCGCGATCCGCCTCGCGCAGGCTGCGCCTGATCGCGGTCTTGGCGCGGCCAGTCGTCGCGATATCCACCCAGGTCGCCTGCGGCTTTTGACCTTCGGCGGTAATGATTTCTACACTTTGACCATTCTTCAACCGGGTCCAGAGCGGGACACGAATGCCGTCGACCTTGGCCCCGACGCAGGCCATACCGATGCGCGTGTGAATCGCGAAGGCAAAGTCGATAGGGGTCGCGCCGCGGGGCAGCTTGATCACATCCCCCTTGGGGGTGAAGCAGAACACCTGATCGGTAAACATCTCGAGCTTGACGGCTTCAAGAAAGTCGTCGTGATCGCCGTCTTCGTCCAGCCGTTCAGTCAGCTTGGAAATCCAGTGCACCGGATCGACGGCAAAGCGGTTTTCGACCCGTTCGCCATTGCGATAGGACCAATGCGCCGCAACGCCGGTTTCGGCAACTTCGTGCATTTCACGGGTGCGGATCTGAACCTCTACCCGCTTACCGTCGCGGCCCGACACGGTCGTATGAATCGACCGGTATCCGTTCGTCTTGGGCTGACTGATATAATCTTTGAACCGCCCCGGCACAGCACGCCAGCGTTGGTGGATCGCACCCAGCACGCGGTAGCAGTCCGCCTCTGTCGCTGTGATAATGCGGAAACCATAGATGTCGGACAGACGCGAAAAGCCCATGTCCTTTTCCTGCATCTTGCGCCAGATCGAATAAGGTTTTTTGGCGCGGCCCATGACTTCGGCCTGAATACCGGCCTTTTCGAGTTCGACCCGCATATCAGCGGTGATGCGGGCGACAACATCCCCCGCCTCGCGCTGAAGTGTGATAAAGCGGCGGATAATGCTGTTGCGCGCTTCCGGATTCAGCACGCGAAAGGCCAGATCCTCCAGCTCTTCGCGCATCCACTGCATCCCCATGCGCCCCGCAAGCGGCGCATAGATATCCATGGTTTCATGGGCCTTTTGCGCCTGCTTTTCCGGCCGCATCGATTTAATCGTGCGCATGTTGTGCAACCGGTCGGCCAGCTTAACCAGCGTGACCCGCAAGTCCTTGCTGGTAGCCATGAACAGCTTGCGGAAATTCTCGGCCTCTTTCGATTCCCGGCTGGTCAACTGAAGGTTGGTCAGCTTGGTGACACCGTCCACAAGTTCCGCAATTTCACGGCTGAACCGGTCGTGGACAATCTTGAAAGAGGCGGGCGTGTCTTCGATCGTGTCGTGCAGCAGGGCCGTGACAAGCGTTGCGTCATCCATTTGCATTTCTGCAAGGATCTGGGTGACGGCGATAGGGTGGGTAAAATAAGGCTCGCCAGAATGGCGGAACTGCCCCTCGTGCATCTCTTCGCCAAAGGCGAAGGCGTCGCGCAACAGCGCTTCGTTTGTACGGGGGTTATATGTGCGGACCAGCGCGATCAGGTCATCTGCTGTGTTCATGCTGGTCCGGCACTTCTTTCTTTTGGGCCGGTGTTGGCCCTTAACGCTGTCCTTGCGCTTCCATCAGGGCGCGCAGCAGCTTTTCCTCGCTCATATCGTCTTCTACAGGCTTGTCAGCCTCTGCGCCCATCAACAGCGCCATCGAGTCTTCTTCAGGCTCGTCGACTTCGATCTGGGTCTGGTTCGCTTCGATCATACGCTCGCGCAGATCATCGGCCTGCTGTGTTTCTTCTGCGATTTCACGCAGGGAAACGACGGGGTTCTTATCGTTGTCGCGGCTGACGGTGACGGGCGAGCCGGCAGCGATTTCACGGGCGCGATGCGCGGCGAGCATGACAAGCTCAAACCGGTTCGGGACCTTGTCGACACAGTCTTCGACGGTAACGCGGGCCATCGGCACACTCCAATTCTGTCCAGGCGTGGATGCAAGACCTGCACTTAGCCCGCCACATCTTAAATGACAAGCCGGTTTTGCGATCTGTCAAGTCTGTTCTGTATCCTACACGCCCACCTTATCACCGATTGGCCGGATTTCAGCGAGATCAGAAGCAGGCAGCGCATCGCGCATTTGCACGATACTCTGCCCCAGCACAGGATGCACCCAATCTGGCGCAACCTGCGCCAAGGGCACCAAGACAAAGGCACGGTCCTGCATCCGGGGGTGCGGCAGAATCAATTCGGTCGGTGCCTCAACCCCCTGACGCTTTGCCGGCAGGTTGCGCCAATGCGATTGCACGGCAATATCAGGGAAAACAGCGTCCCCCACACCGATCAGGTCCAAATCAAGGGTGCGCGGCCCCCAGCGGACTTCGCGCGTCCGCTCTGCCTCTGCCTCGATTTTGTGCAAGATTGCAAGTAGGTCCGCCGGCGGCAGGGTCGTGCGTATCGCCATGGCAGCGTTTACAAAATCAGGCCCGATCCCGGCCGGAAAAGCGGGCGAAGAATACAGGCCGCTGAATATATCAGCACCGATTCCCAGCGCTTTCAGCAGTTGCTGCCTGCCATTTAGTACAAATGATCTAGGTAAATTGTTACCAGATGAGGTATTGCTACCCAACAAAATAAGCGCGATGTCGCCCTTCATATCGATTTGGCCAGCTTGCATGGTTGTTTTCCTAGTAACATATACAAGAAATTGTGTGTCACGATCCACCGCCATCGACACGTCACTACTAGCACCGGCCAGCGAGTCGGAAAGGAACCTTCATGTTTTATCGGGACGAGCGGCTCGCGCTCTTCATCGATGGTGCGAACCTATACGCCGCCGCCAAGGCGCTGGGGTTCGATATCGACTACAAACTGCTGCGACAGGAATTCATGCGCCGCGGCAAACTGCTGCGTGCATTCTACTATACGGCGCTGCTTGAGAACGAAGAATACTCTCCTATCCGTCCGCTGGTGGATTGGTTGAACTACAACGGCTTTGCGATGGTGACAAAGCCGGCCAAGGAATACACGGATTCCATGGGCCGCCGTAAGGTCAAGGGCAACATGGACATCGAATTGACCGTCGATGCGATGGAACTGGCCCCTCACGTGGATCACATCGTGCTGTTTTCCGGCGACGGCGATTTTCGCCCGTTGGTGGAATCGTTGCAGCGCAAAGGCGTGCGCGTCTCGGTCGTATCCACCATTCGCAGCCAGCCCCCCATGATATCGGACGAACTGCGTCGCCAATGCGATAACTTTATCGAACTCGAAGAACTGCGCGATGTTGTTGGCCGCCCGACCCGGGAACACGCCGAACAGGACGAAAACGCCAACTGACCGTGACCGACCCGTAGTTCGCCGTCCCGGCGTTCTGCGGGTGTCACGCTTTGCATGCGCCCAGCCTTTACGCCTGCCCCCTGCGCGACTACCTATGGCACACCCCAGGAGCGACGCGCTAATGACCCTACCCCCACTGACCCTTTATCTTGCAGCCCCCCGCGGCTTTTGCGCAGGCGTAGACCGCGCGATCAAGATCGTAGAGATGGCTTTGGAAAAATGGGGCGCGCCGGTCTATGTACGGCACGAAATCGTGCACAACAAATTCGTCGTCGATGGGCTGCGTGATAAAGGTGCAGTTTTTGTCGAAACGCTGGACGAATGCCCCGATGACCGCCCGGTCATCTTTTCCGCCCACGGTGTGCCAAAAGCTGTGCCTGCAGCCGCCGCAAAGCGCGAAATGATCTATGTCGACGCTACCTGCCCTCTTGTCAGCAAGGTGCATATCGAAGCCCAGCGCCACGCCGACAACGGCCTGCAGATGGTCATGATCGGCCACGCGGGGCATCCTGAAACAATCGGCACCATGGGTCAGCTTCCTGAAGGCGAGGTGCTGCTGGTGGAAACCGTCAATGACGTCGCCCATGTGACCCCGCGCGATGCGGAACGTCTGGCCTTTGTCACACAGACCACCTTGTCCGTCGATGACACCATCGACATCGTCACTGCCCTAAAACAGCGGTTTCCGGCGATCATTGGCCCCCACAAAGAAGACATTTGCTACGCCACGACAAACCGCCAGGAAGCGGTGAAGGCCATGGCACCGAAATGCGATGCAATGCTTGTCGTCGGGGCGCCCAATTCCAGCAATTCCAAACGCCTGGTCGAAGTCGGCACAAAGGCCGGCTGCAGCTATAGCCAACTGGTGCAGCGCGCTGCTGACATTGACTGGCGTGCGCTGGACGGGATCACATCCATGGGCATCACGGCGGGCGCATCCGCGCCGGAAGTGCTGATCAACGAAGTAATCGACGCTTTCAAGGATCGCTATGACGTCACTGTCGAGATGGTAGAGACCGCCGTCGAAAACGTGGAATTCAAAGTGCCCCGGGTTCTGCGCGAAACGGCCTGATATTCGGCAGCCTTTGGCAATTGGCAACGATTGCACCGCACCCGTGGCCTGACCTAAACTGCGGCACACCGGCCCGCCAAAGGATTGCTGATGTTCAAACCCATCCCCCGCGCCCCGCTTCTTCTGGGACTTGCAGGCTTGCTGCCGTTTTTCTGGGGCACACTCACCTATCTGAATGCGCCGCTTGGCGAATGGGCCTTGCTGACACTTGGCGGGCGCTTTAGCGCACCATTCGTGCAACTGTCCTATGGCACGATCATCCTATCCTTCATGTCCGGCGTCCTGTGGGGTTTTGCCACGCGGGACACCCATTGGACCAGCTACGCCCTGTCAGTCATTCCCGCGCTTTGGGCTTTTTTCATGGTTGGCGGCGGACCGACGTCTGCCGCGTTGAACCTATGTATCGGCTTTATCGGACTGCTGTTACTGGACCTGCATTTCTGGCAGCGCCGGGCCACACCGTCATGGTGGCTATCCCTGCGGCTTTTGCTGACTGCGCTCGTGGTATTGTCGCTGTTACCGCTTGCCTTCGGATAGTTCAGACCCTCTGCTTACGTCGCATCCCCCGCGAAAAGGGCTGGACAAGCACTGCGCGGGCATTGATGACGCCCATCTCTTGATCCAAGTCCGAAAGACACCGATGCCCGACCTTTTTGCCTATACCGACGGAGCCTGCTCTGGAAACCCCGGGCCGGGCGGTTGGGGTTGCCTGATGATCGCCCGCGAAGGGGGCACGATTATCAAACAAAAGGACCTGAACGGCGGGGCTGCACAGACCACGAATAACCAGATGGAGTTGTTGGCCGCAATTTCGGCGCTGGAAAGCCTGACCAAACCCAGCAAGATCACGATCGTCACGGACTCGGTTTATGTCAAAGACGGGATCACAAGCTGGATTCACGGCTGGAAAAAGCGCGGCTGGAAGACCGCCGCAAACAAGCCCGTCAAAAACGAGGAATTGTGGAAGCGCCTTGATGCCGCGACCAAATCGCATGATGTGACCTGGCAGTGGGTCAAGGGGCACGCCGGCCACCCGGAAAACGAACGCGCCGACGAACTGGCGCGTGCCGGCATGGCCCCGTTCAAGTCGTAGACATTTCGCTTTTCTAAACACCTAGCCGAAAGCACTGCTTTTATGCCCCTGCTGACAGCGCTCGAATATGCCTCTGTCTTTGTGTTTGCGCTGACAGGTGCACTTGTCGCCAGCCGGGCGCAACTTGACCTGATCGGTTTTGTCTTTATCGGCGCGCTGACCGCTGTCGGTGGTGGAACCGTGCGTGATGTCATCCTCAATCGCGACACGGTTTTCTGGGTCGCAAACCCTAGCATCATCGGCGTAGCCGCAACGGCCGCGATCATCGTATTCTTTACCGCGCATCTGCTAGAAAGCCGTTATCGAGGAATCATCTGGCTGGATGCACTGGCACTGGCTGTCGCTGTCCCCTCTGGCGTTGGTGTTGCCCTTGCGATGGGGCAAAGCTGGCCCGTGATCATCATCATGGGCATCACCACCGGATGTATCGGCGGTCTGATGCGTGACGTGGTCTGCAACGAGGTGCCATTGGTCCTGAAACAAGGCGAACTCTACGTGACGTGCGCCCTTGCCGGGGCATCGACAACGGTGATCGCCCTCGCCTTCGGACTGCCTGAAGATATCGCATTGCTGGCCTGCGCGGGGGCAACCTTTGCCTTGCGCTCAGGCTCTATCGCGTTCGGCTGGTGTCTGCCGGTCTACAAAAGCTTTCCGCCGCGCCAATAACGTGGCCGGGGATGGCGGGCGGGGCGTCGTGACATTGCCAAAGGCGATGACACGCGCGCCGTTCCGTCAGACTTTCAGGACGATCTTGCCGATGTGATCCCCGGCTTCCATGCGGGCATGGGCCTTTGCCGCGTCTTCCAGTGCGAATTCAAGATCCATCACGGGTCCGACCCGCCCCGCGGCCAAAAGCGGCCAGACCTTTGAACGCAACTCATCAGCGATGCGGGCCTTGGCCAGATCGCTTTGCGGGCGCAGCGTGCTGCCCGTCAGGGTCAGACGACGGGTCATCATCTGAACCATGTTCAGCTCTGCCTTCATGCCTTGCAGAAACGCGATCTGTACCAGGCGGCCATCATCGGCCAGCGCATTGATATTGCGCTGCATATAGCTGCCACCAACCATATCAAGGATCAGGTCGGCCCCGCCTTCGGCTTTTACGACCTCGACAAAATCATCCTGTTTGTAATTGATCCCTATTTCAGCCCCCAGTGTGCGGCATGCGTCCAGCTTGTCCTCTGATCCGGCGGTGGTAAAGACCCGCGCGCCCAGGACATGCGCCAGCTGGATCGCGGTTGTGCCGATCCCGCTTGACCCGCCATGGACAAGGATGCGCTCACCGGCTTGCAACCCGCCGCGCATAAAGACGTTGGACCAGACGGTGAAATAAGTCTCTGGCAGGCAGGCGGCCTGTTTCATATCCATACCATCCGGCACAGGCAGACAATGCGCGGCAGGGGTTGTGACATATTCCGCGTAACCGCCGCCCGGCAGCAACGCGCAAACGGCGTCGCCGACTTTCACATCCGTGACCTGTGATCCAACCAACGACACCTCGCCCGAGCATTCCAGCCCCGGCAAATCTGATGCGCCCTTGGGCGGCGCATACAGTCCCGCTCGCTGCAACGCATCGGGCCGGTTCACGCCTGCATAGGCAACCTTGATGACGACCTGATCGGGTCCGGGCAGCGGCATCTTTCGTTCACATAGCTTCAGAACATCCGGCCCGCCGGGCTTGCTGATCTCGACGGCCCTCATTGCTCGCCACCGGTCCGCCACATCCCGGGAACCTTGACATCGGGCACACGCATCGGGGCTTTGACCATGCCAAAGAGCCGATTAAGCGGACCCGTCAGCGGCTTGAGGAACTGGTTGTTGTTGACCTGCGCCTTGATTTTTTCGATCTGCATAACCTCGTCGATGCGCCGGTCGATAAAGGCATCGGTATCGGCGTAATCCTCACTTTGATCGCCCAGCCAATATAGGACGACAGAAGCCCAGACCGCCGACAAGGTCGCGCGCTTGGTGTACCAGTTCACATCATCCGAAGTATCGCCAAGCGTGGTCCAGATCGCATCTGCCGTGCCCCAGATCAGCTTGGCCCCATCAGCAGCCAGATGCGGTAGCGCGAACAATGCCGTACCGCGTCGCACGGCTTCCTTATCCTCAATCACGTCCAGCCGGATGCGAATCGCGCGGGCAACACGGTCGCGAAAGCGCAGATCGTTCAGATTTTCCAGGCCAAGCTGTTGCACCATGGCGCGGTCGCCTTGCGTATGGAACAGCACGGCCATATCGGTCGCACCGCGGGGAAACAGGCTGCGCGCACGATCCTGGCTGATGTCGGTTGCAGCCACTGCCGCAGTGAAAATGGCAGGGGACCAGCCATCAAACGCGACGTTCGGCAAAGCCGCGTCCAAAAGCTGCAACTTTGCGGGATCGGGGGCGGAAAGGGGCATAACAGGTCCTTTTGTTCGAGACTGGACAACCTAGCGCGATGTTGCTATGTGCCCACTTCCTGCAATTTTTGCAAATTTAACTTAGAGAGGTGGTGAAAACCACATGCAGGTTAGTGTTCGTGATAACAACGTCGATCAGGCGTTGCGTGCTCTGAAGAAGAAACTTCAGCGTGAAGGCGTGTTTCGTGAAATGAAGCTGAAGCAGCATTTCGAGAAGCCCTCCGTCCGCAAGGCGCGCGAGAAAGCCGAAGCCATCCGCCGTCAGCGTAAGCTGGCGCGCAAGAAGGCCCAGCGCGAAGGTTTGCTGTAAGGCAACCCGCCTCTCTGGCGACGACATGAATGGACCCCCGCACTGGCAACAGGCGGGGGTTTTTTCATAGCCTTTTCGCCAGATTTCACTGATCCGAAAGATTTCGGCCCCATGTTCGGGTCAGATCTGAAGGATGCCTCATGCCATATCCCCCCAAAAGCCTGCCCGGCGGTGCCAATTTCGACCGACAGCCTTTCGAGCACCGATTTACCATGGCGTTTCAGCCTATCTATGACCTGCGCACCGGCAGAATTTTTGCACATGAGGCGCTTGCGCGCGGCGGAATGAATGGCACAGCGGCGGGCGTCATCAAATCGGTCACGGCGCGCACGCGCTATAGCTTTGACCGGAAATGCCGTATCAAGGCAATTGCCATGGCATCGGCACTTGGCCTTCAAACCAAGCTAAGCGTCAACTGCATGCCCAATGCAGTGCTTGATCCAGACAGCTGCATCAGTGCGACGCTGATGGCCGCTGAACACTACGGGTTCGATGCTGCGAACCTGATTTTCGAATTTACCGAAATGGAATACCTACGTGATCCACAGCATATGCGCGCCATAATCGCCAGCTATCGCAAACGCGGCTTGATGACGGCCATCGATAATTTCGGAACGTGTTTTGCGGGGCTGGGCGCGCTGTGTGACATGAAAACCGATCTGATCAAGATCGACAAGCGGATCGTGCGCGGCATCGAATCCGACCAACGGCGGCAGCGCATGATTGGTTCAATCGTCCGCATGTGCAGCGAACTTGGCACAGGGATTATTGCCGAAGGCATCGAAACGCAGGCGGAATTCGACGTGCTGCGTGACGCGGGCATTACGCAGTTTCAGGGGTTTTACTTGGGACAGCCGATGCTGGAAGGATTGCGCACCGCGCCGCGCGTCCCTCTTCCCATTGCAGCATAGCGGGATCGTTAAAGGATGCGATCCTTTGGCCCGGCGCGCAGAGCCGGTATCAACTCGGCAATCACTTCACGGTTTTTGCCCGTGGCGCGCGCGAGCAACTCTTGCGTTAAAGCCAGATGATGCGCGCGGCACATGCGATCCGTCATCGTATAGGGCAGCGCGGCCGTAAAGCTGGCAGCAAACAGCGCTGCAAAATCGACGTGGGGATATCTGACACGTTGCGTGGTCAGCGGCTGCAAACCCCCATCGTGTAACAAAGCATCCTGCAGCCCCGCATGCAGCCAGTTCAGGCAATTCATCGCGGTAAACGGATCGTTAAAGCCCGGCGACAACGCCCGCGCAATCATCTCGACCAGTTGGTCTGCAATAAAGGCCGTAGACTGCACCTCTGTCCGGTCATTTCCCGTAGCAAAGGCGCTTTGCAAGGTGGCGATCTGTTTGTCGTCAAGCGGGGATACCGTAAACACGGACAGCACGTCAGTATGGGGCGTGACGAAGTCACCGGCAGACCGGTGCACCTGAATGATCCAGTCGTTTTCGCAGGCGCAGGTATACAAAGTGTCCTGATCAAGCTGCTGGATATATCCGCGCGCAGGCAGGGTCACATCGACCTGTCTTGCTTGCGGGGCGGGTTTGATATCCTCGACCTCTACCTTGGACCGCTCTGCGATCAATGATTTGATATTTGCGCTGAACTGATGACCAAGGTCAGAGCTGATATTCGATACATTGATCGTCTCTGGCACGTGATGAATGTAGTAGATAATCGTGAAGACAGACACGAGGGTTAGAAAAAGCGTGACCGTCAATCCGGCATAGGGCACGAAAGCCGCATCGCCGCCACGCACCGCACGCAGCATGGCGATGTTAAAAACAAAGGTCCCCAACAAAAGCCCGAAACTGATCTGCGTTCCGCGGTCCCGCATGAAATTTCCGATTAGACGCGGACCAAAGGTGTCAGCCGCAAAGGAAACCGCCACAAGTGTCATAGAAAACATCACGCCGGCCACCCCGATCACGGCCGTCGCAAGGGTCGACAACGTGTCGCGTGCACCGTCCGGATCAATGGCAGTTAACCACGCTGGCAGCAGACCCGCAGCAAAGCCGGGTTGCGCATCGACCCATTCAACCAAGGCTGCCAAGCCCAGCGCACCTAAAACAAGGATTGATGGCCAGAACCAGTAACTGGTCCGCATTTCGCGCAGGATTTGCCGGCCAATAGCCCGAGATTTCAAAATCGCCATGTCCTACCTGCCCTGTCAGATGCCAGCATAACCAAGCAACATGTTCCGCCCCGCAAATATTTCAACGCGAACCTGTAGGTTGCCAAGCTGCATCCAGCATGCGCCAAAATTTTCGCACGGATGTGCATATGACCCGGAACCAAAGCAGTGGATTTGACGTTTACAGACCACAAACGCACTTTCCCCGTGCTTTGCGCGACTGGCCAGACCCAATGTTTCCCCGGCATTCCAAGAGGCCAGTCGCCCCCCCCCCTTGCTTCGATCGCCCGAATGGAACCGAAATCCTGGATGCTTGTTATGTTTGCAAAGAGGAGAGACCCATGAGCGATTTTAAGGAAGGCGACCGCGTCAAGTGGAATTGGGGCAACGGGACCGGGACTGGCAAGGTTGTCAAACGCTATACCCGCAAGACGACGTTGACCATCAAGGGCAACGACGTGACCCGCGATGCATCCGAAGACGAACCCGCGTTTCGCATCGAACAAGACGATGGCGACGAAGTTTTCAAGTCAATCACGGAAATCGAGGCCGCCTGATGTCCTTCGCCGATATCGCGCGGACTGCGGGGCTTGTTTACTATCCGGACACCGAACCCGGGATCAAGCGTCGCCGCGCAGGACGCGGGTTTAGCTACACCGCGCCTGATGGCACGCGGATTGATGACAAGGACGAACGCGCCCGCATCGCAGCCATTGCGGTGCCACCGGCCTATGGCGATGTCTGGATTTCCCCCATGATGCGCGGGCATCTACAGGCAACGGGCCTGGATGACAAAGAACGCAAGCAGTACCGCTATCACGCTGACTGGACAGACCACCACGCTCAGCTGAAATTCGACAAGCTGGTTGGATTTGCGCAGACCCTGCCAAAGCTGCGGCGCTGGATCACGACAAACCTGCGCGGCGCTGCGGGCGCGCACGACACCGCGATAGCGGCAACCTTGGCATTGATTGACCGCGCATCATTGCGGGTCGGGCACAGCGTTTATACCGCCGAAAACGGCAGCTATGGTGCCACCACCATGTTGCGCGAACACGGCGATTTTCAAAATGGCCGTGTGCGGCTTTCGTATATTGGCAAGGGCAATGCCCAGATATCCAAGGACTTTTATGCGCCGCGCCTGGCTGCCGTACTTGAAGCTTGCCAAGACTTGCCTGGCGCCGAAATCATCACCTGGCAAGACGACACCGGCGCATCCCGCGCTGTGCGGTCAGAACAGATTAACGAAACCCTTCATCATATCTGCGGCGATTGCATCACGGCGAAAACGATGCGCACGTGGAACGGCACACTCGCCGCCTTTAACGTCGCACTTTCCGCGACAGACCTGACAATCAAGCAGATGACAGAAGCTGCAGCCGAAACGCTTCATAATACGCCGACCGTCGCGCGGAACAGCTACATACATCCGGCGGTGATTCAATTATCAGAAAGTGACGAGCCGACACGCTGTGCCATGTTGGACGGCGTGCGCACCGTACATTCCGAACAAGGTCTTCGGTCAGGCGAAGCAGCACTGGCTGCGTTCCTGGATGGCAGTTGACTACATCAGGGGGCGTTTGGGAACCGGCTCCAGCTCTACTTTTGCGATGACGGCCAGTCGGGCCAGATCGTTGATTGTCAATTGCCCGTCAGACCAGTTCGCCAGCTGTCTGTCCCGCAACTTGGATAATGTCTTGTTCGTATGAACCAGCGATAGACCCATCGCATCTGCCAGATCCTGCTGCCGGAACGGCAGCGCCATACTGCGGTTGTGAACCAAGCCGATTTGCTGCCCGCGCAGAAATATGCGCAAAAGCGCCCATGATAGTGCCTCTATGGCAGATCGGCGACCAACGGCGGTCAAGGCTTCACCCAAGAAATGCTCTTCGACCGCGGCCAGCCATGTGATGTCAAAGCCGCGTTCAGGGTGCGTTTTATAAAAATTCCAAAGCTCTGAGCGGTTGAACACGCAAAGGGTCATCTTGGACGATGCTTCGACGGAATGGGCCATCTCTCCCATGACGCCGGCCTGCAGGCCGATGAAATCACCGGGAAACACAAAATTCACGACCTGACGGCCGCCGTCCAATGTCGTTTTGTAACGCAAGCCCATGCCGCGAAGCGCCGTGAAAAGCTGTGGACTGTTGGACCCTTCGATCAGCAGGGGGGTGCCTGCTTCGATTATCAATTCGCCGACCTTGAACTTTTGCATCGCCCTGACGTCTTGATCGGACATCGGCTTGAACAAAGGGTGTCGCCGCAGAGGACATTGGCTGCAGGGGGTCGCCATGTGATGTCCTTGTCAGGTAAACCTATAAATTCCGCGATAATCCTGGCCGCGGGATGTTCGTTAAATCATGTGGAAACCGGCGGGACGCACGCGCCCCGCCCGCAAATCGGTTCAGACGCTTAACGTTTCTGTCGACGAAAAGAACATGGCCTGCGCCACAGCAGAGCGGACCTGCTCTTCGGTATAGGGTTTGGCAATCAGGAACGCGGGCTCTGGCTTGTTGCCCGTCAGCAAACGTTCCGGGAACGCTGTGATGAAAATCACCGGCATGTCGCCAAACTCAGTCAGCAGTTCATTAACAGCGTCGATACCAGAGGAGTTGTCGGCCAGCTGGATGTCGGCAAGGATCATATCCGGACGTTCAGATTTGCCCAGAGTGATGGCACCGGAATGTGTCCGTGCAATCCCCGTTACCTTGTGGCCCATGTCGGACACGAGGGATTCCAGATCCATTGCAATGATGGCTTCATCTTCGATGATCAAGATACGACCCGCGACGCTGTCGGCCATTTCACGGTGGGCGACGTCGATCAGGTGAACGACCTCTGACTCTTCGATGGACATGATGTCGGCGATTTCAGCATGGCTGAACTCCTCGATCGTGTGCAGCAAAAGCGCCTCTCTTGTGTTTGCAGTCAGCTTGGCCAGGTGGCGCTGCGCAGCCCCTTCGATCCCGACAGCGCTTTCGCCAAGCGCAGAAGTATCGGTGCTGGCCCACAGAATGTGCAGGGTTTTGAAAAGTGCGGATTTCGCCGAAATTTGCGTATCGAAAATGCTGCGATCTTCAAGGATCGCCTCAAGAGTAGCAGCAGCATATGCATCACCGCTTGACTGCGTTCCGGTCAGGGCCCGCGCGTAGCGACGCAAATACGGCAGGTAAGTGCCGATCGCTGTGGTGATATCCTGCTGTGCGGTGCCGTTTGACATAATGTTTTTCTTCCTGTCTTACCCTTACACGGGAACCAAACGCTGCCATCGGCGTTTAGGTTCCTCAAGGCTTATATATTTTCAGTTAACAGCAGGCGGGCGAATGTCCAACGAAACTCCAAGTGAAAGGGCGCGCCAGCAGATTGACGCCAACCTTAAACGCGTTTTCCGCGAACAGGAACAGGCCGAGTTGCCTGATCGGCTGAAAGATCTGCTGGCCCAACTCAAGGCGTCTGAAACGTCCCAACAGGACAGCAAATCATGACCAGTGACCCGCGCGACGAGTTGGTTGTCCATCTGCCCGCGCTGCGTGCATTCGCAATTTCATTGACGCGTAACGGATCCGTCGCTGACGACATGGTTCAGGACACTGTCGTCAAGGCATGGACCAACATCGAAAAGTTCGAGCCGGGCACGAACATGCGGGCGTGGCTGTTTACCATCCTGCGCAATACCTTTTATTCAAGCCGTCGCAAGTCAAAGCGAGAGGTCGCAGACGTTGACGGTATCTTTACCGAGAACATGGCAGAAAAGCCTGCTCATGATGGCCACTTGCAAATGACCGATTTTCGTACCGCCTTCGCCAAGCTACCTGACGAACAGCGCGAAACGCTGATCCTCGTCGGTGCGTCTGGCTTTTCGTATGAAGAAGCGGCCGACATGTGCGGCGTTGCTGTCGGCACGATCAAAAGCCGGGCAAACCGTGGTCGCAAGCGGCTTGCTGAACTGATGCACCTTGAATCAGACGGCCCCGTTGAATTGACCGACAAGATTACGGTCGCTGTTGTGGCGAATAACGGTAATTCGGCCTTTTGATGACGTCCGGATCGGAAGTGCAGGGGGAACGCTGGCCGTTCTTGCAAAGCCTCCCGTTCCGGGTTGTGGCTTTTCTATCCCTTGCATTACTGCCGATCGGTCTGCTGGCCATCTGGCAGACACAGAACCTTGACGAAACCCTGCAGGCGCGCACGCGACTGTCGCTGGTTGCGCTGACGGAAATTGCGGTGTCGGGTGAACGGCAGGTCCTGCAACGGGCCGTCGGTGCGGCGTCGGGCCAAGCTGTCACCTACGGCCTGACCGCAGACGATCCCATTGTGTGCAGCGAATCCTTCAAGGCATTTCAGGACGCTGATCCGGCCATCAGTTTTGCCGGCTTCCTGCCGCCCAGCGGCCGTGTGGACTGCTCTTCTGAACCAGAACCTTTTTCGATTGGTCCGTCAGAGCGCGTCGCCAATATTGCGACATCGCCGCTAACAACACTGATCCCGCGCCTTCGGGCAGATGCCCCCGGCGGTCGCACGGCGGTGCTGACGCAGCCCGTTGTTCGCGGCGATGATGTGATCGGCCAGATCGTTTTGACGATCCTGACTGAATCCATGTCCCAGATGCCGGACCTGAACGACCAGAACCAACCTTTATCGCTGGCGATCTTCAACCGCGACGGTAGGGTGATCACCGTTCAGGGCGAGGCGCATGTCCCCGCAGAAGAAGCTATTGCCGAAGATATCGTGCGTCGCCTAGGCCCGGAACCCACAGCCTTTGCCGGTCAAAACGCCCAAGGCGAACGCCGGATCTTTGTCGTTCTGACTCTTGTTCCCGATCTGGCCTATGCGGTTGCAGGCTGGGCCCCCACAGATGGTGTGCTGTCATCCACCGCTTACACGCTGCCCTCCTTTTTCCTGCCCGCGCTCATGTGGCTGGCAAGCCTTTTGGTGGCCTATTTCGCGGTGCATCGCCTGGTTGTCAGCCCCGTGCAGGACCTTGGCAGCCGCATGCGGCGCTTTGCCTCTGACCGAGCGTTGCCGCAGCCCAAAAATACCGAAATGCTGCCGCAGGAATTGTTCGACCTTGAACAGACATTCATCAACATGGCCTATGACCTGATTGATGACGAGGCGCGCATGGAAAACAGCCTGCGCGAAAAGAATGTTCTGCTGAAAGAAATTCATCACCGGGTCAAAAACAACCTTCAGATGATTTCTTCGATCATGAACATGCAAATTCGCGCTGCCAAGACGGACGAAAGCCGCCATGCGTTGCGGCGCCTGCAGGACCGTGTCCTTGGCCTCGCGACGGTTCACCGCGTTCTTTACCAATCGAAAGAGCTGTCTCGCGCCGATGCCGCGCCGTTAATGACTGATATCTGCGCCAGCGTATTCAATGACCTGGCGGAAGCACGACCACATGCCGTTCACGCGCTGGAAGTCGATAACTTCACTCTCGTCCCTGATCAGGCTGTGCCACTGGCGCTTTTGGTCAGCGAAGTCGGATCAAACGCGATCAAGAACTTGCCTGACACGGCGTCTCCCGCCCCGTTTTTAAATTTCAGTCTGCGCATTGTGTCACCAGGCATGGCGCAATTCCGGTGCCGCAATTCTGGCGGATCGCTTATCGACAAGGTCGCGCCAGATGGCGGTGTGGGCCGGCAGTTGATACGTGCCTTTGCAACCCAGCTTGGTGGCACGGTAGAGGTGCAGGACCGCGACGGCATCCACACGATCAGCGTGGAATTCCCGATCACGACTGCCATTCCCGACGCATTGGACTATTAAACACGCCTTTGGTGCTGATGTATTTCTGCACCGCGGCGATGAATTCCGCCTCACATGGAACCTATCTTTCTGCCGCTTGTTAGTCCGGCAGCGAAGGATGGGTTTTTCTATGACGTTAAGTGTTTTTCTTGCAAGTATGACCGCAATCGGCATTGCTGCTGTCGTTATCTATGCATTGACATCAAGGCGGCAGACAGAACATCCGCAGCAGCATCGGATCGCCCATAATCAGACCGATTATCGGCGCACGGAACACCGCAGCAATCGCTGAACGAAAAAAGGCCCGCATTTGGCGGGCCTTTTCGATCGGAATAAAGTGGTTTAGCGACGCAGCTGGTCGCGGATTTCCAGCAGAACGTCCAGTTCGGACGGGCCGGTTTCGACTTCGGGTGCAACGTCATCAGGCTTTTCCGCTTGCGCCTTCAGCTTGTTGACGAACTTAACCAGCATGAACACGACAAATGCGATGATCAAAAAGTTGATGCAGGCGGTAATGAACGCGCCGTAAGCAAACACAGCAGCCCCGGCATCACGTGCGACCTGAAGACCAGCGTTTGCCGGCACTTCACCAGAAAGCACAACATACATGTTGCTGAAGTCAACGCCGCCGAGCACAAGGCCGATGATCGGGTTGATCAGATCACCCACCAGCGAGGTGACGATAGCTGTGAAGGCAGCACCGATGATAATACCGACCGCCAGGTCCATGACATTGCCCTTGGCGATGAAATCCTTAAATTCGTTTAGCATCTTGCGTCCCCACACTGATTTATTCTGCGGCGGAATGCCGCAAGTTTGTTTCCAGCAGTCGTATAGATCAAATTTCCTGATCCAGTAGGGGTTTTTTTCGCAAATTTCCCCCTCTGGGCCGGTTTGGCACCAAACCGACCCAAAGAAAGCGACCAATTAGCCGCGCAGTGTGCCGCCCGTGGCCTTTTCGACTTTGGCAACGATCTGCTTGGCGACCGCTTCGATTTGCGCCTCGGTCAAGGTCGCATCTGTCGGCTGAAGGCGGACCGTGATGGCAAGGGATTTGCGTCCTTCACCCACAGCGCCGCCAATGAATTCATCAAAGACCCGCACGTCGGCGATCAATGCCTTGTCAGCCCCGGCAGCGGCATTCACCAGTGTCAGCGCCTCGACCTGGGCATCGACAACAAATGCAAAGTCACGCTCTACCGCTTGCAGATCGGTGGCCACCAATGCCGCGCGGGTGTTCACCTTGTTGCGCGGCAGCGGAATTTCCGACGGGAACAGGGTAAAGCCGACGGCCGTGCCCTTGATATCCAGCGCACGCAGCACCTTGGGATGCAATTCACCGAACACACCCAGCACCTTCTTTGGCCCCAGACAGATCTGGCCATGACGGCCGGGGTGCCACCAGCCCTCACCGCCGCGCATGATCTGCACCTTGGCCGGCGCACCCATCGCGGCAAGGATCGCCTCGGCATCGGCCTTGGCGTCGAACACATCGACGGGGCGCATATCACCATGCACCGACTTCGGCCCGGTGCGCCCGATCAGGATACCGCTGACGCAGGGGCGTTGTTCGCCCGGCTCTCCGCCATCGAAAATGTCACCAACTTCGAACAAGGCTACGTCATTGAAACCGCGGGCCTGATTGCGGGCGGCGGCCTGCAGCAGACCGGGCAACAAGGCCGGACGCATATGCGACATTTCAGATGAAATAGGGTTTTCTAAGCGTGTCACATCCGTGCCACCCCCAAAAAGCGCCGCAGCGGCCTGATCAATGAACGTATAAGTCACACATTCATTGTAGCCAAGCGCCGCCGCGGTACGCCGCGCGGCACCTGCGCGGACCTGCGACGGCGTCAAAACAGGCTTTGGCACGCCGGGCTGGGTGCGCGGCATCGGCACGCCGACCAGCTTGGTTAGGGATGCAATGCGGGCAACCTCTTCGACCAGATCAGCCTCGCCTTGGACGTCACCGCGCCAGCTGGGAACATGCGCCATGTCACCATCCAGAACAAAGCCCAGCGCCGTCAGCGTCGCGCGCTGCGTTTCGGCCGGAATATCCATACCGACAAGGCTGACAACGCGGTCGGTATCCAGCTTATAAGCGCGATCCACCTGTGGCACAGCACCCGCCATGACAACGTCAGAGGCTTCGCCCCCAACAACCGCAAGGATCACTGCAACGGCATGATCCAGCCCGTCGGGCGTAAAGGCGGGGTCGATGCCACGTTCAAACCGGTAACGCGCATCGGAATTAATCTTCAAAGCGCGGCCTGTGTAGGCGATCTGCACGGGGTCCCAGTAGGCGCTTTCGACGAACACGTTGACCGTTTCGGCCGTGCAGCCAGTGGCCGCCCCGCCCATGACACCAGCAATGCTTTGCACGCCAGCATCGTCAGAGATAACGATCTGGCCGGCAGACAGCGTGTAGGTCTTGTCGTCCAGCGCCACGATCTCTTCGCCGCCCTTGGCGCGGTGAACACGCAGATTGCCCTGAACCTTGTCCGCGTCAAAGACGTGCAGCGGGCGGTTCAGATCGTAGGTCAAATAGTTCGTCACATCGACGAGGAATGAAATCGGGCGCAGCCCGATCGCGCGCAGACGGGTCTGCAACCATTCCGGGCTAGCACCGTTTTTAACGCCCTTGATCAGGCGACCGGCAAAAACCGGACAACCGTCCCGTGTGTCGTCGTCAATGCTGACAGCGATGCCAGACGCGCCTTTGCCCGCAATCTGCGGTGCCTCCAGCGGCTTGAGCGTGCCCAGACCGCGGGCGGCCAGATCGCGAGCAATGCCGCGCACGCCCAGCGCATCAGCGCGGTTAGGCGTGATCGCAATTTCGATCACCGGATCAACGCGGGCCGGATCATGTTCCGCCAGCCAGTCGGCAAAGCTGTCGCCAACGGTGCCTTCGGCCAGTTCGATGATGCCGTCATGCTCTTCCGACAGCTCTAGCTCGCGCTCTGATGCCATCATACCAAAGCTTTCGATGCCGCGGATTTTGCCCACACCGATGGTCGTGTCGATACCGGGGACGTAAACGCCGGGGCTGGCAACCACGACGGTGATCCCCTGCCGTGCATTGGGCGCGCCGCAAATGATCTGCTCTACCCCTTTGCCAGTGCGCACCTGGCATACCCGCAGCTTGTCAGCGTCGGGATGCTTTTCCGCGCTTTCCACGTAACCGATGGTAAAGGGGCGCAGCACTTCGGCGGGGTTTTCGATGCCTTCGACCTCTAGCCCAAGGTCGGTCAGAGCTTCGGCAATTTCTTCAACCGAGGCTTCTGTTTCAAGGTGAGTTTTCAGCCAAGACAGGGTGAATTTCATCGCGCGCACTTTCGCCAGATCAACGTTTGCGCGTTCTTAGCGCATCACCATGCCGGGTGAAAGCACTGCCGGTCCTTGTTTTCCGTTCATGCCCCTTCCCCGGCAGGACACCGGGAAAGGGAATCTGCGATCACTCGTACAGCGACGGCAGCCAAAGCGAGACGCCGGGGATGTAGGTGACCAGCATCAGCGCGACAAAAATCGCCAGATAGAACGGCCAGATCGTCTTTAGCGCTTGTTCAATCTTGATCCGGCCGACTGCGCAGCCGACGAACAAACAGGTTCCGACAGGCGGTGTGCACAGGCCAAGGCCAAGGTTGATCAGCAGCATGATACCGAACTGGGTCGGGTCCATTCCAAGCCCTTTGGCGATGGGCAGAAAGATTGGCGTACAGATCAGGATCAGCGCGGCCATGTCCATGATCATGCCAAGCAGCAGCAGGATCACGTTGATCATCAGCAGGATTATGATCGGATTGTCCGAAATGGACACCAGCAGATCGCTTAGCTTTGCGGGGACCTGATACAGCGCCAGCAGATAGGCAAAGGAGCTGGCAAAGGCGATCAGGATCATCACCATGGCCGTCGTGCGCACAGCACCTGTCACCGAAATGACGAACTGCTGCCAGCTTAGGCTGCGATAATAGAACCGCGTCAGCAGGACAGCATAGATCGCGCCAAAAGCACCTGACTCAGTGACGGTAAATACGCCTGACAGCGTGCCGCCGACGATGATGACAGCCGTCATGAAACCCGGAATCGCATCGGCGGCAGTCCGGCCGACCGTGCCCCAGCCGGGAAAGGGCTCTGACGGGTAGTTATCCTTGACCGAGATGATATAGGCGGCAACCGCAAGGCTGACGCACATCAAAATGCCGGGGATCACACCAGCCAGAAACAGCTTTGACACCGAAATGCCGCCGCCTGCGGCCACAGCAAAGATGATCATGTTATGGCTTGGCGGAATGACGATACCTGCGATGGACGAGGTTACCGTCACGTTCACCGCAAAGTCAGGGCGATAACCACGTTCCTTCATCACCGGCACCAGCAAGGAGCCAAGCGCCGAAATGTCTGCAACAGCAGAGCCGGAAATGCCACCAAACAGCATGGACGAGAAAATGTTCACCATCGCAAGGCCACCCTTGAAGTGGCCAACAAGGGCAGAGGCAAGGCCGACAAGCCGCTTGGCAATGCCACCATGCAACATGATTTCGCCCGCAAAGACAAAGAACGGGATCGCCAGCAGCGAAAACACCGACACACCAGCGGTCGCCCGCTGAAAGGTGATCAGCATTGGAAAGCCTTCGTACCAGAAGGCCGAAGCGGCGGCGATGCCCATGGCAAAGGCAACCGGAACCCCGATTACAACGCCTGCGCTAAAAACGAGGAGCAGAATAGCTAGGCCCACGGTCAGACTTCCTTGAATTCGGCGTTCAGATCCCAGGATCCAAAACGCATGATGCGGATAAGACCGCGCACAGCCGCAAACAGCATGACCAAAGCGCCACATGACGTGATGGCGAGGGTGCGAAAGCTTTCGGGAATATCCAGCATTGGCAACATGGTATCCCAACCAAAGCGCATCAGCGTAATCCCCGCAAACAGCATGATGGCACCAAAGGCGGCCAGCATGGCGTCGATCGCAATAAGTGTGACCTTTTGTGCGGTTGTCGGCAGCATGTCCCGGAAAAGGGTCACGCCGATATGGGTGTCTTCACCAACACCAACGGCCGCCCCCAGAAATGCGACATAGCAGATCAGCAGCAAGGCCAGCTGTTCCACCCAGGTTGGTGTCACGTTCATGACGTAGCGGCCAAAGACCAACCAGCCGAATGTTACGATTAAAACGACCAAAGAAACCGAGGCGACCAACATGCAGATTGCACGCAGCACTGCCATCACTCGCTCGGCCGCACGGATCATCGGCGTATCTTGCGTCATCGCAACCTCTGATAAATGGGATATGGAACGAAAGGGACCCGCCCGATGCCGGGCGGGTCCAAATTGCAGTGCTGCTTATTCAGCGTTGCGGATCAGATTGACGAGGTCAGTCAGGTCAGGGTTGTCAGCCAAAAAGGCTTCGTATACCGGGCCCATCGCGTCTTGGAACGGCTGCTTGTCCTCAACCGTATTCACCTCGGTGCCGCCGGCCTTGATGACCTCCATGCTGGCCGCTTCACGCTCTGCCCACAACTCGCGCTGAAGGTTGGCGCTGTTCCGACCGGCCGTCATAACGATGTCCTGCTGCTCTGGCGTCAGCTTTTCCCAAGTCTTCAGGCTCATGCACAGACACTCGGGAATGATCAGATGCTCTGTCAGGGAATAGTATTTGGCAACTTCGTAATGGTTGGTCGATTCGTATGATGGTGGGTTGTTTTCCGCACCATCGACGACGCCGGTCTTGATCGACTGATAGACTTCACCAAAGGCCATTGGCGTAGCGTTGCCATCCATGGCCTCGACCATCTGCACGAACAGATCGTTGCTCATCACGCGGATTTTCAGGCCCTCGACATCAGCAGGCGTATTGATGGGCTGAACCGAATTATAGAACGACCGTGCACCGGCGTCATACCAGCCAAGCGGCACGATACCTTTGGCCTTCATCCCTTCGCCGATCGCCTCGCCCGCAGCGCCGTCCATCAGGGCATACATGTCAGGGATGCTTTTAAAGATGAAAGGCAGGGACACGACGTTGGTTTCGGGAATGGCCTGGCCCATTGGCCCAAGGCTGAATTCACCAAAATCGATCACGCCAAGGCGAACCTGCTCGATGGCGTCGGGCTGATCACCCAGCACGCCGTTGTGAAATGTCTTGGCTGTCAGTTCGCCGCCGGTCTTTTCAGCAATTTCTTCGGCGAATGATTCCATTGCGATGGAAACCGGATAATCTTCGACGTGGATGTTCCAGCCGCGCAGCTCTTGCGCGCCAGCGGATGTTGCCATCCCCATCGTTGCGCAAAGCAATGCGCCGGACATCATTAATGTGTTCTTTGAAAAAATAGTCATGTGATCCTCCCCGATCTTTTTGACTGGCTGGCGCTTTGATCGAAACCTCCCTCAATCAAATCGCCAAACGGTAAATCTGGAATACTAGTAAACAACAGGCTCTGTCAATTCTTAACGTTATGTAACGAAAGCCGGCATCGGACAGGCCCCACGCGGACAGGCGGTCGTTCGATGTGATTGCAAAATGCCACTCCTTTCCAAGGATGGCATGGCGCAACGGTACAATTGAAATGCCGCGAAACAGACGATCAGATTTCGTCGTCGAAGTAATCCGGATTGCGTACCTTGATCGTGTCGATGGTGACATCAAGGCGTGACAAATGCCCTGCCCCTGCCTCTGCGGCCTTTTCGGCCTGACCGGTTTTGACCATTTCTGCGATCAGCAGGTGATCGTCGATCAACTCTGGCATCCGGGCCTCTTTTGACAGGCTTAGCAGGCAAAGACGGTCCACCTTCGCCTTCTCTTCAGAGATAATGTCGAAAGCAAACGGCACACCGGCGATTTTGCACAGGGTTTTATGGAACGCATAGTCGTGCTTGCCAAAAGTCGCATAATCACCGGCGGCGCACGCCGCCTGCTGTTGCGCGATACAATCATCCAGCAGGTCAGCCCCGCCCTTGTCACAAAGCCCGGCAGCACGGCGCAGCACGTCCAGTTCGACCGCCCGGCGCAAATATCGCGACTTTTCGATCGCGGCACTGGAAAAGCGGCGCACTTCCGTCGCGCGTTGCGGACGGATCAGCAAAAGATCCATATTCGCCAAACGGCTAAAGGCGTCGCGAACCGGTTGGCGGGACACACCAAACTGTGCGGCAACGTCCGCTTCTGATATCTTGGCCCCGGGTAACAGCCGCAGGGTTGCAATTTCGTCGAACAGAAAATCTGCCACTGTATCAACGGCAGTCCGGCCATAGCTCATCTGTGCGGCTTGCTTCATATCAATCCCTCCCGGTCGCGCCCCATTAAAGCCTTTGTATTCGAAAATCCATATCTCGGCACTGTAGCGGACGATCTTCGTCAAAGGCACGCCATCTCTATACTAGTATACCAGAGGAACTCTTGCTATTGTTTTATCATGGCAGCGTTACTGACCGGTAAGTTGCCACCCGCCGGGGGTTACCTTGGCGCACTGCACACAAGGAATGACCCGATGGCCAATCCGGCACCCGCCGACCAGATCCCGTTGAATTCTGACACCCTGAACCTGCTGAAGGGTATCAGCACCGCAACCATTGCCACGCTGCTTTACAAAAAGGGGTTTCGCACCTGTTATATCCAAGGGGTTGCGCCACTTGGTGCAGGTCAGGATCGCATGGTCGGACCCGCGTTTACCCTGCGCTACATCGTGGCGCGCGAAGACACCGATCCGCTGACTGCCTTTCGTGAACGCGATCACCCCCAGCGTGTCGCCATTGAAACATGCCCGGAAGGTTATGTTCTGGTCATGGATTGCCGCGGCGATGCAACGGCAGCCTCTGCCGGTTCGATCCTTTTGACACGCCTTCAGGTACGCGGCGGCGCGGGCGTTGTGTCCGATGGCGGCATCCGCGATGCGGCCGGGGCTGCCGCGCTGCAAATGCCTGTCTTTGCCGCCAAACCGTCGGCCCCGACCAACCTGACCCGCCACCACGCTGTCGACATTGATGTGCCCATCAGCTGCGGCAACGCCGCCGTTTATCCCGGCGACATTATCGTTGGTGATGCCGATGGCGTCATGGTCATACCCCGCCATCTGGCCGGCGAAATTGCAGTCGAAGGTGCCCCGATGGAGGTATTCGAAGATTTCGTGCTTGAGGAAGTTATGAACGGTCGCCCGATCATCGGCCTTTATCCACCGACCGACCCGGACACGCTGATCCGCTTTGAGGCGTGGAAAGGCCGTTAAGCGGCGTGGAAAGGCCGTTAAGCGGCGCGCGCCAGACTGGCGATCTCTTGCGAGAGGTCGTCAGCCAGCCGCTGCATCGCGACGGGATCGGTTTCGCGCTGCGCCTGAATTTTCAGACCGAAGATATAGGTCTGCATCCGTTGGGCCAGCCGTTCCGGATCAGACTCTGCCGGGATTTCGCCAAAAGCCTGCGCGTTGACAAACGCCTGCGTCAGATGCTGCCGCACCTTTTCCAGATGATTAAGCACGGCACCGCGCAACGCTGGGCTGTCAGTCTGGATTTCCAACAAGGATTTCACCAGCATGCAGGCGGTTGACGGCTTTTCGCAGGGTTCCAGCCCGCCAAGCGACACCAGATAGCCGCGCAGCGCAGCAAGGGGCGACGTTGCATTGGCGATTGTGGCGGACAGTTCCGCCTCCATCCGGCCCGCATATAGATCCAGCGCCTCGTGAAACAACGCCTCTTTGCTTTGAAAGGCGGCATAGATCGAACCGGGGCGCATTTTCAGCGCGGCTTCAAGATCCTTTAAGGATGTCGCGTTGTATCCCTTCACCCAGAACAGGTTCATCGCGGACTGCAAGGCCGCTTCGCGATCATATGACGGGTCACGGGGCATGCGGGTTAGATATACCTTTAAGCTGCTCTTTCAAAGACCCGCACCATATTTGAGCGATCACTCTTTTATTACTTGAGTGATCGCTCAAATATATCCATACACCGCCTCAGAAGCGGCACACTTCCGGTGTCGCACGACAGGAGTTTGATATGTCCACGCTTGACCGTCTTGACGAAACCAACGCCCCCGAAAAATCCATCCCGCTGATTGAAAAGTCCAAAGCTGCATTTGGCCGCCTTCCCGGCCTGCATAGCGTTCTGGCCGGCTCTCCTGCCGCATTCGAAGGCTATCAGGTTCTGCATCGCCTGTTCGCAGAAGAAACCGCTTTCGACGCCGATGAAAAAACTGTTGTCTGGCAGACCATTAACGTCGAACATGCCTGCCACTATTGCGTGCCTGCGCACACTGGCATCGCCAAGATGATGAAAGTCGACGACGCGATCTCTGATGCGCTGCGTGACGAAACGCCCCTGCCTACGGCCAAGCTGGAAGCCCTGCGCACCTTCACCCTTGCCATGGTGCGCGAGCGCGGTAATGTCAGCGATGACACGCTGCAGGCTTTCTATGACGCAGGATACGAACAGCGTCATGTGCTCGAAGTCATCCTTGGTCTCGCGCAGAAGGTTATGAG
Source organism: Loktanella sp. R86503 (assembly GCF_042466455.1). Lineage (NCBI taxonomy): Bacteria > Pseudomonadati > Pseudomonadota > Alphaproteobacteria > Rhodobacterales > Roseobacteraceae > Loktanella > Loktanella sp. R86503. Next base: position 3,009,771 of record NZ_JAXHCI010000002.1, read on the forward strand.
CAACTACACCAACCACATCGCAAACACGCCCGTCGACGCGATCATGGAAAAATTTGCTTGGACCCCCGTGTCCGAGCGCTAAGCGCCCTGGCCCGGCGCACTTCGCATGCGCCGGGCCAATCTGACAGGCTCGTCACGATGCCGCGATCATTGCCCGATCATACCTAGCGCCGGAACTACAGAGGCATGCTGCACACGTCGGCCGCCACGTGATGGCCGCAAGGGGGCGCCTCTACGTTTGGCGAAACATCAGTGATTGCGGCTGGCGGCTCGCCCGATGGGGCGTCTGCACGCGCGGCAGATAACCCCGCATCAATAACAGCCAGCATCCCCAATGCAAAAATCGCAGCCAGAACACAGGACGGTCGCCACCGCCCATTGACCGCATAATAAGTCTGCGACGTGTTTCCGCGCCTTTGCTGCAAGCGTGTCTGCGTCATGGTCATATTGCTCCTGTGATGGCATTATTCGCCTTGTACAAAAGCTGTTTGCCACCGCGCAAAGGAGCCAGAGTGGAGCAATTATGCAGCCAAAGTGCAGCCTGTGAAAAAGGGCCTGACGATGCATCGGCAACAACCGCGTTAGCGGATGTCACCAACCATCCTAGCCATCAAAGGCATAGCCGACCCCATAGACAGAGCGGATAGGATCACTCGCACTCACGGCCGCAACCTTGCGGCGGATATTGCGGATATGGCTATCGATTGTGCGGTCGAATACGTCAGTATCGCCGGGAAAAGCGTGTTCAAGCAGGGCGTTACGGGAAAACACACGGCCCGGCCGGTTGGCCAGACACTGCAATATCATGAATTCGCGGCGCGTCAGGTCCAATGCCTGCCCGTCAAGAGTCGCAACCCACCGCTCCGGGTCCATAAAAATGCGTTCCTTCGGCGCATCCGCACCCAACATGCGCCCCGCACTGCGCCGCAAGATGGCCTGCACCCGGGCAACCAGTTCACGTGGCGAATAAGGTTTGCACAGGTAATCATCCGCCCCCATCCCCAAGCCCAATAGGCGGTCGATTTCCTCGACCTTAGCGGTTGTCATGATGATCGGGACATCACTGCTGCGCCGCACCTCCTGGCAGATCGTCAGACCGTCGACCCCCGGCAACATCAGATCCAGCACAACCAGATCATAGTGACCCGCCAACGCCGCATCAGCCGCTCCGGTCCCTTCGGCCTGCGTATCAACCTGCATACCGGCGGCAATCAGGTAATCGCGGACGACCTCGGCCAAGGCGATTTCATCTTCGATAATGAGGATACGCGCGGTCATGCAGGGCCCTTTGGCAATATGATTGCAACGCACAACCCGCCAAGCTCTGACAGGCTGGCGGAAATGGTGCCGCCGTGGCTTTCCACGATGGCCTGACAGACCGACAACCCCAGCCCGGACCCGCCATAAGCCCGAGAGCGAGAGGATTCGGCCCGGTAGAACCGTTCGAACAGGCGCGGAATATCCTGCGGGTCCGGACCCGGCGGCGTGTCATCCACAGTCAGGTGAAACGCGTCGCCGGCATCGACGATCCGCAGCCGCACGGTGCCCGGCGCATTAGTGTATCGCGCTGCATTCTGCATCAGGTTGTCGATGACCTGACCGATGCGGATCCGGTCGCAAATCAGCGGGGCGGTGCTGGGCATATCAAGCGAGATGGTCAGATTTTTGTCCGCCAGATGTGGTTTCACCACCTCTGTCACATCCAGAACGATGTGGCACAAATCCTCCGGGCGCATGGTGGCGGTCATCCCGCCTTCACGCGTGTGGGAGAGCGTTTTGATATCCTGCACTAGCCGCGACAGCCGCAACACGGCAGAATGCATGGCCGCCATCGTCAGCGCATTCGGAACGCGGATACCGTCCTGCACCGCTTCGATCTGCGCCCGCAGGGTCGCAAGCGGCGTCTGCAATTCGTGACTGGTGTTCGACATCCACTCTCGCTCTGCCTTGTCTGTGCGTTCCAGCGTCGCGGCAAGCGCGTTATAGTGCCCGACCAGCTGCCCCAATTCGTCAGTCCGGTCCTGTGGAATACGGGCCGTATAATCGCCTGCGGCCATCGTTTTCGCCCCCGCCGCCAGATGCCGGATCGGGATCAGGATTTGCCGCGATACGAACCAGGCTGCCAGCGCAGAAACGCCGATTGCAATGAGTGCAGTCAAACCAAGCGAAGCGTATTGTCCGCGCAGAAAGAACTGATCGCCGCTGCTGGCCTCTGTCAGCGGTGCACGCAGCGCCAGATACCCAAGGACCGGACCAACCGCACAATCACCGTCGGCACAAATCGTGCGTCGCTCGATCATGCCGGACTGAATTGGGGCACCGGCAATCCAGTTGCCCGCCGCCCCCAGCAAGGTCAGCCGTTCAAGCATAGGCAGTCCGCCCATGCCGGGCGGCCCAGCGGGTGGGCGCGGTCCGGGTTTGTCAGACGCAGATGCAGGCTCCGGCCGTGCAGGGCGCATATCGTATTCACGGACCAGATCGCCCCATGCGGCCGGGTTCGCGGCCAGATCAGCCCATCCGGGTGGTGTCGTAAAATCCTGCGCCAGGGCCGTGGCCAGATTGTCAAAGCGGGACAACTCTCCTCGCAGCAGATAGCGGGCAAATCCGTCGCGCATGGATAGCGCCACGAGCAACGCCATGATGGCAACCACGGCAACAGCCGTGGCCGCAATCGCGACGAACAAGCGGACGGCAAGTGAGGACTGGATTCGGCTCATGCCGCGCAGTGTCACACAAATATGCAGGAATAATGAACGCCTCTTTCCGGTTTCCCGCAAACAGTAGGCTTGCGCAGGCACGCGTTGAAACGTCAGGTGCCGCCTGCCTCTCCGGTTTTCCATTTTCCTTTGAAAAGCCGCATATGAAAGGCCGGAAACTTGACCAGTTCTTCAACCAGCAACAGGGTAAAGACCCAAGTCACCGACAGGTCGAAATATAAAACCATGATCGCGGTCAGGGGGATACGGACAAGCCACTGCCCCCCGACGAAGATGTTCATCACATAGATCGTGTCGCCCCCCGCCCGCAGCGTATTGCCGCAGATCGCGTTGGACCCCTTGGGAAATGGCAAAAGCAGAAGGACAGGCAAAAAGCTGAATAAGGCCGATTTCGTTTCGGCCTGCAGCCCCTGATAAATCCAACCGGATGCAAGGCAGACGATCAGATAGGTCACAGACACCAACGCCGCGGCGACAAAGGCAATGCGCCATGCCCGGCGCAGAAAGATATCCAGCGCCGCACTGCTGTACGCTTTTCCCAGCAATTGCGCCACGATGATGCCGGTCGCCTGCGCCCAGGTGATACCAATCGTGCCCGCGATCTGCACCCAGGGCATGATCAGGGTCATAGCTGCAAACTGATTCACGCTCATTTTCGCATAGATCAGCGCCGCGGCACTATTGGCCACTGTGCTGCTGCCGAATGTCGCGGCGATGGGCAGCGCAAATATCAGATGCCGCTTAGTAGCGGTCCAGAACGACCCTTGCCGCCACCCTGTCACATCACGATACCAGCGATTCTGGCGATAAAACACGGTGCCCAGAAAGACAGCGCGCAAGACAGACGATACCGCACTGCCCACGGCCGCGCCGGTCAGCCCCATTTGTGGTAGACCGAACAGACCGTAAATCAGCACGACACTGCACAAAACATTCGCCGGAACCGCGATCAGATAGCTATAGAACGGCACCCGCGTCTGCCCGCTGCCGTCGAAATGACCCGACAGGCACTGACAGACAGCTTCACTCAGCACGACAAACATGAACACGCCCAAGTAACGCTGGGCCTGTGCGGCGATGTCAGGGGTATGCGCCAGCCCCTCCACGATGCCGCCAACAAACAGATAGACACCAATGATACCAATCAGGGCAACGCAAAGGTTGATGGCCAATCCGCAATAAAACCCCGATTTCAGATCGACAGGATGGTTGGCACCGAACGCGACCGCGACCCGGATTTGCGTCGCGTTGGAAAAGGCGAGCAGGATGCCTAAAAGCAACGTCCCGATCGCAGCCGCCAGCCCCATGGCGGCAAGCGATTCTTCACCCAGCGCCGCAACCAGCAGGGAATCCGTCACCACGATGCCGTGCAGCATCATCGCCTTTAGCGTCAGCGGCCAGGCCAGTTGAAATATATTCCATGTTGTCGGAATAGGCGCGGCTTTGGCGGCTTCGGTCATGTTCTGCAATCTTTACAAGTGATTAATGCATTCCGCTTGGCGCACAACCTAAGCCTGTGCAGACACGCAATTGGGCAATCATGCCAAAGCGTACACTCGGGGATCATATTTCGTCTTTCATGGTATTCCATCGCCGTGCGATAGAAATAAGCAGCCACAAAACAATCAGTTACATCGGCGGGTCATCGCTGATGCCTGAAGTTTTCGGCCATTCCTCTTCAATTAATTCTAGTATGCCAGATCGTTTACTAGTATACCAGATAAACCAGCAGGGTTTACAGGATTCGTGCCGGTAGGAGGAAACGGCGCATCGCGCTGTGGATTGCGTTTGTGGGGGAGATTTCATGTCAGGCGTGCAGCTAAAGGGCATCGTAAAGAAATATGGCGCGGTCGAGGTCGTTCACGGGATCGATCTGGATGTCGCTGAAAAAGAATTTGTGGTGCTCGTTGGCCCGTCGGGTTGCGGTAAATCGACCACTTTGCGGATGATCGCCGGGCTAGAGGAAATTTCTGGCGGAGAGTTGACCATCGACGGTCGCATCATGAACCGCACGGCCCCCAAGGATCGCGATGTGGCCATGGTGTTCCAGAACTACGCGCTTTACCCGCACCTCAACGTGGCCGACAACATCGCTTTCGGTTTGAAAATCCGCAAGGAAAGCAAGGATCACATCGCTTCTGCCGTCAAGGAAGTCAGCGGTATTCTTGGCCTGACCGACTATCTGGAACGCCGCCCGGCTGATCTGTCCGGCGGTCAGCGCCAGCGGGTTGCCATGGGCCGCGCGATTGTGCGCCGCCCGAAAGTATTCCTGTTCGACGAACCCCTGTCGAACCTTGACGCAAAACTGCGCACCCAGATGCGGGCTGAAATCAAACGTCTGCACAAGCGTCTTGGCGTGACCAGCATCTACGTTACCCACGACCAGGTCGAGGCGATGACGCTGGCCGACAAGATTGTCGTGATGCACGACGGCCGTATCGAACAGATCGGCACCCCGATGGAACTGTTCCTGAACCCGGCCAACGCTTTCGTTGCAGGCTTCCTTGGTGCCCCGCCGATGAACCAGATCAAGGCGACCATCGCCGCCGGCGACACCGGCCCGGTAGCGAAATTCGGCGATCAGACACTTGCGCTTGCACCGCTGGCAGATCTGCAAAATGCCGTCGGGCGCGAAGTCATCGTCGGCGTTCGCCCTGAATACGCGGCAATCGTGACCGAAAAGCAGCCCGGCGCAGTCCAGTGCGAACTAGAACTGGTCGAAACGCTGGGGTCAGAGGCATTGCTGCACATGACCCTTGGCGTTGCGCCCTTCGTCATCCGCACGGAAACCCTTGGCAATCTTGGCCGACTGAATGCCGTCAACGGCTTTACCGTCGCGCCAGAGCTGATCAAGGTCTTCGACGGCAAAACCGGGGTGGCCCTGTCCGGCCAGACGCGTGCCGCATGACCATGCAAGAGGATCATACTGGCGGATCGACAGAGAAACTCGTCGCCGAAGCCAAAGAAGCCCAGCGTTACCGCCACCCCAGCCGGATACAGAAAGTCGGCGATCACATGCGCCGCGAATGGCAGCTTTATCTGCTGCTGGCCCCGACAATTATCTGGCTGTTAGTGTTTCTGTATACGCCAATGTATGGCCTGCAGATCGCGTTCAAGGATTACAGTATCTTTCGCGGTGTGGCGAACAGCCCGTGGATCGGGCTTGAACATTTCCATACCCTGTTTGGCAGCGAACAGTTTATTCGCGCGCTGAAAAACACGGTTTATATCAGCCTTCTTAGCCTTGCCTTTGGCTTTCCTGTGCCAATCCTGCTGGCGCTGATGTTTAACGAAGTGCTGAACCAGACCTTTAAGAAGACCGCGCAGACCATCGTCTATCTGCCGCACTTCATCTCTTCGGTGATCATCGCCGGTATCGTCATTACCGCGTTTTCCCCGTCCGCCGGTATCGTGAACACCATTCTGGAATGGTTCGGCGCCGATCCCATCTACTTCCTGACCAAGGCCGAATGGTTCCGCCCGATTTTCGTCGGCACCACGATCTGGCAAGAGGCCGGTTTCCAATCGATCGTCTATCTGGCCGCCATCGCTGGCGTGTCGCCAACGCTTTACGAAAGCGCAGTCGTCGACGGCGCGTCGCGCTGGCAGATGATGTGGAAAATTACCGTTCCGTCGATCATGCCGACGATCATCATCATGCTGATCATCCGCATCGGCAACATGCTCGAAGTGTCGTTCGAGATGATCATCCTGCTGTACCAGCCGGCCACCTACTCCACCGCCGATGTCGTGAACACCTTCATCTATCGGCAAGGTTTGCAGGGCGGGCAGTACGATCTTGCCGCCGCTGCGGGTCTATTCAACGCCGTCGTCGCATTCGTTCTGGTGATGACCGCGAACACTGTATCCAAGCGCTATTCGCGCACATCGCTTTGGTAGGGGATAGAAATCATGGCTAAAATGAACCTCTACTCGCGCGGCGACAAAGCCTTCGTGATCCTGAACATGGTGCTGATTGGCATGTTCACCATCTCGGCGCTCTATCCGTTCATCTACATCGCATCCCTCTCCATGAGCTCCGGCTTCGAGGCACGCGCTGGCAACGTGCTTCTGACCCCGGTGGGCTTTACGCTAGAGGCGTACAGCCGCGTGTTGTCAGAGCCGATGTTCTGGATTTCGTACAAGAACACATTCATCTACACTATTGGCGGCACGCTGATGAGCCTTGCGTTCATCATTCCAGGTGCCTACGCCCTGTCCCGGCCCCAGCTTTACGGGCGCCGTTTCTGGAACCTGATGGTGGCCTTCACCATGTGGTTCCACGCCGGGATGATCCCGTTCTTCCTGAACATGCGGGATCTGAACCTGCTGGACAGCTACTTTGGTATCATCATCGGTTTTGCGGTCAGCGGCTTTAATATCATCCTGCTGCGCAACTTTTTCGAAGGCATCCCCCAGTCCTTCGAAGAGGCCGCCCGCATGGACGGTGCCAATGAATTTCAGGTTTTGTGGAAGGTCTACATGCCTTTGTCGAAACCGGCCATCGCGACCGTTGCACTGTTCTGCATCGTATCGCGCTGGAACGGGTTCTTCTGGGCGATGATCCTGCTGCAAGACGAAAGCAAGATCCCACTGCAGGTCTATCTGCGCCACGTCATCATGGAACTGTCTGACGACGAAGAATTCGCCAGCACCCTGATCAACGCGGCCTATTCCTTTGAAACGGTCAGCGCGGCGATCATCGTCTGTTCGATCATCCCGATCCTGCTGATCTACCCGTTCCTGCAGAAATACTTCAACAAAGGCATCCTTCTGGGAGGGGTGAAAGAATAACGAACGACCGCATCTAGGGAGGAAACCAAATGCGACATCTTACACTGACTTCGGCGATCCTGATGACTACGGCGATGACCGCGCCCGCGTTTGCGGAAAGCCATCTGCAAATCGTTGACGAGCCGCTGGAATTGACGATCCACATGCACTGGCCCCGCGCACAAGGCTACGGCGTGGGCGGCGATGCATCCAAGATCTATCCGGTCGAAGAAGCCGCGCGCGCGATGACCAACATCCACCTGAAGGATGCGACCGCCGGTGCCAACTCTACCGAAAGCGCCGAAGCGATGAACCTGCTGCTGGCGCAGGGCAAGCTGCCCGACATCGTCGGCGGCCACCTGATCCAGCAGCCCGTGAACCAGTACGGCCCAGAAGGCGCATTCGTTCCGCTGAACGATCTGGTGAAGGAACACGCGCCCAACATCCAAAAGTTCTGGGACGAGCACCCGGAGCTGCAGCAGGCGATTTCCGCCTACGACGGCAACTATTACTACATCCCCTATCTGCCCGATGGTGAATTTGCCCGCGCTTGGTACATCCGCCAGGATTGGCTGGACGCGCTGGGTCTGGAACAGCCGCAGACCGTCGACGAATACTACGACGTGCTGGTTGCCTTCCGTGACGGCGATCCGAACGGCAACGGCAAGAAGGACGAAATCCCCTTCTTCTCGCGCCAGTGGGAAGAGGTGAACCGCCTGCTGACTCTGTTCGATGCCCGTTCTTCCGGCTCTGATACCTACCACGACTTCTATGTCGATGATGCTGGCGGTATCGTTCACCCCTATGCGCAGGAAGCCTACCGTGATGGTCTGGCCGAAATCGCAAAGTGGTATGCCGAAGGTCTGATTGACCCCGAAATCTTTACCCGCGGTTCGTCCTCGCGCGATTATCTGCTGTCGGAAAACTTGGGCGGCTCGACTCATGACTGGTTCGCATCCACCTCTGGTTACAACTCCGCGCTGGCAGACAAGGTTGAAGGCTTCAACTTCATCCCCTTTCTGCCCCCGGCGTCCAAGGCCGGCGTCCGCATGGAAGAGCATCGCCGCATTCCGATCAAACCCGACGGCTGGGCCATCAGCTTCATGAACGAACACCCCGTCGAGACGATCAAGTACTTTGACTTTTTCTTCACCGAAGAAGGCCGCAATCTGGCGAACTTCGGCGTCGAAGGTAAAACATGGGATATGGTCGATGGTGAGCCGACCTTTAAACCCGAAGTGCTGAACAGCGACGTGGCTGTAAACAGCCAGATGTATCTGGAAGGTGCCCAGATCCAGCGCGGTTTCTATCAGGACTACCGCTATGAAATCCAGTGGACCTCTCCTGAGGCACTGGAAGGCATCGCCATGTACGAGGAAAACGACCTGCTGATCCCGCAGTTCCTTGGTGTGGCCTTCGACAAGGAAGAGCAGGAAATCTACGACAAGTACTGGCCGTCGATCCGCACCTATATGCTGGAACGCCAGCAAGCCTGGATCCTTGGTTCCGGCGACGTGCAGGCCGAATGGGATGACTACGCAGCCACCCTCGACAAGATGGGTTACCCGCAGGTCATCGAAGTCATGAACTCTGCCTACGCACGTCAGTATCAGTAACAGTTCCTCCCGAGCAGAGGTGCGGCCGCCCCGGTGGCCGCACTTCAACTTTATCCTTTGATCCGATCAGAAAGCACTCCGATGCCTCCTCGCACGACACCCATGCTGGACGAGCCCAAGACTGGACGTCTGACCATTCAATACGGGCCAGCCGACGGCTTTGCCGTGGCAGAAAACCCGCCGCGTTTCACATGGCTTCCAGTGATCGAGGACGAGGCACAATACGTGCTGCGTATGTCGACCGACCCGTCCTATCCGGCGAAATCGACCCATACCTTTTCCGGCATCGCGCTGAACTTTTTCACGCCTGATACCGTGTTGCCCGCCGGCGATTACGTCTGGTCCTACGCTGTCTGTGACGACGCGGGCCAAGCCGTCACCGCATGGAGCACCGATCGCAGCTTTACCGTCGCGGCAGACCTGCCCGAAACGCCGCTGGCCAGCCGCAAGACACGCTTTGCCATGGCAAACCGCAGTCACCCGCGCCTGTGGCTGACGCCGGACCGGCTTGACCAATTCCGCAGCGACGTTGCGGCTGACGCCGATCATTGCACATGGTCCACCTTCTTTGAAAAATCCGTTCTGCCGTGGATGGACCGGGACATCATGCCCGAACCTGCGGGCTATCCGGATCATAAGCGCACCGCGCCGATCTGGCGCCAGACCTATATCGACTGTCAGGAACTGCTTTACGCGATCCGCCATCTGGCCATCGGCGGACAGGTCACCCGCGACGCCGACATGCTGGCCCGTGCCAAGGACTGGCTGCTGTCTGCCGCGGCCTGGAATCCGGCCGGCACGACGTCGCGCAGCTATACCGACGAATGGGCGTTCCGCGTGAACGTTGCCCTCGCTTGGGGTTATGACTGGCTTTACGACCAGCTGACCGAAGAAGAGCGCACGACCGTGCGCACTGCCCTGCTGGCCCGCACCCGCGAAACCGCAGACCACATCATCAAGCACGCGAATATTCACCTGTTCCCCTTTGACAGTCACGCTGTGCGTGCCGTGTCTGCCGTGCTGATCCCGGCATCCATCGCCCTGCTTGACGACGCACCAGAGGCCGAAGACTGGCTGAACTATTCCATTGAATTCCTGTTCACCGTCTATTCGCCTTGGGGTGACAAGGACGGCGGCTGGGCTGAAGGTCCGCACTATTGGATGACCGGCATGGCCTATCTGATCGACGCTGCGAACCTGCTGAAAGGGTACACAGGCATCAACCTTTATGACCGCCCGTTCTTTCAACGCACCGGCGATTTCCCGCTTTACACCAAGGCACCCGATACCCGCCGCGCCACCTTTGGCGATGACAGCACCATGGGCGATCTGCCCGCGGTCAAGATCGGCTATAACCTGCGCCAATACGCCGGCGTCACCGGCAACGGTGCCTATCAGTGGTATTACGACGAAATCAAACGCACCAACCCAGGCACGGAACAGATGTTCTATAACTGGGGCTGGTGGGACTTCAACTTTGACGAACTTGCCTATCGCACGGATTTCCCGATCATCGATGCCGTCCCCCCTGCGGATGACGACCAGTTCCGCTGGTTCAAAGGCATCGGTTGGGTCGCGATCCAGCACCGGATGCAAGAGCCGGAAAACCATATCCAGTTCGTGATGAAATCCTCGCCCTATGGCTCGATCAGTCACAGCCATGGCGACCAGAATGCGTTCTGTCTGGCAGGGTTTGGCGAAGATCTTGCGATCCAGTCCGGCTACTACGTCGCCTTTAACAGCACCATGCACCAGAACTGGCGCCGCCAGACGGTGTCCAAGAACGCCATTCTGGTCAACGGCAAGGGTCAGTATGCGGGCAAGGACAAATCGCTTGCGATGCAGTCCACCGGCAAGATCAATATCGCCGAAGACCGCGGCGATCACATCTATATACAGGGCGACGCCACAGCGGCCTATCAGACACTGTCGCCTGAAATTACCTCTGTGCTGCGCGACGTCTATTTCGTGAACAACGAATACTTCGTCATCGTCGATTCCATCGATGCTGATGAACCGGTCGAGGTTGATTTTCTGTTGCACGCCAATGCCCCCATGACGCTGGGCGACACCACATTCCGCTACACAGGCGAGAATGCTGGCTTTTACGGCCAGTTCCTGTGGTCAGAGGCCGGCGTGCCGACCCTGACCCAGCAAACCGGCTTTCCCGATGTTGACCCGTCAGAGATCGCGGGGCTGCCCGTCAGCACCTGTCTGAAGGCGACATTCCCGAAGGCCATCCGCCATCGCATCGCAACCTTGCTGGTGCCCTATCCTACAGCCGCGCCGCGCCGGATCTTCAGCTTCTTGGACGATCAGGGCTACGACTGCGACCTGTACTTCACCGATGCCGATGACCGCTCTTTCCGCGTCATTGTGCCCAAAACATTCGACGTCGGCACATTGCCGGCTTGACCAAAAAACAGGAAGGAAGACACATGAAACTTCAAGGTAAAACAGCGATCATCACGGGCGGCGGCCGCGACATCGGCCGCGCCTGCGCAATTCGCTTGGCAGAAGAAGGCGCAAACGTCGCCATCAACTACTTTTCCAGCAGCGAAGGTGCAGACAGCGCCGTGGCTGAAATCACGGCAGCCGGCGGCAAGGCCTTTGCCCTGCAGGGCGACCTGAACACCCAAGAAGGCGTTGATGCGCTGGTGGGCAAAGCTGTCGCAGATTTCGGCAGCGTCGACATTCTGGTTAACAACACCGGCGGCCTGATCGCACGCAAGAAAATCTCCGAGATGTCGTTAGAGCATTGGAATGCGGTCATGGATCTGAACCTGACTAGCACATTCCTGATGGTCAAAGCATGCCTGGAACACATGGAATCCGGCACAATCGTCAACTTGGCCAGCCAAGCTGGCCGTGACGGCGGTGGCCCGGGTTCGGTTGCCTATGCAGCGTCCAAAGGTGCGGTCATGACGATGACTCGCGGCCTTGCAAAAGAGCTTGGCCCAAACATTCGCGTCAACGCGCTTTGCCCTGGCATGATCGATACGGACTTCCACAACGTCCACACCAAGCCAGAGGTCCGCACCTTTGTCGAAAACGCATCCCCGGTAAAGCGTCAGGGCATGCCCGTCGATATCGCAAATCTGGTGTTGTTCCTGGCCTGCGACGACAGCGCGTTCATCACGGGCGCAAACGTCGACATCAACGGTGGCATGCTGTTCAGCTAATTGCTGCAGTCGTTCAAAGGCGGGCCATGATCTGGCCCGCCTTTTTCCGCTTATAAAAAGTCGTCGCGCCGCGGCGTAAAGCAATCCACCAACAATCCCGGTTCTAGGCAGACGCAACCATGCACCACATTTGATGCTACAACAAAGCTGTCGCCTGGACCCACTTCGGTCTCTACGCCGTCAACCGTAAAGCGAAACCGCCCTTCTTTGACAAAGGTCGATTGCACATGCGGATGATTGTGCAGCGCGCCCTCTGCGCCTTTGGCGTCGAACCGAAAGGCGACAACCATCAGATCAGGATGATCGGCCAGCACCTGCCGCGTTACATGCTCGCCAGTACTGACGACCGGAAATTCACTCATATCATTTGCCTCCTGTGATATGCCCGCCCTTGCCCGCCTTTCATGCGCAATGCAGATCCTTGATCTGGTGCAGAAGTTGCAGGCAAGACTTATCGTTAATCTTGCAACCAATCCGCCGGGTTGCAATGGTATACTAGTCTAACATGCGAAGGCTGCAACATGACCTCCACGCCCATCCTGTCCCCAACCGCCCCCTCCACAGCGCTCCGCTTTCTTTCGATCGGTGAATGCATGGTCGAAATGGCACCCGGCGATGCACCCGGGGCGTTCCAGATGGGTTTTGCCGGTGATACCTTTAACACGGCTTGGTACATGCGCGCCCTGCGGCCCGATATCGCCACACAGTACTTTACCAAGGTCGGCACGGATGCCGTATCGGACGCGATGTTGAAAAAGATGACAGACGCGGGCATCGACGTCTCTCATGTCGTGCCGTCCAAGACCCGTACAGTCGGTCTTTACATGATTTCGCTGGATCAAGGCGAACGCAGCTTTTCTTATTGGCGGTCCCAATCTGCGGCAAGGCAGCTGGCTGATGATACGCAGGCTCTGGCGCAAGCCATGGGGGCGGCGGACCTGATCTATCTTTCCGGGATCACGATCGCCATCCTCGACCCTGCCGGCCGCGATGCCCTGCTTGACGCGATCCAATCAGCCCGTCGCCACGGCAAAACCGTCGCTTTCGATTCAAACCTTCGCCCGCGCCTTTGGGCGAACGAAAAACAGATGACATTGACCGTTATGCGGTTTGCCCAAGCTTGTGATATCGTTCTGCCCTCTTTTGACGACGAAGCCGCATATTTCGGAGATGCGACCATTCAAGACACCCTCGACCGTTACCGCACCGCGGGCGCGACAACGGTTGTGGTCAAGAATGGTGCCGGACAGGTCCTATACTGGCACGCAGGTCAGTCCAGCACCGTCACGCCGCCCCCGGTCCCCCATATCGTAGACACAACCTCTGCCGGCGACAGCTTTAATGCCGGCTTTTTCGCAGGCTTGGATCGGGAAATGCCGATGGAGGATCGCATCCTCGCGGCCTCACGTGTGGCGGCCCAGGTCATCGGCGCAAAAGGCGCGCTGGTCGAATTAAAAGAGAGCTGAGTAGCCGTCGCAGTCTGGCTGACATTCCAAATGGCCCGGTTATCTAAGCCACTAAAAAATTGTTCCTGCGATAAAGCCGCGCGCAGAGCGGATATTCAAGGATCTGTGCCCGAAGTTCCCACCAGCTTTGCGTAGGGTCTTTGGGTTAAACCTTTAGTGCTAGTGACCTGCCCCCAGGTCGTCCCTCAGTCATAACGAGAGTCCTTGGGTTTGATAGTCGTCGGTTTCGGGTGTGGCAAGCGCGCCGGGCGCGATGCCATCAAGTAGCTCAAGCGCTCGGCGCGCTTCTGCGGGGGTCTTGTTGCAGAGCGATGAATGCGGCCTGACGTTATTGTAATCGTAGCGCCAGAGGGCCAGCGTTCGGCGGGCGTCGGCCAAGCTGTCGAAGATTTCCTCGTTGAGGCATTCGTCGCGCAAGCTGCCGTTGAATGACTCGATGTAGGCGTTCTGCTGCGGCTTGCCCGGGTCGATGTAATGCCACTCGACCTTGTTGTCGTTCGCCCATTTCAAGATCGCTTTGCTGATGAACTCCGTTCCGTTGTCAGAAACGATGCAGGCGGGTTTTCCATAGACCCGGACCAGAGCATCCAACTCACGTGCGACCCTGGCACCGGAGATGCTGGTGTCAGGAACCAAGCATAGGTTTTCGCGGCAACAATCGTCATTCACCGCCAGAATGCGGAACTTCCGGCAAGCCCCGAAGGTGTCGGAAAGAAGTCCAGCGACCAACGCTGGTTCGGCCGAGACGGCACTGGATCGGTGTGCGGCTGCCTCGCGCCCGTTTCCGGCCTCTGCGGCGGCGCACTGACAGGCCCTCTTCCCGGTAAATCCGGTAAAGCTTCTTTTCGTTCATGATCATGCCCACGCGCTCCAGCAGAACGCCAATACGCCGGTAGCCGAACCGGCGCCGCTTTTCAGCAATCTTGTTCATTTCGAGACGGATCTCCGGGTTGTCGGGCGGCCTCTCGCGCCGCACGGTCTTCGGATCGACACCGATCAAGACGCAGACCCGGCGTTGAGAGATCGGATGATCCCGCATCGCGCGCAGCACTGCGTCCCGCCGTTGCATCGGCGTCGTCAGGGCTTTCCCAAGAGATCCTTCAGCACAACATTGTCCAGCATGACATCTGCCACCAAGCGCTTCAGCTTCGCGTTCTCATCCTCAAGCTGCTTCAGCCGCTTGGCATCGGACAGGTCCATCCCGCCATACTTGGCTTTCAGTTTGTAGAACGTCGCAGGGCTCAGGCCGTGCTTCCGACACAGCTCCGCCGTCGGCAAACCAGCCTCCTGCTCTTTGATCATCCCGATAATCTGCGCTTCGGTGAAACGGCTTTTCCTCATGTCGTCTGCTCCTTCAGGGTTGGGCAGACTCTACATTAGACTGAGGGATTTCGCGGGGGGCAGGTCACTAGGTGTAGCTCGGCGCGGCTGTGTTTTCTGCATGCAGGGGGCGTGCCAAACGCAAAAGGCCTCCCGAGGGAGGCCATTTCGCGATTGAGTAGGATTTCTTG